>NZ_CM129666.1:0-3255296 GCF_052978285.1 Castellaniella sp. UC4447_H14 | reverse complement strand
CGCCGTCGACCAAAGGCCGAAGTTATCATCCACAGCGATCAGGGCAGTCAGTTCGGCAGCCACGATTGGCGCGACTTCCTAAAGACCCATCGACTCAAACCCAGTATGAGCCGCCGGGGTAATTGCCATGACAACGCCGTGGCCGAGAGCTTCTTCCATCTGCTCAAGCGCGAGCGCATTCGCCGCCGCGTCTACGCCACCCGCGGACAGGCCATAGCGGATATCTTCGACTACATCGAGATGTTCTACGACCCGAGGCGGCGTCACAGCATGCCGGCGATTGTTCACCGGTAGAATTCGAGAATCAGCACTTTTTGAAAACCGGGACCGTCTAGAAAACCCGGGGCGATTCAATGGAACCAAATTCGCATAGACCCTCTTTTCAGCGCGGTCTTACCCCATGAGAAACCCCGATTGAGAACGCTGTCTCGTAGGATCACTTTACCGTCGAACGTAACAAAACATTAGCTCCTGTGTAGGGATGTGAGGAAACGCATGGAAATCATTGAGGCTACTATTCATCGTCTAGTGAAGGCGGTTCACACTCATGGCGAACGTAGTGTCACCCTTCAGATGCGCAATGCTAATTTGCCAATCGACGAAACATTGGGAGTAGTGAGTCGCGATCTGCTTGCCCTTTACGGTCGCACATCTGATAGCTCTGGAACCTTCGGCAACAATCCAACATTGCATCTATTCCCGGTCCGTTTCAACGACTCCCTGCGGGGCGAACTGACCATTGCAGGTCTAACTCAGGCTACGGTGGACTTGATCGCCAATCAGATAGCAAGCGTTCGATTGGCAAATGGCGGATATGCGCTATTCCTGCGCTATTCCTGCGCTATCGCGAACCGCCGAACGAGTTTTTGTTAATTGCCATGCTCAAACTTAAACCCGGAGCGGGGATCGACGAAGACAGTCTGGGCTTGCTGCCCACTCTGAATATCGATTTAGACCTTCTCAATGAAGCAGCTCGTATTAATATCACACGTTTTGAAGCGGATGCCGAGCCTTATCTTACCTTCATTAAGGGCGCCCGAAAAACAGCAGATGTCACCGAATACTTTCGAAATGCCCTTGCGTGTGAGAACTATACAAATTCATCTGAGCAAACGAAGCCATTGATCCGAGCCGCAGACGATTTCGTTGCGGCCCGCGGAGATCTTGAAACGGACGAGCAACGACAAAGCGAAAAATTAGACACACGTCGCCGGCTGTTCGAGTGTCTCCAGCAGAATCGAGATGAAATCAACCTAGAGACTGCCGCCGCAGCAATCTATCTTTAGCCCTCTCCGGAGGGCCTTTTCATGTCCAGCGATTTAGTGCGGTCCCTTATCTGCTTAGGCGGGAACGGCATGCGCCGACTCAACCCGCAGATCACCGCCTGAGTGCTCTGCCTGCCACAGGTCATACGAGACTTGGCCACGCAACCACGTCTCTGCGCTAGGCCCACGCCCGTTCGGTTTTTGCAGCCATGCTTCCAAGCGCCGAGCCAGATCGACCGAAATCGCTGCGTGCCCGTGAAGAACGCGCGACAACGCCACGCGGCTGACTCCCAGTTGCCGGGCAGCCTCAGCCACGGACAAGCCCAGGGCGGGGAGCACATCTTCTCGCAGCGTCTCGCCAGGATGAGGGGGATTGTGCATACGCATAGTGTTCTCCTAGTGATAGTCCTGATAATCAACGAGGACGGCGTCCTGCCCTTCAAACCTGAATGTAAGACGCCAGTTTCCGTTGACCCAAACAGACCAATGGCCCCGTAGGTCGGCTCCGCGCAACGGATGCAGCTGCCAGCCTGGTATGTCCATGTCTTCTGGGCCTGCGGAGTCGTTCAATTGACGCAACTGACGCGCCAGCTTCGAAGCGTGCGCCGCTTGAATGCCAGCTTTGGAGCCGGTTTCAAAGAAACGTTGCAAGCCGCGATGTCTGAAGGTCTTGATCACGTCGCATTGTATCGTGATGCTATACGTATCGCAAGACGATCAGGAAAGAATAACTCACTGATTCTGAGAGAATCACCCTGCCCCGACGCCACCAGATCACTATCCAACAACTAGCATTGACGCCTGTTTCCGTCGATTCATAGCTCGTTTTAGCATCGCCCAGCCTCCAGTCGCCTGGAGCGGTCATTTCATGCCCAGCGACGCGACCCCGCATCAACCTCAAGGTCTTTACACAGCTTGCGCAGTTCACCCTTGGCGCAAATTTTTATGCATTTCAGGCTTTACGCAGTTTACGCAGTTGGGTATAGGGAAAAAAAATTCACGCACGCAACTGCACGATGTCAGCACCGCCCGCAAGGATGGCATCCAGGCGATCTCCCAGCACCCGCCACGCGGCCGTCTTCTCCGCCTCATAGTCATGCCGCAGGTAGACGCGCCGCACCCGGCCCGCCAGCAGGTGATTCTGGCATCGCTCGATTGTGTCCAGCGACACGCCCAGCGCCTGCATCAGGGTCGCACCCGTGCGCCGCAGGTCATGAGGCGTCCGGTCGCCGCGCTCACCACCAGCAAGCACCAGTGAATCATCAAAGGCGCAGCCCCGGATGGGCTTGCTGCGGTTCTTGAATTTGATCTGACGGTCGCCTGCCTGTTTTGATACGGACCTCAGGCAGACGTGGGTATCTCCGGCGCGCTGGTTCCTGGCTTGGAAGCACCAGGCACTATCGCCCGTGATTTCGTGCAGCGCCTTGAACTGCCTCAGGGCGAAGTCGGACAGGTAGACCGTCTGCGGGTTTTTCTTACCACGATGTCCCTTCACGTTTTTGACCGGGATACACCAGGTGCCGGCGTACTTCACAAACCATTGCCGCATCCCGTCAGTGGCAACGCGCAGGGACAGACCGGGACCGACCGCAAGCTCATACGGCTTGGCCGCAGGCCTGTGGCGTCGATCACGTCGGCGACGGCCGCCCATCGCGCTGCAGCACAACGGCGCTGATGGCCACCACCACGCACACTGCCGCCAGGCCGTCCTGCCAGCTTGGCCACTCGCCGATCAACATGCTGCCCAATATGCCAACGATCGGAACGGCGCTGACGCTCATGGCGCTGGTGGACGCGGGCAGCGCGCGGGTCATGGCGAACCAGATGATCTGGGCCGCACCGTAATTCAGCAGCATCGACCACAACAGCACTCCCCACATGGTGTCGCTGACGTGCCACTGGGGCGTCGGCTCAAGGATGCTGGCCACCAGCGCCAGCCCCAGCGACGATACCCCGAGCATCCAGATCACCAGCGTCTCCGGCGCCAGCGTCAGGCTCGCGCGCCGCATCCATACCGTGCCGAGGGCCCAGCAAAACGCTGCGGCCTGCATCCAGGCAACGCCCACCGGGCTGCCAGCCAGCGTGCTGATCTCATTCCACAACAGCAGGCCGATGGCAATCAATACGGCTGTGACCGCCAGAGCCAGGCGCGAGGTAAAGCGCTCGCCATAAAACAGCACCGACAGCAGGACCGTGAAAACGGGCATGGTGAAGCCCAGGATGGCCGCGCGGCCGGCTGGCAGGTGAGCAACCCCGATGATGGACAGGCCATGCCAGCCCATTACATTGGGCAGCCCCAGCACGACGATGCTGCGCCATTGGTTCGAGCCGCGTGGCCAGACGGGAACTCCCTGGCGCCAGTAATAGACCAGCAACACCAGTGCGCCGCCGGCCATGGTGACGGCGCGGAACCATAGTGGACTCCACTCGCGCAAGCCAAGTTTCATCACAGGCCAGTTCAAGCCCCACATCAGCGTGAGCAGGCCGAGGCCGAACAATTGACGGGCATTCAAAGCGGATACCAGAGTAGGAGTGGGCAGCCTGGAATCTTAGCAGTTGGGAGGCGAGGCATCTGCACGGCGGAGCCCGCGCATCAGGCGCCAGACGAGGCCCGCACTCACCACCGCCCACAGCAGCAGGCTGACGTAGACCCCCACGTCGGGAATCGCCATCAGATACGGCGTGCCCGTTGCTCGTGACAGCGTCGCCGTGCATACCGTGTACATGCCCACCGGGAATACGATGTCCCAGTCGTCGACTTCATAATCCACTGGTACCCGGCTCCAGACGTGGCGCCACAGCTCCAGGATGACCAGCAGCGGGATCCACCAGGTCGCCATCGCCCAATAGAGCAGCGTAAAACCCTTCACGAACGGCAGCAGGTCATGAAGCGGACCCTGCGCAGGAGCATGAAGGATGATCATGCTGCCCGCCAGCGCACTGATCGCCAATGCGCCCATGTTGATCCAGTACGGCGGCGTGAACTCACGCGCCACCAGAGGCAACAGGATCATCCGATACGTGATCAGCGTGATGATGACCAGGTACCACGCGCATCCGATCAGATACAGCGACACTGCGGCAAACAGCAAGCGCTCGCGCACCACCAGCGTGCCGTCCCGCGCGAGGATGGCGATCAGCACCGCAAGTGCTTGCGTCGCGACCACTACCACCAGCCAGCCGCCATCGATGGTGGCGCTGAACGGTGCCTTGATCCGGCGCGTCATGGTCGAGAAGAAAAACAGGTAGATCAGCACCAGCCAGCACAACGCGCCCCACACTGCGATGGCCCGCGCCAACAGAGGCCAGTACACAACCAGGAGGCATTGGATTCCGAGCACACAGGTTCCGGCCACCAGCGTCAGGAACGCGGCGCCCCGGCCCGGCGCGACGAAGTTCGCGACCATCTCGTCCCGATAAAAAATGAAGCGCAACGTGCTGATCAGCAGCAGCCACACATACGCCACCCCGTTCAGCCAGAACAGTACTTTGCCCGGCACGGCCATCCCGTGCTGGGTAAGGTCGACCGAGACGACACCGGTGGCCATCACCAGCGCAAAGCTTCCCGGCGCCATCGCCCTCGCTCTGCCCAATACGCCTGTTGCGATGGATGCCAGCCACCCCATCTGCACCTCCTCCCCGATCACCAACCCGTCCGATGCCAGCCTCCAGGCTCCGCCCCCTCCGGCAAGAGTCGCCCTCACGCTTCCGGCGCCCATCTTATGGCACCACCGTCGGTAAGGAAAATCAAGGCTCAACGACCGGGCCCGGGGTTTCGGTCGCATCTGGCTCCCTGAAGACGCCCTCGTGGCCGCCCGATCTATGCAGGGAAGACTTGTCATGGGACCGCCACCAAGCCGGTTTCTGTGTATAGTTTGGCTCTTGCTGCCCGTTTGCGTGCCATTCGGGCGGCTGGATTCTGCCCTCCGAGGCGGGCGCTTCCTCTTCACAACACCGAGGCGACGGGTCGCATGTTCGGACCCTCCTTCTTCGGCTCACTGACCAAGGAAATCCTCATGTCCTCTTCCTCCTCCGACGATCTGGGCAAACTCGTCCTGCGCCTTGGCGTGGGAATCCTGCTGCTGTTGCACGGCTTGTCCAAGCTCGACAGCGGAGTGGAATGGATCGTCGGCATGGTGGCCGCCCGGGGGCTGCCCGGCTTCGTGGCCTACGGCGTCTACATCGGCGAGATCGTTGCCCCAGTCCTGATCATCCTCGGCGTGTACGCCCGACTCGGTGGCCTGATCGCCGCAGTCAACATGCTGTTCGTGTTCGGGCTGGTGCACCTGAAAGATTTCTTCGCGCTGGGCAAAAGCGGCGGTTGGGCGCTGGAATTGCAGGGGTTATATCTAGTGGGCGGGCTGGTCATCCTGCTGATGGGCGCAGGCGCATACAGCTTGGGCGGCCGCTCAGGACGATTCAACTAAGCGGCGGGGACACCCACCTCGCGGCTTGCAAGCCGCTCCGATGATTCTGGCGATGAACAGCCCGCGGGGGCTGTCCATCGTCCCGAATCAAAACTGCCCCACCTCGCGGCTTGCAAGCCGCTCCGATGATTCTGGCGATGAACAGCCCGCAGGGGCTGTCCATCGTCCCGAATCAAAACTGCCCCACCTCGCGGCTTGCAAGCCGCTCCGATGATTCTGGCGATGAACAGCCCGCAGGGGCTGTCCATCGTCCCGAATCAAAACTGCCCCACCTCGCGGCTTGCAAGCCGCTCCGATGATTCTGGCGATGAACAGCCCGCAGGGGCTGTCCATCGTCCCGAATCATCCAAATCTTCCGGTGATGTAGTCTTCGGTTTCCTTGCGGGTGGGCTTGACGAAGATCTGGTCCGTGGGGCCGAACTCCATCAGTTCACCGAGGTACATGTAGGCCGTGTAATCCGAGCAGCGGGCGGCCTGCTGCATGTTGTGGGTCACGATCACCACCGTGTAGTCGGATTTCAGTTCCGCAATGAGCTCTTCGATCTTGGCGGTGGAAATAGGGTCGAGGGCCGAGCACGGCTCATCCAGCAGCAGGACCTCGGGCTTGATGGCCACACCCCGGGCGATGCACAGACGTTGCTGCTGCCCGCCCGACAGGCCATGGCCGCTCTGGCCCAGCTTGTCTTTGACCTCATCCCACAGCGCCGCCTTGGTCAGCGCCCATTCCACGCGCTCGTCCATTTCGCCTTTGCTCAAGCGCTCGAACAGCCGCACGCCGAAGGCGATGTTGTCGTAGATGCTCATGGGAAACGGCGTCGGTTTCTGGAAGACCATGCCGACCTTCGCCCGGATCAGAGAGATGTCCAGCCGCGAAGTGAGCAGATCTTCACCGTCCAGTTCGATGGTGCCCTCGGCGCGCTGGCCGGGATAGAGCTCGAACATGCGGTTGAAGGTCCGCAGCAGCGTGGACTTGCCGCAGCCGGAAGGCCCGATGAACGCAGTGACCTTGTTTTCCGCGACGTCCATGTTGATGTCGCGCAGCGCGTGAAAGGCGCCATAGTAGAAATTCAGATGGCGGACCGACAGCTTGGTGCGTTCCCGGTCGGCGGTGGCGATCGATGTCATGGGCGGGTGCCTATGGATTATTTGCTGCGAAACAGGCTGCGCGCGGCAATGTTGATGCCCAGCACGAGCAGCGTGATGAGGGCCGCGCCGGCCCACGCCAGGCGGTTCCAGTCCTCGAACGGACTGGCGGCATACTGGAAGATCACCACCGGCAGATTGGCGATGGGCGCATTCATGTTCAAAGACATGAACTGATTGTTGAGTGCCGTGAACAGCAACGGAGCCGTTTCCCCGGCAATGCGCGCCACCGCGAGCAGGATGCCGGTGATGATGCCGGAGCGCGCCGCGCGATAGCAGATGAACACCACGATGCGCCACTGCGGGCAGCCCAGCGCCGCCGCGGCTTCGCGCAGGCTATTGGGAACCAGGCTGAGCATGTTGTCAGTCGCCCGCACCACCACCGGGATGACCAGAATGGCCAGTGCGAACGCGCCGGCCCAGCCCGAATAGTGTCCGGCTTGAGCCACATAAACGGCATAGATGAAGAGGCCGATGACGATGGAGGGAGCCGACAGCAGCACGTCGTTCAAAAAGCGTGTCGCGGGCGCCAGCCAGCCTCGGCGGCCGTACTCGGCCAGGTAGGTGCCGGCCAACACGCCGACGGGGGTGCCGATCAGGGTCCCGACGGCGGAAATCAGGACGCTGCCCACGATGGCATTCAGCAGACCACCGGCTTGTCCCGGGGGAGGCGTGCTTTGCAACAATAGGGAGAACGTCAATGCCCCGGCGCCCTTCATCAGGAGTGTCAGGATGATCCAGGCCAGCCAGAACAGGCCGGACACCAGCGCAACGCCCGAGAGCGTCAGCATGATGCGATTGAAGCGTCGCCGGCGGCGATACAGTGGATTGGATTGACGGATGGTAGGTTCGGAAGCAGGCATGGCCGGTCTCAGTGGTGGGTGCCTTCCTTGCGCGACAGCCGCAGGAGCATGAACTTCGACAGGATCAGCACGACCGTCGTGATCAGGAACAGGATCAGACCCAATTCCAGCAATGCGGATTTCTGCAGTCCCCCTGCTTCATTGAATTCGTTGGCGAGCGCCGAGGCAATCGAGTTCGAGGGCGAGAAAATCGACTCAGGGACATTGAACGCATTGCCGATCACGAATGTGACGGCCATCGTTTCGCCCAGCGCGCGCCCGAGCCCCAGCATGATGCCGCCAATGACACCGTGCTTGGTATAGGGCAGCATCACCTGCCACACCACTTCCCAGGTCGTGCTGCCCAGGCCGTAGGCGGACTCCTTCAGCATGGGGGGCACCTGTTCGAAGACATCGCGCATGACTGCCGTGATGAAAGGAATCACCATGATGGACAGGATGAGCCCCGCGGTGAACAGGCCGATTCCCATCGGCGGCCCCGCAAAGACATGCTCCAGGACCGGAATGCCGTCGAAGAAATCGACCATATGCGGCTGGACGTAGGTCTGGAACAGCGGCACGAAGACGAACAGCCCCCACATGCCGTAAATGATGGACGGGATGGCCGCCAGCATTTCGATCGCGGTTCCCAGCGGCCGGCGCAACCAGACCGGCGAGAGCTCCGTCAGAAACATGGCGATCCCGAACGACACCGGAACCGCGATCAGCAAGGCCAGGAACGCACTGACCACCGTTCCCAGGATAGGAACCAACGCGCCGTAATGATGGTGCACCGGATCCCAGTCGTTGGTCCACAGGAACGCCAGCCCCTGCTGCGCGATGGAATCACGGCTGCCATAAACCAGCGACACCATGATGGCGGCGAGCAGGATGAAGACCAGAAACGCAAACAGCCGGGTCAGATGCCGGAAACCGGCATCCACCAACAGGCTGCGCTGCTTGTTGATCATGAAAAAGGGATCCGAGGCAACGGCCACCCCGTCGTGGGCGGCCTGATCAGAATTCAAAGACCGTCATTTTCCCACAAACGGAGCGGAGGACAATGCGGCGGCAGGCAGCCGGCCACCCTTCACGCTCCGCTTGCGACCGCGCGAGCAATGTGACGGGGGCCGGGCCCGCGGAGCCATCAGGGCCAGATCGGCTTGCCGTCCGCCGCATGGACGTTGGCGGTCCATACGCCGCGAATCTTGCTGGTCACCGCATCGGGCAACGGCACGTAATCCAGCTCGCTGGCCATCTTGCCACCCTCGCGCCAGGCCCAGTCAAAGAACTTCAAGACTTCGTGAGCCCGCGCCGCGTCGGGCACCTTGCGCGGAATGAGGATGAAGGTCGCGGCCGTCACGGGCCACGAGTCTGCGCCCGGCTCGTTGCTCAGGATGACGCCCATGCCTGGTGCCGAGTCCCAGTCAGCATGGGTCGCAGCGGCTGCGAACGCCTGTTGCGACGGCTGCACGAACGCGCCACTGGCATTCTGCAACTGCGTCCAGGCGAGCTTGTTCTGGTGGGCGTACGCGTATTCCACGTAACCGATGGAGTTGGCGAGCTGGCGCACATAAGCGGCAACACCCTCGTTGCCCTTTCCGCCTTGGCCTGTCGGCCACTTCACCGCCTTGCCCTCGCCGACCTTGGACTTCCAGTCGGGAGAGACCTGGGCCAGGTAATGGGTCCAGCCGAACGTCGTACCCGATCCGTCAGATCGGTGCACCACCACGATGCTCTTGGACGGCAGTTTGATGTCGGGGTTCAGGCCCGCAATCGCGGGATCGTTCCAAGTGCGGATCTTGCCCAGGAAAATATCGGCCAGCACGGGGCCCGTGAGCTTGAGCGCACCCGGTGCCACGCCCGGGATGTTGACGACTGGCACCGTCCCGCCAATGACGGCCGGAAACTGGACCAGTGCGTGCTTTTCCAGGTCTTCCGGCTTCATGGGGTCGTCCGAGGCGCCGAAGTCGACCGTCTGGGCGATGATCTGCTGCTGGCCGCCACCCGAACCGATGGACTGGTAATTTACGCGGTTGCCGCTTGCCTGATGGTATTGCGCGGCCCACTTGGCATAGATCGGATAGGGGAAGGAAGCACCCGCTCCCGTCAGGTCAGCCGCCTGGGCACCGACACCGGATGCCAAGACCAGCGCGAGGCCGGCGGCGCATTGCGCCCATTTGATATTGAACATGTCATATCCCTTCAAGGATTTCGATGAGCGACAGCGTCATCGCCGTCAGATAGGCATGATAGGCACTGCATGTGACAGTTTGATGACTGTCAAACTGCCTCAACACTGCCCCACCTCGCCGCCTGCATGCGGCTCCGATTCGTCAGGCACACCAAGGTCCGCAGGGACCTTGCCGTGTCCTGCCTCAAAACTGCCCCACCTCGCCGCCTGCATGCGGCTCCGATTCGTCAGGCACACCAAGGTCCGCAGGGACCTTGCCGTGTCCTGCCTCATCCCAGTCTCGCCAGCAGGTGCTGGTGCAGATTCACCGGGGCACGGCGGTTGCGGACGCGCAGATATCGGCCGTCGGGCTGGGCAGCCCACGCGAGCTGGTTGTCGCGCCAGGCGAACGTGAAGGCCTCGTCGATGACGCGCCGCCGCAGCGTCTTGTCCAGAACCGGGACGGCGAGTTCCACCCTGCGCAGGAAATTGCGGTCCATCCAGTCAGCCGACGACAGATACAGCGGCTCGGCGCCGTCCTGATAAAAATAGAAGACTCGCGAATGCTCCAGAAAGCGCCCGATGATGGAGCGCACCCGGATGCGCTCGGACAGCCCTGGTACCCCCGCCTGCAGAGCGCAGGCCCCGCGCACGATCAGATCGATCCGTACCCCGGCCTGACTGGCCTCGTAAAGCGCCTGAATCACGGTAGGTTCGAGCAGGGAGTTCATCTTGGCGCGTATACGCGCCCGCTTGCCGGCGCGTGCGAACTCGGTCTCGGTGCGAATCAGGTGGAGAATGGTCTCGTGCAGCGTGAACGGGGACTGCAACAGCAGCTTGAGGTCGCGCCGCGCGCCCAAGCCGGTCAACAGCGAAAACACCTGGTCCATGTCCTCGCAGATCTGCTGGTTGGCGGTCAGCAACCCGAAGTCCGTGTACAGGCGCGCCGTGCGGGGGTGATAGTTGCCGGTCCCCAGATGTCCGTAGCGGCGGATGCGGCCATCTTCCCGGCGCAACACCAGCGCCATCTTGGCATGGGTCTTGTGCCCCACCACGCCATAGCTGACGTGCGCGCCGACTTCCTCCAACCGGGCCGCCCAGTTGATATTGGTCTGCTCGTCGAACCGAGCCATGAGTTCCACCACCACAGTGACTTCCTTGCCGGCGCGCGCGGCCGAGAGGAGGAGCCCCATGAGTTCGGAGTCTTCCCCCGTGCGGTAGATGGTCTGCTTGATGGCTACGACTTGCGGATCCACAGCCGCGCTGCGCAGGAACATCAGTACCGGTTGGAAGGACTGGTACGGGTGATGCAGGAGCTGATCGCCTTCGGACAGCGCGGCAAACAGATCGCCTGGACGCTCCATGTTGCGATCAAAAGGCGGCGGGATGCGCGGCCGGAAGACGGGATATTCCAGATCCGGACGGCTGACCCGATTGCATAACTGCATGAGACGGCTCAGGTTGACCGGGCCATTGACGCGGTAAGTATCCGCCGCCGCGAGCCCGAATTCACGCTGCAGGAACAGCTCCAGGTCCGGCGGCATGGCGTGCGCGATTTCCAGTCGCACGGATGAGCCGAAGTTGCGCTGCGAGAGTTCGCCCTGCAGCGCCTGACGCAGATTGGTGATTTCCTCTTCGTCCACGAACAGATCGCTGTTGCGCGTCACCCGCCACTGAAAGCAGCCCTGCACGTCCATCCCCGGGAACAGATCGCCCACGAATGCATTGATCAGCGTGGTCAGCAGCATGAAGCCGTCGGGGATGCCCGAGATCTCCGTGGGCATCTTGATCATCCGCGGCAGGGCCCGGGGCGCCTGCACGATGGCGATGTGGCCTTCCCGGCCGAACGCATCGTCGCCGCTGAGCGACACGATGAAATTCAGGCTCTTGTTGTAGACGCGCGGAAACGGGTGCGCGGGATCCAGGCCGATCGGCGTGAGCAACGGCATCACATCGCGGCGGAACATGCCGTAGGCCCACTCGCGCTGCAAGTCCGTCCAGCCTGTGGAATACACCAGGCCCACGCCATGTTCCAGCAGCTTGGGCATCACTTCGCCCGTGAGCAACCGGTTCTGTCGATCCACCAGGGTGTGCGCCGCTCGCTGCACCCGATCGAAAGCCTCGCCGGGAGTAAGTCCATCGGCCCCGCGGAGTTCCGGCGTCTGGCGCTGCTGCTCCTTCAGGCTTGCCATGCGGATCTCGAAGAACTCGTCCAGGTTCGACCCCACGATGCACAGGTAGCGCAGACGCTCGAGCACCGGCACGTCCAGGCGCTCGGCCATGGACAACACCCGCTCGTTGAACTTGAGCACCGACAACTCGCGATTCAGCAGAACCGGCGTCTCTACAGTTTCCCTCATGCAAACCCCGCATTCCCAGCCTGAGCTGAACACTATAATCGCACAGTGCGACAATTTCGGGTAAGTGACATGGACGACAGGCTGGCCTCGATCGACCTAGGATCCAACACGTTCCGTCTCTCCATCGGCCGTATGGAGCGCCATGGCGACGCCATCCAGCTCTACACCGAAGACAAGCTGCGCGAGCTCGTGGCACTCGCCAACGGCCTGGATGAGCACAAGCACATAGACGATGCCACCATCGAGCAGGCGCTGGCCACCCTGCGGCGGTTCGGCGAACGACTGCAGGGGTTCGCCCCCGCCAACGTGCGCGCTGTCGCCACCAGTACCTTCCGTGTCGCCCGCAATGCGGCCGACATCCTGCCCCGGGCCGAGCGGGCGCTGGGCTTCCCCATCGAAGTGATCTCCGGCCAGGAAGAAGCGCGCCTGATCTACCTGGGCGTCATCCAGACGCTGCCGCCATCGGACCACCGCCGTCTGGTGATCGACATCGGCGGCGGTTCCACCGAATTCATCATCGGCCGGGGAGCCACGCCGCTGGAACTGGCCTCGCTCGAGCTTGGCTGCACCTCGTGGACACGGCGGTTCTTCCCCCAGGGGCGCATCACCGCGGGGCGCCTGCAACAGGCTACGCTCGCGGCGCGCGAGGCCATCGAGACCATCGCCCGCCGCTACCGCAACACCGGGTGGGACGAGGCCTATGGCTCCTCCGGCACGGCCAAAGGCCTGCTCGCCATTCTGACCGAGAACAATCTCAGCCCGCACGACATCACGCTGACAGGGATGGAGCGACTGGCGGAGGCCCTGGCCAAGGCGGGCGAAGCCCGTCTGCAGGACTGGGCCGGACTGAAGGAGGAACGCGCATCAGTGCTCGCCGGCGGCCTGGCCATCATGATGGCGGCCTTTCAGGAACTGGGCATCGAACACATGGATGCCGGAGAGGGCGCCCTGCGCGTCGGCGTATTGCAGGATCTGCTGGGACGCGACTCGCACCGCGACCAGCGTGACGAGACGGTGCGCCAGTTGATGGCGCGCTATCACATCGACGATGAGCAAGCCGGCCAGGTACACGCCACGGCGCTGACGCTATTCGACCAACTGGGGCTGCCGCCGGGGGCGGCGGCCCAGGACCTTCGGCGCACCCTGGGATGGGCGGCCCAGCTGCACGAAGTCGGTCTCGCCATTGCGCGCAGCGACTATCACAAGCACAGCGCCTACATCCTCGAGCACGCGGATCTGCCCGGTTTCTCGCGCGACGATCAGAAGCGCCTGGGATTCCTGGCCCGAGGCCAGCAAGGTCAGTTGAAAAAAGTCAGGCGTTACGGACCCGACCGCCCACACTGGCTGGCACTGTGCTGCCTGAGGTTGGCGGTGCTGCTGCTTCGTCGACGCGAGCCGCTGGCCCTGCAACCCATCACCTTGCGGGCCCGCGAACAGGCCATCGCCCTGCACATTGCACCGGCGTGGCTCTCGACCCATCCGCTGAGCGAATTCTCGCTGCGCGCGGAAATCGAGATCTGGCGCAGGGCGGGCTTTACGCTGACCTTGAACCAGGGCAGCAGCTAGTGTCACGTTTGGCTAATTCGAATATAAGTGCACAAACTAACCAAACGGGACACTAGCACTCTGATCGGCCAACCGGCATGGAAGCAGAGGACATGCTGCGGCCCCGGAGGTCACTCCATGCCGAAATGTCGCCGGTAGCGGGCGTCCAGCCACTCCAGATCCAGCAGGATGGGAAAATCCGCCGTGTTGAAATCGGGATCCCAGGCCGGTGCGCCACAGATCGTGCAGCCCAGCTTCAGATAGCCCTTGATGAGCGGCGGCAAGCGGACGGGGCGATCGCTGTCCAGCCGCTCCAGCGGATAAGGATGCAGCGGCCGGATGTGCGGCACCATGGGGCGTTGCGCCATGACCGCCTGGGCCGTGCGCCAGACCTCCGAGGCCGTCTCGCCGCCATCCCGCAGACTCACGCTGGCGCAGCCCAGCATATAGCGGTAATGGCCGCGCATCATGATCCGCGCCAGCCCCGACCACAGCAGCATGATCGCCGTGCCGTGACGAAAGCCGGCGTCGATGCAGGACCGGCCGACCTCCACCATTGCGGGGCGGAATGCCGCGAGGGGCTGCAAGTCGAATTCAGCGTCCGAATAATAGCGGCCCGCCTGCACGGCGGCCTCCGGGGTCATGAGTCTATAGGTGCCGACAACCCGGTCTGAGCTCGACTCCCGAACCATGAAATGAAGGCACCAGGGATCGAAGCCGTCCACATCGCGGTCGCCTTCGGCCTCCGGGAAGCGGGCTCCCATGTCCTCTGTGAATACGCGAAAGCGCAGCCGCTGAAGTGCCGAAAGCTCATCCCGGGTGCGCGCCAGGCTGAGTGTCAGCCCGCCCGCTTCGAGGCCCGGCCATTCCAGGTGGCGCGTTGGCTGCAGAGCCAGTCCCCGAGAGAGCATCATCCTTCCTCAAGCATGGTGGCACCGCATCGGCGCCCGATTCGTCCTTGGCGTGCGTTCAGCCCAGTTTGACGGCGACGAGCTGACGCACTCCCTCTTCGGCCAGCATCTCGTCATCGGCCTCGACCATCAGGCGCAGCTTGGGCTCGGTCCCCGAAGCACGAATCAGGACCCGGCCGCGATCCCCCAGGCCATGCCGAACGGTTTCAGCCGCCTGCTGCAGGCCCGCATGGGTGCGCCAGTCCACGCCCGCAGCCAGGGGAACATTCACCATCTTCTGTGCATACATCTTCAGGTCCGCCACCAGCGTCGACAGCGCAGTCTGCCCGGCATGCCGCATGGCCGCGAAGACCTGCAGCGCCGCCACGATCCCGTCGCCCGTCGTATGCCGATCCAGGCACAGCAGATGTCCGGAACTTTCTCCGCCGAAGAGCCAGCCGTGCTCCTGCAGCTTTTCCAGCACATAGCGGTCGCCGACCTGGGCGCGTTCGAAGGCGATCCCCAGTTCGCTCAGACGGCGCTCCAGGCCAAAATTCGTCATGAGGGTGCCAACCACGCCGTGGATGGGCTGCGTGCGCGCCCGGTCCCGTACGATGGCATAGAGCAGCTCGTCGCCGTTGTAAAGGCGCCCGCTGGCGTCCACCATCTGCAGACGGTCCGCATCACCATCGAGCGCCACGCCATAGTCGGCACCCAGCCGCGTGACCGCCGCCACCAATGCTTCGGGATGCGTGGCGCCCACGTTCTCATTGATGTTGAAGCCGTCCGGCTCACAGCCGATCACCGAGACTTCGGCACCGAGCTCGCGGAAAACGTGCGGTGCAATGTGGTAGGCGGCGCCATTGGCCGCATCCACGACCAGCTTCAAACCCTGCAGATCCAACTCGTTGGGGAAGGTGCTCTTGCAGAATTCAATATATCGGCCCGCCGCATCGTTGATCCGGCGCGCGCGCCCCAGCCCGGCAGAATCCGCACAGCTCAGCGGTTCGTCCAGCAGCGTCTCGATGGCCGCTTCGGTCGCGTCGGGCAGCTTGATGCCGGCCGAGGAGAAGAACTTGATGCCATTGTCATAATAGGGATTGTGCGATGCACTGATGACCACGCCCGCCGCCAGGCGCCACGCGCGGGTCAGATAGGCCACGGCCGGGGTCGGAATGGGGCCGGCCAGCATCACGTCCACCCCCGCCGCCGACAGGCCCGCTTCCAGGGCGGCCTCCAGCATATAACCGGAGATCCGTGTGTCCTTGCCAATCACGACGGTAGGGCGACCACTGCCGGGGCTGCCTTCAGCCAGCACCCGCCCTGCGGCATACCCCAGACGCAGCGCAAATTCCGCATTGATGCGATCGCCACCCACGATGCCTCGTACACCGTCGGTTCCAAAATATTTGCGTGCACTCATGCACGAGCTCCTCGTTCAATCTCAAACCAGACCTTGAGGGCCGATACGGTCTCGGCCACATCATGGACCCGCACAATGTGGGCGCCGCGCGTCACTGCCGCCAACGCCGCTGCAATGCTTCCACCCAGCCGCTGGCCGGCCGGACGCCCGGTGACCGCGCCAATCATGGATTTGCGCGAGATGCCGACCAGACAGGCATAGCCCGGCTCCGCGACTGCCGCCAGTTCGCGCAACAGCGTGTAATTGTGCGCCACCGTCTTGCCGAATCCGAATCCGGGATCAAGCACGATCCGATCTGCCGAGACACCGGCATCCAGCAGACGACGCGCCCCTGCCTTCAGGTAATCGCGCACCTCGCGGACCACGTCGACGTAGGAAGGATGATGCTGCATGGTACGCGGCTCGCCCTGCATGTGCATCAGGCAAACGGCACAATCGGAGAGGGTGACGGCCTTTACCGAGGATTCGGAACCGAAGCCCCGGATGTCATTGATCATGTCCGCCCCGGATTGCAGGGCGGCAAGCATGACCTCCGGCTTGCACGTGTCGATCGACAGGGGAACGCCGCAATCACGCAGCGCCTCGATCACCGGCAAAATGCGGTGCAATTCGTCGGCAGCCGGGACGGCGGCCGCACCCGGACGCGTGGATTCGCCGCCGATATCCAGGATATCAGCCCCCTCTTCGACCAGGCGAAGGGCATGGGCGACCGCGGCTTCAGGAACGAAATGCTCGCCGCCGTCCGAAAAGGAGTCGGGGGTGACATTCACGATACCCATCACCAGCGGGCGCTCCAGGGATAGGCGGAAGCGCCCGCACCGAAGATGATCAGGCATGAATCGCAGGCGCCAGATCAGACCGGCGTCGTGGCCGGCCCCTGGTCATTGCTGGCTGCAGGCTGACCGGCAGACGGCGGCGAATTGTGTGTGTCGTTGCCCGGGTTGGAGGCGGGCTGGGGAGCCCGCGGCGGGCGGCCCGCCATGATGTCATTGATCTGGTCGGAGTCGATGGTTTCCCATTCGAGCAAGGCATGCGCCATGGCATGCATCTTGTCCTGGTTGGACTCGATCAGGTTGCGCGCCACGGAATATTGCTGGTCGATGATGCTGCGGATTTCCGCATCGACCTTCTGCATCGTGGCCTCGGACACATGCGTGGTCTTGGTCACGCTGCGGCCCAGGAAGACCTCGCCTTCATTTTCCGCATACACCACCGGCCCCAGCGAGTCGGTCATGCCATAGCGCGTGACAATATCGCGGGCAATGGCTGTGGCGCGCTCGAAGTCGTTGGACGCCCCGGTCGTCATCTGATGCATGAAGACCTCTTCGGCGATGCGGCCGCCGAACAGCACCGCGATCGTATCCAGCAGGCGTTCCTTGTCCATGCTGTAGCGGTCATTTTCCGGAAGCTGCATGGTCACGCCCAGCGCGCGGCCGCGCGGGATGATGGTGACCTTGTGGACCGGATCCGTCTTGGGCAGGAGCTTGGCCACCAGCGCATGGCCGGATTCGTGATAGGCGGTGTTGCGGCGTTCTTCCTCGGGCATGATCATCGAATGGCGTTCCGCGCCCATGATGATCTTGTCCTTTGCCTTTTCCAGGTCGGCCATCCCCACGGTACGCCCATTGCGGCGCGCCGCGAACAGCGCGGCCTCGTTGATGAGGTTGGCCAGATCGGCCCCGGAAAAGCCCGGGGTCCCACGTGCCAGCACGCTGGGGTCCACATCCTGCGCAATGGGAACCTTGCGCATGTGGACCTTCAGGATCTGCTCGCGGCCCCGGATGTCCGGCAGCGACACCACGACCTGGCGGTCGAAGCGCCCCGGACGCAGCAGCGCCGGGTCCAGTACGTCGGGCCGGTTGGTGGCAGCCACCACCAGCACGCCCTGGCCGGTTTCAAAACCGTCCATTTCGACCAGCAACTGATTCAGGGTCTGCTCGCGTTCATCGTTGCCGCCGCCCAGGCCAGCGCCGCGCTGGCGCCCCACCGCGTCGATTTCATCGATGAAGATGATGCAGGGAGACTGCTTCTTCGCGTTCTCGAACATGTCGCGTACGCGGGCCGCGCCCACACCCACGAACATTTCGACGAAATCGGAGCCCGAAATACTGAAGAAAGGAACCTTCGCCTCGCCCGCGATGGCCTTGGCCAGCAGCGTCTTCCCCGTTCCGGGAGGCCCCACCATCAGGACACCGCGCGGAATGCGGCCGCCCAAGCGCTGGAATTTGGTCGGATCCTTCAGGAAATCAACCAGTTCCTGAACGTCTTCCTTGGCCTCGTCGCAGCCTGCCACATCGGCAAATGTGACGTTGTTGTTGTTTTCATCCAGCATGCGCGCGCGCGACTTGCCGAAGCTGAAAGCCCCGCCCTTGCCGCCGCCCTGCATCTGACGCATGAAAAAGACCCACACCCCGATCAGCAACAGCATCGGGAACCAGGAAATGAACAGGCTGGTGAGGAAGGACGGCTCTTCGCGCGCTTTCCCGGAGACCTGGACGCCGTCCTTCACCAGTTCAGGAACCATCCACAGATCGCCCGGCGAGGTCAGGCTATAGGAGCGACCCGCTTCCGGCGTAACGTAGATCGTGTCGCCCTGGATGTCGACCTTGTTGATGCGTCCCGATTTCGCATCCTGCATGAACTGCGTGTACGTGACCGTATCACCACTCGTCACGGGGCGTCCGTCGAACTGCTTGAACACCGTGAAAAGCACGAGCGCGATCACCAGCCAGACCGCGATCTTGGAAAACGAGTTGTTCAACGCCAATCTCCTGGGTGTGTACTGCCTGCCAGCCCGACATGCGCAATTACATCAAGCCGACACATCCGTCAATGCTTCATTCTACCTGAATCGGCGCCGCTTCCGCAGAAAGTCCTGACGAGAGTTCAGGCCTGACATGCGGTGATTTCAGTCCGCGCGCCACCAGATAAGTCTCCGAGGATTCGTCGCGCGAGGCCTTGGGCTTGCGCTCGGCCACACGCACGAAGTGCTGCTTGAACGTCTGCACGATCTGGGAAAAGCCGCTGCCGTGAAACGCCTTCACGATCAACACCCCGTCCGGTTTCAAGTGTCCGCATGCAAAGTCCATTGCCAGTTCGCACACATGGGCAATACGCGCCGAATCCGCTGAAGCCACACCCGATAGATTGGGGGCCATATCGGAAATTACAAGGTCCACGTCCTGGCCGCGCAGCAAATCCTGTAGCTGATGAAGGACTGCATCATCCCGGAAGTCCCCCAGGATGAATTCCACGCCCGCGATCGGCTCCATGGGCAGCATATCCAGCGCGAGCACCCTGCCGTCGATGACGCCGCCGGCGGCCAGCAGCCGTTCTCGCACCACCTGGGACCAGCTCCCCGGGGTGGACCCCAGATCCACCACGACGTCGCCACGCTGCAACAGACGTTCGGCCTCGAGGATTTCGGACAGTTTGAAGGCGGCCCGCGCCCGATATCCCTTCTGTTGCGCCATTTTGACGTAGGGATCGTTAATGTGCCGCTGTACCCAGGCTTTGGAGAATTTTTTCTTGGCCATTCCCGTACAATTCCAGTATGCCGAAACTTGAACTCACTTCTGGCCAGCGTCGCGAACTGCGTGCCGCGGCCCACTCTCTGCGTCCCGTCGTTCTGATCGGAGACCGGGGCCTCACTGCACCGGTCCTGGAAGAAATCGACCGCAATCTGATCGCCCACGAACTCATCAAAGTCCATGTGGCCGGCGCGGAACGCGAGGCCCGCGAGACCATGCTGGGAGAGATCTGCGAGTCACTTTCGTGTGCTGCGGTGCACCATCTCGGCAAAATGCTGATTATCTACCGCCCGGGCGCCAAGGCGCAAGCAGCCGACAGCCTGCCCTCCACGCGAGCCACCCACCGCAAATCAGAGCCTTATGTGCCCAAGAAGCAGGCGGCTCACGGCCATGATGCCGTTTCAACCGCGCGGCGCACGGCGGCTCGTGGCCCCAAGGTGGAACCTGCCAAGCCGGCGCGACGCCCAACGGACGGCCGACCCGGCTCGAAGCGCGGCGAGGCCGATACCGCTGGAGGCCGCGCCACCCACCGAGCGGCACGGCCAGCGGCCGCACCTGGCATCCCCCGACGCAGCGGCAGCGCATTGTCGCTGCGCGCTGGCGCGCGGCGCGGCCGCACTAGTCGTAGCTGACCGAGCGGACCTCGTATTCCCGCACGCCGGCCGGCGCGCGGACTTCCACCACGTCGCCCTTGCTGCGCCCGATCAGGGCACGCGCCATCGGGCTGGACACGGAAATCATGCTGGCGCGAATGTCGGCTTCCAGGTCACCCACAATCTGATAGGCGAGACGCTCGCCGGATTCCAGGTCTTCGATCTCGACCGTCGCCCCGAATACGGCCTGGCCTTCCAGGTCCAGATCGGCCGGGTTGATGATCTGCGCATTGGACAGCGAACCTTCGAGCTCCTGAATGCGGCCTTCGATGAAGCCCTGACGTTCACGGGCGGCATCGTATTCCGCGTTTTCGGACAGATCACCGTGCGAGCGCGCCTCGGCAATGGCGCTGATGACCTGGGGGCGCTCCACCGTCTTGAGACGCTGAAGTTCTGCTTGTAAACGCTCTGCCCCGCGAGCTGTCAAAGGGATCGCAGACATAAATTCAACCCAAAAGTAAAGAACGCCCTGTGCGCAGGGCGACTGATGATCAGAGAAATAAAAACAGCGGCAGTACGCGCCGCACATTGCGGCAGCCCGACGGACGTCGCTGTAATGCCTTCGACTCCGTACGCGTAAAGACGGGCTTTGCGCATTGCCGGGCAAGCCTGCGGGCTCACCCAAAAAAGCCCCGGACATCCCGGGGTCGTTGAGGCTATTGTGGGCGATCCCCCGGGGAAAAGCAAGCCCGTGCGGTATCCTCCATTTGCCCGGTGGCGCACCCGGTTTACTTTACACTGGAGCCCCTGCATTCGAGCCGCCGACCTTCCATCACGGCACCCTCGACAGGGCGCGAAGAGCAGTCACGTCAACGTTATCGAATCATGCAAATTCCCAACGAATCCGCCTTTTCTCCCGACTATGAAACTGCTCGAGCACGCTTCATGATGGCTGCGGCGGCAGCCGGCGGGCGGGTTCATCAATATGTCCATCCCACCGCCCGCGCGCCCGGCGGGGGTACGCTGAGCTGCGACGTATGCGTCCTGGGCTCCAGCTCCGCCAGGAAGGCTTTCGTGGCAATCGCAGGCACGCACGGAGTGGAGGGTTTCGCAGGATCAGCGGCGCACCTGATTCTGTTGAACGCCGGCATGGCCAGGGACATCGCTCCGGACTGCCGGATCGTCCTCGTGCATGCCATCAATCCCTACGGCTTCGCTCACGGTTCGAGAACCACCGAAAACAATGTGGACCTCAATCGCAACTTCATCGACCACAATCAGGCCCGCCCGGAGAACGCGCGCTATGCGGAGCTTCACCCGATCGTTTGCCAGACCGGCTACAGTCCAAAAACCCATCAGGCGCAGATCGACGCATTGCGCGAATGGACGGAGAGGTTCGGTGTCGAGGCGCGCAATGAGGCGCTGATCGCCGGGCAATACACCACCCCAAGCGGCCGCTCGTACGGCGGCCGGGACAGAGAATGGTCGAACCGCGTTCTGGAACGGATCGTTCTGGAACACCTGCGGGGCGTCGAACGCATCGCCTTCATCGACTGGCATACCGGCCTGGGCCGCTATGGCGAAGAGCTCCTGCTGTGCTTCAATCCGGAGGGTTCGGTGCAACGCGAACAATGCATCAAGTGGTGGGGCGCGCAGCGCATAGGCGCCATGCATGGATTCGACGGCGCTCAGCGCCCGCGCTACCGGGGTCTGCTGTTCCACGGACTGGAGGCATTCACGGCACCCGCGCAATTGGCCGGAGCTGTCGTGGAATTCGGCATCCTGTCCAACGAGGACCAGGAGGCCGTCTTCATGCTGGACCACTGGCTGCGCTTCGGCGATCACAACGGCGTGACTGACGAGACTCTGGCGAAAGTCCGCGCCCGGGTCCTGGAGTCGTTCACGCCCGTGGCCCCCGCCTGGCGCCTGTCGGTTGCGACACGAATGGCGGCCATACAGGAACAGGCGCTGTCCGGCCTCCGAGACTGGTAGCGGACGGCCGCCGCTGCGGCTACGCCTGGGCAAACCCCAGCACGACGCCCGCCGCCTCAGCCGCCGGCACGACCAGTCGTCCATCGACTTCGCGCACGCCGATGATCCGGGCGCGTTGGACGACTCCACGCACTGCGTCGAGCGAACTCACGCGCACAGTCAAGGCGACCGGTCGCGGGATGCCGCCGGAGACATCACGAGCGGGAACGCCGTACCGAACGGCGATTTCCTCTGGTGTGAGCAGCACGACACGCGTCGGCCCGAGCTGCAACTGAAGTCCTCCATCCACCGGCTTCACAAGATCCGGACCCACCGCGCTGTCCAGCACGGACGCCAGCGAAGAGGGATCCCGCGTCGCCACCGCATATTCCAGGATGCCCGTGGCGCCGTTGGGATGCCGCTGCCATTCCGGCCGCCAGACCAGTTCGGGCGTGATCTGTTCGCAGAAAAACACACGCCCGTTGGGGACGGAATCCGCTGCGAGACGCACCGTCCGAAAACGGGCCGTCTCCCGATGGCCGTCCGGCAGGTCAACGGGCCGGTTGAAAGCCGCCGGCGCGTCCCCCTCCAGCGGTACGCCGCGCGCCGACAGCTCACGCCAGAGCGCCCGGGCATCGGCCGTCTTGAACACCAAGCCGGAAAGGCCCAGCGGATGATTCCAGCCGTCGCCGAATCGGGCAACGTTCTGCGGTTCGACGCCCAGCAACTCGAAATAATCGGACTCAAAAATCGCCAGATGATTGCTGGATCCCATCGAGTGATGGCCGCGCGGCGTGAGATGGAAGCCCAGGCGCGTGAACTGCTCGACCGCACTATCCAGCCCGGCTCCGGCATAGATGACGGCGTGATCCACGCGGCTGAGGGTCGACGATCCGGGCGCCGCTGAAGGAGCCTGCCGGCCTTCTTCCATTGCGTCTGCGGCAGGATAGCTGCCGTCCGACCCGTGCGTCTCGTGCCCCTCCAGCGGCGGCGTGAATACGCAAACGAAATGAAGGCCACCCTTGCCGGCGCGGACAATATGCTCATCATGCTTGTCCAGGGTATAGACCGACCCGGGACCGATGGCGTGCACTTGGCCGGTCGCAAGGTCGACGACCTCGCCGGCCCCCGACACACAATAATTGGTCTCGACGTGGTTCTTATAGTGCAAGCGCATCTCCACTCCCTCATCGACGTAGGTGTCGTTCAGGGAGTAATCCAGCCCATCGCCCCGCACGAGCAGCCGGGTACTGGACCAGCCCTCCCCCCGGACATGAAGATCGGTGGCCCGCTTCTCGTCCACGCTTGTCACAATCATTTTCCCGCCCCTCTCGTCAATCGCCCCATCAGTGGAGCCCCATACGACAACATTGCCCTCCCGGACGGCCGCCGCCCAACCCGCGCAGCAGCCTACGCCACTTGCACCGCGCTCAAGAAGGCTCGCGTGCGTTCGTTTTTCGGCGCGCCAAAGAATCCTTCCGTCGGGCCTTCTTCGATAATGCGTCCCTCGTCCATGAAGCACACCCGATCGGCGATAGCCCTTGCCACACCCAGCTGATGGGTGACCACCAGCATGGTCAACGAACGCTCATGCGCCAGCGCGCGCATGACGTCCAGCACCTCGCTGACCAGTTCGGGATCCAGCGCCGAGGTCGCCTCGTCGAACAGCATGATCTTGGGCTCCAGCGCCAGTGCCCGCGCGATCGCAACCCGTTGTTGCTGGCCGCCCGACAAGGCTGATGGATAGTGCCGCGCCCGATCCGCCAATCCGACTCGAGCCAGGAGTTCCTGCGCGAGCGCCAGCGCCGCGCCGGCATCGATGCCAAGCACGTGGCGAGGCGCCGCCGCAACATTTTCGACGGCCGTCATATGGGGAAAGAGATTGAATTGCTGGAAGACCATGCCCACCTTGGAGCGCATGTGGCGAATGCGCCCACGTTCACCACCCCGCCCTGGATCGACGCCGGCGTCCGCATCCCAGAGAGTTTCTCCGTCGAGACTGACGCGCCCCCGGTCGATGGTTTCCAGAGCCATGACGATGCGCAGAAGCGTCGACTTGCCGGATCCGCTGCGTCCCAGAATGGCAACTTTTTCGCCCTCCTCAACCGTGAAGTCGAAATCCCGCAGCACCACCATATTGCCAAAATATTTGCTCACCGTCCGGAATTCGACCATGCCCATCATGCCCTCCGCATGCGGCGCTCGACCCAGTAGAGGATCAAGGCAAAAGACAGACTCATGATGAGATAGATGAGCGCGGCCAGGGTGATGGGCTCAGTGTATTGAAAACGCTCGGAACCCAAATCGTTGGCGACGAACATCAGTTCGGGTACGGCCACAGCCGACAAGATGGACGAATCTTTCAGCATGGTGATGAAAGTGTTGCCCAACACGGGCGTGATGGGCGGAAGCAACTGCGGAATGATCACATACCGGTAAGCCGCGAAGCGCGAAAAGCGGAGGCTATGCACGGCATCCCACTGTCCAGCCGGAACGGACTCCAGACCTGCCCGATAAGCCTCAGCGGTATAGGCGCCATGATACAGGCCGAGGGCCAGTACTCCCGTAGTCAGGGCGGAAAGGACAATGCCGTACTCGGGGAGAATGAAAAAAATGAAATACGCCTGGATGAGCAGCGGCGTGGAACGCACCAACTCTATGGTCCAGCGTCCCAAGCGCCGTATGGACTCACGGCGCGCGCGCGTAAGGCCAAAAAAAACCAGTCCAAACGCCAAGGCCGCCAGGTACCCTCCGACAGTGACGACAAGCGAGATGACGGCCGCCCGCCCAAGTGCGGGAAGGACCTCCCAGACGAAGCTCCAGGAAAAAGGCATTATGCGCGCACTCGGGCCGCGCGCGCCGGATGCAGGCCACGCCCCAGGTGGACCTCGAGACGCCGCATGGAACGCGCAATAGTTTGCGCGAGAATCAGGTAAACGATGGCCGTGAAAAGATAGATCGGGCCAGCATCGTAGCTTCGATTGACGATTGAATGCGCTTGAAAGGTCAAGTCGGGGATCGTGATCAGCGAAGCCAGTGAAGTCGACTTCAGAAGCTCAATGGCCAGATTGCTGAATAGCGGGGTGATCAGGATCATTGCCTGTGGAAGCAGGACGGTGCGAAACCCCGCCAGACGTCCGAAATTCAGCGCAGCCAGCGCGTCCCGCTGTGACCGCGGGATCGCCTCGAAGGCGCCGCGCACGACCTCGGCTCCATACGCGCCAAAACACAATCCCAGCCCCACCACGGCGCACAAGCCCGGCGATAAGGAAATGCCCAGATACGGAAGGACGAAGAACAACCAGAACAGTTGGGACAGCGCCGAAGTCCCGCGAAAGAACTCGACGTAAATCGAGGCGACGGCCCGGAGCGCGCGGCGCGCAGACATCCGCCCGAGCCCCGCCACGAAAGCCAGGATCAGGGCGACGAGCGCCGCCCCCGCAGCGATCTGGATGGTCCAACCAATACCGTGGAGGATATCAAAGCGATACTGCCAAAGAAGCGTCAGCCCTTGCATAAGGATTCTGTGGTGACATCGCCCTGCGGGATATCAGATCGGGCAAAGCCGTATTTCGCGGCTTCCCGCACCCAGGCATCGGACTTCAAAACCGTCAGCAGTGACTTGTCGAATTTCTGCACGAAGGCCTTGTCCGCAGGCCGGAAAGCAAAGCTCCCTACGCCGATGGCGGGCTTGCCGTCAATGACGGCCTGCCGGAACGGCTCGACAATTTCGAGGGAGGGATCCTTCGCATCCTTCAGCATGGCGCGATGCGTAATGGCCGTGTTCAGAAAGCCGTCGATCCGCCCCGTTTTCACCGCCGCAAAGAGCGAGGCGACGTCCGGCAATGTGACCAGCTGGCTTTTCTTGACACCTTCCGCAACCGCATGATCAGCGATCGGCCCGCCACCGCTGAGATAGCCCAGCTTGAAAGAGGCATCCCGCGCAATGTCTGCGTAGCTGTGAATGTTCTTGGAATTGCCGGCCCGCACCACAACCGCATCGTTCACGATATGCGTGGGTTCAGCAAACGCCACCAGCTTGCAGCGATCGGGACGGATATACAGGTCCGAGGCAATGACATCGAAGCGTCCGGCCATCAGTCCCGGAATCAAGGCGCCAAACTCGGTCGGCACCGCCTCGACCTTGATGTTCTTCTCTCCCATGCCCTGCAACACGGTTTTCAGCAAATCCACCTCATAGCCCGTGAGACTGCCATTGGGACCCATGACGACAAAGGGCACTTGCTCCGCAAATCCCACGCGGACCGCCTGCCCGCCATCCAGGCGCGCCTGCACCCCATCGGCAGCGGCCACGGCCGTCGCCGTGAACAGCCCGGCCAACAGGCAACCCGACAACCGTGCAGCAATCAGTCCCCACGAGCGCGCGCCGCGCGCTGCTTGCCTTGCCTTCATCCGACCTCTCCCATTGGACGAGAACCGCTCCGGAAGGAGCCCCAGCGGCGCCATGGGAATACGCGGTTCTGTCAGTTCCCTGAATAATGTAACGTAGCTTATCCTGCGTCTCAGGATATTGAAACCAAAAGGATGGCGATTGCTTATAACAGGGAGAGATATAAAACCCGGGTTATCTCGGCATGTCATCGGGACATCGGCACGATCGGCAAGAGATTCGCTCGGTCCGGCAACTCAGCCCCCCGGGGTTCCCGGCACACAGGCATCAGCGCGGAAAAGTCGACAAATCAGCATGCTGGCTGGCGAGCTCTGCCACCACATCCTGAAGCACTCCGATGAACGCCGCGCCCGCCGCGGAGTCCACGGGTGAACGCCTGCGCAGTATGGAAACCGTGCGGCGAAGTTCAGGATCCGTCGTCCGCGTACAGGCGATTCCCGCGGCCTGCGCTCCCATGAGAGCCGAGTATGGCAGCAATGTACTGAACGCGCCGACGCGCAGCAGCTCAAGCAGCGAACTGATGGTGTTGGTCTCGATCGTCGGCTGCAGCACGATGTCCGACTCCAGGCAGCGCGAATCGATGAGCTGTCGTGTGGTGAATTCGCCCGACAACAGCGCCAGCGGCGACCGACTGACCTCGGACAAGCGAATCGCCTTTGCCGGACCGTGTTCCGGGCATTGAGCGCCAGCCCACAGAATACGCTCGGTATACAGCCGGGTGACCTTGAGGTCCTCGGCTTCCACACGGCCAACCCCGACACCGAGATCCAGATCACCAGACGTCACGCCCTCTTCGATTCCCTTGCCAGAGAGTTCACGAACCGATGTGCGGATACCCGGATGCACATCGCACATCCGCGCGAGAGCGGTCGGTATCAGATGCAGGTTGACGCTTTGAAGCACACCGATCCGGATGTGCCCGCGGGTAAGCCCGCTCAGGTCGTCGACGGCTGAAACGGCGTTGGCGAGGCACCTTTCTATGTCGCGGGCGTGAGCCACGATGATGCGCCCTCTTTCGGTCAGCCGAATTCCCCGGCCCCGACGCTCCACCACCGCGCCGCCGAACACGTCGCTCAAGCGTGCCACGTGCTGAGAAAGCGCCGACTGGGTGATGCACAACTGTTCGGCCGCGCGGCCGATGCTGCCAGTGTCGGCTACCGCGACAAGCGCACGAAGGCTTCTGAGGGTCAATTCATAAGCCATTGTTGATGTATATCAAGTTTTTTTAAATTGTACTTCACTATTTGGCTCCATACACTGAGCTACCAAGTCGCCAATCACGCTACCCAACGTTATGAAAACCGACACTCTCAGCAAAGACACGATCGTCAGCAACGTCATACGGCAGATGAACTCCGGGCTCGAAATCGAGCCCATTACCATACCCAAGGCGCTCACGAGCGCCGCACACATCCTGTTCATGTTGGGGCACACTACCGAATCCGGCCTCGCCGGCCAAGTCAGCGCCCGAGGCGAGGACCCGGATACGTACTGGACCCAGCAATGGGGTACCGGCTTCGAGGAGGTGACCGAAAACAATCTGCTGCTCGTCGACGGCGATCTGACCGTACTGAAGGGCAAAGGGATGGCCAACCCGGCCGCCCGTTTTCACTCCTGGATCTACAGGAATCACCCAGACGTCAAATGCATCCTCCACGCCCATCCGCTGAACGTTTCAGCGCTTTCGATGCTGGAGATTCCGCTGGTCGTCTCCCACATGGACACATGCGTTCTGCACGACGAGGTGGCCTTCGTCGAAAAGTGGCCGGGCATTCCCGTGGGCAACGGTGAAGGGAAACTGATCTCGGCGGCCCTGGCGAACAAGAAGACCATCCTGCTGGCTCATCACGGGATGCTGGTCACCGGCGGCTCTGTAGAGGAGGCCTGCGTGCTGGCCGTCATGTTTGAACGCGCCGCCAAGCTGCAACTCATGGCGCTCGCCTCGGGAGACATCAAACCGATACCTCACGATCTGGCCGCGGAAGCCCGGGATTGGATCAGCACCCCACAAAGGCACCGGGCGACTTTTGCCTACTATTCGCGGTTGGCGGAAAGAGAAATAAAAAAATTGATGCACTGACGGACGTGAGACCGGTCATCAGGCCAGCGAGTCCCTTTTGAATTCGAGCCATGAGCCTGCCACCAGGCTGCTCCATCCGATTTATCCGCACCACGAGTGCCAATTTCGATCCGCAAACTGCGGGTTGTGGCCGACCACCCCGTCCGCCACATAGACGAAACATATCGTCGACAACGCCATTTCTCTCGCTCAGAGCCAGAGCGACGGCATCAAACGCAGTCAAACTCGCCGGGAAGTGAAACCGCGCAGTCGAGGAAGACCTCAGGCGGCGGGAGGGTGAATAGTAGTTCCAACAACAACGCATCAAAGAGAGTTAAAGGAGACAGACATGATCAGCGATAACACATACAAAGCACATATGTCACGAAGGTCCGTCCTGAAAGCAGCGGCCGCCGTTGGCATCACACAACTGGCCTTCCCTGGGATCGTTCAAGCCCAGGGCGAGAAAACAGTAAAGATCGGCATCGACAATTCTCTCACCGGGATATACGCGGCGTTCGGAAAGAACGAATTAATTGGATGTCAGCTTGCAGCAGAAGAAATCAACAACGGCGGCGGCATCCTGGGAAAGAAGGTTGAACTCATCGTGGAGGACGCAAGCAGCACTAATACAGGCTTGGCCATTCAGAAAGCCAACAAACTGATCAATAGCGACAAAGTAGACTTTTTGGTGGGAAACGAAAACTCTGCCATGGTGCTGGGGATGGCCCAGGCGGCAAAGAAAAAGGGCATTCTGCACATCGTGCCCGGCGCTCACTCCGACGAAATCACGGGAAGCGCCTGCAATTGGAACGTGTTCAGAATCTGCAGCACCACAACGATGTTGATCAACGCGGTTGCCAAGTCGCTCATTGACGACTACGGAAAGAATTTCTACTTCATCACCGCCGACTACGTCTTCGGCCGGTCGCTCCTCAACAGCTACGACGCCGCTCTCAAGAAGTTCGGGGGAAAGAACGTAGGCGTCAGCCTGCCACCCCTCGGTACCACAGACTTCTCTTCTTTCCTGATCAAGGCTGCCGCAGCAAAGCCAGACGTCATCGTCCTGCTGGTGGGCGGCGATGACATGGTCAACGCCCTGAAGCAGTTCGTGCAATTCGGGTTCGATAAACGCTTCCACGTGGCGGGGGCTCAGCAGGAGCTCGAACTGTTGGAGGCACTGCCACCCGAGGCGCGTGTCGGAAGTTGGGTATTCGAATGGTACTGGCGACAGAATCAGGTCCCTGGCGTAGATAAATTTGTCTCGGCGATCAAGAACAAGACAGACGGAAAAGTGCCGACAGCACGACACTGGTTCGGATACGTCGCCGGCTGGACCTGCGCACTGGCAGCCCAGCAAGCGAAATCCCTGAATGGAGAAAAGATGGCCCGGGCTCTTCAGGGAATGAAGCTCCCACCCGAAGTGGCTCTGATGCCAAATGACCCCTTCTACCGCAAGGCGCAGAACCAACTGATCGCTTCCCTATATGTCGGGACGGCGCAGGCTTCGGGCCCTGGTGGTGAGGAGGATCTGTTCAAAGTGGACAAGGTAGTGGACGGGGCATCCGTCAACAAGCCGCTGGAGGAAACCAACTGCCGCATGGAATGGCCCGCCAAATCCTGAGACCGGACTGGACCGGCAGGGAATGCCGGCAACGGTAAAGCAATATCAGTACCCTTTGCACCCCGGACGTCCCCTCGTGAATGGACAGAGAAATTTCGGGGTTGCATGCAATTTCTGTCGGGAGGGCAGAACCTGTGAACGAACTACTACTGCTTAGCGCGCTGAACGGATTGGTGATTGGTTCCTTCTACGCGCTGATGGCACTGGGGCTGTCGCTGATCATCAACCTGACCAAGGTGATCAATTTTGCGCATGGCGGATTCCTGGCGGTGAGCGCTTATCTTGGCTATACCATGAGTCCGTATCTGGGCTTTTGGGGGGCATTGCTGATCGCACCAATACTGACGGCAATACTCGGCCTGATCATCGAGTCGGTGGCCATCCGCCCGCTATATGGACGAGACCCGCTCTACAGCCTGTTGCTCACCTTCGGGCTGGCGTACGTCCTGCAGGACGCCACTCAATTCATCTGGGGAGCCCAGAGCCTGCCCTTCAGGATCCCCCAATGGCTGGCCGCGCCAATCAGCAACACCTACTTCTTCGTCACGGGATATAGGGTGCTGATGATCGTAGTGATGGTCGTTGCGGTCGGAATACTGTTTTCCACGCTCTATCACTCGCGTCTTGGCATCCGGATTCGTGCCGGAACGCTGGATCTCAACATGGTGGCGGCCTCGGGGGTGAACGTCAGGATCCTACGCAATCTCAATTTCGGAATTGGTGTCTACCTCGCGGGCGTGGCGGGTGTCCTCGCAGCCGGAGTCATCGGTCTGCAACCGGCCATGGGGGAATCGATCATCATGCCCAGCTTCGTTGCAATCATCGTGGGCGGCATTGGAAGCCTCATCGGCACAGTGATCGGAGGCTTATTGATCGGAGTTGCGGCCGGCATCGTCGGAATGTTTTTCCCATCAGCGGCGGAACTGGTGATCTACCTGATGATGGTGATCGTCCTGCTATTCCGCCCTAGAGGGCTGTTCGGTCAAAAGGAGATACTGCTGTGAACCGCCCCGCAAAGTCCATTCTTCTGGTGTCTCTCCTGGCGGTTCTGATTGGCCTGCCCTACCTCGCGCCACTGTTCGGAATATACATAGGTTTGGTCACTCGCATCATCATTCTTGGCTTGGGTGCGATTTCGCTGAATTTCCTGATCGGATTTACCGGAGTAGTGTCGTTCGGCCACGCCGCGTTTTTCGGGCTTGGCGCATACGGGACCGCGATGGCTCTCAAATATTTTATTCCGAACACCCCTTTGGCGATCATTCTGGGAGTCCTCCTGGGCACACTCGCGGGAGTCCTCGTTGGCGCATTGATCCAGCAGTTGCGCGGGATCTATTTCGCGGTGGTCACGATCGCCTTCGGCCAGATCTTCTACTACATCGCCATGCAATGGCATACTGTTACCGGCGGCGATGATGGTCTGACGAACTGGTCCGGATCACCCATCGGAATCGGAAGCATGCAGCTGCGAATATTCAATAGCGAGGTAGCGCTATATTATTTCGCTTTGGCGATATTCGTGATCAGCGTAGTCATAATCAGCTTGCTCCTCAAATCTCCCTTCGGAAGGATTCTGCTGGCAATCAGGGAAAATGAACTGAGGTCTTCGTTTCTCGGCGTCTCGGTGAATCGATACATATGGGTTTCGTTCATCATATCCAGCTTGTTCATGAGCGTCGCCGGAAGCCTCTACGCCCTTCTGAACAACTTTGCCGATCCTCATGCCCTGCATTGGACGATGTCGGGTGATTTCGTGATGATGATCATACTCGGCGGCATCCGGTCTCTCTGGGGGCCACTGCTGGGCGCCTTATTGTTCGTGGGGCTGCAGGACATCATATCGAGCTATACCGAACACTGGATGTTCGTGATCGGCATCCTGTTCATGATCATCGTCCTCTATTTCCCGCGGGGCATCTTGGGTTCGCTGTCATTGAGGCTAAAGAAATGAATATCTTGTCCATGGAAGACATATCCATCTCATTCGGAAGGCTCAATGCACTCACTAGCGTGTCCGCCGAAGTCATGGAGGGTGAGACGCTTGCGGTGATTGGCCCGAACGGTGCGGGAAAGACGACATTCTTCAACCTGATCAGCGGATTCTTCCCACCCTCCGCAGGGAATATTGTGTTCCGCGGATCTAATATCACGCAGTTGTCGCCACCGGACCGCGTGAAGGCCGGAATTGCAAGGACCTTCCAGACTTCCCAGACCTTTCCGGAGATCTCGGTCAAGGAAAATCTGCGCATAGCGGTTCTGTTAGCGCTGGGGCTACACCGCCGATTATGGTTATCCCATGATGCTTCCGAACAGGTTGAGCTCAACGTGCACAAGCTGATTGATCTCGGCGACCTGCAGAACAGCTCGCACAGACTCGTAGGAGAGTTGTCGCTCAGCGACCAACGAGTCACGGAGATCATGATGGCGGTCGCCCGCAACCCTGACCTGTTGCTTCTGGATGAGCCCACTGCCGGAATGGCAGTCGCCGAGACGGACTTGATATCCGATGTCATACGGAGGCTGCGCCGCGAAACAAAAATCACCATCATGCTCATTGAGCACGATATGGATATTGTCTTCGGCCTGGCCGACAGAATCCTGGTCCTGGTGGAAGGAAAAGTTCTGGCGCTGGGCAGTCCTGACGAAATTTCCGAAAACTCGGCTGTTCAGGCCGCCTACCTGGGTAAAGAATCATGAAGGCACTCGAACTCAACGAGGTCAACGCATACTACGGAAAGGCACATATCCTCCACGATCTGTCATTGAGTCTCGATGAGGGAGAGCTGGTGGCGCTCTTGGGGCGGAATGGAGCGGGCAAATCCACGACACTGCACAGTGTGATGGGTTTTGCCTCCGTGCGCAGTGGATCCATCCGCCTTTTCGAACAAGAAGCGACCCAATTCAGTACCACCCGTGTCGTGGGCTTGGGGGTGGGTTTCGTACCCGAAGGCCGGCGCGTTTTCTCGAACCTCACCGTTCTGGAGAATCTGATGGTCCCGATAGACAAGTCGGGCCCTTGGAACATAGCCGAAGTATTCAGGCTGTTCCCACGGCTGGAAGAGCGAAAAGCCAGCAAGGGCGGCCAACTATCCGGTGGTGAGCAGGAGATGCTCTCCATCTCGCGCGCCCTCCTGCTGAATCCACGACTGCTGTTGCTCGACGAACCGTCGCAAGGGCTGGCGCCTCTTGTCGTTCGCGAGGTATTCGACGTCATCGATTCTGTCAGGAAACAGGGTACGTCGATACTGCTGATCGAACAAAACGTACGCGCTGCCCTCAGGCTGGCGGACCGGGCCTACGTGCTGGATACGGGCCGGCTCACCTACGCCGGCACCGTGGCGGAACTCGAGGCTGATGAAGCACGCCTGCGACAACTGGCTGGTGTGGTGAACGAAGAACGGAAGAAGCAGTGACCTCCCGCATCCTGCACCAACCAATAAGATCTGGCCTTCCCGCACCCGCACACAACTAAGTTTCGCTTTATAGATACCGATCAAACATGGAGCTCATATGGAAAATCTGACGGCGCCTCACAGGAAGATGTTCGTTGACGGAAAGTGGGTCGAGAGCGTCACGCAAAAAACCATCGACATCGAAAACCCGGCGCACAGGGGATCCGTACTGGCGCGAGTGCCACGGGCCAATGGCGAGGACGTGGACATCGCGGTGAACGCGGCTGCCACCGCGTTTAGAAAATGGCGCCGTGTCCCGTCAAAGGAGCGCGGTGCGGCGCTATTCAAGATCGCCGACTACATCGAAGAAAATTTCGAAGACTTTGCGCGAATCAATTCCTCCGAGACGGGTAGTGCGATCCGCACCCAATCGAGACGAGAAATACGCAGTGCAGCGGACATATATCGATATTTTGCCGGACTGGTGTCCGAACTCAAAGGCACCACTCATCCCGTCGACAACGACGTACTTCTGTACACCCAGAGGGAGCCATACGGTGTAGTCGGTGCCATTGTGCCCTTCAATGATCCCATGGTCCTCAGTGCCGTAAAGATTGCACCGGCACTGGCTGCGGGGAATACGATTGTGCTGAAGGCCCCGGAAGACGCTCCACTGGGCACGCTGGCCCTGTGCCAAGCTTTTGAGCAATTCATCCCGGCCGGCGTGGTCAATATCATCACCGGATACGGAGAAGAGTGCGGCCGTCCCCTCGCCGATCATCCCCTCGTAAACAAAATTGCGTTTACAGGCTCTACCGAGACTGGGAAGTTGATCATGCACTCGGCTGCGAACAGGATAGTTCCTGTCTCACTGGAACTGGGTGGCAAGAGTCCGCAAATCGTATTTCCGGATTCCGATTCCGACAAGGTGGCGGATGGCGTGATTGAAGCCATCAGGTTCAGCCGCCAGGGACAGTCCTGCTCCTCCGGGGAGCGGCTCTTCGTACATAGCGCCATATACGACTCCTTTGTCGACCGGCTGGTAGGCAAGGTCAACGCACTCAGCGTCGGCGATCCACTCGACGAAAACACCTACATGGGCGCTATCAATAACAGCAGACAGTTTGAAAAGGTCCTTGATTTCATAAAGCTTGGAGCAAGCGATAACAAGATGCAGCTCCTGTGTGGCGGTTTGACGACAGAGGATGGTCCCTTCTCGGAAGGCTACTATGTTCGACCGACTCTATTCGCGTGCGAGCGTAATGACTCCCCGCTCCTCAATCAGGAAATATTCGGTCCGGTCATGCCAATTGTCAGGTGGGACGACGAGAACGAAGTCATAGAAGCGGCGAATAGTACCCCCTACGGGCTATCCGCCTTCGTATGGACCAAGGACATCAGCACCGCCCTGAGGGTCGCCAATAATCTCGACGCCGGCTGGGTCCAAATCAACAGCGGGCATGGCCCCAGGGTAGGTACACCCTTTGGAGGATACAAGCAGAGCGGCATCGGTCGGGAATTTTCCCTGGAGAGCCTGCTCGATAGTTACTCCCAGACGAAGAGTATCGAGATCAGCTTCGAATAGCGTTCCCCTACTCCAATGCAACGGCACCTACTCCTTGGCACCCACTCCTTTGCGCCGGCTCGCCGCGGTGCGAGCCAAGGCAAGCCGCCCAAAAGCGATACTGTTCCCCATCATTTTTTCTGCAGGAGACTCATGATGTCTACCAATGATTTGAGAGAAAAGGAATATTTTGTGACCCGAGCGGACAAAGAGATGTCTGAAAATCTGGTCGGCGTGAAGCGGGAACTCCGGGCGGAACTCGCATACGCCGCCCGAATCATCGGCCTCAAGGGCCACGAAGCAGGCCTTGCAGGGCAGATCAGCGGAAGGGCCGATAACCCTAAAAATTACTGGACATTGCGTTTCGGGCTGGGTTTCGAGGAAGCCCACTCGGACGATTTTCTTCTGGTTGACGGCGACATGCACACGGTCAATACCAAGGGGATGGGCAACCCGGCTACTCGCTTCCACCTGTGGGTATACAAGGATAGGCCTCACGTTTCGTGCATCATTCATGCACACTCACCGTGGATTTCCGCGCTTGTCGCCGCAGTTCAGCCGCTCGTAGTGGCCCAGATGGATATGTGCCCGTTCTACGACGATTGTGCATTTCTAGGTGAGTGGCCCGGCCTGCCTTATGGCGACGAGGAGGGCCAGATCATTTCGGAGGCACTCGGCGACAAGCGATCGATCATCCTGGCAAACCATGGTTACCTGACTACTGGAAAAACGGTCGCCGAGGCCACCTATCTGGCGGTACTCCTTGAGCGGGCCGCAAAAACGCAATTGAGGGCCCGTGTATACGGTGAAGTGAAACCGGTTCCAGGGTCCCTTGCCAAGGAATCACATGATCACCAGCTCAGCCCAACCTACACCAAAGCAACATTCGACTATTGGTGCCGCCAGGTCGACTTGGCCAGTAACAACGCCTCCAGATAGAGCGACAGTGTCCACTCGTCACGCTCTCAGAACAAACGCGGGCCCGTGTCAAGACCGTACTGGCCCGCGTTTCCCCGACAGACCTATACCCACAAATCTCTGATACTCGAGATCAGCGCGCCGGCTCAAACAACACACACCAGAACGCTCACACGGTCACATCACCTCAGGACGCTCTGAATAAAGTCTCGCGCGCGTTGGGTCTTCGGTGTCTCCAGCATCTCCACCGGATTACCTTCCTCAACGATGTGGCCACGGTCAAAAAAGACCAGCCGGCTCGCCACCTCTCGGGCGAAGTTCAGCTATCCGTGGCAATACCGCGAATACACCCACTGGCTGACTCGGACCAGGTAAAGCTGAGTGATCTCGCGGAGGAAGACTTCGTCATGTTCGCGCGCAGGGTCAGCCCGGTTTATTTCGACAGCATCACGTCTGCATGCAGGGCTAGCGGCTTCTCACCTCGCATCCTGCATGTAGTACGCTCCGTCGCTTCACAGGTCGCTTTTGTAAGCTGTGGTCAAGGCATCGCCCTCGTGCCATCCGGCCTCAAGAAGCTCGCCCCCGCGAATGTCGCCGTCCTGAATCTGAGCGACGACATTCGCGTGGTGACAACGGCGATGGCGTGGTGCACGACCAGCAAGAATTCGCTGGTTCGCAGCATCCTTTCAAACCTCGGCATCGAGCCCTGATGCGGGCTGCGCTACGGCAACCCGCTTCTTCCGCCCCCGCAGCAAGGCATGCAGAATGATCGCCCCGAACGTGGCGGTGCCTATGCCATCCAGCTTCAGATCACCCAGTGTCAGGGAGAAATTGCCGGCACCCAGGACGAGAGTAACGGCGGCAACAATGAGATTGCGGCTATCGCTGAAATCGACCCGGTTCACCACCCAGATGCGCGCCCCGGCAATCGCAATCAGGCCGAACACCACGACCGACATGCCGCCCAGCACGGGGCCGGGGATGGCATGGATGACGGCACCGAATTTGGGCGAGAAGCCCAGGACCAGGGCCACCAGAGCGGCCACCACGAACACCAGCGTGGAATAGATCCGGGTGGCAGTCATCACGCCGATATTCTCGGCATAGGTGGTCACGCCGGTCCCGCCAAAGGAGCCAGAGATCATGGTCGCGACGCCATCGCCCATGAAGGCACGTCCCAGATAGCGATCCAGATTCTGCCCCGTCATCGCGCTGACCGCCTTGATGTGGCCCAGGTTTTCCGCCACGAGGATGATGGCCACCGGCGCAATGATGCTGATGGCATGCGACTCGAACACAGGATGGGTGATGTTGGGCAGGCCCAGCCACGGCGCGGCGGCGATGGCGGAGAAATCGATGGGTTTGCCAAGCCCAAGCCCATTGGTCAGAATCACATAGATGACGCAGGCCGAGAAGAGGCCCACCAGAATGAGCAGCCTCTGAATCAGTCCGCGAGTGTAGACGGCCACCAGGCCGACCGACAGAATGGTGAGCAAGGCCATGCCGGATTCGAACAGCGAGCCGCCCATGGCGCCCTTCGCGGCCAGAGGAGCCAGATTCAGGCCGATGACGGCCACGACCGCGCCCGTTACTACCGGCGGCATCCAATGGTCGATCCAGTCGGCCGCACCACCCTGCCACGCATTTACCAGCGCCGTCAGCACCCCAATACCGGTGTAGATCAGCCCGCAGATGATGATCGCGCCCAGCGCAACGCCGATATTCAGATTGGGACCGCTGCCGGAGTAGCCGCTGACTGCGACCACGCCGCCGATGAAGGCAAAACTGGAGCCCAGATAGCTGGGCACCCGCCCGCCGACGAAGAGGAAAAAGATCAGCGTGCCGACCCCCGACATCAGGATGGCCATGTTGGGGTCGAACCCCATGATCAGCGGAGCCAGGATGGTGGAACCGAACATGGCGACCACGTGCTGGGCGCCCATGGCGACGGTCTGCGGCAACGGCATCGTTTCATCGGGTTGCACGACGGCATCTTCCGTCGTGCCGGAGACCAGCCGCCAGCGGGGGAAATAGGATGTGTTCATCGAAGGACGGCTCGAAGCCGTTCACAAGGGGTTAAGAAAATGGGTATTGAAGAAGGCGCAACAAAAGTTTCGCGACAGTTTACGGCGACTTGTTTCCGCATGGAGCAGCGGCCTGCGACCGCGCCTCACGGATTCCGTCCACGCGACTCCGGAAACGCGTGAATCATGGTGAAACCTGGCGCGGCTTGCGCTCGCGCCGGGCTGCCACGGCATCGAAGAGCGGACGCGGCACGCACTGAAGCAGTCTGGCCAGCCAGGCCATGGGCCAGGGAATCACGCGATAGCGGTCGCCCGACGCAATCGCGCGCGCAGCGCGCTCGACGAAGCGATCCACCGGCATGAGAAACGGCATGCGGTACGGGTTGCCGGCGGTCATGGGAGTGGCGATGAAACCGGGCGCCAGCGTGACCACCCGCACGCCCGTCCCCCGCAACTCCACCCGCAGACTTTCACAGTACAACCGCACGGCCGCCTTGGAGGCACAATAGGCGCCGGCCCCCGGCAGTCCGCGTACGCCGGCGACGCTGGCGATGCCGACCAGCGTTCCTTGCCCGCGCGCCTGCATGGCGGCTGCAAACGGCGCGAAGGTAGCCTCGGTTCCGACCACATTGGTGTCGAAGACTGCCTGAAAAGCGGCGTGATCGTCGGACTCGGTGGTCAGCGTGCCGACGCTGATGCCGGCACTGGCGATGACGACGTCCACCGGTCCCGCCTCCAGGAAGTCCTCTGCGGCCGCCCGCAAGGCAACCGCGTCCCGGACGTCCAGGGCGTAGGAGCGATGCCCGTCGCCCGGCAGCCGGTCGGACAGTGACTGGAGGATCCCGGCGCGGCGCCCCACCAGCCCCAGCGTGGCGCCCCGGACCGCATAGTACCGGGCAAAGGCTTCGCCGATCCCGCTGGTCGCGCCGGTAATGAAAATCCTGCTCCCCGCGAGCGGAGAAGCAGGATTTGGAGGAGGCTCCGTTGAGGAGCCGCCAGGAGCGACGGACGGGATGGCCGCGCCCGCCATGGCGGCTCAGGCAGCCTGCGCGGCAGCGTGCATGGCCTGCAGCGAGTACACCGTGAGGCCGCTGCCATGACGCAGATATTGCATCCCCTCGACGGCCGCACTGGCACCCGCAATGGTGGTGTAGAAGGCCACCCTATTGGCCAGCGCCTGCGTGCGAATGGCCCGCGAATCGGCAATGGCGTTGCGCCGCTCCTCGACCGTGTTGATGACCAGCGCGATCTCGCCGTTCTTGATCATGTCCACGATGTTGGGACGGCCCTCGGTGACCTTGTTGACGACCGCAACCGCGAGGCCCGACGCCTCGATGGCTGCCGCCGTCCCGCGCGTGGCAATCAGTTTGAAACCCATGCTGATCAAGCCGCGCGCCACTTCAACCGCACGCGGCTTGTCCTGGTCGCGCACGCTGATGAAGACCTGCCCGGACTCGGGCAGGTTCACCCCCGCCGCAATCTGCGATTTGACGAAGGCCTCGCCAAAGGACTCGCCCACACCCATGACCTCGCCGGTCGACTTCATCTCCGGACCCAGGATGGTGTCCACGCCCGGGAACTTCACGAACGGGAAGACGGCCTCCTTGACGCAATAATGTCCGGGACTGGGAATGGAGGCCACGCCCTGAGCTGCCAGCGAATCGCCCGCCATGATGCGGGCCGCGATCTTGGCGAGCGGCTTGCCGGTCGCCTTCGAGACATACGGCACAGTCCGCGAGGCGCGAGGATTGACTTCCAGCACGTACACGTCGCCGTCCTGGACCGCAAACTGCACGTTCATCAGGCCCTTCACGTTCAGGGCCTTGGCCATCAGCGTGGTCTGGCGCTTGATCTCGTCCACGATCGCGGGCGACAGCGAATACGGAGGCAGGCTGCAGGCCGAGTCGCCGGAGTGCACGCCCGCCTGTTCGATGTGTTCCATCACCCCGCCGATCAGCACCTGCTCGCCGTCGGCCAGGCAATCCACATCGATTTCGGTGGCGTGGTTCAAGAAGCGATCCAGCAGCACCGGAGAGTCGTTGCTGACCTTGACCGCTTCGCGCATGTAGCGCTCCAAGTCCTGCGGCTCGTGCACGATTTCCATGGCGCGGCCGCCCAGCACATAGCTGGGGCGCACGACCAGCGGATACCCGATCTCGCCCGCCAGGGCCAGGGCTTCGCTTTCGGTGCGGGCCGTGCGGTTCGACGGCTGGCGCAGCCCCAGCTTGGTGAGCAGCTTCTGGAAGCGTTCGCGATCCTCCGCGACGTCGATGGAGTCCGGGCTGGTGCCGATGATGGGCACCCCATTGGCCTCCAGGGCGCGGGCGAGCTTCAGCGGCGTCTGGCCGCCGAACTGCACGATGACGCCGACGGGGTTTTCCTTGTGGACGATCTCCAGCACATCTTCGAGCGTCAGCGGCTCGAAATACAGCCGGTCCGACGTATCGTAGTCGGTGGACACGGTCTCGGGATTGCAGTTGACCATGATGGTCTCGAACCCGTCGTCGCGCAGCGCAAACGCGGCGTGCACGCAGCAGTAGTCGAATTCAATACCCTGACCGATTCGGTTGGGACCACCCCCCAGCACAATGATTTTCTTGCGGTCGGTGGGATCGGCCTCGTCCTCGTCCTCGTAGGTCGAATACAGGTAGGCGGTGGTGGTCGCGAATTCGGCCGCGCAGGTGTCCACACGCTTGTAGACCGGCCGCACATTCATCTGATGGCGCAGCTTGCGGACCTCGGATTCAGTCGTGTCGAGCAGGAACGCCAGGCGCCGATCGGAGAAGCCGCGGCGTTTCAGCCCGCGCATGGTTTCGTCGTCGAGTTCGGTCAGCGTGCGCTGCTCCAGGGCGAGTTCGATATCGACGATTTCCTTGATCTGGGCCAGGAACCACGGATCGATACTGGTGAGGTTGTGGACCTCTTCGAGGCTGAAACCCTGGGCAAAGGCATCGCCCACGTACCAGATGCGTTCCGGACCGGGTTCGCCCAGCTCCACCTGCAACCGCTCGCGGTCGGTGGTCTTCTGGTTCAGGCCGTCCACGCCGACCTCCAGGCCGCGCAAGGCTTTCTGGAAAGCTTCCTGGAAGCTGCGGCCGATCGCCATGACCTCGCCCACCGATTTCATCTGGGTCGTCAGGCGGGCATCGGCCTGCGGGAATTTCTCGAACGTGAAACGGGGGACCTTGACGATCACGTAGTCCAGCGTGGGCTCGAACGAGGCGGGCGTTGCGCCGCCCGTGATTTCGTTGCGCAGCTCGTCAAGCGTGTAGCCCACCGCCAGCCGAGCCGCGACCTTGGCAATCGGGAACCCCGTCGCCTTGGAGGCGAGCGCCGACGAACGCGACACACGCGGGTTCATTTCGATCACGATCATGCGGCCGTTCTTGGGATTGACGGCGAACTGGACGTTCGACCCGCCCGTCTCGACCCCGACTTCGCGCAGGATCGCGATCGAGGCGTCCCGCATGATCTGGTATTCCTTGTCGGTCAGCGTCTGTGCGGGCGCCACCGTGATGGAATCACCGGTATGCACCCCCATGGGATCCAGGTTCTCGATGGCGCACACGATGATGCAATTGTCGGCGCGGTCACGCACGACCTCCATCTCGAACTCTTTCCAGCCGAGCATGGACTCTTCGATCAGCAGTTCGTGGGTCGGAGACAGATCCAGGCCACGCTTGCAGATGAATTCGAATTCCTCGGGGTTGTAGGCAATGCCGCCGCCCGTGCCGCCCAGCGTGAAACTGGGGCGAATGACGACCGGGAAACCCGAACCCCCGGTATAGACGGCGATTTCTTTCTGTACCGCCCAGGCCTCGTCCAGCGTGTGGGCGATGCCGGACTTGGCCGACTCCAGGCCGATGGAGGTCATGGCCTCCTTGAACTTCAGGCGGTCTTCGGCCTTTTCGATGGCATGCGCGTTGGCACCGATCAATTCGACGTTGAACTTTTTCAGGACACCATGGCGATCCAGATCCAATGCCGTGTTGAGTGCCGTCTGCCCGCCCATGGTCGGGAGCACGGCATCGGGCCGCTCGATCTCGATGATTTTTTCCAGCGCCTGCCAGGTGATAGGCTCGATGTAGGTCACGTCGGCCGTCTCGGGGTCCGTCATGATGGTGGCCGGATTGCTGTTCACCAGAATGACGCGGTAACCGTCGCCCTTCAGGGCCTTGCAGGCCTGAGCGCCGGAATAGTCGAATTCGCAAGCCTGGCCGATGACGATGGGGCCTGCGCCGATGATGAGGATGCTTTTGATGTCTGAACGCTTGGGCATGAGGAAGCTGTATTCTTTATTTGGGTGACCGGGCCTGATGCTGCGCCATCAGGTCGATGAATTTGTCGAAGAGCACCAGGATGTCATGGGGCCCGGGACTGGCCTCGGGGTGGCCCTGGAAGCAGAACGCCGGTCGATCCGTCAGCTCGAAACCCTGGAGGGTGCCGTCAAACAGCGACACGTGCGTCACCCGTGCGTTGGCGGGCAGCTTGCCGGCATCCACGGTGAAGCCGTGATTCTGGCTGGTGATGAACACGCGGCCCGTGGCGACTTCCTGGACCGGGTGGTTGGCACCATGGTGCCCGGCCTTCATCTTGATCGTGCGCCCACCCAGCGTCAGCCCCAGGATCTGCTGACCCAGGCAGATGCCGAACATGGGGATACGGCGTTCCAGCACCTCGCGGCAGGTATCGATGGCGTAGCTGCAGGCCGCCGGGTCCCCGGGACCGTTCGACAGAAAGATGCCGTCGGGGTTCTTGGCCAGGATGTCGGCGACCGGCATGGTGGCGGGCACCAGCGTGATATGGCAGCCGCGGTCCGCCAGCAGGCGAAGGATGTTGGACTTGATCCCGTAGTCGTAGGCAACCACATGGAAGCGGGCCTGGCCCGGACGCCGGAAACCCTCGCCCAGCTGCCACGTCCCGTCCGTCCAGGACTCGGCCTTGCTGGTCGAAACCTTCTGGGCCAGATCCTGACCGTCCATTCCGCTGTAACCGCGAGCGAACTCGACGGCGCGCGCACTGTCCTCGCCCACCAGAATGCAGGCGCCTTGGGCGCCGCGGTCGCGCAGGATGCGGGTCAGCTTGCGGGTGTCCACGCCGCTGATCGCCACAATGCCCTGGGATTTCAGATAGTCGGGCAGCGACTGGTGAGCCCGGAAGTTGGAGACGTAAGCGGGACAGTCGCGAACGACCAGGCCGGCAGCCTGGACGCGGCTGGATTCGACGTCCTCGGCGTTGACGCCGGTGTTGCCGATATGTGGATAGGTCAGCGTGACGATCTGGCCGTTGTAGCTAGGGTCGGTGAGGATTTCCTGGTAGCCGGTCATCGCGGTGTTGAACACGATTTCGGCGATGCTGATGCCTTCCGCACCAATGGAAATGCCCTTGAATACCGTACCGTCAGCCAAGGCGAGAATTGCTGGAACGTGGCCGTAAGGACCCACTGGAAAGATTGACGGCAGCAAAGTAAACCCCGGTTGTAAAGTCAACAATTAAACCTTCCTATTATACAGCGGACGCTGCGTCTTCCTCCGGTCGGGAGCGGGCGGAATACGCAGAGGCGGGCACGCCGGTGCCATCCGCCACCTGCAAGCGGGCCGGCTCTCCCGCCGCCCCGCCCGCTCGACCGACAATCACCGCGAAATGGTCTACAGTAAGTCCTTTGTGACCTTCCGCCTCGCCTGATGCCATGAGCAATCAACTGGACGCTCTCAAGACCCTGACCACCGTGGTGGCCGATACGGGCGACTTCGACGCCATGCTGACCTACCGGCCGACCGACGCGACAACCAATCCGTCGCTGATCCTCAAGGCCGTACAGCAGGATGCCTACCGTCCGTTGCTGGAGCAGGTCGGGCGCGACCACCCGTCAGCCCCGCTCGCCGAGCAGGTGGACCGGCTGCTGGTCGCCTTCGGCTGCCGCATTCTGGATATCGTGCCGGGGCGCGTTTCCACGGAAGTGGATGCGCGGCTCTCGTTCGACGCCCAGGCCAGCATCGAACGGGCGCGCCAGATCATCGCGCTCTACGAGTCCCAAGGCATCGATCGGGAGCGCGTGCTGATCAAGCTGGCATCGACCTGGGAGGGCATCCAGGCCGCCCGTGTGCTGCAGGCCGAGGCCATCCAGTGCAACATGACGCTGCTGTTTTCGCTCATACAGGCCATCGCCTGCGCCCAGGCCGGCGTGCGATTGGTCTCTCCCTTCGTGGGCCGAATCTACGACTGGCACAAAAAGGCCGCCGGCGCCGGCTGGGACGAGTCGGCCCACGCGGGATCAGCAGATCCCGGCGTACAGTCCGTCGCCCGCATCTACCAATACTTCAAGGCTTACGACATCCCGACCCAGATCATGGGTGCGAGCTTTCGCAACATCGGCCAGATCCGCGCACTGGCCGGTTGCGATCTGTTGACCATCAGCCCCACGCTGCTGGGCGAGCTGGCGTCATCGAACGACCCTCTGCCGGCCGCGCTGACGGTGGCGACAGCGAAGGAACACGCGCCCGAACGTGAGGCAAGTCACGAGGTCGCCTTCCGCACCCAGTTGAACCTGGATGCCATGGCCACGGAAAAGCTGGCCGAGGGCATCCGGATCTTCACAGCCGATGCCCAGAAACTGGATGCGCTGATGGCGCAGGCCGGCTGAACGCAATCAGGTCTTGTCGGTCACCCCCTGACCGGGTTGCCAGACCAGCAGCCGCCGCTCGGCCAGCGATACGAGCCCATCGAGCAGCAGCGCGAAGATCGTCAGGACCACGATCCCGGCAAAGACGGTATTGACATCCAGCGTACCCTCAGCCTGCAGGATCAGATACCCTACGCCCGCCGCTGACCCCAGGTACTCACCCACCACTGCGCCCACGAAAGCCAGCCCCACCGAGGTGTGCAGGCTGGAGAACACCCAGCTCGTGGCCGACGGAATGTAAACGTGGCGCAGCAACTGGCGCTGCGTGGCGCCCAGCATGCGGGCGTTGTCCAGCAGTGTGGCGCTGACCTCGCGCACGCCCCGGTAGACGTTGAAGAACACAATGAAGAACACCAGCGTGACCGCCAGCGCGACCTTGGACCAGATGCCCAAGCCGAACCACATGGCAAAAATGGGGGCCAGGATGACCCGGGGCATCGAGTTGGCCGCCGTGACGTAGGGCTCCAGCAACGCACTGGCACTGCGCGACAATCCCAGCCACAGGCCGAAGGCCAGGCCACCCACGGTCCCGATGATAAAGGCCAGGACCGTTTCGGTCAGGGTGATCCAGAGGTGGCGGTAAATGCTGGCGTCGGTCACGAACCACGCCCAGATGACCTTGGCCACTTCGATCGGTTGACCAAAGAAGAACGCGATGTTGCGGTTCAGCGACGCCCACCACCAAACCACCAGGATCAGGACGAGCAGCGCGACCTGCAGCACGCGCAGCACCGGTCTGGAGAGTCCGCCCGTCATGAGGATGCCCCGAGCTGCCGCTCGTAGCCTTTGAGGACCTCGTCGCGCAATACCTCCCAGATCGCCCGATGCAGCTCCACGAAGCGGGGTTCCATGCGGATCTCTGCGACGTTACGTGGACGCGGAATGTCGATGTGGAATTCACCGATGGGGTGCGTATCGGGGCCCGCCGACAACACGACGACGCGATCACTCATGGCAATCGCTTCGTCCAGGTCGTGCGTGATGAACAGCACCGCCTTGCGGCGCGCCATCCAGAGGTCCAGGACTTCGTTCTCCATCAACTGGCGCGTCTGGATGTCGAGTGCCGAAAACGGTTCATCCATCAGGATGATGTCCGGATCGCGGATGAGCGTCTGCGCCAGCATGGTGCGCTTTCGCATGCCGCCGGACATCTGGTGCGGATAGCGGTTCTCGAATCCCCCCAGCCCGACGCGGCGCAGCCACTCGCGGCCTCGGTCGGAGGCCTCGGCCGGCGCCACCCCCGCGAATTCCAGGCCGGCCGCGACATTGGCCAGGGCGTTGCGCCACGGCATCAGGGCTTCGCCCTGAAACATGTAGCCGGCACGGGCGTTGACGCCGCGCAGCAGCTCGCCGAAGACGTCCACAGTGCCCGCCGTCGGCTGGAGAAGGCCCGCGGCCATGTTGAGCAAGGTGGATTTGCCGCAGCCCGTCGGCCCCACCACCGACACGAACTCGCCCGGCGCCACCGCGACGGTGGCATCCCGCATGGCCGTGTACGCCCCGCCGTCGGGCGAGGCGAACGTGCAGGTCACACGGTCCAACAGCAGCGCCGCCTCAGGCATGGGGATATTTCTGGTTGGCCTTGATGGCGAACTGATTGGTCCAGATGCGCGAAATGTCGATCTTGGTCCGGTCGAAATGCGGCACATATTCCGCCAGCGCATTCAGCGCGGTCTGCGGGCCGTCCTCGGGCACCATGCCGTCGGGCGACAGGGCCTCGCGGTTGCCCTTCAGCGCCAGTTTGTACAGTTCCGGATCGCCCAGCAGGTAGGACTCGGGAACCAGCTTCGCAATCTCGTCCGGGGTGACCGACTGGATCCATTTGTCGGCACGCACGATGGCGTTGGCCAACGCCTGTGTCGTCAAAGGATTGGCATCGATGAACGACTGCGAGGCGTACAGGCAACCCGCCGGCATGTTGCCGCCGAAAATGGCTTGGGAATCCTTCAGCGTGCGCGTGTCGGCGATGATGCGTAGCGCATCATCCTTGACCAGCGTGCTGGTCACGGGGTCCAGATTGGACATGGCATCGACCTGCCCCGAGCGGATGGCCGTGACGGCACCCGCGCCCGCACCCACGCCCACATAAGACACATCGGTGGGCTTGAGACCATGCTGCGCCAGGAAGAAGCTGGCCATCATGTTCGTGGACGAACCCGGCGCCGTAACGCCGATCTTCTTGCCCTTCAGGTCAGCCGGCGACTTGTAGTCGGGCATTGTTTTTTTGGAAACGCCCAGCACGATCATGGGCGCTCGGCCCTGCAGGGCGAAACAGCGGTAGAACTGACCTTTCGCCTGCAGGTTGATGGTGTGCTCGAAGGCCCCCGACACCACGTCCGCACTGCCACCCACGACCGCCTGCAAGGCCTTGGAGCCGCCGGCAAAGTCGGCAATGGTCACATTCAGGCCTTCGTCCTTGAAGTAGCCCTTCAGGTGCGCCACGGAAAGCGGCAGGTAATAGATCAGCGCCTGCCCGCCCACCGCGATCGTCAGCGACGGCTTTTCCGGCTTGACGGCCTGGGCGCGCGCCGCTACCGGCAGCATTCCGGCCAGCCCGGCGGCGCCGGCGGTCTTCAAGAGTTCACGACGGGAAATGGGCATGGTGCTGTCTCCGCAGAATTCGTTGTCTGAGCTCTGAATAATAACCCGCACGCCGGCCAGACCAGCAAAATTCAACGAGCGCTGCAACGCGCGCCCCGCCATCCGGATGCGCCCCGAAACGTCGGCGGAAAGCCCTACTGCGAACGCCGCTCCATCAGCGCCCATGCAATGGTGCCGGCGTCGACATACTCGAGTTCGCTGCCGCTGGGGACGCCGCGCGCCAGGCGGGTCACGGTCAGCCCCCGGGCGCGCAGCATGTCGGCCAGGTAATACGCCGTGGTCTCGCCTTCGGCGGTGAAATTGGTCGCCAGGATGACTTCGCGCACCTGACCGTCCGTGGCGCGCTCCATCAGCTGCGCGAAATGGACCTGATCCGGGCCCACGCCTTCCAGCGGAGCCAGTCGGCCCTGGAGGACATAGTACAAACCCCGATAGCCATGGCTGGCTTCGATCATGTTCTGATCCGCGGGGGTCTCGACCACGCACAGCAGCGCGCCGTCCCGCTCAGGGTTGCGGCAGGTGGGGCAGACCGGCTCCTGCGAGAAGGAATTGCAACGTTCGCAGTGGCGCAAGTCCGTCACGGCCTCGTTGAGGGCCGCGCCCAGGCGCAACGCGCCTTCCGGGTCCCGCTGCAGCAGATGGTAGGCCATGCGCCGGGCCGATCGCACCCCCACGCCGGGCAGGCAGCGCAACGCTTCCACCAGCGTGAGCAAGGGCTCGGGTTCGGGCAGGCCGGTTGCCATGGCTCAGAACGGGAGCTTCATGCCCGCCGGCAGCGACATGCCTGCGGTGACAGCCGACATCTTTTCCTGGGCGGCCGCTTCCGCCTTGCGCTGTGCATCGTTGAAAGCGGCTGCGACCAGATCCTCGATCATGTCGCGATCGTCGTCATAGAGCGAAGGATCGATGCTCACGCGCTTGACATCGTATTTGCCAGTCATGGTGACCTTGACCAGGCCCCCGCCCGCGGCGCCCTCGACCACGAGGTCCGCCAAGGACTCCTGGGCCTTCCTCATGTTTTCCTGCATCTGCTGGGCCTGACGCATCAAGCCCGCAATCTGTCCTTTCATCATGTTGATGTCCTGATGAGATGAGTCGATCAATCAAAGAACGCGACTATACCGCAGCAGCCGACCTGATGACGCGGCGCGCTCAGCCTGGCGCCCGAGGCGGCGGCTGCACGGAACCCGGCACGACGCGCGCCGCGAACTCCCGCGCCAGCGCCTGGACCAGAGGATCCTGCGCCACGGCCGCTTCGGCCGCCTCCTGGCGACGGCCACGCTCGGCCTGATCGACCGCATAAGCAGTGTCGTGTCCTGTGCTCCCGTATTCCACGTCCAGCCGCAGCACGCGCCCGAAGTGTTCCGACAGCACGGTTCGCAACCGGTCCTGGCCGCTGCTTTCCACCAGGCTGTGAATGGCAACCCGAAGCCGGATCTGCCGTTCATCGCCCGAAATCCATTCGCTGTTCATGGCCAGCGCGCGCGCCGCGCCGCCGGCCGGCAGACTCGCCGCGAGCATCGGCCATTCCTGAGCCGTGACGCGCGCGGGATCCGGCGTTTCAGCCTCGGTGTGCCTCGATACCGGAGAAAGCGCCGACAAGTCCGGCATATGTTCGATGTCGGCTGCGCCCAAAGGCACTGCAGAATCGAAATCCTCGGCCGGCACAGGCACGTCCTGCGTCCAGTCGCCGGCATCCTCGGCTGTAGCCGGCACCGCGCCTTCGTCGGGCGACGCGGCGTCCGCAACAGCGGGACTGGCCGCCGCGAAAGCACGCGCCGGTTCGACTTCCGGTCCAGATCGAGATTCGGAGTCGGATTCAAATTCGGATTCGGGCGCTGACCCGCCTTCCGCTTCGGATTCGAGCATAGGTTCGGGTTCGGCCACTGTCACTTTGGAGGCTGCGGAAGCCTCCAGGGTCGCTGAACGCATCGAAACGGCAGGAGTGGCCGGCCGTTTCGGACGCCCCGGAACGGCGGAGCCCGCTGACGCCGCCGGGGCCTCTGAAGGCTCCGGAGCCGAAGCCTCCCAGGCTGCGGGTTCCTCTGAAGAAGATTCGACCGCGGGCGGAGACTCCACCGACGGAGAAGGCTCCGCCAGGGTAGCCGGCACGCGATCCGCCGGCAGCAGTGCGAGCATGCGCAGGCACGCCATGACAAAGCCGGCATACTCGTCGGGAGCCAGGCTCAATTCATGCCGGCTGTGGACGGCCACGGTGTAAAAAAGCTGGATCTCGTCGGCGGCGAGCACCCCGGCGAGCGCCTGGATATCCGAAGCCATAGGATCATCGGGCTGCGCATGGCCCAGGCGCTGCGCGATGGCCACGCGGGACAGCAGGAGCGCCAGCTCCGCCAGTGCCGACTGAAACGACAGGCCGCGCAACGCGAGATCGTCCGCCACACCGACGGCCGCCGCCGCATCCCCCGCAGCCAGGGCGCGCACCAGGCGAACCAGATGGTGCTGGTCCAGCGTGCCCAGCATCTCCCCGACGGACGCCGCCGTCAGGTGGCCGGCCGAGTAGGAAATGGCCTGGTCCGTCAGCGACAGCGCGTCCCGCATCGAACCTGCGGCCGCCTGGGCGATCAGCCGCAAGCCCTGGGGTTCCACAGGGATGGCTTCCTCGGACAGAATGTGCTGCAGGTGCTCGACGATCGCAGGCACGGTCATCTGCTTGAGATTGAACTGCAGGCAGCGCGACAGCACGGTCACCGGAATTTTCTGCGGGTCCGTGGTCGCGAGGATGAACTTGACGTGTTCAGGCGGCTCTTCGAGCGTCTTCAACATGGCGTTGAAGGCATGACCGGTCAGCATGTGGACTTCGTCGATCATGTAGACCTTGTAGCGGCCGACCGACGGTGCATAAACCGCCTGCTCCAGGAGCTGGGTCATCTCGTCCACGCCCCGGTTCGAGGCCGCATCCAGCTCGATGTAGTCGACATAGCGGCCCGCATCGATCTCGGTGCAGGCCTGGCAATGCCCGCACGGCGTCGCGGTCACGCCTGTGGCGCAATTCAGGGACTTGGCCAGGATGCGGGACAAAGTGGTCTTGCCTACGCCGCGTGTACCGGTGAACAGCCACGCATGGTGAAGCCGCCCCGAAGACAGGGCATGGGTCAGGGCCCGCACCACATGATCCTGCCCGATCAGCGTCTCAAAGGAGCGGGGGCGCCACTTGCGCGCCAGAACGAGATAGCTCATGAATGGCCGCCCAAAAACGAGGAAATGAAGTGGCGAGCCTGACTTCGGCACTGGTTCTGCACGGCTATGGCTGCTTCGTTCCCGACCTGACCAGGTTCACCGCCGAACCATGCGAAGGGGCCCGCCTCTGGCATTCTAACCTATCGCGGTGATCCGCGAACACGTGGCGGCCGGGACCCTGGGCTTCGTGATAGTGCCGCGCGGTCCATCCACCCCGCTGATGCCGCTGAATCAGCTCGGGACCGGGCCGCGGTGGCGATGCGCGCCGCCCGGTTACCGGATGCCCACGGACGTTTATGCGGCGCGCGCCTCAAGCGCCGCCACGGCGGGCAGCGTCTTGCCTTCCAGGAATTCCAGGAACGCGCCACCGCCTGTCGAGATATAGCCGACATGATCCGCGACGCCGAATTTGGCGATCGCCGCCAGCGTGTCGCCTCCGCCGGCGATCGAAAACCCGTCGGAATCCGCAATCGCACGGGCGATGGTCTCCGTCCCCTGCGCAAACGCCTCGAACTCGAAGACCCCGACCGGACCATTCCAGACGATAGTGCCCGCCTGGCGCAACTGCGCCGCGAGGCTTTCCGCCGTACGCGGACCAATATCGAGGATAAGGTCCTCGGGACTCACCTGCGCCGCGTCCTTGACCGTCGCCGGCGCATCGGCCGCAAAGGTCTGCGCGACAACCACGTCCACGGGTATGGGGACCTCGACCCCGCGCGCGCGCATGGATTGCATCACGGCACGCGCCTGATCGACCTGGTCCGGCTCGGCAAGGGACTTGCCGATCGGCAGGCCGGCCGCCAGCATGAAGGTGTTGGCAATGCCGCCGCCCACGATGAGCTGATCGACCTTGTCCGCCAGCGACTGCAGGATGGACAGCTTGGTGGAGACCTTGGATCCGCCGACGATGGCCACCAGCGGATGACGGGGGGCCCGCAACGCGCGTCCCAGCGCCTGCAGCTCGGCTTCGAGCAAGGGACCGGCGCAGGCCATGGGCGCGAACTGCGCCATGCCCGCTGTGGTGGCCTCGGCCCGATGCGCCGTTCCGAACGCGTCGTTCACGTACACGTCGCACAGCGCTGCCATGCGGCGCGCCAGCACCGGGTCGTTCTTCTTTTCACCGGGGTTGCAGCGGCAGTTCTCGAGCAGCACGACTTCGCCCGGCGCCAGTTCCACGCCGCCCACCCAGTCGGCGACCAGGCGCACCGGCTGTCCGAGCAGGTCCGAGAGGCGCTGCGCAACGGGTGCCAGGGTATCGTCTGGCCCCACCACGCCCTCTTTGGGGCGCCCCAGGTGCGAGGTCACCATCACCGACGCGCCGGCGTCCAGCGCCATGCGGATCGCCGGCACGGACGCGCGCACCCGCGTGTCCTCGGTGATGTGGCCATCCTCCAGCGGTACGTTCAGGTCCGAGCGAATGAATATGCGCTTGCCCTTCAGGGCTCCTCGCTTGGCCAGCGCGGACAACGTCAGAATAGACATCGATTTCGCTATTTCGCCGACATGAAGGCAACCGTGGTATCGAGCATGCGATTGGAGAAACCCCATTCGTTGTCGTACCAGGACCCGACCTTCACCAGCGAGCCTTCGACCTTCGTCAGGCCGGCATCCACCGTGCTGGAGAGCGGGCTGTGGTTGAAGTCGCCGGATACCAGCGGCTCGGTGGTGTAGGCCAGAATGCCCTTCAGGGAACCATTGGCGGCCTCTTCCAGAATGCCATTGACTTCCTCGACCGACGTATCGCGCTTGGCAACGAAGGTCAGATCCACGATGGAGACATTCAACGTCGGCACGCGAATGGCGAAACCGTCGAGCTTGCCATCGAGTTCCGGCAAGACCAGGCCGACGGCCGAGGCTGCGCCCGTCTTGGTCGGTATCATGTTGTGCGTGGCCGAACGGGCGCGGCGCAGGTCCTTGTGATAGACATCCGTCAGCACCTGGTCGTTGGTGTACGAGTGCACGGTCGTCATCAGGCCATGCACGATTCCAAGCTTTCCATGCAGCGCGTACGCCAGGGGGGCCAAGCAGTTCGTGGTGCAGGAGGCGTTGGAAATCACCGTGTCGGAAGCCTTCAAGACCTTGTGGTTCACGCCATAGACGATGGTGGCATCCACGTCCTTGCCGCCCGGCGCCGAAATGACGACCTTCTTGGCACCGCCGCGCAGGTGGGCCGACGCTTTTTCCTTGCTGGTAAACAGACCCGTGCATTCCAGCACCACGTCGACCTTCAGGTCGCCCCACGGCAGTTTGGCCGGATCACGCTCGGCCAGCACACGGATGCGGTCTCCGTTGACCACCAGGTATTCGCCATCAACCTCGACTGTACCGGGGAAGCGGCCATGCGCGGTATCGTGGCGCGTCAGATGGGCGTTGGTGTCCGGATTGCCCAGGTCGTTGATGGCGACGATCTGGATATCGTGCGTCTTGCCGTCTTCGTAGTGAGCACGCAATACATTCCGGCCGATACGGCCGTAGCCGTTGATTGCAACGCGAATCGTCATGATGGTTCTCCTGTTTACAAAAGCTGCTCGACGGTGGCGGCCACATGGGCCGCCGTCAGATTGAAATGCTTGAACAGCAGGCCGGCGGGCGCGGATTCACCAAAGGTATCGATCCCCACCACAGCACCGGTCGTGCCAACGTACTTGTACCAAGTGGCTGTCCCTCCGGCCTCGACCGCCACGCGCGGCAGCTCCGGCGGCAATACGGCGGCCTTCCATCCGGCATCCTGCGCGTCAAATCGTTGCGTGCAGGGCATGGACACCACCCGCGTCGCCACTCCCCGTTCAGCCAGGCTGTCCTGGGCCTGAAGGGCCAGTTCGACCTCCGAACCCGTCGCAATGATGACCGCGCGGGCCCCCACCATATCCCGAAGCACGTAGCCGCCGCGGGCGATGGCCTCGGTCGTGGCGGCATCGCGCGCGACGAAGGGCAGGTTCTGCCGCGACAGCAGCAGCGCGGACGGGCCGCCGTCCTGGACATCCATTCCGACGCTGGCTGGGCGAGTCAGGGCCATCTGCCAGGCCACGGCGGTTTCCGTGGTGTCGCAAGGGCGCCACACATGCAGGTTGGGAATCAGGCGCAGGCTGCCCGCGTGCTCGATCGGCTGGTGCGTGGGCCCGTCTTCGCCCAGCCCGATGGAATCGTGGGTGAAGACATGCACGACACGCTGCCGCATGAGTGCCGCCATCCGCAGCGCGTTGCGCGAATAATCCGAGAAGGTGAGGAAGGTCCCGCCAAAAGGCAGATATCCGCCATGCAGGGCAACGCCATTCAGGATCGCCGCCATGCCGAATTCCCGCACGCCGAAATTGATGTGCCGCCCGGCATGGAGGTGCCGATCGCCTCGGCGGACCGCCTGCACACCCGGCCAATCGGTGAAGTTCGAACCGGTCAGGTCGGCGGATCCTCCCAGCAGTTCCGGGAGCACGGCGGCAAAGGCCTCGATGGCCTGCTGGGAGGCCTTGCGCGTGGCGATGGATTCTGCCTTGTCCTGTGTGGACTGCACGAAAGCCCGCGCGTGTTCGGCGAAATCCGCCGGCAGCTCGCCCGCCATGCGGCGGCGCAGCTCCGCCGCCAGATCGGGGTATTCCGCCGCATAGCGATCGAAACGCGCCTGCCAGGCGGATTGCTGCTGCGCACCGCGGGCCCGGCCATCCCAGTAAGCGTACACGTCCTGGGGAATTTCGAAAGGCGGGAGGGTCCACCCCAGTGCCTTGCGGGTCGCAGCGACCTCTTCGGCTCCCAGCGGAGAGCCGTGAACCTTCTCAGTCCCTGCCTTGTTGGGCGCCCCGCGCCCGATGACGGTCCGGCAGCAGATCAGGGTCGGACCCCGACCGGATGCCGCATGCGCGCGCGCCTGCGTGATGGCCGCTTCGATGGCGCCCATGTCGTGGCCGTCCACACCGCGCAGCACGTTCCAGCCATAGGCCTGGAAGCGCGCCGGTGTGTCGTCGGCAAACCAGCTTTCCACCCGGCCATCGATGGAAATGCCGTTGTCGTCGTAGAACACGATCAGACGCGACAAGCCCAGCGTGCCGGCCAGCGAGCAGGCTTCGTGGGAAATGCCTTCCATCAGGCAGCCGTCACCCACGAACGCGTAGGTGTCGTGATCGATGATGGTATGGCCGGGCCGATTGAATTCCTGTGCCAGGAGGGCCTCGGCGAGCGCCATCCCGACGGCGTTGGACAATCCCTGGCCCAGCGGCCCGGTGGTGGTCTCGACGCCCGGTGTGACCCCGACCTCGGGGTGTCCGGGCGTGCGGGAATTCAATTGCCGGAACTGGCGCAACTCGGCCATGGGAAGGTCATACCCGGTCAGGTGCAACAGCGCGTAGATCAGCATCGAGCCATGGCCGTTGGACAGCACGAAACGGTCGCGATCGATCCACGTCGGATCCGCCGGATTGTGCCGCAGATGGCGCGTCCAGAGCACGTGCGCAATATCGGCCATCCCCATGGGAGCGCCCGGGTGCCCGGATTTGGCTTGTTGCACGGCATCCATGGCCAGCACACGAATGGCATTGGCCATGGAGGGATCAGGGGCGGGCAAAACGCTCATAGGAATCTCGGTGGGGAAGGCGCCCTGGCACATGCCATGCGCCCACCCTAAAATACTGGGTGACAAAGCCTCGGATTTTACCATCCAAGCCCCTATGCCCGCTCCCCGCTTTTTCTGTGCCATCCCCCTGCAGGCGAACACGACCATCGAGCTGCCTGCCGCCACCAGCCACCACGCCTTGCGCGCATTGCGGCTGGCCGACGGCGATCCCGTGATCCTGTTCGACGGCCGGGGTGGCCAGTACCCGGCGACCCTCAGCGGTTCCGGTACGGCGCTGCTGGCCCGGATCGGCCCGCACGAGGCCACCGACTGCGAGTTGCGGGGGCATGTCTGCTTGATCCAGGGCATCGCCGCCGGAGACAAGATGGACTGGGTGATCGAAAAAGCCGTCGAGCTGGGGGTCAGCGAGGTTTACCCGGTCGCGGCCGATCGCAGCGTGCTCAAGCTGGCCGGCCCACGGCTGGACAAGCGCCTGGAACATTGGCGCGCCATCGTACGGGCCGCCAGCGAACAGTGCGGCCGCAACCGTCTGATGGTCGTTCATGCTCCGGTGACACTCGCCGCCAGCCTGGCTGCGCTGTCGGGGCCCGCCCTGTTCTGCCACCCCGACGGGGCACAGCCCCTGGCGCCGGCGCTACAGCGAGTGCAGGACAAAGTGACCTTCGTGATCGGGCCCGAAGGCGGATGGTCGGAGGGTGAACTCGCCCAGGCGCGCCGCCAATCTTTGCAGGCGGTCCAGTTCGGGCCGCGCGTGCTGCGCACCGAGACGGCGGGGCTGGCCATCGTGGCGGCCGCCGTGGCGTTGCTGGACTGGTGAGAACGGTCGGGCATCAGCCCACCCGAATGGCCCCGACCACGCTTGCACACGGGGGAGCCGGCAGGATGAAGAAAGGTCAGACTTCGGCGCGCCCCGAATATGGGGTGGGATCCACGCCGGGCTCGGGAGCCGGATGGGCGCCCGCGTGCTGGATGGCGTAGACGAAGTGCCGCTCGTTGTTCTGGCCGAACTCGACCACGTCATTGCAGACCCCGGCAATCGCGTCGGCATCATCGGCCAACGCCGGATCGCCCGAATGCAGATGGCGAAACCACAGGAACAAGCCCGTCTTCTGGTCCAGCAAGGTATCGCATAGGCAATCGTAGAGCGCATCCAGATTGCCGCCGAAGAACTCGGGATAGTCGATCGCCTTGACGACCGCCCGCAGGACGGCGGAGCGATTGCGCGCCCGATCGCAGTTCACGACGAATGCTGACAGACCGGCCTCGGCCGCAGCGGCCAAAGCGTCCTGCTCCGAAACTCCGCTGGCATCCAGGGTGCCTTGGGCGAGCATTTTTTTGATCTGGGCCGAGCTCATGCGGACCACTCCTTGAAAAAAGCGATGACTTCTCCAGCATGACTCATGCCGTCTGCCCTGCCCAAAGCGATCAGATTCCGGGTGTAGCCGGACTCGAACAACAGGTAGGATGCAAGCGCCCCACTTCCAGCCTCGACTTTTCGCGGCGAAATTCCCAGCACGCGAAACAGCGTACGCACGGCGCGCGGCAGTTCATCCAGATGCTCAAGCGCGAGTTCGTCCAAGGAGCGGCTCGGTGTGATCGTCAAGGTGTGGATGGATCGCAGTGACTCGCTTTTTAATCCATTTGTCGGGATTCGTGCAAGCAGCGAATTGATGCGCTCTGTCGACTCCAGGTCAACGGACACGCCATCGAGGAATATGTTCGACAGAGTGTGCCCGGCGATCTGCGCGAGATTGGGATAAGGCGGGTTCAGTTCACGCACCTCGGGGTGGATTTCCTCGTTGAAATTCGTGCTGATCACGCACACCCGCTTGGCGCCCAGGTGGATGACCGGGCTGATGGGGGCGAGCTGACGCATGGAGCCATCGCCGCACCACAGGGTATGGTCGCCCATGAGCACCGCCCGCGCCGGAAATATGAAAGGAATGGCGCTGGAGGCCATCAGGTGGTCGACGCCGATCGCACCCGTCACGGCGCGGCGCAACGTGCGCTTCCAGGGTTTGATCGTCTGACGCGCCTGATAGAACGTCAGGTGTTCACCGGTGGTATAGGCGGTCGCGGTAATGGCCAGAGCGTCCAGGTGCCCGCGCTCCAGGTTCGTGTTCAGACGGGAGAAGTTCAGCGTGCGGGTGAGCAGCCCGACCAGAGGCTCGTTATTCAGGAGGGAGTGGGGGGCATGATGGCGCGCGAGCCTGGGCCGGATCCACCCCAGGCCGAACACCGCCAGCCATTGCAGCCCCGATGCGAGCAGATGAGCCGGATCCGAGTAGTAGACATCGTCGGTGCGCAGCGATCCCCACAGGCGGCAAAGGTGGTCGACGGCACGGTGAACCTGATGGGCACGGCAGGCCAGCGCGGCGGCGTTGATGGCGCCGGCCGAGGTCCCGCTGATGATGGCGAACGGATTGCGGAACCCCGGAGTTCTGTCCGGATCCAGGACTTCCAGGATGCCGGACAATACACCCGCCTGATAAGCGGCGCGCGCGCCGCCACCGGTCAGGACCAGCCCGACAGCCGGTCGTTCAGGTGTGGCGCGGCTTGTTCGCATCGACCACGGTCAGCGCGGCCATGTTGACGATACGGCGGACCGTCGAACTGGAGGTCAGGATGTGGACCGGCGCATTTGCGCCCAGCAGGAACGGCCCCACCGCCACGTTGCCACCCGCCGCGGTCTTCAGCAGGTTGTAGGCGATATTGCCCGCGTCCACGCTGGGGCAGATCAGCAGGTTGGCTTCTCCATGCAAGGTCGTGGACGGCAGGATGCGTTCGCGCAACGACGGATCCAGCGCGCAGTCGCCGTGCATTTCACCGTCGATTTCCAGTTCGGGATCCCGTTCGCGCACAAGCGCCAACGCAGCGCGCATCTTTTCGCCCGACGAGGAGCTGCCGGTCCCGAAATTCGAGCGCGACAGCAAGGCGACCTTGGGTTCGATGTTCAGGCGGCGCATTTCTTCGGCCGCCATGAGCGTGATCTCCGCGATTTGGGCAGCGTCCGGATTGTCGTTCACGTGCGTATCAGCCAGCGCAATGGTGCGTTCGTCGAGCAGCAGAATGTTCATGGCCGCATAGGTGTGCGGCCCCGACCGGTGCCCCAGCACCTCGTCGATGAAGCGCAGATGGTTCCCATAGGTGCCCACTGTCCCGCAGATCATGCCGTCGGCATCGCCCAAGTGCACCATCATGGCGCCGATCAGCGTCAGGCGCCGCCGCATCTCGACCCGGGCCATTTCCTTGGTGATGCCACGGCGACACATCAGTTCCCAATAAGTCGTCCAGTACTGGTGGAATCGTTCATCGTGCTCGGGGTTGGTGACCTCGACGTCCTCGCCCAGATGAATCCGCAGGCCGTATTTCTCGATGCGCGCGGCCAGTACCGCCGGTCGGCCAATCAGGATGGGGCGCGCCAGACCTTCGTCCACCACGATCTGGACGGCACGCAGCACGCGCTCGTCCTCGCCCTCGGCAAATACGATACGAGATTTTCCGCCCTCGCTCACCATGGTGCGCGCCGCCGAGAACAGCGGCTTCATGAAGGCGCCCGAATGGTAGACGAACTGTTCGAGCTGGCTCGCGTAGCCCTTCAGGTCGGCGATCGGACGCGTCGCCACGCCGTCTTCCATCGCCGCCTTCGCCACCGCCAGGGAAATCCGCACGATGAGGCGAGGATCGAAAGGCTTTGGAATGAAATACCGAGGTCCGAACGACACATCGTACAGGCCATACGCAGCGGCCACCACATCGTTCTGTTCTTCGCGGGCGAGCTTGCACATGGCAAGAGCGGCCGCCTTTTCCATGCCGCGCGTGATCGTCGTCGCCCCCACGTCCAGGGCGCCGCGGAAAATATAAGGGAAGCACAGGACGTTGTTGACCTGATTGGGAAAGTCCGACCGCCCCGTGGCAATCACCGCGTCCGGGCGGGCTTCAATGGCATCCGACGGCAGGATCTCGGGGTTCGGGTTGGCCAGGGCCAGGATCAGCGGGCGGTCGGCCATTTTCTTGACCATGGCTGGCTTGAGGACACCGCCGGCAGACAGCCCCAGGAAAACATCGGCATCGCCGATGATGTCATCCAGCGTGCGGGCATCGGTCTTCTTGGCGAAGTGTGCCTTTTTCTCGTCCATCAGGACGGTGCGGCCCTCGTAGACTACGCCCTCGATGTCGGACACCCAGACGTGCTCGACCGGCAGACCCATGTCCATCATCAGGTCCAGGCACCCCATCGCAGCCGCACCGGCTCCCGAGACCACGACCTTGACCCGTGAGATGTCCTTGCCCACGACCTCGAGCCCGTTGATGAACGCGGCCGTGACGCAGATAGCTGTCCCGTGCTGGTCATCGTGGAACACGGGGATCTTCATGCGCTCCCGCAGCTTGCGCTCGACCTCGAAACATTCGGGAGCCTTGATGTCCTCGAGGTTGATGCCGCCGAAAGTGGGTTCCAGACCGGCGATGATGTCCACCAGCTTGTCCGGATCGCGTTCGTTGATCTCGATGTCGAACACGTCCAGACCAGAGAATTTCTTGAAGAGGACGGCCTTGCCTTCCATGACCGGCTTGGCAGCCAGCGGCCCGATGGCACCGAGCCCCAGGACGGCCGTGCCGTTGGTGATCACCCCCACCAGATTGCCCCGGCCGGTGAAGCGGAACGCGTTGTGCGGATCGGCGACGATCTCTTCGCAGGCAGCGGCTACACCCGGCGTATACGCCAGCGCCAGATCACGCTGATTGGATAGCTGCTTGGTCGGGGTGACAGAGATTTTTCCGGGACGGCCATGTTCGTGATATTCCAGGGCCGCGACACGCAACGATTCGTCCATGATGATGTTGCCTTGATCCGTGAGGGAGAGTGACTATGCCAGCCATTCTAGCCGCTTGTGACACACCATGACACGGACGGGCCGACTGCCTGCGCGCCGGCCGCGATGCAGCGAAGGGGCGTCCAGTGCGGCGCGGCGGCATCAGCCCCAAAGCGGGCGTGCCAGTTAGGAAAACTGCTGGGCGTGCGCGGGGAACAGGCAGTCCGGGTCGAACAGCGCCTTCACTTCCTGAACCAGCGCAGTGTCGGCCACGGCGCTGCCGGGGCGCTGGCCAAAACGATCCGCATAGTCGCGCTGCAGCGGCTCGCCGAGCCGCTCGTCGAAGACCAGCCACTCGACCCAGCCGAGTTCGCCGCCGTGGCCCAGCAGCAGATGCGCCAGATTCAGCGGTTGTGAGCCGGTGGCCTGCAAGGCATCGAGCCGGTAGCGACCGTTCCAGCAGGCACCCTGCCGCAGGCCGGCCACCGCTTCGCCGCTGCCCAGTTCAAAGAGACTGGACACCATGCGCTGCACGCGCAGATTGTCGAGCGGCTTGCGATTGTCCGTGCCAAAGGCACCCAGGTTCGCCTGGGTGCCATCAGCGAGCAGGACCAGCGCGTGCACGAGCCCGCTGGCAGCCGTATTCCTGAAGTCCCAGTCGCACAGGCTGCGATCCGCCAGCCAGGCCGCGACCGTCAGATGCGGCGGCTGATCCCGGAACTGAGGCAGGCCCGCCTGTTCCAGTTGGCCTATCATGCACCCGGGCTGCACGAACCAGCGCGGGTCGCCGGGCCCCAGCCGCTCGTAGCGTTCCATCTCGTGGCCGGGTTCGACCCACAGCACCGGTTGATCTTCCAGGCGCGATGCATGGGGAACGCCATCCAGTGCCAGGCAGACACCGAACTCCAGACACAAGGCACGGGCACGATAAACGTCCTGCATGTGCTGCGGAATCAGCCGGGCACTGCCCATTGGCGTGGAGAAGTCATACACCCGGCCTTCGGCCACGCGATGCAGACGCGCGAGAAAGGTGTCCCACGGCGAACCCTGAGTGCGGCGTCCGGACAGAAAGGCGCGGCGAGACGGGGACTGCATGGCACTGGCTCCTGGGGTGGCGGGCTACAATCGCATTTTGAACCGAGCCGAGATTCATCCATGCCCCGACTGGCCGATAGAACTGAACGTACGGTGCCATTCTACGCTGTGGAAGTCCTCAAGCAGGCCCAGGCGTTGGCGGCCCAGGGACACGACATCATCAGTCTCGGCATCGGAGAACCCGACTTCAGGGCGCCGGCCCGCGTACTGGAAACGCTGAACCGCGCCGCCGAAGCGGGACTGAGCGGCTACACCGCTCCGGCCGGCATTCCGGCGCTGCGTGAGGCGATTGCCCACTACTACCAGACTTCCTTCGGCGCTGTGGTGGATCCGGCCCGCATCCTGATCACGTCCGGGGCGTCGGGGGCGTTGATGCTGGCCGCGCTCGCCCTGGTCAACCCGGGCGACGAAGTGCTGATGCCCGACCCTTCGTATCCCGCGAACCGCAACTTCATCACGGCGGCGGGGGGCACCACGCGCCTGGTGCCCACGACGGCCGAGCACCGCTTTCAGCTCCAGGCTGACGACATCGTTGCCCACTGGGGACCGCGCACGCGAGGCGTCCTGATTGCGTCACCCAGCAATCCCACGGGAACCTCCATGCCGCGCAAGGCGCTGCGGGCGCTGATCGAGGCCGTGCACGGACGGGGCGGCTACGTCATCATGGACGAGATCTATCTGGGCCTGTACTACGACGATGCGCCGCAAAGCGCCCTCACGCTGGACGACGACCTGCTGGTCATCAACAGCTTCTCCAAGTACTTCCACATGACCGGCTGGCGCCTGGGATGGCTGATCGCGCCCGAAGCCATGATGCCCGCCATCGAGCGACTGGCGTCCAGCCTGGCGATCTGCGCTCCCGCGCTGGCGCAGCACGCGGCCCTGAGCTGCTTCGAGCCGGAAGTCATGCGCATCTACGAACAGCGGCGGCTGTCCTTCAAGGAGCGCCGCGATTACCTGCTGCCCGCTTTCGCGGAGCTGGGTCTGAGCGTGCCCGCGGCGCCGGATGGGGCCTTCTACATATTCGCCGACGTCCGCAACTTTGGCCTGGATGGTGCGGCTTTCTGCCGGCGGCTCCTGAACGAAGCGCACGTCGCCGCCGTCCCGGGACTGGACTTCGGCGAGGCCTTTGCCCGGAATACAGTCCGCTTTTCCTACGCCACGGGGCTGGATCGCCTCAAAGAAGCGGTCCAGCGGATGGCAGGATTCCTGGGAGACTTGCGGCCTCGCACGGCCAGCACTACCGGTACGGCCGATACAGTCTGAAACAGAGAGACGGCCGGTCAGCCCTGGCCGAGGGGGATGCCGGAAGCCAGGGCGATGCGGCGGCGTTCGGCCAGTACCCGCGAGCCGTAGCCGCCATCGCCGACGCCGGTTGCACCGACATAGCAGGCCAGGCCGCCCTGCACCGAGCCTCGGCGGCGAATGCAGTCCGACAGGATTTGCGCGCCCACCCGAATGTTCACGACGGGATTGAATGCCGCCGCGCGCCCGCCGCGGGTCTTCAGCTTGTCGCGGTGGACGTTGCCCATGATCTGCATCAGGCCCTGGGCCCCCGCGGCACTCTCCACGAACGGGTTGTAGCGCGATTCAATGGCAATCACGGCCAGAAGCAACTGGGGATCCACACGCTCATCGTGTCCCACGGCAAACGCCGTCCGGATCAGCGCTCCCGCCACGCTGGGCGCAATGCGGTATTTACGCGCCAGATAGCTGCGCAAACCGTGGTCCTGGGACCGCGTCATGCCTTTGACCGGTCTGTCCTGCATGCTGGCGAGCAGCGCCTGGGCAAACGTGAGCTGGCCTTCCTGCACCGCCTTCTCCTCGGGCTCGGCCGCCGGGGGGCCGACAGCCGTGTTCTTGCCAGCCTTCTGGTTCGGGGAACCCGCGGCAGAGCGAGGACCCGCACCGGCACTCGGGGCAACTGCACTGGGGGCAACTGCACTGGGGGCAACGGCACGGGGAGCAACGGCCACGGCGGGGGGTGTCGCAGACGAGGGAGCCGGCGGCGCGGGTGCGGACGGTTCCAAGGGAGGCGCGGCCCAATCGGGAGCGTCCGAGTCGTCCTGCGTCTCATACCCCCCGTCGTTGGCCTGGAACATGGTCAGGACGACTTCGTGCAGCTGCTGGGATTGCTGCCGCATTGACGGCAGCACCAGACTCAGGCCCAGCGTCGTAAGGACCGCGAGCCCCATGTAGATAGCGCTGACATGGATGAATTCGCCAATAGGCGCAATCCCGGCCCGCAAACCCAGCGCCAGCCGTTCTTGCGCGGAAGGGTCAGACATGGGAAGCTCCGGCAGCCGATCGGTGGTGGTCGGTGGTAATCTTTGGCACGACGCCACTGTAACCCGATTGACGATCCCCTGTGAAATACCGCGACCTCAGAGACTTCATCCAGCAGCTCGAAAGCCAGGGCGAGTTGAAACGCATCACGCACCCGGTCTCCACATCGCTGGAAATGACCGAGATCAGCGATCGGGTGTTGCGGGCGGGTGGCCCCGCCCTGCTGTTCGAATGTCCGCTGCATGGCGGCACCCAGAGCGCCACCCCCGTCCTGACCAACCTGTTCGGCACGCCGCGGCGCGTGGCTTGGGGCATGGGAGCCGCCGACGTCAGTGCGCTGCGCGAAACCGGCGAGCTGCTGGCCTCGCTGCGCGAGCCCACCCCGCCCCATGGCATGCGCGATGCGCTCTCCAAGGTCTCCGTCCTGAAATCGGCCCTCTGGGACATGAATCCTCGCACGGTCCGTTCGGCACCGTGCCAAGAGACCGTGCTGGAAGGCGGCGACGTGGACCTGTCCTCGCTGCCGCTGCAAAGCTGTTGGCCAGGCGATGTCGCACCGCTGCTGACCTGGGGGCTGGTGACCACGCGCGGCCCTCGCGCGCGGCGTCAGAACCTTGGAATCTACCGGCAACAGCTCATTGGCCGCAATAAGGTCATCATGCGCTGGCTCTCGCACCGTGGCGGGGCGCTGGACTTCCGCGACCACGCGCTGGCGCACCCGGGCGAACCGTTCCCCATCGCCGTGGCGTTGGGGGCGGACCCAGCGACCATCCTGGCGGCCGTCACACCGATCCCGGACAGTCTTTCCGAATATCAGTTCGCCGGGCTGCTGCGTGGGTCGCGCACGGAACTGACGCGGGCGCTGGGCAGCGAGCTTCTGGTCCCGGCCACCGCCGAGTTTATTCTCGAAGGCCATATCCTGCCGGCCGGCCACCCTGGCGCCCGGAAAGCCTCGGTGCCGGAAGGCGCTGCGCCGCCGCCCGACACCGGCTACGAGATGGCGCTGGAAGGTCCTTTCGGCGACCACACGGGGTATTACAACGAACAGGACTGGTTTCCGGTCTTTACCGTGGAGCGCATCACCCATAGACACGCGCCCATCTACCACAGCACCTACACCGGCAAGCCGCCCGACGAGCCCGCCATCCTGGGGGTCGCGCTCAACGAGGTCTTCGTGCCGCTTCTGCGGCGGCAGTTTCCGGAGATTGCGGACTTCTATCTACCTCCCGAAGGCTGCAGCTACCGGCTGGCAGTGGTCTCCATGCGCAAGCAATATCCCGGCCACGCGAAGCGCATCCTGTTCGGCCTGTGGAGCGTCCTGCGCCAGTTCATGTACACCAAGTTCATCATCGTGGTGGACGAGGACATCGACGTGCGTCAGTGGAAGGAAGTGGTGTGGGCCCTGACCACCCGCATGGACCCGGTACGGGACACCGTGCTGGTCGAGAATACGCCCATTGACTACCTGGATTTCGCCTCGCCGGTGTCGGGGCTGGGCGGCAAGATGGGACTGGACGCCACCAACAAGTGGCCCGGCGAAACCGGGCGCGAGTGGGGGCGACCCATTCAGATGACCGCCGCCGTCAAGGCCAAAGTGGACGCCATGTGGGGGGAACTCGGCCTCTAAGCCGGAACTCGGCCGCCGCGGCCGAAACCGTGCTCCGCAGCGCTCCGGCCCGGCCGCTGCGACTTGCCGCGGCGACTTGCCGCTGCGACCCGCGTTGCCACCCACCGCTGCCATCACACCGTTGTGGTCAGCCCAGACGGGCCGCCCGGGATTTTTCCACCTGATGTTTTCCCAGCAGGAAAAGGCCGCCCGCCAGGGCTGCCTTGACCAGCATGCGGCGCCGGCGCGCGCCTGACAATAGCGTGGACGCCAGAGACAACAGCACCGGAAAACGACGCAGCGTCCGCAAACTGTGGCCGACCCAGCCCAGCCCCATCGATTTGAGGCCGTCGCGCGCCTCGGCAACGAGGGCCCGCGGCTGCAGTTCGTCGCCAATATGGCGGGCCGTACGCTGCATTTCCACACGCTGGTAAGCAGCCCGCAGCCGCAGCAATTCAATGCGGATGCGGCGCTCCTGGGGAGACAACTTCGTCAATGCGGCGCGGGTCGTCATAACCGGTCTCCGTCCATCTGTGTCGGTTCCTGCGATGGAGGTGGAGGCTCCGAAGGCGGCTCACCCGGTGCGGCCGCGGCGCCGCTGAGCATCCGGGCATCGGCCTTCAGCACTTCGGCAGTCGCCTCGAAGGGTTCGGGCCCCCGGAGGTAGCGCGCCCATAACCACAGCAGAAGCAGCGCTCCCAATACAGCATATCCGGCCGCCAGCAGACTCAATGCAAGCGTGCGCTGTTCCGTGGGCCACACCGACAGCGCAAAGGCCACGGTCGCCACCAGTAGCGCCAGCATCAGCAGAAAGACGGCCGCGAGCAGCACGGCGAGGCGCCACAGCAGGCGATCCCGCACCTGCAACGCCTCCAGCCCGAGGAGCTCCAGGCGGGTGGCTACGAGAGTGACCACCTGCGATGCGATATCAGCCAGTGATCGTCCGAGCGCCACCATGGCGTCAGCGCCTGGAGAGGAACGCGCCCAGCAGCAGGCCGGCGACACCCGCAATTCCGACGGCCTTCCAGGGATTGGACTGCACGTATTCATCGGTATCGTGCGCGACACGGCAGCCCTGTTCGATCAGCTTTGCCTGCGTATCGGAGAGGGCGGCACGCGCCTGGTCCAGCGCCTCCAGCGCGCGGGCCCGCAGGTCTGCCGCTGCGTCGCCGGTGGCGTCAGCGGCATCGCGCAGGAACTTCTCGGCTTGATCCAGGCTGCCTTTCAGATCTTCGACCAGCGCATCACTGGCGGATTGGGTGGGAATGGACTGATTTTGAGGGGTCATGCCTGTGTCTCCTGAGAGTCAACGTGCAGCCCATCCTACCCGAACCCGGCCCAGCGCGTGTGTCGAAACATGAACGCTGCGACACCCGGAAACGGCGACGGATCAGTCCGCTTTCTGGCGCGTCCCGAAGATCCGGTCGCCGGCGTCACCCAGGCCCGGGATGATGTACCCGTTCTCATTCAGGTGATCATCGATGGCAGCGGTATAAATGTCCACATCGGGATGGGCCCGCTCGACGGCCGCAATTCCTTCGGGCGCCGCGACCAGCACCAGCGCCCGCACGTTGCGGCTACCGGCCTGCTTGAGCATGTTGATCGCCGCCACCATGGATCCACCGGTCGCCAGCATGGGATCCACGATGAGCGCCAGCCGCTGGTCGAGCTGGCCGACCAGTTTCTCCAGATACGGCTGCGCCTGAAGCGTCTGCTCATTGCGAGAGATCCCGACCGCACTGACCTTGGCCCCCGGAATCAGGCTGAGCACCCCATCCAGCATGCCGATCCCGGCCCGCAGGATAGGCACCACCGTGACCTTCTTCCCGGCCAGCTTCTCGACGTCGAGCTCACCTGCCCAGCCGGTGATGCGGGCGGGCTCCAGCGGCAGATCCTTGGTCGCCTCGTAGGTCAGCAGCGCACCGATTTCCTGCGCCATTTCGCGGAAGTTCTTGGTGCTCAGGTCGGCGCGCCGCATCAATCCCAGCTTGTGGCGGATGAGGGGGTGGCGGATTTCGTGGATGGGCATGACAGCGTAATCTCGATCAGGGATGGCCGACAGTGTAACGCCCGGAGCCGGCCCACCGCGACCCAACGCGCCACCCGGTGCGCGATTCGGAAACCCGGCGGTCCCGATCAGCATCGCCGAGGCCACCGGTGCCGGTTGCCGATCTATTTGGACGCCAGCCAGCGCACGATCGCATCGTCGAAATTGCGCACGGCCCAGGCGCTGGGGTCATTGACGAGACTCACGAGGATATAGCGCTTGCCGCTGGCCCCGCGCACGAAGCCGGCCAGCGCGCGGGAATTGCGCAGTGTCCCAGTCTTCAGGTGCGCCTGCCCCCGCGTGTCGCCAGCGCGCAAGCGCTTGCGCACCGTGCCGTCCACCCCGGAAATGGCCAGTGACGAGACGAACTCGGGCATGAGCGGCGAGCGCCAGATATTGTCATACATTTGGGCCAGGCCGCGCGCGGTCACGCGCCCCTGGCGCGAAAGGCCCGAGCCATTGACCAACACCCAGCCGGCGGTGTCCACCCCTTGGTTCTTCATGACCTCGAGAACGGCCTGGCCGCTGGTGGCCAAGGTCGCCCCCGGTCCCTTCAGTTCTGCGCCCAGGGTCAGGAACGTCATGCGGGCCATCACGTTATTGCTGTTCTTGTTGATCTGGCGGATCACGTCCGACAGCCATGGGGAGTCGTGCCAGACCAGCATCCGGGCGCTGGAGGGCGCCTTGCCCGAGGTGAAGCCATGCGCAATGGTTCCGCCCAGCTCCTGCCAGAGCAGGCGGAACAGACCTTCGAAATGATCGGCCTGCGAGCCGATCAGCCGGTAGTAACTGAACTCGCCGCAGGCGCCCGCGACCTTGCCCCCAATGTGGACGACCGCCTGATGGTCGCGCACCTGGATATTGGCCATCACCGCCGGGGAGGTGGTGCAGCGCCCGTCCAGCCACTGCAACTGGCCCTCGATACGCACGTTGCGAGTCGGCGGATCCACGATGGGGATCCACTGGCGCGTCTGGGCATCGGGATAAAACAGGATGCGGCTGGCCCCGAAGCCCACCATCAGGGCATCCGGACTGGCGTTGTACGGGCTGTCGGCGGATCCGTCGAAGTCTCCCGGATCGATGGTCACGTCACCGAACCGGCTGCGATCCACCACCACCTCGGACAGATTCTTGATGCCCCGCAGCCGCATCTGGCGCAGCAGGCCCCAGAGGTCTTCAGAGCGGAAATAGGGATCGCCGCCGCCCACCACGTAGAGCGGCCCCTGCAGGGTGCCCTGAGCGTCGACACGGGCGCCCGGATCGCTCATGAGCCGGGTTCGCCAGGCGAAATCCGGCCCCAGCGCCGACAGCGCCGACCACGTGGTGACGGTCTTCATGACAGATGCGGGATTGCGCGGCACGTCGGCATTGACGCGCGCGATGACCGGGCCGCCCGCCTCGCGGATTTCGAGCGACAGGGAAGCATCCGGCAGTTTCGTAGCCTTCCAGGCCTTCTGGAGTTCCGGCGGCAGCGCCTGTGCCGCGACCGCCAGTGAAGCCAGGCCCAGCACGATCGCGCATCCCGCGCGCGCCCAGCCCCGCGCGAGCCCCGCCCGGACTGGGCGAGGGCGCTGTTCCTTCATGAGATCCCACCAGCGGATTGCCCGCCACCGCGCCGCACCTTCCATACTGCCGTCCGACAAAAAAACATCAGCATAATCCAAAGCTGCGCTTGGTCAGAAGCCCCCGCCGGCCGCAGCGCTAAAATGGCCCGTTCCAAACCGTCATCGGCCCTCCGGCCTCTGAATTTCTCGTGATCCCCTCCATGGACATCGCGCAGTTCGACTATGAACTGCCTCCCGACCTCATTGCCCAACACCCCGCTGAACGGCGCGACGCCAGCCGCCTGCTGCATCTGGACGCCGCCGGCGAACAGCACGACTTGCGCTTCACGGATCTGCCGGGGCTGCTGCGCCCCGGCGACCTGCTGGTATTCAACAATACGCGCGTCATCAAGGCACGCCTGCGCGGCCACAAGGACAGCGGCGGCCAGGTCGAGGTTCTGGTCGAACGCATCCTGACCCCCACCCGCGCCCTGGTTCACCTGCGCTCCAGCAAATCTCCCCGCGCCGGTACCCGGCTGCTCCTGGCGGACGGCGCCATTCAGGCCGAGGTGCAGGGCCGGCAGGGCGAGCTGTTCGACCTCGTTTTCCCGTCATCGCTCCTGGACTTGCTGGAGCAATACGGCGACGTGCCGCTGCCGCCCTACATTACCCATGCCCCCGCGCCCGAGGACGAAGCCCGCTACCAGACCGTCTACGCCGAAAAGCCGGGCGCCGTGGCGGCGCCCACAGCCGGGCTGCACTTCGACCAGGCCATGCTGGACCGGCTGAAGGATCAAGGCATCCGCGAGGCCTTCGTCACGCTGCACGTGGGAGCCGGCACCTTCCAGCCCGTGCGGGTGAGCAACATCAGCGAGCATGTCATGCACTCGGAACGCTATGTCGTTCCCGAGTCGGTGTTCACGCACATCCGCGAGACCCGGGCCCACGGAGGCCGGGTGATCGCGGTGGGCACCACCAGCGTGCGTTCGCTGGAGGCGGCCGCCCAGGAGGGCGACGGTGTCCATACCTGCGAAGGAGACACACGTCTCTTCATTACTCCGGGCTACAGGTTCCGGAACGTGGATGCCCTCATCACCAACTTCCACCTGCCGCAGTCGACGCTCCTGATGCTGGTTTCGGCCCTGGCGGGGATGGAACCGATCCGCCGGGCCTATGAGCACGCCGTACAATCGCGCTACCGCTTTTTCAGTTACGGCGACGCGATGTTCATCGAGGCCGCCCAGTCTTCCCCCACTCCAGCCCCATGACCGGACTGCACTTCGAACTGCTGCACACCGACGGCGCCGCACGGCGGGGTCGCCTGGCGTTGAATCACGGCACGATCCAGACGCCGATCTTCATGCCCGTGGGAACCTACGGCAGTGTGAAGGCCATGCTGCCGGAGGAACTGGAATCCATCGGTGCACAGATCGTGCTGGGCAACACCTTCCACCTTTGGCTGCGCCCCGGCACGGAAGTGCTGGACGCCCACGGCGGACTGCATGGCTTCATGCAATGGCCGCGGCCGATCCTGACGGATTCGGGCGGATTCCAGGTGTTCAGCCTGAACGGCATGCGCAAGATCACGGAGGAAGGCGTGAAATTCGCCTCTCCCATCGACGGCTCGCGGCTGTTTCTCTCGCCCGAGGAGTCCATGCGCATCCAGCGCAGCCTGAATTCCGATATCGTCATGGTGCTGGACGAATGCACGCCCTACCAGATCGGAGGGAGGCCGGCCACGCACGAAGAAGCGGCAACCTCCATGCGCATGTCGCTGCGCTGGGCGCGCCGTTCGCGCACTGCCTTCCAGGCGCTGCAGAACCCCAACGCGCTGTTCGGCATCATCCAGGGCGGCATGTACGAGGACCTGCGCGACGAGTCGCTGGCCGGCCTGACCGACATCGGCTTCGAAGGCTACGCCATCGGCGGCCTTTCCGTAGGCGAGCCCAAGGAGCACATGATGCGCATGCTGGCCCACGTCACGCCGCGCATGCCTTCCCAGGCGCCGCGCTACCTGATGGGTGTGGGGACGCCCGAAGACCTGGTCGAGGGCGTGCGCATGGGAGTGGACATGTTCGACTGCGTGATGCCCACTCGCAACGCCCGCAATGGGTGGCTGTTCACCCGCCACGGAGACGTCAAGATCCGCAACGCGCGCTACCGCGACGACACCCGGCCGCTGGATCCCGATTGTGCCTGCCACACCTGCCGGCATTTTTCCCGCGCCTACCTGCACCACCTGCAACGCGTTGGCGAGATCACCGGCGCGCGGCTGAATACCCTGCACAACCTGCACTTCTACCTCAATCTGATGACGGAGATGCGCACTGCCATCGAGAATGACCGCTTCGACGCGTGGCGGGCGCAGTTCCAGGCGGATCGCGCCGGTGGCATCGATTGACGCGCAGTCACCAATATCTCGCTACAATCAAAAGTTAACTTTCCTCCCATTTCACGACTGATTTTCTTCAGGAGCCTTCATGTCCCTGCTTGACACCCTGACCCTGATGCCAGCCCAGGCCGCTGGCGGCGAACCGAATGCGTTGATGAGCATGCTGCCCATCATCCTGATGTTCGTCATCCTGTACTTCCTGATGATCCGCCCCCAGATGAAGCGGCAGAAGGACCACAAGAAGATGGTGGAAGCCCTGGCCAAGGGCGACGAGGTCATCCTGTCCGGCGGGATCCTCGGCAAGATCAGCAAGGTCGGCGACAACTACGTGACCCTGGAGATCGGCCAGGCCGGCGACAAGCCCATCGAAACCGTGGTGCAGCGCAGCGCGGTGACCTCAGTGCTCCCCAAGGGCACCATCAAGTCGCTCTGATCCGGCGCGGGCGCCTGCTGGCGCCGCATCCCTATTGTCCGTCCCTGGTCGACCATGAATCGCTATCCTCTCTGGAAATACCTCATCGTCCTGGCCGCCGTGCTGATTGGCGCGCTGTACGCGCTGCCCAATCTGTTCGGCGAATCACCCGCCGTCCAAGTCGCGGGCGCCAAGGCAACCGTGAAGGTCGATCAGGACACGCTGGTGCACGCCGAGCAGATCCTCAAGCAGGCCGACATCCCTTCCACGGCCAGCTCGCTCGAGATGAACGGCCCGGTGGGCACGCTGCGATTCCGCTTCGACTCCACCGACACGCAGCTCAAGGCCAAGGACGAGCTGGAAAAGGCTTTGAATGCCGACCCGAAGAATCCGAACTACACGGTCGCGCTCAATCTCATGTCGGCCTCGCCGAACTGGCTGACCGCGCTGGGTGCCAACCCGATGTATCTCGGCCTGGACCTGCGCGGCGGGGTGCACTTCCTGCTCCAGGTCGACATGAAGGGGGCCCTGACGGGCCGGTATGATTCGATGTCGGGCGAGGCGCGCTCGGCCCTGCGCGACGCCAAGATCAAATTCGACGACGTCGAGCGCAACCAGATGTCGGTTCGAGCCACTTTCGCGACCGAAGAGGCCCGCGACGCCGCTTCCAACGCACTGCGCCGGGCCATTCCGGAACTGGTCTTTTCGCCGGCCCGCGCCGGCGATCAGTGGCTGCTGGACGGCAAGCTCAGCGATACGGCCACCACGCAGGTGGAATCCAACGCGCTGAAACAGAACATCCAGACGCTGCACAACCGGATCAACGAACTGGGTGTGGCCGAACCCGTGATCCAGCAACAGGGTGCGGACCGCATCGTGGTCGAGCTGCCGGGCGTGCAGGACATCGCCAAGGCCAAGGAGATCCTGGGCCGCACGGCGACCCTGGAAATCCACATGGTGGATGACTCGCCCAGCGCCATGGCCGCATTGAGCCAGGGCAAGGTGCCGTTCGGCCTGGTGCAATACAAAGACACCGACGGCCGGCCGCTGCTGCTGCGCCGCCAGGTGATCCTGACGGGCGAAAACCTGCAGGATGCTCAGCCGGGCCGGGACCAGCAGACCCAGGAACCCACTGTCAACCTGACGCTGGACTCCAAGGGCGCACGGATCTTCCGCGACGTCACGCGCGACAACATCGGCAAGCGCATGGCCATCGTGTTGATCGAGAACGGCAAGGGCCAGGTCGTGACCGCGCCTGTCATCCGTTCCGAAATCCCCGGTGGGCACGTGCAGATCTCGGGCGCCATGACGGCCCAGGAATCGGCCGACGTCTCGCTGCTGCTGCGGGCCGGCGCGCTCGCGGCCCCCATGCGCATCATCGAGGAACGCACCATCGGCCCGAGCCTGGGCGCCGCCAACATCCGCCAGGGTTTCGATTCCACGCTGTATGGTTTCACGGCCATCGCGATCTTCATCATTCTCTACTATCACCTGTTCGGGCTGTTCTCCACGCTGGGCCTGTCCTTCAACGTGCTGCTGGTGGTCGCCATCCTGTCCATGCTGCAGGCCACGTTGACCCTGCCTGGCATCGCAGCCATGGCGCTGACGCTGGGCATGGCGATCGACGCCAACGTGCTGATCAACGAGCGCATACGAGAAGAATTACGCGAGGGCTATTCGCCCCAGCAGGCGATCCACCTGGGGTTCGAGCGGGCGTGGACGACGATTTTCGACTCCAACCTGACCAGCCTGATCGTCGGCGTCGCGCTGCTGGCCTTCGGGACGGGCCCTGTCCGGGGCTTCGCCGTGGTTCACGTCATCGGCCTGCTGACCTCGATGTTCACGTCGGTCGTGGGGGTGCGGGCGCTCGCCAATCTGTACTACGGACGCAAGCGCAAGCTCAAGGCGATTTCCATCGGTACGGTGTGGCACCCCAACAAGCAGCAGAATTGAGCAGGACGCATCATGGAATTTTTCCGCATCCACAAGACCATCCCGTTCATGCGCCCGGCACTGGCGCTGAACATCATCAGCCTGATCACGTTCCTCCTGGCCGTTTTCTTCATCGCCACGCGCGGTTTTCACCTGTCGATCGAATTCACCGGCGGCACGGTGATGGAAATGCACTATGAGCAGTCCGCGCCGGTCGACGACATCCGCTCCGCCGTGGACGCATTGGGCTACAGGGACTTTCAGGTCCAGAACTTCGGCACCTCCAAGGACGTCATGATTCGCCTGCCCGTGCGGGCGGGCGAGGACACGGCCGCGCAAAGCCAGACGGTCCTGAAGGAACTGCAAAAGGCGCACCCCGAGGTGCGGCTGCAGCGGGTGGAATTCGTGGGCCCGCAGGTGGGACAGGAGCTGCTGCACAACGCACTGAAGGCGCTGGCGTTCTGCGTGATCGGCATTCTGCTCTATCTGGCGGTGCGATTCGAATGGAAGCTCGCGGCGTCCTGCGCTATCGCCAACCTGCACGACGTGGTGATCATCCTGGGGTTCTTTTCGTTCTTCCAGTGGGAGTTTTCACTCTCGGTGCTGGCGGGGGTGCTGGCCGTACTGGGGTATTCGGTGAACGAGTCCGTGGTGGTGATGGACCGGATCCGGGAAAATTTCCGCAAGCAGCGCAAGGCGCCGGTGCGTGACATCATCGACGCGGCGATCACGCAGAACATTTCGCGGACGATCATCACGCACGGTTCGACGCAGATGATGGTGCTGTCGATGTTCTTCTTCGGCGGTCCGACGCTGCACAACTTTTCGCTCGCGCTGACGATCGGGATCTGGTTCGGGATCTATTCGTCGGTGTTCGTGGCGGCCGCTCTGTCGATGTGGATGGGGATCAAGCGGGAAGACTTGGTGAAGCACGTGAAGAAGGACGGGCCGGAAGTCGAGCTCGGCTGATCGGCTTCTTTCGCGGGATCGGTTCGCCTTTCTTGTGAAAGGCGGGAGGGGGTGCGAGGGGGAAGTGCGCCCTACCCGGCGGTCCTCCCGCCACCTCGCGTCTCAAGAACTCGAAACCTGGTCCCTCGGCCCAAAATACAGTCACCCCACCGAACCCAGTACAATAGCCAGTTCTCATAGAACCCACACACCGCCCCCGGGATATAAACCCGTCCTGGCGACCCGCCATGCAAGAAACCACCGCGCGCCGCCCCGGCGTCATCCACCACGCGCCCGTTGCCGCCGCCCTCACCCCTGAAGCCGAAATCACGGCCATCGCCCGCGCCCTGCAGCCCACCGAACCCGGTGAACACAAAAAGCTCTTCATCCGCACCTTCGGCTGCCAGATGAACGAGTACGACTCGGAAAAGATGGCCGACATCCTACAGGCCGCCCAAGGCGTCGAACTCGCCCGGACCCCGGAAGAGGCCGACATCATCCTCTTCAACACCTGTTCCGTGCGCGAAAAAGCCCAGGAAAAAGTCTTCTCGGACCTGGGGCGGGTGCAACACCTGAAAGACAGCAATCCCGACCTCGTCATCGGCGTGGGCGGATGCGTGGCGAGCCAGGAAGGCGAAGCCATCGTGCGGCGCGCGCCCTACGTGGACGTCGTGTTTGGCCCCCAAACCCTCCACCGGCTGCCGGAACTCATCGACCGCCGTCGCCAGACCGGCCAGTCGCAGATCGACGTCTCGTTTCCGGCCATCGAAAAGTTCGATGCGCTGCCTCCGGCCCATGTCAACGGCCCCACAGCCTTCGTCTCCATCATGGAAGGCTGCAGCAAATATTGCAGCTTCTGTGTGGTGCCCTACACCCGCGGCCCCGAAGTCTCCAGGCCCTTCGACGACGTCCTGACCGAGGTCGCCGATCTGGCGGACCGTGGCGTGCGCGAGGTCACGCTGCTGGGGCAGAACGTCAATGCCTATCGCGGCGCCGCCGGCGATTCCGGTGAAGTCGCAGACTTCGCCATGCTGCTGGACTACGTCCACGACATCCCCGGCATCGAGCGTATCCGCTACACCACCTCGCACCCCAAGGAAATGACGGACCGCCTCATTGAAGCCCACGGCCGCCTGCCCAAGCTCGTCCCGTTCCTGCACCTGCCGGTCCAGGCCGGCAGCGATCGCGTGCTCGGTGCGATGAAGCGGGGCTACACGGTGCTGGAATACAAATCCATCATTCGCCGGCTGCGCGCCACCCGTCCCGACATGACGTTTTCGTCAGACTTCATCGTCGGCTTCCCGGTCGAAACCGAGGTGGACTTCCAGAAGACGCTGGATCTGGTACGAGACGTGGGTTTCGATCAGTCCTTTTCGTTCGTCTATTCGCCGCGACCCGGCACGCCGGCCGCCATGCTGGTCGATTACACGCCGCAGGAAGTGAAGCTGGACCGGCTGCACCGGCTGCAATCCCTGATCAATGAGCAGGCTGGCGCCATCAGCCAGTCCATGGTCGGCAGCGTACAGCGGCTGCTGGTCGAAGGCCCGTCGAAAAAGGATCCGCACGACATGAAAGGCCGCACCGAAAACAATCGCATCGTGAATTTCGCGGGCGAGCCGCGCCTGATCGGACACATGGTGGACGTGCGCATCACGGCCGCGCTGACCAACACGCTGCGCGGCGAAGTCCTGACGCGCGACACCACGCGGATCCCGGCATGAGCGCTGATTCCACGGGCAAGCCGCGCACCGCCGCCGCGCGCCAGCGGCCGATCAGCCTGCAACTGGCCGGCAGCAACATGCAGCTCGCCAACCTGTGCGGACCGCTGGACGAGAACCTGCGGCAGATTGCGCAGGCCTATGGCACCACCATCAGCCGCCGGGGTAGCCGGCTCAGCATTCGCGGCGCGCAGGCCCGCCGCACGGCCGACGCGCTGCGCTGGTTTCACGAGCGGGCCGCTGGCACGCCCCTGTCGCTTGAGACTCTGCAGCTCGGCCTGGTGGAGCTGGAGGCGAAACCCGAGGCAACGGTGCAAGGGCGGCCCGACCTGCCGGACCTGCCGGACCTGCCGCCAGTGGACGATGCCACTCTGCGCCTGCACACGAACAAGACTGACCTGCGGCCGCGCACGCCACGCCAGCGCGACTACCTGAATGCCATCCTGAAGCACGACGTGACCTTTGGCGTGGGGCCGGCCGGCACGGGCAAGACATGGCTTGCCGTCGCCTGCGCCATCGACGCGCTGGAGCGCGAAACGGTCTCGCGCCTGGTGCTCACACGCCCGGCCGTCGAAGCCGGCGAGCGTCTGGGCTTCCTGCCCGGCGACCTCGTCCAGAAGGTGGATCCCTACCTGCGGCCGCTGTACGACGCCCTGTATGACCTGTTCGGCTTCGAGCGCACGCAGCGCCTGTTCGAAAAGCAGACCATCGAGATCGCCCCTCTGGCCTACATGCGCGGGCGCACGCTCAACCAGGCATTCATCATCCTGGACGAGGCGCAGAACACCACGCCCGAGCAGATGAAGATGTTCCTGACGCGTATCGGCTTCGGCAGCAAGGCCGTCATCAATGGGGATCCCTCCCAGGTGGATCTTCCCAAGAATCAGCAAAGCGGCCTGCTGCATGCACTCGATGTGCTGGACGGGGTACCGGGCATTGCCCAGACCCGCTTCACCAGCCGCGACGTGGTCCGCCACCCGCTGGTGGCCCGCATCGTGGATGCCTACGAACAGGCGGGCGATCATGTATCCTGATTTTTCGCTGTCCATACAGTATGCCGTTCCGGCCGCCGAACTGCCGCGCTGGCGGCTGCGCCGCTGGGTCGGCCACGCGCTGGAGCAGGCGCTGGCGGCACCGGATCCGCGCGCCGGCCAGCCCGTCGCCCTGACGCTGCGCATCGTCGATACGGACGAAGGCCGGGCGCTGAATGCCGGCTACCGGCAGCGCGACTACGCCACGAACGTCCTGACGTTCGAATATGGGGCGGCCCCGGACGGCAGTCTCAGCGGCGACATCGTCCTGTGTCTGCCCGTTCTGGTTCGCGAAGCGGCCGAACAACACAAGCCGCTCCTGCATCATGCGGCCCACCTGGTCACCCACGGCGTCCTGCACGCTCTGGGGTGGGACCATATCGAGGCCGACGAGGCCGAACACATGGAAGCGCTGGAGACCCGCATCCTCGCGGCGCAGCACATCCCCGATCCTTACCGGCCCGGCCCGCAGCCCTGAAGCCGATTCTCCGACGTTATCGGTTATGCTAAGAAACCTAGTTACTCGTCCTTCGGACAATGCCAGAATCACATTCCGACCCTGAGCCTCGACCTGAACCGTCGGCGCCCAAATCCCTGCTTTCCCGTCTGAAATCCCTTCTGCGGCCCGACCCGCCTACGGGTCGCGCGGAGATCCGGGCAGTGCTCGAGGCCGCACACGACCATTCCATTCTTGACGGCGAATCCTACGCCATGATCTCCGGCGCCCTGACGGTGGCGGACAAGACCGTGGCCGACATCATGGTTTCACGCTCGCGCATGGACATGCTGGACATCTCGCGGCCGCTGGCCGAACTCATGCCCGAGATCATGGATACCGGTCACTCGCGCTTCCCGGTCTATGAAGGCGACCGCGACAACGTCGTCGGCGTCCTGCTGACCAAGGACCTGCTGCTGGCCCTTTCGGACCACGCCCTGGATATCCGCGCCCTGATCCGCCCTGCGGTCTTCATCCCTGAATCCAAGCGCCTCAATGAGCTGCTGCACGACTTCCGCATGAGCCGCAACCACTTGGCCATCGTCGTCGACGAACACGGCGGCATCAGCGGGCTGGCGACCATGGAGGACGTGCTGGAACAGATCGTGGGCGACATCGAGGACGAATTCGACGACACCGACGAGAAGACCATCTTCCGCACCGGTGAAAATAGCTGGCGGGCCATGGGCACGACCGAAATCGAAAACTTCAACGAGACTTTCGGCGTGCATCTCCCGGACCAGGACTGCGACACCCTGAACGGCTGGCTCGCCGCCGAAATCGGCCATATTCCGCGCCGTGGCGAGCGCCTCGAATCCCAGGGCCTGGCCTTCACCGTGGTCGGCGCCGACGGGAAACGGGCACGCTGGCTGCATGTCCAGCGCCTGAACTCGACCTCTTCCGCCCCCACTGCGCAACACGATGCCGCCTGACCGCCGCACGGGCTGGCGCCAGGGGCTGTCGATCGTGCTGGCCGGCGGCGTCCAGGCGCTGTGCTTCGCGCCCGGGCCGCTGCCGGCCTGGAGCCTGCCGTTTGTCCAGATCGGTTCGCTGGCGGTGTTGGCCGCCTGCACCTGGAGCGCGGAGCGCATCCGCGAAGCGGCGCTGAACGGCTGGCTGTTCGGCCTCGTCCAGTTCGCCATCGGCGTGTACTGGTTCACCATCAGCATGCACACCTTCGGCGGGCTGGCGTTACCGCTCGCGGTGGCGGCGCTGGTGATGTTCGCCGCCACCATGGGCCTTTACTCCGCCTCGGCCTGCGCCTTGAGTGCCTGGCTATGTGCCGCCTGGCGATCGCCGCGCCAGCAGGCCCCGAGGCAGATCCTGAACGCCGTGGTCTGGGCCTCGTCGTGGACGCTTTTCGAGTGGCTGCGTGGCACGCTGTTCACGGGCTTTACCTGGCTGGACGCCGGCTACGCCCACGCCGAGGGCATGTTCGCCGCCTGGGCGCCGGTGGTCGGCGTCTATGGCCTGACCTGGCTGGCGGCGTTCTCCGCAGCCGCCGTCGCGCTCATGGCCCGGGCGAAGGACTGCGCTCCCTACGACCGCAGCGCAGCCGCGGTGGTCGCCGTGGCGCTGGGCTGCGGGCTGGCCGGCATCGCGGGGCAGCATATCCAGTGGGTCCAGCCGCTCGGGTCGCCGCTGATGGTACGCCTGATCCAGCCCGCTACCCCCCAATCGGAAAAATTCGACCCCCGGCTGTTCGAAACCGCCATCGACCAAAGCCTGCGCCTGGCCGACCTGCCGGTGAAGGGCGAGTCCACGGCTCCGTCCCTGATCGTCTTTCCCGAAACCGTGATGCCGATCTTCCAGGACGAGATCCCGGCCGCGATCTGGTCACGCTGGCAGGCGCTGGCGCAACGCCAGCAGGCTACGCTGCTGATGGGAATCCCGTTGCACCAGCGCACGGCGGACGGGGACCGTTACACGAACGGCGCAATCGCACTCCCGCCGGACGACACGTCGTTTCCGCGGACTCCCGCGCCCTGGCATTACGACAAGCACCATCTGGTCCCCTTCGGCGAATTCATTCCTCCCGGATTCCGCTGGTTCGTGGATGCCCTCCAGATTCCGCTGGGCGACTTCAATCGAGGCCCGCTGATCCAGCCGCCTCTGCGATTGTCCGGACAGTCCATCGCCGTCGACATCTGTTACGAGGATGCCTTCGGCGAACAGATCGCCGCGCAGGTCGCGCCGCCCCCGGATGGCGCGGGTGCCAGCATCCTGGTGAACATCAGCAACCTGGCCTGGTTCGGGAACTCGTGGGCCTTGCGCCAGCATCTGTGGATGGCCCGCATGCGTGCCCTGGAAACTGCGCGGCCGCTCGTGGCAGCCACCAACACCGGCATGACAGTGGCGCTGGACCCCTACGGCCAGGTGCGCGGCTCGCTGGATCCCGGCATCCCCGGGGTGCTGGATGTGGAAGTCCTGGGAACCCAGGGGCTGACGCCCTATGTGCGCTGGCGCAATGCCCCCGTGCTTGCCTGGCTGGGGCTGTGGCTGATTGTCGGATTCTGGCGCAAGGCCGGCCGCCGCCGTCAGGGACGCTGAGTCGAGTCCCGCAAACGCTGCTCCAACGTCTCGGGGTCCAGCGGTTCGTCCAACCAATAGCCCTGGCCCGCATCGCACCCCGCCCCCAACAGGAATTCGTACTGCTCACGGGTGGCGATGCCTTCCGCCACGACCGACAGCCCGAGCCGATGGGCCAGTGTGATGATGGATTCACAGACCACGGGCGCATGATCGCTGGCCAGGAGCTGCTCGGTCGCCTCGCGTTCGAGTTTGAGCGTCTCGAACGGCTGTTGCGGCATGGCGAGCAGCGACGACATCCCCAGCGACACGGCTCCGACGCTGAAGCGCATGCCGGCCGCGCTCATGCGCTGGAGGCGGGAGCGGATCTCCGCGTCCATGTTCAGGAATAGATGCTCGCTGCATTCCAGCGAGAGGCAATCGGGCGGCAAGCCGTGGGAGTTCAAAAGATCGAGGACCGCCTGCAGATCAATCTTGTCCTCCGCCAGTTGCCCGGGCGACACGTTCATCGTCAGGCGCAGCTGCGGGGACAGCACGCGCCAGTCGGCGAGCTGGCGCGCGGCCTGCGCGAACACCCAGTCACTGAGCGGCCGGATCAGATGGCGCTCCTCGGCGTAGGGAATGAAATCCAGCGGGCTGATGATGCCGAACTCGGGATGGCGCCAGCGCAGCAGGATCTCGGCGCGCACGAGGCGCCGGGTGTCGAAGGAATAGATGGGCTGGTACAGCAGGAAGAACTGCCCCGCCGCGATGGCCTGCGGCAGCGAGTACAGCAGATCGCGCCGCATGCGCACCCGCTCGCGCATGCTCACATCAAAGTAATGGTAGCCATTGCGGCCTGATTCCTTGGCCACGTACATCGCCATGTCCACATGGCGCAACAGCATCTCGGCGCTCCCGGCATCGAGCGGATACAGCGCCACGCCCAGGCTGGCCGACACGTGCAGCGCCTTGCCCGCGAGGGCATAGGGCTGGGTGATGCGCGCGAGGATATCCTCGCACAAGGCGTCGATGCGGGCCCGATCGGGCGCGTTGCCGACGATCACCACGAACTCGTCGCCCCCCAGCCTGGCGACGAAACACGTGTCCACGGACGCGGCGGCCCGCAGTCGCTGCGCGACTTCGACCAACAACTGGTCCCCCACGGCATGTCCCATGGAGTCGTTGACTTCCTTGAAGAGGTCCAGGTCGAGGAACAGCAACGCCAGCGGATGGTGCGTGCGGTCGGAGGCCTCGACCGCGGCCTGCAGGCGCTGGTTGAAATACTGACGATTGGGCAGGCCGGTCAGGGGATCGTGATGGGCCTGATTCCAGATCTGCGCCTCCACGTGCTTTTTCTGCGTCACGTCGCTGAGCATTGCCACGCGGCAATTGATGGATCCATCGTGATTCCACGCGGTATCCATGACGACGCGCTCGGCGTACTCCTCGCCGGACTTCCGATGGCCCCAGTATTCGCCTTCCCAGCGTCCCTTGGTGTTGATGGCGTGCCACATCTCGTCGTAGAAGTCGCGGTTGTGGCGACCCGGGCGGAGCAGCGGAAGCATCTCGCCCGCCACTTCGTCCGCCCAGTACCCGGTCATGCGCGAATAGGCGGGGTTGACGTCGATGACCACACCGCTTGCATCCGTGATCGCGATGGCTTCGCTGCTGTTCTCGTAGGCAATCGCCGCGAGCTGGGCCGAGGACTCCGCCTGCTTGCGCTCGGTCACGTCCTGTACCAGGCCGATGATGGACACCTTGCCGTCGACCGCGATGGCCGTTCCGAACACTTCGATGTCGATGACCGTGCCGTCCTTGCGGCGGCCCTGGCGCTCGAAACGCAGCGTCCCGTCCTGCCGGGACTGGCTCGCCTTGATCGCCTCCGCCACGAGATAACGTTCCCGGGGCACGATGATGCTCAGCAGCGGCATCGGCTCGGTCATCTCGGAAGCCTCATACCCGAAGATCTCGGCCATCTTTTGGCTGACGAAGCTGAAGCGCTCGCCCTCGACCAGGAAGATCCCCACCAGCGAGTTCAGCGTCAGGCCCCGGAAAATGATCCCGGAGCGTTCGAGCCCGGCCTGTTCCTCGCGGATCTTGTCCGTCAGACCGCGCAGCTGCACCGAACCCGCGTTGAAGGCCCGCGCGACCATGCCGAGTTCGCTGGCGCCCTGTACGCGCACCTGAGCGTCGTAGTCACCCGCGAGCCAGCCTGCACTCGCGTGGCGCAGCTCGCGCAACGGCAGCACCAGGCTGCGCTGCAGCCACAGAAAGAGCAACAGCATCAGCACCAGATCGGCGGCCGCGAGGCCCAGCCCCAGGTTGGCCGCGCGTTCCTTGGTATCCAGCAGTTGCGGCACCAGCACGTCCGAGCAGGCGTTCAGAGTGTCGAGCAGATTCTTGGCGTCGTCGGCGATCCACTGGCGCTGGAGGACCCGCGGCGCCCCCGTCGGGTCATCGGCGCTGCTGTCCTGCGCATAAGAGCCGAGAATCACCGCCTGCAGGCGGCCTCGCATGATTTTCCAGTTGCGACGGATCTGGGGCAGAAAGTCCCGGGCCTGCGGCTGCGAGATCGGCGGGACCTCGCGCCCCGCCACGACTCCACCCTGATCAAGGGCCTGCAGACCGTTTTCCAGGGCGTCAATGTCCTGGCTGAGCCTGGCCGTCTGAATGTAGGAACCATCGGACAGCCGCATGGCCTGGACGGCCAGGCGCTGGCTGAGCGTCCGGATATCGTCGAGCGTCGTGATCTGGCGGATGGAACCCTCGTACCCCGACATCAGCGAATACACGGCAACCGCATTGCCCAGTACGAAGACCAGCATCGCCAGGAAAAACACGGCAGACATGACTCCCAGCCCGAACGCGTCGCGCAATGCAGGCCAGGACGCCCGCAACGATTGTGAGTTCATGCAGCGCCTGTCAGTGGTAACAGCAGCGCACCCCGTGCTTCACGCCAAGCACAATGCGCCCAAACCTATATTAGCGGACCACCCCGATATTCCACCCGGACAACAACCGGAATTCACGGGCGGAGATCGGGCTTTTGAAAACGCCGTGAAATGCGGTCCGGAAATGAAAAAGCCCTGCAATCAATTGACTGGCAAGGCTTTTCGGATGTGCAATATGGCGGAGCGGACGGGGCTCGAACCCGCGACCCCCGGCGTGACAGGCCGGTATTCTAACCAACTGAACTACCGCTCCGCAGCGGCCCAGGTATCCCTGGCGTCCCCTAGGGGATTCGAACCCCTGTACTCACCGTGAAAGGGTGATGTCCTAGGCCTCTAGACGAAGGGGACCGGACATTCAATGACAGAAGTTTGGTGGAGGTAAGCGGGATCGAACCGCTGACCTCTTGCATGCCATGCAAGCGCTCTCCCAGCTGAGCTATACCCCCAAAGCTTCTCCATCACTGAAGAAGCGAAATTATGCATGAATTTTTTTGGGCACGCAAGTTGAGGCGATCCCCCTTTTGCCCCATATGGCGAGGCTCGACGCGGACCTACATTAAATGCCCACAGACGCAAGAAATTGTCACGCCCATGAAACCACTATGTATCACTCGCCCCGCTGCCTTCGCCGGGGCCATTGCCCCCGGATGCCAGGGGGCCCGTGACATGCTGCGCACATCGATTTCCCGCGGACTGATCCTGCTGGCGCTTGGCTGCCCTACCGTGATGGCGCAACCTCCCGAACAGCTCCCTCCACCGCCTCCGGGCAAGGGCCTGGACCAGGGCAACATCAACCAGGAGCCGCTGGGCGGGATCGTGATCAACCGCACCATCACCGTACTGGGGTGGGACTTCTACAGCGGCTTCTCGTCGATCTGGCAGTCCCTGCACCCGAACTCGCCATACACGCTCACTGTGGTGGAGCGGCCAACGGCGGAATTCGGCAGCGAAATCTGGATTGATTACCGCAGCATTCGCATCTACCACACGTTTTTGTCTCCGGCACGCTCCGGAGTAAAGGAGGCCAGCAAACAGGCGGTCAACATCGCCTACGAGAACGTCCAGAAAATTGAACAGGCCCGCAAAGAGTTCAAGAGCAACGATCTTGGGCCAGAGGAAATGTAAATGAAAACCTTCAAATTCCCACGCATCCCCCGTCATCCCGGGACACTGGCTGCCGTGGCGGCCGTTCTGTGCCTGGCGGCGGGATCAGCCAGCGCCAGTCAGCTTGTCTACACCCCGGTCGATCCCTCATTCGGCGGCAACCCGCTCAACGGTTCGTTCCTGATGAGCATCGCCAGCCAAGGCGCGCAGGCAAACGCGCCCAACCCGCTGGACGGTCTGGCCGGGCTGGACCTGACGACCCTGGGCACCAGCCTGGACAGCCTGGACAAGGATATCAACAAGCTGAACGGCAACATCTGCAGCCAGGCGGGTTCGAACTGCCCCACGACCGGAGCCAGTACCAATAGTCTCCTGAATGGCAACGATCCGGCCATCAATTGATTCGCACAAGAACTGGTTCCCCCAAGCGCCGGGTGACCCCGGGCCGAAGGGCCCTCCAACGCACCCAAAGAGCCGACTCCATGAACGCAAGCCCACTTTTCTTTCGCTACCCAGCCCTGCGCACTTCGCGACTTTGCCTGACGGCATTGGCGGCGCTGATGCTGTCAGCCTGCGCCGTCCCGCATCCGCCCTCGGACGTCTCCGACCGGGCCACACTCACCCCCATTACCCCGTCTGCACTGGACCTGAGGCAATTGCCGGCTCCCCGCCACAAGATCGTGGCCGCCGTCTACGGTTTTCGTGACGAGACGGGTCAGTACAAACCGTCGCCCGACAGTGCGTTCTCCACCGCCGTCACTCAGGGGGCTGCCTCCATGCTGATGGAAGCCCTGAAAGAATCAGGCTGGTATGTACCCGTGGAACGCGAAGGGCTGCAGTCGCTGCTCACCGAACGGCGTGTCCTGCGGGCCGTGGATGAGTCCGAGGCCAAGGCCGGCGAGCAGGTCCAGCCCGTTCCGAATCTCATGCCCGCCTCTGTCATCCTGGATGGCGGCATCGTGGCCTACGACAGCAACGTGCGAACCGGAGGAGTCGGCGCGAAATTCCTCGGGATCGGCCTCTCGACCAAATACAGCGTGGACCAGGTCACGGTCATCCTGCGAGCGATCGACGTGAACACCGGGCGCGTCCTGAACAGCGTCTCGACGAGCAAAACCGTCTATTCGTATGAAGTCCATCCCAGCTACTTCCGGTTCGTGAACTTCTACGACCTGCTGGAGGCCGAAGCGGGCTACACGCACAATGAGCCGGCGCAGCTCTGCGTCAAGGAGGCCATAGACGCCGCCGTGGCCCATCTCACCGTAGAGGGCATCAAGGACGGCGTGTGGCCGCTGCGCAACCCGGCAGACATGGGTTCGCCCATGATCAAGCATTATCTGGAGACGCAGAACGACTACACGCGGACCACGCCCGTCAAACTGAGCAATGCCGCTCCGTCGCCCGCCGCGGACTCCGGCCCCAACTGGAAGGTCGCCTCCAACGAGCGGTAGCGTTCCGATCCATACCGCGGCACTCCACCTCCATCGCCCCTGCTCCAGCAGGGGCGACGTCTTTCCGGCCGTTTCAGCTTACCTTCAGCTACACATCACCTCCAGCGACATCACGCCTTCGGCCAGACCGAACATCCGGAGCGGCACCGCCCCCGCTCGTCCTTGCGTACTAGTACGCGCGGCCCGTCGGGCCTTGGTCCAACGAACGTTCTAATGCTTCCGTCTCATTTTGCCAGCGGCCAGCGAGTCCTAAAGTACACATCCGGTGGCGTCTTCCGCCGCACCGACACATCCGGAACCAAGGCCGCCGGATTTCGTAATTCCCTCTACGGTCTTGAGGTTATAGGACAGGCAAAATGAAAATCAAGCTCTGCGTCATCGCTTCCACTCTCGCCCTGGCGTTCGCCGGGACTTCCGCGTTTGCGGGCGGCACGGCAAACACGTTCCAGCTTGGTCAGGACAACGACGCCCGCATCAATCAGACGCTGCAGGGCGCCAGCAATTTCGACGCCGACATCGCGCAATTCGGCGACACCAACAGTGCGAGGGTCGTTCAGACCGGCGCCGGGACGGACACGGCAAGGTCCACGCAATTCGGCGACAGCAACAGCAGCAATATCCGGCAAACCGGCACGGGCCATGAAACCGCCAACGTGATCCAGGGCGGCCACGACAACGACAGCACTGTCTTCCAGAATTCGTCGGGCCACGTCTCGGCCACCGCCTTGCAATTCGGCCATGACAACGACAGCAGCATCCGGCAGACCGGCTGGGGCACCGCCAGCGCAACCGCCGTCCAGTTCGGTCATGACAATGACAGCACCATCCGCCAGAACACGATGGGCGGCAACAACAACACCGCCTTCGCGCTGCAGGTCGGCTATGACAACGACAGCATGATCACGCAAAACACCTCCGCGAACCAGGCTCACGCGTCGGCGCTGCAATTCGGACATGACAACACCAGCCGCATTACCCAGACCAGCGCATACACCATGAATGCGACCGCCTTCCAGGTCGGTTCTGGCAACAACAGCGTCATCACGCAACACTAAGCTCAATGCCCGTCACCCGCGCGGTCGCCTCGACAGCGCGGGTGACGGACACCGGCACGGGAGATGGAAACCATCTCCCGTGCCACTCGCAGCACGGGGAGCATCATGAAGAATCCGACACATCCCGCGACGTTCAGCCGTCTCTTTCAGCGACAGAGCCTGATGCCCATTGCAACGGCACTGCTGTTGTCCGCAAGCCCGCTGTCCGCCTATTGCGCCGACCCGGATCTGGCAATGCCTGAATTGCAGGGCAATACCGATTCCGCCGTGGTGCTTCAAGTGGGCCATCAAAACGTCGCACACATTACGCAGAGCGGGAGCACCAAGGCTGCACAAATTGCCCAGGTAGGCGCCGGCAACAGCGCCAGCATCACGCAGCTCGGGATGGCGGACCAGGCCGCCACCGCGCAATACGGCGCCGGCAACAGCTCCACGATTCATCAGACGGGCAACAACGACCAGGCCGCCACCGCGCAGTATGGGCTGGGTAATCAGTCGTACGTCGGACAGACCGCCAGCAATGTCAGTGCCCAGGTGAACGAACTCGGGCTTGGCAACAAGACGATCCTGCTGCAGACGCACCCGGGCGCCACGCCGGTGACCCTGAACGTCGCCGGCATCGGCAAGACCATGCTCTACATTCAGTGAGCGGCGCCTGAACGGATGGAACTGCCATGCTGGCCGCCAACGTCAACCTCCAGGTCTGGCTGGACACCGTGCCGGACACCCACCCAGCGGTGGTGATTCCCTACGTCCGCAGTCCGAGGGACGGCCGAGTTGAATATCAGATGAAGGTCATCAAACACGGGCCGGGCGGCGCCTCCAACATCGGCCAGAGCGGCGAGGTTCAGGCAGCGGCCAACCACCCCACTGCCCTGTCGAAATTCTCTCTCAACGTCGGCGTACAGGACCAATGCCGGATCGAAATCACCGTCGCGATCACCGGCGCTCCGGGCGGCACCTACCGCTTCGACTGCCCTCGTTGACAATAAACATTAATTGTTACTCAATTAACGTTTAGTTAGGACTTTGTACACAGACTGCGGTCTAGAATATTTTCCTGTTTGATCACTATTTGAGTGATTGGGAACAACGTGACCGCCATCATTGTCGTGGAGCCCAACGCGCTGCTCCGGCTGGGTATCCTGCAGCTGTTCCAGAAACTCGCGTCGGAAATTTCCTGCGACGGAGTCGACTACACGCGGCTCTTCGGCCACAGCGAGGCGGCATCCCCACCCGTCGACCTGATGCTGTTGTCGGCGCCCGAAACCTACGAGCAGACGGCCGAGCTCATCCAGGCCGCCCAAAAGGCCTACAACCCCACCCGCATCCTGCTCCTCTGCGAGCCTTCCCACCCCACGTTCACGCTCCAGAGCCTGTCACCCAAACTGGCAGGATATGTCTCCAAACGCGCGCCCACCGCCATGCTGACGGCCGCCATCAATCTGGTATTGGCGGGCGGCACCTGTTTTCCAAACCCGGACTCCCATCCTCAGCGGCCGGCAGGCGCTTCCGCAGAGGCCACCCCCCATTTGCGGCGCCGCTGGTACGAGCGGGCGCAGCCGCTCCCGCACCCGGACACGTCGCCTATTCGAACGGGGGGGGCAGCGCCCCCCGTTCATCCGCCGATTGCCATCCACCCGCAGTTGCTCGCCCCGGCGGAGCCGTCCATTCAGCCCCGTCCGCGCCTGACGAGCCCCCTCCGGCAGCCGTCGGCCGGCACTCCAGAGGACCGCGCCCTTCCCCGCGATCTGATCAACTCCGAATCGCGGATGCTCAATCTGACCTCGCGCCAATATGAAGTGCTGGCCTTGCTGGCACGCGGCTACCCGATCAAGACGGTCAGCCGCGAATTGCATATCTCGATTTCAACGGCGAAGACCCACGCCGATACGCTCTATCAGCGGCTGTCGGTTCACAACAGCCTGGCTGCCGTCTACGAGGCTCTGACCCGAGGCGCCACCCTGGGCCTGAGCCAGAATCCGCTGGCGCAGCTTGGTACCCCCCAGACACAGCCTCGTCTGTAACAGTGAGCCGCGTCTCCTGGCGGGTTCCCCTGGCCCCACCGGGCGGAAGATCGAGACACCCAAACGATTTATTACAATTCCATCGCGACCTTCAGTACGCTGGGCTCGGAAACGTCCCGGTCCACGATGAATCCGCAATGTGTGTCATTGCACGCGACGAGCACTCTGCTCACAACCGTTTGATGGAAGCCCGGCTTGCCCGACCGGACTGCACAGGCCTACCATCCGTGGCTGATTCGGACTAGCCGGAGCCGTCCTTGCATACGCTCGCCATCAGCATCGCATTCAGCGTTTCAGTCTCGATTTTCCTGAAACTGGCGCGGCGCTTCCGCATCCAGGTGGATCAAGCCATCGCCGTGAACTACCTCGTAGCTGCCTTCCTGTGCCTCTGGCTGTTCCATCCGCCGCTGGCTGCGCTCCGGTCCATGACGGTCCCGGTGTGGGTCATTCTCGGATTGCTGGGCGTGCTGATGCCTGCCGTTTTTCTCATCATGGCCGCAGCCGTGCGCCAGGCCGGCATCGTGCTGAGCGATACAGCCCAGCGCCTCTCTCTGATTCTGCCGATTCTGGCGGCCTTCCTGCTGTTTCACGAGGTACTGTCCGGCCGCAAGGCGCTGGGCATTGCCCTGGCGCTGGCTGCGCTGGGATGCCTCATCGCCGGGCCCCGGAAGCATGCCCCGGAGATCCGTTCAAGACCCGGCGCTCGCCAGGCACCCGCCGCCACGCCGGAGGCCGCGGCGCCGGGGCGCCTGGCGTGGGTCACGCTGCTGGGCGTCTGGGTGGGGTACGGTGCCATTGATATCCTGTTCAAGCAGATGGCACGGCTGGGAGCGGGCTTCACCAGCAGTCTGTTGCTGGTCTTCATCCTGGCGGCCGTGCTGATATTCTGCTGGCTCGCCTTCTTCAGGCGCACCGCCTGGGACGCCCGCAGCCTGGGATCGGGCCTGCTGCTGGGCGCCATGAATTTCGGCAATATCTACTTTTACATCCGCGCCCACCAGACCTTCCCGGACAATCCGACCCTGGTATTCGCCGCCATGAACATTGGCGTGATCTCGATTGGCACGCTGGTGGGCGCAGGCGCGTTCCGCGAGCGGATCAGCTGGCTGCAGGCTGCCGGCATCGCGCTCGCGCTGATGGCCATCCTGTCACTCTTTCCCCTCTAAGGCCGCCTCGGTGGGTGGCTCCTCCGGGGCCACGGGATCGTGGGAGACGTCGCGCTCGACGTCCACGCGGGGGTCCAGCACGGCCATCACATGTGAATTCTGCAACGTATCGGCCATGGGCACGAACTGGGTCGGCGCATCGTCGCTCAGGTGCGCCCCCGTGACGCGCTGCTCGCGCACGAACGCCACCAGCACGGCGGAGCAGACGGAAATGAACACGAAATACAGGCTGCCGCCCCAGCCCCGCATCAGCGCCCCGGCCAGCAGGGGCCCGATACAGGCTCCCACGCCATACACCATGTAGAGCAGCGCACTCAGGCCGACCCGCCGTTCGGGTGCGACATTGTCGTTGGCAAAAGCGGCTCCCATGGGATAGAGCGTGAACTGGACAATGCCCTGCACGGCCGCAAACAGGATCAGTATGGGGTATGGGAAATGCAGCCACCCCCACAGCGGCACCCCGAGCAGACACAGCAGCAGCGCTCCAAGCCGGATCAGGCGCACGCGGCTGACGCGGTCGGCGAGCCATCCTATCGGCCATTGGCACACCAGGCCCGCCGCGATGGAGACAGCGATAAAGATACCCACCTGCCGATTGTCCATGCCCTGGTGCAAGCCATACACCGGCGCCAGACCGTAGAAGGCGCCATTGAGCATGCCGGCCACGAACAGCACCGTCAGCGAAAGCGGCACGCGCGAGACGTAATAGCGCCACGCCAGCGGTGCCGGGATCTGCAAGGCCGGATGCACACGACGCGTGAGCGCAATAGGCATGAGGCTGAGCACGCTGCAGATGGCCACGAACACCAGCGGCCCATCATCGAGCGCGGGAAAGAGTCCCAGGACCAGCTGTCCCAGCACGGTGCCCAATCCCGTCGCCACCATATAGAGCGCGAAAACCATCCCGCGCGAGGCATTCTCTGTCTGCTCGTTGAGCCAGCTTTCGATCGCGACGAACAGGCTCACCATCGCCATGCCCGCAACGAACCGAAGTCCGAGCCAGACCCAGAGGTCGTCGAGCAGGATCATGACCAGCACGGTCACGGTGACCGCCGCGGCACAGGCGGCGTAGGTGCGGATATGCCCAACCTGGATGATCAGGCGGTGCGCATAGCGCGCGCCCAGCACCAGCCCCAGATAATATGAGGCAATCATGGCGCCCACCCAGACTTCGGACACCGAAAGTTCGGTCAGCCGCAAGCCGAGGTACGTATTGAAGAGCCCCGAGCTCAGCAATAGAATCAGCGTCGCCAGATACAGGGAAAAGAATGCGCCGATCGTCTTGGCCATGGAAGGTCTCTGCAAAGGGCGCAAAGGGCGTGGATCGCACTGCGTCAAGGCACCGATTTTGTATATCATAGAACGATGAGCGAATCTGACATTTCACCGGTCCTGACCCATCTGGACGCCCAAGGCCGGGTGCGCATGGTGGATGTGGGGCACAAGACCGCCACCGAACGCACAGCCATCGCGGAAAGCGAAGTGCACCTGAGCCCACACGCCTGGAAGCTGCTGTCGGCGCAGGCCAACGCCAAGGGCGAGGTGCTGAACACAGCCCGCATCGCGGGGATCCTGGCGGCCAAACGCTGCGCCGAGCTGATCCCGCTGTGCCACAGCCTGCCGCTTTCCTTCGTGGGGGTCGACTTTGCGGCGGACGAGTCGCGCCACGTGCTCGCCATTCGCAGCACCTGTCACACGCATCACCAGACCGGGGTGGAAATGGAAGCCATGACGGCGTGCACGGTTGCCGCGCTCACCGTCTACGACATGTGCAAGGCCGCCGACAAGGGCATCGTGATCGATCGAGTCCGACTCATCTACAAATCCGGGGGTAAAAGCGGTGAATGGCAGCGCGACCATTGAAGTCCTGTACTTCGCACGCATCGCCGAGCAGACCGGCACGCGCGCAGAAACCCAGGCGCTGACGGCCCCCATCGAGGCCGGCGCCTGGTTGACCGCGCTTGTGCGGCGATACCCGGGCCTGGAGCCCATCGACCGGCTCAAGATCGCCATCAACCAGGAATACGCCGGCCGCGCCGCCCTGATCCACCCGGGCGACGAGGTCGCCCTGTTCGAACCGGTGACCGGAGGCTGACGCCATGGTCATCGTCCAGACGGAGCGCTTCGATGTCGCCGCCCTGACGGAGCGGCTGCAGGCTGCATGCGTGGGCCGGGCCGGCGCCTATGTGCACTTCATCGGCACGGTGCGCGACTTCAGTCCGGATTCGGGCTCGCGCAGCCTCTTCCTGGAACACTACCCGGGCATGTGCGAACGCGAAATCCAGTCCCTGTGCGCGCAGGCCGCGCAGCGCTGGGACATCCTGGACACACTGGTCGTCCACCGCGTGGGCGAGCTGCCGCTGGGCGATCCCATCGTGTTCGTCGGCGTGGCGAGCATGCACCGCAGCCAGGCCTTCCGCGCCTGCGAATTCCTGATCGACGCGCTGAAGACGCGCGCTCCGTTCTGGAAACGCGAAACCCTGGCGGACGGGCGCACATTCTGGGTCCAGCAGCAACTCGCGGACGCCCGGAAGGCCGCCGCCTGGGACGAACCCGCAGCGCCCCACTCCTCTCACACTGGTTGACTGCATCCCATGCTTGATTTCGATACTGCGCAGGCGCGGCTGGCCGAGCGCGCGATCCCGCCTTCGGCGGAAGATTCCGTCCCCTTGGACGCGCTCCAACACCGCATACTCGCCACAGACATCGTGGCCGGACTGGATCTGCCGCCGGCCGACAACAGCGCCATGGACGGCTATGCGGTGCGCAGCGCCGACGTGACCCGCGCCGGCACGGTGCTGCCCATCCAACAGCGCTGCTTTGCGGGGCAGGCACCCGAACCGCTGCGCGCCGGCCATGCGATCCGGCTGTTCACAGGCAGCATCATGCCCGAGGGCGCGGACGCGGTGCTCATGCAGGAAGACTGCGTCGAGGCCGACAACCGGGTCACCCTGGGGCGTGTTCCGCGGCCCGGAGCCTACGTCCGCGCCAAGGGCGAAGACATGGCATGCGGCCAGACCGTGCTTCGGCGGGGCACCCTGCTGGAAGCCCCGCAAATCGCCGTGCTGGCAGCCCAGGGGTTCGCCCGGGCCCCGGTCTTTCCGGGCCTCTCGGTGGGCATTCTGACCACCGGCGACGAATTGATGCGGCCCGGCGAACCGCTGCGCCCGGCGGCCGTCTACGACTCCAATGGGCCCATGTTGGCCAGCCTCTGTCGGGAACTCGGTACAGCGCCCCCCACGGTCCGCCACGTCCACGACGATGCCGCAGCGATCGAACAGGCCCTGGCCGAACTGGCCGGCACCTGCGATCTGGTGCTCAGCGTCGGGGGCGCCTCCGTCGGCGAAAAGGATCTGGTCAAGCCCGCGATCGAAGCGCTGGGCGGCACACTGGACCTGTGGCGCGTACGCATGAAACCGGGCAAGCCCGTGGCCCTGGCCGAGCTGCACGGCCGGCCGCTGGTCTGCCTGCCGGGCAACCCGGTGTCGTCGTTCGTGGTGTTCGCACTGCTGGTAAGCCCGCTGATCCGGGGACAGCAGGGGCGGCACACCGTATTCCCACCCGTGCGGCGTGGGGTTCTGACCGACGATCGCGCACGAGGCGGGGACCGCGAGGAATTCCTGAGGATACAGGCCGATCTGACGGGCCCGACCACACGGCTCACGCCCTGCCATCAGCAAAGCTCCGGGGCCATCAGCAGCCTGAATGGAGCCACCGGACTGGCCCGGATCCCGGCCGGGACGCAAACCCCGCCGGGGGCGGAGGTCGCCTGGTACGCGCTGGCCGACTGGCTGCGCTGATCCGAAGCGGGAATCGCCGCACTGGCCTGCCGCCGGTCCAGCGGGTGCCGCACAGGCGACACCCGCCGCAGAACGGCACTCGATGACGCAGCACGCGCCGCCGGGCCCGGACTAGCCGCCGATGTAGCTCATCTCGATCTTGTTGTCGCGGTGCGCATGGCCGCGCTGCTCGGAATAACGGTCTTTCCGGGTCAACCACACTCCCGACAGATGCGCGGCGAGCACGCCATCGTCCGCCCCTGTGCGCATCAGTTCGCGCAAATCGTGTCCATGATCAGCGAACAGGCACGTGAAAAGCTTGCCTTCCGGCGACAATCGCAGGCGGGTGCAGTCGCCGCAAAAAGGCTGCGAAACGCTGGTGATCAAGCCGATCTCGCCAGCGCCGTCGGCATAGGCCCAGCGGCGGGCGACCTCGCCGCGATAATTCGCCTGCGCGGGCACCAGCGGGAACTCCTCGCTGATGCGCCGTATGATTTCGGCTCCCGTCACCACCTCGTCCATGCGCCAGCCATTGCTGTGACCCACGTCCATGTATTCGATGAAACGCAGCACCTGGCCGGTGTGGCGGAAATGCCGCGCCATGGGCAGGATTTGATCGTCGTTCATGCCGCGCCGCACAACCATATTGACCTTGGGGGGCGGCAGTCCAGCCTGCACCGCCGAGTCCATGGCGGCCAGAATGTCGGCCACCGGAACGCCACTGTCGCTCATGCGCTGGAAGATCGCATCGTCCATGGCGTCCAGGCTGACGGTCACGCGGTTCAATCCCGCCTGGGCGAGCGCCGTTGCATGGCGCGCCAATAGCGCGCCGTTGGTGGTGAGCGTCAGTTCCGGCGCGGTGCCATCGTGTGCCCGTAACGGCGCCAGCATCCCGACCAGGACTTCCAGATGCTTGCGCATCAGCGGTTCGCCCCCGGTCAGCCGGATCTTGCGCACCCCCAGCGTCAACGCAATGCGCACCACGCGGGTGATTTCCTCGAAGGTCAACAGCGCGCTGCGCGGCAGGAATACATGATCGGCCCCATAGACCTCGCGCGGCATGCAGTAGCGGCAGCGGAAATTGCAGCGATCGGTCACGGAAATGCGCAAATCCCGCAACGGACGCCCGTAGCCATCCTGGACGGCCTCGCCCATGGCAAGCCGCGGAACGGGGCGGTCCACCCCGTTCTCTTCATGAAAGATCACTCGACTCATGCAACAGCCCGAATCATGACCGATCCGGGCCACAGCACCGGGTCAGGTCAACCCATCAATCGTTTTCCTTGACGCGATACACCAGCGTGGCGACCTTTGCCAGCCCCAGCACCTTCACTGTGACGCTGCCCAGCAGCAGCCGCGACAGGCCGCTGCGGCCATGGCTGCCGATGAAGATCAGGTCGCAGTTCTCTTCCTTCGCCGCGTGGACGATGCCATCGGCCACGTTGAAGTTGGAGACGACCTTGGATTGGGCCTTCACACCGGCTGTGGCAGCACGATCCAGCACCGCCTGCAGGTACTTTTTGGCCTGCTCGGCCGCCGACCGATCATAGTCCTCGTCGGTGATGGCATAGGCCGCGGCCATCCCGTCGAAGCCCACTGTCGCAGCGAATGGCTGTGTCACATGCAACGCCAGAATCTCGGCGCCTATCGTGCGGGCAAAGCATACGCCCTTGTTGGCGGCCTGCGCCGAAAGCTTGGAGCCGTCTGTAGGGATCAGGATTTTCTTGAACATTTGCAGACCTCCAAAAACTATCCACACTGTTCAGCATAACCGCGCCGGGCGGGAAAGAACACTCGTATCAGCCCTGAGTCCGGTCACCGCTTGACACTCGTCAATCCTGGGGGCCGGCCACAGAACCGCCCCTCGACAGGCCAGGGACGCCTACAGATTCCCCAGCTCGTGGGCCGATTCGAACAGCTTGGTGCACCGCCCGCCGGAACGGCAGAAAGCCAGCACAGGCGCCGGCAAGGTCCGCAGGATGCGGGCAAACTCCGCGACATCCGCTTCGGTGATGGAGCCGCTCACGACCGGCTGATAGCGGGCTTCGAGGCCTGCGTCACGGGCGGCGCGCAGCACATCGGCCGACAACGGCTGCTCGGCCCCACCCTCGCCATCCGGGCGATTGATGATGACCGACTTGAACCCCGCGTCAGCCAGCGCCTGCATGTCGGCGGGCTGGAGCTGGGGAGAGACCGAGAAATCCGGGGTCAGGGTACGATAGGGCAAGCTCATGTGAAAGTCTCCCGAGACGCCGCGCCGCGCAATTCGCCGGCACCGGCCACAATCAAATGATAGTCTTCCAGCCACCGGCCAAAGGGCGCGCCGGACAGGACGGACAGTTCGGCCTGACGCTGCTCCGACAGGGGATCACCGGGATCAGGACCCGATGCCGGGTGACACATGAACACGTCCCCCGCCTGGCACTGCGACAACCAGAGGGCCACCCAGCGCTGATAGGCCGAAACGCCACCCTGGAAATCATACACGCCCAGGAACCCCGGATTGCAGGAATATCCCTGCGCCCGCAGTTGCCGCCGCAAAGCGGATGCGCCCAGTGTGGCGATCACCCGCGCCTTCAGCCGCAAACGCAGCGGCAGACCGGACATCCTGGGTCTCCCCGTATGGCGGACCCACGGCTGGTACCCCGGCGACGCGCCGATCACTTCCAGCAGGGCCTCCCGCACGCCTGGCAATTGGTGGACATGCTGATGACCATCGATGTAATCGGGCAATCGGCCCACCAGCGTCTGGAACCGCGCCATCTGGCGCCGAATGGCGGCCACCAGGGGACGCCGGCGCAACTGCCGCGCATAAGCGGCCGGGATCAAGCGGCGCAACGGCTGACACAGATCGGGCTGCCCGAACGATTCGGTCAGATTCAGATGCAGGCCGAGCTGCAGATGCGTCCGGAGCAGGCCAGGCATGTCGCGCGCGGCCATGGGTCCATCCACCAGCACGCTCGTGGCGGACAGCCGGCGCTGTGCGGCCAGCGCCAGAATCCCGGCATCCACCGCGGCATTCATGCCAAAGTCGTCGGCACACAATACAATGCGCCGGTGTTCATGTGCTGCGGGATGAGAATCAGGATCCATGTTGAAGAAGCTCGCTGCCCAGATCGGCTGGTTCATCATTGTAGGCTGCGCGGCGGCCGCAACTCACTGGGCCGTGGCTGTGGCCTGCGTGGCGGGAGCGGGTCTGCGCCCGCTGGTCGCCAACGTCGTGGGCTGGCTGGTGGCCTTCTGCGTATCCTTCTCAGGGCACTACCGGCTGACCTTCCGGCACCAGCACGCCCCGCTGGTACGAGCGGCCGTGCGCTTTTTCATGGTCTCGGCGTTGGGCTTCGCGGTCAACGAAACCGCCTATGCAGCGCTGCTGAAATGGACCACCATCCGCTACGACATTCTGCTGGCGCTGGTACTCATTGCGATCGCCGGCCTGACCTTCATTTTGGGGCGCTATTGGGCGTTTCGCCACAGCCGCTGACAGCCTCGCCCGCCGCCACGCGCCACAACCCCATCTTGGGGGCGAGCGCCTGGGGAGCCAGCCCGGCAAGCACCGGGAAACGGTGAGCCTCATCCAGGTACCCCACCAGCCACGTCGTGGGGTGATCAGGCGCGCACAGGAAGCTTTGCAGGCGCGCCGGCAGCCAGAGCAAGCGATGGCCCGCGTCCGGTTCAAACTGCGCGGCATCGTAAAGTTCCAGCCGCCAGTCGTCGGCCTGTTTCAGGTTGGGATCATCCCAGTTCGAGACCACGGCAATCGGCGCACGCCAATCGGCGTACATCGGCAGGTCATAGGCGTACTGATCCAGCATCACGAGCTGGTCGCCCGGCCCGGCCTGCTTCGCCAGCACCTGGGCCAGCGGCCGCGTGCTGCGCTGGGGGAACACCAGCAACGCAGCCACGGCGAACCAGCAGACAAGGGCGGCAATGACCACATGGCGCGCGATGGAACGGCCGGTGGCCGGCGAGCCCTGCGCCAGTCGCTGCTCGAAGACCTCCTGGATGAACCAGGCAAACGGCGGAAGCGCCGCGATCACGTAGCCCACGAGCTTGGAGGTGGGAATCGAAAAGAACACCAGCACCACCAGCAGCCAGGACAGCATCAGGCCGCGCAACACCCGGCGATCGACCTGCTCCAGCCGGCGCACCGGCGGGACGAACGACGCATCCAACGGCCCGTGCGGTTGAAACCATCGCCAGACCTGGATCGACCAGGGCAGGGTCAGGCCCAGCACCACCGGCACATAGAACCAGAACGGATGCGGGTTGTTGAATCCAGGTTCCAGAAACCGCTGGAAGTGCTGGACCACGATGTAGTAATGAAAGAAATCGGGGTGGCGCACCTGCATCACCACCATCCAGGGCAGTGTCAGAATCAGGAACAGGAGGATCCCGGGCCACCACAGCAGGCGCGCCATGGCATCGAAGCGGCGCCGGGCCAGCAGCCAGAAGAACAGCACTCCGCCCGGCAAGACCACGCCGATGAGCCCCTTGGCCAGGAACCCGGCGGCGGCGGCCGCGTACATGGCGACCAGCGGCACACGGTCTTCCAGGATCTGATCCCGCCGGAAGACGGCATCGGCCCCGGCCATGATGGTCAGGCACATGAGCGCGGCCACCAGCATGTCAAGATTGGCGTAGTGGGCCGCGCCGAACAGGAACGGTTGGACGGCCAGGATCAGGACGGCCAGGCTGGCGGCCCGCCGGCGCGCGTAGCGCCGGAGAAAAACGTAGAAAAAGGTCACCAGAATCGTCGCGGCCAGCACCGAACAGAGGCGCCCCGCCCAGGCATTTTCGCCAAAGAGATGCAGGGAAGCCGCAGTGAGCCAATAGAACAAGGGCGGTTTGTGGAAGAACGGCAAACCATCCAGGCGCGGCGTGAGATAGTCTCCGGACGCGAGCATGTGCCACGCCACCCCGACATAACGGCCCTCGTCGGGCAGCAGCAGCGGATACATCCAGGTGGTGGTCGCCAGCCAGGCGAACGTCAGCGCGAAGATCCAGATCCACGAACGCCGGGTCGCCAGATGCTCCCCCAGCCTCTGGACGCCGGCCATTCCCCGGCGACCCACCGAACGCAGCCTCATGACGGGGTCCCGTCGGGACCTTCCAGCCCCTGGCCGGTGCGCTCCCGCAGCAGATAAACCGGCCGCGCCTTGACCTCGGTGAAGATGCGGGCGACGTATTCGCCCACCACCCCGAGCGACATCAGGTTCACCCCCGAGAAGAACAGGACGACGGTGATGAGCGTCGCCCAGCCCCGGACCGGGTCACCATACAACCAATGGCTGATGATGATGAAGAGCCCATATACAAAGGCGAGGAACGACACGCAGGCACCCACGAGACTCAGCAGACGCAGCGGCCAGGTCGTGAACGCCGTCAGTCCGTCCACCGCAAAGCGCAGCAACCGCAGGGGTCGGAATTTCGTCACGCCGTGCAGTCGCTGCGGGGGAATGTAGGGCAGCGCCTCGGCTTCGAAGCCCACCCAGGCGAACAACCCCTTCATGAAGCGGTCCCTTTCGGGCAAGCGCAGCAGGGCGTCCACCACCACGCGGTCCATGAGGCGGAAGTCCCCCGCGTTTGGAGGCACTCGCAGCCCCGAGGACGTGCGCATCAGGGCGTAGAACATCTGCGAACCCAGCCGTTTGAACCAGCTCTCGTCGTGGCGTGTGGCGCGCACGGCATAAACCATCTGCACACCGGCCCGCCAGCGAGCCAGCATGGTGCGGATCATCTCCGGGGGGTGCTGCATGTCCGCATCCAGGCATACCACCGCATCCCCGCGCGCCGCTTCCAGGCCGGCCGTCAGCGCGGCTTCCTTGCCGAAATTGCGCGACAGGCGCAGATAGACGATTTCGGGGTGAAGGCTCACCCAATGACGCATGAGTTCCGGCGTGCCATCCGTGCTGCCGTCGTCGACCACGATGACCTCGGCGGCACAGTCCTCGCCGGCCAGCGTCGCCAACAACTGGGGTAGCAGCACACCCAGATTGGCCTGCTCATTCAGGCAGGGGATGATGCAAGACAAGGTGGCGGGCACGGCGGACATTCTCGAAACGACTCGAAGAGCCTGATCATAACTGAAGCCCCGTCCGCGACGCCACGGCGCCGCGGGGGCTTTCGAAGTCGTTAGAAGATACCTATAATATGAACCTTTAAAAAATCACTCCTTACCGACGAGAAGGTCCGCATGCCCGACGCCGACATCTGTACCGAAGCAGAAATCACGACTCTGGTCCACCACTTCTACGGACGCGTGCGCCGGGACAGCGTCCTGGGCCCGATCTTCGAGGCCCACGTCGCCGACTGGGACGAACATCTGGAACGCATGGTGCGCTTCTGGTCCTCGCTGCTGCGCCGCACGGGCACTTACAGCGGCACACCGATGCCGCGCCACGTGGCGCTCCCGGGCCTGGAAGGTCCCATGTTCCTGCGCTGGCTGGATTTGTTCGGCCAGACGCTGGCCGAGTTCGACAATCCGCCGTTCGTCGAACAGGCCGGGGAATTCGCACGGCGGGTGGCGCGCAGTCTGTGGTACGGCTACCAAATCAGCCACCACCCCGATCAACCTCCGATGGAACTGCCTCATGTCTCGCCTGCTCAATAACATTGAGGAGCAATCCGCTCCCGCCCCGGCGCAACCCTCCCTTTCCGCCTTCCTGGGGCTGGGGTTTCGCCCGCTGTACCTGGCCGGCACGGCGTGGGCGCTGATTTCGATCGCCCTGTGGATTTACGCGCCTCAACTCCTCGGGGCCCCGCTGTCGCTGCTGGCGTGGCACGCGCACGAGATGCTGTGGGGCTTCATCATCACCATCGCCGTCGGCTTCCTGCTGACGGCCAGCGCGACCTGGACGGGCTTCAATCCGCTGCACGGTGCGCCGCTGGGCGGGCTCACCTTGCTCTGGCTGATCGCGCGCATGGGTTTCCTGTTTGGCGGCCTCGCAGGGTTCTGGATCGCCACAGTGGCCGAATTGCTGTTTTTCCTGACGGCGGCAGCATGCCTGGCCCGCGTGATCCTGAAAGGCCACAGCCGGCGCAACTATGGACTCCCGCTGCTGGTGCTGGCGCTAGGGGTGGCGGATCTGCTGTATCTGCTCGCTGCGCTGCGGGGCGACTACGTCGTGCTCATGCAGCGCTTTGATCTGGGACTCATCGGCATGGCGACGATCGCGCTCCTGATCGCGCGGCGCGTGATTCCGTTCTTCTCGATGCGCATGGTGCCCGGCCTGAAGATCCCCATGCTGACCCGCTCGGGCCAGGCGCAGATGGTGTTCAGCGTAGCCGCCCTGGTGGCCGGTCTGCTGCACCGGCCCGTCGCCATGGCGGCGGCATTGGCGCTCACCGGCCTGATCAGCCTGGTCCAGCTCGTGAGCTGGAATCCCGCTGCCGTGCGCCACAAGCCCATGCTCTGGATCCTGTACCTGGGGTACACCTTCATCGCACTCGGCCTGCTGGCCGCGGCGGTGCAGATCAGCGGCCTGTTCAATCCCACGCTGATGCACGGCGTCTTCGCCCGCGCGGCCACCCACGTCCACCTGATCGGACTGGCGGGCTTTTGCGTGCTCATCATCGGCATGGTGACGCGGACTGCGCTGGGACACCTGGGGCGCCCGCTGGCCCTGGACCGCAGCATGCTCGCCAGCTATTGGCTGATGATCCTGGCCGTCCTGCTGCGGCTGGCCGCGCTCTGGCCGTCAGTGGCCAGCGTCCACCTGCTGCACCTGGCGGCGGCGGCCTGGATCCTCTGCATGGGTCTGTACCTATGGCGCTTCGTCCCCATGCTCATCCGCCCGCGGCCCGGCAAGCCGGGACCGGCGTCAGGGACCATGAAGCCCATCGTTCCGGCTCCCCAAATCCACTGAACGGATTTCGTCATGCGCCTGACGAACATGAGCGATTACGCGGTGCGCCTGCTGATCTACCTCAGCGGGCACCGCGACCGCCTTTGCACCATCGCCGAGATCGCCCGCGCCTATGGGATCTCGGAGCCGCACTTGATGAAGATCACGAACCGGCTGGCCCAGCGCGGCTGGATTCGGACGGTGCGCGGCAAGAACGGCGGCATGGCGCTGGCTCACGAGCCTGAAGACATCCGCCTGGGAGACTTGATCCGTGACATGGAAAATGACCTGGCGCTGGTGGAATGCATGGGGACGGACAATCGCTGCATCCTGAGCGGACGGTGCGGGCTGACCGCAATCGTGGCCGGAGCCCTGCGAGCCTTCATGGACCACCTGAACGCCCACACACTGGCGGACGTGCTGCCGCTGTACCCGCCCAACGACGAGGCGCCTGCGGTCGTGCATGCACGCCGCAGGGCCTAGCGGAAAGTCCGGGCGCGAGGCCGGATCAGACGCGATCGCAGCGGATCGTGATCGGGTGGTTGCGCAGGCCCTCGATCACCTGATCGGTGATGTCGCCCTCGACATCGGTGACGGCGTAGCCGATCTTCCCGCGGGTCTGGAGCTGCTGGCTGACGATGTTCAATCCGTACTCGCCCATCAGATTGCTCAGCGCACCCATGGCGCCTGGCACGTTCTGGTGAATGTGGATGATCCGCGCCGCGCCCGCCATCTCGTGATAAGGGATCTCGGGGAAGTTCACGGCGCCCTTCGTGGTGCCGCTGCCCACGAAACGCTTCAGCTTTTCCGCGACCTCGCGACCGATGTTCTCCTGGGATTCCTGGGTGCTGCCGCCGATGTGGGGGGTCAGAATCACGTTCTGCAGCCCGCGCAACGGGCTGTCCAGGCCTTCTTCGCGGCTCTTGGGCTCCGTGGGGAACACATCGATGGCGGCCCCGGACAGATGGCCGGACTTCAGGGCACGGTGCAGGGCCGGAATGTCGACCACAGTGCCGCGCGAGGCGTTGATGAGAATGCTGCCCGGCTTCATGGCCGCGATGGCTTCCGCATCCATGAGATTGGCGGTTTCCTTGCCGCCCGGCACATGCAGGGTCACCACGTCCACCTGCGCCAGGAATTTCTTCAGCGAGCTGGTGGCGTGCGCATTGCCGATGGGCAGCTTGGCCTCGATGTCGTGATAGAGCACGCGCATGCCCAGTGACTCTGCCAGAATGCCGACCTGGGAACCGATATTCCCGTATCCGACGATGCCCAGTGTCTTGCCGCGCGCCTCGTAAGCGCCCTCCGCGGTCTTGTCCCAGAAACCCTGGTGCACGCGCGCATTCTTTTCCGGAATGCGGCGCAACAGCAGGATCGTCTCGCCCAGCACCAGTTCGGCCACCGACCGCGTGTTCGAGAAAGGCGCGTTGAAGACGGGAACGCCGCGCAACGCGGCCGTTTCCAGGTCGACCTGATTGGTGCCGATGCAGAAACAGCCGACCGCACGGAGGTCAGGCAGACCGGAGAGCACATTCTGATCGAGATGCGTGCGAGAGCGGATGCCCACCACGTGCGCCCCCTGCATGGCTTCGTGCAGGGCGTCGCCTGTGAGCGCGCCCGGATACGTCACGACTTCGTCGAACCCAGCCGCAACGAAGACTTCCTTGGCACTGGCGTGGATGTTCTCGAACAAAACGATGCGTGTCATCTCGACCCTTTCGGCAAGTAAAAAAAACCCATTGTGCAATACAGCAAAGCGCACATGAATATTAACCATTTTAATAAATTGACGAACGATGGTCCCGCCCCGATCATTCGGCGTGCCCCTACGAAGCGCACACGCTGCACACAGTCGCGGTGCCATCGTGGTAGGCTTGTCGGATTACCGAAAGCCATCATCGACATCATGTCCCCTTCCGCCACGCCCGTCCCTGTCCTCCATCCAGTGGCCACCCCCCAGGAACGCTTTCCCCGCACGCCCGATCTGGCGGACCCGGACACCGATCATCTGCGCGCCACGCTGCGCCAGTATTTCCTGTCGACCTTCGACCGCTACGAATCCCTGTTCCAATGCCTGGCCAATGACGAGGCGTACTATGTCAAGCCCATCGCCCTGCGCCACCCGCTGATTTTCTACTTTGGCCATACGGCGACCTTTTTCGTGAACAAGCTCCTGCTGACGCGCCTGATCGACGAGCGCCTGGATCAGCGGCTGGAATCGGTCTTCGCCGTCGGCGTGGACGAAATGAGCTGGGACGATCTGGATGATGCCCATTACGAGTGGCCGTCCGTGGCCGAGGTCCGAGCCTACCGCGACCGCGTTCGAGCGCTCGTCTGCGACCTGATAGATCATGCCCCGCTGACATCGCCCATCGACTGGCAGAATCCCTGGTGGGCCATCATCATGGGCGTGGAACACGAGCGCATCCACCTGGAAACGTCTTCGGTGCTGATCCGCCAGCACGCACTGAAACATGTCAGGCCCGTGGACGCCTGGGCGCCCCACCTCGATTTCCAGGGCGAAGCGCCCGAAAATGCGCCGGTGCGCGTGCCGGCTGGCACGGTGACGGTGGGCAAGTCGTTCAGCGATCCGCAGTACGGCTGGGACAACGAATACGGCCGGCACAGTGCCAAAATCGAATCCTTTCTCGCCAGCAAGTACCTGGTCAGCAACCAGGAGTTCCTGGACTTCGTCGAAGCCGGCGGTTACCGCAACCATCACAACTGGACCGAAGAAGGCCGTCAATGGCTGGACTTCACGCACGCGGAACACCCGACTTTCTGGGTCAAGAAGACGCAGGGCTGGTCGCTGCGGCTCATGACCCAGGAAATCCCCATGCCCTGGACCTGGCCCGTCGAAGTCAACTACCTCGAGGCCAAGGCCTTCTGCAACTGGAAGGCGTCGGAGACCGGCGAACCCGTGCGCCTGCCGACGGAAGACGAGTGGTATCGCCTGTACGACGCCGCCGGCCTGAAGGATCCGACCGACGCGCCCTGCGCCGCCAATCTGCATCTGGACCACGGCGCCTCGTCCTGCCCGGTCAACACCTACGCGCAAGGCGACTGGTTCGACGTGGTGGGGAACGTCTGGCAATGGACGGAAACCCCCACCTATCCGTTCGACGGGTTCGACGTGCATCCCATCTACGACGATTTCACCACGCCGACCTTCGACGGACGCCACAATCTGATGAAGGGCGGTTCCTGGATCGCCTGCGGCAACGAAGCGGTACGCGCGTCCCGCTATGCCTTCCGCCGCCACTTCTTCCAGCACGCCGGCTTCCGGTACGTCATTTCGCACGCGCCCGCCGAGGCGCCGGCCGCCTACTACGAAACCGACAAACTCATGTCGGAATACGGCGAATTCCATTACGGCGACACCTACTTCGGCGTGCCCAATTTTCCGCAGACACTGGCCAGGCTTGCCGTGGAAGCCATGGGCGAGCGGCCGCGCCGCCGCGCACTGGACCTCGGGTGCGCTTCCGGCCGCGCCACCTTCGAGCTGGCACGCGCCTTTGAACGCGTCACGGGCGTGGACTTCTCGGCGCGCTTCATCAACCAGGCGGTGCAACTGATCCAGACGGGCCAATTGCGCTACACGCTGACCGACGAGGGCGAGCTCATTTCTTACAAGGCGCGCAGCCTGGCCGAACTGGGCTTGAAGGACGCGACCGCCCATGTGGAATTCTTCCAGGGCGATGCCTGCAACCTCAAGCCGCAGTTCACGGACTACGACCTGGTGCTGGCGGCAAACCTGATCGACCGGCTGTACGACCCTTCGCGCTTCCTGGATCAGATTCACGAACGGATCGTGGTCGGCGGCCTGCTGATGATCGCCTCGCCCTACACCTGGCTGGAGGAACACACGCCCCGCGAGGCCTGGGTGGGCGGATTCAAGAAGGACGCGGAGAGCTACACCACGCTGGACGGCCTGAAGGCGCATCTGGGATCCCATTTCCGTCTGGTGTCAGGCCCCACCGACGTGCCTTTCGTCATCCGTGAAACACGGCACAAATTTCAGCACACGCTCTCGGAACTCACAATCTGGGAGCGCCTGGCATGACACCCCGGCACCCGGGCTAGCCGCCACGCGGCATCCCGCCGTCGGGCACCCAGACGAACCGCATCATGGACCTCAAGCAGATCAGTTCGTTTGTATGGGTGGCCGAACTGGGCAGCTTCCGGTCGGCGGCTGAAAAGCTGCACACGACTCAACCCACCATTTCGCAACGCATCGCGGCGCTGGAAACGGCGCTGGGCGTGCGGCTGTTCGATCGCAGCCCGCGCGGCATCCGGCTGTCCGAAAAAGGCCAGGAGCTGCTGCCGCTGGCGCAACGCATGCTGAACACCAGCAGCGACCTGCTGCGCGCCGCGCATGAACGCAACGCCGTACAGGGGACCTTGAGGCTGGGATGCGCGGAAACGCTGGTCCACACCTGGCTGGACCACCTGATCGACATCCTGCACCGGCGCTACCCCGCGCTGACCCTGGACCTCCAGGTCGACACCACGCACGTGCTGCGCGGCCAGCTCGCCGCCCACCAGATCGATCTGGCCTTCGTGGTCGGCCCCAGTCAGGATCCACGCGAATGCAGCCTTCATTTGTGCGACTACGGGTTGGCCTGGATCGCCAGCCCGCGCATGAAACTGAACAACCGGCTCATCACCGTCGCCGAACTGGGCTGCTACCCGGTGATCACGTATCCCGCTGTCAGCCTGCCCTACCAGATCACCAAGGCGCTGCTGCTCGAGGCCGGAGTCAAGTCGCCGCGCCTGTACGGCAGCGCGTCGCTGAGCACCATCGTCCATATGACGCAGCGTGGCATTGGCTCCAGCGTCATTGCGCCGGTGGTCATCGAAGAGGAGATCAAAGAAGGCAAGCTCTGCGTGCTCAACGTGGACCGTACTCCCGGCACGCTGGGGTTCTACGCCTGCTGGGTGGACCGGCCGGACAGCTACACGCCGCGCATGGTCGCGACCATTGCGCAAACCGTCGCCCAGCACGAGGCCGGCAGGACCCTGTCGGGCTGATAAGACTTTCTTATCGGCCCGAATCCAAAATAAGAATTGGACAGGCGCCACGCCATACAGTGGAATAGAAGACCTCAAGCACCGCTTTTCCGGACACGTGGGAGGCCTGATGGCAGAAAACCTCGCTCGAGACCGCGGCACAGCCACGTCGGCGGCACACTGCCGCGCGCAGATCCGAGCCGGCCAGCATCCGCGGCCTACCGCAGGCCTTGCGCCCGGTCATGTCCAGGCCAACCTGATGGTCCTGCCGCGCGACCTCGCCGACGAATTCCTGCTGTTCTGCCAGCGCAATCCAAAACCCTGCCCGCTCCTGGCCGTCACGCAGCCGGGGCAGTACGACGTGCCTGATCTGGGCGACGACATCGATCTGCGGACCGACATTCCGCGCTACCGCGTCTGGCGCGACGGCGAACTGATCGACGAACCGTCCGACGTCAAATCCTGGTGGCGCGACGATCTGGTGTCCTTCCTGATCGGCTGCTCGTTTTCCTTCGAGGAAGCATTGCTGGCCGACGGGCTGGATGTCCGCCATATCAGCCAGGGCCGCAATGTCCCGATGTACCGCACCGATATCGCGACGCGGCCCGCCGGGCGCCTGGAGGGCCCGCTGGTAGTCTCGATGCGCCCCTTCCGCGCGGCGGACGCCATTCGCGCCATCCAGATCACCAGCCGATTTCCGTCCGTCCACGGCGCCCCGATCCACCTCGGCGACCCCTCGCTGATCGGGATCCGCGATCTGGACCAACCGGACTACGGCGAGACCGTCGAGATCCGACCGGGCGAAATCCCGGTCTTCTGGGCCTGTGGCGTGACGCCCCAGTCCATCATCCGGCACGTGCGACCCGAATTCAGCATCACTCACGCGCCGGGTCACATGCTGATCACGGACAACCTGAACAGCCGCCTGGCCACGCTCTGAGCCACTGCATGCGCAGAACGATTTTCACAAGAGGAGACTATCCATGTTCGCCAAACGCCCCCTGTTGATGACCCTTGCCGCCGGCCTTCTCGCCGCCAGCACCTGCGCCATGGCGCAGGAATCCGTGCCCAATCTCCCCAAAACGCAGTTGCAGGTGGTGGGTGGGCTGAACAACCTGACCGCCTACCAGGATTTCGAAAGACCCTTCTGGACGGAGACCATCCCCAAGCTGTCGGACGGACGCGTTACGGCGACCATCAAGGGGTTCCCCGAAATGGGCCTGAAGGGACCGGAAATCATGCGCCTCATCGGCCAGGGTGTCATTCCCATCGGCACGGCCACGCTGGCCTATTTCGCCACTGACAACGCCATCAACGAAGCGATCGACCTGGCCGGCCTTTCGCCCAGCGCAGAGACCGCCCGCAAGGTGACGGACGCCTTCGCCCCGGTCTACGCCAAGTACTACGCCAAGCAAGGGGTAAAGGTCCTGGGCTTCTCCACGTACCCTGCCCAGGTCCTGTTCTGCAATGCGGAAATCCATGGCCTGGCCGACATCAAGGGCAAGAAGGTCCGCACCAGCAGCCGCACGCAGGCTGAATTCGTGCAGGCGCTGGGAGGCACCAGTGTGACGCTGCCTTTTGGCGAAGTCGTCCCGGCCTTGCAGAACGGCGTGGTCAACTGCGCCATCACGGGCTCCATGTCCGGCTATTCGGCCAAATGGTACGAGGTTTCGACACACCTGCTGGCGCTGCCGATCAACTGGAACCAGCAAATCCACGCCGCCAACCTGAACTACTGGAAAAAGCTCGATCCCAAGGTGCAAAAATTCATCGAGGACAATTTCCACCTCATGACGGACGCGATCTGGGCGGACGCCGCCAAGGCGACGCAGGAAGGCTACGACTGCAATAGCGGCGCCGCGGCCTGCCCGCTGAAGGAAAAAGGTCACATGAAAGTGGTCGAACCCACTGATGCCGACAAGGCTCTCCTGAAGAAAATCACGCACGACGTCATCGTTCCGAAGTGGGCCGCGCGCTGCTCGGCCGACTGCGTGAAGGACTTCAACGACACCATCGGCAAGGAACTCGGCGTCGTCGCCCAGAAATAAACCTTCCGTGCCGGTGGGGCCGTCTCCGGACGGCCCCACCCGTTCACGAACACATCCACCCACCATGCGAGGCCGCCCATGAACGCCGACATTCGCGGGAACTCCTCTCCGGGGCGCCTGCTGCAGACTGCCACTACTCTATCGCGATGGGCCATCTGGGCCGCAGGCGCCCTCATGCTCCTCACCGTGCTCTACATCGTCGCCGACATCGTGCTGCGGGCGTTGGGCGGCCGTTCCCTGCACTCCGACGAGCTCTCCGGATACGCCTTCGCCATCAGCGTCTCGTGGGCCCTGTCATTCGCCACCCTGCAACGGGCCAACATCCGGATCGACGCGTTGTACCAGACGCTGCCGGTCCGGATCTGCGCGCTGCTGGACTGGGTCTCCCTGGTGGGGCTGGCCGTCTTCATCGCCTATGTGACACGCTATGCGACCAGCGTGGCGACCACGTCATGGGAGAACGGCTCCACGGCCAACTCCATCCTGGCCACGCCGCTGTGGATCCCGCAATTCATCTGGGTCGCCGGATTCGTATGGTTGTGCATCGTGCTGGCGCTCATGCTGCTGCGGGCAAGCACTGCGCTGGTGCGCGGGGATGCGGCCGGAGTGCAAGCCGTCTGCGGCATCCGCAGCACCCAGGAGGAGGCCGAGGAAGAAGCCTTGGCCGGTGAACAATACGTCCGGGGGAACCAGCCATGATCGCGACCAGCCTCATTCTGCTTCTGGTGCTGCTGGGCATCAGCATCCCGGTCGGTGCCGCCCTGGGCGTCCTGGGTCTCGTTCTGGAGCCGCTGTACTCGATGCTGCCGCTGACGCGGGCCATCGGCGAGATCTCCTGGTCCACCAGCAACGAATTCCTGCTGGTGGCCATTCCGCTGTTCATCATGTTGGGCGAAATCCTGCTGCGCTCCGGCCTGGCCGAGCGCATGTACAGCGCCATGAGCCTGTGGCTATCGTGGCTGCCGGGTGGGCTCATGCACGCCAACATCGGCGCCAGCGCGCTGTTTGCCGCCACCTCCGGTTCCAGCGTAGCCACCGCCGCCACCGTGGGCACGGTGGCCATCCCGCAGATCGCCAAACAGGGCTACAACGAATCGCTGTTCCTCGGTAGCCTGGCGGCCGGCGGCACGCTGGGCATCCTGATTCCACCGTCCATCAATCTCATCATCTACGGCGTGCTGACCGACACGTCGGTACCGAAACTGTACCTGGCCGGCATCATCCCGGGCCTGCTCATGGCGTTGTTCTTCATGATCGCCATCGCGCTGGCCTGCATCATCCGGCCGGCCTGGGGCGGGAGACGGATCAGCGCGACCTGGTCGCGGCGTTTCACGAGCCTGGTGGACCTGATTCCGCCGCTGTTCATCTTCCTGCTGGTCGTGGGGTCCATCTATGCGGGCCTGGCCACCCCCACGGAAGCCGCCGCGCTGGGCGTGGCCGGCGCGCTGCTGCTGGCCGCCTGGCAACGCCGGCTCACCCTGACCATGCTGCGCGACGTGTTCGAAGGCACCATGAAGTCCACGGCCATGATCATGCTGATCATCATCGGCGCCGCCTTCCTGAACTTCGTCATGTCGGGGATCGGGTTGACCACCACACTCACACAGGCCATTTCGGGGCTGCACGTGTCGCCGATGACGATGCTGCTGATCATGGTGATCTTCTACCTGATCCTGGGCTGCTTCATGGAAACCCTGTCCATGATGATCACCACCATCCCGATCGTGGCCCCCATCATGATCGGCTTGGGCTTCGATCCGGTCTGGCTGGGCATCGTCATCATCATCATGGTCGAAACCGCCCTGATCACACCGCCCGTCGGCCTGAACCTGTTCGTCGTGCAGAGCCTGCGCACCAAGGGCAGCATGAACGACGTCATGATCGGCAGCCTGCCGTTCGTCATCATGCTGCTGCTGATGGTGGGCATGCTTTCGCTCGCGCCCGATCTGGCGCTTTGGCTGCCCAAGCTATTCGGTTGATCGATTGTCCGATCAGCCCTGCAACCCCGGGGCCCGAGGGGCCCGGACGGAGAGACTCCACCATGAAACTGTCGTTCACGCTGCCACCCGACCACGCCGCGGCGCCCGCTGCCCCCATCGAGGCCGAGATCACCCACTGCATCATCGCCGGGTGGTCGGGACGTGATCGGGACGCCATCGAGCACCACATCGAGGAACTGGCAGCAATCGGCGTCGCCCGCCCCAGTGCCGTCCCCCTGTTCTACCGCGTCGCCGCCAACCAGCTCTCGCAGGCCGCACAGATCCAAGTGGTGGGCGAGGAGTCCTCCGGCGAGGCCGAGGCCTTCGTCTTCTCGCATGGGGGCGCACTGATGGTGAGCCTGGCCTCTGACCATACCGACCGCAAGCTGGAAGCCTATAGCGTGGCGCTGTCCAAGCAGATCTGCGCCAAGCCGGTGGCGCACGAAGCCTGGACATTCGCCAGCGTGGCGGACCACTGGGACGCGCTGGTGCTGCGATCCTGGATCACGGAAAAGGGCCAGCAGGTCCTGTACCAGGAGGGCACGCTGGATCAACTGCGGACCCCGCAAGACCTGATCGGCAACTGCTTTGGCGCGCCCACCCTGCCGGAAGGCCACGGCATGACGTGTGGTACCGTCACCGTGCGGGGCGGCATCCGGCCGTCCGCCGCTTTCACCATGGAACTTCACGATCCGGTCCTGAACCGCCGCATCCGCCACGCCTACGCGGTCACGAGCCTGCCGGAAGTCGCCTGAACCCCACCCTATCATGTCGTCGACTATTTTCGAACTCCAGGCTGCCCTCGCATCGGGTGCGACCACCTCTCTGACCCTCACACAACAGGCGCTGGACCGCGCGGAGGACCCGGCAGGCCAGGGGAAGACCGTCTTTACCCGGATCTACCACGACCAGGCGCTGGCTGCCGCCCGCGCTTCGGACGCGCTGCGCCAGGCGGGTCTGAGCCGCTCGCCGCTGGAAGGACTGCCAATATCCGTGAAAGACCTGTTCGACGTGGCCGGCGAACCGACCCTGGCAGGATCCACGGTCCTGCGGGATGCGGCCCCGGCCCGCCGACATGCCGTGGTCGTGCAGCGCCTGCTGAATGCGGGGGCGGTGGTCACCGCAAAGACCAACATGGTCGAATTCGCCTTCTCCGGCGTGGGTCTCAACCCCCACTACGGGACGCCGGCCAGCCCTTGGGATCGGGAAACCGGCCGCATCCCGGGCGGGTCCTCGTCGGGCGCCGGCGTGGCGGTGGCCGACGGCCTGTCCGTTGCGTCCATCGGATCCGACACGGGCGGCTCCGTGCGCATCCCGGCCGCCTTTTGCGGCGTGGCCGGCTTCAAGCCGACGGCGCGCAGGGTCCCGACCCAGGGCGCGCTGCCGCTCTCCACGTCGCTGGACTCGCTGGGCGGGCTGGCACCGTCCGTCGCCTGCTGCGCGGTGATCGACGCCGTCCTGTCGGACAGCCTGGACCGCGATCGCTTCAACAATGCCGGCGAGGCCGGTCCCGAGGACGCCTCCTTCGGGATTCTCGCCCCCCTGGCGGCAAACCGGCTGAACCTTGCCGTTCCCGCCAACGGGGTCCTGGACGGCGCCGACGATACCGTGCGCGCGACGTTCGACCGGGCACTCCAATGCCTGCGAGAGGCTGGCGCGGCCGTGAGCACCCTCGCCATCCCGGAATTCGACCGTCTGGCCGACCTCAACACCAGGGGCGGCGTCACGGGCGCCGAGGCCTGGGCCTGGCATCAGTCCCTGGTCACGACGCGCGAGGCGGAATATGACCCGCGGGTCGCCTCGCGCATTCTGCGATGCCGCACCCTGACAGCCGCCGACTACATCGAGCTGATCGCGGCACGTCAGGCCTGGATCGCGGCAGTGGAACGGCGGCTCCGGGGGTATGACGCGCTGCTCATGCCTACCGTTCCGATCGTGGCGCCCGCCATCCAGCCACTGCTGGATTCCGATGAGGCCTACTTCGCCGCCAACCGCCTGATCCTGCGCAATCCGACCTACATCAACTTCCTGGACGGTTGCGCGCTGTCCATTCCATGCCACAGCCGGGGCCACGCTCCGGTGGGACTGATGATTGCGGGACCGGCCATGAACGACCGGCACATCCTGAACGTGGGCTCGGCCATCGAACAGGCGCTGAACGCGGTCCGCCATGCCTGAGGCGCCGTTCGACGCGTCCCGCGGCGGCGGCCCCCCGCCCGGAACAGGGATTCACACGGTCCTGCCCTCCCTCACGGCCTGATGGCCGGATCGCGATGCTGGCCTTCCTGCTCTCCGCCATCCCGATGGAAGAAGCGCTGATTCGCCTGACGGCCACAGCATTGGTGATTATCGTGGTGACCTGGTCGGTCGAACTGTTCGGCCCCATGATCGGGGGTGTCCTCGCGGGGCTTCCCATCACGCTCGGCCCGGGCTTTTACTTCCTGGTCGCCCAGGCCTCTCAGCCTTTCGTGGAACGGGCGGCAAGCTACTCGCTGTGGTCGTTGTGCGCCACGCAGTGCTTCCTGCTCGCCTATGTCCTGCGGGGACGCCACGCCTCGCCGGCAAGCACGCTGACTGGCGCCATCCTTGCCTGGGGAGCGGCCGCCGCCATCCTGCGCGCGATGCCGTCCACGCTCTGGCTGGGTGGCTTGCTGTTCGCGCTCACCACGGCGGCCTGCCTGTGGGCCGGCCGCAGGGCCGTTCGGCCGGCGGCACGCGCCGTGGGCAAGCCGGGTCTGAGGTCGCTGCTCCTGCGCGGCATCCTGGCCGGTGCGCTGGTGGCGGGCGTCACCACCGCCAGCCACCGGCTGGGCGCCGCCCTGTCGGGGTTGCTGCTGTCCTTTCCGATCGGCTACAGCGTGATTTCCGTGACCATCCACCAGCACATGGGCCGGCACACGGCCACCGCCACGCTGTACTCGGCGCTGCTGGGAACCACGAGCCTGGCCGTGTTCTGCGCCGTGCTGGCGCTCGCCATCCCTCACCACGATCCCTACACCGCGCTCGGCCTCGCCCTGGCTTCCTCCGCGATCGTGACCACGGCACTGGCGTTGTGGCGCCGCCGCGGCCAACGAGCGGCTCACCCGACCGGCCAGTCCGGCCGCGCCCGTAAAGCATGACCCGGGATCATCCCCGGGCGACGTCCCATAACGGCTGGCGATAAGCAAAGAATCCGAAAACCTTTGCAGGGAAAGTGCGACGTCGATAGAATGAATTGCAATAAAGCGAGGCGATCATATAACGCCACGCATGAATCAGAAGGCTCTCTATCATGAAGAAAATCCATGCATTGCTTATCGCAGGCTTGCTGCCCCTGATGTCGCTTGCGGCATTCACGCCGGCCGCGGCCGCCACCGACGATCTGGCCGCCATCCAGAAGGCGGGTGTGATCCGCATCGGCACGGAAGGCACCTACGCGCCGTTCTCCTTCCACGAAACCTCGGACAACAAGCTGGTCGGCTTCGACGTTGACATCGGCCGGGCCATTGCCAAGGAGCTTGGCGTAAAAGCCGAATTCGTCGAAGGCAAATGGGATGGGCTGATCGCGGGCCTGAACGTCAATCGTTACGATGCCGTGATCAACAACGTGGGCATCACCCCGGAACGCGAGGCCAAATACACATTCTCCAAGCCGTATGTGTCGTCTGAAGCCGTGCTCATCGTCGGCGGAAACAACACGACGATCCACTCGTTCGACGACCTGAAGGGCAAGACTTCGGCCAATACCATCAGCAGCAATTTCGGGCAGCTCGCCCAACGCCACGGAGCGAAAGTCGTCCCGGTGCAGGGCTTCAACGATGCAATCGCACTGCTCACGTCGGGGCGGGTGGACGCAACGGTCAACGACAACCTGTCCTTCCTGGACTTCAAAAAGCATCAGCCCAAGGCCAAGGTCAAAGTCGTGGCATCCGACAGCAGCGGCGACTTTGGCCGCTCGGGGGTTCTGCTGCGCAAGGACCAGCCGGCGCTGAAGGCGGCCGTGGACAAGGCGATCGATGCCATCATCGCGAATGGCACCTACAAGAAAATTTCCGTGCGCTACTTCGGCGAGGACCTTTCTTCAAAAATCCATTAAGCTTTCAGGCCCGTACTCCTGACCGGACGTCCTTGTGCCTGATTGGCTTCATTTGATGTGGCAATCCCTCGGGCCGTTATTGGTCGGAGGGATCAAGTTCACCGTTCCGCTGGCCATCCTGTCATTCGCGATGGGTCTGGTGCTGGCGTTCCTTGCGGCGGTGGGCCGACTCTTCGGACCGCGGCCGCTGGTGGCGGTCATCCGTTTCTACATCTGGCTGGTGCGGGGCACGCCGCTGCTGGTGCAGCTTTTCGTGATCTTCTACGGGCTGCCCAGCGTCGGCGTCGTGCTGGATCCCATGACAGCCGCGCTGATCGGCTTTTCGCTGAACGTGGGGGCGTACAACGCGGAAGTCATCCGCGGCGCCATCGAAGCCATCCCGAGGGGCCAGTGGGACGCCGCTTATTCGCTGAGCATGACGCGCGCGCAGGCACTGCGCCGGACGGTCCTGCCTCAGGCTGCCCGGGTGGCGGTCCCGCCGCTTTCCAATTCCTTCATCGCGCTGGTCAAGGACACCTCGCTGGCCGCCGTCATCACGGTCCCGGAAATCTTCCAGGCGGCGCAGCGCATTGCCTCCGTAACGTATGAGCCGCTGACGCTGTATGTGGAAGCAGCGCTCATCTATCTGGTGCTGTGTTCGTTCCTCACCTCCGCCCAGGGCCGCCTGGAACGCTATTTCGGTCAGCACGCCGTGTTTACCGAGGGCCAGCGATGATCCAGCTTCAGGACATCCGCAAACACTTCGGCGAGCACGAAGTCCTCAAATCCGTCACCGTGGATATTCCGGTGGGCCAGGTGACCGCGCTGATCGGTCCGTCAGGGAGCGGCAAAAGCACGCTATTGCGCTGCGTGAACCTGCTGGAAACTCCGGATTCCGGGGTGCTGACCTTGGGTAGCGAAACGCTGCATCTGACACCCGGCCACCGTCCAGACCGCGCAGCCGTACAACGCATCCGCCAGCAGACCGGCATGGTGTTCCAGAACTTCCAGCTCTTCCCTCACCAGACGGCCGTGCAGAACATCATGGAGGGCCTGATCACCGTGAAGCGCTGGGACAAGGCGCGCGCCCATGCCCGCGCCTGCGAACTCCTGGACAAGGTCGGCCTGCGGGACAAGGTGGATGCCTGGCCCGCCAGCCTGTCGGGCGGCCAGCAGCAACGCGTGGCTATCGCCCGCGCGCTGGCGCCGGAACCCTCCCTGCTGCTCTGCGATGAACCGACTTCGGCGCTGGACCCGGGCCTGGCGGGCGAGGTCGTCGCCGTGCTCAGTGCCCTGGCGACAGAAGGCATGACCATGCTCATGGCTACGCATGACCTGCGCCTGGCCGCACAGGTCGCACGCCAGACCGTGTTCCTGCTGGATGGCGCCGTCGTGGAATCGGGGCCATCCCAGACGATTTTCAGAAACCCGGCCGATTCTCGCACCCGCCAGTTCGTCGCGACCCTGACGGGCGAAGCAGCCTGAGCGTCAGGAATGCGAGGCGTCCTGCGCCTCGGGTGCCGGCACGGGCGTAGCAGCCGTGTATTTGGCGCCCGCCACGCAGGCCACCACGAGCGCGGTCACCAGCAGCATGGTCGGCGTGACCGCTTCATGCAACAGCCAGGCCGCCAGCATCAGTCCCATGAACGGCTGCAGCAGTTGAAGCTGCCCCACCGCCGCAATCCCGCCCTGGGCCAGACCGCGGTACCAGAACACGAATCCCACCAGCATGCTGAAGATCGTGACGTAGGCCAGCCCGCCCCACGCCAGTGCCGGCACCGATACCGCGTCTGACGGAATCAGAAAGACAGATAGCGGCAGGCTGATGGGGAGGGACAGCACCAGAACCCAGCAAATCACCGGCAATCCGCCCAGGCGCCGTGCCAGGCGCCCGCCCTCGGCGTACCCATAGCCGCAGGATACGATGGCCACCACCATCAGCAGATCCGCACCCAGCGAGCCGGAACCATCCTGGCTGAGCGCGAAGCCCGCGACGGAAGCGGCGCCCAGAACGGCGAATAGCCAGAACGCTTTCGACGGCCGTTCTCCCCCCAGCCAGGTACCGAAGATCGCCGTCGCGATGGGAAGCAGCCCGATGAACACCAGCGAATGTGCCGACGTGATGGTGCGCAGCGCCAGTGCCGAAGACAACGGAAATCCCAGCACCACGCCCAACGCCACCCAGACCAGCGTTCGCCACTCGCGAGCCGTGGGGCGGTGCATGCGCGCCAGCAGGACCAAGGCAAGCGCCATCAGCCCCGCCAGCGATGCGCGCGCCGCCGTCACGAAGAAAGGATCCAGACCCAACACCGCCAGGCGCGTGGCCGGCAGCGAGCCGCTGAACATCGCCACTCCGATGAATCCATTGATCCAGCCCTGTGTCGCTACCTTCATGTGAGCCGCCTTCCCCCCATCGATTGAATCCCATGACTGTACCGCGGACGGACCGTTCGGCCGACGGGCGACGCGGCAGCAACCGCATCGAGGCCCGCAGCCATCGGCGGCAGCACCTCCGGTGCCGCAATGTGCGCCCGGGCTCAAGCCCCTGTATCGTCGCGCGGCTATCCCGACCGGCGCACCGAGACCTCGCCGCTGTATAGGGCGGTCACCGTGCCGTCCATGTCCACCCGCAGGGCACCCATGTCATCGATGCCGAGTCCCACTCCTTGCCGCACACCGCCGGGAGCATGAACCAGCAAGGGTTTCTCATACAAGAAATCCAGCGCGGCGAATTCTTCCCTGAACGGCGCGAGCCCCTGCTTCTCGAAGCAGCGCAGCCCATCCCACAGCGCCCGGATGAGGGCAGCCGCGATGCGGTTGCGATCAGGCGCGATGCCGGAACACAGCATCGACACATCCGCCGCCGGCTGCTCCAGCGCAGCCTGGATCTGCGGCGGCAAGCGCACGTTCAGGCCTATGCCGATACGCGCCACCGTGGGTCCCTCCGCCTCCCCATTCACCTCGATGAGGATGCCGGACAGTTTTCCCTGGTCCGCCAGGATGTCGTTCGGCCACTTGAGGCGCAGACCGTCGATCCCGAGCCGAGCAAGCGCCCGTACCACGCACACGCCCACGGCAATCGGCAGGCCGGACAAAGTTGCCGGCCCCCCGGGAAACCGCTTCAGGCAAGACAGACAGATGTTGAGGGCCGGCGGAGCCAGCCACTGGCGCCCCCGTCGGCCCCGGCCACTGGTCTGCCGCTCGCAGAGCACAACCGACAGATCCGGACGCTCGTCCTGGTGCCGCAACAGCTCATTCTGGGTGGAGTCCAGTTTCCAGTACACGGACACGGGCGCGTGTGGCGGCTGGCCCAATGCCTGCATGATGCTGTCCGGATCCAGCAGCGCGGTAGGCCATGGCAGGCAATAGCCCACGCCGCTGCGCGCCTCGACCGGAAGGCCCGAAGCGCGCAAGTCGGCCACGTGCTTCCAAAGAGCGGCCCGGCTGACGCCCAAGCGCGCGGCCAGCTCGGACCCCGAGACAGGCGCCCCAGCGGCGAGTTCCTTCAAAAGGGCCCGGTCCAGCGGCGATCCTGTCATCGCATCCCCGCCCTACGGCCTCTTTGTGCCATCACGGTAAACATTATTTATTATATAAAGTTGACAACTGGTTCACGCCACCGCAGAATGGGCGGCACAACACGGTGCCCCCGAGGCACGCAGCGCCTTTGCGCCGGCACCGCCCCACCTGCGAAGACGAGCGATTCAAGGAGAAACCCATGTCGTCGGGAAGTTCCACTTTTTCAGTACCCCCGGGGCGCCTGGCTCCCACACGGCTGCGGCAAACGGGCCTGATGCTTGCCGGGACACTGGTCCTCGCCGCATCGGCGCAGATCAGTATACCCATGTGGCCCGTGCCGCTCACCCTCGAGCTCTACGCCGTGCTCCTGGTCGGCGCCTTCTTTGGCTGGCGGCTCGGCGCGGCGACCGTTGCGGCCTGGCTGCTCGAGGGCGCACTGGGTCTGCCCGTCTTTGCACACGGCACTGGAAGCGTCGCCAGCTTCGTGGGTCCGACTGCGGGCTATCTGTTCTCCTTTCCGCTCGTTGCCGCCATCGCCGGCCTGGTCGCGGCGCGCGGCCCACGTACGTTGCGGCCGCTGGCCACCTTCGCCATCCTCTGGTTTGCAGGGACCGTCTGTCTGCTGGCCGGATGGGCATGGCTGAGCACGCTGGTGGGCGCCAAGGCGGCCTGGGCGTCGGGCGTCATGCCCTTTCTGTTCGGCGACGGCGTCAAGGCCGCGTTGGCGACTGCCACACTGGTCGCCTGGCGGTCGCTGAAGCCCTCAGTGTCCCGCCGAGCCTGACCGGCGGCCGTATCGGCGAGCGAAGGGCCGTGCCATGCCACGGCCCTAGGCAGAGGTAGTCCGCATCGTGTAGTGCTGGGACAGCCGTTCGTCCTTGTTCGGCCCCGTGATGACCCAGTCGAGCCTGAACCCACTGGCCGTCAGGCGCAGCGTGGCGCGATACTGGTCCAACGCGCACTGATGCGGCTCGCCGCCCTCCAGTGTCGTGTCGTCGACACGGTCCAGACGAAGCAGGAATACGGGTGCGTCGCGACCAAATCGCTCGTGGGACAGCAGCAAGGACGCTCCATCCCGCTGCCACAGATAGGCGTTGCGGACCGCCACGGCCGTCGCGGAATCTCCCGGCCAGAACTGGCCCGACTCGACAAACCGCCGGCTGTCGGGTGTGCTTTCCACATCGACGCGCGCTTCGCCATGGCCCCGCCACAGAGTGCGGGACGCGCTCCCCGGGGACGCCTGAAACGCAAGCCGCGTAATGGATGGCAGCCGACTCCACACCCGCCCAACGGGGTCGTACTGCGAAGCGGCCTCGGACGGACCCACGAAGTTCATCATCATCCCGAAATGATAGACGACGCCGTTCGAGGACGCTCCTCGGCCCGGGCTCCAAAAAGCGTTATGCTGGGCGCCATCATGCCCAAACCATCACCGGATTCCGAAGTCCTCAACGCCTTCCGGGGCTCACTGCTGGCCCAGGCGGAGGCCCTGCCAGGCCCCTGGAAGACTACGTTGGAGGCGCCCCATGTTCGCGCCATTCTGACGAAGATCGATTCGCTGTTGCGCGAGCGTCTGGACGCGGGCGTGCGGATCTTTCCATTGCGGCCCTTTCGCGCCTTGCTGGAACTGCCTCCCGAAAACGTGCAGGTCATCGTCGTGGGGCAGGACCCCTATCATGGTCCCAATCAGGCCCAGGGTCTGGCTTTCTCCGTTCCCGACTTTTGCCCCACTCCGCCGAGTCTGCGCAATATGTTCAAGGAGCTGGCGCTGGAATATGGCGCACCGGCGCGGACGCCACGCAACAGCCTGGTCCGCTGGGCGCGTCAGGGAGTGCTGCTGCTGAATACTGCCTTGACGGTCGAAGCCCATCAACCGGCCTCACACGCCAGGATAGGGTGGGAGCACGTCACCGACGCTCTCATCATGCGGGTGCTGCGCGAGCCTCGTCCCAAGGTCCTGCTGCTCTGGGGCAGCCACGCCCAGGCTCGCAGAGCCTTGCTGGACCTGCAGCCGCCGGCCGGGCCAGTGGAGGTCCTCACCGCCAATCACCCGTCGCCGCTTTCCGCCCAGCGGCCACCCCGTCCCTTCATCGGCTGCGGCCACTTCCGCCAGGCCAACGAGTGGCTGCAGGCCCACGGACAGCCGGGGATCGACTGGATGCTCGACCATACGCCGGCGGCTGCGGCGGGTTACGGAGGCTGACGCCGGCCATGGCACGCACGCCCCGCAACCCGCTTTCCGTCACCAGCCTGACGGCGCCCGTGGCCATGGGCTACATCCCGCTGGGCGCGGTCTTCGGTTTTCTGTTCGTGCAGGCCGGCGGCTCCGCCTGGCTGGCGCTGGCGTCCAGTTTGCTGATCTACGCGGGCGCGGCCCAGTTCATGATGGTCCCCATGCTGGCTGCCGGATTGCCAGTCAGCGCCATCGCAATGGCCACCCTGGTGATCAATCTGCGGCACGTATTCTATGGTCTGTCATTGCTGTCCAGCATGCCAGCCAACCAGTGGCGGCGAGCCTACAGCATTTTCGCGCTCACGGACGAAAGCTACTCGGTGCTCACAGCGCTGCCTGCCGGCGCACGGAGCCAGCGCATGGCGCTGGTATGCGCCCTCAACCAAGCCTGGTGGGTGCTGGGCACGGCCGTGGGCGTATGGCTGGGGGCCCGGGCGCAGATCGGCATCACCGGCATCGATTTCGTACTCGCGGCCCTGTTTGCCGTGCTGGCGGTGGAACAATGGCGAGCCCGCCGCGACGTGGTGCCGATCTGGATTGCTGTGGTGACCTACGGAATCGCACTGGCCCTGCTGCCCGCGCAGGCTCTGGCCCTCGCCATCGCACTCAGCCTGCTCGCAGCGTTGCTGCGGCCTGCGCGCCCCATCGGGACGGCCCATGAATGACGGCGGATATGTCGGGACGGCCATTCTGCTGATGGCCCTCGTGACGGTGGTGCTGCGGGGCCTGCCCTTCGTCGCCGGACGCTGGCTGCGCCGCCATGCGGTGATACAAAAACTGGGCGACAGCCTGCCGTTGTCCATCATGGTGCTGCTGCTCATCGATACCGCAGCGGGGCAGGCACGCGGGCACACCGGCCCGCCGTGGCCGGAGCTGATCTGCGTGGCGGTCGTGGCAATACTGCAATGGCGCACCCGCCAGACGCTGCTCAGCATCGTGGCGGGTACACTGCTCTATGTGGCGCTGCGCGGCTTCACCGGCGGTTGAGGTGTCGTGGCCGGAGCGACCGGATCGCTCGCGGGGAAAGAATCATCCAGTGCATCATCCAACGCGTCCTCTCGTTCCGGGACAGTCTTCTGATGGCGACGGTCCATGTCGGGCGACGACGTTTTGGTGTCGCGGTCGGACTGTGGAGGCGTCGAGGGCTTCCTTTCCCGGTCGGGGGAGCGGTCGCCGTGCCGTTGGCGATCCGCATGCTCGTCGCGGTTCGCTGGGGCGGCAGACGATGATCGTTCGGTTGAAGTGTCGGTGGGTGTCATGATGCCTCTCCTGCTCAAAGACGGGTGAAGAGGCACACTGCCGCCCACCCGGCGAACAGCGGCGGGCGAAGCCAGTCGCCACCGCCGCCGTCCAACCCCATTAGCGCTTACTTGACGGCGGGCAAAGCCTTGAGCTGCTCTTTGGTATAGCCGCTCAGGATCAGCTTCCCGTTCTGGTTGGAGACCTTGTCGAAGGGAATGGCGACGTCATGCTTGCCCATCCCGAGAAAGCCCCCGGCGCCGATCACATACTGAGTGGCCTTTCCATTCGAGACCACCACGTCCTGGACCTCGCCAATGCTGTCACCGTTTTCGTTGTAGACGGTCTTGCCGACCAAGTCTTCCTTCACCGCCGAGCCATTGACGCCCGTTCCGCTATGCGAGGCACCGTTCATCGATTTGCCTGTGTCGGTCGCGCCCATGCCGGCGGCGCCCGTCCCGGAGCCCGTGCCGTAACTGCCGGTTCCACCGGACGTCCCCGAAGGGGCAGTGCTTCCCCCCATGCTGCCACTGCTTCCCGGAGTGGTGGCCGGAGCCGGCGTGGTGGGGGAAGATGAGGAAGACGACGTTTGCGAAAACGCCACGGGCGCCATCAGGGGGAATATGGCACACACGCTCAAGGCAATAAATTTCTTCATAAAGTGCTCCTAGGAAAATGCCGGAAGTGGCTGTGTGCCTCTCCAAGCAAGCCCCGTGCCTATTGAGCCGGGTTCAGCGCCAGAACGGCGCACTATCCCAGCAAATCGCGCATTTCGTCCGCATGCTCTTCTTCCTTGGCGAGAATCCGGGTGAGCATGAGCGTCGTCGTGGGATCGAGATCCCCGATCTTCGCGATCATCTGCCGGTACGATTCGATTGCCACTCGCTCGGCCACCAGATTGGCGCGGATCATCGACTTGATATCCGTCGACTCGTCGTACTCCGCATGGCTGCGCCCCGCCAGCGTGGCCGGATTGAAGTCGGGCTCGCCATTGAGTTGCACGATGCGCTCGGCAATCTCGTCCGCATGCGCCTGCTCTTCCTGAGCGTGCTCCAGAAATTCGTCCTTGATGGCCGTGTTCGTCAGTCCGACCGCCGTGTGATAGTGCCGCTTGTAGCGCAGCACGCAGAGCAGCTCCGTGGCCAGCGCGCCATCCAGCAGCGCCAGAATCTCCTTGCGGTGCCCCGCGTCTGCCGTCGTGACGGCACCATCGTCCACGTTCTGGGCCAACCGTCGGACGGCGGCCGTGTCGATCGGCGTGCCCAACGAAGAGGTCTGTCCGGACGGCGCGGTGGGAATTTGTTCGGTCATGAGTATCCTCCTGTGATCGCTCACAGGACAGCAATTCCCATGCCCGCACAACCTCAGTGCAGCATATGCCGCCGGCGCCGCGCCCATGGTCCGCGAATGACCTGCTGTCGTGGCGATTCGGGCGGTTCGTCGATTTTCTGGGGCTTTTCCCGCGGGGGAAGGTCGATTTCGTCCGGGCTGCCGGGAGGCCTTTCAGGAGGAATATCCTCGGGGACTCCCGGATCAGGCGGGGTGTCGGGGCCTGGTGGGACACCCCCCGGGGGCGGCACGTCAGGTTCGGGATAGGGAGGCTGCGGCACATGCATTTCCTTGCCACCTCCACCGGGCATCGAAAGCCAGAACATCGTCGATCGGTCCATGTCGCTCTCCTGAGAGTCCAGGGAGGCCGCAATCCCCGTGCCTGCGGCCGGCACAGCACTTTTTGCCATCCTGAGTGAAGCGGGCACATGGCTTGCTTCCGGACCGATACCGAAAATCAAGGAGTCAACCATGAAAAACTCGATTCGCAGTTCAGGGAGCCTGCCTCTGGCGGGCGTGGCCATCGCCCTCGCCAGCCTCACATTTGCCGGCTGCACCACGACGGGGCCCAATAGCCAGCAGACGGCATCCCAGCAACGGGGGAACATCGACCAGAGCGCCAATGAGACGCTGAATCGGCTCTACAAGGCCTCTCCTGACTCGCGCGCCCTCGTGCAGCGCGCCAAGGGTGTGCTGATCTTCCCGAGCGTGGCGCGCGCCGGCTTCATCCTGGGCTTCGAGCATGGCGATGGCGTGCTCCGGGTCAATGGCCACGACGAGGGCTACTACACCACGACGGGCGGTTCCATCGGATGGCAGCTGGGTATCCAGTCGCGGGCGATGGTGCTTCTGTTCATGACCGATGAGGCACTGAACAAGTTCCGCCAGAGCAACGGCTGGACGGCCGGTGCGGACGCGACGGTCGCGCTGGCCAAGGTCGGTGCCAACGGTACGATAGACACCAATACGGCGCAGCAGGGTGTCGTGGGATTTGTCCTCACCAATGCGGGCCTGATGGCGGGCGTCTCGCTGGATGGCACGAAGATCCAGAAGAAGAATCTTTAAGGAGGCTTCCCCGACGCCCGCTCAAGTGCGGGCGTCCCCCCCGCAGGGCTCAGGCGGTACCCCGGGACGGCACGGAAAAAGAATCGTGATGGAGACGGCACTGGCCCACGTCCAGATGCGTCAATCCTTGTTGCCTCAGGCGCTCAGCGTCATAGATCTCACGGCCATCCAGCACAAGAGCCGACGACAGGGACCTCGCCACGCGCGAGAAATCGACCGCCCTGAACTCCTCCCAGTCCGTCATCACGACCAGGAGATCGGCGCCTTCGCATGCCGAGTAGAGATCTGTATGCAGTTCAAAACCGAGGTCCGGAATCAGGGCTCTGGCCGCCGGCCCGGCAACCGGATCGTAGGCCTGAATCCGCAGGCCGGCCTTCAGCAATTGACGCGCCAAAACAAGGCTGGGGGACTCGCGTAGATCGTCGGTGCCTGCCTTGAACGCCAGTCCCCACAGTGCCACGCAGCGACGATCGGAAGTGCCACCCAGCCGCGCCACCACCGTATCGAACAATCGCTGCGCCTGAGCGGCATTGACCACCTCCACACCATGCAACAAGGTTGCCGGTTCCCCCTGGTCGCGGGCCATGGCCATCAGCGCGCGGATATCCTTGGGCAGACATGAACCGCCATAGCCCGCGCCCGGTTCCAGGTAGTGCGGACCGATCCTGGGGTCCGTCTTCAAGACCCGGCACACAGCGCGCATGTCCACATCGAGCGAGCCTGCGATGCAAGCCAGCTCGTTGACCATGGAAATACGCGCCGCCAGCGTCGCATTGCAGGCATATTTCGCGAATTCGGCACTGCGCAGGCTCATCACCAGGGTCCGGTCACCCTGTGGATCGAACGGCTTATAGAGCGCGCGCAGAATGTCGCATGCGCGCGGCTCGTCGCACCCGATGACAATACGTTCGGGATGCTGAAAATCCAGTACGGCACGGGACTCGGCCAGAAATTCCGGATTGGACGCCACCACACAGGTGCGCTCCGCAGCCAAGGCCGCGGGACGATCGAAAAGGCCCTGAATATATTCGCAAGTCCCTACCGGCACAGTCGACTTCACCGCGATGATCGCATCGCGCGTCAGTATGGCCGCCAACTGCTCGGCACACTCCAGCAGAGAAGCCAAGTCCGCCCGTCCATCCTCGCGAGAGGGGGTGCCTATCGTCAGGAAGACGACGTCGGCTTGCCCCAGCCCGGCATCAGCGCCCAGGAACGGTTTGAAAGCCAACGTTCCCCGCCCCAGGCCCCGTGCAATGAGCGCCTCAAGCCCCGGCTCAAAGAAGGGCAGCTTTCCGGCCTGCAACATCCCGATTTTCTGCCGATTCCTGTCGTAGCAGGTGACCCGATGGCCGCTATCGGCCAGACATGCGCCCGTCACCAATCCCACATAGCCCGTCCCGATGACCGCGATATCCATCTCACGCACCCCCTACCGACGTCGCCGCCGCGTCCTGTGCGATCATGTGCCGGCAGGCTTGGGCGCAATCGCGGCACGCCTGCGCGCAGCGCTGGCAATGCTCCATCGCATGCTGCGCGCACTCCTCGGCACAGGCATCGCAGACTTCGGCGCACAGGCGGCAAAAGTCCTTTGAGAAGGGGCTGTGCCGTGCCATCAGGGATGCGGCGACCAGACAGGCCTGCTCGCAGTCCAGATCCAGACGGATACACCGAACCATGGTACGCACGTCCTCTTCCCGCAAACAAGAGGCCGCGCAATGTTCACAAGCCGCCGCGCACGCCCGGCAGGCGGCCATGCAGGACTGGAAGTGTTCGAGTGGCATCATGGCGCCCTCCCTTAATGGCTCTTCCTGGCGCCAGCGGCCAGCTTGCGCTTCAGGTCCTTGCCCAGCGACAGGTGGTGCTGCAACTGCGGCAGTACCTTCTGCGCGAACGCTTTGACGTCCGGCTCCGTCGCCTCATGGGAAGCCTTCTCAAACAGCTTCACGGCATCCTCGTGGGCGGAGACGGCGACTTCGTCGACATACGCCCGCTCAAATCCGCCGCGGCGTTCCTTCAAGATCTTGAGCTCGGCCTTTTGCGGCACCGAAGGCTCGTTCGATACGCGGACCCCATGGCGGTCGGCAAGCGCCCGAAGCTCCTCGGCTACCCGCTCGTGGTCGTCCACCATCCGTTGGGCAAACGTCCGGACATCCAGTGTCGTCTTCCGTTGCAGCGCGAGTTTGCTCGCCTCGATTTCAAACGCGCCCGCATGAGCGGCGTCCTCCATGAACTTGCGGTCCTGGGTGGCCCGCGCCGGGGCGGCATGCGGAGTCCTCATACTGGGCGGCACTACTTCGGCGCCTCGGGGCGCCGCAGGCTGTCCCTGGGCCTGCACAGCCCCGGTCATAGCGCCAGAGCAGGCGGCCACAACGGCAATCAGGAAACGATGGGGCGATTTCATAGACACTCCTGCAGATGGGAGGCGCGGCGTGTTGACGGCGTCCACCCCGGCCCGCGCCCGGCCTGGAGGCACCCCGCCGCAGCACGCCCCATGCCCGCAGCCCTTCCCGAAGCATGGGACGGAGCGGGCAAAGTACTTGCTGCAACCAGCCGTTGCTGCAACCTGAAGATTCCTCACCCGTAGACGCCACAAGCCGGATTTCGCCACAGGGTGAAGTTGCGAGGAGGTGCACTCTCATGAAGCCAAACACCATCATCCTGATTCTCTGCCTGGTCATCTTCGTCATAGCGGCGGCCATTGCGACGTCGGTCTACCGATCCCAGCCGGCCAAGGACTCGTCCATGTCCAGCGTGGGGGCCCAGATGCCCGATGACAAAACGACGCGCGAAAGCACTACGCCCGCACCACCAGCCGCCGACACCACGCAGGACACCCAGGAGGGGGCCCACTGAGACAAGCGGCAGGCGCCGTCGGCCCCAGGTAGGTCGGGCACAGGAATTGCTCTCTTTCCTGTGGACACACTCCTGGAGGCTGCATGCAGCGCGCCCGCGACGGAGTCGGCCGGGCCATCCGGGTACTGACCGTCAATACGCACAAGGGATTCACCAGTTTCAACCGGCGATTCATGCTGCAGGACCTACGGTCGGCGCTGCGGGTCGCCGCACCTGACATCGTCTTCCTGCAGGAAGTGGTGGGCCAACACCGTGGCCGGGCCTCAGCCATTGCCGGGTGGCCGGCCACATCCCAATACGAATATCTCGCCGACACGCTGTGGCGCGACTATGCCTATGGCCAAAATGCGGCCTACCCCGCCGGCCACCATGGCAACGCCATCCTCTCGCGCTTTCCGATCGTCCGGTTCACCAATCACGACGTCAGCGTTTCCGGGCGCGAGCCCCGCGGGCTCCTCGAATGCGCGCTGCGGATTCCCGATCTCGCCGTCTCCCTGCACCTGGTCTGTGTGCACCTCGGGTTGCGCGAATCGCACCGGCGCTACCAGCTTCAGCGGCTCTGCAGCCTGATCCGCGAACACCTCCCGCCAAAGGACCCTGTGGTGATCGCGGGCGACTTCAATGATTGGAGCCTGCGCGCCGACGCCATCCTGGCGCGCTGCGGCGCGCGCGAGATCTACACCCGCCAGTTCGGAAAGCCGGCACGCAGTTTCCCGGCCTTCTGGCCGTGCCTGAGACTCGATCGAATCTACGTGAGAAATGTGCGCGGCTCCCGGCCCGAACCCCTGGCATCGCGCATCTGGGCACATTTGTCCGATCACGTCCCCCTGAGCGCGGAGATCGCGCTATGAGCGCGGACTGGTATGCGGGCAACCACTACGAATTGCTCGAAAACGGGGATGAATTCTTTCCCGCCGTGATAGCGGCCATCCGCGAGGCCAAGCGGGAAGTCCTCGTGGAAAGCTTCATTCTCTTTGATGACCGGGTCGGGCAGCACATCCAGGCCACGCTCGCCGATGCTGCCTCTCGCGGGCTGACCGTGCGATTGACCCTGGACGGCTATGGCAGCGGTGAATTGGCCACCGAATTCCTGAACGAAATGGTCAATGCGGGCGTGCACGTCCACCTTTTTGATCCCCATGCTCGTCTGCTGGGGCTGCGGACCCATCTGTTTCGCCGGCTGCACCGAAAACTGGTCGTGATCGATGAACAGGTGGCGTTTGTCGGAGGCATCAACTATTCCGCCGATCATCTCACCGACGACGGCGCCCAGGCCAAGCAGGACTACTCGGTGCGGATCACCGGGCCGCTCTGCGCGCACATCGGCGCCGCCATGCGGCAGTTGTCGAGCACCGGGCCGCGAACCCGATACCGCCCCACCGGGACGGCGGCTCCCAGCGAAGAAGGCGCCGGCCGGCTCATCGTGCGTGACAACCACCGCCACCGGGATGATATCGAACATGCCTATCGGGCCAGCCTGCGAGCCAGCCAGTCAGACGTCCTGATCGCGAACGCCTACTTCTTCCCGGGCTACAGGCTCATCCGCGACCTCACGCGGGCCGCGCGCCGGGGCGTTCGCGTGCGCCTGATCCTGCAGGGCCAACCCGACATGCGCATTGCGCAGTTCGCCGCGTCCATGATCTACGACTACCTCCTGGAGGCCGGAGTGCAGATCTACGAATATCGCCGTCGCCCCCTGCATGCCAAGGTCGCCTGCTTCGACGACGAATGGGTGACCATAGGATCCAGCAACCTGGACCCTTTCAGCCTCGCGCTGAACCTGGAGGCCAACCTGCTGGCGCGGGATCGTTCGCTCAACCAGGCGCTGCGAGACAGCCTGTCCGGCCTGCTGGCACGGGACTGCCATGAAATCACGCGCTCGGCCGATGTGCTGCGGCCGGTGCGCCGGATGTGGGCAGCCGTCGTGGTGTTTCACGTGCTGCGCTGGCTTCCGGCGTGGGCTGGACGCCTTCCGGCGCACAAGCCCCGGGTGGAGCGCATTCGTCCGGATGAGTCCTGATCATGGATTCCCCCCGATCCGCTCTGGCGAGGCTTTGGCACAACCGGACGCTGCGGACCATCGTCGTCGTGGCGTTCATCGGCCTCGTCTCGTACTTTCTCTACCAGTATGCACGGGACATCGAATGGCACCGGGTCTGGCTCGCGCTACTGGCGATCCCTCCGACCACCATCGCCGAGGCGAGCGCCGTCACGGCGGGCGGTTATCTGGCCTATGCCGCACTGGACCTCCTCAGCCAGCGCTACACCGGCCATAAACTGCCTCGCACCGCGGTCACCGGCATCGCGATGCTGAGCTACGCGCTGAACCTCAATCTCGGCGTGCTGATCGGGGGCCTGGGAACCCGCTTGCGCCTCTACTCGCGCATGGGCTGCGACAAGGAAGTGCCTGCGAGCGTCACGCTATTCTCGGGTCTTTCCAACTGGATCGGATTCTGCTGGCTGGGCGGCATCCTGTTCCTCACCGTCTCCGTTCCGCTCCCCCCCGCAGCGGCGGAGGGCGCCAGCGCCCTGCGCATCGCCGGGGGAGTCCTGTTGCTGGCGGCCACCGGCTACAGCGTGATCTGCCTTCGCCATGCGGGCTCCAGCCGGATGTTGAGCGGCATCCTCTTCAAGCTGCCCACTTTCCGCATGGCGCTGGCTCAAGGGGCCGTCGCGGCACTCTCGTGGGCCCTGATGGGCCTGACGCTCCATTTGCTGCTGCAGGGGCGCGCCCCCTACGTCGCCGTCCTGGGCATCCTGCTCTATTCCGGCGTCGCGGCGCTCGTCACCCGCATACCGGGTGGCCTCGGCACGACGGAGGCGCTGTTTGTCGCCGCTTTGGCCGGACAGGTGCCACCCTTCGAAACACTGGGCGCGGTACTCGCATACCGCGCGGTGTACTTCGTCATGCCTCTGATGCTGTCGCTGGTGGCGTTCGCAGCGACCGAGGCTGGGCTGGCCTGGCGGAATCACCGCGCCGCGAGCCGATAAGCCCGCGCGATCCCGACGGCCGCACCTCCGCACGGACACGGCGCACCAGCGGCGGCTGCTCTGAAGTCGCCGCGGACTCCAGGGCGGATCGCAGCAGGTCCGCGAGATCGCGCAAGCCCTGCGTCAAGGTCCCGGTGAACTCCACCGACAGGCAGGGCCGTCCCCGCGATCGAAGCTCCAGCAGATCCGCGCGGGCCTCTGCCGCATGGCACCGGGACAGCTCATCCAGCGTCCGGGTGTTTCCCGTATCCTGACTGCTCATCCGGAGAAACAGATAGGCTCCGCAGGCGGGTCCGCCCTTGTGCAGCTGGCCACAGGAGTGAAGATAGCGGGGACCGAAGCCGGCCACTACGGCGCCCCCACCCAGCCGGCGCAGCCGACGCTGCCACTGCCGCAGCCACGATTCGGTCTGACGTGTCCTGGGAAGATAACCCAGTATTGCGTGATAGCTGATCCGCGGGTCGGACAGCCAGGCCCGAATGATCCGCTCGGGACTCGCGGCCCCCTCTGCGGGATCGCTGCCCATGTCCAGCACCAGGCTGTAACGCCGTTTCGCCCTCCCGGCCAGCGCTGCTTCGGCCGCCGGCGACCGTGCGTCCGGCGCCTTCAGCAACTGGCGCGCGCGGACCTTCGTTGCTTCCACATCCGGCTGGTCAAAGGGATGGACGCCCAGCAGAGTGCCGGCCACGGCGGTCGCATATTCCCACCGATAGAACTCCTGGCCGAGGCTGCGCGGCGAGGCCACGTCGATGATCACGACGGGATGCCCGGCGCGGGCCAATGCGCGTCCTTCCTTCAGCCATAGACCGGACTCCGCCTGGGGACCGCGCAGCAGCACGAAGACCCGGTCCTGGCGGTACTCGCTCATCAGATCGAGCTGTTCGCCACAAACCGGCACCAGCGCGCGCCCGTCCTTGCCCGTGGACTCGGCCAATAGCTGCTCCAGCCACTCGCCCAGGGATGCAAGATCGGCGCTGGCGCACAACGTGATTTTGTCTCGACCCGCGATCGCGGCCTCTCCCAGCAGCGTGCCGAGCCACAGGGCGTCGTTGGGCTCGCTGCCGCCACCGGGGCCGCACCGTCGGCTCATCCATTCCGCATCGTTCAGGAGCGCCAGCGGATCATGCCCCATCAAGGCGAGGGGCACCATGCCAAACGGAGAAAGCACGGAATAACGGCCGCCGATGGAAGGGTCGGCGCTGAAGACGGCCGCGTACCCTTCTTCCAGGGCTCGCCGGTGCAGAGCGGTCCCGGGGTCCGTAATGGCGCAAAAACGGCGGCTGGCTTGCGGTCCATCGAACGCCGCCGCCCGGCTTCGGAAATGCTGCTCCAGCAATGAGGACTCCAGCGTGGTGCCCGACTTGCTGGCGACGATGAACAGGGTGCGGGCCAAGGGCACGCAGGCCTCCAGTTCGCGCACCTGTCCAGGATCGGTCGAATCCAGCACATGCAGTCGCAGGCCGCCGTTCTGTGGACCCAGCACCTCGCTGAGCACGTAGGCGCCCAAGCTCGCCCCGCCCATTCCCATGAGCACGGCGTCGGTCCAGCCCGCCTCGCGCAACGCGGCGCATTTCGGGGCCATGCGGCGCGCCACGGTCTTCTGCCTCGCGGGATTCAGCCAGCCCAGCCATTGGGCCTCGTCGCGTCCGGTCCACAACGAGGCATCGTGCCGCCACAGCCGCTTGCTCCATCCCATGGCGCAGAGCTGCGCCAACCGGTTGATGACCTGTTCCCGCAGTCCTGGCGGGACCAGCACATGCTGCACATTGGCGACTGCCGAACGACGTCCCGCGACGGCTGGATGCCTGGCGGCGGCGACGGGCCGGTCGGCTTGGGCAATTGGGGCAAGCTGCATGGGGGCCTCTCCGTAACTGATTCAGGGGCCGATGAGCAAGCCACATGCCCGGGGAAGCGCTCCCTCCGGCGGCCATTCCGGCTCGGCGTCCCAGCGGCACGCAAATTGCTCCTTCGCCTCCGACTCAACATCCGCAGAGGTCCCCCATGAGCTTTGCCAGCAGCCCCGACTGGGCAGGCATGTTTTCGTTTTCGATGTCGCCGCTGGAACTCATCATTCGCGGCTCGCTGATGTACTGGTTCATCTTTTTCCTGTTGCGCGCAGGCGGACGGCGAGACGTGGGATCCCTGGGCGTGGCCGACATGCTGGTCCTGGTCCTCATCGCCGACGCCGCCCAGAACGGAATGGCGGGCAGCTACGACTCGGTGCTCGACGGGATGATATTGGTGGCGACGCTGGTCGGCTGGACCGCCGCCGTCGACCGGATCGTATTTCATTTCCCGGCGCTGGCCCGGCTGCTGACGGCCAAACGCGTCTGCCTCATCCAGAACGGAACCATTGCCAAACGCAACATGCGCCGGGAATTCATCACGGAAGAGGAGCTCATGAGCGAGCTGCGTCAACAAGGATTCGAGGACGTCGCGCAGGTCGGCCGCGCCTATATCGAGCCCGACGGCAACATCAGCGTGATTCCCATGAACGGTGTCCGTCCCGACGTCGGGAGGAAGCATTGAGATGATCGGCGATTTCTTCGACCGCTATGAATCGGCATGGGGTGCGTGGGTCATCGCCATCGGCCTGGCGCTGATCCTTTACTTTGCCTTCACGACCATCCTGCACTGGGTGCACCGGCGGGTCGTTCGCTTCGCCGCCGGTGACAAGCATCCCTACGCACAGGCCCTCGTCGCCGTACTGGGGCGCAGCAACCGGCTGATCTTCGCGCTCGTCGCCTTGCTGGTGGCCGTTCGCGTCAGCGCCGTGGTCTTCCCCGGCGCGGCGTGGGCCGACGCTCACCTGTGGTTTGCGCTGCTGGTGATCCAGTTTGCCCTGTGGCTGGACAAGGCCTGCAGTTCCACGCTGACCATCGTCGCGACCCGCACGCGCGCCAGCCGGATCACCACCACCCTGCTGGCCTACCTGCTGCGTACCCTGCTCTGGACCGTGACGCTGCTCGCCATGCTGGACAACCTGGGCGTCAACATCACGGCTTTCATCGCCAGCCTGGGGATCGGCGGCGTGGCCGTCGCGCTGGCCGTGCAGACGATCCTGGCGGATCTGTTTGCGTCCATCGCCATTGGCCTGGACAAGCCCTTCGAGGTGGACGATTTCATCGTGTTCGGCCAGGTGGCCGGCAGCATCGAATACATCGGCCTGAAGACCACGCGTATCCGGAGCCTGGGGGGCGAGCAGATCGTGTGCTCGAACACGGAGCTGCTCAAGCAGACCATCCAGAACTACAAGCGCATGGAACAGCGCCGCGTCGTCTTCACGCTGCGCGTTCCCTACGGCACGGCGACCGACACACTGGCCCAATTGCCGGAGGATGTCAGCGCCCAGATCAAGGCCCAGCCCGATACCCGGTTCGACAGGGCCCATATCGCGCGGTTCGGCGACTGGGCGGTGGAGATCGAGGCGGTCTACTACGTCATGAGCGCCGACTATAACCGGTTCATGGACATCCAGCAGGAGATCAATCTGGGCATCCTGCGAGCGTTCGAGGCGCGCGGCGTGGATCTGCAGCCCGTGGAGCGGGCCGTCCATTTGCTGCGTCCTCCTCGCCCCAAAGCCGCCTCCGAGCGGGAGGCCCTAGCGCCGGGCATGAAACTTGCTCCCCTCAGACCTGGATGACAGGAATGAGAGACCCAGCATGATGCAGACCGGCAGAAGTTGTCCTTCACTGATCGTGGCGGCGGAAGCCTATCCACTGGCAAAGACCGGCGGCCTGGCCGACGCGGTCGGAGGTTTGGCGCAGGCGCTGCGCCGCGAAGGCCTGCCGCTGCACGTCCTTCTTCCCGCGTATCGAGGCGTGCTGGAGCGGGTCACCGCCGAGCGTCACTGGGTGCTTGGGTCCCTCCCCGGAGGGCCGGCGCGGCTGGTGGAAGCCCGGTGCCGCGCGAGCGGCCTGCCCTGCCTGCTGCTGGACAATCCGGCGCTCTTCGACCGGGGCGGCATCTATGTCGACGAAGACGGCCGGGACTACCCCGACAACGCCGTGCGCTACGCGGCACTCGCACACGCGGCCGCAGCCATCGCCGCAGGGCTCCCCGACCTGCCGGTCCCCGGCATCGTCCACGCCCACGACTGGCATGCGGGCCTCGTACCGATGCTCGTGAGACATGTCGCGCCCGCGACCAGCACGGTGCTCACGATCCACAATCTGTCCTTCCAGGGCAGCTTTCCGCCGGACGCCCTTCCGCTGCTCGACTTGCCGGCTGGCACTGCCGCCTCCGCCCTGTTCGCGTGGGACAGGCTCAATTTTCTGAAGGCGGGCATCGTGCACGCCCACTGTGTGACCACCGTGAGCCGCAACTACGCGCGCGAGATCATCACCCCGGAAGGAGGATGCGGCTTGCACGACGTCTTGAGGTCGCGCGCCGAGGATTTCGTAGCCCTGCCCAACGGCATCGATACTTCCGTCTGGAGCCCATCGCGCGACGCATACCTCGCGGATTTGCCCTATGACGTCGACACGCCCGAGCGCAAGGCTTACTGGAAATCCCGCGTCCAGTCCGACTTCGGGCTGGACATCGACAAAGAGGCGTTCCTGGTGATCTCCTGCAGCCGATTGACGGAACAGAAGATGGCGGATGTGACCCTGCAGGCAATGCCCCAGGCGCTGGAAACGCTTCCGCGTCTGCAACTTGCGGTCCTGGGCAAAGGCGAGGCGCGCTTCGAAAACGGCTTCGCTGCACTGGCGCGTCAGTTCCCCGGGCGTTGCGCCACCCACATCGGTTATGACGAGCGCGCGGCCCACCGGCTGCAGGCGGCCGCGGACGCCTTGTGGCATCCCAGCCGCTTCGAGCCCTTCGGACTGACGCCGCTCTACGCCATGCGATACGGCGCCCTCCCGATCGCAACGGCGGTCGGAGGAATGGTCGACACGATTCACGACCCCGGCCTCGGTGCCGGCCGCGCTGCCTTGAAGACCGCCAATGGCGTGCTGCTGGACGGTGCCGGCGCAGGCGCCATGATCGCCGCCCTGCATAGAGTGATGGAGTTGCGCGACCACCATACCGTCTGGCGCACCATGCAGCGCAACGCGATGCGGGAGGATCATGGCTGGCCCAGCGCGGTGCAGGCCTACCTGCAACTTTTCGCGGGGATGCGGGGGCACGCGGTGGTAGGTCCCCATCGCATGCGAACCCGGTCCGAAAGGCCAGTCGTACGGGCGGGGCGCACGCGCGTGTCCGTGGCTCCCGGGCTTTAACAAGCCCATGGCGAAGCGCGCTTCCGCAGCGATCGGATGGCCGTGCCTGATCCGGACGTCGTTGCGCGATGCCATGGCTCTGGCCGGGTCATGGAAGAGCGCCGGCATCGACGGCGTCCTGCTGCCGGTGCCTTGGCGTTGTGGCAGCGACCCCCACGATCTGGTGCCCCTGGATGCCGACCAAAGCGACAAGCCCGGGCAATCGTCGAACGACCGCATCCGCGAGGCCGCTGCGCACTTGGCGCGGCAGGGTCTGTCCTGCCATCTGGAACTGGTTCTGGACCGCGTCGCAAGAGCGGCGGTGCCGAGCACGGCACGGGCCGAGTGGCTGCGCGAGGAGCGCATCGATCCGGCCATGGATCCGCGGGTGTCGCGCAGTGCGCTGCTGACGCGGCGGCTCATTGACGTTCCGCCGCCCGCCTTCGTGGAGAGCTGGCGACGGCGCCTGGACGGCTGGGCGGAGCGCGGCGTCCAGGGCTTCTGCTTCCAATCGCCGCAGAACCTGGCAAGTCCGGTCTGGGGGAGCCTCTTCGGCGGCCTGCGCCAAACCCGGCCCGGACTCCAGTTCATCGCCTGGACTCCCGGGCTGTCTCCCCAGGCGCTGCGCGAATGCCAGGGCGCCGGGTTCAATTACACGGTATCGTCCCTGGCGTGGTGGGATGGAAAAGCCGACTGGCTGGCCGAAGAAGACGCACGCTTGCGCGAAGTGGCACCGGTACTGGCTTACGTGGGCGGCCGCCACGATCAGCGGTGGCTTGCGGCGGCGGCCGTGAGCGGTGACGGCATCGTGCTCGAGAGCCCCCTGGAGGCCGCAGCGGCACTGATGCCCTTGTCCCGGTGGCGCCGCGCGCTCGCCCTGACGGGGCCGCTGATCACAGTGGGCGGTCATGCCGGGCGCGCCACCACGATCCTGCGACGGCCGCAGGACGGCGATGCCGCCATCCTGACGCTCACCCCCGAGGGCGAGCCCTCATCGACGTTTGATCGCGCGGAACTGGCCGCGCTGCTGCCTTCGCCCATCGCCAAGGCCCGCGGCGCGCCTGCGGGTCTGGCGCCGCGCGGCGATCGCCTGGAAGCGGCCGCGGGCGCGTTGTGGCAGGCGCTGCCGCAACAGCCCGTCACCTCCGCCGTCCCCGCATCCCCGCTGACGGCCCAGACGCGAAACCAGACGCCTCGGATCAGTATCGAAGACATCCAGCCAGTGGTGGATGGCGGCATGTGGCCGGTGAAACGGATCACCCACGAACCGGTGTTCGTGCAAGCGACGGTGTTCATCGATGGCCACGAGAGCCTGTCGGCCGATTTGTGCTGGCGCGCCTGCGACGAACCGGAATGGCAGCGAGTCCCCATGAAGCCGCTGGGCAACGACCGGTGGGCCGCGCAGTTCCAGCCGACGAGAATCGGGTCGCACGAGTATTGCGTGCTGGCCTGGGCAGATATCTGGGCCAGCTTCTGTGCCGAGTGGCGTGCCAAGTGGGGCGCAGGGCAACCGCTGAACCTCAGTCTGGAGGAAGGCGCGCAATGGCTGGCGCACGCGCTTCAGCAACAGCCGGGAACCGCACTGGAGGAAGCGCGCTGGGCTCGCGTGCGCCGCGTCCTGGCCGCGCTACGGGGGCTCGGGCAGGACACTCCGGACGAACACCTGATGCGCGAGCTGTTGTCCCCCACGTTGGCGGCCGTCCTGCGCGATCCCGGAGAACGGCCATTCAGTTGGGCCACCGCACCGCTGGGCCTGTGGGTGGACCGGCCCCAGGCGCGCTACGCAAACTGGTATGAACTGTTTCCGCGCTCGCAATCCGCCGTCGACGGCGTGCACGGGACTTTCGACGACGTGATCAGGCGTCTGCCGGATATCCGGCAAATGGGGTTCGATGTACTGTACATGACGCCGATTCATCCGGTCGGCACGCAGAACCGCAAAGGCCGCAACAACAGCCTGAGCGCAGTTCCCGAGGATGTGGGAAGCCCTTACGCCATCGGCTCGGCCGAGGGAGGCCACGATGCGATCGAACCGCAGCTCGGCACGCTGGCTGATTTCCAGCGCCTGGTGACGGCCGCACGGCGGCAAGGTCTTGAGATCGCGCTGGATTTTGCCATCCAATGTTCACCGGACCACCCCTGGCTGACCCAACATCCCGACTGGTTTTCCTGGCGCGCGGACGGGACGCTGCGCCACGCCGAAAATCCGCCCAAGAAATACGAAGACATCGTGAACGTGACCTTCTACCAGCATGGGAAGCCGTGGCGGCGCAAGGTGGCGCTATGGCGTGCGCTGCGCGACGTGGTGCTCTTCTGGATCGAACAGGGCGTACGCATCTTTCGTGTCGACAACCCCCACACCAAGCCGCTGCCATTCTGGCACTGGCTGATCACCGAGATCCACGCACGCGACGCCGGGGTTGTGTTCCTGTCCGAAGCGTTCACGCGTCCGGCCATGATGTATCGGTTGGCCAAGGCCGGATTCACCCAATCCTATACCTACTTCACCTGGCGTAACGAGCCATGGGAGATCGACGCCTACCTGCGCGAACTCTCGCAACCGCCGGTGGCGGACTTCTTTCGGCCGCATTTCTTCGTCAACACGCCGGACATAAACCCCGTATACCTTCAGCAGCACGGGCGGCCCGGCTTCCTGGTGCGCGCGGCGCTTGCCGCCACGGGTGCCGGCCTGTGGGGAATCTACAGCGGCTTCGAACTTTGCGAGGCTGCCGCCCTCCCGGGGCGCGAAGAATACGCCGACTCTGAAAAATACGAACTCCGCCAGCGGGATTGGCAAGCGGCGGGAAACATTCGCAATGAGATCACGCAGCTGAACGGCATCCGGCGAGCCAACCCCGCCTTGCAGGGCCATCGCGGCTACGAAGGCATTCCGGCGCAGCCGGAGGGCGTACTGGCCTATCTCCGGCACTCGGAGGGCGATTCCAATGTGCTTCTCGTCATGATCAATCTGGATCCCATGCGAACCATGGACGCGGCAGCCCGGGTGGGTGGCATCACCAGGGCGGTGAATTTGCTGACGGGCGCGCGGGAGCACTGGGAGGACCAGGTGGCCCGTGCGCGCCTCGCGCCCGAGGCTCCCTATGCCATCTGGCGGCTGCCCCAGCGGCCAGATGGCCACTGAAGCAGGGTTCACGATGGACACCATCAATACAACCACGCTCGAGACGGACTGGTACAAGGACGCGGTCGTCTATCAACTGCACGTCAAGTCCTTCTTCGACTCGAACAATGACGGAGTGGGAGATCTCCCCGGTCTGATCGCGAAGCTCGACTACATCGCCGGGCTCGGCGTCAACACGATCTGGCTGTTGCCGTTCTATCCATCGCCGCGCCGAGACGACGGCTACGACATCGCCGGCTACCGCGACGTGCATCCCGACTATGGCCGGCTCGCCGATGTACGCCGGCTGATTCGCGCCGCCCATGCGCGCGGCCTGCGCGTGGTGACGGAACTGGTCGTGAACCACACATCGGATCAGCATCCCTGGTTCCAGCGGGCGCGCCTCGCACGTCCCGGGACGGTCGCCCGCAATTATTACGTCTGGTCCGACACGGACCGCACATACGACGGCACGCGCATCATTTTTTGCGACACCGAAAAATCGAACTGGACCTGGGATCCAGTCGCGGGCGCCTACTACTGGCACCGCTTCTATGCGCACCAGCCGGACCTGAACTACGACAACCCGCGCGTGCTCACGGAAATTCTCAACATCATGCGCTTCTGGCTGGGCATGGGGGTGGACGGAATGCGTCTGGACGCAGTGCCCTATTTGATCGAGCGTGAAGGCACGAACAACGAAAACCTGCCCGAAACGCACGCCATCCTGCGCCGCATCCGCGCCGTGCTCGACGACGAATTCCCAGGACGGATGCTGTTGGCCGAGGCCAATCAGTGGCCCGAGGACGCGCAGGAATATTTCGGACGCGGGGACGAGTGCCACATGGCCTTTCATTTTCCGCTGATGCCGCGCATGTACATGGCCATCGCCCAGGAAGACCGATTTCCGATCACCGACATCCTGCGGCAGACACCGGCCATTCCTCCGGCCTGCCAATGGGCCATCTTCCTGCGCAACCACGACGAACTGACGCTGGAGATGGTCACCAGCCGCGAACGGGACTACCTGTGGAAGGTGTACGCGGCAGACCCCATGGCCCGCATCAACCTGGGCATCCGGCGCCGGCTCGCGCCGCTGCTGGAGGGCGACCGGCGCCGCATCGAACTCATGACCAGCCTGTTGCTTTCCATGCCCGGCACCCCCGTCCTGTATTACGGCGACGAACTGGGGATGGGCGACAACATCCAGCTGGGTGACCGCAATGGCGTGCGCACCCCCATGCAATGGACGCCCGACCGCAACGGCGGATTTTCGCGTGCCGACCCGGAAAAACTGGCGGTTCCGGTGCTCATGGGACCGCTTTACGGGTATGAGGTCATCAACGTCGAAGCGCAGCAGCGTAATCCGCACTCGCTGCTGAACTGGACCCGGCGGCTGCTGACCTGCCGCGCCCGCACCCAGGCTTTTGGACGGGGCACACTCAGTTTCCTATATGCAGGCAACCGAAAGATCCTGGCGTATCTGCGTGAATGGGAGGACGTCACCATTCTGTGCGTGGCCAATCTGTCGGCCTCTGCCCAGCCGGTGGAATTGCCCATGCCGTCCCGCTCCGGAGACGTGCCCATCGAAATGCTGGCCGGCACGGCCTTCCCGGCCATTGGCGAACTGCCCTACCTGCTGACCCTGCCCCCCTACGGATTCTATTGGTTCGAGCTGAGCCACGTGGCGCAGCCGCCGGATTGGCATCGGGAAAAGCCGGAGCAGATGCCGGAACTCGTCACGCTGGTGCTGCGCTCGCGCACGCCGGCTGCGCTCAACGATACGGCGCGCCACTTGCTGGAAAGCGAGGCGCTCCCGGCGTATCTGGCACGCCAGCGCTGGTACGCCGGCCGTCCGCACGCTCCCCTGAAACTGGAGGACACGGTACCGTTGACGTCTGGCTGCCAGCCTCGGGATAAGCGGACCGTCCGCCACTATTGGGCGCTCGTGCACCAGAACGATACCGACGAGAACCGCCTCAGCGTCCCGTTTTCCCTGCGGTGGGGAGAGGAACGCGAAGGCGTCTACCCGATGGCGCGCATCCGTTGCGGCTCCGAGCCAGGGTTCCTGGTTGACGCCTTCCAGGAACCCGATTTCCTTCGGGCACTCGTCTGCGGTCTGTGCGAAACGCCGCTTACGGATCAGAAGCAGGATGAAGGCGCCGACACCGGCGGCATCCGCCTTCAATACCTGCGAGTGGCCGAAGACCTGATGCCGCCGCAACCCGACGCTGCCGTGCGCTGGATCGGCGGCGAGCAGAGCAACAGTTCGGCCGTCGTGGACGAACAGGTGATCGTCAAGGTCCTGCGCCAGAACGTCGCCGGCTCCAACGCCGAAGTGGAAATGGGGCGGCTCCTGTCCCAGGTCGGATACCGCAATACACCGGCCCTGCTGGGGGCCCTGGAGCATCGGGATGCGGCCGGGGTGACCCGCACGGTGGCCATCATGCACCGCTATGTGGCGAACGAGGGCGACGCCTGGCGCTGGACGCTGGAGTTCCTCCACCGCACGCTGGCGGCCGCCATGCTGGCGGGGGACGACGCGGATACGTTCGAGGGCAACCTGTCGGGCTATCTCGCCTTCGCACAGCGGATCGGTCAGCGCCTGGCCGAACTGCACGCCGCCCTGGCCCCGGCGTCCGGGCCCGCGGAGGAGCCGGCGGCATCCAGCCCGCCCGCCGCGACCCATGTGGCGACCGCAAGCAGCCAACGAATACTGGAACAGCTCAAGGCCGCGCTGCGCATTCTGACCTACCCGCCGATCGAGTTGGAAGCCGAGGCGCGCGATGCCGCCCTGTTCCTGAGGAAACAGGCCACCTCGCTCAAACACGCCGTCCGGCGCACCTGCCCCCTGGAGGCCGCCGCGTTCCGGTTGCGGGTCCACGGCGATTTTCACTTGGGGCAGGTGCTGGTTTCACAGGCCGACGCGTACCTGATCGACTTCGAAGGCGAGCCGCTAAGCGACAGCAGCAGCCGACGGGCGCTGTCCACAGCCTACAAGGACCTGGGAGGCATGCTGCGGTCCTTCGACTATGCCGCAGCGCTTGCCAAACGCGAGGTGGTGGTCCCCGCACCGGCCGCCGAGCTCGCCACGAATCCGGCCGGTCCGGCGGCGCCAGGGGTCCAGGGCGGCAGCCTGCGCGACACGCCGCCGGCGTCGCTGGACGCGCTGCTGGAACGGTTCCAGACGCGGGCCGGCGCGGCGTTCCTGGCGGGGTACCGCCAGGCGCGCCCGGACAGCCTCGCCCTCGACGAGACCCACGAGTCGGCCCTTCTGGTCCTCGCCCAGTTCGAAAAAGCCGCCTACGAGGTGTGTTACGAAGCCGCGCACCGCCCCGACTGGCTTCCCGTGCCGGTGAAGGCGCTGGCCCGGCTGGCGACGACGCTTCTCGCGGTTTCCCCGGAGAATGTGGAGGAAGAGGCATGAGGCAGGACCGCGATCCCATTGCTGACGGCGACCGCCAGGCGCTGGTCGGCGGTGTCCATGCCGATCCCTTCGCCGTGCTGGGGCCGCACGGCCCGTGGTTGCGCGTATTGGTACCGGGCGCGCTGCGCGTCACGGTCCGCTGCGCGGATGGCCGCTCGGTCGAACTGCGTCCGTTCAACGCTGCGGACGCCCCGTCCGGCTTCTTCTCGGGCCATGTACCGGACCTGGAAGGACGAGGCCCCGGCGCCTACTCGCTGCGGATCCATTGGCCCCAGGCGACTCAGGAAACCGCCGACCCTTATGCGTTCGGGCCGCTGATGGACGAGGCCACACTGACGCGATTCGCGGGCGGCGACTGGCGCGCAGTGGACGCGCTCGCCCCTGAACGCACCCAGATCGACGGCATCTCCGGACTGCGCTGCGCCGTATGGGCGCCCAATGCGCGGCGCGTGGCGCTGGTCGGTGACTTCAACACCTGGGACCCGCGTCGGCATCCCATGCGGCTGCGCCACCGGGCTGGCGTCTGGGAATTCTTCTTGCCCGGCGCGCACGCTGGAGAACGCTACAAATTTGCGGTGCTCGACCGCAACGGCCTCGTGCAGTGGAAGGCGGACCCGCTGGCACGGCGCACCGAGGCGCCGCCGGGGACGGCATCCGTCATCGACGCCCCCGACGCGAACATCTGGACCGACGCCGCGTGGATCGAAAGGCGCGCGATCCGGCACCAGGTTCGCCAGCCCCTGAGCATCTACGAAGTCCACGCGGGCTCCTGGGCCGCGCCGTGGGACGAAGGCAGCCGCTGGGAACAACTGGCCGAGCGCCTGCCCCGCTACGCACACGCGCTGGGATTTACCCACGTCGAACTCATGCCCATCATGGAATACCCCTTTGGGGGGTCCTGGGGCTACCAGCCGCTGAGCCTCTTCGCGCCCACTGCGCGCCACGGAACGCCGGAGGCCTTCGCTCGCTTCGTGGACCGCTGCCACGCATCGGACATCGGAGTCATCCTGGACTGGGTGCCCTCGCATTTTCCGGATGACCCCCATGGGCTGTCCCGGTTCGACGGAACCGCCTTGTACGAATATGCGGATCCGCGAGAAGGCTACCACCCCGACTGGCACAGCTGCATCTACAACCTGGGCCGCAACGAGGTGCGTGCCATGCTTCTTGCGAGCGCGCACCACTGGCTTTCCCATTATCACGTCGACGGACTGCGGGTGGACGCCGTGGCGTCGATGCTATATCGCGACTACAGCCGCGCACCCGGTCAATGGGTGCCCAACCGGTACGGAGGGCGTGAAAATCTCGAATCCATCGCTTTTCTGCGCGAACTCACCGACAGCGTCCATGCCCGACACGATGCGACGCTCACCATTGCCGAAGAGTCCACCGCATGGCCGGGCGTCACGGCTGACACATCGGCCGGCGGCTTGGGGTTCGACTACAAATGGAACATGGGCTGGATGCACGACACGCTGCGCTACGTGCAGCGCGACCCGATCCACCGGCGCCATCACCATGGCGACATGACGTTCGGGCTCGCCTACGCCTTTTCGGAGCATTTCATCCTGCCCCTGTCCCACGATGAGGTCGTCCACGGGAAGAGCGCCCTGGCGGCCAAAATGGGGGGCGACCCGGGCCGGCGGCTCGACACGCTGCGCGCCTATCTGGCATTCATGTGGGCGCATCCGGGCAAGAAGCTGCTGTTCATGGGCGGCGAGATCGGTCAGTGGCGGGAATGGAACCACGATGGGCTCATCGAGTGGAACCTGCTCGATGAGCCCGCGCATGCCGGCGTGCAGAAGCTGGTACGAGCCCTCAACGGGCTGTACGCCGACGAGATCTCTCTTCATGACGGCGACACGGACCCGGCCGGCTTCTCATGGACGATAGGCGACGACACCAGCAATAGCGTCTTCGCTTTCGAACGCCAGGCCTCCGGCTCGAGGCCGGTTCTGGTCCTGTGCAACTTCACGCCGGTGGCACGCAGTGGCTACCGGGTGGGGGCGAGCCAGCATGGTCCCTGGCGCGTGCTGCTGGATTCCAGCATCCCAGGGGGTCTGCCGCCTGCAACCGTTGCGCCGGTGGCCTCGCGCGACGAACCCGCCCATGGACGCCCCTGCAGCCTGGAACTGGACCTGCCGGGCCTCACGACCTTGCTGTTGACCCCCACGGAGAATTGATGGACACCTATCTGCGCGCACCCGTTTCAGCCGGTCAGCCCTATCCCTTGGGGCCGACGAGCGACGGGCTGGGCGTGAATTTCGCAGTGTTTTCGGCCAACGCCACGGGGATGGAACTCTGCCTGTTCGACCCGAAAGGGCGCAAAGAAGTGCGCCGTGTCATGCTGCCCGAATGCACCGATGAAATCTGGCACGGCTATCTGCCTGAAGCGGAGCCTGGGCTGCTCTACGGCTTTCGCGCACACGGCCCCTACGATCCCTCGAACGGCCATCGGTTCAATCCGTACAAATTGCTGCTTGACCCTTACGCCCGCGCCCTGCAAGGCCCACTGCGCTGGGGCGACGCGCTCTTCGGTTACCGCGTCGGTCATGCCAAGGGAGACATCACCGTGGACCGGCGGGACAGTGCGCCGCTGATGCCCAAGTCCGTCGTCACTTCCCCGGAGCCGTTCAACTGGAGCGATTCCCGCCGGCCCGGCACCGACTGGTCGCAGACGGTGATCTACGAGATCCACGTACGCGGCGCTTCCATGGGCCGCGACGACCTGCCATCGATGCAAAGAGGCACGGCCGCGGCGCTCGGTGATCCGCGATTCATCGAGCATCTGCACACACTGGGGGTGACCGCCATTGAACTGCTGCCCGTCCATGCCTTCCTGCAGGATCGCACGCTCATCGAACGAGGACTTCGAAATTACTGGGGCTACAACACTTTGTCGTATTTCGCCCCTGAGCCGGCGTACGCCCCACAGGGCACCGACGGGCTGCGCAAGACCATCCGGCGTCTGCACGCCGCGGGCATCGAAGTCGTGCTCGACGTGGTCTACAACCACACCTGCGAAGGCAACGAATTCGGCCCCACGCTATCGTGGCGAGGGCTGGACAATGCCAGCTACTACCGGCTCATCCCGGGCGACGAGCGCCACTATATCGACGAGACGGGGTGCGGCAACACGGTCAACCTGTCGCACCCCCGAGTGCTTCAGATGGTGATGGACTCGCTGCGGGCCTGGGCGCAGTCCTATCAGATCGACGGATTCCGTTTCGATCTTTGCGCCACGCTCGGGCGGGAAGGCCAGGGCTTCGATCCGGGCGCCGGCTTTTTCGATGCCATCCTGCAGGATCCCGCGATGTCGCGCGTGAAGCTGATCGCGGAACCGTGGGACGTCGGACCAGGCGGCTATCAACTCGGCCAGCATCCCCCCGGCTTTGCGGAATGGAACGGAGCCTTCCGGGACGGGACGCGGCGCTTCTGGCGCGGCGATTCCGATCAGCGCGGCGGCATGGCCGAGGCGTTGAGCGGATCACGGTCTCTCTTTGATCACCGCCATCGGCGTCCGTGGTCCAGCATCAACTTTCTCACCGCGCACGATGGATTCACACTGACCGATCTCGTCTCGTATGCGGAACGGCACAACGAGGCCAATGGAGAAGACGGGCAAGACGGGGCCAGCGAAAACTTCAGTGCCAATTGGGGGGCCGAGGGTCCGAGCGACGATCCCGCCATCCAGGAGACGCGCCGGCGCGTGCGCCGTGCCCTGCTCGCCACGTTGTTTTGTGCGGATGGCACGCCCATGCTGCTCGCAGGCGACGAATTCGGGCACTCCCAAGCCGGCAACAACAACACTTACTGTCAGGACAATGCCATATCCTGGCTCGACTGGTCGCTCGCCAGCACGGAAGCCGGAAAGGCGGAAATCCGCTTCGTGTCGCGCCTGAGCGCTTTGCGGCGCGACCACCCCAGCCTGCGTATCGGGCGCTACGAGGACCTGGCGGAGGAAATCGTTCCCGGCGTGTCACGATCCGCATGCTTCGAGCCCGACGGTACGCCCATCACCCAGGAAGGGTGGGAAGACGGGGGGCGCCTGGCCTTCACGCTGCGCAGGGCGGCGTGGGGGTCTGAAAAGAACGCGGACGTCACCTTGCTGCTGCTCAATCCAGCCGCGACGGCCCAGTCCTTCACCATACCGGGGCCTGAACTGGAGTGGTCCTCCGAACTGGACACCAGCGACGTGAACGCCACATCCACGCGCGTGGCCGGCCCCATCGACGTCGCGGCCCACAGCATCGTGCTGCTCACCGCACATCCCCTCAGGACTCCTTGCGATGACGGCCCCGACTGACACCGCGGACGCGCGTCCATGGGGCGCGTTCCCGCAAGCCGATGGCGGCACGCTCTTCCGCCTCTGGGCGCCGGATGCTCCTCCGGGGATGACCCTTCATGTCGAGGGACACGCAGCCCTGCCCACCGTCCCGGACGGCGAAGGCTACGCCGAATGGCACGTGGCCGATTGCGGCCCTGGAACCCGCTATCACTACGAGTTGGCGGACGGTACCCGGCTTGCCGACCCGGCATCGCGGCTGCAAGACGGTGACATTCACGACGAAAGCATCGTGATGGGCCCCTCGTCCTATGAATGGCACCATCCGGAATGGCAACCCCGAGTGTGGGAGGAATCCGTCCTGTATGAAGTCCATGTCGGGCTGGCGGGCGGATTCCAGGGATTGCGAGCCCGGCTGCCCGAACTCGCCGCGTTGGGCATCAACCTCATTGAACTGATGCCGATCGCCGATTTTCCGGGACCCCGGAACTGGGGCTACGACGGCGTGCTTGCCTACGCGCCAGACCGCGCCTACGGCAGCCCGCACGAACTTCAGGAGCTCATCGACAGCGCCCACTGCCTGGGTATCGGGGTCATCCTCGATGTGGTCTACAACCACTTCGGACCGGACGGCAACGGCCTGCCTCGCTACGCTGGCCGCTTTTTCCGCGAGGACCGCACCACCCCATGGGGTCCCGCCATCGATTTTCGCGAGCCGGCCGTGCGCCGCTATTTCGAAGATAGCGCGATCCAGTGGCTGGAAGAATTCCGCTTCGATGGGCTGCGCCTGGACGCCGTGCATGCCATTGTCGACGAGGACTGGCTGCGCGCCCTGCCGCGGCGGCTCAGAGCGCGCCTTCCGGGGCGCCGCATCCACCTGGTGATCGAAGACGATGCCAACCGGACCAGTCTTCTGGACGGCGACTACGATGCCCAATGGAACGATGATTTGCATCATGTCCTGCACCATCTGCTGACCGGCGAAGATCACGGCTACTACGGGGACTACCGCCAGGACGCTGGCCGAATTCTCGCCCGGTGCCTGGCCGAAGGCTGGTATTACCAGGGCCAGCCCTCGGAGCATCACGGCGGTGCGCCGCGAGGCGAACCCTCCGGGCATTTGCCGCCCTCCGCCTTCATCTTCTTTCTGCAAAACCACGACCAGATCGGCAATCGCGCATGGGGTGAACGGCTCAGCGTGCTGGTGCGGCAGCCGGAACGGCTGCGCGCCGCCATCGCCCTGCAGATGCTGGCGCCCATGGTCCCGCTGCTGTTCATGGGCGAGGAATACGCATCCCGGGCACCGTTCCTGTATTTCACCAGCCACACGGATCCGGCGCTGGTACAGGCCGTCCGCGACGGCAGGGCGCGCGAATTCGCGAATCAACCGGGCTTCGGCGAATCGAACAACGGGATCCCGGACCCCAATGCCGAGACCAGCTACAGCGCGTGTGCCCCATGGCCCGAAAATGGCGCCCACCACGAGTGGACCGCCTTCTATGCCCGGCTCCTGGATCTGCGCGCCTACTTTCTGGGGTTGCGCCTCGCCCACACATGGTCCAAAGGCGCCGAATGCCTGGGCCCCGCCGCCGCATTGGCCTCCTGGCAGCTCGGGGATGGCGCGGAACTGCGGGTCTACGTCAATCTTGCGCCGGACGCCTGCGCGGTTTCGCCCCAGGCCCGACCCGACGATCTTCAGCCGTGGGTCCTCATTTTCGAAACGTCCGCCGGCGCTCTGGCGTCCGTGCTGGATGGCCAGTTGCCCGGCCATTGCACCGTATGGGTGACCCGGGAAACTCCATGACCACCGAAAGGCAGACGATGCACCGCAACCCAGCGCTTTCTGCCTTGGCCGCCGAGGCCGGGTTGCAAGAGCACTGGATCGACGCTCGACGGCGCCCACAGCGGGTGAGCCCCGACACCTTGCGGGCGCTCCTCCATGCCATGGGCCTGCCTTGCGACTCTCCCGCGGATCTGCGCGCCAGCCGCGCCGAAATGAAATCCCGCCGCGCGGGCGCGCGGGCATCGCTGATCGTGGGCCACGTCGGAGAGCCGCTGTTACTGCCCGCGTCGGCCGTCGGCCACTGCCTGCTGGTGGCTGAGGGGGATTCCCCGTCGGCACAGAGCCCGCAGACCATCGTTTGTGCCGCCGGAAACCGCATGCTGGCCCCGGCCACCCCGGGCCGCTACCGCCTGCATCCGCCCGATGGCAACCCACTCCATCTGGCGATTGCGCCGGCGAACACGGAGTCTGTGGCGGCGCGGATGGCCGCGTGTGGCGCCCGTTTGTGGGGCGTCATGGCACAGGTCTACAGCCTTCGCACCACCCACCGCGATACCGCCCGCTCGACCTGGGGCCACGGGGATCTGGCCGCAGTACGGCAGCTTGCACAGCGGCTCGCCGCCGAAGGCGCGGATGTCTTGGCGCTCAGCCCCATGCACGCGCTATTCAGCAGCGACCCGGCGGCCTGCAGCCCTTATTGCCCGTCCAGCCGCTTGTTCAGGAACGTCCTTTTCGCAGCGCCTGCCGATGTGCTGGGAGACGAGGCGGTCCACGCTGCAATGGCCGCGCTGGCGCCCATGGATTGCGCGGCGCTGGAGGCGGCCGACACAATCGATTGGACACGTACGGCCGCCGCCCGCCTGTCGCTGCTGGCGAAAATCCACGCGCAGTTCCGCCAGCGGGGCGACCTCCGGCTGCGCAGGCAATATGAAAAATTCGTCGAACAGCAGGGCGAGGCGCTGCTGGACCACGCGACATTCGAATGCCTGCAGCACGGCGACCTTGGTGCCGACGCAGGAGGCGGGCAAATCCGGCCGGCCCTTCCGTTTTCCGACAGTCGCCGGCGGGACCCGCGCTCGCGCGAGGTCCAGGACTACCGGGCCCGGCACCCCCGCGAAATCGATTTTCATTGTTTTCTGCAGTGGCTGACCGACGCCAGCCTCGCCGTCGCTCAGCGGGATGCGCGCAGTGCCGGCATGCGGGTCGGACTGATGGGAGACCTGGCGGTGGGGGCGAGCCCCACGGGCAGCCAGGCATGGAGCCACCCGGAGCACTTTCTGAGGGGCGTCTCGATCGGGGCACCCCCCGATATCTACAACCCCCTGGGCCAGGTCTGGAATCTGACGGCCTTCTCTCCCCTGGCGCTGCAGGAACAGGGCTACCGGCCCTTTGTGGAGGTGCTGCGCGCGGGACTGGAGCATATGGGGGGCCTGCGCATCGACCACATCCTGGGGTTCCAACGGCTCTGGGTCGTTCCCGAAGGTGGCGGAGCCGATGGCGGCGCCTATTTGCACATGCCGGCCCGCGAACTTTTCACGCTGACGGCTCTCGAGGCATGGCGCCACCATGCGCTGATGATAGGGGAAAACCTCGGGACAGTGCCCGAAGGCTTCAACGAACAGCTTTGGGAAAATGGCATCTTCGGCATGAACGTGCTGTGGTTCATGCGCCGTCCCGGACAGGACCAGGAATCGCCACCCTTCATTGCACCCGCTCGCTGGCCCCGCGATGCGGTGTCCATGATCACCACCCATGATCTGCCCACCGTGTCCGGCTGGTGGCATGGCACGGACATCGCGCAACGGTCCGAAGCCCGATTGCTGGCGCCGGACGAGGACGCAGAATCGCTCAGGGCGATACGCCAAAACGATAAGGCCGCTCTCTGGCGCGGCATGGGCGCCCCAGGCGCCCCCCCCGGCGAGGCCCCCATTCCCGCCATTCTCCGCTTCGTCAGCCGTACTCCGTCCCCTTTGTTCCTGACATCGCTCGAAGATCTTGCCGGCCTGTCCGAAGCACCCAACGTACCGGGCACCACGGACGAGTTTCCCAACTGGCGCCGGCGCCTGCCCGTGGACGCCGTCGCCGCTTGCGACAGTCCGCAGTGGCGTCCGCGGCTGGAGGCCATGCGGCAAAGAACGGCGCCCCGCCAAGGACGGATGCGTCCATGATCCCCCGCGCCACGCTACGGCTTCAACTGCGCGCGGCGTTCGACTTCGACGCCGCACGGGACATCCTGCCTTACTGCGCAAAGCTGGGGATCAGTCATCTTTACCTGTCGCCGGTGACGCAGGCGAGACCCGGATCGCCGCACGGCTACGATGTCATCGACCCCACCAGGGTCAACGATGAACTGGGCGGACAGGCAGCCCTGCAACGCCTGGCACGGCGGGCGTCCGAACTGGACATCGGTCTCATTGCCGACATCGTACCCAACCACATGGCCGCCGACCCGCGCAATCCGTGGTGGCATGATGTCCTGAAACGCGGCCGGCAGAGCCCGCACGCGAGCACGTTCGACGTCAACTGGGAAACGGGCGATGGCCGCGTGCTGCTGCCGATCCTGGTACGGCCTTACGGCGAGGCGCTGCGGGCCGGCGAGATCCGGCTTGCCCTTGAGGATCACGTGATCACCGTGCGCGCGGGAGGACAATCGCTGCCGGTTTCGTCGTCGGGCCCGCTGCGCCCGCAGGACTTCGACCCGGACGAGGAAGCCGGCCGGGCTCGTCTGCACGCCTTGCTGGAGCAACAGCACTATCGGCTCGCCTGGTGGCGCTCGGCCACCGATCAGTTGAACTGGCGGCGGTTTTTCGAGGTCAGCGAACTGGTCGGCGTGCGCGTCGAAGACCCGACTGTCTTCGACAGGACCCATGCGCTGATGCTGCACCTTTACGGCCAAGGCGTTTTCGACGGATTCCGCATCGACCACGTGGACGGGCTGGCCGCACCCGGCGAATATCTGCGGCGGTTGCGCACAGCGCTGAAACGGACTGATCCTCGGCGCGAGCCCTATCTGGTGGTGGAAAAGATTCTGGGTCCCGACGAGCACCTGGATCCGCGCTGGCCCATCGAAGGCGCGACGGGATACGACTTCATGGACGACGCCTGCGCCGTGCTCCACGCCCCGTGGGCAAGGACGCCGCTCAAGCGCCTCTGGCAAGGTCTGGGCGGCGCAAGCACCCCGGTGCCCGAGCAGATCCGCGCCACGCGCACGGAAATCCTGAAGCAGCATCTCGTCGCCGAACACGATGCCCTGCTGGCCGCATGGTGCCAGCGGGCCACCCAGGACCCGGAAGCGCGCGACCGGGGCCTACAGGCGCTGGGCCGCGTCATGGACGGCTGGCTGGCGGGGTTTCCGACCTACCGCAGCTATGCGGAGGACGGTGGGCCATCCGCCGCCGACCGGGCAGCGTGGGAACAGGCCACGCGGGCCGCACGGCTGGCGATCGGCCCCGACGACGAGCCGCTGCTGGGCCGATGGAGGGCGGAACTGGAACATCCGGCGGCCGGCACCCCGAGTCTCCTGCGGCGCGTACAGCAAATAACCCCGCCTCTGGCCGCAAAATCGGTGGAGGACACCTTCTTTTATCGATACGGAATGCTGCTCTCGCGTAACGAAGTGGGCTCTTCCCCCATCCGCTTTTGCCTGGAGACGGAAAAATTTCACCGCCGCAATCACTGGCGGGCCCTCCACCAGCCGCACGGCATGCTCTGCACCGCCACCCACGACCACAAGCGTGGTGAAGATGCCCGGGCACGCCTGGCGGTCTTGACGGAAATGCCCGGGCTGTGGGGACAATGGGCGCACGAGTGGCTGCGCCTCCTGCCGGAAAACGCCTGCACGAACACCGACCGCTACATGCTGCTGCAGACGCTGATCGGCGCGTGGCCACCGACATGGGGTCCCGATGTCCGCGCGATCGCGCCCGATTCGATCCGCGAATGGCTCGGGCGTGTCGCCCAATGGCAAACCAAGGCGTTGCGCGAGGCCAAGCTCCGGACATCCTGGACCGACCCGGACGAAGATTACGAGGCCGCCGCCGCGGCCTGTCTGGCCGCCATCGACCCCGGCGCCGTCGATGCGCGGCCTCTGGCGGAGCTCGCCCGGTTCGCCGCCTTCCTGGTTGCGCCCGGCCAGATCAACAGCGTGGCACAAACGCTGTTGCGCAACACATCACCCGGCGTGCCCGACCTCTACCAGGGCGCCCAGGCCTGGGACCAGAGCCTCGTGGATCCGGACAACCGCCGCCCCGTGGACTGGCAGGCGCTCCAGGCATTGCTGGCGACTCCCGAGCCGCTAGAGCCGGCGGCCTCTCAATGGCGGAACGGCCGCGTCAAACTGCACCTGATCCAGACCTGCCTGCGGTTGCGTGCCGACATCCCGCAGGCTTTCGAGTCAGGCTATACGCCGCTGCGCGTCCGCGGTCTGCATGCGTCGCGCGTGCTGGCGTACCTGAGGGGCGACGGCGCCCAGCGGGTTCTCGTGGCCGTGCCGCGCCTGTGCGCATTGCCGCTCGCCGGCTACGCGCAGGACCAGCGGCCCACGGCACGCGACTATTGGGGCGATACCGCCATCATGCGGCCCGACGGCTGCTCCAACCGATGGGTGGACAGACTGGCGCGGCGGGAACTGCGGGCCGCTCCGGACGGCGCCCTGCCATTGAGCGACGTGTTTCGCCATTGGCCGGTGGCCGTTTGCGCATCGGCCGACTGAGGCGGCCGACTCCACATGCCGCTTGCCTACACCGACGACTCCGAGCCTGGATACCGCCGCGAAGCGGACGGGGAAGGCGGCTTCCGATATCTGGACCGCCGAGGGCGGTCGATCCGCCACCCGGCGATACTCGCGCGCATCCGCATGCTGGCGATACCGCCCGCCTACGAGGATGTCTGGATCTGCGCGCGCGCCAACGGTCACTTGCAAGCGACCGGGCGCGATGCCCGCGGCCGCAAGCAGTACCGCTACCATGACGAGTGGATCGCGCAGCAGGACGCCCACAAATTCGGCCAACTCGCGGAATTCGGTGCGGCGCTGCCGCGCATCCGCCGCCACGTGCTTCGGGACCTCCGGCTGGCGGGCGTGCCCAAGGCGCGCATATTGGCACTGGTGGTCATGCTGCTGGACCACACGCTGATCCGCGTCGGCAGTACGCAATATGCGCGGATGAACCGCAGTTACGGTCTGACTACCCTCGAAAAAAAGCACACCCGCGTGGCGGGCACGCGGATCCGCTTTCAGTTTCGCGGCAAGAGCGGCGTCCAGCACGATGTCTCCTTGCATGACAGACGGCTGGCCACGCTGCTGCGTCATTGTCTCGAGATCCCCGGCCAACGGCTGTTCAAATATCGCGACCCGGAAGGCCGAAAACACGGCATAAGCTCGACCGACGTCAATACCTACCTGCAGGCCATCGGGGGCCAGGACTTCACGGCCAAGGATTTCCGCACCTGGGGCGGCTCGGTGATGGCGTTCGAATGCCTGCGACACGCCCCGGCGAAAAAGGAGTCGCCCCCTCCGCCGAAGCAGGAAAAAGCAGCGCTCAAGGCGGTGGCGGGACGCCTGGGCAATACCGTCGCCGTGTGCCGGCAGTGCTACGTCCACCCCGCCATCCTGGAGGCGCATTCCAGCGGTCGTCTTGACAAGGTAGGGCCGGCGCCACGGACGCCACGCGGGCTCGATGCGGCGGAACGCCGCTTCCTGGCGTTCCTGAGCCGATGGCCCGGATGAATGCGCCGCACTCACGCTCCACTAATGCAGGGCATGCTGGCGGCGAGGCGGCGCTTCGGCGCCCCGCACACGGGCCAGCAGGCTGCAGGTCCGCTCGCTCACGGGGCGGTGCCTGGCGCCGCTGATATGGGCATGGTGTGCGGCTTCCATCAAGGCATCCAGGCGCACGTGCCAGTCCGGCAACTGACGCAGCGTGCGCCACATCTCGCTGACGGCAGGCCTCCAGGGCAGCCGCATCCATGCGATCAGCAGCGCGTTGCGCGCGAGCAGCCGCCGCCGGGCCGCCGCGTCCCGATTGAGAGACGGCCAGTGTCGAGCCATGATCTGAGGCGCGTACAGGATGCGCCATCCCTTCTCCATCAGATCCAGAGCCAGGAGCAACTCCTCGCCCCCCAGGAACAGACCGGGCCAGTATCCCCCCACCTGACGGAAGGCCGAGACCCGCATCACGCACGCACCGGCCATGAAGCCGACCAGCGCCGGACCAATGTCCGGCTCCCCGGGCAGGGGACTGCGCGCCATGGGTTCACAGGCGGGATCCGGACTGCCCTCCGCTCCCACCACAATCGCCGCGCTCAGCACGGCCACATCCAGATGGCGATCCAGGATTTCGCAAGCCCTTGCCAGGGCCTGGGGCATCCACCCTACGTCGTCATCACAGAACGCCACGTAGTCGGTATCGGCGATTTCGACGCCCAGATTCCGGCCGGCAGCGCCCAGGTTGGTGGCCGAGCTGACAAGGTGGACGTCGGGAAAGTGCTTCCGGATCTGGCTGACCGTGTCGTCCGTGCTGGCATTGTCCACAACGATCAGCGGAGACTCGGGCGCCGAACGCCGCGCCCAGTTCAGTGCCCGGATCACCTCTTCACGGCGATTGTGGGTCAGCACCACCACGCTCACACGGTGGGATTGCAGTCGATTGTCCATAGTCCACCTGTTCGTCACCCAACTTCCAGTAATGCTCCGGGAGCGCGTCGTCACCGCGCCCCGGCGTCAGCCCCAGGGGCTCGAGCTGGCTCGCATAGGCCGCCACCGCCCGCCGCTTGACCGGCAGATCGGCGGGAACCGTGAGCCACGGAGTGGCCTGAATCCCGCGGGCGCGCAACGCAGCGAGCCGCTGCTGCATGAGCCCCGCGTAGCGCCTGTACAGCGCATCTTCGTAGGCGATCCAGGAAATGCGGCTCTTGGTGACCCAGCGCCTCGCGCGCAGCGCCGCATTGCTCACCCGAATGTGGTCCTCATGGAACAATCCGATGGGCAGCAGCACCATGCAGGGCCGCAGGCGCAAAAGCTCTTGCACGATGCGCGCCGCCAGCCCGGTGCACTGGCCGCCGTACTGGCCGTCGAGCATGTCGAACTCCAGCCCGATCGCGCGAAGCTTCTGCAGCGCATACTGGTTCTCTTCCCGGCGCGCGAGCATGGCCTCGCGCGCACCATGGAAGCCGCACCGCCGGTCCCAATCCGTAACGGGAGCATCTCCAGGAGGCACGCCAGCGCAAACGGTCAGCACGATACTGCCGGGCCTCCCCGCCAGAAAGGCGCCGCATCCCAGCACCGCATCATCAAAATGGGGGGACAGCACCAGAATGCCTCCGGATGCCGCGGGCACCGTCCCCTCGCTGCTTTCGGGCCGCATCGTTCTATCCTGCTGGACTCTATTGGTTGATCCTTGCAGAGCAAGCCGCGTGCCGCTGCAGAGTCTTCAGGCACGCCACTTGCCGCTCCAGCGGCACCCGTCGGTACCCCCCTCCCCGCCAGCGGGTTCACTCGATGAGGAGCTGGCCATGAAACGCCATCCAACCACCCCACCCGCCCGCGCCACCGAACAACCAGAAGACCGCTTTGGTCCCAGCGACAGCTCGGATACCGCCAGCGAACGGCCTCCCCAGGAGCGCGACTTGGAAAGCGACGCCGCAGGGACGGGCGCCCGGCCGGCTGCAGAGCCCCCCTATCTGGCACCCGACGCGGATCCCCAGGACGTGGAACCCGACAAGAGCGTCGACGCCGACGATGCCGGTCTCGCATATTCACCGCCCGATCCCGCCCGCAACGGGGGTGACTCCGACGTCTGAAGCGCCCGCCGGGCATGCGCGAGCACCTGCTCGACGGTGACGCCAAGCGCACAGGGATGACCGATGGGACACCGCCGATGCATGCAGGGACGGCACGGCAGATCCACCGACAAAACGTGATGGCGGCGCCTGTCCAGAGGCGCCCAGCGCCGCGTGTCGCTGCCGCATGCGACGATCAGGCTGCAGGCGCCGCGCGCCGCGGCGACGTGGGAGACCCCGGTATCGTTGGAGATCAGCAAGCGCACCCGTGTCAGCAGGGCCGCCAGTTCGCCGAGTGTGGTGCTGCCGCACAGATTCGCCGCCGGCACCGAGCATTGATGCAGGACATCGTCCACAATGCCGAACTCGTCGGCGGCCCCCGTGAGTCCCACCTCCCATCCCTCCTTTGCAAGCGCGCTGATCACGCTGGCAAAGCGGTCCGCCGGCCAGCGGCGGGACGGCAAGCGCGCGCCGGGGTGCACGAGCACCGTCCGGTCAGGATTCAATCCCTCTGTATCCAGCAGCGCCCGGGCGGCCAGGTCCTCGCCGGGGAACAGCGGCAATTCCAGCGCCGCGTTCTCCGCCGGCAGCCCGAGATGCCGCAGGAGCGCAAGATAACGAAGCGGCTCGGGCAGGTCGGTCGGCCACTCCATATGCCAGCCCGGCACCCCCTGACCGGGGTCGGGTACGAAACCCGCCTCGAGCCGGGCACCGAACTGCCGGACCACGCCATTCGACTGCGCGCCGCTCCCGTGCAACTGCAGCGCCAGATCGAAGCGCCGCTTGCGTACCGCGCCATAGAACGCCGGCAGCTCCGTCTCGCGGGAGGTTTGTTCGGGAAATGCGGTCAGCCCCGGGAATGGCAGCAATTCGTCCACGTAGGCCGAAAACCGGCGGACGAAATCAGCCGCGTTCGGCAAGCCCACCAACGCAATGTGGGCCCGCGGATAGGCGGCTCGCAAGGCCCGCAGGGCCGGGATGCTACACAACATGTCGCCCAACTGCAAAGCTCGCAGGACCACGATACTTTCGATCGAACAATCGCGAAGCGTCATGGAATTCCGCCTCCGAAACGGGCCATGCCGACCACCCGCCAGCCAATGGAGAGCGGCGGGATCAGCACTGAGGTCACCAGGAGATCCGCAAGATCCAGGGGCCGGCGCGAAGTGCCCCTGGCACGCCGCGCAAAGAACCACGCCGTCAGCAGCACCCACAGCCCGAACGAGGCGCCAGCGGCCTTCCACGCACCGGCAAGCGCGCACCCCACCGCGATCGATCCCGCCAAGGTCGTCAGGAGGTAGAACCACGGCAGCCCCGGACGAATCCGCTCACGGTAGAACTTCGGATGCTTCCGAAACAGCAGGGAATCGAACACGATTTTTCGCTGCATCCGCAGGGACGCCGCAAATCCGGCCGGCCGTATCGGGTGAAGGACGCGGGCGTCTGGCGCCCGCACGATCATCAAGCCCGCTTCCATCAATGAGAACTGCAGATCGGAATCTTCCCGCCATGCGATGCTGAAGCGCGGATCGAAGCCGTTGACCTTCTCCAGCGCTTCCCGGCGGACGAAGCAATTGGCAGTCGCAAACTCCGCCGCCGCGAGCCCCGACGCGTCGCGTTCGTAATCATTGGGCCGGGGAGGCACGGGCATGATGATCCGTCCGCTGACTGCGGATACGCCCGGCGGCATGGCCTGCAGACCCCGGACCAGCCAGTCGGAGGCCGGTACCGTATCATCGTCGGTAAACGCCACCACGGGCGCCCGGGCCTGGCGCCACCCTCGATTACGGGCGGCGGCCGGCCCATGTTCCCCACCGGGGACCAGATAACGCAACACCGGCCCATCGGGGCACCGCTGCGCCAGCGATTCCACGACCTCCAGCGTTGCAGCATCGGGCCCGTCGTCGCACACCAGTATCTCGACTGACTCCGCCGGAATCTGCTGGGCCTGCAAGGCCTCCAGGCACCGCCGCAGAAGCGCGGGCCGCCGGCGCGTCGGGATCACCACCGAGACCTGCGGACTCTGTTCACGCGGCTGCGACATAGTGTGCTTCCCGGGAGGCATGCAACCGCAGAGCCGCTTCCTCCAGGCTCTGCACCCGCCAGTCCGGCACGCGCGCCGGACCCGCCTTCCATTCGGTTTCGTGGCCGGCATCCAGAAGCGCACTATGGCAGCCCGCACGGTGCCCCGCCTCCACGTCATCCAGAATGTCGCCGATCATCCATGACTCGGACAGATCCAGATTCAGATCGCTCGCGGCCCGCAGCAGCAGCCCGGGAGCCGGTTTGCGGCAGCCGCAGAAACAGGCAAGGGGCGCCACGCGCCCCTGCGGATGATGCGGGCAAAAATAAGAGCCTGCGAGCGAGACGCCTGCCTGATCGAACAGCTCGTAGAGCCGTTCCCTCATTGCCTCCAGGGCCATACGGTCGAACCGTCCCAATGCCAGCCCGGGCTGGTTGCTGACCACCACCAGCGGCCGGCCGGTCGCAGCCAGCGCCTGCACTCCCGCCCGCGCCCCGGGGGCCCACCGCATCAGTGACGGATCGGCGTTGTAGGGCACGTCTTCCAGCAGCGTCCCGTCCTTGTCGAGAAAGATCGCCGCGCGTGCGTCGGGTGTCGCATCCTTCACGGCCATGATGTCTCCTTCATGGGAAGCACCATGATTTCGGGCACCACGCTTTCTTCCGGTTGAGTCAGCGCAAAAAGAATGGCCCGCGCCACGTGCGTCGGGTCCTGGAGTGTGCCGACGTCGATATCTGGGAACCGGTCCAGCAAAAATGGCGTGCGCATGCCGCCGGCGATGATGGCGCTGACCTTGATACCGCAGGGGCGCAGCTCGGCATGCAGCGCCTGGGTCAGGCCCATGAGCCCCCATTTGCTCGCATGGTACGCACTTGCATTGGGCCATGCGCGGCGCGCGGCCGTGGAGACGACATTGACGATATGCCCACTGGCGCCCAGATGATCGAGCGCCAGTTTCGACAGCAGGAACGGCCCGATCAGATTCGTGCGCACCACGCGCTCCCATCCCGCCACATCGACGTCCCGGATAGGGGCCGTGATGTCCACGCCGGCGCAGTTCACGATCGCATCCAGGTGGCCGAACGCCGAGACAGCGGCCGCCAGAACCCGCGCATCGTCTTGCGCATTTCCGACGTCCCCGGTGTAAGCCCGCACGCGACCGCCGTCACCGCGGAGGCGCTCCGCCAGCGTGTCGACATGCTCCGCGTGGAGATCCAGCGCCGCGACACAAGCGCCCTCTTCCACCAGCCGCGCGCACAGGGCCGCGCCCAGCCCGCTGCCCGCGCCGGTCACCAATATCACACGGTCCCTGAGTGCCTCGAAACCTCGCATGCCTGTTCTCCTGGTCAGATGCTGAAGATGTGCCGCCGAGCCCGTGAGGCCCATCCCGAGCTGAAGCCCGGGACGGCCGCCCGCGCCCTACCAGTAGGGATCCTGTCCATAGTAGGCATAAGTGCGGCGAGCCCACGCATCGTCGGCCATGGACGGCCAGTGGTCCTTGTCGAAACCGGGATCTTCCTTCAGCCGGTCCGCACTGACGTCCAGGACGAAGCATTCGCGGTCCGTATCGAGGGTGAGGGCCCCCCAGGGAATGGCATACAGCTTGTCGCCAATCCCCAGCACGCCGCCCCGCGAGAGCACGCCATAGGCAATGCGTCCGTTGAGCACATCGAGCATGATCTCGTCAATGCTGCCCAGCTTCTCGCCCTGGCTGTTGTAGACATCGTTGCCCTCCAGCGTACTGGCGGCCATCACCTCCGGCCCCGGTCCGGAAGCGTTCGACTTGGGGCTGCCGACGATGTCGGCACCCCGAACTTCTTCCTTGTCTCGATTCATGCTTGACTCCCTTTCCTCGATTCGGCGGACTTCCGTCCGCCTGCGGCAGTGCAACACTGCCTCCGACTGCCACCCAACCGGGCGACCCGCTTTCGGAGCCCACAGCGAAATGGCCCCGGTTGCCGGGAAAGAGCAAGTAGCGTGCCGTCCGGGCGGCGGTCAGTGTGGAGCGGGTACCGCTGGCAGACGCGCCCGCGGATGAGCCATCGCGGCGACGCTGGCAACGAGTTCGCGCGGATCCACCGGCTTCCCGAGGTGGATCTGAAAGCCCGCGAGCAAGGCCCGCAGGCGATACTCCGGCGCGTCGTGGCCGGACAGGGCAATCGCCGGCAAACGCTTTCCCAGAGGAACCTGCGCGGCGGCCTCGCGGGCCCGGACGCGGGCGATGACCTCGTCCCCATCGATATCGCCCAGCGACATGTCGCAGACCAGCACATCGGGCCACTGCGCGCGGGGCCGCCGCAATGCATCCACTACCGCGGTCCCGTTCGTCAACACTTCCAGCCGCGCTCCGGCCTCCGTCAGCACGGCCGCCAGCAGCGCGCGGGCTTCCTCCTGGTCGTCGACCAGCATGACGTCCAGTCCGTGCAGATCGCTGTGCTCGGGGGGAACCGGCGTTTGAGTTTCCACGGGCGCCACCGATCGCAGCGAAAATTCCAGCGTATAGCTCATCCCCCCTCCTTCCTCGGACCTCGTGCTGAACTGCCCTCCCTGCCGCTGCGTCTCGGCGGCCAGGGTGGCCGGATCCAGGGCGGCCGCCCTGGCCAGTACAGGGTCGGCCGGCACGTCGACTACGACGTCGGCTTCACGGGGCGCCCGCCCGTCGGTCACCGTCAGCCTCGTCACCGAACCCTCTCGCATGAGATGCAAGGCCATGCGTCCACCGGGCGGTGTCGAGCCCAGCGCGTGCAGGAAAAGATCCCAGATGAGCCGTTGCAAGGCCCCGGGATCCCCCGTAATGCGGGCTGCCTCGGCACCAATGAAGGTATACAGGTTGACGCCGCGACTCCGCAGCATGTCGCGGGTGGCATCCAGCACACCCGCCGCCAGCGCCACCAGATTGACCGGCTGATGCGCGGCCGCCCGGTCTGTTTCCTCGAGCGCGCCGAGCTGACGCTGCAGTTGCCACATCTGCGCATAGACGCCGCCTGTGGCCAGTAGCGTATCGTGCGTGCCCGACTCGATGACCCTGCCGTGGTCGAGCACGACGATGCGATCCGCGCCCACGATGGTCGAGAGCCGGTGCGCAATGATGAGCGTGGTGTGGTCGCGGGCGATGCGATCCAGCTCGTGCTGGATCGCTCGCTCCGTGCGGGTATCCAGCGCCGAGGTCGCTTCATCGAAGATCATGATGGCCGGCCGCTTGAGCAAGGCTCGGGCAATGGCGATCCGCTGGCGCTCGCCGCCCGACAGCTTCAGGCCGCGTTCGCCCACCGGCGTCTCATAGCCCGCGGGCAGGCTCTCGATGAATTCATGGACGCGCGCCGCACGGGCGGCCTCGATGATTTCCTCGCGAGTGGCGTCCGCGCGTCCGTAGCCGATGTTATAGCCGATCGTATCGTTGAACAGCAGCGTATCCTGGGGCACGATGCCGACCGTTCCCCGCAGACTTGCGATGCCGACCTGGCGCAGGTCCTGGCCATCGATCAGCACGCGGCCCTCGCCGGGATCATAGAAGCGCAGCAGCAAGCGCGCCAACGTGGACTTCCCCGAGCCGCTCCCGCCGACCACTGCCAGGGTGCTCCCGGCCGGGATGTGCAGGTCCACGTCCCACAGAATCTGGCGACCCGGTTCGTAGCCGAACGATATGTTTTGAAAGACCACCTCGCCGGGGCCCGCCTTCAGGGCGGGCAGTCCGGTTTCGCTACCCGGTTCTGGAGGCAGCAGCAAGAGCGCACAAACGTTCTCGGCGGCGATGAACGATTCACGGGCCTGCCGCACGATCATCCCCAGCGCATTCAGCGGCAGACAAATCTGGATGATGTAGGCGTTGATCAGCACGAGGTCGCCCACCGACATCCGGGCGCCCGCGACTTGCTGGCCGGCCAGCACCATCACCGCTCCCACTCCGAACGCGATGATGCCTGCCTGGCCGACATGCAGCCGGGACAGGGAATTCTGATTCCGCACGCCGGCATGCACCCATTGGTTCAGCACGTCGCCCAGTCGTGCCGCTTCGCGCCGCTCCGCGGAATTGAGCTTGACGGCCTCATAGTTGAGGAGGCTGTCGACGAGCCGCCCGCTCATTTGGGAATCGAACTCGTTCAGCCGCCTCTGCAGCGGCGTGCGCCGACGGATCAGTATGGACGTATAGCTGGCATAGGCCGCAAAAGTGAGGGCGACCATCAGCGCGAACCAGAGGCTGTAATCGGCCACCAGAACGATCACGACGGAGACGATCTCGACGAGGGTCGGCAGCAGCGAAAACAGCGCCGTGCCGACAAGGAAGCCGACGCCGGCAGTCCCCCGCTGCAAGTCGCGCGTCATGCTGCCCGTGCGTTGCCCCCCGTGAAAGGCGGCCCCCAGCGACTGCAGATGCCCGAAAAGGCGCAAGGTGAAATCGGCCACCGTGCGCTGCGCGATCGGCGCGAACACGACGTCGCGCAGTTCGGTGAAGAGACTGCCGCCGAAGCGCAGCACCGTATAGCCGAGCAGGAGAAATACGGGCAGAGTCAGGGGACCTGGACCGCTGAGCACGTCGACGATGTGCTTGAGCACCACCGGCACGGCCACCATCAGCAGTTTGGCGGCTACGAGCAACGCGAGTGCCAGACCCGTACGGCCGCGCTGGTCCCAGAGCGCTGCGGCGATCGTGCGAATCAGTTCACTGCGCGCGACCGCAGCCGCAGCCTCCTCGCCCATGGGGGGCGATCGACTTTCCATGGAGCGAGGTCTACCGCCGCATGGAACGACGCGCCAGGCAGAACGCCGTGATCGCACCGATCACGGCAGCCACCGCGATCGATTCCCAGGCGTGGCGGTGCGCACACTGGTCGGTGGCGCGGGCCAGGCGGCTCACCCCGTCCGTCGCAGCGTCCCGCCACTCACCCGCACGGTCAGCAGCGCTTTCCCATTGGCGCCGGAGCCGGTCCCGCCCCGTATCCAGGTCGGCCTCCGCGTAGGAAACGCCGCGTCTCAATAGCTCGCCGGTATCCCGCATGGCCCGGCCCAGCCGGCCTTCGTCGCCGGAGTCTTCGCGATGATGTCTGTGCATGGTTTCTCCCCGTTTCAAATGATCGTCCGGCGACGTGCCGGACTCGTGGCGCCCGTCGGCCTCGTGCCAACGGCCGCCGGCTTCAGGCTGACGCTGCGAATCGGGCTTCCTTGATGCAGGCGATGAACGCATAAGCGACGGCACCGGCGAAGGCTTCGTCGAACCATGGGTAGGCCCCGCTGACGCCCACCACCACGCCGTCGATGGAGACGCTGCCCCAGAGGGGCTTCTCGCCCTCGGTCAGGCACTGGGGCGCGATGTCGCACACCCGATGGCCATCCAATCCGCTGCGCCAACTCATCCAGGCCTTGCCGCGCGCATACGCGGCGTAATCCGCATCCCACTGCTCCCGGTCTCCCAGGCTCTCTTCATAGAGAATGGCCTCCTCGAATTCGGCCGTGCCCGCCGACATCAGCGGATTCATGACGACCACGTGGAGGAAGCCACTGTCGCCCGCCTCGCGCGAAGCCATCGCGGAAGTGATCATCGGCATCACGAGGCGCACGGCACGCGCCGCCGTCTCACGGTCAAAGAAGGCACCCCTCATGACCACTCTCCCGCCACAACCGCCACCGTGTTGTCCGCCACCCGCAGCCTCCAGATTCGCATTGCTTCAGCCGCTGCGGGCCGCAAGTCTCGTTCCCGCCGCCCCCCGCGCAGTCCCAATTCGCCGCAAAGCCCTATAAATATTGCCGACACCGGCACATTCTTCCCACGCCAACACACTGACCGCCGGCGCGACACACCGCCGCGCAAAACGTCATCAGCGTTGCAAGAGTAGGGGAAGCGGCTCGATCGGCCTTCCCGGCCGGCTTCCGAACGCCTGTACGAAAACCGGGCATGATTTTTGCTTTCAGTTTGGAGTCGACAGCCACTCTGTCCTTCAGGGGAACATCCGATGTACGCCAGACAGGAACTTCAGATGCGTCAGAGCGTGACGCTTGCGCCCAAGCTGCAGCAGTCCGTCAAACTGCTGCAGATGTCGACACTGGAGTTTCAGCAGGCAGTCCGCCATGCGCTGGACTCCAACCCGTTCCTCGAAGAGCCCGAAGACGGCCTGGATGGAGAGACCGACGGGACGCCCGGCGGTAATGCGCTGCCGGTCGTCCCGGACCAGAACGAAAGCATCCTTCCGATGGGGCCCGCGGACGAGGCCGTCGAGACGCCCGAAAACCTGACTGCCACCGAGCCACAGTCCGCCTACCCCGGGGATTACCCTCGACCTTATGTCGAAGGCTACAGCGATCCCACCGAGCGGGAAGCCACCGCCGGCTCCTTGCGGGAACAACTCTTCAGGGCGCTGGGCGCGCTGCCGCTCTCGGTCCGTGATCGCAACCTGGCCGCCTACCTGATCGACTCGCTGGATGGCGACGGCTATTTGCGCTGCTCGCTGGATGAGTTGGCCAGCGCGGAAGCGTTCGATCCAGCCCCCGAAGAGAGCGAGTGGCGCACGGCGCTGTATCACGTCCAGCACATGCTGGCCCCCGGGATCGGGGCGCGCGATCTGCGCGAATGTCTGCTTCTGCAACTGCGGGCCTCCCACCCTTCGGTGGCCGAAGATTCCGTCCACCGGCTCGCCCTCACCATCGTGGAGGACCATTTGCCCCGCATGGCGCGCAACGATTGGGCGGGATTGCTGCGCGAGCTCGACGTCGATGGGGTAGCCCTGAAGGAGGCCTTTGATCTGATCCGGACGCTGGACCCCAGACCGGGCCTGCGCTACGACGAAGGACCCGTCCAATATGTCATCCCCGACGTCGTGGTCGACAAGGTCTCGGGCCACTGGCGCGTCCGGCTGAACCGGGCTGCGATGCCGCAGGCGCGCGTGCACCGGCAGTACGCCGACTGGTTGCGAAATGCCCGCTGTGCCGACCGCGAACCCCTGGCGCAAGAACTGCAGGAAGCCCAATGGCTCATCCGCAATATCGAGCAGCGCTACACCACCATCCGCCGCGTCGCAGAGGCGATCGTGCTCCGTCAACGGCGGTTCTTCGACTACGGCGACGTGGCCCTGCGGCCCATGATGCTGCGAGAGGTGGCCGATGATCTCGAAATCCACGAGTCGACCGTCTCGCGCGCCACCGCCAACAAATACATGATCACTCCCCGCGGCCTGCTGGAATTCCGCCATTTCTTTTCCCGTGAACTGGGAACCCAGACGGGCGGCACCTGTTCCGCCAACGCAGTGCGGGCCCTGATCCAGGAGCTGGTGGAAGCCGAGGACACCACGCGGCCCTTGTCCGACGTGGACCTGACTCACCAGCTCGCCCGACATGGCATTGTCGTGGCCCGTCGCACGGTCACCAAGTATCGCGGGCAACTCCACATCCCCGCCGTCGAATTGCGGCGGGTTCACGCCCAGGCCAGCGCAGAATGAATGATGTCCCGCCGCTCCTGGGAGCGCCGGGACACGTGCCTGACGGAGGACGGGTCGGGAATCCCGAACGGGCTGCTGTGCACCCTGCTCTCGCCAGGCCCGTTCAGCGGTGCCTCAGATTCTTCCCATCAACAGCAGAACGATGGCGATGATGAGCAGCACCCCGACGGTGCCACCCGGAAAATAGCCCCAGGTGCGACTGTAAGGCCACGCAGGAATCACGCCGATGAGCAGGATAATCAACAGCACAACCACGATCGCGGACATTAGCTTCTCCTTGTTGGGGTGAACAGACAGCCCCTGCTGTCCGCCCCCTTACAAGCAAATCGCGTGCCTGACTTCGACGCGCTCACTCACGCCATGGTCAATCGTCCTGGCCGTCCGTACCGCCGCCCTGGGGCACCCGATAACCGTCAGCGGTATAGGTCTCCAGGCGGTTATAAAGCGTCTTGGAGCTGACCCCCAGCGTTTCCGCCGTCCGCTTCTTGATTCCGCCGCAATGGGCCAACGTCGCCAGGATCAAACGGCGATCGGCCTCGGCCAACGTGGTACCTACCGTGAGGGTGATGCCATTCGCGTCGTCCCCACTGCCCTCCGTTCCCAGGCCGACCGGAAGAGAAGCCGCATCGATCTCATCGCCATCGGCCATGATGTAGGCGCGCCGTACGTGATTGCGCAACTCGCGGACATTGCCCGGCCATTCGTACGATTTCATCCAGGCCAAGGCGGATTCGCTGAAAACGTTCGACGTGCCGCCCTCTGCGTTCAAACCAGCGAGAAAGTGGTTGGCCAGCAGTTCGATGTCATCCCCCCGAGCGCGCAGCGGGGGCAGCTCCAGGGGGAATACCGCAAGGCGATAATAAAGATCCTCGCGCAGCTTGCCTTCGCGCACCGCCTCTTCAGGTCTGCGATTCGTCGCCGCCACCACCCGCACGTCGCAGGACAGTTCCTGATGGGTCCCCACGCGCATGAAGCGGCCGGTTTCCAGCACGCGCAGCAGTTTCACCTGAAGATCGGCCGGCATTTCCGTGATCTCGTCCAGAAAGAGCGTGCCGCCGTCCGCGCGTTCGAAATAGCCCTTGTGCTGGCGCTCGGCGCCGGTAAAGCTGCCGCGCTCGTGACCGAACATCTCGCTTTCAATCAGGTTGGTGGCGATCGCCCCGCAATTCACGGCAATGAACGGCTTGTCACGCCGCTTGCTGAATTGATGGACCGCACGGGCCGCGAGTTCTTTTCCTGTCCCGCTTTCGCCGATCACAAGGACGGTCGCATCACTAGGGGCAACGCGGGAAATCTGTTGATAGACGGACAACATGGGCGCCGATTCACCAATCATGTCGCCGAAGCGGCCTTGATCGGACACCGCCGCGCAGCCGTGAGCCGCCGAGACTCGCCGAAAGATTTTCTCCAGGCGGTCCATGCTCACGGGCTTGATCAGATAGTCCTGGGCACCGAGGCGCAGCGTCTGCACAGCCGTTTCGGTGCTGCTCTGGCCCGTGATGACCACGATCTCCGCGCCGAGCGCCGCAGCGCTCCGGCAAACGTCGATGCCGTCGCCGTCAGGCAGGCCAAGATCGGCCAGCACCAAGTCGGGGGGCTGCATGTCAAGTTGAAGCATCGCGTCCCGGATGGTGTCGACCTCCGCCACCGAATATCCGCAATCCCTGGCGACTTCCGCCAGCGTCTCGCGTACCAACGCATCGTCATCTATAACAAGCACATGAGGCATGATCTCTCCGTTTTTAATCTTCTGCCAAACACCACAACGAAGCTCGGCACCCGTCCCGAGACGGGTGCCGACAATCCCCAGACAAAGTCATTATGCCGAACGACAATGCAAATGCTGCATGAAGGTTCGGATTATTTCCGATTTTGCATTTGCTAGCAGTTGAGAAACCATCGGCAGGAATACCGGGCTAGCGGATTGCCGAGAAGGAGGCAATTCCAGTCACGAAGCAGACGTCGGGATGTGCGGCGAATGCAGGCGGTTATGTTCCGCCAGCATGTGGCGCACTCGCGTCGCCAGCGCCTCCAGGGTGAACGGCTTGATGATGTAATCCATGCCCGGCCCGCGCAGCACGGGATTTCCGGAAGGGTCCTGCAAGTAGCCGGTCATGAACAGCACGGACAGGTCCGGATAGAGTTTGCAGGCCCGCGCCGCCAGCTCCGGGCCGTCCAGGCCCGGCAAGCCGATATCAGTGATCAACAGATCCAGGCGCGAGGCATCGGCCACCTGCTGAATCCCTCCGGGGCCATCGACGGCCGTCAATACCGTCACCCCAAGGCCGGCTATGGTCTCCGCCGCCATCTCACGAACCGTTTGATCATCTTCAACCACCAGGACCACCGCGTCGTGGACATCGTCATCCTGCAGGCCCACATCCGCCGCCAGCCGCAGGGTCTCCATGGATCGATGTCCTACGTGGCGGGGCAGCACCAGACGGACCGTGGTGCCTTCGCCCGCCGCACTGCGGACGACCAGCGTCCCTCGGGCCTGCTGAGCAAACCCGTACCCCATCGGCAAGCCGAGCCCGCTGCCCGCTCCCGTGGGCTTGGTCGTAAAGAACGGCTCGAATACCTGCGCCAGGACATCGGGGGCCATGCCACTCCCGTTGTCGCTGACTGCAATCTCGACATAATTGCCGGCCGGCAACTCGGGCGCCGTGTCCGACCCTGGGCCTTGGATTCTGACGTTGCGGGTGCTCAGCACGATGGTGCCCGAGGCCTCGATCGCATCACAGGCATTGATGACGAGATTCAGCAACACGCTCTCCAACTGGTTGACGTCGCAGCGTACCGGCCAGATATTGGGCGACAGATCGAACCTCAAGGCAATCCGCTCGCCCGTATACCGGCGAAACAGATCTTTCATGGAGAGCAGGACGTCGCCAGGATCGCAGGGCTGCGGATCCACGGGTTGCCGGCGCGAGAAGGTCAACAGGCGCCTGGTCAATTGTCCGGCGCGCCCGCAGGCCTTGCCGGCAAGCGTGATGTAGCGGCGCACTCCCTCGAAGTCCTGGCCCGCCAATTTGCGTTCCATCATGTACAGCGAACCCGTGATTCCCTGCAGCATGTTGTTGAAGTCATGCGCAATTCCGCTGGTCAAGCGACCGACGGCCTCGAGCTTCTGGGACTGGCGCAGGGCGGCCTCCGCTTCGGTCAGAACCCGCGCCTGCTCCTTGATGAGCGTCTCGTCCCGCCCGACCAGATACAGGTGCCCCATGGCGGAGGACATGGTCCAATGGATCCAGCAGTAGCCTCCCCCATGGCGGCGCATCCGATTCTCCATATGGAACAGCCCGGTACCCTCGCCGGATAACGCCTGGTTGACGATGGCGCGCGTGGCCGGCTGGTCCTCGGGATGGACCAATGCGGAAAACCCCATCGCAATGAATCGCTCGGGCGTCCACCCCAGGATGGCACGTGTGGCGGGACTCACGCTGAGAAACTGCGCGCCAGCATCCATCAACCCCAGGATGTCTGGCGACAGGCGCCAGACGCGGTCCCGTTCGGCGATGGCCTGTTCGACGCGCTCTTGCAATTGCAGCGCATGCTGGCACCGCTCGAGTGCGTTGCAAAGGCGCTCGGCGGTGTTCTCGACCGTCTCGCATTCCAGACGAGAAAGAGGCCGGGCATCCGCGGTGCGCGCAACCAGGGCGGTGTGAAATCGTCCCCAGTGGCCCAACGGCACGATCAGCCCATCCTGTCCCGAGCCCTCCAGCTGCCGCAGCGGCAGGGCGACATCGCCCTTCACGGCCTCTCGGATCGCAGCCAGAGCGTCCGCCAGGGGCGCTTGTGCATCATCACCATGCGGCCAGTGTGCCGTCGTTTCCAGCGTTCCATCGTCCTTGGCGAGCCTCAATACGCAGACCGAGTCGAGAGCCAGATGCTGTCCCAATGCCTCGCACGTTGCATCCTCGACTTTCTGGGGCTCGTTGAGCATGCGCAACTGGTCGCCCAATGAAAGCTGGAAGGCCTTGTGCCGCTGGTCTTCGAGCAGCTCGGCCTCGACGATCTTGCGCGCGGACACATCGAGCAGCAGCACGATGATCCGGTCGGATCCTTCCTGGCGCGAGCGCGCCTCGTACCAGGCGGGCGGCGGCCCGGGTATGGAATATTCGGCCTGCGCCGGCTCCCCGGTTTCCGCCACCCCCACGAACATGTCGATGATCCTGGAGGGAATCTGGCGGAGTACCTCGCGCAGCGAGCGGCCCACGCAGTTTCCGTCGCACACGCCATCGCAGCAGGCGCACTGGGACTGGAAGGCCGGATTGACCTCCAGCAGCCGAAAGTCGGCCACGGCGCCGCCATCGCTGCGAACTGCCTCCGCCAGGAAGAACCCTTCCCGCATACCCGCGAACATGCTGCGCCAACGGCGGGCGCTTCGCAGCAACTCATGTTCGGTGCGATGGCGCTCCATCGCCAGGCCGATGGTATGCGCCACCAGCGCAACGGCGTCCAGATTGTGCTGGGAGGGCAGAAGATTGCAGGCGTAGTAGTTCGAGAACACGCCTAGCAGCGCGCCATCCGGGCTCTTGATGGGCGTCGACCAGCAGGACTGGAGTCCCAATGGCCGCAAGGACTCATACCACGATTGCCATTCCGGGTGCTGGGGGATGTCGACCACGTAGGCCGGCTCGCCGCTGGAGCCGGCCTGCCCCCACGGGCCGAGCGCCGGACTGATGGAGGCACCACTGAATGCGGCGAGGTGGGCAGCCGGCAGACTGGGACCGACTCCGGAGGAGAAACGGCCCGCTCCGTCGGCCAGCAAGACGGACGTGCGCAGCGGCACGCTGGACTGAGCCTCGATCATTGCGAGGAGGCGCTCCAACACGCGGACCAGCGGCTCGCCTTCGTGAATGCGGCGCAGCAGGGCGCGCTCGTCTTCGAGCCGGGTCCGTGTATCGGACCAAGCGTTACCCAGCGGGCTGGATCGGGTCAACATCTTCCGGCTCCCCCATGCTTTCCATGCAGCCACCCGGCCCCGACAGGGCCACATGCCGAATCACCGTGGGAGGCTCCCGATCAGGCCACGATTTCCGCCTCGAACTGGTGATACTTGCGCCCAAGTTCGACAGTGGCCTGGTAGAAACCTTCCTTGCTGCCACAATCATATCGCGTACCTTCGTACTGGTACCCGAGGACCCGGCGCTTTTTCATCAGGGCCGCAATCCCGTCCGTGAGCTGGATCTCTCCGCCCACGCTTGGAACCAGATTCTCCAGGCATGCGAAGATCTCGGGCTCAAGGACATATCGTCCGACCACGCCCAATGTCGTGGGGGCCGTTTCCGGGGAAGGTTTTTCCACGATTCCCTGCAGCAGCATCGTATCGTCGCGCTGGCGCCGTCCGCGGACGATTCCATATCGGTCCGTATGCGCCAGCGGCACTTCCTGCAAGGCCAGCACGCTCGCATCGTGCTTCTGCGCGACCTCCAGCATCTGCCCGATCGCCGGGCGCTGTCCGTCGATCAGGTCATCGGCCAGCAAGACCGCAAAGGGCTCATCGCCCACCAGGGATCGTGCGCACAGCACCGCATGCCCCAGTCCCAGCGGCGATGCCTGCCGGGTATAGACGCATTCCACCTGGGGGGGCAGCACATCGCGCACCGCATGCAGCAACACGGTCTTGTGCCGCTGCTCCAGCGCGCGTTCCAACTCGGGGGCCCGGTCGAAGTGGTCTTCGATCGGATGCTTGTTGCGTCCCGTCACAAAGATCAGCTCAGTGATACCCGCCGCAATGGCCTCTTCCACCGCGTACTGGATGAGTGGTTTGTCGATGATGGGAAGCATCTCCTTGGGCATGGCCTTGGTGGCCGGCAAAAAACGGGTGCCCAGGCCCGCGACGGGGAAGACTGCCTTGCGTATCGTCTGCATGGTTTGTTCTCATCGAATGACGGCCAGCCAGCCGCAACAGACGGCAGGAAGCAATTGCCATGCCCGAGCGGCCGCCGCGTCGAGTCGGGAACGCGCCTTGCCATCCCAAGGCCGCACACTCCGTCCTCAAGCCCGCCTCCAGGAGAACCACCATGGCCAAGAAGACTTCCCACAGCGACGTCGAGCGCACCGCGTCCCGCCAGCGCGAGATTCAGCAAGAACAGGAATCCAGGGAACGGAAAGGCGGCTCCGGTGAGTCGCGGGACCAAGCCGCAAGCCACCGCTCGGCCGCGCCAGGACAAGAGAAAGAACCCAGTCCGCCGCAGCCGAAACAGCATCAGGAAAAGCCCGGCCATGAATCCGATCTGAACCCCGCACCCCGAAACCGCGCGCCGGCCTACCAAGGCAGCGGCAAGCTCAGGGGCATGGCAGCGCTGATCACCGGGGGGGACTCGGGCATAGGCCGAGCCGTTGCGATTCTGTTTGCCCGAGAAGGCGCGGACGTCGCCATCGTCTACCTGAACGAGCACAAAGACGCGGCGCATACGCGGGATGCCGTGCGGGCGGAAGGTGCGCGGTGCATCGTCATCAGCGGCGACGTGCGCGATTCCGCCTTTTGCGAGAGCGCCGTGGCGGAGACCGTCGGAAAACTGGGCCACCTGGACATCCTGGTCAACAACGCCGCCTTCCAGGAGCACGCCGCTTCGTTGGAAGAAATCTCCAATGCCCATTTCGAAGAGACCCTGGACACCAATATCGGCGGCTACTTCTACATGGCCCGCGCGGCGCTGCGCCACATCCCGAGCGGCGGATGCATCATCAATACGGGCTCGGTCACCGGACTGCGGGGCAGCGCCAAGCTGCTGGATTATTCCGCCACCAAAGGTGCGATCCATGCCTTCACCCGGTCGTTGGCCTCCAATCTGGTCGAACGCGGCATCCGCGTCAATGCCGTCGCTCCCGGCCCCGTCTGGACCCCGTTGAACCCGGCCGACGCCCCGGCCGACAAGGTGTCGAGCTTCGGGCAGCAGACCCAGTTCGGGCGCCCCGCGCAACCCGAGGAACTCTCCCCGGCCTATGTTTTCCTGGCGTCACCGGCCTGCGCGAGCTACATCACCGGCATCGTGCTGCCCATTACCGGCAATGCTGGCGACTATTGAGCTCCTGAATCACGGTCAGGGCAGCGCTGGCTGCGTCCGCTTCCGCGCGCTCCGATGCCCGCGCGAGCCAATGCTCGAAGTAGGCGGCCGTGCGGCGCAGGCCTTCGCGCGGCCGCACGGTGGGCCGCCATCCCAGCAGCCGCCGGGCGCGCTCGATGTCGGGGCGCCGATGCGTGGGATCGTCCGCCGGCCGCTCCTTGTGGACGATAGAGACCTCGCGCCCCGTCACTTCGCCCACGAGGCGGGCCAGCATCAGCATGCTGAGTTCTTCCGGATTGCCGAGATTCACCGGAGCGGATATTTCCGGTCCGCTCTCCATGAGCCGGACCATTCCCTCGATCAGGTCGCTGATATAGCAAAATGAACGAGTCTGCATCCCGTCGCCATACACGGTCAGCGGCTCGCCGGCGAGGGCCTGCATCAGGAAGTTGGAGACGACGCGCCCGTCATCCGGCGCCATGCCCGGTCCGTACGTATTGAAAATCCGGGCGATCTTGACGGTGATGCCGGTCTGCCGCGCGTACTCGGTGCACAGCACCTCCGCGCAACGCTTGCCCTCGTCATAGCAGGCGCGGGGTCCCACCGGATTGACGTTCCCCCAATAGGTCTCGATCTGGGGATGCACCTGTGGCTCGCCGTAAATCTCGCTGGTAGAGGCCTGCAACACCCTGGCTCCCTTTTCCTGCGCCAGATCCAGAACGCGCATCGCGCCCAGCACGCACGTCTGTATCGTGTCGACCGGATCCGCCTGGTAATGGACGGGCGACGCGGGGCAGGCCAGGTTGTAGATACGGTCAAGCCCACCCTCCAGCCGGATCGGCTGCGCCACGTGCTGCTCCAACAGCGAGAAACCGGAATGAAGGCTCAGCTCCGTCAGTTCCTCGCGGCTACTGCTGTGAAAGTCGTCCAGGCAAATGACTTCGCTGCCCTCCCGCAGCAGCCGCAAGATCAGGTGCCGGCCCAAAAAACCCGCTCCCCCCGTGACAAGAACGCGGGAATGGTTTCCCATCGTCAACATGTGTCCTCCAGTACCGTGTTGAACGCCGCATTCCAATCCGCGGCAAATCGCGCCATGCCGAAGCGGGCCAGCGCCTTGCGCCTGGCGTTCGCGCCCCAGGTGCGCGCCATGACCGGATCGCGCTCCAGCCGCAGGGCTGCATCCAGCCATGCCTGCTCTTGAGTGTCCACAAAGCCATCCTCTCCGTTGCTGATGAGGCTTGCGAGCTCCGTCGCGGCAAAGCCCACGACCGGTACGCCGCACAGCATGGCCTGCACGATCGACAATCCCAGGCTGGTATAACGAATGGGCGAAAAAAGATAGCGATACCGCCCCACGAGCCGCGAAACGTCCCGACCGGGCACTTCGCCCAGTCCCCCCGGCAGGTGCTCCGAGCCCATGCCGATCAGATCCAGCGACAACCGTTGCCGCGCGCGCTCGTACAGATCCAGGCCGAGGCGCCGGCCGCGGCGCTCGATGTGATTCACGACCGTGATGCCGCGCGGCAATTCGCCCGTCTGGAGCGGACCGGGATCCGGCAGGCCGTGCTCGATGACCCGGGCTGGCATCCCGGGGGAAAGCCACATGACCGCGTTGTAATGCGTGACATGGACCAGCAGGCCGCGTGGATGGCGAAAGGGATGCCAGCTGTCGGTGGGATGGGGCTCGGGCGTGTTGTGCTCGATGTAGATGCTGGGAAGGCTGCGCTGCGCCCGCGTCAGCAGTTCGGCGGCGTCCGCCAGGTTGTCGCGGGACTGATACACCACCAGATCCAGAGCCTCGTCCCGCAAGGCCGAGGGCGCCGTCAGGTGAAGGCCGTCCGGCCAGTCCAGGGCGGGCGTGGGCGGCGTGTACCCGTTGCGCCCGCCCTCGACCGGAATGATCCAGTCGTGCGGGAGCTGGGTCAGCGCGTGCAGATAGTTGCCATGCACGTTCCAGACGAGAATGCGAAGGCGGCGCGGGGAGTCCTGGCCGATCATTCGGATTTCTCCACCAGGAAGCTGCCGATCGCCAGTGCGTCCAGCGGCGACGTGAAGAACGCTTCGAGCGCATCCCGGGGCGTGCAGACAATGGGTCGGCTGCGGGTGTTGAACGACGTATTGACCAATACCGGTACCCCGGTGCGGTCCTGGAAGGCGCGCAACAGGTCGTAATAGAGGGGATTCTGCTCCCGACGCACCGTCTGGATGCGGGCGGTGCCGTCCGTGTGGCGCACAGCCGGAATGAGACCGGCGCGCCGGGGCAGCACGTCGTAGACAAACAGCATGAAGGGCGCCGCGATGGAAGATTTGGCGCCGGCGTCAAACCATTCGTGCGCGCATTCCTCGATGACCGCGGGGGCGACAGGCCGGAAGTCTTCGCGATCCTTCAGCCAATTCAGCCGCCCCTGCATGTCGGCGTCCATGGGCGAGGCCAGGATCGAGCGATGGCCCAGCGCACGAGGGCCGAACTCCATCCGGCCCTGGAACCAGGCAATGATCTTGCCCGCCGCAAGCAGCTCCGCCGCAGCGGTGGCAATGTCCGGCTCGCGACGGTACTTCAGGTGAGCACGGTCCAGGTCCCGTTCGATGTTCTCATCCGAAAAGGACGGTCCCAGATCCGCGCGAGTCATCGTCCATCGAGCGCCCCGGTGCGGTCCGTGAAAATCGTCGACGTAAAGGGCGGCGCCCAGCGCCGTGCCCGCATCCCCGGCCGCTGGCTGCACCCAGACATTCTCGAAAGGCCCGTCGCGCGCAATCCGCGAATTCATCACGCAGTTCAGGGCCACGCCGCCCGCCATGCAGAGATTCCGTTCACCCGTCCTGCGGTGCAGCCACCCCGCCATGTGCAACACCGTCTCCTCCAGCACCTTCTGCAGCGAACTCGCAATGTTCAGATGATGGGGCTGGAGGGTTTCACCTCGCCGGCGCGCCGGGCCAAACCGTTCCACGAGCCGCGCCGGCTGCAGGGAAAATCCGCCATCCTCCTCCAGCCGCAGGATGTCCCGGAATTCTGCCAACAGATCCGGCTTGCCGTACGAAGCCAGGGCCATCACCTTGTACTCGTCGCTGGCGCGCAAGAAGCCCAGATACTGCGTGACTTCCTCATACAGCAGCCCGAGCGAATGCGGCATCCGGATCTGCTTCAGGCGCGTGTATTCCCCGTTGCGGAACTGGCCGTAGCTGGTCGTCACGCCTTCTCCCCGCCCGTCCATCGTCAGCACCGCGGAGGACTGAGCCGGCGAAGCCAGGTACGCGCTGGCCTCGTGGCATAAATGGTGATCCAGATACGTCCAGCGCTCGCGTATCTCTTCAAGGGTCGCGCTCTCGAAGCGCGGCTTCAGGTGCAGCGGCGCAGCCGCCGCCAATTGGCGGGGCGCGTTCACGATATAGGATAGAAACAGGGGATCCCACGGAGACCTGCCGGCCTGTGGCGCCCCCGCGCGTGACGGCTCCAGGGGCAGCCGGATATCTCCGTCCGGCGTCACCGCCCCATGGTCCAGCAAAGCGGGATCGAAGGCATAGGCAATGTGGTCGACCGCCCGCAGGGCGATGCCGGCGGCGCCCAGGCAATAATCCATGGCATGGAAGGGAAGCTCCCAGGCCGTGAACGGCACGGGCCGCTTGCCGTGCTTGACGCGGGTGAAACGCTCTTCCTCAGCCGCCGCGATGACTTCGCCGTCGCGCACCAGCGCGGCGGAGCAATCATGAAAGGCAGCATTGACTCCCAGCGTATACATAATGACTCCGTTACGGCACCGTGGCGCGCATAGACAGCAATTCGCGTGCCGCTTGCACAACCTGTCCGGGGGTCACGCCGGCCAGGCATGCCGGCTCCCCGTACGGGCACACGCTGCGATAGCAGTTGCGACAAGGCACCGGGCTGTTGAGCACCCGCTGAGGCGCCTGCCAGGGGGTATGCTGCGGATTGGTCAGCGCGTAGAGTTCGACAATCGGCACCTGCAGGGCCGCCGCAATATGCGCCGGCCCACTGTTGTTGCAGACAAAAACGTCGGAGGCGCCAATCGCGGCGCCGAGTTCGCCCAACGTCAACGCCCCGCTGAGATCGATTAGATCGCGGGCAAGCCCGCTATGCCTGGCCACGGCGGCGGCAAAGTCCGCATTTTCCGCACCGCCGAGCAACAGCATGCGGCGTCCCTCCTGGCGCAGCCCGTCCAGGGCCTGGGCAAAGAGCCGGGCCGGATAGCGGCGCGACGACGCGGAAGCCCCCCCATGAGCGGCGATCCAACCTCCCCGTTCCTTGACGCCACAACGCGCCAGCTTGCGCCACAGCCCCTCCCGGTCCACCGGACGCACGAGAAATCCCAGACGGGAATCCTGCGTCGCAGCGCCCACCTTTTCGACCAGCTCGAGCTGACGCAAGACTTCATGCCGCTGGATCTGCGCGGGCTCGGGTTCCCGTACCCAGTCACTGAGCAGCTGATACGGATTTTCGCGGCTGTAGGCGAGCACGCGCGGCACGCCGGCCAGATGCAGCATCAGTGCCGCGGGCAGCGCGCTTTGGCTGTACACCGTAAAAATGACGGCGGCGTCCGGATGCAGGGCTGCCACCCGCTGGATGGCCTCACGGTCCCGTGCCGCGGTTGCAAAGGGGGCCTTGACCCACGACGCGTCGTATTCCATCACCTCGTCGACTTCGGCCAAATGAGGCGCGAGCACCGCGCCTGCGGTAGAAGTCAGCAGCGTCACGCGCCCGGCGATCGTCCGCAGCGCGCGCAGTGCGGGCGTCGTCATCAGGACATCACCCATATTGTCCAGACGGACGCCCAGGACATGGCGGATCCCACTCCAGACCACGGCGTCGCCGACTTCAGACATGACGCACCAGATCACCTCGCATGCCGATCAAGCCGCCACTGCTGTGGCGCTGCCCGAGGCGCGCACTCGCACATCGAGATGCGTGTGGCTGCCGCGAATCCCGCTCAGACCCCCGTACACGTCGAGCAATTCCGTGGCCACCCTCTTCCAGGTGTACAGCCGGCGCGCCCGGCGCAGTCCCGCATTGCCCATTTGCGCACGGAGCGCGGGATTGCGAGCCAGCGCCGCCAACCGCTCCGCCAGCGTCTCCGCATCGCGGGGAGGCACCAGGAAACCGGTACGGCCGTCCACGACCGTGGTCCGGATCCCTCCCGTGTCTGCGCCGACCACGGGCCGCTCGCAGGCCATAGCCTCCACAGGGGTGATGCCGAAGGGTTCATACCACGGCGTCGTCACGAACACATCGCTGGCGCCGTAATACCGGGCGAGCTCGAAGCGGTCCCGCCGGCCGGCGAACTCCACCACATCCGTGACGCCTTCCTCGGCACAGACGGCGCGCAGCCGCGCCACTTCAGGCAGTCGGGACACGCTGAGATCGCGTGCGTCTCCTCCGACCACGCAGAGCCGGGCATCCACCTTATGGCGGCGGCGCAAGCACGCCACCGCCCGGATGACGTTATCCACGCCCTTGCGAGGCACCAGACGCCCGAGCTGCAAAATGCGAAACCGGCCGTCCCGCCAACCCAGGTGCGCCCGCGCGGCGGCCATGTCGCAGGGCTGCATCTCCTGCGGATCGTAACCGCAGGGCACCACCGCAATGCGGCTGGCGTCCGCCCCGTAGAGCGCAACCAAGTCGTTTCGATCCTGCGGGCATTCGGCAATGATGCAATCGGCTTCGCGCACGACAGCCGCCTCCATCGCGAATCGCGCATCCGGAAAACCGTCGGCCTCGCCCTGATGCTGACGCCGCACCTTGCCAAGCGCATGAAAGGTCACGATCAGGGGGCAGCCGACGATACGCGCGGCCTTCAGGCCGACGCTGGCGGACATGAAAAAGTTCGCATGAACCACGTCATAAGGATCCGCCTGACTGATGAAGTGCTGGATCAGTCCACTTTCAAAATCCGGGAGCCACGGCAGCAGCGACTCCTTCGGGAGGAAGCGCGCTGGCCCCGCCTCGATATGGATGACCCGCACACCCGGGAGCCAATGGACGCAGGCTGCCTGATCCACCGCGTCCTTGCGGGTATAGATGTCGACCTGATGACCCGCCGCCGCGAATTGTCGGGCGATCTGGGCCACATAGATGTTCTGGCCGCCGCTGTCCACGCTGCCTGCGGCCGCCAGCGGGGAGGCGTGCTCGCTGATCAAGGCTATATGCGCCATGATGGTCTCCGGTGAGAGAAAAGGAGCATGCCCGCGCTATACCGGCCCGCTGGCATAACCGCCGCTGGAAAACACCTGGACGCGGTTCTCGACTTCTTCGACACCGGCGCACGCATGGGCGCAGTCTTCCACGGCGACGCGCGTTGCGTGGTCCGGGACGTTCCCCGTCAGGGTGGCCTTGGCATTCTGGACGCTGACCTCCACGTTTCCCACCTCGAGTCCGCTGTCGCGCAGCCGCTCACACAGCGCACCGCGAATGTAATCGTCGGTGCGCACGGAACGGGTCGAGTCGGTATACGGAACGCTGGAATCGACGGGCGATACGCCCTGTCCCTCCACCGCCGGGCGGACCGCCTCGCTGCGCGGGGCATCGTGGTGGTAATAGGGGTCCCGGACGGTGCGGGTCCCGGGGTATTTGCCGCCCTGCTCGTACTGCGCGCCGTGGGGATTGGCCTCGCCGTAGCCATACTCGGCGGGATCCTGGCTACCCGAGTCCCCGTGGGGCCGTTGCCCCGATGTGCGCTCCTGAGAGGTAGGAGGCTCGGCGTAGCTGTCGTCGCTCGCCTGGCGCCTTTGCGGGTCGTGAAGCGCTGGGCGATCGTTTTTGCCTGGATCGTCGTGATGCATCTCGGAACTCCTGGGTGTGCGCCGCCCAATGGCGACGACACTCCAGCGAGCAAGCAGCGTTCCCGAGAGGCACCCTGGGCCGCTGCCTCAGCGGATGCGCGCGCTCCACAAGCCGATCCAGCGCTGAACCGAGGATCGGTCCCACTGGCGATGGACGTAATCGACCAACCTGGAGGGTACGGCGTCTCCTGCACTGACCAGGCGGTTGAGCATGAAGGCCAGCTCGAAATCCGCGATGCTCCAGGTCTTGAATAGCTGGCCCGCACCCTGTGGAAGTGTGTGTTCGGCAAACGCGATCAACTTGGCGGCTGCCGCGCGCGCGGCATCGCTCAGGGCCGGCAGCGGCTGCGCCGGTTTCCGGAACAGATTGTCCGATGAGCGTTCCTGGCGGACCACGGCCAGGTCCGTGCGCACCCAGGCCTGGATCTGGCGCGCGCGGGCGCGCTCGCGTACATCCTCTGGATAGAGCGGCGCCCCCTCAAAGGCCTCGTCGACATACTCGATGATGGCCAGAGACTCGGGCAGCGCGAAATCACCCTGTACGAGCAGCGGCACCTTCCCCGTCACCGACAGCGCCTGGTATTCGGGCCGGTGCTGTTCGCCCTTGGCCAGGTCCACGGGCGATACCTCGAATGGAATACCCTTTTCGGCGATCGCCACGTAGGCCGCCATCGCGTAAGGGCTGACGAAATTCGCGTCGGTATACAAAACCAGTTTGTCAGTCATGACGGGATTCTCCTGTCTTGGAATTGAGTCAGCCTATAGCGTACTGCGGGCCGGGTGCTTCAGGATCTCCATCTCCATCGGCACGGCGCCCAGGTCCAGCCAGCGATCAGGATGGCAGGAAAACAGCAGGACCTGATGGCGCCCGGCGGCGTCGAACAGGATGCGCTTCATCTGCGCAAGCCGCTGCGCGTCGCTATGCACCAAGGCGTCGTCCAGGATGATCAACGTGGGCCGCCCGGCATCCCGGAGCAGATCGGCGTAGGCCAGCCGGCTGATGAGCCCGAGCTGTTCACGCGCCCCGAAGCTGAGCGCCGCGTAGCCCGCGTGCGATTCACCTCCCGGATCGCTGCGAGCCAACGTGTCCGGAATCAGGTGCTCGTCGACCGACAGCCGCGCATGCGCAAACAGGAGTTGAAGATAGTGCTCCAGCCGGCGCTGCAGCGGCGCCTGAATGCGGCGGGTCAAGGCGTCGCGCTGAGTCCGCAGAAGCTGCAGCAACAGGTCCAGCGCCGCGGCCCGACGCTCCAGCTCATTGCAACGCCGCTCCAGGTACTGAAACCGCTGAAAGGTGTCCGCCCGCCGTTCCTCCAGGCCGCTTGCGCCCAGTACCTCGAGCCGGCCTTGCAGGCTGGCCAGCTCCATGGACCGCTGGGCGGCAGCCGAGGCCAGGGCATCGGCCGTGGCGTTGAAGCGCTGAATGTCCTGGGCCAGGATATCGGGCTGGGCGGACCGAATCTCGCGCTGACGCTTGTCCATGCCATCCCGCAAGGCGGCCTCTTGCGCGCGCAACTCCACGAGCCGCAGATTCAAGGCCTTGCTGCGTTGTTGATGCTCCGGCGATTCGACGGACGTCCGCAGCCGGTGCCATTCCTCGCGAGCACTGGACGCCGCCTGCCGTGCCAGGCCCAAATCCCTCTCATGGCCGCTGGCGGCCTGTTCGGCTTGCCTGAGCGCCTCGCGTGCCCCATCGCGCGCGCGCTCCGCAGCGCCGACCGCCATCCCGTCGTCCTCCAGCGGCAGCGCCAACGGATCCATCTCGGCCCGCAAGGCGGCCAAACGGTCTGTCGCCTGGGCGAGACCCGCCGCCAGGCTGTCGAAGCCTTCAGGCGCCAGCGTCGCCAGCAGGGCCTCGGCCTGCCGGATATCCTGCTCCAGCGCCGTGCGCCTCTCGGCGAACACCTCGGCCTGCCCCGCATCCGCCACCCGCAGCTCGTCGAGCAGCCCCCGCAACGCGGATTCCGCCGCCTCCCGGCGGCGTCCCAGATCCGCCAGATCCGGGCCCCCGGGCAAAATGTCCAGGTGTCCCAGGCCCGGCAGGTCCAGTGCCGCGGGTTCGACCAACAACCGCTCGCCTCGGCCCTCGAGCATATCCCTACCCAGATGAACACTGCGTCCGGGCTGGAGATCGAAGCGCAGCCGCGTGGCTGCGGACTCCTGCGCGATACCAAGCACTTCGCAGTCCTGAGCCAGCGTCCTGATGCGCTTTAGCGCGGCGGCATCCACGCGTAGCGGCTGCAGTTCGGCCCGGTACGTCTTCAACTGTTCGAGCAGCCCGTTCGACCGATCCAGGCGCTGTTGCAGATACTCCTGCTCGTGCATCAGCCGCTGCTGTTCACGCTGCAGTGCCACCCGCTTCTCGCGCCGATATGCCTGCTGGCATGCCCGTTCCGCAGTCTGATAGGCCAGTCGCGCCCGCTCCAGGCCGGATTGAATCAGCGGCTTGCGCGCCTCCTGGATCCGCAGCGCATCGGCTGCCTGGTCGCGGACACGCTCGCGCTGGATCAGGTCGTCCCGCAGGCGGCCAAAAAGGCCAAGCTGCTCCAGGCACACCTGCTGCCCGGCCTGCGCATGTTCCAGCGCCTTGGCATCCTGCTCCTGGACCCGGATCCAATCCTGAACCTCGGCCAGGCGCGCCTGTGCCTGAGCCGCCTGCCGGCGATAGGACTCCCACCGGCGCTCCGCGTCTTCGCGCTGTTGTGTGCGCAATTCCGCCAGCCGGTCCACCTGCTGCCGATAGGCGGCAATCTCCGTGTCCAGCCCTTCCAGCTGGCGCTGACATTCGCCGAGCGCCTTCAAGGCCGCCGCACGATCGCCGGTGGGAGTGCGTTTCCGGGCGGTGAACAGCTTCAGCCATTCCTGCTCCACCTGCGCCATCAAGGCATCGCCCGCACTGCTGGCGACTTCCCCCAGGCTCTCATCCAGCACCGACTTCAGGTAACCGCCCGCATACCGGACCGAAGGTTCGATGTCCTGCCCGGCGCCCTGTTCGATCCACAAAAGGCCGGGGATGCCCCAGTGTTCTGCCTTGCTGGCTCCCCGGCCCGGGAATTGATAACCCAGCAGATCCGCCAGCTTCTCCTCGGCGGCTTCTCCGCTGAAGGGCCGCCCGGCGACTTCCAGGTCACAGCGCTGTCGCCTGAGGAATGTCTTGGTGAGCTTCCAGGATTCGCCCCGCCACTCGAATTCCAGCGATACGGTCGGCGAGGCGGCGCTGTCTCCCCACGGAAGCAGGTCCTCGACACTGCTGGACTTGTAGCGCTCCAGGAAAGCCGCGCGAATGGCCCGCACCACCGTGCTCTTGCCGGATTCATTGGGCCCGACGATGAGATTGACCCCCGCCGCGAGACCGCTGATTTCCAGCGGCTGCCGGAATTGACGAAGCTGCTCGATGCGCAGACGGTTGAGTTTCATGCCCGCCCCCCCGCGGCGCCGTCTCGCAGCATACCCGCCAGAAGCGCCAGCGCCTCCCGGGCAATCTCGGCGGAGCCGGAGTCCGCGGCGTCCTGGCGCTCGCGCAAATCGGCGATCACTTCGCTCAAATAGCCATCCGCCCGCAGGGCGGTAATGTCCTGCTCCGTCGGCACCAGCCGGAGCGCACCCCGGTCACACTGGACGCTGCGGCATTGGCCCTGTGCGATCGACAGCGCCTGCTGCAGCCGGGAATCTCCGTCCAGATCAATCTGCCCCGATACCGTCAACTCCAGCACCACATCGGGTTCAAGGTGCGACAGGCGCTGCAGCAAAGGCTCCAGATTGGATGATACGGACACCTCTTCCCGCCAGGACAGCCAGCGGTATTGCGTGACGGCGTGCGGCGTCACCGCAGGCGGCTCCCCCGGAGCGGACAGTTCCACCATCAGCACCTGCCCTGCGCCGTTGTCCTTGAATCGCTCGTATTCGGGGGTGCCGCTATACCAGACCCGGTCATTGATCTGCTTGAGGCCGTGCCAGTCGCCCAGCGCCAGATAGTCCAGCCGCGCTCGCTCGGCGCGGTCCGCCGCGATCGGGTTGGACGAATCAATGTCTTCGGCCAGGATGCCTTGGACACTGCCATGCGCCAAGCCGATGCGCAGCAGGCCCGGCGCCGTCTCCTTGGCATCGAACCAGTCGGTCAGATCCAGATGCGTCTGGCGCTGCGTCAGCGGCGCCGCCAGGACGGAGAACCCCAAATCCGCGAATTCGTACACGCCGGGTTCCAGCAATACATGCGCATTGGCCGGGATCGCGCCCAGGCGCGCCGCCTGCGTCCAGACACTCTCGGCCAGCGCTGCGTCATGATTGCCGGGGATCAGAATCCAGGGGCCGGCGAATCCCTGCAAGGCGTTGAATACCCGCCGAATGGTGCGGTCCGATACGGTCTGCGCATCGAATACGTCGCCGGCCACCAGCACCGCGTCAGCCTCCTCCGCTACCGCAAGTGATGCAATGCGCTCTACCGTCGAAAAGCGAGCTTCGGCCAAGACCACGGCGTCTTCGGGGGCAAAGCGCCCGTACTGGCGCCCCATCTGCCAATCGGCGGTGTGCAGGATCCTGACTGTCATCAACCTATTTTAGTGTGGAGACCGCAAAAGGTCGCGATGGCCGCCGCAGGCCCGAGCACGGGCGCATGCCGCGCTTGACGGGCGGAAACCGGGAGGACTAGGATGCGGTCACACAACCTTACCTATGTCACGGAGGCCTCTCCATGCGCCGTCCTGCCGCCCCAGCCCGCACGGGGCTCTGTTCCACTTTGCTGGCCTGCGCGTTGTTGGCGGCCGGCCTGGCTGTTCCAGGCGCCGCAAGCGCCGAGGGCCCGGACCAGATCGCGCTGGGAGGAGGGATGACGGTGCTGCCGAGCTATGAGGGTGCGCGGGACTACAGGGCGCGTCCATTTCCGGCCATCAATGCGCAGTCGGGGCGCTTTTTCGCGCGTACCGGCGATGGTTTCTATGACAGTACCGGAGATGGCGTGGGGCTGAACCTGGTCCAGACCCCGAATCTGACCTTGGGCGTCGGAGCCAACATCATGTGGGGCTACGACCAGGACGATATGCCCCACGGCGTCGGCGGTCTGCCGGACGCGGTGGGGGCCCATGCGTTTGTCTCCACGCGGCTGGCCGAGTATGTGCTGAAGCTGTCGGCCACCCAGGCTGTAACGCACCAGGACAGAGGGATGCTGCTCAACGCCCGCCTGTCCTATCCCTATGCCGCCACCGCCGCGCTCACGCTGACCCCCAGCGTGGCGACCAGTTGGGCCAACCAGAAGTACATGGACAGCTACTTCGGAGTGTCCCCCGATGCCTCAGCGAACTCCGGCGTGGATGCTTACGCGCCGTCGTCGGGGATCAAGGACGTATCGCTGCGCGTCGGGGCGAAGTATGCGGTCACCGACCGCCTCAACCTGACTGGCTCCATTGGCACCAGCCGGATCGTGGGCGAGGCGGCCAACAGCCCCCTCGTCCAGCAAAAGACGCAGATGCGGTCTTCGATCGGAGGCAGCTACGCGTTCTGACCGGGAGCCTAGAACGTGGCGCCCAGCCCTACGATGAAGCGCGTATCCCGCGATCCATCGTCCACCTGATCGCGGTGATTGGCACCGGCGACCGTACCGGAGACGGTGAGGTGCTTCGCAAACGCATAGCTCAGACCCGCGCTGTAGTCAGTCTTGTTGCTCAGGCCTTCTGTCTGGTAGTCCAGGTAGCCTAGCCCCAGATTCAGACTCACGGCCCCTGTGAGCGGATATGAATATGCGAGCTGGTAGTACAGGTTGCCTTCGTTCACATTGGCGAGCATGCCGCGATAGGCCTTGAAGGTGAGCTGACGGTAGCTGAGGCCGACATAGGCTTCGCCATCGTTCCAGGAGCGTTCGTTCGGGTAGAGGTAGTGGATGTAGCCCACGTCCAGCCCGAAGTCCTTGTTGATCTGTGCCTTGTAGCCACCGTAGAGGTCCATCTCTACGCGGGCGTCGCCAAAGTGACCCGTGGAGTTCCAGTTGCCGACGTAAAGGCCGCTGGAAGACGCATAATCCACGCCGCCCTGCACGGCCGGCCGGAATGCCTTGTCGCGCCCGTCCTGGTCCACGCCCCTGCTCTTGTAGAGCGAGACAGTGGAAAGATTGAAGGAAGTGTCCGCGTGAGCAACCGTATTGGCGCCAAAGGCCAAGCTGCCCAGCATGAGAATGCCGAGTGTATGTGCTTTCATGAATGCTTTCCTGCGCGAGGATGATCTCAATCAGGTTCCAAGGGACTATCTCAGCCGCTGATGCGGCACCCCTAGCATGCTTCGGAAGTGAAGCGGGACGGATTGTAGTGCAAAAAAACCCCCGCGGACGCGGGGGTAGGGTCGGACGAAGCCGAGGACGCCGGCGCTCAAGGCACCACGGTGATGTTGTTGCGCACCTCAGTCACGCCCTTCACGGTGCGTGCCAGTTCGGCGGCACGGTTCTTCTCGTGCTGGGACTTGGCAAAGCCCGACAATTGGACGATGCCGCCCTGGATGGTCTTCACATTGATGTCCAACGCCGAAGTATCGGGATCGTTCGCGAGTTTGGCTTTGACCTGCGCGGTCACGACGGAACCATCCACATATTCGCCAACGGATTCCTGCTTGTTGGCCACCGAGCATCCGACCAGGGTGATGGTTGCCAGACCGGCGACCACGGAAAATGCAATTTGACGGGCGATTTTCATAGTGTTTTATCCCTCTCAAAAATGGAATCTGGACAGAACTGGCAGGCAGACCCCCGCCAGCCTGTGCGGTTGCGCGTCAGCCCCTTCGCCGACCGAAGATCAGCGAAATGATGAACAGTATGACGAAGATGACGAACAGAATTTTGGCGATCTCTGCAGCCAAACCCGCAACACCGAAGAAGCCGAAGAAACCGGCGATGAGTGCAATGATGAAAAAGACTACTGCGTAGTACAGCATGGGCTCTCCTCATCGTGATTATCCCTACTGCTACCGGGGCTGCTTTTAAGGTATCATCGCCGCCCTGCGATACGTCGCTCAAGCTGTAACAATTTCGCGCCCGGTTGGCATGCCTCAACGGGTCTATTCACAGGCGTACGGCGGCCCTTCGACAGCTCCGCCGCCCGCCCTGCTTTCACACCAACTGACACGCATGTCACGAAATCACATAAGCGGATTCAATGCCCGTACCGCCCGTGATCGTGGCTTTCGCCATGGCCGTGGCCATGATCGTGCCGGTATTCGGCTCCGTGCCCGCGCTCCGGTCCGCGCTCATGGACCCGCGCATACTCGCCGCGGTGCCCGCGGTAATACGGCACATAACGGTTGACGTACCAGTCATCGCGCACGAAATAAACGGGGCGGCCGCAGGCGCCATACCGCGCGCAGTGCTTGCTCCAGTGTTGGGCATAGCCGGGCGGCACGCGCAAATAGATCGGAGGGGCACCTACGAACTGAGGCGCTGGGGCCACGACCACGGGCTGGGGATAGATCAGTTCAGGGGCAGGCGCTCCGCCGATATTGAGTTGGCCATAGAAGCCGGGCTCGCCGACGCTGATGGACACACCGACCTGGGCTACGGCGGGCACGGACGCTGCGGCGAGCAGAGCCGCCAAAAGGATATTCTTCATCTTTTTCAAAACCTCCAACAGTACATCCGCCCGATAGCGCATCACGGAAACCTCCGATTACCGACGGGCGGAAACGGCCATTCAGTGTAGGCAGTCGTCCACAGTGATATTGCTACGCATGGTATGAGGAATGACCAATCGTAGCGCCGGGACACAATGGGGTTAACATTTCGCCTGCGTTCCACCCCCAGACAATCCGTTGTGACTCATTCCGCCAGCACTCGACACGCCCTGCATCCCGCTTGGGGAATTGCTGTTTTTCTGCTGATCGCACTGATCGGCCTGTTCGCCGTCAAATGGTCGCCCTATTACGACCGCGCCTTCGTGGCCGCCCAAACGCATTCCATCGGCCAGTCGATCCTGGCCGGACCGGGCGGAGAACTGCCGCCCCCTTCTTTCCAGGCCGCACTGGGCTATGCCATGTCCTACGGGGCGGCCATCTGGAAGGCGCTGCTGCTGGGCCTGCTACTGGGCTCCGCGATGCAGGCCCTCCTGCCTGCGGACTGGATCCGGCGCTGGCTCGGCGGCTCGGGCACCGGCAGCATTCTGGCGGGCACCCTGCTGTCCATCCCCAGCATGATGTGCACCTGCTGCTCGGCGCCGGTCGTGAACGGATTGCGGGATTGCCGCGCGGCCCCGGGGAGCACAGCGGCCTACTGGCTGGGCAATACCATGCTGAATCCCGCCACACTCGTGTTCATGGGGTTCGTGCTGGGATGGCACTGGGTCGGGCTCAGGCTCGTCGTGGGGCTCGTCATGGTAGTCGGACTGGGATGGCTGCTCAACCATACGGGCCGGACAGACGGAACCCTCCCTGCCATGTCCGACGAGCCCCCCTGCTCTTCGGCGACAGTCCGGCCGGCGCTGGATGCCGCCCGCGCCCTGCGGCGCTGGGCCCGGGCCTTCACGGGCATGGCGCTGCGCCTGCTGCCGGAATACCTCGTGTTGGTATTGCTGCTGGGCGCCGCCCGCGCCTGGCTTTTCCCGGTGATGGACGGGGGCATGGACAACAGCGCGCTATGGATCGCGGCCGCCGCTGTCGCGGGACTGCTGTTCGTCATCCCCACCGCCGGCGAGGTCCCCATTGTCCAGGGGCTACTTTCGCTCGGCGTGGCCGCAGGACCGGCCGCTGCCCTGCTCGTGACGCTGCCCCCCGTCAGCCTGCCGTCGCTTTTCATGGTGGCCCGCTCATTCCGGTCTCGAGAGTTGGCGATTCTGGTCGCCGGTGTGCTGGCGATGGGTCTGCTGGCGGGCATTCTGGCCATCGGACTCGGGTTCTGAGAACAGGAGCACGACCGGGAGGATGGCGCCCCGGCAGCGTCCCGCCTTGGGTGCCCCGAATCGGATCAGCCGGCCTTGACGTGCAGGGCCCGGCCAGCGCCCAGGCCGCTCAGGCATCCCCCCACGGCAACCGCCGCGAAGAGCCACCCGGATGCGCCGAAATGCCCCGTCCAGCTCTTGATGAGGCCAATCAGCAGAGGCGCCCCGGAGGCCACCAGGTAACCCACCGTCTGGGCCATGCTGGATAGATGGGCCGCGACATGGGAATCGGGAGAGCGCAGCACGATGAGCGTGAGAGCCATGGCAAAGAAGCCCCCTTGGGCGATTCCCTGCACCACCGCCCAGAGCCAGACAGTGCCCAGCGGCGCGAACAACACGCCCACAAGCGACAAGCCGGCCACCAGGCTGAGGCCTACGCTGAGCAGGCGCTGGTCATGGAAGCGGGCGATCAGCGACGGCAGGAGCAGGCTGCCGAGAACATTCATGAAAATGCACACCGACGTGACCAGGCCCGCCTGCGTCCCATCCAGGCCGCGCTCACGCAGAATCGGCGCCAGCCAGCCCGATACACTATAGGCCAGTGAAGACTGCAGCCCCATGAACAGCGTGACCTGCCAAGCCAGCGGGCTGTGCCAAAGACGCCGCATGTCGCCCGCTGAACGCTTGGGACCGGAAGCCGCCGGACGGTGCCGGATCCGCAGGCCCCAGACCGCGGCCACGGCGAGTGGCGGCAACGCCCAGACGGCGACGCCCACCCGCCAGGAATCGCCAAAATGATAGGCCAGCGGCAGCGTCACCGCTGCCGCCAAGGCCGCCCCGCCATTGAGCGCAACGGTGTACAGCGCCGTCATGAGCGCAACGTGCCGGGAAAAATCGCGCTTGACCAAGGCGGGCAGCAGCACGTTGGTCACCGCGATGCAAGCACCCGCCAGCGCCGATCCCAAAAAAAGGCCGGGCAAACCCGGCCAGGCCCGCAGCGCCGTTCCGACGGCCAGCAGCAACAGCGCTCCCAGTACGGTACGTTCGATGCCAAACCGCTGGGCAAACGGTGGCGCAAACGGCGCGAAAGCCCCCAGACACAAGACCGGCAAGGTCGTCAAATAACCGGCCGTGGCGGATGATATCCCGGTCTGCTGAATGATCTCGGGCAGCAGCACGGACAGGGTGGGGAAGATCATCCGCAGGTTCAAGGCCACCAGCATCAGGATGATGGCCAGCCAGAACAGGCCACGACGTGCCGTCGTGGAAGGTGCCACCCGCGATTCGGATCCGGACATGAGCGCGCTCGAAAGAAAAGGGCCTCATTCTACCGAACGCCGTGTCAGAGATGGGCGGAAAGCAGCGTGGCCATCCCGAGAAACACCCCGAACCCGATGACGTCCTGGAACGCGGTTTCGAACGGGCCCGCTGTGGTCGCGGGGTCAAAGCCCATCCTCTTGGAAATGATGGGGAACAAGGTTCCCATGAACGCAGCGGTCACCATCGAGCAGGTCAACGCCACGCCGATGACCACCCCGAACATGAAATGCGTCGACCAGAAGCCGCCGATGGTGCCCAACACGGCGCCGCAGGCGACGGCCATCATCACCGTGGTGAGCACCTCCTTGACCACCGTCGCCATCGCGGCCCTGGTGCTCGTGGTCCCCATGTCGATCTTGCGCACGGTGATGGCAGTGGCCTGCAGCCCGACATTCCCCGATACGGCGGAAATGACCGGCATGAAGGCCGCCAGGAGGATCACCTGCTTGAGAATCGCATCGAACTGATCAATCAGCAAAGCGGCGGCCATTTCGATCACCATCGTGCCAAACAGCCAGGGCAGGCGCGTTTTTGCCGCCTGCACCGGCGACATGGCTTCCATCGCCGCCGCGTCGGTACCCACGGCTCCCCAATACCGTTCATACAGCTTGGCGATCGTGACCTGCATCAGGTCCTCCTGAGGGACCACGCCCACCAGGAAACCGTCCCTGTCGGTCACGGGCAGCGAAAGAAATTTGTGCTTGGACAACAAGCGGGCCGCCGAAGTGCTCTCGGTGTCGACCGAAACGCAGACGACCTGTTCTTCCATGGCGTCGGCGACCAAACGGTCCCCGGGCTGCATCAATGCGTCGCGAATCGAGATGACTCCCAACAAGCGTTCTCGTGTGCGGCCCGAGACCTCTTCCTGCCGCACCACCTGCATGTCGTTGGGCAGCTCCTTCTTGGGGTCGCTGCGCGGCACCTGAGCCAGCGCCTGGCGCAGGGTCATGGCTGGATCCAGCCGCACGAAATGCTGCGTCATCATGCGGCCGACGGTTCCTTCGGGATAGCACTGCTGCTGGGCCGCCTCGCGCACGACATCGGCCCCGATGAGGCCGGCATTGGTACTCTCTTCGATGGCCCGCTTCGATTGATCCGACAGAAGCACGGCGGCGTCCCGGCTCGGCAGCTGATCAATGAAGCCGGCCAATCGGTCTGGGGCCAGCGTCGCCGTGATCGTGGTGGTCAGTTCGGGCGCCAGAAGAGTGAGCACATGCGCCGCGCATGCGTCCTGCAAGGTATTGAAAGCCTTGACCGCGTCGGCGGGGTCCAGCCCTTCCAGCACCAGCGCCACCTCGGCGGGCGCCTGGTCCCGGAGCAGCCTCGCGATCGCATCCTCATCCACTGGCTCCTGCTCAAGCCTGAGCCGAACATCCTCAAGCAGTTTTTCCCAAAGCGATCGTTCGTTCAAAAGTCCCTCTCCCGGCCCAGCTGCGGCGGCCGGAAAGAGCAAATGGCGTGCCCGAGAATTGAAACCGGCGCACCCACCTCCTGCGGGATGACGGGGAGCTCGTCCCGAAAGCCCCCGGACAGATCAGGCGGCGATCATCCTGCGCCCATCCTCAGTCATCAGAATCGTCGGATGTATGTTCCGGTTTGCCTTTGCGTTTGGTGGAGGCGAGTTCCTCCAATTCCTTCTCGGACATCGATTTCACCATGGACTTCGACGCGCCCTTCAGCTTGCTTTTGCTGGTCTCGCCGCGCTTGGCCGACAACGCGGCTCCGGCAGCTTTCTGTTGGGCCTGTGATTTCGCTGGCATCTGCATCTCCTGTCGCACTGAAGCCGCCGACCGGCGAGCCGACCGGCCCCTGCGCGCCCGGAAGGGCGCGCCGCTTCCAGTCCCGTGCAGCAAATGCCATGCCGCGCCTGCCGAGGCGCCGCTGCCCGGCCCCCACCGCACCGGGTGACCGATTCGCCAGCACGCAGACGCTACGGGCGGTCACCGCTCGAGGAATACGCGTGAGGCCGCTGTATTAATAGTCTCTGACTATCGAATTGATAATAATAATGGCTTTTGTATTTTTGGCCGGAACCAGTAGACTTGTTTCAGGGGCACCACTTCCAGGGGCCTCTGAACCGCTGCCGGACAGGCGGCGTTGTGCCATGTTCGAGAGTCCCTGGAGCGAGCCGCATTTCCAAAATACCTGACAGCAAGGAGTCTGACTATGGCAACCCGGAAAACGGTCACCCGCAAGGGACGGCAGATGGACATCGGCATCTCGGAAACCGACAGGGCGGCAATCGCCAAGGAATTGTCCACGCTGCTGGCGGACACCTACACACTGTACCTGACCACCCACAATTTCCACTGGAATGTGACCGGCCCGCTGTTCAACACGCTGCATACCATGTTCATGGAGCAGTACACCGAACTCTGGAACGCCGTCGATCCGATCGCCGAGCGCATCCGCGCGCTGGGATTCGTGGCGCCGGGATCCTATGCCGATTTTGGGCGCCTGAGCACCTTGCCGGACGTCCCTGCCCAGCCGCCGAAGGCCCTGGAGATGATACGCATCCTCGTTGATGGCCATGAAGCGGCGGCCCGCACTGGCCGCCAGGCGCTCGAAGTGGCGGACCAGGCCAACGATCAGCCCACGGTCGACCTGTTGACGCAGCGGCTGGACCTGCATGAGAAGGCGGCGTGGATGCTGCACGCGCTGCTGGAGGACTGAAGGCGGGGGCCCTCGGGCACGGTAATTGCTGGGGATATCTTGATCTTTAACTTTTCACAGCAAGGAGAAGCAGCATGAACAAGGATACGATCAAGGGGAACTGGCTCCAATACAAAGGGAAGGTAAAGGAACAGTGGGGCAAGCTCACCGATGACGATCTAGATGTCATCGACGGCAAGCGCGACCAGCTCGTCGGCCGGATCCAGGAGCGTTACGGCATGACGAAGGACGACGTAGACCGGCAAATCAAGACCTGGGAAACCGATAACCGGTATGAGTGGTAGGCCGCCCTACCCTCCCGTCCCACAGCAGCGTTGAAGTGGAAGGGCCCCGCACCGGATAGAGTTCGGGCGGGGCCTTTCTCTACATCACCTGCAGGTCGTAATCGACGCTGCGCACACCGGGAACCTGGCGGGCAGCCTGCACCGCGTTTTGGGCGGCGGCCTGGCTGCTGACCGTCCCGCGCAGCGTCACAATTCCATTCAAGGTCCCGACCTGGATATTCGAAGTCTGCATGCCGGGAACCGCCGACACGGCGCTGACGACGTTGGCGTTGATGGCGGCATCGTTGGGGCTCACGACGGCCATCCCGCTCTCCGTGCCACGGTAATAAGTCGGCGGGGGCGATGCCGTGATCGACTCCCCCGGACCGCCATGGTCAGAGGGTTGATAAGGCGCCACGCAAGCGGACAGAACAAGCGCTGCGGCGCCCGCGGTCCACATCTTGAGATATCGGGATCGAATCATGATGGCCTCCTCAGGCATAAAAGTTCAGAGATGGAGTGAACTCAGCAATTCCCATGCCCGCCGATGGTATCGATCCGCTCAATGCTCCGACTGCGTCAGCATGCGCTTGAAGCGCGGTCCGTACTTGTGGAAATCCTTGCGAACGTCTCCCACATCGTCGGCAGACACGGCAGGCGCCTGATTGCCCCAGCTATTGCGTACATACGTCAGCACGTCGGCCACCTGCTGGTCGTTGAGTTTCCAGTCGAATGCCGGCATCGCGAGCCCGGTCGGCAAAGATGGGGGATCAGCCATAAAGTCGCCGCCCAATACGACCTGGATGAGCGATTCCGCATTCCTCGCCTGCACTGGGGAACTGTTCGCCAACGGCGGAAACGCGTGCGGCTGCCCTTTGCCATCCGCCATGTGGCACCCCATGCACTGATCCACGTAGAGGCCTTTGCCGCGCGTCATCGAGTCGCTGCTGACGGCCGCGGTCTTTTCGGCCTTGTCGCCCTCGGCGCCCTGAAACGGCAAATCCTTCAGATAGGTCGCCACCGCCAGCAAGTCGGTATCCGACATGTGCTGCGTCGAGTTCATGACGACTTCCGTCATGGGGCCCGCACTGGCCGTATCCTTGTTGGCGCCGGTCTTCAGATACTGAATGATGTCCTCCTTGGACCAACTGCCCAGCCCGTCGCGCTCCTGGCCCGTAAGACCGGGCGCGAACCAGCTCTCTCCGGCCTCGCCGCCCTCGAACGCATGATCGTCATCCGTGGCGCCCAATACGTTCTTGGCCGTATGGCAGGCGGCACAGTGCGCCGGTCCGTTCACGAGGTAGGCACCCCGGTTCCACAGGTCGGATTTGTCAGGAGCGGGCTGGTAGTTGCCTTCGTGAAAGAACAGCAGATTCCATCCCTTCACCAGTTCGCGCCAGCCCAGGGGCCAGATCAAATGGTTCTCGGGCGGCATAGCCCGTACAGGTTCCAACGTATTCAGATAGGCCTTGATGTCGTTCACATCCTCCCGGGTCATCTTGGTGAACCACGGATACGGGCAGGCCGGATAGATGGGCTTGCCGTCTTTGCGTATGCCTTCATGCAGCGCCCGATAGAAGTCGTCCGTCGTCCAGTTGCCGATCCCCGTCACCACGTCGGGCGTGATGTTGCTGGAGTAGATCGTGCCAAACGGGGTTTCCACCGGGTAGCCCCCCGCGAACGGCTTGCCGCCCTTGACGGTGTGGCAGGAAATGCAATCGCCGGCAGCCGCCAGATAACGGCCCCGCTGGATGCTCACGTAGTCGTCGGTCTGTGCGCAGGCGGCTGCCGCGAAGATCAGGCTTCCGGACAGCGCCGCAAGCGTGACCATCATGGGTTTGTTCACGTTCATGAGAATCTCCCTAGACCTGGACCAGGGGTCCGGGATGCTTCAGGTACATCTTGCGAATCGCGTCTGCCGCCCAGAACGCCAGCGCGCCCACCGTCCCCGTCGGGTTGTAGCCCGCATTCTGCGGAAAATTGCACGATCCCACGACGAACACATTCGGCACGTCCCAGCTCTGCAGATAGCGATTGACCACACTGGTGCGGGGATCGTCCCCCATCACCGCTCCACCGGTGTTGTGGGTGGTCTGGTACGGGATGATGCTGTAGGGCGGCTTGCGTTTCTTGACGCTGATGGAACGCGGCCGCATGGCCTTGGCGATGCCCTCGGCCTTGCCCGTCAGATAATCGGACATCTTGTAGTCGTTCTTGTGGAAGTCGAAGGTCAACCGCAACATCGGATTCCCATAGATATCCTTGTAGGTAGGATCCAGATCCAGGTAGGCCTCGCGGTGGCTCACCACGCTGCCATGGGTGGCGATGGAGACGTTCTTCAGATAATTGTCCGCCATGGCCTTCTTCCACCCGGCGCCAAATGTGGGCGTCCCCTCGGGAAGGCTATGTTGCAGGATGGGACGCCCGCCGGTGGTCCACAGTGCGAGGTAGCCACCGCCGATGAAACCCTCCGGCCCGTGGTCGAAATTGTCGCCGTTGAAATCGTCGATGGCCTGGCCGAGTGCCCCCGCCCCCATATACGGGTTTATCAGCTCATCGACAAAAACCTGGACGGCCGACGTGATCTGGTAGGCATAGTTGCGGCCCACCACGCCAAAATTTTTCGCGGGATCGTAGGGCTGGCCGATGCCCGACAACAGGAGCAGGTGGACATTGTGCTGAGCGAAGGCGCAGAGAATGACCAGTTCCGCAGGCTGCTCGAACTCGCGGCCCTCGCGATCCCGATACATCACTCCGCGAGCCTTCTTTCCGGACCGGTCCATCAGCACCCGGGTCACGTCACAGCCGGTGCGATACGCAAAATTGTCTTTCTTGAGCAGGACCGGCAGAATTGTGGACTGGGGCGAGGCCTTGGAGTTGTTGCCGCACCCGAACCATTCGCAATAGCCGCAATAAGTGCACTGCCCCATCTGCACGCCCAACGGGTTCAGATAGGGCCGTGACGTGTTGGCCGCCGGTGCCGGAAACGGATGATAGCCCAGCTCGCGCGCCGCCTTGTCGAACATAAGGGTCCCCGCGCTGCGCTCGAGCGGCGGAAGCGGATAGTCGCGCCGCCGATTGGCTTCGAACGGGTTGCCTTCCTTCCCGCGCTGCCCCGCGACGTTGGCCGCCTTGCCCGCTATCCCGCACAGATACTCGAAGCGGTCGTAGTAGGGCTCCAGATCGTCGTAGGTGACCCCCCAGTCCTGAATCGTCAGGTCCTCGGGAATGAAACTGGCGCCATAGCGTTCTTTCGTATGGGACTGCAATACGAAATCTTCGGGAAGAAAGCGCCAGGTCTGTCCGTTCCAGTGCACCCCTCCACCGCCCACACCCGCGCCAGGACGAAACGATCCCAGATGGCGCATGGGCAACGCGGTCTGGTCGCGGGTATTGCGAAAGCTCAAAGTTTCCCGCACCGGAGCCTGGAACAGTCCGTTGCGCACGGCATACCGGAGTTCGTCCTGAATGTGCGCCGTCGAAAAATCGGGCACGGTCGCGCGGTCCACCCCACGCTCCAGCGCCAGCACCTGCAGACCCTCGTCCGTCAGCTCCTGCGCGATAATGGATGCCGTCCAGCCAAAGCCGACCAGCACGACATCCACTGAATTCAATCGGGTCGCCATGGTCTCTCCTCAGATGTCGGCATTCAGCCGCGTGCCGTCCCGGCCCATGATGCCCACGGGCGGGTAGGGGTACGACTTTCCGTACTGCGTGATCTCGTGCACATAGTTGTATCGGGGGCCCGGAAATCCGATGAGGTCCCACCCCACGAAATTGCGGTTGCCGCCATACATGGGATCGGCGAGGAAGCCTTCCTGGGTGTTCTGCCACAATATGGAGAAGAAGGCGACGGCAGGCACATTGCCCAGATCGATCTTCTTCTCATCCAGGCCGTGCAATACGGTGTCCTGCTGTTCGGGCGAGAGATCGGCAAAAGGCTTGTGGTACTGCTGGCGGCAATGTTCATCCACCGCTGCAATGGCAAGCCGGTAGAGCTGTGCGGGGGTCTGCTGAAGCTGATAACCCTGTTGTTCCGTTCCCTTCGCCCAGGGTCCGCGCATGTACCAGGAATCTGCCCGGCCGTAGGGTCCGCCCAGTTGCCGGTCAATGAAAAACGGCACCTGGGCCTCCACGGCGCCGGGGTCCTTGCTGTCGCCGGGAATCAGGCGCCCGGTGGCGGCCACGATGAAACGGTACTCGTCGTTGGTAAAGAAAATTCGCGATAACGCCGGCCGCGGCGCCTCGTCACCCCAGGCCGGCAAAACCAGCGCCGTCGGAAGAATGACGGCCAGGTGCACGAACTGTCGGCGTGTGAATCGCTTGGCGGCCGGAGGTCCGTTTCCGTGTTCCGCCGAAGGGGATGGACCGAGATCGAATACATGTCCGCCGCGTGTGGTCTGCATGCTGCCTCCTGGTTGGGCAGCGGCGCAGCAATTACTGTGCCCGAGGCAAGGAAGGCTAAACCGCCCTGACTCCTGGCCTTTTTACCGGCTGTGGCACTATTTGCTGCGCAGGCATCGCGCCGCCCGCAGCCGCCGACGCTGTCCATCCCACCCTCGTCCGCGCCCATCGCACATCCGCCGTCCACCCCTTGACCGCCTTCGACCTCTGTCCACACTGCCGAAAGGCGGATGTTATGTTATAACGTAACCCTTCAACAACAAGCAGGAACCTCATGCGGCTGTTGGTACAAGCGGCTCGAGCGGCCGTCATGGCGATCGCGACCTCGGCGGGCAGTCTGGCTGCGGCCGCGCCCGTCCAGATCGTGGCCGCCGAAAACTTCTACGGCGATATCGCGGCCCAGATCGGCGGCCCGCGCGTGGCGGTCCACAGCATCCTCAACAACCCGCAACAGGACCCTCATATGTTCGAGGCGAGCCCGTCGGTGGCCCGCGCACTGACGCATGCGCATCTCGTCATCTACAACGGCGCCGGTTACGATCCCTGGATGGACAAGATCCTGTCGGCAACCCCGGGACAGGAGCGCCGAATCATCGTGGCGAGCCAGCTCATGGAGACCCCGCCGGGTGCCAATCCCCATCTGTGGTACGACCCGCGGACCATGCCCAAAGTCGCTACCGCGATCACTGATGCCCTGAGCGGGCTCGATCCCGAGGGGCGCCCCACGTATCAGGGCAACCTCGCCCACGTCCTGCGGGCGCTGGACGAGCTTCAGCACACGATCAGCGCCCTGCGCACGCGCCACGCCGGCATTCCCGTAACGGCCACGGAACCCGTGTGCGGCTACCTGTCGGACGCTTTGGGATTCACCATGCGCAACCAGGCGCTGCAACTGGCCGTGATGAACGATACCGAGCCCAGCCCGAGCCAGATCCGCGCCTTCGAAGACGATCTGAAAACGGGCCAGGTCAAACTCCTGTTCTACAACAGCCAGGAAGAGGACTCCTTCACAAAGCGCGTCAAACACATCGCCGAGGAACACCACGTTCCCATCGTGGGGGTGACGGAAACCATGCCTGACGGCCTGACCTTCCAGTCGTGGTTGCGCGGACAGCTTTCGGACATTGCGGCAAAGCTGGGCGACCATCCATGAACGACGCGCTGTCGCTGCACCATCTGAGCATCCGGCTGGCGGACCAAGTGGTCCTGTCGGATATCAGCCTCACAATCGGCGCCAACCGCTTCGTGGGGGTGCTGGGGCCCAACGGCGCCGGCAAGAGCACGCTGATGCGAGCCGCCCTGGGTCTGGTCAAACCAAGCGGCGGCACGATCTCGGTGCTGGGGTCGCACGTTGCGGTAGGCAATGCGGGGATCGGCTACATGCCACAGGTCCGCACCACGAACCTGTCGTTGCCGCTGCGCGGCTACGACTTCGTCGCGAGCGCCGTCAACGGTCATCGGTGGGGACCTTTCTGGCCGACGCGAAAAATTCGCGCCGAAGTGGAATGGGCGCTGGACCTGGTCGAAGGCGCCGCACTGGCCGACCGGCCGCTGGGACACCTGTCGGGCGGCGAGCGCCAGCGCCTGCTGCTCGCCCAGGCACTCATCGGGCGCCCCCGACTACTGCTGCTGGACGAGCCGCTGGCGGGGCTGGATCCGCGCCACCAGCAGGCGGTCGTGCGTCTGGTCGGACGAATCCGCAATGCGCTGTCGGCCACTGTTCTGTTCAGCGCTCATGACATCAACCCGCTGCTGGGCGCGCTCGATGAGGTGCTCTATCTCGGGCGAGGCCATGCGGTGCTGGGGCCGGTCGAATCGGTCGTGACCGGACCGGTGCTGTCGCGTCTGTACGGGACCCCGATCGATGTCGTCCGCCACCGCGAACGCATCTTCGTCATGGCCGGCAATACCGCGGCCGAAGAAGCCGATCATGTCCACGATGCTTGACTACGAATTCATGCGCAACGCCTTCATGGCGGGCGGTCTGGTCGCGATCCTGGCCGGCGCGGCCGGCTATTTTCTGGTGCTGCGCGGGCAGGCCTTCGCGGGCCACGCCCTGTCCCACGTCGGCTTTGCCGGCGCCACAGGTGCCGCACTGATCGGCACGCCGCCCATCGCCGGCATGCTGGCGTTCATGGTTCTGGGTGCCGCTGCCATGGGCGCGCTGGGCAAGCGCCTGCGTGGCAGCGACGTCGCCATCGGCGCCGTACTGGCCCTGTCACTAGGCCTTGGCATGCTGTTCCTGCACTTCTTCACCGCCTACGCCTCCCAGGTGACGGCTCTGCTCTTTGGCAATGTGCTGGGCGTCGACCGGTCCATGCTGCGCATCCTGGGGGCCAGCACGGTGCTGTGCCTGGTCGTGCTCGCCTTCATCTCCAGGCCGCTGCTGTTTGCAAGCCTGCAGCCGGAACTGGCCGAGGCCAAAGGCGTCTCGCTACGCAAGGTCGGCATCCTGTACCTCATCATCGTGGCAGTGGCCACAGCCGCCAGTATCCAGATCGTCGGCGTGCTGCTCGTCTTCACGCTGCTCGTGTGCCCGGCCGCGGCGGCGCAGCGCGTGACGAGCCAGGCCGTCGATGGATTCATGCTTTCAATCCTGCTGGCGCTCATCGAAGCCTGGCTCGGCATCGCACTGGCCTACGCCACCGACTGGCCGGTGAGCTTCTGGATCTCGGCACTGAGCGTGGCCCTCTATCTGGCGGCCTGCCGCCTCAGGAAGACACCGCAGCATGCTCTTCACCGGCGCCGCACTGGAGACTGAAATGTCCCATCCTACGGAATTGACCGAGCGCCAGTCCATCGTCCTGGACGCGCTGTCCCATCACGCAGGGCCGGCGAGCGCTTATGCACTGCTGGAACATCTGCAAGGCGCGGGCGGCCTTAGGGCCCCCCAACAGATTTACCGGGTCCTGGACAAGCTGCTCGAACGGGGGCTCGTCCACCGCATCGAGAGCCTGAACGCATTCGTCGCCTGCGACCAGCCCCACCATGACCATGCGCACGGACTGATTCTTCTGGCGATCTGCGACCATTGCGGACGGGTGGATGAATCGTCGGACGCAGTCGTCGAACAATACCTGCGGCGATGGGCCGACCGGCACGTCTTCCGGATGGGCGGCGTGTCGATCGAAATCCATGGCACCTGCGCACAGTGCGCGGCGCAGCCGGGCTGAATCGAATCGAATTGAATAGGATGTCGGAACCGGCCGGGCGGCCCCCGGCTAGGCTGTTGTTTGCCCCAGCGCGGTGTCCGTATCCGGCTTCGACAGCATCAGCACCGCGACCGCGAGCGCGAGCGCGAGCGGCACGAAAGACACCCACAGCACCATGCTCCACCCATAGGCCGACAGCAGTCCGCCCGACGAAAACGATCCGATGGTCATGAGGCCGAAGACGATGAAGTCGTTGAAGGACTGTACCCTTGTTTTTTCCTCTGGCCGATGGCACTCCAGCACGAGGGCGGAGGCGCCGAGGAAACCGAAGTTCCAGCCCACACCCAGGAGCGCCAGCGACATCCAGAAGTGAACCACGTCCACACCCATCAGCCCGGCCATCGCCGCCAACCCGAGGAGCAGCAGACCGGCCATCACCACACGCCTCGCGCCGAAGCGGTCGATCAAGCGGCCGGTGAAGAAACTGGGCAGATACATCGCGACGACATGCCACTGCAGCCCGACATTGGCCGACGCCTGCGATTGGCCATGCATGTGCATGGCCAGCGGCGCAGCCGTCATGAGGAAATTCATGAGCAGGTACGACACCGCCCCGCAGACGGCGGCCGCCACGAACCGCGGCTGTCGCACAATCACGGCCAGCGGCCTTCCGGCAGACACCCCGCCACGGGCCGGCAGGGGAATGCGTACTCCCATCAGCACGAACGCCGAAATCCCCGCCACGGCCGCCTGCACGAGAAAGGTGGTGGCGAACCGTTGCGGGAGCCACAAGTCCATGGTCCACGTCACGAGCTGCGGCCCGAAGATCCCGGCTGCGACGCCGCCCGCCATGACCAGCGACAGCGCACGCGCCCGCCGCTTGGGCGCAACGCCATCGGCCGCGGCAAACCGGAACGTCAGAACCACGGCGCCGTAAGCCCCGCCAAACAGCGTGGCCAGGCAGAACATCCAGAACCAACCCATCATGACGGCCAGTGCACCTGCCAGTCCGGCCAGCACGCCGGTGAACGTCCCCGCCACGAATGCCGTGCGCCGGCCAAAGCGCCGGGCCATCGCGCCCACGGGCAAAGTGCAGACCGCCATCCCTACGACGAAGACGGAAATGGGCAGCGTCGCCAGCATCGGAGAAGGCGCCAGCTTGTCGCCGACGATGGCTCCGGTGGCATACGTCACGACCGAGTTGGCCCCCGCCAGCGCCTGGGCAAGTGACAATCGCCAGAGATTGGAGCGTTGAATCCCCTCCGGAATCAGAAAAGGGTCGTCAGGAGAAGCCGTGGCGCTTTGATCCGTCATGGGCATGGCTGCGTTCAAAATCGGTAGTCAGGTGCCTGAGCATACGTCAAGCCGGCCGTCATCGTCGCGGCTCTCCTCGAGATACCGCTGAAACGCGCGCACTATTTTCCTGATCATTCTCGCGCGATTCCCCGGATCGTCCAGATAGGCCTCATCCCGCCGGTCCGTGATCACGCCCACTTCCAGCAGCACTGCGGGCGCCTTGCCATGCCGCAGCACGGCCAGGCGGTCATATTCATAGATGCCCAGGCTCCGATCCAGGAGCGGCCGGTTTTCGCCGGGGATGTCCTCGGCATGATGCAAGGCCGGCAGGCGGCCCAGTTGACGCAATTCGCGCCCCAGAAGCGTGGCCAAACGATACGATTTCGAATATTGGGGATTCTCGCGAGAAACGAACAGCGAATATCCCTCGGTGGGCTTGACGGTCCGATACCCTGGCAGGCCCTCTGCCTCGACCGCCACAAGGTACCTGGGCTGCGCCGAATCGTGGTGAATGGACAGAAAAAGTGTCGCCTGAAGACGATCCGCCAGCTCCGCGCGCTCGACCAGGCCAATGGTGTCTCCGGGTTGGCGTGTGATCTCGACCCGCCAGCCGGCATGGCGTAGCGCCGGAGCCAGCTCGCTCACGAACCGGTCGTTGTAGGTGACTTCCTTTGTCCCCCGGATACTGGTCGCGCCGCCATTCGCGGGGTTATGACCGGGGTCCAGGACCACCAGCGGCGCCGCATGGGCGCCCGCCATCAGAGCGCCTATCAGGGCACAGAGAGCGAAGGAAGACCTTACCGTACGCATGCAGGCCTCCTGTGAGCACCGATTGTCCAGTGTAGGGAGGCCGCCTCGGGTTGTCCAATGCGGGCGCGCCAGACGGTGGCAGCTCCGGTTCCCCGGCATGCGCTTCATCCTGGACAGCGCCGGTGAACGAGAAGATCGTCACAGGCACACGTGTTTATCAGTCACGGTGGAGGGTCGGCGCATAGACCTGGATATTTTTGTGTCACCTGAAATATTTCTAATAAAATTTTTCTTGTGATAAAGTCGGATGAGCGTGGACCGCAGTCTCCCTCCCCCGGTTCGGTCCCTGGATGACCCGGATACCCATGACCAACCTCAAGCGCGTTCCTGACGCAGATGCAGTCCTGACCAAGGCAACGACCCGCGCGGCCGATCTGTTGGGCCTGACACACAGCGAACTGGCGCAGGTCATAGGCGTCAGCGGTTCGACCGTGTCACGGTATGCGAGCCTGAAATCCCGCATCGAACCCGCCAGCAAGCCCGGTGAGCTGTCTCTGCTTCTGATACGGCTTTTCCGCTCCCTGGATCCCTTGGTCGGCTCCGACACCGAGAAGCGCAAGGCCTGGATGCATTCGTACAACCGGGCACTGAACGGCATCCCCCAAGAGCTGGTGCTCAAAGCCGACGGCCTGACCAGAACACTCGCCTATCTGGACGGCATGCGCGGGCCAACATGACGCGGCCCTCATGGACGCCTGACTGGCTCAGGACATCCATCCACACTATTGCCGAGTCCGAGGTCTGGCGCGGCGTCGAAGCTCAATCGTTCAACGCCACGACACTGCTGGTGGACAGCTTCGAGGAACACGATCTGCTGGAAAATCTGCTCGAAGGCAGCAAGCCTCCCCTTCCAAGGACCAAGACGAACGCACGGCACTTCCTCATCACTACACCCTTCCGATACACGCCTCTCCATGACAGCCGCTTTCGCCCCGCAGGACTGCACGGCATCTGGTACGGAGCCAGGACGCTGACAGCCGCATGTGCCGAGGTCGCCTACTGGCGCATGCGCTTCATCCTGGACAGCGCCGCTCTGGTGGACGAGAAAATCGTCACCAGCCACACGTTTTTCTCAGTCGCGGCGGGCGGCCGGGGCATCGACTTGGCGGTGCCACCCTGGGAGGCGGACCGGGAATTCTGGATCGGCAACGACTATGCCGAGACCCATCGGCTATCTGCCGCCGCGGAGGCGACCGGCATTGCAATCATCCAGTACGAGTCCGTCCGCGCACCGGGCCACGCCTGCTTCGCCATCTTTACCCCCGATGCCATCCGCGAGCCGCGCGGCGGCCTGGATGCCACCCGACAAGGCTGGTCGTGCACGGCCACACGCGATTTCGTCATGATCCAGTCGGAGGATGACCTGTCACAACGGTTCGAATGGCGGCGTTGACATGGGGTCGCAAGCGGACCGTTGGAGCTCCGCGCTACCCGGTGGTCTGGCCGCCTGAACGGATGTGGCCGGCAGCGCAGCGCGGAGGTTCGCGCACTGATTCGGTACAGAAAGCTCTGAAGGGCTGTGCGGCCAATCCCTTTCGCGGTTGAAGTCTAAGGGAAATCCCCTAGCATAGTTGATGAAACTAACTGTATTTCTGCATTACCATTTGTCATAAATTGTGAAGTCACGCCCGACCGACTATCTCGCGCAGCTTCCCACGCGTCAGTATTCGAAACCTTCTCCGTGTTCAGTCCCATGGTGGATGGCCGTGGCAGATGGACGACTTATACCCGTCAAAGACAGTTAATAGATCGCTTCAGGAAAGTATCCCTTTTATCAAAGGGCGCACGTTCTATGCGCATTCGACTGGAAGATCAGACCAGTCCGACTGGCAGCCGTTGAATGAGCATCTGCTTAACGTGGGTGAGCTGGCACAGAATTTCGCGAACGGCTTTGGCGCCGGCGGACTGGCCATGGCCGCAGGCCGCTTGCACGACTTGGGCAAATACACCCAGAAATTCCAGCAGCGATTGTGTGGTAACGCGGGGCGGGTGGATCATTCCACGCATGGAGCCAAAGTTGCGATTGAGCGGTTTGGCGACATCGGTCAACTACTGGCCTACGGCATTGCGGGTCACCATGCGGGCCTTGCCAACGGCACTGGCACGGGGGAACGAACGTCGCTGGCTGACCGGCTGGCGGCCCTGGATCTCCCTACCCTTGATGCCGTATGGGAACGAGAGATCAATCTACCTGCTCGATTGAATCCGCCAGGCGACTTCAAGCTATACGGCGACACCAATCAGCAAAAGAAAGCGCGTCACCCGTTCCAGCTGGCATTCCTGACCCGCATGCTGTTTTCTTGTTTGGTAGATGCCGATTTTCTAGACACCGACCGGTTCTATAACACGGCGGAAAAGCTCCCGAATCTTCGGGACGCCAAACCTGCATCCACACTCGCCGACCTGCGAAAGCAACTTGATCACTATCTCGGTCAGTTTGCTTCGGGCGGCACCGTGAATCAGATCCGCGCCCACGTTTTACGTCACGTACGCGCACAGGTTGCTCAAGCACCCGGGCTTTTTTCGCTCACTGTGCCTACCGGTGGCGGCAAGACACTGACTTCGCTGGCGTTTGCCTTGGATCATGCCATTCAGCACGGTTTACAGCGCGTGATTTTCGTCATCCCGTTCACCAGCATCGTCGAGCAGAACGCCGCTGTGTTTCGCCAGGCGCTAGGACCTTTGGGACACGCAGCGGTGCTGGAGCACCACAGCGCCTTCGTCCAGCAGCCACCGAAAGATGATCCGGAGAAATATCAAGCGCAGGAGAAACTCCACTTGGCCATGGAGAACTGGGACGCACCCATTGTGGTGACAACGGCTGTGCAGTTTTTCGAGAGCCTGTTTGCCGCCCGTCCGTCACAGTGCCGCAAATTGCACAACATTGCCAGCAGCGTGGTGGTACTGGATGAGGCGCAAACCATGCCGCTCAAGGTGCTGCGCCCGTGCGTGGCCGCAATTGACGAATTGGCGCGGAACTACCGCACCAGTATCGTGCTGTGCACGGCTACGCAGCCAGTGCTCAAAGCGCCTGACTTCGAAGGCGGTCTTACCGGCGTACGTGAACTGGCACCTGAACCCGCGCGACTATTCGACCAGCTAAAACGTGTACAGGTCAGGCATATCGGCACCGTCAACGACGACCAACTGATCGCCATGATGCGTGAACGGACCCGGGTGCTATGCATCGTCAACAACCGGCGACATGCTCGTGCCATTTATCAAGCCACTGCCGATATGCCCGGAGCACGGCACCTGACCACGTTGATGTGTGCCAAGCACCGCAGCGCAGTGCTGGCCGACGTGCGGCAACTGTTGAAGAATAATGAGCCCTGCCGCCTGGTCAGCACCAGCCTGATTGAAGCAGGCGTGGATGTGGATTTCCCCACCGTGCTGCGCGCCGAAGCGGGGCTGGACTCGATCGCCCAAGCTGCAGGCCGCTGCAACCGCGAAGGCCGGGCTAGTCCGCAAGACAGTGAATTACTGATTTTCGCGCCCCAAAACGACGACTGGGAACCACCCACTGAACTGCTTCAGTACGCGCAAGCGGCGCGTGAAGTGCTGCGCCAGGTCAAGGACGATCCACTCTCGCCCGAAGCCATCCGGAAGTACTTCGCACAACTATATTGGCAAAAGGGTAGCCGGGAACTGGACGTGCATGACCTGCTGGGTCTGTTGCGCGACAGTAAGGCTAGTACTCTGCCCATGGAAACGCTGGCGGCCAAATTCCGCATGATCGACGACACGCAGATGCCGGTCATCGTGCCATACGACGACTACGCGAAATCTTTGCTGAAGCGGCTTGAGTTCTCCGAAGGATGCGGCGGTCTCGCACGCCAGCTACAGCCCTATATCGTGCCCGTACCGCGCCAGGGTTTCGATGCCCTATACAAGGCTGGCGCTGTGAACCCCGTGGCACCTGAGAAATGGGAGAACCAGTTCATGATGTTGGCGCATGAAGGCTTGTACAACCCGCGATTCGGTTTGAGCTGGGACGAGCCAAGTTTGATCCGCACAGAGGATTTGAACTGGTGAACATCTACAGCCTGCCCACCAAGGAATCTGCAGCGAATAGTGAGGAACATCCATGGCTTACGGAATCCGCTTGAAAATCTGGGGCGAGCGCGCCTGCTTCACTCGTCCGGAAATGAAGGGGGAGCGAGTCTCCTACGACGTCATCACGCCGTCGGCCGCACGCGGCATCCTGGAGGCCATTCACTGGAAGCCGGCCATCCGCTGGCACGTCGACCGCATTCATGTCCTGAAGCCTATCCGCTTTGAGTCCATTCGTCGCAATGAAGTGGGTAGCAAAGCTTCTACGGCGAGCATCAAGAGCGCGATGAAAAAGAACTCGATTACGGGGCTCGGCAACGCTGTGGACGAAGACCGGCAGCAGCGTGCTGCGACGGTTTTACGTGACGTGGCTTATATCATCGAGGCACATTTCGATCTCACCGCCAAAGCCGGTGCAGAGGACTCCGAGGGCAAACACCTGGACATCTTCAGCCGACGGGCCCGCAAGGGCCAGTGCTTTCATCAGCCATGCATGGGCGTGCGGGAATTCCCCGCGCACTTCCAGTTACTGGAAGATGAGGATGCCATCCCGAAATCCGACAGCAGTTTTATGGGCGACCGCGATCTGGGCTGGATGCTGCATGACATCGACTTTGTCCACGAGCAGACACCACGCTTCTTCCGCGCGCAGATGGTTTCCGGCGTCATCGAGGTACCCGCTTGGTCCAGCGAGGAGGTCAAGTCGTGATTCTGCAAGCACTGGCGGGATACTACGAACGGTTGCTGGATGTCGGCGCGGACGGCATTGCGCCGTACGGATACAGCCCCGAGAAAATTAGCTACGAGATCGTGTTGGCGGCGGATGGCCGCGTGGCAGCGGTGAATGACATTCGCGATACATCGGCTAAGAAGCCCAGGCCGCGCGTCATGATCGTGCCACAGCCGCCCAAGCGCGCCAGCAACATCGCCCCCGGGTTCTTATGGGACAAGAGCAGCTATGTGCTGGGCACCAGCGCAACAAGCAAGAGATCCGAGCAAGAGCATGGCGCGTTCAAAGCCCTGCATTTAAAACGACTGGGTGAGTCCAACGACATCGGATTGAGGGCGTTACAGACTTTCCTGCAAAACTGGACGCCCGAGCAATTTGCAGATGCCGGGTTCACCGCGGATATGCTGGACACTAACATGGTGTTCCGGCTCGACGGCGAGCGGCAATACTTGCATGAACGCCCGGCTGCTCGGGCAGCATGGAGGCAAACGTCTTCTTCAGGCATCGACGCTATCTCGGATATGTGCCTCGTGACAGGAAGGAACGCGTCGATTGCACGCCTTCATCCATCGATCAAAGGTGTGAGGGGTGCGCAGAGTTCAGGCGCTTCCATCGTCTCCTTCAACCAGAATTCATTCACTTCCTACGGCAAAGCGCAGGGTGCCAACGCGCCAGTTTCCGAGGAAGCCGCGTTCGCCTACACCACCGCACTGAATTACCTCTTGCGTCCCGGCGAACAAAACCGGCAGAGGCTGCAAATCGGCGACACCACCGTGGTGTTCTGGGCCGAGGCTGACGATGTTGGGCAAGCCGAAGAAGCCGAATTGACCTTTGGCCTCTTGCTCAACGGACCCACGCGGACGGACGACGGAAAGGAAACCGCCCTGATCCGTAACACACTAGAAAATGTGGCGCACGGCAGGCCCCTAAGCGATCTGAATCCCGAGTTGCAGGATGGCACACGCATGTACGTACTGGGCCTTGCACCCAATGCCTCGCGCTTGTCCATCCGATTCTGGGAGGTTGGGACACTGGGCGACTTCGCACGGCGACTGGCACAGCATGCGGAGGATTTCCAGATTGAGCCCTTGCCGTGGAACACCGCGCCATCAGTTTGGCGCATCGTACTTGCCACGGTGCCCAACCGGACGGGGGCCAAACCCAAAATGGAAGATGCGGCCGCCAATCTGGCTGGTGAATTTCTCCGTGCAGTTCTCAGTGGGGGCCTGTATCCGCGCAGCCTGCTCGCCAGCACACTCATGCGTATCCGCTCGGACCATAACGTGTCAGGTCTGCGCGCTGCTATTTGCAAAGCTATCCCATGCCGTGAACGGCGGCTGGGCCTTCATCTTCAAAGCGAGGAGCCACCTGTGAGTCTCAACAAGGAATCCACCCATCCCGGCTACCGACTGGGCCGCCTGTTCGCCGTGCTGGAAGACGCCCAGCGCGGCGCGCTGGGAGGCCACGTCAACGCCACCATCCGCGATCGTTACTATGGCGCCGCGTCGGCCACACCGGCATCGGTCTTCCCTATTCTGCTGCGCAATGCGCAAAACCATCTGGGGAAGCTGCGCAGGGAAAAGCCCGGATTTGCTGTCAATCTCGAAAAAGACATCACCGACATCATCGGCGGCCTGCCGGGGGACCTTCCGCGCAGTCTGCCCATTGAGGCCCAGGGCCAATTTGCCATCGGCTATTACCACCAATCACAGACACGCTTCCAGAAATCCACCAAAGAGTCAGATACAACCGCCACCGAGGAGGCTTCGGCATGACTGCGATAACCAACCGCTACGAATTCGTTTACCTGTTCGATATCACGAACGGCAACCCAAATGGTGACCCTGACGCGGGCAACCTGCCGCGGTTGGATCCCGAAACCAACCGGGGGCTAGTGACAGACGTTTGCCTCAAACGCAAGGTGCGAAATTTTGTGACACTCGACAGGGATGGTGCACCCGGTCACGCTATCTACATGGCCGAAAAAGCCATCCTCAACCAGCAGCATCAGAGGGCATGGGAAGCCAACGGAATCAAGCCAGACAAACCGGATGACTACAAGAAGCTGCCCAAGGACGAAGCCCAAGCACGCGAAATTACCGATTGGATGTGCGCCAATTTCTTTGACGTGCGCGCCTTCGGTGCTGTCATGACCACGGGCGTCAATGCCGGTCAAGTACGTGGGCCGGTTCAGATGGCCTTTGCCACATCCATCGACCCTGTGATTCCACTGGAAATTTCCATCACGCGCATGGCCGTCACGACCGAAAAAGAGGCCGAAGTACAAAGCGGCGACAACCGCACAATGGGGCGCAAGCACATCATTCCATACGGCCTATATCGCGCACACGGCTTCATCTCAGCCAAACTTGCCGAGCGCACCGGTTTTTCGAATGACGACCTGCAACTGTTCTGGCAAGCCCTCACCAACATGTTCGAACACGACAGGTCCGCGGCTCGTGGCGAAATGGCTGCGCGCAAGCTCATCGCCTTCAAACACGACTGTGCCATGGGCAACGCACCGGCGCACGTATTGTTCGACACCGTCCAGGTCGAGCGTGCACAGACAGGTAATACCCTTGCGGCGCCGCGCAGTTTCGGCGACTACCGTGTCACCATCAGCCACGATGCCATTCCTGCAGGTGTCACGGTACAAGAGCTGATTTGAAATGACAGCGGGTTCACTACAGTGGACACAGACGATTTCATCCCACTATCGGCGTTGCAGCATTACCTGTACTGTCCCCGCCAATGTGCCCTGATTCATTTGGAACAGCTATGGGCCGAAAGCCGCTACACCGCAGAAGGCCGCTTATTGCACGAACGCGCGGATAAACCTGCTAGCGAGAAGCGCCAGCGGTTGCGCACTGTCACGGCCATGGCACTAGCGCATCGCGGGCTGGGTATCACCGGCATCGCCGACGTGGTGGAGTTCCACGCCTGCGATACAGGTGAGCAGCCGTACCCAGTGGAATACAAGCGTGGCCGGCCGAAGGCCCACCGCGCCGACGAAGTGCAGTTATGCGCGCAGGCCCTGTGCCTGGAAGCGATGCTCGACGTATCGGTACCCGAAGGCGCACTGTATTACGGCAAAACCCGTCGCCGCAAAGTCGTGGCGTTTGACGATACGCTGCGACGATTGACTCTTAATACCGTCGCCGCCATCCGTACGATGTTCGAAAATGGCCGTACGCCGCTGGCGGTTTACGACCCCAATCGCTGTGATAACTGTTCACTGCTTGATCTGTGCCTGCCGAAAATGCTGCGGCGAACACATAGCGTGCAGAGTTGGCTGGAACATCAGACGCGGGACTAGCCTATGCGCAAACAACTCAACACTTTGTACGTCACCACTGAAGGAGCATGGCTGCACAAGGACGGCGCCAACATAGTAATGAGCGTCGATAAGCAGGAGCGTGCCCGGCTGCCGGTACATATGTTGGAGAGCCTCGTCTGTTTCGGGCATGTACTGATTTCGCCGCCGCTGCTCGGCTACTGCGCCGAGCAATGCATCAGCATCAGCTTCTTGACGAGCTATGGGAAATTCCTTGCCCGCGTCGAAGGCCCCGTCTCGGGCAACGTGCTATTGCGCCGCGAACAGTACCGCATCTCAGATGATCCCACGCGCTGCGCCGCCATCGTACGCAACGTGTTGGTCGGCAAATTGCATAACCAGCGTGTGGTGCTAGGACGCGCCTTGCGCGATTACGGCGACAGACTCGGTGACAATAAGGCGACGCTGGAGCATGCATACAAACGCTTGCAGCGAATCACTGCCCAGCTGCCCGCCGACGCCACGGTCGATTTGCTGCGCGGTCACGAAGGTGAAGCCGCCCAAGCTTACTTTGGCGCATTCGATCAGATGATTCGAGTGTCCGACGCCGCACTGCGCTTTCGTGGCCGCAGCCGTCGACCACCACTAGACGCCGTCAACGCCTTGCTGTCATTCCTATACACCCTCATAACGCACGACTGTCGCTCGGCGCTGGAAAGCGTCGGGTTGGATCCAGCAGTCGGCTTCCTGCACCGAGACCGCCCCGGACGGCCAAGCCTGGCGTTGGATATCACAGAAGAATTCCGCGCATTGTTGGCAGACCGGTTGGCGCTTTCACTCATCAACCGACATCAAGTCACTTCCAAAGATTTTAGAGCCATGGACGGCGGCGCAGTGTTGCTGGATGAGGGGTCGCGTAAAACGGTGCTGACGGCCTACCAGGAGCGAAAGCGTGAACAACTGCTGCAGCCATTCTTGGGCGAAACTGTCGCTATAGGCCTATTGCCCTTCATCCAGGCGCAACTACTAGCACGGCACATCCGCGGCGATCTCGACGCCTACCCGCCCTTCTTGTGGAAATAGCCATCATGATGATTCTGGTCAGCTACGACATCAGCCACACTGAAGAGAGAGCTGGTGCCCGTCGCCTGCGCCACATAGCTAGGGCCTGCCGGGACTATGGCCAACGCGTGCAGTTCTCCGTTTTCGAAATCGAAGTCGATCAAGCACAGTGGGCCAAACTTAAGGCGTGCTTGCTGGATATCATTGACCACGACATCGACAGCCTGAGGTTCTATTTCCTCGGAAAGCACTGGCAGGGCAAGGTCGAACACTTCGGTGCCAAGGCCGTACTCGATCTGAATGCGCCGCTAGTTTTTTAAGTAGATATTCCTTCGTGCGCGAGCCCCAAGCGATCATGGATCCCCAGCAACGGATCGCACTCGCACATGGTACTGATTCCAAATAAAAATAAGGCGCCCTCACGCGCCCGAGGTCTCATGTATTCTCGCAATCACGGAGGTTCGCGCAAAACCTCTGCTTTCTCGAATTCCCTCAATAAGTTATAAACGCGTGGTCGCGCCCCTCGCGGGCGCGTGGATTGAAACGTCAGGTACGCGGGGTCGAACTGGTCGTCGTGCGCGTCGCGCCCCTCGCGGGCGCGTGGATTGAAACTCAAAGCCTGGGCGAACGAAGCTGGGTTCTTGCTGGGTCGCGCCCCTCGCGGGCGCGTGGATTGAAACTCATAGGCATGGATGAAGCGATGCTCGCCCGTGGGTCGCGCCCCTCGCGGGCGCGTGGATTGAAACGTCAGCTTGGATTGCGGCATACAGCCTCCCACTTGTCGCGCCCCTCGCGGGCGCGTGGATTGAAACCGCAGAAGCTGTTGTGGGCGGAGCACCAGCGTCAATGTCGCGCCCCTCGCGGGCGCGTGGATTGAAACTCCGGATGACAGCTCGCACTTGTCACCGATATCGTCGCGCCCCTCGCGGGCGCGTGGATTGAAACTCCCGATCCTGGGCGCACTCCGCCATCGCCCGCTCGTCGCGCCCCTCGCGGGCGCGTGGATTGAAACAGATCAGCCACGCCGGTTAGGCCAAGTTCGTCGCGTCGCGCCCCTCGCGGGCGCGTGGATTGAAACCCCTCGGCTTTGGCCAGGGCTGCGCGGGCGGCGCGTCGCGCCCCTCGCGGGCGCGTGGATTGAAACTGCCTCTTCCATGTCGGGGTCCTGCTCGAACTCAAGGTCGCGCCCCTCGCGGGCGCGTGGATTGAAACCGGTACGGTCGTGTGAACTCAACTGCGCGGCTCACGTCGCGCCCCTCGCGGGCGCGTGGATTGAAACATCGCTATGTGCGAGGGACACGCTCCTTGGCAGAGTCGCGCCCCTCGCGGGCGCGTGGATTGAAACAGTGGGAATCGATCTGCTGCGTACCAGTGGCTTGCGTCGCGCCCCTCGCGGGCGCGTGGATTGAAACGCAATCGTGACGGACGACGCGGCCGGCGGCATGGGTCGCGCCCCTCGCGGGCGCGTGGATTGAAACGCGGTTCGATCTGTGCAGCTCTGCCGCCCACGCCGTCGCGCCCCTCGCGGGCGCGTGGATTGAAACACGACCCAGACCCATGGATTTGCGGCCCATGAACGTCGCGCCCCTCGCGGGCGCGTGGATTGAAACAAGGCTTCCCTCAGTGCCGCATGCTCTACACAGTCGTCGCGCCCCTCGCGGGCGCGTGGATTGAAACAGTGCTCATGTCCGCTCCCTGGCTGCCACAAAGGCGTCGCGCCCCTCGCGGGCGCGTGGATTGAAACGTGATCGACACCACCAGCACCTCGAAGTCGGACGTCGCGCCCCTCGCGGGCGCGTGGATTGAAACGTGCTGACTGACAACCTGGACATCAAGCGCGTGGCGGTCGCGCCCCTCGCGGGCGCGTGGATTGAAACTTGCGCCCGGGCGTCCTGACCGGGACGTTCGCCGGTCGCGCCCCTCGCGGGCGCGTGGATTGAAACGGGCCCTGGCCTGGGTCGGCATCCGCTGGGCCGGGTCGCGCCCCTCGCGGGCGCGTGGATTGAAACGCAAAAACGGCATGAGCCTGCTTGATGCAGCAGCCCTTGGTCGCGCCCCTCGCGGGCGCGTGGATTGAAACGCAAAGGACTACCTGGGCAGATCGCTCTTCCAGAGTCGCGCCCCTCGCGGGCGCGTGGATTGAAACGTGCAGGAATTTCGCGGCCTGGGCTTTCGCGAGGCGTCGCGCCCCTCGCGGGCGCGTGGATTGAAACGATGCAGCCCGCTTGGACGGCAGCCCGATCACGGCGTCGCGCCCCTCGCGGGCGCGTGGATTGAAACTGCGCCTTCGGCCTGGGCAAGACCATCATCCAGGTCGCGCCCCTCGCGGGCGCGTGGATTGAAACTTTCAGGTCCGCTGGCAGCACCGCCATGATGCAGGCGTCGCGCCCCTCGCGGGCGCGTGGATTGAAACGATCTCGACCTATCGCCCAAGCTGGTCGTGGATAGTCGCGCCCCTCGCGGGCGCGTGGATTGAAACAGGTCGGTCCTGCTGATCTTGATCTCGACGTCGAGTCGCGCCCCTCGCGGGCGCGTGGATTGAAACAACCTGGAGCAGATCTACGACTTCGAGCACCACGGTCGCGCCCCTCGCGGGCGCGTGGATTGAAACATGGCGCTGTTCGCTGGCGACGACCGCCGCGACGTCGCGCCCCTCGCGGGCGCGTGGATTGAAACGTATGGAGCTGATCTGATGCAGCAGCAAATCACGATGTCGCGCCCCTCGCGGGCGCGTGGATTGAAACAAGTCCTGCCATCTGATCCCACTGTGCCTCGCACAGTCGCGCCCCTCGCGGGCGCGTGGATTGAAACCATCATATCGGACTGGCGGGCAATGGAGTACGCGGTCGCGCCCCTCGCGGGCGCGTGGATTGAAACATCGTCTGACAGTTCCCTGTCTGCAAAGTCTGCATGTCGCGCCCCTCGCGGGCGCGTGGATTGAAACGTCCCGAACGTGAGCCAGTGCGGTTCCCACAGCGGGTCGCGCCCCTCGCGGGCGCGTGGATTGAAACTGTCGAATGCCGTCGTAGCCAGTCATCCCGCTATAGTCGCGCCCCTCGCGGGCGCGTGGATTGAAACTAGTTCCCGGCGGGTCGCATTCATCTCGCGCCTCAGTCGCGCCCCTCGCGGGCGCGTGGATTGAAACGACATGATCGACATCATCACGTTCGGCGGGGCGCGGGTACGGCAACTGTCGGGATTTACGTCGGCGTTGATCCAAAAAATGTCACGTCAAACTTGTCAGTGGTGGCCCCCCTTCGCCCACCATGCGGCCGGGATATTCTAGGCGCGGCAAGCCATCCGTGATGTGGTCCGTGCAATGGTCATGAGCCGCCTACCGAGGCAGTGTTCAGCAACGCGCAGTCCATCATTCGTTCTAGTTTGCCATCCCCGCCCGGTGGCGTGCAGGCCCTCCAGAACGTCAGAATCAAGCCGGATGGTGGTAGTGATCTAATGAACCGTTGCGGTAGAGCCTGCAGGCCGGCTGCGTCGCCACGCCTGGATTTCTTCGGGAGTGTGGACGCGATTATGATCCCCGCTATTCAACGGATAGACTCCAGTGGGTCGAGCTCGAATTGGCTCAGTTCGTTGGTCTCGGGCATGGTTCAGCTCGTGTAGGAAATGGCCGGAACCCCCGTCGCAAGAAACAGAGTTTCCGCGGACGAAATCCGGTCTAACCTGACACCCATCAGCAATTCGAGGTGACACCATGAACCCTCATGCCACGACAACTCGCGCGGACGAGACCGACGAAGCAGCCGGGTCTCACACCCGCTCGCAGGCACCGCGCGCCGGAACGCCACCCACTGCGCACGCCGCGCTGGTCGCGGAGGCCTGCCGCCTGATCGAATCGTCGGACACTCCCCCCAGCCTTGATACGTTGGCCGGTCAGGCCGGCCTGAGCCCTTTCTACTTTCATCGCGTGTTCAAGGCCGAGACCGGGCTGACGCCCAAGGCCTACGCCGCGGCACACCGCGCGCGTCGGCTGCGCAGCGAGTTGAGCGCGGCCGGCAGCACGGTCACCGAGGCGATCTACCGCGCGGGCTTCAATTCCAACAGCCAATTCTATGAAGCTTCCCGAGAAATCCTGGGCATGCGCGCCAAGGAATATCGCGCCGGCGGCATCGGGACAGAGATCCGGTTCGCCGTCGGTCAATGCTCGCTGGGCTCGATTCTGGTGGCACAAAGCCAACGCGGCATTTGCGCCATTCTGCTGGACGACGATCCCGATCGCCTGGTGCGCGGCCTGCAAGACCAGTTTCCCGAAGCCGAACTGATCGGCGGTGACGCGGATTTCGAACAATTGGTGGCGCAGGTGGTAGGCTTCATCGAAACACCTGCGATCGGACTGAACCTGCCGCTGGATGTGCGCGGCACGGCGTTCCAGCACCGCGTCTGGCAAGCGCTGCGAGAGATCCCGCCGGGCACCACGGCGAGCTACGCCGACATCGCCCGGCGCATCGGCGCACCCCGGGCGGCACGGGCCGTGGCCCAAGCCTGCGCGGCCAATTCCATCGCCGTCGCCATTCCTTGCCATCGCGTCGTGCGCAAAGATGGCGACCTTTCGGGCTACCGCTGGGGGGTGGCGCGCAAGCACGAACTCCTGCAACGCGAAGCCAAAGTCTGAGCGCCGATTCAGCGCTCGCGGGCCCGGCCGCCGATAGTGGCAGCCAAACTCGCGACGAAGGCGCCGACCAGTAGCGACACGAAGGCCCACAATGAAAACGCGGCCAGTGCCTTGCGGGCGCCATCGGCCGCCTCGCGCGTCTTTTGCTCGGCTTGCTGCGCGGCCTCCTTGGCCTGAGTCTCCACCTGCGTCAGCCGTTGCTTGGCGGTGGCCTCGTCCACACCGGTGCGTTGGGCGATCAGTCCGGCCAAGTAGGCCTGGTCCGCCTCGGATACCTTGCCCGCGACGATGCCCCGACCCAGGATGCGCGTGATCTCTTGGCGCACGTCACCGCCACTGGATGATGCGGAGGGAGCACTGGGGCGCAACAGCATGTCGGTGAAGTAGTCGAGCCCGAATTGACCGGCACCCGACTGACCCGAGTTACCGGCGACAGCAGCGGCTGCGCCTGCCCCCGCGCCCGCAAGCGTTGCTCCCGCCTTAGCCGTTCCCGACACCACCGAGGCCGCCGTGGACCCCAGGACGATCACGCTGATCACGGCACTCAGGGCCCACACCAGAAAGCCGTGGGCCGTGTCGCGGAAATAGATCTCGTCGGTCGTCGCGTCCGACCAGGTCGTGCGCAGCCTCCCCGTGACATAGCCGGCCACCCCGTACGCGATGATCTGTGTCACCAGGAGCCAGATAACGGACCCGATGGCCAACGCCGAGGCCGAAGCGCCTTCATTGCTCCATGGGGACATCGAAAGAAAGCCCAGGCCGGTTCCCGCGGTGACCAACATCGTGGATACGGCGGCGGCGATGACGGCACCTGCGATGACGGCTCCCCACCGGACAGCCGAACGAGAAGATTCCGTGCCACCGGCATATTCGGCACGGGCGATGATGGACTCGGTATTCTGCATGACATTTCCTTTTTTGATTGACGTCACGTATGTCCGGAATCAATGCCAGAGCAGCGCGATCAAGATAATGATGGGAATCGGTACGCCCAACAGCCATAAAAGTATGGATCGCATGATGTCTCCTTGAAGAGCCGACGATGCCGACATGCCGAGCCTTGGAGCAATAGTCGTGCCCGGCCTTCCCTCCGAGGGCTTGGGGCGGAGCGCTGGAGCAACCAAACGGCCGAGACCCATCCGCCAAACGGCTAGGCACGTTGCTTGCTGCAGGGGACCGTGCGGGATGCCTCTCGCATCCGCTTTTTTGGAGTCCGAGATGACAGAGCAAAGTCAGAACCAAGGCCATCAACAAGGTCAGCACGCCCAGCAGGGCCAACAAAAGCAGGCAGGCCAGCAAAATCAGTCCGGTCAGCAGAACCAAATGGGTCAACAGAACCAGTCGGGTCAGCGTAATCAGACCGGCCAGCAAGGACAGTCCGGCCAGCAAGGACAGTCCGGCCAGCAGGGGCAGTCCGGCCAGCAGGGGCAGTCCGGCCAGCAAGGGTCAGGCCAGCAAGGGTCAGGCCAGCAAGGGCAGCAGGGCCAACACGGACAGTCCGGTCAGCAAAATCGCAAGTAATCGACCAGGTCGGCTTGCCCTGCCGCCGCTTTGAAGCGAAGGCCGCTGAATCAGCGGCCTTCGTCTTTGTCGGGTTAGCCCAGGGAATCCGGCGTTTGCAGGGAATCCGGCGTTTGCAGGGAAGCCGAACGCAGGCAATCCATAAGGCACGGACCGCCGACGACGAGATAACGGGCTGCGGCGACCGCACACAAGTGCGGCATGGCAGTCCGCAGCGCGGAAACTGCCCGAAAGTAGTGAAAAGGGGCACTGGGGCCCCAGCCTTGATCAGTGCTTGCCAGGCACCAGATTTGGGGCGTTTTCGTCGCCCGGTATGTTGTCGGATTCGTCCGGCAAGGGCTTCGTCCCCGGGTGGCGCTGGGGATGGGCGTCCGAGTCCAGCTCCGGCTTGCGTCCAGGCCGCTCTATCAGGGCGGCGTCAGAAGGTGATTCTTTCCGTTTGTCCGGCTGCTTGTGTTGATTCATCCCGGCCTCTGTGAAAGGTGATTGGGCCCTCAACGAGCATGGGAAAACCTTAGCAGATAAACCCGTGACCTCATTGTCCATTTGGGTCGCGGTGTAAGCAAATGATCCCACGGCAGGCTGGCCCAGCGCACCACGCTTTCATGGACAAGTGAGCCTCGGGCCGGTGCTTTAACCGCCGCGCGCCGCCCCGCACACAGCGGCTATGCGTAGGGGCTGGTCTCAACTTGTATCCGGATCCGTCCATCAAATTATGTTGTGACGAATGTTAATAGTTCGCATTGAGACCGCCATTGGGGTCCATACTGCACGAGTAGTGACTTTGACGCGCGGGCCCATGGGCTAACGTGTCGACCGACAAAAAAGGCACTTCATGAGCACTGTAGAACCCATCATCAGTGTGGAGCCAGCCAACCTGGCCCCGGGGTCACTGGCCGAATTGTTTTCCAAGGGCGCGCTGGCGGTAATGGTTGAATGCCCGTCCACGTTGCGCACGCTTTGGAGCGGCCTGCTTGAAAACCAGGACGAGCGACTGCCCTGGTGCGGCACGATGGGCGATATGGCCCGCAATCACTACGCCGGCGGCGGTCTGGGCGAGCATGTCGGCGACATGTTTCACTACACGCCGTATCGGATTGCCTATACTGCGCGCAAGTTCGAGCTGGTTCAAGATCCTGCCACTTCGCAGATCGTGTCGGTTCCCGAGCATTTCATACAGGGCACCAAGCGATTCAAAACGCCTTCGCCGGTACTCGAAATCTGCTGGAAAATGATTCACGACATAATGGACTGGCTGGGCCCGCCCACCCGGCCGCCAGCCAGATTTCAGGCGGTGGTTCACCGTTTGAAGTACGAATCCGATCTGCAACTGACCGACCAGCATTACGCTTTGACCAAAAGCGCGATAGGCCGCTGGGCTCAGTTGGGCTTTGACATCGATAAAATGCGCGAAGAGGCGCGTGGCCCGCTCGATCACAAGGGCATCAGCGACATTTGCGCCGTACTGAGTCTTTCCCCTCCGCTCGGCAAGGTGGTCGAACGTATGAACCGGGCGTTTGCGCGTAACGACGCACGCCGGGCTCTGCCGCAAGGCGCCCGGTTGATCGGCAAGCCACATCACGATGGGCGCTTTTTCAGTGCAACCTGCGGCGAACGCAGTCATATATCCACCGAAGTCTATGACGGTCGGCACTGGATCGAACTACCGGTAGACTGCCATCATTTAGTTGTTATTCCCGGCCTGCAGGCGCAGACCGCCTTTGGACTGAAGCCCACCTTGCACCGCGTTCTTCACCGGGGCGAATCGGCGTCCGCCGCCGACGAAGGATCCGATATCACCCTGCTTCTGGGCAGTAAAGAAACAGGTGGACGGCACAGGGCCGGTGGGTTCTTCCCGGCTTTTTGACACGGGTGCTGGCGCGGCGACACAGCCGTTGATCGCCACATTGACCTGGAGCTGCGCACGCAGCTCGTTGTGGCCCGCCAGAGCCGATCTTTCGTCGGCCGGCAGCGTCTGCAACGATGGGGTTGCCCAGCATTCGGTGGAATCACACACTGTTCCTCCTCCTATCGCCTGATGGCGCCGAGAGGCGCCTGGCGGATACGCTGACGCAACGGCGGAGCGTCACGACCCGCATAGGGTGGCGCAACAGATAGCCCCGTCCGCGGTACGTGCTTGCATGATGGACGTTAGGGGAGCGATCGATGGAAGACGAGCGAACAAGGGCGGCTGAAGCCTGGGCGAGAGCTGGATCTTCGTCCTTATTCCCCAGAGAGCAAGGGCGAGCAGATCGCGGCACCAGCGGCGGGATGACGATTCTGCGCCTCTTGCTCCTGTTGCTCTGGGTCGGGTACGCCTTGAGCATGGCACAAGTTCCGGCATCCGAACTCAACGGCTTTGGGACGATGGTCTCCTTCTCGCTTTTTGCGGCCGCGCCCCTGCTGTATTTTTTACCCACGATCGAGGCGGCATTGCGCTTTCATCCAAATCAGACGTCCATCACCCTGGTGAATCTCCTGCTTGGCTGGACCCTCCTGGGATGGGTAGTCGCTATCGCATGGGCGTGCAAGAGCCAGACGGTTCCGAACGGTCGTTGGGATCCGGACTACGGGGCTTACTGCTCTCAGCGCCAAGTCGGAGCGGGCATCTCGCGACAAGCGGCGGCATCGGCGCGCATATCGGCCGTCGAGGAGCTGACCAAGCTCGCGGACCTGAAGGATCGCGGCGCGCTGACACAGGAAGAATTCGACGCCCAGAAGGCCAAGATACTGGCCCGGCCGTGACATCGTGTCAGACCGTGGGACACGAAATGGCAATCCCAGCTTTCAGCAGTGCCTGAAGCAGATCGGACTGCTTCTCGGCGCCAAGACGGAGTGCCCGCAATATGCGTGTGGCGATCTCGCCTCACTCCCGCCCGCCCGGCCAGGCACGCCCATTGCCCTTCCCTGCTGATCCCCCCACAGGAGCAAGCCATGACAGCGGCGACCCCCGACACTGACCCGCTCAAGCGCGAATCCCGCGGCGAGACGAGCAAGATCCCGGCTGCCGATGTCGGCAAAGGCGGAAGGCCAGCCGGCAACCCCGGGATCGACGTCCCTGCGCACCCGGGACGGCCCACGCCCGGCCCTAAGAACCCCAAGCAGCCCGGTGGGCCGCCCGAGCCGGTAGATCCGGGAAAGCCTCCAACGCTGTAGGGGCGGCGCCATTGCCGGCGAGCTACGTGCCAGCCCCGGCAGGCGGTCCCGCTTCCGCGCGCTACGGACGCTGTTGCCATGACATCGAGCGTGGCGGCGACTCGCAATCACGGCAGCACGCGGGCCACAAAGCTGAAGGCGGCCTGGTGTGGTGCGGAACACCGCGCACAATGAGTGCGGAATGTCCGACTCATACAACAACCTGACCTGTTGATTTTAGATGGTGCCCGGGGCCGGAGTTGTGTTTCTGCCCCTGGGCACCATGAAATTCTCCAAGTAATCAAGGAATTACAGCAACCTAGCGAACCGGCAAAGGATGGTTTTTGTGGTAGATTCTTTGGTAGTCTTCCATGCAAACCACCCTTGGTATTCTTCGCGTGACTCTCAGATACTCTTTCGTTCACGGTAGCCCAGCAAAATCACGCGATCCGCCTTCTTCTCGAGCACAGCCAATTCAATGGCCTGATAACCGCTGTTTTCGAAGTCGCGGGCTTCGAAATAGTGGACGCCAAAGCGCTCTGCAGCGTCCGGGCTGGCCGTCCAACACTCAGCTATGACCGCTTTGGCGGCTTTCCCGTACTGCGCCCACCACGCGCGATCGCCGGCATACAACACATCAGCGAAGGGCGCCAGCAGGTATGAATTGTTCACGGCGATGACCGAGTGCCCAGCAGCCTCGACCAGATCGCAGTCACGGGCGGTCAGGCTCGGGCCGCTGGCGATGCAAACGACGTGCGGTCGAATGGAGGAATGGCTGAGTTTCTGATCGTGGGCGACGCAGTGGTCGCCAAGGAGACTTTTCCAGCGAATGGGATTGACCATGACTGATCTGAGCTACGAAGAGCGCAAGTGCCTGCGACGGGCAGCAGAGGACGCCCGGGACGCATGCAACCCTCACTATGGGCCGTTCGTGGAAGCGGTGGCGCACCCGCTGCGAATCCTCGCGTTGCTGGATATGGCCGATAGGGCGGCTGAGCCCACCGCCCAGGATCGGAAGGATGCGGAGCGCTGGCGGTGGGCCACGGCGCTCGACGACAACTCGGAGACGTTGCACAGCATCGTCCTGAGCTTCGGGGGCGATCAGGCGAAGATCAACGAGCGCGTTGACGTATACCGCGCCTGTGCCGCCCGTGCAACGAAGGAGCGGGCATGAGACCCGCTCTCCACAGACCCAAGGCTCTATCTTCTGAAGCGTCCCCACAGATAAGCAATGGCCGCAACCACCGCCACGCTGGTAATCGGGTTGGCCCGAATAGCGTTTTTCGAGCAGGCCAAGGCTGTCTCGAAAGCGTCACGCCCTTCGTCGATGGCGTCTTTGGCCGCAACCCTGGCCCTTTCGCTGACCTCGGATGCCTTATCGGCTACCGTCTGAATCGTCCTGTCCGCAGCGCCTGCGGCCTGGTCGATTGCGTCTTTTGCATCATCGCCAACTGTCGCCATGAAAGTTCTCCTGGGAATCGGCACTTCGTGCCGGCCATTCAGTATCGCGCCCCCAAAAAAGTTGGAGGGTTTCGGATGCAACGGCCTATTTCGGGATGTCAGCCGGCGCGAGTTCGGTTGCGCGCCGCTCCTTGTCCAACCTTATCCACTGACTCGGTGGACAACCCTATGGAAAACCCTATGACAGATCGGCGACGGCAAGAACTGGCGCGGTCCGCTGATGGAACGATCAGTGAGCAGCCATGCAATACGAACTGACACAGCGGCGCGCCGATTTTGAGGCTTGGGCCACTGACCACTACGCCGAGTTCGGCGCCGTGCCGAACTTTACGAGGTCCACAAAGCAGTCCCATAACTATACGGACCTCAACCCGGCCGGGTTTTTGTTGGAGGTCACATGGATCTATTATCATCGGATGCCCTGCGACAACTGACAGGGTCCGCCAGAGCGTCAAAGCAGCGAGGGTGGCTGGATGCTGAGGGCATCCCGTATAAGGAGCGCGGATCGCGCCTCATAGTTTCCGCGCGGCACGTCGAGGCTTGGATCGAGGGTCGGCCTGTACAGCGCATCGTGAGGCCGGATTTCAGTGCTGTGAGGTGATTCCATGACGAATCAATACCCGCGCCTGCGGTCACACATTCGCCGACGCAAATCGGGCCGCATCGTGACGTATTGACGTATTACACCTACGACATGCGCGGAACCGGAAAACCGGACATCGGCCTTGGCGCCGACTACAGCCACGCCATCAAAAAGTGGGACGAGATCCACAACAGGAAGCCCCGTATCGCGGGCACGCCCTTGGAGGCGTTCGAGGCGTGGGAAACAGAGGTGCTGCCAGGGTATGAGAACGCCGAGACGCGCAAAGGCTATGCGAAGCATTTGCGACAACTCAAGCCTGCATTCGGGAAGGCCACATGGGAAGGTGTTGAGGTTGCCGACCTGAAGCGATATCTGAAGAGACGGACCGCGAAAACCCAGGCGAACCGGGAGTTGGCCGTGCTGTCGATCATATGGAACTGGGCTCGCGTCGAAGGATACACGGACACGCCGTGGCCGGCCGCCGGCATGGAGAGGTCACGCTGGAAGAACAAGGAAAGGGCGCGGGAGTTCGAGGTCACAGACGCGCTATTCGCTGCCGTGTACGAGGAAGCCGACGAGGTACTCAAGGACGCTATGGACATCTCGACGGCAACCGGATACAGGGTGACAGACACGCGTCTGGTGCCAATGCCAACCGATGGTGTCCTGCGCAACGCGGCACACAAGACAGGCAAGCGCGCACAGTTTGAGATCGCACAGTCACCTGTGCTGACAGCCATCGTGGCCAGGCTATCCGCGCCAACCACGTCATGTTGCTGTCCACGCCAACCGGCCGCCCCGTAACCTATTCGATGCTCCGCGATCGGTGGGACGCGGCGCGCAAGGCGGCTGCCAAAAAGGCCTCCGAGAACGGCGACTCTGACCTGGCCGAACGCATTCGCGCCATGTACCTACGCGACATGCGCAAGCGCGCCAGCGACCTAGCCGACAGCGATGAATCCGCATCCAAACTGCTGCAGCATTCCAGCGTCGAATTGACACGCAGGCACTACCAATGCGGAACGTCAGATTCTCGCAACAACGCAAGCCATTGATTTATAAGCTGGTGCCCGGGGCCGGAATCGAACCGGCACGCCTTGCGGCGGGGGATTTTGAGTCCCATGATTTACGTTCTAACGAAGAATCACAGACTATCTAAAATTTTATAGTTCGTTGATTTATATACATTAATTTAATTTCTCTAGTACCAGGAACTCTCACTTCCTACCATAGGCTCTCAGTGTAAACTGACCTTTCTCTGACCTTTTTCTAAAGCCATGAGTAGATCAGCTGCCGCCAACGCGCTCCCCTCATCCAAAGACCTCAAAGCTCTGAAGGTCGAAGATGGCTACGTCACCCTTACTAAACTGCCCGCAGGATCTCTCCAAGCACACGCGCGCAAAAAGGGCACGGTGCAGTTCTACATGCGCTACACCTACAAGGGAAAGACCCACCGCGAAGGTCTAGGCACATGGGACCCATCTCTCGTGCAGAACCGCACGAGCCCATCCGACGAAGCCGGAGGCCTCCTGACAATCAGCGCGGCCTTCGAAAAAGCTCGCGGCTGGGCCAAAGACCATCTTCGCCAGAAACCCACAGGAGGCAGGCCGGCGGCCAGGGACCGCAAGATAGCAGAACAGGCCGCCCACGAGCTGGAACGCGAAGCAGCAAAGCAGACCCTCGGGAAGTTGTGTGACGCCTATGTGGAGCACTTGAAGGCAAGCGGAAGATTGTCATGGGCAGAGGTCGGCAAAATTCTGAAAACCCACGTCAAATCGCCTTGGCCTGAGCTCACAGCAAAACCGGCTCGCGAGGTCAATTCCGAGGATATCCTGCGGATTCTCGGCCGCGTGCACAAGGCCGGTAGCAGGCGCCAGATGGGTAAGTTGCACGCCTACCTGCATGCAGCTTACAAGCGTGCAATGGATGCCAGCACCAGCGTCACCGGCAGCGAAGCCTTCGGTGCCTTCCACGTGAAGACGAACCCACTGGCCGGCATGGAAAACGAAGGAAAAAGTCGCGCCGACAAATCCCCCCTCAAGCTCGCGGAGATGCGCCGTTACTGGCGAATCCTGAGTGAGTCCCCAGATACCAGCCGCTCCGGACCGCTAAAAATCCACCTTCTCCTATGCGGGGCCAGGCCGGCACAGCTTGTAAGACTCAAAGTTGAAGACGTCGATCTCGAACTTGGCGAACTCACGCTGTTCGACGCAAAAGGACGTAGAGACGAAGCCGACCCATACCACCTACCTCTGCTCCCGAACGTCGCTCAACTACTCCAGCCCGTCATGCAGACGGCATGCACGAACGGACCCTACATTTTCAGCACCGACCTGGGACGTACACCCATGAGTCCGCGTACGCTGGCGACCTGGGCAAAGGATTTGGTGGCCAGCGCACCCGAAACACGGACCATTCAAGGCTTTCAGCTCAAGCGAGTCCGATCTGGAGCCGCAACGCTTCTATCTGAAGCCTTGGTGAGCAAGGAACTTCGTGATGCTCTGCAGTCCCATGGGCTAACCGACACAGAGCGCCAGCACTACAACGGGGCCGAGTGGCGAGCGCCAAAACGTTATGTGCTCAACTACCTCCTCTACTCCGTAAGTCAGGCAGAGGAGGCTCGCTCACGCTCAGCCGACCAGGATTTGCTCGCGCCCACGGCGATGAATCTCGCAGGAATGGGCGAGGTTTTCAAGGAAACTGACGCACCGCAGTAATGCACGCAAGAGGCGCAACGCCTCTTGTGAGGCGGCCGACCGCTACCACCATCAGTCTCGCCAACATCATCCTTTCCCAAGCCATTAATTAAGAATAATGTAATATAACGATTCATTTAGAAATATTTAGCATCACTGCGGACCCCTGGGTAGCCCCCATAAACCCTCCCACAGCACAAAAACACCGTTCTGAGGACCGTGAGCTATACCTTTCACCAAGTCGTGTTGACGAGGTGGAACGCCACGGTCCTTTCCGAGGCAGGAAACAGAACAATGACCACTCAAGCCCCCACCGCCCTGGACCAATTACCGGAGGACCCGTACGCCCTACTGGACCTACCTACCTTGCTTCATCACACGCGTATCAGCCCCGCCAGCTGGTACCGTGGCCTGAAAAGGGCTGGCGGATATCCACAACCCGTACGCCATGGACGCAGAACGTTCTGGCACGCAGGCGTCGCGCGCGCGCTTCGCGGAGAACCTGGCTTTCCACCAGAAGAGTGGGGCATTGGCTCCCTCTACGATCCCTGCCTCCGGGAAAACCGCAACGAGTCAACAATCCACTAGAACGTGAGCACGGTGCCCGCACAGAGCGTAGGCATCGCGTCAATCCGCCGCATGTCAGCGGAGGTCATATTGTGCGTAGCGCTGTAGTACCAGGGAATTAATTAATAAATAGCTGATTTTGCGGCACAGATGGAGTCTGTGTCGTGAACCACCCCGCCCCCCCAAAATCTCCCTCCCATAAAGGCCAGGGTCACATCGTTGCCTCGCCCGTAGCTCTTGCGGACGAACCTGTCGCACCTGTATACGTCGCAGTCCCGGCCCCCAACGGTGCTGCGGTGATCTCGCATGAGCGCGACCGGGTTCCCATGGACCCTGCGGAACTTGTCAATAAGATCACAACAAGTGTTACGACTGGCGGAGAACGCACCACCTCTTTCCCTGGTCCGGGCGCCAAAGGCTCCGTGGAGCCTCTTGCTGGATCAAGCGATTCTCTCGCGCCTGCACCAGCGGAAAAAGGCGGACACCACGCACGGTTGCGGCCAAAGCCGCGCAGCCGACCCGCAGCAAGGCGAAGGCTGAAAGCTGCGCTCAGGGAACAGCGACGCATTGCACGCGAACTCGGGCTGGAGGCGGTTTGCGTCACGCTGACTTACCGCGCAGGCGAGACCTACACGTCGAAGGACCTGAGCAAATTTCGCGCGGCCCTTTTCGCCCATGTGAGGCGCTCCCACCCTACCCTGAAAATCCCCTTGCCATATCTGTGGGTTCTGGATCGCGGTGGCGTGGGCGAGGTGAAAGACGACGTTGTGACGACAGGCGTTCTCCACTACCACCTACTCCTCTGGGTGCCCCGGGGCTTTCCGCTGCGCGAGCGTCTCGCCAAATGGTGGGCCCACGGATCTACTTGGCACGAGCGCTGCAGGCGCCCGAACGATTGGACGACTTACATGACCAAGGCCACACGGGCGACATTTCCGAAAGGCAGCCGGCTGTATGGCTGCGGCGGCCTTGACGACGTGGGGAAGCTCGCAGTCGCACGCGCGGGCTGGCCACGCTGGCTGCTGCGCCATATCCCGCGCGGGGAGCATGCGAATCGGATCGTGGGCGCTGGATGGGTGCACATTGAGACCGGCGTGCTCTATGAAAGCCCATACGTCTGGCGGAAGGGACGCTGCATACTCAAGAGTTCCCTCCCGAGCTGGGAAGCCCCATTCCGGCTAGGAGTAATAAGTTCCTGATGGGCTTCCCCCGGTTTCTGCGTCCAACGGCCCTACGCCCCAGGCGGATACTGGCGTTCGCGAGATGGCGATTTCAGATGGCTGTTGCACGAACTCACCCTGGATGGCCCCACAGGCCGACGCATCCATTTCTGTGCACAAGGGCGCGGTGAGTGGTGCCATGCGTGGGCGATGGGGCAAGGGATGCTCCGGTATGGGCCATCCAGTGGGGTAGTGCGGCGCGCAACGGGGGCTTGTTGCGTCCGAGGACTCAACAGCCTGCATCGAAGACGAGGGCACGCTGGCGCCATGCAGCAATCGTCGCCTCGGAAGCGAAGAAGGCTGGGAACGTCGAATGGGTAACGTCACCCCTCAAGCTGGCGCTCAGTGCCAAGCCGACCTCGATCGCCTCGGGGTAAGGCAGAAGCGGTCCGTCGGAAAGCGATATAGCCGCAACTTCCAGCTCGGGCAAAATCACTTCGGCCCACCACCCAATGGGCAGCGTAGGCGCCGCCTCCGCAGGCAGACCTGGCTCAAGGTGGTACGAAAATAGGGCGACAACGGCCTCAGTCGTACCCCACGCCACCGAGGCGTAAGGATCGAGCCGCTGGGACGGAACCTCGCTTGGCTGCAGATGACTGCGTGCCCAGCCCAGGAAGTCCAAGCCTTCCCTTGGGGGAGTAAGATCCGCACGCGGACCAGGCAGCAGCAGCTCGCTCGGAAGGACGTACCCGGCATCGTGCGCGAGGGACCCCTCGAGCCCCTGCGTTGTCGTGCAGGTCGCGTGAACCAGAACCGGGGTGCCAAGGATGGCGGGCACTCCAGTGAGTAGGGCTGAGAATAGGGAGACAACCCTGGGCCGCATCCGCCTTGGACACTGGGCAAGGAGGTCCGTAAGATCCGCGCTGGTCGCACCATCCAGCCATGACCTTGCAGCGGCCATGGCGCGGTCAATGCGTACGGTGCGCAGATCCTGCGTAAGCTGCGCCAGTCGCTCTCGTGTGCTTGCAGCCATAGATGCCTCGTGTCGTTCGTCTCGGGATCGTACTCCTAGGGTGCGTCGGGCGCTGCCACATCTTCTCCCTGGTGCCTGCGGCGTGGCCGTCGCTTGGGCTGCGGGGCAATCAACGCTGCCGTGAGCTTCTGGTACAGCGTAATGAGGTGGGCGATGCGCCCCGAGTCGCTGGATGCTCCTTTGTAGCCATAGGCAGCATCCACGGCACGATCCAGCCTCTGATGGGCACGCACGAGATCGGGCGGCATGGCGAGCGGATCATACAGGTCAGCCAAGCTGGAGCCGGGATGCGCTGCGCGCGCATCCAGCACCCCTTGCGCGGCAGTCTGAATGGCGTCTCGTTGCTTGTCCGTGGACGTGGGCCACGGAAAATTGTTGTACACGACTGCGGCGGAGTAGCGGTAATCGCTCTTGAGCCGACCACACACGGTACGCGTCCAGGCGTTGTGCATGGTCGAGGTCAGGACGCCGAAGTGATAAAGCGACCCGTTAGCGAGCATAAATACGAGGTCGCTGCAGAATGTACTCGGCTGCTCGAATCCAAGGGGGATAAGTCGTCTCCGCTCGGACGAAACCTTGGGTAGCAGAATGTATGGTTGATGCGGTATCAATTCCGTCCCGAACCGCGTTGGCGTTGCTGCCGCTCTCACTGTCTGTGCCCGCCTACTTCGAGAGCGGAATTCTCTGACCGCCTGCACGCGTTTCAGAACCTCTGGCATGGCTCGTAATTGTGCTGGAGTGCAGTCGCCAAGCCACAGGCACCAGCGCTCGTAGCCATTCAGAAACTCAACTGAGCCGAGCCACCTGTGGAAAAAGGGCGCACTCGCGGGCTCGATGGCGATGAAGGCATCGCGCTCCTCTCCTGTGAACAAAAAGTTACCGTCGTCTATCGGCTGGCTACCAATACCGATTTCGGGCACGTCACACAGCGGTTTTGACCTGCGCGCGAAGATGACGTCTGCTGCATCGACCAGATACGGGTTGATGTTCTTTGCCTTGATGGCCTGCGGCTCGCCGCGAAGGTGCTCATATTCAAAGATAACTTTGTCGGCAACGTCTTCCAGACCGAAACCCACGATGACGCAGTGCACGGCCGCATTGCCTCGGGCCTCGTTGCTCCAGGCAAAGGTGCGATGGGCGAAGTGGATTTTGATCCCTTGAGGCAGCATCCAGCCCCACAACACACCCACCTGCTCACCTTGCGTGATGCTGTTCGTCGAGACCAGCCCCGCTCGGATGGATGGGTGGGGTGCCATGTAGCGGGCAGCCTTCACATACCAGGCCGCAACAAAGTCCAGCAGGCCCGCGCTTTCAATGCCCGTGAAGACGGCGTGGGCGTCCTGCCGCTGGCCGTCGTCCATGTACTTGGCGCCCACGAACGGCGGGTTCCCGAGCAGGTAGTCGCAGGACTGCGCGGGCAAGACGTGCTCCCAGTCCAGCTGTAGTGAATTCCCGTGCACGATGGTGGCGCTGTGCCGCAGGGGGATGCGCGCAAAGTACATGCCGAATTCTTCGCTCACGCGCATGTTCATCTGGTGGTCGGTGAGCCACAGCGCCACTTGCGCGATCTGCACCGGGAACTCTTCAATCTCGATGCCGAAAAATTGATCAACGTCCAGGAAGATCAATTGATGGACGTCGAGCGCCATCTGGTGATCGGTGTGCGCCGCCCGCAGCACCTCAAGTTCCAGCAAGCGCAACTCGCGGTAAGTGATGACCAAGAAATTTCCGCAGCCGCAGGCGGGGTCGAAAAAGTGCAGTCTGCGCAGTTTCTTGTGAAAGTCGAACAGCCGGTTACGGTTGCGCTTCACCTTCTCGAACTCAGCCCAGAGCGCGTCCAGGAACAAGGGTTTGATGAGCTTGAGGATGTTCTCTTCGCTGGTGTAATGCGCCCCCAGGTTGCGCCGCGCCTGGTCATCCATGATGGACTGGAAAAGCGACCCGAAAATCGCTGGCGAAATGCGGCTCCAGTCCAGGCCACAAAGATCCAGCAGGCTCTCGCGCATGCTTGAATCGAAGGCCGCTGGTGGCAGCGTGTCTGCGAAGAGCTTGCCGTTTACATAGGGGAAGGCGGCGAGCTGCTCGTCAAGAATCTTCAGCCGTGATTCGGGTGGCGTGTTTAGCACGAAGAACAGGGACGCCAGCTGCGCAGCCAGGTCGGAGCCATCTTCGGATGTACGTTGCTCCAGAAAATCTTGGAAGGCACCCTTCTCGAAGATCGCCGTGTCGTCGGCAAAAAGGCAAAACAGCAGGCGCACAAGATATTGTTCCAGCGGGCGCCCCGTGTAACCGACCGCCTTGAGCTGATCGTGGAGCCGCCCCATGCGCTCGGCCGCCTTGATGTTGATGGGGTCCTGAGGCTTGATGACTTGGGTCTGGTAGCCGGCGATGAAGCCAAATGCGCGTACGAACTTGTGCAGCTCTTCAAGCCGAAATTCCTGCTCACTGCCCTCTTCCAGGTCGTACAGCCGGAACCGCGCGAAATCGCACACCATCACATAGCGCGGCAGGTCGCGCTCGGCAATGCCTGGAAAGTAGTCCATAGCCTGGGTGTGGGCGCGGTCCAGGTCCTTGCCACGCGACTTCATCTCGACCAGCAAGACGCCGCGCCAGAAGAGGTCCACAAAACCCTGCCCGCCGCCGTACTTCTTCACGGCATACTCGAAGGACGCCACCCGCCGGTCGGTGATCCCGAAAACTTCGAAGAAGTCGATCAGAAACGGCTTGGCCTCGCCGTTTTCGTAGCTCGCATCCGCCCACTGCTTGGAAAAGCGCATGGCACGCGTTCGGATTTCGTTCCACGACAACGGCATTGGGGGCTCCAGTTCCAGATTTCAAAGTGTTGCAAATGCTATGACGATTCTATCCGACCGCACGCCGGGAGATGCGGAGCGTGAACATGAAGGACATGGCAGACACGTTCGCCGTCATACGCGGACCTCAGGTACGATGGCGGTGTACTTGGAGGAAGGGTCGTGAGCATTCTTGGATTGCTGGTCATCCCTGGTCTGATTGCTGCCGGTGGCGTGTGGATCGCGACGAGGCCCACAGGGCGTAGCGGCTCGCCCGCTCGACGCACCCTTACCGACCACAAGGCCTCGCGCGGGGCAGGCGTGCGGCCAAAGGGGCGAAAGGCCCCTTTTTAAAGGAAGAAGCCGGGCACCAGAGTGGCGCCCGGCAGAGAAAACATTGGTCTTGAGCACAGGCTCAAGGGCTAAACAGTTCATTCCCTCCATCTGTTTACGGGTCAAATCCTTGCCGGGTCGCCACAGACGCACCCGAGATCAACGCCTATGAGGCCGTCGCTCGCCAAAGCGAACGGCCGGCACCGCGCACGCGCCAACGCGCGCGGGCTTTTTCATCATCACGGAATCACTCTTTTCGTTCTGTCGCTGCCACAGCTCCACTAGGTTTTCGGCCCAGCTTCACCGCCGAAGCAGCTCGCTCATACTCTGTCGGGATTTTCGCAGTCGTGAGCTGCGTGCCGATGGGTGCCATCCCACCGACCCTCCCAGAGCATTTTGCGCCACTTAGCTCATCATGTTTCGTGCATTGGAGAGCGCCACATGCTCACCAGAAGGCATCAGCAAACGGGCTGGTTACCGTATTTCAGCGCGGAGAACCGGGAGAAGTCCGTCGCTTACTTTTCAATGCTGTTGTGAGCCCTCTGGCTTCCACATAATCGCAGGCACTGTAGGCCCTCTGTGGCTTTCCAACTTTCTCGACTGCACCGGGACTCGGCGCAGTTACAGGTTTAAGCTCTCAGCGCGGCGCGCGGCCTCCACGGTGCTACCCGCGGTCACCGACGCGCTCGCCCGAGAGGTCTGGTGCACTTGCACCATCCTCCCGAGGCACACCTCGCGGTGTGCGATAACGCAGCCATCCTGTCGAGCACCAGTTACGCAGTTCCCTGCGTCCCTGGGATGGGACTTACACCCATTTTTCTAATGAGCAGGGCCACTCGGCTATTTCTTTCCAAGGCCCGTTTCGTGTTCGCACCGGTAGTTTTCATGGGATAAAGCAGCGGGATTGCTTCGGGGACATCCCCGAGATTAGCCCGCCGCCTCCCCCTCGCACCCGACGAGCTCCATTACGAGCATCGGGCGCCACAGAACTCGGCCTCCGGCAAAAGAAGCCTCGGGGCACCGCCCCAGAATGTGCGAAGAGGGGTTGGCGCCCCCCTTTGCATGATCGTGATGATGATGCAGGTGAGGTTGGCGCCTCTGGTGTGAAAATTTGTCTCCTGTTTGATGGGTTCCTGCGCTGTATAGCTCCCGCCAAGACAACGCCTGGGCCATTTCGCGCGCTGTTTTCTCCCAGTTCATTTATTCGATGTAAGGCGCCTCTCATCACATGCCGCAAAGGGCTCCTTTTGAAGGGCAGAAAGGCTCCCGCAAATCGAGCGGCCTCTTGGATTAAAGGTCTCGCCTGCGTGCTATACCCTGGCATGAAAACCTTGCAAATCCCGCGTTCGCGCACTGCTGGCATGCAACTGCTGCAGCTTTTGGCTGCGAGCGGCCACGTCCACTGGATCGCGGGCACGATCACGCGCGAAAAGCTCGCGCGCTTCGTCCCGAAAATTGTCGCCAGCTTCCCCATCCTGCGCGACGCGCCAGGACGCGCCTATGATCGCAAACGCCACCGCGCATCCGTGCACCTGGTTGTAATCCCTTTGGGGGTTGATTCGGCCTATTGGGTACTGGTTTCCACGCATGGCAAGGGTGGGCTCGCGGATGAAGATGCCTCCGACCTCGGGGTAGTGCGTGACATGCGACTGAAAGGCCAGCACCTTACATTTCTGCACTACGAATTGCTCTATCAAGAGAAGCGCCTACCCAAGGTCAGCGGATCTACATGGACCTGGCGTATCGCTCCGGCGCGCTACCGGGAGCTGGAAGCGCAGATCTCCCAGGTCGGCCGTGAGCGTGATTCCGGCTCCGTCGCCAATCTCATTTCCATCAACGGCTCAATGCCGATGTTTGGCGGGGTGCGCGGTCAAATCATGAAGCTCAATCACGAAGCACACAAGCTCGCACGCAAGCGCAGCGGTCTGACTCTCCCATTTACTCAGCTTCCCTATCTGCGCCGACAGCGCATCTACGAAGATCCGCCACTCACGCTGCGTGACTGGCTCACCATCACGCCGGGAAGGACCAAGGGCATGAGCCTCGCAATTGACTCCGATCGTAATGACTCTGGCGTGGGGGGTGACTACAACGAGCCTGACTTTGAGCCTAGTGATTTCGAGTCTGGTGACTCCGAACGTGGTTGACTGTGAATCGCCCCGGGTTTTCTAGACGGTCCCGGTTTTCAAAAAGTGCTGATTCTCGAATTCTACCGGTGAACAATCGCCGGCATGGCTGTGACGCCGCCTCGGGTTGTAGAACATCTCGATGTAGTCAAAGATATCCGCTCTGGCCTGTTCGCGGGTGGCGTAGACGCGGCGGCGAATGCGCTCGCGCTTGAGCAGCTGGAAGAAGCTCTCGGCCACGGCGTTGTCATGGCAATTACCCCGGCGGCTCATACTGGGTTTGAGTCGATGGGTCTTCAGGAAGTCGCGCCAATCGTGGCTGCCGAACTGACTGCCCTGGTCGCTGTGGATGATGACTTCGGCCTTTGGTCGACGGCGCCAGACGGCCGCCAGCAAGGCGTTGAGCACCAAATCTGCGTCGATACGACTGCTCATGGACCAGCCCACCACGGTGCGGGCAAACAGGTCCAGCACCACGGCCAGATACAGCCATCCCTCATGGGTGCGGATGTAGGTGATGTCGGTCACCCACGCCTGATCGGGCCCGGCCACGTCAAACTGTTGCTGCAAGAGGTTCTCAGCCACAAGGCTGGGGCGCCCGCCTCGATGCCCCGGCCGACGCTTGTAACCCGTTTGGGAGCGCAGGTGGTTCTCCCGCATGAGCCGTGCCACCCGGTGTTTGCCACAGCGCTCACCCAGATCCCGCAGATCGTGGGTGACCTTACGGTAGCCGTAGACTTGACCGCTGTCGTGCCAGCTCTGGCGGATGAGCCCCACGAGTCGTCGATCCTCCAGGGCGCGAGCGCTGTGCGGAGAACGGCGCCAAGCGTAGTAGCCACTGGGATGGATACCGAGCACTGAGCACATGCGCCGCACCGGAAAGACCGTCGTGTGGTCGCAAACAAAGGCGTACTTCACTGGGACTGCTTCGCGAAGTACGCCGCGGCTTTTTTTAAGATGTCGCGCTCCTCGGTCACCCGCCGCAGCTCCGCCTTCAGACGCCGGTTCTCGGCGGCCTGATCGGTATTCAACGCGCTGGCTTCCGTACTGCTTGCGCCACTGATACAAGCTCCAGGTGCTGACTCCCAGGCGGGCCGCAACATCCGCGACCTTGTGACCGCGTTCCGTCGTCTGGCGCACGGCCTCGACCTTGAATTCCTCGGAAAATCGCTTCTGCATGGCCTTCGTACTCATGATGACTCCTCAACGCCTCATTATGAGGCATGCGGGTATCTAGGAATTCCGGGGCGATTCACTGGCACGGAAGATGACTCCCCTCGACGAGGAGTCTGCCATCGTCCTCACCTCGCTGTCCATTTGTAGTGATCCTCGCCCAGGTCAGCCTGGCGCTCAAGGGTAAATGCTGCGCACGCCGACTCGCCCGGTCCCTACGGGCTGCGGCCTCGCCGGCGCCCTTGCGCGCCAGGCTTTATGCCCTGGGCGCCTAGGCGCCATGGACAGCAAGGTGAGGACGACAGGCGTCTTCTGCGCCCGGGCCAGGAAAGCAGCTGCCTTCCCCGGCACCACCCAGCTAGCCTGTGCCCTCTCGGCATTCGAGGGGCACTACCTTACAGGAGATACATATGTACGAAATCAACCCGGCGAGCGGTTTGCCTATGACAGGCGGTATTGGCGGTGTGGATGTGGGCGGAAACCCCTGGGGGGCCATCAACCCCTGGTCCTCACCCTACCCGGATGACGACAGCTACGACTGGTAGGCCCTGGCCTGCGCCCGGCGCTATACAAGGAGGCTCATTGAGGTCCCCTCGATGCGCCGGGCGCATATGAGCCCTGAACCCTGCAAATGAGCCATCCCATAGAACGCGGCGCATTTGCGTATACCCAAAGGAGCCCTATGGACGAACGGCAAACATCAGCAGCACCAACGCACCCCAGGATCGCTCGCGTCTACCTACGGGTTAGTACTGACCAGCAAGACCTGCTGCGGCAGGAGGCCATCGTGGATCAGACAAAGGCAGCTGGCTACTACGTTGCTGGTGTCTACCGTGAAAAAGCCTCGGGCGCCCGCGCTGACCGCCCCGAACTTTTGCGGCTCATCACCGACTTGCAGCCTGGCGAGGTAGTGGTCGCCGAGAAAATCGACCGCCTCAGCCGTCTTCCGCTTGCAGAGGCGCAGCGCCTGGTGGAGTCGATCCGCGAGAAGGGCGCGCGCCTTGCAGTCCCTGGGGTGGTGGACCTTTCAGAGCTGGCAGCAGGATCGGAGGGGGTTGCCCGCATCGTCCTTGAGTCTGTGCAAGAGCTTCTGCTACGGCTCGCGCTTCAGATGGCTCGCGAGGATTACGAGACCCGCAGAGAGCGGCAGCGCCAAGGGATTGAGCTTGCAAGGAGCCATGGCCGTTACCGAGGTCGGCAACCCGACGCCAGACGCCGATCGCAGGTGCTGGTGTTGCGCGCAGCAGGCCAGAGCATTGCCAAAACTGCGGAGATGAGCGGATACAGCAAAGCCCAGGTTAAGAGAATATGGGCTGATCGCACCCCTGAAAATTGCGAACTAAAGCGATAGAGCCACCGTCCAGCGCTTGTCACTAAAACTGACCTTATACTGACCTCAATCAAAATCAGGTCGGAGCTAAAAAGTCAGAGGGTGGTTGAAGAACCGCATGAATACTAGTGGTGCCCGGGGCCGGAATCGAACCGGCACGCCTTGCGGCGGGGGATTTTGAGTCCCCTGCGTCTACCAATTTCACCACCCGGGCGGGGTCGAGACGACAGATCGTCGCCCCGGAAATGGACCGCCATTATACGGTGTTTTTGGCCGCAGCCGCCCGGCGGCGCCAGAGCCCAGGCGCCACATCATGTGCGCTGCGGAACGTACGGCCCATGTGAGCGGCATCGGCAAAGCCGCAGTCCGAGGCGATCATGGCGATACTCTTGTCGGTATGCGCCAGCATCCACTCGGCCTGGCGCAATCGAACATGACGTGCATAGGCCTGCGGCGTCATTTGCAGGTGCTGGTTGAATAGACGCTGCAATTGCCGGGGGGACATCCCCACCCTGTCGGCCAGAACGGGCAAGCTGAGCGCATGACCGGCGTACTGCTCGATCAGCAGCGCAGCCCGCTGCAGGGCGGGCGGACACCCCGGGGGCAAGTCGGTGGGCGGCGGCTGGATCTGCTGGGACGACTCGACGGTTTCCAGTTGAAGCCGACGCAAGGCGCGGCGCACCTCTGCGCTTGGGAGATGGCGATCCGCGATCCGCACGGCTACGTCCATGACTGCGAGGCCCCCAGCACATGTCACGCAGCGGCGGTCGAAGACGGATTGGCGATCGACCACGATCTGCTCCGGAGCGAACGACGGAAATCGTTGTACGAACTCCCGATATTGCGCGCCCGCCACACAGACGCGGTGTCCGGCGAGCACGCCCGCCTCCGCCAATGCGTACACACCGTTGCATAGTCCGGCCAGATAGCGCCCAGCTTGGGCCGCCTGGCGCAGCCAGATCAGCAGTTCCCGGGAATAGCCATCCGGCGGCGCCAGGGGACCGCCCACCACGACCACCTCGTCGAATCGCAGGGGATCGCCCAGGAGATCCGTCGGGACCACCTGGATCCCGCCTGCCGAGCGTACCGGAATCAGCGTATCCGCCACCACTTCCCACGCGCAGCGCGCGGGCGATCGGTCCTCGGCGGCCAGCACGCCCAGCAGATCGGCGAAGGCGGCAAATGCCCCCATCGCGAACTGAGGGAGAAGGATGAAGCCTATCCGCATGTCAGTGTCGTTTTTATTCATTTAATCATGACAGAAAGTCGCGTTTATTCTAATGCTACCTCAGGTACATGATCTTCGTCGATATTCCTTAAACCAAGACACATGTCTTCAGCGTGACTTAATCCCTGTCTATGTCGTAATCATTCAATCAATATCCGGCCACCTGACTAGAATGCAAACGGACGGCACTCGCTCAGGACCGCATCATGGCGCTTTCAGTCTTCGACATCTTCAAGATCGGCATCGGTCCATCCAGTTCTCACACCGTAGGTCCCATGCGCGCAGCGAGGAACTTCGCCCGCAACCTGGACACTCGCGGGCTGTTGGACCGGGTCACGCGCCTGTCCATCCATCTCTACGGGTCGCTGGCCGAAACCGGCGCCGGCCACCGCACGGACATGGGCATCATGCTGGGTCTGATGGGCGAAGCCCCCGACACGGTGGATCCTGCCGCGATCGACGACCTGATAACGGCTGTGGAACACCATCACCGCCTCACGATCTGGCGCAAGCATCCCGTCGCCTTCAACCCCGCGCACGTATTCTCCGGCCGCGTGAAGCCCATGCCGGAACATCCGAACGGGATGCGCTTCATCGCATACGGCGCGCTGGACGGCGTGGTGCTGGACGAGCGCTACCTGTCGATCGGCGGCGGATTCATCCGCGCGCTGGACAGCGTGGAGACCGACGAAACCGTGCCCGAACACGATCCCATGCCCTACCCGTTCTCTTCCGGTGCGGAGCTGATGGCCGCTTGCCAGCGGCACAAACTGACCATCGCGCGGCTCGTGATGGCCAACGAATCCGTCCTGCGGCCCGAGGCCGAGGTGCGAGCCGGGGTGTTGCACATTGCGCAGGTCATGGACGATGCAATCGATCGCGGTTGCGGCCTGCAAGGCACCATCCCGGATCCTACGCTGCCGGGCGGCCTGAAGGTCCGGCGCCGCGCCCCCGCCCTCTACGCCGAGCTGAAGGCCAAATCAGACCGCATGGCGCCGCCCTTTCCCGCCAACCCGGACGACGTGATGTTCGCCATGGATTGGGTCAACCTGTACGCCATGGCGGTGAACGAGGAAAACGCCGCCAGCGGCCGCGTAGTGACCGCTCCGACCAATGGCGCCTCGGGCCTGCTGCCGGCGGTACTGCGCTACTACCGCACCTTCGTCCCGGGATGGTCGGAAGGCGGCGTGGTGGACTTCCTGCTGACGGCGGCGGCCATCGGCTTTCTGTACAAGGAAAATGCATCGATTTCCGGCGCTGAAGTCGGCTGCCAGGGCGAGGTCGGCGTGGCCTGTTCCATGGCGGCAGCCGGCCTCACCGCAGTACTGGGCGGCAGCGTCGCCCAGATCGAAAATGCGGCCGAAATCGGCATGGAACACAATCTGGGCCTGACCTGCGACCCGGTGGGCGGCCTCGTCCAGATTCCGTGTATCGAGCGCAACGCCATGGGCGGCAACAAGGCCATCAACGCATCCCGCCTGGCCCTGCACGGCGACGGCAAGCACCATGTATCGCTGGACACGGTCATCGAAACCATGCGCCAGACCGGTGCGGACATGAAATCGAAATACAAGGAGACTTCGCGCGGCGGGCTGGCCGTGAATGTGGTTGAATGTTGATTGGCTCACTCCGGGAATCAGGGAACTTGCAGACCATGAATACGACCGCCGAACCGACACCCACCGATGCTCTCCACGCCCGCATCCAACGGGACTTCGACCGTTCGGGGCTCATGAAGCAGCTTGGCGCCCAACTGGCGCAGGTCTTGCCGGGTGAAGTCACCATCGTGCTGCCCTACTCCCCCGGCGTCACCCAACACCTGGGCTACTTTCACGCGGGCGCTACGACGGCCATCGCCGACACCGCGGGCGGCTTTTCCGCCATGACGCTCACCCCTGACGATCAGACCGTGTTGTCGGTGGAATTCAAGATCAACTTCATGGCGCCCGCTCAGGGCGAATCCCTGGAGGCCGTGGGCCGCGTCCTCCGGCGCGGGCGCACGATCACCGTCGTGCAGATCGACGTCTACGCACTGAACGCCGGCGAGCGTAAATCCGTGGCGCTCATGCAGCAAACCATCATGAACCTCCCGTTGCCCCCCGCATGAGCGCATCCATTCCCTTTTCCGTCCTGGATCTGGCGCCCATCAACGAAGGCGGCAGTGCGCGTGAATCTTTCGCCCACTCGGTGGATCTGGCCCAGCACGCCGAGCGATGGGGCTACCGGCGCTACTGGATGGCGGAGCACCACGGCATGCCGGGCATCGCCAGCGCCGCCACTTCTGTGCTGATCGGCCACGTGGCAGGCGCAACCCGCAGCATCCGTGTGGGGGCGGGTGGCATCATGCTGCCCAATCATGCGCCCATGGTCATCGCCGAACAATTCGGCACGCTGGACGCGCTTTATCCGGGCCGCATCGACCTGGGCCTGGGCCGGGCGCCCGGCTCGGACCAGGCGACTGCCCGCGCCCTGCGGCGCACGCTGGCGTCGGACCCGGATGCCTTCCCGCGGGACGTATCGGAACTCATGGACTACTTCGACGGCTGCGGCCCGGTGGCGGCCGTACCGTGCGCAGGGGCCGACGTCTCGGTGTGGATTCTCGGTTCCAGCCTGTTCGGCGCGCAGCTTGCGGCCTACCTGGGGCTGCCCTACGCGTTCGCCTCGCACTTCGCTCCGGCCCAGATGATGGAGGCCATCGCGCTCTATCGGGCGCGCTTCAAGCCGTCCCGCCATCTGGACAAACCGCACGTCATGCTGGGCTACAACGTCTTTGCAGCCGATACGGACGACGAAGCCCGCTTCCTGGCCACGTCGTGGCAACAGTCATTCATCAATCTGCGCACCGGGCGGCCCAGCCGGCTGCCGCCCCCCTTGCGTGGCTACGCTGAATCGCTGCCGCCCGTCGCACAGCAGCTGTTGGACCACATCCTGTCATGCACGGCCATCGGCGGTCCCGATACGGTAGCCGCGCAGATGCAGGCCTTTCTGGACAAGACGCAGCCTGACGAACTCATCGTCACCTGCAATATGTACGATCACGCCGCACGGCTGCGGTCATTCGACATCGTGGCCCAGGTGCATGGACAGGCCCAAGCGGGCGAACGGTAAAGGGAAAGCGGAGCACAGCCCACACCAAGGCCGGCGCCCACCGCACTATCGGCGGCAATCCGGCAATCGCCACAGGGCGCCGGCAGGACGTCAGGGAGCCACCGGCAATGCGCGCTTGTGGGCGCTGCGCCGCCACGTCTCCACGATGATATCGAACACTTCAGGCGGTACGTCCCTGCCCTCGAGGAAGTCGTCGATCTGCTCGTAGGTCACGCCAAAGGCGTCTTCGTCGGGCTTGAGCGGTTTGAGCAGTTCCAGGTCCGCCGTCGGGACCTTGTAAACCAGTGTGTCTGGCGCGCCCATGAGCTGAGCCAGCGCGCGCACCCGCCGCTTGTTCAAGCCGGCCAACGGCGTCACATCCGCCGCGCCATCGCCGAATTTGGTGAAGAAACCCATCAGCGATTCGGCCGCGTGATCGGTGCCGATCACCAGGCCATGGCGAGCGCCGGCTACGGCATATTGCGCAATCATGCGCTGACGCGCCTTGATGTTGCCATGCAGGAAATCCCGGTGGGCGTCATCGCGAAAGGCGTGACCAGCCGCTTCGAGGGACGCCAGCATCGCGTCCGCCGCCGGCTTCACGTCCACGGTCAGGAGTTCGTCGGGCCCGATGACCTGCAGACAGGCCTGAGCGTCCGCCTCGTCCAGTTGGGATCCGTAGGGGAGACGCATGGCGACGAAGCGCACGTCGGCACCCCGGCTGCGCACCTGCTCTACGGCACGCTGAGACAGGCAGCCCGCTGTGAGCGAGTCGACCCCGCCGCTGATGCCCAGCACCAGGGCGCGAGCCCGGGTGCTATGCAGCATCTCGGCCAGGAAATCCACGCGGCGCGCGAGCTCGATCCGCGCATCAAAGACCTCGGTCACATCCAGCGCCAGCCGGATCTGCATCTGTAGCGCCTGTTGTTCGGGATTCAGCAAGGAAATCTCCTGGAACGCAGTCGGGCGGCCATCGTCCCGGACCGGGACGACGCCGAGACCGCGCAATCAGCTTCTGTCTTCAAAACGATCCAGTACGGCCCCCGTGCTGGCATCCGAGCAATTGAACGCGAACTTCGCCTGCACACCGCGCGTGTAACGCGGCGCCGGCGCCTTCCAGGCTGCCCGCCGCTTCGCAATCACATCATCGGGCACGTTCAATTGCAGCAACTGCTGGTGCGCATCGATGGTGATGGAATCGCCGTCTTCCACCAGCGCAATCGTGCCGCCCGTCGCCGCCTCCGGCGCGACGTGGCCGACCACCATGCCCCAGGTGCCACCCGAAAAGCGGCCATCGGTGATCAAGCCGACCGAGTCGCCCAGGCCTTCGCCGACCAGCGCGCTGGTCGGAGCCAGCATCTCGGGCATGCCCGGACCGCCCTTGGGGCCCAGATAGCGCAGCACCATCACATCGCCCTTGTGGATCTTGCCGCCCAGGATGGCATCCATGGCGGACTGCTCATCCTCGAAGACCCGCGCGGGGCCCGTCATCACCGGGTTCTTCAGACCAGTGATCTTGGCCACCGCGCCACGCGTGGCCAGATTGCCCTTCAGGATCGCCAGGTGGCCCTGCTTGTACAGCGGGCGGTCGATGGGATGAATCACGTCCTGGTCGGGACTGGGCGCATCCGGCACATCGGCCAGCACTTCGGCGATCGTCTGCCCGGTGATCGTGATGCAATCCCCATGCAGCAGCCCGGCCTTCAACAGGATCTTCATGACCTGCGGGATCCCGCCGGCCTTGTGGAAATCCACCACCAGATACTTGCCGCTGGGCTTCAGGTCGCAAATGACCGGAACCTTGCGTCGCATGCGTTCGAAATCGTCGATGGTCCATTCCACCCCGGCCGCATGCGCGATCGCCAGGAAGTGCAGGACCGCATTGGTCGATCCCCCGACCGCCATGATGACCGCGACGGCGTTTTCGAGGGCCTTGCGCGTCACGATGTCGCGCGGCTTCAGATCCAGCTCGACCGCCTTGAGCAGCACCCGCGCGGATTCGGCCGCCGAATCGATCTTTTCCTGGTGCACGTTGGCCATGGTCGAGGAATACGGCAGGCTCATGCCCATGGCCTCGAAAGCCGAGCTCATGGTGTTGGCCGTGTACATGCCGCCACAGGAACCGCTGCAGGGAATCGCGTGCGTCTCGATCTCGTGCAGATTTTCCACAGACATGCGGCCCGCGGCATGCTCGCCCACCGCCTCGAAAACGCTGACGATATTGAGATCCTGGCCACAGTATTGGCCCGGCAGGATCGTGCCCCCATATACATAGATGGACGGTACGTTGGCCCGCAACATGCCCATCATTCCGCCCGGCATGTTCTTGTCGCAGCCCCCAATGACCAGCGCCCCATCCATCCACTGGCCCTGTACACAGGTTTCCACGCAATCCGCAATGACCTCGCGCGATACCAGGGAATATTTCATCCCCTCGGTTCCCATTGCCATGCCATCGGAAATCGTCGGTACGCCAAACACCTGGGGATTGCCGCCGGACGTCTTCACGGCTTCGGCCGCCGCATCGGCCAGCGGCTGCAGGCCGCTGTTGCAGGGCGTGATGGTGCTCTGGCCGTTGGCGATACCGATCATCGGCTTGCCGAAATCCCCCTCGGTGTAACCCAGGGCGTAGTACATCGAACGGTTTGGCGCACGCGCCACACCTTGCGTGATATGAGAAGAACGCAAAGGCTTCTTGGACATGGGGATCGTCTCCGGTATTTCAGTTTCAGCAAAGAGTGTTTCAGTGTAAGGCTTGTGACGCGGAGCGGGCGATTTCACGCCGACCGTTGCCGTTCATTGGATCTCAGAAGCTGCGGCGGACCGACTGTGCCAGCGCCTCCAGGACTTCGGGATTCCGGATGGCCCACTCGCGACGCGCGCCGGCCAGCATTCCCTGGTCCACCCAATCCGCCAGCAAACGGCTCAGCGTCTCGGCACGCACCCCCAGGTGCAGGGCCAGCTGGCGCTGTGTCAAGGGCAGGCGAATCGCCCCGGTGGCATCGGCCTGGCGCAACAGATAGTCGGCCAGGCGCTGGGCAGCCGTGCTGTCGCTGATCCATTCGACCTCATTGATCCGATGATAGACGCGATCGCTCAGGCGGGTGAGCAGCCGCATGGCCAGCTCAGGCCAGAACCGGCAGGATTCCAGCAGCCCCTCGCGCTTCAGACACAGCACCACCGCATCGCCCCGTGCGCGAGCCTGCATGGGATAGCGGCCATGGCTCATGAACATGGCGGTCTCGGCCAGGAGCTGCCCGGGCTGAAAAATATGGAAGACCCGGTCCTGGAGGTCGCGCGTACGGCGCAGCACCTCTACCTCGCCGCTGTGGACGTACAGGTACTCGATGGCCTCTTCGCCCTCGCGAAAGAGCGTCTCACCGTCCTGGATATGCAGTGTCGCCGCACCGCGCAACAGAATGGCCGCCACGTCCGTCGGCACGTCCTGAAACAGCGGGTGCCCCAGAACCTGGGCGGGAGAATCCTCTTTCGGAGCGGGCTTGATCATGTCTTCATCATACAAAAAACCGCTTTATGATGAATGGCTTCCCGCCGTGACAGACCCAGACCCGCATGCCGCGCCGGAACAGGCTCTCGCGCGCGGCGACCGCTGGGGGGAACACGGTCGAGGCACCTCGGCTGGCAGACCCGCGGCAGTGTAAAATGGGCGGGTCGGGCCTGCTGCCGTGCTGTCTGGCGCGAAGACAGCGGCCTGATCCGGCCGCACACCCTTTCTTTCCCCTATCGTCTATGGCATCCAGAGATGCGCTCCACGACCGCGACGACGCTCAAGTGAACGCAGACGACTTTGATCTGCCGTTGCGGCCGGTGTCGCTCGCCGACCGGGCCTACCAGCGCATCGAGGCCCTCATCCTGTCTGGCAGGGTCAAGGGCGGGGAGCGGCTGATCGATGCGAATCTCGCGAAGGCACTATCTGTCAGCCGCGGGCCGGTGCGCAATGCGCTGGCGCGGCTGGCCGAGGCCGGGCTGGTGGAAACCGTTCCCTACCGTGGCACGTTTGTCCGCACGATCGATTACGACGATGTGATGGAGATCTACGAGGTGCGGGCGGCTGTGGAGCGCGCCGGGGTGATGGCAGCCAGCCGCAACATGACGCCCGAGGTGCTGGCGCGGCTCAAGCGGCTCGCCTCGAACATGGACGACAGTTTCCGGCGTGGCGATACCGAGCAGTACTTCAAGATCAACCTCGCCTTTCACGAGCTGATTCATCAGACCAGCGGCAATCGGCGGCTGCTCGAACTGTACGAGCGCTACACGCGCGAACAGAAACTGTTCCGCCATTTCGCCCTGACCAACGGCGGCATCGAGGACTCCAACAAACAGCACTTGCGGATCATGCAGGCGCTGGAAGACGGCGACGAGGAACGGGCGGGCCGCGAAATGGAAATCCACGTGCTGTCGGCCAAACAACGGCTGGAACAGTCGGTGGCCAGCATCAAGGACGAATATCTGCCTGCGTGACGGCTGGGTGTACCGGCCGATAGCCCAGCCGAGCACCCCGCGCCACCGGCGCCCCGATACACCGCCCCGCCATCAGACGGGCGCGATCGACTTTCGGTAGGACGCGACCCGAGCTGCAATGGTCAACGCCTGTGCCAACGCGCCCGTGTCGGCCTGGCCCCGGCCGACAATGTCGAAGGCCGTCCCATGGGCGGGGGTGGTAAAGACCACCTTCAGGCCCGCCGTCATGGTCACGCCGCGGTTGAACCCCAGCAACTTGGTGGCGATCTGCCCTTGATCGTGGTACATGGTGACCACGCCATCAAACTCGCCCCGCTGAGCCCGCATGAAGATCGTATCGGCCGGGACGGGTCCGGTGCACTGGACGTGCTCGCTGCGGGCCGCCTCGATCGCCGGCATGATGAGGCGGGACTCCTCGTCGCCAAACAGTCCCCCTTCGCCGCCATGCGGGTTGAGTGCCGCGATCCCCAGCCGCGGCGACTGCGTGCCCATCGCTTTCAGCGACTCATTCGCCAGCCTGATCGCCTGCAGGATCCGGTCCTTTGTCACCAGGTCCAGGGCCTCGCGCAGGCTCACATGCGACGTGACCCGGAAGGTGGAAAACTCGCGGATGATGTTCATTTCGCCAAAGAAACCGGCGTGATGCGTGAGGTGCGCGAATAGCTGATGTTCATCGTGAAAATTCCAGCCGCCCCGATGCAAGGCCGCCTTGTTCAGCGGCGCGAAGGAGACGGCGTCGATCGCACCGGACAGCGCCAGCTTCACGGCATATTCCAGCGTCTGGCCCACCGCGCGGCCCGACGCCGGGGACACCTGTCCGCGAGCGGCCTCGGCGGGGTCCAGCGGCGAGAAATTCAACAGAGGGATCGCAGGGTCATCCCAGTCAATCTCCGGCACCGTCCGGTATTGCCGAACCGGCAGCGCCACACCTGCGTCCCGGGCCCCCAGGCTCAGCACCCGGGGATCTCCAATGACCACGATGTGCGCTTGCGGCGCATCCCCGCTCGCCAGGAGCCGGGCACAGATCTCAGGCCCTATGCCCGTCATGTCGCCCAGCGTGAGGCCGATAACCGGTAACGCGTTCACCATGTGACTCACTCCTGATGGTTCAGAACAGTCGGCCGCGCCCGGCTATTCAGCCAGCGCTCGGCAACCCTGCGGCGGCATATGGATCCAGACCGTCTGGCCGGGCGCCATCTTGACACGCGCCGATACGACCGCCCTCACCTCGCCGCCATTGACGAGATCCACGACATAATCACGGGTCGCCCCCAGATACGATTGACGCCTCACCACTCCGGCCACCCAGTTGGGATCGTCCGGAGAATCCGGTCGTACCGACGCCAGTTCCACATTCTGGTAGCGGACAGACACCAGCGTATCGCCCGCAGCGACAAACTCGCCCGAAGCGCAACGCAAGGCCATCCCGTGGCCGCAGTCCACCGTGTCACCGCCATCCCACTTGCCGCGAAAAATATTGGTGCCGCCGATGAAACGCGCCACGAACTCATTGCGCGGCGCCCCGTAGATCTCTTCCGGTGTGCCAGCCTGCCGGATGACGCCCCGGTCCATGACCACGATGAGATCGGCCGTCGTCATGGCCTCCGACTGGTCGTGCGTCACATAGACGGTCGTATAGTGAAACTCGTCATGCAGGCGCCGGATCTCGAAGCGCATCTCCTCGCGCAGGTTGGCATCCAGATTGGACAAAGGCTCATCGAGCAACAACGTCCTGGGCTCGACCACCAGAGCCCGCGCAAGAGACACTCGTTGCTGCTGTCCTCCCGAGAGCTCGCCCGGATACCGCGCCGACAGCTCCCGCAGATGCGTCATATCGAGAACGGTCTCGGCGCGCTGGCGGATCTCGGCCGCCTTCAGATTGCGCAGCTTCAGACCATAGGCCACGTTGTCGTAGACGGTCATATGGGGCCACAGCGCGTAGCTCTGGAAGATCATGGACATGCCGCGACGGTCGGGACTGAGAGTCGCATGGGCCGAAGACATTTCGAGCCCATCCACCGTGATGGTCCCGCCGTCGGGTGTTCCGAAGCCCGCGATCAGCCGCAGCGTCGTGGTCTTTCCGCATCCCGACGGCCCCAGGAGACAGACGAGCATCCCTTTCTCGATGGACAGCGACAGACCATCGATGACGGTGAGCGGCCCATAGCGCTTCGTCAGACTTGATATCTCCAGAAATCCCATTTGTCTTCTCCGATTCTTGTCGTTTGCGGCCGCGCTTTGGCGTCGATGCGAGGGTCCGGACTTACTTGGCCAGCCGCTGCCTGAGCGGGTCATTTCCAGTGGTGTATGTGGCGAGCCATATGATGAGGAACGAGATCGTCAACAGCAGAATTCCGAGGACCGAAATGGATCCGAGCCGATTCATCTCATTCAGGTCATAGATCATGACGGAGATCAGCTTGGTATTCGCGGTCGTGAGCAGGATGGCCGCCGACAGCTCCCGGATCGTGCCGACGAAAACGAAAGACCAGGTCGCCACCACGCTGGCTCGAAGCAATGGCCCGAGGATGTGCAGCAAAGTGCTCAGCCGATTTTCTCCCAGGATGCGGGCCGCATCTTCGAGTTCGGTATGCACGCCTTTCAAGGCCGTGAGCATCTGCTGGTAGGCCGCCGGCAACGCGATCGCGGTGAAGGCGAGCAGAAGGATCCACAGGGTTCCATACAGTCGGAATGCGGGCTGCGTGTAGGCAATGAAGAAGCCCACGCCCAGGACGATGCCGGGGATGGCAATGGGCACCGTCGCGAGTATCTCCAGAAACCGCGCGCCGCGCACGGCCTTGCGCGAGACCATATAAGCGACGAGCGTGGCAATCACGGTGGTGATGGTGGCGGTCAGGATGCCGAGGAAGAAAGTGTTCCAGATGGCCAATCGCGTATCGGACAAGCCGAAGAAAACCGCTTTGATGTGAACGAGCGTCAGGTTGCTCCAGGTAGGCAGGTCCGTCACGAACGGCGTGACGGCCGTTTTCAGGAGCGCGAGATAGGGAATGATCACGGTCAGCGAGACGACGCAGAACGCAAACAGAGTAGCGAGAGGTTTCCAGTGCCTCAACAACGTGATGCGGGCGACTCCGCTCTTGCCGCCCAGGACCGTATAGCCTTTTCGCCCCAACACCACGCTCTTGCCCTGAAGCAGCAGGATCGCCACCAGCAACAGCGGCAACGAAGCCGCCGACGCGAGATTCAGATCAGGCGGGAATTGGAAGAAGCTCCAGATTTTGGTGGTCGCCACATCAAAGCCGGCCGGCAGGGCGAGGATAGCTGGCGCACCAAACATGGTGAGCGCTTGCAGCATGGCAATCAGGCTGCCCGCCAGCAAGGCCGGCAGCACCAAAGGGATCGTGACTTTGCGCAGTGTCACGTAGGGGTGGGCGCCCAGAATGGAGGAGGCCTCCTCAAGGTCGGTAGGCACCCGGTCCAGAGCGTTGGCCACCAGCGTATACACATACGGGAAGGTATAGCAGGAGATGACGAATATCAGCCCCCATATCGTGTAGATATTGACGATATGCTCGCCGCGCGGCTGCCCCGTGTAATAGCGAAACAGCTCATTGATCAGGCCGCTGTTGGGCGCCGCCAGGATTTCCCATGCGATGGCCCCGAGAAACGGCGGGGTGACGAAAGATGCCATGACCAGGATGCGAATCAAGCGCCGCGCCGGCAAATCGGTCCGGGACGTGCACCACGCCAGCGGCACCGCGATCACGCAGCAAAGAATCCCCGTACCCACCGCAATGATGACGGAATGCCAGAACGCTTCCAGGATGGAAGGGTCCGTGACCAGGCCGGCGAAGTTGGCGAAGGTGAAGGCTCCGCCATCTTCAGTGACGCTGTAATAGGCGATCCACAATAGCGGCATCAGAACGAGGAACCCGAGCGCTGCCGCCAGCACGTAGGAGGTCGGTCGAAAAAGGTCGACTCCTGGTCTCAGCATCTCAGATTCCCCGCGTCCGCCCGCCTGTTTCGCCGTTATCGATCAACCGCCAAAGTACTTCGAATAAGTGGCCTTGATGGTCTTGACGTGCCGCTCCATGTCGGCGGGATTCGCATGCAGCAGCTTGATCTTCGACAAAGGCATACGGTCGGGTTTTTCCTTGACGTTCGGGTTGAAGGAACGCAGCCCTCCTACATCGCTCAGCAATTGCTGCGCGGGCTGTGAAAACAGATAGCTGTAGTACAGGCGCGCCGCGTTCAGATGCGGGGCGTCCTTGAAGACGGCCGCATTGCCTTCCACCAGCGACGAGCCCTCCTTCGCGTAGACGGGCTTGATCGGCTGGCCGGCTTCCATCAGGGTGAAGAGCACGTACTCGTTGCCGTCGGCCATGATTTCACGCTCGCCGATGGCCACCTTCTGCGGCGGCACCGTCGCCGACTGGACTTGCAGGACGTCCTGCTTGCTGAGCTTCTCGAAATAGTCCCAGCCCAGCAGCTTGCTCAGGACATAGGTGTCGGTCATGATGGAGCCGCTGTACGACGGGTGCGCCTTCACGATCTTGCCCTTCCATTTCGGATCGAGCAGGTCGCGGTAGCTCTTGGGAGCGTCCTCGCTCTTGACCAGCTTGGTGTTGTAACCGATGACATTCAGCGTGGCGCGCACAACCGCGTAATAGCCATCCTTGTCCTTTTCGGCGGCCGGCCATTGCGTGAGGTCCTTCGGAACGACTGGCGTGATCCAGCCCTTGCTCTTGAAATAGACGAAATTCATCGGATCGGAGGATTCGATGACATCGGCGTTATGGATGTTGGCATTGTGTTCCTGGAAAATCCGCTGGAAATTCCGTTCGGCGCCCGATCGCTCCACCTGCACCTTGATGCCGGGATACTTCGCTTCGAACGCCTGTGCCAGACGCTCGGCCGCCTTGAGCTCGATGGCCGTATAGAACACGACCTTGCCTTCTTTCTGGGCGGCACTGATCAGTTGCGGCGTCACCTCATAAGGCGCGGGCGCCTGGGCCCAGGCGCCGGCTGAACAGCCGACGAGCGCGGCGAGCAAGCCCGCGGAAAGTCCTTTCATTGACAACATTGATGTCTCCTTGTTCATGCGCACTCCCGGCAATCGCGCGTCGGGCCTCTTCAGGCCACGAGATCGGCGCAATGGGGAGAATGGCAATTTCAGTCGGTCTTGGTTCTTGTATTGAATGGACGCGAGCCTTCACGAAGATTATTCCCAAAGCCCTCCGATTGGTGAATGACGAGAAATCCTGGCCCTCTCCGGCTCGGACCGGACCGCCATGCGGCGGGGACAGAGACGGCGCGAGATCCGCGGGTGCATCACGGTCTTGCGTTCGCGAGCAGCCCCGCAATGTCGGACCGATCGGCCATCTGCCAGACACTGGCCCTGAGGGCTGCAGCCTTGTTCGCGCCCAGCACCGGTTCCACCAGTGCATCGAACTTGGCGCCCAGCATGGCGTCCGACATGGGATGTTCGAGGCTGCCGACCGCATGATCGACATGCTCGTGGAATTTCCGCCCATCCTTGCAAACAACGGTCACATCGGCTGCCGCCTCGTCAATATTGTCGTCCACGGCCACAACGATCTTTCGCCGCAGGGCTACGACGTCATTCCGGTTGACGACCGCATCCGAATATTCGGCTTCACCGGCCCGACCGAACATCAGGCCGACGGCACAACTGTGGTAGACGCTGAACTTGCCCTCCAACCCGCTGCGCGGTTCCTTTTTGCCGGTGAGTTCGAGCACGAGGCCATGGACCTTGAGAGTGACCGCCTCGATATCCCCGGGCTTCAGGGCATGCGCGTTCCGGATGCGGATGCAGCCATCGATGCTGGGGTGGATGACGATGCCGCAGGCAAATGGCTTGAAGGCGTTCAGCGCGATCTCGAACCGCTCCCCGAGCGCTTCCGTGATCTCGGTCCAGTCCACCTTGGCCGAGATGGTCTGAGCGTAACCCCGGGCAGCCTCGATGGCTCTTTCGGAAGCTGTGAAACCGTGGCGGGCCATCAGCGCCGACATCAGTCCCGCCCGGGCCGCAGCCCCGGGATGCATGGGCTTGGTCATGCTGCCGAACTGTTCGCGGAAGCCCACCGGCTGCGATGCCGCAATTCCCAGCGCCATGACGGTCCGCTCCACATCCAGCCCCAGCATGCGGGCACAACCCGCCGCCGCGCCAAACATTCCGGTGCTGCCAGTGATGTGCCAGCCCCGATCATAATGATCGGGGTACATCATATTGCCGATCCTGCACGACACATCGATGCCGACCACCAGGGCATCGAGCAGTTGCCGCCCCGACGCCCCCGTTTTTTCGGCCAGCGCCAGAAGAGCGGGGGCCACAGGCCCGGCGGGATGGATGATGGTTTTCAGGTGTGTGTCGTCGAAGTCGAAGGTGTGCGACGAAATTCCGTTCAGAAAGGCCGCACCGGCGATATCGGCGCGCTCGCTTCGCCCCAGCACGGTCGCCTGAGGAGACGGGTCGAGTTCCTGTACAGCGGCCAGTGCGGCTCGCAGAGTCGGGTGGTTGGCGGCGCCGATGCTGCATCCCATCCAGTTCAGAAATGTCCGGTGGGCGGCGCTCTCGACGTCGTCGTTCCAGCCTTTCGAAGGGTGATTCACGACGAACTCGGCCAGTTGCCGCGTCACCGGAGGAGCATCCTTCTGCGCCTTGACGGAAGTATTGATGGTCATTGTCGTTCTCTCCTATTCCCGAATCTCTCTTGCCGGGCCGCGGCACAGCGCCAGCAGGGTGCAGACATCATCCAGAACCTCGAGATGCCGCACGACCTCGATGATTTCTTCGGTGCGACGGCTCTCCCAGCGTGCGAATTCCGCGCACCCGCGAAACTTGTCGGCCACTTCGTCATAGCTCATGGGATGCTGCGGACTTCCCTTCCCAAAATCGGCGACGCCGCGGATATGCCGTCCATCCTTCATCCGGATGTCCAGGATGGTCGTCATCTTGTCGTAGCCCGCCGCCTCCGCATCGGGATGCACGCGAAAGTTCACCTTCTCGATCCAGGCCTTGACGTCGGGACGGTTGACCACTTGATCGGTAAATTGCGGCAGGCCCGCGCGCCGCTCCAGCAGCAGGATGGCCATGCAGAATTCCATGGAAAACTTGGCCTGCAGGTGCGTCGTTGGCCGGTGATGAATCAGCGCGTTGGGCATGTGTTGATTGGTGCCCACATCGATCGATTCCACCCCTTCGGGCTTGATGTCGTGTTCCAGGACCAACTCAAGAAATTTCGTCATCCCGGGATGCGTCAGCGAACCCGAGGGAAACGGCTTGATCGAGACCCCGGGATCCAGGAACGTCCAGGGATCGCCGAGTTTGCCCGAGATCGCCCGCGGGTCGAAGCCGCCGCCGGCCGCCCGAAAAAAGCCCCGCCCCGCCTCGAGAATCTTGTCCGTGGCCGTCCACCCCAAGGCTGCGAAGTCCGCCGCAACAACGCCGCTTTCCGCGGCGCGTCCGGCGTGGAAGGGCTTGGTCATCGTGCCGAAGTTCTCTCGCAGGCCGGCCGACTGGCTGCCCGCGATCGCGAGCGCGTGCGCCGTTTGCGCCGGATCCAGACCCTTGAGCCGAGCGACGGCGGCTGCAGCGGCGAAGGGGCCGCACGTGCCCGTCGAATGAAACCCCTGCTGGTAATGGCGGGGATTGATCGCTTCGGCAATCTTGCACTCGACCTCGACGCCGATGTTGTAGGCCGCCATGGCCTCCCGGCCGCTCGCATGCAGCACTTCAGCTGTCGCCAACACGGCGGGCAACGACGGCGCCGTCGGGTGCGTGAGCAAACCATAGACGCGATCCTTGCCGCTCGCGAGCTGCGTGTCGTCGTAATCGTCCGCGTGAATCGCCACGCCATTGGCAAAGGCGGCAAACCGGGTCGGCGCCCGCAGCGTGGTTCCAATCACCGTGGCTTCGCTGCATCCCTTGATTTTCCTCAGATACGCATTCACTAGCGCGCCGGACTCCGCCACGGAGCCGGCCAGTGCGAGGCCGATCCCGTCCAGAATGGATTTTCTGGAAACGTCCAGGAGCGCGGGCGGCAAGTCGGCGGAAGCCGTGTCGGTGGCAAAGTGCGCGACCTCCCGCGTCAGTCCCGGGATCTCTGAAAAGTCGTTCAGGTTTCGAATGGGTGCGGACGAGCTCATGAGCCTGGAGTCTCCATTGAATGGCGAACGGTGGATTGGAAAGGCGGACGGGACTGCATCAGCGGCCGCTCCGGCGACCGGCACCCGCACAGGACTTGACGGGTAGCACGAACCGAGGCCGGTAGACCCCGGAACTCGACAGCCAGGCGGCTCGCTGCTGGTTTGATTCCACACGCTTCCATGCCGCCGAATCCCACGCCCGCCCCAGCTATCGATTGTGTTGGTCCAGTGATGCCAATGCGGCGCCACAGAACCGCAATCAGGCTGCAATTATCAAATTGAGACTGTCATCTGTCAACTGTATCCAGTTCACAATTAAGCAAAAGTGCCCGTCCAGCGGTCCATCGGACGCATGGCGAAAAGAGCTCGCAAATGGAATCGGGGGCGGCAGACATGGAGATCCACGTCGGAATCGCCACGGGTGATTCGCGAAATGGCCTGGAAGCGTAGGACCGCCGCTATGCGCGGGAGCGCCCCGAATATTCGGGTTCCTCGATCCCTTGCACGCCCGGCCGCAAAGCGAATACGGCACCATCCGGCGCCTCCGGCGCAGCTCCCGGCAGGCGGATCGTGGTGACGAACAGCGTAGCCAGGTCCGGCCCGCCAAACGCACACATCGAGGGTTTGGCCACCGGCACGCGCAGGCTGCGATCCAACTGTCCAGCCGGTGTGTACCGATGAACCAGGCCGGCATCATTGCCAGCGATCCAGTAGCAGCCATCGACATCGATCGCCGCACCATCCGGACGGCCGCCCGGCAACGCCCGGATGAACATCCGGCGGTTGCGGGGCACGCCTTCGTCCGTGTCATAGTCGAACGCCCAGACGCACTGGCGCCGGGGATGCGAGTCGGACAGATACATGGTTTTCCCGTCCGGGCTGAACGCAAGGCCGTTCGGCGTCAGGAAATCATCGAGCATCCGGTCAAGCCGTACGGTCGGACCCCATCCCTGCAAGCGATACAGAGCGCCCGCCGGCGCTGCCAGCGACATGTCCATCACCATGGACCCTACCCAAAGGCGGCCTTGTCTGTCGCAGCGGCCGTCGTTGAAACGCATGCCGGCGCGGTCGTGCTCCACGGGCACGACCCGGTCCGCCGACACCGCGCCATCCGGCCCCGGCCCCAGGTGGTAAACCCCATCTTCCATTGCACCCAGCCAGCCTCCGGCCACTGTCGGCGCAATGCAGGCGAGCTGCTGCTGGAACTGCCAACTCTGATGCTGCTGATCCGCCATCCGCCACCGATGCAGCCGGCCCTCCGGGATGTCGACCCAATACAGCGCCTGTTCCGCCGAACGCCAGACGGGGCTCTCACCCGTCTGGCAGCGCAGGCCCAGGATAGGCTCCGCACCGGGAGTGCCCGGCGCAGCGAATGGTCGCGCGGAAGACACGCCCGAATGCTCAGAGCGCTTCGATGATCTTGCGCAGGTCGGCTTCCTCGCCCGCCGTGAGGTCGCTCAAGGGCGCGCGCACCGGACCGGCGGGATGACCCACGATCCGTGCGCCGGCCTTCACGATACTGACGGCATAGCCGGGCTTGTGCTTGCGGATCTCGAGCAGCGGCAGGAAGAAGGTGTCCAACAGATGGCCGATCGTCGCGTCATCGCCCGCCTTCACGGCGGCGTAGAACTTCATGGCAGCGTCAGGAACGAAGTTGAACACAGCGGAGGAATACACCGGCACGCCCAGCGCTCGATAAGCCTGGGCGAACACCTCGGCGGTCGGCAACCCGCCCAGATAGGCCAGCCGGTCGCCGAGGCGGCGATGCACGCGCACCATATTCTCGATGTCCCCCACGCCGTCCTTGAAACCGATGAGGTTCGGACACTGATCGGCGACCTGCTCCAGCACATCGGCCTGCAACCGGCACTGGCCGCGGTTATAGAGGATGACGCCAATGTCCACCGAATGACAGACTTCGATGACGTGGCGGGCAATGCCGTCCTGAGGCGCGTCGGTCAGGTAGTGCGGCATGAGCAGCACACCGGCTGCGCCCTTGCGCTGGGCCTCGCGGGCAAACGCAATGGCGGTGCGGGTCGGGCCGCCTGCGCCCGCCAGGATGGGGGTGTGCCCCTCACATGTCTTGACCGCCGTTTCCACGACGCTGGAGTACTCGTCCAGTGTCAGCGAAAAGTATTCGCCCGTGCCGCCCGCGGCAAACAGCGCCTTGGCACCGTAGGGCATGAGCCATTCCAGGCGCGCCTGATAGGACTTGGCGTTGAAGTCGCCATTGGCGTCAAAGTCCGTCACCGGGAAGGACATCAGGCCGTCGAGCAGGATTTTCTTCAGTTCTTGATGAGAGATCATGTAAATAGCGTCCTCAAAATGGGAGAGGAAGCGGCGGCCTCATCCCGATGGTGTCATACGTTATCATATGACATCGGACGACAAGCAGCAACACCCCTATCCGGAAGCTAGTGATTTCCCTAATCGGCCCACGCCGTTCTCTCCGACTGAGAGCATCGGAAAACTCATACGATGACTAAGCCAAGGCGCGACCCGCCGGGCCCAGCGCAGGCCCGCTGCGGGGACCCGTCCCCTTCAGGATTCCTGGACGGCTTCCTGGGCGCGGCGCAAACGCTCGCGACTGTTGGCCAGGTGCGTGCGCATCGCGGCGCGCGCAGCATCCGGATCCTTGCGCACGATCGCGTTGTAGATGTCTTCGTGCTCGAGGTGAACGCGGCTCAGGTAGCTTTCCCGATCGCCCTCGGCCAGCGAGGCGGAGTCCACCCGCGTACGGGGAATGATGGCTTTGCCGAGCTGCTTGAGGATATCGTGGAAATAGCGGTTGCCGGTTGCCGTCGCCACCAATAGATGAAACGCCACATCCGACGTCACGGCGTTGCCCGTTCTCTTGTGAATGTTCTCGGAAAACTCGTCCAGTATCGTCCGTAGCTGCTGGAGCTGTGCATCCGTGCGCCGCAACGCCGCCAGTCCGGCTGCCTCGGTTTCAAGGCTGATGCGCAGTTCAAGGATCGCCAGCACGTCCAGCATGGTCAGGATGCTTTCCGTGCGGATCCTCAGCTGCTGTTCGTTCTGGGGTTCCAGCAGGAACGTGCCGATGCCATGCCGTGTCTCGACCAGGCCGGCCGCCTGCAACCGCGAGATCGCCTCGCGGATGACAGTGCGGCTGACACCAAAAGCGTCCATGAGCTCGGACTCCGTGGGCAGTTTCTCGCCCACATGGAACTCGCCGCTACGGATGCGTTCGGAAAGCGCAGACACCACAGTCTGGGTCAGGCTGCGCGAACGCCGAGCTGGTACAGTTGCCATGTGTCACCCTACAGGTTGGAGAGCGTCATCATACAGCGCGGCATATCCCGCCTCGTATGATGACGGACTATCTGATTTCAAAAACGTGGCACGCGGCCACTCCAGTCCGGCTGATACTTGCGCATCTGTGCGGCATCGTTGCGCGAACGAATGCCGCACTCCAGAAATTGTTCGTGCAGGCGTCGCAGGGCATCCTGATCGATGTCCACCCCCAGGCCCGGCGCATCACCGAGCACGATGGCCCCGTCGTGGAATCGAAGCTGGCCGCCACGGATCACTTCCTCGTCCGGATCCAGCCACGGATAGTGCGTATCGCAAGCGTAGCTCAGCAACGGCACGCTGGCCGCCAGATGCGACATGGCCATCAGACTGATGCCCAGGTGCGAATTCGAGTGCATGGACAATCCCATGCCGAACACTTCGCACATGCGCGCCAGCAACTGAGTCTCGCGCAGACCGCCCCAGTAATGGTGATCCGAAAGAATGATCTGGCAGCCGTTTGCCGCCACGTTCTTGCGAAACTGCGCCATGTCCGTCACCACCATATTGGTGGCGAGCGGCATGCCGCTGGCCCGATGCAGTTCCGCCATGTCGGCCAGCGTCGGGCACGGATCCTCGTAGTATTCCAGCAGGCCATCGAGCGCCTTGCCCATCTTGATGGCCGTGGGAAGCGACCAGTTCCCATTGGGATCGATGCGCAGCGGTTTGCCGGGGAAGTGGCGCGCCAGGGCTTGAATGCCGGCCACTTCCTGCTCCGGCGCGAGCACCCCGCCCTTCAGCTTGAAGCTGCCGAACCCATGACGGTCCACCATGGTCTGCGCCTGGATCACGAGCTGGTCCGGCGTCAGCGTCTCGCCCCAGGAGTCGGCCGGATAATCAGCATCGATATGGCGCGCGTATTTGAAGAACAGGTAGGCGCTGAAAGGGACCGCGTCGCGTACGCGGCCGCCGAGCAGATCCACCAGCGGCATGTTCAGCGAGCGCGCCTGCATGTCCAGCAGCGCGACCTCGAAAGCGGAGTACAGCTTCTGAGCGTTTTTCACCGGATCGGTACCCGGTGCCAGCAGAAACTCGGCGCCCGACTCCACGCGAGTCCCCGCGACGGCCTTTTGCACCCGCGACCGGAGACCGTTGAGATCGAACGGATCCAGCCCCACCAACTCGGGCTGCAGGGCCGAAGCGAGCTGCAGGAACGACGCGTCGCCGTAGGACTCGCCCAGACCGACGTGCCCTGTATCGCTCTCCAACTCGATGATGGAGCGCAGCGCATAGGGCTCGTGGATGCCGGCGGCGTTCAGCAGCGGCGGATCGCGAAAGGCAATCGGGGTGATCTTGACGGATCGCAACTTCATGAATACTTGTCCGGATGAGAAGGTAGATGGATAGGTGATCTGGGGATCGGCCCGCCAAGCCACCGTGGCTGCCTGGCACCTGGCTGGTCCGCAGGTTCCCTAGCTTTGCATGCCCCAGCGGCGCACGGTCTTTCGTTCAATCAACCGGAACACGATGTTTTCGACGAGCAAGCCAATGATGATGACGGTCAGCAGCCCCGCAAAAACGGCCGGGATATTCAGCAGATTTCGATTCTCGAAGATATACCAGCCCAAGCCGCCCTTTCCCGACGCCACCCCGAATACCAGTTCGGCCGCGATCAAAGTGCGCCACGCAAAGGCCCAGGCGACCTTCATGCCTGTCAGGATGGATGGAAAGGCGGCAGGGACCAGGATCTTCGCGACATAGCCCAGCCCGGTCAGCTCATAGTTGCGGCCTACCATGCGAAGCGTGTGCGAAACGGAGAGAAATCCGCCCTGGGTGTTGAGCGCCATGACCCAGACCACGGAGTGCAGCAGCACGAACACGATACTGGTGGCCCCCAGCCCGAACCACAACAGGGCCAGCGGCAGCAACGCAATCGCCGGCAGCGGATTGAACATCGCCGTCATGACTTCCAGGAAATCGGTACCGATCCGCGTGCTGATGGCGAGCACCGTGATCACCGCCGCGATGGCGATGCCCAGCGCGTAACCCATCAACAACAGGCGGATGGACGTCCATACCCGATCCAGCAGCACCCCGCTGCGGACGCTGTCCACGAAGGACACAAACGTATCCGACAGCGTCGGGAACAGAAGGTCGTTGTCGACCCAGCGTCCATAGGCCTGCCAGGCAACGGCCAGCACCAGGATGATCAGCGCTTTTCTCAGGAAGGTATTGCCCCAGAACTTCTGCCACGGCGACAGTTCCCGCCGCAGCACCAGGGGACGGCCGTTCGACACGTCTCCGGCTTTCCGCATCGTAATGGTGGCGTGACCCATGGTCATTCCTTTGCTGTTTCAGTGAAAAGCATGTCGTGGATCTCTTGTTCGAGCGATGCAGCGCTCCCGTCCATGGACGAAACAGAGTCCACGTCGCCGACCTCGGCCTTGACCTCGCCGGGGTGCGGCGACAGCAGCAGAATCCGGTTCCCGATGCGAATCGCTTCGGCGATCGAGTGCGTCACGAACATCACGGTGAAGTGCGTGTCCTCCCAAAGCTGCAGAAGCTCGTCCTGCATTTGCTGCCGGGTCAGGGCGTCCAATGCCGCAAAGGGCTCATCCATCAAGAGGATGTCCGGCTCCATGCCCATCCCGCGCGCGATCGCCACACGCTGCTTCATGCCGCCTGACAGCGTGTGGGTGTAGCTGTCGGCAAATTTCTCCAGATGAACTTTCCGGACATAGTTCATCGCCCTGTCGCGCGCTTCTTTTCGCGGCATCTTGCGCGCCACGATCAGCGGAAACATGACGTTTTCCACCACCGTCTTCCAGGGCAGCAGCTGATCGAACTCCTGGAAAACCATCATCCGATCGGCACCGGGGCGTGTCACCGGCTTGCCCTTGATCCGGATTTCTCCTTCGTCCGGCGTCAGATACCCCCCGACAGCCTTCAACAACGTGGATTTCCCGCACCCCGAGGGCCCGAGCAGCACGAACCGGTCGGCGCTGTTCACGCGGAAGCTCACCCTGTCGGTGGCCGTGACGATGCTGTCCTGAGTGCGGTAACGCAGCGTCACGGAATCGACTTCAAGCAGGTGCGGCATGGAGTTCCCCCGACAGAATCAGTTGCCGTTCAGCGACGCCGACACGGGCAGGAAATAGTCCGTCCACTTCGCGGGCTTGACCTTCAAGATTCCAACCTTGTGCATATGGTCGGCAAACTGCATGGACCCTGCGGGCGCCAGCCCGAAATCCATCATGCCAGGCTGCTTGAGAAGATCCATCAGTTCGTCCACACTGGTCTTGTCGCCGCTCAATTCGCGATAGATGTCCACCGCCTCACGAGTATGGGCCTTGATGTAGTCCACCGCCTCCTGGGAGGCTTGCAGAACGGCCTGGATGATCTTGGGGTTGGCGTCCGCGAACTTCGTGGTGGTGAACAGGGTAGACTGCGACAACCCGCCCTTCACGATATCGGACGAGCGAATGACGATATGCGCGTTGGGAACCGTCTTCAACTCGCGATAGGAGTACGGCGGGGCCCCGAAGTGAGAACCGACTTCGCCCTCGGGATTGGCGAGCATGGCGGCCGCATCCGGGTGCCCGAGCTGCACGGTATTGGCATCCAGCCGGGACCATTGATCCGCGCCAAAGATCTGCGCACTGGCCATCTGGAGCAGTAGCGCCTGCGTGGAGACACGCACCGTCGGCACGGCGATCTTGTCCTTCGGGCCATAATCCTTCAACGAATGGATCTTCGGATTGCGCGTGACCAGGTCTTCCGGCAAGGCCGAATTGGTGGCGATCCCCTTGACCTTGCCCTTGGTCCGGTCCCACAGCAGCAGCAGATTCCCCAGCCCGCTATTGACGATCTGGACATTGCCGGAGAGCAGCGCGTCCGTCGCGGCGCCGCCGCTGCTGAAGGTACGCCAGGTCACCTTCAGGCCCGGCACCCCGTCTTTAGCGGCAGCCTTGGCAATCAGGCCCTGCTTTTCCATGACCAGGGCGGGCAGATAAAGAATGCTCGGCTGCTTGGTGATCGTGATTTCGTGCGCTTCCTGAGCCTGAACCGCCAGCCCCGTGAAGGTTGCGGCTACGCACAACAGCGCGCCTGCGCCCACCCGTGATGCGAGTTTCATAAGGCCTCCGACCTATGTTGTCATACGACAAAATACTCTAGAACTGCGGGCATCGCCCGCCTATTAGGGAATGTACTAGTCGAAGTGAGTTCCTGACACATTACCTTTTAAATCAATGCATTACTGTGAAACGTTCTGCTCTCCAGCCAGCTCCGACGGGCTCATTTCCAGAAACATATTGCGCGTCTCGAGAAGCAGCTTATATGATGACTTATAAGGAAGGACCCTTGCGGCACCGTGGCGCCGGACCCATTCCGGATGGCCGGTTTCTTCCCCGCAGCGAACCTCACTAGGAGACATTCCATGAAAGGCATCAAACAGTCCCTGCGACTGGGACGATTGTCCGCGCTTGCAGGCGCCGTCACGCTGGCCTGCTCGGCGGCAACGGCGCAAGCGGCGCCCGTCGCACTGAACATCGTGGACGTGGCGGGCGACCTTGCCGTCACACAGAAAGCCCTGGAAGCCTTCCGCGACCAGAATCGGGACCTGGTGTCCAGCATGACCTTCACGAATGCGCCGGCGCCGCAGTTGCCCGGCAAGATCAAGGCCATGCAGAACGCCGGCCGCGCGGACATCGACCTGGTGCTGACCGGCACCGACGCCCTGGCCGCGGGCATCGAGCAGGGGCTGTGGATCAGGCTGCTGCCCGACCATGAAGATCTGTTCAAGGCGGACGTCGCCAGCTACCACCCCGCTGCCGCGAAGATGCAGAAACTGGCCCAGGGATACGGTCTCGAAGTCGCGTTCATGCAGTCCGGCCCCTTGCTGGAATACAACCCCAAGACGGTCAAGAACCCGCCCAAGACGCCCGAGGAACTGCTGAAGTGGTGCCAGGCCAATCCCGGCAAATTCCTGTATGCCCGCCCGGCCAACTCGGGGCCCGGACGCACGTTCCTGATGGGCCTGCCGTATCTGCTGCACGACAAGGATCCCTACGATCCCATCAACGGCTGGGACAACACCTGGAAGTTCCTGAAGCAATTGAACGACTGCGTGCCGTACTACCCGGGCGGAACCTCGGCCATCATGAAGGAACTGGGCCAGGGCAGCCGCGACATGACGGTCACCGTCACCGGATGGGATATCAACCCGCGTGCCTTGGGTATTGTGCCGGAGGACTTCAAGATCCAGCCTTTCGACAACTTCACCTGGGTGACGGACGCGCACTACATGGTGATCCCGAAGGGCGTTTCGGCTGAAAAGCAGAATGTCCTCTTCAAGCTCATGAACTTCATGCTGCAGCCCAAACAGCAAGCCATGACGTACGACGCCGGCTACTTCTACCCCGGCCCCGCCGTCGACAACGTGCCGCTGTCGGCTGCGCCGAAGGAAAGCCAGGACATCATCAACCGGTACGGCCGCCAGGAATATGCTTCCCTGACCACCAGCCGTCCCAGCGCCGTCCCGCTGGATGCCAAGGCCATGGTCGCCGCGTTCCAGAAATGGGACACCGAGGTCGGTGCGCTCAAGAAGTAAAGTGGCATGAAACGCCGCCCGCCCCCCCGAACCGCGGGGGCAGGCGGCCCGCATTCTCCGGATAACGCAACATGAACGAAACCTTCAAGCAGCTTCGCCTGGACGCCGTCGGCCGCAAATATCCCACCGCTTCCGGTTCGGCGGTCGCCGCCCTGAGCGATCTGAGCCTGAACATCCAGCGTGGTGAGTTCATTGCCTTGCTGGGGCCGTCTGGCTGCGGCAAATCCACCGCCCTGAACTGCCTGGCGGGCCTGACGGACCTGACCTCCGGCAGCATCTGGCTGGACGAAACCCGGATCGACACGCTGCCGCCCGAGCGCAGGGGCTTTGGCATGGTGTTCCAGAACTATGCACTGTTCCCCCACATGAGCGTGGAAAACAACGTGGGATTCGGACTGCGCATGCGCGGCGTGCGCAAGGCCGAAATCACCCAGCGCGTGGCCGCCGCGCTGTCGCTGGTGCAGCTCGAGGGCCACGCCAAAAAACTTCCCGGCCAGCTCTCCGGTGGCCAGCAGCAGCGCGTTGCCATTGCGCGCGCCATCGTGATCGAACCGCCCGTCATTCTCATGGATGAGCCGCTGTCCAATCTGGATGCCAAGCTGCGCGTCGAAATGAGGGCGGAAATTCGCCGGATCCACACCCAGCTCGAACGCGCCACCATTTACGTGACGCACGACCAGGACGAAGCGCTGTCCATGGCCGATCGTATCGTGGTGATGCGCACCGGCAGCGTGCAACAGGTCGGCACGCCGCGCGAAGTGTACGGGCGCCCCCACAATCTGCACGTGGCCCGCTTCATGGGCTACCGCAACGTACTGCCTTTCCAGGTCCTCCGCCAGGAAGGCGACCGGCTCACGCTGCAAAGCGGATCCACCGTCCTGGGCGGAACATCCCTGTCCGTGCATGAAGGCACCCGGGATGTCGCAGTCGCCATGCGGCCGGATGATTTCGAACTGGCCGGCGAGCACGACGACAACAGCCTGGCCGCCACCGTGAAATCCATGGAATTTGGCGGGCGCACATCGCTGCTCGTCGTCGCCACCGAGATCGGTGACCTGTTCACCCGGCTGTCGGGCCAATTCGAAACGGGCGACAAGCTACGCCTGCGCATTCCCGTTGACCGCACGCTTGCCTACGCGGAGGCCGTATGAGCGCAGCGAGTGCCTTGCCGGCGCCCAGGGCGGACCGTCGCGGCTGGCTGGCCGCGCCGGCAGTGCTGGTGCTGCTGGCGCTCTTCGTGTATCCCTTTCTGTACGGGGTGGTGATTTCCTTCCAGCCAATGGAAGGCGGGCGCTTCTGGTCCAATTACGCGCACTTTTTCAGCACCGCGACGCAATGGGGCACGCTCTGGACGACGTTCAAGCTGGCCGCGCCGGCCACGCTCATCAACGTGGCGATGGCCGTACCGGTCGCCTTTGCCCTGCGCCGCAACAGCCGCTCGCAGCGAATCGTGACGACGCTGCTGGTCATCCCCATCACGCTGGGCACCGTGCTGATCGCCGATGGCATGCTGACCTTTTACGGTCCCTCCGGCTGGTTCCCGCAGATCATCCACGCGCTGGGGCTGTACGACGGCGAGATCCGGTTGACCCATAACTACTGGGGTGTACTGATCTCGCTGATCATCTCGGACTTCCCGTTCGTCTTTCTGCTGACACTCTCGTATATCTCCGGGATCGACCCCACGCTGGCGAAAGCCGCCGGCACGCTGGGCGCCGGCGCCTGGCAACAGTTCCGGCTGATCTACCTGCCGCTGCTGGTGCCCGGCCTGAGCATGGCCGCCGCGCTTTCATTCGTGCAGACCTACGCCGTGTTCCCATCGGCCATCCTGCTGGGCGCGCCGGCGGGTCCCACCCGCGTCATTTCCATCGCCGCCTACGAGGCCGCCTTCGAACAATATGACTACGGCATGGCCTCGGCCATCGCGATCGTCATGGGCTTCGTGCAGCTCCTGATCGTGGGCGCCATCTTCGCATTCCGCCAGGCGTTCTACTCCGGCCCGGCAACCAGCGGCAAGGGGTGACATATGTCGACACTCAATCAATATGCCCCCGGAACCGCAAGGCGGTGGGGCTGGCTGTGGCGGATGACCATCTGGACGTTGATGGGGTTCTTCCTGCTGAACGTCGTCTTCATGATCCTCACCGTGGTCGTGGACTCGGTGGCGACGCGCTGGTTCGCCACTTTGCTGCCCGAAGGCTTCACGCTGCATTGGTACGCCCAGGCCTGGAACGAGTTCCAGCTTTCACACATCCTCCTCGTGACCCTGGAAGTCGTGGCCTCCGTGGTCATCCTCTCCATCCTGCTGGGAGTACCGGCCGCGTATGCGCTCGCACGGGCGAAATTCCCCGGCAAGCGGCTGGTCCTGCTGCTCATCCTGATCCCCATGCTGGTGCCCTCCGTCACCTACGGCATCCCCATGGCGACGGCCTTCTACAAGGCAGGAGTGGGCGGAACGCTGCTCGGGGTGATCCTCGCGAACCTGGTCCCGGCGCTGCCTTTCGTGATCCTCGTCATGACACCCTTCATCGAGCAGATCGATCCCAGCCTGGAATCGGCGGCCCGCATTTTTGGCGCACGGACCTTCCAGTATTTCCGTTTCGTGCTCATGCCGCTCTTGGTGCCCGGCATGCTGGCCGCGGGCCTGCTGGTCCTGGTACGCACGATAGGGCTGTTCGAACTGACCTTCTTCACCGCCGGGCCGGATTCGCAGACGCTGGTGGTGGCCCTGTACTATGCCGTGTTCTCCTCGGGGGTGCGGGCGCCCCAAGCCATCGATGCCATGGCAATGATGTACATGGCCATTACGCTGGTCTGGGTGCTGATCGCACTGCGGTTCGTCAGTCCCACCCAACTGGTCAGCCGCGTCAAGGAGGCGCCCCGCGAGGCCTGACGCCGAAACGGGCCACTGACACAATGACGCCGACGCTCTGGATGAACGCAGCCCCCGGCGCCTGCCTGGCGCTGCGCTGCGGCCCCCACCGGGCCCGCGTCGCACCGGCCGCGGGTGGACGCGTCCTCAGCTGGTCCACGGATCTGCCGGACGGCCTGCGGGATTGGCTGGTCCCGATCACCGATCATGGCTGGCCGGCCCATGCCTGGCCCAAAGGCGGGCTCTTTCCGCTGGCTCCTTTCTCCAATCGCGTCCGGGATGCCCACCTGCATTGGCGCGACCGAGTGATTCCGCTGGAGCCGCTGCCGGGAACACGCCACGCGCTTCACGGGCAGGCCCAGGGCATGGCGTGGACAGTGGAGCAGTCCGCAACCGATCATGTCGTCCTGATGCTGGAACATCCCGAAGGCCTGGGCGGCTGGCCCTGGGCATGGCGACTGCGGCAAACCATACGCCTGGCAGACCAGGGTCTGCGGGTCGAGCTGGCCCTGGAAAACGAGGACCGCTCCGACATGCCCGCCGGGCTGGGGCTGCACCCCTATTTCACCGCGCAATCCGTCGACCTGTCGGCCACCACCGAGTGGGTACATGAACAGGAATTGGCGAGATACCCGCGGCCCGCCACGCAGCGGCACTGGGAACGAACCGGCGCGACCTGGACCCGATTTCTATCGGGGTGGGACGGCACGGCTTCGATTGCGTGGCCCTCGGGCCCCGGCCTGAGGTTGCGCACGCAGGGCTCTCTGGGCCACATGGTCCTTCACTGCAACGCCGGGCGCTATCTGTGCGTGGAGCCCGCGACGCACGTTTGCGACGGATTCAATCTGGCGGCGGCCGGCTGCCCGGGCACCGGGATGCAGGTCCTGGCGCCGGGCGAGAGCCTGTCGGTCGGCGTGGCGCTGGATGTAGAGCCCGCGCCACGCTGAGCCACCTGCGACTCAGGGCCGCTTGCCGCACTCGAAGGTCTCTTTCGTCCAGGCGACGGCCTGGTCGCTCAACGTGAATCCCAGCCCCGGACGGTTCGGCACCTGCATGCGGCCATCCATCATGATCAGGTGCTCATTGAACAACGGCTCCAGCCACTCGAAATGCTCCAGCCACGGTTCACGCGGGTAGGCGGCCGCAAGGTGCAGGTGGATTTCCATGGCGAAGTGCGGAGCCATGCTAAGGCCATGGTAATCGGCCAGTTGCATGATCTTCAGGAACTCCGTGATCCCGCCCACGCGCGGGGCGTCCGGCTGCACGAAGTCGGAGGCGTGCTTTTCGATGAGATCCGCATGCTCCCGGAAACTGGTGAGCATTTCGCCGGTGGCAATCGGCGTATCGAGGGCCGCCGCCAGCGCGGCATGGCCGTCAGCGTCGTAGGCGTCCAGCGGCTCCTCGATCCAGGTCAGGTTGTACTGTTCCAGGATGCGGCAAATGCGCGCTGCCGTCGGGCGATCCCACTGCTGGTTCGCATCCACCATGAGCGGGAAATTGTCGCCCAGCTTTTTGCGCACCGCTTCCACGCGCTGCAGGTCCACATTGCGGTCCGGATGGCCGACTTTGATCTTGATGCCGCCCAGGCCTCGCGCCAGCGATGCATCGATGTTTTCAAGCACCTGTGGCAGCGCCGTCGACAGGAACCCGCCGGACGTGTTGTAGAGGCGCACCGAGTCGCGATGCGCGCCCAGCAGCTTGGCCAGCGGCAATCCGGCGCGCTTGGCCTTCATGTCCCACAGCGCCACGTCGAAGGGCGCGATTCCCTGCGCCGACAGGCCGCTTCGCCCGACCGAAGCCGCCGCCCAGCTCAACTTGATCCAGAGGCGCTGGATGTCGCTGGGGTCTTCGCCCAGCAATTCATGGGCGATCTCTTTACCATGAGCGTACATGCCGGGGCCGCCGGCACGCTTGGAGTACGCAAAGCCCAAACCTTCATGGCCGTCCCGCGTGCGGATCTCGGCGAAGATCATGGCGACTTCAGTCAGCGGCTTCTGGCGGCCCGTGAAGACCTTGGCATCACTGATGGGCGTCGCCAGCGGCAAGAAGGCCAGCGAGAGCTTCACCCAGACGATGCGATCGCCCTGGCCATCGGCCGCCAGGGCTTCGTCCAGCTGGAAGGTGGACTGGGCGGATTGTGGGATAGGCATGCAAACATTCTCCTTCGGGGTGAAGCGACAAGATGATTTTTATCGGGACCACGTCATCGTACGACAACTGAATAATCCTGCGCAAGAATCCCCCGCATCCAGCGATATATAATGCGAAGGCTCCGGCTCGTTGTAGGGCATCGGTTGTATGATAACTTGCCCGCAGCAGCCTATTGACCCCTCAGATCGGGAATTCGTCCATGACCATCACCGGTACCCAACTCATCGGCCACCAGAACATCCCTGGGGCCGGAGCCTCTTTCCACGCCGTCGATCCGTCCACCGGCCAGGCCCTGCCGGTGACGTGGCACGGTGCCGATGCTGGCCAGGTCGACCAGGCCGTACAGCTCGCACTGGCTGCCTTCCCCACGTATCGCGAGACCACTCCGACGCAACGCGCCGCCTTCCTGGAGTCCATCGCCCAAGCGATCCTGGATCTGGGCGACGAACTCATCACCCGCACCATGCAGGAGACGGGCCTGCCCCGCGGCCGCCTGGAAGGTGAACGCGGACGCACGGTGAATCAGCTACGATTGTTCGCGCGCGTGGTGCGCGACGGCGACTGGCTGGACGCCCGCATCGACCATGCGCTGCCGGACCGCAAGCCCGCGCCGCGCAGCGACATCCGCACCCGCCACATTCCGGTGGGGCCGGTGGCGGTGTTCGGTTCCAGCAATTTCCCGCTGGCTTTTTCGGTCGCCGGGGGTGACACCGCGTCGGCGCTGGCCGCCGGAGCTCCGGTCGTCTGCAAGGCGCATCCGGCCCATCCCGGCGCCTCCGAACTGGTCGGGCAGGCCATTCGTAATGCCGTCCAGCAATGCGGTTTGCCGGAAGGGGTGTTTTCGCTGTTGGCCGGCGCGGGCAACGAGCTCGGCACCGCGCTGGTCAGCCACCCCGGCATCCAGGCGGTGGGATTCACAGGTTCCCGCCAGGGCGGCGTGGCGCTCATGCAGGCGGCGGCCCGGCGCCCCGCTCCCATTCCCGTCTATGCCGAGATGAGCAGCACCAACCCGGTCTACCTGCTGCCCGGGGCGCTCGCCGCGCGCGGAGACGACATCGCCCGTCACTTCGTGGTGTCGCTGCTGGGCAGCGCGGGACAGCTCTGCACGAATCCGGGGCTCATCATCGCGCTGGACGGCCCTGAACTGGATCGGTTCATCGAACTCGCGGCGGCCGGCGTCCAGGCTGCTCCATCGAGCACCATGCTCACGGCCGGCATCGCGCAGTCCTACCGAAGCGGCGTCTCGAAACTGGCCGCGCACCCGGGGGTGCAGACCTTGGCGCAAGGTCAAAGCAACGACGCTCCGGCACCCTGCCAGGCCAATCTGGCCGTCACCACTGCGCAAGCGTTCCTCGAGGACCCCGACACGCTGGGCGCGGAGATCTTCGGCGCCAGCTCGCTGATCATCCGCTGCGCCAATACCCGGGAGTTCCTGGCCATTGCGCAGGCCATCGAAGGGCAGCTCACCGCGACGCTGCATCTGGAGCCGGGCACCGACGACGCGCTGGCCGCCATGCTGATGCCTGCGCTCGAAGTGAAAGTCGGCCGCATCCTGGCCAACGGCTTCCCCACCGGCGTGGAGGTCTGCGATGCCATGGTTCACGGCGGCCCCTTCCCCGCGACATCGGATGGCCGCAGCACGTCGGTGGGGACGCTCGCCATCCGCCGTTTCCTGCGCCCGGTGTGCTACCAGGACATACCGGACAAACTGTTGCCTGCGGCGCTGCAAGCCGGCAACCCCTGGAACATCCCTCGAGCGGAACGCTGATCATGTCGCACACGGAACAGTCAAACGCCCGGACACCTCTGGTCACCCGGGTCACCGTCGTCCCCGTCGCCGGACGGGACAGCATGCTGCTGAACCTGAGCGGCGCGCACGGCCCTTATTTCACCCGGAACATCGTACTGGTCGACGACAGCTCGGGACACCAGGGCATCGGCGAAGTTCCCGGCGGCGAACCCATCCGCCAGGAAATCGAACGCTTGGGCAGGCTGATCACGGGTCAGCCCATCGGCCACTACAACGAACTGCTGTCGCGTTGCCGCGAGGCCACCCTGGGCCGGGACGACGACCGGCGCGGCACGCAGACCTTCGACCTGCGCACTGGCGTGCACGCCATCACGGCGCTGGAGTCAGCCCTGCTCGATCTGTTCGGCCAGCATATCGGCGTACCCGTCGCCAGCCTGCTGGCCGACGGCCGGCAGCGCGAAGCGGTCGAAGTGCTGGGATACCTGTTCTACGTGGCCGATTCCCGCAAGACCACGCTGGGCTATCGTCAGGAGCCCGACGCCGACAACGACTGGTTTCGGCTGCGCAACCAGGAGGCGCTGACCGCCGACGCCGTGGTGCGACTGGCCAGGGCCGCGCGTGAACGCTACGGCTTCCGCCACTTCAAGCTCAAGGGCGGCGTACTGGCGGGCGATGCGGAAATCGAGGCCGTCACGGCGCTGGCCGAGCAGTTTCCGGATGCCAACATCACGCTGGACCCCAACGGGGCCTGGTCGTTGAAAGAGGCGGTCCGCCTGTGCCGCGACCAGCACGACGTGCTGGCCTACGCCGAGGATCCCTGCGGCGGCGAGCCGGGCTACTCCGGACGCGAAGTCATGGCGGAATTCCGCCGGGCGACCGGCCTGCGCACCGCCACCAACATGATCGCCACCGACTGGCGCGAACTCTACCATGCCATCCAGGCGCAAGCTGTGGACATACCGCTCGCCGATCCGCACTTCTGGACGATGCGCGGCTCAGTGCGCGTCGCCCAGCTTTGCCACGAATGGGGGCTCACCTGGGGTTCCCACTCGAACAACCACTTCGACGTCTCGCTGGCCATGTTCACCCACGTGGCGGCTGCCGCACCGGGTCACATCACGGCCATCGACACGCACTGGATCTGGCAGGACGGCCAGCACCTGACCACTGAGCCGATGCGCATCGAAGACGGTGCGATCCGGGTGCCTGACACGCCAGGCCTGGGTGTCCGAATCGACCCTGACCGCCTGTCCAGGGCGCACGAGCTTTACCGGTCCCAGGGGCTGAATCGTCGCGACGATTCGATCGGCATGCAGTTTCTGATTCCGGGCTGGAAATTCGATAACAAACGGCCGAGCCTGGTCCGTTAAACTCCAGCCTTCACGTCACTGCTGCCGACGACCGTCCGCATTTCCATGAGTCACCCTCTTCGCGCGCAGAACTGGCAAGGCCCGGTTCTGATGTGCGCCGCCAGTCTGTTCTTCGCCATTCTGGACACCGGCACGAAATACCTGGCGGCCGGCCACCCGCTGATGCAGATTGTCTGGCTGCGGTACGTTGCGCAGACACTGGCCATCGTCGTCATCTTCACGCCGCGCATGGGGGCCCGGCTGTATGATGCCCACAGCTTCGCGCTGCAAGGGTTTCGCGGTTTGTGCCTGTGCGGGGGCAGTGTGCTGGTCATCAACGGCCTGGCCCGGCTGCCGCTGGCCGAGGCGACCGCGATCGTGTTCCTGGCGCCCGTGATGGTTACCTTGCTCTCTGGCCTGATGCTGAAGGAAAAGGCGCGGACCGCCGACTGGGTGGCCGTGGGCTGCGGTTTTGCCGGGGTGCTCATCATTGCCCGGCCGGGCGGCGGCCTGCTCACTTGGGCCATCCTCTTTCCGATCGGCGCGGCCACGACCAACGCGATCTATCAGATCGTCACGCGGATCTCCCGCCAGTCTGAAAACGCAGCGACCAGCAACTTCTACACCGGCCTGGTCGGCGCCCTGGTGCTGATGCCCTGGGGGATCGCCGAATGGGCGCCGCTGCCTTTACCCGACCTGTTTCTGGTGTTCGCCGTGGGTACCGTGGCAGCGGTCGGCCACCTGACGATCACCTATGCGCTGCTGCGCGCATCCGCGGCCAGCCTGAGCGCCTACAGTTATTCGCAGATCGGCTGGGCCACGCTGCTGGGCTGGGGCGTGTTCATGGCCATCCCTGATCCCGTCGCATGGGTCGGCATGCTCGTCATCGCCCTGGGGGGCCTGCTGCTGTCTGTGCCCGGGCTGATGCGTCTGGCGGCCCGGACGGTTACCCGTTTACGTGCGCCATGAATGTCCGGCACAAGGCTTCCATGCCGAGACGGTCTTCCTCGTCAAAGCGCTCCGTCACGAAGCTGTCACAGTCCCAGACCCCGAGCAGCGTCCCGTCCGCCCGCACCAGCGGCACCACGATCTCGGACTTCGAGGCCGAATCACAGGGAATGTGGCCCGAAAACCGGTTCACGTCCTGAACCACCTGCGTCTCGCGCGTCTTGGCGGCCGTACCGCAAACACCTGCGCCGATCGCAATGCGGATGCAGGCGGGCTTGCCCTGAAAGGGCCCCACCACGAGCTCCTTGCCGTCATACAAATAGAAGCCCGCCCAATTCATCCGTGGCAGACTATGAAAGACGAGCGAGCTGAAGTTCGCCGCATTGGCAATCAGGTCGGGCTCGCCGGATATCAGGCTGCCCGCCTGCGCCACCAGATCGGCATAGTGCTCCGCCTTGGTGGCATAGGTTTGGGTACTTGTTTCAAACATGGGACCATCCACAATCAATATTGGCCAACCGCTCAGTGCGGGACTACAGGGGGCGGCATCGCAGCGGCGTGCCCCGAACCGGTCCCCGGCACGGCCGGGCCATTGGCTCCGGCCGGGGACTGCGGCGCCAGATTCTCGGGCAGGTCCAGATCTCGCTGCAAGGTCACCACATCGAAATCGCTGATGAAGGCCCGGACTTGGACGCGCCACTGGCCGCCCGCAGGCAGCGCCAGCAGGTCCACCCGCCAGCGGCCATCGGGCTGGCGTACGGTATCGTGATCCACGGGGTCCAGGCCGGCTGCGGGGTTGCTCAACGTCAGCACCACCCGCTGCGGATCCAGCGCCACGCCGTCGATCGAAATGACCTGGATGCGCCACGGTCCGGCAGCCTTTGCCGGCAACTCGACCAATGCGCGCGCCTGGCGATTCTCCAGGCTGACGGTGGGGCCATGGGGTTCCTCGATCCGCGCCATGTCGTGCGTCGGAGGGGCCAGGCGCCACAAGGACACCACGCTCAGGATGCCCGCCGCCAGGATGATCTGAGTCCCCATCGACCGCCGCAGCCGCGAGCGGGCCCGGATCGTGCCCTCCATCGCGCGCCCCGCCAGCACCCAGCGCGTGCGCATGGCCATGATCAGCAGGACAGCCACGAGCACGAGTTTGGCGAGCAGCACATTGCCATAGTCCGTGTGCAGCAGATCGCCCGGATGGCGCATCTGCAGCAGCGTCAGCCCGAGGCCGCTGGCCAGGACCAGAATGATGGCCAGGCCGGACCACGCCGTCGACTGCCTCAGCCGTCGGGCCGTGTCGTCGGCGCGGCGAATTCCGGGCACGGACGCAGACCGTCCCGGCACGGCGGACCCTATGTTCGAGTGGATCGTCCGGTAGGCCGGCAGCAGGAAGCCGACCCAGGCCACGGCGGCCACCACATGCAGCGCCAGGGCCGGACCCGACGCCCACCGGGGCAACACCAGGGCCCCCGGTCCCCCGAGCATGATCGCCGCCCCTGAAATCAGCACCACCAGAATCAGCGCGGCCACCGTGCGGACCCAGCGGGGCGCGGTTCTGCGCCACCGGATCCGGAACAGGCAGGCGCCCCCAAGCGCAAACAGCAACAGATAGACGAGCCAGCGGGTCAGCCAGAAAGAGAGCTCATGACCCACCGTCGCAGGCGGAACAGCGGCAGCGGCAGCGGCTTGGCCAAAGGCCACCTGAGACCAGGCAAAAAGACAGCACGCCAGGGCAATCAGCGTTTTCAAGGCAGGCAACCAAATGCAGGAGGACTTGAGTATAAGGCGGAAATCCGCGCCACTGCTGGCACGGGGCGGCCTGGCAAACATCCGTATCGCGAATCGCCGGGCTCAGGCCTCGAGCGGCAGCCAGCGGCCGCGCTCATAACGCTGAAGCTCATCTCCCTCATAGCGCCACAGCAGCATCCAGCCGTTATCGCACAGTTGCCCCAGCACAGCGTTGCGCGCCACGATGCTTCCGATCGATGCCGCCGGCGCGTCGATGACGACCGTCAGGCGCACGGGCTCGTGATACCAACCCTCGCCGTTGTGCAGCGACTGCTTGGGCAGGCCTATGCGAAGGTCGCCACCGTTGCCCTCAAAGACGCCGACATGACCGTCCACGACGTTATGCAGCACCTTGTTTCCAGACCCATAATGCAAGGGATCACAGGTCGAGGCGTGATATTGCCAGGAGAGCCAGTGCGTGACCAGCATCGGTCCCATCATGAGTTTTTCGAGCACGGTCCCATCCGCATCGAAGCGCGCATCGTAGTCGTGAAGATAAGCTCGACTCAGCACCCTGCCCCGACTGCGGTCACGCGGACCGATAATGAATGCCGCATTGCGCGTAAGCCCCCATTCGGGCCTTGTCTGGGACCCGTCGTTGGCCCTGCGCCGGAAGGACGTCAGCAACGGCTCCGCGTCCAGACTCTCGTCCATGTGCAGCGCTGGAGCGCGCTCGCGGCGGATACGGTCGCCCGCCTGCACGAAAACCTCTTCCATCCGCTTCCAACGCGCCTGCGCCGGCGGCGGCAGAAGATCGAGATCAAACCCGGTCACTTCATCGGTGGTTGTGATGTGCAACGCCGCCATGAAAAACGTGTCGTCGGGGATGCTGATGCCACGCCGGCTCAGACCTTCCCGTACCTGGCCGTCGTTCAGCAGGAGTGCCAGGGCGCGTGCATTCGCCTCGCCCGGTCGTCCATAGCAAGCTCCGCAATCCAGCGTCGATGCATGAGCGTTGTTGGTGCAATGCCCCGCGTGGCCGCACAACACCACCAGGGGTGCCAGACGGTCATCCAGCCCCATGGTGTGCAAAATGCCCGCAGCCAGTTCCACCTTCTGTTCAATGTCGAGCCCTACAACCATGGGGCGGCACTGTTCCGCTGGAGTGCCTGACAAGCCGATGCGGTCCTTGTCGACACGCGGTCCGGCAGGTGGCCGAATCCACCGTGCGATCTTGCCCAGATAGCCCACCCCGGCCGCTTCCACGAAGGAAAAGGTCGTGCTCGACCAGCGCACGCTTCCAAGCCATTGGTCAGTGCGGGCCAGCCGCTTCCACCGAACCGCACGGGCCCGCGTGGATTTGGACTCTCCCTCGGCGGTGGCCTCTCCGGTGGCCGTCACCACATCCTGCACCGCGATGCTGGGAAACGCGAGTCCCGGCAATTGCGGCCGATGAATATCCGTGCCCAGGAGGTTGTACTGAATGGGAAGCCCAAAGAAACCCGCGAAGGCCCGCGTCTCGACATCGGGCCAAATCAGCTCGAGGGCACGGCGCATCCGTTCACTGCGCGTATCGATGCAAAACACCGCCTGCACTTCGGGCCGCCGCACCGAGGCGGGCGCGACTCGCGTGCGCAACTTCCGCACGAGATCGCGCTGGTAGCTGGCCTCGAGCGCCTCCTGCCACAATTCACTGGCCATCAACGCGGCATCCGCCTCGGCGACCCGCCGGTCAAAATCTCGCCAGTTCGACTCAAGTTCCGCCGTGGCCACACGCCGTCTGGCGGGCGAGACGGCACAAGCCAGCAATGCCTCCCATGCGACCCGGCACACGAGGAGTTCCCGCAAACGCGGGTCGTCCTGCCCGACCGGAATATTTTGCCAACCCACATAGGCGCACCAGGAGGCCCAGCCGTTGATCGACAGCAGCAGCGCCTCGAAGTAGTCTTCCCAGGCCGACGCGCCGAGCGAAAGCTCGCCCAGCGCCCAACGCAGCGCCGCTTCCGCATCCATCGGCAGCTTGCGCAGTTGCCTGGCAAATCCGGGCAGACCCAGCATCGAACTCAAGCCATGGTCGCCCACCATGCTCTCGCGCCAAAAGCCATACAGGCTTCGACTGCCGGCGGCGCGCCAGTCGGCCTGATGGCGATCGAAATAGGTGGCGCACGTCTGGCTCATCTGGAACACAATGGCTGCGCGCCAGGGCCAGCGCTTGTTCCGCTGCACCTTGTCGTCAAGCAGATCCACCAGAAGAGGTTCGCGGCATATCGACGCGTCATCCGCCAGCCAGGCCACACAGTCCTCAGCGGTCAGGGCGCACGCCTCGCGGGTCGCATGGACCTTCAGGGCCACTGCCAGATCGGCCGGCGAAATGCGCCCGGTCTCCCATTCCCGCGCGATGTAATCGCGGGACGGAAACACGTGAAAATCGCCCAGCACGGCCAGGCGCGCGGCCACGCGCCGAATCGGCTTGCCGATCCGCCGCCAATGCGGGTTGACGGCGACGGCCTGGTCCAAAGGCCACGCCGGCATGATGCTGGAACAGGCACGCGCCAACGCCTCCTGCAACGTTGCATCGTCGACTTCGACGGGGGGCACGGCTGGCTGGGGACTGGCGGACGTCATTGCAAGCATGGAAGAACTCATGATTTCGAGGGCCCGCTCACAGGCTCGGAGAGAACCCAGGGGGCAGGCGCGGCCTTACTGTCGGCCCCAGCCCACCGGGCGGGCCACAAGATCAGCACCCAATGGGTGTAACCCTCGTCCATGTAAAAGCCGGCATATACCCAGCGGCGCGCGACGACAACCGAACGGGGCCAAAGCTGGAACGCGGCCATCTCGAGATACATCGCCCCCATTCCGATCAAGGCAACGAGGCCGGCCGCGTCCAGCGGATCATTATCGGCACCGACCGGCACATGGTCCATGACGCTGGTCACCAGCGTCAGGAAGGCGGCCGCTGCCAGCGCCGTCGCCACGCGCACCGCCACGACGCCCGCCCGACCAGGGGTCGCCTTCGGAACCCACAGAAGCGGCGCCCACGCAAGCGCCAACACGGCACTCCACCACCAGGGCCACGCATGACTGTTCGTGAGGGACTGGAGCGAGAACACGACGATCAACGCCACAGGCACGGCGATGATCATGCTCAAGCTCGAATTTTCGGACGCGCCGGTAACGAGCTTGCGATTGCTCTCTTCGACAGCACTGGAGGCATTCAAGAAGTTGTGCGCCTTGTACAGAGAATGGCCCAACAGGTGCAGTGCGGCAAAAAGATAAAGCCCCAAGCCGCACTCGAGCACCATGAATCCCATTTGTGCGATCGTCGACCAGGCCAGATGCACCTTCTGGCTGACACGCGTCAGCAGCACCAACCCGGCCACCACGGCAGACACCAGGCCAAATATCACCAGCAGCCATCGGGCCACCAGCGACACCCCGAGCAGCGGCGCGAAAAGCACCAATACATACCCTCCCAGGTTGACCACGCCCGCGTGCAGTAGAGCCGATACCGGCGTCGGAGCCTCCATGACCTGCACCAGCCAGCCGTGGACCGGCATCAGCGCCGTACGCGCGATGACCGCAAGCGCCAGACATATGCCACTCCAGGCGAGCGCAGCGGACGCATGGCCCGCCTCGATGTGCACCCACAGCGCAGAGAACGAACCGCTGCCGACCTCGGTCCAGGACAAAACGGCCGCTGCAATCAGGAGCCCATCGGCCGCGCGGTCAGTCACCATCTTCTTGTGCGCCGCCAGCAGCGCGAACGGCCGGTCCTTGTAGAAGCACAACAGATAATGCATGGCCCATTCAATAGCGGCCCATGCCGCGATCAGCACGGCCCAGTGGTTCGCCAGCAACAGGAAATGGACCGAAGACAAAACAGCCGCCAGCGCCGCAATGTATACGGCCTGTCGCGGCTCACCTTCGAGATGGCGAGATGAAAAAATCCCGATCGCCACGCCAAGGAACTGCACGAGGACGCTGACCCAGGCGCCGAACAGATTCGCCGCCAGCCAGCCATCACTCTGGGCCCTCATGGAAGCGTCCGCCGGCACCAGCGACATCTGTGTGATGAGCGCCAGCAGCGAAAAAACCAGTGCGGCAATCGAGAGGCCAATGAACTGTCGCCACAAATGGCGCACTGACGCGCGGCGGCTCCGGCCACATAGGGCAGCCACCAGCATCAGAAGGGCGGGCACCAGCGCAAGCGCAAAGTTCAGATCGTACGGAGGACTCATCACGCATCTCGAAGGAAGGCGGACACATTCTTCTATTTTTTGTGTATTCTGTAAATCGCATTTATAGCTGCGTATCGTTCTTCAAAATAGAACTATGAACATTGACCGACTGAACTTCAAACATCTGTTCTATTTCTGGCGGGTGGCCAAAGAGGGCTCCCTCACCCGAGCGGCTGCGCAGATCCACACGTCCCAGTCCGCTGTCTCGACGCAGATCAAGCAACTGGAAAGCCGCCTGGGCAAACCTCTATTCGACCGCCACGGCCGGCATCTCGAGCTCAACGCCACCGGCCGCCAGATCTTCAGCTACGCCGACAACATCTTCGGGCTGGGCGAGCAGATGCTGGGCTGGCTCGAAGGGCGAGCCGGAGACTCGATTCGCGTCCGGGTGGGTAGCGTTTCAACGATGTCGCGCAACTTTCAGGTCAACTGGCTGCGTCCATTGTTTCGTGACCCGGCGGTCATTCTTTCCGTGGACTCGGGATCGTTGCAGCTTCTGGTCGAGCGCCTTCTTCGCCATCAACTGGACGTGGTGCTCGCCAACGAGCCCGTTCCGTCCGACCCGGCCCACCCGGTTTCCTCGAGCTTCCTCGGAAGCCAGGTGATCTCCCTGGTGGGTCGGGCCGATCGATGGTCGGGCACGAGCTTGCGAGTTCCACAGGATCTCGACGCCGTTGAAATGGCCATGCCAAGCACGCGCCACAGCGTCCGCACACAGTTCGATGCTCTGTGTTTCTCAGCCGGAGTTCGGCCACGGCTGCGGGCTGAGATCGACGACATGACGATGTTGCGGCTGGTCGCGCGCGACAGCGACTGGATCACGATCCTGCCGGAAGTGGTCGTGCAAGACGAACTGCGCTCGGGCGAACTGACGCACGTCGGAGAGTCCTCGCAGCTGACTGAACATTTTTACGCAATCACCGCTCAGCACGGTCAACCGCCGGCCCCGCTTCACCGGCTGCTGTTGCGCGCGGGGGCTGGAGATGTCTTCATCTGAAACCCTTGAAATGCGGCGCCTCCGATGACGACTGCTCACCACCGGGGCGCCTTCTCAACTGCGTCGTGCCCGTGACGTATACCCTGATTGACAACTTTTCCATCGACAGCGCAAACTCACAACCTATTACAAAAGCGGGGCGCAGTTCCACCATCCTTTTGCAGTGTTCCAGACTTATCCACCCAGTAGTGCTGGCCGATGCTTTGCACGCCAGCTTGTCGCTTTGGAGGAATTTCTAGATGAACGACAATTTTGGCAACTCGAAGGCAATCAGCCGCCGCACGGCGCTGAAAATGGCAGCCGCCGCGGGCGTGGCGTCGATCTCGGCGCCCCGTTTCGTACTCGCCGCGGGTGAACAACCCGTGAAGCTGGGGGTCGACAATCCGCTCACCGGCACGTACGCGATCACGGGTCGCAACGAACTCCACGGCATGGAACTCGCAGTCGAAGAAATCAACGCCAAGGGCGGTATCCTGGGCCGTCCCGCGAAGCTGATCGTTGAAGACTCCACCAGCGGCGACGCTGGCGTGGCGGTGCAAAAGGCCCGCAAGCTCATCGACAAGGACAAGGTCGATTTCCTCGTCGGCAACGTGAACTCCGGCCTGACCATGGCCATGTCGGCGGTCGCCTACGAAAAGGGCGTCTTCATGATGGACCCGGGCGGGCACGCCGACCCCATCACGGGCAAGGAATGCCACTGGAATGTGTTCCAGGTGGATCCGTCCACCACTCTGCTGGTCAACGCCATCGCCCCCTCGCTGGTCAAGCGCTTCGGCAAGAAGTTCTACTTCCTGGTGCCGGACTACGCGTTCGGCCACGGGCTGCTCGATGCCTACAACGTCAACCTGAAGAAGCTGGGCGCCACCAACGTCGGGACGGACCTGATCCCGCTGGGCACCACGGAATACTCGTCCTACCTGATCAAGGCCCAGGCCGCCAGCCCGGACGTCGTCGTCATCCTGCAAAACGGCGAAGACCAGACCAACGTGCTCAAGCAGGCCGTACAGTTTGGCCTGGACAAGCGCTTCCATATCGCGGGCGCCAACATCGAGCTCGAAACCCTCGAGGCCCTGCCGCCGGAATCCCGCATCGGCAACTGGGTGATCGAATGGTACTGGAACCAGCCTGGCGTGGCGCACGTGCAGGAATTCACCGATGCCATCAAGAAAAAGACCGGCCGCGTCCCGACCGCACGGACCTGGTTCGGCCATACGGCCATCCACGCCTGCGCTCTGGCCGCCAATACGGCCAAATCGCTCGAACCGGTCAAGATGGCCCGCGCCCTGAACGGCCTCACGCTGCCGCCTGAAGTCGCGCTGCAGCCGCACCCCGCGACATTCCGCGCCGACCAGCACCTGCTGATCGGCACCCTGTGGGCAGGTCACGCACAGGCCTCCGGCAGCGCGCCGGACGATCTGTTCAAGGTCGACGAGGTGATCGAGAGCAAGACCATTGCTCCGACCGTCGAGGAAACCCAGTGCAAGATGACGTGGCCGTCCTGAGCGACACCGACATCACTGCCCTAACGGGCCGCCCGCAGAGCATCGCGGGCGGCCCGCCCCGCATCACAGAGACCCGTTTCATCATGATCGCTCACTCGAGCACTGCCACCGACGGAGGACTGGTGTGACCCAGTTGGTCCTTTTCAATATATTCAACGGACTGGTCATCGGCGCGTTCTACGCCTTGATGGCATTGGGTCTGTCCCTCATCATCAATCTCACCAACGTCATCAATTTTGCGCACGGCGGGTTCCTTGCCCTGGGGGCCTATTTTGCGTATACGCTGGAACCTTACCTGGGGTTCTGGGGCGCGCTGATCATCTCGCCGTTCTTCGCGGCCTTGGTCGGCATCATCGTCGAGCGCGTACTCATCCGGCCGCTCTACAGCCGTGATCCTCTGTACAGCCTGCTACTCACGTTCGGCCTGGCCTTCGTGATTCAGGACTCCATCCGCTACATCTGGGGCGCCCAGGGGCTGCCGATGAAAGTCCCGGCCGCGCTGCAATCATCGCTCAGCTCGACACTGTTCTTCCTGACCGGATACCGCGTCTTCATGGTGGTGCTGGTTGCAGTCACCGTGGCGATCCTGTTCATCATTCTCAAAAAGACCCGGCTCGGCATGCGCATACGCGCAGGCACCCTGGATCTGGAAATGGTGTCCGCGCTCGGGGTCGATGTACGCATCCTGCGCAACCTGAATTTCGGGCTTGGCATCTTCTTCGCAGGCTTGGCGGGGGTGCTCGCGGCCGGCATGCTGGGGCTGACGCCGACCATCGGCGACGGGCTGATCATGCCAAGCTTCGTGGCGGTGATCGTGGGCGGTCTGGGCAGTCTGATCGGGACGCTCTTTGGCGGCATCCTCATCGGTGTAGCCACCGGGATCGTGACCGTGTTCTTTCCATCGGCTTCCGAGGCGACCATCTATGTGATGATGGCGCTGGTGCTGCTGGTCCGGCCGCACGGTCTGTTTGGTGAAGAAGGCGGGACAAAGCTGTGAACAACCAATCCATTCTCAACAAAGCCATGTCCGGCGCGGTCGTGTGGTTCATTCTGCTCACCATGCCGCTCTGGATTTCCCATGTTGGCGGCTACACGGACCTGGGCACGCGGGTGCTGGTGATCGGCCTGGCGGCCATGGCGACCAATCTGCTGGTGGGGCACTCCGGTGTCATGGCGTTCGGCCATGCCGCCTACTTCGGGCTGAGCGCCTACGGAACGGGGCTGCTCATCAAATACCTGGTGCCCAGCACGCCATTGGGATTCCTCGTGGGCATCCTGGTCGGAACCGCGGGCGGCGCCATCATCGGCTACCTGCTGGCGAAGCTGCGCGGGATTTACTTCGCGCTGGCCACCATCGCCTTCGGCCAGGTGTTCTACTTCATCGCCTTCCGCTGGAATTCAGTGACCGGCGGCGACAATGGCCTGACCTTCCAGCGCCAGCCCATTCATCTGGGCTTCACGGACATCAATCTGGGATCCAGCACGACGTACTACTATCTGGCCCTTGCGGTCTTCGCGGTCTGCGCGTTCGCCATGGCCGTGATCCTGAAGTCCCCCTTCGGCCACACGCTGCTGGCCATGCGCGAGAACGAGCGTCGGGCGCGGTTCCTCAGCATCCCGGTCAATCGCCACCTGTGGATCGCGTATACGATCTCGTGCCTGTTCGTGGCCGTGGCCGGTTCGCTCTATGGCATGCTGAACAACTTCGTCAGTCCGCACAACCTCCACTGGACGCAATCCGGCGACTTCGTGCTCATGGCGGTGATTGGCGGCATGCGATCCTTCTGGGGGCCGCTGCTGGGTGCCGCCATTTTCGTGGTGCTGCAGGATTACCTGTCCAGCCTCACGGATAACTGGATGTTCTTCATCGGGATGATCTTCGTCCTGGTCGTATTGTTTATCCCCCGCGGTATCGTCGGGCTGATGCAGAGAAAAACGTCATGAGTTTGCTCGAGGTCCACAACGTTTCGCAGCATTTCGGCGAGCTCGCTGCGGTGAAAAACGTTTCGCTCAATGTCGAAGAGGGCGAACTGCACGCGATCATTGGTCCGAACGGCGCGGGTAAAACCACGTTCTTCAACATGATCAGCGGCTTCTATCGTCCCACCAAAGGGCACATCGTGTTCGATGGCGTCGACGTCACCGAAATGCCGCCCCAGATCCGTGTGGCCAGAGGCATGGCGCGCACATTCCAGATCACCGAGGTCTTCCCGGAACTCACGGTGCGCCAGAATCTGCGCATCGCCGTGGAAGTCACCCAGGGGCTGCGTCTGAAGATGTTCCATTCGGCACGCCAATCCCGGGAAACCGAGGATCGCGTCGACGAACTTCTGGAAACCGGCGGCCTGACGGCGAACGCCGATCGCAACGTGGGGGAACTTTCACACGGCGACCAGCGATCGACCGAAATCATGATGGCCCTGGCGCTCAAGCCCAAGCTGCTGCTGCTCGACGAGCCCGCGGCCGGCATGGGCAACCAGGAAACATTCGACACTGCGGTACTGATCCGCAGGCTTCACCGCACACAGAAGCTCACCATCATTCTGGTCGAGCACGACATGCGCGTGATCTTCAACCTGGCCGACCGCATCACCGTGCTGGCCGAGGGCGAGATGCTCGAACGAGGCACGCCCGACGAAATCGCGGCCAGCGAAAAGGTGCAGGTCGCTTACTTGGGGAAAAAGCGTGAAGGCTCTTGAGATCCACCAACTGAACACCTACTACGGCAAGAGCCATATTCTCAAAGGCGTGGATCTGGAAGTCGGTGAAGGCGAGCTCGTGACGCTGCTGGGCCGTAACGGGGCCGGGAAATCCACGACGCTGCGAAGCATCATGGGTCTGACCCCCGCACACTCGGGGCACGTCAAGATCTTCGGCACAGACTCCACCCACCTGGCGCCCTTCCGAATCGCCCGATTGGGCGTGGGACTGGTGCCGGAAGGCCGTCGCGTCTTCGCCAACCTGACCGTCGAGGAAAACCTCAAGGTTCCCGTCGATCGTCCGGGCCCGTGGAACATCCCCCGCATCTATGAGCTCTTCCCGCGGCTGGCCGAACGCAAGCTGCACAAAGGCAAGGAACTGTCCGGCGGCGAGCAGGAGATGCTGTCCATCGCCCGCGTGCTGCTGCTCAACCCCAAGCTCCTGATGCTGGACGAACCCTCTCAGGGGCTCGCGCCCATCATCGTGCAGAACGTGTTCAACGTCATCGTCGCGGCACGGAACGAAGGTACTTCAGTGCTGCTGATCGAACAGAACGTGCGCGCGGCCATCGAAGTCGCGGACCGCGCCTACGTACTGGAGCGCGGCGCGATCACCTACACCGGTGTCGCGTCGGAATTCGGACAGGACGAGACCCGCGTGCAGGAGCTGGCGGGAGCGAGTGCCCAAAAATGGGAATTTCCCGACGACTGAGCCGCCCCTCCATCAGGGCAGCCCGGCGGGTGGCCCTGATGGCCCTGCTGTGCCAGTCGTTTCCCATTGCCGCCCTCGCCGCCGCGCCTGCGGCGCGTCCGCCGTCGGCACAGGCGGCGACCTGCATCGAGAACGCCGGCACCTTGCCGGCCCGCGCCGCACCACCCTTCCGGGCGCAGTCCATTGCGACCTTTGATTATCCCTGGGCCATCGCCTTCTTGCCGGACCAGCGGCTGCTGGTCACGGAAAAACCAGGACGGATGTTCCTTGTCACCCAAGGCGGTCACAAGACCGAGATCTCCGGAGTCCCGAAGGTCTATTACCGAGGCCAGGACGGTCTGCTGGATGTGGCCGTATCGCCGGATTTCACGCACGATGCCGCGCTGTACTTCACGTATGTCGAACCGGAAGCGCAGGGAGGCGGGTCGCTGGTCCTGGCGCGCGCGCGCCTGGAGGTCGCGGAGAAGGGCCCTCTATTGCGGGATCTGACCACGATCTGGCGCCAGAGCCCGCCCAGCAGGGGTGGACAGCCCGGCGGCATCATCGCCTTTGCGCCTGATGGCCGACATCTGTTCCTCAGCGTCGGAGACCGGCAGGAACCCGACACTGCCCAGGATCCGGACCTGGCGCGCGGCAAGATCCTGCGCATGAACCTGGACGGCTCGGCCCCCCCGGACAACCCGATGGCCCGGGAAGCCGGCATCCGGGCGCTGACGTGGAGCACGGGCCATCGCAACCCATACGGGCTGGCATTCGCCCCCGACGGCCAGCTCTGGGAACACGAAATGGGACCCCGCGGCGGCGACGAACTGAATCGGATCCAGCGCGGCGGCAACTATGGCTGGCCATACGTTTCGTACGGCGATCAATACAGCGGGGAACCCATTCCGCGTCCGCCCACCCGGCCGGAGTTCGTGGAGCCGGCGCTCTACTGGAATCCCGTCATTGCGCCCGCCGGAATGGCATTTTATTCGGGCACCCTATTCCCGGCGTGGCGCGGATCGGCACTGATTGGGGGTCTGCATTCGGCGGGATTGGTGAGGATCGTCTTCACCGGCGACGGTTGCGCTCGACAGGTCGACCGCTGGACGCTGGGGCGGCGCATCCGCGACGTGGCGGTCGCCCCGGACGGCGCCCTGTGGGTGATCGAAGACCGAACCGGGGGGAGTCTGCTGCGGCTCACCCCGAAGCAATGATCACGGCCGCCGAGGCGACCTCCGACGAAGCCACCCCGTGGCGGTACCGTCCCACCGTCAGCCCTTGGCCTTGGCCGGATCCTTCACGGCCTTCATGACGTCGAACTCCACGTTCTGAACCACGCCGTTGACCCGTTCGGTCTTGCGGATGTACTCGTTCTGAATGATGTCGCGCGTGTCCGGATCGATCTGCACGGGACCGCGAGGACTGACCCACTGCATGCTCTTGGCCGCAGCGACGAAGGCGTCGCCGTTGGCATCACCCGCCGTCTTCTCCAGGACCTTGTAGATCAGCGTCATCCCGTCGTAGCCGCCCACCGACATGAAGTCCGGCCGGTCTTCCGGAAAGGCCTTGGAGTAGGCCTGGACATAGGCATGATTTTCGGGAGAATCATGCGCCTCGGAATAATGAAAAGCGGTGATCAATCCCACGGCGGAGTCGCCCATCGCCGGCAACTGCCCTTCGCCCGTGGAGTCGCCCGTGCCGAGCACCCGGATGCCATGCTTTTCCGCCAGCCCCAGGTTGCGGATTTCCTTCACGGCTGCCACCAGCGAGCTGCCGGTCGGAATCAACATGAACAGGGCATCGGGCTTCGAATCGATGACCCGCTGCAGATAGGGAGAATAGTCCACGTTCTCCACGGGAGTGCGCACGCTGCCCACGATATGGCCACCCAGCCCGGTGAAGGTCTTGGTGAACTGAGCCTCGGCGTCGTGCCCGGGCCCATAGTCGGCGGACAATGTGTAGACCTTTTTGATCCCGTTTTTATGAGCCCATTGAGCCACGGCCCAGGCGCCCTGCGGCACTGTCATCGAGGTTCGCACGATATACGGGGAGCGCTCGGTGATGGAGGACGTCGCGGCATTCATGATCACCATGGGAACCTTGGTCTGTGTGGCCAGCGGTGCCACCGAAATGGCATTGGGCGTCAGCGCGAATCCGGCCAGGATATCGACCTTGTCCTTGATGAGCAGTTCCTGGGCGGCCCGCTTGGCCACGGCGGGGGCGATCCCACCCGTGTCCTTGACGATCAACTGGATCTTGCGGCCGGCGACCGTATCACCGTGCTGCGCCATGTACAGATCGATGCCATTCCGGATCTGGCGCGCGGCATCGGCATAGAACCCGGATACCGACAGCACCAGGCCGATCTTCAGATCCTTGGCCTGGGCGCTCGCGCAGAGCGCCATCATCGCCAGCGTCACCACCATCGAGGGGATCAAGCGCATCTTCATGTTGTCTCCTTTGATCGAATATTCTTGATTTGAACGACCGGACTACTCCGCCATCCTACGCCGCGAACTCCTCCAGCAGGGCAAATGAGTGTTCGGGCACGAGCTGTGGCGGCAAGACTGTGTAGGCCGGATCGTCCTGCTCCTGCTTCAGGCGCTTTTCCAGCATCCGGCGCGCGCGGATCGGCGACTGGTCCTGTACGATGGCGACCCCGGGCACGGTCCGGCCGGTTTCCATGATCCGCCTTTGCTGCGCTTCCACGATGTCCCGGTCTTCGTCGAACGTGCGGGAGTTGCCGACCCGCAGTTCCTCCGTCAGGTCGGCGTCATCGATCCTGAAATTGCGGATCACCGCCCAGAAATAGTGCGTGCTGGATTCGCTCTCGGGGGTCAGCAGATGCAGGACATGCGCGACCCGGGCCGTCGCGCGGTCTTCTTCCACCGGATGGATTCCCAGGACCGTCAGATTGGTCGACGGCACGAAGTGGATGGCCGACTGCCAGCGGTTGATGGTGCAGTCACGTCCTATCATCGTGGCAAAGAAGGGCGGCGCTTCGATTCCGCGCATCTCCCGATGCGCCCGCACCATGCAGTCGCCCACCATCGTGACCTTGGGCGTGAAGCTGGCAATGGGCTCTTTTTCATGCGTGCCGATGGTGCTTTTGTGCACATAGGTCTCGTGGCTGAGGTCCAGGAGATTGTCGTTCATCAGCGTGTAATTGCAGTTGAAGTGATGATAGCCCCGGGAAGCCGCCCACCGATCGCTGGAATTCCAGTGCAGGTCGGGGATCAGTTCGGGGGCGGCGAGATCCCGATTCCCCATCCAGATCCAGACAATGCCGTGGCGAGCCACCAGCGGATAGGTATCGACACGGGCCGCCTCGGGGATGTTGTCTTGACCCGGAACGCTCGTGCAGGCACCATCAGTGGAAAAGCACATCCCGTGATAGCCGCACTGAATGCAGTCGCCGATCCGCTCGCCCAGTGACAGCGGCACCAGCCGGTGCGGACACTCGTCCTTGAGGGCTACATAGCCGCCCACCGACGAGCGGTACATGAGAACCGGTTCGCCCAGGATGCGGCGTGCGACGAACGGCGCTTCGAAATCCTTCTCGAAGCCAGCGACATACCAGACGTTTCTGACAAACATGAGTGTCTCCTCAGCATCAATCTTCTTCGAAGATGCCGGAGGTTTTCCGGACAGGCCGCCGCGCCCGATTGCCACTCGACTGGTGCGGGAACTCTCTGAAAAATCCAACGCATCGGCTGACAGGATGGCCCGAAACCGGCCAATTTGACATGAGAATAAGAGACAATAATCTGTACTTTCCGGACACGGACCCGACCATGGACGCTACTGTCCGCCACGAACGCATCCCGCTTTACTCACTGTATGGCCAGCTCGACCAGACGGCGCCATTGGACTTTTTGCACCTGGAGCCGATCGAAACCAGCAACCGCATCCACCACTGGAACATCCGGCCGCATCGCCACCACGACCTGCACCAGATCATCTGGGTCGCAGCCGGCCATGGGATGGTGGAGCTCGACACGAGGACGCTGTCGCTTCAGGCGCCCGTCCTCATCAACGTGCCTCGAACGGTGGTGCACGGCTTTCAGTGGATTCCGGGCACGGACGGACTCGTGCTGACGCTGGCCGAGAGCTTCATGCGGGACATCCTGCAAATTTCAAGGGATCACTCGACCATGGACATCGTGCGTTCGGCTCATGCGATCTCTGGCGCCATCCCGCCCAAGGACGTGGCCCGTCTGAAGCTGCTGTTCCGTACCCTGGTGGATGAATATGTCCACAATCGCGGGGGCCGCATTTCGGCATTGGCCGGCATCACCAGCGTCCTCATCGTCGAGGTGGCCCGATTGCGCCACCTGAATCTTCAGCCTGCGGACGACCCGCGGAACACGGAAGCCTACGCCATCTGCCAGCGCTTCCGCGACCTGGTGGAACAGCACTTCCGGGAGCATTGGCCCGTTGCCGACTACGCCAGGCAGTTGGCGACCACGGAACGCAGCCTGCGCCGGCATTGCCTGGACGGCATGGGCTTGCCGCCGCTCCAGATCATTCACCGCCGCCTGTTCATCGAAGCCCGGCGTGAACTCGTCTACACCCAGCAGACCACCGCCGAAATCGCGTATCGCCTGGGCTTCAGCGACCCCGCCTATTTCACCCGATTCTTCGCCCGCAACAGCGGCAATGCGCCGACCGAATTCAGGCGCCGGTACCGGCCCGAGCCATAGGGCTGGGCCACCCGCGCACTGAGAGCACCCTGGGCGGCATCACGACACCCGGCGGCTCGCCAGGATGCGGATGATGGCGGCGTCGCGCTCGGCGGCCAGCTCGTCGACCGACCGCCCCGCGCTTTCCTCCTTTAGCCCGGCGAGCAGTGCAGCCCGCGTCGCTTCGTCCAGGCGTGCATCACCCAAGTCGTCCCACCAGGTCTGGATGGGTCCCTTGAGGTGATCCAGGAAATGGCCCATGCCACCCTGCCCCCCGCCAAGATGAAAGGTCATGTGAGGCCCGAACACAGCCCACCGCAACCCCGGTCCCTGCGACATGGCCGCGTCTATGTCTTCGACGGAGGCGACATTTTCCAAGGCCAGATGGATCGCTTCGCGCCAGACGGCCGCCTGGAGGCGATTGGCGACGTGGCCCACCACCTCCTTGTTGATGCGGATCGGGTGCTTGCCGACGCGGCGGTAGAACGCCATCGCACGCGCGATGGTGTCGGCCGACGTCTGCTGGCCCCCTACGACTTCCACCAGCGGAATCAGATGCGGCGGGTTGAACGGATGGCCGATCACGCAGCGTTCCGGCCGGCGGCAGCGGCTTTGTAACCGGCTCATGAGCAACCCGGAGGAGCTGGACGCCAGGATCGCTTCCGGAGGCGCCGCCTCGTCCATGCGGGCAAACAGGTCCGTCTTGAGCGCCTCGCGTTCAGGCGCATTTTCCTGCACGAAATCGGCCTGCGCGACGGCGGCCGCAGGGTCGGGCTGCATGTCCAGAGAAGACCACGGGACGTCCTGTGGCGCGACATCCAGCGCGACCAGCGTGTTCCAGGCCTGACCAATGAGCGTGCGCAGGCCCGACTCGGCGTCCGGCAAGGGATCGCTGACGGTGACCTGCAGGCCGTGCGCGAGGAACAGCGCAGCCCAACTGGCGCCGATGGTCCCCGCGCCGATGACCGCGACACGGCGCACACCAGCCGCTGCTTCGGCCGCAGACGCGGCTTGCCGCGCCGCGGAAGAGTTGGGTGCAATGCGGGCCTGCGACATGCTGTCTCCTCATATCCCGATGCCCCACCCGCTTTCCCGAGTATCCGGATGGGTCGAACGGGGCAACAGATACGATTGTACGAGCCGGGAGCGGAGCGCGCGGATGCGAGCGTCCGACACGGCTGGGGTCGCCAGCACGGCGATCACTCGCACGACGGCCGCGCCGGCCGGGCGACAACTGAAGACGGGGAGCGATAGGACCATGGCGGTAAACATCATAAAGGTAAACGGGGTGCTATATGCCTACCCCGCGGGAAGCACGATCAGCGATGTCGTGGCACAGCTCGAGGTCATGAGCCGGCGCGTCGAGGTCGTGCATAACGGGCGCGCCGTCCCCATCGATGAGTTCGCAAGCATTCTCCTGTCGGAAGGCGACACCGTCGAGGTGAAGCTGGGCGACCGCCACCCCCGGGTACGCGACTTGCGCGAGTGAGCCCGCGCCACTGTCGGCGCGATCCAAGCTGGGGAGTGCACGATGGCCATGAATAAATCGCACGCGCCGGCCGCCCAAAAGGGCGTGCTCGGCATGCTGATCGACGATCACCGGGAAGTACAGAAACTATTCAAGGAATTCAAGACCGCGAAGGACAGCGCGCAAAAAGAAGACATCGTCCAACAGGCCTGTAAAGCGCTGACGGCCCACACGGAAGTCGAGGAACAACACTTCTACCCGTTCCTGCGAGAATGCGATCCAGACAAGTTCTCGAGTCTGCTGGACGAAGCGAAGGTCGAGCACGCCAGCGCCAAAGACCTGATCGCACAACTGCAGGACGGAGACTCGGGCGAGGATCTCTACGATGCCCACTTCACCGTGCTGGGCGAATATACGAATCACCACATCACCGAAGAAGAAGACGAACTGTTCCCGAAGGTGATCGACGAAGACATCGATCTGCGGGAACTGGAAGAACCCATGAAGCAAACCAAGGAACAGGTTCTCGGCCGCCTCGCATCGAAGTGACGTCCGAGAGGCTGCGGCGGGTGGGATTTTCGCCGCCCGCCTGACGACTGGAGGCTTGCCGATACCTTTCGACACGGATTTCTGTATCATCTCAAGCTGCTGGGCTCTACAGCGGCCGCCAGGGATATGAACCGAATGTTCGATGCGACAGGCAATGCCTAGAACAGCGCGCAACGCTGGAGCGGGTCTGGTGCTGCTGGCGGTTCTGCTGGCCGGGCTGAACATGCGGGCGATGCTGACCGCCATGGGGCCGGTCCTCGACGGCATTCGCGCGAGCCTGGGCCTGTCGGCCAGCGCGGCCGGCCTGATGGTCGCGTTGCCGACCCTGTACTTTGGCGTTTTCGGCCTGTTCGCGCCCCGGCTGTTGCGCGTGTTTTCGATGCGCAGCGTACTCGTGGGCTCCTTGGTGGTCGTGGCCGTGGGCGTCGGGCTGCGCAGCGTGCTGGGCGTCTTCGGCATGAATGCCGGCCTGCTCCTCGCCAGCGCCGGCATCAGCGTGGGCATGGTGCTGGTCCCCGTCGTCGCCAAGAATGCCTTCCCCCAGCGCATCGGCCTGGTGATGAGCCTCTACACCATGTCCTTTTGCCTGGGCGCGTCGTTCGGCGCCGGGTTGGTGGTGCCGATGAGTCGCCTCCCGCACAGTTCCTGGGAATGGGCGCTGGCCTTTTGGGTGCTTCCCGCGCTGATTGCCGCGGCCGTGTGGCACGCGGTGCCGCCGAACCACCTCGACATACAAGCCGCACCCGGCGAGATTCTCACGCCCCCGAAGGGGCTGTTTCGAGATCCGCTGGCCTGGCACGTCACGCTCTACATGGGACTGCAGTCCTGCATCGGACAGAGCCTGATTGCCTGGCTGCCGGTGATTCTGATCGACCGGGGCCTGCCCGCCACCCAGGCCGGTGCGGTCATGTCGGTGGCACTGCTCGCGCAACTGGGCACCAACCTGGCGGCACCCTGGCTGGCGATGCGCGGGCGCGATCAGCGCGCCGCCATCACGCTGATGATCTGCATGGTGGGAGCGGGCACGCTCGCGACATTTCAAGCACCGCTGTCCTGGATCTGGCTGTCGGCCATTGTGTTGGGGCTGGGGATGGGCGGGACCTTCAGCATTGCGGTGTCGCTGCTGGTGCTGCGCAGCCGTTCATCGCGCGATGCCACGGCACTGTCCGGAATGGCCCAGGGCGTAGGCTATACCGTGGCTTCGGTCGGCCCGGTGCTGGCCGGCATGTTGTATGAATTCACCGGCACCTGGAACGCCGTGGCGGAGATGCTGGCGGGTCTATGCATCGTCACCTGGATCATGGGGATGAAAGCCGGCCGCAACGGCGTGGTCCTGGCGGACTAGTCCCTTTTTGGCCTGGCCTGCTGGATCCTGGAAAACTCCAACGCAGTCTCCCATTTCGTCTCCAGACGGATGATCCTCTTCTCGTGATCTTCCAGGTCCTCGGACAGCCCCTTCAGGCTTTCCGCCACCCGCTCGACCTTATCCGCGAGCAGCAGCGTGCCCTTGAGCGCCTCAATGGCTTCGCGCACCGCGCTCATAAAGCAGCCCCGCTGTACCGGGCACGCGACCGGGATTGCCGGATTGCCGCACGGGCGCTTTCCACGGAGGCGAGACCGGCGTCCAGAGCCCTGTCGGCGGCGGCGGTCGCCTCGCGGAGTTCTGCCGCGAGCGCCAAGAGCAACTGCTCGTCTTCATTCTGCCGCTGTTCGCACCGGCGGCGGATGAGCTCCGAGATGCTGATATCTTCCGCACGAGCTTCTTCCATCAAGAAAGCCTTGAATTCCGCCGAGGCGAGCAGGGTGATGCGTTCCGTCTTCATCGTTCTCACTCCATGATCATGCACATGATCATTATAACGTTCAGGGCAGTGTCCTGCCCAGGCCCGCTCAGTTCGGCACGACATGCTGCAAGGTAAAAGAATCCGCGGATTCCGGCCTTCCAAACAGATAGCCCTGCGCCTCCATGCAGTCGTATTGGAGCAAAATGTCCCGCTGTGCCTCGGTCTCCACCCCCTCGGCGATGACCTCCAGATCGAAATTGCGCGCGATGTCGACAATGGCACGCACGAGCGCTTCATCCTGCCGTGACTCCGCAATCTGCTGCACGAACGAGCGATCGATCTTGATGCGCGTCAGCGGGTAATGCTTGAGCAGACTGAGGGATGCATACCCGGTACCGAAGTCGTCGAAGGCAACGCCTACGCCAATGTCGCGCAACTTCCGCAAAGAGGGAAGAACGGCTTCCTCATTGTCGAGTGCGATGTTTTCCGTGATCTCCAACTCCAACGCCTGCGGAGGCAGCCGGTGCCTGGCAAGCACTCCCATCACCTTTTCCGGCAAATCCCCCGCCCGGAACTGCGCCTCGAAGAGATTCACGCCCATGCGCAAATCGCCCATGCCGGTATTTCGCCAGCGCGTGGCCTGGGAGCAGGCCACATCAAGTATCCAGTCGCCCACGGTCACCGCCAAAGGCCCCCCCTCCAACACAGACAGGAATTCTCCGGGAGTGAGCAAGCCGAGCCGGGGATGCTGCCAACGAATCAAGGCCTCCGCCCCGACTACGGAACCGTCCCGGATGTGAACCTGAGGCTGGTAGTGGAGCAGCAGCTCGCCATTGTCCACCGCGCGGTATAGCTCGCTGCCATACTGCCGACGTGAACTGGCCGCCGACCGCAGCTTCGGCTTGAAGACGAGGGCATGTCCTCTCATATTCGCTTTTGCATTGAAAAGCGCCAGATCGGCATTCCCGATGAGTTCAGTCGCTTCGTCGGCATGTTGCGGCGCCAACGCGATGCCACAACTGACAGCGACGTGCAGGTGGTGCCTGTCAACCTCTACGGGGCGTTTGATTTCGTGGATCATCGCGTCGGCGACCATTTGAGCAGCGTCCACCGTAGCCACGTCCAGCAGATGGAGAGCAAACTCATCGCCTCCGATCCGGGCAACGACATCGCCGGCTTTCACGCTACCGCGCAATCGACGACCAATCTCACAAAGAATGCGGTCTCCAACGGAGTGCCCCAAGGTATCGTTGATGTCCTTGAAACTATCCAGATCCAGAACCAGAACGGCGCTCTTCCGCCCGGCGACGATGCTCTCGTGAATGGATCGGAGGTAGAGCCCGCGATTGGCCAAGCCGGTCAGCGTATCGAAATTCGCCAACCGCGTCAGTTCTTCCTGATGCCGCAGCCGTTCGCTGACGTCCTGGGCGATAGCGCCAAACCGGATCTGTCCGTGCTCTTCCCACAGGGAAGCCGCCAACTCGGCGGGAAATTCAGAGCCATTTTTGCGCCGGCCGATAATCTCGATGGGAGTCTCGCATAGTGCGTCCCTGTGTGCCAATGCGCCGACGATGCGCAACCGGAACGCTGCGCGCTGGTGTTCAGGCATGAGCACTTCGATGCTTTGCCCGAGCAGTTCAGCCGGTTGGTAGCCGAACATTCGAGCCGCGGCGGCGTTCCACGCAAGGATTCTGGAATCCGCCCCAAACGATACGATCGCTGATGGAGAATGCTCCGCCAAGGCGTCGAATCGGGACGTGCCCCTGTGCAATGCCCTGTCCATGCGCCGCAGTTCCAGCTTGTCGGCAACGATGCGAGCCAGTTCGCGCAAAGCGCTTTTATCGGGATCCGACAACCCCGCGCGAGGCTCGTGATCGATGACGCACAGCGCCCCCAGAGGCCACCCCTTGGGCGAAACCAGAGGCACGCCGGCGTAGAACCTGATCCCCGACGCACGCCGCACCAAAGGGTTGTCATGGAAGCGCTCATCATGCAATGCGTCCGGCACGACCATGACGTCTTCCTGGGTGATGGCATGAGCACAGAACGAAACGTCCCTGCGCATGTCCGCGCCGCTGATGCCGGTGCTGGCGGCGAAGAACACGTGATCGTTCCCGACGAGGTTGACGGCCGACATGGGGACGTTGAAGATTTTGGTCGCCATCGACACGATCGGCTCCAGACTGGGGAGCTCCTCACCCTCGTCGAATTCGTACTCTGCCAGTGCTGCCAGGCGCTCCGGCTCGCTGTCGAAGACGGGTGGGCATCGCATGCGTATCCTCCGGAGAAATAACAATCAGTAGCGTAGGATTAACAAGTGATACGACATCTGTCAAGTAGAGATTTTGGAAGCCAGTGCGTACCCGACGCTTTGGACACCGGGTCACAGACGATCGCCGCGATACTGTCGACGGACCGGCCCAAACCCTCCGCCTTCAACTCTTCGATGTAATTTCAGGGTTCCCCCGAATCTCACGTCGAAAAATAACGAATATCGTTAAACGCGGTACGTTATAATCGAGTCGACATGATCATCTCGTTTCGCAGCAAACCCACGCAATCGTTGTTCGAAGGGAGAACGGTAGCGACGTTCGCCAACATCCGCATGGTCGCCGAACGCAAGCTGCAGATGTTGAACCGGGCTACGCGATTGAGCGACCTGCGCGTGCCTCCGAACAACCGGCTGGAGGCACTGGCTGGCAATCGAAAGGGACAGCACAGCATTCGCATCAACGATCAATGGCGCGTGTGCTTCGTCTGGACAGGCACGGACGCGACTGACGTCGAGATCGTCGACTATCACTAGGAGTCCAACATGACAAAGACCCAGCACCCCGTCCACAACGGCATGCGTCCCATACACCCCGGCGAGATTCTCCGAGAGGAGTTCCTCGTGCCGATGAACATGTCAGCCAGCGCCCTGGCGGTGGCATTGCACGTGCCTGCGCCGCGCGTCAACGATGTGGTGCGCGAACGCCGTAGCGTGACGGCTGATACCGCGCTGCGGCTGGCTAAATTCTTCGGTACGAGCGAAGCCTTCTGGATGGGCTTGCAGGACGACTACGACTTGGCCTTGGCCCGCAGGGGGCTGGACGAAACGCTGGAGAGCATCAAGCCGCTGGAAGCATCCGCCGTCTGACGATGAAATAGTGGTCGGGGTGACATGATTCGAACATGCGACTCCTACGTCCCGAACGTAGTACTCTACCAGGCTGAGCTACACCCCGACGGTGTGATCGGCAGGCAACAACGAAGCACCTGTCGCGGGAACTTCAACGGTCTCGGTCGACCGCGAAAGCACAGAATTTTAGCAGAGTTTCGCGATATTCGGAATTCGGGAAGGCAGACAACGCCTCGCGCGCCCGATCCGCTTCGACATGAGCTGCGGCGCGCGTGTAGTCCAGCGCATCCGTGGCGCGAATGGCCTGCGCCACTGCAGCAAAATCAGCGTGGCCTGTTTCGATGGCGCCCCGGATCAGCGAACGCTGCTCGGCCGTGCCAGCCTCCATGACGCGAATCAGGGGCAGCGTGGGCTTGCCTTCACGCAGGTCGTCACCGACGTTCTTGCCCAGCGTCTGCGCATCGCCGCTATAGTCGAGCACATCGTCAATCAACTGGAACGCCGTGCCAACGTGCCGCCCATAGTCGGCGGCAGCCGACTGCAGCTTCGCATCGGCCCCTGAAATGATCGCCCCCACCTGGGCGGCCGCCTCGAAAAGCCGGGCCGTCTTGTAGCGCACCACCTGCAGGTAGCGGTCCAGCGATACGTCGGGATCATGCACATTGAGGAGCTGCAGGACCTCGCCCTCGGCGATCACAGTGGTGGCGGAGGACAGCACCGCCATGGCCGCCATGGAGTCGGTCTCCACCATCATCTCGAAGGAACGGGAATACAGATAATCGCCCACCAGGACGCTGGCTGCGTTGCCGAACACCGCGTTCGCCGTGTCGCGCCCCCTGCGCATGTCGGACTCGTCCACCACGTCATCGTGCAGCAGCGTGGCCGTATGGATGAACTCCACCACCGCCGCCAGCCGGTGATGGTTCACGCCCTGGTAGCCCAGGGCGTTGGCCACCAGCAGCACCACAGCCGGCCGCATGCGCTTGCCGCCCGCCCCCACGATATAGTCGCCGATCGTGCGGATCAGCACGACCTCGGAATCCAGGCGCGCGCGGATGACTGCGTCGACCGCCTGCATGTCGGAAACGATGGGAGCAAACAGTTCAGAGAAATTCAAGGCGGACCCGACTGCTGTTGGGCGCCCGCAGGACGCGGCCGCAAGGACCCAGATTATACTTTCCGTGTCATATTCAGGAGAACCCAGTGGTTGCCCCCGCCAAAATGCAGGACCTCGCTGAGCGCGCGCTGGCCGTGCTCGCACAGCTGGAGGCCTGGTTGCCTCCCGCCCCGCCCCCCATCGACTGGACAGCCCACGCGTTTCGCTGGCAACGCCGTGGCGCGCGCGGATGGCTGGATGCGGTGCGCACCCTGGCGCCCATTCGCCTGCAGGATCTGCAGCATATCGAGCGGCAGAAATCCATCATCGAGCGCAACACCGTGGCGTTCCTCCAGGGAAAGCCCGCGAACAACGTCCTCATGACGGGCGCGCGCGGCACCGGAAAGAGCTCGCTGGTGCGGGCTCTGCTGGACGCCCACGCCGAGCGGGGACTGCGGCTCATCGAGCTCGACAAGTCCGACCTGGGGGATCTGGGCCAGATCTCCGAGCTGATCCAGGGGCGCCCCGAGCGCTTCATCGTCTTCTGCGACGATCTCTCCTTCGAGGAAGGCGAGGCGAGCTACAAGGCGCTGAAGTCGGCGCTGGATGGCTCCGTGTCATCGCCCGGCGACAACCTGCTCATCTATGCCACGTCCAACCGGCGCCACCTGATGCCGGAATACATGCACGAAAACCTGCAGGCCGAACACCAGGCGGATGGGGAAATCCACCCCGGCGAGACTGTCGAAGAAAAGATCTCGCTCTCGGAACGGTTCGGGCTGTGGCTGTCGTTCTACCCATTCGCCCAGGACGACTACCTGGACATCGTGAACCACTGGCTGCAGACTCAGGGCTGCCCGGCGCCGCAAATCGAAGCGGCCCGCACCGAAGCGCTGCAATGGGCGCTGGAAAGGGGCTCGCGCTCCGGGAGAGTGGCACGGCAGTTTGCACGTGACTGGGCGGCTCGCCATGTCTAAACCCTACGTACGTGTGGCAGCCGGCCTGATCCTGGATCAAAGGGGCCGCCTGCTGCTGGGGCAACGCCCGGATGGCAAGGCCTGGCCCGGCTGGTGGGAGTTCCCGGGCGGCAAGATCGAGGCCGGCGAAACTGTCCGGCAGGCGCTGGTGCGGGAGCTGGATGAAGAACTCGGCATCCGCGCCACGCATGTGTACCCCTGGGTCGTCCACGTGCACGAATATCCAAAGACCATCGTGGAACTGGCGTTCTGCCAGGTCACGGCTTGGGACGGCGAACCGCATGGCCGCGAGAACCAGGCGCTGGATTGGGTGGATCCCTGGGCGATCCGCCTGGACGAGTGCGAACACCCCATCGCTCCGGGAGGCGGGTCGCTGCTTCCCGCCGCCGCCCCGCCGCTGCGCTGGCTGCGCCTGCCTATGCACTATCGGGTCAGCCACATCGGCACGCCCGACGGGTTGGACGCATGGCTGGCGGAGCTGCGCCAGGAACTGATGCACGGGCTGCGGCTGGTGCAGTTCCGCGAAGCGGCCTGGTCGGGCGACGAGGCCTCGCTGCGCGAAGCCTTCGAGGCCACGCTGGCGCTCTGCCGCCAGCACGATGCGCGCTGTCTCGTCAATAGCCGCCATCCGCACGCCTGGTGGTCACGGGCCGACGGCGTGCAACTACGGGCCGAGGACGCTCGCAAGATCCTGCAGCAGGACACGCGCCCCCCCGGATGGCTCGGCGTCTCGGCCCACCAGGAAGAAGACGTCGCCTGCGCCCGGCAGCTTCAGGCCGATTTCGTGGTGCTGGGCCATGCCCTGCCGACGCCCAGCCATCCCCAGGAACCGCCTCTGGGCTGGGAGCGCTTTCAGTCGCTGGCCCTGCGCGCCGGACGTCCGGTTTTCGCGATAGGAGGGCAATCGGCCGACACGCTGGAAACCGCCCGCATGCACGGCGCGCACGGCGTTGCGGCGCAGCGAGGAGCGCTGGTCGGCCCCTGATCAGGACCCCCCAGCCTCCGGCGCCGCGAGCCCGGGCCACCCGCCGCCCAACGCGGCCACGAGCTGCACGGCCGCATCCAGGCGTTGTGCCCGCAGGCTCAGGGCGTTTTGCTCGGCGCTCAGGGCGCTGGCCTGCGCCTGCACAACGTTCAGATAATCCACCAGGCCAGCCTGGTATTGATTGACGGTCTGGCGCACGCTTTCACGCGCGGCAGCCAGGGCACGGTCCTGGGCGGCCTGTTCATCGATCATGTCGTGCGCCTGAACCAGCGCGTCTTCGACCTCACGCAGCGCGTCCAGCACCGTCTTGCGATACGCAGCGGCCTGGGCATCGTAGGCCGCCCGTGCCTGCGACACGGCGGCACTGCGCGCCCCGCCATCGAAGATCGTCAGGGCCAGGGCCGGACCCAGGGTCCAGAAACGCGCGGGTGCCGTGATCCACGACGCAAACGCGCCCGCGCTGTAGCCGCCTTCGGCACTGAGCGTCAGATTCGGAAACCAGGCGGCCTGGGCCACGCCGATCTGCGCATTGGCCTGCGCCGCGCGCCGCTCGGCGGCCGCGATATCCGGCCGATGCTCCAACAGGGACGACGGCACACCGGCCGGAACGCCCGGTACGGCGGGCAAGCCTTGCCCGCCGGGCATCTGGAACTGCGAAGGCACCTCGCCCACCAGTACGGCGACGGCGTGGATCTGCTGCTGCCGCTGCCAGCCCAGGCGGATACGCTGCACGCGCGTCTGCTCGAGCTGCGCGGAAGCCGCTGCCACATCGGCCGGCGACGCAACCCCCGCCGCCAGACGGTTGCGGGTCATTTCGAGCGCGCGGGAATATGCCTGGAGGGTGCGCGCGAGCAGGTCATCCTGAAGCTGGCTCAGGCGGATGGCAAAATAGGACTGCGCCAGCGTGGACTGAAGGCTCAGCCGCACCCCGGCCAGATCCGCCGCGCTGGCCTGCTCCCCGGCGCGCGCGGCCTCCACGCCGCGACGGACGCGTCCCCACAGGTCCACCTCCCAGTTCACGCTGCCCGACAGGTTGTAGCTCGTGGTCGGGCCGCCGGGCCCCGCAGCGCCCTGCTCGCCCCGTCCCACGGAGACCGACGTGCCCACCGTCGGGAACAGGCCGGCCCGGGAGGCCGCCAGCGCGGCACGCGCCTGGCGATACTGCGCCTCGGCCTGCGCCAGATCGGGATTCGCACGCGGCATCTGCGCCATCAACGCGTCGAGTGAGTGGTCTCCAAACGCATGCCACCATCCCTGCACCACCGCCATCTTTGGCTGGGCCGGATACCAGTGGCCCTCGGGCGCGCCGCCATAGGCCGCGCCGACATCCTGGGGCGGACGATGATAGTCGGGTCCCACCGCGCAAGCGCTCAGCAGCAGGCTCGCGCCCACGGCCATACAAAGGGCGGCCCCACGCGGCCAGTGCGAACGGCCCAACGAATGCCGGAGTTCGATCATCTCTGTTTTCCTATCATCCCGGGACTCCAATGGAAGGCTGCGGCATGCCGGGATTGCGGCGCCTCCTCAGCCGGTCGAGCGTCAGGTACACCACCGGAGTCGTATAAAGCGTGAGCACTTGGCTGACCAGCAGGCCGCCAAAGATCGTCAGCCCCAGGGGCCGGCGCATCTCCACGCCCGCGCCTGTGGCCAGCAGCAGCGGCAAGGCGCCCAGCATGGCCGACAAAGTCGTCATGAGAATAGGCCGGAATCGCGCCAGGCAGGCCCGATAGATCGCCTCGCGCGGGTCCAGGCCCTCGCGGCGTTGGGCCTGGAGGGCAAAGTCGACCATCATGATGGCATTTTTCTTCACGATACCGATGAGCAGGAACACGCCGACCAAGGCAATCAGCGTGAACTCCATCCCCACCAGCCGCAGTGCCAGCAGCGCCCCCACGCCCGCCGAGGGCAGCGTGGAGAGGATGGTAATGGGATGGATGGTGCTCTCGTAGAGCATGCCCAGCACCAGATACATGGCGACCAGCGCCGCCACCAACATCCAGGGCTGCTGCGCAACGGCATTGCGCATCATGCTGCTGCTCTGGTCCAGGTGCGCCTGCATCTCCTGTGTGGGCAGATTGATGCCCGCCATCGCCCCGTCGATCGCCTTCAACGCCTGGTCCAGCGAAACGCCTGGCGCCAACCCGAAATCAATGGAATAGGACGCGAGCAGGCCATCGTGGTCCACGGCGTTGGGAGCCACCGATTCGCTCAGGTGCGTGAAGGCCAGGAGCGGCACACGCTGGCCGCCCGCCGTGACCACCTGCATCGCCTGCAGAGAATGGACATCCTGCGTATATTGCGGCTGCAGCGCCATGACGACGTGATATTGGTTCAACGCACCATACAGCACGGCCACCTGGCGCTGGCTGAAGCCATTGTTCAGGACGGCGGCGAGATCGGACATCTGGACGCCCAGCCGGCGGGCGGCATCGCGATCAACCTGCAATTCGACCTGGCGCCCCTTGTCTTCCACGTCGGCATCCACGTCGGTAAGCTGCGGCAACGCCGCCAGCGCGTTGCGCACGCGGGGCAGCCAGCGGGCCAGCAGCGGCAGGTCGCTGCCCAGCAGTTCGTAGGAATAGGAACCGGAGCGTGAAGAATTGCCGACGAAGATGTCCTGCTGCGGGACCAGAAACATGCGCGCGCCGGGCGTATGCTGGAAACGCGGCCGCAGCCGGTTCACCACCTCGGTGGCGCTGGCTGTTCGCTGCGACAGCGGCTTGAGCTGGATCTGGATGAAGCTGGAATTGCTGCCACCCCGCCCGCCGGCGTAAGCCGTGACCGTATCCACAGCGGGATCCGCCAGCAAGATCTTGCGAAAAGCATCCAGCCGCGCCTGAGTCTGATCGAACGAGTCTCCCGTGTCCACACGGAAGAACGCCAACAGTTGCCCGGTGTCTTGTTGGGGGAAAAAGCCCTTTGGCACGCTGATGTACAGATACACGTTCAGCCCCACGGTGGCCAGCAGCAGGAGCAGCACCAGGCGCGAATGGTCCAGCGACCAGCGCAGTGACCGCTGATAGGCCTGCATGCAGACCTCCCCTACGCGCGCCAGGCCGCGCGCCAGGCGCCCGCGCCGGGCCGGCTCGCGAGGCGGCTGCAGCTTCAGCAGATGGGCCGCCATGACGGGCGTCAGCGTCACCGAAATCAGCAGCGACACCAGAATCGCAACCGACAGCGTCACCGCGAATTCCTTGAACAGGCGCCCGACCAGCCCGCCCACCAGCCACAGCGGGATGAAGACCGCGATCAGCGACACACTCATCGCCAGCACCGTGAAACCGACTTCAGTCACACCGCGCAGCGCAGCGCGCGCCGGCCGCATGCCGCGCTCCACATGACGCATGATGTTTTCCAGCACGACGATGGCGTCGTCCACCACGAAACCGGTCGCGACGATGAGCGCCATGAGCGAAATCGTGTTCAGCGTGAAGCCGAACCACCACATGAGGCTGAACGTGCTGATCAGCGACGCCGGCACGGCAATGGCCGGGATCAAGGCGGCACGCCAGTTTCCCAGGAAGACCAGCACCACCGCGACCACCAGGATCACCGACAGGACCAGCGTCAGCTCGGCCTCGTGCAGCGACGCTCGAATGCTGGGCGTCCTGTCCTGTGCGATCGTCAGGCGCACGCGCTCCGGCAGCAGCGACTGGAACGCCGGCAACAGCGTACGAATCTGGTCGACGGTGTCGATGATGTTGGCATCCGCCTGGCGACGGATGATGAGCAGCACGGCTCGCTGGTCATTGAAGTAGCCAATCTGGTTGGTATCCTCTACCGAATCCTGGACCCGCGCCACATCGCCCAGACGCACCGGCCGGCCGTTCTTCCAGGCGACGACCAGCGGTGCGTAATCAGCCGCATGGCGCAACTGGGCACCCGAGCGGATCTGCCACTGAGTGGCGCTTTCCTGCACTACGCCACCCGGCCTGAGCGTATTCACGTCCTGCAGCACCTGGCGCACCTGGTCCAGCGAAACGCCCATGGATTCCAGCGTACGCGGGTCGAGCAGCACCCGCACGGCGGGCAGCGAGCTGCCTCCCAGCGTCACCTGTCCCACGCCGCTGACCTGGGCGAGTTTCTGCGCCAGCACAGTGGAGGCCAGGTCATAGAGCTCGCCCTGCGTGGCCGTCTGGGAGGTCAGCGCCAGGGTCATGATGGGCGACGACGATGAATTCACCTTGCGGTAGGTCGGATTCTCGCGCATGCCGGACGGCAGTTGGGGGCGCGCCGCATTGATCGCTGCCTGCACGTCTCGGGCCGCACTATTGATATCCCGATCCAGCTCGAACATGAGCGAGATGTTGGTCTGTCCCTCGCGGCTGCGCGAACTCATGCTGCTCACCCCGGCAATCGAGCCCAAGGCCTGCTCCAGCGGCATGGCGACACTGGAGGCCATGGTCTCCGGGCTGGCACCGGGCAGCGAAGCCGACACCGCAATCATGGGGAAGTCCACCTGCGGCAACGGAGCCACCGGCAGAAAGCGCAAGGCCAGCACGCCCGCCAGCACCAGCGCCAGGCACAGCAGGCTGGTCCCGATGGGCCGACGCAGGAAGAGCGCAAAGAACCTCATGGCGCCGCGGCCTTGCGCCCGTGCGCCAGGCGTTCAAACATCAGATAAATGACGGGCGTCGTGAAAAGCGTGAGCAACTGGCTGCACAGCAGGCCGCCCACCATCGCCAGTCCCAGCGGCTGGCGAAGCTCGGCGCCGGATCCCGAAGCCAGCATCAGCGGGATGGCGCTGAAGAAGGCCGCCAGCGTCGTCATGAGAATCGGACGAAAACGCAGCAGCGCGGCTTCGTGGATGGCGGCCTGCGGCCCCAGGCCGCGCTCGCGCTGGGCATCCAGTGCAAAATCGATCATGAGAATGGCATTTTTCTTCACGATGCCGATGAGCAGGATGATGCCGATGACCCCGATCATGTCCAGTTCCGTCCCGCCCAGCCACAAAGCGGCCAAGGCGCCGATGGCGGCCGACGGCAGCGTCGATAGAATGGTCACGGGGTGGATGGTGCTCTCGTAGAGCACGCCCAGCACGATATACATGGTCACCACGGCAGCGAGCAGCAGCCAGAGCGTGCTGGACAGCGACGCCTGGAAGGCCCTGGCCGCCCCCTGGAACTGGGTATCGACCGCCGCGGGCACCTGCAGATCCGCCCGCGTGGCGTCGATCGCCCGCACAGCGTCGGAAAGCGCCACGCCGGGCCCTAGATTGAACGACACGGTGACCGCCGGAAACTGATCCAGCCGCTGCTCGGCCAGCGGCATGAGGCCGGGCTGCAGCCGGGCCACCGCCGAGAGTGGCGTGACGCCCGAGGAGCCGGTCGGCACATAGAGATGCTGCAGGGCCGAGGGGCCCGACGCCAGCAGGGCGGCATTCGCCTCCAGGACGACGCGGTACTGTGCCGACTGGGTATAGATCGTGGAAATCAGCCGCTGCCCGAAGGCGTCGTATAGCGCATCGTCGATGGAAGCCTGCGTGACACCCAGCCGCGCGGCGGCATCGCGATCCACGATGACCGACAAGGCCAGCCCGCGATCCTGCTGGTCGCTGCTGACGTCACGCAGTTGCGGCAGCCCCCGCATGGCCTCCGCCAGTCTGGGTGCCCACTGAGCCAGCGCGGCGGGGTCGGGACTGGAAACCGTCATCTGATATTGTGCGCGACTGATCTGGTCCTCCACCGACAACTCCTGCACCGGCTGCAGGTAGACCTGCAGGCCCACCACCGCATGCAGGGCAGCGGTGAGCCGATTCATGACGACATCGGCCCGGTCCGCACGGTCCGCCAGCGGCTTGAGCGTGATCTGCAGCCGGCCGGTATTCAAGGTGGTGTTGTCGCCGTCGATACCGATGAAGGACGACACCGAGTCGACCGCAGGGTCCGCCAGCACACGGTCGACCGCCGCGCGCTGCAGTTTCTCCATGACGGCAAAGGATGCCGTCTGCGGCCCCTGCGTGATGGCCAGGATGGCACCGGTATCCTGCTGCGGGAAAAAGCCCTTGGGAATTCCCAGGTACAAACCGGCCGTGACGAACAGCGTCGCCAACGCCACCCACAGCGTGGCCCGCTGATGGCCCAACACCCACGTCAGCGCCACGTCATACGCCTCGACCAGGCGGTCCATGGCGCGCCCCGCACGGCGCAGAAACGGACCATGCCGTTCTTCCGATTCCGGCCGCAACAGCCGGGCGCACATCATGGGGGTGAGCGTGAGTGAAATCAGCAGCGACAGCAAAATGGCCACTGCCAGCGTGACCGCGAATTCCCGAAACAGGCGCCCGACCACGTCCGCCATGAACAGCAGCGGAATGAGCACCGCGATCAGCGACACGGTGAGCGAGACCAGCGTGAAGCCGATCTGCCGGGCGCCCTGCAGTGCCGCCACCAGCGGCTTCTTGCCGTCCTCGATATGGCGGGCGATGTTCTCGATCATCACGATGGCATCGTCCACCACGAACCCCGTGGCGATCGTCAACGCCATCAACGTCAGGTTGTTGATCGAAAAACCCAGCAGAAACATGAGCCCGAAGGTGCCGATGAGCGACAGGGGCACGACCACGCCGGGGATCAGGGTCGCCCGCCAGGTGCGCAGGAAGACGAACGTTACGGCGACCACCAGAAAAATGGCCAGCAGCATCTCCATCTCCACATGCGAGACCGAGTCGCGGATGGTGTGCGTGCGGTCTGCGGCGACCTGCAGATCCACACCGGTCGGCAGCGTCTGGCGCAACCCCGGCAGCAAGGCCTGAACACGGTCCACCACGTCGATGACGTTGGCACCCGGCTGGCGCTGGATGTTCAGCAAAATGGCCGGCGTCCGGCCGAACCATGCGGCCTGGTGACTGTCTTGGGCCGCCTGCTGGATCCGCGCCACATCGCGCAGCCGCAGCGGAGCACCGTTTTCATACTTCAGAATCAGGCGCCCGTAATCCGAGGGGTCCTGCAACTGGTCATTGACGTTGATCGTGAGGGACCGCTGGGGACCATCCAGGTTGCCCTTCGGCTGGTTCACGTTGGCCTGCGTCACAGCCTTGCGCACGTCGGCCAGCGTGAGGCCATGCGCGGCCAGCGCCTGCGGGTCGGCCTGGATGCGCACGGCCGGACGCTGCCCTCCCGTCACGCCCACCAGCCCCACGCCGCTGATCTGGGCAAGCTTCTGGGTCACGCGAACTTCGATCAGATCCCGGACCTGGTACAGCGGCAGGGTCGGCGACGTCACCGCCAGCGTCACGACGGGCGTATCGGCCGGATTGACCTTGTTGTAAATCGGCGGCGATGGCAGGTCCGAGGGCAGCAGGTTGGACGCCGCGTTGATGGCGGCCTGGACTTCCTGTTCGGCCACGTCCAGCGGCAGCCCGAGGTCGAAGCGCAGCGTGATGCGCGACGACCCCCCCGAACTCGTGGACAGCATCTGCGACAGCCCTGGCATCTGCCCGAACTGGCGTTCCAGCGGAGAAGTGACCAGCGCCGTCATGACATCCGGGCCCGCCCCCGGATACAGCGTGGTCACCTGAATCGTCGGAAAATCCACCTGGGGAAGGGCGGACACGGGTAGTTCCCGATACCCCATGAAGCCCGCCAGGACAATGGCGATCATGGCCAGCGTGGTGGCCACAGGCCGCAGGATGAAGGGGCGCGACAGGTTCACGAGCCCTTGGCTCCTCCCGGGGCGCCGGTTCTGGCCGCAGCGGCAGCCGCCCCGGCCGGCGCCGAGGCCGGCGCTCCGTCATCCGCTGCGGTGTCCGGTGCCACCGGTTCCACCGAACTGCCATCACGCAATCGGTCCGTGCCCTCGACCACGATGCTGTCGCCGGCCTGGAGGCCCGATTCAACCACGACGCGATTGCCGTCATCCACCCCCGTCGCCACCATCACGACATGGGCCTTGTGCTGGGCATCGACGCGATAGACGAACTCGCCCGCCGAACCGCGCTGCACGGCCCGCAGCGGCACCACGACACCGGATTCCAGCCCCAGCCTCAGGCGAACCTGGACGAACTGGTTCGGAAACAGCGCTTCATCCGCATTGGGGAACCGTGCCTTGAGCTGCACCGTCCCGGTGGTCACGTCAATCTGGTTATCGACCGCCAGCAATGCCCCGGTGGCCACGGCCGGCCCCCCCGCCACGAGCGTCAGTTGCGTCTGCAGATCGGGCTGCCGCCGCCTGGCCGTCAGCAAGGCCGGCAATTGTCCCTGCGGGATCGAGAACACCACGTCCATGGGCTGGTTCTGCGTGAGCACGACCAGCCCCCCCGTGTCCGCGGCATGGACCATATTGCCCACGTCCACTTTGTGCAGCCCTAGCCGGCCATCGCCAGGCGATACGATGCGTGTATAGCCGAGCTGCAGCCGCGCATCGGCCACGGCCGCCTGATCGGCCTGGATCTGTCCCTGCAGCTCACGCACCTGCGCGCGCGCGGCGTCGAGCTGTTGCCGGGCCACCGAATTCTGCTTGTAAAGCGTCTCATAGCGCGCCAGGTCCAGCCGCGCGTTATCGAGTTGCGCCTCATGCTGGGCCTGCTGACCCAGCGCCTGCTGCAGCGCGATTTCAAAAGGATGTGGATCGATCTCGGCCAGCAGATCGCCGGCATGAACCGCCTGGCCATCCGTGAAGTGCAACGCCTGCAGCGGCCCGTCCACGCGCGACCGGATGGTGACGGTGCGCACAGGCGTCACCGTTCCCAGCGCCCGCAGGGTGCGATCGATCTGGCCCGGTTCGGCCTTCGCCACGGACACTGGAGTAGGGACGTCCGCTGCCCCGCCGCCGGGGCCTGGGCGGCCAACCTGGTGCCGCGGCCATAGCCAAAATGCCAAGACCACCACCGCACAGAGGACTACGCCCAGCCAGATCCGGCCACGCCGGTGCCCTGTCCGCGTCAAGGACTCGACCATGGGAAAAATCCTAGATATTGCAGCGCGCCAGGCGGAACTTGATATCCCGGCCAACCGGCTGAGGCTTGGTCATGCTGTCTTGCGCGGAGAAACGGACCCAGATGACGTACTTGTTGGCGCTGATTTCGGGAAACACTCCCAAGGCGGGGTCCACCCAGACGCGCAGCAGCTGGAAGGTCTTGCCGCCGAGCATCTCCTGATAGGCACCCTGAGTGGCCACCTGGTCCTGTGCATCGCCCGCATCGCGCAGCAGATGCAGTATGAGTCCCACCGCGTTGTGCAGAGACATGAACGGCTCGACCCAGCCGTGCAGGTCACGCGATCGCACCGACGGCGACCGGCTCTGCCAAGAATAATACGAGGGGAGATCGATGGGCGAAGACCCACCCGGCACGGTGATGCGGCCACGCAGGCTGGCCAGCCACTCATTGTCGCGCAGCTCCTGACCGATACGCCCCTGGTCGGCCAGCCGGCTGGACGCGGCCTGGATATCGCGCAGCAGCTTGTCGAGCGTGGTCCGGTCCACCCCGGGGTGCTCGCGCAGCGCCGACAATGCCGAGCGATGCCGATCCAGGTCCTGCAGGACGGCCGTGCGTACATCCGCGCGATCACAGATGTCCAGCAGCTCGAAGAGCGTGGTCATGGCAATCTGATGGCAACGGGGATCTTCGCCCTTGACGAAGAAAAACAGACGGTCGAACAGATATTCGACCCTCAGCAGGGTCCGCACACGTTCATTGCAGGGATTTTCGTACAAAATCACGCGGTGAGATCCTACTCATGGGTGGTATGTCCGGCCGAATATCGGGCCGCCCGACCACACCAGACGTCGTGAAAACCCCGTGTCCGCACACGCAGCGTGTCCAGATCCGTCATGCCGTCATTGAGGATGACGTCATCGGCAGCCGCCAGGCGATTCTCCCGGGATGCTTGAGCGGTCATGATACGCTCAATGGTATCGCGCGTCAGCCCGCTGCGGGCCTGCACGCGGCGGATCTGAGTCTCCGGATCGCAATCGACCACACACACCCGATCCACCCTCGAACGCCAGCGCCCGGACTCCACCAGCAAGGGGACGACGAAGACGCGGTACAGGCCCGTGGCCCGGGCCGCCTCGGCCATGACGGCCTTCTCGATGAGCGGATGAACGATGGATTCCAGATCGCGACGCACCGCCGGATCCCCAAACGCGCGCTCACGCACCCAGCCCCGGTCCATACCGCCGTCCGCACGGACGGCGGCATCCCCGAAGCGGGCGCGGACCCCCGCCATGGCGGCACCGCCGGGCGCCGTGAGCGCGTGGGCGATGCGGTCGGTGTCAATGACGGCCGCGCCCCACTCGCCCAGCCAGTCGGCGACCTGGGATTTGCCGGATCCAATTCCGCCGGTCAGGCCGATGGAAAACATGCGCGCACCCGATCTCAAAACCATGACTGTAACGCAGGCACGCCCGAGATGGCGGGCATGGCTGCAGCGGCAATACAGGGACCGAAGGGTCCACCCGATCTGGAACGACCGCCGCGGCCGAAACAGCGCTGCCAGGCCCAGGCCACCAGCCCCACCACACAGGCCTGCCATAGAACGGACATCGTCGCCGGAACACCCAGCCACGCTGCCAGCGCGGCGAGGCATTTGACGTCCCCCGCGCCAAAGCCATCCTGCCCGCGCAGCCAGCGATAACCACCTGCCGCCCACGCCAGCCCGGCCCAGACCAATGCCGACGCACTGCTCGCGGCCTCCAGGGACAGCGGGCCGCATAGCCATCCCGCCACCATGAGCGGCAGGGTGATCGCATCGGGCAGCAAGCCGCTGCGTGCGTCGATCCACCCCAGCGACATCAACGTCAGACACAGTCCCAGAGGCTCCAGCGCAGAGGCGCCCCAAAACGCCGTAGCCGCCCCGGCGCCCCCGCCCCAGAGCGCGGCGCAGACCCTATCGGGCCACGCCAGCCTGCGCCGCCGCCATGCCACCCCGGCCGCACCCCACAAAGTGGCCGCATCGGGTATCGCACCCAGCTCCAGACGTTGGGCATAATGATCGGCCCAGCGCGGCAGACAGGCGCCGCCGTGCGTCAGGACCAGGACCATGGCCCCCCAGGCCAACCAATGAAGGGGGCGGAAATTCCATGCGGCCCAACTCGAAAATTCAGGAATGATGGCGAACATTGGCTCTGCTTCCGCTCCCTGGCCGCGGGCTTCCCGCCTCCGCCCATCGCCAAGCCTTCCCCAAATGCGTAGAATGGCGGCTTCAGAACCCGCAGGTCATCGCCCATGTCGCGCCGCCCCGTTTTTGTCTCGCCCATCCGGCTCGTCGGCCTGAGCCTGCTCGTCCTGTTGGGGGCCTGCACGCAACAAAACCAGCCAGGCTACTACGACACCCCCCGCGAAAACACCGTGTCGGACGCGCTGCACCGGGCCCAGGGCGACGCGGGAACCGTGGCACCGTCCCAGCTGCAGCTAGGCTTTGGCGCCCAGAGCCGGAAGCCTGCGAATGGTGCCACCGGGGCTCCGGAAGGCGCGCCTGGCACAACACCTCCGCAGGCCGCAGCTGCCGCCGGCGCACCGGCAGCGGCAGCCGGCCCCCGAAGCGGCATGCCCGAGGCGCTGCGCGAGACCCGCACCTATCTCGGGACCGTCCCCTGTCCCGACAACGGCCTTTGTTCGGCCGCCCGCATGACCCTGACGCTGGCGCCTGATGGCCAATGGCGCGCCCGCAACGCGACGCTGACCGGAAACGGCCCCACGCAGACCGTGATGGGCTGCTGGTTTCTGGCCGGCACGGAGCCTGCCCGCATCGTCCTGCAATCCGGCGACCAGTCGTACGCCACGCTCGAGCTCATCCAGTCGAACGTGCTGAAACTGACCCGCCTGAACGGGCAGGCGCCGCTGCTGGAATCACGGCTGACGCGCCAGGCGGACATTGATCCCATCGACGAACTGGCGTCGAAACCCGCCCAAGCCTGCCCGGCTCATTGATCGCGATCGGCGCCTCTGGCGCCACGGGTCGCGGATCAGCCACCCCCGTACCCGACGCCGCAGCGGCCAGGCGGCCGCCCAGGCAACGCTGGGTGAGCTGTACGGCATTTCGCACCCGCATTTTCATGAAGATCCGTGCGCGATGGGCTTCTATCGTGCGCTGGGAAATGCCGAGTTCGGCTGCGATGATCTTGTTGGGTGTGCCGCGCGTGATATAGGCCGCGATTTCGCGTTCCCGTCCGGTCAGTGTGTCCAGCAGGAAATTCGCCGTCGCCTCGTGAGCGGATGTTTGCCGCAATTCAGCCATGATGGTCCCCTTTTGGAGTTGTTCTTGGGGGCATTCTGGCACGACGTCACCAGGCCCATAACTGCCAGTTCTAACAGGTCCCATCCGTCTGTGGAAATGCCGCGGGAAGGGTCGGGCGAGGCTTCCTGTCAGGCGTCCGGTCCGAGCCGGAACTCCAGATTGTCGATGAGACGGGTGGTCCCCAGCCGGGCCGCCGTGAGCACCACAAGCGGTTCGCCCGCACGGATCTCGGCGATGGTCGGAGTCAGCAAGTCGCGCTGGCGGCGCAACGCCACATAATCCGGGTCCCAGCCCCGATCCCGAAGCGTCTGCATGGCCTGTGCGCCGACACGCGCGGCATCGCACTCGCCAGACCGGACCTGGTCCCGCACCCGCTGCAACAAGCCGTACAGATTGGGCGCCTCGGCCCGTTCGGACGGGTCCAGATATCGGTTACGCGACGACAGCGCCAGACCGTCCGTGTCGCGCACCGTTTCATGGGCGATGATCTCGACGGGAAGTTGGAACTGCCGGCACATGGCGCGCACGACCATGAGCTGCTGATAGTCCTTCTTGCCAAAAACGGCCACCTGCGGCTGGACGCACGAAAACAGCTTCAGCACCACGGTACTGACGCCCGTGAAGAAATCCGGCCGGAACTCGCCTTCCAGGATCTTGCCCAGCGCCTCGCCGGGCTGAATGCGGAAATTCTGGGGCTCGGGGTACATCTCGGATTCATCCGGCGCAAAAAGCACATAGACGTCCCGGGCGTCTTCCAGCTTCGCGATGTCATCGGCCAGGGTCCTGGGATACCGGTCGAAATCCTCGCCCGGGGCGAACTGCAGCCGATTGACGAAGATGCTGGCCACCACCGGGTCGCCGTGCTGGCGCGCCAGCTTCATGAGCGAAAGATGCGCGGCGTGCAGGTTGCCCATGGTCGGCACGAAGGCCACCCGCAGTTGGCCCCGCAACTGGTCACGCAGTTCTTCGATGGTATGAACGACTTTCAAGCGGCATCTCCGGCAATCGGCCCTAGGCCGATTGCGTATAGGTCAGTCTGACGTACAGCGGCGCATAGGCCGCCGCCTGGGTGATTTCCAGCAAGGATTCGCGGGCAAGCTCCAGCAGCGCGAGAAAATGGACGACGATGACCGCGGCCGGGTCGCCCGACGCAATGCGCTCCATGAAAAGCTCCGTGAATTCCATGAACCGGACGCCCGACAGCCGCCGAAGGATATGGCTCATATGGTCGCGCACGGACAGTTGCTCGCGCGTGATTCGATGACTGGCATTGAGCTGGGCACGATGAAGGATCGCCGCCCAGGCATCGCGCAGGTCCTGGGCGCGGACCTCGGGCAGCGCCTGCTCCAGTGAAACTTCAGCCTGCGCACCCGCCAGGAAAAAATCCCGACCCACACGCGGCAACGCGTCCAGGCGCTGGGCCGCGAGCTTCATGCGCTCATATTCCAGCAGCCGACGCACCAGTTCCGCGCGCGGATCCTCGGGCTCCTCGCCCGTATCGGACCGGCGCACCGGCAACAGCATGCGCGACTTGATCTCGATGAGCAGCGCCGCCATGAGCAGGTATTCGCCTGCGAGTTCCAGGTTGGTACGCCGCACCTGCTCCACATACGTCAGATATTGCGCCGTGACCTCGGCCATGGGAATGTCCAGAACGTTGAAATTCTGCTTGCGAATCAGGTACAGCAGCAGGTCCAGCGGCCCTTCGAAGGCCTCTAGGAAGACTTCGAGCGCGTCGGGCGGGATGTACAGATCCTGTGGAATGGAAAACAGCGGCTCCCCGTACAGACGAGCCAGCGCCACGTGGTCCACCACATCGGGCGTGCTGTCCACGGGGGGCTCCATCAGCGCCTCCATCCCGCCGGCCCGGTCGCCTGCGGCCATGTCGCAGAATCAGTCGTGCTGATAATAGACGTAGGGATCCTGCGGGACGCGCGCCGAGCGGAACCCTTCCTGCTGCTCGGCATCGAGTTCCTTGTCCCACAAGCGGAATCGCCCGGCGCGCTGACGCGCTTCGGTGTCAGGATTGTCCGTCTTGTAGTGGTTCAGGAACTGGGTCAGTTCGGATTGGAAGTTGTTTGCCATGATAACGTGCTGTTGCCGATCGCCATGATCGATGCGCCCCAAGTGTACCCCACCCTCCGCCACTAGCGGCTGTCGTGAGACCCCGACACCAGGCTTTCCAACAACATCACCAGTTTGCAATCCGGTCGTATCGCCAGCCGAAAGGTGAACTGGCGGAAGGACAGGCGGCCATCGACGGGATGCTGGAATTCACGCAGCCCCCCTTCCCGGTCCACCACCGCCTGGCGCGTCCAGCACTGCGCAAAGAGCGCGCTGCCGGTCTGTAGTTCGGCGACCAGCTTCTGAATGTCCGGGTCCGAGGCGTGGCCGGCCACGTCGGCACGGAACTCGGCGACGACCCGGCTCGCCCGTTCTTCCCAATCGACCACCAGGCGGCGGGCCGCCGGGTCCAGGAAAATGTAACGCAGGAGATTCGGCCGGCCCCGGCTGGGCCACCCGTCGAAGACGTGCAGCAGTGGCGTGTTCCAGGCGAGCATGTTCCACGCCTGGTCGAGGATGTAGGCCGGGCAGCCGATGTTGTCCACACAATCCGCGAGCCCGTCCGGCAGCGCAATGGCATCCCGCCGATCCGCATCCGGGTCCGCGCACCCGGCCAGACTGAACAGATAGTGGCGTTCCGCGCGCGTCAGCCGCAGCGTTTGCGCGAGACGGACCCATACGTCGGCGGAGACCGTCACCTCGCGCCCCTGCTCGATCCAGGTGTACCAGGTCGTGCTGATGCCGCAGAGCTGCGCGAGTTCTTCGCGGCGCAGCCCCGGCGTACGCCGTCTCGCCCCGGGCGGCAAGCCATGGTCCGCCGGCCCCACGCGCCCCCGGGCGCTGCGCACGAATGCACCCAGGGCCTTGCGCCGCGCAGTGTCTTCGCCTGGCACGCCCAGTCCCCCGTCAGCGCAGGACGCTGGCCAGCGTCCTGCGCACGTCGTCCTCGTCGCGGCCCGTGCGGCGCGCATAATCGGCAACCTGATCCGCGTCGATATTGCCCACGTTGAAATACTTCGACGCCGGATGGCTGAAGTAGAAGCCACAGACGCTCGACGCCGGCATCATGGCAAATCCTTCCGTCAGCTCCATGCCGATCTCTCCGCACTCCAGCAGACGGAACATTTCGCGCTTGACGATGTGTTCGGGGCACGCTGGATAACCAGGCGCCGGACGAATGCCCTGGTATTTCTCGCCGATGATGTCTTCGTTGGACAGGCTCTCATCGGGAACGTAGCCCCACAGATCGCGGCGCACGCGAGCGTGCAGGGTCTCCGCGAAACCTTCGGCCAGACGATCCGCCAGCGCTTTCAGCATGATGACCGAATAGTCATCGCCGTCCTGCTGGAAGCGCTCGATATGCTTTTCGATGCCCAGTCCGCCCGTTACGGCGAACAGGCCAATGTAGTCGGTCACCCCGCTGTCCCTGGGCGCCACGAAATCGGACAGGCACTTGTTGTCCACGCCCTCGCGCTTCTGGGTCTGCTGTCGCACGCCGCGCCAGGTCAGCAGCACTTCGCGGCGCGTCTCATCGCGATAGATCTCGATATCGTCGTCGTTGATGCTGTTGGCCGGATAGAAGGCGACCAAGCCGTTGGCCGTCAGCCAACGCCCCTCGACGATCCGCTTCATCATTTCCTGCCCCTCGGCGTAAAGCTTTCGGGCCTGCTCGCCGACCACCGCATCGTCGAGGATCGCCGGGAACTGGGCCATCAGTCCCCACGACTGGAAGAACGGTGTCCAATCCAGGAATTTCAGGATCTCGTGCAGATCATAGTGTTTGAAGACGCGCCGGCCGATGAACTTGGGACGCGGCGGAACATAATGCGCCCAGTCGATGGCGGGCCTGGAAGCGCGCGCCTGCGCAATGGTCAACATGGGCTGGGTCTTGCGGTGGGCGTGGCGTTCCCGCACCTGTTCGTATTCCTGGGCGATGCCCTTCAGGTAAGTATCCACCTGATCGGACATCAGGCTGGTGGCCACCTGGACCGAGCGGCTGGCATCCGGCACGTAGATCACCGGGCCATCATAGTTGGGCGCGATCTTGACCGCGGTGTGCACGCGGCTGGTCGTGGCGCCTCCTACCAATAGCGGAAGCTTGCGGCTCAGGAAATAGTCGTCGCGCTGCATTTCCGACGCCACGTAGGCCATTTCCTCGAGGCTGGGGGTGATGAGGCCGGACAACCCCACCATATCGGCCCCCACTTCCTTGGCCTTGGCCAGGATCTTGGCGCACGGCACCATGACCCCCATGTTGATCACCTCGAAGTTGTTGCACTGCAGGACCACCGTCACGATGTTCTTGCCGATGTCGTGCACATCGCCCTTCACCGTCGCGATCACGACCTTTCCCTTGGAGCGTATATCGCCGCCCGCCTCGGCCAGCAGCTTCTTTTCTTCCTCGATGAACGGCAGCAGATGGCCCACCGCCTGCTTCATGACGCGCGCCGATTTCACGACCTGCGGCAGGAACATCTTGCCGGACCCGAACAGGTCGCCCACCACATTCATGCCATCCATGAGCGGCCCTTCGATGACCTCGATAGGCCGCCCTCCCCCGGCGAAGATCTCCTGGCGGACCTCTTCGGTGTCCGCCACAATGAAAGTAGTGATGCCATGCACTAGCGAATGCGTCAGGCGCTCCCGCACCGTGCCCTCGCGCCAGGTCAGGTCTTCTTCCTTCCTGGAGCCCGCGCCCCGGATGGTATCGGCCAGTTCCACAAGACGCTCAGTGGGCGTGCGCTCATCCGAGGGACCGGCTCGCCCCACGGGTTCGGCACGGTTCAGCACCACGTCCTCGACCAGATCGCGGACGTTGGGATCCAGCTCCGAATACACGCCCAGCTGGCCCGCGTTCACGATCCCCATGGTCAGGCCGTTCCGGACGGCGTAATACAGGAACACCGCATGGATGGCCTCGCGCATGGCCTCATTGCCGCGGAAGGAAAAACTGACGTTGGAAATCCCGCCGGAGACCCGGGCATGCGGGAGGTTCTTCGTGATCCAGCCGGTCGCTTCGATGAAATCCACCCCATACGGGTTGTGCTCGTCGATCCCCGTCGCGATGGCAAAGACATTGGGGTCGAAGATGATGTCCTCCGGAGGAAAGCCGACCTGGTTGACCAGAACGTCGTAGGCTCGCGCGCAGATGGACGTTTTCCGTTCGAGCGTGTCCGCCTGGCCTTGGGTGTCGAAAGCCATGACCACCACGGCCGCCCCGTATTTGCGGCACAGTTTCGCCTGTTCGATGAACGGGCCTTCGCCTTCCTTCATCGAAATGGAGTTGACGATGCATTTGCCTTGCACGCATCGAAGTCCCGCCTCTATGACCGGCCACTTCGAACTGTCGATCATGACCGGGACCCGCGAAATGTCCGGCTCCGAGGCGAGCAGGTTCAGGAAGCGCGGCATCAGCGCCAGCGCGTCCAGCATCCCTTCGTCCATGTTGACGTCGATCACCTGAGCCCCGGCCTCGACCTGCTGGCGCGCCACGGAAAGCGCTTCATCGAATTTTTCTTCGCGGATGAGGCGCAGGAATTTCTTGCTGCCGGTGACGTTGGTGCGCTCGCCCACATTGATGAACAGCGTCTCACGATCGATATTGAGCGGCTCCAGCCCCGACAACCGGGTCTTCACCGGAATGGTGGGCGGTTCGCGGCGCGGCAGGCCATGGACTTTGCGCGCGATCTCGTGGATATGCTCGGGCGTGGTGCCACAGCAGCCGCCCACTACGTTCACGAGTCCCGCCTGTGCGAACTCCTCCAGCAGCCCGGACGTATCGGCAGGCGTCTCGTCAAAGCCGGTCTCTGCCATGGGATTGGGCAGGCCCGCATTAGGGTACACGCAGACATAGGTGTCGCAGAGCTTGGACAGTTCGGCGACATAAGGCCGCATCAGCGCAGCGCCCAGCGCGCAGTTCAGGCCAATGGCGACCGGACGCGCGTGGCGCACCGAATTCCAGAAGGCCTCGACCGTCTGCCCGGACAGGATGCGTCCGGATGCGTCCGTCACTGTCCCCGAGATGATCACCGGCAGCCGGACATTGCGCTCCTCGAAAATGGATTCGATGGCGAAGATGGCCGCCTTGGCGTTCAGCGTATCGAAAATGGTTTCGATGAGCAGCAGATCCGCGCCCCCATCGATCAGTCCGTTGACCTGCTCCGTATAGGCGACGCGCAATTCCTCGAACGTGATGTTGCGCGCGCCCGGATCGTTGACGTCCGGCGACAGCGATGCGGTCTTGGGCTGCGGTCCGATCGACCCTGCGACGAAACGGGGGTGATCAGGCGTGGAAAGGGCGTCGCAGGCCTCGCGTGCCAGCCGGGCAGCCGCCACGTTCATCTCGTAGGCGATGTCCTGCAACCCGTAATCCGCCTGCGCGACTCGCGTGGCTCCGAACGTATCCGTCTCCACCACATCGGCACCGGCCTGAAGGTAGGCCTGATGGATCTCCCGGATCACATCCGGACGCACCAGCGCCAGCAATTCATTGTTGCCCTTCAGGTCGGAGGGATGGCCGGCAAAGCGCTCCCCCCGGAAGTCCGCCTCGGTCAGCTTGTAGCGCTGGATCATGGTCCCCATGGCGCCATCCAGCACGACGATGCGGCTATCCAGCAGGCGCACGAATTCGGCACCCCGTGTATAGGAGGCGAGAGGATAGGGCAAAGTGGGGTAACTCACGGCGGGATCCGGCGGTATTTGGGGAGAGGGCTATTGTATCGTTGCGACTGGCTTCGCCGCGCCCGGGCGGCGGAGAACGCGCCGCACCCGCCTGGACCGCCCGCGTGGGGATCCCGGGAGGCACGCGGCGGCTGCGTGATATAGTTTGCTACGGATCAGGTATGCCCGCCAGTCCGCACCACGCTGGGCGGCCGGCATTCAAATGGGAAACAGTAGGTCCCCCGCACTGCAGGCCGGTTCGTACCCGCACGTCCGAACCCGCCACAGCGCCCGGCCAAGCTGTGCTGCCCCCGCAACGGTGTTCAATGCCTCGCATTGCCAGCCGATACCAGCCTGTTTCGACACCTGAAACGCTGTCCTGCTCCGCGCGCCGCCCCTTGAGGCATCGAGCGGCGTCGGGCGGCTCCCGGTGCCCCGCTGGCTGAACACACAAACCAACCGGACGGGACACTCACCACGGCGTGCGGGGACGCGCGCCACACAGGGACTCCACATGCCCCCATCCGACCTGCGGTGCCGTCTGGCCACCGCGCTTTGCCTGATACCTCTGGCCGCCACGGCCCAACCGGATCCCGCCCCGACCGCCGTCCCCACACTGCAAGACATCGTAGTGACGGCCAGTCGCCGCCCCGAACCGCTAGCCGACGTGGTCGGCGACGTCACCGTCATCGGTCCTGAGCGGCTCCAGGACGCACCCGGCGAGAGCATCGCCCGGATCCTCAGCCAGGCGCCCGGCGTACAGTTGACGACGAACGGCGGTCCGCAGACGAACACCGGCCTGTTCATCCGGGGAACGAGCTCCACACAATCATTGATACTGATCGACGGCCTGCGGATCAACGGCTCCACGTTCGGCGGCGCCCTGCTTCAAGCCATCGATCCATCCACGATCGAACGGATCGAAATCCTGCGCGGTGCCGCCAGCAGCCTGTACGGCTCGGATGCCATGGGGGGCGTCGTCAACATCATCACCCGGAAAGGCGAGCAGAACCGGCCCGTGTCGGGTTGGGTCAACGTGGGCGGGGGCAGCTACGGCACGGCAAAGTCCAGCCTGGGCCTGTCGGGAGCGAGCCACGGCTGGGATTACAGCTTCTCGGCCAGCGCCGCAAGCAGCCAGGGGTTCAACGCAACGCGACGACACACCGAGGACAACCGCCCGAACTTCCTGTACGAGCCTGACAAGGACGGATATGCCAGCCATTCGGTGTCCGGCACGCTTGGCTACCAATGGGCCGAGGGCCACCATATCGGGCTGACGGCCTATGACGGTTACACCCGCGGAGACTATGACGCGGGGACTTCGATCCCCGACGCCTACGCGCTCTATCGGCAGCAAGCGTATCGCGTGACCAGCACCGACCGCATCGCCGACGGGTGGCAAAGCGTCCTGAGCGTGGGTTTCACGAAGGACGGCTACGATGACCGCGGATACCAGAGCACGGCCAACTCGCTCAAAAGGAACTATAGCTGGACCCATACTCTGACGCCCGTCAAGGACCAGCAGATCTCGCTGTTGCTGGAGCGCCAGGAAGAGCGTATCCAGAGCAGCAACGCCTACACGACCGACGCCCGCGACGACAACGCCGCCGCGCTGGTCTACAAGGGCCGGTTCGACAGGCTGCACACTCAGGCAAGCCTTCGCAACGACCGCTATACGGGATACGGCAACGAGACCACCGGCAGCCTGGGGCTGGACTTCGACCTGACGGACGCCTGGCAGGTCGGCGCAGCCGGAAACACGGCCTTTCGGGTTCCGACGTTCAACGACCTCTACTGGCCCTTCCAGGACTTCGGTCCGTTCGGCTCGTTTTCGGGAAATCCCGGCCTGAAGCCGGAAAAATCCAGGAACATCGAGGCCCACGTGCGCTACCAGACCGAGGAAACGGACCTCTCGCTGACGGCCTACCGGAACCGGATCGACGATCTGATCGTACCCAGTGTTTGCGATGCCGCCTTCAATTGCATGGCGCAGAACGTCAGCAGCGCCACGCTGCGCGGCGCGACCCTGGCCGGTTCACACCGCTTTGGCAACACGACGATCCGGAGCAGCCTGGACGTTCTGGATCCACGCAACGATGAGCCCGCTGCCGGCCAGGACTCCCAGCTTCCGCAACGTGCCCGCCAAGTGCTCCATTTCAGCGCCGAGCAGCGCATCCATGCCCTGAAGGTCGGCGCGGAGTACCAGTACACCGGCAACCGGATCGACGCCTCGACGCAGGCGCGCCTGGGGGGCTATTCGCTGGTCAACCTCACTGCGGCATACGACTTCACCAAGTCGATGGGCGTGCAGGTCCGCTGGAACAACGTCCTCGATAAGGAGTACGTCCTGGTGGATGGTTACAACACGCCAGGATCCAACGTCTTCGTCAACCTGTCCTGGAAGATGTGACCCATGATCGGCACCAGGACCGGGCCTGGCTGCGGACCTTCTGAGCCAAAGGCGGAGCGGGAGCCGCCACGTGCCGCCGCCGATGGGATGATTCGGCGCGCCCGCACCTTCGCGGCCCGCACGGCTGGCATGCTGTTGGCCGTGGCGGGGCTCTGCGGCAGCACCCTGCCGGCCGCCTGGGCGCACGCATCCGACCGTCCCCGTGTCATCACCCTGAGCCCAAGCGCCACCGAACTGGTCTACGCCGCGGGCGCCGGGGGGGATCTGGTCGGGACCGACCGCAGCAGCGACTACCCGCCCGCCGTGCGGTCGTTGCCACGCGTGGGCGACGTGATGCAGTTGAACGACGAGACCATCCTGGCGCTGCGCCCCACCCTGGTCGTCGGGTGGCAGCCGTCGGGTGACACCGCCGCGCTGGCCGCACGCCTGGCCGCGCTGCACATCCCCCTGATCTATGCGGACCCCGCAAACCTCGATGACATCCCCCGGCTGATTCGCGGCCTGGGCAAGCGTCTGGGAACCCCGGCTGCAGCGGACGCCGCAGCGGACCATCTGGAGCAACGCATCCGCGCACTGCGGCCGCTCCCCGGCCCGCCGCGCACGGTCTTCATCGAGATCAGCGCGGACCCGCTCTATACCTTGGGCGCCGCCCCCATCATCAACGATCTGCTCGCCCGCTGCGGCGGCCGGAACCTCTATGCAGGCTCGCGCATCGCAGCACCCCAGGTGGGCGTGGAATCCGTATTGCACCTGAACCCGGACGTGGTAATCATGTCCCCCTATGGAAGCGACACATTGCCGGAACGCCGAGCGTGGTGGGCCCAGCGCGGCCTGCAAGCCGCGCGCGACGGCCACTTCTACGCCGTGAATCCCGACTGGCTGCATCGCCCCGGCCCGCGGCTGGTGGATGCGGCAGAGGCGGTGTGCAGGGATTTGCGTGTCAGCCGTTGAGCGGGTGCCGCGGCACCCGTGCCCGGCCGTCGCCGCCGGTTCCATGGCGGACCGCCTGACTTGTCGATGAGGCTCCCGAGCTATACCATCATGAACCTTCAGCATGAAGGCAGGATGTGACCCATGATCCCCAACACGCTTACCATCGCCGGCGTGGACCCCTCCGGCGGGGCCGGCATTTTGGCCGACGTCAAGACCATGAGCGCGCTGGGCGCCTACGGCATGGCCATCATCGCGGCTCTGACCGCCCAGAACACGCAAACGGTCACGCAGATCTGCCCGGTGCCGCCGGATTTCGTCGCGGCACAGATCGACACCCTGTTTGCGGACGTTCGAGTGGATGCCGTCAAGATCGGCATGCTCGGCCAGGCCGGTGTCATTCGAACGGTGGTGGATCGCCTGACGCACTGGAAGCCCGCCCATCTGGTGCTGGATCCCGTGATGGTGGCCAAAAGCGGCGACCATCTGCTGGAGCGCCAGGCTGTGGACGCCCTGCGCACAGGACTGGTTCCACTGGCTTCCATCATCACGCCCAACCTGCCCGAGGGCGGGGTGTTGCTGGATCAAAGCCCCGTCGATAATCTGAAGGACATGCGCCGCGTGGCCGAGCGTCTGCGACGCCTCATGAGTGACCACGGCGAACGCTGGGTGCTCCTGAAAGGCGGGCATCTGCCGGGAAACGACACGATAGACCTGCTGCACGATGGCGATCGGATGATCGAATTGCCCGGTCGGCGCATTGAGACGCGCCACACGCACGGCACCGGCTGTACGCTGTCGGCCGCGCTGGCCGCGCTGCTGCCACGCACGGACGACGTACCGGAGGCCGCGCGCCAGGCAAAAGCCTACCTGGAGCGCGCCATCGCGGCTGCTGATCAGCTGCAAGTGGGGTCGGGCCACGGCCCCGTCCAGCACTTCCACGCATGGTGGCCCAACGCCTGACGGCGCCCCGTGGTCCGGGCCCATGACGACCCCGGCATTCCCGCCGGCGCACCCTGCCCGCGCGCCGAGGCGCGGATGAACGCCTGGCCTATAATCCAGTCAACATCGACTCTCTGGCTTTTCACGACATGAACGTCAATGACATCGCCGAATCCGACCGTGCACGATTCAACATGGTGGAACAGCAGATTCGCACCTGGGGCGTCCATGACGAGCGGTTGCTGCAGGCTATCTTCGACACGCCGCGCGAACGCTTCGTTCCGCCGCACCTGAGCGCGCTGGCGTTCGCCGACACTGAATTGCCGCTGATCATCGACGGGGTGGACACGCGCGAATCCATGCTCTCGCCCAAGCTGGAAGCCAAACTGGCCACGGAGCTAACGCTCGCTCCCACCGACTGTGTGCTGGAAATCGGTACGGGTTCGGGCTACCAGGCCGCTTTGCTCTCACGCCTCTGCCAGCAGGTCACCAGCATCGAATTCGAAAGCCGGCTGTCGGCCTTCGCACAGGCCAATCTGGCCCGCAACCAGATTTCCAATGTCTCGGTGGAAACGGGCGACGCCCATGCGGGTTGGGGAACGGCCGAATACGATGCCATTCTGGTAACCGGCTCGGTTCCAACCGTTCCGGATTCCCTGAAGTACCAGTTGGCGGTCGGTGGCCGGCTGGTGGTGGTCGTGGGGCGCAGCCCCATCATGACCGCCTGCCGCATCACGCGTACCAGCGCGGCCAATTTCGAGACCGTACAGGTCTTCGACACCTACGTGAAGCCATTGCGTGGGACGTCCAGGTCACGGTTCAAGTTCGAACCGGCCCCGGAACCCGCGGCGATCAAGCAGCCGGCCAATAGCTGAATCACGCCAGGCGCCAGCCAGCGGGTGTGCGCGTGACGCGCCCGGCCGTGTTCCGATCAGCGACCGTCGCGTATCCTTTTCAGCAAATCAGTGGTAGAGCGCTGGTGCTCGAACGGGATCGCAACGGCCCGGCCACCCCAGCTTCGGACCGCCGCAGTCTCCGGCAAGGTCTCCATGTCGTAATCGCCGCCCTTCACGATCACGTCGGGCTTCAACGCCCGGATCAAGGCCAGCGGCGTATCTTCCGCGAACCACGTCACGGCGTCCACACATCCCAATGCAGCCAACATCGCCGCCCGGTCGTCCTGGCCGTTCAGCGGCCGGTCGCTTCCCTTTCCCAGGCGTCTGACGGAATCGTCGGTATTGACGGCCACGATCAGCGTCGCGCCCAGTTGCGCCGCCCGGTCCAGGTAGGTCACATGCCCCCGGTGGAGAATATCGAAGACGCCATTCGTGAAGACGAGGGGTCTTGGGAGACGCCCGCCTTGCACCGCCTGCTCGCAGGCGGCCCGGTCCAGTATCTTGGACATGAATCGGGGCGGCGCCATCAGAAGGCCGCTCCGCGCGTCAGCGCCCACACCGCCACTCCGACCCCCACGGCCAGAATGCCGCACAACACGGCCACCAGGCGATTCGAATGCTCCTGTGCACGTCGCAGACGCTCGAGTTCGGTCCGCATGGCCAGCCCCGGATCCGGATGATTCAGCCGGGTATAGACCAGCCGCGGGAGCTGCGGGAGGATCTGTGCCCACTGGCTCGCTTCCTGGTCCAGACGCTGGCGCAAGCCGCGGAATCCCACCCGCTGGTGCATCCAGCGTTCCAGGAACGGCTTGGCCGTCTGCCACAGATCCAGGCTGGGGTCCAGTTCGCGCCCCATCCCTTCGACGTTGAGCAGCGTCTTCTGCAGCAACACCAGTTGCGGCTGGATTTCGACATTGAAACGGCGCGAGGTCTGAAACAGGCGAAGCAGCACCTGGCCCAGCGAGATCTCCGCCAGCGGCCGGTCGAAATAGGGCTCGCAGACCGCCCGCACGGCGCCTTCGAGTTCCTCTTCGCGCGTGGTGGGGGGCACCCACCCCGACTCGATGTGAAGCTGGGCCACGCGGCGGTAATCCCGTTGGAAAAAGGCCAGGAAATTCTGGGCCAGATAGTTCTTGTCGAATTCGGACAGCGATCCCACGATGCCGAAATCGAGCGCGATGTAGCGCCCCAGCGTGCGCGGCTCGTCGGACACAAGGATATTGCCGGGGTGCATGTCGGCGTGGAAGAACCCGTCGGTGAACACCTGCATGAAGAAGATTTCCACTCCCTGCCGGGCGAGCAGCGGAATGTCGACGCCCAATTCCCGCAAGCGGGGGATGTGGCTGATGGGCACGCCATACATGCGCTGCATCGTGAAGACCTGGCCGGAGCAATATTCCCAGACGACTTCTGGCACCTCGAGCAGGTGGGCGCGGCCCGTGTCCGGGCCAAAATTGCGCCGCAACTGGCTGCAGTTGGAGGCCTCGCGCAACAGGTCCAGTTCATCATGCAGATACTTGTCGAACTCGCCCACGACTTCGCGCGGCTTGAGCCGGCGGCCATCGGGCGCCAGGCGCTCCACCAGGCCAGCCAACACCCGCAGCAGCTTCAAGTCGCGCTCGATGGCCTCGCGCATCCCCGGCCGCAGCACCTTGACGGCGACCGCGCGGCCGTCGTGCAGCACGGCAAAGTGCACTTGGGCGATCGAGGCCGACGCCACCGGATCACGGTCAAATTGCGCAAACAGCACCTGCGGCGCGGCGCCCAGCGCCTCCTCGATGATGACGGCCGCCTGATCCGAGGGGAACGGCGGCACGCGGTCCTGGAGCCGGGCCAGTTCGTCGGCAATATCCTTGGGCACCAGATCCCGCCGTGTCGACAGCACCTGGCCGAACTTCACATAGATGGGGCCCAGCGTCTCCAGCGTCCGCCGCAGGCGTTCGCCCCGGGGGCGATGAGGCTTGCGCCCCAGACATACGATGCGCAGCAGGAAGTGGGCCCAGGGGTGCTGGATGCTGGAGAGCACCAGTTCGTCCAGGCGATAGCGCAAGCACACCCAAAGGATATGGGCCACGCGCAGGAAAATCAGCATGCCTGCTCCAGGCGGCGCAATCTCAGCTCAAGGCCGTCCAGGCGATCCGCCAGCGACTGGCGCCGCTGCGACCAGGTCAGGAACTCGTCGGAACGCACCGCCAGCCCGGACTCATCACCCAGGTATTCCCCCAGGTTGTCACGCGCCCGGGACAGGGCCTGACGGGTGCCGGCCAGCAGTTCACGCGCGCCCGCCACCAGGCGGACCGCCAGCACGTCGCCCACCACACGGGACAGGTCTTCCTCGACGTCCCACCGCAGCGTCCGCGCCAAGTCCGACACCAGGTGCGCCAGGCCCGCATCGCCCTCGATCCGGGTCAAGCCGATCACGCCCGACAAGCCCTCCTCACGCCACACTTGCGGGAGCTCGCGCAAGTGCGCCGCGGGAATGGAGAGCGTGACATCGGGGACGATAGTGGAATCGCAGGGCAACCAGAGTCCGTCAGAGCCCACCGTGGCCTGCAGGCTCCACGTATCGCCCACGCCGATGCGCAGTGCTTTTCCGGCATGAGCGGACAGCCGCTCCCGCGCCCAGGGCTCGCGTTTCAACAAGGCATTGAGCCCGCGCAGCAGCAAGCCGGCGGGCACAGGGGGCGAAAAGGGAAAACGCATGATCATACGCGGGGAACGTCCGGCCCCGGCAAACTGGAACCCGGGAAAGGCTCCAGTTTACCGGTTCCCGCGCACGAGAGTGTCGATCTACCGCGGATCGAGCTGCTGGATGCCCGCCAGGAGCCACCCGGCATCCTGAGCCTTGTAGAGGTTCCAGACCTCTTCGATGCGGATGGCCTCCGCACCCTCCGACTCGCGGACCATGCCGGAGTAGCGCACGCTGGCAAGATGCCCGCCGGCCACGGTTTCTATGCCCAGAAGCTCGGCATTCAAGAGCAGGACGTCGGTCTGGTTATGCTCGCCGGGTTGCGGCAGACGGGGCGTGATTTCGGCCAGCAGATCATCCGTCATCAGTTCCCGCAGACTGTCGCGGTCACCCTGATCCCACAGCGACTGGACGCGCATGAACTGCTGCTTGGCCTGGGTCAGGAAGGACGGGACGTCGAAGCCTTCCGGGATGAACCAGCTAGGGTCCTGTACGGTCGACGGCACCGATTCGATGACGGGGGCAGCCCCCGCCGACGAGGCCGGCGCTGCCGCCCCGCCGAAGCCACCGGCAGGGGATGCGGTTTCACGATAACTGTTGGCGTGCGTGGCCGGCCCCGCAGCGGCCAGCGGCCGCTGTGCCCCCCGCAGCCGGCGTACCAGATACAGGACGGCGAACACCACCAGACCAATCAGCAACGCGCTGGACAGGAATTCGAGGAAGGCCCCCGAAAGGCCGAGACTGGAGAGCAAGGCGGCGATCCCCAGGCCGGCGGCAATGCCCGCAATGGGTCCCAGCCAGCGAGACAGGCCCGACTTGGCCGACGCACCCGCTGCAGCCTGCCCGGTCGCAGCCGCCGCCGGCGCCGCTGTGCGCGGCGGAGTCTGCGCGGCCGGGGGCGTGACCGCCTGACGCTGCTTGATGACGTTGGTGGACTGGCGCCCCATGCTCATGCCGCCGCCAAAGCGACGCGCATGGGCATCCTGGGTCACGGCCAGCATCATGAGCGCCGCCGCAATCAGCAGCACACCCAGCAACCAGCGAGGCAATTGAAGATTCATGGAGTCTCCTGTGCGCACCGGGCGGCCGACACGCAACCCGGAGCAAACCTTACATAAAGCTTAATGAACCCACAAATTACCATAATTCCGGCCCGGCACCAAGACATCGCCGGGACCAACCGTGTAAAAAAAACGAATAGGGATTCGTGTCGGATGCGCAGAAAAAAAGCCGCGATGGCGCGGCTCCCGGTGCCCATCAGGGCGGCGACTAATCCAGCCGCACCCCCTCGTGCAAGGCCACCACGCCCGCCGCGAGATTAAAGTACTGCACGCGATCCAAGCCGGCCGTGCGCAACATCCCGGCCAGCGTCTCCTGATCCGGATGCATGCGAATGGATTCGGCCAGATAGCGGTAGCTGTCTTCGTCGGAGGCGATGAGCCGCCCCATCCGGGGCAGCACATGGAAGGAATACCAGTCGTAGACCGGTGCCAGCACAGGCGCGACGCGCGAAAACTCCAGCACGAGCAGTTTGCCGCCCGGCTTGAGGACCCGGTGCATTTCAGCGAGGGCGCGGTCCTTGTGCGTCATGTTGCGCAAGCCGAACGCCACCGAGACCCGATCGAAGTAGCCGTCCGGAAACGGCAGGCATTCTGCGTCGCAGACCGCGACCGGCGTCACGCTGCCGCGATCCAGCAGGCGATCACGGCCCACGCGCAGCATGGAATCGTTGATATCGGTCAGCCAGACCTCGCCCGTCGCCCCGGCACGGCGGGCGAATGCGCCTGCGAGATCCCCGGTGCCGCCGGCAATGTCCAGGACCTTCATCCCGGGGCGCACCTGGGCTCGCCCGATGGCAAAGGCCTTCCAGATCCGGTGCAGCCCGCCCGACATGATGTCGTTCATCAGGTCGTAGCGCGAGGCCACCGAATGAAAGACCTGGGCCACCCGACGTGCCTTTTCGGTCTCGCGGACCGTCTGAAAGCCAAAGTGGGTCTGCGGCTCCTGGCCAGCGTCATGGGAAGTATCATTCATGATCCGGGTATCGTACCGCATTCCCCCAGGACCGGCCTGACGCAGGGCGCGCGCCCATCGTCACATCACTGCAACAAGGGTCCCGTATCATGGGCCGATTTGCGCAAACCTCCGAAGCCAGGCGTTTCCATGCCCGCCACGATTCTGATCATTGAAGACGAACCGGCCATCCAGGAACTGCTGAGCGTCAATCTGCGGCACGCCGGCTATACGGTGCAGACCGCCGCCGATGCCGCGGCCGCGCAGGCGATCATCGGGCAGGCAGTGCCGGACCTGATCCTCCTGGACTGGATGCTGCCCGATATCCCGGGCATCCGGTTGGCCAGGCAACTCAGGGGTACGGAGCGCACGCGCGACATTCCGCTCATCATGCTGACGGCGCGCGGCGCGGAGCAGGACAAGGTGGACGGCCTGGAGGCGGGGGCGGACGACTACATCACCAAGCCCTTCTCCCCACGCGAGCTGCTGGCCCGGATCCGGTCCTTGTTGCGCCGCCGGGCGCCCCAGCTTGCGGACGATCCGATCCAGATGGGCGAGTTGCAACTGGACCCCCAGGCCAGGCGCATCGTGGGCGGTGGCCGGCCGCTGCCCATGGGGCCCAGCGAATTTCGCCTGCTACACTTTCTCATGACGCACGCAGACCGCATCTACAGCCGCGGGCAACTTCTGGACCACATCTGGGGCGACCACGTCTTCCTCGAAGAACGCACGGTGGATGTCCACATCCGACGCCTGCGCAAAGCGCTGTCGCCCGCGGGACTGGACTACTACATCCACACCATCCGCAGTGCGGGCTACCGTTTCAGCACCTCACGGGAACAATGAGCAAGACCCTGATCACCATCGCATTATTGGCCCTCGTCGGCTGGTTGCTCGGCGCCTGGCTGGGCCCGGCCACCGGATGGGCGGTCCTGGCCATGGGGCTGCTGCTGATGGTACTGGTCAGCGGCCTGCAGCTCTCTCGCATCGCCCGCTGGGTGAAGCGCATCGACCAGCCGCCTCCCCCATCGGTCGGCCCATGGGACGAGATCCTGGCGCCGATCTACCGCAAACTGAAGCAGAACCGGCTGGACCTGCAGGAGCGTTCCCGCAATTTTCATCGCGCGCTACTGGCCGCCGAAGCCTTGCCCGATGGGGCACTGACGCTGGCGCCTGACAAGTCCCTGCTCTGGTGCAATCAGACAGCAGCGGGACACCTGGGCCTGAATTCGGAACAGGATCGGGGGCACAGCATCCTGAATGTGGTGCGCGCTCCCGAATTCGCGCGCTATGCCAGTCAGGAGACCTGGGACCGGCCGCTGACGCTGCATTTGGGACAGGGCCGCCAGACCCGCACCCTGATGCTGCACCTGGCGCCGTACGGGGTCGGGCAGTTCTTGATGGTGACGCGCGACATCACGCAGATCGAGCGCCTGGAGAACATCCGCAAGGACTTCGTGGCGAATGTTTCCCATGAGATGCGCACGCCACTCACGGTCCTGTCGGGTTTCGTCGAAACGCTGCTGGACATGCCCGCGGACGCACTGAGCGCCGACGAGCGGCGCCACTACCTGACACTGATGGCCCAGCAGGCTCACAACATGCAGGCGCTGGTAGCCGACCTCCTGACGTTATCCTCGCTGGAGTCCACGCCCAATAGCGAAGGCGCACCCGTTCCCATGGCCGAGCTGATCCGGACGGCGCTGGAGCAGGCCCGCGTGCTGTCCGGCGGACAGCATCAATTCATCTCCCATCTGGACGAGAGCGTGGGCCTTCTGGGCAAGGACACCGAGCTCGCCTCGGCTGTGGGCAACCTGATCACGAATGCCGTGCGCTACACGCCGGCGGGCGGCACGATCACCACCCGTTGGGCGTCCTCGCCTGATGGCGGCGCGATCTACAGCGTGCAAGACACCGGCATCGGCATCGACAGCGACGACATCCCGCGGCTGACGGAGCGGTTCTTCCGCGTCAACCGTGGCCGTTCCCGGGAAACGGGCGGCACCGGCCTGGGCCTGGCCATCGCCAAGCATGTGGCGCTGCGCCATGGCGCCCGACTGGACATCCGGAGCATCCTGGGCGAAGGCAGCACCTTCGCCATCCTCTTTCCCGCCAGCCGTGTGTGTTCCGCGGCCTTTCGAGATCCCGACTCTCCGCAACAGGCCGCCTGACGGCTCGAAGCCCCCAAGCAGCGCCGGGCTGGGAGGCTGGAGACCTGGCTACAGAAAGAGCCGATACGCCGGATTGTCCGTCTCGCTCCAGTAGGGGTAGCCCAGCGTCGCGAGGAAATCCTTGAAGACTTTCTTGTCTTCGGGGGGGACCTGGATGCCCACCAGAATGCGGCCGTAGTCGTCGCCCTGATTGCGATAGTGGAACAGACTGATGTTCCAGTCCGGGTTCATGGCCCCCAGGAACTTCACCAAGGCGCCCGGACGCTCCGGAAACTCGAAGCGATACAGCACCTCGTTGCGGGCCAGCCCCGACCGGCCGCCCACCATGTAGCGCAGGTGCGTCTTGGCCATCTCATTGCCGGTCAGATCCAGCGTCGGAAAGCCTTCCTTGCGGAAATGGCCGGCCAGCTTCTCGATCTCGGGTTCGGAACGGATCTGCAGGCCTACGTAAACATGTGCCGTCTCCGGGTCCGAGATCCGGTAGTTGAACTCAGTCACGGAACGGCTGCCGACCGCCTCGCACAGGCGCCGGAAGCTGCCGCGCTTTTCAGGCAGCGTGATGGCGAACAAGGCCTCTCGTGCTTCCCCTACGTCAGCCCGCTCGGCCACAAAGCGCAGGCGGTCGAAATTCATATTGGCGCCGCATGTGATGACTACCAGCGTCTTGCCCTTCCACTTCTGCTGCGCGGCGTAGCGTTTGGCCCCGGCCAGCGCCAGCGCCCCAGCGGGCTCCAGGACGCTGCGGGTGTCCTGGAAAACATCCTTGATTCCGGCACAGATGGCATCGGTGTCCACCGTGACGAAATCATCCACGTACTCCCGCACCAGTTTGAAGGTCTCCTGGCCCACCTGCTTGACGGCCGTGCCATCGGAAAACAGGCCCACGTCCGCGAGCTTCAGCCGCCGGCCCGCCTTCACACTGCGTACCATCGCGTCCGAATCGACCGTCTGCACGCCGATCACCTGGATTTCCGGCCGAAGCTGCTTGATGTACGCGGCCACCCCCGAAATCAGGCCACCGCCCCCGATGGCCACGAAGACAGCGTCAATAGGGCCCGGATGCTGGCGGAGAATCTCCATGCCGACCGTACCTTGGCCCGCGATCACATCCGGATCATCGAACGGGTGGACGAACGTCAGGCCATCCCGGGCCTGGAGTTCGGCGGCGTGCTCGGCAGCATCCGTAAAGCTGTCGCCAAACAGCACCACCTCCGCGCCCAATGCGCGCACGGCGTCGATCTTGACCTGCGGCGTAGTGATCGGCATCACGATCACCGCCCGGCATTTCAGGCGGTTCGCCGACAGCGCCACACCCTGTGCATGATTTCCCGCCGAAGCCGCGATCACGCCACGCTTGAGTTCTTCGGGCGTCAGGTGCGCCATCTTGTTGTAGGCCCCGCGCAGCTTGAAGCTGAACACGGGCTGTGTGTCTTCGCGCTTGAGCAGCACCGTATTGCCGATGCGCTTGGAAATACGGGGAGCCAAGTCCAGCGGAGTCTCGTGAGCGACGTCGTAGACTTTGGACGTCAGAATGCGCTTCAGGTAATCGTCGGACATGACAGCCGCAGCTACAAAAGGTGAGTGAAAGTCGAAAAGAATATCACAGGGTTCGCCCGGCCCGTACGACACGTGACCGTGAAACGAGGCCCGGAGGGACTCGACGTGCTCTCCAACTGCCGTTACAGTCTCACCATTGGATCGACCCGCCACACCGCCGCACCACCTCCTTCTTCATGAAATGGACACGACACCAAAGCGTTACCGAAAACGCCGCTCCCCCCTATAGAGCGTCGCGCCGCCTCAGCGGCACACTCGTCAACAGCCTGATCCTGCTCATTTTCGGCTTGGCCATCATGGGCCTGTGGCTGGCGCTGAACCAGCGCATCACGTTCGAGCGCAGCCAGGCGGTGGCCGCCGCCATGCGCGCCAACGCCAACATCGCCATCGCCTACGAACAGGATATTTCCCGCACCTTGAAGGCCGCCGAACAAGTCATGTCGTTCGTCCGCACCCAGTATCGGCTGCAGGGGACCGCGCTGGATCTGCGGAGCTGGTCCACGCAGCGCGTCATCCGTGATCAGGCGTTCACCATCATCAGCATCGTGGACGAACACGGCAACATCGTCGACAGCAGCCAGGACACCGGCCCGGTCAACTACGCAGACCGGGAGTTCTTCCGCGCGCAGCGCAACGACACGCAAGATCTCCTCTACGTCAATCGTCCTGTCCTGGGCCGCGTCTCAGGGCAATGGCGCATCCCGATGTCCCTGCGCATCAATCGCCCCGACGGCAGTTTTGGCGGCGTGGTGGTGCTATCGGTGGATCCCGACACCCTGACCAGCTTCTACCGTGAGATCGACCTGGGGCGCGACGGCATGCTGGAACTCGCCTCCCTGGACGGCGTCGTGCTGGGACGCAAGATCAGCGGCCAGAACATGTTCGGCATCGACGCCAAGGATCTCCCCTGGTTTCAACGCGAAAAAGCGGACCCCGAGGACGACTTCGTCGACGACGGTACGTCGACCGATGGAATCCGGCGAATCATCAGCTACAGGACCGTCGCCGGATATCCGGTGATGGTGTCCGTGGGAATGGCGCTGCGCGAAGTCCTGGCTCCCATCAGCGAGCAGGAAGGCGGCTATCGCGCCATGACGGTGTATGCCAGCCTTGCGCTGCTGGCATTCGCCGCCTTCATCATGTTGCTGCTGGCCCGCCAGCGGGCCGTATCCAGGGCGCTGTCCGCCAGCGAAGCGCGGCTCACCCGTGCGGCCCTGCATGATCCGCTGACCGACCTGCCGAACCGCCTGCTGTTCCAGGAGCGCTGCGACCGCGCCCTGCAAACGGCTCAACGCCACGACCATCACGTCGCCGTCCTGTATCTGGACCTGGACGGCTTCAAGGAGATCAACGACCGATTCGGCCACGGCGTCGGGGACACGCTGTTGCAGCAGGTCGCACGGCGCCTGGAGACCTGCGTGCGCGCGGGATCCGACGATACGGTATCGCGCTTCGGCGGCGACGAGTTCTGCATCATCCTCGCAGGCCCGGACACCCGCGTGGAATGCGAGGTCATCGCGCAAAGCATCCTGGAGGCGCTGAGCAAACCATTCGAACTGGAAGGAACGCCCGCCACGATCTCGGTCAGCATCGGTGCCGTCCTCTTCCCCAACCACGGCCTCGCGACGGCCGACCTCATCAAACATGCTGATGCCGCCATGTACGCCGCCAAGCATGCCGGCAAGAACCGGTTCTTGTGGGGCGGACCGGCGGGTGCCGGAAGCCCCGCGAGACCCTAGGCCAAACTCCGGGCACCATGGAAACCTGGGTGCAGTCCTCGATGCACGCTTTGCTGGCGGCGCTTGCGCTGCCCAACATCGGGCTGCCCGCAATATTCCTGATCAGCCTGGTCTCGGCCACGCTGTTGCCACTCGGCTCGGAGCCAGCCGTGTTTGCCTATGTGCAGATGGCGCCGCACATGTTCTGGCCGGCCATATTTGCCGCAACCCTCGGCAACACGGTGGGAGGAGCCATCACCTACGCCATGGGCGCCGGCGCCGAATCCGCCTACCAGGCCTGGCGGGACAAGCACCCGGGCCCCGCGCACCCGCTCGGCGATGCCCGCGTCGAAACCGAGAAACCACTCCGGGGCGAAGGCCCCATGACGGGCGGCCGCTGGCACGCCCTGACGACAGGCTGGTTCCGGCGCTTCGGGCCGCCCGCCCTGTTGCTATCGTGGCTGCCGGCCGTGGGAGACCCGCTGTGCGCCGTGGCCGGCTGGCTGAAGCTGCCGTTCTGGCGCTGCGTCGCCTACATGGCAATCGGCAAATGTCTGCGTTATGTCGCCTTGACGGCCGCGCTGGCGCACGCATGGCCCTGGGTCAGTCAATGGCTGTGACGTTCCGGGCGCAACGGCGGAAACCGGCCAGGGACTGACCCCCGCCGAGGGCCCCTCAGTCGGACGCGACGACCGGATTGACGTCGGCGGTCCGTGCGAGGACGGACGCCGCTTCGGCAGCCTCGTCACGCGAGGCATACGGTCCCATCCGGACCTTGTAGAGCGACGCCTGGTAAGTCACAGCCGTATGTCCCGTACCGATCTGAGCGTTGATGCGCTGGGAAAACGCCTGGGCGTTGACAGCGGACGCAAACGCTCCGAACTGCAGATAGACGGAGCCGCCATCCGCTGCGGACCCGTCACGGCCCATGATGGCCGCCGCCTGCGCCGCACTGGCTGTCGGCGAGGAAGACGATGGCCGCGCAGCGGACATGGCGGGGACCGGTATCGGGTCGTGGGCCGGCAAAGGTGCGGGCGCGGCCGCGGTCACCGGTGCCGGCGAAGAGGCGGCGCTGGCGAGCAATACCGGCGACGGATTCTTGTAATTTCCGGCCAGGATGTCGGCATTGGTGATGGCCTGCACGATCACTTCGCCGCTGCCCGGCCCGACGAGTCCGAGCTTGGCAGCCGCCACATAGGAAAGGTCGATGATCCGCCCGGGATGGAAAGGTCCCCGATCGTTGATGCGCACGATGACGGATTTACCGGTGGAGACGCGGGTCACCCGGGCGTAGCTGGGCACCGGCAGAAGCGGATGCGCCGCCGTCATGGAGTACATGTCGTAGGTCTCGCCATTGGCCGTCCTTTCTCCGTGGAACTTGCGGCCATACCAGGACGCTATGCCCTCCTTGCGATAGGGCTGATTCTCGGCCAGCGGCACATATTGCACGCCGAATACCTCGTAGGGCCGGAAGTTCGCCGGCGCGGGATGTTCGATCCTCGGGACAGCATCCGGAATGGCCGCAATGTTGGCCGGGATGTGGTCGCCTATGCCGTCGCTGCCGTAGTAACGCCCCCGCGAAGCGCAGCCGGCGAGGACGGCCAATGTCACACAGCACAGACCCAGCGCGAGGCGGCGAAAGGGCCGGCTCATGGCTGCACGGGCTGCTGCAGCAGCGGATTCCGATGGCGAATCAGCAGCGGGGAGTGGTCGGCAAAGCGCCGCGCCAGCTGTTCGGCCACATAGACCGAGCGATGCTGCCCGCCCGTGCAGCCGATCGCCACAGTCAGGTAGTTGCGGGTGTCCTGCTGATACAGCGGCAGCCACTTGCGGATGAATCCCGCAATATCATCCACCATCGCCCCCACACTGCCGAACTGGGCCAGCCAGTCAGCCACAGGCGCGTCGCGGCCGGTAAGCGGCCGCAACTGCGGGTCATAGTGCGGATTGGGAAGACAGCGCACGTCGAACACCAGGTCGGCGTCGAAGGGGACCCCACGCTTGTAGGCAAACGACTCGAACGTCAGCACCACGGCCACCTTGTCCACCTGCACCAGGTCGCGCACCCAGCTCCTGAGCTGGCCCGGCGTCAGGTCGGACGTGTCGATCACGTGCTCCTGGTCCCGCAGCGGCGCGAGCAGCTCGCGCTCGCGGGCAATGCAGCTCTGCAGTGAACTGTCCCGGCCCTCTCGCTGCAGCCGGTCGCTCAGCGGATGCCGGCGCCGCGACTCCGAATAGCGCTGGATCAGTGTCTGATCGTCGGCGTCCAGAAAGACCACGTGCAGCGCCATCCCCTGGGCGCGCAAGCTGGTGAGAATCCCCGGCAGGTCATCCAGATCGCCCGGCGTGCGTACATCGATGGCCACCGCCACGCGATCCAGCCCGGATTCCTGCGTGCTGGCAATGAATTCGTGCAGGAACCGCACGGGCAGATTGTCCACGCAGGTGTAACCGGTGTCCTCGAGCATGCGCAAGGCCACCGATTTGCCCGACCCGGAGATACCGGTGATGAGCACGATGTTCAGCATGGCGCGACGCCGGAGCGCAAAAGGTTCGAGCTGTTCATGGCGTGGGCTCGCGACTGTTCTCCATGATGGCCAATGCCTGGCGCTCGATGAATTCGCCCATGGTATCGATGCCCCGCAGGCTCAGGATGGTATTGCGCACGGCCGCCTCGACCAGCACGGCCAGGTTACGGCCCGCCGCCACCTGCAGCATGACGCGGCGCACGGGGATGCCCAGGATATCTTCGTACTGATCCTGGGTCGGCAGCCGTTCGAACGTCTCGGGCGTCATGCGCACCAAGTGCACGATGAGCTTGATCTTCATCTTGCGCCGCACCGACGTTTCGCCAAAGATGGTCCGAATGTCGAGCAGCCCCAGGCCCCGGACTTCGAGCAGATTCTGCAGCAGCGCCGGACATTGCCCCTCGACGAAATTCGGGGCCGTGCGGGAAAGCTCCACGGCATCGTCAGCCACCAGGCCATGGCCCCGGGAAATCAATTCCAGCGCGAGTTCGCTCTTGCCCAGGCCCGACTCCCCGGTGATCAGCACGCCCAGCCCCAGCACGTCCATGAAAACGCCGTGGACCAGCGTCTTGGGCGCCATGCGCTTGCCCAGATAGATCCGCAGGAGGTCAATGAGCAACGACGCATCGACGGGCGTGCCCAGCAACGGGATCTCGTGGGTCTCGCAATATGCCTTCAGGTCATCCGGGGGCAATGTCTGGGCGGCCAGGATGATGGCGGGGACACCCCCCGCCACCAGGTCATCCAGATGATGCAGCCGCCGTTTGGCATCCAGCCGCTGGTAATAGGACATCTCCTCGGCACCAAAGACCTGGATGCGCCCCGGGTGAATCAGATTCAGGTGGCCGATCAGATCGGCGGCCGTGCCGCCCGCCTCCGGCAACGTGCGCACGCCCGCCGCATCCTGTCCTGCGATCCAGGAAAAGGCGATCTTTTCGGCATTATCACGAATCAGCTCTTGGATGCTCAGCATGTTCGGTCGACGGGGCGCTCGCGCCCGCGAGAATCAGGTGGTGGACCTCCAATGGATCCGTGGACTGCAGCAGCGCCTGGCGCAGAGTCGGGTCCGACATCAGGCGCGCAATCCCTGCGAGCAGATCCAGATGCATCTGGGTCGCGGTTTCAGGGATCAGGAGGAAGAATAACAGGCGGGCCGTGCGCCCGTCATTCGCGTCAAACCGGATAGGACGATCCAGGCGTATGAAGGCGGCATGAGGCTCGCGCAAGTCCTTCAATCGCCCGTGTGGCACGGCCACGTCATGGCCCAGGGCCGTCGAACCCAGGCGTTCACGCGCCAGCAGGCTGTGAAACACCGACATGCGGGCGACACCCTGGTTGTTCTCGAACAGGAGACCCGCCTGTTCGAAGGCACGTTTCTTGCTGGTGGCCGCCAAGTCCAGTATCACGTTGGTGGGCGGCAGGATGCGCGGCGTGAGAGTCATGAAGGCCATTATAGTTGGCGAAGCGCGCCGCCGGCCAAAGCAAAGGCCCCGGATACAGTGCCCGGGGCCCGGTGGTTCTTCCTGCTGGTCCTGATGTCTGATCCATTCGAATCGTCAGATTCGCGAATGGCCGGACCCATCGGAAGACGCGTTACGGCATGATGCCAGCCTCATTCGGTGGCCATGGCCACCTGCCGTTTCGGAGGTAGGTGAATGTAAGTCTGAGCCTTGGATTTGTATTTGATGACCTGCCTGTCGACTTTATCGACCAGCAGATCGATGGCCGCATACAGATTTTCGTCCGTGGCTTCGCAATGCAGGTCCTTGCCGCGCAGGCGCATCGTCATTTCGGCGGTGTGCTTCAAGGGTTGGACCGACAACATGACCTGTGAATCGATGACTTGGTCGAAATGTCGCAGGACACGCGCTGTCTTGGTGTAGACATACTCGCGAATGGCCGGGGTGATTTCCAGATGACGACCGGTGATTGTCAGGCTCATAGTGCAGACTCCTTGCGGAAATACAGGTGAGGTTCCAGCGGAACCCGTATGAATGAAGAGAAGGCCTCCCGATGAAGTGATGGTGGTTTCAGTGTACAGACAGCTGCGGGCACATCAAGTGCCCTCGCGCAGTGTAAGATGGAAGGATTGCAGCGAACCGGTGGCGGCAGCCTCGGCGGTCCGGACCTACATTCGGAAGTTCTTGCCCAGGTAGACCTGACGCACGGCCTCGTTGTCCACGATCTCGCTGGGATGGCCGCTGGTCAGGACCTTGCCTTCACTGATGATATAGGCGCGATCGCAGATCCCCAGCGTTTCGCGCACATTGTGATCGGTGATGAGCACACCGATATTGCGGCCCTTAAGAAACTGCACGATGCGCTGGATTTCGATCACCGCGATGGGATCCACCCCCGCAAAGGGCTCGTCCAGCAGGATGAATCGGGGATGCGTTGCCAGCGCCCGCGCGATCTCCACCCGGCGCCGCTCGCCCCCGGACAACGAAATTGCCATGTTGCGCCGGATATGCTCGATCTGCAGTTCGTCGATCAGCGCCTCCAGCCGCTCTTCGAGCGCAGCCGACGAAAGTCCATGGCCCTCGGTATCACGCTGCAGTTCCAGCACCGCACGGATATTCTGCTCCACGGTCAGCCGCCGGAACACCGAGGCGTCCTGCGGCAGGTACGATAGCCCCAGCCGCGCGCGGCGGTGCATGGGGATGCCGGTCACGTCATGGTGATCGATCAGAATGCGCCCCGTGTCGGCCGGAATCAGCCCCACGATCATGTAGAAGCTGGTGGTCTTGCCCGCACCGTTGGGGCCCAGCAGCCCCACCACTTCGCCGCTGTCCACCGACAGCGAGACGTCCTGAACCACGGCACGCCGGCCAAAACTCTTGCCCAGCCCCACCGCCTGCAGACTGCCAGTCGCGCGGGTGTCGCGGGAGGACTCGGAGAGAACGGAATCCGAAGCGGAATCGGGCCTGGAAGACACGGAGAGGGCCATCGGACTCACGGACGCTTCGCGCGGCACTTGGCGATCGCCTGGTCGACACGCGACTGAGGTTGTGCCAGCGATCGGACACGCCCGCCGGCGGCAGCGGAGTCCTTGCCGCCAAAAGCCTCGTAGGTCGCCGATTTCTGGTGGTAGACAATGCGCGCCCCGCGCACGTTGTCGAACGCCTGGCCGCAGATCATCCGGACGACCGTCGCCTGACCGATCAGCGTGACGTCGCCCGTCTTGCCATCGTAGTCCGCCTGATTGCCGGTGCCGATCAGCGTTTCGAACTTCTCGGGATTTTCCTGGCGGACATTCACCAGGTGCCCCTTGTCGACAGTGGCGGTACCCGACTGATTTCCCTGTGCGTCCTCGCGCGTGACCAGCTTGTCCGACCGCAAGGTCATCGTCCCGCGCGTCAACACCACATTGCCCGTGAAAGTGCTGGTCTTGGTGACGTCGTCATAGTGCAAGGTGTCCGACAGCACGACCGTATCCGGTTCCTCGGCCGCTTTCGCGGGAGCCGACGTCTTCTCGGAAGCCGAGGTCTTCGCGGGGGCCGCTGCCTGCACGGGCACAGCGAAGGTACCCAGGATCAACGCGGCGGACAAGGCAAGGGACAGGATTTTCATGGTTCTTCGGTCTTCTTTGAACCGGCGTTGCGGGCCCGGTCTTCGCCAGAGATCTTCACATCGCTGGCGGCCGTCACGGTCAATTGCCGGGTACGGTTATCGTAGCGCATGCCTCGGCCGCGCAAGGTGGAATGGCCATTGACCACCAGCGCCGGATGATCGGTGTGCACGAGATCGCGATTGGGTTCGATGACGAGCTGGTCACTGCGCACGTCCAGGAGCTGGTGTTCGGCCGTGGGCAGGCGCCGCAAGTGGGCGCTGCCATTGAGCACGATGCGATCACCGTGCTGGTCCAGGGTGCCGCGTTCGGCCGTCCCCACCGTCGTCGGGCTGCCCGGCTGATGATCCACCGCCTTGGGCATCGTGATCTCATAGCTGTCTGTGTCAGGGAAATGGTCCATTGCGGTCCCTTCCAGCCGGTTGATGGCGTACCCTTCGGGTCCGGTGCGGACCATCACGAAGTGATCGGACCAGGAGTCCCGCTCGTGCGTCATCTTGCGCGGCGGATCGACTTGAATGGAGCGCAACGTGTAATCGGAAGCCCACCAGGTACCGAGCACCAGCAGCGCCAGCAACGCCACCGCTACCAGGCTGGGGAGGCGGTCTTTCATTGAATGGCTCCGCCCAGCGTCGAAAGCGACGCCGTCAAACAGGCTCCGAGACGCCCTTGCGCCGCCAGGATGAGATCGCAGCATTCACGCACGGCCCCGCTCCCGCCAGGGCGCGCCGCTACCCAGTGAACCGCCTGGCTGACGTACGCCGGGGCATTGGGGACGCTGGCTGCAAAGCCTACGCGCTGCAGCGCGGGCAGATCGATGATGTCGTCGCCCATGAATCCCAGGTCGCCCAGCGCCAGACCCGCTTCGCGGGCCAGGCCCTCCAGCGCCGCGATCTTGTCGCGAGTCCCCTGGAGGACCGGCGCAATGCCCAGCTCCGCGGCACGGCGGGCCGTAATGGCGCTGTTGCGCCCACTGATCCAGGCCACTCGGATGCCTTGCTCGCGCAGCAGCCGCAGGCCGTGGCCGTCCAGCGCATTGAACGGTTTGACGGCCTCGCCGTGTTCGGCATACCAGAGGCTGCCATCGGTCAGGACGCCGTCCACATCGAACACCATCATGCGCACGGCGCGCGCACGGTCGCGCACGCTGGTCGGGACGAGCGCAAGAATCTGGGCTTCGGCGGGGTGGGAGAAACCGGGCAGCTCGTTCATCAGATTACCTTCGCGGCGAGAAGATCATGCATGTGCAAGGCACCCAATAATAGCCCGTCGCCATCCAGAACCAGCATCTGATTGAGTTTGTTCGCATCCATGACCGTCGCGGCCTCGATCGCGGGCGCATCGGCGGCGATCGACTTTGGATGGTGACTCATGCCAATGGAGACCGGCAGTTTGCGGATGTCGCCATGCTGCGCGATGACGCGGCGCAAGTCCCCGTCGGTGAAAATCCCGACAGGTCGCCGGTTCTCGAGGACGATCGCCATTCCCATGCCCTTGGAGGACATCTCGGTCAGCGCATCGGGGATGAGAGTATCCGGCCGCACTCGGGGCAAGGCAGTCCCGGTCCGCATGACGTCGGACACGGACGTCAGGAGGCGGCGGCCCAGGGCTCCGCCGGGGTGCGACCGGGCGAAATCGTCCCGATTGAAGCCGCGCGCCTCCAGGCAGGCGACCGCAATGGCGTCGCCCAGCACCAGCGCCGCCGTGGTGCTGGCCGTCGGCGCAAGATTCAGAGGGCAAGCCTCCTGATCCACGGCGGCATCCAGCGACAGGTCGGCGCTCAGAGCCAGTTCAGAGTCCGGGTGCCCGGTCATGGCGATGATCTGCGTGCCCATCCGCTTGGCCACGGAAATAATGGTGATGAGCTCCTGCGCCGATCCCGAATACGAGATTGCCAGGAGGATGTCCTGGCCCGTCAGCATGCCCAGATCGCCATGGATGGCCTCTGCCGCGTGCATGAAGAAGGCGGGGGTTCCGGTCGAGGCCAGCGTCGCGGCGATCTTGCGCGCCACATGGCCCGACTTGCCGATTCCCGTGACTACTACGCGGCCCGGGCACCCTAGTATCCGGGCTACCGCCTCTTCGAAGCGCGCGTCGATACGGCCCTGCAAGGCCTGCAAGGCCTGGATTTCGATGGCGAACGTGTGCGCGGCACTGGCGCGTATGGCCTCCGGCAGGAGGCGGGGATGAGCATGCATCTCTCGATTTTAAGCGGAACGGCCGCGATCGTGACCGGCAACGCTGAAAGGACCGGACCCGGTGCGGCCTGGTGTCCCGTTCGGTCGGTTTGTGTCCTTGAATTCGGATGCATGCGTCATCCAGACAAGGCGCGAACCGCAGTGATGGCAAGGGCCATCACGAGGATGTGCAACGCAGTATGGGTGGCGCAGACGCCGAATTCAAACATCAGGATCAACCGAACGGGACGCCAGGCTTGTTAAACTGTGACCGCCTTTGCCTACACAGGATGCAGTCATGCAAACCGATCCGGCCCAATATATCCGGGAGACGATACGTACGGTGCCCGATTGGCCCAAGGCCGGGGTCATGTTCCGCGACATCACGCCCGTCCTGCAGGATCCGCAGGCGTTCCGCGTCCTGATCGATTTGTTTGTCTACCGGTACATGCGCCAGCGGCTGGACCTGGTCGCCGGCATCGATGCGCGCGGCTTCATCATCGGCGCTGTGCTGGCGTACGAGCTGAAACTGGGGTTCGTCCCCGTGCGCAAGCAGGGCAAGCTGCCCTACAAGACGGTCTCCGAAACCTACTCCCTGGAATACGGCAACGCCACCGTCGAAATGCACATGGACTCGGTGCGTCCCGGCCAACGTGTCCTGCTGATCGACGACCTGATCGCCACTGGCGGCACGATGCTGGCTGCCTCCCGGCTGCTGCAACGCCTGGGGGCCAACGTCGCCGAAGCAGCCGCCATGATCGACCTGCCCGACCTGAAGGGCTCCCAGACCGTCCGCGACTCCGGATTGCCCGTCTACACGGTGTGCTCCTTCCGCGAAACCGAACTGAGCTGAATCGGGGTCCGGTTCGGTGAACCAGGGGCCGGCCCCATCGCCGCCGGATCGGACGAATGGACCGGCGGCCTCTTCATCACGAATCGGCGGCTTGCTCGTCACGATTCCGCGCCAGGGCCCAGTCGTACAACTGATCCCTTGGCAGGCCCGTCGCCCGCACGCCGATACGTACAGCATCGCGGACCGACAGTTCAGCGAGCAGGGCCGTCATCAAACGTTCCTGCTCGGCCGAGAGGGCTTCGTCCAATGCGTTCCGTGGCGGCGGCGCGTGCATCACCAGCACGAATTCCCCTTGCCCCCGGTGGGCATCGGCCCCCAGCCAGTCGCGGACCTCGGCCACCGGCAGAGTACAGATTTCCTCGAAACGTTTGGTCAGTTCACGCGCCAGCGTCAGCAGCCGGTCGGGCCCTCCAACCTGCACCAGATCGTCCAGTGCGGCTCCCAGCCGGTGCGGGGTCTCGAAGAACACGACCGGCACGGGCCACGCCAGCCACTGCGCCAGCCACTTGCGACGGGCTGCGGGCTTGCTCGGCAGGAACCCGGCAAAGGCAAACCCGGGCGCATCGTCTGAAGTGGCCCCACTGGCCATCAGGGCCGCAACGACCGCGCTGGGGCCGGGCAGCGGCACCACCCGGTAGCCGGCCGCGCGGACGCAGCGCACGATGCGCGCGCCTGGATCGCTGACCGCTGGCGCGCCGGCGTCGGACACCAGTGCCACCCGCTGACCTTCGGCCAACCGCTGAACGATGGCGTCGGCTGCCTGCTGCTCGTTGTGGCGATGCGCCGCCAGGAGAGGCGTCCGGATCCCCCAGGCGTCCAGCAGCGTCCGTGTCGTACGGGTGTCCTCGGCCGCCACCGCATCGCATCCCCGCAATGCCTGCCACGCCCGCAGACTCATGTCGGCGAGATTGCCGATGGGAGTCGCCACGACGTAGAGGCACGCGGGCGGCCAGCTCTGCGCCACCACCTGTTCGGCGTGACGTTTCCACGTCACTTCGGCATTTTCCCAGTCGAGTGGGTCGTTCATACTTGAATCTTCCTTTGCCAGCTCCAGCCATGAGCGACGACCCCTACGACACCGCCCGCCAGGCCCAGAAATTGGCCGCAAAGCGTTTGCGACGCCGCCAGCACGCCACCCCGGCGGCTGCGGGATGCGCCGGCTTGATGGCCGGATCGAACACCCAGCTCCAGGGACATGCCGCGGAACAGTTGGCCGCCCGCTTTCTGGAAGCCCGGGGATTGCACGTCCTGGCCGCCAACCTACACTGCCGCGCCGGAGAGATCGACCTGGTCGCATGGGACGTCGGCACCCTGGTCTTCGTGGAAGTCCGCCAGCGGACCCACAGTGCCTACGGCGGAGCTGCCGCCAGTGTAAACCGGCGCAAACAGAGCCGCCTGATCCGCACGGCTCAATATTTCCTTCCCAGGATCGTCCGCCAGACCGGCGTGCCTCGAACGCCGGTCTGCCGCTTCGACGTCGTGGCCGTGGACGGGGACCAATTGACCTGGATTCGAAATGCCTTTCGCCTGGATGCCGCATGAAGGAATCCTGCTCGGATTCTGTTACGTTCACCTCCACAGAGGCCGGCGGCTCATGCGATAATCGGCCATGGACATGACTTCCCGCATGACGTCGCACTTTGACGACGCCGTCGATGCCTTCCGGGCCAGCGCGCGCGAGCTGGCACCGGCACTTTCCGCCGGAGTGGAGTTGCTGTTCGGGGCCCTTACCAATAATGCCCGGATCCTCGCCTGCGGGAACGGGGGATCGGCGGCCGATGCCCAGCACTTCATCGCCGAACTCATCGGCCGTTTCGAACGCGAACGGCTCCCGCTGGCCGGCATCTGCCTGAACACCGACACTTCCATCATGACGGCTGTGGGCAACGACTATGGCTTCAATGCCGTCTTCGAACGCCAGGTCAGCGCACTGGGGCAGCCGGGGGACGTGCTGGTCGCCCTCACGACCAGCGGCAACTCTTCCAACGTACTGCGCGCCATCGAAGCCGCCCACGAGCGCGAGATGCAAATCATCGCCCTGACCGGAAAGGGCGGCGGGCAGGTCAACACCCTGCTCTACGAAACCGACATTCATCTGTGTGTTCCGCACGATCGCACCATGCGCATCCAGGAAGTCCACACCATGCTGCTGCATGCGCTGTGCGACGGCATCGATGCGCTGCTTCTCGGAGATCCGCTCTGATGCCCGCGTCCCGTCCCATCGCCCATACCCTGTCCCGCTGCCTGCTGGCGGCCTGTGCCCTCACGCCGCTGGCCGGCTGTGGCCTGTTCATCGTGGGGGGAGCCGCTGCCGGCTCGGCAGTCATCGCCACCGACCGCCGCACGGCGGGCGAGCAGGTCGACGACCAGACGATAGAGATACGCGTATCCAGCGAAATGAACCGCGCCTTCGGCGACAAGGCTCGCGTGGTGGGTACGGCCTACAGCGGACGGCTCCTGCTGGTGGGCGACGTTCCCACCGATGCCGACCGGCAGAGGGCCGAATCCGTGGCGAAAACCATTCCGAAAGTCCGGGAAGTCGACAACTACATCCGCGTGGGCGACCTGACCCCCCTGAGCGTGCGCACCAACGACACCTGGATCACGACCAAGGTGAAGACGGACCTCGCCTCGACGAAAGAGGTGCCCTTCCGCACCATCAAGGTCACCACCGAACGCGGCGTGGTCTACCTGATGGGCAAGGTCACCTCCGACGAAGCCCAGCGCGCGGGCATCGTGGCCTCGGGCGTCACCGGAGTGAACAAAGTCGTAAAATTGTTCCAGGTCGTGGCGCGTGAATCGATTCTGGCGGAACCCGGCAAACCAGCCCCCGTCGTCACGGATTCCAGTTCAACGGGCACCCCTGCTCCCGCGCCGGCGGCTAGCGGCGGAGGTGTCCAGACCATGCCTGTGCACTGATGAAAAAACTCTTTATCGGCCTGGCGGCCGCCGTTGCCCTGGGTACTGCCGCCTTCTGGCAATTCCAGGGCTCCGCCCAGGCAGCGCCGCAAGTCACCTTCACGGATTTGCAGGGGCGCGCCATCACGACTGCCGATTTGCGCGGCAAGGTCGTACTGGTGAAGTTCTGGGCAACGAGCTGCACGACCTGCGTGGCCCAGATGCCGGATACCATCCGCCATTACGACGAGCTCAAATCCAAGGGGTTCGACACGATCGCCGTGGCGATGCAGTACGATCCCCCCAACTACGTCAAGAACTACACCGAAACCCGCAAACTCCCGTTTCCGGTGGTGATTGACGCGCAAGGGAAGCTGGCTCACGCATTCGGCGACGTGCAGCTTACGCCCACCGCCTTCCTGATCGACAAGCACGGCCGCATCATCAAGCGCTATCTGGGCAACTACGACGAAAAGTCGTTCATGACCACCGTCGAAAAGGCGCTCGCTTCATGAGCACGGCGACGGACCAGTCATCGACGCAACCGGCTGCCCTGAAGGCCGAAGTTCTCTCCGAGGCGCTGCCCTACATCCGCCGCTTCCACGGCAAGACCGTCGTCATCAAATACGGCGGCAACGCAATGACGGACGAGACGCTGCAGCGCAGCTTTGCACACGACGTCGTGCTGTTGAAACTCGTGGGGCTGAACCCGGTCGTGGTGCATGGCGGCGGTCCGCAGATCAACAGCGCGCTCAAACGCATCGGCAAGGAAGGCACCTTCATCCAGGGCATGCGGGTCACCGACGCCGAAACCATGGAAGTCGTGGAGTGGGTGCTGGGCGGCCAGGTCCAGCAGGACATCGTCATGATGATCAATGAGGCGGGCGGCAAGGCCGTCGGCCTCACCGGCAAGGACGGCTGCCTCATCCAGGCCCGCAAGAAGCTCATGCCCGATCCCGAACACCCGGGCAAAACGCTGGACATCGGTTTCGTCGGCGACATCGAGCGCATCGAGCCGGCGGTGGTCAAGGCCCTGCAGGACGACCAGTTCATCCCCATCATCTCGTCCATCGGCTATGGCGAGGACGGCCAGGCCTACAACATCAATGCGGACGTGGTAGCCGGCAAGATGGCCGAGGTCCTGGGCGCTGAAAAGCTCATCATGCTGACCAACACGCCCGGCGTGCTCGACAAATCGGGTAAGCTGCTGCGCAACCTGTCAGCCCGGACCATCGACACGCTGTTCCAGGACGGCACGCTGTCGGGCGGCATGCTGCCCAAAATTTCCTCCGCGCTGGATGCCGCACGCTTCGGTGTGAACTCCGTACACATCATCGATGGCCGTGTACCGCACTGCCTGCTGCTCGAAATACTGACGGATCGCGGCGTGGGCACCATGATCAGCGCCCACTGATGTCGCCCCTGAGGGCCCCCAGCGCCCTGCGTCGGCAGCGGCACCTGGCTCCCGACGCGCCGGTCTGGCTGTTTGACCTCGACAACACGCTGCACGACGCCTCGCACCGGATCTTCCGCGTCATCGACCAACGGATGGGGCACGCCGTCGCGCAGGCCCTGGGTCTGTCCGCGGACGAAGCCGATGTGGTGCGACGCCGATACTGGCAGCGTTACGGTGCCACGGCCATCGGGCTGGTGCGCCACCACGGGATCAATCTGCAGCGGTTTCTGGCCACCTGCCACGACTTTGACGTCGGCCCCCTGGTGCATGCCGAAAAGGGGCAGCTCAGCCGGTTGCGGCGCCTGCCGGGGACCCGGATCGTGCTGACCAATGCACCCGCGCACTACGCCAGGCGCGTCCTGGATGCGTTGGGGATCCTGCAGGAATTCGACGGGCTGTGGGCCATCGACCACATGATGCCCATGGGGTTGCCGCGGCCCAAGCCGTCGCTGGCCCTGATGCGGCAGATCGTGGCGCGGCTGGGCGTACCGGCGCACCGCATCATCCTGGTCGAAGATACTCTGCGCAACCTGAAGACGGCACGGCAGGCCGGCATGCGCACAGCCTACCTGTACCACCCCGGCACCCCATTTTCCAACCAGCAGTCCGGCCGCGATCTCTATGTGGATACGCGTGTCAATCGCCTGAGCACCCTGCTGCTGCGGGCGGGCGCCGGCCACATACCGGGCAATCCGGATCACGCCTGAAGTGCACGGTATGCCACTGCATCCGCAAGGCATCCACCGATAGCAATCGCCCGGTCAGTGGCGCACCGATTCCGGCGATGAGCTTGATGGCCTCCGTAGCCTGGACGCTGCCGACCATTCCCAGCAGCGGCCCCAGAACCCCCGTGGTCGCGCAACGGGCTTCGGACACCGGGTCGGATTCCGGGAACAGGCAATGGTAGCAAGGAGAAGCGGGGTCGCGCGCATCATAGACGCTCACCTGTCCCGAAAACCGGATCGCCGCGCCCGACACCAACGGCCGTGAGGCCGCCACGCAGGCCCGGTTGATCGCATGGCGGGTCGCGAAGTTGTCGGTGCAGTCGAGCACCAGATCCACATCCCCCGCCAGTGTCGCCAGGCGCATGTCGTCCAGGCGCTCGACGCGGGCTTCCACCAGGACGTCAGGATTCAGCGCCGCCAGGGCATCCCGACCCGACTCGGCCTTGGGGCGTCCGAGGCTGCCCATGTCGTGCAGAATCTGCCGTTGCAGATTGCTGAGTTCGACCACATCGTCATCCGCCAGGATGATGTGCCCTACCCCCGCCGCAGCGAGATACAGCGCCACGGGCGACCCCAGGCCCCCGGCCCCGACGATCAGGACGCGGGCGGCCAGAAGGCGTTCCTGCCCCTCGATTCCCAGCTCATCCAGCAGGATGTGCCGGGCATAGCGCATCAGCCGCGCATCGTCGAGTGACGACACAGCCATGGATCACTGCACCCGGATGACGCCATTTGGCGTGATTCGGTAGTGTTCGACCCGGTCACTCTCCTGGTCTAGTGTTTTTTTTTGAGCCGATGGAGCCTGCCGTGCCGCGTTCGGTTTCGCCCCGTCCGGTTTCGCCGCGTCTGGCTCCGCCGACTGTGCCTTTGCGGCCTGGGCCTGTTCCTCGCGGACCATTGTCGCGTCGGACTTCAGGATCGGGCGCCCCAGCAGGGCATTGATGCCCTGCTGCAGTTGCCAGTCGTCGGCACCGCCGAACTCGAACATCTTGATTTCGCCCTTGACGAAATCGCCCTCCTTGTCGGCCGCTTTCTGGGCGGCGGCCTGATTCTCGAGGTGGTGCTGCAGGTCGATCTCGCGTTCCATACGGAACAGGTTGCCCGCGGCGCTGTCGTCGACCACATGGTCGGGCACGACGCCGGTATTCTGGATCGAGCGGCCGCTGGGCGTGTAGTATCGCGCCGTCGTGAGCTTGATGCCGGTGTCCTTGCTCAGTTGCAGCACCGACTGAACCGAGCCTTTACCGAACGTCCGGTTGCCCACGATCTGGGCGCGTTTGTAGTCCTGCAAGGCCCCCGCGACGATCTCGGAGGCCGAGGCCGACCCCACGTTCACCAGCACCACCATGGGCACGGTACGCGCCCACTCCGGCAGCGTGGTTCCGATCTCCTGATCGTGGGAACGATCCAGCGGCCGTGCATAGAACTCTTCGTTGGAAGACGGGATGCGGCCCTTGGTCGAGACTACCAGCTTGCCCGGATCGACGAACGCCGACACCACGCCGATCGCACCATCCAGCAGTCCGCCCGGGTCGTTACGCAGATCCAGTACCAGACCCTTGGGGGTGGACTGCTTCGAAAACGACGCCAGCATGCTCACGAGGTCGGCCGTGGTGCGGTCCTGGAACTGGCTGATGCGCACATACGCGATGCCGTTGGCCAGCATCTTGCCTCGCACGCTCTTGGTCTTGATCATCTCGCGCACGATGCGGAACTTCAACGGCTTGGGGCTGCCGGCTCGCTCGATCGTCAGGTTGATCGCCGTCCCCGGTTCGCCGCGCATCTTCTTCACGGCATCGTTCAGGTTCATGCCCTTGGTGGGCTCACCGTTGATCTGCGTGATGATGTCGCCGGTCAGGATGCCCGCCCGCGCCGCCGGCGTGTCCTCGATGGGAGCAATGACTTTTGGCATGCCATCCTGGGTGCCGATTTCAATCCCCAGGCCGCCGAAGCCGCCGCGCGTGATGTCCTGCATCTGCTTGTAGGCGTCTTCGTCCAGATACATGGAGTGGGGATCCAGATCCGCGAACAGGCCCTTGATGGCATCGTCGATCAGCATCTTGTCGGGCATGCGCTCGACATAGCTGGACTTGATCGCGCCGTAGACGTTCGCAAACTGCTGCAGGGCCTTCAGCGGCAGGGGTTCGCCTTTCTGTGCGGCTGCCGAAATACCCAGGCTGACCAGGATGCCTCCCAGAAAGCCCACCAAGATCCAGACCAACGAACGATTGTTTCGGGTGCCCATGCACGTTCCTAAGCTCTACGCCAATGATAGCCCGCCGCAACCGCATGCCGTACGCAGACGCGACGAACGGTACATAGTAACGAAATTGGGGCCATAACTTAAGTTCGGTCCCCGGATTCGTGTCCATTCCGCCCGATTTCAGGGCCGCAGCCACACTTCGGGATTGATGGGCGCTCCTTGGTGGCGCAGTTCGAAGTACAGGCCAGGCTCTACCTGGCCGCCGGTGGCGCCCACGCGCGCCACGACATCGCCCTGGGCCACCACGTCACCCACCTGCTTGAGCAAGGCCTGGTTGTAGGCGTAGATGCTGAGATACTGATGGCCATGATCGATGATGAGCAGGTTGCCGAAGCCGCCGAGCCAATGGGCGTACACCACCCGGCCGGCCGCCACGGCCCGTACCGGCGTCCCCGTGGCCGCCCGCAGCACGATCCCGCGCCAGACGCCGCCTTCCGGGCGTTGTGTCCCGAAGCGGCCCTGCACATCGCCGGCCACCGGGCGCGGCAAGCCTTTTTTCAGCCCCGCGAAGCCGCCCGGCGGGACGGAGCGCTCGGGCGGGTGGGCCGCTTCGGGCGGTTGCGCACTCGGTGCGGCGCCGGATTGCGCCGGCGGAGGGCTCGGTGGTTGGGCGGGCGCCGCAGGCGCGGGATGTTCGGCTTGCGCCTGCTCCGCCCGCTCGCGAATGCGGCGGGCTTCCTCCGCCGCCTTGGCACGCCGCTGCCGGGCCTGACGCGCCTGCTCGGCACGTTCTCGCGCCTTGCGTTCGGCCTCGGCCTTCAACGCCGCCTGGCGGCGAGCTTCGGCCTGGGCGATCTCGGCGTCCAGACCCTGAATCAGCGTCCCGAGCCGGGCCTCACGATCATGCAGCGATTCGGCCTGCCGTGTTTCTCCCTGCAATCTGGATTGCACCTGAGCCAGCGCCTTGCGGTGCGCGTCCTGCTGAGCCTGCAGGTCCTTTTTCTCGGCCTGACGGTCCGCCACCAGCGCCGAAAGCTCCTTCTGCTGCGTATCGGTCTGCTGATGGAGCCGGTCGAGCTTGTCCAGCGTCTGCTTCAGGTCGTCCAGTGCCTGAGTGCGAGCCCGAGCCACGTAGGACAGGTAAGCCAGCTCCCGGCCGATCGCCTGGGGATCGCGACCAGACAACAGGGCCGCCCACGGTGACAGTCCGCTGGCGTACTGCGCCCGCAACTGATCGGCCAACGCTTTTTGCTGGTGCTGCAATGCGGTCGTCTGCTGCGCTTCCGCTGTCTTGAGCTGCTGCAGACTGGCTCGCAGCGCTTCATCGCGCTGCTGCAGGTCGGCCAGCCTGCGGGTGATGTCGGAAATCGCCTGTTCCGAGGCCTGGAGGGCGGCGGTGGCATCCGCCTTGTCCGACTGTGTCGCCTCGATGCGCTTCTGCAGCGCGTCGATCTGGCTGCGCAATGCGGTCCGGTCCTCCTGCGCCCGCTGCTGACGCGCCTGCAGCGACGACTCGGCCTGGGCCAGCGGCCCCATCAGACACAGCACAAACGCCAGGCCGGCACGCCACATGATCAGTTCTGCGCCGCCTTGCCCTGGTTGGCGACCGCCTGCATCGCCGCCTGGATCTGCTCGGGATCTCCGAGATAATAGTGGCGCAACGGCCGCAGATCGTCGCCCAGCTCATACACCAGCGGCTGGCCCGTGGGGATGTTCACCCCCACGATGTCGTCGTCGGAGATCCCGTCCAGATGCTTGATCAGGGCTCTGAGGCTATTGCCATGCGCCGAGACCAGCACCTGCCGGCCGGATCGGACGGCCGGCGCGATCGAATCGTTCCAGAACGGCACCACCCGGGCGACCGTGTCCCGCAGGCACTCCGTGGCGGGCAGCTCGCCGGCCGGCACGCGGCGGTAGCGCGCGTCGAACCGCGGATGGCGGGGATCGTCCGGCGACAGCGGATCGGGCGCAATGGCGTAGGCCCGCCGCCACTGCAGGACCTGCGCCTCGCCGAATTTGGCGGCCGTCTCGGCCTTGTTCAACCCCTGCAAGGCGCCGTAATGACGCTCGTTCAGCCGCCAGCTCAGGCCGATCGGGGTGTACATGGCCTCCATGGCGTCCAGTGCAATCCACAAGGTCCGGATGGCGCGTTTGAGCACCGATGAAAAGGCGAGATCGAAGGTGTAGCCATGGCTGTGCAACAGTTCCCCGGCCTGGCGCGCCTGGGCGCGGCCGGTGTCGGTGAGATCCACATCCGTCCAGCCCGTAAAGCGATTTTCGAGATTCCACTGGCTTTCGCCATGGCGCATGAGTACCAGTTTGTGCATGATGGGCGAGCCCGAAAGTCCAAAATTGCCGTCCATTTTATAATCCCTGCGCCAACAAATTTTTCCCACCGTCCCTACAGGAACCACCGTGGATTTTTTTCTCAGCCCGAACAACCTCTGGATCCTGCTGATCGCCCTGATTTCAGGTGCCATGCTGGCCTGGCCAAGCCTGTCGCGCGGGCGCTCCGGATCGAGCATCTCGCTGGCCGAAGCCATCCAGCTCGTCAATCGCGAAAACGGGCTGTTCGTGGACGTGCGTCCGGCCGAGCAGTTCAAGACGGGCAGCATCCCGCAGGCCCGCAACGTCCCGCACGACACGCTGGAGGCGCAAGCTGGCAGCCTGCCCAGGAACAAGCCCATCATCCTGGTCGACGCCCGGGGTCGTGAAAGCGCCAAGGCGGCAGCGACGCTGCGCAAGCAGGGCTTCGATCGCGTATCCTGTCTGGAGGGCGGCCTGGCGGCGTGGGCCGAGGGCGGCATGCCCGTGACGAAAACCTGAGAGGTCCCATGGCCGAAGTCACCATGTACTGCACATCCGTGTGCCCTTACTGCATCCGCGCTGAAATGCTGCTGCATCAGCGCGGCGTGAGCCAGATTCACAAGATTTTCGTGGACCGTGATCCCGCCCAGCGTGCCCTCATGATGGAACGCACGGGGCGGCGCACTGTACCCCAGGTTTACATCGATGAGCGCCACATCGGCGGTTACGATGATCTCTCGGCGCTGGATCGTGCCGGCGGCCTGTTGCCGCTGCTGCAGGCCTGAGCCTCTCCCTACCTCCATCCGGAACTTTCATGTCTGAAGAAAACGAAACCCAGAACGAGAACGGCCAGGCTCCCAGCTTCGGCCTGCAGCGCGCTTATGTAAAAGACCTGTCGGTGGAACTGCCCAACGCACCGGCCATTTTCCTGGAGCAGAAGGGCCCGACCGTGGAGGTCTCCATCCAGGTCAGCGGCCAGCAACTGGCCGAAGGCGTCTTTGAATCCGTCGTCACAGCCACGGTAACCACGCGCATCGAAGACAAGGTCCTTTATTTGGTCGAACTCAGCCAGGCCGGCATTTTCGAAGCCACCAACATCCCGGCCGAGCAGCTCGATCCGCTGCTGGGCATTGTCTGCCCGACCATGCTGTACCCCTACCTGCGCGCCAACATCGCCGATGCGATCACGCGTACGTCCCTGCCGCCCCTGCACCTGAGCGAAATGAATTTCCAGGCGCTGTACGAGCAGCGTCAGGCGCAACAGGCCGGCCAGAATCCCCCGGAAGAAGGTTCGGGCCTGATCCTGCCGCCCGGCGTCCGCAACTAGGCCGACCGTGGCACCGGTACGGCTGGCCGTCCTCGGAGCCGGAAGCTGGGGCACCGCGCTGGCGGCCCTCGCCTGCCGGCGCGCCGATACCTTGATCTGGGCCCGCGACCCTGCGCTGGCCGCAGCCATCCGGCAAAGCCACCGCAATCCGCGCTACCTCCCGGACATCGCCCTGCCCGCCTCGCTGTCGGCCACCAGCGACCTGTCGGCCAGCCTGGACCATGTGCTGAAAGGCCCCCACGAGGCGGGCCGATTGGTGGTGCTCGGCGTGCCCATGGCGGCTCTGGCCGATCTATGCCGGAAACTGGCGGCCTTGCTGCCCAGCCAGGCGCCCGATCTCCACATCCTGTGGACCTGCAAAGGCATCAGCGCCGAGACCCGGCAATGGCCCCACGAAATCGCGATGCAGTGCCTGCCCCGGCGGCGCTGGCTGCACATGGGGGCCTTGTCGGGGCCGTCGTTTGCTCACGAGGTGGCACTGGGCCTGCCGGTCGCGCTGACTGTCGCGGGGGATTGCGCCGGGACGGGCCGGGTGACGCAGGCCGCCTACCATGGGACCCAGGCCAGGATCTACACGACCCGCGACGTCCTGGGGGTGGAAGTCGGCGGCGCCCTGAAGAACGTGATGGCCATCGCATGCGGCATCAGCGATGGGCTGTCGCTGGGGAACAATGCACGGGCCGCGCTGATCACGCGGGGGCTGGCCGAGATCCAGCGTCTGGGCGTCGCACTGGGCGGCCAGGCTGACACGTTCACCGGCCTGACGGGGTTGGGCGATCTGGTGCTGACGGCAACCGGCGACCTGTCGCGCAACCGCCAGGTGGGCCTTGCGATCGCCCGGGGGCAACCGCTGCAAACCATCCTCGCCAGCGGGATGACGGCCGAAGGCGTGCGCTGCGCGCGGGCCGCTCTCGCACTGGGGGATCAATGCGGGCTGGATCTGCCCATCACTGCGGCCGTCTGCGCCGTGCTTTTCGAGAACATGCCGCCCAGGCAGGCCGTCGCCGCCCTCCTCTCGCGAGAAGCCCGCGCCGAATGAGGGCCGGAGACGCAGCCCTCCGTCAGATACCGCCCGAATATCCCACCTGCCGCCATGCCTCGAACACGGTCACGGCGACGGCATTGGACAAATTCAAGCTGCGCTGCTTCGGCTGCATGGGGAGGCGAATCCGCTGATCGACCGGAAATGTGTCGAGTTGGGCCTGCGACAGTCCGGCCGTTTCCCGGCCGAAGACGAATACGTCGCCCGGCCTGAACGAATGGCTGCCGATCAGCGATGAGCCACGCGTGGTCAGCGCAAACCGGCGCGTCGGATCGCCCCCAATGGCGGCCAGCGCCTGCGTCAGGTCGTCATGCACCTGCATGTGTACCCACTCGTGGTAGTCCAGCCCCGCGCGGCGCATCTTGGCGTCGTCCAACGGGAAACCGAGCGGGCGCACCAGATGCAGCGAGGTGCCGGTATTGGCCGACAGGCGAATGATGTTGCCGGTATTGGGCGGAATCTCGGGTTCAACCAGAACGATATGGAACATGGGTTTCTTCAGGCGGATCCCGGCCAGCGCCGGGGCGGCCCATTGTAGAGCCTGAGCGCCATCCGGCTGCCGGGCCCGCGGAACCGGCGTAGGACAATGGCGGCGGCGCGGACCCGCCCACCCCCGGCACGACAGTCACCGTCCGTGCCAGCACCCAGCCGCTGACACGCGCCGCGCCGGCCGCCTTCAGAACCGACGCAATTTCCTGCAGCGTGGAGCCCGTGGTGAGCACATCATCGACCACGACGACGTGCTTGCCGGACAAATCGATTGTCGCGCCCCGGATGCGCTCGCAGGCATAGGCGCCCCTGGGTGCCAACAGACGCTCGGCACGCCCCAAAGTGCTTTGCTTGGGGCCTTCATGGGTGCGGCACAAAAGATCCAGCCGGTAGGGCAGGCGCAAGCGCCGCGACAGAAGGCGCGCGATCTCCGCCGGCGGGCTGAAACCCCGCTGGCGAAGCGAGTCGCGCCGTGCAGGCACGGGGGCTACCCAGTCCACCGGCCACCCGTCCGAAGCCGAATGTCGAACCGCGTCGGCCAGCCGGTCAGCCAGCATCCCCGCGAGGGCCAACCGGCCCGCCAGCTTGAAATCGCGTACCAGGCGTTCGCCCGCTCCGCGATAGTCGAAGGCGGCCACCACGCGATCAAACGCCGTGGCGCGCTCCAGACAATCCGGACATCCCAGTGCCCTCAGCGGATGGGCGCACACCGGGCAACGGCCGCCGCCCGCCACCGGCAACAGGTCAGCGAGACAGGCCCCGCACAGGCCCTGTCCTGTGACCCGCCGATCACAGACGGGACATTCCGCCGGAATCCAGGACCGCCATTCGCGCCACCTCCTCAGATCCAGCATAATGTCACCTCACACGCCGCACGGACGCCCATCTCAGCACGGATCCCGCGCCCGCGGCACAGGCCTTGATTCCTTATGTCACAGCTTCCCCGACTGCCCATCGACCCCCAGGCCGTCACCCGTCAATTCGCCCGGCGCGCGCCGCTGGATGCACCCCAGTTTCTCTTCGGTGAAATCGCCCAGCGCATGTTGGGTCGTCTCTCCTACATCCGCTTCCATCCCAAAGACATCCTGGACGCCGGCTGCGGCGCGGCCCATGCCCTGGACCCGCTGCGGGCACGCTATCCCGACCTGAACTACACCGGCCTGGACGCCTGCGGTCGCCTGCTGGAGATCGCCCGCGACCGCTACGCCGCCAAACCGGGCTTCTGGCACAAGCTGCGCAACAAACCCACGCCGGCCCCGCGCTTCATGCAAGCCGACCTGGCCGAAACGGGTCTGGAAGAACAAAGCCAGGATCTGGTCTGGTCCAACCTCGCCTTGCACTGGCACCCCGAGCCACACCTCGTCCTGCAGGAGTGGCGTCGCGTACTGCGCAACGACGCGCTGGCGATGTATTCCAGCCTGGGACCGGGAACCTTCAAGGAGCTGCGCGAAGCGCTGGCCGACGCCGATCTGGAGACGCATTCCATGGAATTCGTGGACATGCACGACTTCGGCGACCTGATGATCCAGGTGGGCTTCGCAGACCCCGTCATGGACCAGGAAATCATCACCCTGACCTACAAGACCGTGGACAGGCTCCTGCATGACGTCTATACATTGGGCGGCAACCCGCATACCGAACGCCACCGGGGCTTGGTGGGCCGGCCCTGGCGCGAACGCCTGGCCCGGTCGCTGGAGCGCCGCCGCCACGCCGACGGCACCATCCATCTCAGCCTGGAAGTCGCCTACGGCCACGCCTGGCGTGTTGCCACTCGCAAAGGGGTCTTCGGCGACCTGCCGGTCACCGTCTTCAAGCGGGCCAAGCCGCTGGAAGATGGCAAAATGCCGCCGCGGGTCGTGCCGCGCAAGATCGATCCGCACGAGCCGGAAGCGTAAGAACACACCGTCGCACCCATGCTCCCGCATCCCTCCGCCCCTCTGTCCGCCCAATTGCTGGCGGCCGCCGGAGCCGTTCGTGCCGTCCTGAGCGGCCAGTCGCTGTCGGATCATCTGGGACAGGTGCCGCTTCCTTTGCGGCCGGCCGTGCAGGCGTTGTCCTTTCATGCGATGCGCCATCTCGGCTACGCCCGAGGCGCGATGCTGGCGCTGGTCCCGCGCGAGCCGGGCGATCCGCTGGTGCGCGCGCTGCTGTTGCTGGGCCTGTGCCTGATGGAGGCCAGTCTCGCCCGAACCGATGACCGGGCGCCGGGGCCTGGCACGCCAATCTATCCGCCGCACACGCTGGTTCATCAGCTGGTGGAAGCAGCCGCCGGCGAACGCCGGTGCCGACCCGCGAAAGGGCTGCTGAACGCCGTGCTGCGCCGTTATGCGCGCGAGCGCACGGCCGTGGCGGCACAGGTGATCGCACAGCCTGAGGCCTGCTGGAACCATCCTGAATGGTGGATCAGCACCATACGGGAAGCCTGGCCCGATCACTGGCAGGACATCCTGCAGGCCGCCCAGCGGCCACCCCCGCTGGCATTGCGCGCCAACAGCCGTGCGGTCACGCGCGAGGCCCTGCAGTCGCACCTGCGGGCGGCGGGGCTGGACTGCCACGCCGTGGGCGCCGAAGGCCTGATCCTCGAATCCCCTCAGCCCGTGCGCGACATCCCGGGCTACGACCTGGGATGGTGGTCGGTGCAGGACCCCTCCGCCCAGCGGGCGGGACATCTGCTGCCATTGGCCGACGGCCAACGTGTGCTGGACGCGTGCGCCGCCCCGGGCGGCAAGACGGCCCATCTCCTGGAGCGCCACTCCGTGAGGCTGACGGCGCTGGACAGCGACGCACGGCGCCTCGCCCGCGTGGCCGACAACCTGAAGCGGCTGCGATTGGAGTCGGCAAACGTCACACTGCGCTGCGCGGATGCCGCGCATCCGGCCGACTGGTGGGATGGGCAGCCCTATGATGCCATTCTGGCGGACGTCCCCTGCACCGCCTCGGGGGTCGTGCGGCGCCATCCCGATATCCGCTGGCTGCGGCGGCCCGACGACCTGGCCCGCACGGCCGCGCTGCAGGCAGGCATCGTCGACGCCCTGTGGACCACGCTCGCACCAGGCGGCCACCTGCTCTATTCGACATGTTCGATCTTCCCGCAGGAAGGCGAGCGACAGATACAGGCATTCATGCGCCGGCACACGGACGCCGGTCGCCGGGCTGCGCCGGGGCACATTCTGCCGGGTCACGACCAGGAAGGGGACGGTTTTTTCTACGCCTTGATTGCCAAGACCCGGTGAGTCGTCAACAATACCGCTATATCCCACCCTTTCTGAACGGGACTCCAGCCACGACGCATGCTACGTACCTTGCTTGTTTTCACGCTCTGCTGTCTGTGCCTGCTGCCGCCCGCGCTCTATGCCGATCAGGCACAGGTCGTCCGCATCGAGCCGCAGTTGCGCGACGGACAGCTCCTGCTGGATGCGGACATTGAATTCACGCTGGGATCGGAACTGGCGGATGCGGCCGAGAAAGGCGTACCGCTGTACTTCACGGCGGACCTGCACATTGTGCGGCCGCGATGGTGGTGGTTCGACGAAACCATCGTCTCCTCCGATCAGACCTGGCGCATCCAGTACAACGCGCTCACGCAGCAATGGCGCATCGGCATGGGTGACCTGTCCATGCCCGCCACATCCCTGGATGAAGCGCTGGACCTGGTCCGCCACATCCGCGGCTGGCCCGTGGGGCCCGCCGATCTTTTCGACCCGGATACGCAGTATCACGGGCGGCTTCGGCTGCGACTGGATACCTCACGCCTGGCCCGTCCCTTCCAGGTCGATGCCCTGAACAGCAACACCTGGTCCCTGACCACGCCATGGAAAGATTTCACCTTCTCGATCTCCGCCGCAGCGCCCCGCGACTGATCCGGTGGGCGCTGCGCGTGGCGCTCCTGGTGGCCGCCGTGAGCGCCATGGCGCTGCTCGGCCTGCTGGTCTGGTCCACCGGCAACGCCTCGCGCTACGCCCAGCAATACGACACCTTGCTGATCCTGAACGGCGTGCTCGCGGTCGCACTGATTTCCTGGGTGACCATCCTGACCGTGCGGCTGCTGCGCCAGATCCGCCGCCGCCAGTTCGGCTCCCGCATGACGGCGCGCTTTGCGCTGTACTTCACGCTGATCGGCATCCTGCCCGGGGTGCTTATCTACGTGCTCTCGGTGCAGTTCATGTCGCGCTCGATCGAGTCGTGGTTCAACGTGCGCGTGGACAGTGCCCTGGAGGCCGGCCTGAACCTGGGCCGCGCGGCCCTGGATGCCCAACTGGCCGACCTGAACAACCGCGCCCGCAGCATGGCGCTGCATCTGAGCAACGCCAGCGACGCGGAAATCGCCCTGCGCATCACGCCGCTGCGGGAAACTGATGAAGTCGACGAAGCCATGGTCTTCACGGGCAACGGGCGGCTGATCGCATTTTCCTCATCGAACTTCGGCAAGCTCCTGCCCGACTTGCCGCCGACCAGCGTGATGAATCAATTGCGGGTGGCGCAAAGCTATTCCCGGGCGGAGGCCGACGTGGCCGCGGGCGGCGGCCCCACCAGCGACGGCCTGCACTTGCGCGTCGTGATCCCCATCGGCACCCAGACCGACCGGCTGGGCAACGGGGCCGCAGGTATGAGCGGCGACTCGCGATGGCTCCAGGTCATCCGCGCTGTTCCCGAACGGATCGCGCGCAATGCCAATCAGGTTCAACAGGGTTTCCGCGATTACCAGGAGCTCGCCTTGTCACGCCTGGGCCTGCGCAAGCTCTATGGCATCACGCTGACGCTGGCCCTGATCCTGGCGGTGTTTGCCGCCGTGGTCGTGGCCCTGGGTGTTTCGCGGCGGCTGGTGCGGCCGCTGCTCACGTTGGCATCGGGCACGCAGGCTGTGGGTGTGGGCGACTATCGCCCGTTGCCCGAATCGGCCGCGCCCGACGAGGTGGGGCAGCTGACGCGATCCTTCAACGCCATGACCCGCCAGCTCGAAGAAGCCCGCCAGCTCGTCGATCGGCACCGCCGCCAGCTCGAACAGAGCAACCTGTATCTGGAATCGGTGCTCAGCAACCTGTCCTCTGGCGTGCTGGTCTTCGACAAAACGTTCCACCTGACGCTCTTCAACCACGGCGCCCAGAACATCCTGCACATCGACCTGCGCACCGTCCAGGGCCGGCCGCTGGAGACGGCGGACGGGGCATTGCCGCTGGCCCAGATGATTCGACAGGCGTTCGCCGCGCACGATGCCGTGGAATCGACCCGGCCCTACTGGCAGCAGCAATTCGAGGTCGAACTGCAGCAACTCACCGACAACGACCGCAAGTTCCACGTCGTCACGCTGCTGGCGCGCGGCACCCACCTGATGACCAACGGCCAATCCGAAGGCCATCTGGTGGTGTTCGACGACATCAGCGAGGTCATCTCGGCCAACCGCACGGTCGCCTGGGGCGAAGTCGCGCGCCGTCTGGCCCACGAGATCAAGAACCCGCTCACCCCCATCCAGCTTTCGGCCGAGCGCCTGGCGATGAAGCTCACGGACCGACTGCAGCCGGCCGATGCCGCGATGCTGCGCCGCTCCACCGACACCATCGTCAACCAAGTGGCCTCGCTCAAACGCATGGTCGACGATTTCCGGGAATACGCGCGCACGCCGCCGGCCCAGATGCAGCCGATCGACCTGAACGCGTTGCTGACCGAACTGCTCGGCCTGTATGGCTGGGATCCGAACGACCAGTCGGACGCGCCGGCCGCGGCAGGGGTCGCCCGCTTCAGCGCCCAGCTCGCCCCCGACCTGCCGCGAATCGAGGGCGACCCGGCACAACTGCGCCAGGTGATCCACAATCTGCTGGCCAACGCACGCGATGCCGCCTGCCAGCATCACCCATCGGGCGGCAGTCACGTCCAGGTGCAGACACGGCTCATCCGCCCCGATGACCAACCGGACCGCGCCAGCGTGCGTCTGAGCGTGGCCGATAACGGCCCCGGCTTCGCAGCCGAGGTTCTGCCGCGCGTCTTTGAACCCTACGTCACCACCAAGGCGACCGGCACCGGCCTGGGCCTGGCTATCGTGAAAAAAATCGTGGAAGAGCACGATGCCCAAGTCGACATTTCGAATCGCACCGGCGACGGCGCACGCATCTCCATCCTGTTCACTCGCCTGGCGGACCGGCCCGATCGGCTGGACGAGGGCGTGCAAGCACAGGATAATAAGCACAACATCAAGGTGTGAGGTGATATGGCCAGAATTCTCGTGGTCGACGACGAAATAGGCATCCGCGAACTGCTGTCCGAGATTCTCTACGACGAAGGCCACACGGTTGAACTGGCCGAGAACGCCACGCAGGCACGCGAATACCGCTTGCGGCAACGCCCGGATCTGGTCTTGCTCGATATCTGGATGCCCGACATAGACGGCGTGACGCTGCTCAAGGAATGGTCCAGCCAGGGCCTGCTGAACATGCCGGTCATCATGATGAGCGGCCATGCCACGGTGGACACTGCTGTGGAAGCCACGCGCATCGGGGCTGTCGATTTCCTGGAAAAGCCCATCACCCTGCAGAAGCTGCTCCGGTCAGTCGCAGCGGGTCTCGCACGCCCCGTCATCCCGGCCTCGATGCGCAGCCGGACGGAACGTCCCATCGTCGTCGACCCGGTATTCACTCAGCCGCCGGCGCTGGCGGGAACCCCCGCCCAGCCCGTCGTCGTGGCCCAGGCACCCGCCGCCCCCGCGCCCGACGGCTCCCGGCTGGGCAGCATCTCCCTGAATCAACCGCTGCGCGAGGCGCGCGACGCCTTCGAGCGCATCTACTTCGAATACCATCTGGAGCGCGAGAACCACAGCATGACGCGGGTCTCGGAACGCACAGGTCTGGAGCGCACGCACCTGTACCGCAAGCTCAAGCAGCTCGGCATCGAGACGTCACGCAAGAAAGCCGCCAGCTAGCGCCGATTCAGGCGGGCGGCTTCCAGCCGCGCACAAACACATCCACGGGCTGGCGCTTGCCACCCGATTTCTGCAAGACCAACAGGCGCAGTGTGCCATCAGCCGTCGCCACGTCAATGCCGCCGGGGGCCGCGCGCAGCACGGTGCCCGGCAGCGCTGGGCCGGCGTCGACGGGGGCTGGCAGCGACTGCGCAGCCCAGACCTTCACCGGCTGGTCCAGCCCCGCGAGCATGAGCGTTGAGCCCGGGAACGGATCGAACGCCCGGACTCTGCGGGCCAGCACATCGGCGGGCTGCGAAAAGTCCAGCACGGCTTCCGACTTCAGCAGCTTCGCCGCATAACAGGCGCCCTCCTCGGGCTGCGGCCGGGCTGGCAAAGGCTTGCCGGCATCCAGTTCGGCCAGGACCTGGACCATGGTCTCGGCGCCCAGGCGCGCCAGTCTGTCGTGCAGGCTCGCGCCTGTTTCATTCGCGGCGATCTCGCACTCTGCCCGGGCCACCATCGCGCCGGTGTCCAGCCCCGCATCCATCTGCATGATCGTGACGCCGCTGCGCGCGTCTCCCGCCTCGATGGCCCGCTGGATCGGGGCCGCGCCGCGCCAGCGCGGCAGCAGGCTGGCGTGGATGTTCAGGCACCCGTAGCGGGGCAGATCCAGCGCCCATTGCGGCAGAATGAGACCATAGGCGGCCACCACCATCACATCAGGGGCCAGCGCCAGAAGCACCTGGCGGGCCTGCGCCGCATCATCGGCATACCGGCCATCGAGCCGCAGGCTGCGGGGCTGGAAAACCGGCACGCCCGCCGCCAGGGCCGCTTCCTTCACAGGCGAGGCGACCTGCTTCATGCCGCGCCCGGACGGGCGGTCAGGTTGGGTGAATACCGCCAGGATCTCGTGCCCGGCCGCCGAAAGGGCAAGCAGTGCGGCACGCGCGAATTCGGGCGTGCCGGCAAAAACCAGACGGGACACTAGACGCCCGCCGGTTCGCGCTGGGCCTCGCGCTGCTGCTTGCGCAGGCGCGTGCGGATGCGGTTCTGCTTGAGCACCGAAAGATACTCGACGAAGACCTTGCCCACGAGGTGGTCCAGCTCGTGCTGCACACACACGGCCAGCAGGCCGTCGGCGTCGAATTCATACGATTCGCCGCGTTCGTTCAAGGCGCGCACATGAATCCGCGCCGACCGCTCGACCTCGTCGTAGATGCCGGGGACCGACAGGCAACCCTCTTCGTAGACCTGCTGCTCGTCGCTCTTCCAGGTGATTTCCGGGTTGATCAATACGTGGAGCGCATTGGCCTCTTCGGAGACGTCGATGACGACGACACGTTCATGCACGTCGACCTGCGTCGCGGCCAGCCCCACCCCCGGGGCGGCATACATGGTCTCGGCCATGTCGCGAACGAGCTGGCGGATGCGATCGTCTACCTGACCGACCGGCGCGGCGATCTTATGAAGCCGTGCGTCCGGATATTTGAGAATGGGAAGCAAAGCCATGCGAAAGCCCAATTCAGTGAACCCTAAAGCTCTATGATAAAACAAGTTTGTGCCGATATTGCCCCGTTTCACCGACCGGCGACTGTGCCCCGTGGCACACTAATGCCATGGCCCTGACCCCTGACTTCCCCGAACAGCGCGCCTGGATCCGGCTGAACCTGGAACCCCGCCTGAAATCCGAGCACTTGCAACTCCTGCTGTCGGCATTCGGCATGCCTCAAAACATCTGTGCCGCCTCTACGGGCAGCCTCGCGCGGTATCTGACACCCGTACTGGCCGCGCGCCTGAGCCGCCCGCCTGACGAGGACCAGCAGGCCGCCATCGAGCGCACCCTGGACTGGCTGCAGGTCCCCGGGCACGCCCTGCTGACGCTGGCCGACCGGGACTCCTACCCCGCAACGCTGCTGGACCTGGCGGGCGACGCGCCCCCCGTGCTTTTTGCGCATGGCAACCTGGACCTTCTGCGGCGCCCCGCCATCGCCATCGTTGGGGCCCGCAGCGCCACGCACAGCGGCATCGACAATGCCCAGGACTTCGCGCAATACCTGGCGGAGCAGGGCTGGTGCATCCTCAGCGGCCTGGCCAGCGGCATCGACGCAGCGGCCCACCAAGGCGCGCTGCAGGCGGGTCCAAGCGGCGGTGGGACCATCGCCGTCCTGGGCACCGGCATCGATCGCGTCTACCCGATCTCCAACCGGGATCTGGCTCACCAGATCGCGGCAGGCGGTTTGCTGATCTCCGAGTTTCCGCTCGGCACCAAGGGGCTGCCATTGAACTTTCCCCGCCGCAACCGCCTGGTCGCCGCTCTGTCCCGCGGCGTGCTGGTGGTCGAAGCGGCCGAGCGCAGCGGCTCGCTGATCACCGCGCGTCTGGCCGGCAATCTGGGACGCGAGGTCTTCGCCATCCCGGGATCCATCCATTCGCCGCTGTCCCGCGGCTGCCACGCCCTCATCCGCCAGGGGGCGAAGCTTGTGGAATCGGGCCGGGACATTCTCGAAGAACTGCAACAGGGCACCCTGCCGGCCGTGCCGCCCGCGTCCGCGGTGGCCATGACGCCGCCGGACGGCCTGCCGGCAGAGGCCTTCGAGAAGCTTCTCGATGCCCTGGGCCACGACCCGAAGGGAGTGGATGCGCTGCAAAGCCGGACTGGCTGGGCAACCCCCGATCTGCTGAACAACCTGACCCTGATGGAACTGGCCGGCCAGATCGTGTGCCAGGCGGACGGGCGCTACCTGCGCCGGCGCTGACCAGAGCCTTGCAGCCGTGGATCGTCGGGAGCCGGTTCGTCCGGACGTATTGGCCGGACCCATGCGTTATGATGAACGAGACGCCCGGACGCTATCCGGAAGCTCCAGGGTCGTCTCCCCAGTCTCTCCAATTTCTAGGCATGATTCCCCATGGCTGAGCGCGTCAAAATCGTCGAGGTCGGGCCACGCGACGGCCTGCAGAATGAAAAACAATTTGTCGAAACCGCCATCAAGGTCGAACTGGTGGACCGGCTGTCATCGGCTGGCTTCGCCAACATTGAAGCCGCTGCGTTCGTGTCGCCGAAGTGGGTCCCTCAAATGGCCGACGGCCCTGAGGTCATGGCCGCCATCGAACGCCGCCCGGGGACTGTCTATTCGGCGTTGGTCCCGAACCTGCGGGGATTCGAAGCTGCGTTGGCGGCAGGCGTTGACGAAGTCGTGATTTTCGGCGCCGCCAGCGAGGCTTTCTCCCAACGCAACATTAACTGTTCGATCGCCGAATCGATCGAGCGCTTCGAACCCGTCGCGGCCGCTGCCAAGCAGGCCGGGTTGCGGCTGCGCGGCAGTATCAGTTGCTCGCTGGGCTGCCCCTACCAGGGGGAAGTGCCCGTCTCTGCCGTGGTGTCTGTCGCCGAACGGTTCCTGAAGCTGGGTTGCGACGAAATCGACGTCGCTGACACCATTGGGGTCGGGACGGCGGCGCGCGTCAAGCGCGTGATGCAGGCCGTGGGCCAGGTTGCGGATCTGCAAACCCAGGTCTCCGGGCACTTCCACGACACCTACGGGCAGGCGCTGGCCAACATACTGGCCAGCCTCGACTGCGGGGTGCGCATCTTCCATAGCTCGGTCGCGGGCCTGGGCGGATGCCCGTACGCCAAGGGCGCCACCGGCAACGTCGCCACCGAAGACGTACTGTATCTGCTCAAGGGCCAGGGGCTGGAGACGGGCGTGGATCTCGACGCCGTGGTGGACATCGGCCAATGGATCTCGCAACAGACCGGCCGGGCCACTTCGAGCCGGGCCGGACGCGCGCTGGCCCTGAAAAAACAGGGCTGAAGTCTCGTCCGCCGTGCGGCAACACCGACGTGGCAGACAGGTGGGGCCGACAGAGGCCGGACGGCCGCAACGGGCGTGGCATCAGTGGATCGGCAGCGGATACATCAGTCCACCTTTGGTCCATAGGGCATTGAGCCCGCGTTGAATCTTCAGCGGACTGCCCATGCCGACGTTGCGATCGAAGGATTCGCCGTAGTTGCCGACCTGTTTGACAATGCGGTAGGCCCATTGCTCATCCAGCCCCAGATTCTTGCCGGCGCTCCCCGTCACGCCCAGCAGCCGTTGGACATTCGGATTGGGACTCTTCAACTGGGCGTCCACATTGGCGGTGGTCACGCCCAATTCGTCGGCATTGATCATGGCCTGGAAGGACCACTTCACGATGTTGAGCCAGGCGTCGTCGCCCTGTCGTACAAACGGTCCCAGCGGCTCCTTGGAAATGATCTCGGGCAGGATCACGTAGTCTTCCGGCTGAGTCAACTTGGAAATGCGGATCGAAGCCAGGCCCGATGCATCCGTCGTGAACACATCGCAGCGACCGGCCGCGTAGGCGTTCACGACCTCATTGAACTGCTCGATGACCACCGGTTTGTACTGCACGCCATTGGCGCGTGCCCAGTCCGCCATGTTCTGCTCGTTCGACGTGCCGGTCTGCATGCAGACCGTCGCGCCGTTGAGTTGCTTGGCCGACGTGATGCCCAGCGACTTGGACACCAGAAATCCCTGGCCGTCATAAAAATTGATGGCGGCATGGATGGCGCCCAGCGACGTGTCGCGGGACTCCGTCACGGTGGTGTTGCGCGCCAGCAGATCGATTTCACCCGACTGCAGCGCGGTAAAGCGCTGCTGCGCACTCAGCGGCACGATCTTCACTTTGGAGGCGTCCCCCAGCGCGGCCGCCGCCACCGCCCGGCACATATCCACGTCCAGGCCTTTCCACTCGCCCTTGGCATCCGGCGCCGAGAAACCGGCAAAGCCGGTCGTCACGCCGCAGCGTACCGCGCCCTGCTGCTTGACCAGGGCCAGGGTGTCGGCCCGAGCGGCCGGAACGCCGGCCGCGAGCGCCACCGCCAGGGTGGCTGCCGTTGTGAGTCCACGCATGATAGGTCTCCCCGAGTACATGTCGATGCACAAGCAAAAATAGTACGCCCGGGCGCCCGGCCATGTGCATCCCCCGGGACCATAAGCTCATGACCGGCAAGGCGGGATGGCCGAAAGGGCCCCCTCACTGGTACGTCCGCAGGTCCTCGATGACCTTGCCATCATTGGGCAGGCTGCCCGGCGGCACGGCCTCTACCGTGGCGCGCAGTTTGGTCTGGTCCCGGACGGTGCCGGCCACGGCAGAGGTATCCAGTGAAGGCTCCGCCTCGACCCGCAAGGTCATGACGTCGTGGCCGGCCTCGCCCGAGACGACGAGGCGGGCGCGATGGATGTCCGGATGCTGCGTGAGCACCCGGGCAATCTGTTCCGGATGCACGAACATCCCGCGCACCTTGGTGGCCTGATCCGCCCGCCCCATCCACCCGCGGATGCGCAGATTCGTGCGGCCGCATGGCGACTGGCCCGGCATCACGGCCGACAGATCTCCTGTACCGAACCGCAGCAACGGATAATCGGGATTCAGCGTGGTCACCACGACCTCGCCGACTTCGCCTGGGGGCACGGGCTGGCTGGTGCCCGGACGCACGATCTCCAGGATCTTGTCCTCGTTGACCACCAGGCCGCAACGGCCTTCCGTTTCAAAGGCCACCATTCCGAGGTCCGCGCTGCCGTACGCCTGGAATCCCTGGATGCCCCTGGCGTGAAACCAGCTCTGCAGCGAGGGCGGATAGGCTTCGCCCGAAAACAGCGCCCGCGTCAGCGCGGGCAGCGCCACGCCGATCTCGTCCGCGCGCTCCAGGATGATGCGCAGGAAACTGGGCGTTCCCGCATAGCACTGGGGCCTCAGGTCCGCCATGACGCGGACCTGTTGCTCGGTCTGCCCGACCCCGCCCGGAAACACCGTGCACCCCAGCGCATGGGCGGCGGTTTCCATCATCGATCCCGCTGGGGTGAAGTGGTAGGAAAAGCAGTTATGGACCAGCATGCCGGGCCGCACGCCTGCCGCATACAGCGCCCGGGCGAAGCCCCAGTAGTCGGGGCGGGCGCTTTCGGGCTCGTAGATCGGCCCGGGCGAAGCAAACACGCGCTGGGCAGTCCCCCACCCGACGGTGGAAAAACCGCCGAAGACGCGCTGCCGCTCGGATTCCGGGGAGCCATCCGAGGCGCCGATGCGCGCGGCATGCTGGTTCTGGAGGAGTTCGCCCTTGCGCAGCACCGGGACCTGCGCGAGGGCCTCGCGCGAGGTCAGCCCCGCCACGTCGACCTCCGCCAACTGCCGGGCGATTGCCGGGGCCTTGTCCCGGGCGGCCGCCAGTGCCGCGGGCAAGCGCCGGAACAGATCGGATTCCCGCTGATCAGCGGGCTGGGTTTCGCGTGTATCGAAATAGGCCTGCATGGTGTTTCATTCCCGGGTTCAAGCGAGCCAGCGCTTGCGGCGGCGATAGAACTTGGTGTCCCGGAAACTGGTGCGCCCGGCTCCCGACACCCCCAGATAGAATTCCTTGACGTCCTCGTTCTGCACGAGGCTCCGCGCGGCGCCATCCATCATGACCCGGCCGTTTTCCAGGATGTAGCCATAATCGGCATAGCGCAGCGCCACATTGGTGTTCTGCTCGGCCAACAGAAAGCTCACGCCTTCGCGCTGATTCAGGTCGCGGACGATCTCGAAAATTTCCTCGACGATCTGGGGCGCCAGCCCCATGGACGGCTCATCCAGCAGAATCATGCGCGGATCGGCCATGAGCGCCCGTCCGATGGCGGCCATCTGCTGCTCGCCGCCCGACGTATATCCCGCCTGGGTCCCGCGACGCTGTTTCAGGCGCGGAAAATATTTGTAGACGCGCTCCAGCGCCGCATCCAGTTCGGTACGCGACAGTCGTCGCGTGTAGGCGCCCGTCAGCAAATTTTCTTCGATGCTCAGGTGCGCGAAGCAGTGCCGGCCTTCCATGACCTGGACCACGCCGCGCTGGACGAGGTCGGCAGGCGACAACGCCTCGATCCGCTCTCCGCGATAATCGATGCTGCCCTTCGTGACCTCGCCGCGCTCGCCCCTGAGCAGGTTCGAGATGGCGCGCAACGTCGTCGTCTTGCCGGCGCCATTGGCTCCAAGCAGCGCCACGATGCGGCCCTCGGGCACCGTGAGCGACACCCCCTTGAGCACCAGGATCACGTGGTTGTAGATCACCTCGATGCCATTGACGTTCAGCAACACATTGGCGTCCGCGGCCTGAGTGCCATTCATGACTTCATCTCCGTGAATGTCGTGCCCCGCTCGCCCGGCCCCGGGAATGCCGGTCCGCCGGACGGGGCACCGGGGCCGGACACACCGGCCCCGGTCGGATCAGCCTTCGGCCGCGCAATCGCGCGTGGAAAGCTTCTTCTCGGCGGCATACTTGTCGCCCAGCGACTTCACCAACGGCTGCACGTACTTGGGGTTGGACTGGTACCAGTCCGACACCACCTTGAACTTCTTGCCGTCCCACTCGATGATGCGGGCCCAATCCGTCCCCATGTGATTCTCGCAGGACGTCTTGACCGGCCGCATGAGCTTGGCAAAGCCCAGCTTCTCCAGACGGGCCTCATCGAGGTTCAGATGTTCGTATCCCCAGCGCACCTGTTCGGGAGTCATGTGCTTGCCCTTGCCGTATTTTTCCTGCGCCGTACGGATGGCCTCGACCTGCAACATCGAAATCATCATGCCGCGCGTATAGGCCAGCGACCCGAAGGACTTGCCGTCCTTGTCGGACCCCTGCCCCTTGTCGTAGACGTATTTCTTCATGTCTTCGTGCACGCGCCCATGCTCGGCGCTGTTCTGGATGGTGATGCCGTGATAGCCCTTGGCCGCCGCCCCCAGGTCTTGCACGTCGGTCTCCGAACTGGCCCACCAGATGCCATACATCTTGTCGCGCGGATAGCCCACGCCCTGAGCTTCGCGAATGGCCGTGGGCGTCATGATTCCGGCGCTCCAGAGCAGCACGAAATCCGGACGGTTCTTGCGTATCTGCAGCCACGTAGCCTTTTGTTCCACACCGGGCGCCGCGACCGGATAGAGCTGCAGGTCGAAGCCATTGGCCTTGGCACGCTCCTGCAACAGCGGGATGGGTTCCTTGCCGAAAGGCGAATCGTGATAGACGAGCGCAATCTTCTTGCCCTTCAGCTTGTCCTCGCCGCCCACACGCTTGGCAATGTCCTGGATCATCACGTCGGCGGCTGTCCAGTAGGTCCCGAGCAGCGGGAAGTTCCATTTGAATACCCGGCCATCGGCGGACTGCGACAGCCCATAGCCCACGGTCACCACCGGACGCCCATCGACCATGGCGCGATCCGTGACCGCGAACGTGATGCCGGTGGACTGGGTGTCAAAGCCGGTGGCGCCTCCCATTTTGTCCTTCAGCCGCTCGTAGCATTCCACGCCCTTGTCCGTGGAATAGGCCGTCTCGCATTCCTCGTACGTGATCTTGACGCCATTGACACCGCCATCACGTGCGTTGACCAGCTTGAGGTAATCCAGCTTGCCATCGGCCCAGGGAATCCCCAGCGGCGCAAAAGATCCTGTCCGGTACACCAGCAATGGAATGAAGTCCTCTTCGGCAGCCTGGGCGGCGCCTGCCGCGCCCACCAGGCCGGCAACGGCCAGTACGACGGCTGCGGTTCGAGTCAGTGCGTGCTTCATCTGTAGCTCCTCCTGGTGCTTGCGGCACCGTTAAAAAATCAATGCGGAAATGGCCAGATCCGGAGTTTTTCCTTGGCGATGCTCCAGAGCCGGGCAAGGCCATGCGGTTCGGCGATCAGAAAGAACACGATCAAAAAACCAAAGATCATGTGGTCGATGTGGGACGCCAGGTCAACCGGCAATTCCAATCCCAGCAGTTGCGGCACATTGGTCAGCAGGATGGGCACCAGCACCATGAAGGCGGCGCCAAAGAAACTGCCGATGACCGAGCCCAGCCCCCCGATGATGATGATGAACAGAAGCTGCAGCGAACGGTTCAGGTCGAAGGCGAGCGGCTCCCAGGATCCCAGGTGGATGTACGCCCACAAGGCGCCCGCCACGCCGATGATGAAGGAGCTGACGGCAAACGCGGTGAGCTTGGCATATACCGGCCGGATTCCGATCACGGCGGCGGCCACATCCATGTCGCGGATGGCCATCCATTGCCGGCCGATGGCGCCCCGCACCAGGTTCTTCGTCAGGACCCCGATGACCAGGACGAAGCACAGCACGAAGAAATATTTCTGGGCCGGGGTTTCAACGGGCAGCCCGAACGCGGCCAGCGGCGGCACCGAGACATTCCCGGAAGACGAATAATCCGTCAGATACGGAATCCGCAGGAAGGCCCAATCCATGAAAAACTGGGCCGCCAACGTGGCCACCGCCAGATAGAGGCCGCGAATGCGCAGGCTGGGAATCCCGAACACCACCCCCGCGATCGTCGCGAAAATGCCGCCCAGCAGAATCTGCGCCACCAGCGGCAGCCCCGGAATCCGCACCCCGAAGTTCCATGCCGCGTATGCTCCCACCGCCATGAAGGCTCCGGAACCCAGGGAAATCTGACCGCAATACCCCACCAGAACATTCAGCCCGATGGCGGCCAGCGCCAGGATCAGGAACGGAATGAGCACCGCTTGAAGCAGATATTCCGACGCCAGGAGCGGCACCGCGACAAAAGCCGCCAGCAGCAGCCCCCCCACAAACCAGCGGTCCTGGCGGATCGGAAAGATCTGCTGATCCGCTCGGTAGCTGCTCTTGAACTGGCCGTTTTCACGATAAAGCATGAACAGACGCTCCATCCGCCGTGTTGCAGGGCGCTGGTGGCCGGCTGGATGACTTCATGTCGCCCAACCCGACACTAGACCCGGTCGATGATTTTTTCGCCGAACAGGCCCTGGGGCCGGAACAGCAGGAACACCAGGGACAATACATAGGCAAACCAGATTTCGATGCCACCGCCCACGAAGGGGCCCAGATAGACTTCAGACAGCTTTTCGCCTACGCCGATGATGAGGCCGCCGACAATGGCGCCGGGCACCGAAGTCAGCCCCCCCAGGATCACCACCGGCAGCGCCCGCAAGGCCGCCGTGGACAGCGAAAACTGCACGCCGAATTTCGAGCCCCAGACCAGGCCGGTCACCAGAGCCACCAGGCCCGCTACCGTCCAGACCACCACCCAGATGCGATTGAGCGGGATGCCCACGGACTGCGCGGCCTGGTGATCGTCGGCCACCGCGCGCAGCGCCCGCCCCACGGACGTGTACTGGAAGAAAAAGGCCAGGGTCGCCACCAGGACCGCCGCCACCACCGCCGCCGTCAGGTCTTCCAGGCTGACCAGCACGCCGTTCTCGAAAACGGTGTCCAGGATGATCGCCGGATCCTTGGGCATGCCCACGTCGATCGAATAGACCGAACTGCCAAACATGATCTGACCGATACCGTCCAGGAAATAGCTGATGCCGATAGTGGCCATGAGCAGGGTGGTTTCTTCCTGGTTGACCAGGTGGCGCAGCACCAGGCGCTCGACCAGCAGCGCGATCAGCCACATGAACGCCGCGCTCACCACAAAGGCAATCACGTTGGCCAGCCACAGCGAATCGCCGCCCAGCCAGGCGTTGGTCCACTCCGAGAACCGGGCCATCGCCAGCGCCGCGATCAGCACCATGGCGCCCTGGGCGAAATTGAACACCCCCGAAGCCTTGAAGATGAGCACGAAGCCCAGCGCCACCAGCGCATAGAGCATGCCGCTCATCAACCCGCCAATCACCGTCTCCAGAAAGAATCCCATGCCCGTTCCTAGTGGCTGGCGCCCAGGTAGGCGCGGATGACCTCGGGATTGCCGCGCACCGCGTCGGGCGCGCCGTCACCGATCTTGCGGCCATAGTCCAGCACCACCACCCGATCCGAGATGTCCATCACCACGCCCATGTCGTGCTCGATGAGGACGATGGTGGTGCCATACTCATCGTTCACATCCAGGATGTAGCGGCTCATGTCCTGTTTTTCCTCGATGTTCATGCCCGCCATGGGTTCGTCCAGCAGCAAAATGCGGGGCTCCATGGCCAGCGCCCGCCCCAGATCCACCCGCTTCTGCAGCCCATACGGCAACCGCCCCACGGGCGTCTTGCGCCAGGCCTGGATTTCCAGGAAGTCGATGATGTTCTCCACGATCTCGCGGTGGGCGATTTCCTCGCGTTCGGCGGGTCCCAGGCGCAGCGCCTGGGCCAACAGGCCGCTTTTCATCCGCAGGTTGCGCCCGGTCATGATGTTGTCCAGCACGCTCATGCCCTTGAAGAGAGCCAGATTCTGGAAGGTGCGGGCGATTCCCATCTCGGCGGCCCGGCGCGGATTCATGCGGCTGAACTGCTGGTCGCCGAGCAGGATGCGGCCCTGTTGCGGCGTGTAGACCCCGTTGATGACATTGAGCATGGAACTTTTGCCGGCACCGTTCGGCCCGATGATGGCGCGGATCTCGTGCTCGCGCACATCGAAGGAGATATCCGAGAGCGCCTTCACTCCGCCGAACGTCAGCGAGATGTTCTGCAGGTCCAGGACCACGTCGCCCACGCGTTGCGTCCGGGCATCCCCAGTGGCGGAGGCCGATAGGGCGCTCATTCAGGCCACCTTCTTCAGGGATTCCGGCGAGACCACCGTCACCGGCTCGATGTGCAGATCGGCCGACACCCGCCCGGTGCGCCCATCCTCGAATTTGACCTCGGTCTCGATGAATTGGGATTCGCGGCCGGCGAAGAGGGCATCCACCAGTACGGCGTATTTCTGTGCGATGAACGCGCGACGAACCTTGCGCGTACGGGTAAGCTCGCCATCGTCCGGATCGAGTTCCTTGGGGAGGATCAGGAAACGTACGACCTGGGATGCCGCCAGCTTGGGATCGCCCGCCAGGTCGTGATTGACTTGCGCGACGCAATCCCGGATCAGGACATAGACCTCGGGTTTGCTGGCCAGATCGGTATAACCCGCATAAGGCAGCCCCCGGCGCTCGGCCCAGTTGCCCACGGCTTCCAGATCAATGTTGACGAACACGCAGACGTAATCGCGGTCCGCTCCAAAGGCCACGGCTTCCTTGATGAAAGGGAAGAACTTGAGTTTGTTCTCGATGTATTTGGGGGCGAACAGGCTGCCGTCCGCGAGGTGGCCCACGTCCTTGGCGCGGTCGATGATCTTGAGCTGGCCGTCGGCATCCATATAACCGGCATCGCCGGTGTGGTACCAACCATCATCGGTATAGGCCTCGGCAGTGGCCGCCGGGTTGAGGTAGTACCCCGAAAACAGGCCCGGGCTGCGGAGCTGGATCTCGCCACTGTCGACCACCCGGATTTCCACGCCGTCGCAGGGCGGCCCTACGGTGTCGTCGCGTACCTGGCCGTCGGCCTGAACGCAGACGAACACGGAGGTCTCGGTGGAGCCGTACAACTGCTTGAGATTGATGCCAATGGACCGATAGAACAGGAACAGGTCGGGGCCTATGGCTTCGCCCGCCGTGTAGGCAATCCGCACGCGGCTCATGCCCAGGATGTTCCGCAAAGGTCCATAGACCAGCAGGTCCCCGAGCGCGTACTTGAATCGGTCCCAGCCCCCGACATTGCCGTGGCCGTCCAGGATGTCGCAACCCACGCGGCGCGCGAGCTTCATGGCACGATCGAACAGCCAACGCTTGAGGCGCCCCGCGTCCTCCATGCGGATCATGACGTGCGTGAGCAGGCCCTCGAGCACGCGCGGCGGCGCGAAATAATAGGTCGGCCCGATATCGCGCAGATCGATGGAGACAGTCTCGGGCGACTCGGGATGGTTGACCGTGAAACCGGTGGTCAGGAACTGGGTGTAGGAGAACATGTTCTGGCCGATCCAGGCGGGCGGAAGATACGCCAGCACGTCCTCGTGATCCGTCAATCGCTCGAAGCGTTCGATGACACGGGCGCGATCGATGAGCGCCCGGTGACTGAGCACCACGCCTTTGGGCTTGCCCGTCGTGCCCGACGTATAGAACATGGCGGCCGTGTCGTCCGGGGAAATCGCAGCCATCAGCTCATCGATCGCGCCGGGATCCTGCTGGAGGCGGGCATCTCCCTGCGCCAGCAGGGCGTCCCAGCTCTGCAGGCGTGCATCCGCATAGTGGCGCAGACCGCGGGGATCGTCGTAGACAATGCGGCGCAGCGCCGGGCAGCGGCCCGAGACTTCCAGCATCTTGTCGACCTGTTCCTGGTCTTCGACCACGACCACGCCGACCTCCGCGTCCTGCAGCACGTACGCCATTTCGTCCGCGACGGCGTCCTGGTAGAGCGGCACGGGAATGGCTCCCACCCACTGCGCCGCCATCATCGACATGTAAAGACGCGGGCGGTTCTCGCCGACGACTGCCACATGATGGCCGGGCGCCACCCCCAGATCCACCAGGGCGGCCGCCACTCGGCGCACTTCGTGCGCGACCTCGGACCAGGTCAATGTCTGCCAGATCCCCAGGTCCTTTTCACGGATCGCGGGCCGATGGCCTCGAACGCGGGCGTGATGCAGCAACAGAGCCGGGAAAGTTGTTGGCAGCGCGGATTCCTGTACCATGATGTCTCCTCGGCTGACGCAGAAAATGATTGCGCCAGGTACCGTGAAATGCGCTTCTGCACGAGCGCTGTTTGCACCTAAGGTACCGGCTGCACATCACCCGGACTGTCGCACATATGACATTCGACTGTGATCTAGGGTAATTCCCCATGAACCTGACTCAGGATTTGCGGGCCCACGCCGCCTGGTTCGAACTGCTGGAGGACGCCCAACAAGCGCGCGTCCTGCAGGACACGACCGTGGCCGAGGTAGCGCCCGGTACCATCGTCGAACACAAGGGCGTGGTGGCCAGCGCCTGGGTCGGCGTGCTCGACGGGCTGATCAAGGTGTCCGTGGGCAATGCCGACGGCAAACTGGCCTCGCTCACAGGGGTTCCGGCGGGGGGCTGGATCGGCGAGGGTTCGCTGCTGAAGCACGAGGCGCGCAAATACGACATCATCGCGCTTCGCCGCAGCACCATCGCGCGGTTGCGCGGAGATACCTTCTACTGGCTGCTGGACGCCAGCATTCCCTTCAATCGCTACCTGTTGCACCAACTGAACGAACGGGTGGCCCAGTTCATCGGCAAGGCCGAATACGACCGGCTGCTGGCGCCCGACGCCCGCGTGGCCCGATGCCTGGCGGAACTCTTCAACCCCCTGCTCTACCCCGGCAATTCCATGCGGCTGGAGATCACCCAGGAAGAGATCGGTTATCTCGCGCGCATCTCCCGCCAGCGCACCAACCAGGCCTTGCGTACGCTGGAAGCTGCGCAGCTCCTCAGAGTGGAATACGGTGCCGTCCAGGTGCTGGATCTCAACGGGCTCAAGGACTATGGAATCTAGGGCACCACAGGGCGCCGGCACGACAGTCTCGGGCGGCCGCACTAAAATGGGGCCGCTTGTATGTTCGTGTATCTTTTAAACTCTGTAGAGGCTGCGCAACATGGCTGAACCACATTTGCAACACTTGCCGTCCTATATGGATGCCGCTCATCCAGGCCCGTGGGCGATCTATCTGGAGCAGGTGGACCGTGTGACACCGTATCTGGGGCCGCTGGCGCGCTGGGTCGAAACGCTGAAGCGCCCCAAGCGCATCCTGATCGTGGACGTGCCGGTCGAACTGGACAACGGCAGTGTGGCCCACTTCGAGGGCTACCGCGTTCAGCACAACACCTCGCGCGGCCCCGGCAAGGGCGGCGTGCGCTTCCACCAGGACGTCACCCTGTCCGAGGTGATGGCCCTGTCCGCATGGATGTCGGTCAAGTCGGCCGCCGTGAACCTGCCCTTCGGAGGCGCCAAGGGCGGCATCCGCATCGATCCGCACCAGTATTCGATGGCCGAGCTCGAGCGCATCACACGCCGCTACACCAGCGAAATCGGCGACATCATCGGCCCAAACAAGGACATCCCGGCACCGGACGTGAACACCAACGCGCAGGTCATGGCGTGGATGATGGACACATATTCCATGAACGCGGGCAGCACGACCACCGGCGTGGTCACCGGCAAGCCGGTCTCGCTGGGCGGCAGCCTGGGGCGCGTGGCCGCTACGGGTCGCGGCGTGTTCGTCGTGGCCTGCGAGGCCGCGCGCGAATCGGACATCGACATCAAGGGCGCCCGCGTGGCGATCCAGGGCTTCGGCAACGTGGGCGGCACAGCGGCTCAACTGTTCCATGAGGCCGGTGCGAAGGTCGTCGCCGTCTACGACCATACTGGAATCGTATACAACGCCCGCGGGCTGAACGTCCCCGTGCTGCTCGACTATGTACACCAGCACGGCGGCGTGGTCGGCGTGCCGGACTCCGAGACGCTCCAGCCTGATGAATTCTGGTCCCTGGAGACCGACATTCTCATCCCGGCCGCCCTCGAAGGCCAGATCACGCACGACAACGCCGACCTGATCCGCACCCGGATCCTGGTCGAGGGCGCCAACGGTCCGACCACCCCCGAGGCCGACGACATCATTTCGGCAAAGGGCACCGTGATCGTGCCTGACGTGGTCGCCAACGCGGGCGGGGTGACGGTCAGCTATTTCGAATGGGTGCAGGACTTCTCCAGCTTCTTCTGGACGGAACAGGAGATCAACCACCGCCTGGAAGCGATGATGCGGTCGGCCTATGCCTCGATGTCGAAGGTGGCCCGCGAACATGCGGTATCCCTGCGCACCGCGGCCTTCATCGTCGCCTGCTCGCGCATCCTCGAAGCGCGCCAGGTCCGGGGCCTGTATCCCTGATGCGCAGCCGCCTCATCCTGATCGGTACGGGCGGCACCATCGCCGCCACGGCCCCGGTTGCCCAGAAGCTGACCGACTACGAGGTCACCCAGGGGATCGCCCGCATGCTGGCGGAGGTCCCCGGGGCTGCGGGCCTCGCGGACATCCGTTGCGAGCAACTCTGCAATCTGGACAGCCGGGCCATGAACGCCTCCTGGGTACTGCGCCTGGCCCGGCGAATCCGGCAGCATGCGGAGTCCCCTGACATCGACGGCATCGTCATCACCCACGGGACGGACACGCTGGAGGAAACCGCGTTCTTCCTGCACCTGACGATCCATACGGCCAAACCGGTGGTGCTGGTGGGGGCGATGCGTCCGGGTTCGGCACTCAGCGCCGACGGACCGCTGAATCTCTACAACGCGCTGCTGGTCGCTCGCGATGCGGCCAGCCACAATCGCGGCATTCTGGTGGCCATGAACGATCAGATCCTGGCGGCCCGCGACGTGACCAAACTCAGCACCACCCAGGTCCAGGCGTTCGGCGCCGACGGGCAAGGCGTGCTGGGAGCCGTCTGCGACGGGACCGTGCGCTACGCGGCGCGCCCCGATTTGCCGCCGGAAGCGGTTTTCCCGCTGCGCGGCCTGCGCAGCCTTCCGGCCGTGGACATCATCCTGGATTACCAGGACGCGCCGCTGCATCCCTACCAGGCGGCCGTTCGCGCCGGATCACGGGGCATCGTCGTCGCCGGCATGGGCAACGGCAGCCTGAGCCCGGCCGCCGAACGAGGCTGCGCCCAGGCGATACGCCAAGGACTGGTGTGCGTCCGGGCCAGCCGCGTGCCGCGCGGGGCCGTCACACCCAAATCGGGCGACACGGCCACCGGGCTGTTGGCCGCCCACGGACTGAATGCCCTGCAGGCCCGCATCGCGTTGCGGCTGGCACTGGCGCATGGGTGGAACCGCTCGCAGGTCGAGGCGATACTGCCCTACCTGTGAAGCCCGGTCGCCCTCACCGGCAGGCGCGGGCGGGACGCTATGCGCTCCAGTCCAGCACGACCTTGCCGCTCTGGCCCGACAGCATGGCCTCGAAGCCCTTGCGGTAGTCGGTCGCCGCGAAGTGGTGAGTCAGAATCGGCGACAGGTCCAGGCCGCTTTGCAGCATGGCCACCATCTTGTACCAGGTCTCGAACATCTGGCGACCGTAGATCCCCTTGATCTCCAGGCCCTTGAAGATGACCTGGCTCCAGTTGATTCCGACGCCATCGGGCAGGATCCCCAGCATAGCCACTTTGCCGCCGTGATTCATCCGCTCGATGAGGCTCGCGAAGGCGCTGGGCACGCCCGACATCTCCAGCCCCACGTCGAAGCCTTCGGTCATGCCAAGCTCGCGCATCACGTCCTCGAGATCTTCACGTGTGACATTGACGGCCCGCGTGGCGCCCATGAAGGCTGCCAGTTCCAGGCGGTAGTCGTTCACGTCGGTGATCACGACGTGGCGCGCACCCACGTGGCGGGCGACGGCCGCTGCCATCGCGCCGATCGGCCCCGCCCCCGTGATCAGCACGTCTTCGCCGACCAGATCGAAAGCCAGCGCCGTATGCGTGGCATTGCCGAAGGGATCGAAAATCGCCGCCAGATCGTCGGATACGTCATCCGGAATCTTGAACGCATTGAAGGCGGGGATCACCAGATAATCGGCGAACGCCCCGGGACGATTGACCCCTACGCCTTGCGTATTGCGGCACAGGTGGCGGCGCCCCGCCCGGCAGTTGCGGCAATGCCCGCACGTGATGTGGCCCTCGCCGGACACGCGATCGCCGATCTTGAATCCCTGAACTTCCGTACCGATCTCGACGACTTCGCCCACGTATTCGTGCCCGACGTGCATGGGCACCGGGATCGTGCGCGCCGCCCATTCATCCCACTTCCAGATATGGATGTCGGTCCCGCAGATCGCTGTCTTGCGGATGCGGATCATCAGGTCGTTATGGCCCGCGACGGGCTTGGGGACATCCACCAGTTCCAGCCCTTCCCCGGGCTGCATCTTGGCCAAGGCTCTCATCGAAACTCCAGACCCTTCAGTTTTTGGAAATGACGCCCAGCGCCCGCCCCACGCGAGCGAACGCCTGCACGGCGCAGTCAATGTCAGCCGGCATATGCGCGGCACTCATCTGCGTGCGGATGCGCGCCCGGCCCTTGGGGACCACGGGATAGGAAAAGCCGATCACGTAAATGCCTTCGGCCAGCAGTGCCTCCGCCATGCGACCGGCCAATGCGGCATCGCCCAGCATGACGGGAATGATGGGATGGCGCCCCGGGACCAGTTCGAAGCCCAACGCCTGCATGGCCTCGCGGAAGTGCTGGCCATTCTGGTGCACGCGCTCGCGAAGCTGGGCGCCCTCGGCCGACTGCAACAGGTCCAGTACGCGGCGCGAAGCCGCCACGATGGCCGGTGCCAGCGTATTGGAAAACAGATAGGGGCGGGATCGCTGGCGCAACAGGTCCACGATCACCGGGTCCGCGGCCACATAGCCGCCCGATGCGCCTCCTAGAGCCTTGCCCAGCGTTCCCGTCAGGATGTGGACGCGTCCCTGGACACCGCAGGCCTCCGGCGTTCCGCGTCCGCCCGCCCCCATGAACCCCACGGCGTGGGAATCGTCCACCATCACCAGCGCCTCGAACTCGTCGGCCAGATCGCAGATGGCCGGCAGATTGGCGATGATGCCGTCCATGGAAAACACGCCGTCGGTGGCCACCATGATGTGGCGGGCACCTTCCGACCGCGCAGCCTGAAGCTGTACGCGCAGGTCCGCCATGTCGTTGTTGGCATAGCGGTAGCGCCGAGCCTTGCACAGGCGGATTCCGTCGATGATACTGGCATGATTGAGCGCATCGCTGACGATGGCATCCTGCTCGTCCAGCAACGCCTCGAACAGGCCGCCATTGGCATCGAAGCAGCTCGAATACAGAATCGCGTCACCCATGCCCAGCCACTGGGCCAGAGACGTTTCCAGCGCCTTGTGCCCGGACTGGGTACCACAGATGAATCGCACCGAAGCCATGCCGAAACCGTCGGCGGCCAGACCCTCCCGGGCTGCCTCGACCAGGCGCGGATCGTTCGCCAGACCGAGATAATTGTTGGCACAGAAGTTCAGGACGCTGGCGCCGTCGGCCAGTCGCACGCGAGCCGACTGGGGGCTGGCGATGATGCGTTCCGGTTTGTAGAATCCTTCGGACTTCAGCTGTTCGATCCGGGCGCGTGCCTGGAGCAGAAATCGTTGCGGCATGCTTCACCTGTGCATGAATGATTTCAACGTTCTTCAGGGTCTCCCCGCAGTCGGCATTGTACGCCGCGACCTGCTCCAATCTGGGAAACTGTTGGCATTCCTTACCGTAAAGCGCACTGCTTCTTGGCATCATGGTCCTCTATGATGGAGGCGACGTTCATCGACAAAGGCCTTATGCACCGCAGACTGCACCTGATCCGCACGCTGAGCCGAGCCCTGGAGGCACTGGGGCTGTGGTGGCTGTGCGCGGCCAGCAGCCATGCGCTGACACTTCAGGTCGGCATCTATAACCAAAAACCCGACATCTACATCGCGGCCAACGGCCAGCCGGCCGGCATCCTGGGCGAACTGCTCAATGAAATCGCCCGCCGGGAAGACTGGACGCTGCATGTGCAGCCCTGCGCCTGGGCGCGTTGCGTCCAGCTCCTCAAAAGCGGCCAGATCGATCTGCTGCCGGACATGTTCTACACACCGGAGCGCGCCAAGGCCTTCAGCTTCCACCATATTCCGGTGCTGCATAGCTGGTCGCAGATCTACGCCCGCCCCGGAAACAGCCTGCGGTCTATCGAAGATCTGAAAGACGTGGGGCTGGCGGCGCTCGCCGGATCCACCCAGATCGACTACTTGCGCACGACCCTGGAGGGGCTGCACATTCCTGTCAGACTGGACTCTGTCCAGGCGTTGGACGAGGGCTTCAAGCGGGTCCAGAGCCATCAGGACGACGCCGTTGCGGCGGACTACTTCTACGGGGAACTGGCCGCCCAGGAGCATGGGCTCATGGCCACGCCCATCATCTTCCAGCCGTTGCAGGTGTTCTACGCCACGCCGAAAGGGCGCAACGCGCAGGTGCTGGCCACGATCGACCATTACCTGGCCGCCTGGCAGGCCACGCCGGACTCCTTCTACTACAAAACACTGAACCACTGGCGCACTCCGATCCAGCCATCGGCGCTGGAAAGCCACGGCCCGTGGATCATCGGAACGCTGGCCAGCCTGCTGGTGCTGGCGCTCGTGCTGACGCTGATCTTCAGGGTGCAGCTCGCCCGCCAGCGCCGCCGGCTGCTCTTCAGCGAGCGGCGCTTCGAAGCCATCCTGGGCAGTATTGACGCCTGTGTGTGCACCAAGGACAGCCAACAGCGCTATCTGTATGCCAACCCGAAGCTCGAGGCTTTCTACGGCGTCGAGGAAGGTGCGCTCATCGGACACCGGGATGAGGACTTCCTGCACGACCGCTCGACCATGGAAGCCATCAACGCCTCGGATCAGGCGGTCCTGAATACGCGCAAGCGCCAGGTCACGCAGCCCGAGATCGTGCCACCAGGGGCGACCGAGAGCCACACCTTTCTGTCCATCAAGGCGCCGCTGCTCAACGCCGACGGCACGGTGGATGCCATCTGCACGGTGGCCACCGACATCACGGATCGCGTGCGGGCCGAGGCCTCGGCCCACCGACTGGCGTACTACGACATTCTCACCAACCTGCCGAACCGGCGCCAGGCCTTGCTACGCCTGGAAGAACTCCTCAAGAAGGCCCGGGAACGCCAGGCCACCGGCGCCCTCCTGGTGCTCAATCTCGACGGTTTCAAGAAAATCAACGATCTGCACGGCCACCAGAGCGGCGATCAGCTCCTGTGCGGCATTGCGGACCGCCTCAGGCAAGCCACGCGCGACCGCGATCTGGTGGCGCGGACCAGTGCGGACGAGTTCGTCGTGTTGCTCGATGGCTTGGGACACCCGCTGGGCGAGGCCGCGCGAAACGCCATGCACGTCGCCGAGAAACTGCGCCTGGCCGTCGCCAACAAGGCTTTCGTAGTGCTGGGCAAACCCGCCTATGTCACGGCCAGCATCGGCATGACCCTGATCCACTCGCAAAGCCAGTCCATCGACGTGGTCATGCGCGAAGCCGACATGGCAACCTACCGCGCCAAGAGCCGGGGCGGCAACCAGGTCACCTTCTACGAACAGGATCTCCAGACTGAAGTCGAGCAGCGTTTGTGGCTGGAACACGATCTGCTGCAGGCCCTGAACACGCCGCAGATTTCGCTGCACATCCAGCCGCAGTTCGGCCCTGACGGCCGGGTGACCGGTGCGGAGCTGCTCGCGCGCTGGCAGCACCCGACGCGCGGCCAGGTGTCTCCGGCACTGTTCATTCCCATCGCGGAGGAAACAGGGCTCATCAACCTGCTGGGCGAATGGTCCATGAAGGTCGCCTGCCAGACGCTGCTGATGCTGCAGCAACTGGGGGAAACCTACCCCATCTCGCTCAACGTCAGCCCGAAGCGGCTCATGGAACCGCATTTCGTGGACTACGTCCGCGACACTCTGGAAAAGCTCAAGGCGCCCGGCAACCGGCTGATCTTCGAAGTCACCGAAGGCGTGCTCATCCAGGACATCCTGACGGTGGCCGAACGCATGCAGGCGCTGTCGCTCATGGGTATCCGGTTTTCCATCGACGACTTCGGCACGGGATACTCCAACCTGGCTTACCTGAAGCGCCTGCCGCTCTACGAACTGAAGATCGACAAGAGCCTGGTCCAGGATCTCCCTGGAGACGAGGAAAGCGTGGCCATCGTGCAGCTGATCCTGGCCATGGCGGATCGCCTGAACCTGCGGGTGGTGGCTGAAGGGGTGGAAACCCAGGAGCAGTCCGCATTCCTGTTCGACCATAACTGCCACGCTCTGCAGGGGTTCCTGCTGGCCCGCCCGATGCCCATTGAAACCTGGCTGGATACCGTCAAAGCTCGCAACTGAGCTGCGCCAGCCGGAGCCACTGTGCGAGAATGTCGCACTCCTTCCTCGAATCCTGCCACTGTCGAGTGCCGACTTCCTCCGATTCCTTCAGCTTGCGCCGGATCGCCCTCCCGGCCTTCGGTCCTTCACTGATGTTCGGTGTCGGCGAAGGCGCCATGCTGCCGGTGCTCGCGCTCAGCGCCCGCCATCTGGGCGCGAGTTCGGCCGGGGCGGGGTTGATCGTCGCGCTGGTCAGCCTCGGCTCGTTGCTGGCCAACCTTCCGGCGGCCATGCTGGCGACCCGCTTCGGGGAGCGCCGCGCCATGGTGGGCGCCGCTCTCTTTGCGCTGCTGGCCCTGGCGCTGTGCCTGGCCGCCCGCGACCCGTGGGTCTTCGGGGTCGGTGTTTTCATGGTGGGCCTCGCCAGCGCGGTCTTCCTGCTGGCCCGCCAGACGTTCCTGATCGAGGCCGTACCACTGCACATGCGGGCCCGGGCCATGTCCACGCTGGGCGGCACCATGCGGGTAGGCATGTTCGCCGGTCCGTTCGCGGCGGCAGGCTTCATCGAGTGGTTCGGCCTGAACGGCGCCTACTGGGTGGCGATCCTCGCCATGATGGGCGCCGGCGCCATCTCGTTACTCGTTCCGGATCTGGAAACGCGCACACGCCGCAACGGTGTGCCCGACCCCCGCCCCGCCATGCTGGGACTGATGCGCGCCCACGCCCGCTCCTTCCTGACGCTGGGCGTGGCGGCGTCCCTGGTGTCGGCCATCCGCGCCTGCCGCCAGATCGTGATCCCGCTCTGGGCCGACCACATCGGCCTGGATGCCACCTCCACCGCGCTGATCTACGGACTCATGGGGGCCGCGGACATGCTGCTGTTCTACCCGGCAGGCCAGATCATGGACACCCGGGGGCGCCTGTGGGTCACATTGCCCAGCACGCTCATCATGGCTGCCAGCCTGCTCGCCATGCCGCTCACGACGGGTTTCACCAGCCTCCTCGCCGTCAGCATGGTACTGGGGCTGGGCAACGGAATCGGCTCAGGCATCATCATGACCCTCGGCGCTGACTGCTCGCCAAGCGCGGGGCGCACGTCGTTTCTCGGCATCTGGCGGCTCATCACCGATACAGGAGGCAGCAGCGGCCCTCTCTTGCTCTCGGCGTTGACCGCCGCATTTTCGCTGGCGACTGGCATCGCCGTGATCGGTTCGGTGGGACTGGCCGCCAGCTATATGTTCTGGCGCTGGCTACCCCACAGGATCCTGCGCTGATGCCGGACGTCGGGCGCGAAGCGATCCGCCGCGCGGATCCAGCCCGGCCTTACCCCGTGATGGACGGCACCGGCAGTCCCGATTGCGCCCAGTCCACCGGGAAGGCGACCGGCAGGATGCGGCTGGGACAGCCGTCTTCGGCCAGATCCACACGCCGCTCCGGAATCGCATGGCTCCAGCGGATCGAATAGAAGACCTTCACCACCGGCAGCTCGGGAGCCTCACGATTCTGTGCCACCACCAGGCCGAGTTCGCTTTGCGTCAGGCTGATGATGGATCCCACTGGATAGCGCCCGATCGCCCGGACGAACGCCTGCAAGATGTCCGGATCGAACTGACCCTCCCAATGCAGCATCTTGTGCAGGGCAAACGCGGGATCCCAACCCTTCTTGTGGGGGCGGTTCGATGTCACCGCATCGTAGACGTCGCAGACGCTCGCCATGCGGGCAAGCTGGGCGATCTGCGGCCCTGGCAGCCGATCAGGATAGCCCTCGCCGTCAAAGCGTTCATGGTGATGGCGGCACACGTCCACAACCGCTGGCGGGACGTCGGCGTCTTCGCGCAGCAAGGCTTCGCCAAGTTCGGGATGCTTCTGGACCCGGGCATATTCATCCGGCAGCAGCCGGCCCGGCTTGTTCAGGATCGACTCGGGAATGCCGACCTTGCCGATGTCATGCAGCAGACCCGCCATCCCCGCCTGCCGGACCTGCTCTTCCGGCATTCCCATGGATTGTGACAGCGTGGTCATGAGCGTCGCCACCGCCACGGAATGCATGTAGGTGTACTGATCCGCGCGCTTGATGCGCACCAGACTGGTCAAGGCGTCGGGATGCTCCTCGACCGATACGACCATGTCCTGCACGAGGCGGTCGACCTGCGCCAGATCGATACGGCTGCCCTGCCGCGCATCCGCGTACATTTGCGCGACACGGTCTCGCGCGACCTCGCACACGTCACGCGCATTGGCGAATGCTTCCTGCTCGGGCGAGGCCGCCACAGCCAGGGCCGCCGGCGTTGCCGGCCTGGCAGCTGGGCGCCTGGACGCCGCGGACGGCGCAGGAGAGGCCGCGGCCCCCCCGGATGCCGCCACATCCACGCCCCGTTTGGTATCGATCCAGACCCATTTCAGCTTGGAGCCATTGAGCCGATTCAAATCGGATTCTTTGTCGATCAGGAAGCGCGACCGCCAGAACGAGTGGTCCATCCAGGAACCGCACAATTCATGGATGTACATACCCATGCGCAGATCGGAAACCGCCACCTTCTTGAGCATCTTCAATCCCCCGAGTGTCGCTCAGGCTGTTCAGGATCCGCTTCCATGCCCGCCCAATGCGGGCCCGGCACGTCGATGTCGAACAGTTCCAGGACCCGGCGTACGGTGTGGTCGATCATGTCCTCGATGCTGTGAGGCCGCAGGTAGAACGCAGGCAGCGGGGGGAAGATCACCCCGCCCATTTCCGTGACGGCGGTCATGTTGCGCAGATGCGCCAGATTCAACGGCGTCTCGCGCACGACCAGCACCAGCCGACGCCGCTCCTTCAGCGTCACGTCGGCCGCCCGCGTGAGCAGGTTGTCGGACAGCCCGTGAGCGATGGCCGCCAGGGAACGCATGGAACAAGGCACCACCACCATGCCAGCCGAAGCAAAGCTGCCGCTGGCGAGGGCCGCGCCCACGTCGCGCGGGTTGTAGAAGCAATCGGCCAACGCATGGACCGCCTGACGCGTCATGCCCAGCTCGTAGTGAATGTTGAGGACGCCGGAAGGCGAGATGACGAGGTGGGTTTCCACCCCGCCGTGTTCGCGGACGCGCTGCAGCAGGCGAACGGCGTATTGAGCCCCGGTCGCTCCGCTGATACCGACGACCAGCCGACGCGGAGGAGTCACCCGATCGCCCCGGCTTCCTTCAGGAGCTCAAGCAGTTCGCCTTTGGTGTGCATCTCGTTCATGACGTCGGTGCCACCCACGAATTCGCCCTTCACATATAGCTGGGGAATGGTCGGCCAATTGGAATAGTCCTTCACCCCCTGGCGGACCTCGGGATCGTCCAGTACGTTCACGGTCACGAGCTGGCCCACCCCACATTCCTTCAGGACCTGGATGGCACGCGCCGAAAAACCGCACTGCGGGAACTGGGCCGTGCCCTTCATGAACAGCACCACGGCATGGGCCGACACGGTGTCACGAATGAATGCCTGGACCTCGGCCTGGTCGGATTCGCCAGGTGCGGCTTCGTTTTGGGTTACTTCGTTTTGGGCTGATTCGCTCATCACACTACTCGTCAAAAATTCGGACCGGCAGCCGGCCCCACGTTATACGTTCAATCCCCGCCAGATCCCGCAGGCTGGCAACGTCCCTGAACCCCTGGGCGTGGAACAGGGTCCGAACAGCGGCCGCCTGGTCGAAACCATGTTCCACACAAAGCGCCCCGCCGGATGAAAGATGGCGCGGCGCGCCCCGGATAATGGTCCGCAACGCCGACAAACCATCGGCTCCGTCCGTCAACGCACCCGCCGGCTCGAACCGAAGATCGCCGCAAGACAGGTGCGCATCACCCGCCGGGACATAGGGCGGGTTGGACACAATCACATCGAAAGTCCCCGAACCGCAAGGATCATCGTACCAATTCCCGAGCAAAAACAATAGCTTTGCCCCCAGGCTGCGTGCATTCATTCGCGCGACCGACAACGCGGCCTCGCTGCAGTCGGTCGCCCTCACCTGGGCATCGGGCCGCGCCAATGCCATCGAAATTCCCACGATGCCGCTGCCCGTACCCAGGTCCAGGATGCGTGGCGCCGTCCTGTCGCGGACAGCCTCCAGGCCGCATTCGACCAGCAATTCGGTTTCCGGCCGGGGGATCAGCACAGCCGGCGTCACGCGAAAATCCCGCCCCAGGAACTCGCGCATCCCCAGGATGTAGGCCATCGGTTCGCCGGCCACCCGGCGAGTCTCCAGCGCGTCATAGCTGCGACAGGAAGCATCCGTCAGCGGGTCCGTGTCGTGCGCCACCAGCCATGAACGCGACACCCCCAAGACCCGCTGCCACAGCAGGTGGAACTCCAGCAAGGGCAACGGGCATTGCTGCCGCCGTTCGCGCAGCGTCGTCATCAATCCAGCGCCAGGGCCGCCAACTGTTCGGCCTGATGCTCGGCCAGCAGCGCATCGGTGATTTCGCCCAGGTCTCCGTCCATGACCTGGGCGAGCTTGTACAGCGTCAGATTGATGCGGTGGTCGGTCACGCGTCCCTGCGGAAAGTTGTAGGTCCGGATGCGCTCGGAGCGGTCTCCGGACCCCACCAGGCTCTTGCGCTGGGCGGCTTCGCGCGCATGGGTCTCCCGCTGCTGCTGATCCTTCAGGCGCGCGGCCAGCACCTGCAGGGCCTTGTCCTTGTTGCGGTGCTGGGAACGGTCGTCCTGGCATTCCACCACCAGCCCGGTGGGCAGGTGCGTGATGCGCACGGCCGAATCGGTCTTGTTGATGTGCTGCCCGCCCGCGCCGCTGGCGCGGAAGGTGTCGATGCGCAAATCATTGGGGTTGATCTGGACGGCCTCCTGGGCATCGGCTTCGGGCATCACGGCCACGGTGCAGGCCGACGTATGCACGCGTCCCTGGGATTCGGTCTCCGGGACCCGCTGCACGCGATGGGCGCCGGACTCGAATTTCAATCGGCCGTAGACACCTTCACCAGTCACGTGGACGATGACCTCCTTGTAGCCGCCCAGCTCGGACTCGCTGGCCGACATGAACTCCACCCGCCACCCGCACAGTTCCGCATAACGGGAATACATGCGCAACAGGTCGCCGGCAAAGAGCGCACTTTCGTCGCCGCCCGTCCCGGCCCGCACTTCCAGGAACACGCTGCGGTCGTCGTCGGGGTCCCTCGGGATCAGCAACACCTGAAGCTCGGATTCCAGATGCTCGATCCGCGCGTCGGCCCCCCGCAGCTCTTCCTCGGCCAGCGCTTTCATTTCAGGATCCGCCAGCATCTCGCGCGCGGCCTGCTCGTCCTCGCAAGAGCGTTGCCACCGGCCGAAGGCCGCCACCACGGGTTCCAGTTCCGCCCGTTCGCGGCTGAGCTTCCGGTATCGGTTCATGTCGTCGGCCGCATCGGGCTCGGACAGCATCGCGTCGATTTCCGCCAGACGCTGATCAAGCTGTTCCAGACGGCTGCGCATCGATTCTTTCATGATTGGAAATCCGGGGGATCAAACGGAGCGCTGCCCCGCGCGGGGCAGCGGGAACGGAAAGGCGACAGGGAAAAGTCAGCGCCGCTAATGGCGGCGGGCGCCGGCTCCGGGCAGCAGGCGCGGCAACAGCGACAGAAGCTGATCGCGTTCGGCGCCCTCGGAGCGATTGAGCGCAGCCAGGGGGCCGTGCATGTATTTATGCGTCAGGCTGTATGCCAGTTGCTCCAGCACCGCATCGGGATCGTCGCCGCGCGCGAGCAGCCGCCGGGCACGGTCCAGTTCCGACAGACGCAGCGCGTCGGCGCTTTGCTGGTAGTCGATGATGGCCGGGACAATCTCGCGATTGGTCATCCAGTGCATGAAATGCTGCACCCGCGTCTCGATGATCGCCTCTGCCTGGACCACGGCGGCCCGCCTGGCGTCCGTGCCGGACTGCACCATGCGGCCCAAGTCGTCCACGGTGTACAGATAGACGTCCGCCAGGCGCGCGACTTCCGGTTCAATGTCCCGCGGGACGGCCAGGTCCACCATCACCATGGGACGATGGCGCCGCGCGCGGGCGGCTCTGTCCACCAGCCCCAGGCCCAGAATCGGCAAGGACGAGGCCGTACAGGACACCACCACGTCGAATTCCGCCAGATGATCGGGCAGCGAGGAAAGCTTCAGCGCGCGGGCGCCGAAGCGCCCCGCCAGCGTTTCCGCACGCTCGACCGTACGGTTGGCCACACTGATCTGGCGGGGTTGCACCGCCGCGAAGTGGGTCGTACAGAGCTCGATCATTTCGCCGGCGCCGATGAACAGGATGCTGCAATCCGACAGATCGCCCAATACCCGCTCGGCCAGCCGCACGGCCGCCGCCGCCATGGAAACGGACTGAGCCCCGATGGCCGTCTGCGAACGGACTTCCTTTGCGACCGAAAAGGTCCGCTGAAAGAGCTGGTGCAGCAAGGTGCCCAGCGTACCGGCCTGTTCAGCCGCCCGCACCGCCGTCTTCATCTGGCCCAGGATCTGGGGCTCGCCCAGCACCATGGAATCCAGGCCGCTGGCCACCCGGAAGGCATGGCGCACAGCATCGTTCTTCTGGTATTGGTAGACGTGCGGCACCAGGATGCCGGCTTCCAGACGATTGAAGTCGGCCAGCCACGCCGGAAGATCCGGCCCCACGTCGGGATCGGCGGCACAGTAGACCTCCGTCCGGTTACAGGTGGACAGAATGGCCGCCTCGCGGACACGACTGCCAAAGGCCGAACGCAGGGCGGACAGAGCCGGCTTGACCAGATCGACCGGAAACGACACACGCTCGCGCACCGAAACCGGCGCCGAGACGTGGTTCAAGCCAAAGGTCAGAACATCAACAGACATGCCCGGTAAAAGTTGCAAGATTGGACTGCCTGCATTATAAGGCCCCGGGGTGCCAGGGGGAACGGTTGGGGCGCCGATCGCTGCAATGGGCAGGGATTTCGTGTATGATTTCGCCTCTTGGCCCGGTAGCTCAGTCGGTAGAGCAGAGGATTGAAAATCCTTGTGTCGGTGGTTCGATTCCGCCCCGGGCCACCAGTCGCACAGAACCCAACCGTTCTCGGTTGGGTTTTTTGTTGTCTGAAGGGGCAGTATCGGCGGGGTGGCCTCGCGAGTGTGGGGGCGCTGCGCGGCCGGTGGAGAACAGATATTCGTACATATAAGCTCATTTTCAAGCCGTCTACGACGGCCCATGGAAGATGAATCGGATACGCGAGCTATGGTTATCTGCGTGTGATCGACACAAGGCTTGATACGGTGTATTCGAACGAATACAATCAACCGTGTACACGATAAAACTAATTGCCGGAATTCGATGCGTGGTTCGACAGTCTGAAAGATCCTGCGACCCGCGCCCGCCTCATTCGCAGGCTTGAGAACGCTGAACGAGGTCTGCTGGGCGATGTGGCGCTCGTTGGCGAAGATGTCAGTGAGATGCGCGAATTCTTCGGCCCCGGCTGGCGCATGTACTACATCGAACAGGGCGATGTGCTGATTGTCATGCTCGGAGGTGGCAGCAAGGCCACACAAAGCCGTGACATCAAGCGTGCCAAGGAGTTGGCCCGCACCCTGAGAACCAACGAGGGAGACCAGTCATGAGCAAGAAGGCAATCAAGGTTTCCGACCTTCCCACCTTCGATCCTGCGCGCTATCTGCGCGACGATGAAGACACCGCCGCCTACCTGACACAGGTTATCGAGGAAGGCGATGCCGGCGAACTCGCCCACGCGCTGGGCGTGGCTGCCCGTGCGCGAGGCATGACGCAAATTGCCCAGGCCGCTGGCATTGGCCGTGAATCTCTTTATAAGGCCTTGCGGGCCGACGCCAGCCCGCGCTTCGACACGATCGCCAAAGTGTGCAAGGCGCTGGGCGTACGAATCGTTGTTCAGGCCGAGCATCCGGCCTGAATCAGCGCGTCACCGGAGACTGTCGGACACCTGATGCGACATGGGCTCAGCGGCTTGCGTCGTCGAGTACGGCCCGTTGTTCGGCGGTCAGCGTCAGCTCAGTGGCGCGCACCAGGCTCTGCAATTGGTCCAGGCTCGTGGCACTGGCAATGGGTGCCGTGATTCCATCTTGCGCCATGATCCAGGCCAGGGCCACTTCGGCAGGCTTGGCGCGTTGCGCGTCGGCGACCTGATCCAACGCCGCCAGGATGCGCTCGCCGCGCTCGTTCAGATACTTGGCGACGCCTTGGCCGCGCAAGCTTTTGCTCAAGTCGGCTCGCGAGCGGTATTTGCCCGACAGAAAACCCGACGCCAGGCTGTAATAGGTGATGACGCCGATGTTCTCGCGCGTGGTCAGCTCGCGCAAGGCACCATCGAATCCGGATCGGTCGTACAGGTTGTACTCGGGCTGCAACACGTCATAGCGCGGCAGGCCGTGCTCCCGGGCTACATCCAGCGCTTGCGTGAGCTGGGCCGCATCCAGATTGGAGGCGCCCACCGCGCGGATCTTGCCTGCCTTGAGCAGCATCTGGTAGGCGGTCAGCGTCTCTTCGTAGGGAGTATCCGGATCCGGCCAGTGCGACAGGTACAGGTCGATGTAGTCGGTCTGGAGCCGGCGCAGCGAGTCCTCGACGGCTGTGGTGATCCAGCGCCTGGACAAGCCCTTCTTCGTTGGACCCAGGTCCGATCCCACCTTGGTGATCAACACAAGCTGGTCGCGCCTGCCAGGATGGCGTTGCAGCCAGCGGCCGATGAGCGTTTCGGATTCTCCACCCCGATGGCCCTTGACCCAACGCGAATAGCTGTCCGCCGTGTCCACAGCGTTCAGCCCGGCGTCCGTCAGCGCATCGAGCAGCCGGAACGAAGTGGACTCGTCAGCCGTCCAGCCGAATACGTTTCCGCCAAACACCAGGGGCGTGATGTCAAGGCCGGTTTTTCCAAGGGCTCGCGTTTTCATTCTGAAATTCTCCGCAAAAAGGGGACAGGCTAAGGCCAGCGCATCGACAGCACGTCAATCCGGTCGTCCAGCAGCGGCGCTGCAAAAAACATCGCCAGAAATCGTTGCAGGGCTCGGGCGCTGCGCCAGTGCCCAGGCCACGTGCTCACGCACCATAGCGCTTTCATGGTGGGCACGGCTCAACAACGCGGCGCGCAATTCGGCGGCCTGCGCTTCATCGGCGTCCCGCAGGGCGTTACCCAGCGCCACCGCGATATTGCGCAGCCAGCGCTCATGGTCGATGCGCCGGATCGGCCCGCCTTCAGTATTCTTGAGGAAGGTCGCCTCATCCCAGGCAAACAGATCCACCAACTGATGCCCGACCAGCGGAGACCGTTCGTCGAAGTCGGGGATTTCGGTTTTCTGCGCGTATTTGTTCCACGGACAAATGGTCTGGCAGTCGTCGCAGCCGTAGATGTGATTGCCCATGAGCGGGCGCAGTTCTACGGGGATGGGATCGTGGCTTTCAATGGTGAGGTAAGAAATGCAGCGGCGCGCATCGACTACCCCAGGCGCGACAATGGCGCCGGTGGGACACACGTCGATGCAGGCCGTGCAGGTACCGCAGTGTGCGCTCACGGGTTCGGTGGGCCCCATCGGGAAATCCACGAAGATCTCACCCAAAAAGAACATGGAGCCCGCATCGCGCGACAGGACCATGGAATGCTTGCCGCGCCAGCCCTGGCCGCTGCGGCTGGCAAGTTCTTTTTCCCACACAGGCGCCGAATCCGAAAACACGCGGTAGCCAAACGGTCCCACCAAGGTCTCGATGCGGTCGCACAGCTTGCGCAGCCGCCCGCGCAACACCTTGTGATAATCACGCCCCCGCGCATAGAGCGACACCACGCCTTCGGTCGGAGCCTCAAGCCGTGCCCGTTCACGTTCCTGCCAATCGGGCGAAGTGCTGCGCGGCAGATACGGCATGCGCGCCGTGATCACGCTCACCGTGCCGGGGATCAGTTCAGCAGGGCGCGCCCGCTTGAGGCCATAGCGTTCCATGTACTCCAGATTGCCGTGATAACCCAAGGCCAACCACTCCAGCAGGCGCGGCTCCGCGGACGACAAATCCACCCCCGAGACACCAATGTGCGAAAACCCCAGTTCGTGCGCCCAAGCGCGGATCTTCTCAAGCCATTGAGCGCTGTCGGGCCCCACAGGTAGAACCGTCGGTGAAGAAGTCGACATGGTGTTTTGCTGCCCCTGATTTCATGCTCATGATGATTTCTCAAATTATCACCTGCGCAGGCTTTCACTGCCCACAACCGCGTGTACTCGCGCACGACCTTCAGCATTCGGGATTTGTTGAAGGTATTCTTTGGAAGCCGAAAGCAGCCTTCCAACATCGGGCGGATCACTGAGAAAACACAGCCACTATGCTAAAGAATCTCTTTGCAGCCATACCCGTCGACACAAGCTGTGAAACATTCGACGATCTGCTGGACGTGCCCGGCCTGCGCATCGAGCGCATCGTGTCTCACGGACAGGGAAGCCCCCGCGGCTTCTGGTATGAACAGGGCGGAGACGAATGGGTCATCGTTTTGCAGGGCTCGGCCACGCTTCAGATTGAAGGCCGCGATACCCTCGTCCCGCTGGAATCGGGCGACCACTACTGGATACCAGCGGGCCTCAGGCATCGTGTAGATTCGACCGCACCGGGTGGTCCTACGATCTGGCTCGCCGTCCACCGCCGATAATCCGAGTACCGCGTGGCGGGAATCGGATGGCCCCGGTCGGTCGCCCTATGCTCGTGCACGTGCCGCATCATCGGATGATCATCGGCGTTGACCGTCAGCACCGCATGTCGAAGCTGCCACAGAATGGCACAAGAAACCTCTTGCACGGCATCACGTGGCGGCGTAGGTTGAAACTCCATACCATCCATATGGTTTTGAGGAGACACAGTCATGACAAACGCGGACTGGCGCCTTGAAGGCGAATGGATCAAGAGTTGCAACTGTGCCTATGGTTGCCCCTGCGACTTCAATGCCCGGCCGACCCAGGGCTCGTGCGAGGGCATGGTCGGCATGCATGTGACCAAAGGCCATTTCAACGACGTTTCCCTGGATGGCTTGCACTTTTGTGCAACCGTTCAGTTTCCCGGCGCGCTGCATGAGGGTAACGGACAAATGCAGCCGATCATCGATGAACGCGCCACGCCGGCGCAGCGCGAGGCGATGCTCGCCATTCTTTCGGGCAGCCATTCGGCCGACGGCACGCTGTTTCAGATCTTCAGCGCCATCGTTGTCAAAGTGCACGATCCGGTGTTCGCCCCGATTACCTTCCAGTTTGATAAAAACGCGCGGACCGCGCGGCTGGTCGTTCCTGGGCTGCTGGATATCGACGTCGAGCCCATTCGCAACCCGGTCACAGGGCTTCCGCACCGCATCAGCGTCGTCATGCCAGAGGGCTTCGAACACCGGGGAGCCGAAGTGGCATCGGCCAACATCCGAAGTACGGGGGCCATCCCGTACGAGACGCACGGCTCGCACAGCAGTTTGGCCAACGTCGTGCAAACCCCGGAAGGCGCCCAGGAATCTGCCTAGCACAGTGCCGCATGGACGATCGCACCCTTCTCGAGCGGATGTTGCGGCACGATCGGGCGCTGGTGATCGGCGGCTTGGCACTTCTCGTCTCGCTGTCTTGGGCTTATTTGATCCTGGGTCTCGACGCGGGAGACGAGAAGATGGCGGGCATGGTCATGCCCATGAGCGTCATGCCCTGGACGCTGGATCGCTGGGGGCTCATGCTGTCGATGTGGCTGGTGATGATGGCCGCCATGATGCTGCCAAGTGCCGCCCCCATGGTGCTGCTCTATGCGAGGGTGGCACGCAGTCGCAGCACCGAAGGCAGTCCCGCAAATGGAACCATCACGTTCGTCCTGGGTTACGCTGCCGTGTGGGGCGGGTTCAGTGTGGGCGCCGTCTTGCTGCAGTTCTGGCTGGAAGAGCTCGCGCTGCTGTCGCCGAGGCTCGAACTCACGAGCCTCGTTCTGGCAGCCTCGGTGCTGATCGCCGCCGGAGCCTATCAATGGACACCCTGGAAGCACGCGTGTCTGCAGCGTTGCCGCTCGCCCCTGGATTTCGTCCTGACGCATTGGCGAAGCGGCGCGGGTGGCGCGTTCATCATGGGCATCCGGCATGGCCTGTACTGCGTCGGCTGTTGCGGGCTGATCATGCTGCTGCTTTTTGTGGGCGGCATCATGAACCTGTACTGGATAGGCCTTCTGGCCGCGCTCGTTCTGGGAGAAAAACTGCTTCCCGGTGGGCAGTGGCTAAGCCGCCTCGCCGGTGTGGCCTTGATCGGATGGGGCGTGGCCGCCCTGCTGCATCTTGGCCTGCCCGTCTGACGCGCCACCCGCGACGTCGACCATGGGGGACAGCGAGGTACCGATCAGGGCGGCTGCAGCCAGCAGGATCAGCACCCCGCCATACCAGTAGCTTGCAACGGCCAGGCCCATGGTATTGACCAGAACACCCGCGAGGATGACGGGCAGGCTGAACGACAGATAGCTGAGGATATAAAACGCAGCCATCAGGCCCGCCCGTTCATGCGGCCCGGCGACCGGCAACAGTGTCCGCAGGGCGCCCAGAAAGCCCAGCCCGAAACCGGTGCCTGCCAATACGGTGCCCGCGAACAGCAGCACGCCCGACCCCACATAGATGCTGCCCAGCGTCATTCCAATGCCCGACATCAGCGTGACTGCGCTGAACCGAACCATGCGCTGCGGCGGCCAGGCGCGCAGTGTCAGGGTAGTGATTGCGGCACTCGCAGTCAGCGCGAACACGATCACGCCGCCGACGACCGGGGCGTCCATGCCAGAGATTTGCCGGGTCAGCGTCGGCCCCAGCGACAGATAGAATCCGCCCAATGCCCAAGCAGCTACATCGACCGGTGCAATCAGCCACAGCACGCGCCACGCACGGGCCGGAACGGAGATGACGGGACGCATCGCGGCGAGCAATCCGGGGCGTTTCCCCGCGGTCTCGGGCAGGAAACACGCCAGCAGGGCCAGGATGACCAGCGTTGCGGCCAGCACGATGAAGGTGAGCCGCATCGGTGCCGGGGCATACTGCACGAGTATGCTGGCCCCCAGGGCTCCGAGCGCAAGTCCAACCATTGGCGCGACGCTGTTGACCAAAGGACTGCGCCGGCGATCGAGATCGACCAGGCCGGCCGCCAGCGCGCTGGTGGCTGCCCCCGTGGCCAAGCCCTGCAGCAGCCGAGCAGCGATCAGCGCAGGAACGGCCGCTGCGGTCAAAAATATCCACATGGCTACGGCGTCGAGCAGGAGTGCTCCGATGATGACGGGTCGACGACCAATATGATCCGAGACTGAGCCAAGCACCAGCAGGGCGAGCAGCACGGACGCGGCATAGACCCCGAATACGATGGTCAGCGTGATGGCGGAGAATCCCCAGCTTTCGCGGTAGATGCCGTATAGTGGCGTCGGTGCGCTGGAGGCCGCCATGAAGGTGAGCAGAATCACCCCCTGCAGCCACAAGGCCCTCTCCTGGTTCATTGGCTGCGGGCGGTCTTGGGTATCTGGCCGGGGCAAAGCAGAGCAGCGGGTTTGCATGGTGACTCTCGATTAACGCAAATAATTTGCGTTAAGGATTGTGCGCCCGTTTTTGTATTAAAGCAAATAATTTGTGTTAACGTCGAAATATGGCCATACGAGAAGGCGCCCGCCCCGGCGGTCGCAGCGCGCGAGTCCAGGAATCGGTCCATCAGGCCGTGCGCGAGCTGCTTGCAGAGCACGGTGGCGCTGACTTCACAGTGCCGATGATTGCCGCCAGGGCCGGCGTGACCGCATCGACGATCTATCGCCGATGGGGCGATCTGTCGCAACTGCTTGCGGACGTTGCGGTCGAGCGGCTGCGGCCCGAAGGCGAGCCCCTGGATACGGGACACGTGGAGACCGACCTGCACGCGTGGGCCGAGCAGTTCTTCGAGGAAATGACCTCCGATCCGGGTACGGCCATGGTGCGCGACGTCATGGCGTGCGCGGCAGAGGGCGGGTGGCAGAGCCAGTGTTCGGGCTATACCCGAACCCAGATACAGATCATATTGGACCGCGCCGCCCGGCGTGGCGAACAGGCGCCCGACCTGGAACTCATCATGGATCGCTTTGTGGCGCCCGTCATGTACCGAATCCTGTTTCAGAGCAAGCCCATGACACTGGAAGGCGCCCACGCGCTGATTGATTCGTGTCTGTAGGCATGATCGCAAGGCCCGATGCCGACAATGCCAGCACGGCCATCGCGCGCGTGCTGGCAGGCAGTTTGCAGGTGCTCACATTTCCCAGCGCCAGCCACGTCTATAACCCGCTGGTCTACATGTGGTCGGCCCACCGTGAATATTTGCAGCGGTACGGCAGCCGGGAGGGACGGATCCTGCTGGTCGGGATGAACCCCGGCCCATGGGGAATGGCCCAGACCGGGGTCCCCTTCGGCGAGGTCTCCGTGGCACGCGACTGGCTGAAGATCGAAAAACCACTGGGTGGTCCGCTGCCCGACCAGCACGTCAAATACCCGATCGCCGGCTTTGCCTGCCACCGCAGCGAAGGCAGCGGCGATCGCTTCTGGGGCTGGGCACGGCGGCGCTTCCAAAGCCCGGACCGATTCTTCCAGGACATTTTTGTCTGGAACTACTGCCCCTTGCTGTTTCTGCGCAATAACCGCAACCTGGTCCCGGAACAATTGCACAAAGCCGAGCGTGAACCGTTATTCGGCATCTGTGACGCCGCGCTGGGCGCTGTGATCCATGCGATCAGGCCACGCGCGGTGGTGGGCATCGGGCGCTTTGCTCATGGCCGCGCGCAGACCATCACCGGCACGGGCGACGGCCATGTCCCTACCACTTACCTGCTGCACCCCAGCCCGGCCAATCCAACGGCCAATCAGGGCTGGGCCGATATCGCCGACAAGATTCTTGCCCCCTGGCTGTGACGCAGCGCCAGAGGCCAAGGTCCCGATTGGGCAAGCCAAAGTTCCGCTAATCCGGAATGTGTTCCAGATCGGGATCATCCACCGGTACAAACCGGAGGCCCACCATATTCGCAAACATGTGTTTGCTTGAGACGCCCGACGCGGTGTGGACGATCCCGGCCGCGTCCTTGTAGACAAAGCCCGGTGTACCGGTCAAGCCCAGGTCGATAAACAGCTTCTTGTTGCGGGCCAGGGTCTTCTGAATCTCGGCGGTCACAGGTCCTTGCTTGAAGGCCCCGCCTCCGTCCTGCAACCCCTCCCAGCCCCCTTCGCCCTCCGAAAGCGCCCGGGGCGGGTCGGCACTCAGCAAGACCCAAGCCGCCTTGGGCGCGCTGTCCGTCATGAGGAAGGCAATTGGAATCCACCGAACCTGCAGGCCTTCCTGGTAGTAATGGCGTGAGAGCTCCCAGCTCAAATGGCAAAAGATGCAGTTGGGATCGAAGAAGGCATAGAGGGTCGCCTTCTTCGTGCTGTCGCTGGCCCCCTGGAGGATGAACTCTGACCGGGTGACCTGCTCCCAGAGCGCTTGCACCTCCGGTCTCGCCGAGGCAGCGCCGGGCTGTGGGCTGGTCGGCGGAGCCGACGCAGCCCGCGCAAGACCGCCAGAGGCCGCTACCGAAATGGACAATACGCAGAGGGCCACGCCGGGCAGCAAGCGACTCAATGAAACACGTTTCATGAAGCACCTATGGAACAAAAGGAATAACGGCCGCCAGGCTAGTGTAAATCCGCGGCCCGACCCGCCGTTCGGCCACTTCCGCCCGGGCTGCCACGGTTCACACCATCGTCCACCCCGGCATATGCTTTAATCTACGGCCAGGGTATCCTCGACGGCAAGGTCCGAGATTTTCCATGCGGAAAAGAACTTATACGCCCGACGCCAACTTCATCGATCTCCTCATAGATGCGGTGTTTGCGGTCGACGTCAACGCCCGTGTGGTGTTCGCCAGCGCCGCGTGCGAACGTATCTTCGGGTACACACCCGAAGAGATGGTCGGCATGAACATGTTCGACATCATGCTGCCGGAGGATCGTGAACGAACCCGGCAATCGGTGACCGAGATCATGTCAGGCCACCCTCAGCTTCATTTCGAGAACCGCTATGTGCGCAAGGACGGACAGGTCGTCCATCTCATGTGGGCGACACGCTGGTCGCCCACCGATCAGGTTCGGATCGGCGTCGCGCGCGACATCACCGAGCGCAAGCACGCCGAGTTGATTCAGACTTCGCTCTATGCAATCTCCGAAGCTTCTCACGGGGCCGGGGATTTGCTCACACTGATTCAACGCATCCATCAGATCGTCGGCACATTGCTTCCGGCGGACAATTTTTCGGTCGCGCTGTACGACAAGGACACGGGATTACTGAGCTTCCCCTATTATGCGGACGAGCACGAGCGCAAGCCGGTACCCTTCAAACCGATGGCCGGGACGCTGTACGCGGGAATCCTGCACAGCGGACAGCCACTTCTGCTGACACGGGATGCGATAACGGTGGACGAGCCGGGGATTCGTGCCGGGCCGAGTCCGCTCTGCCAGTTGGGCGTTCCCCTCAAGTCGCATGACGGCACCATCGGTGTGCTCGTGCTGAAGAGCTATCCGGGCGGTGTGCGCTACGACGAGAAGGACCGGGAGCTTCTCCAGTTCATCTCCACCCAGATCGCCACCGCCATCGAGAGCCAGCGAATGCAGGCCCGACTTCAGCACATGGCGCAATATGATCAACTCACTGGGCTGCCAAACCGTGGGCTGCTGTACGACCGGCTCAAGACGGCCCTGTCAATGGCCCGCCGAGAGCACGAGCGGCTGTCCGTGCTTTATCTCGATCTGGATCGGTTCAAACCAGTCAACGACACGCTGGGCCATAGCGTGGGAGACCTGCTGCTGCAGGCAGTCGCCAGCCGCTTGAAGCAGTGCGTGCGCGAGTCGGATACTGTGGCGCGTATTGGCGGCGATGAATTCGTGGTGCTTCTTCAACGCGTACCCGCGCCCGGACAGGCCGCAGTGGTCGCGGCGAAAATCAATGACGCAATGAGCCGGCCGTTCGCGCTGGACGGCCACACCCTCAGCATCGTGCCGAGCATCGGGATTGCGCATTACCCGGAGCATGGCGAGCATGAACAGCAGCTCCTGAAACATGCCGACCAGGCCATGTACCGGGCGAAACACAAAAACAAGCTGAAGACGGGCAGCGGAGAGTGAGCGACTCCCAGCCCACCGCCATGGAACGCTGACCCGAATCGCATGACTTTCCCGATGGTCCGCACGCTGGTCAGGTATCTGTAATCCATAATCAGCAAAATGTAACCCTCATAGCGTCCTTTGGTGTGGCACGCGGCACGCTGCACGACTGACGCGCCCATGACGGTCACACGTCGGGGGACAGTGAATCAGCAGTCGCGTTCGCACTATTCGGGGCGTGGGCGTAATATCCGCCGAAGAAATAGCCCAGAAGGCCGACGGCACAAAGAGCCAAAGAACCAAAGGAGACTTTATGAAAAAGACGATATTTCGCGGACTGATCCTGTCCGCGGCAATTGGCGCCTGTGCGTCGATGTTCTCGGTAACACCGGCAGTCGCGGCACCCGTGACACTCAAGATTTCGCACCAATTCCCGGCCAACACGGACTTCCGTGACCAGGTGGCCCGCAAGTTTGCCGCCGAGGTCGAAAAGCGCACGAACGGCGACATCAAATTCCAGATCTATCCAGGGGCGTCGCTGTTCAAGGCCAACCAGCAGTTCGAGGCCATGTCGAACGGATCGCTGGACCTGTCGGTCTACCCGCTTGCCTATTCCGGCGGCAAGCTGCCGGCCGTGAACCTCACGCTCATGCCGGCTCTCATCAAGAATTACCAGCAGGGCTACAACTGGGAAAATGCCCCCATCGGGAAATGGCTCGAAAAATATCTCGAAGATCACGGTGTCGTGATCGTGAGCTGGATCTGGCAGGCGGGCGGCGTGGCATCGCGCGACAAAGCCGTCGTGGTCCCGGCGGACGTCAAGGGGCTGAAGGTGCGCGGCGCGGGCAAAATGATCGAGCTCATGCTGCAATCCGCAGGCGGCGCCATTGCGTCGTTCCCATCCAATGAGTCCTATAACGCCATGCAGTCGGGCGTGGTCGATGCCATCTGGACATCCAGCGCATCGCTCATGAGCTTCCGCATGAACGAGGTCGCCAAATTCATCACGACGGCACAGGACCACAGCTTCTGGTACATGTTCGAACCGCTGCTGATGTCCAAGGCGACCTACGACAAGCTCACGCCAGAGCAGAAGAAAATCGTGATGGACGTCGGACACTCGCTGGAACAATTCTCGCTGGAAGCCTGCAAGGCGGACGATAACAAGGTAGCGGATCTGTACGCCAAATCCGGCGACAAGGTCTCGACCATGACGGCGCAGCAGTTCGACATGTGGAAGGCCGAGGCGCGCAAGAGCGCGTACAAGTATTTCGCCGACCACGTGAAGGACGGCGCAAAGCTGATCCAGATGGCGGAAGCCGTACCGGAGTAAAGCTGAAGCAGTGAAATTGCCGCCGGGGTGCCCGCCGCCGACGGCTTTCAGATACCGCATACGCCTCAGGAGAGAACAATGACGGGAGGGATGGGTCAGGGCACGGGCCGTGCCATGGCGGTGTTGAGCCGTGTCTGTGGTTACGTGACGGGCGGTTCGATCGCCCTGTCGGCGACGCTCATCACCTACGAGGTCATCTGGCGCTATTTCCTGACCGAACCCCACACATGGTCGCTGGAAGTCAATGTCTTCCTGTTGATCGGCGCCACCTTCCTGGCGTCTTCGTTTACTCAGCTGGAACGTTCGCACGTAGGGACGGAAGTCCTGGATCTGCTCCTGCCCAAGCGCTGGATCCCTTGGCGCATTCTGTTCGGCGACATTCTCTCCTGCGCCGTCTGCCTGTTCATCGCCGTGAGCGTGTCGTTCTATACCCACCGGGCGTGGAGCGAAGACTGGACCACGGACTCCACGTGGGGGCCTGCACTGTGGATTCCCTTTGCGCTGATTGCGGCCGGCATGTGGCTCACCGTGCTGCAGTTTCTCGTCCAGATCGTTGAAGCAATCGCACGCTTGCGCAACCCCACTCCGGAGAAGTCATCATGAGCGAATACTTCTCGGGAATCCTGTTCGTCTCGGGCACTCTGGTGCTGCTGCTGTCGGGTATGTCCGTCGCGTTCGCGCTGGCGGCCATCTCCCTGCTGTTCATGATCCTGGTCATGCCGCCGGCCATGATTTCGACCCTGCCCGAAACGCTTTATGGCGGCATGGACAACTTCACCCTGCTTGCGATTCCGCTCTTCATCCTCATGGGAGAAGCCATCGGCCGCACCCGGGCTTCCGTGGATCTCTACGAATCCGCGTATCGATGGCTCAGTCGACTGCCGGGCGGGTTGGGGATCGCCAACGTCATCGGCTGCGCGATCTTTGCCGGCATGTGCGGATCGAGCACTGCCACAGCGGCCGCCATGGGATCCATGGGCATCCCTGAAATGCGCAAGCGCGGCTACTCCGGCGGACTGTCGGGCGGGCTGATAGCCGCAGGCGGCACGCTCGGCATCCTGATTCCCCCGTCGATCACATTCATCCTGTACGGCATCGTGGCCGAGCAGTCGATCGGCAAGCTCTTCATCGCCGGCGTCATCCCCGGGATACTGCTGGCCGCTTTCTTCGCTGTCTGGGTCGGCTACAAGTCCCATTACGACGAAAAGCGCAAGCGGGCGGCCGCCTCGGCGACCCCCACGCCCATCGTCTACGAATCGTTTACCTGGAAGGAGCGGATGGAGACGCTGCCGCGCCTGATTCCCTTCGCCATCATCATCTTCGTCATCATGGTGGCCCTCTACGGCGGCTTCGCGACGCCCTCAGAGGTGGCAGGCGTGGGCGCATTCATCACGTTCATCATGGTGATGGTGATCTACCGCTGCTATCACTGGAAGGACGTGGGCCCGATCCTGCTCAACACGACCAAAGAGTCATGCATGCTCATGATGATCGTGGCCATGTCGTTCCTGTATTCCAACGTGATGAGCTATCTGCACGTCACCCAGAGCGCTACCCAATGGCTGGTTGCGCTCCACATGTCGCACTGGGAGCTGCTCTTCTGGATCGACATGCTGATCCTCGTGCTGGGCTTCTTCCTGCCGCCGGTTGCCATCATCCTGTTCATCACCCCCGTGTTGATACCGACCCTGCAGGCCAACGGCTTCGACCTCATATGGTTCGGCGTGCAGATGACCATCCTGATGGAGGCGGGGCTGATTCACCCGCCCGTCGGAATGAACCTGTTCGTGATACTGGGCATCGCACCCGACATTTCCCTCAAGGAACTGCTGTGGGGCGTGACCCCGTTCATCGTGCTGATCGGGCTGTTCCTCGTGCTGATCGCCGCATTTCCGCAGATCGTGCTGTGGCTGCCAAGCTTGATGTAGGCGTGTCCGCCCGCTGCCGCGAGGGGGTCCTTTGACGCGGCACCGACACTTGATCCGGGAACAAGACGTCGAGTTCACCGCCATCCGCGCCCAAGGCGCGGGCGGCCAGAACGTCAACAAGGTTTCAAGTGCCGTCCATCTGCGCTTTGACATTCGTGCCTCCTCGCTGCCGGAACACGTCCGTGAGCGGCTGCTGGGCATGCGCGATCATCGCATCACTGACGCGGGCACGATCGTCATCAAGGCACAATCGAGCCGCAGCCAGGCGCACAACCGACTGGAGGCGCTGGCGCGCTTGCAGGAACTGATCGACCGGGCCAGTGCATCGCCTGCCCGACGGCGCCCCACACGTCCCACGCAAGGATCCAGGCGCCGTCGCCAGCAGGCAAAAACCGAGCGCAGCGCCACCAAGCAACTGCGCGCCAAGATCGCGGACTACTGACCGAACCGTCCCCGGTTACGGCATCGGACGCCAAACGGTTCCGGCTGCCCGACAGCCACGCCACCAGCCGCCCAGAGCGCGCTGCCCCTCGTGCCGTAGCCATTCGCACGGTTTTTGATATCGCGCAATATAGTTGCCGACCTCCGGAGTACGCTCGGGTGAGGATCCGTGTGTCAGACATTGCCTTTTCAGGCATGGAGGAGGTATGGCAGCGTCAACTCAGACTTTGGCCCGAGTCGCGGTGGTGACGGGCGGCATGGGGGGGCTGGGCACTGCCTTGTGCCAGCATCTGGAAAAAAGCGGCTTGCGGGTCGCCGCCACCTATTCCCCTGGCAATGACCACGCCCGGGAGTGGCTGGCCCAGCAACAGAAAAACGGATTCGAGTTCAGGGCATTCCGTCTCGATGTGACTGATTACGCCTCTTGCCAGAGCGCCACGGCGCAGATCGTAAACGAAATGGGAGCAATCGATGTGCTGGTCAACAACGCCGGCATCACGCGCGATGCGTCTATTCGCAAAATGACGCTGGATAACTGGCGTACCGTGCTTTGTACCGACCTGGACAGCATCTTCAACATGACCAAGCAGGTGGTGGATTCCATGATGGACCGCGGATGGGGACGGATCATCAATATCTCCTCCGTCAATGGACAGAAAGGCGCATTCGGACAGGCCAATTACGCCGCCGCGAAGGCGGGGATTCATGGTTTTACCAAGTCCGTCGCTCTGGAGGTGGCTAAAAAAGGGGTGACGGTCAACACCGTCTCGCCTGGCTATTTGCGTACACGGATGGTGACGAACATTCCGCAGGAAATCCTGGACACGAGAATCCTGCCTGAAATACCCATAGGGCGGCTGGGTGAACCCGACGAGGTCGCCGCGCTGGTGAGCTTCCTGGCATCAAGCGAGGCGGCCTTTATCACCGGCGCCAATATTGCAATTAACGGCGGCCAGCACATGTGTTGAAACCTCATGAAAAAAGGGCTCCGCGATCCACCGCCACCCGGCTCGTCCGACGCAATCGTCCATCAGGCATTGGCGCCGTCGACACACGGCATCGCCCTGGCGTCGATAACAGCCGCTTACCTTGACTGGGCGTGTCACGTAGCCGCCTCCCCCGACAAGCAACGCGAGATGTCGGGAAGCGCGGTGCGCAAGCTGATCGCGTGGTGCAATTATTTATACGGATCGGGGGGGGGATGCCCGCCATGCGCGCGTCCCCAGCCGGATGACAAGCGGTTCGCCGATTCCGGCTGGTCAACGATCCCGTTTAGCGGGGCCTTGCAAGCTTTTTTGTTGACGGAACAGTGGTGGGGCGAAGCCATGTCCGACGTGCCGGGCGTCTCCGACCACCACGAGGATGTGGCCAAGTTCGTGACCCGCCAATGGCTCGATATGCTGTCCCCATCGAATTTCGTCTTTTCCAATCCCGAGATCCTGCGCTACACCATTGCAACGGGCGGCAGCAACCTCATACGAGGCGTCATCAATTGGTACCAGGATGCGACCAATCTCCTGCTCGAACGCAGACCCAGGGGGACCGATGCCTTTGTACCGGGCAGGGACGTGGCCGTGACCCCCGGGAAGGTTATCTACCGGAATCGCCTGATCGAATTGATTCAGTACAAATCCGACACAGGAGAAACGTATCCTGAGCCGGTATTGATCGTGCCCGCCTGGATCATGAAGTACTACGTCCTCGATCTGTCGCCCCAAAACTCGATGGTCAGGTACCTGATCGAGCACGGCCATACCGTATTAATGATTTCCTGGAACAACCCGACGCGGGGCGACCGGGACCTGTCGTTTGGCGATTACCTGGAAATGGGGATCATGTCCGCCCTGCAGACGATCAGCAAAATGGTCCCGGATACCCCAATTCATGCGGTGGGCTATTGTCTGGGGGGCACCCTCCTGGCAATCGCCGCTGCCGCCCTGCGGCGCAGGCAGTCCAACATCCTGGCCAGCATGACCTTGTTGGCCAGCCAGTTGGACTTTGAAGAACCTGGCCAGCTCGGCCTGTTCATCGATGAGAGCCAGGTCGCCTACCTGGAGACCATCATGTCAAGCCAGGGCTATCTGGACGGTCGACAGATGGCCGGTGCCTTTGCGCTCATCAATTCCAAAGACCTGGTGTGGTCGAAGCTGGTCCACGAGTATCTGATGGGCGCGCAAACGCCGATGACGGATTTGCGGGCATGGAATGCCGATGCCACGCGAATGCCCTACAGGATGCATAGCGAATACTTGCGCAAGCTTTATCTGAACAACGAACTGGCAGAAGGCAGATTCGAGGTCGACGGCAAACCCATCGCTCTAAAAGATCTGCGGCTGCCCATTTTTGTGGTCGGTACGGAACGCGATCACGTCTCTCCGTGGACGTCCGTCTACAAGATCCACTGGCTGACGGAGTGTGAAATCACATTTGTTCTTTCATCGGGCGGCCACAACGTCGGCATCGTCAACCCTCCGCTGGGAAATGGCTACCGAAGATCTTCATATCGAATTGCGCACCGGGATCCGGGTGGCGAGTATGTTGATCCCGATGCCTGGCTGGCGGCCTCTAGAAAACAGAAAGGTTCCTGGTGGCCGGAATGGGAAGCCTGGCTGGCGAAGCGGTCTTCAAAAAAAACAGCCGCAATGCCAATTTCTGGAAATCTGGCATTGAGTCTGGCGGAGCTGGAGGATGCGCCCGGCAGCTATGTTCACGTCACATGAGAAATTTTTCTTATTGGTAGGTACATCATGAAAATCGAGACCGATGGTCCCTTTGCCGCGTATAAAGAGCGGCTGGCCGTGGCAGAGGAGGTATCCGAGGCGCTCCTTGAAGGGATGGGTGGAATTCAGCATGCCTGGTTCGAGCAATCGCGCGAAGTGCTCGATGCTCAATTGAATCTTCTGCAGGCTGCCATGGCTCTCCGGGATCCGCAACAGTTGCTTGCCGTGCAGGCTGCTGTCTTTACTCGCCCCCCCAAGGATCTGCTAGAGCTTCAACGGCGGTTCCTGGCCACAGCTACTGAGACACAGACAAAAATCAGTGCAGCCCTGGGCAAGCATATGGCCAAGTTGAAAACGGAGACCGCGCCATCGCTGGTCGCCGACACAGAGCGCGATGTGGCGGGTCCGACAGAGATGTTTTACTCAGGCTGGAACAGGATGCTTCAGAATGCAGCCCAATTCGCCAGTCTTGGCGCGAAGGCATTTCCGCCTTCGGTATCCGGCGTTCGAGATTTTTCCGCCGGCAAAAACGAAATTTCCCACGCTAAAAGGAATAGGCGTCCAACCAATCACGGATGATTTGGATTCCGAGGGGCATTCTTGATGACCATACGCAATCTGGATCATCTGTTCCATCCGGACTCGGTCGCGGTCATAGGCGCCACAGATCGCCCTCATAGCGTGGGGTCGATAGTGATGCTCAATTTGATGCGCGGCGGGTTCAGCGGGCCGATCATGCCGGTCAACCCGAAGCATGACCGCATTGCCGGCATCCCCGCTTTCCACGATCTGTCGGCGCTACCCTCCATTCCCGACCTGGCCGTCGTATGCACGCCGGCTCCTGCCGTACCCGGCTTGATGGAACAGCTCGGAGCCCTGGGTACTAAAGCGGCGATCGTACTGACGGCGGGACTCGAGGCGCACATCACCGGAGACGGAGTAAATGCACAGCGCGCCATGCTGGAAGCAGCGCAGCCTCACCTGCTCAGAATTCTAGGGCCCAATTGCATAGGGCTGATCATTCCGGGCATTCGCTTCAATGCCAGTTTCGCCGGAGCCACGGCATTATCCGGAAAGATCGCCTTTGTCTCGCAGTCAGGGGCGCTCACGACGGCGGTTCTGGACTGGGCAGCCGAGAACGATATCGGTTTCTCGAAATTCATTTCCATTGGCAATAGCGCCGATATCGATTTCGGGGACATACTTGACTATCTGGCCAGCGATCCCGACACCCGCAGCATCCTGCTGTATGTCGAGTCCATCAAGCATGCGCGCAAATTCATGTCGGCCGCACGTGCCGCCGCCCGCAACAAGCCCGTCATCGTCGTCAAGGCGGGGCGATCAGCGGCAGGGGCCTTGGCGGCGGCATCGCACACGGGGGCCATGGCCGGCTCGGATATCGTGTTTGATGCGGCGATCAGGCGCGCGGGAATGCTGCGGGTCGATACGACCCAGGACCTGTTCAGCGCGATAGAAACCTTGTCACGGGCGAAACCTCTGCGCGGCGACAAGCTGATCATTGTGACCAATGGCGGTGGCCCAGGCGTCATGGCGGCGGACGCGTTGAACCTCGCCCAAGAGGAACTGGCCGCCTTGACAGACGACATCACGCATGAACTGGAAGCAACGCTGCCTTCTGGTTGGTCTCGGGCCAACCCTATCGACATCATAGGGGACGCACCCGTTGAGCGTTATCGCAAGACACTGTCGATCGTGTTGGATGGTCACGGGTCCGATTCGGTGCTCTTCATGCATGCCCCTACGGCAATTGTGCCAAGCGAAGATATTGCCAGAGAATGCGCTCCGCTCATGGCCGCATCGTCGCGGAGTATGCTCGGCTGCTGGCTAGGCGGACAGAGTGTCGCGGCCGCCAGGCGTATCTTTAACCGAGCGGGCATACCCACATACCAGACGCCCGAGGAGGCAGTTCAGGCATTCTTGTATCTGCTGGCCTATCGGAGGAATCAGGAGTTATTGCTCGAGACGCCGCCTTCGCTGCCTGTCGGTCTGGCGGTCGATACCGCGCAGGTAAAAGCGATTGTGGAAAGAGCCCTTGCGGACGGACGCAGCCTTCTTGACGAAGCAGAAGCCAAGTCAGTGTTGTCGGCATACGATATCCCCGTCGTCGAAACTCATGTTGTGTCGACGATCGAGACAGCGGTTGCCCTGGCCGGGCAAATCGGGTTCCCCGTCGCGCTCAAGATCTTTTCTCCGGATATCACTCATAAGTCCGATGTCGGCGGCGTAGCACTCGATCTGGAATCTCCAGCCGCCGTTCGCACAGCAGCAGCCAATATGGTGAGTCAGGTGAGCAGACTTCGGCCCGATGCCCGGCTTGCGGGCTTTACCATCCAGGCCATGATCAACCGGCCGAACGCGCACGAGCTGATTCTGGGCATGGCCGAGGACGCGACGTTTGGTCCTGTCATTCTGTTCGGGCAAGGAGGCGTTGCGACCCAGGTGATCAACGATCGTTCGGTGAGCCTGCCTCCGTTGAACATCGCTCTTGCCGAGGATCTCGCGTCTCGTACCCGCATATTCAAATTGCTGCAGGGTTACCGCAATCGTCCAGCAGCCGATCTGCCAAGCCTGTATCGGGTGATGGTCAGGATTTCTCAATTGATCGTGGACATCCCGGAAGTCGCTGAACTCGATATCAACCCTCTTTTGCTCGATGAGACCGGTGCGATAGCGCTCGACGCGCGAATAAGAGTGGCGCCAGCCCCGCTTCGAGGGTCCGACCGCCTGGCCATCCGGCCCTACCCCAGGGAGCTGGAGGAGATTATCGAGATGGCAGGTCTCGGAGATGGGACGCTATTATTGCGCCCGATTCTGCCATCCGATATACGATCCTACCAGCGATTTTTGGAGAGCCTCGATACGGAGGATATTCAAAATCGTTTTTTCTGCGCAGTGCGCCAGCTCGCCCCGTCAGAACTGGCAAGAGTCACCCAGATCGACTACAGCAGGGAGATGATACTGGTGGCAGTTGGCAGAGGTGAATCGGACAGCGAGACAATTGCGGGCGAGGTGCGATTGATGTTCGACCCTGATAATCAACAGGCTGAAATAGGCATTGCAGTAAGTTCCACACTGAAATCCAAAGGTTTGGGGTCCAAGCTGCTGTCCAAGGCGATCCGCTATTGTCGTGAACGCCACACGGCCAGCATGGCAGGTACCGTTTTGACTGAAAACGTTCGCATGCTTGGGCTGGCCAAGAAATTCGGATTCTCGCTATCCGCAGCCCGCGACGGCACCGTCGACATTCGTCTGGAACTGGATCCCGACCCTCGCATCTGAGGCGGGCTGGATCCGGATATTCGATTGCACAACAATGCCCAATAACGAGATCAAGTCGAAGACGTACGGATTCGATCGTGCCGATGGTCCCTGGTGGACGTTGGCGCATGCACCGGAAGAACTCCGCGCGTCTTCGACCGGTTTGACGACCGAGGAGGCGCAGCGGCGCTTGGGTATATATGGTCCCAATCGGTTGAGCGCCGCGGCGCATAAGAATCCGATTGTCGAAATCATGGGTCGCCTGCGCAACCCGTTGGTTTTGCTGCTGTTGGTTGCGGGGGGCGTTTCCGCGGTGGTTGGGGACGCCACAAGTGCAGGCATCATTGCGCTGATGGTTGTCCTGAGCGTCGCGTTCGACTATCTCCAGGAGCATAAAGCCGAGATGGCGGCCGCCGAGTTGCGAAAGTCTGTCGCCTTGAGGGTGACCGTGCGACGCGACGGCGCTGACCGGGAGATCGGCGTCGAGAATCTCGTGCCAGGTGATGTCGTCAGCCTGTCGGCCGGCAGCCTGGTGCCCGCTGACGGGTTGGTGCTCGGTGCCACCGATCTGTTTGTTCAGCAGGCGGCATTGACGGGTGAATCTTTTCCAGCCGAGAAGCACGCCGGCGCGACACCCGATGGAGATGGCCTGGACTGCGCCGTAAACGCCGTTTTCATGGGATCCAGCGTGCTGTCCGGAATCGGGTCCGTGCTCATAGTCAGGACCGGGGTAACCACCCAGCTTGGCATGGTGGGCGGCGTCATTTCGCAAGACCGCCCCCCGACGGCGTTCGACGAGGGAATACGCCATTTTGGCTATCTGATCCTGCGCATCACCCTTTCGTTGGTATTGTTCGTCCTTCTCGCTAACGGATTGGCGAACCGGCAGTGGCTCGAGTCTTTTCTCTTTTCCCTGGCGCTGGCCGTCGGGCTGACGCCGGAACTGTTGCCCATGGTGGTGACTGTGACATTGTCACGCGGCGCATTGCGGCTTTCCGAGCACGGTGTGATCGTAAAGCGACTATCCGCCATGCAGAACCTCGGGGCCATGGATGTCCTGTGCACCGACAAGACAGGGACGCTCACGGAGGCGAAGATCAGCCTGGCGTGCCACGTCGACATTGCGGGGCGCGACAACAACCATGTATTGGAGCTGGCCTATCTCAACAGCAGTTTCGAGGCGGGAGTGCATACCCCTCTGGAAGACGCCATCCTCGCTCACGAGTCCATGGACATCAGCGAATGGCGCAAGCTCGACGAAGTGCCGTTCGATTTCGAGCGGCGACGGCTGTCCGTGCTGTTACGCCGATCCGATGAAAACCTTCTCGTCGTCAAAGGCGCTCCCGAAGACGTGTTGGCGCACTGCGATTCCTACGAGAGTACGGATGCCAAAGAAATACCATGGTCGGACCGGTCACATGTTCTGGCACGGCAAACGCTGGACAGGCTCAGTGCGAGCGGCTATCGCGTACTGGGGATCGCGTGGAAGAAAGCACCGGTCGATACTGTCAACGTGACGGTCTCGGATGAGGATGGCCTGATCTTCGCCGGCTATGCTGCGTTTCTGGATCCCCCAAAGAAGGATGCCGGCGAGGCGATCCGCAGTCTGACGGGAAAGGGAGTTGCGGTCAAAATCCTCACAGGGGACAGCGAGGTCGTGGCGCAACACGTTTGCAACGCTCTCGGGATCCCCATGACCGGTATGTTGATGGGCAGTCAGATCGCCAAACTGGACGACCATGCCCTTCTCCTGCAGGCAGAAACCGCCAATCTGTTCTGCCGAGTCAGTCCCATACAGAAGAATCGCCTGATTCAGGCTTTGCAGAAGCGAGGCCACGTAGTGGGATTCATGGCCGACGGGATCAACGACGCTCCAGCCCTGCATAGCGCCGACGTGGGTATATCGGTGGATACGGCGGTCGACGTCGCCAAGGCCTCGGCGGACCTGATCATGCTGAGACACGACCTGTCCATGCTTGAAGTTGGCGTCAATGAAGGCCGGCGGACTTTCGCCAATATCAGAAAGTACATCATGATGGGTACCAGCTCGAACTTCGGGAATATGTTCAGCATGGCCGGCGCTGCCCTGTTTCTCCCCTTTTTGCCCATGCTTCCGACCCAGGTGCTGCTCAACAACATCTTATATGATCTGTCCGAAGTGGTGATTCCGCTGGATGCGGTGGATCGCGAGGAAACCGCCACCCCGCAGCACTGGGACATGAAATTATTGCGCAATTTCATGCTGATACTCGGGCCGGTCAGCTCCTTGTTTGATTTTGCAACGTTTTATCTTTTGCTGACCGTTTTGAAAGCGGATGAAGGCCTCTTTCAGACCGGCTGGTTCATCGAATCTCTGGCCACGCAGATTCTCGTGATCTTTGTCATCCGAACCCGGGGCAATCCTTTACGGAGTCACCCGCACCCGGCGTTGTGGCTCGCTGCGATCACAGTGCTGGCGATTGCGGCGGTCATTCCATTTTCGCCACTGGCCGGGCTGTTTGGTTTTACCGCGCTGCCCTGGCGCTACTTCATCGTCCTGACTTGTCTGGTGGCCCTGTATCTCACGATGGCTCAGATCGTGAAGGTTCGTTTCTATCGATCACGCTTGGCACCAAAGCGGACATGAACGGCCGGGCATACATTCTATTTCGCGCCCAGTTGATCATTATCAATATATCCGCACGTCATTCATCTAACCTTTGGTCATTCCTTCATCATAACGCGCGCTCTTGAGGAGATGATATGACCCGCCCATCGACCATGAAGGCATTGGTCTATCTTGGACCCGAAAAGATAGCATGGAAAACGGTCCCTGCTCCAAGCATCCTGGAGCCGACTGATGCGATCATAAGGATCATAAAGACCACCATTTGCGGAACGGATCTGCATATTCTGAAAGGTGACGTGCCGGATGTCAGCGCGGGAAGAATACTGGGCCACGAAGGTGTCGGCATCGTCGAAGAGACGGGAAGTGCCGTTCGCGGTTTGAAGAAATCCGACCACGTGCTGATCTCATGCATCACGTCTTGTGGGAGGTGCGAATATTGCAAGAAGCAGATGTATGCGCATTGCGAGGATGGCGGCTGGATCCTGGGGCACCTCATCGACGGTACACAGGCGGAGTATGTGCGGATTCCGTACGCCGATAACAGCCTATACCCGATTTCGGCCGGGAATGATGAAGAGGCGCTGGTCATGCTCAGTGACATCTTCCCCACGGGCTTCGAGATAGGTGTGCTCTACGGGGCGGTAAAGCCCGGAGACGTGGTAGCCATCGTAGGCGCGGGCCCGATAGGGATGGCGGCACTATTGACCGCCGAGTTTTATTCGCCCCGTGAAATCATCATGGTGGACACAAATCGTTTCCGCCTGGATGCCGCCACAAAGTTCGGTGCCACGCATGTTGTGGACAGCGCCCAGAGTGACGCCGTCGAAGCGGTTCTCGCGCATGCCAGGGACGGTGTGGATGTCGCGATCGAGGCCGTAGGGGTGCCCCAGACCTTCGATATATGTCAACGTATCGTGCGCCCGGGGGGACATATCGCCAATATTGGTGTCCACGGACGGAGCGTCGAACTCGAGCTCCAGAAGCTCTGGATTCGGAACATCACCCTGACTACAGGTCTGGTCAACACCAACACGACGCCGATGCTGCTCAAGACAGTCGCGTCCAGGCGGCTGACGCCTGAGAACCTCATCACTCACCGCTTCAAATTTGACGAAATCTTGAAGGCCTATGAAGTGTTCGGCAACGCGGCTGCGGAGAACGCCCTGAAGGTCGTCATCAGCGGCGTCTGATATTCCGTCGCTGGATGGGAGTTTGATCCCGGCTGTCGATCGAATGGTGGGTCGCGCTACAGCGCGAACGTCGGAGACTGTAACGGTTCTTCCTCACGGCAGGATGAGGCAGAATGGGCCTGAATCAGATGAAGCAGGTCCGGCCTCAGTATCCTGATGTTTTTCCGTCGTACGGCGATTATGCCTGTGGCCGCCAGCGCCGACAAGGCTCGACTGACGGTCTCCAGCGTCAGGCCCAGGTAGCAACCGACGTCATGCCGGGTCATTGGCAACAGGATTTCTTTGGAGGAATACCCACATGCCGCGTGCCGTTCGGCGATGGTTTCCAGGAAAAGCGCGACGCGTCCCTGGGCTCTCAGCGGACTCGACAGACTGATTGCCGTTCGCTCCTCTGTCAGTTCGCGGCTTATCGACATATACACGATCTCCTCCAGTTCAGGATTTCGGCGTACCGCGGCCAGCAATTTCCTGAACGGAACAACGATCAGGTCACAATCGGTCAGTGCGATACATTCGGTCTGATAGGAGCTGTTGCATATTCCGTCCGCGCCCAAAAGATTGCCTTTCATCGGAAATGACAGGACGCGCTCATCGCCTTCGAAATTGCGCAATATGACTTTCAGATATCCAAACCAGACGACATATAGCGATTCGAACGCCTGTGCCGGACGGTATATCCGATCGCCGGTCCGGAGTCGCCGATGATGGAATTGCAAGTCTGGGGCATTGGTCCGCTGTACAGGCCGATATCCCAGCTTCAACAACTTGCAGATATCCGAAATGGATGTGAGCGGTTCGACACGCGTGGACCGACCAGGATAGTTCGTGCTCGCCGGCGAATCAGAGGGGTAATCTGTAGGCTTGAGTGCATACATGATGGGTCCTCGACCTGTTGTCTTGTCAGTACGATATCGCCTGCAGCTTATCGTATGGCGAGGCGGGCAGCCGACCGACCCTCTGTCCCCGTCATGCTCAGGCTGTATATACGTTATCACGCCCTCTGCCGGCGGAAAGACTCAATCCGTGAAGAAACTTGACTTGGAGCAACGTTTTCTGACTCCAGTTTCGCCGCCCCTCTGACTTGTAATATTTGTGTGCGTCGGGTCGATAGATGTGACATTTCAATGTCTTTGAACACTATGTCGTACATTGTCATCTTTCGCCGAGAGTCTGGCTCGATCGGGTTGCTCGTCGAGCGAAAGGGCATCGATGTTGATATTTATCAACTGCCTTTTTTTCCGCAAGACTAATATGATCACGCGCGCCGCCCATGAGATAAGTGGCGCGCTCCCCATTGAGTCCACTCAATGGGAACTGGCGAAATTCGTGGATTTTTCTGGGTGAGATCGATCATGGCCAACAATCCGATGCAGCTTGATCCCTTCAATGAAATTACCCGGTCCTGGCCGTTGCGGAGTTTCGAAGATTTTTTTAGAGATCTTCGCGCCCGGCCAATGTTCGGCAATTTCGAGACGGAGCCGCAAATCAAGATGGACGTTTCCGAGACGGAGCAAAGTTATACTGTGAAGGCGGAGATGCCGGGAGTGAAGAAGGAAGACGTCAAGGTCGCCATTGACGGCAACCAGATAACCATCTCCGGCGAAGCGCAGCTGGAAACGGAAAAAAAAGAGGGCGAATCGGTCATACGCCGCGAGCGCTATTTTGGTGTTCAATCACGCAGTTTCACCTTGGCGCATGACATCGATGATTCAAAGGCCACCGCCAAATACGATAACGGTGTGCTGGAATTGCACCTGCCCAAGAAAGCGGGCGACGGCGGCACGAAGCTGCTCCCAATCAGCTGACGGTGTGGCGTGACAGCGGGAGTCCCCTCCCCACCTCATGAAGATAGAGGAAATGATGAAACATCTTTCCATTGCCGATATTCGGGAACTGCACGGCCGGCTCGCTCAAACGAGGATTCGTCTGCTGGATGAGATCCAGGCTGCCGAGGCCGACATCCGGACGGCACATGAAGCCCGGGAAGGTGAGGGAGGGATCGGCTCCGATGTATCGGAGATCACCAGGTTCGAAGAACTCCGGCGCGCGGAGATAGCGATCGACGAAGAACAGTTGCGCTCGATCGAGGCGGCGGAAGCGAGAATGGGTGAGGGCCGGTACGGAATCTGCGTGAATTGCGGCGAACCCATCGTGCGTGAACGGCTCCTTGCGATGCCCGCCGCTGTCCGGTGTGCGGACTGTGAGAACAGGCAAGCGGCATCGTCGGCCGGGGATGGTGGCGAGCGCCTGGGAACCGGCCGATAAAGGCGGCCCGAAACGCCAGCGTGAGCGTGACGGCACCGCGACACGCAGTATCCGCTGCGAGTTCGGAGCATGCCCGAAAGAAGAATCAGGAGCTGTGGCGTGAGGACTCCGGATGGATTGTCGGCACCAGAGGGCATGACCAGTGAGGAAGCAAAGATTCGTCTGGCGGCAGACGGCCCCAACATACTTCCCGACAGCGCTCCAAAACCACTCGTCGCGATAGTACTCGGCGTCCTCACGGAGCCAATGTTCCTCATGCTGCTTGCAGCCGGTGGCGTCTATTTGGCACTGGGGAACCGAGCCGAGGGACTGTTCCTGCTCGCTTCCGTATTCGTCATCATCGTGATTTCACTGACGCAAGAACGCAAGACACAGCGGGCGTTGGAGTCACTCCGTGACTTGTCAGCGCCCCGCGCGCTCGTCATCCGGGACGGATCCGAGCAGCGTGTGGCGGGTCGTGATGTCGTGCGCGGCGATATTCTGGTGCTGCGCGAGGGCGACCGCATCGCGGCCGATGCGGTTGTTTTCAACGGCCGCCTCGAAGTCGACGAGTCGCTGCTCACGGGTGAAGCAGCACCCGTTATCAAGCTGTCGCCCGACCAGGCTCGGCGCGGCCGGGAAACAGCATTCGACGTCGCCAAGCAGGACAACGCCACAGCGGTATTTTCGGGCACCGTCGTCACGCGCGGCCTGGCGTTGGCCAAGGTCGTTGAAATCGGGAACGCCACCGCCATGGGGCGTATTGGCGCCGACCTTTCCTCCACGGTGGAACCCAGTTCGTCGCTGCAGCAAAATTCGCGCAGGCTGGTGCGCAGGCTGGGCGCGAGCGCCTTGGTGCTCGCAAGCGCCCAGACGTTGCTGAACTGGTGGTGGGTCGGTCGCTCGCTGCTGGACAGCCTTTTGGCTGGAATCGCGCTGGCGATGGCTATCCTCCCTGAGGAGATTCCGGTCATCCTCACCGTATTTCTCGCACTGGGCGCGTGGCGTATTTCGAAACAGCGCGTACTGACCCGCCGAGTATCCGCGGTTGAAGCATTGGGCGCCATCACCGTGCTGGCCGTGGACAAGACCGGGACATTGACGCTGAACCACATGGCAGTGGCCGAACTCCGAAGCGCCAATCGGCGCTTCATCGCCGATGGCGCAGCCGACCTGCCCGAAGCCTTTCATGAGCTGGCCGAATTCGCCATGCTGGCCACGCCAGGCGACCCGTTCGATCCGATGGAGAAGGCCATCCAGGAGTTCGGCCACCAATGGCTGGCCGGCACCGAGCACGTGCATGACGATCGCATCCCCGAATTCGAATATGCACTGTCGAGCGAGATTTTGGCGATGACACGGGTATACGCCAGCGTCGACCCGTCGTTGTATTTGCTGGCCACCAAAGGAGCCCCGGAAGCGATTGCCGATCTCTGCCACCTGGACGCTCAGACCATTGAAGTGATCCGGACCGACACTGTGTCGATGGCAGAACGGGGTCTGCGTGTACTCGGCGTAGCACGAGGGCGCTGGACCGGCCGGTCAGAGACACCCGGCGCCCATCCGATCTGGCCGGTGAGCCAGCATGATTTCGACTTCGAATTTCTCGGTCTGGTGGGGCTTGCCGACCCACCTCGCCCCGAAGTGCCGGCCGCCGTTGCCGAATGTCGGGCCGCCGGGGTGCGCCTGATCATGATGACAGGCGACCACCCCGCCACCGCGCTTGCCATTGCGCGTCAAGTGGGCTTGTCTGCAAACCCTGCGATCCTGACCGGCGCCGAGATTGCCGAGCTGGACGACAAGGGCCTGCGCGAAAGGCTACGGGAAACGGACCTGTGCGCGCGATTGCAGCCGACGCACAAGCTACGGCTGGTACAGGTCCTGCGCGACGCGGGAGAGGTGGTGGGAATGACCGGCGATGGCGTCAACGACGCACCGGCGCTTAAAGGCGCGGACGTGGGCATCGCGATGGGTGGGCGCGGCACCGATGTAGCGCGCGAAGCCGCCGCACTGGTGCTGCTCGACGACAGCTTTGCCAGCATCGTAGCTGCCATCCGCCAGGGGCGGCGCATTTTCGACAATATCAGCAATGCTACCCGCTTCGTCTTTGCCGTGCATGTGCCGGTCATCGGTCTGGCGCTCGTACCCGCAGCACTCCAGTGGCCGATCATGCTGTTGCCCGTGCATATTGTTCTGCTCGAGCTGCTCATCGACCCTGCGTGCTCGGTCGCTTTCGAGGCCGAGCCGGAAGCAGGCGACGTGATGACCCGCCCGCCACGGGCGCGCGACGCTTCGCCCTTTTCGAAAGACAACGTGTTTCATGGGGCACTCCAGGGCTTCGGGTTGGCCGTCATCCTGCTCGCCGGTTACGGCATCGCGATCACCTACGGCATCCCCGTGGCGCAAGCCCGCACGGCTGTCTTCGCTTCACTCCTGGTGAGCGCGTTGCTATTGGTTTTGGCAAACCGCAACCCGGCGCGAACCGACACCGGCAACCCATGGGTCGGACGCATGGTCATCGCCGTGGCTTTGATACTGATGTTGATGGCGGGCTTACCCGGCTTGCGCGGAATTATGGGGCTGGCGCCCCCCGAGCCGTCGGAACTGGCGGGAGTTGGCCTGCTGTCAGCATTATGTGCCGCCTGGCTCTCTGTCGCCCGCTGGCCCGTACAGGGGGACCGACGTCTCCCGATGCCGGACCATGATCCGTAGCATGGACCTTTACGAGGCGCTGCCTCGCACTCTGTCGCCCAATCAGCCCAGGGATCGGGGCACGGAACTTGCTCCGCTTCGGCACAGAATTTGCTCCCTGCAGGCGATGCACCTTACGCCCAGACAATTCTTCCACCTGGCAAAATGCTCGTATCGGGCATGGAGCGACGACTACGCATCCAGCATGGCTGCCGCGATCGCCTTTTATACGGTTTTTTCGATCGCCCCGCTGCTCATCATTGTCATCGCAATCGCCGGCCTCATCTGGGGCCAGGACGCTGTGCGGGGCGAAGTCATCCATCAGATCGGGGGCCTGGTCGGGCCCGACGGCGCACGTGGTCTGCAGGCGCTGATCCACAGCGCCGACAAGCCGGCACAGGGCATTGCGGCTACCGTCGTGAGCGTAGTGATTCTCCTGATTGGCGCCACGCGCGTCTTCGCGGAACTCCAGAGCGCCCTTGACCGCATCTGGGAAGTGCCTGCTGTGCAACGCACCACGGGCCTGTGGCGGATGGTGCGGGCTCGCCTGCTGTCGCTCGGGCTGATCCTGGGGCTGGGATTCCTGCTCCTGGTCTCGCTCGTCGTCAGTGCCGGCCTGGCAGCCGCGGGCCAGTGGGCGACGGGATTTCTCCCCGGCTGGGAGATGGTCCTGCAGGCGCTGAACGCGCTGGTCTCGCTGGGGATCTCGGCGGTGCTGTTCGCCGTCATCTTCAAGTACATGCCGCAGGCCTCGATCGACTGGCGGGATGTCTGGACCGGCTCGATCGTCACTGCGGTTCTTTTCGAGATCGGCAAGGTGTTGATCGGTCTGTACGTGGGCAAAAGCTCGACCATTTCTTCATTGACGGCGGCCGGTTCGCTCGTGGTGGTATTGATCTGGGTGTACTACGCGGCGCAGGTGTTCCTCTTCGGTGCTGAATTCACCTGGTTCTACGCCAATCACTACGGGTCGCGACGCAACACGCCCCCGAAGCCCTCCAGCGGGCCATCCATGGACCGCGAATCGCCGCCGCCCTGGTGACAGTCCCGGCGTCCCGCCCATCCAGCACTTCATCGTCGACGCGGCCCGTCGTCGCCCGCCGCGAAGCACGCGCCTTTGTGCTCTAATCCCCTGCGATTCATGCGCTTCACTCCCCCCTTTTTATTGCCCATAGAAGCCGCCCATGGCCCTTCGCGCCACTATTCATAAAGCTGACCTGCACATCGCCGACAACGACCGCGGCTACTACGGCAGCCACAGTCTCACCGTAGCCCGACACCCCTCCGAGACTGACGAACGCATGATGGTGCGGCTGTTGGCCTACGCACTCTTCACGGACGCGGACGACGCGCTGGAATTCACACGAGGGTTGTCCTCCACCGACGAGCCGGATCTATGGCGCAAGGACCTGACGGGAGCGATCCTGCAATGGGTGGAGACCGGTCTGCCGGACGAACGGCGCGTCCTGAAAGCCTGCGGCAGAGCGGAAGCAGTGATCGTCGTCGCCTACGGGCGTAATGCCGCGCTGTGGTGGCAAGGCGTTCAGAACCACCTGAAACGCGCCGGCAACCTCAGCGTATACGTGCTGGCCGCCGAGGAAACGACGGCGCTGGCCCGGCTGGCATCGCGGAAGATGACGCTGAACGTCAACATACAAGACGCAAGCGCCTGGGTGTCGAGCGAAACGGGAGACACGCAGGTGCAATTGCGGAAACTGCGCTAAAGCGCGGCATTTACTTGCGCCTAGCGCCGTCACCATTTATCGTACGAAAAGTAACAGGCGCAACTGATTCGAGCCTGTCTTCCATGGACATTTTTGCAGGGGCACCATGCGAGCGACCGACTCTCCACCACGAAGCGACAACCGGCGGATCACCAACCCGCTTCACTGGCGTATTCTGGCCACGATCGGCCTGGGTGTCGTCGCCGGCCAGGCTCACGCCTCTGCGTTCCAGCTCGCCGAACAAAACGCAAGCGGCTTGGCCAACGGCTACGCAGGTTCGGCGGCCATCGCCGACAACGCCAGCACCATCTTTTTCAATCCCGCGGGAATGACGCGATTGCCGGGCTTCAACGCGTCGGCCGGCGTCACAGCCATTTCGACGACGTTCAAGTTCAACGACGGCGGCAGCACCGGACCCGGAGGCCTCCCGCTGGGGTCGAACCCCGGGGGTAACGCGGGTGCGGTCCACGCAGTCCCGAACGCCTACTTTTCGTGGCAGCTCAGCCCCAAATGGTTTGTCGGACTGGGCGCGAGCAGCCCCTTCGGCCTGTCGACAAAATACGACGAAAACTGGATCGGCCGCTACCAGTCGACCGAATTCAGCATCCAGACGATCAACATCAACCCTTCGGTCGCTTACCGGGTCAATGACCGGCTTTCGATCGGGGCAGGCGTCAACTGGCAGCGTCTGGAAGCCGACTACCAGCGCAAAATCCCCGCGGGGCCGTCCGACATGAATGCCGAGGCGAAGCTGACAGGGGACGCATGGGGCTGGAACCTCGGGTTGCTCTACCAGCTCACACCCGATACGCGGATCGGCGCCTCGTACCGCTCGGCCCTGGACTACAGCGGATCCGGCACGACGACACTCAGCAACATCCCGGCCCCGATGGCCGGGATGTTGCCCTCGAGCGTCGGCAACAGCGTCAGCTTCACACTGCCCGATACGGCCATCTTCAGCGTCGTGCACGATCTCAACAGCAAATGGCAGTTGCTGGGCGATGTGTCCTGGACCGGCTGGAGCCGCCTGCCGTCGCTGGACATCAACAATGGAGTACTGGGCGAAGATCACCTGACACTCAAATTCCGCGATACCTGGCGGCTAGCCCTGGGCGTCAACTACCAATATTCGCCAGGCTGGAAATTCAAGGGAGGCATCAGCTACGATCAGTCGCCGATTCCCGGCGACGCCGTGCGCCCGACTTCCCTGCCCGACAACGACCGGATCTCCGCCTCCATTGGCGCCCAATACCGGCTCAACCCGAACACCACGATCGACGTGGGCTACGCCCGCCTATTCTTCAACCCTGCCATCAACAACAGCACTGATCCCAAAAAAGGTACGGTAAAAGGTGACTGGCAAGCCAATGCGAACCTTCTGGGCGTCCAGATCTCGTATCAGTACTGAGGGGGCCTGTGACAATTCGGGGGAATGCGACTTGACTCCGGAGACCGCGACGGTCAGACTCAAGCCCGGGCGCGAGACCCGGGTTTCATCATCAGGCAGGAGCGTTTCAATGCGAACAGACACAACCGGATCTCGAGAAGCGAATAACCATGGTATCAGTCGCCTCCCGGTCGTGGCGCCCAAAAGGCATGCACTCTCCCGTCGAACTGAGCAATGAACTTAGCAGACCACCCGCGTTGCCGACTCTTTACCGAAGCCGAAGATCTGACGCAGATCACGCCGTACTACGAGGAAGATCGCAACATCATGTGGATGATGTTGCGCGCCGCGCCCAGGCCTTGTTTCAACCCCGAATTGCTCCGGGATATCTCCCAATTAGGCCGCGCTGCCCGGAAATCGGGTCTGCCTATCGACTTCTGGGTGACAGGCTCGACGGTACACCAGGTTTTCAACGTCGGTGGCGACCTGAACCTGTTCGTCTCGCGCATACGTGCGGGTGAACAGGAGGTTTTGCTGTCCTACGCGCGAGCGTGCATCGACGCGATCTACGAGGCCATGACAGGATTCGGAACGGGGGCGATTTCAATCGCGATGGTCGAGGGTACAGCCCTGGGCGGGGGGTTCGAAGCAGCGCTGGCCCATCACTACATTCTGGCCCAACAGAACGTCAGGATGGGCTTCCCGGAAATCGCCTTCAACCTGTTCCCGGGGATGGGTGCCTACTCGCTGGTGGCCCGCAAATCGCACATGAGGCTCGCCGAAGAACTGATCGCCTCAGGAGAGTCCCACACCGCCGAATGGTATCTGGACAAGGGCCTGGTGGATCAGGTCTTCGAAGAAGACGGCGGCTTCTTGGCGACCCGGACCTTCATCGATGTCATCCGGCCAAAGCTGAACGGCATCCGGGGCATGCTCCGGGCCCGGCAGCGTGTCCTGCCCGTCGACCGCGCGGAACTCATGGAAATCACCGAAGACTGGGCGAGAGCCGCCTTCCAGATCGAAGAGAAGGACCTGCTGTACATGGAACGGCTGGTCATGCTGCAGAATCGCCACACGAACAAGATACAGAGCGTGGCCTAGGCCGGGGCACCTGGCCTACACCGAGGCCTCCGGTACGCGTCGCCATGGCGGACCGGCCCCGGGATAGCCACGGGGCCGGGGGCAAGCGACCGTCAGGCCACCAGCCTCAGCTTCCTGCCCTTGCTGTTGAGCCAATCCTCGAATTCCTTGGCGGGCATCGGCAGACCGTACAAATAGCCCTGGATGAAATCCACGCCTTCGTCCCTCAGGAAGTCGGCCTCGCTCTGGGACTCCGCGCCTTCGGCAATGATCGTGAATTTGAGCTGCTTGGCCACGGCAATCATCGACCGTACGAGTGTCTGGGAAATGAGGTTCTCGTCCACGGCGCGGACGAAGCTCTGGTCCAGCTTGATCGCATCGAGCGGCAAGCGCGCCAACTGCGAGAGCGACGAATAGCCGGTGCCGAAATCGTCCAGGTGGACCTGGGCACCGAGCTGACGGAATTGGGCAATGATGGTCTGGGCCGATACCGCATCGTTGATCAGGCAGCTCTCGGTCAACTCGATATCGAGCGGGCACTGAGTGAGGCCTGCTTCACGCAAGGCCTCTGCGAAGTCCTGGACGATCGTCGGGCTGGCCAGCTGACGGGCGGAAAGATTGACTGCGATGCGAAGATTCAGCTTGTTGGCCTGCCACGCGGCAGCCTGCTTGGCGGCGGTCCTCATGACCCAGCGGCCCAGGGGCACGATCAGCCCGGAGTCCTCGGCATAGGAAATGAAATCGCCAGGCAGGACAAGGCCCCGTTCCGGGGAAACCCAGCGCAGCAGCGCCTCCACGCTGCGGACTTCGCCCGTCTCGACGCACAGCTTCGGCTGATAGTAGAGCTGGAGCTGGTCCTCTGCTTCCAGGGCCTTGCGCAGGTTGACATCCAGCCAGATGCACTCGGCGACTTTGCTGTCCATCTCGGAAGAAAAGACGCGGTAGGTGCGCTTTCCGGCATCCTTGGCAACATACAGCGCCGTGTCGGCGCGGCGCAACAACTGATCCACCGTGTCGGCGTGTTCCGGACTGAGGGCGATACCGATGGAACAGCCCGCGTAGATCTCGACGAGCCCCAGGCTGATCGGCGCCTTGAGGCGGTCGATGATCCGCTGGGCCATGTGTTCCAGCAGCGCGACCGACGTGTCGGGGACCAGGACCAGGAAGGCGGCACCGCCCATCCGCGCCACGACGTCGCCGTCGCGCAGGGACCGGCTGATGTTGAGCGCCACTGCCTTGATGAGGTCGTCGCCTATCGTGTGACCGTAATGGTCGTTGACCTGCTTGAAGTCGTCCAGATCAAGGAACAGGACCCCAAAGCGCCTTCCGGCAGCGAGGAATTCAGAGATTTTTTCGTGGATGGCATTGCGATTGGGCAAGCCGGTCAGCGTGTCGATGGTCGCCAGTTCCAGCAGCTTGGCCTGGGCCTTGCGTTCTTCGGTGACGTCGGTGCCCGAACAGACCAGATAACGCTCGTCGGGGCCGCTGCCGCTTTGGACAAACTTGTTTCGCCACTTGATGAGACGCGGGCCGTTCAGGGTATTGATGGTGCGCTCTACTTCGTAGGACACCGAGTTGCGGAAGAACTCGCTGAGGTTGCTGCGCGAGGCGTCGCGCTCGTCCGCCGCCATGAAGGCATGCGCACTCTTCCCGATGACGTCCCTTTCATGGATACCGGTGGCTTCCTCGCACAAACGGTTGAAGCGCAAGATGTTGAAATTGTGATCAATGATGACCACGAGCGAATTGACTTCGGAAATGACCTGCTCGGCAAATTCCAGCCCCTGGGAGAGGTCTTTGGCCACAGCCGGCGTATCCATGTAGTCGGAAGCCGTGCCCGACCACGAATAGGCGCTGTCCTTTTTGCCGACCAGGCTGAGCTTCTGGGGCTCGCCAAAAAGCGTGATGTCGATTTCGGCGTGAGAGGTCACGCCGGAGAAGGCCCGAATGGCGTCGGCCTGCGTCGGCGCCAGTGCGACCGCCAGGTTCGGGATGCCCTCGGTACCCGCCAACTGCAGCGCGTTACTGTCGGCTGACAGCTTCCAGTACGGACTTCGGGTGCCGAAGTAGGCAAAAAGCAACGATTCCATCAGTTCGCCGGACATAACCAGCCCCTTCATTGAATTGCGACGACATGGCCAATCCCATTACGTCACCGGCGGGGCGAAGGTGTCACGGTCGCCAAACCAACAGGCACACTGCCCTCGCGCCGGAGTCTGCTTCAGTATATAGGCGTTCGACCCCATTGACTACAATGAGTATCATCCTATCCCCCATAAGGAGCCCCTTTCCGGCCTCGGAAGGGCTTGCCGCACGACAGGGCGGTCCGCACCCCGGTACGGGACTTGCTCCCGCGTTGCCGGCCCGGTAGCCTACCGGATGGACCACGGGAGATATCCCATGACATTGCTGCGCACCTTGCTCATCGCGCTGCCCATGCTCATCGCGTGGCCGGTTTCCGCCAAAATGACGGCGGAACCGGTGACCTGGACGCTGGACGGAACGTCCTTCAAAGGCGTTCTCGTCTACGACAACGCATCACAGGCCGAGCGCCCGGGACTGGTCATGGTGCCGAACTGGTCCGGCATCAACGACATCGCTATCGCCAAGGCCGAGCGCATCGCCGGGCATGATTACGTTATCCTGCTCACCGACATGTACGGCGACCACATACGCCCCAAAAACTCCGGGGAGGCCCAGGCCGCGGTCAAACCGCTTTACGCCGACCGAAACCTGATGCGCGCGCGCATTCGCAAGGCCTTCGAGCAGCTCCAGGCCCAGGCCGCCCACGCGCCCATCGATCGTTCGCGGCTGGCCGCCATCGGGTTCTGCTTCGGTGGCGCTGTCGTCCTGGATCTGGCGCGCAGCGGCTCGGACGTCAAGGCTGTCGTTTCCTTTCACGGCGACCTGAGCACCGACAATCCTGCGCTCGCCAAAAACATCAAGGCCAGGGTGCTGGCGATCAACGGCGCCGACGACACCAGCACCATGCCCGGCGTGCCGAAATTCACCGACGAAATGCACCAGGATACGGCGGACTGGCAGTTCGTCGAGATCGGCCACGCCGTACATTGCTTCACCGAAACGGAAGCCACCGCCGCGACAGGCAATTGCCGTTACGACGCCAAGGCCGCTGCCCGCTCGTACCGGATGATGCGCGACTGGCTCGCGGAAAGCTTCGGCAAGGTCGACCGGCACTGAGGCCCGGCCGCGCCCGAACCTACCGCTCCCTGCGCGAGGCACGCGATCTGTCCTGCGGATCCCCGTCCGGCAGGCCGCCCAGCCGGCGGCTCGCCCATAGTGCGAGCAACGTGCAGACCGCCCCCGACAGCAGGTAGAGCCCGACGTACCCGACCCCCAGCTCCGTCGCCAGCCACAGCGCGACTACCGGCGCAAAACCGGCGCCCAGCAACCAGCTCAGATCGGAACTGATGTTGGCCCCGGAATAGCGGAATTCGGCACGAAAACTGGCTGTGACTGCGCCCGCCGCCTGGGCGTGCGAAAAACCCAGCAGGGCGAAGCCGATCAGAATGAAAAGATAGCTTTCGGCACGATTGCCGGACAGCAGCACATCGGTCCAGCCGCTGTAGACCGCGATCAGCGCGGCACAGAGCCCCAGCGTGGAGCGACGGCCCACTCGATCGGCAAGCCGCCCCGACAGCAGCATGCACGGGATGGCGATGGCCGCCCCCACGACCTGGACCAGCAGAAAACCGTCCGGGGATTCGTGGGCATGGAGCAGCGCCCATGAAAGCGTGAACAGCGTCACCAGGTTCAGCAACGCATAACTGGCCAGCGATGCAAACGCTCCCAGGACGACCAGGCGGCCCTGTTCGCGAAAAAGCCGCGCGACGGGCGCCGGCACGAGGTCGCGTTCCTGCAGCGCCTCGATGTACTCGGGGCTGACGACGAGACGCAGACGCGCAAACAGTGCCACCACATTGATCGTAAAGGCGACAAAGAAGGGATAGCGCCATCCCCAGCCCAGAAATTCTTCCGCACCCAGCGCCGACCACAGATACGCGAACAGTGCCGCGGCGACGATGAACCCGATGGGTGCGCCCAACTGGGGAATGGAGGCATACCATCCACGCTGCGACTGGGGCGCTCTCATGGCGAGCAGCGAAGCGAGCCCGTTCCAGCTTCCTCCGATGGCGAACCCCTGGGCCAACCGCAGCAGCACAAGCGCGACGAGGGCGGCCCCGCCCATCAGGGCATAAGCGGGGACGAAGGCGATGCCGACCGTGGCTGAACCGGACAGGAAAAGCGCGGCGGTGAGCTGGACCGTGCGGCCGAACCGCCGCTGTGCCCACATGAAGAACAACGAACCCAGCGGCTGCGCGATGAATCCCAGCGCAAAGATGACGAAGCCGTAGAGCATCCCGCGGGTCTCATCGACGAACGGGAAAAAGACGTGCGGAAACACCAGCGCGCAGGCAATCCCGAACACGAAGAGATCGAAGAAGGCGACCGTGCGGCCGATCAACACGCCGACCACAATGTCCCGGGCGGTGACTTCCAGCGAGCGGGCGGAAGGATCGGGTTCCAAGGCGGAAGGACCGACTGACGGGGCGTGACTGTGCGACATGTCAATTTCCCTATTGCGGAGTCAAGAGTTATTCTAAATACGATTTCAGCGAATACCCAAGGGGACTTTGGGCGATTCTCCTGAGTCGGACGCGCACGCCGGGGGGGATGCAGCGATCGGGCCGAATCGTCGCCCGGAGCCTCTGCTACCGAGAAGTCCCATGTCGAAGAGACTGCTTCAAGGTGTGTCGTTCCTCCCCGTGCTGCTGCTTGGCGGATGCAGCCTGGTGCTGTTGCACCCCGCAGGCTACGTAGCCCGGCAACAAAGCGATGTCATGGTCACCACGACGATCATCATCGCGTCCATCATCATCCCCGTGCTCATCGCCGTCGCGGTCGTGGCTTGGCGCTACCGCGCCTCCAACACTCAGGCGCGCTACGAACCCGAGTGGGATCACTCCCCACAGATCGAGCTATTGGTCTGGGCCTGGCCGATGCTCGTCATCATCGCCGTCGGGGCGGTGAGCTGGATCGGCACCCACCGGCTCGATCCCTATCGCCCGTTGACGCACGTAACCCGCGACAAGCCGGTTCCCGCCGGGGTGAAGCCTCTGGAGATCGAGGTGGTGTCGCTGCCCTGGAAGTGGCTGTTCCTCTACCCCCAGTACGGCGTCGCCACCGTCAACGAACTGGCCGCCCCCGTCGATCGCCCCATCGCGTTCAAGCTGACCGCCGCGCAATTCATGAATTCGTTCTTCATCCCGACACTGGCCGGACAGATCTACACCATGCCGGGAATGCAGACCCGGCTCAATGCGGTGATCAATCTCCCCGGCCGCTACCAGGGGTTCTCCGCCAACTACAGCGGCGCGGGCTTCACCGACATGCGTTTCCTTTTCCAGGGCCTGGAGCAACCGGCCTTCGAGCAGTGGATCCGCACGGTGCGCGCCTCGACCGCCCAACTGGATCGCGCCGCCTATGAGGGCCTGAAGCGGCCCAGCCGGGCGGAGCCCGTGCATTACTACGCGCGCTTCATGCCCGATTTGTACACGCGCATCCTCCACGGGTGCGCCGACCCGGGACAGAAATGTCCGGTCCCGGAGCAAAAGCCAATGGCGCACATCGCGCGGCGCTGATCGGTTCAAACGGAACGCAAGCCATGTTGCCTGATCAATCGGTTCCCTGGAATTCCCTGTTCGGACGTCTTTCGCTCTCGGTGCTGCCGCTGGGCGGCTCGCCGGAGGATCGCATCCTCCAGTACACCTTCCTGGGAATCGCGGTCATCGCCGTCGCAGCACTCGCGTTCACCACCAGACAGCGCAAGTGGGGCTATCTGTGGCGCGAGTGGCTGACGTCGGTGGATCACAAGAAGCTGGGCATCATGTACATGATCCTGGGGACCGTGATGCTGCTCCGCGGCTTTTCCGACGCCATCATGATGCGTGCGCAACAGGCGGTCGCTTTCGGCACAAATCTGGGTTATCTGCCGCCCCATCACTACGACCAGATCTTCAGCGCGCACGGCTCGATCATGATCTTCTTCGTGGCCATGCCTTACATCGCAGGCCTCATGAACTACGTGATGCCGTTGCAGATCGGCTCGCGCGACGTGGCCTTCCCGTTTCTCAACAACCTGAGCTTCTGGTTCACCGTCGGCGGCGCAATGATGGTGATGGTGTCCTTGTTCGTGGGCGATTTTTCCACGGCCGGCTGGATGGGCTATCCGCCCGTTTCCGACATCCGGCATAGCCCCGGACCGGGCGTGGACTACTACATCTGGGCCCTTCAACTGGCGGGCGTTGGCACGCTGCTGTCGGGTATCAATTTCATCGTCACGATCATCAAGATGCGCGCGCCCGGGATGGGCCTGATGAAGATGCCCATGTTCAGCTGGACGACGCTGTGCACCAGCGGCCTGATCGTGGCGGCCTTTCCGCTGCTGACGGTGTCGCTCTTCCTTCTGTCGCTGGACCGCTACCTGGGGACGCACTTCTTCACGAACGGCGGAGGCGGCAACCTCATGCTGTATGTCAACCTGTTCTGGATCTGGGGCCATCCCGAGGTGTACATTCTGGTGCTGCCCCTGTTTGGCGTGTATTCGGAAATCTTCCCCACCTTCTCGCGCAAACCGCTGTTTGGCTACTCTTCCATGGTGTACGCCACAACGGCCATCATGGTGCTGTCGTACCTGGTGTGGTTGCACCATTTCTTCACCATGGGATCGGGCGAAAACGTCAATTCGTTCTTCTCGCTCACGACCATGCTCATTTCCATCCCGACGGGTGTGAAGATCTTCAACTGGCTGTTCACCATGTACCACGGCCGGGTGCGCTTCACGGTCCCCATGATGTGGTCCATGGGCTTTCTGTTCACCTTCATCCTCGGCGGCATGACTGGCGTGATGCTGTCGGTGGCGCCGACCGATTTCCTGGTGCACAACAGCCTGTTCCTGGTGGCGCACTTCCACAACGTGATCATCGGCGGTGTCGTATTCGGGGTGTTCGCCGCCATCAACTACTGGTTCCCGAAGGCGTTCGGCTTCCGGCTCGACGAGTCCTGGGGCAAGGTTTCCTTCTGGTGCTGGCTGGTGGGATTCTGGCTGGCATTCGGTCCCCTGTACCTGATGGGACTGATGGGCGTGACGCGGCGCCTGAGCCACTTCGAGGACATGAATCTGCAACCGTGGTTCATCGCCGCCGCCATCGGCGCCTTCATCATCCTGCTGGGCATCCTGGCCTTCCTGGTACAGATCGGCATCAGCATCCGGCGCCGCGAAGCCTATGCGGTCGGCAACGATCCCTGGGATGCCCGCACCCTGGAATGGGCGACGAGCTCGCCGCCACCGGACTACAACTTCGCCTTCATTCCCCAGGTGCATGAGCGCGATGCCTGGTGGGACATGAAGACACGCGGAAGCCGGCGCCCGCTGGAGGGATTCCACGACATCCACATGCCCGTCAATACGACGGCCGGGGTGGTCATCGGCGCGGCGGCGTTCGTCTGCGCGTTCTCGCTGGTCTGGTACATCTGGTGGCTCGCGGCTGCATCCTTCGCGGGATCGGTGGCGGTCCTGATCGCCCATACCTTCAACACCCACCATGAGCGGGCCATCGCCGCTGCCGAAGTGAACCACACCGAGCGCGCCGCGCGGTGGGACCCGACCGCCGGAGGCGCCACGGCATGAGTACCCCACACGCCGCATCGGCCCGGCCGTCGTTCTATTGCCGCGAAGATCCCGGGGTCGAGAATGGCTCGGTCATCGGATTCTGGATCTACCTGATGAGCGATTGCTTCATCTTCGCGGGGCTGTTTACGGCCAATGCGGTGCTGGGCACGAGCTACGCCGGTGGCCCGACCGCGGCCCAGGTACTGGACCTCCCGGGGCTGGCGCTGAACACGGCGCTGCTCCTTGTGTCCTCCGTCACCTTCGGCTTTGCGATGCTGCGCATGGCGCGCGCCGACAAGACCGCCACGCTCGCGTGGCTGGCGGTCTCGGGCGTACTGGCGGCGGCCTTCGTCGGCCTGGAGCTCCACGAGTTTGCAACGATGATCGCCGCAGGCGCGAGCCCGCAGCGCAGCGCCTTCCTGTCTTCGTTCTATGCAATCGTAGGCACGCACGGGCTGCATGTCAGCTTCGGCATCCTGTGGCTCATCGTGCTGATGGCGCAACTGGGACGTACCGGGTTCACGGCAACCAATCTGCGCCGCCTGCAATGTCTCAGCCTGTTCTGGCACTTCCTCGATCTGGTCTGGGTGGGCGTCTTCAGCTATGTCTACCTGGCGGGAGTATTGCGATGAAGCCGGTGCCCCGACAGCATCCGGAAGAAGCTTCCTGGTCCGTTCAAACCCACTCCGGTACGCTGCGCGGTTACCTGACGGGGTTCGGGCTGGCCGCCATCCTGACCGCCATCCCGTTCTGGCTCGTCATGGGCCACGTCATCCAGGACCGGCTGCTGCTGATTCTGTTGGTGCTGGGGCTTGGAGCCGTGCAGATCGTGGTCCACATCGTGTTCTTCCTGCATCTGGATACGCGCTCCGAGGGCGGCTGGAACATGCTGGCCTTCATCTTCACGGTCGTGCTGGTGGTCATCGTACTGGGCGCCTCGATCTGGGTCATGTACGCGGAAAACGCCAACATGATGCCCATGGCGCCCGCGGCCATGCCATCCACCACGCCATCGACCACTCCGGGATCGTGACCCGAGGGCAGGGATGTGGATAGTGCGGGTTCGGATGACCGGCGTTGCCCGCGAACCGCCGAGGCTGCCCGCGCGAGCCTCGGCCGCGGCTGCGCCGGCTTGCCCGGCCATCGGTTCAGTCTACAATCAGAACCACCGGAATGCGCACCATTCTCATATAACCTCACGCCTCCAGGAGCCGCCCATGCGTGCAATCCCTCTGAAATTCGTCCTTGCCACGGGACTGGCCGCCTCGAGCGGCTTGGCCATGGTGCCTGCCGCGCAGGCACACATCACCCTGGAGACGCGGCAGGCGCCGGCCGGCGGTTATTACAAGGCAGTGGTGCGCGTGCCGCACGGCTGCAAAGGGTCGGACACCACCGCAGTACGCGTGCAGATTCCGGACGGCGTGCTGGACGTCAAACCCATGCCCAAACCGGGCTGGCGACTCGAAGTCAAACAGGGCGGGTACGACCATCCCCAAACGCTGAATGGCGCAAAGGTGGACCGCGGCGTGCGGGAGATCTCCTGGAGCGGCGGCGATCTGCCCGATGCGTACTACGATGAATTCATCTTCCGGGCTTACCTCTCTTCATCGCTGAAGGCGGGCGACACGCTGTACTTCCCCACGATACAGGAATGCAAGCAGGGGATGACGCGATGGATCGAAAAGACCGACAGCGACGATGAGTCCAGCGATCCGGCGCCGCACCTGAAGCTGACCGCCCCCTCATCGTCGGGTCACCACCATAAATGAAAGCGGGCCTGGCGCTGCTGACAGGCCTCCTCCTCTGCTCGCAGGCTGCATGGGGGCATGCGTCCCTGCTGGCAGCATCCCCCGCACCCGGGGCGGTGCTGGAACAGGCCCCCAGCGAAATCGTCCTCACCTTCAATGAACCGGTCAGCATCACGGGGCTGAAGCTGATCAGCCCGCAGGGTCAACCGGTCTCCACCGGACGTCCGGTCGAACAAGATGCAAAAGTCCGCCTGCCCCTGACAGGCTCCCGCCCGGCCGGTTCGAGACCGCAAGGCACCTTCCTGCTGAGCTGGCGCGTCGTATCGGCCGACGGCCACCCGGTCGGCGGCACATTGGACTACTCGGTGGGCGCTCCCAGTGCCCGGATGCCGGCGACGGTGCCGGCGGTCGCCCGCGACATCGCCATCTGGCTCACGCGCTGGCTCACCTACCTTTGTCTGTTTGCCGCCACGGGCGCCGCCTTGTTCCGATCCATCCACGTCCGGACCCTTCAGGCGTGGGCACGCCCCTTCGTGGCGGCCGGCCTGGTACTGCTTCCGATCGACCTGGGACTGCAGGGCCTGGACCTGCGCGACGTTCCGTGGACCGCGCTGGCGCAGGCGGACACGTGGTCGGCCGCTTTGGGCAGCACCTACGCGGCAACCCTGGCGCTGTACGCCCTGGCCCTGCTGGCGGCCGCAGGCATGCTGGGCGCGCGCCGGGCCCTGCCCACCCGTCTCCTGGGCATGGCCAGTCTCATCCTGTCAGGTCTGGGCGCTGCCGCCAGCGGCCATGCGGGCACCGCGCCCCCCAAATGGTTGTCGCGCCCGGCCGTCACGCTGCATGTGATGACCGCCATCGCATGGATCGGCCTGCTCGTCCCGCTCGCCCGCACGCTGCTGCCAAAACCGGCGCAGCCCCCATCGGCTACGCCCGCTGACACGGCGGCGAACGCTATGCCGCTGGCCGGATTCTCCCGCTGGATCACCCCCGTCGTGGGACTGCTGGCCGTGACCGGGCTAAGCCTGGCCTACCTGCAGCTCGACAAGCCCGGCGACCTGTGGCAGACCGACTATGGCTGGGTCCTGATCGCCAAGCTCTGCCTGGTCGGACTGCTGCTGTGTCTTGCCGCCTACAACCGATGGCACCTGACCCGCCCCATCCTGTCCGGCTCCGAACGGGCCGCACGCCACCTGCGCATCGCGATCGGGGTCGAACTCATCCTGGCGCTGCTGATCCTGGCCGTGGTGTCGCTTTGGCGCTTCACCCCCCCGCCGCGCAGCCTGGACGCGGGCAGAGCCATGATTTCGGCCGTCACGCTCGCCGACAGCAAGGTACAGGCCCAGGTGAATCCGGGACCGGGTGCCTGGCACATCCGGCTGTCCAATCCCGCGGCGGGCTCCTTTCCCGCACAGGCGGTCACGCTGATCCTCAGCAACCCGGCAGCCGGGATCGAACCCATGCGACGCAAGGCATCGCGGCAAGCGGACGGGCTTTGGCTGGCCCCGGTCCCGGCGCTGCCGGAAACCGGAAAATGGGAGATCCAGGTCGAAATCCTGATCGACGACTTCGATCAGGTCACGCTCAAAGCGGCCCCCGCGGCCCCGGGTGAAGCCACGCAACCGCGGGCGCCGGCGCGATCGGGGATGCCGGACAGGATGTCTGACATGCCCGGCATGTCCATGCCCGGGGCGAATGCTCACTAGTCATGGAGCCACGCGCGCCTTTGCCGCTCCGCGAGCGGAGCCTGTCGGAATACGGCTCACTGCTGCGCCGCCGTTGGTGGCTTCTGGCGGGGCTCGCCGCCCTGATCCTGGCATCAGCGGCCACCGACTTCATGCTGGGACCGTCCGGCCTGAGCTGGCCCGAACTGGCGCGCGCGCTGGTTCACCCCGGCGAGGCAGACCCCACCACCCGTGCCATCGTCTGGACCATCCGGCTGCCCTACGCGCTCATGGCCGTTGCTACCGGCCTCGCGCTGGGACACGCGGGAGCGGAAATGCAGACGATCCTGGACAACCCGCTCGCCAGTCCCTTCACTCTGGGCGTTTCCTCGGCGGCCGCGCTGGGCGCATCGCTGGCGATCGTGCTCGGACTGTCGCTGCCCGGCATCCCGCAAACCTGGATGATTTCCGTCAACGCCTTCGTCTTCGCCCTGGGCTCGGCGCTGATCCTGGACGCAGTGGCTCGCTGGGGCGGCATGACCGCTTCGGGACTGGTTCTGTTCGGCATCGCATTGGTATTTTCATTCAACGCCGCTGTCTCGTTGATTCAGTACGTCGCCAGCGCCCAGGCCCTGCAAAGTCTTGTCTTCTGGACCATGGGCAGCCTTTCGCGCGCATCCTGGACCCAGGTCGCGATCCTGGCGTCGGCTTTCATCCTCGTGCTGCCCCTGTCGCTGCGCGACACCTGGAAGCTGACTGCCCTGCGTCTGGGCGAAGACCGTGCGGCCAGCTTCGGCATCAACGTTTCCCGCTTGCGGCTCGCAGCGCTGGTACGCATCAGCCTGCTGGCCGCGCTGGCCGTGTCCTTTGCCGGCACCATCGGGTTCATCGGCCTGATCGCTCCGCATATCGCCCGCCGCCTCTTCGGCGAAGACCATCGATTCTATCTGCCTGGCAGCGCGCTGGTAGGCGGCATCGTCCTGTCGCTGGCCTCGGTGGCCTCCCGCAATATCGTCCCCGGCATCATCATCCCCGTGGGGATCGTGACTTCCCTCGTCGGGGTGCCCTTTTTTCTGGCGGTGGTCCTGCACCGCCCCCTGAGGTGACGATGCTCGAAATTCGCCACCTGTCCGTCGGCTACGCCCGGCATCCCGTGATCCGGTCGCTATCGGCGGGTCCTCTTCCGTCGGGCCGCATCATCGCGCTGCTGGGTCCGAACGGCAGCGGCAAATCCACACTCCTCAAGGCACTGGCGGGGCTGCTCAGACCGTCGAGCGGCCAGATCCTGCTGGGCGGCGCGGACATCGCGCGCGGCTCGCCGGCGCATCGGGCGCGGCAGGTGGCCTATTTGCCACAGTCGCTGCCGGCCGCCGTACACCTGCGCGTACTGGAATCCGTGCTCGTGGCCGCTCATGTACCGGAGCCGGCTGGAGGGGTGCCCGACGCCGGCGCCGCCGCCGATGTGCTGCATCGGCTCGGCATCGCTCCCCTGGCCATGAGGTATCTGGACGAACTGTCAGGCGGCCAGAAGCAGCTCGTGGGACTGGCCCAGGCATTGATCCGCCAGCCCCGGATGCTGCTGCTGGATGAGCCGCTGTCCGCCCTGGACCTGCACCACCAGTGGCACGTCATGGACGTGCTCGCCCGTGAAACACGGCAACACGAGCTGACCACGCTCGTCGTCCTGCACGATCTGAATATGGCACTGCAACGCAGTGACGAAGTGCTGCTGATCCACGAGGGAAACCTGGTGGCCCATGGCGCGCCCGCAGTCGTGATCACCCCCGGGGTGCTGGCTGACGTCTACCAGATAAAGGCGCGGGTGGAGACTGGTTCGCAGGGATTTCCGCATATCCTCATCGACAGCCTCCTCCCCCGGGAAACAACGGGGAAATGACCCGGGCGCATGCACCGGCGTCAGAGTCCGACCCCGACGAGGCCTACGTCTCGGCCCACACGCGCAGCAAATTGTGATAGCAGCCGACCAGGCTGCGGGTAGCTGCGGTGTCCGCCCCCGTGGCGCCCAGCCGTTGGATCGCTCCGTCCATCTCGAACAGCAGCCGCCGCTGTTCGTCGGAGCGGACCATGCTCTGCACCCACAGGAAACTGGCCAGGCGAGCGCCCCGTGTGACAGGACGCACATGGTGGAGGCTGGTCGCGGGATAGACCACGGCATGGCCGGCCGGCAACTTCACGGGATGGACGCCATAGGTGTCCTCAACCACGAGCTCCCCGCCTTCGTAGTCGTCCGGCGGCGTCAGAAACAGCGTCACCGAGATATCGGTCCGGATGCGCTGGCGGCTCCCCGCCACCAACCGCACAGCCCCATCGATATGGCTGCCGAAATGCTGCCCATCCCCATAGCGATTGAACAGAGGTGGATACGCGTGCAGTGGAAGGGCGGCACTGATGAACAAAGGGTTGCGCTCCAGCGCCTGGAGCACGACATCGCCCAATTCCCGGGCGACAGTGGAGCGCTCGGCAATCTGCTGATTGTGCTTGACCGGCGCCCCGCTGTAGCCCGCCGTCGCGCGGCCGTCGACCCACGCCTCGCCCGCCCGCTCCAGGCGCGCGCATGTCCGGGCCAGCGCCTGAGGGTCCAATACGTCAGGAATGCATACGATCACGCGCCCGTCCTCCGAGCCGCGGCCCCCCGCGGAAACGCCGCGATGGGCAGCCACGTCTCTTTTATGTAAATGATAATCATTATTATATACGGACAAGGCATTCATGGATGGTTACGGCATCCGGCACGGGCGGCGCGGGACGAGCCGCGTGACAACCGCATTCCCCCTCTGGACATGGCCAAACAGCACGCGTCAGCAGCGCGTCGATTGTGAACCTTTGACACACCCGTTCACAGAATTTTCAAACGCCGGTGCTATAAGCTGAAGGCGCGGCTCCTAATTTTTTCCGGGGCCGAGGAGTCCAATGACCATGATCAAACACTATCTGACAGGCGCTGCGGGCGTGGCTCTCTGCGCCACACTGGCAGCATGCTCCACGACTGATAGTCATCCGAATGCCGCGAATCAGCTCGCGCAGAAGACCGTACGCTACGAATGCAGTGCGCAGGGCCAGCGCGGAATAAACCTGGAGGTGCAGTACACGTTCCAGGGTACCGATCCAGTGACGGCGCAGGTAGTCTATGACAATCAGGCCATCGCCATGACCCGCGATACCAACAGCAAGGCCAACCTGGTCGGAGCCACCTTCACGGGCGAAGGCTACACCTGGACGACAGGCCCGTTCACGGTCGACAATGCCGAAAAAGTGAACGGCAACATGCTGACGCGCTCGGACGCAGCGGCCAACGCCGGCGGCCAACACATCAACACGATTCTGGCGCGCAATTGCGCCGTGCGGGGGCAAGGCTAGGCAGTTCCGCAGCCCGTCCGGCTCAACCACCGGACGGGCTGTTCAAAACAGCAGTCACCAATGGAAATTGAGGTCGGTGCTCTTGCGCCCGACACGCACTGAACGGGACAGGCTCTTCCCACCATGGGTGGCCACGACACGGTACTCGCCCGGCGAGAGCTTGACGTACGTGAGGGGCCCCGCTCCGCCGAGCGTAAAGACGGTCTTGCCGCCCTTGCCCGTGATTTTCACTTCGGCATCAGCCACGTAGGCGCCCGCGTCCCCTTCGGAAAAAGTCATGCGCAACGGCCACTTGCGGGCATCACCCCGCATCTGGACCTGCTCGTCATCGCCAATCCCGCCGTTCAGGTAGGACACGCCCGACTGGGACTGAACGGTCAGCACGTCCTGGCTGTCGGCCGAAGAAGCGGCCAGCGCCGGCGAGGCGACAAATGCGCCGCCCAGGATCAGGGCGGAAATCAGGGCAGCGGCGCGCCATGGCGCGAAACGGGGACTGTGTGAATGCATGAGTGGCTCCTCGTTCGGAGCCACGCGGACCGGCGTTCGCCCCGAAGAAACAGGAATGAAAGACCGCAAATTGTGACCCGCGGGCGGCGAAAGAGTTCCGGAGGCGTCACCGGCCGGCCATCACTGCGTATCCGATTCGCCGTCTTTCACGGGGACCACATCGCTCAGTCTATGCACCTCCAGATCCACATGCAACGGGGCCAGGGCGGGCATGGCTTTGTTGGCTTTGGCGGACAGCTCCGAAAACCGCGACACCTTGCCGCTCAGTCCCTGCTGCCCCGCCACCGCGGTCACCACGCTGTTGTATTGCGTGCTGACCGTCTGCAGCGTGCCGCCCAGTTTCTGCAATCGCTCGGCAACCATCGCCACCTGGTTGTACAGATGGCCCGCCATGTCGCTCAACGCACGGGCCTGTTCATTCCCGCGTGCCACCATCCAGAGATTGGCCACGGTGCGCAGGATCGGCATCAGCGTCGTATGGGAGACCAGGATGATATTGTGCTGGCAGCCATGATCGAAAAGCCCCGGGTCGTCGCGCATTGCCTCGATGTAGGCGGGTTCGATCGGCATGAACATCAGGACGAAGCTGGGGCTCTTGATACCCGGCAGGCTGCTGTAGTCCTTGCGCGACAATTCGTCCATATGCCGGCGCACCGCCTGCACATGGGAGGCCAGTGCCGCCTCGCGTTCCGCCGGCGTCGCCGCATCCACCGAACGGGCGTAGTCCACCAGCGAGACCTTGCTGTCGATCACGAGGTGCTTGTCATCAGGCAGATTCACGATGAAGTCCGGCAAACGGCGGTTGCCGGATTCGTCCCGGAAGCTGGCCTGGGCCTGATAGTGGGCGCCTTCGACCAGGCCCGCGAGCTGCAGGCTGCGCTCGAGCTGAACCTCGCCCCAGATTCCGGTCGTCTTCTTGTCGCCTTTAAGAGCGGTGGCCAGATTGTCGGCCTGCGCGCCCATCTTCAGCCCCACATCCAGCACTTGGCGAATCTCGGCTCCCAGGCGGGCCTGGCCGTGCACGGACGCATCGTGGACCTCGTTGACCCGCCTGCGGAAGCTCTCGATCTGGTCACGAAACGGCTGCAGCAGCGTATCCAGCGAGGTCTGGCTGGACTGCGAAAAAACCCGGCTTTTCTCCTCGAGAACCTGGCTGGCGAGACTCTGGAATTCGGTTCTCATGGCCGCCCGCGATTGCTCGAACGTCTGTTGCAACGCCTGGATCGAGGCCAGTTTTTCCTCGTGCGTGATCCGCAGGCGGACGAGTTCCTGATCGAGGGCATCGCGCTGCGCACGCAGCCGTTCGGCGCGCCGGAAAGCCGGCCACCCCCCCAGGCAGACGCCAACGATCACGCACAGGATCGCAAGCATCCACGATTCAGGAGTCATCAGGGACACGATCGACGCCGCAAGGGTTGAAAGCCGTATCTTCGCACAGGCCGTGAGCTCGCGGGCGAGCTCGCCCACCCGCCGAGCCGAAGACGGCATGCGCCCCCAAAAGACGGTCACACGACGCGCACGGTTCCGGGACGCCGAATCTCGCCCAGGGGCAGACCGTTGAAATCGGTATCCACATAGCCGGGAATGGTGTCCAGGACATGGCGATGCACCCCCAGGATGAGGCGATGGGCGTCCTCGGTCAATTCCCGCGACGTCTGGGAGACCACGCCGATCCGGTAGGGAATGTTCGCCACCACCGGGCGCAGGACCACGCCGTCGAGCGGTACGCCCCGCATGGAAAACGGATCCATCAAGGCAACTCCGAGGCCGGCCCGCACCATCGAGAAGGCCGAACGCTGGCTGCCGACTTCGATGTGGCGCCGCGTCTGGCCGGCGGTCGCCCGGGCCAGGCTGTGCGTCAGGTGATAGCGCATCCGGTAGCGGCCCAGCAACGTTATCACGTCGGTATCGCGGACATCATCGAGCTTGATCACCTCCTGGGCGGCCAGCGGATGAAAATTGGGCAGCGCGAGCTGGCAGGGAGCCTGGCCGCACCAATGCACGTGCAGCGCGTCGCCAGCAATCGGCAGGCTGACGAAGGCAAAGTCCGCCCGGCTTTCCAGGACCTCGGCGGCGGTCGTTTCGTGGACGACCTCGTCCACGATCAGACGCTGGCGGAAGACGGGGCCGAAGCGGTTCATGCGCGCCAGCGCCTCCGGCAGGAGGCCGCGCGCCAGATCAGTGGAGGCCAGAATCTGCAAAGGGCGCACATGGCCGCTGCGCATGTCGCGCGCCCGGACTTCCAGTTGTTGCAGGTCCACCAGCACGCTGCGCGCTTCCTGGTAGAACTCGGCCCCATGGGCGGTCAGGGTGATCGTCGGCCGCGTGCGTTCGAATAGCACGAACCCGAGCTCCGCCTCCAGATCGCTGATCTGTCGGCTGACGACCGGTTGAGATCGACCCAGCATACGGCCGGCTGCCGTAACGTTACCGCTGGTCACCACCGCATTGAACGCCTCGAGCTGGCGAATTTCCATACATAACCTGACGCGGCGGCGTCTGCGCGGCGCAGCGCGGAAAATCTGCCCGGCAGCGTCGCGGCAAGGATATCGACGCACACAGAATAAATCAGTGATGAAATATTACTGCGGCCGCTTGACGCCAAAGCACTGATCTAACGTGGGAAACGTCTCTTCCCGCACGGATTGCGCGTAGGCGCGCGCCGCTTCGCGGATGACGGCGGCGGCGTCCCCGAAGCACCTGGCAAACTTTGGTATCCGGTCCCCACTCAGGCCCAGAATGTCCTCGGTGACCAGGATCTGACCGTCACAACGGGGGGACGCCCCGATCCCGATAGTCGGAATCGCGAGCGCCTCGGTGATCCGGCAGGCCAGAGGCTCGCTGATGCCCTCCAGCACTACGCCAAATGCCCCTGCGTCGGCGTGGGCACGCGCATCCTCGAAGATGCGGTCGGCGGCCGCCGGAGTCATGCCCTGCGCCTTGAAGCCTCCCATGACGTTCATGTACTGCGGCATCAGGCCTACATGGGCCAGCACTGGAATGCCTCGGTCCACCAGGAACCGGGTCGTCTCGGCGAGGGCAGCCCCGCCCTCCAGCTTCACGCCGGAGACGCCACTGCCGGCCAGCATGGCGGCCGCATTGGCAAAGGCCTGGGACGGTGACTGCTGATAGCTGCCGAAAGGCATGTCCACGACGACGCAGGCATGATGCGTGACCCGTACCACGGCGGCGGCATGGGCTGTCATCGTGGGGACCGAAATGGACAGCGTATCGGGCAGCGCATAGGCCACCATGGCGGTGGAATCACCCACCAGCACCATGTCCAAAGCGTCATCGAGCAGTCGCGCAATGGGCGCGCTGTAAGCGGTCAATGCCGCGATCTTTTGTGAGTCTTTGCAAGCCATTAGCTGCGGTACGGTGACGCGCTGAGTCCGACTATGTACACTCATTCGATCTACTCCAGAATAACGATGACCACGGGGGCCCCATGTCCACCAACCAACCCTACCTCACCTTCCATGATGGCAACCGTGCGCCACAGTTGGGCTTTGGCACTTGGCAACTCCAGACCACCGAGGCCGTCCCTGCGGTCCTGGCCGCCGTCGAAGCCGGCTACCGGTCGATCGACACGGCCTACATCTACCACAACGAAGCCGAAGTCGGTCAGGGCATCGCGCAATGCGGTGTGCCGCGCGCCGAACTGTTCGTGGCCACCAAAGTCTGGAATGATCGCCACGGGCACGATAGTACGAAGTCCGCCTTCGTGGAAAGCCTGGACCGCATGCATCTGGACTACGTGGATCTGTACCTGATCCACTGGCCGGTCCCCAAACAGAAGCGGTACCTGCAAGCCTGGGAGGCACTCATCCAGCTACGTGATGACGGCCGTGCCAAATCCATCGGGGTCTGCAACTTCCAGATCAGCCATCTGCAGCAGTTGCTGGACGGCACCGGCGTGCTGCCAGTCGTCAATCAAATCGAACTGCATCCCCATTTCCAGCAGCCCGAGCTGCGGGCCTACCACACCGCCCACAACATCCGCACCGAAGCCTGGAGTCCCCTGGGACGCGGCCAGGTCCTGCGGGATCCGGTCATTCTGGAGTTGGCCCATGCCCATCAGGTTACGCCCGCCCAGATCACCCTGCGCTGGCATATTCAGATGGGCCACATGGTGATTCCGAAATCCGCCCACACGGACCGCATCCGGGAAAACTTCCACCTTTGGAATCTGTACCTGACCGATGCCGAGATGGAGCGGATTGCAGGACTCGACGACCCGGACGGGCGCATCGGCCCCGACCCTGAAACCTTCAGCCTGATGGGCGGCTGAGCCTGCGGGGCGCGGCAGCAAAAAGCGGGCCGAAGCCCGCCCGTTGCGGCTGCCGGTAACGCACGCCCCTCAGTTCAGCAGGTTGCGGATCGCATACTGCAGAATCCCGCCATGGCGGAAGTATTCCGCCTCGGTCGGTGTGTCGATGCGCACCAGCGCGTCAAACTCCACATCGCCGGCCTTCACATGAACCGTTTCGGGCATCCGGCCGTCATTGAAGGCTGTCACGCCGGTGATCTCGAAGGTCTCCTCGCCGCGGATGCCCAGGGTCGAGGCATTCTGGTCGTCGGGGAACTGCAACGGCAAAACCCCCATGCCGATCAGATTCGAGCGGTGGATACGTTCATAGGACTCGGCAATAACCGCATGGACGCCCAGCAGGATGGTGCCCTTGGCGGCCCAGTCACGGGACGAACCGGAGCCGTATTCCTTGCCCGCCAGAATGACCAGCGGTGTCCCGGTCTTCAGGTAGTGTTCCGACGCCTCGAAGATGGTGGCGACCGGCGCCCCATCCTGGGTAAAGTCGCGCGTCCAGCCGCCCTCAGTGCCCGGGGCGATCTGGTTGCGCAGGCGGACGTTGGCGAAGGTGCCACGGATCATGATCTCGTGGTTGCCCCGCCGCGAGCCGTAGGAATTGAAGTCCTGAGGCTCTATGCCTTTGTCCTTCAGATACGCAGCGGCCGGCGAATTCTTGGCGATCGTGCCGGCGGGGCTGATGTGGTCCGTGGTGACCGAGTCGCCCAGCAACGCCAGCACGCGCGCCCCCTTGATGTCGGCCACGGGATCCGGGTTGCGGCCCATCCCCGAGAAATAGGGCGGATTGCGGATGTAGGTCGAGGCCGGATCCCAACTGTACAGATTGCCCTCGGGCATGGGCAGCTCTTTCCAGTTGTCGCCCCCGTCGAACACGTTGGAATAACCGCGCTTGAACATGTCCGCCGTGATGGAAGACTGAATGACGTTCTGGATTTCGGCCGAAGTGGGCCAGATGTCGCGCAGATACACGTCCTTGCCGTCGGAACCTATGCCCAACGGGTCCTTGGCCAGGTCCAGATTCATGGATCCCGCCAGGGCGTAGGCAACCACCAGCGGCGGCGACATCAGGTAATTCATCTTCACTTCGGAGTGGATACGGCCCTCGAAGTTCCGATTTCCCGACAGGACCGAGCACACCGCAAGATCATTGGCCCGCACACCGTCCGATACCGCCGGAATCAGCGGCCCCGAATTGCCGATGCACGTCGTGCAGCCGTAGCCCACCAGATTGAAGCCCAACTTGTCCATGTAGGGATTCAGGCCGGCTTTCTCGTAATAGTCGGTGACCACGCGGGATCCGGGCGCCAGGCTGGTCTTGACCCACGGTTTGGTGCGCAGTCCTTTCTCCACGGCGCGCTTGGCCAGCAAGCCGGCGGCGATCATGACGGCTGGATTGGAGGTGTTGGTGCAGGACGTGATGGCTGCGATCACCACGGCACCGTGGTCGATCGAAAAATCCATCCCCGGGTCCATGTGAACCACCTTGGGGTTCGAAGTCGGCGAGCCCGGCAAGGCGGCCAAGGCCTTGGCGAACGCCGGTTTGGCGTCCGCCAGCGCAATCCGGTCCTGCGGGCGTTTGGGCCCGGCGATGGACGGCTGCACCGTCCCCAGGTCCAGTTCCAGCGTGTCCGAATATTCCGGCTCATGGTCCGGATCGTGCCACAGGCCCTGAGCCTTGGCGTAGGCTTCGACCAGATCGACCTGCTCTTCGGGCCGGCCGGTGAAGCGCAGGTAGCCCAGCGTCTCATCGTCGATCGGGAAGATGGAGATCGTCGAACCATATTCGGGACTCATGTTGCCGATCGTGGCGCGGTTGGCCAGCGGCACCGCCGCCACGCCCGGTCCGTAGAACTCCACGAATTTGCCCACCACACCGTGCTTGCGCAGCATCTCCGTGATGGTCAGCACAAGGTCGGTGGCAGTCGTGCCCTCGGGCAGCGATCCATGCAGCTTGAACCCCACCACGCGCGGAATCAGCATGGAAATCGGTTGCCCCAGCATGGCGGCTTCGGCTTCGATGCCGCCCACCCCCCACGCCACGACGCCCAACCCATTGACCATGGGGGTGTGCGAATCGGTCCCCACACAGGTATCCGGGTAGGCTTCGGTCACGCCATCGACCTGGCGCGTGAACACGCCGCGGGCCAGGTGCTCCAGATTCACTTGGTGCACGATACCGGTATCGGGAGGCACGACGCGGAAGTTGTCGAACGCGGTCTGCCCCCAGCGCAGGAACTTGTAGCGTTCGAGGTTGCGCCGGTATTCGATTTCCTGGTTGCGCTTGAAGGAGGCGTTCTGTCCGAAATCCTCGACGATGACCGAGTGGTCGATGACCAGTTCCACAGGGGCCAGCGGATTGATGCGCTCCGGGTCGCCGCCCAACGCCTTCATGGCATCGCGCATGGCGGCGAGGTCGACCACCGCCGGTACGCCCGTGAAGTCCTGAAGGATGACCCGCGCCGGTGTAAAGGCGATCTCGCGGCTGGGCTGGGCCTTGGGATCCCATGAAGCCAACGCCCGGATGTCGTCGGCCGTCACCGACCCGCTGCCCTCGGTCCTGAGCAGGTTTTCCAGCAGCACTTTCAAACCGTAAGGCAGGCGATCCGGGTTCAACCCCTGCCGCTTCAACGCGTCCAGCCGGTAGATGCGGTAGGACTTGCCTCCCACATCCAGGGTTGCGCGCGCCCCAAAACTATTCGCGTGATCCATTGCAAATTCTCCTGGAAGATTCCGGTACTCCGCCAGGTCAATGGTCGCATGCAGCGGCCCGACTGGCTGCTCACCCCGGCGTCGCGAGACGCCGTGCAACTCATCTTACACGCAATGGCACCCGCTGCTCCATCAGTCTTATAGAAGACTGGCGACTCTCCGAACAAGGTCCGCCTCACAGCCGCCGGACCTCACCGCGGCCCGCGCCCCGGGGACGTGACGAACGACCGGACGCCGCCCATGGTTAAGGCTGCAACGGCGCCTCCATGGGCTCTACACTGGGCCATCGCTAGTCTTTCGGAGTCCATGACATGGCATTCCCCGCATTTTTCACCCAAGCCCCCCGCATCGTGCTGCACGACGGCCTGGCGGAGCTGCTGGGCGCCTCTGACGATGGTCTGATGGAATACGGCTACGAAGACGCCGTACGCCTGGCCGGGCACTCCTGCCCCACCGTCGCCGGCGCCTGGCTGATGACGGTCTCCGCCCTCAAGGCGCTGTACCCGGACAGCCACCCGGAACGGGGCGACATCGAGGTGGAATTCGGCGAGGCGGCTGACAGCGGCGTGACCGGCGTCATGGCCAACGTGACCAGCCTGGTGACCGGGGCCACCACCGACAACGGTTTTCATGGACTGGCCGGGCAACACGACCGGCGCAACCTGCTGCACTTCAATGCCGACATCGCCGGAGAAGTCGCCTTCACGCGCAAGGACACCGGCGCCAGCGTCGCGGTCTCCTACAGCGCGCGCGGGGTACCGCCCGCACCCAACACCATGCCGCTGCTGCAAAGGATCCTCGCAGGTCAGGCCAGTGCCGATCAGAAACAGGAATTCACGGCGGCCTGGCAGGACAGGGTTCACCGCATCCTCCAGTCGGCCGACCTGCCGGGCCTGATCAGCCTGAAATGGCAGACCGCCCCGGCCCACTAAAAAGCCGCAAAAGCCTGGCGGGCCGGGCTGAACATATCGCAGCGAGCCATTCGGAGAGCCGCTCCTACTCGGGATGATCTGCGTTGGGCTCGCCCGTGCGGCGGCCGTGCTGCTCGTAATAGCGGCGCTTGTCGTCATACATGGCACGGTCGGCCACCCGCATGGCTTTTTCCAGCGCCTTGGGATCACGGCACACGGCGGTACCGGCCGAGACACTGAGCGGCAGGCCGCTGTAATACTGGTTATTCAGCTCCACCAGAGAATGGATGTTGGCCAGCACGACGTCGATGCCCGCCTCGTCCATGCCGGGAAGCACCACCATGAATTCGTCGCCGCCAATACGCGCCGCAGTCGCGGGGCGATCCACTGCCTTGTTCAGGACCTCGCCAAAACGTCGCAGGAGATCGTCGCCGGCCGCATGGCCGTTGACGTCATTGGCCAGTTTCAGGTTGTTCAGGTCCAACGCGATGAAACCCACCAGCGGCACGCGCTTGTGCATCAGGCGTCCCAACTCGTCCACGAAGAACGACCGGTTTTTCAACTGCGTCAGGACGTCGTGCTGCCCCAGATACTCCAGATAGGCCTCGGCCTTCTTGCGGGCTGTGATGTCGGTCAGCGCCAGCAGCACCATGCTCCAATCGTCCTCGTGACCGTCAAAGACCGACAACTGCAGATGAATGTGCAAAACGTCGCCCTGCAGGGTCCGGTTGCTGACTTCTTTCAGGTGAAACAGCCGGCCTTCCCACAGCTCGATCAGCTGCTCCGCGAAAGTACCGCGCATGTCGTCATGGAAGACTTCCGCGAGCCGCGAGAGGAGTTCGGCCCGCGAATTCGCCTTGTACATCTTCAGGGTGTAGCTGTTCACATCGATGACGCGGATTTCCTCCATGCACCGCTCCACGAATTCCCCATGGACGTTCAGGAACGTGCGGAAATCCACGATACCTTGCAGGCGCAGTTCGTCGAACAGGCGCTTGATCTGGCTGAAGTCCTCCACCCAGAGGGAAACCGGAGCCTGCTCGAAGAACTCGCGCGCGAGCGCCGCGCTGTCCTGTGCCTGGCGGCGCGTATCCTGCAACTCCGTCGTGTCTTCCATCGCCACCAGGATACGGTCCCAGGGGCGGCTGGCATCGGCCAGTATGACGCCCTTCAGGGAAAGATCCAGGCGATTGCCGGACAACGTGTAGTTGAAGGTATTCCCATGGAAGGTGCGCCGGCCCTCCCACATCTGGACCAGCTCTTCGGCAAAGCCTTCCAGCATCTCGTCGCGCAATACGCTCGGCAGCCGCGCCATCAGGTCTTCCTGGGTGGCGGCCTCGTAGAGGTCCAGCGTGCGGCGGTTGACCCGCAGGACTTTCATTAGGTGCGCGCAGTGCTGCACGCGCGCTCGGTCTTCGTGCAGCCAGAGGCGCAGGTCACGGACGCCCTCCGACCGCCATTGCTCGAACTGCGTATACAGTTCGCTATAGTCTTCCAGCCACAACGCCATGGGCATGACCTCGAAAAAATCGAGCATGCCAAACCCTTCACCGGCCACTTCGTGTTGCTGTTCCATGCTGGCGCAGAGCCTCTTCTTGAACACATTTGCTTCCGGCATTATGCCCGCTCCGCATTCATTCAACGAGACGGCGCAGCCGATCGGCCGGTCGACCGACCCGTTCCGATCGCCCCGGTCTGCCTCGCCGGGCGGGGCAAATGCTATGCTGCATACCTCTTTGCCTCCCGTACTGCATCATGGAACATCTGAACCAAGTGTTGTTTCTATGGATCAACGCGACTGACCCTTCCTCGACCAGTCTGCTCATCGGGCGGCTGCTGGCCAACGGCCTGGTCTATCTGTTTCCGCTGTACCTGGTGCTGGGCTGGTTGCGCGCCGACGCAGCGGGGCGCGAGGCGCTCATCCAGGGCGCCCTGTCCGCCGTCATCGCCCTTTTCCTCGCCTGGGCCATCGCAAAGGTCTGGTATGTTCCCCGGCCCTTCGTCGTCGGGCTGGGCCACCAGTATCTGCCGCACGCACCGACTGCGTCCTTTCCCAGCAACCATCTGAGCTTCATCTGGGGACTGTGCGCGGGCTTGTTCCTGCATCCGGCGCGACGTCGCTCAGCCTGGGTCCTGGCGCTCATCGGCCTGCTGGTGGCGTGGGCGCGGATCTACATGGGGATCCACTCGCCGCTTGATATGGCGGGGGCGTTCGTGACCGCAATCGCGGCTGCCACGATCTCAGCTCCGCTGCGTCGGCATGCGATCCCGCACATGCGCCGCAGGATCGAGCCGCTCTACCATCTAGCGTTCGCGTGGGCCATCCGGCGCGGTTGGGTCCGGTCTTGACGACGCAGGCGTAGCCTCCTGCGGCCGACCCATGGAAAGCCGGACACAGGCCGCCACCAGGGCTCGGGCTTGCGGGCCGGCGGCCGAAGTATCCATTGAAGATGAGGGCCCCACCAGCGTCAGGGCCAGCACCAGCCGCCCCTGAGCATCGAAGACAGGGGCGGAAATTGCATTGATTCCCCGGACATGATCGCCTTCGACGGCCGCGAAACCGTCTGCGCGCATGCGTACCCGAATCGGGGCGGGAATGGAGCTCGGGTGGTCTCTCTGCCACACGGAAAAAACCCGGCCGGTGGCCGACGATTCCGCATCCAGAACGGCCCCTTCGGCAATCGAGATGGCCACGACACGAGATGGCTGGAACACCCGGGCAACCGTTGCCCCGCCCGCCCCCCATATCGCCACGAAGCACGTCTCCCCCTGGGCTTCACAGAGTCTGCGCGCCTCGCTCATCGCAAGATTGAGCTCATTCTGGCGAGCCAGCCATTGCAGCGATAAATCACGCACGGCGGGCCCAAGGTCGTACAGGCCGCTTGCAGCGTCCTGCCTGACCCAGCCGAGCCGCTGCAGGCTGACCAGATAACGGTATGCCTTGGCCCTGTGCATGCCGACCCGGCGAGCCAGATCGGACAGGCCGCACGGCCCGCCTTGGCGAGCCAGGCACTCGAACACCATCAGACCGGTCTCCACCGACTGCACGCCTTGAGCCGTTTCCAATTTCGTGATGCTTTCCATGATGAAGGGCCGGATGGCTTGACGCCTTCCCACCGCCACTCTATGCTGTTATGTAAATAATAACATCGTTACGTTTAGGATAACAACGGAGCCACGATGTCTTCGCATTCTCTCAGCCAATCACAGTACATGAGCGGTTTCGGCAACGAATTCGCCACTGAAGCGTTGCCGGGCGCGTTGCCCGTCGGCCGCAACAACCCCCAGAAAGCGCCCTACGGGCTTTACGCCGAGCAGCTTTCGGGTACCGCGTTCACATTGCCCCGGCACCTGAACCGCCGCTCGTGGCTCTATCGGATCCGTCCTGCGGCGATGCATCACCCGTTCGTGGCCAGCCCGGCCGGCGCACGCTGGCTGAACCGCTTCGACGAGATTCCGACGCCACCCAACCAGCTTCGCTGGGACCCGCTACCGCTGCCAGACACCCGGGCATCGGTGGACTTCATCGAGGGGATGACGACCATGGGCGGCAATGCGGGCTGCGGCATCCACCTCTATGCCGCCAACCGTTCCATGCGGGACCGCTACTTCTACAACGCGGACGGAGAACTGTTGATCGTCCCGCAGCAAGGAAGGCTGATCCTCGCCACGGAGCTTGGCGTGCTGGAAGTCGGGCCCCAGCAAATCGCCGTCATTCCCCGCGGGATACGGTTTCAGGTCCGATTGCCGGACGGCGAGGCACGCGGCTATGTCTGCGAGAACTTCGGCGAGTCCTTCAAACTGCCCGATTTGGGCGTCATAGGTTCAAACGGTCTCGCGAACCCCCGAGACTTTCTGACTCCCGTCGCGGCCTACGAAGACAAGGAAGGCGACTTCGAACTGATCGCCAAATTCCAGGGGCGCTTCTGGGCGGCGCGTATCGACCATTCACCGCTGGACGTCGTAGCCTGGCACGGCACCCACGCACCCTACCAATACGACTTACGCCGCTTTTGCGCGATCGGGTCAGTCGGCCATGACCATCCCGACCCATCGATCTTCCTGGTGCTCCACGCGCCCAGCGCCATCCCCGGCTTGGACACCATCGACTTCGCGATCTTCGCCCCGCGCGTGCTCGCCATGCAAGACACCTTCCGCCCGCCTTGGTTCCACCGCAACATCGCGAGCGAATTCATGGGCCTGGTGCACGGGACCTACGACGCCAAGGCCGAAGGCTTCCGGCCGGGCGGCGCTTCACTGCACAACTGCATGATCGGCCACGGGCCGGACGCCGAAACCTTTGAGAAAGCCAGCAACGCCGATACGACGAAGCCCGACTACATCACCGACACCATGGCTATCATGTTCGAGACGCCAGCCGTGATCCACCCCACCCGCTTCGCGCTGGAATCCAGTCTGCTGCAGGACGACTACTATCGCTGCTGGCAGGGGCTGCGGAAACACTTCGATCCGAAGCGTCCCTGAAGCGGTCGGCGTGGTTCAGGCGGCGGGCGCGGCGCGCCTGCGCCGGAACCGCCGCCTGAAAGACGATAGGAACCGGCCCCCGCGCCGCCCGGCTTTGTCGCCCGGGTGGCGCTCACTGCCTACCGCGGGCCGGCAATCGGCGCCTTTTCGGACGCGTTGGTCAGCTCGGGAAGATACGGACCATCAACGTCGGACGGTGCGCCCTTTTTGCTGAGCCGCTCATAATTTTCCTTCAGCAGGATGCCGGCAAAGTAGATGTGTTCGCGCATCAACTGCTCTGCTCGGGCGGCATCGCGCGAGATGACTGCATCGACGATGCGGTGGTGATCGTTGTGCGACCGGTCGATCACGCGATGCTCGTCCCACAGCATGATTCGATCCGAAGCAAAGGGGGCCGCCTGGGCCTGCGTCGTAAATCGGCTCACCCAGGAATTTTCCGCCGCGGACAGCAGCGTCTCGTGCAGTGTGATGTTCATCCGCTGATACGGGTGATGGTCCTCCGGAAGCAGGCGGCCCTTGGCGAGGATCGCATCACCCTGTGCAAGGCAGGCCTTCAACTGGCTGATCACCAGATTCGAAAGGCCCTTCTGGGCTGCCCTTCTGCACGCCAGCCCCTCCAGTACGGCGCGCACCTCGTAGGCCCCGATGATGTCCTCGTACTGGTACACACGCACGGTGTAGCCGCGTTTGGGCTGATGCTCCAGCAATCCCTCGTTGCCGAGATTCGCCAGGGCGGCCCGGATAGGAGTGCGCGATACGCCCAGTTTTTGCGCCAAAGGAATTTCTTCCAGGCGCTCGCCCGGGGCGAGCATTCCCTGCAGTACCCAGCCCCGTAGCGTCTGAGTGATATGGTCGGCCAGCGTATTCATGGCTCAATTGTATACATGAGAACGGACTGTTGGACCATCGCCTTCACTTTTCTCCGTGGCATATCAGGGGAAATCCTAATGAACAGGCACAATCCATGTATGCATAATAGTCCACTCAAACCTGCGTTTCACACCTTTTCGGGCGAAACAGGCTCCAGCAATCACCTCATGTATACAGACGGGACTCCAGAACATGCAGCAACCTTCCTTCGGACTTCCACGATTGGCCCTGGTCACAGGTGCTGGCGGAGGTATGGGCACCCAGATCTGTCAACGCCTGGCCCGCGACGGCTACCGCGTGATTTCATGCGACATTTCGGCCGACCGCGCGCAGGCTGCCGTACAGGGACTCGGCGATGCGCACGACTGGCGCGCTTTCGACGTCAGCAATGAAGTCGAAGTCGACCAGACCTTCGGTGCCATCGAGAACGACCTCGGCCCCATTGCCACCGTGGTGTGCGCGGCAGGACTGTTGCTGTTCCAGCCAGACGGGGAACGCCCGCTCATCAAGACCACCTCGCTGGAATTGTGGGAGCGCAGCATGAACGTGAACGCGCGCGGGGTCTTTCTCTGTGCCCGGGCCTACATCCGCCACCGCGAAGAGCGTCCCGTCGAAAACGGCCGCTTCATCACCTTCAGCTCAGTGGCCGCACAACTCGGAGGCTACCGGTCCAGCGCCTCCTACATCGCCTCAAAGTCCGCCGTTCTAGGCCTGACCAAGGCCATGGCCCGCGAGGTCTCTCACATGGATATCACGGTCAACAACATCGCGCCGGGGCTGATCGACACGGAGATGCTGCGCAGCACCGTCACCAGCAGCGGCGCGCTGCAGGCGGCCGCCCAGGCCATTCCGCTGGGGCGTATCGGCACATCTGACGACGTCGCCGCCGCCGTCGGGTTTTTGGCCTCGCCCGAGGCCGGCTACATCACGGGCAGTGTCATCGATGTCAACGGTGGCTACCGCATGCAATAGGCCTCGCCGAGGCCTCATGCGGAGTTCGAGTCAACGAGGAGCCAACATGAAATTCAGCATCATCCGGAAAGCCGCCCTGGGTGTGGCCGTTGCCACCCTGGGCCTGACCCAGGCCGCGCACGCCGCCGAACCGGGAATCACCGACACCTCCATCAAGATCGGCCTCTTCTCGCCGCTGTCCGGCGCGGGCATGGCCTATGGCTACGACGTCGTCAACGCAGCAAAAATGTACTACGACAAGGTCAACAAGGAAGGCGGGATCAACGGCCGGAAGATCGAACTGGTGGTCGAAGACACCCGCTGCAACGCCAACGACCTGGTCGCCGCCGTGAAAAAGCTGGTCGAGCAGGACCACGTGTTCCTGCTGAACGGGGGCTCCTGTTCCGCCGCCGTGGTGGCCTCCAAGGAGTTCGTCGAGCGCGCGAAGGTGCCCTTCATCATGCTCAATGCCTCGGGAGACGGAGCCCTGTATCCGCCCTCGAAGTACATCTACGGCGCCTTCTCGATCTCTCAGCACGCCGTGGGCGGGTCCATGGTGGAATTCGCCGTGGATCGCCTGAAGGCAAAGAAAATCGGCTACATCAACCACGACGACGCCTACGGCACCTGGAACCTGACCGCCGCCGAATTCCAGGCCAAGCAACACTCCGGCACCACGCTCAGCGTGCAATCCATCAGCCCGAACATCAACGACGTGACCGCGCCCATGCTGAAGGTCCGCGCGGCCAACCCGGACGTCCTGCTGCTGACCACGTATGCCCGGCCGGCCGCGCTGATCATCAAGAAGGCGCACGAACTCGGCTGGACCAAGCCTATCGTGCTCGCCGTCAACGGCACGGCGGACCTGAAGCAGCTCGTGGAAAATGTGGGCGGACCCTCGGCACTGAAGAATTTTTATATCCAGGACGTCGTGGCCGGCCTGCCGGACGACCCCAAGCTGAAGTGGGTCTACGACATGTACAAGCAGTACTACCCCGAACTCGCGGCCAAGCCCGGCTACCCGCAAAGCTACATGCCCTACGGCATTCCGTCTGCCATGACCGTGGTCCAGGCATTGAAGGATGCCGGCCCTCAGCCCACCCGTGAAAAAGTGCTGGCCGCGCTGGAACACCTGAAACTGGACACCGGCATCATGGCGGGACCGATCGAATTCACCCCCACCGATCACGCGGCGCAGAAGGCGGCCATCTACATGAAGTTCGATGGCACGAACAAGGACCTCATCCCCGGTGCCTTCAAGAGCGACTGGACCTACACCGGTAAATAAATGCCTGATGGCATCGACGGGTGCCGCCCCCGGGGACGGCGGCGGCACCCACGGAGCATTTCATGAGTTTTGCCGACATCTGGCTATTCCTGCAGCAGGGAGTCCTCTCCGGGTTGGTCACCGGCAGCATCTACGCGCTGCTGGCGGTTGCAGTCGTCATCGTGTTCAAGGCCACCGACGTGCCCAACTTCGCCCAGGGAGAAATCTTCATGGTGGGCGGCTATGTGGCGCTGTTCCTGATCCTGGTGCTGAACTGGCACTACGCCCTCGTGATCCCGGCGACCCTGCTGATGGTGGCGGTGATCTGCGCCTTCTTCCAGCGCGTCGTCATGGAACGGGTCATCCGCGCCAAGGGGGTGGAAGTCCAGCTCGTCATCGCGACGCTGGGTCTGTCCTATGTCCTGAAGGGCGCCGTCCGTCAGACGGGCCTGGGTGACGCGCCACGGTCCCTGCCCTCGCTGATCCAGCCGGACACTGTCATCATCGGCCAGGCCGTGCTCACGCGCCTGGACCTGATGATCCTGTTCACGGCACTGGCGGTGATGGCAGGGCTGTACTTCCTGTTCAACCACACGCGCATCGGCAAGGCCATGCGCGCGGTGGGCATGAACCCCAAGGCCGCGCAGATCGTGGGGGTGAGCCTGGTGCGCATCCGCATGGCGGTCTGGGCGCTGGCCGGGTTGATTTCCGCGATATCCGCCATCCTGATCACGCCGAAGATCCTCATCACGCCGGACATCGGCCATATTGCCATCCTGGCATTCGCGGCCGCCATCGTGGGCGGGATCACCAGCATTCCGGGGGCCATCGTGGGCGGCTTCATCATCGGCATCGCGGAAAACCTCGTGGGACTTTTCGTATCGACCAACGCGATCGTGGTGGCACCGTTCCTGGCCATCCTGATCGTACTCATCGTGCGCCCCCAGGGCATTCTGGGCGGGAAAGTGCAGGTTAAAAAAGTATGAAGACGAATTTCGACCTCTGGGCCCTGGTGCTCGCGGCGGTGGCGCTGATCGCCCTGCCCTTCCTCGCGAGCGGCTACGTCATCTACATCGTCAACCTGCTGATGATCTATATCGTGCTGGCCCTGGGCCTGCACATCGTCATCGGCGAAACCGGCCAGTTCGCGCTGGCGCATGCCGCCTTCTACGGCATCGGCATCTACGTCGCGGGCATTCTGAACAATACGCTGCATCTGAACTTCGTGATTTCGATCATCGTGGCCGGCATCGTCACCGCCGCCATCGGCTATATCCTCGGGGCGCTGGCCATCCGGATGCGGGACATCTACCTGGCGCTGTCCACCTTCGCCTTCGGCGAAGCCATGCAATGGGTGTTCCTCAACTGGACGGACGTCACCAACGGGTCCAATGGCTACCAGATCTCACCGGCACAATTCTTCGGCTTCCAACTGACGTCCGACCTGCGCGCCTACCCGTTCGTGGTCATCTGCGCGGCGCTGCTGCTGGCGCTTGCGGTATGGCTGTCGCGCTCACAACTGGGTTCCGCATTCCGCGCGGTGCGCGAAAGCGATGTGGCCGCGCAGGCCATGGGCGTCAACGCCAACGTCATCAAGCGGGTTGCCTTCATGCTTTCGGCCGCGTATGCCGGCATGGCGGGAGGCCTGTACACCACGTTCTCATCCTTCATCCACCCCGAGAGCCTGGGTTTCTGGACCACCATCCTCATCCTCATCATGATCGTCGTAGGCGGCATAGGGTCCGTGCGCGGCGCGGTGGTGGGGGCGCTGATCTTCGGCCTGATCTCGGAACTGCTGCGCCAGGTGCTCTCGTTTCAGGAAATCATCTACGGCCTGATCCTGATCGGCTTCATGATGTTCGCGCCACGTGGTCTGTTCAGCGGCCAGCGCCGGCGCCCAAATCCGCCACGCCGGGACGCGCCAGCCTCCGGCCGGACGACTGCAAAGGAGCAGCCATGACCACGCCGCTCCTGAACATCGCGGGCCTGACCGTGCGTTTCGGCGGCCTGACCGCCGTCGACGACCTGTCGTTCCAGGTGCAGTCGGGCCAGATCCACGCCCTGATCGGTCCCAATGGCGCGGGCAAGTCCACCACCTTCAATTGCATCTCGCGCTATTACGACCCGACGGGCGGCTCGATCGCCTTCGCCGGCGAAGACATCACCCACCGGGATGCATCCGAAATGGCTCGCCTGGGCGTGGCCCGCACCTTCCAGAATCTCGAACTCTTCAATGAACTGAACGTGGAAGAGAACGCACTGCTGGGCACCTACTCCTACGGCGCACGCCGGCTGGGCCAACTGCTGCGCCGCCCATCCGCCGAGCACCGGGAACATGCCCACCACCTGCTGGAACGTGTCGGGCTGATCGACTTCCTGGATCACAAGGCGAGCAGCCTGGACTTCGGACGCCAGAAAATGCTGGAACTCGCCCGGGCGCTGGCCATCAAGCCGCGCCTGCTGCTTCTCGACGAGCCGGCGGCCGGACTGCGCAACCGCGAGATCGACAAGCTGGACAAGATCCTGACGGAACTCTCGTCCAAAGAGGGAATGACGGTATTGCTGGTCGAGCACGTCATGCAGCTCGTCATGTCGATTTCGCAATGCATCACCGTCATGTCCTTCGGGCACAAGATCGCCGAAGGCACGCCCGCCGAAATCCGCGCGGACGAGCGCGTCATCGAGGCCTATCTGGGCAAAGGAACCCGCCATGAGTGAACCGTTCCTGTCCGTGGAATCGATCTCCGCATCGTACGGAAACATCGCCGCCTTGCATGAAGTCTCGCTCAGCGTCCCCAAGGGGGAAATCGTGGCGCTGCTGGGCGCCAATGGCGCGGGCAAGTCCACCACCCTGAATGTGATCTCGGGGCTGGTGCGCGCGACGCACGGCGCGGTGCGCCTGGAAGGCAAGCCCATCCACCGAATGGCCGCCGACCACATCGTCCGGCAAGGCATCATCCAGGTCCCCGAAGGACGTGAGATCTTCCGCGACATGAGCGTGCGCGAGAACCTGGAAATGGGCGCCTACACCCGCAAGGACCGCGCTGCCGTCGCGCGCGACCTGGATGCCATGTGCGACATCTTCCCGCGCCTGCGCGAGCGCATTGCGCAGAAGGCGGCGACGCTGTCGGGCGGGGAGCAGCAGATGCTGGCCACGGCCCGCGCCATGATGGCCCGGCCCCGGATGATTCTGATGGACGAACCGTCGATGGGGTTGGCGCCGCTGGTTGTGGAACAGATCTTCGACACCGTCCGCACGCTGAACCGGGAGCAAGGCATCACCATCCTGCTCGTCGAACAGAACGCCAAGCTGGCGCTGTCCGTGTCCAGCCACGCCTACATCCTGGAGAACGGCGAACTGGCGCTGCAAGGTCCCTCGGCCCAGCTCATCAGCGACGAAGCCGTGCAGCGCGCCTACCTGGGCGCATGAGTCCGCAGGAGACAACCATGAAATTGCTGGAAAACAAGCTGGCGCTGGTCACCGGCGCCTCGGGCGGACTCGGCTCCGCCATCGCGCTGGGTTTTGCTCGCCACGGCGCGCGCGTCGTCGCCGCGGATCTCGATCACGCGGGCGCCGAGACCATCGCCCGGGAGATCCGCGACCAGGGCGGCGAGGCCTGGGCCGAAACCATCAACGTCACCGAACGGGCCGCCGTGCGGTCATGGGCGGACGACCTCCACAATCGCATCGGCCCCATCGACATCCTGGTCAACAACGCCGGGATCTCGGGCCGGGCGCGCTTCGACGATCCGCAGTCGGCCGAGGTCTGGGATCGCATCCTTTCGGTCAACCTGGAAGGCGTCTTCAATGTCACCCACGCCTTCGTCGAACAGCTCAAGGCGACGCGCGGCAGCATCATCAGCCTGTCCTCCATCGTCGCCTTCGTCAGCGGACCCTCGACCGCCGCATACATCGCCTCCAAGGGGGCCGTGCGGTCTCTGACGCAGGCGCTGGCCCGAGACCTGGCTCCTCATGGGGTCCGGGTGAACGCCGTAGCGCCGGGATTCATGCTGACCGACATGGTCAAGCCTCAGCTCGCTACCCCGGGTGGAACCGACTGGTTCATGAAACGCGCCCCTATGGGACGAGGCGGTGAACCGGACGAAATCGTGGGCCCCATCGTCTTCCTGGCGTCCGAGCTGGCCACTTATGTGACGGGTGTGGTGCTGCCAGTGGACGGCGGCTTTCTGTCAGCCTGACAAAGGAAATACACATGAATGCAGTGGCATTGGTCACCGGCGCCGCCGGCGGCATGGGACGCGTCATCGTCCGGCGCCTCGCCCAGGACGGATTTTCCGTCGTGGCTGCGGACCGGGCCGACGACCCGCTGACCAAACTGGAACAACAGCTCAAAAAGGAAGGCCTGGACATCCAGACCCGCGTGGTGGACCTGGCCCAGGAAGCCGCCATCGCGGCGCTGCTCGATGGACTGCCCGCGCTATCGGCGCTGGTCAATAGCGCCGGCCTGTTCGACGAACGCGACTTCTTCAAATTGACGCAAGAAGACTTTCGCCGCATGTACGAACTGAACCTGATTGCCGCCGCCACGCTGACCCAGGGTGCCGCCGCGAGAATGAGTGCGGGCGGCAAGATCGTCAACATCGCCTCGCGCGCCTACCTGGGCGCGCGCCACCACGCCCACTACGTCGCCTCCAAGGCAGCCCTGGTCGGATACACGCGCGCCAGCGCCATGGAGCTGGCCCCCAGGGGCATCCTGGTCAACGCCATCGCGCCGGGGCTCATCGACACCCCGATGCTGCGCGCCCTCACTCCGGAACGACTGGCGGCACAGCTCGCCTTGCAGCCCACAGGCAAGGCCGGCACCCCGGAGGACATCGCCAATGCGGTGTCCTTCCTGGCCGCCCCCGGCATGTCCTTCATTACCGGCCAGGTGCTGTTCGTGGACGGGGGCAAATCGCTGGGCGGATCGGGAGCGTGACCATCATGGAAAACATCGAATGGAACCAGACAGTCGACGTGGTCGTGGCAGGTTCGGGCGCGGGCGGAATGTCGGCGGCGCTCACCGGCCATTTGGAAGGGCTGGATGTCCTGCTGGTCGAGAAGACCGACCGTATCGGCGGTTCGACGGCCGTCTCGGGAGGCGCCATCTGGATCCCGTTGAATCCGGGGGCGACCGCCGCCGGGCATGGTGACGATAGCTATGAAAAGGTCTGGGAGTACCTGCAGCAGATCGTGGGCCGCGCATCCCCGGATGATCTGAAGGAAGCCTATCTCCGGAACGGCCCCGAAATGCTGGACTACATGAGGGCGCACCAAGTCCTGGACGTGGCGACGCGCACCTATTCCCCGGACTACTATCCCGACAGTCCGGGCGCCGCGCTCGGGGGCCGGGTGGTGGATCCGACCCCGTTCGATGGCAAACGGCTGGGCGCCCACTTCAAGGAGCTGCGCGATCCCCTGAAAGAATTCGTGGTCCTGGGTGGCATGATGGTGACCGTCACCGACGTCTACCAACTGCTTGCCGCCACACGGTCCCCGAAGTCCTTCTGGTATTCGGGCAAGCTGGTGCTGGCATTCTGGCTGGACCGCCTGCGCGGTTACCACCGCGGCACCCGGCTGCTGCTGGGCAATGCACTGGCGGGGCAGCTTTTCCTCGCCGTCCTGAAGCACAAGATCCCCTATCGGCTCGGCACCGCGGCACGCCGGCTGCATCGCGACGAAAGCGGACGAGTCATCGGCATCACCGTCGATCACAATGGCACGGAACATCATATCCGGACGCGCAAGGGCGTTGTCGTCGCCACCGGGGGCTTCCCGTGGAACGCCCAGCTTCGCGCCGAATACTTTCCCAAGCCCACCGGGCCCTGGTCCATGTCGCCCGAGGGCGACAGCGGCGACGGCATTGTCATGATGCGGGACGCTGGCGCGGTCATGGGGACCGGTCACGTGGCTCCCGCGTCCTGGGCACCCGTCTCGCTATGGAAAAAGCCGGACGGCACCATGACCCGATATCCGCACCTGGTGTGGGAACGGGCCAAGCCCGGCCTGATCGCCGTCAACCAGAACGGCGAGCGTTTCGTCAACGAATCCACGTCGTATCACGAATTCGTGAAGGCCATGTACGCGTCCGGAGAGAAGCCCGACATTCCGGCGTGGCTGATCTGCGACCGGCAATTCATCGATACCTGGGGGCTGGGGCTGGCGCTGCCCGGGGGTCGGCCACGCCAGCACCTGATCCGGGACAGGTACCTGATCGAAGCGCCCTCGCTGGCGGCACTGGCCGGGAAGATCGGCGTGGACGCACAGCGCCTGCAGGCCACCGTCGCACGCTACAACCAGTTTGCCGCCAAGGCCGAAGACCCGGACTTCGGCAAGGGTTCCACCGCATACAACCGCAATCTGGGCGATCCCTCGCACAAGCCCAACCCCTGCCTGCGGACGATTGGCGATGGTCCCTACTATGCGGTACAAGTGGTGGCGGGCGACATCGGGACGTCCTGCGGCATCCACACCGATCCGGGAGCGCGCGCGCTCGACGCCGAAGGGCAGGCCATCCCGGGACTTTTCGTCGCCGGCAACGACATGCAATCCGTCTTTGGCGGCACCTACCCGGGCTCGGGCATCACCCTGGGCCCGGCACTGACCTTCGGCTGGATGGCGGGCCGCGCATTGGCCGCGATGAACAACGGATAACTGAAAGGAAAATCGATGAAGCTGTACTACTCCACCACATCTCCTTACGTTCGCAAATGCCTGATCGCCGCGCGCGAGCTCGGTCTCATGGACCGTATCCAGATTGCCCCGGTCGTGACCATGCCCACTCAGCACAACGCAGAGCTCATGCAGCGGAATCCCCTCTGCAAGCTGCCGACCCTGGTTCTGGAAAACGGGTCGGTGCTCTACGACAGCCGCGTGATCTGCGAATACCTGAATACGCTGGCAAGCGGTTCCCTGATCCCCGAAGGAGACGCACGCTGGGACACGCTGGTGCGCCAGTCGCTTGCCGACGGGCTGCTGGATGCGGCGCTGCTGATGCGCTACGAAGCAGTCCTGCGCCCGAAGGAATTCCAATGGTCGGACTGGCAACAGACCCAGGAAGACAAAGTACGCAGCGCACTGCGCGAACTGGAGTCGACCGCCGCGACCTGGGTCGATCGCCTGGACCTGGGCACGATCGCGGCCGCAAGCGCCCTGAGCTACCTGGATCTGCGATTCCCCGAACTGGACTGGCGGGCCGCTGCGCCAACGCTCAAATCGTGGTTTGCCGCCTTCAGCGAGCGTCCCTCCATGCGTGGGACCGCGTTCAAGGCCTGACCATGGCCGCAGCGCGCCGAACTTGAATCTCTACCCGGATTCCTCATGAAACTAGCCACCCTCAAATCCGGCGCCCGCGACGGCCGGCTCGTCGTTGTCGCCCGCGATCTGGCGCGCTGCGTCGCCGTGCCGCAGATCGCCGCGACGCTGCAGGCCGCGCTTGATGACTGGTCGAGTTGCGAGCCCCGGCTTCGCGCCGTCTACGATCAGTTGAACGCCGGACAGGCCGCGCACGCACAACCCTTCGACGCCGCCGCCTGCCATTCACCGCTGCCGCGGGCCTACCAGTGGGCGGATGGCTCGGCCTACCTGAATCACGTGGAACTGGTCCGCCGCGCCCGCAACAGCCAGGTCCCGGAATCCTTTTTCACCGACCCGCTGATGTACCAGGGAGGCTCGGACTCTTTCATCGGACCGCGCGATCCCATCGTCGCCGACAGCGAAGACTGGGGCATCGACATGGAGGCCGAGGTCGCGGTGGTGACGGACGATGTTCCCATGGGCACATCGCCTGACGACGCCATCACAAAGATCCGCCTGGTGATGCTGGTCAACGACGTGTCGCTGCGCGGCCTGATTCCCGGCGAGCTCGCCAAGGGATTCGGCTTCTTCCAGTCCAAGCCCGCCAGCGCATTTTCACCCGTCGCCGTGACGCCCGACGAACTGGGGGACGCCTGGGCCGGCGGGAAGGCCCACCTGCCCATTCGGGTGGACTTGAACGGCGAGCCGTTCGGGTGCCCCGACGCCGGCCAGGACATGACGTTCCATTTCGGACAGCTCATCGCCCACGCCTCGCGCACGCGAGAGCTGGAAGCCGGGAGCATCATCGGCTCCGGGACCATTTCCAACAAGCAGGGCGGGCTCAACGGCTCCAGCATCCGCAACGGCGGCGTGGGCTACTGCTGCATCGCCGAAGTCCGCATGTACGAGACCATCGAAACCGGCCAGCCGGCAACGCCGTTCATGCGTTTCGGCGACCGGGTGCGCATCCACATGGAAGACGCGCAGGGCCGGAATATCTTCGGCACCATCGATCAAGTCATCACTCGCCGCGCGGAGGCGTGAAAGTCATGTACGAGCTGTATTCCTACTTCCGCAGTTCAGCGGCGTACCGGGTCCGCATTGCGCTGGGTCTCAAGGGCCTGGACTTCAAACTGACCCCGGTGCATCTGCTCAAGCACGGCGGGGAACAGCACTCCGCCGAATATCGGCGCATCAACCCCGAAGGCCTGGTGCCGACGCTGGTAGACGGCGAGACGGTGCTGACGCAGTCCCTGGCCATCATCGAATACCTGGACGAAATGCATGGTCCGCGCACGCTGCTGCCCGACGATCCATTGTCCCGCGCCCGCGTGCGCGCCCTCGCCTTGCAGGTCGCCTGCGATATCCACCCGCTGAACAACCTGCGGGTACTGCGTTGGCTGGCCCATGAGATGCAGGTGGAAAAGGACATGCGCGATACCTGGTACCGGCACTGGATCGCGGTGGGCTTCGATGCGCTGGAGGCCAGCTTGCAGTCGCTGCAGACCGGCCTGTGCTGCCACGGTGATGCGCCCGGCCTGGCCGATTGCTGCCTGATCCCCCAGGTCTACAACGCCAGCCGCTACGAGATGGAGCTGTCGGCGTGGCCCACGATTGCCCGCATCGCCGAGCACTGCAATTCGCTGCCGGCATTCCGGGCGGCCAAGCCGGAGGCACAGCCGGACGCTGAATAGATTGAGCTCTGACGGAACGGCCGATTGACATAGGGTTTTCACTCATGCCATAATCGCTGATTGCCTGTTTTCTGACCTTCTGACCTTGGCGCTTCCTGCGTGCCATCCAGGTTGATTCGGTCGACGCACGCGACTGACCGCTGCAGCAGACTTCTGCGGCGCCAACCTGGCGGGATTCCAATTCCTTCCCGCAGCACACCGCCCACCCATACGGGCACAGGGAACTCATGTCTTTCGAAACACTGGGGTTGTGCCCCGAACTCGTCTCTGCCTTGCACGAACAAGGCATCACCACCCCCACCACCGTCCAATCGACGGCCATCCCGGAGGCACTGGCTGGACACGACCTCATCGTATCGTCGCAGACCGGCAGCGGAAAGACCGCCGCCTTCATGCTGCCGGCGCTGGAGCGGCTGAGCCGCCACAGCGGCACGGGCGGGCGCGGCGTTCAGGTCCTGGTGCTGGCTCCGACGCGCGAACTCGCCATGCAAGTGGCCGACGCCACGCGCGACTACAGCAAGCACCTCAAGCAGCTGCGCATCGCCACCGTCGTGGGCGGCATGCCCTACGGTGCCCAGATCAAATCGCTGGCGCGGCGCGTGGACGTGCTGGTGGCGACCCCAGGCCGACTGATCGACCATCTTCAGGCGCGGCGCGTGAATCTGTCGACCGTTCAGGCCCTGGTGCTGGACGAGGCCGACCGCATGCTGGACATGGGCTTCATCGAGGACATAGAGGCCATCGTCAGCCGCACCCCCGATGCCCGTCAGACGCTGCTGTTTTCCGCCACGCTGGACGGCAAGGTGGGCCAGCTCGCGGCGAACCTGCTGCATGACCCGCAGCGCATCGAGATCTCTCCCGAGCGAAAGGACCACTCGAACATCCAGCAACACCTGCTGTACGCCGATGACGGATCACACAAGCGATCATTGCTCGACCACTTGCTGCGCGATACCGACGTGGACCAGGCGATCGTCTTTACGGCGACCAAGCACGGTGCCGATGAGTTGGCGGACCATTTGTCCGACCAGGGATTTCCCGTGGCCGCGCTGCACGGCGACATGAACCAGCGCCAGCGCACCCGCACACTGGGGCTCGTGCAGAGCGGTCGCGTACGGGTGCTGGTGGCCACGGACGTCGCCGCCCGCGGCATCGACGTACAGGCAATCAGCCACGTGGTGAACTTCGATCTGCCGATGCAGGCCGAAGACTACGTCCACCGGATTGGCCGTACCGGCCGCGCCGGGCGGTCCGGGCAGGCATTCACGCTGGCCGTACCGGCCGAGCGGCACAAGATCCGCCGGATCGAACACTTCATCGGTCACGCCATCCCCGCCGAAACCATTCCGGGACTGGAGCCCAAGCGCGCGGTACGGCCCACCTACAAGGATCATCCTCGAAAGGCGCGGCCTCAGGGTGGCAAGCCGGGCAGCAAGACTTCCTGGCATAAGGATGGAAATACAGCGGGAAGCAAGTCGCCCTGGCACAGGGACGCCGCAGCCCCCGCCGCCAAGTCCCCGTGGCACAAGGATGCCGGCCCGGCTGGCGCCAAAAAGCGCCCCGCTTCCGCCTCCCGGCCCGGAAAGCCAAACGCCAAGCGTGGCCCCGCCCCCCAGCCGCGCGGCGACCGCCGCAGCTCGAACCGCCAAGCGCGGACAGCGACCTATTGAGGGGAGGCCGGTGATCCTGCGTTCGACAACGCGGAGATCGCCGCACCAAAACTGCCCCGGTCAGCGCGCGAGGTCCGCCATCATGCGGTCCAGGAACGACTCGCAGGCTTGGACCTGGGACACCTCGATGTATTCGTTGGGCTGGTGCGCCTGATCGATGGATCCAGGGCCGCAAACCACGACGGAAAATCCGCGCCCCTGAAACTGGCCGCCCTCGGTGGCATAAGGCACCACGCCGCAGCGCGCGTGGCCCGATAGCCGCATGGCGATCCGCTGCGCGGCATCGTCCCCGTCACCGGCCAGTGGTGGCGCGTCTGCACGAATCTCGGTCGTGATGGACGCCGCGGGGGCAATCGCCCGCATCGCCGGCAACAGTTCGTCGCAATAGCTTCGAAAGCGGCTCACGATGCGCTCCACGCTGTCCCCCGGCAAAGGACGCACGTCCCAGGTAAAGGAACATTCGCGAGAAATGATGTTGACCGCGGTACCGCCCTTGACCACGCCGACGTGGATGGTGGAATACGGCGGCACGAAAGCACACGCCGGATCGGCATTGGCCTTGTTCTCGGCCATCAGGTCACCCAGGAAGGCAATGAGCCGGCCCGCCGTCATGACGGCGCTGACGCCGCGCTGCATCTGGCTGGAATGCGCCTCATGCCCGATGATGGTCGTATGGGCCAGCGCCAGTCCCTTGTGAGCCATGATGGGAGCCATGTCGCTGGGTTCTCCCACGATCACGGCGCTGGGCTTCGGGATCTCGCGCACCAGGCGGTCGATCAAGGCGGGAGCCCCCGCACAGCCGACCTCCTCGTCATAACTGAGCGCAAAGTGCACGGGCCGCTTCAGCCCCGCCTGCAACATCCGCGGCACACGGGCCAGCCCCACCGCAATGAAGCCCTTCATGTCGCACGTGCCGCGGCCATACAGGCGGCCGGAGTGCTCAGTCACGACGAACGGATCAGTGTCCCAGGGCTGGCCGTCCACAGGCACCACGTCGGTATGCCCCGACAGCACGATGCCGCCTTCCGTGGCCGGCCCTACTGTGGCAAAAAGACTGGCCTTGCGCCCGTCCGGACTTCGCACCAGGTGACTGTCCACGCCCAATCCCGACAGGTAATCGCGGACATAGTCGATGAGTGCCAGGTTGGAGTTGCGCGAAACAGTATCAAAGCCGACCAGCTTTGTAATCATGTCCAGCGATTGCCGATCCATGGAAATTCCTCCGAGCCATGACTGATTTCATTCAAAAGCCGGACCGAAACATTCCGGCGCCCTTCTCTACCACGCCCCCCGCTGCTCGGGAACATATTTCACGAGCATGATCGCCAGCAGCCGGATGAGCGCCACAGCCACGTAAACCCACGCCAGAATAGCGCCCGGATTGCTTTGGTAGGCCAGAAAGGCTGCCACCACCGAGATCGTGGCGATCGACCCGGTCTGCAGGGACAGCGTCCGCAACGCCGCCAGCATGGAAGAGGACTCCGGCGCGAGCTGCAAGCCGGCATTGCGCATGGCCGGGTTGATGGCGCCATTGCCGGCGCCCACCAGGAAAGCGGAAAACGCCAGCCAGACGTAGGGCGAGCCCGCCAGCGGCGGCAAGGCCAACCCCACCAGGCCCACAATGCTGACGGCGCTGCCCACATAAAGCGGCAGATGGTAGCCCGTGCGGCGCAGCAGCACCACAGCGGTCAGCGAGCAGATCATGGCCGCCGCGCCTTGCGCGGTGAGCAGCGTCCCGGAACCCACGGCGTCGATGCCATATCGGCTCGTGGCATACAGCGGGACCAACGCCATGGCGCCCACCACGAAGCCGCTGAAAATCATGTTCACCAGGTTCACGGCGCCAAAGTTGTGTCCATAGATCAGCCGGGGCGCAATGAACGGCGAATCCGTGCGGCGGATATGGCGAAAGAACAGGGCCAGGGATGCGATCGCCACCAGCAGGAACCCGAGGAATCCGGCCACGCTTACGCCACCCTGACGTTCGCCCAGGAGGGTCGCCGCGAGCATGCCCGACAGCAGGCTGACACCCAACAGAACGATCCCCAGGACGTCCATCTTTCGACCCCCGCGGCCCTCCACGACGGGATCGTGCGGGATGAAGCGCAGGGCCAGCAGGAAAATGACCAGACCGATCGGCACATTGACGTAGAACACGTCCCGCCAGGACGAATAGGCGACGAAATAACCGCCGAAGATGGGGCCTATCATCGCCCCCACCGGAAAAATGCTGCCAAAGAGACTGACGTACCGGTCTCGCGTCTTCCCGAAATGGTCGACGATGATGCCGGTGGCCGTGGGCGTAAATCCGGCCCCGCCCGCCGCTTGCACGGCGCGCAGCACGATCAGTACATAGATGTTGTCGGCCATCCCGCAGCCAAACGACGCAAGCGTGAATGCCAGCGTCGAGCCGATGAAGACTTTGCGGCGGCCGAAGCGCTCGGCCAGCTTGCCGCTGACCGGCAGCATGAGCACGAACCCGAAGGAATAGGCCGTGATGGTCCAGCTCGTCAGGTTGATGGATGTGTTCAACCCCTGCTGGATCGAATGGAGTGCCGTCGCGACGATGGTCGAATCGATCGACATCATGAGCAGCGCCATGGCGATGATGGCAAAGACCGTCTTGCGGCGCACCGGCGCCGTGGAGGCATGGGTCATACTGGACGTATCCGAATCGTAGGGTCAGGGATGAACCGACACAGGCCATCGTCAGCCTCTATCCGGCAAATCCGGGCTTTCGACAGCATACGCCAGACGGATTCAGATCACCGAAGCGCGAGCCCTCGTCGCCGCCATTTCCTCACCGGTGAAGAGCTTCGCCACGTCCACCAGCACGATCGGATCGGCTCCCACCTGCCCCAGGCCCAGGAGCGCCGACGCCGGCACGATGGGGTCGGAGGTCGGCGCCTCACCGATGCGATCCGACTGCTGAATCGTGACGCCACGAATGCTGTCGACCACCAGCCCGACCGGCTCGCCGCGAATCGTTGCAAACACGATCCCCGACAGAGCCGTCGGCTGCATGGGCGCGGCACCGAGCTTGGCGCCCAGATCGATCAGCGGGACCTGCACGCCCGAAAGGTAGCCGCTGCCCTTGACGAAGGCGGGGGCACCTTCGACGCCGTCCACGGCTCCAGGGTCGAAGTGACGGAGTTCCGCCACCAGCGAATAATCCATTCCATAGGGGTATCCCCCGAGGCTGAACACGAGGAAGTCCTCGCCGAGAATCTCCAACGGTTCACCGTTCCTGTCGTATACCGGCTTCATGATGATTTCCCACGCTACGGTCACACGCTTAGTATTGAACGAATGGCGTCGCGTGGATTACAGCCGGTGGTTTACTGTTGACTCACATCAATGTCAGTGCCGATCGAATCCTGCTTCCGGGCTGTGGGGCAACGGTGCCCGCGCCCGTCTCTTTGCTGGCGATCGATGTAGCGCAGCGCCTGCCCCAGGCTGGAGGGTATTGCCTCTTCGCCCGCTGCCTCGACGAAACCCGCCCGATGCAGTTTGCGGCTCACGCGCTCATTCGCGCCACAGAGCAGCAGCTGCACGCCTTGACTGCGCAGCCCTTTGGTCAGCCGGTTCAAGGCATGCAGCGCCGTGATGTCCGCGAAGGGCACCCAACTGAGTCTGAGAACCAGAAACCGGATACGGCTGTCGACCGGCAGCCTCTCCAGATGATCGGCCATGGCGAAGAAAAGCGGGCCGTGCACCTCGCAGACCTGCACGCCCGAGGGGCTGCCGGCGAGACCGGCATCCCGCCATTCGGCGTCCAGATGCGGTCCGTCGAGGGCAATGACCTCGACGGAGTGCGCCATGCGGCGCAAGAAATGCAGCACCGAAAGCACCATGCCAATGTTGACAGCCACCACCAGGTCGCTGAAAACGGTGAGCAGGAAAGTCGCCCACAGTATCACCACATCGGCGCGCGGCGCACGGCGGATGAGCCCTACGAAACGGGGTGCCTCGCTCATGTCCCAGGCCACCACAAAAAGCACTGCCGCGAGCGTGGTCAGCGGGATATGGACGGCAAGCGGTGCAAGCAGCACCAGAATGAGCGCGAGGGTCAGCGCATGCACGATGCCCGCAAGCGGGCTATTGCCGCCGTTACGGATATTGGTCGCGGTCCGCGCGATTGCGCCCGTTGCCGCAATCCCGCCGAAAAGGGGAGAAAAAATATTGGCCAGGCCCTGGCCGATCAGCTCGGCGTTCGAATCGTGGCGTGTCCCCGCCATGCCGTCGGCCACGACAGCCGAAAGCAGCGATTCGATCGCCCCGAGCATCGCAATAGCGAAGGCCGGAGCCAGAAGCGTGATGGCCTGATCGAACGTCCAGGAAGGCCAGACAAATGAGGGCAGACCGCGGGGAATGCTCCCGAAGGCGCTGCCTATCGTGGCGACGTGCGAAAAATGAAATACGCCTTGCATGGGCGTCGCCACGATAAGCGCCAATAGCGGTCCTGGCACACGGGAAAGCGCGGGTATCCAGCGCGGCAGCAGGATAAGCACCAGTGAGCCCAATCCAAACAGCGTGGTCGTCGTATCGAGCAGGGTAAGGTGGCCCAGGAGCCACGAGAACTTTTCGTGAAAATAGTGGCCAGGCACCGGCGGCAAGCCGAAAAAATCCCGCCATTGGCCCACGAAAATGATGACGCCGATTCCGGCCGTGAAACCGATGATGACCGGCACCGGAATGTAGCGGATGACCGCGCCCATGCGAGCCATCCCCAAGCCGCACAGAATGAGCCCCGCCATGAGGGTGGCGAGCTGCAGGCCATCGATTCCGTACTGCGCCACGATGCCCGAAAGAATGACGATGAAGGCTCCGGTGGGGCCCGCGATCTGTACGCGGCTGCCCCCGCACACGGACACGAACAGCCCTGCGATGATGGCGGTATAGAGGCCCTGTTCCGGTTTGACGCCCGAGGCAATGGCAAAGGCCATCGCCAGCGGCAAGGCGACCACGCCCACGATCACGCCGGCCACGACGTTCGGCAGCCAGTTGCGCGATGCGAAGAGCCCGGCGCGCTGCGCCTCGATGAACGCAATCATGAATCGGTACCGCCCATCGTTCTCCCTCAGGGTGACATGGCCGTCAGTAAGGCGAAGTAGTCAGTAAGGCGAAGTAATTGGTCCTTCCAGATGTCAACGCCATGACAATCGCCATGGCACGAAACGCCATTGACGGGCACACTATATTTCGCCTCTGGCGGATGATCAATTCCTGCGATCGTCGCCGGCGGCCTTACATCAAGGAGAATCTCCATGAGCTACCATCCGATTTTCTCGAAATCTCGTCTTGCGGCCCTCATGGGCAGCATCGTGCTCGCGGGACTGGCCACCGGCGGCAGCGTCGCCATGGCCGCCCAGAACAAGGTCATGCTAAGCGGCAGCCAAGAGGTTCCTGCCGTCACGACGTCAGCCAAGGGCGAAGGCACCATCACCGTCAATTCCGACAAGACGGTCAGCGGCAGCGTGATGACTTCCGGTGTGGACGGCACCATGGCCCACATCCACCAGGCGGCGGCGGGCAAGAACGGGCCGATCATCATCCCGCTGGAAAAGAAGGGGAACAATGAATGGATGGTACCGGCAAATGCCAAGCTGACCGACGAGCAGTACAAGGCGTACGAAGCGGGCGATCTTTACGTCAATGTGCATAGCGACGCGCACAAGGGCGGCGAGATCCGGGATCAGCTCAAACCCTGATACGCGCCCAATATTGATTGGATGTCGGCAGGGCACCACGCCCCGCCTCATCGGCGAGCGGATGATGGAACCCATGGCGTCCCCGCCAGAGACACGGCCGCTTGGTAGACTATGTCATGGCTCTTCGTAATGGGCTGGGCCCATTTCGCCATTTGCCGCGCCCCTGCAAGTCGGGGGCGCCTTCAAAATCACCGTCTCAATGACCGCATCAAGAGGCTCGCAGATGATTCCGAATGTCGATAACGACAGTCTCGTTTACCTGAATGGCGACCTCGTGCGCCTGGGCGACGCCAAGATCTCCGTGCTGGACCGGGGATTCATTTTCGGCGACGGCATCTACGAAGTCGTCCCGGCGTACCGGGGCAAGCCTTTCCGCATTCATGAACATCTCGCGCGCCTGAATCGCAGCCTGAAAAAGGTCCGGATCGATACCGGCAAGTCCGACGCGGAGTGGGAGCATCTGCTGCGCAGCATGCTCCAGCGCTCGGGGCTCGCCGATTGCATGGCCTATCTGCAGGTCACGCGCGGCGTGGCGAAACGCGACCACGGCTTCCCGGACGAACCTTGCGAACCCACCATTTTCTGCATGGTGTCCCCCTTTGCCCGTCCCGATGCCCACAAGCGCGAACACGGCATGTCAGTCGTGAGCATGCCGGACCTCCGCTGGCTGCATTGCGACATCAAATCCGTCTCGCTGCTGGGCAATGTGCTCGCCAAGCAGTTCGCCACCGACGAGGGGGTGGACGATGTGGTCCAGTTCCGGGATGAACGCCTGTCCGAAGGCTCGTCCTGCAACATCTGGATGGTGAAGGACGGTGTGCTGTGCGCACCCTTGCGCGACGAATTCATCCTGGAAGGCATCCGCTACGCCTTCATCCAGGAACTGGCCGAAGAGGCTGGCATTCCATTCGAGGCGCGCACCATCCTGCGGGATGAAGTCGAACATGCCGATGAGCTGATGCTGTCGTCCGCCACCAAAGAAATTCTGCCCATCACCCAATACGATGGCCGTGCCGTCGGTTCCGGCACGCCCGGACCTGTCTACGCCCGCTTGCGCGCGGGCTACGACGCCGCGATCGCGGCCCTCTGACGCACTCGTCGAATTCGATGAAGGCTTCCGCGGCCGCCGCGGCTAGCGGTTGTCGAGATAGGCCTTGGTCGTCCGCAGGCGTGATTCCGTGCGTGCCAGCTGGTCCACCGCGCCCTTTCCCCCCGACACCAGCAATTGCTGCGCCAGCATCTCCACGAGGGCGTGCAATGCGACAGTGGTAGGAAAAAAGGAATTCCCGTGAGTGTGGAAGAGCAACAGGGTGTCGGCGCGTAGCGCAATCGGCGCCACCGCGCTGTCACTGAGAACAATGATGTGGCAGCCTTCCGCGCGGGCCGCATCGGCAACCACCAGGACCTCGGCCGAATAGGGCGCGTAGCTCATCAGGACCACCGTATCGCTGCCGCGCAGATGGTGCAGATCCAGGTCCATCGTGCCGCCGGTATTGTGCAGCACGTGCACGTCCGACCGGAACAGGTTGCACAGGTACCCCAGGCTGAATGCAGCCGGATAGCAGGAACGGAAGCCCGCAATCAGGATGCGGGTGGCCCCCTGCAACTGGTTGACCGCCTGGGCCATGGCCGCCTGGTTCGTGGGTCCCAGCAGGCTCAGATTGCGGCCATGTTGCGCCGTCGCCGTCTCCCAGGCCGTCTGGACGGACTTGGGATGCTGCACCAATGATTGCGCGCGCGCGGTGTAGCTTTCCGGCAAGGGATGGAAGTCGCGCACGAATACCGCCTTCATCGCGTCCCAACCGGGATATCCCAGATGCTGCGCCAGCCGGACCAGCGTGGCGGGCTGAACCCGTGCGAGGCTTGCCAGCTTGCGCGCGGAAAGCGTCGATACCTGGATGGGGTGATCGATCAGGTAGCGCGCGCCGACCTTGAATTGCGGAGTCAGGCCCGGAAAGCGGGACTGGATGTGACCGACCAGTTCTTCAAGCGTATTGGGCGCAGGCATGATTCAACGGTGAGACCCGTCAAGGACGATCCGCGCATCCAGCACATGAACACCGCCCGGCGCGGCCCATACGGGGTTCAGATCCAGCTCAGCGATTTCAGGGTGTGCGGTACACAAGCGGGATACGCCAAGCATCAGCTGGACCAGGGCGCCGCGATCCACCGCGGCAGCGCCTCGTACGCCCTTCAGAATGGCATGCGCCTGGATGCCGTCCATCATCGAACAAGCGTCTTGTTCACTGATGGGCAAGGCGCGGAAGACAACGTCATGCAGAACCTCAACGAGAATCCCACCCAACCCGAACATCAGGACGGGGCCGTAGCTGGGATCGCCGACGACGCCAATGACGACCTCCAGGCCGTCCGGCGCATCCGCCATGGGCGTGACCAGCACGCCCCGGACGTCCGCGCCCGGAACGGTTCGGCGAACGCCCGAGACAATAGCATGGAACGCGCGTTCTACGCCCGCGTCATCATGGAGACCCAGCCGGACGCCCCCGGCCTCCGTTTTGTGAACGATATCCGGAGAAACGACCTTCATCGCAACGGGTGAAGCCAGCGCGTGAAACGCAGCGAGAGCCTCGTCGCCCGTCCCGGCAAGATAGGCGGGCGGCATGGCGACCCCCGCAGCGCTCAGCAGGGCTCGCGCCTCGTGCTCCAGCATCAGCGTGCGGCCGTCGGCATGTACCTCGTCGATCAGTGCCTGCACGGGCGGCAACGGCTCGGCCACCGCAGTGCGCCGGGGCCGCCGCGCACGAGCCTCGCCGAAATCGGCCAACGCCGCCAGGCAGCGGACCGTGCGCTCCACGGACCCCAGGACCGGGATTCCATTTTCTCGAAGAGCGGTGAGCGCCGTCGGTCTGGCAGGGCCGGTCAAATAGGCATACAGACTGTGCACGAGAATGGGCTTGCCCAGGCTGGCGCACAGGTGGGCCAATGTGTGGGATGTCTCGATCTCCACGCCTTCGAGCGTCGCCGAAAAACGCAGGGCATAGCCCCCGTACAGGCCGGTGATGAGGAGCGAGTCCACATTGGCATCCCGCAGCAGGATTCGTGCGCAAGTGGCAAAGACGCCAGGATCGGCGTCGGTTCCGCCCGCGACGTCGACTGGGTTGGCCAGCGAAGCGGAGGGAGGCAGAATCGCGGCCAATGCGTCGCGCGTTTTCTGCTCCAGGTTCGCCAGTTCCAGTCCCTGCTCCACCAGGCTGTCCGTGGCGATCGTGGCATGGCCGCCGCCGTCCGCCAGCACGGCCACACGCCGCGACCTGGGCGGTGATAGCAGCGACAGCGTCTCGGCCACCGGCAGGATATCGTCCGAGCGACGGACCAGGATGGCGCCCGCCTGCGACAGGACGCCGGCACTGACGGCAAAATCACCCGCCAGCGCCCCGGTGTGGGACAGAGCGGACCGCTTGCCGGCGCTGCTGCGTCCCGACTTGTACACGACCACAGGCTTTTGCCGCCCCACGCGATCGAGCGCGGCCAGGAATGCGCCGCCGTTCTTGATTCCTTCGATGTAGGCAATGACGACGCGCGTGTCCGGATCCTGCTCGAAGTAATCCAGGTATTCGTGAAACTGAAGATCGGCTTCGTTTCCAACGCCGATATAGGTGCTGAGGCCGATCTGCGCCCCGGCCTGAGCCTCGGTCACGAGCGCCAGCGCCATATTGCCGGACTGCGACAGGAGGCCGATGCTGCCGGGTCTCAGATCCGAAAATCCCACCAGATTGCAGGCGCAATGCGTGTTGAAGATCCCTGAAGTGTTCGGGCCGATAACGCGGACATGGGCCGATCTCGCCGCGTTGACAAGTTCGATCTCCAGTTGCCGCCCCGACGCACCGGTCTCGCCAAAGCCGCCCGCCAGTACGACGGCCCCCTTGACCCCGACCCGGCCACATTGGGCCAGAACCTGCGGCACCGATTTCGCCGGTGTGCAGATCAGCGCCAGGTCGGCCACAACGGGGCATGCCAACAGGTCCGGGTAACAGCGGAGGCCCAGGATCTCCGTCTCCCTTGGGTTGACGGGCAGGATCGTGCCAGCGTATCCGTCGTCGATCAGCTTCTGGATGGAGCGGAACCCCCGCTTGTGAGGATCCCTGGATGCCCCCACGATCGCGATGGATTGCGGCGACAGGATGGTGTTCAGAATGGACGCGGCCATCTACAGTCCCCTGAAAACCGGCGAGCGCTTTGCGGCGAAGGCATCGATCCCTTCCTGCCAATCCTGCGTGGTCGAGCAGAACATCATTCCCTCGAGTTCCGCCGTCAGTGTCGCATCCAGCGGCCGATCGCTGGCCGTATTCAGTTGTTCCTTTGCCAGCCGCATCGAGAAGGGGGCCTTCCGGGCGATTTGCAAGGCAAACTGTCTGCAATGACCGGCGAACCCATCGTCCGGGAACACGCGCGCCGCGAGACCCATCGCCACGGCCTCGTCCGCCGGAATCCTCTCACCCAGGAACACCAGTTCCCGGGCCTTCGCCAGGCCCACCAGCCGTGGCAGCAAGGCCGTCACTCCACCGCCCAGAAAATTTCCCAGGCTTATTTCAGGAAAGCCGATCCGGGCCGTCTGCGCCATCAGCATGAAATCGGAAGCCACCGCCATTTCCGCCCCCGCGCCCAGCGCATATCCGTGGACGGCCGCCACGACGGGTTTGCCCAGCAGCAGCAGACGCCGGCAGACGGACTGCTCGCCCCGCAGGTACTCGCGGCGCTCGAATGCGGTCCGGCCGGCTTTGTGGGCCTTGAGATCGGCACCCACGCAGAAAGCGCGGCCGGCGCCCGACAAGAGCACGACACGCACTGCCGGATCCTGTTCGGCTGTATCCAGCGCAGCGTTCAGCTCGTCGTAGAGCTGCTGCACGACGGCATTCAACCGCTGAGGCCGGTTGAGCCGAATCTCCGCGATGCCCTCGCGTGCCTCGTACAAGATTGTTTCCCACGACATGACGGATCCCGATGTTGATTTCGACGAGGGTGAATGAGCGGGTCGCCGTGCCCGAAGCGCCAGCCACCCTCATTCGCCGCTGGCATAGAGCCACCGCGCCACCAGCGCGTCGGTGTCCCCTCCGAACTCCTCCCGCGGCCCGCTGGCGACCACGGAACCGGTCTTGACGACATACACGTAGTCCGTGATGTCCAATGCACTGCGAATGTCCTGGTCCACCAGCAACACCGCCTTGTCCAGTTCATGTGCCAGCCCTTCCACGATCTCGTAGATGGATTCGCTGGTCTGCGGGTCGATCCCGGCCGTCGGCTCATCGATCAGATACACCGACGGTTCCGCCATGAGGCTGCGGGCAATCTCCACCTGGCGCTGCTGCCCGCCCGACAGTTGCCCCGCAGGCTGCCGGCGCTTGTTTTCGACAACCGGAAACCGGGCGTAGACGCGGTCCAATCGGCTCTGGATCTCCGACTTCTTCAGACGCGCATGCCAGAGTCCCAGGCGAAGGTTGGATTCCACCGTCAGGTACGGAAACAGGCTGGGACGCTGCGGCAGGTAGGCCACCCCAAGGCTCAACATCCGATGCGGCGGACTGCCCGTGATGTCCTGCCCATCAAGCAGCACCTGGCCGGCGCTGGGATGCAGGAATCCGAACATGGCCTTGAGAAGGGTCGATTTTCCGGTTCCGTTGGGGCCTACCACACACGAAATCCTGCCCTTCCAGATCCGTGCGGTCAGCCCGCGCAGAATATCGATGTCCTGGGTATAGCCCGCGACCAGGGCTTCCCCGGAGAAATGGGGAGCCGTTTCGAAATAGGAGTCCGAGGAGGCCGATCGCGTGCCGCCCGCCATAGCCGTCATGATGCCGCCCTCCCATTCGCCTTGCGTGAACCGGTATACGCGTGGATCACCGCGGGATCCCGGAGCACGTCATCCACGGAGCCATCGGCAATCTTTCGACCCTGTGCCATGACTGCGGCGCGGCGGACGACCGACCGGATCGCATCCAGATTGTGATCGACCAGCACGATCGTCATGCCGCGCTCGTTGAGCGCCTTGATGTGTTCGATGATCTGATTGAGCAAGCGGGGATGCACGCCGGCGAATGGCTCGTCCAGCAGGATGAGCTTCGGATCCAGCATGAGCGCACGCCCCAGTTCCAGAAGTTTCTGCTGTCCGCCGGAAAGCGAGCGTGCGTAATCCTGGCCGAGGTGGGCCAGCCGCAGGAATTCGAGTATCTCGCCGGCCTTTCGTTCGGCCTCGGTGCGCTTGGCGCGCATGTCGGAAAGCGCCGGCACGATCAGGTTTTCCAGCACACTCATGCGTCGGAACAGCCGGGGAACCTGGAAGGTCCGGGCCACGCCGTGGCGCGCGAAGAAATGGGCGGCCATGCCGGTCAGATCGGAGCCATCCAGCAGGATCTGCCCGCCGTCGGAGTACAGGGCGCCACACAGCATGCTGATGGTGGTGGTCTTGCCGGAGCCATTGGGGCCGATCAGACCCACAATTTCGCCGGGGGCGATGTCCAGGGACATCTCGGCCACCGCCTGGATGCCGCCGAAATGCTTGGAAAGGCGTCGCGCCGTAAAGAAAGGCCCGGAGGAGTCAGTTGCCATGTGGTTTCTCCGATGTGCCGCCCGGCGCGGAGAGCCGCGAGGACACCGCCGCCGGCCGGCGCCCGATGCGGTCGATCAGCGGCAGGAGCCCATTGCGCGCGAACCGTTGAACGAGAACCAGGGCAAGGCCAAGCAACACAAAACGCAGCTCGCCGTAATCGCGCAGCAGCTCGGACAAAAGGTAGACGATGGCCGCGCCCACGACGGCGCCCGGAAGGCTCTCGATCCCGCCGATGACCGCCATGGCGATGACGATGCCCATTTCCGGAAGAATCATCATGTTGGGGGTGAGGATCCCGATGAAGTGCGCATAGTAGATCCCCGCGATGGCCGCAATGCCACTCGTGACGACGAATACCAGGATCTTGTAATGAGTCGTGTTGACGCCGCTCGCCTGGGTGGCCCCCTCATCTTCACGGATTGCGCGCAAGAACAAGCCGACACGCGTATGCAACAGGAACCCCATCAGCAGCATGGATCCGATCAGCAATGCCAGGCCGAGGTAGTAGTACGGAACGTCCGAGTCGCCCTTGAAGAATCTGGGCACCTGCAGCCCGAGGCTGCCGCGGGTCACCTGCTCCTCGGCGATCAGTATCATGCGGAAGACCTCGGAGATGGCGAGCGTGAACAGCGCCAGATAGGGTCCGGACAGCCGCAGCACCATGAAGCCGATCAGTGCCCCGACCACGATGGCGAGGACGAGACCGATGAAGATCGCCAATGGAAAATAGGCCGTGCCCATGTGCAGCACGATCAGCGCCGAGGCGTACCCGCCCAGCGCGGCGAACATGAGATGGGCAAAAGAGAACTGCCCGGCAAACCCCGCCAGCAGGGTCCAGCTCGACGCCAGGATGGCGTAGTACCAGAGGATGGCGCCCACGTGGATCCAGTAGGCGCCCCCGAAAAGCGGCACGGCCAGCGCCACGACCAGCAAAATCACCTGAAGGATCGCGGATGCGGACGGACGTTGCGTGTACCCGTTTGCCATCACTCGAGCCTCAGGTGGACGCGCCCGAACAGGCCTGTAGGTCTGAACAGCAACGTGACGATGAGCAGCACGGCACCGAACGCCTGGGTATAGGCCAATGCCCGATTCGGATCGGGCAAATAACCCACGCCCCAGCTTTGCGCCAGCCCCAGCAGAATGCCGCCGGCAATGCTGCCGCCGACCGACCCCATGCCGCCGATCACAATGATGATGAAGGCCTGCACGACCGGGAGATCGCCCATGCTGGGCGACAGGGCAAAGATCGGCGCAATCAGCGCGCCGGCCCCGCCGGCCAGCGCCGAGCCCAGGCCAAAGGCAATGGTGTACATGCGGCGCGGATTGATGCCGATGACGGCCGCCGATTCGCGGTTCTGGCTGACCGCATCCAGCGCCTGTCCCAGTGTGGTGCGCGCGAGAAACCAGGTCGTGGCGCACAACAGCGCAATGGCGACCAGAGCGGCAATCAGACGGTCGTAGGGCAGGATGATGGGTCCCAGAATCAGCGTGCCGGCCATGAACGGAGGCGGTGACTTGCTGAACGGCCCAAAGACCACGATGGCCAGGTTGGACAGGAGGATGGTCATGCCGAACGTCACGATGATGGCGTACTCGTCCTTGCGCTCAACCTCGTCGGTGTAGACCGGGCGCATGACCAGGATCTCGAACAGGACGCCAAAAAGAAACAATGCGGCCATGGCCACGACCACCCCGCCAACCGGGGGCAGGCCCAGAGAGCGGATCGCGTAATAGGAAACGTAGCCACCGACCATGTAGAAGGCGCCGTGCCCGAAATTCACGACGCGCAAGACGGAAAAGATCAGGGTCAGGCCCGCCGCCGTCAAGGCGTAGATCAGCCCTATCACCAGCCCGTTGACGGTCAGTAAAGAAAAATAGCTCACGCTGCGCTCCCGCTCGTTGCACGTCGTCCGCGCACCGGCCCGCGGGCCGATGCGCGGATCCGCTTCATTTCACCGGCAAGATCTTGTCGGTGGTTGCCCACTCTTTCGGGTAGACGATGGCGGCATCCTCCGGGGCCTGGTTCATTTGCGTGTACTGGATGACCGTGAAGGGAACATCCATGAACTGGTGATAGGCCCAGGCAGGGGTCTTGTCGGTCGAGAACGAATACGTTGCGTTCACACCGGTGTAGTGAACGTTCTCGAGCCCTTTGATCACGGCCTTCGGATCGCTGGACTTGGCCTGTTCGATCCCCGCGACGACCACTCCGAGCGTGTCATAGGCTTCCATCGCCACCCCGGTGGGCGGGCGGTTATAGCGCTGCTGGAAAGCCTTGACGAACCCTTTCGCCTTGTCGTTCCACTGCGACTTGGGTCGCGCCACATTGACGATCAGCAAGTGGTTGGCGCATTCGCCGTCCACCTCCCAGACATCCTTCTGCAACAGACCCGATGAACCGATCATCTTCGTGTCGGCATTGGGGGCGAATCCGAGCTGGCAGGCCTGCTTGACGATCTGGTACTGGGCCTGGCCCGCCACGATCATCTGCAGCAGGTCGGGCTTGGGCTTCTGGCTCATCAGGCGGATCAGGGAGGGCGTGAAATCCTGCTGATTCAGGTCGATGGTGGCCGGCGTATCCGCAACACCTTTCTTCTTCAGGGTGTCCTGCACCACCTTGGCGCCGCCCTGGCCGAAGTCCGTGTTTTCGGCAACGGTTGCCACGTGCTTGAATCCCTGTTCGGCGATCCAGTCGGCGATCTTCACGTAAATCAGCGAATTGGCGGGCGCCAGGCGGAAGACTTCCGGATACTGCTTGGCCGTGATGTCATCGGACCAGACGTCCGTCCCCACCCAGGGAACGCCGTACTGGTGCGCCACATCGATCTCGGCAAGCGCGACGGAGCTATGGAATTCGCCAAAGATGGCCGATACCTTGTTCTTCGTGATCAGGCGCACCGCGGCCGCGCTGCCTTCGGAAGGCTGGCCCTTGGTGTCCTCGTAGAAGATCTTCAGCGGCCGGCCCAGCACTCCGCCCGCCTTGTTGATCTCGTCGACCCCAAGCTCGACCGCCCAGCGCATTTCCTGCCCGCTGGAATAGTTGCCGGGCGCCGATAGAGGCCCAACCCACCCTAAATTGACCGGTTCTGCGGCGGGCGCTGCGGCGGACGCCATGGACAGCACTGCGGCTGCCACGACTCCAATACCTCGAGAAAATTTCATGATGGTGTCCTCAGGTGAAGTCCGCGACATGACAGGCTCGACAACGAAGACGTCAACCAACCACCCGGCGTAGCAATGAGTGCGATGACATCACCAACATTCGCGGCCAAACGGTTCTGCAAAACATGTTGCAATTCAATCCTAATACGAAACATATGTTTTATCACCCCCTCGATTTCCCTATACACTGGGCCACACGGCTGACGTACCATGGCCTACTTCCATTGGCTTTTTGCCCTCTTCCAACGCTGCGGGCCATGCCTGCGCGGCTGCCGGGACCAACCGACCGCGCATGAAAGGTCCAGGAGAATGAAATGCCAGCGCTGTCGCATCTCAAAATTTCCGGATCCGCTTTCGCCGCAGGCTTGCAACTGGGACAGTTCGGCGCCGCGGCGCTGCGTCAGCACCTGCTGGGGACCCGGGTGTGGGCGGAAATCATGGCGTGGCGCGGCAGCGCGCGCGTCGCGATCATGGCGCAACTCGTTCGCGAACGATTCCCGCTGATCTGGTCCGAGCTCGAAGGATTGGCGACCGGGCTCGAACTTCCGATGGACGATGTATTCCTGTGGAATTGCCGGGGCGACCTGTGGGCCTTCGCGCCAGACGGCTGCACCACGGTCCTGCTGCCCGGCGACGGCACCGCTCGAATCGTTCATAACGAAGATGGGTACCCGGGGTTCGCCGGGCACTGTGCCGTCGTCGAATACCAGGTCGATGACCAGCCGCGCATGGCGAGCTTCGTCTACCCGGGATCCATTCCCGGGCATACGTTCGCCGTGACAAGCAGCGGGTTGGCCATCACCGTCAACAACATCCGCGGGAAACAGGCCGCCCCGGGCGTACCGCGCATGGTGCTCTCACGTGCTGCCCTGAATGCGGGAAGCGCGAAAGAGGCCGTCAAAATGCTGCAGGACAACCCGCGGGCCGGAAGCTTCCATCTGGCCATCGGCGAAGCTGCGAACGGAGGACTGCTGAGCGTGGAATATGGGGCGTTTGCGTGTTCCGTACAGGCCGTCGCCGCGCCCTCGGCGCATGCCAACCATGCCATCCATGCAGCGACGCGCGACTTGCCCCAGCTGATCACGGCCTCTTCGGGATTCCGACAGATCCGTGCGGAGCAGATGCTGTCGCAGTATTCGATGCAGAACCAGCCGGTGGACGCTTTGGCTATCCTGTCGGACGCCGAAAACGCCGACTACCCCATCGTCCGGATCGACGCAGCCGACAGCGACGACGAAAACACCATGGCCACCGCCGACATCCGCCTGGGCGGAGGCGGCATCGCCTGGCAGGTGCGCGAATCCCCCGCGAGCGGCGTGCGGTTCGACTTCGAGGGTACGGCGCTTCGAACCTGAACCGGACGCATCACCCCACCAACCGGTGTTTGTAGGCCATCTCTGCCGCGACGAGGTCGGCCAGCGCAGATCCCACCGTCTTGAAGACCGTGACTTCCTGATTCGACTGCCGCGCGGGGTCCGCGGCGACGCAGAGACTGGCCATCGTCCCTTTGATGTCGTGCGCCGTGAACAAGCCCGCCTTGACGGGAAACAGGAGATCGCCAGAGGTTTTCACCGCTGTTGAAATGTCGACGTACACCGATGCCTCTGCAATGAGCGCATTGTCCGACTCACGCATGACTGGCGTAAATGAGCCGATCAGATCGACGTGCGTGCCCGGACGCACCCACTCACCCTGGATCAGCGGCTCCGTCGACAGGGTGGCGGTGCTGATGATGTCCGCACGTCGAACGGCCCATTCCAGATCCTCGGCTACGCGCGCATTCATGCCCGCACGGGTCAGTCGGGCAACCAGAGCATCGGACGCCTCGCGCCGGATGTCCCATATCAGAATCTCGTCGATGGTCCTCACGGCACGATAGGCCTCCGGCAGTAGGCTGCCCACGTGCCCAGCCCCCACCACCAGCAATCGGTGCGCGTCTTCACGCGAGAGCAAGCTCGCAGCCAGCGCGGCGGTCGCTACGGTCCGGCGCGCGGTGATCGTGTTCCCGTCGATGATCGCAAGCGCGGAGCCCGTGGCGCCGTCGAACAATACATACACGGATTCCAGGCCGGGCAGATGCCTCGCCATGTTTCCCGGAAACACCGTCACGAGCTTGACGCCCAGGAACGACGGTGTCTTTGTCCCGATGCTCCAGGCCGGCATGGTGAGCAGTGAGGCGTCCGGCTCGTCAGCCATGACGATGTTGTGGTGTTGCCGTTCCGGGACGTGGCAACCGGCTGCAAAGCCTGCCTGCAGGGCGTCGATCAACCCATGCAAAGGAAGGGCGTCGGCGGCGTCCGCCGCATTCACAATTTTCATGGAGCTCCTCTCACTGAAAACCTAAAGCAGCGGCCCGACGGCCGACGAACCCGCATCGATGGAACATGAGACGGCGCCCCGACCCGCATACCGCATCAGGCACACTCAGGCCACAATAACACGAGGGTAAGCACTGCTTCGAGCCCCGGTGCGCTCGCGGTCTCCGATGCGGCGCCACGCGGCGGCGATGCACCCGACGGCGTCCCGCAGCTCGGCGGCGGAGCGTGTCCAGGGCAGCCGCACAAACGAATCCAGCCCGCCGCTGGGAGAGAACACCGGGCCCGGGGAGATGACGACATTGCTCTCCGCCACGGCGGCGGCCAAGGCTGTCGCTCCCCGGCGAGGAAGCTCGCACCATAGCATCAGTCCGCCGGTGGGCCGCACGAAGCGCCAGTCGGGCAGATGAGTCTTTACCGCATTGATCAAGGCATCGCGCTGCACGCGCAAGCGCTCGAGATGCCCGCGTGAAACCGGCCCCTGGCGCAGCAGATGGGCGGCCGCAAGCTGTTCCACGACTGGCACACCGAGATCGATCGACACGCGCGCCCGGCCCACCCGATCCAGGAGTGCGCGCGGGGCGCGAATCCATCCAACCCGCAATCCTCCCCAGAACACCTTGCTCATGCTGCCCAGCGTGAGGGTGTCGGCATGGAAGGCGGCGAACGGCGGAGGCATCCGCTGGCCGTCGAGGGCCAACGCATGGTGGGTTTCGTCCACGATGGCGAATGTCCCATGCGCCGACAGGCAGGCCGCCAGGCGCTGCCGTTGCGCTGCGGTCATGACGGCTCCCGTGGGATTCTGGAAATCGGGAATGAGATAGGCGAAATCCGGCCGCACCTGCTCCACCGTGTCGATCATGCTTGCAATATCCCAACCGTTCGCGCCCAGCGGCGCCTCATGCAGCCGGATGGCAGACGCCCTCAGCATTTCAGCTGCGTTGGGATAGGTGGGGGACTCGACCAGCGCATGCCCTCGGTCCAGCGCGAGTGCGCGCACGGCCACGCCCGAGGCGATCAACGCACCCGCGGTCACCACGATCTGATCCGGACCGGTGGGCAATCCGCGGGCCTCATACGTTGCCGCGATGGCTTCCTGCAGGACCGGCAGGCCGGACGGGAAATATCCGTGTCCGCCCAGATAGGCCGGCAGGTCCGATAACGCCGCCGCATAGGCCGCCATCACGTCCGAAGGCGCGGAGTCCGCGGCACAGGTAAGGTCGATCCTGCCTCCGGCGGCATCCCGCGGGACCAGAACGTGGTCGTGGGCCCGTTCACGTCCGCCGGGTATCGCGGCGAACGTCCCCGAGCCCTGTACCGCGCGCGCGTAGCCATTGTCGCGCAACGTCGCGTAGGCACGAGCGACGGTGGTGCGCGACAACCCCAGGACGGCGGTCAGGTCCCTTTCGCTGGGCAAACGCACGCCAAACGGGATGCGCCCGTCGCCAATGAGGAGCGTGAGCGCACCGGACAGGCCTGCGTAGGCGGGGCCGGCCGGAAGATGGCCGATGAGCTCATGGACACGGCGGGCGGAAATGGCTTCTCTCATGCGGTCCACTTTCTCATAAGTGGCTATTTTCAGCAATGCCAATCCCAGGCAATATTCTGGACATGGATACTTCTGTCGAACTGGCCCAGCTCGGGCCCCTGGAACAGCTCCGCGCCGGGAAAATGGTCCGTCGGTTCGTGCAACTGATGATCGGCTTGTCCCTTTTTGGGATCTCGATGGCGCTGATGATTCGCGGCAACCTCGGGCTGGCTCCCTGGGACGCGCTGCATTTGGGCGTGACTCACCGTCTCTCGATGGACTTCGGCTGGGTCGTCATCGGCATTTCGTTCCTGGTGTTGCTGCTGTGGATTCCTCTGCATGAAATGCCGGGCCTCGGAACCCTCGTCAACGCCGTCACCATCGGCGCCTTTGCCGATCTCGCGCTGCGGGTGCTGGGGACGCCGGCCCCGGTCTGGGAGCGTCTCGCCTTCACCGGTGGTGGTGTGCTCCTGTGCGGACTGGGCTCGGCGCTCTACATCGGCGCGCAACTGGGCCGCGGTCCCCGCGACGGCCTGATGACCGGACTGCAGCGCGTGACGGGCCTATCGTTGCGGCTGGTGCGCACCGGTCTCGAAGTGACGGTGCTGCTGGCAGGGCTCGCGCTCGGCGGTTGGGGGCTTTTCGGCATCGGAACGGTGCTGTTCGCCCTGTGCATCGGCCCGCTGACACAGGCCTTCCTGCCGTGGATGCTCGTCGCCCTGGACTCCGACGCCTAGGCTCCCTCTACCCCGCGGCTACTCCACGGTCACGCTCTTGGCCAGATTCCGCGGCTTGTCCACATCCGTCCCGCGCGCGCACGCGGTGTGGTAAGCCAGCAGTTGCAGCGGCACCACGTGCAGGATCGGCGACAGCTTCCCATAGTGTTCGGGCATGCGGATGACGTGCATGCCCGTCGCGGGAGTGATCTGCGAATCGGCATCCGCAAAGACATACAGCTCACCGCCTCGGGCGCGAACCTCCTGCATGTTGGATTTCAGCTTCTCCAGCAACTCGTCGTGCGGAGCAATGGTGATCACCGGCATGGCATCGGTCACCAGAGCCAAAGGTCCGTGCTTGAGTTCGCCCGCGGGGTACGCCTCCGCGTGGATATAGCTGATTTCCTTCAGTTTCAGGGCGCCTTCCAGTGCGATCGGGTAATGCATGCCGCGCCCCAGGAAGAGCGCATTTTCCTTGCTGGCAAAACGCTCCGCCCAGGCGATGATCTGCGGCTCCAGCGCCAGCACGGCGGAAATGGCCGCCGGCAGGTGGCGCAGGGATTTCAGCGCCTGGTCTTCGGCGTCCGCATCGAGGCGCCCGTGGGCTTGCGCCAGACACAGAGCCAGCAGGTACAGCGCCGTCAGTTGCGTCGTGAACGCCTTGGTCGAGGCCACGCCGATCTCCACGCCCGCACGCGTGATGAAGGACAGCTTGCATTCCCGCACCATGGCGCTGGAGGCCACGTTGCAGATGGTGAGCGTCTGCTGCATGCCCAGGCTGCGGGCGTGCTTGAGCGCAGCCAGCGTATCGGCCGTCTCGCCCGATTGGGAGATGGTGACCACCAGGGTGCGCGGATCGGGGACGCTGGTCCGATAGCGGTACTCGCTGGCGATCTCCACATTGACCGGGATGCCGGCCACCGATTCGATCCAGTAGCGCGCCGTCAGGCCGGCGTAAAAGCTGGTGCCGCACGCCAGAATCAGAACGCGATCGATATCCTGGAACACCGCATGCGCGCCGTCTCCGAACAGCTCCGGCATGACGGCTTCGATGCCGCGCAGCGTATCGCCGACCGCGCGCGGTTGCTCGAAGATTTCCTTTTGCATGAAGTGGCGATACGGGCCCAGATCAGCCTCGCCCGTATGGATCTGGACGGTATGCACCTCGCGGTCCACCGGACGGCCTTGCGCGTCAGTCACCCATACGCGTGAAAGCTGCAGGTCCACAACGTCCCCGTCCTCCAGATAGATGATCTGGTCGGTGGTGCCGGCCAGCGCCAACGCATCCGAGGCCAGATAGTTGCCTTCGGTGCCGCAGCCAACGACCAGCGGCGAGCCTTGGCGGGCGCCAACGACCCGGTGCGGCTCCGCAGAGCAGAAGACGGCAATGGCATAGGCGCCGTCGAGCCGGCGGATGGCCTGCTGGACGGCCGCGAGCAGATCACCGTCGTACAGGTGATCGACCAGGTGGGCGATGACCTCGGTATCGGTCTGGCTCTGGAAGACATATCCGGCCGCCTGGAGCTCCGCCCGAAGCACGTCGTGGTTTTCAATGATGCCGTTATGCACCAGCGCGATGCGCGGCGCGGCCGGGTCCAGCCCGGAGAAGTGAGGATGGGCGTTATGCGTCACCGGCGCGCCATGGGTGGCCCAGCGCGTATGGGCGATCCCGGTCAGGCCCTGGACGCCGTCCTGCTGGGCCTGTGCGGCGAGCTCTGCCACGCGACGCGTGCTGCGCACCCGCTGCAGACCAGTCCCGGTATGCACGGCCACGCCACAAGAGTCGTAGCCGCGATACTCCAGCCGGCGCAGGCCCTCGAGCAGGATGGGGACGACGTCACGTTGCGCCACAGCGCCTACGATGCCACACATGGAGCACACTCCTTCGTTTGAACAATTGCGCTATTGTGGGCAAAGGGTTCAGAAATATGATTTCCTTTTATACCGTGAAATGAACATAAATTTCATTAAATGCTAATGTAGAAATTTTATTTCATATAATACAAAAATATGAAATATTCAATGAAAATATAGGATCGCCTCATCTCTTTTACAAGGCAGATACATATCATGGCCCCCACCCTGCTGGATGATCTTGACCGCCGTATCCTCGAACAGCTTCAACGGGACTGTGCGCTCACGAACCAGGATCTGGCGGATAAGGTACACGCCTCTCCGCCCACCTGTCTGCGCCGCGTCCGGCGCCTGACACAGACTGGCCTGATCAGCCAACGGGTCGCGATTCTGGATCCTGCATTGATGGGTGCCGCGCTCACGGCGATCATCGAGGTCACGCTGGACACCCAGGCAGCGGCGCAGGCCGATGCGCTGGAAGCCGAGCTCGTCGCGGAGCCCGCCATTCAGCAGTGTTACCGCGTCAGCAGCGGTCCGGATTTCATCCTGATCGCCATGGTGGCCGACATGCGGGCCTACCAGGCGCTGGCCCAACGATGTCTGACCAGCGATCCGCGGATTCGCAACGTGCGCAGCTTCTTTGCCACCTCACGCAGCAAATTCACCACCCTCATCCCCATCGCCGCGTCAGCCAGGCCGCCTATTGGCGCGTCGGGGTGACTCGTTCGGGAACCCCTAGCGCGCCTGCTCGATCACGGCCTCGGCTTCTTCGGTGTCGCGCTCGTCGGACCAGCGTACCCGGATCTCCAGGATGTCGGGCACGCACCGCATGAAAGCCTCGACCAGCGCCGGGTCGAAATGCCGGCCGCTCTGCTCACGGATGTATTTCAGCGCCCGCTCGATCGGCCACGCGGGCTTGTAGGGCCGCACACTGGTCAGCGCATCGAACACATCCACCAGCGCCACAATGCGCGCTTCGTGCGGAATGGCCTCGCCCGCGAGGCCCTGGGGGTAGCCGGTACCATCCCACTTCTCGTGGTGGCACTGTGCAATGATGGCCGCCGTCTTCAGCAACCCCGAGGGATGTTCCCCGATGATCTGCGCCCCTATGGTGGGATGCTGGCGCATGACGGCCCATTCCTCGGGATCCAGCTTCCCGGGCTTGAGAAGGATGGCATCGGGAATACCGATCTTGCCGACATCATGCATGGGTGCCGCGTGCAACAGTTCGTCGGCCGCCTCCTCGCCGTAGCCGATTTCCAGCGCCAGGCGCCGCGCGTAGTGGCTGATGCGCACAATATGCATGCCGGTCTCGTTGTCACGATATTCGGCGGCAGCGCCCAGGCAGCGAATGATCTGCAGCCGGGTTTCGAACACCTCCTGCGCCCGCACCAGCGACAGATGGTTGCGGACCCGCACCTGCACAATGGAAGGATTCAGCGGCTTGGTGATGTAGTCCACGGCGCCCAGTTGGAGTCCCTTGTACTCATCGTCGGCTTCACTCAGGGCCGTGACGAAAATGATGGGAATGGCGCGGGTATCCGGCTGACGCTTCAGTGCCGCGCAGACTTCGTAGCCCGACATGCCCGGCATCATGATGTCCAGCAGGATCAGATCGGGCCTGTCCTTGTGCGTCAGCTCCAGCGCGGTGGCGCCATCCTTGGCGAACAACAGCCGGTAAGTCGCCTGCAATGTATGTCGCAGCACTTGCAGATTGGTGGACTCGTCGTCCACCAGCAACAGCGTGCGTCGGGTATCCCTTCTGAAACTCATGGCGTATCTACGGAAGCAATCATGGCGTCAGGCTCGGACTGGACGGCCTCAGCCAACCATTGACGCAACAGCGCGCAAGCGCGGGTAAAGTCGAAGCGATCGAGGGCGACTCGCAGGATCTGGACATGATCGCGACGGCCGGCCGCGATCAGCCGGGCGCAGACCTGCGCGAGCGCGGCATCATCCAGTTCGTTGCGCTCCAGTATCGGCAACAACGTTTCCAGTGCGGTCGTCAGCTCCAACATCGACACGGAACCGCCCGGCGGAGCGTCCGGCGCGGCCACCGCGGGGGTCGGTTCCTCGTCCGGGTCGGCAGGCCGGGCCGTAGCCGCTTCATGACGGGCGGCGAGCAACAGCGCCGAAAGGTCATCCAGCCGGGACAGGACTTCGTCCACTCGATCCTCGCGACACAGACCTTCCAGTTCGCCTGCCAGCCGGGAAGCCGCCATCAGCGCCAGGTTGCCGGCCGCGCCACGAATCCCATGCAGGCTGAACACCAGCGCCGTACCGTCCACCTCCCGTTGTTCAGGATCGGGCAAAGGATAGTTTTCGCCCACGCTGTCCAGGAACGTCACAATCCGCGCCGCCAGGCTGGCCCTGTCCCCCCAGAGCGCCACCCCCCGGTTCCAATCCACCGCCACGGAGGTCGGTGCCGCACTCGCGGCCTCCACTACCGACGGCGCGGTGCGATCATTCAGCACCCGCGCTATCTCCTGGAACAGGTGCGCGACCTCGAGCGGCTTCACCGCAAAGCCGTCCATTCCCGCCCGACGCGCCTCGCAGCGGTCGGTCGCCATGACGCTGGCCGTCAGCGCGATGACCGGCGTGTAAGGCCGTCCTTCTGTGCGCTCGTACTGGCGAATGAGCCGTGTAGCCTGGCGTCCGTCGGTTCCCGGCATGTGCACGTCCATCAGCACCACATCGAAACGGCCCGTCCGATATCGGTTGAACGCCTCGTCGCCATCCGCTGCGCTCACGACACGATGGCCCCGCTTCTCCAGCGTCAGGCGCAGGAGTTCCAGATTCTGGGTGACGTCGTCCGCAACCAGGATATCCAGCGCGGGCAGCGGCGTATGACCCCCGTCCTGTTCCGGCGCAGCCGGCTCGGTGCCCGGCGGCAGCGGCAGCCAGACGTGGAACACGCTGCCCTGCCCGAGGACGCTTTCGGCCCCGATATGCCCGCCCATGGTCTCGGCCAGCTGCCGCGCGATGGTGGTACCCAGCCCGGTGCCGCCGAAGCGGCGGCTGATCGAGGCATCGGCCTGCATGAAGGGATCGAAGATCGTGCGAACCTGCTCGGGCGTCATGCCGATGCCGGTATCGCGGACCGCGATATGGACCTGTCCGGCCTCGTAGGCGAAGTCCACGCTCACCGAACCGGACTCGGTGAATTTGATGGCGTTGCCCACCAGATTGGTCAGGATCTGCAGCAGCCGCAATTGGTCGCCCCTGAAGAATTCCGGCATGCCTTCGGGATAATGAGTCGTCAGATCGAGGTTCTTGGCGTGGGCCCCCAGGCGCAAGGACGATTCGATCTGGAACGCCAGGCCTTTCAGCGAGAAATACGAGTCTTCCAGTTCCAGCCGCCCACTCTCCATCTTGGTCGTATCCAGGATGTCGTTGATGAGCCGCAACAACGACCGGGACGACTGGCGGATGGTGTTCAGGTGCGTGCGCTGTGACGGCGACAGGTTGGTCTGAAGGACCAGATCCGTGAATCCGATGACGGAATTCATGGGCGTGCGGATTTCGTGGCTCATGTTGGCCAGGAAATTGCTCTTGGCCGCCGCCGCCTGTTCCGCGTGGCGCAGCGAATCGCGCAAGGTCGCCTCCAGCGCCTTGCGCTCGCTGATGTCGGTGACGAGGCCCACGAACAGCATCCCTCCCGACAGCAGGTCCACTCGGCCGACCGCAAGCCGGATCGGGACTTCGCTGCCGTCCTTGCGCCGGCCGACGACCTCGCGGCCGGTCCCGACGATGTGCGGCACACGCGTGTCGCGATAGGCCTTCAGGTAGCCATCATGCGCCGACCGGAACGGCTCGGGCATCAGCATCTTGATGTTCCGTCCCACGACCTCTGCCGCCGCGTAACCGAACAGCCGTTCCGCCGAACGGCTGAATTCCTGCACGATGCCGTACGGGTCGATGGTGATGATCGCATCCACGGCGGTATCAAAGATCGCCTGCAGGCGCGACTTGGCGGTCTCGACCTCGCGATAGAGCGCCCGCGAACGCACCAGGCCGTTGAGGGCCGCCACCATGATGGCCATCGTCAGGGTCAGCGACGACAGCGCCAGCGCCACATAGGTCGAATTCAGCCGGATCCCGTCCTGGATGGGGCTGGCGGCGCCCAGAAACCGCACCGACGCCATGCCGGTATAGTGCATGCCGGCAATCGCCACCCCCATGACCAGTCCGCTGGCGAGAAAGCGGACGCGCTCATCGAATGCGCGCAGGCCGGAATAAATCCACAACGCCAGCATCGCCAGCACGACCGCAACGACGATGGACAGCGCGAACATTTCGGGGTCATAGCGCATGTCCAGCGGCGTCACCATGGCCATCATGCCCGTATAGTGCATGGCGCCGATTCCGGCCCCCAGCACCACGCCGCTGGCAACGAGCTGGGCCGCGGAAAACCGGCGCAACGACAGCATGTGGAGGGTGACCAGAGCGCCCATCCAGCCCGGCACCAGCGACAGCAGCGTGAGCGTAGTCTCATAGTAGACCGGTGCGGGCAACTTGAACGCCAGCATGCCGATGAAGTGCATGGTCCAGATACCGCCGCCCAGCGCCACCGAGCCTGTGGCAATGGCGATGCGTCTGTGCATCGCACTTGTGGTCTGCCGGGCGATGTGCGCGGTCTGCAAAGCCATGAGCGAGAGCACCACGGCGACGAATACGGACAGGAATACCAGCCCGGGCTGGTAGGCGCCATGGACGAAATTCGCGCCATCGCCAAGGCTCAGGAAAAAATGATCAGAGTGCGTCATACTGACTGCCCCGTAAAGCCATACGAAACCATCGCTACGGTTATCGGCCGGAATTCGGAAATATTTAGCCCCTGCCTGCTATGCTTGGGCCCTATGATGACTCTGCCCTCCGTCCACCTGCCCGCAGGCCTGCCGCCCCTGGATGATGCCGTCCGCGAACACGGCCACCACGTGCGCGACATGCTTGCGCAACGGATCACTGCCGCCGGCGGCTGGCTCCCGTTCGAACATTGGATGCAGGCGGCGCTCTACGAACCCGGCCTGGGGTACTACAGCGCCGGCAGCACCAAGCTGCACCAGGGCGGCGACTTCACCACCGCGCCTGAAACCAGCCCCCTGTTCGGCCAGGCGCTGGCGCGCCAGATCGCGGAAATCCTGGCGGCCGCCCGGTCCTCGACAGTGCTGGAATTCGGCGCGGGGTCGGGCACGCTCGCCGCAGCCGTGATGCCGGCGCTACGGGATCTGGGCATAGACGCGAACTACCGCATCCTCGAGCTGTCCGCCGACCTGCGCGCACGCCAACAGGCGCGCCTGGCCTCGTGGGGCAACCGGGTCCAATGGCTGGATGCCCTGCCCCACGCATTCACCGGCTGCGTCGTCGCCAACGAGGTGCTGGATGCCATGCCCGCGATCCTGTTTCAATGGACCGAGGCCGGCACACCGGCGCTGCTCGGTGTGGCGATGGATGCGCGTCCCGACGCGTCGGCCCCGTTTCGCTGGATGCTGCGCGACGCCCCGCCTGCCACATCGGCCGCCATCGCAGACCGCATGCCGCCGCTGCCTGGCTACCGGTCGGAACTCAATCCGCAGGCCGAAGCCTGGGTCCGCAATCTGGGCCTGTGGCTGGAAAAGGGCGCCGCACTGCTCATCGACTACGGGTTTCCGCGCCGGGAGTACTATCACCCGCAACGCACGCAAGGCACGCTGATGTGCCACTTCCGCCACCACGCGCACGATCAGCCGCTGGTGCTGGCCGGCCTGCAGGACATCACGGCGCACGTGGATTTCACGGCCATGGCCGACGCAGCCCTGGACGGCGGCCTCGACGTGCTGGGCTATACCTCGCAGGCACGCTTTCTGATGAATGCGGGCCTGACGGATCTGATCCGCGCGCCCGGTGACGCCCCGGCACTGCGCGCGCGCCAGCTCACGGCATTGAACACGCTGCTGTCCGAAGCCGAGATGGGCGAGCTGTTCAAGGTGCTGGCGGTGGGCCGGGGCATCACCCCGCCCCTGCTGGGCTTCACGCGCGGCGACCGGAGGGACCGCCTTTAGGGTTCCGTTCGAGCCGGAAGAGACGCTGAAGCGGGGGCCAACCGGACCTCCGGCCCAAATCCGTCGGATTCCGCCACGCGCAGGCCGAAGCTGTTCATGAGCCGCCGCGTTGCGAAATCGGGCGCGCCGCCGGTGAAGAACGCGGCGTCATTGTCGGCCGGGTGCCGTGCATCGGGCCGGCGCAGCAACAGACTGCGCGCACGGCGCGCAATGGCCTCGGCCGGGTCCAGCCAGTCCACCGGCCACGGCGCCAGCCGCCGGAAGACGTTGGTCATGAAGGGGTAGTGCGTGCATCCCAGCACCACGATGTCGGTGCGCCGGTCCGCGCGCTGCACGAAGCAGGCGCCGATCTCGGCGCGCACGGCCGCGTCGCCCACGCTATCGCCGCGCACGTAGGCCTCGGCCATGCCGGCCAACTTGGTCGAGCCCACCAGATTGACCTCGCAACGCGAGGCAAAGGACTGGATGAGCGCACGCGTATATTCGCGGCAGACGGTACCCGGCGTGGCCAGCACGGATACCAGACCCGATCGGGTGCGCTCGGCCGCCGGCTTGATGGCCGGAACGGTTCCTACGAACGTCATTTCCGGAAAGGCGGCACGCAGGTCGGCGCCAGCCAGCGTGAAGGCCGTGTTGCAGGCCACGATGCACAGGGCTGGATGGTGCTCTTGCAGCAGCTCACCGAAGAGATCGATCAGCCGCGCGCGCAGACCCCTCTCGTCCCAGTCCCCGTAGGGGAAGCCGGCATCATCGGCCACGTACACGAAGCGGCGTTCGGGCATCAGCAGCCTCGCTTCGCGCAGTACCGTCAGTCCTCCGATCCCCGAATCGAAGACCAGCACGGGCTGCGCGGCCTCCGCCTGAATCCTGTCCATGGTCAAACCAGTTTCTCCAGCGCGAGCGTCCGCGCGGTTCTGAGCTTGTCGCGGATGCGCTGCGGGTCGCCGCCCGCGGATCGTGCAATCGCGCCGGCATCGATCGACCGCACGGTCGCCAGCCGGGCCAGCCAGACATCGGCTCGCACGTCCCGGCGCACACAGGCGGCCGCACCCAATAGCGCCTCGAACCGATCGGGACGACGCAGCGCATCGCAGGATTCCAGCACGTCCAGCCATTCCGCCGGGCGGCCGGCCTCGCCGCCCGATGCGTCCGGTGCAAGCTCTGACAGACGCAGCACCAGGCCAGGCAGGAGCCGGGCAAGATCGCGGCAAGCGGACGGCGCGCGCAGGTGTTCCTGCAAGCTGGCATCGGAACTGCGGCACAGCAGCGCATAGCGTTGCGCCAGCCCCAGGCCGCGCTCCGCGGCGCGGTCGAGCTCGGCAGCCGTTTCGGAAGTCCAGAGCAGACCGGGCGCTACCCGTTCGAGCGCGCCGCAAGAGGCCAGCACTTCCATCATGCGCGACGGGTGCGCCGTCGTCAGGCCCTTGGCCAATTCCTGCCAGACCCGCTCCGGCACCAGCGCATCGACTTCGCCGTCGCGCACCAGCGTACGGCACAGCGCCAGCGTCTCGGGGGCAATGGAGAAATCATGGAACCGGGCCGCAAAGCGCGCCAGACGCAGCAAGCGTACGGGGTCTTCGACGAACGCGGCCCCCACGTGGCGCAGCACGCGGGCACGGATATCGGCCACGCCGCCCAGCGGATCGACCAGCGTGCCGTCAGCCGCCCGCGCAATGGCGTTGATCGTCAGGTCGCGGCGGCACAGGTCGTCAGCCAGGGTGACATCCTGCCCCGCATGGAACGTGAAGCCATGGTATCCCCGGCCGGACTTGCGTTCCGTGCGGGCCAGCGCGTATTCCTCGTGGGTGCACGGATGCAGGAATACCGGGAAGTCGCCGCCCACCGGGGTAAACCCGCGTGCTGCCATGGCTTCGGGCGTGGACCCTACCACCACCCAGTCGCGGTCTCCTGCCGGGAGCCCGAGCAAATCGTCGCGCACCGCACCGCCCACGATGTAGACATCCAGACCCAGTGTGGCCTTGTCCGAGGCAGCCGCTGTCACGGCAATGCCGTCCGTGTATCGGCCAAGGGGCTGATCGTGCCAAGACGGGCCTTCAGCGAATGCGGCTCCCCCGAAAACAGGGTGGCATAGTAGACCGCGTTGGACAGGACGTTCTTGACATAGAGCCGGGTTTCCGTGAATGGAATGGTCTCGGCGAAAATGGCGCCTTCCACGGGCGCCTGAAGCGCTGCGCGCCAGCGTTTGGGCCGGCCCGGCCCCGCGTTGTAACCGGCGGTCGCCAACAACTGCGAGCCGCCCAGGTCCTGCAGGACCATGTTCAGATAGTGGGTGCCCAGCACCGTGTTGGTGTCGAAGTCATTGACCTGGGACGGCTGGAAGCTCGTCATGCCGATCTTGCGCGCCACCCAGCGCGCCGTCGCCGGCATGAGCTGCATGAGTCCGGAGGCCCCCACATGCGAGCGCGCATCGGTGATGAAACGCGACTCCTGGCGGATCAGGCCGTAGACCCAGGCGGGATCCAGGTTGATCAGTTGGGCCTTGGCGGCCACCTGGCCCTCGAAGGGCGCGATGAATCGCTGGCTGAAATCCACCACGTGCTTGGTGAGCAGGGAGGTGTTGACCACGCGGTCATAGATCTGCTGCTGGCGGGCGAACTCGGCCGCGCCCCGCAGCTGCGCATCACCCATTCCGCGCAGGGCGTGGTTCCATTCAGGGACCGCCTGGCGGCGCCACCCCAATTCGAACAGCGCCACCGCCCGCTCGAGTCCAGGGTTATGACGGGCCTGCGACACCCAGCCTGGCGCTACCGGAGCAGGTTGAGGAGGCATATACAAGGGCTTGCCGAGCGCCTCTGACGCAAGCTGCCCGTAGAAACCCAAGTCCGTGGAGATGGACTGGAAGTACTGGCGCGCCGCCTTCTGGTTGCCCTGGGCCGCCAGCGCCCGCCCGTACCAATAGCGCCAGACCGGCTCATCGGCCTGGCGGGCCGTCATCTTGCGGATCGCCACTGCCACCCTGTCCCAATGGATGGGCGAGGATCGCAGTTCGGCCCGGACTTCCCAGGCGTGATTGAAATCGGTCATGGGGACGTAGCCCGAATCGCGGTACCAGCGCGCAGCGTCAGGATCCACGTTCAAAGCCGCGGCCAGGCCAAACTGGCCCCAGATCCATTGCATGTCGGCAGCCGGTATCCAGCGAGCCCAATGATCCCGGATGTACTGCCCCGCCTCGGCACGATCGTCGCCGCGCGCCAGGCGTGCCAGCGCAATCTCGGCCAGCTCGAAGTCAGTGGCGGTGTGCGGCTGGGCGCGCGATTCCAGCCAGCGGCGCGGGTTCTTCATGAGCGACACGAACTGAACCATGCTCTCGTCGTCGAACACCGCAGCCGCCACCCGGTTGATCTGGGCCGCCTTGCCGGCCTCCAGCGTGTCGCGCAACAGTCCGTTGAGCTCCTTGCGGCTCAGCACATGGCTTGCCGCGAGCTGGTCCAGCAGGTCCCAGCAATCAGTATTGGGCTGATAGGCGCTCAGGAAGTCGGCGGCGCGGATCTTCTGGCCGGTGAGATGGCGCGACAGCAACTGCGCGCACTGCACGCGCGACGATGGATCCGGCCCGGGATTCAGGCGCAGGGCCTGGGCATATTCGCCGCTGCGCGCCGCTGCGATGATCCACTGGTCGCGGAGCTGGCTGGCGAGATAGGTGCCCGGATAATCCGCCAGGAACTGCTGCATGGCGGCCTGCGGGATGGGCGCGGTGCCCAATTGGAGCTGATGCTGCAGCGACCAGTAGCGCGGATACATACCCAGGACCGGGTCCGCGGTGGCGGCCGGCACCAGCGCATCCACGTCGGACCAGCGGTTCTTCTGCACGGCATCGTACGCGTCCCGGACGGCCTGGCGTGCCGCAGGCGGAACGACGGGGGGCACATAGGGCGTGACCGGCGGAACGGTGGGTGGAGCGGGCACCGCCGCAGGCGCGGCAGGCACCACCCCCGTCGCAGGCGCGACCGGAACGACCGCCGCCACCGTTGGCGCCGTGTCGGCCGCGCGAGGGGCCTCGCCGGCCTGCTGCTCGGCGGCGGTGGGCGCTTGCGCGCCCGCGCAGCCCGTCAGGCCAAGCGTCAGCACCAGCAAGCTCCAGATCAATGTGTGCCGGCGCACCTTCGGGGCCGCCGACGGGGTCGGACCGGAAACCTCGCAATCCCTTAGAATGTCCAGAAACCCCATACAGATACTCGCAAACGGCCCACCATGATTCAGAACGCACAGGATACCGCACTCCCCCTGAGAGAGCGACTGAAAAAGCTGCGCCGCCAGATGCCCCCCCAGGAGCGGGAACGCGGCGGGCTGCTCATCCGGGGCCGGCTCTACACGTGGCTGGCCTCCAACCGCACACGCCTGCGCGAATCCGGCCGCCCCGATGTCCGGCACATCGCCGCGTTCTGGTCCATGGCCGAGGAACCCGAGCTGCAGCCGCTGCTGGCGCAATGGGCCATGGACGAAACCCTGACCGTTTCCCTTCCCATCGTGACGGGCAAGGGCGAACCGCTTGCGTTCGGACGTTGGGATCTGGACACGCCCATGCGCCCCGGCCCCTACGGGGTCCAGGAGCCGGACGGCCCCGAGGCAGATGCCCCGGACATCATCCTGGTTCCCACCCTGGGCTACACACGCCAGGGCGACCGCGTGGGATACGGCGGCGGCTACTATGACCGCACCCTGGCGGCACTGAAGGCCGCGGGCCATTCATTCATCACGCTGGGCGTTGCCTGGGCCTGCGGAGACCTGGCCGATCAATCCTACGCGCCCGCACCGCATGATGTCCGGCTGGATTCCATCCTGACGGACAAGGGCTGGGCGGTACCGGCGCGCGAACTGTAAGCCGCCGTCCGCGTGGCGGCCACCATGCCGCCGTGCTGGCGGTGCGGCTGCCGCTTACCGCACACCCAGATTGGCGCAGATCTGCGCGACGGCATCCGCATGGTTCAGCGTATAGAAATGCACGCCCGGGGCGCCCCCCTCCAGCAGATGCGCCACCAGCCGCGTCACCATGTCCACGCCAAAGGCGCGAATCGAGGCCTTGTCGTCACCGAAACCCTGGAGACGCAAACGCATCCAGCGCGGGATCTCCGCGCCGCACATCTCGGAGAACCGCGCCAACTGTGTGTAGTTGGTCACGGGCATGATGCCGGGAGTGATCGGAACATCCAGACCCCGGGCCCGCACCCGATCGACGAAATGGAAGTAGGCGTCCGGATTGTAGAAATACTGGGTGATCGCGCCGTTCGCCCCCGCGTTGACCTTGTCCACGAAACGCTGCAGGTCATGCTCGCTGCTCTGCGCCTGGGGGTGCATTTCCGGATAGGCCGCGACTTCGATGTGAAAATGGTCGCCATAGTGCTCGCGCACGAAGGCAACCAGTTCGCTGGCGTGGTGCAGATCACCCGTATCCCCGCCCATGCCGGAGGGCATGTCCCCGCGCAGGGCCACCAGGCGGTGGATGCCGCGCGCGCGGTAGTCGTCCAGAATGGTCCGGAGATCCGCGCGGCTGGCCCCCATGCAGGACAGGTGGGGCGCGACCTCGGCCCCCAGCGTCTGCAGCATCTGCACCGTATCCACAGTGCCGGCGCGCGTGGAGCCGCCCGCGCCGAAGGTCACGCTGACGTAGGCGGGATTCAGCGCGGACAGGCGCTTGGCGGATCGCACCAGGCGCTCCTGCGCGGCGATGTCGCGCGGCGGATAGTATTCCAGGCTGATCATCGAGGGTGTCATGAAACCAGCAACCCCGTCAGCGCCGTGGACACGATGCTGTAGACGATGGCACCGATCACGGCCCACCAGAAGCCGTCCACCTGAAAACCGCGCAGGATGGAGCCGGCCAGCCAGAACACGAGCGCATTGAGCACGAACAGGAACAACCCCAGCGTGACCACCGTAAGCGGCAGCGTGAGCAGGACCAGCACCGGCTTGACGACCGCATTGAGCAGCCCCAGCACCAACGCCGCGATCAGCGCGGAGCCGAAGGACGACACGGTGATTCCGGGAAGGATGTAGGCCACGATCAACAGGGCCACGGCATTCAGGATCCAGACGAGTAGCAGCATCATGGACGGCTCCAGTAGAACAGCGGGTGTGCCACCGAACGATCAATAACGATACATGTCGGACTTGTACGGGCCTTCGACCGGGACGCCGATGTAATCGGCCTGCTTCTGCGTCATGGTCGTCAGGCGCGCGCCCAGCTTCTTCAGATGCAGGCGGGCAACCTTCTCATCCAGATGTTTGGGCAGCACGTAGACCTGGCCCGTGGTGTAGTGCCCGCCGCGCGTGAACAGCTCGATCTGCGCCATGGTCTGGTTGGTGAAAGACGCCGACATCACGAAGGACGGATGGCCCGTGGCGCAACCCAGGTTCACCAGCCGGCCCTTGGCCAGCAGGATGACGCGCTTGCCGTCCGGGAAAATGATGTGATCGACCTGGGGCTTGATTTCCTCCCACTGCAGGTCTTCGACCGAGGCCACGTCGATCTCGCTGTCGAAGTGCCCGATGTTGCAGACGATGGCCTGGTCTTTCATGCGATACAGATGATCCCGCCCGATCACGTGGAAGTTGCCGGTGGCAGTGACGAAGATGTCAGCCTGCTCGACCACGCCGGCGTCGCTCAGATCCACGACGCGATAGCCTTCCATCGCGGCCTGCAAGGCGCAGATGGGGTCGGCCTCAGTGACCCAGACCTGGGCCCGCAAAGCCGCCAGTGCCTGTGCGCAGCCCTTGCCCACGTCGCCGAAGCCGCAGACCACCGCGATCTTGCCGGCCACCATCACATCGGTGGCGCGCTTGATGCCGTCCACCAGCGATTCGCGGCAGCCGTACAGGTTGTCGAACTTGGACTTGGTGACCGAATCGTTGACGTTGATCGCGGGGATCTTGAGCTCGCCCCGCTTGGACATCTGGTACAGGCGATGCACGCCCGTGGTGGTTTCCTCGGTCACGCCCTTGATGTGCGACAGGCGGCTGGAATACCACTTCGCGTCCTTGGCCAGGTGCGCCTTGATGGCGGCGAAGAGCACGCGTTCTTCTTCGCTGGTCGGGTGGGCGAGCACCGAAATATCAGTCTCGGCGCGCGCGCCCAGGTGCAGCAGCAAGGTCGCATCGCCACCGTCGTCCAGGATCATGTTGGCGGGTTCACCCGGCCATTCGAAGAGGCGGTGCGTGTACTGCCAGTAGTCTTCCAGCGATTCACCCTTCACGGCGAACACGGGGGAGCCGCCCGCGGCGATCGCGGCGGCTGCGTGGTCCTGTGTGGAGAAGATGTTGCAGGAAGCCCAGCGGACCTCGGCGCCCAGCGCCTTCAGCGTCTCGATCAGGACCGCCGTCTGGATGGTCATGTGAATGCTGCCCGCAATGCGCGCGCCCTTCAGCGGCTGCTGCGCGGCGTATTCCTCGCGGGTGGCCATCAGGCCGGGCATTTCGGTTTCCGCGATGGCGATCTCGCGGCGGCCCCAATCGGCCAGCGTGATGTCGGCAACGGCGTAATCGTGTGCAGTGCTCATGTCGTTCCTGTAGAGCCCGCGCCGGATATGATGAACAACCCCATCACGCCCGCGCAGGGCAATGATGGGCGCCGTTCATGAAGAAGGTTCCTGAGCCTGGCGGCCCGCTGCAGCGCCCGGAAAACGGGCGGCGGGGCCGGTGCAGCGCCCCTCAGGAAAAGACGGACATTATAAACGAAGCGGCGGGCCAGCCCACAAGCTGCCCCGCCGCGATGGGCCTGGAACCGGTGGATCAGGCGGCAGCCTTCAGCACCTGGATCTTGTCGGTCGCTTCCCAGCTGAATTCCGGCTCATTGCGGCCGAAATGACCGTAGGCGGCGGACTTGGCGTAGATGGGGCGCAGCAGGTCGAGCATCTCAATGATGCCGCGCGGCCGCAGGTCGAAGTGCTCGCGCACCAGACGCGCAATCTGGTCGTCGGGGATCACGCCCGTGCCTTCGGTGTAGACCGTGATGTTGATGGGCTCGGCCACACCGATCGCATAGCTGATCTGGATCTGGCACTGGCGCGCCAGACCGGCCGCCACGACGTTCTTTGCCACATAGCGGGCGGCATAGGCGGCCGAGCGGTCGACCTTTGAGGGGTCCTTGCCGGAGAATGCGCCACCGCCGTGCGGGCAAGCGCCGCCGTAGGTATCCACAATGATCTTGCGGCCGGTGAGGCCGCAGTCGCCCTGAGGTCCGCCCACCACGAACTTGCCCGTGGGGTTGACCAGGAATTTCGTACGGTCGGTCAGCAGCCCGGCGGGAAACACGGGGCGGATGATGTGCTCGATCACCGCATCGCGGATTTCGGGCTGGGAAATGTCGGGATGGTGCTGGGTGGACAGCACGACCGTGTCGACCTCGGCCGGCTTGCCGTTGAGGTAGCGGAAAGTGACCTGGGATTTGGCGTCCGGGCGCAACCACGGCAGGCGGCCGTCCTTGCGCAATTCGGACTGCCGCTGCACGATCCGGTGGGCGTACCAGATGGGCGCGGGCATCAGGTCGGGCGTCTCGTCGCAGGCATAGCCGAACATGAGGCCCTGGTCGCCGGCACCCTGGTTCAGGATTTCCTCGGGGGTGCGGTCCACACCCTGGGCGATGTCGGGGGACTGCTTGTCATAGGCCACCAGCACCGCGCAGCCCTTGTAGTCAATGCCGTAGTCGGTATTGTCGTAGCCGATGCGGCGGATGGTGTCACGCGCGACCTGGATGTAATCGACGTTGGCGCGGGTGGTAATTTCACCGGCCAGCACGACCAGCCCGGTATTGCAGAGCGTCTCGGCGGCAACCCGGGAATTGGGGTCCTGTTCGAGCAACGCGTCGAGAATGGCGTCGGAGATCTGGTCAGCGACCTTGTCGGGGTGACCTTCGGAGACTGATTCGGAGGTGAAGAGAAAATCGTTGTTTGCCACAGCGATGCGTCCTTTAGATGCACCGGGCCGCCCGGTGCGAGGTTGAACGATTCGCGTTGCACCTCGGATGGGGCGCGACGCTTTAGCGGATTTTTTGGCGTACCGATGCCGGTACGGAGATCGCTCCGCAAGTTGTCGGTTAACTCAGCGATCCCGCTCATTTTAAGCGAAAATGGCGGCTCCATGGTGAAACCATCTTGACAGACAGGGATTTTCCGCACCCCATGTTGTTGCTTCTCGCGCGCTCATTGGCCTTCCTGCCGCTCTCCTGGCTCCAGTCCCTGGGGCGGTGCATCGGGCGCTTCGTCTATGTGTTTCCGGGCCGCTATCGCCGCCGTTTGCAACAGAACGCACGTCAGGCGGGATACGACAGCCCGGCCTTCGCCCGCCGCGCCGCGGCCGAATCGGGAGCCATGATCCTGGAGATTCCCAAGGTCTGGTGGCGCACCCCCATGTGCCTGGCGCGCACGCGCAGCGAGGAGGAATCGATCGTACGGGACGCCGTTGCGGAAAAGCGTGGCGTGCTCTACCTGACTCCGCACCTGGGGTGCTTCGAGATCACGGCCCGGCACCTGACCCGATACGGGCCGCTCACCGTGATGTTCCGGCCCTCGCGCAGCCCTCGGCTGGACCCCATCGTGGAATCCGCCCGCGACATGCACAATTTGCGAGCCGTTCCCGCCAATCGCCAGGGCGTGCGCGACTTCGTGCGCGCACTCAAGCGCGGCGAAGCGGTCGGCATGCTGCCCGACCAGGTCCCGCGCGAAGGCGACGGCCTCTGGCTGCCATTCTTCGGGCGTCCCGCGCTGACCATGATCCTGGCCGCCCGCCTGGCGCTGCAAACCGGCGTGGCCGTGATCCTGACAGCCGGCGAGCGCCTGCCGCACGGACGCGGCTGGCGGATGCATTACCTGCGGCTGCCCGAGCCATTGCCGCCCACGACGGAAGCAGTGGCGGCCGCCATCAATCACGCCATGGAAACGCTGATCCGGCGTTTTCCGGAACAATATCTGTGGAGCTATAACCGCTACAAGCGGCCGGACGATGCACCGCCCCACCCGGACGAGACGAGACCTTAAAATCTCCGCCATGGCCTTTGACAAGAAACCGTTGCTGCGCGCCGTGCTGGGCTATTTCGGACGCTGCCCGGACCGCACCCGCCTGCGCTGGGGCCGCATGCTGGGATGGCTCACGCCCCGGCTGCTGCGGTCACGCGCCCACATCGTGCGGGTCAATCTGGATCGCTGCTTCCCCGACCGAACGCCCGAGGAACGCGACGCCATGGCACGACGGCACTTCCGGCTGCTCGCCCAGTCGTTCGTCGATCGGGGGCTGTGCTGGTTCGGCGCGCGCACGCGAATCATGGGCACCGTGGCACTGCACGGCGAACAGCTCCTCCAGGACCTGCTGGACCAGCAGCGGCCCATCCTGATGTTCGCGCCGCACTTCATCGCGCTGGACGCCGCCGCAACGCGGCTCACGCTGTTTCTGAAGGAATCCGCCACGCTCTATACGAAGCAAAGCGATGCCGACGTGGATGAAATCGTGCGACTGGGGCGCGGGCGCTTCAACGAGGTCCACCTGGTCAGCCGCCACGCGGGGGTGCGAGGACTCATCCGCCATCTGCGCAAGGGAACGCCGGTGTACTACCTGCCCGACATGGACTTCGGCCGCCAGGGCAGCGCGTTCATTCCGTTTTTCGGGGTGCCCGCCGCCACGCTGCTGTCGGCCGCGCAAATCGCCAAGGCCTGGGGCGCTGTCGTGGTCCCTATCATCAGCCGGCTGGACCCCGACACCGGCCGCTATCGGGTGGACATCGGGCCAGCCGTCGACAACTTCCCGGGAAACGACACCCCCGAAGCCGCCACGGCCCGGCTCAATGTCCTGATCGAACAGGAGGTGCGCCGCGATCCCGCCCAGTATTATTGGGTACACCGCCGGTTCAAGACCCGGCCGGAAGGGGAAGCGGGATTTTATTGAGGATATCAATCCATGATCTGGAAGTTCACCAAGATGCACGGAGCGGGCAATGACTTCGTCATGCTCGATGGTGTGCGGCAATCGATAGATCTGACCCCTGAACGCGCCCGCGCATTGGCTGACCGGCACTTCGGCGTCGGTGCCGACCAGATCCTGCTGGTGGAACCGGCGACCCGCCCCGATACCGACTTCCGCTACCGCATCTTCAATGCGGACGGCGGCGAGGTGGAGCACTGCGGCAACGGCGCGCGATGCTTCGTGCGCTTCGTGCACGAGCAGGGCTTGTCACCGCGCAATCCGCTGCGTGCCGAGATTGCCACCGGGACCATTGTGCTGAGCGAATCCGACGACGGCGAGGTGTCGGTCGACATGGGGCGCACCGGGTTCACCCCCGACCGTGTGGCGTTCGACCCGCAGGGCCTGCCCACCCGCGCCCGTGGCGAGGATACGCAATACGGACTCGACGTGGACGGCGAGCCGGCCCCCATCTGGTGCTCGCTGGTGGCGATCTCCAATCCCCACGCCGTCATCCAGGTCGAGGACACCGAGGCCTACCCGGTTGGTCGCATCGGGCCGCTCATCGAAAGTCATCGGCGTTTCGCGCACCGGATCAACGCGGGGTTCATGCAGGTGCTGGACCGGCACCATATCCGTCTGCGGGTCTATGAACGCGGCGCCGGCGAAACCCTGGCCTGCGGCACGGGAGCCTGTGCTGCTACGGCTGCGGGCATCCGTTGCGGGCTGCTGGACAGCCCGGTGCGCGTGGACACCCACGGCGGCACGCTGAGGATCGAATGGGACGGCGAAACCCTGCGCCTGCAGGGCCCCGCCACGACGGTGTTCCAGGGCCAGATCGACGTGGACGCGCTAGTGTCCCGTTCGGGACACTAGGGATCCCCTGATCCAACGGAGGATCCCAAGGCGGCCGGGCCTGAACCCGGCCGATCAAAGCCGCTCGTAAACCGCCGCGATTCCCTGGCCGCCGCCGATGCACATGGTGACCAGCGCATAGCGCCCCTGAGTGCGCTGCAGCTCGTACAGCGCCTTGACCGTCAGGATGGCACCCGTGGCGCCGATCGGATGGCCCAGACTGATGCCGCTCCCGTTCGGATTGACCTTTGCGGGGTCGAAGCCCAGTTCGCGGGCCACGGCGCAGGCCTGCGCGGCGAAGGCTTCATTGGCTTCGATCACGTCCATTTGATCCAGCGACAACCCCGCCCGCTTGAGCGCCGTGCGGCTGGCCGGGACCGGGCCGATCCCCATGTACTTCGGATCGACCCCCGCATGGCCGTACGACACCAGGCGCGCCATGGGCTTCACGCCACGCGCCTTGGCGGCGTCCGCCGTCATCAGCAAGACCGCGGCCGCCGCATCGTTGATGCCCGACGCGTTCCCGGCCGTTACGGTCCCGCCCTCCTTCTGGAACACAGGCTTGAGCTTGCTGAAGCTGCTTTCGTCGGCATCGGACCGTACATGTTCGTCGCGATTGAACACCACGTCGCCCTTGCGGGTCTGGCGCACCACCGGGACGATCTGCTCCTTGAAGTAACCCTGCTCGATGGCATGGGCGGCGCGGCGATGGGACTCCAGCGCCAGCGCGTCCTGGTCCTCGCGGCTGATGCCGTATTTTTTGGCCACGTTTTCGGCCGTGACGCCCATGTGGCAATGATCGAACGGGTCGGACAGCGCGCCCGTCATCATGTCGATGAGGCGCGCATCGCCCATGCGCGACCCCCAGCGCTGCCCCACGGCCGCGTAAGGCGCCCGGCTCATGTTCTCGGCTCCGGCGCCGATCGCGACCTCCGCGTCCCCCAGCATCAGGCACTGGGCCGCCGACACGATGGCTTGCAAGCCGGAGCCGCACAGCCGATCCACGTTGAACGCCGGCACGTTGTCGGGAATGCCGGCGTTCAAGGCTGCCACGCGCGACAGATACATGTCGCGAGGTTCCGTGTTGATGACGTGGCCGAAGACGACGTGGCCCACAGCGGCCGCCGGCACGCCCGTACGTTCGAGCACGGCGCGCACCACCGTTTCGCCCAGTTCGCACGGGGGCACGTCTTTCAGGCCTCCACCGAAATCCCCGACGGCCGTGCGGCACGCCCCTACGATGACGATGTCTTGCATGATGATGCTCCTATGGCAGGCGCCGCTTGGCGCGACGCCGATTGAAGCCCATAGTAGCGCATTGATGCGCCCTGAAATTGAGAAAATCGAACGATCGCTCTACACTCAATCCAGGAGAGAGGGTCAGTGTATGGACGACAGATTCAGCCTGGCAGGCAGGACCGCGCTGGTGACCGGTGCTTCGGGCGGCCTTGGGACGCGTTTCGCCCGCACGCTGGGGCTGGCGGGAGCAACCGTCATCCTTGCGGGGCGCCACCGCGAGGCGCTGGTGCGGCTCGCCGAAGACCTGGCGGCACTGCGCATCACGGCGCTGGCGCAACCCATGGACGTGGCCGACGCCGACAGCATCCGCCGGGGGCTGGACGAGGCGCAGACACACGCGGGCGTGATCGACATCGCCGTATGCGCAGCCGGCATCGCGACTCATAAACCCGCGTTGGACGTGTCCGCGGAAGAATGGGACCGCGTCCTTGCCGTCAATCTGAAGGGTTGCTGGCTCACGGTCAGCGAGGTGGCGCACCGGCTCGTCGCCGCCCAACGTCCAGGCTCGCTCATTCTGGTGTCCTCGATCCTCGGCCATCGCGTGGCCGGAAACGTGCTCCCGTACACGGTATCCAAAGCCGGGCTGGAACAGATGACGCGCGCGCTGGCCCTGGAATGGGCGCGCCACGGCATCCGCGTCAACGCATTGGCTCCCGGCTACATCGAAACGGATCTGAACCGCGAGTTCTTCGCCACGGACGCCGGCCGGACACTGATGCGCCGCATCCCGCAGCGGCACCTGGGCCGACCGCAGGATCTGGACGGGCCCCTGTTGCTGCTCGCCTCGGACGCGTCGGCCTACATGACCGGCACTTCGCTCGTGGTCGATGGCGGCCATCTGCAATCCACGCTGTAAGGGACACACGACATGGATTTCACTCTCTCTGACGCCGCCCAGGATTTCAGCACCCGGATCCGACAGTTCGTCGACACCGAGCTCATCCCACTGGAAGCGGATCCCCAGTCTTACGACGCGCACGAAAACCTGGACCCCGTCCGCCTCCACGCTCTGAGAGCAAAAGCCCGCGCCGATCACCTGTGGTGCCTGCAAATGCCGCCGGAACGCGGCGGACAGGGCCTGTCCATGGCGGACATGGCGGCCTGCTACGAGGAAATGAACCGGTCCATCTTCGGACCGGTGGTGTTCAATTCCGCGGCGCCAGACGACGGCAACATGATGGTGCTGAACAAGATCGCCACGCCGGCCCAGAAGGACCGCTGGCTGCAACCCATCATCGATGGCACGGTGCGGTCGTCGTTTGCCATGACGGAACCGGCGCCGGGCTCCGGATCGGATCCCGCCATGATGCAGACCCGCGCCACGCGCGAGGGCGATCACTGGCGTGTCCACGGCACCAAACACTTCATCACCGGCGCGGGCGTGGCGGAGCACTTCATCCTGGTCGCACGCACTTCGGACGACGCCCGCAAAGGCTTGACGGCCTTTCTGTTCCACAGGGACGACCCGGGTTGGGAGGTGGTGCGCCGCATCCCCATCATGGGGCCGGAAGAACACGGCGGGCACTGCGAACTGCGCTTCGACGGGTTGTGCATCCCGGACGAAAACCGCCTCATGGGGATCGGCGACGGGTTGAAGGTCACCCAGATCCGACTGGGACCGGCACGGTTGACGCACTGCATGCGCTGGCTGGGCCTCGCGCGCCGGTCGTTGGAAATCGCGGGGACCTACGTCACGCAACGGCAGGCCTTCGGTCAAGCGCTGGCCGACCACGAGGGCGTGCAATGGATGCTGGGCGAGGCCGCGCTGCAGATCCGTACCGGTCGCCTGCTGACCATGCATGCCGCCTGGAAGCTCGACCAGGGGGACTTCGCACGGGCCGAGGTCTCCATGGCCAAGGTCGCCGTGGCCGACGCCCTGCACAAGGCCGTCGATACCGCCATCCAGCTCTGCGGCGCGCGCGGCTATTCGCGCGACACGCCGCTGGAATGGATTTACCGCTACGCCCGCCAGGCGCGGCTGGTCGACGGCGCCTCCGAGGTCCACAAGATGGTCCTGGCGCAGCGGCTGCTGCATGACGACGACTTCTGGCATTGGGGGGTGGGCCATGGCCGCCCCTGAGGCCGCGCTGGCCGATTATCTTCGGCGCGAATGCCGCGCGCAGTCCGTCGATGTCCTGGAATTCTCGCGGCTGACCGGCGGCGCCATCCAGGACAACCATGGCCTGACCGTACGCATGACGGGCGGCACCCATCCGGGCGAGCACCATTTCGTGGTGCGCAGCGATGCCCCTTCGCGCATCGCCGCGAGTCTGGATCGAAGCCAGGAATTCCAGGTCCTGAAAGCGGCCCACGAAGCGGGGCTCACGGTTCCGCAGCCGCTCTGGCTGTGCACGGACCCCGGCGTGCTGGGGCGCACGTTCTTCATCATGCAGCGGGCCGAAGGCAGCAGCGCGCCCGCCTCATTCTTGAAGGCGGCGCTGGATCCCGGCCAGGCCAGGGCGCTCACACACCGCCTGGGTGGAGAACTGGCGCGCCTGCATCGCGTCAAGCCGCCGCGCGCCGATCTGGAATTCCTCACACGCCCCCCGGAACCGGCTGCGTTGCACCGCGTGCGCAGCTATCAGCACGCCCTGGACCAGATCGATGAGCCTCATCCCGTGCTGGACTGGGCGCTGGTGTGGCTGGCCGACCACCTGCCGGCTGCCCACGACCTCGTGCTGTGCCATTGCGATTTCCGGACCGGCAATTACATGGTGCGCGACGGCCAGCTCAGCGCCGTGCTCGACTGGGAATTCGCCGCGTGGAGCGATCCGTATGAAGACCTGGGATGGCTGTGCTGCCGAAGCTGGCGCTTCGGCGCCCGGGAACGCGAGGTGGGCGGACTGGGCGACAAGACCGACCTGTTCGCCGGCTACTCGGCCGTCTCGGGCCACCCGGTGGACGGCCCCGCCGTCGAATATTGGGAGATCATGGGTCTGGTGCGCTGGTCCGTCATCGCGCTGCAGCAGGCCCAGCGTCATCTGTCGGGCGAGGAACCCTCGCTGGAATTGGCACTGACCGGACGCATGCTGCCCGAAATGGAATTCGACCTGCTGGAGCAGATCGGGCACCTCACCGCGGCATCGACGCACCGGCAACCGGAGGCCCCCTCATGATCAACCAGCCCGACGGCGCTGCCCTGCTCGACGTGGCCCGGCGCACGCTCATGGAGCGGCTGCTGCCGGCGCTCCCGCCCGATGAGGCCTACGCGGCCCGCATGGTGGCCCGCGCCATGGGCATCGCAGCGCGCGAGTTGCAGCGGGCCCCGGCAGGGGATGCCGACGACGCGGCCGCCATCGCCCGGTTCCTGGAACAGGCCGGCAAGGGCGATCTGGCCGCCGACGAGCGGACGCTCAGCCGCCTGATCCGCGAACGGCAACTGCCCGAGCCGGCCCAGCCTGCGCTGGTCGAATTGCTCATGACGTTGACACGGCGCAAGCTCGCGCTCAGCAATCCCAGATTCCCATCGTGATGCCCTCCAAGGAGGCGATTTTCATGGCCACCCACAAATTCGACACTGATCTGGACCGGCAGGTCGCCAATTATTCGCCGCTCACGCCGCTGAGCTTCCTGAAGCGCTCGGCCTGGGTCTTTCCGCACAAGATCGCGGTCAAGGACGACGACGGCGCATTCACCTATGCCCAGCTCTACGATCGCTGCCGACGGATGGCCAGCGCGCTGCAATCGCTGGGCATAGGGCGCAATGACACCGTGTCGGTGCTGTGCTTCAACAGCCACGAACTGCTGGAGAGCCACTATTCCGTCCCCATGGCCGGCGCGGTGCTGAACGCGCTCAACACCCGGCTGGACGCCGCCTCCATCCGCTTCATCCTGCAGCACGGCGAGGCTCGCGCACTGCTTTACGATACCGAATTCGAGCCTTTGGTGGCTGAGGCGGTGAAGGCACTGGAAAACCCGCCGCTGCGCATCGCCATCGCGCACCAGCGGGCCGCAACGCCGGGCCTGGCGGCCTACGACTATGAATCCCTGATCGCGTCGGGAGACCCGGACTTCGACTGGCGGAAGCCGCGCGACGAATGGGACGCCATCTCGCTGTGCTACACCTCGGGCACCACGGGCGACCCCAAGGGCGTGGTCTACCACCATCGCGGGGCCTACCTGTCCGGAATGGGCAACGCCATGGCCTTCAACATGACGCCGGACACCGTGTACCTGTGGACCCTGCCCATGTTCCATTGCAACGGCTGGTGCTACACATGGGCCATCACGGCCGTGGGCGGCACGCACGTATGCCTGCGCAAGGTCCAGTCGCAGGCAGTGCTGGAACGGATCCGCGAGGACCACGTCACGCACATGTGTGGTGCACCTGTGGTCCTGAACCTGCTGGTCAACGATTTCAGCGAGGCCGGCATCAAGCTGCCCGAAAAGGTCCAGTTCGCCGTCGGCGGCGCGGCACCGCCGAACGTCATCATCGCCAAGGCCGGTCCGGTCGGATTCCAGATCACCCACCTGTACGGCCTGACGGAAAGCTACGGTCCCTCCACGGTATGCGTCTGGCAACCCGACTGGGAGGGGCTGGAGCTGGACGACCTGGCCGCGAAGATGGCGCGCCAGGGCGTGGGGCTCTACGCCATGGACGACGTCCAGGTGCTGTCCCGGGAAACGGGAGACCCCGTCCCGGCCGACGGACAGACACTGGGCGAGCTGGCGCACCGGGGGAATACCTTGATGAAGGGCTACCTGAAGAACCCCGCCAGCACCGGGAAGGCCTTCCAGAACGGCTGGTTCCGCACCGGCGATCTGGCGGTGATGCACTCCGACGGCTACGTGGAGGTCAAGGACCGCGCCAAGGACATCATCATCTCGGGTGGTGAAAACATCTCCAGCAAGGAAGTCGAGGACGTCCTCTACCGCCATCCGCGGGTTCTGGAAGCCGCCGTGGTCGCGCGCCCCGACGAACGCTGGGGCGAAGTCCCCTGCGCCTTCGTTTGCCTGAAGGACGGTGGGCCGGCCGTGAGCGAACAGGACATCGTGGACTTCTGCCGCACCGGGATGGCGTCGTACAAGATCCCCAAACAGGTCGTCTTCGGACCGCTGCCCAAGACGTCCACGGGAAAGATCCGCAAGAACATCCTGCGTGATCAGGCGCGTTCACCAACCCGGTCGCCCGACAGCGGCGCGGAGTCCTGACGTGCCCGACGATTTCGAAGGCTTCAAGGCGGGATTGAGCCTGTCCAGGGACGACATCTACAAAGCGCTCCTGCAGGAAAATCATCACCACATCCGCATCAAGAAACCAGCGGTCGCCATTCACGGTCTGGCCAGCATCGTGGAAGCCACGCTGCGCCTGGCGGGTTCCAAGGGTTTTCACGCCATGTCGCTGCGCGACCTGTGCGCCGAGTCGGGGTTCAGCATCGGCGGCATCTATGCCTACATCAAAAACAAGGACGACCTGATTCACCTCATTCAGGACTACGGCTTCCTGCTCACCCGCAAGACCCTGCACACCCGCACGCAGCAAGCGGCGCCCGGCGTGGAAAGGCTGCGGGCCGCCATACGCACGCACCTGTTCCTGAGCGAAATGATGCCGGACTGGTTCAGCTTCTCCTTCATGGAAGCGCGCCATCTGCCGCCCGCCGAAAGACAGAAGGCCGTGCAGGCGGCACGAGAGATCGAGGACATCTTCTTCGACATCTTGCAGGAGGGCATGGCCATCGGCGCCTTCCGCGCCGTCGACGCAAGGATGGTCGCTTCGCTCACCAAGGCACTGATGCAGGACTGGTATCTCAAACGCAGCAAATACCGCCGCCAGGAGATCGACGTGAATACCTACGCACGCTCCGTCTGCGACCTGCTGGAGTCCTATCTGCAGGGCCCGCCTTGAATCTTTGACTTTACCGAACAAGTGTTTTACATTTTTCCCACAACATGAGGCCGTGTCCATAGCGGCCCCCCTTTCACGGCCCGGCGGGCACACGCCGGCCGCCAGTGCAAAGTCCGAGGAGACAATCATGAAGAAGCTTTCACCGACCAAGGTGCTGGGTGCGCTCGCCATCGCAGGTCTGCTGGCCAGCTCCCCCGCCCAAGCCCAGGATCCTATCCGTATCGGCGGCATCTACCTGATGTCCGGCAGCGCGGCCACCTACGGCGAATTCGCCAAGCAGGGCGCGACGCTCGCCATCGACGAGGTCAACGCCAAGGGCGGCGTGCTGGGCCGCCAGCTGCACCTGCAGCTCGAAGACGGCCAGGGCAAGGCGGCCACGGCCATCCAGGTCGCACGCAAGATGGTCTACCAGGACAAGGTCGACCTGATGATGGGGCTGGACAGCTCGGGCGTGGCCCAGGGCCTGGTGCCGGTGCTGCCGGAGCTCGGCAAACCCTTCATCATCACGCACGCCGCCACGCCGGACGTGACCGGCAAGCTCTGCAACAAATACACCTTCCGCGACAGCGTGAACGTTGCGCAGATGATGGCGGGCGGCGCGGAAATCGCCGCCCAGACCGGAGCGGTCAAATGGACCACCATCGGGCCGGACTACGCCTTCGGCCACCAGTCCTGGGAGTATTTCAGCACCAACCTGAAAGCCCACAATCCCAAGGTCGTGCTCATGAGCGACCAGCTTGCCTTCCCGCGCTTTGGCGCCGAGGACTACACGCCCTTCATCAGCAGCGTCGTGCAAAGCAAACCCGACGGCGTGCTGATTTCACTCTGGGGCGGCGATCTGGTGAATTTCGTGCGCCAGGCCAACGAACGAGGCTTCTTCAAGCAAGGCTACAAGATCTTCATGAACGTGGGCGCCGCGACCGAGGTCCTGACGGCCCTCGGCGACCAGATGCCCGAGAATGTCTGGCTGGGCACGCGCTACTGGTATGCGTCGTGGGATACCCCGATGAACAAGCATTTCGTCGAAGCCTACAAGAAAGCCTACAACCACCCGCCCAGCTATAACGCCGAAGGCGCCTACACCGCGATCTATGCATTCAAGGCCGCCCTCGAAAAGGCCGGATCCGTGGACAGCGACAAGATCATCAACGCACTGTCCGGGATGACCATGCAGGCCCCCACGGGCGACCTGACCTTCCGCAAGGAAGACCATCAGGCGCTCATTGGACCGACGTGGGGTTTGACCGGCGCCATGAACACCGCCGACAAGATCCGCTCGCTCACGCAGATCCACAACTTCGACGGCACAAAGGTCACGCCTCCCGTCGATCCCGCCTGCAAGCTCTGACATGGGCGGCCTCGGCCTGGCGCTGCTGAACAGCCTGGACATAGGCCTGCTGCTTTTCATCATCGCAGTGGGCCTGAACATCGTCTTCGGCGTGCTCAACGTCATCAACTTCGCGCACGGCTCGCTCTACATGCTGGGCGCGTACCTGGCGTACGCCAGCATCGTCGGCCTGGGGATGCCCTTCTGGCTGACGCTGCTGCTCGCGCCGCTGGTGGTGGCTGTCCTGGCGGTGGCCATCGACCGGGGCATGCTGCGCTTCATCTACCAGCGTGAAGTCACCGACAGCCTGCTGCTGACCTTCGCCCTGTTGCTGATCCTGAACGAGTCCACCCGGCTCATCTGGGGGCCGGGCATTCACATCATCGATCCGCCCGCGCTGCTGCAAGGCGCCATTCATCTGGGCGGCGAACTCAGCTATCCGCGCTACAGCGCGTTCGTACTGGCCATGGGAGCGCTGACGCTGCTGGGTCTGTGGCTGCTGTTCAACCGAACCCGCATCGGCAAGATCATGCGCGCGGCCGCGCTGGACCGCGAAATGGCCCAGGTGCTATGCATCAACACGCGTCTGGTCATCACCGGCGCTTTCGCCTTCGGCGCCTGGCTCGCCGCCGTGGGCGGCGTGGTGGCGGCGCCCATGCGCGCCATCGACCCGGGCATGGGCGACAAGATCATCATCGAAAGCTTCATCGTGGTGGTGATCGGCGGCCTGGGCAGCTTTCCCGGCGCGCTGCTGGGCGCCATCGTCCTGGGTCTCATTCACGGCCTGGGCGGGCGCTACCTGCCGGAAATCAATCTGGTGCTGCCGTTCATCGGCATGGCGCTGGTGCTGCTCATCAAGCCTTACGGTCTGCTCGGCCCCAGGAGATCGGCATGAACACGCTCACCGGGCGGACAGGGCTCGCGATCCTGCTGGCGGCGCTGATCGCGCTGCCGTGGATCGCCCCGTTCTTCTACATCTTCATCGCCACCCAGATCCTGATCCTGGGGCTGCTCGCGGCCAGTTTCAACCTGATCTTCGGCTACACGGGGATGCTGAGCTTCGGGCACGCCGCGTTCTATGGCATCGGCGCCTATGCGACTGCCATGCTGCTGCAGTCGCTGCACTGGCCGCTGCTGGCGTGCCTGCTGGTGTCATTCCTGGCCGGCACGATTCTCGCGCTGGTCATCGGCTTTTTCTGCGTGCGCCTGGATCAGGTGTACTTTGCCATGCTGACCCTGGCCTTCGGCATGATGGTGTTCGGCGTCGTGCACCAGTGGCGCTCCGTCACCAACGGCAGCGACGGGATCTCGGGCTTCACGGTGGGCTCGCTGGGGCTGGGAATCAAAGTCACATTGGGCAATCCCGCCGTGTATTACCACGTGGTGCTCGCCATCGTGGTGATTGCCGGCCTCGTCCTGTACCGGATCTGCGGTTCGTCCTTCGGCATGATCCTGCGCGCCATTCGCCAGAATCCGGAACGGGTGGCATTCTGCGGGCTCAATGTCCGCCGCTACCGGCTGGCGGCGTTCACGATCGCGGGCGGATTCGCGGGCCTGGCGGGCGGGCTGATGGCCCCCTTCCTGCGCATCGCCAGCCCGGAGCTCGCCCACTGGAGCATGTCGGCCGAGCCCGTGCTGATGACGATCCTGGGCGGCAGCGGCTACTTTCTCGGGCCGTTCCTGGGCGCCGGGATCTTCGTCCTGCTGGAAACCTGGATCACCAGCCTCACCCAGGCCTGGATGCTGTTCCTGGGGATCATCCTCGCCCTCATGGTGATGTTCTTCCGCGGAGGCGTCCTCGGCACCCTCATCAGCGCCCTGCCGACGCGCCACCGCAGGGCTGAGCCATGACATCCGATTGCATCCTGCGCGTCCAGGGCCTGAACAAGCACTTTGGCGGCGTCAAGGCCGTGACCGGCATCGACCTGGACGTCCGCACCGGCGAGACCCTGGCCATCATCGGCCCCAACGGCGCCGGCAAGACCACTTTCTACAATCTGCTTTCCGGGCGCCTGGTACCCAGCAGCGGCAGCATCCAGTTCAAGGGCCGCGACATCACCGGCCTGCCGCCGCACGTCATCAGCCGGCTGGGGATTTCACGGTCCTTCCAGATCAACAACATCTTCACGGAAATGACCGTGCGCGAGAATGTGGAAGTCGCCGTCACCGCGCAACGCCGCGAAAGCTGGCGCTGGGCCAATCGGGCAGCGGTGAACGCGGCCGTCCAGGAGGACGCGGACGCACTGCTCGCGGAACTGTCGCTGGCCCATCTGTCCGAACGCGTGGCGGGCACCATCAGCTACGGCGACAAGCGCCTGGTGGAAATTGCCATGGTGCTGGCCACCCGCCCGGAGCTCGTGCTGCTGGACGAGCCCACTGCCGGGATGACCCCCGACGAAACGGGCCGGGTCGTGGAACTGGTCCGCACTCTGGCCCGCACCGATCACTACACCTTCCTGGTCACGGAACACGACATGCGAGTGGTGTTCGACCTGGCCGACCGCATCCTCGTCATGCACCACGGCAGCCGCCTGATCCTGGACGCGCCGGCCGCCGTGCGCGCCGATCCCGAAGTGCGCCGCGCCTACCTGGGCGACGAAGCCGCCGACATGATGGAGGCGGCATGATCCTGGACGTCCGGAACATCCACACCTACTACGGTGAAAGTCACGCCCTGCAGGGCGTCTCCCTGTCCCTGGCAGCCGGCGAAACCGTCTGCCTGCTGGGGCGCAACGGCGCCGGCAAGAGCACGACGCTGCGCAGCATCATGGGACTCACCCCTCCGCGCGAAGGTCAGGTTCTGTTCGACGGCCAGGATATCGCCGGTCAGCCCACCTGGCGCATTGCCCGCCTGGGCATCGGGCTGGTGCCTGAAGACCGGCGCATCTTCCCCACGCTCACCGTGCGCGAGAACCTGGAGATCAGCGAATACCACCGGCCCGGCGCACCCCGCGCCTGGACCGTGGAACGCATCTTCGACCGCTATCCCATGCTCGCGGAACTGGCCAACCGGGACGGCGGCCATCTGTCGGGCGGCCAGCAGCAGATGCTGGCCGTGGCGCGCTCACTCATGAGCGAGCCGCGGGTGCTGCTGCTGGACGAACCCAACGAGGGCCTGGCACCCGTCATCGTTCAGCAAATCGGCCGACTGATCGACGAACTGTCCAAGACCACGACCATCCTGTTCACTGATCAAAGCGTGCACTTCGCGCTGCGCCATGCCCGGCGCGCCTACATTCTGGAAAAGGGCCGCATCGTTCACACGGCCGACAGCGAGGACCTGTTGCGGGATACGGAGACGCAGCACCGGTATCTCTCGGTGTAGCGGCCCCTGAATGACGAACAAGGCCGCCGCGTTCGCCATCTCTGGCTCCGCTTCGCGCTTTGCCCGATAATTCCTCCACCAGCCCGCATACGGCCGGGTGCAGCACCCATGACCGGTGCCCTCTTTTCTCGAACGGAAGCCTCATGACCCATGATGACCTGACCGCCCAGACCATCGCAGACTATCTGACCCAGAACCCCGACTTCTTCGAGGCGCATGCCGACGTGTTCGCCAACTTGAGCGTGCCGCACCCCAATCAGGCGCGCGCCATCTCGCTGGGCGAGCGCCAGATCCTGACGCTGCGGACCCGGCTGCGTGAACACGAACTGCGGCTGAAGCAGCTGCTGCAGAACGCCGGCAGCAACGAACGCATCAACCTGGACCTCATGCAATGGTGCGCGCGCATGCTGGCGGAACCCGACGCCGGCCAGATTCCGGCACACATCATCCGGAGTCTGAGCGACCAATTCGACCTGACCGCAATCGCGCTGAGGCTATGGGACCTGCCCGGGCTCGCGCACAGCGAATTCACCGAGGATGTCACCCCCACGATCCGCGCGTTCGCCAAGGAACTCCAGCAGCCTTACTGCGGCCCGCACCAGCAGCAGGAAGCCGCCACATGGCTGGGCTCGGGGCCCGCCTCACTGGCCATCCTGCCGCTGCGCACCGCGTCCGGCGCGGACCCCGTCGGACTCCTGGTCATGGGGTCGGACGACGCACAACGATTCACCCCGGACATGGGCACCACGTTCCTGGAGCTGATCGGCACACTGGCGGGCGCCGCACTGGGCAGGCTCGCCGCGCCCGTCCCCGAGGCCGCCTAGTGTCCACGCCGGAAAACCCGCGCGAAGATCGGTCCGACGCCCCGGGAGCCGCGAGTGCCGGCCGATCCCCGGGGGCTGCCGGCACTCCATCCGACGCCGGGCTCGTGGAATCGTGGCTCAGGGAGCTCGGTGCACAGCAACGCTACTCGGAACACACCGTGGCGGCCTACCGGCGCGATCTGCACGCACTGCAAACCTGCTTTCCGGAACAATCGCTGGACTCGCTGGGCGAGCTGAACATTCGCCAAGCCCTGGCCCGCCTGCATGCGCAAGGCCACGAGCCGCGCAGCCTGGCGCGGGCGCTGTCGGCCTGGCGCAGTTTCTTCGAGTGGCGGGCGCCCGCCGCCGGGCTGTCCCGCAACCCGGCCCACGGCATACGCGCCCCCAAGATCCCGCGCAGCCTGCCCAAGGCGTTGTCGGTCGACCAGGCTCAGGCATTGCTGGACCGCACTCAACTCCCTCCCGCCAACACGCCGGTCGAGCGGCGCGACATGGCCATGTTCGAGGTGCTGTACTCCAGCGGGCTGCGCCTGTCGGAACTGGTCAGCCTGGACTGGCGGCCCGTGCACGAATCGGGGTACACGTCACAGAGCTGGATCCAGATCCCCGAGGCCGAGGCCACCGTGCTGGGCAAGGGCCACAAGACCCGAACCGTGCCGCTGGGGCGCCACGCCATCGCCGCGATCCAGCAGTGGCTCGACGTCCGCGACCGACTGCTGCGGCCCGAGCCGGATGCCGACACGCGGGCCGCGCTGTTCCTGGGTGCCCGCGGGCGGCGCATCAGCCCGCGCGTGGTCGAACTCCAGCTCCAGGCTCTGGCCCGGAAGGTGGGCCTGCCGCTGCACGTGCATCCCCACAGCCTCCGCCACAGTTTCGCCAGCCATCTGCTGCAATCGGCCCACGACCTGCGCGCCGTCCAGGAACTGCTGGGCCACGCCAACATTTCCACGACCCAGATCTACACCCGGCTGGATTTCCAGCACCTGGCCGCCACCTACGACCAGGCTCACCCGCGCGCGCATCGCACCAGCAAGGACTGAGCGACAAACCCGGTAACCTTTTCGGGCCGCTGCTGGAACCCGCGCGTGTGATGGTGCCCCGCCACTTGTCCGATAATGGCTTCACCACGAGACGAACCGGGAGACGCGCGACATGATTTCCTCAAACCGATGCCGACGCAGACTCCTGGGCTCTCTGATGGCCGGCGGCGCGCTGCTGGTCGCGGGGCTGGCTCAGGCGGCATCACCGGCCGTCGACGCCGGCAAGCAGATCTACACCCAGGGCGCGACCGGCGTCACGGCCTGCATCACCTGCCACGGCGCACAGGGCGAAGGCATGGCGGCAGCCAATTTCCCGTTCCTGGCCGGCCAGGGTGCGGACTATCTGTCGGCCCAGCTTCAGGCATTCGCCGACGGATCACGCGTCAATCCCATCATGAAACCCATCGCCACCGCGCTGACATCCGCGCAGCGCGCCGCCGTGGTCGCCTACATCCGCACGCTGCCCGCCCCTTGGGATGCGGACAAGCTCGCGGCACAAGTCAACACACAGCCGAATGCACAGGATGCCGGCGCCTGGATCGCCAACCGGGGGGACTGGGCGCAACAGATTCCGGCCTGTATCCAGTGCCATGCGCCCGGTGGCATCGGAGTCGGGCCGCACTTTCCCGCCCTCGCGGGACTGAGCAAGACCTATATCGTGGAACAGTTCACGCAATGGCGGGCCGGGCAACGCCCCGGCGGACCCCAGGGCCTGATGAGCGGCATCGCCAAGCGCATGAACGACGCACAGATCGCCGCAGTGGCGGACTATTTCTCCGCCCTGCCCCAGGCGGCATCCGGCAAAGGAGCGAAATAATGGCTACACGACTCATTGCGGCCGCGCTCGCCACCGGGACGCTGGCGCTGGCCCTGGGAACGACGGGCACCGCCCAGGCCGCATCGGACGCGCCCGCGTTCACCCCACCCGCGGCCGACGCGATTCCGAGCGGGGCCTTCGGCGATGCGGTACGCCACGGCCAGGACATTTTCCTGAATCCGAAAAAATTCGCCGGACAATACGTGGGCAACTCCATGAATTGCGCGAGCTGTCACCTGGATGCGGGCCGCAAGGCCGGTTCAGCGCCGCTGTGGGCGGCCTACGTGCTCTACCCGGCTTACCGGTCGAAGAACGGCCACGTCAACACGCTGGCTGAACGGCTTCAGGGCTGTTTCCTCTACAGCATGAACGGCCGCATGCCGCCGGCCGACAGCAGAACCATCATGTCGCTCGAGAGCTACATGTACTGGATGGCCAAAGGCGCCCCCACCGGGGTCAAGCTGGCCGGCCAGGGATTCCCGGAACTGGCGAAACCCGCGCAGCCGGCGGATTACGTGCGCGGCCAGAAGGTCTATACCCAGCATTGCGCGCTGTGCCACGACGCCGAGGGCAAGGGCCAGCAGGACGCTTCCGGACACACGGTATTCCCGGCATTGTGGGGCGACGACTCCTACAATTGGGGTGCCGGCATGCATTCCATCAAGACGGCGGCCGCCTTCATCCATGCCAACATGCCGCTCAGCCAGGGAGGCACCCTGAGCGAACAGGAAGCCTGGGACGTGGCCTACTTCATCAACGCACACGACCGGCCGCAAGATCCGCGCTTCGCCGGCAACCTCCAGGCCACCACCAAGGCGCACCACGGGGGCCCGGACGATCTCTACGGCCAGACCGTGAACGGCGTGACGCTGGGGGCGCATTCCAAACCCTCGACCAGTACGCTGCCCGATCGGGCGGAACAGCAGGTCGGGAACTGACGAGGCCTGCGCATCACTCCGCCCATAAGGCCCCCCGTTCCGATGCCATGAGCCGGCATGGCGGTCCGGCAGGGCCCATGGCCGGTCCACGCGGACAGGCGCAGGCGGCGCGTGCCGCAGGCCCCGCCGAGCCGTCAAACAGGCATGAACGTGCAGCAAGTTTGCCCAAACCCCCAGGCTATGATGTAATCATCTGCTAGCTTTTATCGCGCCGGATGGCTTCGGTCGAAGCCATCTTCGTGGGCGCGACGCAGAGATCCTTCATGAACGCCGCAAATCCATCCCCTTCCGTTGACACATTGATTCCCGTGACTGTCCTCACGGGCTTTCTGGGCGCAGGCAAGACCACGCTGCTGCGCCGCATTCTCACCGAATATCACGGCCAGCGCATCGCCGTGATCGAAAACGAATTCGGCGAGGAAAACATCGACAACGATGTCCTGGTGCAGGACAGCGAAGAACAGATCGTGCAACTGAGCAATGGCTGCGTCTGCTGCACGGTTCGGGGGGATCTGGTGCGGGCCTTGAACGACCTGGCCGTACAACGGGAAGCCGGGGCGCTGCGCTTTGACCGCGTCATCATCGAAACCACCGGCATGGCGAACCCCGGGCCGGTGTGCCAGACGTTCTTCATGGACGACGACATCGCCGAAACCTACAGGCTGGATGCCGTCATTACAGTCGTGGACGCCAAGCATGGCATGGCCACGCTGGACCGCCAGGAAGAAGCCCAAAGCCAGGTCGGCTTCGCCGACCGCATCCTGATCTCGAAACGGGATCTGGTCAACGAGGCCGACTACGAAGCACTGCGGGCACGACTCATGCACATCAACCCGCGGGCCAGCATTGCCCCCGTGCATTTCGGCGAAACGGATCTGCGGACGCTGCTGGACGTCAGCGGGTTCAACATCGACGACATCCTGAACATCGACCCGGAGTTCCTGAACGAACAAGACCACGACCACGACCACGAGCACCATCACCACGATCATGAACACGACGACGAAGACGGCCACGAGTGCGGACCGAACTGCAACCACGACCATCATCACGCGCATCACGATGACGCGATCGGGTCGTTCCTGTTTCGTTCGGACCGCGCCTTCGACCCCGAGCGGCTGGAAGACTTCCTGTCCGGCATCGTCCAGGTCTACGGCACCGATCTGCTGCGCTACAAAGGCATTCTCTACATCAAGGGCGTCAAGAGGCGCATGGTATTCCAGGGCGTGCACATGCTCATGGGCGCCGAACCCGGCAAGGCTTGGCAAGCCAGTGAAAAACCGAATACACGCATGGTCTTCATCGGCCGTAAACTGCCCCGGGACATCTTCACCCAGGGACTCGAACAATGCCTGGCTTGAATGAGCCAGGCAAACCAAGAGGGACGCAACATGGCTAGCAAATCCAGCACAAAATCTCCGGTCCGGGTGCTGACCGAAAAGGAACTGTTGGCGATGCCGGAAAAGGACTACATGAACGAAGCCCAGCTCGCGTTCTTCCGGGAACGACTGCACCAGCTCGAACACGAAATCCTCACCAATGCAGGCGCCACGACCGAAAACCTGCGCGAAACCCAATATGTGCCGGATCCCGCCGACCGCGCGACGATCGAAGAAGAGCACGCGCTGGAACTGCGCACGCGAGACCGCGAACGCAAACTGCTGAAAAAGGTCCAGCAGTCCATCTCGCGCATCGACGCGGGCGAATACGGCTATTGCGAGGAAACCGGCGAACCCATCGGCATTGCCCGCCTGCTGGCGCGGCCGACGGCCACCTTGTCGCTCGAAGCCCAGGAACGCCGCGAAATGCGCCAGAAGCTCTACGGCGACTGACGGCCGACACAGGTCATCCGGCGGCCCCCAGGACCGCCGCGTTCCGCAACGTCGATCCGCCCCATCGCGGGCGGATGACGACACGCGCCATCTCCGCGCTCTCTTGAATTCCCCCCGCCCGTCTCCATATGATGTTCTCAATACTCGAGAGCCCTATGGAACAATTTCACGCCACCACGATCGTCTCCGTACGCCGTGGAGACACGGTCGCCCTGGGGGGCGATGGCCAGGTCACGCTCGGCAATATCGTCATCAAAGGCACGGCCCGCAAGATCCGCCGCCTCTATCACGACAAGGTGCTCGCCGGCTTCGCCGGGGCCACCGCCGATGCCTTCACCCTGCAGGAGCGCTTCGAAGCCAAGCTCGAAAAACACCAGGGGCACCTGATGCGCGCCGCTGTGGAGCTGACCCGCGACTGGCGCACGGATCGCGTGCTGCGCCGGCTTGAAGCCATGCTCATCGTGGCCGACCAGGAACACACGCTGATCCTGAGCGGCAACGGCGACGTGCTGGAACCCGAGCACGGCATCGCCGCCATCGGATCAGGCGGCGCCTACGCGCAGTCCGCGGCCCGGGCCCTGCTCGAGCACACCGAGATGCCCCCCGCCGAGATCGTGAAAAAGTCTCTGGAAATCGCGGGCGACCTGTGCATCTACACCAACCAGAATCACATCGTCGAAACCCTATAGGCCGCAGCACATGTCCGCCACCAATATGACCCCCAAGGAAATCGTCTCGGAACTGGACAAGCACATCGTCGGCCAGGACCGGGCAAAACGTTCCGTCGCCGTGGCGCTGCGCAACCGCTGGCGCCGCCAGCAGGTCGCCGAGCCTCTGCGCCACGAGATCGTGCCCAAGAACATCCTGATGATAGGCCCCACCGGGGTGGGCAAGACCGAGATTGCCCGCCGGCTGGCGCGGCTGGCCAATGCACCGTTCATCAAGATCGAGGCCACCAAGTTCACCGAGGTGGGGTACGTGGGCCGCGACGTGGACACCATCGTCCGCGACCTGATCGAGGTGGCCGTCAAGCAGACGCGCGAAAGCGCCACGCGCCAGGTGCGCACCCAGGCCGAGGACGCCGCGGAGGATCGTATCCTGGACGCCCTGCTGCCCCCGCCGCGCAACACCCGCGGCGAACCCGAACGGGAAGAGAACAACACCCGCCAGGTCTTTCGCAAGCGGCTGCGCGAGGGCAAGCTCGACGACACCGAGGTCGACGTCGAAGTCGCACAGACTGCACCGCACATGGAGATCATGGCCCCCCCGGGCATGGAGGAAATGACGGAGCAGTTGCGCGGCATGTTCGCCGGCCTGTCCCAGGGCAAGACCAAATCGCGCAGGATCACCGTCAAGGAAGCCTTCCGCCTGATCACCGAGGAAGAAGCGGCGCGCCGCATCAACGAAGAAGAGCTGCGCACGCAGGCAATCACGTTGGCGGAGCAGCACGGCATCGTGTTCCTGGACGAGATCGACAAAATCGCCGCCCGCCAGGAACATGGGGGCGCGGATGTGTCACGCCAGGGCGTGCAACGGGACCTGCTGCCCCTGGTGGAGGGCACGACCGTCAACACCAAGTACGGCACGGTGAAGACCGACCATATTCTGTTCATCGCATCGGGCGCCTTCCACCTGTCGCGGCCCTCCGACCTGATCCCGGAACTGCAGGGGCGATTTCCCATCCGGGTGGAGCTGGACTCGCTGACGGCCGAGGACTTCGTGCGCATCCTGAGCGCCACCGACGCGTCGCTCACCAAGCAATACGCCGCGTTGATGGCGACGGAAGACGTGACGCTGGACTTTCACGAAGACGGCGTGCGGCGCCTGGCGGAGCTCGCGTTCGACGTCAACGAGACCACCGAAAACATCGGTGCGCGGCGCCTGTATACCGTGATGGAGAAATTGCTGGAGGATCTGTCGTTCGAGGCGGCCAGCCCTGGTGAACAGACCGTGGTGATCGACGCCGCGTACGTGGACGCAAAGCTGTCGGAGACCGCAAGCCGGCAGGATCTGGCCCGCTACGTGCTGTAGACCGAAGCCCGCGCCTTCGCTATCGGCGGACGGGGGCAGGCGCCATGCGCATGCCCTATTTCGAGAGTTCGAGGATGCGATACTGGCCGTCGGCCCGCTCGGCCGTGAAGCTGACGTGATCGCCGGCGGCGATGCCCTTCAGCAGCGCGGACGGGGCGTGATAGACCAACGTCATGGCGGGCAGATCCAGCCTCGGTATCGCACCGTGCCGGATCGCGATCTTGCCCTGGGCGGCATTGACGCGTACGACGGTCCCGTCGGCTTGCGCCTGGACGGGCTGCGCGGCCGCTGCTACGGCGGGTGCTCCTGCAACAGCCACCGCCAGCATGCCTATGAATGAAGAATGCATGGACTAAACTCCTTGACTGGTTCAAGCATAACGCGGTTTGCGCCACGAACATGCGCCGCCACAACCGGCGACGCGTGACCGCCACCCACCGGAAATCCCGCCATGTCGATACGCGTCTCCATCGTCAGCACCCGAACCGGGGATGACGGCACCACGAGCCTGGGCGACAAGACCCGGGTGGCCAAGGACGCTGCGCGCATCGTCGCTCTGGGCGAAGTGGACGAGCTCAACAGCGCCATCGGTCTATGGCGCACTCACCCGCTGCCACCCGACACGGACGCGCTGCTCGATCAGATTCAGCAGGACCTGTTCGATCTGGGCGGCGAATTATGCATTCCCGGGACACAGGTGATGCAGGCTTCCCAAGTCGCCCGCCTGGACCAGGCACTGAAGCATTACAACGCCACGCTGCCCCCGCTGGCCGAATTCATTTTGCCCGGGGGCTGCCCCGCCGCTGCCCATGCCCATATGGCGCGCACCATCGCGCGCCGCGCCGAACGTTCCGTGGTGACCCTGGGGCGCGGCGAGACCGTCAACGCCTGCGTCCTGCATTACCTGAACAGGCTCTCGGACCTGTTTTTCGTTCTGGCGCGTGTCCTGAACCGCGAAGCCGGAAGCCCCGACGTGCTCTGGCGCGGGCCGCGGCGCTAGCCTCCTACGGGCGCGCCGACCAGGCTGCCGCAAATTCCCGCGCCAGCGCCTCACCGGTCGCGGCCAGATCAGCCGCCACTCCGCAGGATCGCATGTCCACGGTCTGCAGACCAGCATAGCCGCATGGGTTGATTCCCAGAAACGGCGCCAGATCCATGTCCACGTTCAGCGCCACACCATGGTAGGCGCAGCCCCGGCGCACCTTCACGCCGAGAGCGGCGATCTTGGCGAGCGCATCGCCATGGCCCTCGGCCAGCGCCGTCTGCGGCACGTAGACCCCGGGCGCTCCGGGCTTGCGGCAGGGATCCCGCACGCCGGCCCGCGCCAGCACTTCCAGCACCGAGGATTCCAGCAACCGGACAAAATCCTTGACGAACACGCCCCGCCGGCGCAGATCCACCAGCGTGTACAGCACGACCTGCCCGGGGCCGTGGTAGGTGACCTGGCCCCCCCGGTTGCAATGCACCACCGGGATACCGTGCGGATTCAGGACGTGCGACTCGAGCCCCGCCTGGCCCAGCGTGTACACGGGCGCGTGCTCCACCAGCCAAAGCTCGTCGGGCGTGTCGGCCGTGCGCTGCTCGGTGAAATCCTGCATGGCCTGCCAGACCGGGACATAGGGTGCCGGCCGATCCCACCAGCGGACGCGCATGGCAGGGGTTCCATTTTCTTGAAGGTGGGACACTAGTGTCCCGCTCGGTTGGTTTGTGTCCTTGAATTCGGATGCATGCGCCATCCAGACAAGGCGCGAACCGCAGTGATAGCAAGGGCTATCACGAGGATTTGCAACGCAGTATGGGGGGCACAGGCGCCGAATTCAAACATCAGGATCAACCGAACGGGACACTAGAGCACCACGGACACCATCTTGTGACCATGCAGGGCACGGTACAGATCGTCGAGCTGGGCGCGGGAGTGCACGCGCACCGTCAGGGTGAGCCCGAGATACTTGCCGCCGGAACTCGGGCGGACCTCGACGGAGTCCGGATCGAACCCCGGATCGAACTCGCGCACGACCCGCACAATGGCTTCCCGGAAGCCATCCTGGGCGAGGCCCATGACCTTGATGGGGAAATCGCAGGGATAGACGATCAGGGATTCGGATGAAATCGGCATGGCGCAATCAGACGGGACCGCACCGGCCGCCGCCGACGGCGTGCGGCCGGTGAACTCCGTCATCATTTGAACAACAGGTGGACCTTGTCGATCATACGACCAAAGAAACCCGCCTGTCCCACCGTCTGCTCCACGATCAGCGGCTCCTGGCGCAAGACTTTGTCGCCCAGGGTCACGACCAGCGCGCCCGCGCGGCTGCCCTGGGTGAGCGGCGCCATCAGCGGCTGCGTGTAACGCGCCTCGGTCTTGATGTCGTCCGCCTTGCCGCGCGGCACGGTGACCCACAGCGCTTTGGAGACGCCCAGATTCACGGTCTCGGACGTACCTTCCCAGACACGCGCCGACACGGCAGGCTTGGTCTTGTCCAGCAGCTTCACCGTGTCGAAGTTCTTGAAGCTCCAGTTCAGCAGCTTGAGGCTGCTTTCAGTGCGGGCCGCGTCGCTGGCCGTACCTACCACCACTGACACGACGCGACGTCCATCGCGCAGCGCGGTCGAGATCAGGCAATAGCCCGCGGCCTGGGTATGGCCGGTCTTCAGGCCGTCCACCGTCTGGTCCGCCCACAGCAGCCGGTTCCGGTTGCTCTGCTTGATGTTGTTCCAGGTGAATTCCTTCTGGCTGAAGTAATGCATGTATTGCGGAAACCGCTGTACCAGCGCACGGGCCAGGATTGCCAGGTCCTGCACGGTGGTGACGTGGTTGGGATCCGGCAAGCCCGTGGAATTGACGTAGTGGGTATGCGTCATCCCCAGCTTCCGCGCCTCCTCGTTCATCAGGGCGGCAAATGCCGACTCGCTGCCGGCGACCGCTTCGGCAAGCGCCACGGTGGCGTCATTGCCGGATTGCACGATCATGCCCTGCAGCAGGTCATCCACCACCACGTCCGTGTTGGGCTTGATGAACATGCGCGAACCTTCAGTCTTCCAGGCCTTCTCCGAAATATGGACTTGCTGGTCAAGCTTCAGCCGGCCGCTATCCAGGGCAATGAAGATGACATAGTCCGACATGAGCTTGGTCAGCGATGCCGGTTCGATGGCTTCCTGAGGATTCTGGGCGGCGATGATCTGTCCGCTGGTGGCGTCCAGCGTGAGCCACGCCTTGGCGCCCAGCGTAGGCGCCGGGATGTTCGACAGCGCACTCACCATATCCAGATCGGGTTCTGCCGTCTGCGGGGCGGCGGGCTGGGTGCCCGCTGCCGGAGCCGCCGCGCCCGACGCGGCGGGAGCTGCCTGCGACCAGGCGGCCCCCGGCATCGCGAAGGCAGTGCTCAAGGCGAGCGCCACGGCGCAAAGTCGGCGACGGAACAACAGGGCGGGAGAATTCGATGTCATGAGCGGGGACTCAAGGAAGGCGGGCGGAAAGCGGTCATTATAGGCAGCCACAAAATTCTAATCGGAAGCCATCGCGACCAAATCGCGACAAAACGCAAGCAACTGAAACCATATACCGGAACCTTCCTTTGCCGGCGCGGCTCGCCGCCCCGTCAGGGATGAGCCCTGATCCGCTTCAGCGCTTGTGCCAGCGGGCTCAGGGACACGCAAGCCCTGACAGCGAATCTTCGATGATCTGACGCAGGATGAGCAGCTTGCCATGGAAAAAGTGGCCGGCATCCGGCACGATCGTCAGCGGCAACTGATGGGCCCGCGCAAAGTCCATACCTTCGGACAGGGGCACGACCTCGTCGGTTTCGCCGTGAATCACCAGCGTCCGCCGCGGCATCTCCAGCGGCCGATAGCGAAAACGCTCCACCGCGCAGCCGATCAGCGCCAGACGCGCCGGCAACGGCAGATCCCGATCGGCCAGCTCGGCATAGAGCTGTGCAGCCACCGCCGAGCCAAACGAAAACCCCGCCAGCACCCAGGGCCCCGTCGCCGCATTCGGCCAGGTCGCACGAATCTGCTCGACGCAGCTCACCATATCGGCAGTCTCGCCCACAGCCCCGTCGAACGTTCCCTGGGATGAGCCCACGCCGCGAAAATTCGGACGCACGCACAGCAGCCCCTGCTGGACGCAGGCACGGCCGAGGGTGGTCACGACCTTGTTGTCGCGCGTGCCGCCATAGAGCGGGTGCGGGTGCAGCACCAGCGCCCAGCCCACGGGGTCGCGCTCGGGATGGTCCACGATGCACTCGATGCTCCCGGCCAACCCCTGGCAGACCCACTGTTCTGTACGTAAACTCATGGCTGCGATCATTTCGAAGCTCGACAGGCTACATTCTACCCACCCATGCCCGACTCCTTCTTCGATCCGGCCCGGCTCATGCCCCCGCCCGAAACGATGACCCGTACCCTGAGGGACGCGCTGCCCCGTTTCGCGCAGGTCGCCTGGGTCGCACAGACGGGGTCCACCAATGGGGACCTGCTCGCCCGTGCCCGGGACCCCATGGGACCCATGACGCGTCCCTGGCTGCTGGGGGCTCATATGCAGACGCGGGGGCGCGGCCGGATGGGCCGCACCTGGCAGAACCGCGCCGGCGCGACCCTGATGTTTTCCTGCGCATTCGACGTGTTTCTCCCCGGCCGGCAGTTGCCCACGCTGGCTCCGCTGATCGGGATGGCCACCTGCGAGGCGCTGCGCAGCCGGATCGGCGAGCGCGTGGGGGGACGACTGACGATGAAGTGGCCCAACGACTTGCTGTGGGATCAGGCCAAGCTCGCCGGCATCCTGATCGAAAGTACCCGGTCGGGAACGGCCCAGGCGGCCGACCATCACCTGATCATCATCGGCATGGGAATGAATCTGCTGGACGGCCGTGACCTCTCCGACTCGCTGCACCGCCGCATCGCCGACTGGGCCGAGATCGCGGGCCAGGACTCCAGGGCGGCTGCCATGGCTCCCGACGAGCTCGTCGCCAGCACCGCCATGGCATGGTTCGAGGCCCTGAACGAGGCGACAGCGCGCGGCTTCGGGGATCTGCCGCAGCGCTACGCGCAGGTCGATGGGCTGACCGGCCAGATGCTGGACGTGCTCGACGATGGCCGCCTGCTGAAAACCGGGGCCGCCTGCGGCATTGACGCCCAGGGTCGGCTGCTGGTGCGCAACGCGAGCGGCCTGCACGAAATATCCATGGGCGAAATCTCGGTTCGGGTCCGTCCATGATCCTGCTGATCGACGCCGGCAACACGCGCGCAAAGTTCGCCTGGCTGGACAACGGCCCGAACGGGCACCGCACACCTTCCCAGCCGCTGGACTACTCCGATCCATCAGGCCTGATCCACAGCTTTTCGGAGCCTCCCCAGCGCATCCTGGGCTCCAACGTCGCCGGCGCGGATCTCACCGCCCCCCTGGAAGAGGCCTGCCGCGAGCATTGGGGCCTTGCCATCGAATGGAAGGACGCCCGCGACGGCACGGGCCTGCTGCACAATCCGTATGCCCAGCCGGCGCGTCTGGGAGCGGACCGCTGGCTGGCCCTGCTGGGGCTGCTGCGGCGCATCGCGCGCCAATCCGACTGGACAGCGGACACCCCTTACATCCTGGCGAGCTTCGGGACCGCCACAACGGTCGATACGCTGCGGCGGGCCACGGGCCAGCAGCCGCCGGCGGCCTTTCTGGGCGGCCTGATCCTGCCCGGCGTGACACTGATGGCACACAGCCTGGCCGACGGCACAGCGCAGCTTCCCCTGGCCGGAGGCCCTTGCCGCGATTTCCCGGCCGACACCCACAGCGCCATCGCCAGCGGCATTGCAGCCGCCCAGGGCGGAGCCCTGCTGCGCCAGTGGCAGCTCGCCCGGCGCACGTCCCAGCGGCCCCCTCGGGTGTATGTGACGGGCGGCGGCTGGCCCACCGTGGGCGACGACGTCAGCCGGGTACTGGCGGATGCCCAGGCCGATGCGGGGCAACCCCGCCAGCCCCCTGAGTGGCTGGACGCACCCGTGCTGGACGGACTCGCCTGGCTGCACCAACAGGCTCCTCGCAGGGGTTGATATACTCAACGCATCGTTCCACCCATTTTCCGGCCATGCGATTCCTGATCAGCCTTGCCGTCGTTGCCAACGTAGCGCTCCTCGCCTACGGACAGGGCTTCTTCGGCCCACCGCCCGCCGAACAAGGCCGTGAGCCCCGCCCGCTGTCGCAACGCAACCAGCAGGCCCTGACGCTGGGTACGCCGTTGCCGCCCGAAATCACCACCCAACGATGAAACCAATCCGCAAAGCCGTTTTCCCGGTGGCCGGCATGGGCACCCGATTCTTGCCCGCCACCAAAGCCATGCCCAAGGAAATGTTGCCCATCGTGGATCGGCCGCTCATCCAGTACGCCGTCGAAGAAGCGCTGGCTGCGGGCATCACGGAACTGATCTTCGTCACGGGGCGCAACAAGCGCGCCATCGAGGATCACTTCGACCGCGCGCCGGAGTTGGAGGCCGACCTCGAAGCCAAAGGCAAGCACGCACTGCTGGCCGCCGTGCGCGGCGTGCTGCCCAGCCACGTCAACTGCATCTACACCCGGCAATCCCAGCCGTTGGGCCTGGGACACGCCGTATTGTGCGCAGCACCCATCGTGGGCAACGAACCCTTTGCCGTCCTGCTGGCCGATGACCTGCTGGATGCCGACACCGCCGTGACGCGCCAGCTCGTCGATGCCGCTCACCAGCACGATGGCAGCGTGCTCGCCATCCAGACCATCGACATCAAGGATTCCCGGAAATACGGGATGGTGGCCGGGACGCCGGTGGACGGGCGCAACACCCGTGTGGAAAGCATCATCGAAAAACCCGCCCCCGAAGATGCCCCTTCGAACATGGCGGTCGTGGGCCGCTACGTTCTCGAGCCGGAAATCTTCGACGTCCTGCGCCGCACGCGGGCCGGCGTGGGCCGGGAAATCCAGCTCACCGACGCGATCTCCGCACTGCTGAACCATCGCCCGGTGTTTGCGCACCGCTACGTCGGCGACCGCTATGACTGCGGCAGCAAAGAAGGGTTTTTCCGCGCCACCGTGGCCTTCGGGCGCAAATACCACAATCTCAGCCTGGACTGACCTCCCGCTCGCGGATCAGTGCCTCCACGCCGGCCACCACGCGGGCCACTGCCCCGGTGTGCTGGCCAATCCAGCGCAAGGCCGCCTCGCCCATGCGGGCCCGCAGCGCATCGTCGTCCAGCCAATGCAGGGCGCACTGCAACGCCTCCTCGGGCGTCTGCGCCTGGCGCACGGCGCCGGCCTGCAGCGCGTCCTTCGCCGCCTGCTCGAAATTGGCCACATGAGGCCCGACCAGCACCGGGCACCCGAGCGCACTGGCTTCAATGAAATTCTGCCCGCCCAGCGGGGCGAAGCTGCCTCCCACGATCGCCACCAGGGCGCACCCGTAGTACCACGGCATTTCTCCCAGGGTATCGCCCAGCATCACTTCATGCGCGCGGCATGCCTGCACTGCGGCATCGGATGCGTCCGATGCATCTTCCAGATCCACCAGCCGGGTGCGCCGCACGAACGACAGGCCAGCCGACTCCAGCAGGCCGGCCGCCTCGTCAAAGCGCTGCGGATGCCGGGGGATCAGGATGAAGAGAGGCCGGTTTTCAACGGCCACGTCCTGAGCCCGCCACCGCTCCGCCCACGAGCGCATCGCGGCCACGAACGCGGCATCTTCGCTCTCGCGCGTGCTGGCAATCACGACGACGGGGCGCGACAAGCGTGCCGCAAAGTCACGGCCGCGCGCCACGCGCTCAGCATCCACACGAAGATCGAACTTGAAATTGCCCGAGATGCTGACAGCGGCTGCCCCCACCTGTTCCAGACGCTGCGCGTCGGCCCCTGACTGCGCATAAGTCCGGCTCAGGGTCGCATAGGTCGGGCGCATGAGCCAGCCCAGGCGAAGATTCTGGCGCAGCGAAGCCGCCGACATGCGCGCGCTGGCCAGCACCAACGGAATACTCTCGGCCGCCGCGGCGTGCACCAGATTGGGCCAGAGTTCGCGCTCGATCAGTATCCCCACGGCCGGACGATGGCAACGCATGAAGCGCCGGGTCGCACCGGGGAAATCATAGGGCAGCCAGACTTGCCGCAAGCGCCCGGCTGCGATGTCGCGGGCGTAGGCGCGCCCGCCCTCTGCGCGCCCGGTCGCCGTCAGGTGGGTAAGCAGTACGCAATGGCCGCGATCCAGCAGCATCCGGATGAACGGTTGCGCCGCGCGGGTCTCGCCCAGACTGACGGCATGCACCCAGACAGCACCCGCGGGCACTGCCGGGCCATCCGCATATCCGCCAAAACGCTCGCGTCCCAGGACCTCCCAGTCGCCCCCCGCGCGGCGCGCCCGCAGCGCCATCCCGGCCAGCAACAGCGGTGAGGCCAGCACCAGCAGAATGGAATAGAGCCAGCGAATCACTTCACCCGACCGCCTGGCGCGCGGCGCCGTCTCTGGCATCATCCAGCGCCTCGGCGATGGCGGCGCGCACTCGGGCCGCGTCGGGCGCCTGGCCACGCTCGCCCAGACTGGCAACATAGGCAGGTCCCTGCAGGGGGGTGCGTACAGGGGTGGACGCGCGGTAGATGCCTATCGTGGGGCGGCCCAGACCCGCGCTCAGATGCGTGAGACCACTGTCCAGGCCCACCATGATCCGCGCCCGCGCCAGGTGCTCCGCGACAGAACGCAGGCCCATGCGCGGCAGGACCTCGGCCCCGCTGCGCCCGCGGATCAGCGCCTGCGCCCGCGCCTGCTCTGTGTCGTTGCCGGCCAGCAGCCGCAGCGCCAGACCGCGGCCCTGCAGGTCATCGAACACCTGCTGCCAGTCCGCGTCCGGCCACAGCTTGTCGTCGCGGCTGGCCGAGGGCATGATCAGCGCCGTCGGTTCGACCGCCACGCCCTCGGTGAGCGCCCGCAGGCCGAAATCGGCGGGCCCCTCGATGGCATAGCCGAAGGTGGCCGCCGCCAGCGTGCGCTGGCGAATAATGGCCGGTTGCCAGAATTCCACCCGATGGCGCACGTCGTAGAACAGGGAGGCCAGCGGCTCGCGCGCCGACTTCCAGTCCAGGCCGTGGCGTACGCCCCGGGTCTGCCGGACCAGCCAGACCGATTTCATCAGCGCCTGCATGTCCAGCACCACGTCGTACGGGTGCGATCCCAGGCGCTCGCGCAAGGCCGCGCGCTCGCGCCGGGTTTGCGGCGCCCACCAGTGCCTGCGCCACCGGCGATGTGCCACAGGGATGACCTCATGCACGGCAGGGTGCCACCCGGGAATCTCGGCGAAGCTTTCCTCGGCGACCCAGTCGATGCGGGCATCCGTCACGTGGGCGGCAATATCGCTCACGGCAGGCAGCAGATGTACCAGATCGCCCAGCGAGGACGTACGTACGATGAGGATGCGGGTCGTCATGGCGCGATTATAGGCATGCTACGATCAAAATCCCCTTCTGTCCCGGGGATCCCTCACCTTCGGAGACCGTACCATGACCTGCTATTCGCTGGACGACATCGAACCCAGCATCGACCCTTCCGCTTTCGTGGCTCCCGAGGCCACACTCATCGGGGCCGTCACCTTGGAGGCGGGCAGCAGCATCTGGCCCGGCGCCGTCATACGGGCCGACAACGAGCCCATCAACATCGGCGAAGGCAGCAATGTGCAGGAAAACGCGGTGCTGCACGTGGATCGGGGCTGGCCCCTGCGCGTCGGGCGCAACGTGACGATCGGGCACCAGGCCATGCTGCACGGCTGCACCATCCAGGACGGATCGCTCATCGGCATCCAGGCCGTGGTGCTCAACGGCGCCGTGATCGGCCGCCACTGCCTGGTGGGGGCGGGCGCGCTGGTCACCGAGGGCAAGACGTTCCCGGAGCGTTCCCTGATCCTGGGCGCGCCCGCCAGGGTCGCCCGCATACTCACCGATGAAGAGGTGGCTGCGCTGGAACACAGCGCGGAGAGCTATTCGGCTCGCGCCACCCATTACCGCAAGGCGCTGAAGGCGCTCTAGCGGGCCGCCCGGCGCCCGAAACAGCGCTCGGGGCGCCGCAAACCGCCGACCCGAAAGCGGGCGCCGCGAAGCTTTCCGAGGCTGCTAGCGCCGCCCGCGCAACAGCGCGGCATACAGTTCCTGATAGCTGGCCACCATCGCCGGCACCGAATAGGCGTCGGCCACGTAGGCTTGCGCGCGTTGCGCCATGGCCTGCGCGACATCACGATGTGTCAGCACCCAGAGCATCTTGCGCGCCAGGGCGGCGGCATCCCCAGCCGGCACCAGCAGGCCGCGATCCGGCGCCAGCGTCTCGCGGTGGCCGCCCACGTCGGTCGCCACCACCGGCAAACCGGCCAGACAGGCGTCCAGCACACTGGTACCCAGCGCCTCATGGCGGGAACTGCTGACGTAGAGTTCCGCAACGGCCAGAAAATCCGCCACATGCGGCTGAAATCCGACGAAGCGATAGTGATCCCGCAGGCCGAGGGCCATGGCCCGCTCGCGCGCTGACGCGGCCGCCGCGCCGTCCGCCCCGCAATGCAGACACAGAACATCCGGAACCGATTCGCGCACGCGGGCCACGGCCTCGATCAGGGTCAGTGGATCCTTTTCGGGGCTGAGCGCCGCCGCAGTGACCACGATACGCCGGCCTTCCAGGGAGAAAGCCGCCCGCAGGGCCTCGACGCGGGCCGGGTCCGGCAGCGTCGCCTCCACGGCGCTCGGGATCACGCGCACGGGCAAGCCCAGCTCGTGAGGCGCCTGCGCGGCCGCCTGGCTGATGGCGACCAGGGCATCGGCGCGCGACCATTTCCAGCGCCGGCGGCGATCGCCACCGCGCGCGGCAAAGGCCGTGCGCCGGGTGAAGACCACGGGAACCCCCAGCAACGGCCGCCATGCGGCCAGAATGCTCATGGCCTGTGCCGTCTGCGCATGCCACAGATCATAGCGACGGCCAGCGACCAGCAGGAAGCGCGACATCCCCAGGCTGCCCTGGCATGCATGCACCGGGATCCCGCACGCCACCGCGCGCTCGGCCAGCGCGCCGCCCGAACGCGCCAGCAACTCGGCCTCGTGGCCGGCAGCCCTTAGACCCTGCAAGGTCAATAGCGTCTGGCGTTCCCCGCCCCGCCAGCCGCGTTCCAGATTGATCTGCAGGACGCGCATCCGCCCGATGTTCCCTCAGGACTTGCGCACGGGGCGTTTCCAGCCCGGGATGGACACCTGCTTCGCCCGCGACAATGTCAGCTCGCCCTCAGGCGCATTCCGCGTGAGCGTCGTGCCCGCGCCCAACGTCGCCCCGCGCCCCACCCGCACCGGCGCCACGAGCTGCGTATCGGACCCGATGAAGGCGTCGTCCTCGATCACGGTCTGGAATTTGTTGACACCATCGTAATTGCACGTGATGGTGCCGGCGCCGATGTTGACCCGCTCGCCAATCACCGAATCGCCGAGATAGCTGAGGTGGTTGGCCTTGGAGCCGCGGCCCAGCGCGGTTTTCTTGAGTTCCACGAAATTGCCCACGTGCGCCTCCGGACCGACGTCGGCCCCCGGGCGCAGGCGGGCATAAGGGCCGATACGCGCGTCCGCGCCCACCTGGGCGCCCTCGACGTGGGTGAAGGCGGCGAGCGTGGCGCCCGGACCGACGTCGGCATCGCTCACGACGCAGTGCGGCCCGATCCGCACGCCGTCCGCCAGCCGCACCCGGCCCTCGAACACGCATCCCACGTCAATGAACACATCGCGCCCGCAGACGAGGTCGCCCCGCACATCGAAGCGCGCCGGATCCGCCAGCGTCACGCCCTGCTCCAGCAGGCGGCGCGCCTGTTCGCCTTGCCAGATGCGCTCGAGCTGCGCCTGCTGGATGCGGCTGTTGACGCCCAGCGTCTCCCAGGGCGCCGACGGCTGCGCATGGGCCACCGGCACGCCGTCGCGGACGGCCAGCCCAACGATGTCGGTCAGATAGTACTCGCCCTGGGCGTTGCGATTGTCGATCTGCGCGAGCCAGCGGCGCAGTGCCGCCGTGGGGGCCGCCAGAATGCCGGTATTGACCTCGTTGACGGCGCGCTCCCCGGCGGAAGCGTCCTTGTGCTCCACGATGCGCGTGATGCGCCGTTCCGCATCCCTGAGGATGCGGCCATACCCGGTCGGATCGGCCAGCGTCTCGGTGAGCAGCGCGAGGCCCGCGCCGCGCGCCTGCAGCAGGGCGCGCAGAGTCGCCGGCTGCACCAGAGGAACGTCGCCATACAGCACCAGGCACGCATCGTCATCGCGGTCGCCGCCGACCAGATAGGGCAGGGCCTGCATCACGGCATGGCCAGTACCCTGTTGGGGCTGCTGCAGGGCGAAGGCCACATCGGCGCCCGCGAAAGTGGTCTGGACGCGCGCGGCTCCATGGCCCACCACGACCACGATGCGCTCGGGCGTCAGGGCGCGGGCCGTTTCCAGAACGTGCCCCAGCATGGGCTTGCCGGCAATCGGATGCAGGACCTTCGGCAGATCGGACTGCATGCGCTTGCCCAGACCCGCGGCCAGAATGATGATGTTCAGCATGAAAATTTGTCCACACAAAAGAGTGGCGGCGAGACACCGCCCATGCGGGCCACCCGGCAACCGCATGGACGGCACCCGTGTCCCCACGGGGCACGGGAATCAGTGGCGAGGCTTGCGCGAGCCGCGGGCGGTTCCCCGGGCCGTCGCCGCGCCCGATGCGGACTTGCGGTCGGTGGAGGTCTTGCGCGCGGCGGCAGCCTTTTTGGGCGCCGCCGCCGAAGCGGTCTTGGCCGCGTCGGCCACCCCCTGAAAGCTGGCCGTCGTAGCCGCCGCCAGACCATCGAACTGCTGGCGAAGGAGATTCCACCAGTCTTCGGCGGCCTGGGTGTAGGCCGGCCCGCCGGCATGGGCGGAAGCCTCCGCCACCGCCGCAGCGCCCGCCCGGCCCTGGTCAGCCAGTGATTTCAACGTCGCCACCGTGCTGCGCTGGATTTCCAGGCCCTGGATGGTGCTGGCCAGCATGGTCGCATTGAGCTGCAGCCAGTTCTGCACCGTCTGCAGCTCACGGATGCGGCGCTCGAGATCTTCGAGCGACATCGGCGGCATCATGGCCGCATTCAACCCCCCCGCGCCCGCCATGGTCTGCCAGGTCTGGCGCATCATCTCCAGGCCGGCGAAAAGCGGATTCTGGGCGGCATCACCCTGCTGGCCAAAGCCGGGCAATACAAACGGATTGGTTTTGTCTTGTGCCATGGGAGCACCTCCGCCGGCACCATGCCGGCACAGTAAAAGTCTAGTGGGAAATGGCCACCAGTGGATCCTGAAGCCGATGACGCAACGAATCCAGGACGCAGAGTTCCGCTTCCAGGGAGAAGGCACCCTGCGCGAGCAGGTCCTGAAGCGGGCCGGCCGCCACACACCTGAATTCCATGACCTCGCCATCGAGGTTTCTCGGGACGGCGCCGGCATCCAGCACGCAATCGCTGACGAGCACGTTTTCGACCTGGTAGCCATCGGGCAACCGCCGGTGCATGCGCACGACCGTGCGCAGCGGCGCGTGATCGGCGAGCGCCACGGCCGGCAGGCCGGCTTCTTCGTAGGTCTCGCGCAACAGCGCCGTTTCCAGCTCTTCGCCGGCTGAAACCAGCCCGCCGGAAAGTGTGTCCCACAACCCCGGATCTGTCGGTTTGCTCAGCGAACGACGGGCCACCCACAACCGCCCGTCCGGCGTCCAGGCATTCAGATGCACGGCCTGCGTGAGCAGTCCCAGCGGCCGCGTGGCGCCGCGTTCGATGCGGGAAAAGCAGCGGCCTTCGGCCACCACGTCCACCTGTTCGTCGCGCCAGGCGCGAATGCAGCCGGCCGCCTGCAGCGTTTGCGCCACACCGCGCAGCACGGACTCCAGGCCCAGGCCGCCCGTCGAAGCCGCGCGGATATGGACCGCTTCGTCTTCGACATCCACGCCCGGCAAGGCGCGGATGGACTCCAGCGCACGCGGTGCGATCCAGCCTCCGACGCGGCCTGAAATCGTCACGGGCCGGGCGCCTGCCGGAGGGAGCTGCTGCGCGCGGCGCACCAGGCGTGCGCTGCGTGACAGCACGTCGTCCAAGGCAAATACGGCGGTGGTTGAATCCATCCGCAGATTGTAGTGGAAGGCCGCAAGGGATTGGTAAAAACCCCGAACAGCCGGAAAATAGGCCCTGGGCCGGCCTGTACAAGGCGGGTCCCTTCGCTATAATCCCCTCTGCTTATAAGGAAATCTCAGGCACGGGCGCCAGCGCCCGCTCGAATGCCTGATGATCCGATGATGTGTGCTCGGGGCTCGTCGCCCTTTCGCCGCTGTCTGACGAAAGACAACCTGCCTCTGTAAACACACTCCAACCAGAGGGACAGCATGAAGATGGTCAGAGGGTTGTTGGGCATGGTCGCACTGTCATGGGCGGCCCTTGCCGGCGCGGAAGTGAAGGACATGCCGGGTGGGCCGGGGGTCGATCAACTCAATCTCCCCTTCGGGGTCACGCCGATCTCGCACGATATCTATGATCTCAATTGGATGATCATGATCATCTGTACGATCATCTTCATCGGCGTCTTCGGCACGATGCTGTATTCCATCGTCATGCACCGCAAGTCGCGAGGCCACAAGGCCGCCAAGTTCGATGAAAACATGGCGGTGGAGCTGACCTGGACCATCGTGCCTTTCCTCATCATCGTCAGCATGGCCATCCCGTCGACGCGTACCGTGGTGGCCATGAAAGACACCAGCAGCGCGGACCTGACCGTCAAGGTCACCGGCTACCAATGGAAGTGGGGCTACGACTACCTGGACGGTCCCGCGGCAGGCGTGCATTTCCTGTCCAACCTGTCCACGCCCGTGGCGCAGATCAACAACCAGGAGCCCAAGAGCAACACCTACCTGATGGAAGTCGACCATCCGCTGGTGGTGCCGGTCAACAAGAAAGTGCGCATCGTGCTCACGGCCGAAGACGTGATCCACTCCTGGGCCGTCCCCGACTTCGGCGTCAAGCAGGACGCGATCCCCGGATATCTGCGCGACACCTGGTTCCGCGCGGAGAAGACGGGTACCTACCGGGGCCAATGCTCGGAACTTTGCGGCAAGAACCACGCCTACATGCCCGTCGTCGTCGAGGTGAAGTCCGCGGAAGACTACGCGCAATGGGCCAAGCAGCAAAAGACGGCCATGGCCGCCTCAGCCGAGGACCCCAACAAGACCTGGACCAAGGACGAACTCATCGCCCAGGGCAAGGAAGTCTTCACCACCACCTGTGTGGCATGCCACCAGGCCAACGGCCAGGGCATTCCGGGCACATTCCCGGCCCTGAACGGCGACACCAAATTCGTGCTGGCCCCCATGAAGGGTCAAATCCTCACCGAACTCAACGGCCACCCGGGTACCGCAATGCCGGCATTCCGCGACCAACTGTCCGATACGCAGCTGGCAGCCGTCATTACGTACACCCGCAACGCCTGGGACAACGCCGGCAAGGGCCCAGACCCTGTCGTGCAGCCCAAAGACGTCCAGGCCTTGCGCGGATCGAAGTGATCCCGCGATCCGGAACCCAACACGATATTTCCTGGCACCGGCCCCAGCCGGTACGCCCCAGGTAGGAGGCATCCATGAGCAGCGCCACAATTGACCACATTCCCCCTCACGTGGGGCACGAAGAGCACGCCCACCCCATCCCGCACGGATGGCGGCGGTGGGTGTTTGCCACGAACCACAAAGACATCGGGACCATGTACCTGATCTTTTCGTTCTGCATGTTGCTCGAAGGTGGCACGCTGGCACTCATGCTGCGGACGGAGTTGTTCGAGCCCGGCATCCAGTTCTTCCAGCCGCAATTCTTCAATCAGCTCACCACCATGCACGGGCTGATCATGATCTTCGGGGCCATCATGCCGGCCTTCGTGGGCTTCGCCAACTGGATGATCCCGCTGCAGATCGGCGCCTCCGACATGGCGTTCGCGCGCATGAACAACTTCAGCTTCTGGCTGCTGCCGGTCGGGGCGATCCTGATGACCGCCTCGTTCTTCGTGCCGGGCGGCGCCAACGCGGCGGGGTGGACGATGTACGCGCCTCTGTCGTTGCAGATGGGCCCGGGCATGGACTTCGCCATCTTTGCCGTCCACATCCTGGGGGCGTCCTCCATCATGGGGGCCATCAACATCATCGTCACCATCCTCAACATGCGCACCCCCAAGATGTCGCTGATGAAGATGCCGCTGTTCTGCTGGGGCTGGCTGGTCACGGCCTATCTGCTGCTGGCCGTCATGCCGGTGCTGGCCGCCGCCGTCACGATGCTGCTGACGGACCGCCACTTCGGCACGCACTTCTTCAACGCCGCCGCCGGTGGCGACCCGGTGCTGTACCAGCACATATTCTGGTTCTTCGGACACCCCGAGGTCTACATCATGATCCTGCCGGCGTTCGGGATCGTTTCTCACGTGATACCAGCCTTCGCTCGCAAGAAGCTCTTTGGCTACACCTCCATGGTGTATGCCATCTGCGCCATCGGCATTCTCTCGTTCCTCGTGTGGGCTCACCACATGTTCGCGACAGGCATGCCTGTGACGGCACAGCTCTTCTTCATGTACGGCACCATGCTGATTTCCATCCCCACCGGGGTAAAGGTCTTCAACTGGACGGCCACCATCTGGCGGGGCTCGCTCACCTTTGAAACGCCCATGCTGTTTGCCATCGGCTTCATCTTCGTGTTCGTCATCGGCGGCTTCACAGGCTTGATCGTGGCGTCCGCCCCCATCGACATCCAGGCGCAGGACACCTACTATGTGGTGGCGCACTTCCACTACGTCATGGTGGCCGGCTCGCTGTTCGGTATGTTCGCGGCGGCCTACTACTGGATGCCGAAGTGGACTGGCACCATGTATGACGAACGCCTGGGCAAGCTGCACTTCTGGTCCAGCATGATCTCCTTCAACATCGCGTTCTTCCCCATGCACTTCCTGGGGCTGGCCGGCATGCCGCGTCGCTATGCCGACTATGCGGCTCAGTTCACCACCTTCCACCAGGTGGCCACCATCGGCGCCTTCTGGTTCGGGCTGTCGCAGCTCGTGCTCATTTATGTGGTCGTGAAGGCCGTGCGCGGCCAGGGCGCCAAGGCTCCCGCCTGCCCCTGGGAAGGCGCGGAAGGCCTGGAATGGACCGTGCCGTCTCCCGCGCCCTACCACACCTTCGTCACGCCGCCTGACCTGGACGGTACGCCGCTGGTGATCGAGGGCGCCCACTGATGGACCTCAAGCAGACTCCCGAACAGCGTCGGCGCAACCGTCGTACCGGATGGATCCTGGTGATCTTTGTAGTGGCTATCCTGGTATGGACGTTCGTACGCGCCAACCTGTGGGGAATCGGTTCTTGAAGGGGTCGAGCCCGTTTCTACGCTCGATCCGGACGGCGGCCTGGGCATTCCTGGGATTGCGCAAACGGTCCGGCAACGAAGAGGATCTGGCACATATCCGCCCGGTCCACATCATCGGCGCAGGGCTGCTGCTGGGGTTGATTTTCGTATTGTTGTTGATGTTGGCTGTGCACCTGGTGACGGCCTAGCGCTGGATACTGATGAGGAGAACACTATGACCACGGGCCAGATGGCACACGCCGCAGAGGCGCCCTACTATTACGTCCCGCCCCACTCCGTCTACCCGATCCGGGGCAGCCTGAGCATGCTGGCGACGCTCTTCGGGGCGGCTCTCTGGGTCAACGACTATGCCGTGGGGACCTATCTGTGCATCGCGGGCATCGTCTGCATGCTGCTGACGCTGTACGGATGGTTCGGGGATGCCATCCATGAATCCGAGGGCGGCCTGAACAGCAAGCGCATCGACGTCTCCTACCGCTGGAGCATGACCTGGTTCATTTTCTCCGAGGTCATGTTCTTCTCCGCGTTTTTTGGCGCACTCTGGTACGCCCGCGAAGTCTCCACTCCCTGGCTCAGCACGCTGGACTCCCAGACCCTGTTGTGGCCGGGTTTCGCGGGCACGTGGCCCAACCTCGGACCGGCCGGCACCATCGCGCCGTTCAAGACCGTCAGTCCCTTCTGGCTGCCTACGATCAACACCGCCCTGCTGCTGTCCTCGGCGGCCGCTGTTACCGTCGCCCACCACGCCCTGCGCGGCGCCAATCGCTCGCGCACCATTTTCTGGCTGGGTGTCGGAATCGTGCTGGGCTTTGCCTTCGTAGCCTGCCAGGCCTACGAATACCATGAAGCCTATACCGAGCTGAACCTGCGCTTCACTTCCGGCGTGTTCGGCGCGCTGTTCTTCATGCTGACGGGCTTTCACGGTTTCCACGTCATCATCGGCGCCACCGTGCTGTCGGTCATCTGGTGGCGGCTCGTACGTGGGGACTTCACGTCCACCCACCACTTCGGCTTCGAGGGTGCCGCCTGGTACTGGCACTTCGTGGACGTCGTATGGCTGGGCCTGTACGTCTTCGTCTACTGGATGTGAATTCGCTCCATGTGGGGACCGAGCTGCAAATCCTTCCGCCGCGACAGCCTGACTGCCGCGGCGGTGTGCGCCTCGCTCGGGCCACGCATTCCGCTGGACCCGGACGCCTGCCCGGTGGCAGGTCCTGGGGTGCCCGCGATGCCTAACGCACCGGCAACCCTGTAGAATCAATCCATCCCAGGCTGTGCGCCACCAACAGGAACAGCACGAGCAGGACGGACAATCCGATCCGCCAGGTCAGCGCCCAAGCCATGCGATCGCGGGTGCCATGGTCTTCCATCAGGAACACCAACGCGGAAGCCAGGCTGGCCACCACTCCCAGAAACATGACGATAATCAGGATTTTCACGGACTTTTCCTGGAAATCTATTCGCAGACCCACATGACCACATCTCTGAACCGCTCGCACATCAAGGCCCTGGTGGCCATTGTGCTGCTGATCCTGCTGGGGGCCATCTGCCTCCAGGCGGGACGCTGGCAGTTGCGGCGCGCGGGTGAGCGCGAGGCCCTGTCGGCTGCCATGGCGGCGGGGCGAGTCGCACCCCGCATCACGCTCGATGCGGAGCATCCTCAAGGCCCGGACTGGCACCCGGCGGTCGCCAGCGGCCATTGGCTCAATCAATTCACTGTACTCCTGGACAACCGCAATCTCCAGGGGATGCCGGGGTTCTGGGTGGCCACGCCGCTGGCGCTCACGGCTGCGCCACACACCGCCCTGCTGGTGCTGCGCGGCTGGGTAGCCCGGCAAGAAGCTCCAGCCCCGATGCCCGATCTGCGAGCGGCCAGCGGACCGGTCACCGTCCAGGGCACCATGCTCAGTCACGTGCCGCGCATGTTCGATATAGGCAGCCTCACGGGTCACCTCGACACGGCGCTGCCCTCTGTCTGGCCGCCCGCCGGCGGGCAGCCCCCGCGCGTCCAGAATCTGGCATTATCGGACCTTCAGCGCGCCACCGGGCTGACTCTGCTTCCCGTCGTACTGGAGCAGGACCCTGCCCATGACGCGGGACTCACCCAGGAATGGCCGGGCCCATCGATCAACGCCGGCCAGAACTACAACTACGCGGGACAATGGCTCAGCTTCGCCACCCTTGCATGGGCGGCGGCCGTCTACATGGCCTGGCGCATCTGGCGGCCGCGCCGCCCTTCGTCCCCTGCAGACCCTACAGACATTACGACTCCATGACCCCAGCAGCACCCCGTCGACGCTCCCGCGGCCCCGTCTTTGCCATCCTGGCCATTTGCCTGGCGCCGGTGATCATGTCGCTCCTCGCCTACTACGTGCCGTCGCTGGGACTGCGCTCGGCCGTCCAGACCCATTATGGCCAGCTCATCGAGCCGCAACGCCCCATTCCGGCCAATCTGAATGCGCGCGACGAGCAAGGGCACATCTATGACCTGAACCAGCTCAAGGGCAAATGGCTGCTCATCAGCACCGGGCCCGGCGCCTGTCCCGAGACTTGCATCAAGGGCCTGTTCGTGCTGCGCAACTCGCACGCGAGCCAAGGCAAGGAAGTCCTGCGCCTGGAGCGCATCTGGTTCGTGACGGATGACGCGCCCATCTCGCCGGTCGTCCCGCACGCCTACGTCGGCACCCGCATCCTGCGCGCCGACCCGAAGGTGCTCGCCGCATGGCTGGCACCCGACGCGACGGACCCGACCGCAGCCTTGGCCCAGCGGATGTGGATCGTGGACCCGCTTGGTCACCTGATGATGCAGTTCCCGGACGCCAGCAATCCCGAAGGCGTCCGCGACGACATTCGCACCCTTCTGAAAAGTTCATCGATAGGATAGGGCCGTGCCGCGTTTCATGAGTATGTCCCGCCCTGTGCCCCGCTACCGGAAACTGGTCTTCCTGACCTGGTTCCTGACGCTCGACCTGATCATGTTCGGCGCCTTCGTCCGCCTGACCGATTCCGGCCTGGGATGTCCGGACTGGCCGGGCTGCTACGGGCACTTCAGCCCGCTGGGCGCAGGCGATCACATCCGGCAGGCGCTGCACGCCATGCCCTATGGGCCGGTCAGCGTCTTCCAGGCCTGGATGGAGATGATCCACCGCTACGCGGGTGCGACCCTGGGGACGCTCATCATCCTGATCACGGTGCTGGCCTGGCGCTACCGGCGCACTCTGGCACACGGGCCGGCCCTGGCCACCACGCTGCTTGCGATGGTCTGCCTGCAGGGGGCCTTCGGCGCCTGGACGGTCACGCACAAGCTCATGCCGCTGGTGGTCAGCACGCACCTGGTGCTGGGCATCGGGCTGCTGGCCCTGATGACGTGGCTCGCGGCCCGCGAAAAGCCGCACGACCCGGTTCCGGCATCCGCCGGACAGGGCCGCGCCTGGATGATCCTGGGGCTGGCCGTACTCTTTCTGCAGATCGCCCTGGGCGGCTGGGTGAGCACCAACTACGCGGCGCTCGCCTGCATGGACTTCCCGACTTGCCACGGCCAGTGGCTGCCGCCCATGGACTTCGCCGACGGGTTCGCGCTGCTGCGCGGCCTGGGTAAACTGTCTTCGGGCGCCATCATTTCGCAGGACGCGCTCACGGCCATCCACTGGACGCACCGCAACTTCGCCCTGGTGGTCATCGTGCTCCTGGGCAGCATCGGCTGGCACTGGCGCCACACTCCCGGGCTGGCGGGGCCGGCACGCCTGCTGTTGGCCCTGCTCGCCCTGCAGCTCGCCACGGGGCTGACCACCATCTTCTTCCAGTGGCCGCTCCTCATCGCCGTCATGCACAATGGCGGAGCCGCAGGCCTGGTCCTGGTCAGCGTCACCTTGCTGTGGCGCCTGTCACAAGCCGGAAAACCCACTGGAGCCGTCCCATGACGAGCACGACCGCCACTCGCAGTCCTTCCCTGCTGCACCAGTACCTGGTGCTGACCAAGCCACGCGTGACGCAGCTTGCGGTGTTCTGCGCCGTGATCGGGATGTTTCTGGCCACGCCGGGTCTGCCGGGCATGTGGCGCGTGGCGACGGCCACGCTGGGCATCTGGCTGCTGGCCGCAGCGGCCTTTTCCATCAACTGCCTCATCGAGCGCGAGTCGGACGCCCGCATGGCGCGCACGGCGCGCCGTGCCACGGCATCAGGCCAGATCACGCCACCCCAGGTGCTGCTCATGGCGGGCATCCTGGGCGGGGCCGGCATGTGGATCCTCTACGTCTGGGTGAATGCGCTCACCATGTGGCTGACCTTTGCCACCTTCGTGGGATATGCGCTGATCTACACCGCCATCCTCAAGCCGCTCACGCCGCAGAACATCGTGATCGGGGGCTTGTCGGGGGCGATGCCGCCGGCGCTGGGGTGGGCCGCCATGGCCAACGCCGTACCGGCGGAAGCGTGGCTCCTGGTGCTCATCATCTTCATCTGGACGCCGCCGCATTTCTGGGCGCTGGCGCTCTACCGCCACCATGAATACGAGAAATCCGGCCTGCCCATGCTGCCCGTCACCCACGGCATGAACTTCACCCAGCTCCATGTACTGCTCTACTCTATCCTGCTGTTCGCGGCGTCCGTCCTGCCGTACATCGCGCGCATGAGCGGCCCCGCCTACCTGGCGGCCGCCTGTCTGCTGAGCGGCCGCTTTGTGTGGCAGGCATGGGTGCTGTATCGTGACTACAGCGATGCGCGCGCGCGCAAGCTGTTCTTCTATTCCATTCTTTACCTGGCGCTGCTCTTTGCCGCGCTGTTGCTGGACCACTGGGTCGGCCTGATACTGAGCGGCCCGGGGTTCCCGTCAGGACTCGCATGATCGTACTACGCCGCACGGCGGCTTCATTTTCCCGCACCCGCAGGACCGTCCTGGCCGCCGCCATCGCCGCCGTCCCGTTCGCGCTGTCAGGCTGCGGCAAGGCCTCCGACGGGCCGCTGGCTTTCGAAGCCGGCAACGACATCAGCGGCACCGACCTGGGCAGCGGCCTGGACATGACTGATACCGCCGGCCGTCGCCGCACGCTGGCCGACTTCAAGGGCAAGGTCCTGCTGGTGTTCTTCGGCTATACCCAATGCCCCGACGTCTGCCCCACGTCCATGGCCATGGCGGCGCAGGCCATGCAGTTGCTGGGCGCGAAGGCACACGACGTGCAGGTGATCTTCATCACCGTGGATCCCGAGCGCGACACCCCGACGATCCTGAGCACCTACGTCCAAACCTTTGATCCAGCGTTCATGGGCCTGACCGGGACGGCGGACCAGCTCGCCCGCACGGCGCGCTCCTTTCGGGCTTCGTATTCGAAGGAGCCGGGCCCGACCCCGCAGCAATATGCGATGAATCACTCGTCGGCGTTCTATCTGATGGACCGCAAGGGTCAAGCCCGCGGGCTCATCAACGCCAACACCACGCCACAAGCCATGGCGCACGACATTCAACTGCTGCTCTGAGGCTCCGGGTCCGGTCGCAACGGCGGCAGCGGTTCGTGCTGCCGCTCCCCCGACTGAAACTGCTGCCAGACCTCGACCGCCCGCAAACGCTGGGCGACGATGGCGTCGATCTTCTCACGCAGCGCCGGCAAATTCTGCAGCAGGCGCTTGAAATCCCGCTCGTGCAGCATGAGCAGCCTGCTGTAGCCCAGGGACCGTACCCGCGGCTGGAAATCCCGCCCCAGGACCAGCGCCATTTCCCCGAAAATCTGACCGCTGCCCAGCTCCGCCGTCGTCCCGTCGGGCAGGTCCAGCACCACAGCACCCGACGCCACGAAATACATGGCATGGCTGCGCCCGAACTTGGTGTGGATCTCCTGGCCCGGCACCGCCAGCCGGGGCTTCAGCACCTGCTGGATGGCCTGCAGCGTGGTCTCGTCCACCCCTTCGAACAGCGGCACCCGCTGGATCAGGGCTTGTGCGGTCAGCGTGATGTCCAAAGCCCCCTGATTTTCCAGGTAGCGCCAGCGCATGTCGACCTGGTGGATCAGATCGGCGTAGGTCTCGCCGCTGATCAGGTTCTGCGCCAGCATGTCGCGGTACCGCATGCGCTCCATGGAGCGCGCCATGCGCGCCAGATAGGCTTCCTGGAGATACTGCGCGTAGCCGGGATATTGCAGCGCCAGGGCCTGCAGCGCCCCCTCGAGCAGCGCCAGCCGCCGCTGATGTGCTGCGATGATGATCTCGGTGACTTCCGCCCCCAGCAGCGGCTGCACGTCGCTGCGGGCAAAGCGGATCAGGCGCCGGGCCACGGCCCACTTGCACATCAGGTTCGTGAAGCGTTGCGTCAGTTCGCGCCCGAGCCAAAATTGCCATCCGGTGAGATAGTGCAGCCACAGCGCTGCCCGCAGGCCGGGCGAATAGCGCAGGTCCCGTTCGATGGCGGCCTCGAAGCCCGGAAGGCCGCCGGCGCGCACCACGTCCCCCAGGCGCTCGGCGCGCGCCAGCAGCGATTCCGCGGTGCGCCAGTCCACCACCTGCGCCTTGAGCGTCTCGAAGAACATTTCCTCCTCGCGGCCAGCGAGGATGCTCATGCCGACGGCGACCTTCTGCTCTTCCGCCAACTGGCGGACCTGGCCGGCGCCCACTCCCGCCTGGCCAGCGTCGAATACCGCGTGCAGGCGGTTGAGGACTTCCGGGCCGATATGCTCGTGGCGCGCGATCTCGTCGATCTTCAGGCGCAGAGCCTCCAGTTCCACCACCTGGGCCTGATCCCGCAACGTCCGGTCCACCGGTGTGAGCTGGTTCAGGCCCAGCCGGTGGATCAGCGGCCGCAGCGTCAGGCCATTGACGAACAGCGTCATGAGCACGAATCCGGTCGTCACCACCGCGATGAACTGGCGCGCGTCATGCGGAACGGCCGGCTGTTCAGTCACGGCCAGCGCCAGAGCCAGCGAGACGGCGCCCCGCAAGCCGCCCACCAGCATCACAGTGCGATAAGAACGACTGACCTGGGTACTGAGCCGCAGGCGACCCAGCAGCGGCAGCAGCCCATAGACGATGACGCCGCGCGCGCACAAGGTGACGATGAACACCACGAGGATGAGCAGGACTTCCATCCAGGTGATCTCGGCCATCATCCGCGGAATCAGCATGGCGGCAAACAGGAAAATCAGGGAATTGGCCCAGAAGCCGAATTGCGCCCAGGCACCTTCGAGCTGCTCGAACGTGGTGGGCGACATGCGGGTGCGCCCGGTCGAGCCCACCACCAAGCCGGCCACCACCGTGGCAACCACCCCTGAAACGCCCAGATAGTGCTCGGCGACGAAAAACGTCAGATAGGCCAGGGCCACAGTGAGTGTGACTTCGGCGGCCGGCCAGCCGCGCAGCCAGCGAAACAACAGCCCCGTCATCCGGCCCATGACGAGGCCGGCCAGCCCTCCGCCGATGAAGCTCACCAGGAAGCTGCGCACGACTTCCGTCACCGACAGTGTGTTGCCGCCAAACAGCATGCTGAGCAGCACCGAATACAGCGCAATGGATGCCGCATCGTTGAAGAGCGATTCGCCTTCAACCAGCGTGGTGAGGCGGCGAGGCGCCCCCACCTCGCGGAAGATACCCACCACGGCCACAGGATCGGTCGTCGCCACGATGGCGCCCAGCATCAGGCAAACGATCAGCCCGTACGGCGAAATCGCCGCCAGCGAGAACCCCACGGCCACCGTACAAGCCACCACGGCGACGATGGCCATCACCAGAATGGTACTGATGTCGTTGAGCAGCCGCCTGATGTTCATTGCCAGCGCTGTTTCGAACAGAAGCACGGGCAGGAAGACGTAGAGGAAGGTCTCCGACGAAATATCGAAGTGCTGCAGCGAGTCCAGAAAATCGGCCACCACGCCCGGTGCCCAGCCATGCACATGGATCACCACGCCCAGCACGAAGCCCACGATCGCCAGCAGGACCGAGTAAGGCAGTCTCAGGCGGCCCGCCAGCGGCGGCATGAAAGATACCAGCGCCAGAAGCCCGGCCAGACCAAAGACCAGCAGGCCTATTTTCATGTTGAAGAATCGAAATGGAGGGAAGCCACCCAAAGAATAGCGGTTTTAGCGGGTCTTCGTGGCCCAAAAAAAAGGATGCCTTGGGGGCATCCTGTGAACATCTGCTCCAATAGGGAGGGGAAGAGGAGAAGCTGAAGCAGACGACAGAACGATGCGACCGGAGGTCGAGCATCAGTTCATGGTGATTTGTCCGACGGACAGAGGAAAAGTTCTGGGTTCCACTGGCCAAAAATGAAAGAATTTATGTCTGAAGTGTGCGGCGCGGCCCCGCTCGTTCCGGGTTCGCCGGGACAGGCCGGACAAGCCGGGCCAGCGGAGGCAGCGGAGCCAGCCCACTGACCGGGCGTCTATGCGGTCTGGAAGTCCGGTGCCTGGCCGTCCAATGCCGTGCGCAGCTTCTTCAGCGCGGCCGCCTCGATCTGGCGAACACGCTCGGCCGAGATCCCATATTCGGCCGCCAGCTCGTGCAGCGTGCTGCCCTCGTCAGCCAACCAGCGCGCCCGCATGATGCGCTGTGAGCGGGCATCCAGCGACTGCAGCGCCTGCTCCAGACGCTCCCCTTGCAGCGCATCCATGCCGCGCCGCGCCAGAACCTGGGCCGGCTCGTGCGACGGATCCGCGATCCAGGACGCCGGAGCAAAGCGGTCTTCATCGTCGGCTGGCGCATCCAGGGCATATTCGCCGCCGGACATGCGCACTTCCATCTCGGCGACGTCCTCCGGGCGCACGTTCAGCTCTTGCGCGATATCCGCGGTCTGGGCGGTCCCCAGGCTGCCCCCGTCCGGGCGCATGCGGCGCAAGTTGAAAAACAGCTTGCGCTGCGCCTTGGTCGTCGCGATTTTCACCAGCCGCCAGTTACGAATCACGTATTCGTGAATCTCGGCACGAATCCAGTACACGGCAAACGATACCAGCCGCACCCCGCGATCGGGATCGAATCGGCGCACTGCCTTCATCAAGCCGATGTTGCCTTCCTGGATCAGGTCCGCATGCGGCAGGCCATAGCCCAGATACTGGCGGGCGATCGACACCACCAGACGCAAATGGGAGAGAATCAGTTCCCGCGCGGCATCCAGGTCATTCTCGTCGCGCAAGCGGTGCCCCAGGCTGGTTTCCTGGTCACCCGTCAACATGGGGAGGCGATTCACCGCGCCGATGTAGGCTTCGATGGAGCCTAATGCACCGGGATTGGAGATGGCCAGCGCGAGTTGGGCCGGCGCCAATGCCATGGATGACGAAGCATGGGTCATAGAGTCAGGATCCTCCTCAGAATTCTACGATGATGTTAGCACTCCATGATGGCGAGTGCTAATGCCGGGCTGCCGCCTGATACAGATGGCATCGCAAACGCCGTCCGGGCAGCGCCCTCTGCGATCGATGCGCCCGCGGCTCCCGCCCTGCACAGGCCAGGCGTCGCGCACCCCGAATTCGAATGAGCCAGAGAGCACACCCGTTGGACGGTTCCGAAGCGGAAAAGTTCGGGCACCGGGTCCTTCTCCGGCCGCCGTGCTGCGCCCCCGCCCGGTGCCGTGCCCTCAGGGCAACTCCAGCTCGGTGACCAGCGGTGCGTGGTCGGACAAACGCTTCCATGGGGCACCGTGCAAGACCCGTGCCCGCCGCACCGCAAAGCCTCGCTGATAAATGCGATCCAGCCGCAGCCATGGAAAAACGGAGGGAAACGTCCGTGGCGGCGGCGTCAAACGGGCCTGGCCATTGACGCCCAGGGCCGGGACCATGACCCTAGGCTGCCCCGGCAACCAGGACAGACGCTCGCGCAAGCGCGCCACCGTCCGCCGCAGGCGGTAGATTTCGTCCACACCCTGGGGAGCCAGGGCAAAGACTTCGGACAGTCCCAACTGTTCCACGAACAGCGGCGCAAGCCGATTGGTCCAGTCATTGAAGTCCCCTGCAATGAGCAGAGGTTCCTGATCCGGCACCAGCCGCCGGATACGCTCCGCCAGGGCGCGCACCTGGCGTGTCCGGCCACCGGCCAACAACCCCAGATGGACCACCATGCAGTGGATCTGCACATCTCCGACCTGAACGACGCTGTGCAACAGCCCGCGCTGCTCAAGCCGGTGGTCCGAAATATCCTGGTTTTCGTGGAAGACGATGGGGTAGCGCGACAGCAGCGCATTGCCGTGATCCGTCTGGGCCCGGACGGCGTTGCAGCCGTAGACCGCGTTCAGATGCAGGGCCGCCGCCAGCGATTCATGCTGCGCGTCCAGGCTGCCGTGGATCTGATTGCGGCCCTGGACTTCCTGCAAGAACAGCAGGTCGGGCCGCAAGCCATAGAGCCCCAACCGCAGATCGGCCAGCGATTCCCTCCCGCCGGTCGCGGAGCGGCCCTTGTGGATGTTGTAGCTGACGACCCGCAAGATGGGCACGGGAAACCTCCTATTTGGCCTCCGTCTGGCGCAGGCGGATATGCAGTTCCCGCAATTGCTTTTCGTCCACCGGAGACGGCGCATGCGTGAGCAGATCTTGGGCGCGCTGCGTCTTCGGGAAAGCAATCACGTCGCGGATCGAATCGGCACCGGCCATGAGCGTGACCAGACGATCCAGGCCGAAAGCCAGGCCGCCGTGCGGCGGAGCCCCGTATTGCAAGGCGTCCAGGAGAAAGCCGAATTTCAGGCGGGCTTCCTCTTCGTCGATCTTCAGCGCCTTGAAGACTTTGGTCTGGACGTCGGCCCGGTGGATACGCTCCGACCCGCCACCGATCTCCCAGCCATTCATGACCATGTCATAGGCGCGTGCAAGCGCCTGTTCGGGGTGCGTTTCGAGCAGATCCTCATGGCCCTTCTTGGGGCACGTGAACGGGTGATGCGCCGCCGTGTAGCGACCCTCTGCCTCATCGTACTCGAACATCGGAAAGTCGACGACCCACAGCGGCTTCCAGCCTGCCGTGAACAGTCCGTGCGTACGGCCGAATTCCGACAGGCCGATCTTCACCCGCAGGGCGCCCATGGCGTCGTTGACGACCTTCGCGCGGTCGGCCCCGAAGAAAATCAGGTCGCCGTTCTGCGCCCCGGTGCGCTCGATGAGCGCGCGCAAGGCGTCCGCGTGGATGTTCTTGACGATGGGCGACTGCAGGCCTTCCGGGACCGCGGTGGCATCATTCACCTTGATGTAGGCGAGGCCCCTGGCGCCGTAGATGCCGACGAACTGGGTATAGGCGTCGATCTCGCTGCGCGCCAGGCTGCCGCCGGCGGGAACCCGCAACGCCACCACGCGACTGGCGGGATCGTTGGCGGGACCGGCAAAGACCTTGAAGGCCACGTCGCGCATGAGATCGGCGATATCCGTCAATTCCAGATTCACGCGCAAATCGGGCTTGTCCGATGCATAGCGGCGCATGGCCTCGCCCCAGGTCATCACAGGGAAAGGATCGGGCAGCGCCACGTCCAGCACCTGCTGGTAAATGGTGCGCACCATGCCTTCGAAGATTTCGCGGATCTGAACCTCGTCCAGGAAAGACGTTTCGCAATCGATCTGAGTGAATTCCGGCTGACGGTCGGCGCGCAGGTCCTCGTCGCGGAAGCACTTGGTGATCTGATAGTAGCGATCAAAGCCCGCCACCATGAGCATCTGCTTGAAGAGCTGGGGCGACTGCGGCAGCGCAAAGAATTCGCCCGGATTGACCCGCGATGGTACCAGATAGTCGCGCGCGCCTTCCGGCGTGCTGCGCGTCAGCATGGGCGTCTCGATGTCGATGAAGCCCAGTGCGTCCAGAAAGTTGCGGGCCACCATGGAGACCCGATAGCGCAGCATCAGGTTGCGCTGCATCTGCGGCCGGCGCAGGTCCAGCACCCGGTGCGTCAGGCGCGTGGTTTCCGACAGATTGTCATCGTCGAGCTGGAAAGGCGGCGTCACCGAAGCGTTCAGGATCTCGATCTCGCGGCACAGGACCTCCACATCGCCGGACTGCAATTCGGGATTGCGGGTGCCCTCCGGGCGCAAGCGCACCAGGCCGGTGATTCGCACGCAATATTCATTGCGGATGCGTTCCGCGATGGCGAAGCCCGCCTCATTGTCCGGATCGACCACCACCTGGGCCAGGCCCGTCCGGTCGCGCAGGTCGATGAAAATCACGCCGCCATGATCGCGGCGGCGATGAACCCAGCCGAACAGGGTCACGGTCTGGTCGAGGTGGGCTTTGGACACCTCGCCGGTGTAGCAAGTGCGGTTCAAGAATGGCTCCGTCTGAGGAAATGTTCGAAGATCAGTGAGATTCGGGCGGGATGAAGTTCGGCATCGGGGGCTCCGCATGCCGATGGCGCTGCACCACGGCTGGCGCAGCCACCCCCATGGACACGATGTACTTCAGCGCCGTCTCGACCGACATGTCCAGAATCTGCACATCGGCGCGCGGCATCATGAGGAAGAATCCCGATGTGGGATTGGGCGTGGTTGGCACGTATACACTGACGTACTCGCCCTTGAGGTGTCCCGCGACCTCGACGCTGGGGGTACCGGTGAGGAAGGCGATGGTCCACGATCCCGCCCGGGGGTATTGCACCAGGACAGCCTCGCGAAACGCCTGGCCATTGGGCGCAAACAACGTGTCGCTGACCTGTTTGACCGAGTTATAGATGGTGCGGACCAGCGGGATCCGCCCCAGCAGCGATTCCCAGCGCGACAGGATGGCTCGGCCGATGAAGTTGGCAAACAGCAGGCCAGTGGCCAGGATGACGATCAGCACCAGCGCCAGTTCGAAACCCGGAATGCGCACCCCGAAGAGCGCCTCCGGCGACAGGAACGACGGCACCAGCGCCCCGAGCGTGCTGGCCAGCGTGACCAGCACCCAGACAGTCGCGATCAACGGCAGCCAGATCAGCAGGCCGGTAATGAAGTAGCGTTTGAAAAAGCGCATGAACCCGTGGCCGGGGCGTCAGCCCGGTGTCGCGGCCGAAGAGGCGCCCTTGGACGCGCTGGCGCTGTGCGCAGGACTGTCCGAAGAAGCGGTAACGCCGGATGAATGGCTGGAGTGGGAGCCGCCCCCCCGGAAGTCGGTTTCGTACCAGCCCGAGCCCTTGAGCCGGAAGCCGGCGGCGGTCACCTGTTTTTCGTAAGTCTCATGTCCGCACGCCGGGCAATGCGTCAGCCGAGGGTCGGACATCTTTTGCAGCGCGTCCTGCTGGTGCCCGCAGTCGCTGCAACGATATACATAAATAGGCACAACCTGTGTCCCATAATAATCAGTCAACGGGATTTTAGTCCTTTTTAACTGAAGGAATTCGGCAGAAGAAACATGATGACGGCGACCAGGGTCGGCACGGCCGCCGCACCCAGGAGCTTCAGCGGGGCGATGGTGCCATCGGAAAAGCATCCCTTCAGGATCGAGAAGCCCGCCGGGTTGGGGGCATTGGCGATCACCGTCAGCCCGCCGCCCGTCACAGAACCAGCCACCAGCATGTAGCGCCAAAGTTCTCCGGTGCCTTCGACCAGCGAGCCCAGATAGGTCAGCGCGGCGTTGTCCGTAATGGCCGTGAGCCCCGTGGCTCCGAAATACAGCACATAAGGGGACAGTCCCGCCAGCAGATCCTGCAGCCACCACTGCTGCAGGCCTCCCAGCACCACGAGCCCCGCGAGGAAGAATCCCACCATCAGGCCCTCGCGCAGCAGCAACCGCGACTGGTGCTGCGGGTAAGCCTGGGTGTAGCCGATGAACAGCACCAGCAGTGCCATGAAGATGTGAATGTGATGCGAGGCCAGCACCACGCCGAGCAGAAAGAGCACGTGCACGCCCATCACGGCCCACGAGCACCTTGGCCTCTCGGATTCGGCGGAGCCGCCCGGTCCGATGCTCAGCAGGAAAGGCCGGCAGATGAATGTCAGCGCGAGGCTGTTCAGAATGATGGCGCAAGCGGCCCGCCAGCCGAAATGCGTCGCCATGAAGGCCGTATCCCAGCCGAAGGTCTGGGCCACCATCAGCACCGGGGGCGCCGCATACGCGGTCAGCACCCCGCCGATGGAGACGTTCACGAACAGCACGCCCACCATCAAATACTTGAAACCGTCGTGGCCGGGGCGCATGAAATAGGACCGCCGCAACAGCAGCGCGGCCAGCGTCATGGCGGCCGGCTCGGTGATGAGCGAGCCCGACAGCGGGACCAGCGACATGACGACGAAAAAGTGCGCCAGCGTCGACTGCACCGGCAGCAGCCGCGCCACCGCATCCACCACCAGCCGCACCAGTTCGACGATGGGGCGGCTGGCCGCGACCACCATGATGACGAAGACGAAGGCGGGCTCCGTGAAATTCCGGGTATCCAGGTAGTGCACGGCTTCCTGCACCCCGCCCGTGAGCCACATCCAGCCGAATAGCGCACACGCCCAGAACCCGAATACGGCTTCGACTTCCGAAAGCATGTGCCACAAGCCGGCATGCGGCCCCCCCCGCTCCGCCCGACGGGCAAAAACGGGCACGGAAAACGTATGCGCGATGGCAATGGCAAACAAAATCGTTGCCACGATCTCGGTGTGACTGACCATGGAAAGACCCAGAAAAAAGGGAGATTCGGACGATGCCGCGTGGTTCGGGGTCAGGCCGGCTGGCCAGCGTCCCCCAGAATCATGCGGGCACCCTTTTCGGCGATCATGATTGTCGGCCCATTGGTGTTGCCCGACGTGATGCGCGGCATGATCGAGGCATCGATCACTCGCAGGCCTTCCAGGCCCCGCACGCGCAATTCCGGATCCACCACGGCCAACGGATCGACGCCCATTTTACATGTGCCCACCGGGTGGAAAATCGTGGTCCCGATCTGGCCGGCAGCCGCCTCCAGATCCTGTTGCGTCTCGATGGCATCGCCCGGGAGATACTCCTCGGGGTGGTACCGGGCCATGGCCGGCTGGCCCATGATGCGCCGTGTCAGGCGCAGGGCATCGGCCGCGACGGCGCGGTCTTCCGGCGTCTGCAGATAGTTGCACAGGATGTCGGGATGGTCGGACACGTTGGGCGAGGTCACGCGCACATAGCCCCGGCTGGTAGGCTGCAGGTTGCAGGGAGCAGCCGTCATGGCCGGAAAGGTGTGCAGAGGGTCGCCGAATTTGTCCAGCGACAGCGGCTGCACATGGAATTCCACATTGGGGCGCGCCCGGCCTTCGTCGGAACGCGCAAACGCGCCCAACTGGGACGGCGCCATGGACAGCGGGCCGGTGTGCGAAACCAGATACTGCATGCCCATCCGGGCCTTGCCCCACATGGAATTGGCCATCGTGTTCAGCGTATGGGCGCCCTGAAGCTTGAAGATCATGCGCAGCTGCAGATGGTCCTGAAGGTTTTCGCCCACGCCGGGCAGGTCCAGCACCAGCGGAATCCCGAGCTGGCGCAGCCGCTCGGCCGGTCCCACACCCGATACCTGGAGCAGCTGGGGCGAACCGATCGACCCTGCCGCCAGCACGAGTTCGCGGCGCGCGCGCGCATGCACGCGCTGTCCCTCATGGACGAACGCCACCCCCAGAGCACGCCGCCCCGAAAATTCAATGCGTTCCACGTGAGCGCCCGTCATGACTTTCAGATTGGCGCGGGTCATCGCCGGGTGCAGGAACGCCCGAGCGGCGCTCCAGCGCACTCCGCGCCGCTGGGTGACCTGGAAGTAGTTGCAGCCGAAATTGTCGCCGCAGTTGAAGTCCGGCGTCCGAGGGATGCCAGCCTCGGCGGCGGCGTCCCGAAACGCATCCAGCACGTCCCAGCGCAGGCGCTGCAATTCGACGCGCAACTCGCCGGAGCCACCGTGGAACTCGCTTTCCCCAAGATAGTGGTCCTCGGCGGCCTTGAAGAGCGGCAGGACCTCCTTCCACGCCCAGCCCGCGGCGCCTTCATCGGCCCAGCGATCATAGTCGGCCGCCTGGCCCCGCAAATAGAGCATGCCATTGATCGACGAGGAACCGCCCAGCACGCGGCCTCGTGGATAGCCCAGCGACCGGTAATTCAGGCCCGGATCCGGCTGGGTGTGATAGCACCAGTCCGTCCGTGGATTGCCGATGCAATACAGATAGCCGACCGGAATGTGGATCCAGCGCCAGTCATCCGCACCGCCCGCTTCCAGCACCAGCACGCTGTGCGACCGGGACAGCCGGTTGGCCAGCACGCAACCCGCGGAACCCGCGCCCACGATCACATAATCGAATTCCAATACCGATGCCTCTGGCGCCTGACCAGCCATGCTGTCTCCTCGGGGGACGGCTGGAACGCTGACATTCCGGTCCCTGCCGTTTTTTCGTTGGCTGTCAGTCTAGTCTGATTCGCGCGCCCCTGCCAATGCCGCGCCGGCCGCGCGGCGATCCCTAAGTGGACTAGGCGGGCAAATAACCCTTTTCGAGCATTGCGCCCACGGAATATTTCGGGTCGACGAAATTTCCGAGGCGGACCTTTCCGCATTGGCTGAGCATCATGTACGCATCCCACTGATCGAATCCATAGTCTTCCACCAGCCAGCGAATCAGTTCCCGATACGCGATTCTCGTCGCATCTTCAAGAGGTCTGGCGCTACCGATGCCCATGATGCTCGTCGCATTCTCCATACGCGGCCAGTCGATCTTCCAATTCTTGATAAGGTCCACCCGAATGGTCGTGGTGCTGGAATACTCCACAGCGGTTCCGCACACTTCGCCGTCTCCCTGGCAAGCATGGGCGTCCCCAATGAATAGTCGAGCACCGGGCGACCGAATCGGCAAGTACGTGATGCTTCCTGGCCCGATATCCGGTATATCCATGTTCCCGCCGTGATTGTCGGGAACCAGCGCGTTGATGGAATCGATCTCGGGGGAAACGCTCAGCGTCCCGATGTGAGGCTTATACGCCAGCGTATGCGTCTTGCTCCAGTAGACATGCTCACGATCCACCTTGATCCGCCGCACGATCTCGGGAAGCGGCTCATGAAGCGAGGCGGTATAGTCAGTGGACGACAACCCGCCGAAGTACGGAATCATGCAACAGATTCCGTGGGGATCCTCGCCACGAGGCAACATCTCTTCGATATGGACCGCCAGGACGTCGCCCTTCTCGGCGCCATCGACCAAAATAGGGCCATTTTGGGGATTCAGGTAGGGGAGCTCCAGAACCTTCGACGGGACGTCCGATTCGCTCTGAATCTTTCCTTCGAAGGCATCACGAGTGTCCACGATGACGCGGTCGCCGGGCTTGATCGACAGCACTGGGTCCGAATACGGGCCGACGGTATAGTGAAACTTCTTTTGCATCTCCTCTGTGAGGTGATGAGTCTCGGGCGCGCGGCCCGCCCCGACCCCACGGCGATTCATGACGGTATTGTCCAACCAGGTCTTGTCCATGCGAAGCCTCTTCACAGAACGCAGTTAAGAACGACACATCTCCCGGGATTACTGATCGATCCCCTGGATAGGAGGGTGCCTCTCATGAAAATCCGTATGGGCCTGAAACAGCTGGCCCAGCCGGACAAGCAGCCTTTCACTGAGCGGTTTGCCAACGATCTGAACCGACACGGGCATGCCACTTTCGCCATAACCAGACGGCATCGTGATTGTCGGCAACTGACTCATGGTGAACGGCACGGTATATCGATGAACCTGAGCCAGGCGTTCCACGCTCATGCGAACCATTTGATCGGCCAACGGCGCTTCGAACGGCAACCCGGGAATCACCATGACGTCCACACACTGCAACGCCTCCAGAACGCGGCCCCGGAAGTCCAGGCGCCGCAAAATGACCTCCTGGTAATCCAGGGCAGACATACTGCGCCCGAGTTCGATGATGCCCCCGAGGCTCCCGCCATATTCGCCTTTGTGTTCCTCGTACCACCGGCCATGGGCGAACGCCGTCTGAACACCGCACACCTTGAACCAGTCCATATTGATCACTTCGGGGTCCGGGAAATTCATCGGCACGATTTCAACGCCCGCATCCGAAAATACCCGCAACGCCTGCTTCAACCCTTCGGCGACGGCGGCACTGACGTCAGAGAGCGCCCACTTGAAATCCACCCCGATGCGAATGCCGGCGCCGGTCAATTGCTGTCTGGATCCGTAGTCATCCGTCGGGTCGAGCAACGACGTTGGATCCTTGGGGTCGAATCCCGCGATCGCGTTCAGAATGATGCCGGTGTCCAGCGCACTCCGGGCCATCGGTCCGACGTGATCCAGCGTGGCGGCCAGTTCGAATACGCCATATCGGCTGCAGCGGCCCCATGTCGGCTTCAATCCGGTGACACCATTGCTGGCCGACGGCATCCGGATGGACCCGCCAGTGTCAGAGCCGAGTGTCCCGAAGGCCAGGCACGCCGCCGTCGAAGCCCCACTTCCGCTGGACGAGACTCCTGTCCAACGATCGACGCCCCAAGGATTTTTGGGCGATTCGAACGGCGGGGTATGTTCGGCCAGCACACCTTCGGTCGTGTGCACGCGGCCCACGATGACCGCGCCTGCATCCATCAGCCTCTGGACGACAGTAGCGGTTGCATCGGCCGTCAGGCCCTTGCGGCTCGGCATGCCGATCTCGAAGGGATCGCCCTCGATCCCATAGATGTCCTTGATTGAAAGCGGGACGCCGTGCAGCGGCCCTCTCCAGCGACCCGTAGCCAGCTCCCGGTCAAGGCCTTCGGCTGTGGCCAAAGCTCGATCGGCGTATACATGAGAATACGACTTGACCACGGGATCCACTTTTCGGATCCGCTCCAGCTGGCGCTGAGTCAAATCGAGGCTTGAAAGCTCCCGCGCACGGATCCGCTGCGATACATCACCAATAGTGCTGAACAAGTCCATCTTCAAACTCCTTCAATCAGTAGAACGGCATGCGCCCGCTATAGCGCCAGCGCATCCCGCAACTTGCCGTCATCGGCGATGTCGGTTTCGGAAAGTGCTGCGACGATGCAGCCCTTTTCCATCACATAGCCGCGCCGCGCGCCCACCCGCATCAGTTCCACATTCTGTTCGACCAGAAGGATCGTCATGCCCTTGCGATTCAAGTCGACGATGAGTTCTCCGATTTCGTCGACGATATTCGGCTGCACACCCTCGCTGGGCTCATCGAGCAGCAGAATCCTCGGCTCGCCCACCAGCGCCCGCGCGATGGCCAACATCTCTTGTTCGCCGCCGCTGAGCGAGCCCGCCCGTTGTTTACGCCGCTCGCGCAATCGTGGAAATTGCGAAAACATCTCCTCGATCGCATGGGGCTTGTTGCCTCTTTCGAGGGCCCCGACCCTGAGGTTGTCCTCGACGCTCATATAGGGAAAAACCATTCTTCCCTGCGGCACATACCCGAAACCGGAGACGGCGCGATCCTCCGGCGGCAGATTGGTGATCGGCTGGCCGCGGAATCGGACGTCTCCGCGCGTGCTTTTGATCAGGCCCACGATCGTGCGCATCAGCGTCGACTTCCCGACCCCGTTCCGCCCCAAAATGCCAATTGAGTCGCCTTCAGCGACCTCGAAGGAAACCCCCTGCAGCACGTCGCCGCTACCGTAGCCCGAAAAAAGATCCGAGACTTTCAACAGAGCTTCGCCGCTCGCCTCACTCCCTTCCGCCGACATCACTTCTTCCCCCTGCCGAGATAGACGTCCTGCACATCCGGCCGAGACGAAATGTCGTCCATGCCGCCCTCCGCCAACAGCTCTCCCTGGTGCAGCACCGTGACCTTGTCCGCCACCTCCCTGACGAAAGCCATGTCATGTTCCACGACAACTACCGAGAGGCCCTCACGCTTGAGCTGCTTCACGACCTCGGCGGTATGCATGGTTTCGCCAACGCTCATCCCGGCCGTCGGCTCGTCGAGCAGAAGCAGGCCGACGTCCGGCGCAATGGAACAACAGATTTCCAGCCACTGCTGCTCGGCGTATGACAACGCGGACACCAGCAGATTGGATTTGACGACGCTCTCGATACCGAACAATGAAAATGCTCGATTCCTGCTCACACCGGCGCCATTTTGGGCGGTGCTGCCGCGACGGGCTGTGCTCTCTTTGCGAAAGTCGGCGACCCGAATGTTGTGCGCTACATCCAGGTTCCGATACGCGCGATTGCTCTGCATCTTGACCCCGACGCCCCGGCGAATGCGGCGAAACGCGGGCTCCCGTGTCACGTCCGCACCAAACAGCCGCACGCTGCCGCGCTCCGCCTTCTCAAGGCCGACGATCAGCTTGAAAAGCGTCGACTTGCCCGCGCCATTCGGACCGATCAGGCACCGCAATTCGCCGGTTTCCACGGTAAACGAAAGGTTATTGGCGGGAACCACGCCGCCATAGCTCTTATAGAGGCTGCCGACTTCGATGGCATTATTCATGGCGACCCCCGATCGAAAGGCGATGGGTCAGATGAAGCCATCTGGCATAAAGCAATTTCCCCGTCCGGGTCGTCGGAATGACCATCACGACAACGAGCAGAATACCCAGGATGATGAACGCGTACTGATTGCCCGAGGATGAAAGCTGATAGGTCAACGCATTCAATACAAGCGTGCTCAATATCACGCCCAGGAGACTGGCCCTTCCCCCCACCGCCACCCAGATGACCGGGAGAGTCGCCTGTAGAAGGCCCATGGAGTCTGGCGTGATGTAGGATCCCCACTGCACATACAAAACGCCGCTGATCCCTGCCAACGCGGCCGAAATCATGAAGCACGAGGTCTGAAGAAATCGGATGTCGTGCCCAAACAGTTCTGTCCTGATCGGATCCTCTCTGAGAGCCACCAGCGAATCGCCATATCGGGACCGCGTGCAGAGCACGCAGACCACCCAAGCGAGCAGCGCGACAAAAAGAACGAAGAACAGGAATTCGCGTCCCTGGAGTTCGATCCCGAACAGATTCATTCCAGGTATGCCGGTCATCCCGTTATATCCGCCCAGATGCACATCCCCGACGCGCCATTGATAACCTGCGGTCTGGCCAAGGAAGGCGGCCAGGATTAACGAGATCACCAGGGTGACGATCGGTACGATCCATGCCTCGACCCGGCTATAGAAGACGAACCATCCCACGGCAAGGGCTAAGGCGACCGAGGCGGCCACCGCGCCACCGGTGCCCGCCCAGCTCGCCAACCATTCATAATTCCCCAGGTTGCCGGCGATTATCCCGTACGCGTAGCCCGACAGGCCAAAAAAGGCGACTTGCCCAAAGCTCAGCACACCGGCAAAGCCCCACAGGAGCGCCAAGCCCAGCGCCATGGGAATATTGAAGACGTACGAGGCCGCGATGGACGCCGAATAGTCATTCGCGAGAATTGCGAATATCACCATGGCGATCCACACCGGAATCGTCAGATAGTCTTCCAACTTGAGTCTGAGCCGAGTCATTTTTTCCATCTACGTTAGGACTTCGCGCTATGGCCTTCCGTACGACCAGCGAACCGTCGCACGCCACACCCTCATTACGACAGGAAGCGGCGCTGGATCCACTCCGACAGCCCATTGGGCAAAAGCCGGATGAGAATCAGCGACGCGCACATCATTGCCACAACGCCGAGGAAGGTACCGAGCCAGATAGTCACCGGCGTCTCCGCCAACGACAGAAGTCCCGCACTCGCCAAGGCACCCGCGATGACGTTGGAAGATCCACCCGTGACGACCGTGATGAACGCCGGGGCGAGATATTGTTGGCCCATGAACGGCGCGATGGTCGTGTTAGGCGCCAACAACGCACCAGAGAGGCCAGCGAGCCCCGACCCCAGTGCGAATGTCCAGGTATAGACTTTGTTGACGCGCACGCCCAGGGCGCGCGCCATGTCTCGTTCTTGCATTGCCGCGCGCGCCCGGAGACCGAATTTGGTGTGGTAATAGAGAAACCATAGGCTGATGAGCAACAGCGCCGCCACGCAGATCAGCAATATCCAATACCAGGAAAACGATAAGCTGCCGATCGTACCTGCGCCGAACGGAATGGGAATCGACGCAAGGGACGGACCGAACATCAACAGCGCGCCCTGCGCCAGTATCAGACTCAGCCCCCACGTGACGATCATCGCCGACATCTCATGGCCCAGGAATCGGGCGATGAGGAACCGTTGAAACAGGGCACCCACCAAGGCGACTACAAAAAAACTGATCACCACGCAAAGCAGGAGCGGCACTCCCGCCGTGTAGCAGAATTCGGTGATGAAGGCACCCATCATCATGAACTCACCATGCGCGAGATTGATGACGTTCATCATGCCGAGTATCACGACGAGTCCGATTGCGCTGAGCAGCAGGAATGCGCCATTCGTCGCGAATTGATAGACGATGCTGAGAATCGCGTTCACGGAGTCCTTCTCCCGATCTGCTTACGGAAATACGGTGCGCCCCGCCCTATACTGCACAGGCAGGGCGCGCCCCGAGAGTTACTTTTTCTTGGTCATCTTGGCCAACATCGGGAAGAACGGATCATCGCCCGGCGTGTACTGCTTATGTTCCGGGTTCCGGACCAGGTTCACGCCCAACCGCGAGAGCCACCACGGATCGATATTGGGCCACTCGCGCACAAAACTGATGTTCTGATCCTTGTCAGCCCGAGCCATCCGGATGGCGCGCGCGCAATGGTGAGTGGCCGGATCCAGGGATACCGACCCTTCGGGCGCTTCGATCGTCCAGCCACTTTCTAACACCTTTTTCACTTCGGCCTGATCCGTCGTTCCAGCGACTCGAACCGCTTTCGCATACAGGTGAATGGTGAAATAGGTGTTTTGCGCCATGCCGCCGACGTATGGGTCGTTGGGGAACATTTTGAAGAACCGCTTCAGGAACGCCTGATTTCTTTCCGTGGGAAGCTCGGCCATGTAGTGAACCGCGTTGTGCATATTCTCCATCGCCGGCGGGGCAAAGCGGATATGCTCGTAGCCCTGCATCATGTTGATGGTGGAGGCCATGGGGAATTTCAAGCCGGCCGCTGCAGCCTGAGGATAATAATTGGCGAGATTCTCGCTGACCAACAAGGCAAACACCCAATCGGGCTTCGCCTGCTGAACCTTCGCGATGACTTGGCTGAACTGGCTTTGATCCATCGGCAGGAATTCTTCACCGATGACCTCGCCGCCCACCAATGGCGCCACGGCCTTGGCCCATCCAGCGGTCAGCTGACCGAAATTGTAATCAGCGGCCAGCGTATAGAATCGCGGACCAAATTTGCTGACCATATACTGGACAACCGGCACAACCTGCTGCTCACAAACCGGCCCGGTGCAGAAGGTGAATTCGTCGGCCACCCCGCCTTCGTACTGGTTCGTATAGAAATAGAGCTGCTTGCCTTTGTCGACAATGGGCCTGATGGCTTCTCTCTCGGCGCTCGTGAAACCCGCCACCAGCGCGTCGACCTTGTCCTGCTGGATCAATTTCCGGGCCAATTGCTGCCATATCCTATTGTTGGATTGGCCATCCGCGAACGCCAGCTTGACTTCTTTGCCCAGAAGTCCCTTATCCCCTGACGGGATCAGTATCTCGCTTTCGCTGCGATACAGGGCCGGGCGATCCTCGGATGCGCCTCCGTCGGACAGGACCTTTATTGATGCGGCCTTGGTATCGAGCTTCAGCGTGGGGGCATCCTTCGCTGACTTTCCCTCGGAATTGATGCCACCGACCCCCACCGGGCCGCCCGCCAATGTCAGCCCCTGGTTGATCTCGGCCACCGCCAACTGAGCGCAGTGGTACTTCTGGATGCCGTAGATCGCGATATTCCCCGATATGTCTTCGATAAAGCCGATATTCACCGCGCTGTCAGAAGCCGCCACGGCGGGGATTCCAAACGTGGCAAGGCCACCCCCCAGCATGGAGCCAGCGGCCATTACGCCAGACCTTTGCAGAAAGGCGCGGCGGCTCACCCCCGCACCCGCCGGGGTGGATGATCGCACGCTGTCAACACTGTCGGATGAAACACCATTATTACGTTCTTGATCGTTTTTCATTTGTTTCTCCACCTTTGCCAGGGCCATTCTGGCCATTAACGGGAAGTCAAACCTCGTCCTTCAAATCGTGACGAGTGCAGCCACCTACGGATCTACGCCGGACCACAACGTCAATTTCTCCAATACCTTAGTGTTCAATCAAGCATGCCATTGGCGGCCCATTTCCTTCGCCCGATATGTCCAAGGATACCCACGTCATTCACATCATCTGACGTATCGGGCGACTCCTCATCAACGATCCGCTTGCACAGATCCTCAATGCTCATTTGCATATTCATACTTGTCTTGCGTAGGCGCTCGTATGCCTCTTCCTCCGTAAGGTTATTCTCGTCCATCATCATGAGAACCGCTTTCATCACGTAGCGCCGCATGCCCCGACGCAAGTCCAACTTGTGCTGAGACCGCATAAGCTGGAGCATCTGCATATGCCCATTGACCGACATGAAAAGACTCGGGAAGACTGCACCCGCGTATATCGGCTTTTTGATGAATGCGGTAGCGCCATAGGAAAACAACCGCTCCAACCTGCTCGGGGCTTCTATTCCCACCAGGCCTATAATCGGAATGAGCGGCACAGACGTCTTTTCGTAACACGGGACGTGAATCACTATATTCAGGTCGCCGTCCAGAAATAGAATGTCGCGTTCCGTACAAAGACTCTGGCCATGCAGATCTATGCCTTCTTGCATGAGCCGAGCGGCTTCCGTACGGACGCCCACACGACCCAGACTCAAGCCAAGCCTGGCCGAGGCCGCTGCATCGTCCGTGACGATGAGCGCGCGCCGCCGACTGAAATTCTTGACGCAAGAGACACTATTCATAGCATTCACATCTCGGTGCTCACCACCTTGAGGGGTGTGTCGGTCGACAAACCAACCAGATAAGGGTCGGGCCGCACGGGGTGGTCGGCTTCAGCCACGATATCGAATTCGCCACTCGTGTTTGACCTTCCTATTCGTGGAGTGAGGTAGGTATGAAATGTCAGAAGATCCAGATGCACCTCGCCTTGCGGGGCGAGAAATCGATAGTTGAGGGCCTGATTCCGCACACGCTCGATCTCGCTCCCTTCAGGAACGTCCGCCAGAGCGGCACCGAGAAATTTCGTGGCGATGTAGGCTGCCTCGGCTTCGACGGTGGGCAGACAATCGCTCGGGTACAAGCCGCGATAAGCCTGCACGAAAGCCTTGTTCTGTGGTGTATCGACGGTTGAGAAATACACGCTTGAACTGAAATGCCCATCTGCCGCTCCGGGACCGATTTCCTGCAAGTCCGCCTCGGAAAGATTGCAGCTCACGATTGGCATGTCGCCGACCTGGTCGATCCTCGCGTCCACGCACGCCTTCCGGAATTTTCGGAAAAAGTGATAGCTGGATCTGCCGATAAGCGTATTCAATATGAAGGCTGGCCGATGCTTCAAGATTGATCGAATGATCTCGTCAATATCCAGGCCATCAATAGGCACATATTTTTCACCCAAGACCGCTCCGCCTCTCCTGAGGAATTCATCTCTGAATACGCGATTGCTTTCCCACGCCCAAATATAGTCGGACCCCACGCAATAGGCTGTCCGACCGTGGTTATGCATCATGTAATCGATCATCGGATGGATGTGATGATTAGGCGCCGTGCCCGTGTAGACGACATTATCCGAAGCTTCGAAGCCCTCGTAATGGGCCGGATACCAAAGAAGAGCCCTATACCGCTCAAACGATGGCAGCAATTGTTGTCTGCTGGATGAGGTGTAGCAGCCAATGACATGCTTGATGCCACTTCGCAGCATGCTTTCTGCCAATGTGACATATTCTGAATTTTTTCCGCCGGGATCGGCATACGAAAGATTCAGTCTCAACCCAGGCGCCGATTCGGCGAGTTCTTTAACGGCAAGGCGGACGCCATTAACGACCGTGCGGCCCACGGCACCATAGGAGCCCGTCGTAGATATCAACACACCGACCTGGACGGTTTTACTGGCCATCGCAAACCCTGTCAGAAGAAAAAGGCCTATAGCGCAATATGCGCTATAGGCCTTTTTGCCTTGATGCGGAAACTGTGATTCGAGGCGACTGATTTAGAACGGCCGCTACCTGCCGGGCTACGCTGCCCTACACGGTCGCTTCATTACCTTCATAGTAGCGAGATATCGTCACTGGTCAAGTGGCAATCGTTGCAGCCTAGGGTAAACACCGACAGGAACCTCGGTCAGGCGTTCTGAAATTTGGGCCCGCGTGCACGCGGCTGATGCGGGCGAACGCCGCGGTGTCGTCAGTGGTATATCGGCGACTGGATCCGCGCCCTGAACCTCGGCATCGGCGGCCACCTCGGAGGCTACACCGGCAGTGCCGCGAGGAACTGTTCCGAACCCGCGAGCCTGGCGAATCCGTCGTCGTATACAGAGATGTCGCGCGGCGAAAAACGGCGGCATGCTCACGTCTCGGGAGCGTCCGGGCCGGATACCACCACGACAGCGGGCAACGCTACAGCACCGTCCCCGCCAGCGCCGCCACGATGAGCAGCACGCCCACCTGCATATTGGCGCGGAACAGCCGCAAGCCGCGCTCGGGCTTGCGCACGTCGAACACCGCCATCTGCCAGGCGAAATGCCCCGCGATCACGGCCATCACCCAAAAGTAGGGCTGATCCATGCCCATTCCGGCGCCCGCCGCGACCCACAGCACCAGAGTTGCGGCGTACAGGCCGCCGATCCAGCGCTTGCCCTGGTCGCCAAACCGCATGGCCACCGATTTCAGACCCAGCCGGAGATCATCGCGCAAATCGATGTAGGCGTAGATGCCGTCATAGCCGATCTGCCACAGCACCGTGCCCAGCCACATGGCAATCGCCGTCCACGGCACCACGTCGCGAGTGTCGGACCAGGCCATCAGCATGCCCCAGTTGAACGCCGCCCCCAGCACGGCCTGGGGCCAATAGGTGAAGCGCTTGCACAGCGGATAGATCACTACCAGCGGCACCAGAGCCAATGCCAGCCAGCGGCTGTACGCGTTGATCGCCAGCAGGAGGGTCGCGCTCACGGCCATCTGGGCCACGGCAAACCAGATAGCCGCCTTCAGGGTGAGCTGGCCGCTGGTCAGTGGCCGGAAGCGGGTGCGTTCGACCTGATGATCGAAGTCGCGGTCGAACATGTCATTGAACGTGCACCCGACACCGCGCATCAGCAGCGCACCGAGCGAGAAAATCACCAGCCGCCAGACGGTAGGCCAGCCATCGGCGGCCTGGACTAGCGCGGCCAGCGCCGGCAGCAGTGTGAGCCAGGTGCCCACCGGCCGGTCCAGCCGGCACAGGCGCGCATAAGGCCCCCAGGCGGCCGGCAGCCACCGCGCCACCCAGTCATCCGCATGCATGTCCGACAGATCGGGCGCCGTGCGCGGCGCATCGGGGCCGGATGGGCGCACAGACTTATTCCGCCGGACCGATCAGTTCACCCAGGATCTGCACGCCCGTCCGGATACGGACCTCGGGTACCGTCACGAAGCTCAGGCGCAAGGTATTGACGGGCGCACGGACTCCCGCATAGAACGGCGCGCCGGGGACGAAGGCGACATTGCGCGCAATGGCCGATTGCAGCAGCGCTGTCGTGTCGATGCCGGGCCGCAGCGTCACCCAGATGAACATCCCGCCCTGCGGGCGCGTCCACTGCGCGTCGGTCGGAAAATGCGCCTGCAGCGCATCCAGCATGTAGCCGCATTGCTGTTGATACAGGGCGCGGACCTTGGGGAGATGCGTCTCCAGAAACCCGGTTCGCACCGCTTCGAACACCGCCATCTGCGTCACCATGGCGGTATGCAGATCGGTCGCCTGCTTGATCTGGACGAGCTTGGAGATGATCTCGCGCGGGGCCACCACGTAGCCCAGGCGCAGCCCCGGTGCCAGCACCTTGGAGAACGTGCCCAGGCGGATCACCGTCGCGCCAGCCGCCCGCCCCAACCGCAACAGGCTGGGCTGAGGCTCGCCCGCATAGCGCAGCTCGCCATAGGGGTCGTCTTCGATGATCGGCAGCCCAAGCTCGGCGGAGCGGTCGACCAGCGTCTGCCGGCGTTCCCGATCCAGCGTCAGACCGGTCGGGTTCTGGAAGTTCGGCAGCACATAGATGAAGCGCGCGCCGCGCGTCAGGTCCTCGTCCAGCGCCTCGGCAACCAGCCCGCGCGCGTCGGTGGGAACCGCCTGGAATTGCGGCTCGAACAGCGAAAACGACTGCAAGGCCCCCAGGTAGCTGGGCGCCTCGACCAACACACGGGAGCCCGGATCGATGAACAGCTTGCCCAGCATGTCCAGCGCCTGCTGGGAACCCGAGACGATCAGGACCTCTTCGGGGTCCACCGGTGCGCCTTCACGCGACATTTGCTGCGCCACCCATTCACGCAACGGGGTGTAGCCCTCGGTGCGGCCGTATTGCAGCGCGAGCTCCGGCTGGGTCTCCAGGACACGATCGAATCCCGCCTTCAACTGGGCAACCGGAAAACCGGCCGGCGACGGCAGACCGCCCGCAAAGGAAATGACCTCGGGGCGTTCGGTGATCTTCAGGATTTCGCGGATAGCCGAACTGGTGAGCCGATTGGCGCGTTGGGAAAAAACGGTACGGGAAGTAGTGGACATGTCCATGATGGGTTCCGAATGGAGGTCTGCCCCGGGAGCCGGCCGATTGGAGGATCGGCCCGGATCTGTGGGCAGCCGGTGCAAGCCATCTATCTTAAAGCAAACAGACCACTAGGCCGGCATCGGCGTGCGCAGCCGGTGTTCGATGTGCGCCAGCGCCAGCTCGACCTGGTCGATCAGCACCAGACACAGGTCGCCAGGTTCGAGGGCATCCAGGGCCGTGTCGATGGCGAGCAGCTCGCCGTGGATCTCGTCCATCTGGCGGGTGCGGCGGGCGGCATGCAGTCCTTCGCGCAGCAGCGCCAGCACCTCGCCATCGGCGCGCCCGCGCTGGCATTGATCCTGGTACAGGACCACCGAATCGAAGACATCGCCCAGGATCTCCGTCTGGCGGCGGATGTCCTGATCGCGCCGATCGCCGGCACCGCTGATCACGACGGTGCGCCGCTTGGCCGGCATGGCCTGCACGGCTTGCACCAGTGCCTGCATCGCATCCGGATTATGGCCGTAATCGGCAATCACGGTCGCCCCACGATAGTCGAAGAGATTGAAGCGCCCGGGAACCGTTCCCGCGTCATTGACGAACGTGGCCAGCGCCCGCTGGATCTGCACCCAGTCCACGCCCATGGCCCACGCTGCCGCAGTGGCCGCCAACGCGTTCTCCACCTGAAAGGCGATGGTGCCCTGGTGCGTCAGCGGCACGGTGGACAGTTGCACGCGCGTCTCCATGCGGTCCTGGGCGAACACCATGTCGCCTTGGTCCACGAAGGCCACCCGGCCGCCCCGGGCGCGATGCGTCTCGATCACGGGATGGCGCGGATCCCGCGCAAAGAACGTCACCTCGCCCGGACAGCTCGCCGCCATCCCGGCCACGTGCGGGTCCTGAGCGTTTAGCACCGCCATGCCGCCAGGTTTCACGTTCTCTACGATCACGCGCTTGACGGTCGCCAGTTCCTCGACCGTATTGATGTAGTTCATGCCCAGGTGATCGCCGATGCCGATATTGGTGACCACGGCCACGTCGCACCGGTCGAATCCCAGCCCCGCTCGCAGGATGCCGCCCCGGGCCGTCTCGAACACGGCCATATCCACATCAGGGTGCAGCAGCACGCTGCGCGCGCTCTGGGGTCCGCTGCAGTCGCCCGTGTCGATACGCCGGGAACCCACATAGACGCCGTCCGAATTGGTCATGCCCACGCACACCCCGGGGCGGGAGCACAGGTGCGCAATCAGGCGCACCGTGGTGGTCTTGCCATTGGTTCCCGTGACGGCAGCCACCGGGATGCGGCCATTCGTCTTGGGCCCGAACAGCATGTTGATGATGGCGCCGCCTACGTCGCGGCCCTTGCCGAACGAGGGGCTCAGGTGCATGCGCAGCCCGGGCGCGGCATTGACCTCGACGATACAGCCGGTCTCGGGGGTCAGCGGCTGGAAGACGTCGCGGCTCACCACGTCGATGCCGCAGACGTCCAGCCCGACCATGCGCGCCGCCATCACGGCGCTGGCCGCCATGTCCGGGTGCACGTGATCGGTGACGTCGGTGGCCGAGCCCCCCGTGCTGAGATTCGCATTGTTGCGCAACACCACGCACACCCCGGGTGCCGGCACCGAAGTCGGCACATAGCCCTGAGTCGCCATGGTATTGAGGGCGATTTCATCCAGCCGGATGCGCGTCAGCGCGGTCCCGTGGCCCTCGCCGCGCAAGGGGTCCAGATTGATCTGTTCCACCAGCTGCTGGATCGTGCTGCGCCCGTCGCCCACCACCTGGGGCGGGTCCCGGCGCGCGGCGGCGACCAGATGATCGCCCACGACCAGCAGGCGAAAGTCATGACCCGGAAAATAATGCTCCACGATCACACCGCCGCTGAATTCGCGCGCGACGGCGTAGGCCGCGAGCACCTGTTCACGGCCCTGGACGTTGACCGCCACACCCTTGCCCTGATTGCCGTCCACCGGTTTGACAACAACCGGACCGCCGATTTCCTGGGCTGCGGCCCAGGCGTCGTCGGCATCTTTCACGGTACGTCCGCGCGGCACGGAGACTCCCGCGGAGGCAAGCAAGGCCTTGGTCAGAGACTTGTCCTGGGCAATGGCTTCCGCAATGGCGCCGCTGGCGTCGGTCTCGGCGGCCTGGATGCGCCGTTGATGGCGCCCCCAGCCGAACTGGACCAGGCTGTTTTCATTCAGTCGGCGATACGGGATGCCGCGGCGCTGGGCGGCCCGGACGATGGACCCGGTACTGGGTCCCAGGCGCACATCCTCGTAAAGATCCCTCAGGCGGAACAGCGCATCGGCCAGGTCGAACGTCGCATCGGCCAGCGTTGCCTGGCACAGGGAGAGCGCCAGATCGAAAGCCAGGCGCCCCACCGCTTCCTCGACGTACTCCACCACCACGCGGTAGACGCCCCGCTCGTGCGTGGCCGCCACGCGGCAGAAGGACACTGGGCACCCGGCCTGCGTCTGCAGCCGAAGCGCCGCGCACGCCAGGATGTAAGCCAGTGAATTGCTCTCGGCCTGGCCGGCGGGCCGCAGGATGTCGATGTCAGGGAAGCGCGCCCGCAATCGCGTTTCGAAGGCATCCATGTCGCCAATCGCGCGCTCGCTCTCGGAACAGGCGACGACGGCCTCGATGGCCGTTTGCCGACACCATAGATTGGGGCCGCGCAAGGCCCGGACTCGGGAGACTTCCATTTAGCAATATCCTAGGAAAAGGCGGGATCCAGGCGGAGTTCCAACGGATCGGTAGTCAAAGAGCGGGGGCCGTATCGACGGCCGGCACCTTGCGGGCATTCCAGGTGCGCAGCCCGACGCGCATGCGTTCCACATCCAGATCCAGCGCCCAGACAGTGGCCAACGCAGCCAGGACACAGCCCAGACCGTCGGCCTGGATGGCCTGGGCAATTTCGTTTTGCGCCAGCAGCGAGATTTCGACACCCGCTTCGGACAGCACGATAGCATCGTCCTGCATGAAGACGGCCCGCCCGCCCTGCGCCAGATGAGCCCGCAGCGCCTCGCCCTGCGCCTGCAAACCATAGACGACGACAGCCCCGTCGGACAATGGCGCCAGACCCATCGTCAGCGGGTCATCGGCATTCAATACCGACGCGCCGCCCGGCAGCACCACGTCGACCTGGGTGCGGAAGATACGCACCAGGTCTTCGGGCGATTCCATGTGAAATTCGGGCCAAGTGATCGCCGGATCAATCCCGGTCACCACCCCGACCTGGCAGCGGTCGTACGCCAGGCCTTCGCCCAGAATCACGCGGCCGCCGTTTTCCAGCACGGCATAGTCCACCGAACGGTTCAGCAGCACACGGCGCGCCGCGTCCCAGTGCGCCGCATCGGTGGTCGTGACATGGCTGTTGCCCAGCGTCAGCCCCTGGGACGAGGCCACGCCCACCAACTGACCGGTCAGGCACAGCAAATGGGCCACCAGTTCAGTGACCGGTCCCGTTCCACGGCTGCCGCTCACGCCCACGACCGGGATGCGGCCGTCGCGCGGCACCGGGAACAGATTGTCGATGATGGCCTGACCCACCGGGCGCGGCTGGCCCGCCGCCGGCTTGATGTGCATCAGCAATCCGGGGCCGGCGTTGACCTCTACCACGGCGCCCTCCACCTCTTCGAGAGGACGCGAGATATCGCGCGTCACCAGATCGATGCCGGCAATGTCCAGACCCACGATCCGGGCAGCCAGTGCCACCTGGAAGGCCACGTCGGGGTGTACGGCGTCGGTCACGTCGATGGAGACGTTGCCATTGCGCTGGATGAGCACCGCGCGTCCCCGCTCGGGGACGGCGTCGCCCGTCAGGCCCTGGCGTTCCAGTTCCATGCGCGCCGCCGAATCCAGGCGCACGACGTTCAGCGGGTGATCCTCGTCGCGGCCGCGCCGGGGATCCGAGTTGAGCTGGGATTCCACGAGCTGCACCACCGTGGAAGCGCCATCGCCCACCACCATGGCCGCCTCGCCGCGAGCCGCAGCCACCACGCGGCCGCCCACCACCAGCAGGCGGTGCTCGTCGCCCTGGATATAGCGCTCGACCATCACATCGCTGCCCTCATTCACCGCTACGGCATAGGCAGCCTCGATCTGCTCCTGCGTCGTCAGGCAGGTGAACACTCCGCGCCCGTGATTGCCGTCCGACGGCTTCACCACCACCGGCAGCCCCAGGTCCTGGGCAACTTCCCAGGCTTCCCCGGCCCCATTGACGATCCGACCTTCGGGGACGGGGACGCCGCACGATTGCAGCAACTGCCGGGTCAGGTCCTTGTCGCGGGAGATGTCCTCGGCGATGGCGCTGGTGCGGCTGGTCTCGGCCGTCCAGATCCGCTGCTGGCGCGAACCGTAGCCCAATTGCAACAGATTCAGGTCGCTCAAGCGGATGAAGGGTATGTCGCGGTCGTCCGCGGCGTCCACGATGCATGCCGTGCTGGGTCCCAGGCTGAGCGACTCGGCAAGATCCTTCAGGCGTTCCAGCGTGCCCTCCACGTCAAAGGGCCGGCTCTCTATCGCCGCCATCACCAGGTCACGCGCGGCGTACAGCGCTGCGCGGGTGAGAGGCTCGTGCCAGGCCCGTACGATGACCTTGTAGACGCCGCGCAGCGGTGTGCCGCGCGCGCGCCCCAGTCCGCCCGGCATGCCGACCAGGCTCTGCAGCTCCAGCGTGACGTGCTCCAGTATGTGGGCCGGCCAGGTGCCTTCGCGTACCCGCGACAGGAAGCCGCCGCGCTCGCCGATGCTGCATCGGTGCTCGATGAGCGTAGGCAGCCACGCGCTCAGGCGCTCGTAAAAGCCGGGGATGACGTTGGAGGGATAGTCCTCCAGGCCGTGGATATCGACCAACGCCTCGATGACGGGGCGATAGGTCCAGATGTTCGGCCCCCGCAAATACACCATATTGAGAAACTCAATATTCTTGTCGTCCATGATCGACCACGCAGTAGGGGCTCGCAGAGAGGCGCGGGAGCGCCGTGCAATGTAACGGCACACATATTAATTCGATCATTCCGGTTTTTGTTGCATGCCGATCAAAAAGAGATGAAAATTTGTGTCGCTTCACGACGCGCCCAAACAACAGTTTTCCGTTCTCGCGCCACTCTCTCGCGATACCCCCCTCGAATGCCGCTCATGCCGGGCCTCCTGAACGATTCCCCCGCTGAATTCGCCGACCCCTCGACCCTCCCCGAACCATGGCGCAGTGCCCTGCACAGCCATCTGGCCGAAGGCGAGCACCTGATCGCGTGGCTGCAGACGGACCTGGACTCGCAACTGCGCTTCGTCGAGGGCCTGGTCGCTCTGACCAACCGGCGCTGGCTCGCCAGCAGTCCGGACGCCACCGAAAACCGGTCCTGGCCGCTGCGTGCGGACATGGAACTGCGCCTGCAGGACCAGTCGGGCGTGGGCAGCATCGAGCTGGTCGACGCCCACTCCCGCCTGACGCGCTGGCGCTACACATTGAGCCACCATGCAGAGGCGCTGGCGCTGGCCGCCGCCTGGCAGGCTCTCCGCCATCCCGATCCCCAGAGGGCCCGCGCCGAAATCACGCCCGTCGACCACGAGATCAGCGAACCGCCCGCCCGGGCGCTGTTTCGCCTGTGGCGCTTTGCGCGGCCGTACAAAGCCAAGCTCGCCACCGGCATGGGCCTGACCATGGCAGCGACGGCGGCTTCCATGGTGCCTCCCTATCTCACCATGCCGCTCATGGACGACGTCCTGATCCCTTTCCAGAACGGCGAGCCCATCCATTACCGGCTGGTGACCGAATACCTGGCCGGACTGCTGGCGGCATCCTTGCTGGCCTGGGTACTGGGGTGGGCGCGCAGCGCCATCCTGGCCTGGGTCAGCGAACGCATCGGCGCGGACATGCGCACGGCCACCTTCCAGCACCTGCAGCAGCTCTCGCTGCAGTATTTCGGCGGCAAGCGCACCGGGGACCTGATTGCCCGGATCGGGTCCGAATCCGACCGCATCTGCCTGTTCCTGTCGCTCCATTTGCTGGACTTCGTCACCGATGTGCTCATGATCGTGATGACCACGGTCATCCTGCTGTCCATCAACCCGATGCTGACGCTGGCCACGCTGGCACCGCTGCCCTTCATCGGCTGGATGATCCACTGGGTGCGCGACAACCTGCGCCACGGATTCGAGAAGGCCGATCGCATCTGGTCGGAAATCACCAACGTCCTGGCCGATACCATCCCGGGCATTCGCGTGGTCAAGGCCTTCGCTCAGGAACGGCGCGAAGTCGCCCGGTTTCGCGATGCCAATGACCGCAACCTGGCCGTGAACGATCGCGTCAACGCCCTGTGGTCCCTGTTCGGTCCCACGGTCACTCTGCTCACGGAGCTGGGCCTGCTCGTGGTCTGGGCCTTCGGCATCTGGCTGGTCTCCCAGGATGCCATCACGGTGGGCGTGCTCACGGCGTTTCTGGCCTACATCAGCCGCTTCTACACCCGGCTGGATTCCATGAGCCGCATCGTGTCGGCCACCCAACAGGCCGCCGCCGGTGCCAAGCGCATCTTCGACATCCTGGACCACAACTCCAACGTGCCGGAGCCAGCCCAGCCGCAACGGCTCGAAAACGTGCGCGGGCACATCGAACTCAACCACATCGGGTTCCGCTACGGAAACCACAGCGTCATCCAGGATCTGAGCCTGGACATCGCACCCGGCGAAATGATCGGCCTGGTGGGCCACAGCGGATCCGGCAAGAGCACGCTGGTCAATCTGATCTGCCGCTTCTACGACGTCTCGCAAGGATCCATTCACCTGGACGGCGTGGACATCCGCCGCTACCCCACGGGCGATTACCGGCGCCACATCGGGCTGGTGCTCCAGGAGCCGTTCCTGTTCTACGGCACCATCGCCGAGAACATTGCCTACGGCCGTCCGGGCGCGACGCCCGCCGACATCATCACAGCGGCGCGCGCAGCCCATGCGCACGAATTCATCCTGCGCCTGCCGCATGGCTACGACTCGCTGGTGGGCGAACGCGGCCAGGCGCTGTCGGGCGGCGAGCGCCAACGCATCTCGATTGCGCGCGCCCTGCTCATCGACCCCCCCATCCTGATTCTGGACGAGGCCACCTCGTCGGTGGACACCGCCACCGAAAACGAAATCCAGAAGGCGCTGGACAACCTGGTGCAAGGCCGCACCACCATCTCCATCGCGCACCGGCTGAGTACCCTGCGCGAGGCCGACCGTCTGGTGGTCATGGACCAGGGGCGCATCGTGGAGATCGGCCGGCACGACGAACTGCTGGCGCGCGAAGGCGCTTATGCGCGGCTGTACCATGCCCAGTTGCAGGGCCAGTCCCGGCCTGACAGCGCACGCGAATGGCACCCACAGACCTCCAACGGAGCCTCCGATGGCCGCTAAGAGCGTGCGTCCCGACTACACGCTGTCGCGCGACACCTTCGGCCGGCTCATGCTGCAGCGGGCCGGGGCCGAACCCCTGGCCGTGCGGCCGGTGCGCAGCTTTCCCATCACGCATCGCGAAGAAGGGCTGGCGCTGATCGGCCCGCTGGGGCGGGAAATCGTCTGGATCGATCGCCTCGCGGACCTGCCCGAAGCCCATCAGCGGTTGATCACCGAAGAACTCGCACAGCGGGAGTTCCACCCGCTGATCCAGCGCATCCGGTATGCGTCGAGCTGGACCACGCCCAGCCGCTGGGAACTGGACACCGATCGCGGCGCCACACATCTGATCCTGAATTCGGAAGACGACATCCGTCGCCTGTCGGCCACGGCGCTATTGATCGCCGATTCCAGCGGCGTGCATTTCGTCATACGGGACATCACGGCGCTGGACAAGGCCAGTCGCCGGATCCTGGACCACTTTCTGTAAGCCCGAAACACCATCCGCAAAGGAAAACCGCCGAACGGGCTGCCCCGTTGCGGGAGGACCGAAGCCTTGCGCGGGGCCCCGGACCGCTACGCCGCCAGAGCCCGCGACTGCTCGGGCGGCAGCGTCAGATCGAGCGTGCCCGGGCACAGATGACGCACCGCCTCGCGCGAGGCATCGATGCAGCCGCCGTGAGCATAGACCCCGGCCGGATCGCGCAACCGCATCATCAGCTCCAGGATGCGGTTGACTTCGTCGGGATCCCGCAAGGATTCCTCTGCGCGCGCCTCGACGATGGATTCGTCCATCCACGTCCGGCCGCCATCATGGCGCACGCCGTGGCGCCAGTGATAGAGTTCCACGCACTTGTTGCGCAGCGTATACGAGGCGTCGGGCTTCCAGAAGTTCACGAAACGGCCGCCGCCAATGTAGAAGATCCAGGAGCCCTCGAAGCCTTCGATGTCGGCTGAGACGGGGTCAGGGTTGCGAAACCACAGGCGGTCGCCTGGAACATAATAGCCAAAGGGCAAAGGCGTCTGCAGAGAGCCGTATTCATGCAGGAACGCCGCCTGGAACTCCTCGCCCAGCAGCGCCCGGGTCTGCCATTGGCGCTGCAGGATCCGAAGGGCGTCCGGATTGCAGATCTGCAATTCCTGCGCCACGGCCAGCAGCAGCACGTATTCAGTCGCCCGATAACAGGAAAATGAATGCCGACGGCCCGAGACATCGGGCCAGAGAGCGAGTTCCAACGATGGGATCAGATCGAAGCCCGGACGCAGGACAAAGCCGGTAGCCTCCGACCAGGTCCAGCAATCGGGGCGCTCCGCGCCCTCGGTATCGAAGTCCACCACCGTCCGACGCGCAGCCTGGACTACCCGGCGGCGGACCCTCACGGCCGAACGGAATTCAGCCACGCTGGGATACTCGAATCGGATCGGCGAGGCCAACAGTGCCGCCAGGATTTCCGTCTCCAGATCGTCGGTATCGCGCCCGGCATCCAGCCCCAGCGCCTGTGCGATCCGGGACGTATCGCCATCGGGCACCCAGACTGCGGCCGCACCCGGGGTCAAGCGGTAGTCGCAATACGGACCGCCACCGTCGGACCCGGCCACATGCTCGACCGCGCGCGACAAGCCGGCGGCATCCAGCCACCGCTGCACAGAGTCCATGTCAGCGTCAATGCCTCGTAGGCGCACGCCTGCAGTAACACTCATGAGAACCAACCTTCCGGATGGCAATGCGGCCAAAATGCCGTCTTCGGGGCGCCATCGCGACAGAGGTAGAAATGTACCATTGTTGCAGTGCAGCCCGGCACCAAATCTCAAACGGGCACGCCGGACCGTTGCCGGACAGCCGCATAGAAGCGCCAGAACAACAACGCCGCCGTGGACCGGTACGGCGCCCAGCGTGCGGCAAGCTCGGACAGGGTCTTGTCGTCCAGCGCGGCATCCAATGCCAGCGCCTCCACTACAGCCTTGCGCAGCGCGAGGTCGCCCACGGGGAAGATGTCCGGGTGACCGGCGCAGAACATGAGATAGATTTCGGCAGTCCAGGGACCAACGCCTTTGTGCCGGATCATGGCGGCAATCGCCTCGTCAGCAGGCAGGGCCGCGATCGCCGCAAGGTCCAGGTCGCCGGACGCCACCGCCCGGGCGACGGCCTGCAAATAGACGTATTTGGTGCGCGACAAACCCACGCCCTGCACGCCGGTCTCGCCGAGTTCCAGGAAAGCCTGCGCGGACCGCGCACCGCCCCGATCCACCAACCGCGCCCAGATGGCATCGGCACTCTGCACTGAAAGCTGCTGACCACAGATGATGCGCGCCAGCCCCTCGAAACCCGCCGGCCTGGTCCGGGGCAGGACCTTGCCCGCCACGCGGCTGACAAGCAGCAACTGAGGATCCAGCGTCAGCAACTGCCGGAGATCATGAGTGACTTGTTTCTGGGTGCGCACGGGGCCATGGCCTCCAGTTCAGGAATCAGGCTCCCGCCTGAGCACGGACGTACAACTATGTACCCGGATTCAACTTGCTGCGGCCACGCATCAGGAGCCCGGCAAGGATCATCATAAGCGTGGAGATGAGCAGCAACAATGAAGCAATCGCGGTGATTTCGGGATTGATGCTGTCCCGGATGCCCGAGAATATCTGTACCGGTATTGTCTCCTGTCCGGGGCTCACCAGGAACAACGTAATCACCACCTCGTCGAACGAAACGGCAAATGCGAAGAGGCCGCCGGCGAGAACTCCGGGCATGATCATCGGGATGAGAATGGAGGTGAATGCCTTGGTCGGGGTTGCTCCGAGACTCAGGGCTGCCCGGATCAAGGTGTGATCGAATCCCTGCAGCGTCGCCGTGACGGTGATCACCACGAATGGCAGCCCGACCAATGCCTGGGCGATGATGATGCTCAAATAGGTTCCGGCGATGCCAAGATACGCGTCAAGAAAGAATATGCCCACACCGGTAATGACGATGGGCACCAGCATCGGCAACAGCAGCAATCCCAGGACAAGGTTGCCCGCCTTCGACCGATACCTTGCCAGGCCGGCACCCGCCAATGTCCCGAGGCAGGTGGCAATGCCAGTGGCACACACTGAAATGAAAAGACTGTTCATTCCTGCCTGAAGCCACCTTTCGCTGGTGAATATGTTTGCATACCATTTCAGCGAAAAACTGCTCGGGGGAAACGAGAAGAACTTGTCAGGGTTGAAGGAGAGCGGAACAATGATGATCAGGGGCAACATCAGGAACAGCAGAATCAGGACGCAGAGTGCCCGGAAAGAGAATATCCATACGCCATTTTGAGAAATCTTCATGGGCCGGCCCTCAAGTCACCACTTTCAGTATCTTCAGACTGGACTTGTCCCAATAAAGGACGATCGACTGCCCGACAATGAAGCCCGATCCTTCGCTGATCGGCAGCTTGGCGATGAAAGCCTGCCCGTTTCTCAACGCGACGCTCAGCCGGTATTGTTCCCCGAGGAACATGATGTCGGAGATGGTTCCCTCAAGGTAATTCAGCCCGGCAGGGTGTGTCTGTGGCAATTGATCCAGGGACCGGCATGCCTTGACATTCTCCGGCCGGATCGATGCTTCGACACGCAACCCCTTCCGTGACGTATCGCCATTGGTCGCGGCCGACTCCGCCACGATGCCGACATCGAGTGCCACCACGGCATGGCCGCCAGGCGTGATTTCCTCCACGGTGCCAGGCAACAGGTTGCTTTCACCGACAAAGGTCGCCACGTAGGAATCACCAGGGTTTCCATAGACCTCGCCCGGTGTATCGATCTGGCTGATTTCACCGTTTCGATACACGGCAATGCGGTCCGACATCGTCAGGGCTTCATTCTGATCGTGTGTCACATAGACGATCGTCACCTTCAGCTCCTGGTGGATGCGCCGGATCTCGATCTGCAAAGTCTCGCGCAGCTTGCGATCCAACGCCCCCAGGGGCTCATCCATCAGCACGATCGAGGGTTCGAACACCAGGGCACGGCTCAGGGCAACCCGCTGCTGCTGCCCCCCCGAGAGCTGGTAGGGCTTGCGATTGGCAAACCCCGACAATTGCACGAGTTCAAGCGCCGCCTGCACCTTTTCCTGCATCTCGCGCTTGGGAACCTTGCGGCACAACAGTGGATATGCGATGTTTTCCGCCACCGTCATATGCGGGAACAGGGCGTACTGCTGGAACACGACGCCAATGCCTCTGCGGTGGGGAGGCAGGGTATCGATGCGATTGCCCAACAACCAGATGGAGCCGTCGCTGGGCGTCTCGAAGCCAGCCAGCATCATCAGCGTCGTGGTCTTCCCGGATCCCGAGGGGCCGAGCAGGGTCAGGAATTCCCCCTTGCGTATGTCCAGATCAAGGTTGCGGACAGCCAATTCCTCGCCGTCATACGTCTTGGAGACATTCTTGAATTGCACCACTATATCCTGAGCCACTCCTGTCGAATGCTCGATATGCGGATTCAAACCACGATCCATGGCTGCCCTTTCATCGGTCCGGTTACTGGGTGTACTAGTCATTACGTGCTGCGGATAACGTCACCGCGCGGCGGTGGCCGAACGGTGACGTGCCCGGAACTGAACGGTCAAAGAATGCGCGAGATGATCAGTGTGATACCCAATCCTGGAATCTGGCCTGCAACTCGTCACCATTTCGCAGCCAGAATTCACCGTCCGACGCCACTGCGTACTTCAGATGTTCTGCATGGGTCGGCATCTGGTCGCGGAGGGATTCCGAGATGAGCGGATACGCCTTTGCGTTGGCCACGCCATAGGTGATGTGTTGCATGAATACAGCCTGACGCTGCGGCTCCAGTGCGAACTTGATGAAATCTTTCGCCGCCTTCATATTCGGGCTGCCTTTCAGGATCGTCCAGCTATCCCACTGAAGATAATATCCGGCCTGCCAGACCAGCTTCAGATCGTTTCCTGCCTTGTTGGCGTCCGCGACGCGTCCATTCCAGGCAGTGCCGATATTGCACTCGCCCGACAAAAGGCTCTGAATCTGCTGCGTGCCCGATTCCCACCAGACCACATTGCTCTTGATTTCATCCAGCTTGTGGAAAGCACGCTCGACCCCTTCGGGAGTGCCCAGGACCTTGTAGACGTCCTCCCGGCTTACGCCATCGGCGAGCAAGGCGTTGAGCAGCGTCTCGGTCCCCTTGCGCATGCACCGTTTGCCTGGGAACTTCTTCGTGTCCCAGAAATCCTGCCATGACTTCGGACCGTCCTTGACGACTTTCGCGTTGTAGGTCATGACGGTTCCCGCGAATTCGGAGGCAATCCCACATTCCGAAACCGTATTGGGAAGAAGGTCGTTCACAGGCAAACCCGCCACGTCGATCTTCTCGAACAGGCCCTCGCTGCAGCCAATGGTCATATTGCCCAGGTCTGTCTGTGCGACATCCCATACGACATGGCCGCTCGCGACTTGTGTACGGATCTTCCCTATGCTTCCGTCGGAAAGGCTTTCGTTCACTTTGGTCCCGGTTGCCGCCTGGAATGGCTCCCAGTAGGCGGCGCGATATGCGGCCGCATCGGCCCCACCATACGACGAGACGTTCAGGTCCGCAGCCTGGGCTTGCAGTGCAAGTCCCGCGATCGCTAGCGCCACGGTGGTCAGTGCAGCTTTTGTACCAATCATCATGTCTACCCCTATAATCATTCGGAAACTGTCTCAAGGACGGAAAGATTTGGATCTGGTAAAGAAAGTGCTTCGGTACTTTTTCAAGCCTCCTTTTATATGCGCCTTGTATGCTCGCCAACCTGTCAACTGGTTTTGTTCACACCAATGAACTTGTTGACGAGTGCGAATGCGATCAAGGTGAACGCCAACAGCCACACCCCCAACGATGCAGCCATACCCCAATTGGCGTTCTGGTTCGTGAAATAGGCGATGTAGTAGCTGACCATCTGATCATGAGGGCCGCCCAGGAACATCGGGGTGATATAAAAGCCCAGCGCCAGCACGCCGACCAGGACGATTCCCGCGCCCACTCCCGGCAAAGTCTGTGGCCAATACACGGAATAGAAGGCATAGAGTGGCCTCGCCCCCAGCGACATCGCCGCCCTCGTATATATCGGCGATATTCCCTTCATGACGGAATAAATGGATAACACCATGAAAGGAAGGAGAAGCTGCACCATCCCGACGTAGAGCGCACCCCGGGTATACAGCATCGATATGGGTTGCGTGATGACGCCTATCTGGGTCAATATCGAGTTCGCCACGCCGTCTTTGGCAAATATCACGATCCATGCCAGTGTGCGCACCAGCAGGGATGTCCAGAATGGAGTGAGGACCAGGCCCAACAGTACCAAGTGGGCCACTCTGCCCTTTGTGCTGGCCAGCAGATACGCCACCGGGTAACCGAACAGAAGACATATCGCGGTCACGATCGCCGAAATCCAGAATGTCCGGATCAGGGTGCTCGAGTAGACCTTGCCCCCCGCGTCGGTCGCATCTCCGTACTTGGTGCCGGCCAATCCTATGGTGCTTCGCAGAAAGAACGAGGTCAGGGAGGAAGACTCACGCTGAATGAGTTTCCAGACACTCGGCTGCCCCCACTTCGGATCAATGTCGATGAGCGTTGCCTGGTAGGGCTGTGCGACGTTGGGCGGCAGTTGACGGGCTGTCCTGGATATCAGCGACATCACGCCCGGTTGCTGATAGTTCAACCGCCTGGAAAGCAGGAACAGATCCTGATGCCCCTTTGCCTTGGTGAGGTCGCGATAAAGCGCTGCATATACGTCTTCGCTCGGCAATCCGGTTCCGGACCAGCCGCCGATTGCCACTGTCGTCTCGGGGAGTGCGTCCGGGACGACGCTATTGTCGACGCTTTTGTACAGGAAGAAGGCTATGGCCGACACAAACGTGATACAGACGAATGCGACAGCCGGCAACACGAGCAAGGCCGCCCCGATTGCCTTCCTCCTGTTATCCCGTTTGTATTCTTTTTTAAGTTTTTGCGGATCCGCGATTGTGTTCATCATGCTGCAGGCGTGATTTTGCTTCTCTCGTTCACCCTATACTGGCGCTCACGAAGTCCCGAGACCAAATTCCTTTTCGAAACTGCGCATACCCGTTTCGAGGCGGTCCAACAGGATATTGAGCTCCTCTTCCGTAATGGTCAGCGGAGGCGATATGATCAGTGCGTTGTTGTAGGGCGCTACGCCAGCCGGGTAAATGACGAGTTTGGCATCGAAGCAATGCTTGACGAACTTTCTGTTGGCCTCGAACTCCGTCGCCATGGGCGAGCGCTTTGCCGGATCCGCCAATAGTTCAAAGCCCCACAGCAGACCTCGACCCCGGACGCCACCCATCCAGGGGTGTGCGCGCGACAAACGCTCCAAGCCGGCTTTCAGCTGCCGTCCCCTGGCTTGCACGTTGTCCAGGATGTTGTTTCTTTCCATATACTGGACGACCGCCAGGCACACAGCGGAACTCAGCGGGTTCCCGCTGAAGGTGTGGCCTTGGGGCTGCGCATTGCTGAAGCTGCTGGATACTCGATGGTGGTAGAGGACGGCTCCCATCGGGGTATAGCCGGAACTCATGCCCTTTGCTGTCACGATCATGTCCGGAACCACGTTGTCGTGCTCGCACCCGAACCAGGTACCGGTACGCCCCAGGCCGGTGATGACCTCGTCGGCGATCATCAGGACATCATGCTTGTCGCACAGCTTGCGCAGCCCGGACAGATATCCGTCCGGCGGCGTCAGTGCTCCACCGGCGGCGCCTACGATGGGCTCGACGATCACCCCGGCCGTGGTGGCCGCTTTTTCGGTCAGGACGCGATCCCATGCAGCGAGGATTTCGTTCAGGTAATCTTCATCGGATTTCGGGGTGCGGAAAGAGTAGGGAGTGACCCCAAGGTCGAATTCATGCAGCAGGCTGGCGTAATCCTTGCGTCGGCTGGCGTGGCCCGACATGGAAAGCGAACCCATCGTCATGCCGTGGTAGCTGATGCTTTGCCCCAAGACGTTGACCTTCTCAGGCTTGCCCACGTATTCCCAATAGTGAATGGCCGATCTCAGGGCCAGCTCGGTTCCTTCCGAACCGCTATTGACCAGAAACGCCCAATCAAAACCCTCGGGCGCAAGATGGATCAAGGCTTCGATCAACGCTTCTTTGCTGCGCGTATTGAACTGTGTCCGGTAGGCGAAGCAGATCTTTGCGGCCTGTTCGCGCATGACATCCAGGATTTCCGGCACACCGTGCCCCAGAGACACGGCCATGGGGCCGGCGGAGCCGTCCAGATAATCGTTGCCGTCCTCGTCATAGATGAAGACACCCTGGGCCCGGCTCGCATAGGGCAGTTGCGGGGTCACCGACATGTTGACGCGGGATGAAACACCAGCTTCCGCCAATTTCGCATTCATGGTATTCGTGCCTCTCTCTCAAGAAGTCATTCAGGAGCCAATTTGATTGCCGCCCTCAATTGGCAGCGTGTGTCTTGCACCATCGGAAGTCGTCACTTCGACGCTGATCAATAAAATGCGCCATCTCTCGAAATACAACGCCGGCCGCTTGCGGATACAGGGGGGAATCGGCTGATAAGGAGCGGCCCCATGCCCGAGCGGACACGGGGCGGATACGTGGGGTCTTGCGGCTTAAACTAGTAGCTGAAGCACAAAAACCGGCCAAAGGAAGCTGGATTGAGGCTTATACTAAACAATTGTGATCACAGATCACACCTAGTGGTTACCCTAGTCGATAGAGATGAATACGATGCCGACCTCACTGAAACCAGCGCCGCGGGCCGAGACACTCGGCGCAAACGTGCTGGGTCAGATCAAGGAGATACTGCTGACAGGACAATCGCACCCTGGGGAGGCCATGTCCCTGCGATCGCTGGCACAGGCCATGGGCGTGAGCATGATGCCCATTCGCGAAGCGGTCTACCAACTCGTGGCAGAAGATGCGCTGGAAGTCGCGCCGAATCGCTCCGTGTGCGTACCGGTCCTGACCGCCGAGCAATTCGACGAACTGACCCGCATTCGCCTGCACGTGGAGGGCTACGCAGTCGAAGAGGCCACCAAGTACGTAACGCCGGATCTGCTGCGGAATTTGCGCGACCTGAACGATGCGCTGTCCCTTCGCATGGCCGAAGGGGGTGATGGACTGGCTCAAACCATTCTGTTGAACAAGTCGTTGCACTTCCAGATATATGAGGCCGCCCACATGCCGATGCTGCTGAAGATCATCGAAAGCCTGTGGCTGCGCATCGGCCCCATCCTGAACTATGACCTGAGAGTGGGATCCGAGCGCACGCGCGAGCGAATCGCGGTAGGCCACCATGCCCACATGATTGACGCGCTGGAAGCAGGTGACCCAGCGGGGGCCCGCGAAGCCCTGTGCCAGGACATCACGAGCGCTTACCGGCACATCATGGCGAAACAGTATGCGGGCACAGACGGTTCGAGTCTGGCCGGTGTTCAGAAATAGGATCTGGAACCGTCAGACGCACTAGAACCGTCGTACCATGCCGCGCGCCCAGAGGATCGCTCAGCGCCGCATCGGCCTCAACGCCTCAGCCCAGCGGAACAATTCATCCAACAACGTCTTCGCCGACGCGTCGATCAGTTCGTTCGACCCGAAGACACCGCCATCGTCGATGTGGCTGGCAACCATGGGAACCGCCACGCCTTCCACCATCGGCATCATCTTCAGGGTCGTGACATGGAGCCTCTCCATCTGCGCCGCGCGCAGGCCGCCGGATACGCCGCCATAGCTCACGAAGCCGCAAGGCTTGTAATTCCATTCCCGATAGACATAATCGAGCGCGTTCACCAATGAAGGCGGCGGGCTGTAGTTGTATTCCGGGGTCACGAACACATAGGCGTCCGCGGCGGCGACACTTGCGCTCCATCGCTTCGTGTGCTCGTGTTCATACTGCTGCATGCGCGGGTGCAAGGGCTCGTCGTAGAGAGGCAGCTTGAAATCCGCGAGATCAACCAGTTCGGCGTCGAACCCGCCGTGCGAACGGGCGAATTCGTGAAACCAGCGAGCCACGGCCGGCCCAACCCGGCCGGGCCGGGTACTACAGATGATGATGTGCAGCTTGAGTGACATGGGGTCTCCATTTACCGACGACTCGCAACGACTGTTGTAAAGAGGACATTCGCCGTAAGTCCGTGTATTTTACCCAACCCACGAGGAGGACTCCGAAATCGAGGCAGCATGAAGTCTGTCTGGATTGCGCTGCTAGCGCTTCGAGCTAGCGCTTCGAATACGCCAGCAGCACGATGCAGGCCAGCACGATGGCGCCGCCCAGCAGCTGCAGCCCATTGAAGGTCTGATCCAGCACCAGCCAGCCGAAGAACAGGCTGGCGACGGGCTCGCTGTTCATCACCGGCGCATTGCGCGGCATGTCCAGCCGGGGGATGGTGATGAACAGGATGGAAAAGGTGGTGGCGTAGAGCACGGACAGCACGCCCAGGCCCCACCATCCGGCCGAGGACAAGGGGACGTCCAGTCCCCCGGGCACCACGCCCGCCATGCCGACCGCCAGCATACTGCCGAAGACGATGGTGATCGTGTACAGGCTGCGCACCGGGCCAATGATGTCCGACAGGCGGTTGTCGCTGATCCACAGGCCCACGGTGAAAAAGCTGGCGGCGCCAAAGGCGAACAGCACGCCGACGATCCATTCGGGCCCCATGCGCCCGCGCGCCGACAGCACGCCAGGCAGGTCCAGGACAAAGATCAGGCCCAGCAGAATACTGGCCATCAGGATCCCGGCGCGACGCGTGGGCCGGGCGCCGCCCAACGCCCACGTCAGCAGGGCGAGCAGGATAGGGAACAGGTTGCCCAGCAAGAGCGCCAGGGCGACCGGGATGCGGGCCACGGCGGAATACAGGCACAGGCTCTGCATGGCGACCATCAGCCCCAGCAGGAGCTGCCAGGAGCCGCAGTTGCCGGGCAGGCGAAGGGCATGCCCCTGCCACAGCACGACCGCCAGCAGGGCCGCACCACTGAACGCGGCGCGGCAGACGACGGCCAGCATGACGCCGGCGCCGTCATCGAAAGCGATCCGCGCCGCGACATGGTTCAGGGCGGACAAGGTCCCGATCATCAACAGCAGGCCGATCGCCACGTGCTGCGGGAACAGCGGGTTTCTGCCGGGTTCAGTCATGGTTGGACGCGGAATCACCGGCTGGCGCCGGGTTCTGGCCGGACGCCGCCACGCTGGTGCGGGTGGACAGCATCAAATCGATGTCCTCATAGATGTAGTCGAGCAGCCTGCGGGTGATCCGCTGCATGGGTTGCGCGCTGGAGACGATGGCGTTGATCTTGACCCGGATGCGCGGCCGGAAGGGAATGATGCAGACGCCGCGGTAGCGCGGCGAGGACGCGGTCAGAGCGTCCATGATGGCGGCGCCCAGGCCCTCTTCTACGAACAGGCCCGCCAGGTTCATGAAGCGCACGTTCATGACGGGGGAATAGTCGACCTTGCTGCGCCGGAAAGCCTCCTGGACCGCGCTGTGCAGGCGGCTGCGCGTGCTGGCATTGATCAGCGGCACGTCTTTCAGGTGGTTGGGCGTGACGTACGGCAGCTGGCACAGCGGGCTGTCCGCGGGACACAGGCACACGATGTCGAGGCCGGACAGCGGAATGTATTTCAGCGTGGGGCGCGCGTAGGGCTCGATGGCGAATCCGATGTCGGCGGCGCCGGTCTCGACATATTCCAGCACGTTGTCCAGCCGCAGCGTTTCCATCGACACCCGCACGTCCGGATGCTGCTTGATGAAGCGCGTCAGGACCTGCGGCAACAGGCTGTCCGAGGGCTCGGCGGTGGCGACGATGTTGATGTGCCCCATGGTGCCGTCGCGCAGATGCCGGGCGGTCTGCTCGACCATTTCCTGGATCGTGAACATGGGCTCGGCCTGGTTGAGCAGCACCGTAGCTTCCCGGGTGGGCACCAGCCGGTTGTGCACGCGACTGAACAGGGCGAAACCCAGGGAACGCTCCATGGCCTTGATCGCGTTGGAGATGGCCGGCTGCGACATGTGCAGCGTGCTGGCCGCCCCTACCGTGGTCCCGGCATGGATCACCGCGCGCAGGATTTCGAGTTGCCGCAAGTTCATGTTTTCCAGCCGCTGCCGAGGTCGAAGGGCCTCAGTCTAGCACCGATACCGGCCATTTCATGTATTCAAACAATCTATACATACCCACCAAAACATAATTGAGAATGATATTGTGTGCACGCTTCGACACCCCTACTATGGTCTCTATCGCAACGATGGGCGATCCGGCCGCGGCAGCGCGGCACGGCGAGAAGAAAAGAGGGAGACATTGCAATGAAGCTCCTTGATGGCGTCAAGGTCCTCAGTTTCAACCATTTCCTGGCCGGTCCGCTGGGGGCGCAGATTCTCGCGGATCTGGGCGCCGACGTGATTGCGGTCGAGCCGCTGGACGGCGCCTTTCAGCGCCATTGGGCGGTGGCCAACCGCTTCGTGGGCGGCACCAGCGTGAATCACCTGACCTGCGGCCGCAACAAGCGCAGCATGGCGGTCGACCTGAAGAACCCCGAAGGCCTGGCCATCGTCGAGCAGCTGGTCCGGGACGCGGACGTCGTCATGGAAAATTTCCGGCCGGGCACGATGGACAAGCTGGGGCTGGGGTACGAGGCCTTGCGCGCGCTCAACCCCGGACTGATCTATGCCGTCTGCACGGGCTACGGTTTCCGCGGTCCGTACAGGGACCGTCCTGGCCAGGACATGCTGCTGCAGGCCATGTCCGGCCTGATGATGCGCACCGGCCGCGCCGACGGCCCGCCGACTCCGGTCGGCTCGCCGATCATCGACCACCATGCCGCGGCGCTGTACGCCAACAGCATCCTGGCGGCGCTGTATGCCAAGGCCAGGACCGGCGAGGGCCGCATGGTGGAGGTCAGCCTGCTGCAGGCCGCGATCGACCTGCAGATCGAGCCGCTGACGGCATGGCTAAACGGCGCCGACTCGCCTCAGCCCCGCGCCGAGGAAGGCATCGCCTCATGGTGCAGCGCCGGTCCCTACGGGCCGCTCGCCACCGCCGACGGCCACCTGGTCATCTCCATGTCGACGCCCGACGCGCTGGGCAAGGCGCTGGGCATCGAGGCGCTGGTCGGGTGCCCTGACAGCGACAGCTTCGACCGCCGCGAGGAAGTCACCCGCGCCGTCGCGGCGCGCCTGCGCGAGAAGCCGACGGCGGACTGGCTGCCCATCCTGGCCGACCACCGGATCTGGCACGCCCCGGTGGTGGACTACGACACCGTCAAGGCCGACCCGCAACTTGCCCATCTTGGCGCGTTCGAAACCCTGCCCGGGATCGAGGGCGAGGACATCACGCTGGTCATGCACCCGGCGCTGTTCGACGGCGCGTCGCCGTCCGTGCGCATCCCGCCCCAGGCCCTCGGCGCCCAGACTCGCGAGGTATTGCAGCAACTCGGCTATGACGAGGCCCGCATCCAGGACCTGCTGCAGCGCAAGGTGGTCCGGGGCCTCCAGGACGACGCCCCAGGAGCGCGAGCATGACGGGTCCCTTGTCTTCCAAGACGCGCGTACTGAGCTTCTGCCACTATCTGCAGGGCCCCGCGTGCGCGCAATACCTGGCCGACATGGGGGCCGACGTCATCAAGATCGAACCCTTGTCGGGCTCCTTCGAGCGTCACTGGTCGGGCGGCAATTCCTGGGTCACCGACGTCAGCGCGTTCTCGCTGGCCATGAACCGCAACAAGCGCAGCCTGGCGGTCAACCTGAAGACACCCGAGGGGCTCGCGCTGGTACGCGAGCTGGCGGTCAAGGCGGACATCCTGGTCGAAAACTACCGCCCGGGCGTCATGTCGCGGCTGGGGCTGGGCTACGAAGACGTGCGCGCCCTGAATCCCGACATCATCTATGCCTCGGCGTCCGCCTTCGGCGCGACCGGGCCGGCGGCCGCGCGGCCGGGGCAGGACCTGCTCATGCAGGCGCGATCCGGACTGATCGCGGCCACCGGCGGCCGACAGCACACCGTGGTGGGTGCGGCAGTGATCGACCAGCACGGCGCCGCCCTGCTGGCCATGGGCGTACTGGGCGCATACATCCGGCGCCTGCAGGGCGGCCCCGGCACCCGCGTCGAATCCAACCTGTTCGGCGCCGGGATCGACTTGCAGATCGAGGCCCTGACCAAGTTCTATGCCGCGCCGGGCGGGCGCGACCTGCTGCCGCGCAACGAGCACGTCGGCAGCTGGTACCACGACGCCCCCTACGGCCTGTACGCCCTGCAGGATGCCGAGATCGTGCTGTCCATGAACGATCCGGCGCGGCTCGCCGAAGCACTGGACAGCGACGCGCTGCGGGAGCTGGCCGCGATCGACCGCTATCAGGAACGCGACCGCTACGCGGAAGCCACCGCGCACGCCCTGGCCGGACGCCGCTTCGCCGAGCTCAGCATCCGGCTGGACGGCCACCAGATCTGGTACGAACGGGTCCAGGACTACCAGGACCTGCGCGCCGACGCCCAGGCGCAGCATCTGGGCGTCTTCCAGACGATCGAGGTCAATGGCCAGGCCGCCACGCTGATCGGCCATCCCCTGACCTACGACGGCACGCGCCCCGCCCTGCGCGCCATGCCCCTGTACCCCGGCGCGCATAGTCGCGAGATCCTGGAGGAAATGGGGGTGTCCCCTGAGCAGCAGGACAGGCTGATCCAGGCCGGCGTGGTCGGCGAGCCGGCCGCCGCGCGCCCCGCGCCCGTCCCCATCGATTGAATCCACTGACTTGATTGAATATTGAAAAGGCAGACCCACCCATGATTGATTTTTCAGTCCCCAGTGAAAGCCAGCTGCTGATCGACACGGTCCGGCGCTTCATCAAGGAAGAAGTCCAGCCCCTGGAACAGCCGACCGAGGAAAGCGGGGTGATTCCGCCCGAAGCGCTGGCGCGCGTCAAGCAGAAGGCCCAGTCGCTGGGCCTGTTCGCCATGAACATGCCCGAATCCGTGGGCGGCGGCGGACTGAGCTGCGTCGACCAATGCCTGGTGGAGCAGGAATTCGGCCGAACCACGGACGCGCTGATCCGCCGCGTGTTCGGGCAGGTCTACCCGATGCTGATGGCCTGCAAGGGCGAGCAGATCGATACATACCTCAAGCCGACAATCGCCGGCGACCAGATCTGCGCCATGGCCATCACCGAGCCGGGCGCCGGCTCGGACGCCGCGTCGATCTCGACCACCGCCCGACTCGAGTCGGGCGAATGGGTGCTGAACGGCACCAAGCATTTCATCAGCGACGGCGACCTGGCCGACTACGTGATCGTCATGGCGCTGACGGACGCCGAAAAACGCGGCCGCGGCGGCATCACGCTGTTCCTGGTGGACAAGGGCACGCCGGGATTCCGGGTCAGCCGCGTGCAGCCCATGATGGGCCACCGCGGGTACGGCCACGCCGAGCTGGTCTTCGAAGACTGCCGCATCCCCGGGCACGCCGTGCTGGGCGAGGTCGGCCAGGGCTTTTCGCTGATCATGGGCAGCGTGTCGCAGGTCCGCCTGGCGCACATCGGCGCACGCGCCGTCGGCATGGCCAGCAACGCGCTGGAAATGATGAGCGAGTACGCCATGGACCGCAAGCAGTTCGGCCGACCCATCGGCGAGTTCCAGATGGTGCAGAAACTGATCGCCGACAGCGCCACCGAAATCTTCGGCGTCAAGATGATGGTGCTCAATGCCGCCTGGGAGGTCGACCAGGGCCTCGATCCACGCGCCAAGGTGTCCATGGTCAAGGTCGCCGCCTCGGAGATGCAGGGCCGTGTCGTGGACCGGGCGATCCAGGTGTTCGGGGGCATGGGCTTCACCCGGGAAATGCCGCTGGAACGCATGTACCGCGACGCGCGGGTCACCCGGATCTACGACGGCACCTCGGAGATCCACCGGATGCTGATCGCCCGGGACATCATGAAACGTGGCCTGCCCGCGTTCTGATCCGGAGACCCGCGCGCGCCCATTCCTCACCAACCACATCGCGCCGGCACGGGGCCGGCGCACCATGAACCTGGAAGAGAGACCATGACGAACCAAGGCACGCCGCCCGCAGCGGGCGAATTCAAGTTCTCCAAGACCCTGACGGTGGCTGAGCAGGCCCTGTTCACCGGGATCAGCGGCAATATGGGCGCGCAGTACGTAGACGCCACGTGCGGACAGAAGAACGGTACCGGCGGGCTGATGGTGTTCGAGCTCGCGATCGCGGCGCTGGCGACCACGGGGCTGGCCAAGCTGGGCGGCCCCGGGCGTCGCATCGCGGCCCTGAACGTCGAATTCGCGCAGCCCGTGGCGGTGGGCACCACCGTCGAGGCGCAGGCGCACGTCGAACAGTCGCAGGGCGACACGCTGCTCTGCCGAATCCGCTGCACGGACGCGCAGACCGGCAAGATCCTGGTCGGGGGCACGGCGCAGCTCGTCCCGCTGGCGCAAGGGTGACGGCCATGTACGACAGCAAGCCTTTCGAGACGCTGAACGTGGGCGACCGCGCGCAGCTGTCCAAGACCATCACGGAAGCGGACGCCGCGCTCTACATCGCCAGCACCGGGGACTTCGGTCCGGTGCACGTGAACGACGCCTATGCCTCGACCACCCGCTTTGGCCAGCGCCTTGCGCCGGGCATCATGGTTGCCGGACTGTGCACGAGCGTGCTGACCAGCGAGCTGGTGGGCGTGGCGGGGGTGTCCATCGAGGACCAGTTCTGGTTCACCGGCCCGGTGTTCTACGGCGACACGATCCGGTTCGAGGTCTGGATCGACGCGCTGGAACCCGAAAACCGCACGGTGCACTGGAAAGCCAGCGCGCGCAACGAGGACGGAATTGAAGTCCTCAAGGCGCGGGCCACCCTGAAATTCCCGCGCGGCAAGAAAAGGGAAACTCCATGAGCCCGGGCCGCCGGACCGCGCCCCCACTGATCAATATCACAGAGTCGAGTACCTTCATGACCACGAACGACGAAGAATTCACGCACATCGTGATGGTGGATATCGCGCCCGAGCACGAGCGCGCCTTCAACAAATGGTATGTGCAGAAGCATTTTCCGGATCTGCTGTCCTGCCCCGGCTGGCTGTCGGCCAGCCGCTACATCAACCTGGGCGAAGGCCCCAAGTACGTCGCCATGTATTCGGTGGCCGGCCAATGGGCGTTCGAGACCGAGGATTTCATCAAGGCGAAAGGCTTCGGGCCCTTCACGGATCACGTGCGCAATTTCAAGCGGTTTCAACTGAAGCCCATCTGAGCGCAGGACCCGCGCGCCCGGGCTTGGCCGCCCGAGGCGCCCGAAGATAAAAAAGGAGACAAACCATGGACCCCCTCTTGTTGCAGCAGCGGCCCGCGCCCGGTGTGCTCCTGCTGACCCTGAACCGGCCGGACAAGCGCAACGCCCTGAACAGGGCCCTGGTGTACGCCCTGGACGAGGCCCTGGCCGCCGCGACCGCCGACGAGGACGTGGGCTGTGTCGTGCTGACCGGCGACCAGCGCGCCTTCTCGGCCGGTGCCGACATCCACGACCAGCACGCGCATGGCGCGGGCGTGGCGCTGTCGGAAGAGCGCCTGGCCGCCTGGCAGCGCATCGCCGATTTCGAGAAGCCTTGCATTGCCGCTGTGAACGGCTATTGCCTGGGCGGCGGCAACGAGCTGGCCATGATGGCCGATTTCATCATCGCCGGCAGGAACGCCGTTTTGGGGCAGCCGGAGATCAATCTGGGAATCTTCCCGGGCGACGGCGGCACCCAGCGCCTGCCGCGCCTGATCGGCGCCCAGAACGCCGCGCGCATGATCCTCACCGGCGAACGGGTGCCGGCCGAACGCGCCTGGCGCATGGGCCTGGTCTCCGAGGTCGTCGCCGATGAGGACACGGTCGCGCATGCCGTGCGGCTGGCGGCCGGCATCGCGGAAAAAAGCCGGCTGGCGGCGCGCCTGGCCAAGGCCACCATCCGCCGCGGCCTGGACCTCAGCCTGGCCGACGGGCTGGCGCTGGAGCATGAGAACCTGCTGCCGCTGTTCGGCACGGAGGCCCAAAAGGACAACATGGCCCGATTCGCCTCAGGCGAATGATGCCCGGGCGAGGCCATACAGAAGGAACGAAGAACGATGAAAGAGATCAGCTTGAAAATCATCCACGCGCTGCGAGCCCTCGTGGACGTGTTTCTGGTGGTGGCCTTCCTTTTGATGTTCGGCGCCGTCCTGGCGCAGGTCGCCGTCCGCACCTTCACCCCGTTTTCCATCGTCGGCACCGAGGAGATCGCCAAATACAGCCAGCTCTGGCTGGTGATGATGGGCGCCGGCGTGGCACTGCGCTTCGGGCGCCACGTGGCCGTGGACGTCCTGGTCACCTTGATTCCGAAACGCGTCCGATCGGTGATCCAGTTCATCAACGCCTTGTTCATCCTGTGGTTTCTCATCCTCGTCTTCAAAGGCTCGCTGCCCCTGATCGACATGGGCAGCTTCCAGAAGTCGCCCGCGCTCGGCATGCCCATGTGGATCGTCTACGCCGGCCTGGCGGCCGGCGCCGTCTACATGATGATCGAACTCGTGCTGTCGCTGTGCTGCCCCGAACCGGATGCCGCGGCCGAGCAGCACACCATCCCCGAACAGATCTAGAGAGCAACGACAAATGTTCATTTCCGCCACTCTTTTCGCGCTGTTCCTGTTTTTCGGCATGCCGGTCGTCTTCGTGCTGGGGCTTGCCGGTGCGAGCTTCGTCGTGCTGGGAACCGACGTCCCGATCACCCTCGTCAGCGAACGCATCTTTTCCGGCCTGAACTCGTTCACCATCATGGCGATCCCGTTTTTCATCTTCGCGGGCGCCGTGATGGAGGGCGGAGGCCTGTCGCGCCGCATCGTGGACTTCGCCACCGCACTGATCGGCTGGGTGACGGGCAGCCTGTACCTCGTGTCGGTGACCACGGCCACTGCCCTGGCCGCCATTTCCGGGTCCGGCTCGGCCGACGCGGCCGCGGTGTCCTCGATCATGCAGCCCGAGCTCAAGCGGCGCCGGTACGACACCGACTTCGCCGCCGCGCTGATCGCCGCCTCGTCGTCGCTGGCGCAGATCATCCCGCCCAGCCTGCTGCTGGTCGTGGTCGCGGCCGTCTCGTCGCAGTCCACGGGCGCCCTGTTCATCGCCGGCGTGGCGCCCGGCCTGCTGGCCGCCGTGGGCCTGCTGGTCGCGGCGTACCTGTATGCGCGCAGAAGGCGCACCCAGTACCAAAGCGATACGCGCAGCTTTTCCGCGACTTATCTCGCGCGCACCTTCTGGTCCGCCATCCCCGCCCTGTTCATGCCGGTCATCATCGTCGGCGGCATCGTCAGCGGCGTGTTCACGGCCACCGAAGCGGCGGCGGTCGCGGCCTTCTACAGTCTGTTGATCGGGATCTTCGTCTACAGGGAACTGCAATTCAAACAGCTCCACGACGCCATCCTGCGCACTGCGATCCTGTCGGCGGCCGTCATGCTGATCATCGGCACCGCCAATATATTCGCCTGGCTGATCGCCTCCGAGGGCGTCGCCGACCACTTGGCCGAATTCCTGGAATCCGTCACGAACGATCCCTTCGTGTTCCTGCTGATCCTGAACGGCATCCTGCTGGTCGTGGGCATGTTCATGGAAAGCATCGCCGCGATCCTGATCCTGATGCCGATCTTCCTGCCGATCGCCCAGGCCTTCGGCGTGCATCCCATCCACTTCGGCGTGATGTTCGTCTTCAACCTGGCCATCGGCATGTTCACGCCGCCCTACGGCATCACCCTGTTCGTCTGCTCCAGCATCGCCGAGCGCACCGTCATCCAGGTGGCACGCCGCATCCTGGCGCCCTTGTGCGTCATGTTGCTGGTCTTGCTGGCGGTGAGCTACTTCCCCGAAATCACCTTGTTCCTACCCCAGCATTACGGCTTGATCAAATAGCCCGCATGCTTTTTCACCACGACAGCGCTTCCATAACCACCGCACTATCCAATCAGGAGACACGACCATGAAGAAGCTATCCATCTGCATTCTGTCCGCACTGGGCTGCCTGGCCGTATCCAGCAGCATGGCCGCCGAATTCAATTTCAAGGCCGGCACCGACCAGCCCGTGGGCAGTTCGTACGCCACCTTGCTCGAGGACTTCGCCAAAACGGTGCAGGCCAAAAGCGACGGGCGCATCCGCATCAAGGTCTATCCCGCCGCCCAGCTGGGCAGCGAGCTGGAACTGGCCCAGGGCCTGCGCCTGGGCACCGTGGACTTCACGGCCACCTCGGTGGGCAACATTTCCTCGCTGCTGCCCAAGGTCGCCATCCTCGGGGCGCCGTACATCTTCGAGAACATTGAGCACCGGCAGAAGGTGATTTCGGACGACACCGCCTTCTACGCTTCGCTGGAAGAATACGTGAACCACTCCAACGTGGGCGTCCAGCTGCTGGGCATCACTACGGCGGGGATCCGCAGCCTGTACAACTCCAAGGGGCCGGTCAAGACGCTGGAAGACCTCAAGGGCATGAAGGTGCGCACGCTGACGTCCGAGGAGCAGGTCCAGGGCTGGGAGAACCTGGGCGCCCGCCCCACGCCTATCGCGTTTTCCGAGTTGTATTCGGCCCTGCAGACCGGGGTCGTGGACGCCGCCGAGAATTCGCCGGAGTTCTACTACTCGATGAAGCACTACGAGCAGGCTCCGTATTACACGCTCACCGACCACATGATGGCGACCGGCCTGTTCATGGTCAGCAACCTGGCATGGAAGAAACTGCCCGACGATCTCAAGAAGATCGTGCTGGAGGCCGGCCACGCAGCCAGCCGCCGCGAGCAGCAATTCGACATGGACATGTCGGCCAAGTACATGGAAAAGCTCAAGGCCGAGGGGATCAAGATCAATGAGATCGACAAGGGTCCCTGGATCGAACGGTCCCTGCCGCTGCAGGACAGGCTGGCCAAGAAGGTCGACGCCGAAAAGATGCTCGGCCTGATCCGCCAGGCCGGCAGCCGCTGAGCCCACCCCGTCACCCTCCGGAGGATGAAGTGAAACAGCTGTACTTTGAGGACCTGGTGGTCGGCACCGAATACACCAGCCGCGGGCGCACGATCACCGATGCCGATATCCGCCTGTTCATCGGCGCCACCGGCGACGACCACCCGCACCACACGGATGCCGAATACTGCAAGAACCATCCGGTGTTCGAAAGGCCCTGCGCCCAGGGCGTTCTGGTGTTGAGCGTGAGCGATACCTTTTTCGCCTACGAGATCGGTTTCAACCTCGCCCATAGCCTGAACTACGGCCACGACAAGATCCGCTATCTCCAGCCGGTCTATGACGGGGACACCGTGCATTCGGTCATGCGCATCGCCGCCTGCGAACCCAAGGACGCAACCTGGGGCCGCGTCGTCGTGGAATGCAATGTGATCAACCAGAAAGGCCAGTTGGTCCTGGTGAACCACCAGGTCATCCTGGCCGGGCGCAGACCCCCGGCCTGAGCGCGCATCCGCCGCCCGGTGCGCGGGTTTCGGCCCGCGCACCGCCCACCAGCCCCCCGGGTGCCTCACCCGGGCGTCTCATGGAATTGTCTGAAATGCATCCCAGCTTTGAAGGTATTTTCGCATCCACCGTCGTCCCCATGCAGGCGGACGAACGGATCGATTTCGAGGCGCTGGCCCGGCATCAGCAGACCGTGGCCGGCCACCCCGGCATCCGCGGCCTGCTGATCAACGGGCATGCCGGCGAGAACTTCACGCTCAGCGCCGGGGAAAAGCAGGACGTGGTCCGCTGCGCGCGCGAAGCCGTGGGGCCGGAGTCCCGGCTGATCTGCGGAATCTATGCCGAATCCAGCGCCGACGCGGCCGACCAGGCCCGCCAGGCGGAAACTGCAGGCGCCGACGCGCTGCTCGTTTTCCCGCCCTTTTCCTGGGCGCTGGGACACACGGTCGACAGCGCGCTCGCGCACCATCGCGCCATCCGGGCGCAGAGCCGCCTGCCGCTGATGCTGTACCAGGCCTCAGTGAACGCGGGACAGATGGCGTACACGCCCGACACGCTGGCTGCGCTGGCGCAGCTGGAGGGCGTCGTCGCCATCAAGGAAGGCAGCTGGGAGACCGCCCGCTACGAGGCCACGCTGCGCCGCATCCAGGCCGACGCACCGCACGTGGGCGTCATGCCCTCGGGCGACGAGCACCTGCTGAGCACCTTCCTGCTCGGCGGCACCGGCTCGCAGGTCAGCATCGCGGCCCTGGACCCCGAGGCCGTCGTCCAGCTGTGGGACGCCGTCCGCCAGGGCGACCTCGCCCGCGCCCGCGCGGCCCACGCACGGCTGTACCCCCTGGTGAAAGCCGTCTACGGCACCGCGCCCGGGACGCGCGCCACTGCGCGCCTGAAAACCTGCCTTTCCCTGCGGGGGCTGATCCCGGCGCCCACCATGCGGGCGCCCATGACGGCATCCGACCCCGCCGAAACGCAATGGCTTCGATCCGTGCTCGACGAAGCCGGTCTTTAATCCTAGGAGTTCATCATGACGACCAAACACGATCTGAGCGGGGTCACCGTGGCCCCGGTCCTGCCTTTCCACGAAAAGGACCTGAGCATCGACTGGGACAGCTACGAACGCCTGATGGCCTACTGCATGAAGCCCAGCCAGATGGTGTCGGCCTTCGTCAACGGGCATGCCGGCGACGGCGCCATGCTGTCGCCGGCCGAGCGGTCCGAGGTCATCCGGCGCACCCGCCCGCTGATCGGGCAGAACACGCCCCTGATGGCCGGCATCATTCCCTACAGCACGGAGGACGCCAAGGCCCAGGCCATTCAGGCCGAACAGGCCGGCGCCGACGTGCTGGTGCTGTTCCCCATGCCGCAATTCGGCGGCGGCGCCTCCGGCGAGGCGCGCTACGCCATGCACTACCTGCAGTCCATCCGGGCGGTCACCAAGCTGCCGCTCTCCATCTTCCAGCAGGACGTACGCGCGGGCTACGGATACAGCACCGAGGTGCTGGCTGAACTGGTCCAATGCGAGCAAGTCATCGCCGTCAAGGAAGGCAGCGGCAGCATCCAGCTGTACGAGGACAATCTGCGCATGATCCGCGCACGCGCTCCGCACGTCGCCATGCTGCCGTCCAACTACAACTGGATGTTCGCCCAGGCCGCCACCGGGGCCGACGGCCTGCTCTCGGGCATGGCCAGCCTGGTGCCGCAGGAACTGTGCGATCTGTGGTGCGCCACCGAAGCCGGGGACCTGCAGGCGATGCGCGCCGCCAACGACAGGCTGTACGGGTTCGTGCGGTCGGTCTACGGCGCCGCCCCGCTGATGGACATGCACACCCGGCTGAAGGTCGGGCTCGCGCACCTGGGGATCATCGATTCGGCCATCCCCCGCCCGCCGCTGCGGCCCGTGCCCGAGGCGCACGCGCAACGGGTCGTGGCGGAGCTGGACAAGCTGAGGCCGAAACGCCAGGCCCGCTAGGCCGGACCGGCGGCAAAAAAGAACCTCCTCGCGGCGACGCGCAGGAGGTTCTTGCGTGAAAGAACGACTCGCGTCTAAAAAGGGATGTCGTCGTCCATGTCGGCCATATTGCTGGCGGGAGCAGCCGCCGGCGCGGCCGGGCGCGGCTGCTGGGCCGGACGCCGGGCCGGGGCCGGCGCCTGCGAGAAGCCGCTGGCGTCCCCAGCGGCATCGCCGCCGCCTTCGCGCCCACCCAGCATCTGCATCTGGTCGGCCACGATCTCGGTGCTGTAGCGGTCGGCGCCGGTTTCCTTGTCCTGCCATTTGCGGGTCTTCAGGCGCCCCTCGACATAAACCGAACGGCCCTTGCGCAGGTATTCACCGGCAATTTCCGCCAGGCGGTTGTAGAACACCACGCGGTGCCACTCGGTTTCATCGCGGCGCTCGCCGCTCGCCTTGTCCTTCCAGGTGCTGGTGGTGGCGATGGATACGTTGCAGATGGCGGCACCGTCCGGACTGTAACGGACTTCGGGGTCGCGCCCCAGGTTGCCGACGAGAATGACTTTGTTGACGGAGGCCATGGCGAGAATCCTGTGTTGAACGATGTGGCCCGATTATCGCGGCAAACGCCGCCGGGCGAACACATCGAAAGACGCTAAATGGACATTATCGCCCATGAGGGTTTGCCTCTCAACAGCGGCCGGCTGCCGCCTCAGGCGTGCGCCATTTCGTGGAACCCGCGCGCGGTGAACAGCCACACGGCGGCGAGCATGGCGGCCACCCAGAAGACCAGCGACGGGCCGCCCGAGCGCACCAGCAGGCCCCCGAGCACGCCACCGGCGAACACGCCCAGCGACTGCGCCGTGTTGTAGAAACCCAGCGCCAGCCCCTTGAAGGTAGGCGGCGCCACGCGCGACACCAGGGACGGCTGCAGCGCCTCCAGGATGTTGAAGAACACGAAAAAGCCGATAAGGGCCGCCACCACCAGCGCAAACGACGCCTGGAGCCAGGGCAGCAGGCCCAGCACCACCACCAATCCCAGCACCGACCATTCCAGGGCGGCCTTGTGCGCCTTGCGCGTCTCGGTATAGAACACAGCCGGCACCATCAGCACGAAGGACGCCAGGATCACGGGCAGATAGACCTTCCAGAGCGTGGCGGAATCAAAACCGCCCAAATGCCCCAAAAGCCCGGGTGCCACCATGAACAGCGACATCAGGATGAAATGCAGGCAGAACACGCCAAAATTCAGGCGCAGCAGCCCGCCATGGTGCAGCACGTCGCGCGCGGTGGCCTGCACGATGTCGGCTTCCGAGCGCGGCACGCTGGGGACGAAGAACATGGCGATCAGCAAGCAGAGGAAGCCCAGCAGGCTGATGGCCCAGAACAGGCCCGACAGGCCGAATTCCCCCACCAGCATGGGTGACAGGACCAGCGACAGCGCGAACGAGATTCCGATGGAACCGCCCACCATGGCCATCGCGCGGGTGCGGACCTCCGGGCGCGTGGCATCCGCGATCCAGGCCGTAATGGCCGCCGACACGGCGCCCAGCCCCTGGACCACGCGGCCCGCCGTCACCCAGTCCACATCATTCGTCAACGCGCAAATCACCCCGCCCAGTACGAACAACAGCATGCCAAAGACAATCACGGGCCGGCGTCCGTAGCGGTCAGATGCCATGCCCAGCGGAATCTGCATCACGGCCTGCGTCAGGCCATAGGCGCCCAGCGCCAGGCCTACCCGTGCCGGATCATCGCCGCCCACCAGCGTGCGGGCGGCCACGGCAAAGATGGGCGTGAGCAGAAACAGGCCCAGCATGCGGGCCGCGAACAGCGTGGCCAGCGCCACGCTGCTCTGGCGCTCAAGCGGGGTCAGCTTCAGCGCAGAAGACGCGGAAGAATGAGAGCGTGGCCGGAAGGACATGATTGCAGGGCGTTCCATGCAGGGGTGAGCAGAGGCTGCGCGTTATAGTACCAAGTTGGCCTTTTCAGAACCTGAACCCCGGATGGGCATGGACGCCATTTGCATTCGCGGTGCGCGCACGCACAATCTCAAGGATATTTCGCTGGACTTGCCCCGGCGCAAACTGGTCGTCGTCACCGGCTTGTCGGGTTCCGGCAAGTCATCCCTGGCCTTCGATACGCTGTATGCCGAAGGCCAGCGCCGCTATGTGGAAAGCCTGTCGGCCTACGCGCGGCAGTTCTTGCAGATGATGGACAAGCCCGACGTGGACGTGATCACGGGCCTGTCACCGGCCATCGCCATCGAGCAGAAGTCCGCGGGCCACAATCCCCGCTCCACGGTGGGAACGGTCACGGAAATCCATGACTACCTGCGTCTGCTCTATGCGCGCGTGGGAACGCCCTATTGCCCGGAGCACGGGCTGCCGCTGCAGGCCCAGAGCGTGAGCCAGATGGTGGACCAGGTGCTGGCCTTGCCCGAAGGCAGCCGCCTGGCGATCCTGGCCCCTTTTGCGCGCGCCAGCCAGACGGACCTGACGGCGGAGTGCCGGCGGCTGCAGGCACTGGGCTTCGTGCGCGCCCGTATCAACGGCGAGATTACGGTGATCGACGGCAGTTCACCCCTGCCGGCGGCCGACGCGCCCTGGGATCTGGACGTTGTGGTGGACCGCTTGCGGGCGCGCCCCGACAGCCGCCAGCGCCTGGCCGAGAGCTTCGAGACGGCTTTGGAGCTGGCCCACGGACGCGCGCTGGTGCTGGACATGGATTCGAACCAGGAATGGGCGACCTCCTCGGCCTATGCCTGTCCAGTATGCGGGCGCGGCATGGCGGGGCTGGAGCCCCGGCTGTTCAGCTTCAACAATCCGGCGGGTGCCTGCCCCACCTGCAACGGCCTGGGGCAGGTCGAGTCCTTCGACCCGGCCCGCGTGGTCGCCTTTCCCGAACTGAGTCTCGCCGCCGGGGCCATCTACGGCTGGGACCGGCGCAACGCCTTCAGCTATGCCACGATGGCGAGCCTGGCGCACCATTACGGCTTCAGCCTGGACACCTCCTATCAGAAGCTGGACGCCGCTGTCCGCGCGGCCATCCTGCATGGGTCGGGCGACGAACAGATCGCCTTCCAGTATCTGGGCGAGGGGGGTGTTCCGACCTTGCGGCACCACGCTTTCGAAGGCGTGATCCCCAATCTGGAGCGCCGCTGGCGCGAAACCCATTCCACCGCCGTGCGCGAAGAGCTTGGACGCCTGCGCCATACCCTGGCCTGCCCCGCGTGTCATGGGACGCGCCTGTGCGAAGAAGCGCGCCACGTCCTGATCGGCGACGAACCAGGGCCGGGCGAGCGCCGCGGCCGCGCCATCTTCGAAATCGAAGCCATGTCGCTGGCCGATTGCCGCCAGTGGTTCTCGACCTGGACGCTCTCCGGTCCCCGCCGGGAGGTCGCGGAACGCATCACCCACGAAATCCGGGCGCGCCTGGACTTCCTGGACAACGTAGGGCTGGGATACCTGGCACTGGACCGCAGCGCCGACACGCTCTCGGGCGGTGAAGCCCAGCGCATCCGGCTGGCCAGCCAGATCGGCTCCGGCCTGACCGGCGTCATGTACGTGCTGGATGAACCCTCCATCGGCCTGCACCAGCGCGACAATCACCGCCTGATCGAAACCCTGCAGCAGCTTCGCGACCTGGGCAACAGCGTGATCGTGGTGGAGCACGACGAGGACATGATCCGCGCCGCCGACCACGTCCTGGACATGGGGCCGGGTGCCGGAGAACAGGGCGGCGCGATCGTGGCGCAAGGCACTCCGGCCGAAATCGCGGCCGATCCGCAGTCCCTGACGGGCCAGTACCTGGCCGGAACCCGGCGCATCGTCGTCCCGACCCGACGCCCCGTGAGCGACGACCAGGCATGGCTGCGCCTGCTGGGCTGCAGCGGCCACAACCTGAAGCAGGTGGACCTGGCGATTCCGGTCGGCCGTCTCACCTGCGTGACCGGCGTATCCGGCTCGGGGAAGTCCACGCTCGTGAACGACACGCTGGTGGCGGCGCTGGCCCAGTCCCTGAATCGGGCCCAGGCCGCCCCCGCGCCTTACCGAAAGCTCGACGGCCTGGAGGCCTTCGACAAGATCATCAGCGTGGACCAGAACCCCATCGGCCGCACGCCGCGCAGCAACCCGGCGACCTATACGGGCCTGTTCACCCCCATCCGCGAACTCTTCGCGGGCGTGCCGGAGGCGCGCCTGCGCGGCTACGACCCGGGGCGATTCTCCTTCAACGTGAAGGGCGGACGCTGTGAAGCCTGCCAGGGCGACGGCGTGGTGCGGGTGGAAATGCACTTCCTTCCCGACATGTATGTGCCCTGCGAAGTCTGCCAGGGACAGCGCTACAACCGGGAAACGCTGGACATCCGCTATCACGGCCACAACATCAGCGAGGTCCTGGACCTGACGGTCGCCCAGGCGCTGGACTATTTCGAGGCTGTTCCCGTCATCGCGCGCAAGCTGCAGACGCTCATGGACGTGGGGCTGTCCTACATCCGGCTGGGCCAGAGCGCCACCACACTGTCGGGCGGCGAGGCGCAGCGCATCAAGCTGTCCCAGGAACTCTCGCGGCGCGGCTCGGAGCGCACGCTGTATGTGCTCGACGAGCCCACCACGGGACTGCACTTCCACGACATCGCGGTGCTGCTGGATGTGCTGCAGCGCCTGGTGGACGCCGGCAGCACCGTGCTGGTGATCGAACACAACATGGACGTCATCAAGACGGCGGACTGGATCGTGGATCTGGGTCCCGAGGGCGGGGCTGGCGGCGGGCGCATCGTCGCCCAGGGCACACCCGAAACCGTCGCCACCGCTCGCGGCAGCCACACCGGCGAATGCCTGCGCGGCGCGCTCGCCTGAAGCCCGCGGGCCGCGCGGCCCGCGGGCGACACCGCAATCAATCCATGCGAAACAACGCCCGGTGCTCGCGGATGGCGTAGCGGTCGGTCATGCCGGCAATGTAGTCCGCGATCGCACGCGCCTGCTCCACCGGATCGTCGCGCCGGTATTCGTCCGCCAGCAGACGCGGGTCGTCCAGGAAGGCCTGGAACAGCTCGCGCACGACGCGGCGCGCCTTGCCCATCATGCGCATCACCTGGGAATGGCGGTACAGGTTGCGCAACAGGAACTGCTTGAGCGCATCGGCCTGCGCCTGGATCGTCGGCGAAAACGCCGCCACGGGCGGCCCGGCGCGCAGTTCGTCCACAGATTGCGGCGCCAGCGCCAGGATGCGCGCCTGCGTGGTGTGCGTCAGGTCCAGCACCAGCGTATTGATCATCGACCGGATGACCTCGGACACCAGCCGCCTGGGCTCCACGTCCGGATAGCGGCGCAGCACCTGATCATGATGCACGGCAAAGATCTCCAGATGCATCAATTGCGGCACCGTGATCAGCCCGGAACGCAGCCCATCGTCCACGTCGTGGTTGTTGTAGGCGATCTCGTCCGCCAGATTGGTGATCTGCGCTTCCAGCGACGGCTGGGTACCCGCCAGGAACCGCTCCCCCACATCGCCCAGCGCACGCGCGTGGCGGCGCGAGCAGTGCTTCAGGATGCCCTCGCGCGTCTCGAAGCACAGATTCAGGCCGTTGAAGGCGGCGTAGCGCTCCTCGAGTTCGTCCACCACCCGCAGACTCTGCAGGTTGTGCTCGAAACCGCCGGCCTGAGGCGCCAGTTCGTGCAGACAGGCGTTCAGTTCGTCCTGTCCGGCGTGCCCGAAAGGCGTATGGCCCAGATCGTGCGCCAGCGCGATGGCCTCGGTCAAGTCCTCGTGCACCCCCAGGCTGCGCGCCAGGGTGCGCGCGATCTGGGCAACCTCGATACTGTGCGTCAGGCGTGTGCGAAACAGGTCGCCCTCGTGATTGAGAAAGACCTGGGTCTTGTACTCCAGCCGCCGGAACGCGGAACAATGGATGATGCGGTCGCGGTCGCGCTGGAAATCGCTGCGGCCTTGCGGGGCGGGCTCCGGATGACGGCGCCCCCGCGTGGCCTCGGGGCGGCAGGCATAAGGAGCAAGCGTCGCCATGATGCAGGCCCCTAGGCGCCCAGGCGCGCGGGCTCGAGCAGCGGCCGCACCGTCTCGTCATCCACGGCCCGGACCTGCGCGCGGCCCAGTTGCGGCAGCAACACATACCGTATGTGTCGTCCCTGATTCTTTTTGTCCACCCGCATCAGGTCCAGCCAGCGCTGGACGCCCAGGTCCGGCGCCTCGATCGGGCAACCGATGGCCGCCACCAGGTCCCGGATGCGCCCGGCCACCGACGGGTCCAGCCCCATCACCCGCACCGAAAGCTCGGCGGCCATCACCATGCCGCAACCCACGGCTTCGCCATGCAGCCATTGCCCATAACCCAGGCCGGACTCGATGGCGTGGCCAAAGGTATGGCCAAAATTCAGGATGGCGCGCAGCCCCGATTCGCGTTCGTCCTGTGACACGACGCGCGCCTTGATCTCGCACGAGCGCCGCACGGCATGCAACACGGCCTCCTCGTCGAGCGCGCGCAACGCCGCGACATGGTTCTCGCACCACGCAAAGAAGTCGGCGTCGGCGATCATGCCATGCTTGATGACCTCGGCCAGGCCGGCGGAGACTTCCCGCGCCGGCAGCGTCGCCAGCACCGCCGGGTCGATCTCCACGGCCAGTGGCTGGTAAAACGCGCCTATCATGTTCTTGCCGCGCGGGTGGTTGATGGCGGTCTTCCCCCCCACCGACGAATCCACCTGCGCCAGCAGCGTGGTGGGCACCTGGATGAAACGAATGCCGCGCATGTAGCAGGCCGCCGCAAAGCCGCAGATATCCCCCACGACTCCACCGCCCAGGGCCACCAGCACCGCATGGCGGTCCAGGGCGTGCTCCAGCAGCGCGTCGAAGATGCGGTTCAGGGAATCCCAGGTCTTGTATTGCTCGCCGTCCGGGAGCTCGACCCGCAGCACTGGCTTGCCGGCCGCCCGCAGCGTGCCGCACACCGCGTCGCCGTACAGCGCACCCAGCGTGGTGTTGGTGACCACGACGACCGAGGTGGCGTCCGCCGGGACGCTCTCGGCGAGCAATGCCAGCCGCCCGGCACCGATATGGATGGGATAGCGCCCGCCGGGGGCATCGACCTGGACCGTCAGCATGAAGGCTCCTGGGACTGAGTGGCGCGCAGCAGCGGCAATAAATGCTGCAACACGTGAGAAATGGGCTGGTCGGCGGTATCCAGCGTGATGTCGGCCAGCTCCGCATACAGGCGCTCGCGCTGGGCGATCAGATCGGCCAGGCGCTGGCGCGGATCGGGGGTATGCAACAGCGGGCGATTGCGATCGCGCGCCACGCGCCGGTAGAGTTCGTCCACCCCGGCGCGCAGATAAACCACACAGCCGCGCGCCTTCAGCATGGCACGGTTTTCGGCCGCCAGCACCGCCCCGCCACCGGTCGCCAGGACCAGGCTGGTCTTGCGCGTGAATTCGTCCAGCGCGGCCGTCTCGCGGCGCCGGAAACCCGCTTCGCCCTCGATATCGAAAATGGTGGCCACGCGCACGCCGCAACGCGCCTCGATGGCCTGGTCCAGATCGATGAATTCACGGCCCAGTGCCGTTGCAAGCTGCCGTCCGATCGTGGTCTTGCCCGCCCCCATCATGCCCACCAGGAAAACGGACGAGACGCCATCCCCGCGCCCGGACGCAGGCCCTGCAGAGTCAGTCACAGCACATGCGTTCGTCATCGCGCATCAAGTATGGGGTGGTTCGTTTGCGTGTATTATCGCATTTGCGGTTCGTTCACCCGGCGCGGTTCGATCTCAGCCCGCAGCATTCAGTTACATAGACCCTGCCCAGACCTGCTGGGCCGCCCGGGCCCTGGCTTTACAATCGCCCCTGATGAGCTCTTCCTCCCAATCTTCTTCCCGTCAGCAGGCGCCTGCCCGTTCGTGGCTTTCCCGATTCGTCCTCAAGGCGATCGTCGTATGCGCAGGCCTGGGCTTGTGCGGCGCGCTGCTCATGACGCTGGCCTTGGCGCTGGCCTGGCCCAATTTGCCCGACCTGCACGCGATGACCGATTACCGGCCCCGTATTCCGCTGCGTGTCTACACGGCCGACAACGTACTGATTGGGGAATTCGGCGAAGAACGCCGCAACGTCCTGCGCTTCGATGAAATCCCGGACGTGATGAAGTCGGCCATCCTGGCCGCTGAAGACGACCGCTTCTACCAGCATGGCGGCATCGACTGGACGGGCGTGATCCGGGCCGCCATCGCCAATGTGGTGCACATGTCCAAGACCCAGGGCGCGAGCACCATCACCATGCAGGTGGCGCGCAATTTCTACCTGTCGTCGGAAAAGACCTACACCCGCAAGTTCTATGAACTGCTGCTGACCTTCAAGATCGAGGCGACCCTGTCCAAGGACCAGATCCTGGACCTGTACATGAATCAGATCTTCCTGGGACACCGGGCTTACGGTTTCGCGGCCGCCAGCCGCACCTATTTCGGCAAACAGCTGTCGGAGATCACGCCGGCCGAGGCCGCCATGCTGGCGGGCATTCCGAAGGCCCCCTCCCGCTTCAACCCGATTTCCAATTTTGACCGGGCCAAGGCTCGCCAGGGCTACGTGCTCGGACGCATGCGCGCCCTGGGCTACCTGACCGAAGCCGAATACCAGGCGGCCATGAAGCAGCCCATCGTGGTCAAGTCCGCCGCCGGCACGCCGACCGGCCGCTACGCCGTGCATGGCGAATATCCGGCCGAACTGGCGCGGCAGCTGCTCTACGGCGTGTATCAGGACGACATCTACTCGCGCGGATTCAACATCTACACCACGATAGACTCCAAGGACCAGGAAGCCGCCTACGATGCCGTTCGCGCGGGCGTATTGGACTACACCCGCCGCGCGCCCTTCCCGGGCCCGGAAGGCGACGTCGACCTGCCCGCCGGCATCGAGGGCAAGACCGACGCCTTCAATGACCTGCTCGACGAGCTGCAGGACAAATACCCGGACAGCGGGGATCTGCTCACCGCGGTGGTCCTTTCGGCCAGCCCGACGGACGTGAAAGTCGCGCGCAGCGCCACGCAGATCATCGACGTCAATGACAAGCGGGCCCTGAAGGTCATCGCTCGCGCCCTGACGCCCAAGGCCAAGGAGTCCGTCCGCCTGCAGCGCGGGTCGGTTGTGTATATCCACCAGATGGACGGCTACTGGGAAATCATCAACAAGCCCACGGTGCAGGCGGCACTGGTTTCGCTACGCGCCCAGGACGGCGCCGTTGAAGCCATGGTGGGCGGCTTCGACTTCGAAGAAGGCAAGTTCAACCGCGTGACCCAGGCCTGGCGGCAACCGGGATCGTCCTTCAAGCCGTTCATCTACGCCTCCGCACTGGAACGCGGCCTGACCCCCGCTACGCAGATCTCTGACGAGCCGTTCTCGCTGACGGCGGAACAGACGGGATCCAAGGCCTGGAACCCGAAGAACTACGGGAACGCCTACGACCCCGTCCTGACCATGCGCCAGGGCCTGTATAAATCCAAGAACATGGTGTCCATCCGCATTCTCCAGGCCGTGGGGCCCAAGTACGCCCAGGACTACGTCACGCGCTTCGGTTTCGACCGCTCCCGGCAACCGGCCGTGCTGCCGATGGCTCTGGGCGCCGGATCCGTGACGCCGATGCAGCTCGCGGGCGGCTATGCCGTCTTCGCGAACGGGGGCTACCGCGTGCCGCCATTCCTGATCGACCATGTGACCGACAGCGCCGGCAAGATCGTCATGCGGGCGCGCCCGACGGTGGCGGGTGACACACTGGCGCGCGTCATCGATCCACGTACCGTCTATGTGATGGACGACATGCTGCGCGGCGTGGCCACGTTCGGCACGGGCGCGCGCGCCCACCGCGAACTGGGCCGCAACGACGTCGGCGGCAAGACCGGCACCACCAATGACTCCCAGGACGCCTGGTTTGCCGGATTCACGCCCAAACTGGTGGCCGTGGCCTGGATGGGATTCGACCAGCCCAAGTCCCTGGGCCAGGGCGAAACCGGCGGTGGCGCCTCGCTGCCCATTTGGGTGAGCTTCATGCGCACGGCGCTGAAGGGCCAGCCGGAAACGCCGCCGGGTCCCATGCCCAGCGGCCTGACCAAGCTCGACGGCGACTACTATTTCGACGAATACCCGCCGGGCACGGCGATCGCCCGCGTGGGTCTGCCCGCCCCGGGCGACCCGGCACCCGCCCACCCGTCGGGCAACACACCGGACGGCATCGGCAATCTGCTCAACCAACTGCAGGGCAACGCCACCCCGCAAAAACCTTCCAACAACCCACCTGGCAGCGCCGTCACCCAGCCGGTGCGCGTCCCCTTCTGATGAAGCTCGAACCCTCTTTCCTGCGAGCCGCGCGCCTGGTCACTGTCAGCGTCGCCTTTCTCTTGGCGGGCTGCGGCATGAAGGGCCCGCTGCAGCATCCCGCGCCTCCGCCGCCCGCCGATGCGGAACTCGCCACGCCGCCGACCGTGGCCCCGGCGCCCAGCCCCCCGGCCGCGCCCGCCGCGCCGCGGCCATGATCACCATGAGTCCGGATTACTCATTTCCCATGCGCGACGGCGTCCTGTACGCAGAGGACATTCCGCTTACCGAGTTGGCCGACCGCTACGGCACTCCCCTCTACGTCTACTCGCGCGCGGCGCTGCACGCCGCCTGGCAGAGCTACGAACGCGCCATCGCCGGGCGCGACGCACTGGTCTGCTTCGGAGTGAAGGCCAACTCCAACCTGGCCGTGCTGCATGAGTTCAAGCGCCTCGGCGCGGGATTCGACATCGTATCAGGCGGGGAACTGGCCCGCGTCCTGGCCGCCGGCGCACGCGCCGACCGTATCGTGTTCTCGGGCGTGGGCAAGCAGAGCTGGGAAATCCGCTCCGCGCTCACGGCCGGCATCAAATGCTTCAACATCGAATCGGCGGCAGAACTCGACCGCCTGGCCGACATCGCGCACGAAATGGGACTGGTCGCGCCTATCTCGTTGCGCGTCAACCCGGACGTGGACGCACAGACGCACCCTTATATTTCCACCGGGTTGAAGGAAAACAAATTCGGCGTGGACATCCACCAAGCCCCTGAACTCTACCGGCAGGCCCTGCAGCATGCCAGTCTCAAGATCACGGGCGTGGACTGCCACATCGGCTCGCAGATCACCAGCGTCTCACCCTACCTGGACGCACTGGAGAAACTGCTGGCCCTGATCGACCGCCTTTCCACCGACGGCATCCGCCTGGAGCACCTGGATCTGGGCGGCGGCCTGGGCATCCGCTACACCGACGAAACACCGCTGGATCCCGCCGTTCTGCTGGATTCCGTATTCCAGCGCCTGGCGGCGCACGGGCTGGACTACCTGCAGGTAGTGCTGGAGCCCGGCCGTTCGCTGGTGGGCAACGCCGGTGTGCTGCTCACGCGCGTGGAATACCTGAAACGCACCCCGGTCCGCAATTTCGCGATCGTGGACGCGGCCATGAACGATCTGATGCGCCCCGCCCTGTATGAGGCCTGGCACGGAGTCGTCCCCGTCGAAGCGCGTGCGGGAACACCCGCCGAGACCTGGGACATCGTCGGCCCCATCTGCGAAAGCGGTGACTGGCTGGCACGCGACCGGACTCTGCCGCTGGAGCAGGGCGACCTGCTCGCCATCCAGTCGGCCGGCGCCTACGGCTTTTCGATGTCGAGCCAATACAACACGCGGCCGCGCGCAGCCGAAGTGCTGATCGACGGCCAGGACTCCTATCTGGTGCGTCCGCGCGAATCCACGCAAGCGCTTTTCGCATCCGAGCGCATTCCCCACAAAGGTTAATCTCCGGTCCGGTCCAACCTGTGGTTGAATTGAGGACCGCCGCCTCCAATCCCAGCGACTGAATCGCTCTTTGTGAGACGCGGCGCGGCGGCCCTAAAGTTCCTGCAGAATGGGCCGTCAATGCCGTTGGTGTGGGCTTGTCGTCCGCACACATTCGTAATGTCGCGTAGTCCTATGGCGCAGAAGAATCATCCGCCGGTTCGTGCCACCCGTCGGTTCGCCCGGCTTTCGGGCCGGCTGGCACCGCTTGTCACGCACGTCCTGGTGCCGCTGCTGATCGTGCTCTGTGTGGTGGCCGGCATCGCCGTGCTCCCATCGCTATTTGGCAACCACCAAGGCCAACCCTTGGCCACCCGCTTTCTCGTCCAGTCCACCGTCACCGACCCGGATACCGCCATCCTGCGGCTCACGCAGCGCCCCAGCCGGCTCACCGAACGGCTGCCCGCCGGTACCGTCTGGCTGCTGGCCGAATTGCCCGTCCGGACGGCCGCCTCACCGCTGCCCCAGGAATTGCTGCTGCCCTCCCACCAATTGGTGGCGCCCGCCTGCTGGCTGCTGGAGCGCAACGCGTATCCATCGGGCCACGAACCCTGGACGCTGGTGCCGATGCCGCTGCACACGAGCATCGCCGGCACCCAGATGCCATTGCCGACGGCCACGACCGCCCGCCAGGCGCTGTGCCGCGTCGGCCTGGCGCAGCCCGCGCGTCTGTCCCTGGAGCGATGGGATCGAACGGATCTCTCCGACGCCTCGGCGCGCGATGCGCGGTCTCTCGGCCTGTTGCAGGGTGGTCTGCTCACGCTGGCGCTGTTCCTGTTCGTGATCGCCGTGACCATGCGCGAATGGCCTTACGTGCTGCTCGCCTGCTGGCTGGTCGGCAACATGCGCCTGGGCGCGTGGGCGCTCGGGTGGGACTACCAGTGGCTGGGCCTGTTGATTGCGCCGGAGTACCTGCCGTGGGTGCGCAAGTTCACGCTGGTGCTCTATTACCTCGTCACCTACCATCTGTTTGCCGATCTGTTCCGTGAAAGCCTGGAGACTTCGACCCAGACCCGCGTGCGCAAGATCGGCACCCTGAGCAGCCTGGTGCTGCTGGTCGCCACAGTGGCGCTGCCCTACGACTGGTTCCAGACCATCGTTTTCCTGGCGGCGTGGCTCGCCACGGGCCTGGTCGCCATCCTGCTCATCCATGCCCTGTTCCGCTCGCACACACGCACCCGGCTGTGGCATACCGTAGGCGTCTGCGTGGCGCTCTCCATCATGCTGACCGGGCTGATCCTGGTCGGGCTGGAGCGGCGCGACCTCATCGATCCCCAGATCGGCACCATCGCGCTGCTGCTCTGCAACGTGCTCATCGCCCTGGCCGTCGCCGAGCAGATGCGGGAAGACCGGCAGCTTCGCTCACGCCAGCGCAACGACCTGATCGCGCACGACAGCTTGACGCCCCTGGGGCTGTTCACACTGGGCGCCACCCGCCACTTCGAGCACCTGAACCCGAATGCCCGCGACATCCTGGCCGTGAACGACGCGACCGACTCGCTCAGCCTCGCCTGGACCGATTTCTTCCCCGACATGGACTGGCTGCAGGTTTCGTTGGCGACCGAACAGGGCCAGGACACGGAAATCCAGACGAACGCCTCGAGCACCTCCCCGTCACGCAGCTTCTTGCTGCGCGCCACGATGGCCGGCAGCCGCATCGAGGGCTCCCTGCAGGACGTGAGCGCCCGCTACGAAACGATCCGCAACCTGCGGCTCATGGCCGACAATGACCCGCTCACCGACACACTCAACCGGCGCGGCATCGAGACGGCCATGCAGACCTCCATCGACGCCCTGCGCCAATCGGATACACCGGCGGCCATGGGGTTCCTGGACCTGGACCACCTGAAACGCGTGAATGATCTGTTCGGCCACTCGGCCGGCGACACACTGCTGCAGATGGTCTGTGAGAGAGTCCGGTACTCATTGAACGAGCAGCAGAGCATAGGGCGCGTCGGCAATGATGAATTCATCATTCTGTTTCCCAACATGCGCGCCCGTGAAGCCCGGCGCGTCAGCCAGGACATCGTGGAAAGCCTGAACAGCGCCCCGATATACGTAGGCGAACGCGCGTTCCAGCTCAAGTCCGCGATGGGACTCATCGACATCGACCGGAAGATGAACCCGGCCGACGCCATCGCGGCCGGCAGCCGGGCCTGCCGGGATGCGCGCAAACAGCATCGCGACATCACCCTGTACGAGGAAAATGCCCAGGAGCTCTTCGAACACATCGATGAACAGTACCTCTTCGAGCAGCTCGACAAGGACGAGCCCCCGAAAGACTTCCATCTGGAAATGCAGCCCATCATGTCGCTGCGCCACCCGCTGACCACGCTCAACTTCGAGGTCCTGCTGAGGGTCCGCAGTTCGGGCGAGCGCCTGGTGCAGACCCCCCGGATCATCCAGGCGGCCGAGGACAACGGCATGATCACGGCCATCGACAAATGGGTGTTCTCCACCACGCTGGCCTGGATGGCCCAACACCGGCTCATGCTCGGCCGGACGCAACTGGTGAACATCAACCTGAGCGGGGTGTCGCTCAACGATGACCGGTTCATCGATACGCTGTTCGGAATCCTGAACCAGCACGCGCAGTTCTCGCGCAGCTTGTGCGTGGAAATCACGGAGGGCGTAGCCTTGCAGGACCTGGAGCGCACCCGGCAATTCATGCGCCGCCTGCAGCGCATGGGGACGCGCGTGGCGCTGGACGACTTCGGGGCCGGCTACACCTCTTTCTCGTACCTGAAGGAGCTGCCCGCCGACATGATCAAGATCGATGGCACCCTGATCCGCGACATGCTGGCCAGCGACGCCAACATCGCCATCGTCAACAGCATCGTGGACCTGGCCCACAACCTGGGTATGGAATGCATCGCCGAATGGGTGGAGGACCTGCCCACGCTGCGCACGCTGACCGAGATGGGCGTGGACCACATCCAGGGCTATGTGGTGTCGGCGTCGCGCGCACCCGCCGAGATACTCGCCTACGACAGCATCCTGCCCATGATAAAGGACGCGGCCACCAAGGCCTATATCGAAGAAATCAGCGGGCGGCGCGTGTGATGCGCGCGCCCGCCATGCCCCCGATCAGAGTTCGCCGTAGGAATGCAGCCCCGACAGGAACATGTTCACGCCGAGGAAGGCAAAGCTCGTGACCACCAGGCCGCACAGCGCCCAATACGCCGCCATGGAGCCGCGCAGGCCCTTCATGAGCCGCATATGCAACCACGCGGCATAGTTCAGCCAGACGATCAGCGCCCAGGTTTCCTTGGGATCCCACTGCCAGTACGTACCCCAGGCATCCGCGGCCCAGAGCGCCCCCAGGATGGTCGCCACCGTGAAGAACGCGAAACCGACGGCAATCGCGCGATACATGACGTCATCCAGGACTTCGAGTGAGGGCAGCCGTTGAGCGATCGGCGCGCGCATGGCGAGAATCCCGCCGACGATGAGCAGCCCCACGCCGAAATACACCATCCAGATCGGGGACAACTCGCGAGCGCTGAAGACCACCGGCTCCGCACACAGCACCGCCCCCAGCACGAACAGCGGGATGAGCGGTTTCCAGCCACGCGTCTCGCCGTGCGCCTTCACCAGGTAGGCAAACCCCACCATCGCCGCCAGGCTGAAGGTGCCGTAGCCGATGAAATTGGCCGGCACGTGCAGTTTCATCCACCAGCTCTTCAGGGCCGGCACCAGCGGCGCGATCTGATAGGCATCGCGGGTAAACGAGTACCACAGCAGGAACACCACCAGCGAACTGATCACCAGCAGCGCAAAGCCGCCCAGCGCCCGCGTGGCATAGCGCCGTTCGTAATACAGGTAGAACAGCGCGGTGATGAGCGCGAACAGCACGAAGACTTCATACAGATTGCTGACCGGAATGTGGCCAATGTCCGGCCCCAGCAGGTGGCCTTCACGCCACCGCACCAGCAGGCCGGTCAGGCCGGCGTAAACGGCTCCCCACGTCAGCACCGTGCCCAGCCAGGCCGCCGTGTCGCTGGCGAACCCGATCCAATAGCAAACGGTCGCCAGGAAGAACAACGCGCACATCCACAGAATGGCGGACTGCGACGAGATCAGGTATTTCAGGAGGAAGTTGGTATCGGCCCGAGTCAGGTCGCCCTGCAGCAGAACGCCGGTCGGGCTGTACAGCCAGATCGCCAGCAGCGCCGTCAGCCCACTGGCGACCATGAGCGTCCGCATCGGGCGCCACAGCCAGCCCAGCCAACTGAACACGGCCACCGCGCCCACCAGGAGCAGCTTCTCGTAGTAGTTCATGAAGCTGCCGTACTGGGTGAGCACGTACCCGGCGCCGATGGCGAGCACCAGGAAGAATCCGAAATCGGTCCAGTCCGGCCGGCCCCGCCTGCCACGACGGTCCCCGCTCGAATTCGCGCCCAGCGACCACAGTGTCAAGGGATCGTGGGTAATGGTGTCAGACGTCATGGTCGGATCCTCCGGTAGACAGGCGGCGCAAGGCTTCGCGCAGCCGCTCAAATTCGTGATTGAAATCCAGTGTGCGGCGCTGCGTGGTCATGGCCGCGAGCCAATGGCTCCCATGGCCCTGATCGGACGGCCGGATCCACACCCATATCCGGCGCTCGCGGATGTAGAACATCGAAAACACGCCCAGCACGAGCAGAATGCAGCCGATGTAGACGATGTTCTTGCCCGGACTGCGCGCGATCTGGAAGACGCTGGCCTGAACCTGGTCGAAACTGGAAAGCTGCAGGGCGACAGGAGCAGGATAATCCGGAAGCGATGCCAGCGCCAACACGGCCAGCCGCATCCATTGCAGTTCGTGTTCGCCCTTCGTCCCCTCGCGCGGCACGAGCGGCTCATGTGCCTGCTCGTGGACCAGGTCGCGCAGCTCCACCAGGCTCAACTGGATCATGGGAACCGCAAAATTCAGTATCTTTTCGCGCTGATCCGCCGGGGCCGAAGCAATGATGCCATTGAAGCCCTGCGTCGCAAAGGTGCGCAATGCGCCGCGCGCGGCCTCGAACATCAGATCCTGCTGCTCGCCGTCCGGCGCACTGCGGCGCGCAAAGCGGCGGGCTGCTTCCTCGCGCAGGGCGGGGTCATCCAGCGCGGCCCGCAACCGCATGAATTCGGTCATCCCGCCCTGATCGTCGGCCGGGATGCGCAAATAGCGATACGGCTGGGATGCATCGTCGCGCGTGCCCATCAGGAACACCGGGAAGCCGTCGAGCTTGACCGGCAGCATGTACTGGTTGAAGTCGTGCGACTGCCCGTCGTCCCCGACTACCCGATACTGCACGCTGGGTCCCACATTGTGCAGGTTCTTGTTGGGCGCGCGAGCCCCGCTGCCCGTGACCGCGGCCACCTCGGCCACTATGCTCTTGGGTTGCGGATCCTTGGTGGCGCCCAGATCCTCGACATTGATCACGCGCAGCCCCGTGAAGTCGACCGCGAGCTTGGTGCCCGGCAGGGTGCCGTTGCCGCCCACGGTGCCGTCCAGCGCGGCGGGCTGGGCATCGGCGCCCTTCAGCGGCCAGGCCTTGAGCTTCAGCTTGCTGCCGCCATCGTCAAAGCTGGACTGGTACACGGTCACGCCGTCGTAGTGCAGCGGCTCATTGACCAGAATGGTGCGATCAAAGGATTTGCCGCTGCCGAGGTCCGTGACGGTGACGTCGCTGCGGAAGTCGCTGGGCTGCCCGTTGCTGTAATAGTCGATATAGAACTTCTTCAGGTGGAGCGTGAATGGCAGCGGTTGCAGCAGCACGCCCCGGCCCGAGGACACGATGCCCATGCTGCTCTGCTTGCCGTCAGGCAGCAGCATGTTGGCGCGGAAGCTGGGGTTGTACGCCGACAGCCGGCCGGACTGCGGCACGTCCGAAATCAGCATGTTTCCCACGACGGGCTGCTTGTCGAACAACCAGGTTTGCAGGCGCACCGGCAGCTCGCTGTCGAGCAGGCCGCCCAACAGAACCACCACGATGGCGGTGTGCGCAAAAATATAGCCCAGCCGGTTCGCGCCGCCTTTTTTGGCGGCGACCATCAGGCTGTCGCCGTCTTCCCGCACCCGATAGCGGTAGCCCTGTGCGCGCAGCAGCTTGCCGACGTTGTCACGCGCCTGCGCCGGCGTCTGGGCACTGGCCAGCTCCACCCGGTGGTGGAACGCGCGCAGGCTGCTGCCCCGTACGTATTCCCGGAAAGAGCGCGCATCCCGCAGCATCTTGGGCGCATTGCGGAACACGCACAGCGTGGTGGACACCACCAGGAAGGACATGACCAGCAGGAACCACGTGCTGTTGTAGATCTGCCAGAGCGAAAACTCACTGAAGACGGCAAACCAGAAGGGGCCGAACCGATCGATGTAAGTAGTAGCCGCCTGGTTCTGCTGAATGATGGTGCCGATCAGGCTGGCCACGCAAATGAACACCAGCAGGCTGATGGCAAAGCGCATCGAACCCAGCAATTCGATGACGTCCGCGCCGCGGGCGCGAAAACGGGAAAGAGATGACACGAGGACCCGATTCCGTAAAAAAAGGGGGCGCGCGCTTGCGCGCACCCCCCGATGAGCTTTTAAGCCTCAACCATACAGCGACTTTGCACCGCAGTCCACCAAGACCCCAGCCGCAACCCGGGAATCAGACCGGGGCGAGAAGGGCGTTCCGTGAAGGGCGATCGATCAGCGCAGACCCGCCGCGTAATCGGCCACGGCCGCGAGATCCTGGTCGTTCATGCGATCAGCGATGTCATGCATGATCTCGTTCTGGCGGTCGCCCGAACGGAAGAGCTTGAGTTGTTCCAGAATGTATTCCGGATGCTGGCCCGCCAGGCGCGGAAACTCAGCGGGCAAGCCCTTGCCATTGGCCGAGTGGCACGCGGCGCAGGCCGGCACATTGCGGTCGGCGATGCCGGCGCGCCAGATGCGCTGGCCCAGATCCTTGGTCGCCGGCTTGGTGGCCGTGCCGGCCTTGTCCCAGTCCAGCGGCTGCTGCGACAGGTACAGGGCGAGGTTCTGGATGTCCTGGGGCTTCAGATTGGCGGCGATGCTGCTCATGATGGTGGGCGCGCCATTGGCGCCGGTGCGGACAGGCGGCGTTTTGTCGTGCGCCTGGAAGTCCCGCAGTTGCTTCGCAATGTATTCGTGGGGCATGCCGGCCAGATTCGGATTGGCCGGAATGGTGCTGTTGCCCGCCGCGCCGTGACAGGTCATACAGGCCAGGACCCCGCGCGACGTATCGCCATGGACGAAAAGTTGCTCACCAGCCTTGACGTCCGGCTTCTGGGGCGCATCCTGGGCTTGGGTCAAGCCCGGAATGACACCGGCAAGCACCAGGCTGCCGGCCACGAACAAACTGGAAAGCGCGCGCTTCATGAGGTCCTCGGATATGGTTCGATCCTGGCGCCAAGCGGCGCCACCAGGGTCGTGCCCGAGCAGACCCGCAGGCCGACGCGGCATCAGGCACAACAAGTTCAATACGAAATTATACAATAGCGATCATCTCCTTCATTGCCCCTCCATCGAGACCGCACCCCGTGTCCCTTCTCCACCGCGCCCGGTTCACGGTTTCCGCCGCCCGCCTGGACCAGCTTCCCCCGCCCACCACCTCCGAAGTCGCTTTCGTGGGGCGTTCGAACGCCGGCAAGTCGTCGGCGATCAACGTGCTGGTGAACCAGAAGCAGCTCGCATTCTCCAGCAAGACGCCGGGTCGCACACGGCTCATCAATCTGTTCGGCATCCCGGATCCCGTCGAACCGGATGCCTGGCTGGGGTTCCTGGTGGACCTGCCGGGCTACGGCTACGCCGCCATCGACCAGAAGGCCCGCGAAGCCTGGGCCGAGGTCCTGGGGGACTACCTGCACCAGCGCACCAGCCTGGCGGGCGTGGTGATGGTGGTGGACATCCGGCGCGGGGTCACCGAGCTGGACCGCCGCCTCGCGCACTGGATCGGCCTGCGCGGGCTGCCGACCCTCGCCTTGCTGACCAAGGCCGACAAACTGCCCTACGGCCAGCGGGTGAAAGCCGCGCAGCAGACCCGCCGCGACCTGGCGGAGATCGGCACGCTGACGGCACTGCCGTTTTCCGCACCCCGCCGCATCGGCCTGGAAGAGGCCGGCCTCCATATCGAAAACTGGATCTCGCCCCAGATCGTGCCGTAAACCCCGGAGTTCCCATGACCCGATTTCTGCCTCAAACCGATTTCCCCACCCTGCGGCTGCGCCGCAACCGGCGCGACGACTTCTCGCGCCGCCTGGTGCGCGAGAACCGCCTGTCCGTGGATGACCTGATCTACCCGGTGTTCGTGCGCGAGGGGCAGAACGTGCGCGAGCCGGTGGCCGCCATGCCCGGCGTCGTGCGCCACTCGCCGGACACACTGCTGGCCACCGCCGAAGAATGCGTGCGGCTCGGCATCCCCGTGATGGCGCTGTTCCCGCACATCGATTCGGCGCTCAAGACCGCGGACGGCAGCGAGGCCGCCAACCCGGACGGCCTGATTCCGCGCACGGTGGCGCTCCTGAAGGCCAACTTCCCGGGCCTGGGCGTCCTGACCGACGTGGCGCTGGACCCCTATACCAGCCATGGGCAGGACGGCCTCATCGACGAGGAGGGCCAGTTGCTGAACGAGCCCACCGTCTCCATGCTGGTGCGCCAGGCACTGACCCATGCCGAGGCGGGCGTGGACATCGTGGCTCCCAGCGACATGATGGACGGGCGCATTGGCGCCGTGCGCCGGGCGCTGGACGGGCGCGGCCGCATCCACACCCGCATCATGGCCTATTCCGCCAAATACGCCAGCGCGTTCTACGGCCCCTTCCGCGAGGCCGTCGGGTCCGCGGCCAACCTGGGCCGGTCCGACAAGGCCACCTACCAGATGGACCCGGCCAACCGGCTGGAAGCGTTGCGCGAAGTCGCCGCCGACATCCACGAGGGCGCCGACATGGTGATGGTCAAGCCCGGCATGCCGTACCTGGACGTGCTGCGCGAGGTCAAGGACGCCTTCGGCATGCCGACCTACGTCTACCAGGTCAGCGGCGAATACGCCATGATCCAGGCGGCTGCCGCCAACGGCTGGCTGGATCTCGACAAAGTCATGATGGAATCCCTGCTGGCCTTCAGGCGCGCCGGCGGCGACGGGATCCTGACCTACTTCGCCATCGCGGCAGCCAAGCGGCTGCGCGAACAGGGCTGAGATCCCGGCCGTCTGGCGGCGCCCCCGCGGCCCGGCCGGTGTGCGACGGGCGCGGCCGGCGCCCCCGCGTGCCCGACGATTCGCTCAGCGCCGCTGAGCGGGCGGGCGCAGCCCCACTTTTGCCGTGCGCTGCAGCATCCGGCCGTCGCGCAGAATCTCCACCTTGACCTCCGTCCCGGGCTTGAGCGGCGCCAGCCGCGTGAGCAGGTCCACCGCATCAGCCACCGGCTTGCCGTCCAGCGTGCGGATGATGTCGCCCACGTGGATGCCGGCCCGATCGGCCGGGCCGTCGCGCAAGATGCGCGCCACGATGGCCCCCTCCGTCTGTTTGAGATGGAACGCCCGCGCCAGGTCCGGTGTGATGTCCTGCGGTTCCAGCCCCAGCCAGCCCCGCCGCACGCTGCCGTGCTCGATGATCTGGTCCAGAATGTTGTGCGCCACCGCCGCCGGAATCGCAAAGCCTATGCCCAGCGACCCGCCGGTATCGGAATAGATCGCCGTATTGATGCCGACCAGGTCGCCCCGCGTGTCGATCAGCGCGCCGCCCGAATTGCCGGGGTTGATCGCCGCGTCGGTCTGGATGAAGTTCTCGTACAGGGTCAACCCCAGCCGATTGCGGCCCAGCGCCGACACGATCCCCTGGGTCGTGGTCTGTCCCACCCCGAACGGATTGCCAATGGCGAGCACCACGTCGCCCACCCTCACGGCTGGATCGGGGTCGAACGTGATGGCCGGCAGCTTGTCCAGGCCGACCTTCAGCACCGCCAGGTCGCTGTCCGGGTCAGCCCCCACGAGCTTGGCCGTTTCCTGGCGCCCGTCGGCCAGGCCCACCCGGATGGCGTCAGCCGATTCAATCACGTGATAGTTGGTCAGAATGTAGCCGTTTGCGCGCACGATCACGCCCGAGCCCAGGCTGGTGGACGACTCGCGGCGCGTGAAGCCCGGCAACTGGCGCAACAGCCGCTCGAGGCCCGGGTCCGCCGGCAGCGGCACCAGCGGCACGTCCACGTGTTTGGCCGTGTAGATGTTCACGACCGAAGGCGCCGCGCGGGCCACGGCGGGCGCGTAACTGGCCGGCGCCTGCACCGCGGGCGCCACGACGACTCCCGCGCCTCCGGCCCCGGCTGGACCAGGCACGGCAGGCTTGTCACGCCCCGGCAGCCACTGCGGCCGCAAAGTCGTCACCAAAAACAGGATGCCCAGGCAGACCGTGACGGTCTGGGCAAAAATCAGCCACAATCGACGCATACGCTTCGCTCAGGAAAAGAAAACCCATGACAGCCGAAATCACCCGTCACGAACTCGCGGCCTGGCTGGCCGACACGCTGCAACCCGGGCGCTTTCGTGATTATTGCCCGAACGGCCTGCAGGTCGAAGGCCGGCCCACGATCCGCCACATCGTGACCGGCGTGACGGCGTCCCAGGCGCTCATCGAAGCCGCCGTCGCGCGCGGCAGCGACGCCATCCTGGTGCACCACGGCTGGTTCTGGAAGAACGAGGACGCCTGCATCCGCGGCCCCAAGCGCCAGCGCATCGCCGCCCTGCTCGCCGCCGACATCAATCTGTTCGCCTATCACTTGCCGCTGGACGCGCATGTGGAATGGGGCAACAACGCGCAGCTTGCCCGGGTCATGGACTGGACGCCGGACATCTTACCCGACGGTACCCCCCGGCGCTGCGGACCCGACGAACTGGTCTGGCTGGGCAGTCCCGCGCGCGATTGCACCGTCGCCGAGCTGGCCGCCGACATCGCCCACCGCCTGAAGCGCAAGCCGCTGGTGATCGGCGACCCCGACCACCCCGTCCATCACCTGGCCTGGTGCACGGGCGCCGCCCAGGGCATGATGGACGCCGCCCTGGCCGCTGGCGCCGACTGCTATGTCAGCGGCGAGATTTCCGAACCCACGGTGCATCTGGCCCGCGAAACGGGCAGCGCCTACATCAGCGCCGGTCACCATGCCACGGAACGGTATGGCGTGCAGGCGCTGGGTGCCGCCATCGAAGCCCAGTTCGGCGTGCCCTGCACGTTCGTGGACATCGACAACCCGGTCTGACGGCCCGCGCCGCCAGGCGGGGCTCCCGGGGCCGTCCCTTGCCCGGGCGCGCCCATCCCGGCCGGCGTGCGGCCGGGGGGCTATTTTTTCAGCGCGTCGCGAATTTCCCGCAGCAGCAGCACGTTCTCAGGCGTGACCGGCGCCGTCGGCGCGGGCTCTTCGAAGCGGCGGCGGGCGTTGTTGACCAGCTTCACCAGCATGAACACCACGAGCGCCAGCAGAATGAAATTGACGGCGACCGTCAGAAAGTGGCCCCACGCGAAGACCACACCGCCTGCTTTGGTCAGGTCCGCGATCGTCATGGGGCCGCTGTACCCCGCCGGCGTGCGGAGCACCCAGAACAGATTGTCGAAATTGACGCCGCTTCCGATGACGAAGTTGATGACGGGCATGATCAGATCACCCACGATCGAATCGATGATCTTCCCGAAGGCGGCCCCAATAATGACGCCGATGGCCAGATCGATCATGTTGCCTTTAACCGCGAACTCCCGGAATTCCTTGAGAAACCCTTTGGCAGTGCTCATCTCGGCTGTCTCCTGTCGATTTACCACATGGGACGTAACGCTATAATACGCGGTTGAAGACCCACTTACAGCCAGCAAAATATCTTTCAAACGCGCGTCCGGGACCAGCGGACGGCGACCAGGAACCTAGGGATCACAGCATGAGTCATCAACCGACACAGTCCGACGAGACGCAGCTCGACGAGGGCGCCAGCCCCCTGAACCTGCCCGCCGATCCTTCACGTCGCCGATGGGTGGCGACAACCTGTGCCCTGGGCGGCGTGGCGGGCGTGGCAACGGCCGTGCCCTACGCGCTGTCGCTCTCGCCTTCAGCCCGCGCCGAGGCCGCGGGCGCACCCGTCGAAGTCGACATCGCCGCACTGGAACCGGGCAAACAGATGACCGCCGAATGGCGTGGCCAGCCCATCTTCATCGTGCGCCGCACCGACGCCGAGGTCGCGGACTTGGCCAAGCACAACAGCGAACTCGCCGACCCGCTGTCCAAGAACACCGAATACACTCCCTTTGCGTGGGCGCAGAACGTCTGGCGCTCGCGCAAGAAAGAAATCTTCATCTGCGTCGGCATCTGCACCCACCTCGGCTGCGTCCCCACGCCGCGCTTCAAGGCCGGCGCCCAGGAAAACCTGCCCAGCGACTGGCCGGGCGGCTGGCTCTGCCCCTGTCACGGCTCCACCTATGACATGGCCGCGCGGGTCTACAGCAACAAGCCTGCGCCGGCCAATTTGCCCATTCCCCCCTATGCCTTCTCGCCGGATGGCAAACGCGTCATCATCGGCCTCGAAGAATATCCCGCCAACAAGGCCTGATGAACGCCGCCGTTCATCCTTTCGCGACACAAGGAGCTATCCATGGCCGATAACAACATCGAGACGACGGGAACGCTGGGTTGGGTGGACCGCCGCTTCCCGCTGACCAAGATGATCCGCGAGCATATGACTGAATACTATGCTCCGAAAAACTTCAATTTCTGGTATTTCTTCGGATCGCTGGCCCTGCTGGTGCTGGTGATCCAGATCGTCTCCGGGATCTTCCTGGTGATGAACTACAAGCCGGACGCGGCGCTCGCGTTCAATTCCGTCGAATACATCATGCGCGAAGTGCCGGGCGGGTGGTTCATCCGCTACATGCACTCCACGGGCGCCTCGATGTTCTTCGTGGTGATCTACCTGCACATGCTGCGCGGCCTGTTCTACGGCTCGTACCGCAAGCCGCGCGAGCTGGTCTGGATCTTCGGCGTGGCCATCTTCCTGGCGCTGATGGGCGAGGCCTTCATGGGCTACCTGCTGCCCTGGGGCCAGATGTCCTACTGGGGCGCCCAGGTGATCGTGAACCTGTTCTCGACCATCCCGTTCGTGGGTCCCGACCTGGCCATCTGGATTCGCGGCGACTACGTCGTGTCCGACGCCACGCTGAACCGCTTTTTCGCCTTCCACGTGATCGCCATCCCGCTGGTGCTGATCGGCCTGATCGTGGCGCACATCCTCGCGCTGCACGAAGTGGGCTCGAACAACCCCGACGGCGTCGAAGTCAAGCAGGGCCCCAAAGACAAATACGGCCGCCCGCTGGACGCCATCCCGTTCCACCCCTACTACACGGTGCATGACATCGTGGGCGTGGCCGGGTTCCTGATCATCTTCGCCGCCATCATCTTCTTCGCCCCGGAAATGGGCGGGTTCTTCCTGGAATACAACAACTTCCTGCCGGCCAACCAGTTGCAGACCCCGCCGCACATCGCGCCGGTCTGGTACTTCACGCCGTTCTACACGATGCTGCGCGCCACCACCAGCGACTTCACGTGGGTCCTGTCGGCGGGCGCCGTCATCGCGGCCGTCGCGCTGTTCGCCAAGGGCCGTCTGTCAGGCTTCTGGAAGTTCCTGACCCCGGCCATCCTGATCGTGGTCGCCATCCTCATGAAGACGCTGGACGCCAAGTTCTGGGGCGTGCTGACCATGGGCGGCGCCGTGGTGATCCTGTTCTTCCTGCCCTGGCTGGATCATTCGCCGGTCAAGTCCATCCGCTACCGCCCGAACTGGCACAAGGTGCTGTACGGGATCTTCATCGTGGACTTCCTCATCCTGGCCTGGCTGGGCACCCAGGAAGTCAACCCCGTGAACACCATCATCGGGCAGATCTGCACGGCCATCTACCTGTCTTTCTTCCTGCTGATGCCGGTCTGGTCACGGCTGGGCACGTTCAAGCCCGTGCCTGACCGCGTCGTTTTCCACTCCCATCACTAAGGCCGCCCCACTGACTGTTACGGAACAATCATGATCAAAAAACTGCTCGGTGCCCTGGCTCTTTCCCTGGTGAGCACCTTCGCCTTCGCCGAAGGCGGGGTCCACCTGGATCACGCACCGGATCGCATCACGGATTTGGCTTCGCTGCAAAACGGGGCCAAGCTGTTCGTCAACGACTGCCTGAACTGCCACAGCGCGCATTCCATGCGCTACAACCGCCTGACGGACCTGGGGCTGACGGAAGACGAAATCAAGAAGAACCTGCTCTTCACCGGCGACAAGGTGGGCGATCTGATGACCGTCGCCATGACCCCCGAAGACGGCAAGAAATGGTTCGGCAGCACCCCTCCTGACCTGTCCGTGATCGCCCGCGCCAAGAGCGCGAACTTCGGGCCGTCCGGCGTGGACTATATCTACACCTACCTGCGCAGCTTCTACCGCGACACGACAAAGAAATCCGGCTGGAACAACGTGGTCTTCCCGAACGTGGCCATGCCCAACGTGCTCTGGCAGCTCGAAGGCCCCCGCACCTACACCACCATCGAGACCCACGAAGTCGCCGACGCAAAGGGCAGCGACCATTGGGTGCGCACCACCACCAGCTACGATCAGGATGGCATCCCGACCGTCAAGACCGAAGACCTGAACGGCTACGAGGGCGAAGCTTCCGTGATCGGGCGCTTCAGTTCGGCCGACCCCAAGACCTTCGCGCACTTCGAAAGCAACGTCGCCGACCTCAGCAACTTCCTGGGCTGGATGGCCGAGCCGTCGCAGCTCCTGCGCAAGCAGATCGGCGTGTGGGTCATGCTGTTCCTGTTCCTGTTCCTGTTTGTCGCCATACGCATGAATGCGGCATACTGGAAGCACGTCCGGTAATCGCCGTGCGCCCCCTGGGGGCGCACGCAGGCCCGGCCGCCGCGAACAGGCCGCGCAGCCAGGCGCCCCTCAGCCGCCTGGCTTGTGTTTTCCGGCCCCGCCGGGCATCGGCCTCAATTTTGTATTGGAATCCACGACATGATGGTGCTCTATTCCGGGACAACCTGCCCCTTTTCGCAACGCTGCAGATTCGTGCTGTTCGAAAAAGGCATGGATTTCGAAATCCGCGATATCGACCTCTATAACAAGCCGGAAGACATCGCCGTCATGAATCCCTACGGCCAGGTCCCCATCCTGGTCGAGCGGGACCTGATCCTGTACGAATCGAACATCATCAACGAATACATCGACGAGCGCTTCCCGCATCCGCAGCTCATGCCGGCGGATCCGATCATGCGCGCCCGCACGCGGCTGTTCCTGTACAACTTTGAAAAGGAACTGTTCGTCCACGTCTCCACGCTGGAAAACCGCCACATCGCCGACGAAAAGATCCGCAACGCCGCGCGCGCCGCCATCCGCGACCGCCTGGCCCAACTGGCGCCGCTGCTGGTCAAGAACCGGTTCATGCTGGGCGAGGAATTCTCCATGCTGGACGTGGCGGTTGCGCCCCTGCTCTGGCGCCTGGACCACTACGGCATCGAGCTGCCCAAGAGCGCCGCCCCGATCCAGAAATACGCCGAGCGGCTGTTCTCCCGGCCGGCCTACATCGAGGCGCTGACCCCTTCCGAAAAGGTCATGCGGCGCTGACATGCAGGAATCGTCCACCAAGCCCTACCTGATCCGCGCGCTGCACGAATGGTGCACGGATAATGGCTACACGCCGTACCTGGTGGTGACGGTCGATGCCAACACCGTGGTGCCGGCAGCGCATGTGCATGATGGCCAGATCACACTGAACATCAGCCACCTGGCCACCAACCGGCTGACGATGGGCAACGATTACATCGAATTCGAATCCCGCTTCAACGGCGCGGTCGAACAGCTTTTCGTGCCCGTGGGCGCGGTGTCGGCCATCTACGCCCGCGAAACCGGCGCGGGCATGGGGTTTGATGTCATCGCCTCGCAGCCCTATCCGGGCGGTGAAACGGACGCGGAGCCGGCGGCCGGTATGCCGCCCGGCGACGAGGCTCCCGTGGCTTCGCCCACGCACGGGCCCGACGACGACACGCCGCCGCCCCCGAAGCCCTCGCACCTGAAGATCGTCAAATAAAGAACGTCGTTCCTGTAGAATGGCGATCTTTCGCCGGCTTAGCTCAGTTGGTAGAGCAGCGCACTTGTAATGCGAAGGTCGGGGGTTCGACTCCTCTAGCCGGCACCAAAATTCTTCATGTGACTTTCGGCTCGACAGAGGCCAGGCGGGTCGTACCTGCCTTCGTTGCCGAGCCTCAGCGCTTGGCCGCCGCGGCGTAGGCTGCATTGCGTTCGCGCTTGCCGATGGCGACAACAACGACGACAACGACCTCTATGTCGCGTACTTCATAAACCAGCCGGTAACCACTTGACCGTAGTTTGATTTTGTAGCGGTCGGCGTGACCAGACAGCTTGGCGGCGGTCACGCGTGGGCCTTGCAAACGTTCAGCGAGCTTCTTCTTGAATTGTTCGCGCAGCGTGCTGTCCAGCTTGTGCCATTCTTTCAAAGCCTCGTCTTTGAACTTCAACCTATAGATCATCCAGGGAAACCTCGATTTCCGCCTGGCCTTGGCGAGCATCGGCGAGAGCGTTCAGTTCAAGGTCTTCCAGTCGGTTCAGCAAGGCTTCATAGGCCTTTGCAGGGACGCAATAGAATGCGGGCTCGTTGCGGTTGAGGATGGCTACAGGCGACCCTTCGCCCGCCGCCACGGTCCCCATAGGGTTGCGCTTGAGCTCGGAAACGCTGGCGGTCGTTTCAGCAAGAACGGTGTGAGTCATGCAGAAGCCCTTTATGAAGTGCCATTAACGGAACTTATATTAGCCCTTTCAAGAGTACTTTTCAACGCCTGGAACTAGCTTGCAAGCGGGCGAGCGAGGGGCCGCACCGCAGTCTGGCCCGGGCCAGACCCTGACGGATGAACCTGCACTACAGGAGGGCCGGCCGATGACACCAATTTTCAGGCAACCGCGCAAGGAAGTTCAGCTCCTCGATCCGGCACCAACGGAATCAATGCGTTATGAAGTCCGGGAACCGAAATTCTGGGCTTTGCATCGCCCCGTGGCAGTGCGAGAATATTCGACGATAGGCGGGTGCGCCCTCCCATGAGGGACTTGAACGCGCAAGCCGACCTGCTCTGGTGTCCGGAGGCATGCCATGTACAACATTGTCACGCCGTTCCTTGGCATGGTGTGCCGCGTTCTGGCGGTCGCCGCGCTCCTGTCCCCGGGCATGGCCCACGCGCAGGAAATGCCCACGGCAGCCACCCCGGGTGCCGACGGCGTGCAGCGCGTCACCATCGTCGGCGGCAGCTACTTCTTCCGTCCGGCACGCATCACGGCGCGCGCCAATCAGCCACTGGAAATCACCCTGAGCATCGAGTCGGGCGTCATCCCGCATCGTTTCGTGCTGGATGGGCCTGACGGCACGCACGTGGCCGATGTCCCACTGGGCACCCACACGCAGGTCGTCCGCCTGGTTCCAAAGGCGGGCGACTACGTCTTCTATTGCCCCAATCGGCTGCTGTGGTTCAAGAGCCATCGCGAGCGAGGCATGGCGGGCGTGTTGCACGTGCAAGGATAAACGCATGAGGTGGTGGCTCCTGACTGCGACACTGCTGATGAGCTCCTTCGCCATGGCCGACCCGCTGACCGACGCCGCCGCCCGTTTTGAAGCGTTGCAGAGCTACCAGGTCACCCTGCGTTCGGTCGACGCCTCGGGCGACCAGCAAGTCATCCGTTACTTTTATCGCAAGCCCGGCTGGATCCGGATGGATTTCGTCAAGCCGCATCACGGCGCCGTACTGATCTACTCGCCGGACTCCCGGCGCGTGCACCTGTGGCCGTTCGGCCTGCACCACTGGCCGTCGCTGGACCTGGCGCCCGATGACGGACTGCTGCGCGGCCCGCGAGGCCGCCGCGTCGATCGCTCGGATTTCGGCGTGCTGCTGGCCGACGTCCTGGCGTTGCGCGCGCACGGCAGCACAACGCCATTGGGCCATACGCACGTGGCGGGGCGGGCGGCGACAGAACTGGAAGTCGTCGGAACGACCGATAGTCCGGTGAGCCATGTGCGCCGCTTCCGGATATGGCTGGCGGACGACACCTTGTTGCCGCTGCGGGTGGAAAGTTTCGCTGCGAACGAAAGCCGGATCGAAACCGTTGACATGAGCGACGTGCAGGCCGACGTGCCTTTCCCCGAGCGGTTCTTCACGCCTTGAACCCTCTCGCATGAACGAACCGGCCGTCACCGCCTACCGACTGACCACGCAATGGTGCTTCGATGCCCCCCTTGACGTGGTCTGGAATGCCATCCTCGATGCGGATGGCTGGGCGGCCTGGTGGCCAGGCGTTACGAGCGCCCCGCTGGTCCCGGGCGCCACCCATGGCCCCGGCTCGGCACGGCGCTACACCTGCCGCAGCGTACTGCCGCTGCGCCTGATCTTCGTCGCGAGGATTACCCGGGTTGCCCCGCTGCGGCTGATCGAAGGTCTGGTCGAGGGTGACCTCGCGGGCATCGGGCGTTGCCACTTCCGTCACACCGGGGGACAGACGACGGTCCGTTTCGATTGGCAGGTACACACGACCAACCCCTGGTTGAATCGGATGGGGGCGTTGGTGATTCCCGTGCTGCGATGGAATCATGATCGGCTCATGCGTAACGGCGGCCGGGGGCTGGGGCGCTATCTTCCTTCCCCTCCACACGTGTAAGCGTTCGCCGCTCTTCACGGCCTGTCGGAATACGCCGCTACCCTTGAAAAACTCCCAGCGGCCCTTATCTTCAACTTGCTCCAGGCAGACGTACGGCCAGTTCTCGGTCCACCGTCCCGCGCGTCGATCTATCGATCGCAGGCGGCCGGCGGATCGAGGCTTGCGTAGGCCGGTTCGCCTTCCTGTCTTTCGAGGGAGAAATAACCATGAGTGACATTTTTTCCGAAAACGACCTCTTCAACGAGTTGGATCGCCTGCAACAGCAGATGACCGGCTTATTCGGAGGCTTTCCATCCAGCATACGATCCGGGCGATCCAGCGCCTTTCCACAAATCAATATCGGATCGACGGACGACTCGATCGAGGTCGTCGCGTTCGCGCCGGGCATCAAGCCGGAGAGCTTTGACGTATCCGTCGACAAAAGGCTGCTGATCATCAGTGGCGAGCGCAACACAGAAACGCCCGAAGCCAGCGAAGAAGCGCGGATCTACGCTCGGGAACGCTTCACTGGCACATTTCGCCGGGTAATCGAGTTGCCCCAAAACGCGGATCCCGACAAGATCACGGCCCAATACGTCAACGGGTGTCTGGCGATCAGCATCAAAAAGGCCGAGGCGTCCAAGCCGCGCGCCATCACGATTCAGTAAAACCGTCACGGAACTCAGGAGGACATCATGAGCAACACAGCGGAACTGGCTACGAAGAACGAATCGGCGCTCAGCCAACAGACAGACGACCAGACGAGGCGTCGAATCACATTGACGCCGCCCGTCGATATCTTCGAGGATAGCCAGAATGTGACACTGCTGGCGGATCTGCCGGGCGTCGCAAAGGACGGGCTCAATATCAGAGTATCCGAGGGCACCTTGTACATCGAAGCCGAAGCGACGGTGCCCACACCCGCAGGATTGCGCTTGCAGCATGCGGAAATTCGTCAACCTCACTTCGCACGGGCATTTTCGCTCGCAGCCGATCTGGACACATCAAAAATAGATGCCAGCCTGTCCGATGGCGTGCTGAAGCTGACGATCCCGCGCCGCGAAGAAGCGCGGCCACGCCGGATCGAGGTCCGCACTAGCTAGCGCGGGGGGCGGCTGGCGACACATCGCGGTCGCGCTGGCTCATGCCGCGGGCCGGAGCAACTGCCACGCCAGCCGCGCCGCCACGCGAGCTGTCCGACCGTCGGCATCTTGCTGGGGATTCATCTCCGCGATGTCGGCCAGACGCAGCTTGCCGCTGGATTTGACCGCCTGCAGGCAAGCCTCGACCACGCTCAAGGGCACGCCCAAGGTGGCCGGTGCCGAGACGCCTGGAGCCACCCCCGCAGGCAGGACATCGAGGTCAATCGTGAAATAGACCACGTCCGCCTGCGCGACCAGGTCGGCCAGCTGCTTCAGTCTCGCATCCAGATGCCGTTCCTGCATCTGGCTGTCTTCGACGTAGGTCGCTCCGAGCGACTGTGCATGATCAAACAAGCCCTGGGTATTGCCAATGGGCGATATACCAAAACAGGCATAGTGGACGGGGTAGTCATGCTGGCGTCCCCACTCCAGAATCTGGTCGAACGACGTGCCGGACGACCCGGGTCGACTGGTCCGAAGATCGAAATGCGCATCAAGATTGATGACCAGAATCCGGGGCTTGACGGACCGGTTCGTCACGTGCAGGATCAGCCCCTGAAAGCTGGACCAGGCGACTTCATGGCCGCCCCCCAACGTGACCGGTCGCGCTCCCGCGTCCAGGACGCGCGCGACTTTGACCGCTTGTGCCGACTGTGCCGCTTCCAGCCCGTCGCCCTCGCAGGTGACGTCCCCGGCATCCCAGAACCGTTGCAGATCGCGCGCGGGCAAATTCGCCAGCATGCGGCGGATGGCAAGCGGCCCCTTGCTTGCCCCCGGTCTGCCATGGTTGCGCAATACGCCGGCGTCGCTTGCAAAACCCAGCAGCACCGCGTCACCGAGGCCGTAGCCCTCATCTTCACATTGGACAATGTGATAGAGGCGCCGCGTATCGCCGCCCTCGGCAGAATCATCACGCCCCGTCCAAATCGTTGTGTCCATCAGCCCCTTTCCTCCATGGGTCCCTTGCTCAATACCGCTTGCAGGAACGAACGCGTACGCTCGTGCGTCGGGTGAGCGAAGATGACATCAGGTCTGTCCGCTTCGATGACGCGACCGTAATCCATGACGACGACCGTATCGGCCATCTCGCGCGCGAAACCCATTTCATGGGTGACCACCATCATGGTCATCCCTTCCTTCGCCAACACTTTCATGACCTGCAGAACCTCGCCGACCAACTCAGGGTCCAGGGCGGAGGTCGGCTCATCGAACAGCATGACCTCCGGTTCCATCGCAAGCGCACGAGCGATGGCCACGCGCTGCTTCTGTCCTCCCGACAGGCTATTGGGCATGGCACTCGCCTTGTCCGCAAGACCGACCTTGGTCAGCAGCTCCATTCCGATTTCACTGGCCCGCGCGGCGGGCGTCCCGCGCAGTGTCCGGGGCGCAACCGTCACGTTTTCCAGGGCGGTCAGGTGCGGAAAGAGATTGAATGACTGGAACACCATCCCGACGCGGGTGCGCAAGTGATTCAACGACTTCTCGGGCATGAGCCGGCCATCTTGGAGGAGTTGTTCGCCACAGATCTGGATGCTGCCGCGCTGGGCGACCTCCAGGCCGTTGCAGCAACGCAGCAGGGTGCTTTTGCCGGAACCGCTGGGGCCGATGACGACCACGACTTGAGACCGGTCAACCTCCAGGTCGATTCCCTTCAGCACCGCATTGTCCCCGTATGCCTTGTGCAGTTGGCGGATTTTGATCACGGCATCGGTGCTTGTCATTGGACCATTCCCCCTGCCTGCAGTCGCAACTCGATGCGGCGCAGGATCCATGACGTGGCGCTCGTCAGAATCCAGTAAATCACCGCGATCACTACGTAGACCTCCAGCGAGCGGTACGAGACACTGATGATCTTCTGGCCTTCATGCATGACATCGTGGATGGTGACCAGCGACACGAGGGCGGAATTCTTGATCAAGGCAATGAATTCATTGCCCAGCGGGGGAATCATGCGCACGAACGCCTGAGGCAAGATGATTTTCATCATCGCCTGCGTCGATGACATCCCCAGCGACCGTGCCGCCTCGCGCTGCCCTTTGTCCACGGACTGGATGGCGCCCCGGACAACCTCGGACACGTAGGACGCCGAATACATTCCCATGCCCAGCACACCGCAGACAAAAGCCGGAAGCAGTATCCCGAAGCGCGGCAGACCGAAAAACCAGATGAACAGCTGAACGAGAAGCGGCGTGCCGCGAAAACATGACAGATAGATGCTGCAAATCTTGTATGGGATCTTGCGGCGCGGATTCAGCCGGCCGATGCCGATCAGCAGGCCCAGGCAACACGAGAGAATCAAGGCGCACACGGTCACTTCGACCGTGACCAGCGTGCCCCTGAAAAGGTCTTCCCAACCGACGAGCGCCGGGGTGAAGTCCAGATCCATTATTTCTTGCCCTCGAACCACTTCTCGACCAACTTCTGATAGGTACCGTCCGCCTTGATGGCCTTCAGCGCGGCATTGAATTCCTGTGTCAGCTTCGGCTCTTGCTTGCTGACCGCAATCCCGTATTCCTCGGTCGTGATCTGCTCGTCCAGAACAGTGAAGGTTGGGTTTTTCTGGGCGAAGAGCTTGGCAGCCGGCTTGCCCGTGACAGCGGCGTCCGCGCGGCCAATGTCAACCAGGTTGAACATCTCCTGGTTCTTCTCGACCTCCACGCGATGAACGAGCGGGTAATGCTCTTGCAGGTAATTGACCGACTTGGTGCCGACCTGGACCGTGACGCGCTTGCCGTCCAGATCCTTCAGCGTCTTGATCGAGCTGTTCTTCTTGGTCAAGACGACGAGACCGCCCGCATAGTAAGAGTCCGTGAAATCCACGGCCTTTTTGCGTTCCGGCGTGATGTAGATCGCGGACACCGCCGCGTCTGCCCTGCCGGAAAGGACAGCGGGGATCAGGCCTTTGAAATCGATATCGGTCCAGGCGATCTGCTTGCCCATGGCCTTGGCCAGTGCCTCAGTCAGCTCAATATCAAAGCCGGTCCGCTTTCCATTGACTGTCATTTCCATGGGCGGAAAGGTGGCGTCGGTCACGATCCGGATGGTGTCTGATGCCGCGTGGCCGACCCCGGAGAATATCGTCATCGAGGCGGCCATCAGGCCGGTGAACAGCGCATTGCGGAATTTCATATTGAGTCTCCTGGTGAGCGGTCTGGTGTGTATGGCGTGAAATGACCGTTGACTGGACGCGTAGGAAGCCGGTGAAGGTCTTCCACATTGCGGATGAGCACACGTATGCTAAGCCATGACGTGATAACGACCGGATGAAAATTCCCGAGATGTGAGAACGATCAGGGAAATTACTGAACCCGTGTCGGGTGCGTTCGCAGAGCGACGTCAACCAGCATGCGGTTCCTTGCTGTTGACCGTGCGCACGAACCAGCGGATCGAGGGCGCAAATCCGCAAAGGCTTCTCGAATGGCGGGCCAACGCGTCCACGAAATTCACCACCCACGGGCAGCTCCATCACCCGGGGATCAGACCCCCAGCAAGGGCACCTCGCAGGCGACGGCAGCTTTTCGCAGAGCCCCATCACGGCTCGCCAGCGGCAACCCGAGTCGCAAAGCCAATTCAAGATACGCGGCGTCGTAGAGAGTCAGACCATGTGCCTCTGCCAGGTGAAGCGTGTCGCTCCACGCGAAACTACTGGTATCGGGATCAACCTGAATGTTGAGCAAGGATAGGTCCGCCAGCGAAGCATCTCGAAAAGCCGCATCGATACGGCCCCGCCGAACAGCCACCTGCAAGCTGTTAGCCACTTCCAGCCGCCAGAGATCAGGCACCCATGCCCGGCTGACCACAATACGGTCCAGAACCTTTTGAGCCGGTATTTCGTGTTCATCTGGCAGCAGCCACGCCAACGCGACCGAGCAATCCAGGACCAGACTCACCGGCGCCCCTCGTCCCGAAAAGACTTCCAGTCAGACTGTGTAATGGGCGCGAAGGCGGCCGCCTTCGCTCTGGCGCGGATGCGCGCAACGGCTTGCTCGCCCTGACGGCTCAACTCGGTGGGAGTGACATTCATTGACACCAAACGAGCCACAGGCTTTCCCCGACGGGTGACGACGACCTCTTCCCCGCTTTCTACCCAATCAAGCAGAGTACCCAGCGTATTCTTGGCCTGAAAGGCCCCGACCGTTTTCATCGTAATCTCCTTGTAAGCTAGATTGTAAGCCAGGAAACGCAGGTCCGCAAAGTCCCTTTCCGACCTTACGTGTGGCGTGAGCGTGTCAGTCGCGGACGACAACCCGTATTCCGAGGCGCTGTTCCGCACCTTGAAATACCGTCCCCGGTATCCGCATAGGCCCTTCCGCGACCTGCAAGCGGCTCGGACGTGGGTGGCCAAGCATACAACGCCGGCCGCGAGATGCCCGTCTCGCAACTCAGGTGGGCAACGCTTTGGTTGTGCGGCGGCATCATCTTTCTGACGATCTGCTCTTTGAGTTCCAAGCTGTAGGCGGACATGAAATCATTCCGATCGCTCCCTCAATCGCTGGTTTCAGGAGACCGGACATCTATTGTGACCAAGGGGGTCATCGAGGCGGCCATCAGCCCGGTGAACAGCGCATTGCGGAATTTCATATTGAGTCTCCCGGTGGGCGGTCTGGTGGGTTAGCAGCATTGCAGCCGCGATGAGATGCGCGCTGCCCCGCGCACAGTCATATCGATGAATCGTTTTTCCTGGCCTCTCGCGCGCGAACTGGGCGCCATCAAGGTGATGACAGCGATCGCGACATCGCCGGACTGTTGATAGAGCGGAGCACTCACGCCCCAGACTCCGGCATCGACCTCGCTGTCGGATACCGCGTAACCCTGCGCCTGCACAAGCTGTAGCTGGCGGACCAGTTCAGCGCGCGCCACACCGTCAGGCGCAGTTTCCGGCGAGAGTGCGTCCAGGCTGGTGCGCCGCTGTGCTGCCGGCATGAATGCCAGCAATGCCTTTGCCGTCGCGCCTTTGTGCAACGGGAGCATGCGCCCCTTGACGAAGGAACACCGCAGCGGATGAGAGCTTTCCATCATGTCCAGGCATACGACCCGGTGCTTGACCGCCACCATGAGACCGACGGATTCTTCCGATCCCCGCGAGATGGCCTCCAGCTCCGGTTGTGCTTCCAGAGTCAAGAGAGACGCCTGATCGAAACCTCGAGCCAGCGGAACGCACATCGGCCCGGGCGAAAACAGGTTCTGGCGCCCGACCACGAAGCCCCAGCGACGCAAGGCCGCCAGTTGTCGATACAAGGTGCTCTGGGCGAGTCCCGTGACAGTCGCCAATTCCGCGATGGACGCGCCTCGCCCGAGCTGCGCCAGTGTCGCCAGAACCAACAATGTGCGTTCGGAGCTGCCTTTCGCGGCGGCATCGGGGGCTGCGGGATCGTGCATGGCGTGAAATGACCTCTGACTGGACGCGTTGGGAGCCGGTGAAGGGCTTCCGCATTGCGAGTGAGCACATGTATGCTAAGCCATGACGTGATAACAATCCGACGAAAATTCCCGGGATGTGAGAATTATTAGGGAAATTACCGGCCCGTTGCGCACGCGGGGGTGCAACGCGATATCGCGTTACCGCGCGCCCCACCCCGTCAGCACGATGCGCACCGTCTTGAAAACGATCAGGATGTCCAGCCACAGCGAGAAATGCTTGATGTAATAAAAATCGTGCTGGATTTTAACGCGGGTTTCGTCGGCATCGCTGGTATAGCCCTGCATCACCTGGGCCCACCCCGTTATGCCTGGCCGCACGACATGGCGGTAGATGTAGAACGGGATTTCCTGCTCGAACTGGTCCACGAACACGCGCTGCTCGGGCCGCGGCCCGATCAGGCTCATATCGCCTTTCAGGACATTCCAGAGCTGGGGCAGCTCGTCCAGCCGCGTCTGCCGAATGAAACGGCCCACGCGCGTGATGCGATCGTCGTCTTCCGTCGCCAGCCGCGCCCCGTCGGCCTCGGCATCGACGCGCATGCTGCGGAACTTGTAGATGCGGAAATCCCGATCCCCCAGACCGACGCGATTCTGCACGAACAATGCCGGCCCGGCGCTATCCAGACGAATGGCGATGGCCGTCGCCGCCATCAGCGGCAGCGCCACCGGCAGCAGCAGCACCACCGCCACGATATCGATCAGCCGCTTGCAGACTGTATAGATGGGCGACGGCAGCAGCGTGCCCACTTCGTTTTCCGACAGGTGATCAATGCACACGCGACCCGACAGGCCCTCCGCCACCTGGCGCACATGGACGACCGGGATATGCGCCAGAATGCAGCGCGCCAGGAAACGCTCCCAGTCCGGCGTCATCCCCGCCCCACGGAGATCGGCCACGACCGCGTCGTAGCGCACTCCCTCGAGATCCGGAGACTGCAGATGGCGGATTTCCAGATTCCAGTCCGATTGCAGCGTACAGGGTGGATTCATGGGCAGCACGGCAAACTTCAGCATGCGGTAGCGCCGGCCGATGAAATAGCCCAGATAGAACCAGAGGAGACACAAACCATAGGCGACCAGCAGGACCGGGCGGGAATAGCCGCCTCGGGTGAAGAATAGCCCGGCGAACGCCAACAGGAACACCCCGGTGACCACCGGCGCGATATGGGCCATCAGGTTGGCGCTGGAGAACCGAGACAGGCGGCGCAGCACCAGGCAGATCACCAGAAACGAGAGCCCCACGGCCCACAGCGTATTGATGCGCACCGCATCCAGCCGCTCCCAGAGCGGCGGCCGCCAGAGCCAGACCGCCGGCAACAGCATGACCACGCACAGCCCCGCCACCACCTGCAGCGGCCCATTGAGCAGCAACACCTCGTACCAACGCGAATGTCGGCGCTCGTAATTGCTCACACTGGCATCCCCCTGCATCTTCAAATCATCTCCGTCGTGGCCCATCCGTCGCGCCCATCAGCATCCCCGTCAGGCGGGCGTTGACTTCGCGCACGTCGAAGCGAGACTCGGCCATCCGGCGGCTGGCCGCCCCCATGGAGTCTATCAGGGCCGGGTCGCGCACGAAGCGCAGCATGGCCTGCGCCAACGCCTCCACGTCCCGGACGCGCACCAGATATCCATTGACGCCGTCTTCGACCGTCTCGCGGCAGCCCGGCACGTCGGTCGTAATCACCGGCCGGCCCATCGCCATGGCTTCCTGAGTGCTACGGGGCACACCTTCGCGGTAAGACGGCAGCACGAACACGCTGGCCCGTGCGAGCCATGGCCGTACCCCGACATATCCAGGCCATTCCAGAATGCCGGCCTCTACCCAGGACTGGACTTCCGCCCGCCCCAGCCCGCCCGGATTGGAGTCCAGGCCACCCACCAGCAGGAAACACACAGCGGGATATTCCGCCCGGACGCGCTGGGCGGCCGCCACATACTCAAGAATGCCCTTCTCGCGCAGCAAGCGGGCCACCAGCAGGAACGTGACCGGAGAGACGGCGGGCGGGGCGGGCGTCCAGGCGTGAAGGTCCACACCAATTCCGCCCAGCACATCGGCCCGATCCTCCACCACCAAACCCTGTGCGACGAATTCGGCCCTATCATCCCGATTCAGAAAAATGACCTGGTGCGCATGCGACAGCGCCAGCCGATACAGACCCGTGACGAGGCTGCGCAGTATCTTGCGGCGCCAGCTCAGCGGCTGGCCCGGATCCGTGAAAACGAACCCCACACCCTCGATCATCGCCACGCGGCGCGGCACCCGGGCCAGCCAGGCGGCCAGCGTGCCATAGATGACCGGTTTGGTGGAAAACGCAAACGTCACGTCCGGCCGCAGCCGGCGCAGCAAACGTGTGAGCGCCCACGCATCGCGGGCGTCGCGCAGCGGATTCATGCCGGTACGCCGCAAGCCGTAGTCCACCGGCTCCGCACCCAACGCACGGACCGCGGCCCGGTCCTCATCCCGGTAGTCGGGGGCTAGGCACCACACCCGGACCCCGGATGCACACAAATCGCGGATCCAATCGCCGCGGAAAATCAGCAGCGAAACCGCATGATGGGCAATGAGAGCGACCGTCTTCAACATATCGAAATTATCCGCCGGCCGCATCGGTGCCGAAACGCCGTACAACCCGATAGAGCAAGCACTGCCCGCAGCGCACCACTGCCTTGAGCTTGCCAGTCAGATACGGCTCGCGGCGAATCTGTTCCGCGTAAAACAAGAAGAACCCCCGCGGATTGCGCCGCAAATGTGTCGAAAAGTTTCGAGTATACCCGTCTTCCAGGTATTCACAGCAATACACCGCGCGGTCCAGATAGAACAGCATCCGGCCCTGATCGGCCACCCGATTCCAAAGGTACTGATCCGGCACGAATTTTTCCCCGGGGAACACCGGAAACGGCGCAGCCACCATGCATGGGCGCCGGCATACATAGGCCAGCTCGCCGCGCGCGCGGCGCCCCGCCTGGCTGGGCGTGGCCTCCCAGGGCACCGGCAGGTCCGTGCGAAGCTGTCCCAACAGATACCCGCGCGCATCGGTCTTGCGGAAGCACACGCCGGCGACATCACCATCGTGGTCGACATCCTGCAGCGCAGCCCCCACCACCTGGAGCGCATTGTCCGGCAGCCAATCGTCGCTATCGACCACGAAGATCCAGTCTCCCAACGCCCGCGACACCCCGAGATTCACAGCGACGTGTTTGCCCCCATTGGCCTGGCTCAGATACCGGATCGGGAACGCCGCGCGCGCCGCCAGGGACGCAATCAGCTCGCGCGTTTCGTCCCGGCTGCCATCGTCCACCACCAGCCATTCGAAATCGGTGTTCTCCTGTCGGGCCAGGCTGTCGTAGAGACGAGGCAAGGTGCGGGCACGGTCGTAAGTCGGGGTCAGAACCGTGAGCACGACCGGCCCCCGCGATAGATATCCAGCCACTGGTTGACCAAGCGGTGGATGTCGAAGTGGCGCGCCACATAGCTACGATTAAGCGCCGAACTGCGCGCCAACTGGGCGGGGTTGAGGGCCAGCGCCTGGGTCATTCCCTGCGCCAGCGCCGCCACATCCCCCGGCGGCACCAGAATGCCATGATCCTGCATCACTTCCGAGACGCCACCCACGTTGGTGGCCACCACCGGCGTGCCCGAGGCCATGGCTTCGGCCACCACCAGTCCGAAACCCTCGACTTGCGAGGACAGCACCAGCAAATCGGCCCCACGCATCAGCGCCGGCACATCGTCGCGTTTCCCGACCAGGCAGACCCTACCGTCCAGACCCAGCTCCGCCCGGAGGGCTTCAAGGTTCGCGCGCAAGGGTCCCTCGCCCACGAGCCAGAGATCCGTATCGCGATGCTGATCCCCGATCAGCGCAAAAGCGCGCAGCAGCGCCGCCTGATTCTTTTCCGGCACCAGGCGCCCTACGGACAGCACCAGACGCCGCCCCGGCTGGAGCTGCCCGCAGCCCCGCGCGTTCGCCCCGGATCTCTCCGCAAACCGCTCGACGTTGATGCCGTTGTAGACCGTCAACATACCGCCCGGGGGCACGGCGCCGGCCTGCTCGTATTCCCGCGCCGCCTCTTCGCTGACATGGGTCGTCACATCGGCCAGCCCGTTCGTCAGGCGGTAGGCCCACATCACAAGACGCCCGCCTTCGCGGTTGCTGTGGGCCGTGCACACCAGCCGCGGCATGGGCGCCGCAAGCCGCGCCAGGCGCGCAATCAGGTTCGCGTGGACCATATGGCTGTGCACTACGTCCGGGCGCCACTGATACACCAGGCGAACCAGACGTAAATAGGCACGCAGCAGGCTCAGCGGCGCCCGGCTGCAATGCATGGGGTACAGATGAACGCCCGGGTCGGTGGGACGCAGGACAAGCCCCTCGGCCAGATAGGCAATCGCCACGCGGTGCCCCAAAGACGCCAGGCTATCGGCCAGATCCACTACCTGGCGCTCGGCACCGCCCATGTTCAAACCCGTGGACACCAGCAGAATGCTCAACGACCCCCGATCCTCGCTGGGGACAACGCCCGCCGCCACAGCCGCAGGCGCCCCCCGCAGGCGCCCGCACAGGATCGCGAGCGTGATGCACAGCAAACCTTCGCCGGCCAGCAGTCCGACCGCCATTCCCCATGCGCCCACCTCCACCGCCAGGCCCGCTCCCAGCAACACAGAGGCGGTCGAGAATGCCGAGATCGCATAGCTGGCCGGGCGGGCGCGCCCCGCCGGGATCAGCAGCACCAGGGCCATGCTCTGGTTCAGTATCCGCAGCGGCACCAGCGCCAGCAGCCAGCCGAAGACGACGAAAGCCTCATCGAAGCCTGGCCCGAGCATGGCGTGCAGTATCCAAGGCCCCAGCCAGACCCCGATCGCCGTGCCCGCCAGCGCCAGGATGCCCAGACCGACCACCAGCCGAAGTCCCGCGCCATAGGCCAGCGTGCCGCCGCGCCCCACCACACGGGCGCACACGGGGTAGAGCGCCATCAACAGCGGCTGCGCCAGGCTGACCATGCCGCGAATCAATTTTTCCGCCGGCGCGAACTGACCCACCGCCCGCTGCCCCGCGGCAACTCCCAGCGCCACCGGCACCACCGCCAACGCGAGGCTCGCCGCCCCCCGATAGACAAAGAAGTGGAAGCCGTCACGCAACTGCCGCGCGGCACCACCCCAGGTCCAATGAACCGTCCCCACTTCACGCCAGGCCCAGCCCAGCGTGAGCCCCGTATTCAGCAAGGGCGGCACCACCAGAATCCACAGCGCCGCATGGAAATCGGCCCGGCCGCGCACCCACACCGCCAACACGGCCACGCCCATCAGGCGAAGCGCCACGTCCAGCGAGGCCGGACCCGACATGCGCTCCACCCCCTGGAAGTACCACATGGGGCTGTAGCCGAACGCCAGGAAATACGCCAGCACAAACGGGACGAGCACAGGATCGGCCAGCATCGCGCCGCCCCAGCCCAACCACCAGGCTGCCACCAGCGCCGCCATCATGGGCAACGCCAGCAATGTCCTGGCGCCGAGCACCTCGCCGAACAATCGAGCCAGCGCCCCGCGGTCCCGCTGCACCGCCGCCTGCTGCGTGGCATTCAGATTGAAGCCATATTCCGCCACCACGGACGCGCTGAGCGCCAGCGACTGGCAAAACAGAATCTGTCCATAGGGGCCCGGCCCCAGCGCACGCGCCAGAATCGGGATCTCCAGCAACGGCACCAGATATGAGGCAAACTGCACGCCATACAGCGCACCCGCATTGCGCACCAGCCCCCTCACCGTCCCGCGTGCCATCACGGCTCCCGCTCCGCCCGCCAGGCGAACACCAGCATCAGAACCAGGTATCCCCACTCGGACATTTCACTGCTGAAGGTATTCAGCATCAAGGCTGCGCAGTACGCCAGCGCGGAGCCGGCCACCCCCACGCGAAAATAGGCCTGCTGCGCCGGGACCGTGCGGTCAAGCGCCACCCGCAGCGGAAGCGCGGCCGCCACGATGAACGCCAGCATCCCCAGAAAGCCCAGCACCCCGAAATCCGCCAGCGCCGCGAGATAGGCGTTGTGCACGTTTTGAGGAAAGCCGTAGCCGGCATCGATGGCCGTCGATCCGAAGCCGCAGCCCAGCGGAAAACATTCGCGCGACTTCGCCAGACCATTGCGCAGCAAGCGGATCCGCGGTTGATCCCCATTTCCCAGACGGCTGTCCACCACCGGTGCCACGGCGCTATCCATCAGCGCCTCGACTCGCGACGACTCGCTGCCTGCCGATGAAGGCCAGCTTATGCCACCGACCCGCAGGACACCAAGGCCGGCGTCGAGCAGCAGCAGCACAATCAATGTCCCTGCCGCCAGCGGCAGCATCCAGGGCCTTCGGCGCACCAGAACCCAATCACGGCGGGCCCACAAAACAGCCGCCATCGCCAGGAAAATCGCCACGATCAACAGCAGCCCGGTGCGACTGCCGTCCGCTACTGTCAGAAACACGCACGCACCGATCGCACATGCCGCGCGCCGCCAACGAGCCGGATGGCTCAACCCATCAGCCAGAAGCAGTGGGAGAAACAGCAGCCCCGATTTCCAGAGCACCCCCGGCATCGCGAAAATGTCGCCCTGGCGGTTGCCCAGATCAAAATCGGTGGAAAAAACCGCCCTGGACACAAAAAAAGCGACCGTCACCAATGCCAGAGCGCCATACAGCACACTGATCAGGAGTTCTGCGTTCGCCCGAACCCCGAGCCCCCACATGGCCGCAAACAGCAGGCCGATCACCAGGATCTTGAGCGCCTGATAAAGTGTGGCCAAGTCGCTGTTCGCCCAGCCGGACACGACCATTCCGACGACCAGCAGCCCGAACGCTGCGACTATCCACCATACCCAATCCCGGGCCGGCCGCGGGTTCCATCCTTGCCCGGCATAGGCGACGGCCGCGCAAGCCCATAGTCCCCATAAAACCCAATACCCGAGTGGCGTCACGGTGTCGCGCAAACTGCCCCATGCCATCAGCAGCAGCGGGAGCGCCAGCAAGAACGTGAGCATGCGGTTTCGTGCCATTCCCCAACTGCCGTCGTTGTCCGTGAACCTTTCGATAGTACACAGGTCCATGTAACGAGCCGGTAAGCATTTAGAAGATATGTAGAATAACCAGACCAAATAAAACTAAAAATCCGCTGAAGAGCCGATGGTCAAACCAGCGGACTTCAGCGGATTGGAATACGAAGACACGAATCGAAGGCCGACGTTACAACTAGCGTGGCCTGCTACCGATCACAAGCTCTGCAAAAACTTCAGGAATCCGGACGCCTCCAGAACACGGTTCCACTCCAGAGCCGAAACGTCCACTGGCGTGAAAGCGTGCCGCAGCAAGTCATCCCTCGACTGAATTCGATCCAGCCACAGAGGCTCGAACCCGCGACTGCAAGAAAACTCGCGGATCCACGAGTAGCGGTTCGACACGACACCCAGACCGGCCGCGCAATATTCCAACGTCTTGGTGCTGGTCTGAATATTGAACGGATGCATCGCCGGCGTGTAGTTCAGGCCGGCACGGGCGGTTGCGAAGGCCTGGGGCAGTTCTTGCCGGGTCAAGCGGCCCGCCAAGGTAATGTTCGGCCGATGCCGAAGCAGCGTCAGCACGCGGTCGGATACCGTGCCGACCACGAGCACCTTGATACCCAAGCCCGCCAATCGAATCAACTCCTTCAACAACCCGGGACGGCCATCAACCGAGCCGCAGTAAAGGATGTCATAGATCGGATCCGAAGGCGCCGCCGCGAACAGGTTGCCGCTGATCCCCATGTCTCTGAAAACGTAAGGGACGCGGTCGGAAAACGACAGCCCTGCCCGGACCAGGGGATTCAGAAAAATGCGCCCGGACGGCATGGCGTTGCATATGCGCTTTGCCACGTCCTTGAATCTGGCCCAAGGGGGAATCGAGAGGCTCTGGTATTCATGGACCACACGGCCTCGTTCCTTGCGCCCTTGCCCCCACACGGGCCTCATGCCCATGAAGTAGATCCGCATATCGGAATCCGGCGACATGGACGGCCCGTCGCACAGGCGCACAATATGACCGTGTATGGCCAGATAATCTCGGTACGCGAAGGCTTCCGGCGTGTAAGCCTGCTCTTTCAGTTCTATTTCGATAAGCACACGTTACTCAAAAAAGGCACACTGGCGAAGTCGCTACAAATAAAAATCAGCAATGAGGAATATTGGATGTAAGGCGATGAGTCGGCCATTCTATTGAACCAATTGACAGGCAGGAAGGTTCAAAGCACAGACGAGCACCGCCGCGGTATACATGAATGAGAGCAACCCAATACCCCCTACCGATATAACAATGAAATTCGACGACACAAACAGGAAAACCAGCACAGGGAATTGCCGGACGTTCTTATGAAATCCCACCCAAAGTGCATATCCCAATAGCGTAAGTAGAAGCAATACGTACGTTACGCCATATTCGATCATACTATCCAGGAAAAAATTATGAGTGCTGGAATGGAGAAAACCGCCAGCATGCATCACGCCTGCCAAGCGGCCGACGCCGACACCAATATAATTACCATTTTCAAACACAAACCTGAGGGCATAGGTCCACATGTCCATACGACCACTGGATCCGTGAAATGCCCGCATGGCAAAAAGATCCGGGTTCACCGCCATCAAGACCGCAGCCAACAAAAGTATCGAAGTAAAATACGAGACAAATAAATGCTTATTACGTTTGCATATTAGCCATGAGCCACAAGCCACAACAAAGCTCACAATAGCGCCCCTGCTATACGTTAATGCCATTCCGGTGACAAGAAGAAGCAACAACATTCTCCGCATCTTGATATTCCCATACACTAGGCAAAATATGGCACCCAGGCCAAACAGGGTCCCCGCATAGTTAGGATCCATAAACAGGGACGAATTCCGCAAGGCTATAAAACCCCACCAATCAATGAGGCCGGCTTGCTCCAAACAGGAAATTAGGGCGCATACCGCAACCCCGGAAACAAAATAAACAACGAACTTGTAATAGTTTCGATAGATGGATAGAACGACACAAAAAAGGAGTGGTAGAATAATCGGACGGTACGCTGAACGGACGTCGCTAGATAATATTGCAACGACAATCTGACAGATTGCGATGCAACCTAGCAGCGCTATGATCCTGGCATTCAGTCGGATCCAGGAGAATGTGCTTCCCGTAACCCATGCACAGCATCCCATAGACAAAATGAACGCCACGCTTAGCCACGTGTAGGCCGTCCCGTAAAGATGGACCTCATACGACAGCAAGCCTAGCGCTGACGCCGTTGCTAAGAATGGTTCATATCGCATATTTCCAATCATAACCGACTGTCCTTCACGAATCCGCCTTATTGCTTTGCTCGGAATTACACGCAACACTGGAGCAGACTTTGATAGTTCCGTACCTGCAAGAGACCTGGGCCAGCGGGCCCCTGACACGGTTCAATGCATAGCCTATGGTTCGGGTGCGTGAAGGACAGCCACAGGCGAAACACCGTTCTTGATTCCTGCTTCCCCTAGCATGTAGCGCCCGCCCTACCGACGCCGTAGAGTATCGGGGGATGAACACGCAGTGTTGATTCTCCGAGGTCGTGGCAGGAGACAATATCGCAGGACTCGCAGGTTAAGCAACAAAAGCTGCAGTGGAAGCGAATGCCCGAGGTTAACCAGGACTCTACAAAGATCCGTGAGAGAACTCAGCAGGTCGCTTCCACTCGACCCCGTCTTATAGAAGATCCCCGCACAAAAATCACCGACAGAAACCTGCGCTCCCATATGTAGCGCACTCAGGACGAAATATTGATCGGCGGCAACCGGATAGACTCGAGAATACCAGCCAACCCGCGTGTGCAAGTCACGCCTGATCGCCACCCCCACCGCGTGGCCGCTCACATACGCAAACTGCCCGTGCAGCCACTCCCACCGCCGTTTCCGCACCCCATAGACGCGCCCATCCACTTGGATCCGCGCCGTCACCAGATCGGCATCGCTTCTTGAGCAGGCCGCCTTATACCGCGCCACCGCATCCGGGAACAACTCATCATCCGCACCCACGACCAGGTAATAATCGCCGGAGGCCATCTTCACTGCACGATTCAGTGCATCGTAAATACCGAAATCGGGGCGGGAATCCACCCGGATGTGGAGGTCGCTATCAGCCTCCCGCAACAGGCGCAGCGTCTCGTCCGTGGATGCACCGTCCGCGACGATCCATTCAAAGTCCCGATCGGTCTGCGCGCGTAGCGACCGAATCAAGCGGGGCAATACATCGACAGCGTTGTAGGTGGCGGTCACCACGGACAGAGCTACTTTCCGGCCGTCGCCTGACGCCGACCCTGGTACTCGATCGCTAGACCCGGCCATACCGGTCCTCCAGCCGCACGATATCGTCCTCACCCAAATAGCTGCCGGACTGAACCTCGATCAGTTCCAGCGGGATGACCCCCGGGTTCTCCAGAGAATGCACTTGACCGATCGGGATGTAGGTGGACTGATTTTCACTCACCAGGTAAGTCTTATCGCCATTAGTGACCCTTGCAGTTCCGCTCACCACCACCCAGTGCTCCGCCCGGTGATGATGCTTCTGCAATGACAGCTTCGCACCCGGTTTGACGGTGATTTTCTTCACCTGATAGCGCGGGCCGCTGCCGATGGCATCGAACATTCCCCACGGCCGGTACACATCGCGGTGCTGGACGTGTTCGAGGCGACCCAGCGCCTTGAGCTGTTCCACGATGCCCTTCACGCCCTGCACCGCGTCCTTGTCAGCCACCAGCACCGCGTCCTTGGTTTCCACGATGACCAGATCCCGCACGCCCACGGCGGCCACCAGACGGCTATCGGCACGTACCATGGTGTCTCGAACAGACTCTGTCAGCACATCGCCCTGCAGGCAATTGCCGTTCGCATCGCAGTCCAACTCGCCGGACAACGCTGCCCAGGCGCCCAGATCGTTCCACCCGGCGTCCAGAGCGACCACGGCCGCGTCCCGGGTATGCTCCATGACCGCATAGTCGATGGAATTGGACGGCGATCCGGCAAACGCCTCGGCATCGACGCGAATGAAATCCAGGTCGCGGCGGGTACCCGCCAGCGCTTCACGGCAAGCCATCAGGATACCCGGGGCGAACCTTTCCAGTTCCTGCAGACAGCGGCTGGCGCGAAACAGAAACATGCCGCTGTTCCAATAGTATCGGCCAGAGGCAAAATACTCGGCTGCCCTCGCCGCGTCAGGCTTTTCCACGAACCGCGCCACGCTCCAGCCAGCCCCTAGCGTCTCGCCCCGTTCGATGTAGCCATAGCCCGTTTCGGGACGATCAGGGACGATACCGAAGGTCACGAGGCGGCCCTGATCAGCCAGTGCCGCCGCCTCAGCCACGGCGCGCTGAAACGCGTTCACGTCCCGGATGACATGGTCGGCCGCCAGCACCAGCAGCAGCGGATCATCCTCGGAGTTCGTTGCTTGCAGCGCTGCCAGGGCGATCGCGGGCGCCGTATTGCGCGCCACAGGCTCCAGAATTATGCTGGCATCCTCCACGCCGGTCTGGCGCAACTGTTCCGCCGCGAGAAACCGGTGTACCTCATTGCAGATCAAATAAGGCGAACGACAGGCAAGGCCCTGGAGGCGGCCGATTGTCTGCTGCAGCAGAGATTGGTCACCGACCAGGTTCAAAAACTGCTTGGGTTTGTGTTCGCGCGACAACGGCCAGAGGCGGGTTCCCGCCCCACCGGCCAAAATCACGGGTTGTAGAGATCGATGGGACACAAGGCTCCAGTAGTTTGTCGCAAAAGAAAAGAGACGGTTCCTGCAGTGTAATGCAGGCAACTGTCCACGTTATGACGGACCCGGCGACGCTTAGGTCCTGAGATTCTCGCCCTGGGACAGATACCATGCATACGTATCCTTCAGCCCCTGCTCAAGCGGGATGCCAGCCCGCCAGCCCAAGCTGCGCAGCAGAGACACATCCAGTAGCTTGCGGAGCGTACCATCAGGCTTGCTGGCATCGAACACGATATCGCCGCTGTAACCGATGACGCGCGCAATGGTTTCTGCAAGTTCGCGAATGGTGACGTCCACGCCGGTCCCGACGTTGATGTGCGACAGCATGGGCCGCGTCAGCGCGCGATACGTTTCAGCGTCCAGCTCCATGACATGTACGCAGGCGGCTGCCATATCATCCACGTGCAGAAACTCGCGCCGCGGTATGCCGCTGCCCCACACTACAACCTGCGGTTCATTCTGCTGTCTGGCCTCGTGGAACCGGCGCATCAACGCCGGGATCACATGACTGTTTTCCGGATGAAAGTTGTCGCCCGGACCATACAGATTGGTCGGCATGACGCTGCGGTAGTCGCACCCATACTGCCGATTGTAGGACTCACAGAGCTTGATGCCCGCGATCTTGGCAATCGCGTAAGGTTCGTTGGTTGGCTCCAGCTGGCCCGTCAACAAGGCCGACTCCGACATCGGCTGGTCCGCGAGCTGGGGGTAGATGCAGGATGACCCCAGAAACAGCAAATTTTGCACATCATGCTCATGGGCCGTCTGAATCAGATTCGCCTGGATCATCAAGTTTCGATAGATAAATTCGGCCGGATAGGTACTGTTTGCATGTATACCACCGACCATTGCCGCTGCAATCACAATCTGGTCGACTTGACGGTTGTCGAAATAAGCCCGCACAGCCTGTTGGTCGATCAAATCCAGCTCGTCGTGCCGCGCGGTCAAGATGCGGCCATAGCCCAGCGTCCGCAGACGCCGAACGATCGCCGAACCTACCATACCTTGGTGGCCCGCCACAAAAATCGTCTGATTCAAGCCTAGGTTCATTCTCTTAGCTTAGCCTTCCCGAGACACGTTCACTTGGTAGCCGTGCGCTCTGAGCAACGCTTGACGTTTGGCTTGCTCCAGATCGTGCGCAACCATCTCGGCCACCATTTGATCCAATGTGATTTCGGGCACCCATCCCAGCTTGACCCGCGCTTTTGTTGCGTCGCCTAAAAGTGTCTCGACTTCTGCAGGCCGAAAGTAGCGTGAATCCACAGCTACAATCACATCCCCCGGCTTCACACCAGGTGCATCGTCACCGGTCACGGACTCCACAATTCCTTTCTCCTCCGGCCCCGAACCCTCGAAACACAGCTGGATGCCCAGCCGTGCCGCTGCTTTATGTACGAAATCCCGGACTGAGTATTGCACACCCGTCGCAATTACAAAATCGTCCGGCTTGTCCTGTTGAAGCATGAGCCATTGCATGCGAACATAGTCATGCGCATGACCCCAATCACGCAGAGCATCCATGTTACCCAGATAGAGACAGTGCCCTAGTCCCTGCGCAATATCAGCCAGGCCACGAGTGATCTTGCGCGTCACGAACGTCTCACCACGTCGCTCAGACTCATGATTGAACAAGATGCCATTGCAGGCATATATCCCGTAAGCCTCTCGGTAATTGACCGTAATCCAGTAGGCATAGAGCTTGGCCACCGCATAGGGGCTTCGCGGATAAAACGGCGTCGTCTCCCGCTGAGGAACCTCGCGTACCAAACCGAATAATTCCGAAGTGGAAGCCTGATAGAACCGTGTCTTTGTCTCCAGCCCCAAGAAACGGATACCTTCTAGCAGGCGCAAAGCTCCAAGACCGTCGACGTCCGCCGTATATTCAGGGGATTCAAAGCTGACAGCGACATGAGACTGTGCCGCCAGGTTGTAGACCTCATCCGGCTGGACCTCCGAGAGGATACGGGTCAGGTTAGAGGCATCGGACAGGTCCCCATAGTGCAACACCAAACGACGGTTGGATTCGTGAGGATCCTGATACAGATGATCAATACGCCGGGTGTTAAGCGACGACGAGCGACGCTTGATCCCGTGGACTTCATAGCCCTTTCCCAAAAGGAGTTCAGCAAGATACGAACCATCCTGACCTGTGATTCCCGTTATCAGCGCCTTCTTACCCATCAGACGAATCTCCAGCAAGATTTTCTATTATTGAAGTTCCCCAGCCTCTCAACCAGATTATTCTCAGCAACAAGCCTTGACTGATCAATTTCTCTCAACCGCCGAGTCCCAGCAGCAAGCAGATGGTCAATTAGCCTACCGTCCAGGTAGATCTTACGAATAGCACTAGCCAAGTCAACAAACGAATCAGGATCTATGCATAGCGCAGCATCTCCCACCTGTTTTGCAAATAGACTGGAATATATTAGTGGCTTTCCAACTAACCATGCCTCGAGAGGCGGAAGATTGGTCGGTCCAAAATAAGTTGGCATCACTACGGCCTTGGAATGAGCATAGAGTCCTTGCATATCGGAGTCCTCAACAAATCCAACGCAATAGACCTGATCGGCGATGCCAAGCTGCTCCGCCGCCGACAAGACGTTCCTCATATTCCCTTTGTCCCGCCCACAAAAAACAACCGGGTATCGGAGCCCCTCTCTTTTTAGATATTCAAGCGCCTGAACAATACGTATATGATTCTTATGTGCCCAGAACTGGGCTGGATAGAACAGATAATTAGAAGGGAGTTTGAGTTTATCCACTATGGTGGGACCGTTTGCTCCCCGGGCACCCTTAGCGATCGAGGCGGCAGGCTGGAATGGCATAGCAATCAGCCGATCAGCTTCAATCCCATAGCGTCGCGATATGCTATTGCTCAATTCCTCCGAATCCGTTAGCGTTATATACGATCTACCGATCGCATTTCTATAAAAATGCTCCCGGTGTGAGAACTCGCCACCATCGGAGACCTCGGGAAATTCTGGATGATCACGATGACATAAATCCCATACCGTAAGAACATAAGGTAGAGAACGGAACGACAACGCGTATGTGGAAGGCCCTAAAAGATAGGCTAGATCCACCCCCCTCTTCAGCATCAGTTTCTCTAAAGAGGTGACCACCCTTACACGAGCAAGGATCTCGCTAAGAACATATTCCGGATGTGCTAAGAGTCGCAACTTCATCCTCTCTGCGTACCAGCTCGACATAGCAAATACCTCTATGTCAGCTAGCGCCGGATGCGTAACATTTTCTTTCGCTGTGGTAAAGACCTCTATGGTGATCCATTTGGGACATATTCTCAGCAGTTGCTGAACCGCGTTGATGGACTGCTGGAACCCTCCGCCCGACCGGGGATTCTGATCCAAAACCACACCGATCTTCATCCTAGCCACGATCGCTTAGCACAGATCTTACCGTCTCAGCGACTCGCCCAATCTGGCCGCGGGTCAACGCGAGGCCGCTGGGAATATAAAAACCTTGCCGATAGAGGCGCTCCGACACGGGATACGATTCGCCGCTGAAGAGCCCCATCTCCCTCAACACCGGCTGTTGGTGTAATGGATAAAAGAACGGCCTAGTGCCAATGCCATTTCTAGCTAACGCAGCCATCGCAGTGTCTGCGTTGAGGCCAAGCGACTCGTCTATTACCAGACCGTACACCCAGTATATATTCTCGGCGTATTCCGTCGACGCGAGAGGAAGCTGCACACCCGCTAGCCCAGAAAACATTTCAGTATAGAGCCTCCCCATCTCTCGCTTGCGCGAAACGAACTCGTCAAGCCGTTCCAGCTGCGCTAGGCCCAACGCAGCCTGCACGTTCGTCATGCGGAGGTTCCAACCCAGCCGCTCATGAACAAAACGCTTACCAGGCTGAAAGCATAGATTGCGTAGGCCCCTACATTTGTCGGCGAGATCCGAGTCATCGACAAGCACCATACCGCCCTCACCAGTGGTGATGTGCTTATTCGGGTAGAAACTGAATGTACTTATGTCCCCAAAGCTACCACAAGGTCGCCCTTTATAGCTCTGACCATGCACCTCAGCGGCATCCTCGATGATGGCCAGTCCGTGCTTCTTCGCGAGGAGAAGCAATGGATCCATATCGACAGGCAACCCATAAATATGCACAACGATAATCGCTCTGGTCCGAGGCGTAATCCGCGCCTCGACTTGCCCAACATCCATGTTCCAGGTAAACGGATCTGAATCTACAACCACAGGCGTGGCACCATTACGCACCAATTGATTTACGCACGAGATTATCGTGAACGCTGGCAGTATAACCTCGTCGCCAACACCAATTCCCAACGCCTCGACCGCAGCATCAATAGCCGCAGTTCCATTCACAACCGCTACCCCATACTTGCGCCCCATACGCGCCGAAAATCGTTTCTCGAACTCCTTGACAAATGGTCCCTCAGACGAGATCCACCCCGTATCAATACATTCTGATAGGTATTTTTTCTCGTTGCCATTAAGTAGCGGCGTGTTAACCGGTATGAAATCATTCATTGCTAGTCTTTCTGTAGCATCACGCAGACACCCCACGTGCGCTCTGACGGGGTATTCGACGTAAGGAATTCCTCGGCGCCGATTCGGGTAAATCCAGCGGCCTCCGCAAGAAGATCTATCTCAGGTAGCGAAAAATGACGCATCCGATGCAGCTCAGACATCACCTTGATTTCGCTGTGTCCAGCGTCCTTCGCATAGATCGTATACTGCACATCTACCCGATCCTCGTTCGGATGGATATGAGGCTCCGCTATCCTCGTGATCTCCGTGTGAGCATCGGCCATCCGTTTGACACGTGTTGAAGGTCGCAATGTATAAACAGCAGGGGTATACCAGAAATCGAAGATGAATAGCCCCCCGCTTAGGAGATGCTCGGAAGCACGAGAAAAAACCGCGTGTAGATCCTCATTCCCAGTTTGATAGCTAATGACATGAAAAAGCGACAAGACCGCATTGTAAACGCGACCCATATTTGCGGTACAGATATCACCCTGTTCACAGGTAAAGCCAATTGCAGGTTCGGCTCTTGCCACCATCTCTGCACTCCGCTCAATGCCGTGAACCCTATACCCCCGCTTAGCTAAAAGCCGCCCATGTTTTCCGGTACCCGAGCCCAGCTCGAGTAGATCACCCCCTCCAATTCCAAACCGGGCCAGAACATCGCAAACGTATTCCACCTCGCCCTCATAGTCCTTGTCTGAGTAAAGTAAATCATAGTAGCGACTGTAAGCGTCGAAGACAGAGCAGCTATTGACCATCACTTCACCTCACGAAAGCGAACGTCTCGGTCATCAATCGGATCGAAGCGAGTCTTGTCGGCATCACCGGCATAGGGTCCCTGCTTTACCTCAATCATCTCGGTCGGTTCAAGCATCGTAAAACCATGCCCCCCATAGGCGAGGAGAATGACGTCCCCAGCGCCGAGAATAGAGCTCTCTAGGTATCGTTTCGACTCGTCGTAAAAATCGACCCTAACTCGCCCACTCTTGATCAAGAGAACCTCTTTGGTATATTGGACTTCCCGCACCACCGGGTTATGAACATGAGGCGGAATAACATGGCCCGCAGGATGATTCATATACCCCAATTGTTGTGAATAGGCACTCGGTGTAAAGAACTCTATCCCATCACGGAAAAACGATGCCCTTAGGATAAGGGCAAGTTCTCGCCCCTCTGTTATTATGCGCTCAATCATGGCTAAGAAACTCCAGTATTTTCGAGGCCTCATTCTGCAGTGCAGCTACGCTGAAACGAACGTTCACGAGATCGTGGCAGTTCTGAGATACTTTAGCGGCGAGGTCGTCATCGGCAAGTAGTCTAAGGATCGCAGTCGCAAATTCCTGAGGAGTATCTGCTAGCAAGATATGTTTCCCGTCAACAACGGGAATACCTTCTGCTCCGAGAGTGGTCGAAACAATCGGAATTCCGCATGAGCCCGCTTCAAGTATCTTAAAACGTGTTCCAGATTCGAACTTCAACGGCACAAGCGCAATAGTGGCATTTTTCAGATAGGGGAGAACACTGTCTAAACGGCCGGTCACTGTGACATTCGGATTAACCACGTTACCAAACCCCTTTTCTGAGCCACGACCAACAATATAGAAATGTAATTCCGGGTAAACACGCCAAACGATGGGAAGAACCTCCTCGAGCACCCATCGAGCTGCGGCATCCATCGGGCTGTGGTAATGGCCAAAAGTCCCCGCCAGATAAACTGATGGCTTTTTGAACCCATCTGGAGGCCCGATCATAGATCTATAGCTATCAATATCGATTGCATTAGAAAACACCCAGACTCTATTTGGGTCGGCCGCTATGTCACGGTAATAGCTGGCATCGATCTCGGAAACCGCCGTAGTCACCTCACATGCATCCACCCATGCGCGTTCCTCTCTCCTTTTCCTGTAACCATTATATAATATACGAAGCCTCCGCAATTTCGTTGTATATGGCAGCTCCCTCAAGATAAATCGCGACCATACGCTGTCCGTGTCGCATACGATCTTTAGACCTGGCCTCTTTCTTTTTATATATCTAATTAGCGAGTACGAGATATTTCCATACCCGAACCACACTACATCAATATCATAATTAGCGGCATATTCCAGTATATATTCCCCATGCCGCTTGGACGCGAAATCCGCCAATCGATTGACGACCCTGGAATACTGTCTAATCCACCACGATGACGAGGCTGCTAGTGGTCTCGTGTATATCGTCGTACACGCTTTGGCATACCTCTGATAAAACTTCTCAGCTTCGTCAACGGGCCCAGTTGGTGAGTGCGCTCTATGCAAGATGTATAGATCACAAACCTTCGATAGCGCTTTGATGGAGTTTTCTATTCTGAGCTGGGGACCGCCCGCAGGCGGATGCTCCAAGATTGGGGTGGTAAACAGGACCCTCATTATTCTGCTCTCAGGTCATCGATATCTGCAAGAACCATCTCCTTCACAATCTGATCGAAGGTTTTGGTCGGATTCCAATTAAGCTTAGTGCGAGCTTTGTTAGCATCGCCGCAGAGCGGAACGGATTCGCCCGGACGGAAGTGAGACATATTAATGGAGGTGAAGGACCGATAGTCGAGCCCTACTACCCCAAAGGCTTCACTTAGAAAGTCCCGGACTGAATGTAGCTTGCCGGTCGCGACTACATAATCTTCCGGGGAATCAGATTGCAGCATAGCATGCATCGCCGTTACGTAATCCGGTGCGTAGCCCCAATCCCTCAACGCATCTATATTTCCAATCTCCAGTTTGTCGATCATGCCAAGGTGAATCTTGGCTACAGTTGAGCTGATTTTCCGGGTGACGAATTGATACCCCCTACGGGGTGATTCATGGTTATAAAGTATTCCGGCAGCAACGAAGAGCCCGTGGTGTTCACGATAATTCCTCGCAAGATGGAAGGCCGCGAGCTTAGAAATGCCATATACTGATCTAGGATTGAAGGCCGTCAACTCGTTCTGCGGAGATTGCGCAGAGTCACCAAACATCTCACTTGAGCCCGCGAAATAAACACGGCAAGTCGGCACCAATTCTTTGATCCCAGCCAGCAATGCATGAGTAGCATTGAAATTATTTGCCACCAAGGCGAACTCGTCCTCGAAGTTGTAGCTCACGAAGCTCGATGACGCGAGATGGTAACATTCATCGGGACGAGTCTCAGAAATTATCTTATAGAGGCTCAGATGATTATCTATCGCACCGACATGAAGCTCCACCTCACCCAGGACATTGGAAAGGTTAATCATCCGACGGGGTGGGTCCTCAAGGGCCTCCCGACGAACAACCCCGTGAACTGCATAGCCCTTGGCTAGTAGCAGCTCCGCCAGATAGGAGCCATCTTGGCCCGTGATACCGGTGATAAGCGCCTTTTTCATACGCATACACGCCTACTGCAGATCAGAATCTTTCGTGTTTCGGGATGGGAGCTGCTCACGCTTATATCGAAGCCATAGTCTCCGATCAGCTTGGTTAGCGTTTGAATGTTGTAACCAGTGAGTATCTTTCTGTTCTTCGCATACGCGGGGAAGAACTCTGGCTCGTTCTGTATCATCGGATCGTTCGGCTCTATAAACTCTATTATGACCTGTTTCTTACTTAACGCGAACAGCGACGCTAAGATCTCACCAAAACTCAACCCCAACCCTAATGCTAGATGATGAATAATGCCCAGCGCGATGACGGAGTCAGACCTCAGCCGCTCCGTGGCGTTGATCAGAATTCGGTTCCCGTCGTATATGGAATACCTATCTTGAGTCAATTTCGTAAAGTCCATGACCAGGGGCAATATATTCAGGCGGAAGTCTCGAACTCGACTGTACAATACCTCCACACAACTCTCATCTATATCAAAGGCCACCACAGATTTACCCAGTTTCTCGGCCATCATCGCAAACCAGCCGGTATTGCACGCAACATCCAGCACACTCCTGATTCCGGGTCTATTTAATGCGTCATATACGGATCGCTGTTTCTCATTCCACGTCTCGGAATACTCAACGGCTTGGTCTTCCTTCTTTTTTTTGTAATATGACGAATAGGCGCTCCCACCCGCCGCCACATTCAGGCATTCCACATGTGACCTTAGTCTATTATAGAAGTGCCTTACATCAAACTTATGCGACAGTTCCGAGAATATGCGATCCTCGGCTAGTTTAGCTCTGATAACCCTCGCAATGCTCTTGACAGACGAGCGGCTTATCATAGGTCGCCTCAAAAAATCGCGCCGAGATATGAGAGACGTGGACGCATTAAGCGTGGTCTCCTCTATCCGCTGCCTAGCTCGCTCTCTATTCCCGATTAAGTATAGAAGTATCGGAGCCATGAAATAGGGTTGGTACATTCTCTTGTGGATTTCACCGACCAACATTGCGATGCGTACGCTTTCCGGGCTGTCGCGGTAATCCTGGTTGGACTTTAAATAGCTCTCATGAAATAGGCCATTCTTCGTGACGAGCGAAGTAAAATCGATAAAAATAGCCTGTCCCCGATCGAACAGAATATTCCATGGATGAGCGTCCTTTAAAAAGACCCCCATTTTAAGCAAGTTTTCAGCGAGCCTGAGATGGGACGTTGCCGCATCCTGAAGCATGGAAGCACACCATTCATGCGGGTAGGAGATGCGTGCTACCCGCTCGTGCCTCAAAACGAGCGAGTTGTTATCCGCGCTCAACTCAGGAGGTAACATATCAGTCGCGCAAATATCAGCATCTACAAGCCCCTCGATCTTGTTCCCGACGATATCGAGGACTTCTCTCACGCTTGCCTCATGTGGCGGCGCGATCAGGCGGTAAACTCCTGTCTCACTTATGTAGACACGCCCCTGACTGTCACAGCTCGCCATCTTTAGCATCTAATCTCCTCGATTACTTGGTTGATCATTACCCTACCTCTGCCGTCATACTGGCCCCCGCTCCGCCTGCTTTTACATCACCCACCATACGACACGCTAAAGCGCCCTCTTTCAAGTCCAGGGGCTTGTGCAGTACTTTGGGTTATGGAGAATAGAGCGCTGCCTTACCTCGATTCGCATTGTTTCTACCTGTTCCGTAGGAGCATCATGCCAGTCAGGTCACGACCGACCAATAGTGTCCTCTAGCTCTTGGCTCATTATGAAATCCGTACCATCCAGTATCCTCTCACAGAGAAAGTCGATCATTGGATCCGCCCCTGGGAGCAATCGTTTCCTCTTGTCGAACTGAAACCGCCACCATTTCGAGCTAGGATCCGTAACCACGGATACAGGAATCTGCCTTAGAATAAAATAACAATAGGCATACTTCTGTGCTAGTTCGATCTGGGATTTGGTCAATGTTCCAGTATAAGCCACACTACGTAGCAACTTCTTGTATGCGTCTTTGCTTTCGGCATCTAAAGTAAACCCTCTCTTCCCGTAGTGGGCGTCGCCCGCCAGAATTACAGGCTTCCCACGCATAGCCAGTTCGAGCCCCGCCGTTCCATATACGGTTATAGCTCCATCTACTAAATCAAAAAAATCCAGTGGGCTTATTTCTTCCTCGGCAGGTAATATCGTTATGTTCTCTGGAAGATCATGGAAGTTCTCCCGGAGTAACGATTCAACACCGCTATCCGGATTATCCCATGCTTCGGCGGGATGCACCTTAACCAGCCACTGAACACCTGGAATATCCTTGGCGGTTTTGATAGTATCGATCATCCACTCATTGAACGATTCATACAGCATCGGCGCGTAGTCGCTAACAGCGTCCCAGTTTATGTGTGCCATTATTCCCCAGATTGGCCTCGTCTTGTCGAGGCCATATCGAGCAATCACCTCGCTAATCGTTCCGGTGTAGGTTTTGAACCGCTTCATGTCGAAACTAGCATCTCTCTGATACCGATCGATTAAGTAATTATCGAGGCGAGCTCTTTGTTGTCTGGTGAAGGGCATTGACGCGACTCTGTCCCACGCTTGGGCGCTGATGCTATGGAAATCGATACGCACACCATCCTGTACATGCTTAAAATAGAACCGTGCGGGCAGATATGAAGCCATCCAAGCGACTATCGGAATCTGCATTCCGAGTGCTGTATGCAGGGCTGGCCCCCAATCGACATATGTACCGTGAGACATGAAGAGCCTTGATGGCCTGTGCTTGTTGAGGGCGTTGCGCGCTGCTGCAGCACACACCAGCCCGCTATACGTATATTCCCGAACTAACCGCGAATCAGTCGGGACGTCATGTCCCTTTAGATAGCGTAAGATTGCGGACTTGACATTACTCCCAATGAAAACACCGTGGCAACTTAGACCGTCAATCGTGTCCCACGTAACCATATCGGACGCTCTTCTCGCTTCGTCCAACTCTTGCTTAGAGACATAATCTCCGATAAAGGAATGACTAATGCCTAGCTCTGTGAGGGTGTTCGAGCAAATACGCTTACAAGGCCCACAGGCCTCGCCCCACTTCTCAATCAGGGTCTGGTCGGTAATTTCTCTCTTCACACACGCAGAAAATACTCCATCGCAGAGAATCGCATGTACATCGTACCCACGCAGTTTTAGCGCGGCAGCGACCGCCCCTTCGAGATGCAGCATAAGCGGCATCCCGCCCGGCACCCACAACAATATCTTTTCTCGTTTTTTGGGGGACTTTGGGACTCTATATAGACGCTGCATTGCGCGGTTTCGCCAACTTGCGACTACCCCCCCTCTTGCTCGAGCCCATAACCCCTTTATCGCGGAATATCTCATGATGAACAAGTCCGATAGGAGATTAATCTGCGAAAACATTGTGCCGAGTTGGCCAATTAGGTCCATATCCCAATAATAATGAGTTGATGCGATGACAAATCTCGCATGAACCCTTTGCGTAACTCATATACTGATCTCTCATTGTGACATCCCGGAAGCGAACCATAACATCTATCCTTTGCCCACGCGGGCCGTGATCTCGCCGTCATGGCCAGGAGTTGGCTGTCTGATCTAGATACTCACGTGCAATCATCGGTCGCTGCGGCATGAAGCCGCGGCTCGTTTACCATGTGAGTATACTGAATATAGATCGGTCAAAAGCCAGCCCTGAGAACTCGCTACGATATTTCAATATTATTACGACGATGAGGAGCTTCTCAGCGCCGCTCCCTTGTTGTGCACCGATTTGGAGGAATGCGACGCATCGTTGGGAAACTACTGGGTGGTGTCATTTTACGACGCCCGATCATTCGCCGGCCCCTGTAGAACAGAGGGATCCGAATCCGAGTGGAAATGGGAGTGTACGCGCTGCTCAGTCAAACAGCTGTTCAGCAACTCGATCCCGTTGCGCTGGAGCCCAACGCCATCGTATATCAACCTCCGCCGCGCAAACGGCTCCGGTCGCAGCGAGCCATCGGGTTGGAGAACCCATGACAAACTTCTCTGGCGATGTGCATTCCGTTTTTGTGAGTTACAATCGCGACCTTTTCGAGGTCCAGATGGGCCATGGATCAGCTCATCCTTTTCGCATGATGTTGCGCATCCATATCCGTTGTCAGCTATCCTGTTAAGGAAGTAGATCCGCAAGAATCTCGATTTCTCTATGCGGTAAAACACACCTTCTCCCTTCAGGTGGAATGCAACTTATCACGCGCTTACTCGCCAGCAAGCCGACAACCATCGCCATAGACTGGCAGCCAACTACGATATCGCTATCTGCAATCTCGGCCAACAGGGCACGCTCCCCGCCCCGCGTGATAGGTAGGTCAAACTCTTTAGCTGCCCACGAGTACTTATCTTGGTCCTCGGAGGGGTGCGGGCGTATGCGCACCTCACCAATCTCACTTCCCAATACATCCACGTGGTTCAGAAAGTAGCGCAGGGCGTCTTCTTCCACATAGCCCCAATATCTCTCGCTACCGTAGCGCAACCTAGCGTGCTCCTTAACCGGCTCGCATATATACAAAACGGATAGCCGTCCTTCGGATTTCTTGTGCTGGCCGAGGGCGAGTATCTCCTCTTTAATTTCTAGAAAATATGGATTCTCCACCATGTGGACACAATGGCCTGGAAAGCTTTTCTGGGCCATCTTTAGTCCAATCGAGTCGCCTACCCAAATCTGGTCTGGTAACACCCGTTCATTGTTGCGAACGAATCTTTCGCCATAGTTAACCCAGTGATCGAGAAAGGCCACTGACGGCTTGCCAACTATCTTGCTCTTACTAATCGCACGAAACTCCAGATCCGACTGCCAGCTTGTAGAACACAGGACCGACTCCGCCCGCTCAAGAGCATCAGCCAACGGGATGATTTCCGAAACTCCCAGCTTACGTTCAAATATCTTTCGCGCTGGCCCATCCAGCACGTACACTGGCTTCACTGCATGGCGACGGACGTAGCTACTCAAGACCTCAGCGCCACCCGCGTCATGGGAAACTATGGCGACAGTGCCGTTCTGATGGAGCAGCCGTCTGCATTCAGCCACGAGGTTTCCACCTGACAATAGATACTGGTGCCAGCGGATTACTTCCGAATACACTCGGTCGCTCGTCGACGATCTCGATTAACCCCTCCATCTCATAGGTCCGCAGCATAGTCATCATAGATCGATTATAGTCATTTAATTCAGCGTATCTTCTCCATAGCATCTGCAGCAACGAATCATTTGACCAATGCTCATAAATCGGCTCAATATGCACAACTGCGGCTGGCTGACGCCGAATAATCTCCTCCATCGTCCTGCGCGGGAACCCCTTCACGTAGGCCATGGCCCAGCATGTCAAAAAAATGGCATTTTCGGGTATTGCGAAGGCACTTAAGTTGAGGTCATTTAGATCGCAGTGGCCAGCCTGAACGGTAAGCCCTTGATTGGCAGCCAAAAGCTTGATACAAGAGACCCCAGCATCCGTGTATTCGCCAGCCGTATACGCAACTCGAGTAAAGCCACGGAGACTACATAATTTAAAAAGTAATGCTCCATAACCGGCGCCGAGTTCCACTAGGTGTCCGGTCTCCCCAACCACCGTCTGGAGCTCATCTCGAATCAATTGGAAATACTTATTCTGAACAACATCCGAATCCGCCACATAAAGGCCGCCGTTGGCGTAGAACGAGACCGACCTCCTTTCTCCACTACTTAGCCGATCGGCGTCCGCAATACTCGCATCTTTGATACGACGGAGCTGCCCAAGCAAAATACCCCATTTATTCCTTTCGTACTCCCTAAGCACGCTGTCGGCAGTCTTTCTCAGAGTGTGGGGGAAGGCCTCAAGACCTAATAAGTACGGAATCCAAGTTGTGTAGCGTGGTAGCTCGTCTAATCCTAGGATCCGGGGCTCGGACCGAACGTTCATAGCGTTGTTTCTCGAAATGACGTTATGAGATCACCTAAATTCGCCCAAACCTTTCTGATTGCCCGCACCACGAGGTCAATTTCTCCGTCATCAAGCTCGTGCATGCACATGGCAAAGCCAATATAAGTTTTCTCGTGCAATTCTTCCGCAACTGGGCAGATCCCTTTGGCATAGCTTACCTCACGTCGACAAATATCTGAACTCCAGGGAAAGCCACCCGGGCCATATGCAATCTTCTCCTGATACATCGGCAACATATGGATATTCGCGTATCCGCCGACGAGTCCTGCCACTCCTTCAGCCTCAAGAGCCTTGATAATTACAGATCTCGGCAATCCTAATGCGTCTGTATCCACTACCAACGGGTACATGTAATATGCGTGTGTGCAACCCGATTCGACCTCAGGTGTACGCAACCCATAAAGGCCCTTCAATCCTGCACTCAATCGCTCAGCAGCATGCTGACGCCCCGCTACGAAACTCCCGAGCTTCTTGAGCTGCTCAATGCCGATCGCGCTCTCAATCTCACCCATACGAAAGTTGTAGCCGATCATGTTAACCAAGTTGTTCTCGCCCTTGGCTCCCACAACGGCCTCAGCATGGTTTCTAATTAACCTAAGTCGCTCTGCGATCTGATCGTCATTGGTAATAAGGACGCCGCCCTCACCGGTGTGAACATGCTTATGATAATTTAGGCTATAGCTGCCGACGTCAGCCCAAGTTCCAGTCATCTTCTTCTTGTAATAGGTTCCGGGCGCCTGTGCAGCGTCGGATATTACCTTAAGACCATATCTTTTCGCTATCGCCATCAGACGTTCCATATCGGCAGAGTGTCCCAGAATATCCACCGCCATGATCGCCTTCGTATAGGGCGTGATGTTTGCCTCGACCGAGTCCGGATCTAGACAAAACGTGACTGGCTCGATATCTGCAAATACTGGGATCGCATTCCAGTGGAGTATTGCTGTAGCGCTTGCGCACATGGTCCAGGGCGTCACGATAATTTCATCGCCCGGCGCTATTCCCAAGGCGCCGACAGCCGCAATCAGGCCCGATGTCGCGGAATTGACAGTGACTGCATGCTTGACACCAAAATATGTCTCACATAGACGCTCGAACTCCTGGACCTTTGGGCCGCCGTAGAAATCAGCATGCCATGAACCCAAAAAACGTGATAGCACTCCACTCTCCATCACTGCCTTGGCCGCCTCGACCTCCTCAACGCCAATAGAGTTATATCTTTTGAACGCAGAGGTGATAGTCTTCTCGCCCCCTAAGATCGCCAATTTGCTATTGTTCATTTTCTGCTCTTTAGTATAGAACCCATTGCCTCAATTGTCCGTAGACCGTCACTCCCACTGCATAAATCTGCTCTGCTTCCTCGCAAGGCATTCTCTAATTGCTCCACGACATGCCATTGGTAATGGTCAAACATAGAGGGAACCTCCTCTGGATGCGAATCCAAGAATATATAGTCTGGGAGATTCCTGTCGGCCCTAGCTCCGTTCCATTCGATATACCGTCCGCCGTTTTCATAACGAAGTCGGCCATTCGCTGCAATCAGTTCTATTGCATTATGTGAGAACCTCCGATCTTCCGCCGCCAGAAACACAATTTCACCTCGTGCAAATCTTACGCGCACGTCTGGTTCTGCATCGTGGGCTGATAACGTCCTCCCCCGACTCAGCAACTCGAAGTGTTGCATTTCGCCCAGCCAATACTCCAACAAATTGAAGAAGTGTGATCCGTTATGAATAAACCCCTTTGAATACCATGTTACGCCCTTTATGGGCCCCGAAATTCGGTTGTTCTCAATACGTCGCTTTACTTCGATTGCGCCAGGCTCAGAACGACGCATGTAATTCACATATAAGGTCACTCTGTTTTCAACGCACAGTTCAAGTATCTTGCGCGATTCTTTGATGCCGTAAGACAGGGGCTTCTCACAGAGTATCACTTTAGGATTCTGATAAGCCAATAACCTGCCAATTAGCTCACCGTGCGTCACGGTGGGCGTTGCAATGACAACAAGATCAACGGGATGCGCCTCGAGCGCCTGTTCGATAGTCTTATAGGCTGGTGCGTTATAGGTGTTCTGAAAGGTATTTCTCTCATTTTGACTCTGGTCTACCGCCCCGACCAAATTGAACTCTCTGTGCAAACTCAGAGCCCTGGCATGAGAATACACGAAGTCCACCGGGGCTAGAGCGAGGTCATAGCCCATACCAATTCGACCTAAGCCAACTATCAGCGCATTCCAACTCATTACTCTTGCACCCCACCTTTGAACTATTCACTGGACTGTCGCAGTGTCCCGAAGCCTGGCGACCTTTAGCAATTTGCCGATTAAGCAATCGGTACGATCAAGGGCGAACCACATGCCGGGGCGCATACGACAGCATCTTGCCGCCCAACAGGCATGCCGACCGGAAGACATTTTGATAAAACAGTTGGCCGACGAAACGCCGTGCTACGCCCTGCCGCGTTCTGTTGGGAGGTTCCGCCTGCTCTGATGCGAAACCGAGCTTCTCGGGTCTTATTGCACGAACGCTCTGGCCCGTCGGGTCCACGCAGAGTCTCGCAGCCGGGACTGTTGTCTTCGCGGCTTACGGTAAGGCGCTTCTCAGCAGCCACTGCGCCGACAGCAATACCAGCGACCGAGACCGAAGTGCCACACGTATGATCGGACAAGGCAGCCACGACGGGGAATCGTTGAACCAATTCAGATATCTGACGCAAGTGTGCTTGATCCACTGGTGTCGAGTGACTGCTGACACGGTGCAGCAATAGAAGCTTCTTCCCGCCGGTCTCATGCTTCGCCGAAAAAGGATTCTTTAAGTTAGGTTTGCTGGATGGGGCGGTCTTCGGACTCAGACGATTGTCAGTATCCGCGACATGGCAGATTGATTGCATGTCAGTTGCTTCTAATGAGGTCATCTTATGCGCAAAGCAACTCACACTAAAATCTCCGCTTAGAATTCGGATTCCTCTGTCGGACGTTCGTTCATTTAAGCGGGCTTCGCCAAAGACAAATTAGATCTATCTAGCGCTGCCTCCGCCCAGACCAGATTTGTTGGCTTTTGCGACCCGCACGGGATGCATCTGGGCACAGCTCTCTAGCTGGAACATGGGTTGATCGGCAGCCTACCCATAACCCTAGACAACCCGCTTCATCGATCCAACTAACAGCTCGTAGTTGTCGATTCAACCGGTAGATGCAACATACTAGCAGCTGGGGTCGAGGCAAAGGACTGGCTGATCACAAGCGATTCACGCTGGCCACGGATATCAAGGTCTACTTCTGTGATCGACAGAACCCCCGGCAACGTGGGACGAACGAGAACACCAACGGCCTTGTGCGACAGTACCTGCCAAAGGGAATCGATCTATTCGGTTACTCACAGGCCAAGCTCAATGCTATCGCGGGGCGACCAAATGAGTGTCCGAGAAAAGCCCTAAACCACGAGACACCGGCGCAACGGTTCAACCAAACTCTTGCATCCACCGGTTGAATCCACAGTCAATTCCTATGTTCAATGCTATCAATCAGGAGTGCTATGCAGATTGTCGCCAAGCGACTTATAAATTAGTTCAGCTCTCGCCCAATCCTCGGTTGTATCTATATCCACAACACGCCAACTTGGAACAACGAGACCAGCCCCTCCACTATGCAGCCGAGTTTTTGTCAACCAAGCACGCATATCTCCCCAATAGAATTGGCCGGCGTCGTAATAGGCCGGCTCCAGGTCCTGCGTACGCGTCAATTCATATTTTGGATTCAGAGGGGTTGTACGTCCATCCTCTTCTCTCTTGAATGCTCGCTGAATAGCAGATGGAAACTCGGTGACCGGAAAGCAATAATCCGCCCCAGAATCCTTCAGCAATTGACGTGCTGCATTGAGATCAGCCATCTGAATGAACGGCACACCCGGATAAATACAGCATGCTAGGTCGATTTTCCAATCTAACGACTGGCAGACCTTGATGGCATGGGCGATTACGGGAACCGTAGGTGTATAGTCGTCCGCCAACGCAGGCGGGCGTACGAAGGGCGTTTCAGCTCCTAACAGGCGTGAGATGCTAGCAATTTCCTCGTCGTCGGTGGTGACGATTACGTGCTCGAATAAGCCAGAAGTCCTGGCTGCTTCAATAGCATAGGCGATGAGCGGCTTACCAGCAAAGGGCTTGATATTTTTGCGTGGAATGCGTTTGCTGCCACCACGAGCCGGAATAATTGCGATATCCATTATATGAGTACCTCCCGCGGAGTCCGGGCTAGCTGATCGTGTTGGGCATCCATTGGTCTGGGATACAACGCCAGTGTAGTAACCTCGTTGACGCAGCCCCTAGCTGCAGGACAGTGAGCAGAGAACAAGCCGAACTCCCCATAATAGCGTTGTAAATAGACTTGGATATAGTGAAAGGCTACGCCTACAGCACGATGGCGTAGCTCGTCAGACATGTGGCGGTGCATCCCAGATATTCTCCGCGGCTTTAAACGGTCCACATAGAGATTCTTAGGCGAATAGGTACTTGTCAGAGTTGCCGTAGCGGTTGTCGCACATTTACGAGTGCCCGCTCGTAGGGGCCGGCCAATGTATTATGCCGCGCCACAAGAGCGTGCAGGCGGCCCACCTGGCCACGGGCCGAGGCAGCATCAAGCTCAGTCATCCCCGCATCCGCGGGGCATCCGGCCTGTATGTACACGGGACACGCCTCAACTTGGCCAGCGAGCCCGACACCGTTTTCCTACCGGCGAGACCCTCAGTACCTGAGGTCAAGCCCCGGAGTCGGGATTATTATTGCGCTAATCATTCTGAATGGAAGTGTAAGCATCAGTCGGTTTGGACGCTACGGAGTTCGCCACTTTCTTTGGCCTTAGTTTGTTACCTCAATAGAGAGTGACAGGGTCTACTGTTGTAACCTTTCGAAGCTGGCAGCACTAGCTTGTTCCGCGCCTTCCGCTCGCGACGGTAGCGATCAACACGTTTGTGATTGGCCCCCTATTCTTATCGACTGATCAGCACCAGGTTACGCTAGAAACCGTACCGCACACGGATACCGGAAACTGCACAGGACAGCGAAAGGGTGACCATTGGACGGGCTCAATGGACCTACAAAGAACCACCAACCACGAAACGAGATCAGCCCTCCAGAACCTGCCATGTCACAGCGTCGCCTCGAGTGATAGGGCTAACGACCGTCTTTCCCACCACATCATCATAGTACTTGGGCGATAGGCCCATACCTGGTCGGATCCGCCTGACATCGCCTGGCCCAATCACCGCACCTACTGGCAGGTCTCTGACAAAATATAAGGATCGGCGAAATACCCGACTTCCAACCTCAGCTGCCTGGCGCTGAAAGCCGCCTTGCCCCAGTGCTGCCCAAGCAGCTTGCGTCTCCGCGCATAGGCGCCGCAGATCCTCTGGTTCCAACGAAAAGGTACTATCTGGCCCTTTGTCCTGGCGGCTCAAGGTGAAGTGCTTCTCAATCATGCAGGCACCTAAGGCAACTGATGCCACTGCAGCTGCCGTTCCCAACGTGTGATCAGAGAGTCCAACCACCACCCCGAACCGATCGGCCAATTCAGGGATGTGGCGCAGGTTCGCTTGGTCAATGGGCGCTGGATAGCTGCTGAGGCAGTGCAAAAGGATGAGACCTTTACATCCGCCAGCTTTGGCGGCCTCCACAGCCTCGGCAATCTCATCTTCGGACGCCATGCCAGTGGACATGATGATAGGTTTTCCGGTACTGGCCACATATCGGATTAACGGCAAATCCACAATCTCAAAGGAGGCGATCTTGTAGGCGGGTGCCTCCAAGTCCTCCAACAAATCCACAGCTGATTCATCGAACGGAGTCGAGAAAATGGTGATCCCCAAGCTGCGTGCGTGAGCAAACAATGGCTTATGCCACTCATAGGGCGTCTGAGCTTCCTTGTATAGATCGTAAAGCTTGTATCCATCCCATAACCCACCCTTAACCAGGAAATCCGGCCGATCACAATCGATGGTCATGGTGTCGGGGGTGTAGGTCTGCAACTTAATAGCATCAGCACCACATCGATGTGCAGCGCTGATCGTCTCGAGGGCGCGATCAAGGGAGCCATTGTGATTGGCTGAGAGCTCAGCGACGATGAATGGGCGCACACCCATACCAATTCGACAAGAATCTAATGACACTACTTTCGTTATCATCCTCGCCACACCCTATAGGCCGATTCGATCATCGGCGAAAAATACCCACTTCTGCAGGAGATGAGACATGTTCTGGCCCCAGATGCCACTCATGAAGCCTCATCTGTCCGCCGAACTCCAATCCAGCGTGCAATTCGAAATTGCCTTATATCCGCCACCGAGCCTGTCTGCACTGACAACAGGACCTACAGACGCATAATCCACCTTCGTACTCCAGCGATTCGATTCAGGAGGCATGTACCAATACCATCACGGCCCGATCTGAATCGATATCGCCATTAGACGCATAGCAAATGTCTTGAGCATGCTATTTCGCAGCATCAATTTTTACTATGTATTTCCTACCTCTATGAAAAAAAAATGCTGGATAACGCTCATTATCAACAACGCGAAGCAGGTTAAACTGCTCAGCAATACCCTTGTTTGGATCCAGTTCACTATCATCGGGGGTTCTTCGGGCATAATAACTAGCAGACCCCACCTGCGGTCTTGCGGCGGTGAGCACGTCGGGATATGTTCTAACCCATTCCTTACAAAGAAAAATAGTCCGGTCTCCGATGAGGCGCCGCCAATCGTCTACCAATTCGTTTCCCATGAGCTGTACTCGGCTTTGCAGATATATGTCGCCAGAATCAACTTGTTCAGCAGCCTCAAGCAGTTTGATTGGGATCTCGTCCGCTCCTTCTAATATCTGCCACACCATCGGTGACCAGCCCCTGCCATGAGGAAGGGCACTCGCATGAACTACGAGAGTATTCTTAAAATTCTGAAGAACCTTCGAAGATAGTATGTGTCCAAAAGACAGACAAAAGCAGAAATCGGAATGATGATTTTCATCGGGGACATGGGCGACGGCCACACGATGCCCTTCGTCCCGCCAATCGCTAGCCAAACGGCGCGCGTACGGGGTCATCCAATTGTCCCGCTCCGCCAAGATGGTGATGTCATAGCACACTTGTTGCAATATCCTTAATCAGCGATGTTTCTACCGCAGTAATGACCTGTCATCCAGCCGGTAACTCTCTTCGTACCGATTCCATCCACTATCCCCGAAGAGTTTGAAGTCAACTGGACTGTGGACATCCTAGCCTCACGGAGACACCTGAGCAAACGTTTAACGAAACCTTTGGAGCAGTCCAAGCAGATCGCCGCATGAGCGTCCTGCATCGCCAACGCGGCCGCTCGCTGGTTCTCTGCCAAGACAATCATCACCGTTGGCAATCCCAAGCAGCAGCGCTCCCAAGTGGTGCCGCCTCCTGCCCCTATCGACAGATCGCTATCGGTCATCAAACGCGCCATATCTGACACATCCACCAACACTTCGGCCGACCACGGCAGCGCGGCTGCCTGCCTGCGTACCGCATCCAACCAAGGCGCCTTCGGTCCCATCACTATAGTCAAGCGACAATCAGCAGGGAGGTCACTACTACGTAGTGCCCGCAACACTCTGCCAGTCACATTGTTCTCATCTATGCCGCCCAAACTGACCAATACGCGCTTCAATTCTGGCACTAGGCGTCGGGATAGGCTCTCGACCCGGCACCGCGCGAACTCTGGCCGCAGCAGTGCATACATCGGTCCGATCAATTTCGTGCACGCCTGCGGCAAAAAACGAAGATAATCCGACTCCTGCCGCCCCAGATTTTGGTCGAGTAGCACGTCGCAATTGTGCACCCTATCCGCCAAATCATCGATGACCATTAACCGCCGCGACGTCGACCGCAATAGTCCCTCCCATCGCTCATCCAACGCGTAGTGATCGACGATCAGCCAATCGTGGGGCGCCGAGCCGGCCAGCGCCGCGATCGTCTGCGCAGCATCTGTCTGCCAGTCGGCACCCAGCCATCGCTCATGGCGGACCGTATGATGCTCTTGCCGACCAACAGAGTCCAGTCCATGCACTGGCGATAGCAAACTTACGGCATAGCCTCGCGCCTCAATCGTCCGAGCTAGATGGCCATCATGCGCCCGGCAGACGAATCGACAATTTGCTCCCCGTTCACGCAAAGCGTCCGCCAGTGTAAGGCAACGAATGACGTGGCCCGTGCCAATTTGCAGAGAGGCATCCGCACGAAAAGCGACTTCCAAGAATCAAGCCCCCGCCAACTGTCGTGCCTTTAAAATCCACTCTAGCGGAACCCAGGCTTCTAGTGTATCGATGTTCTGGACTCGATAGCGTGGCGGTGTCACTAGAGCCGAGCGCGCTGAGAAGATAGACTGCCTCAACAGCCAAGCTCGGGCAAGGCCCCAATAGAACCAGCCAGCGTCATGCCATGCAACTTCTGGGCATTGAGGGCGAACATCAAACAATTTTAGGGGGAACATCTCTATCCTACAATCACCGACAATACGAAGTGCGCGCTGGATGGGAAATGGGAAATCGTACCTGAAAAGGAAAGATCTGCACCACTATTGATCTGCATATCCTGGCCCTTACAAACGCCTGCACGCTGCACGGCGCAGTTGCATATACCAGCAAAGCAGTAGCAGACCTCCGCAGCTTTGCATCTCCCTGATCCCCTGGGCAATCATGAGAACAGCGCCGGTATGATCCTCAGCCAGATTCGTCGGTCGCATGAACGGAATCAATGCACCGCACAGACGGGCAGTCGAGCGATCTCGTGATATCCGTCGATACGATGATCTAATCGAAACCGAAGACCTTTGCTGCCTCGCTCGACCAGGCGCTCATGGCCTCCTAACCACTGCCGCCAGATGATTGGCGGCATCCATATTGACTCTACCCTATGGATTTTTGATTTTGGTATAAAACTTGAAGCACACGCCCGTTCATGCCAGTGGTCGCGCCGAACACAATGCAGCATCTATCCCGCCTGCGTTTCTCAGTGCTCGAAAAAAGAAGCCAACGCTGGAATCCCGCGACTGAGGCCGCGTGTTGCGCAATATATATTCACAGCCAAAATCACCCGCCCCGGGGGGCATCTTGGCTGTTTTTTCATCGCCTTCTGTTCAACGATTTCGAGGATAGAAGGTGCTCACAGACGGCCCGACGAACCAGCCTTATGCCAGAGTGGTAATCAACGCTCCAACCACCTGATCTTGCATCTCCTCCGTCAGTCCCACATACATGGGCAAGCTGATGACCTCTACATAATACCGCTCTGCCTGCGGGAAATTTCCAGACGCGAATCCCATCGCTTGGTAATAAGGCTGAGTAGGCACCGGAATGTAGTGAACGTTCACTCCAACCCCCCGTTCCCTCAGCGCTTCGAAGACCTGCCGGCGGGTCGCCCCGATCCTGTTCAGGCATAGGCGGATCACATATAGATGCAGCCCCGAATAGCCGTCCGGGTGTTGCCACGGAGTAATCACAGGAAGATCGGCCATCCGTGCATCGTAGCGCGTGGCAATCGCGTGGCGCCGGGCCACGTACTCGTCCAGACGCGACAACTGGCTCAAACCCAAGGCGCCCTGCAATTCTGTCATCCGGTAATTAAAACCCAACGCCACCTGCTGGTAATACCATGGTCCATCCGGCGCATGGCTCATGAGCGCAGGATCGCGCGTCACGCCATGGCTGCGATATAGCGACATCCGCTCGGCCAGGGCCGCGTCATTCGTGACCGCCATCCCGCCTTCGGCGGTGGTGATGATCTTCACCGGATGGAAGCTGAAAACCGTAATGTCGCTATAGCGGCAGTTGCCGATGTATTCACCCCGATACTTTCCTCCGATGGCGTGTGAGGCATCTTCGATCACCTTGAAGCCGTAGCGCTGGGCGAGCTGATGGATAGCCACCATGTCGCAGGGCTGCCCGCACAGGTGGACCGGGACGACGATCTTGGGTAGCCGCCCTTCGCGCTCCGCCTGTTCCAGCTTTGCAGCCAGCGCCGCCGGGTCCAGGTTGTAGGTGCGCGGATCGATGTCCACGAAATCGACCTTTGCACCGCAATATAGAGCGCAATTGGCGGAAGCCACGAACGTGATGGGCGTCGTCCACAGCCAATCACCCGGCCCAAGTTCCAACGCCAGGCAGGCGATGTGCAAGGCAGAGGTCGCGCTGTTGACCGCCACGGCATGGCGGGCACCCACCTTTGCGGCAACGGCCTGCTCGAACGCCGGTACCTGGGGTCCCTGAGTCAGAAAATCCGACTTCAGCACCGCCAGCACGGCATCCACGTCCGCCTGGGTAATATCCTGATGACCGTAGGGAATCATGATGGTTCAGATCCGGCCGATCTTGGCCGCGTTCGCCGCCATCCAGGCCTGCAGCGCCTCGGGCAGCATCCACTCGGGGTTGGTGTCGCTGGCGTAGATGAAGCCCTCTGGCACCTTCTTGCCGTCCTTGATGCGCTCGGGGGAATTCGACCACCCGTTGATAGCCGGCAGAATCTTGTAGTGTTCGGGATACTCGTAGGTATGGAAGGAATCCTCAGCACCGATCATCTGCTCGTGCAGCTTTTCACCGGGCCGGATGCCAATGATCTTGTGCCGGGCCTGCGGGGCGACGACCCGCGCCAGATCCACCACCTTCATCGACGGAATCTTCTTCACGTAGATCTCGCCACCCACCATGTCGAGGAAGGCATGCCAGACCAGCTCGACGCCCTGCTCCAGCGAGATCATGAAGCGCGTCATGCGTTCGTCTGTGATGGGCAATTCGCCACGATCCTTGATCGACATGAAGAACGGGATGACCGAGCCTCGCGAACCCATGACATTCCCATAGCGCACTACAGCAAACCGTGTGCCATGAGCGCCTGAATAGGAATTACCTGCCACGAATAGCTTATCCGACGCAAGTTTGGTCGCGCCGTACAGGTTGACGGGGCTGCTAGCCTTATCCGTGGACAAGGCTACAACCCGCTTAACTCCGTGGTCTATACAGGCATCCACCAGATTCATGGCGCCCATGATGTTGGTCTTTACGCATTCGAATGGGTTATATTCCGCGGTCGGCACGATCTTGGTCGCGGCCGCATGCACCACGTAATCGACACCGTCAAGAGCCCGATACAGGCGATCCTTGTCGCGCACGTCGCCAATAAAAAACCGCACTCTGGGGTCATCACCGTAGAGCTTAGCCATCTCCCATTGCTTCATTTCGTCACGCGAGAGGATGATGAGGCGCTTGGGGTTGTAGCGCGTCAGCGTCATGGGTACGAAGGTATGGCCAAAGGAGCCAGTACCGCCGGTAATCAATATGGATTGATTGTCTAGCATATTCAAGAGTCTTGAGTTTTCATGTTGGAGCGCTCGGTGGGGGTTCATTAGGCGGCCGCCACGATCTGCGAGTAAGAGCCGATTCGATGGATTCGGCCATGCTGCAGCTCAATGATCTGGTCGCAGCGCTGCAGCGTCGTCAACCGGTGCGCGATCATCAGGACAGTCAAATTGGCACCCAGGCCATCGATGGCGTCCATGACGGCGCGCTCCGTCGCGTTATCCAGCGCGCTGGTCGCCTCATCAAAGATGATGACCTCGGCACGTTTGTAGAGCGCGCGCGCAATGCCGATGCGCTGGCGCTGACCCCCCGATAGCCGCACACCGCGTTCACCCACGTGCGCGCTGTATTGCTGCGGCAGCGACTCCACGTAATCCGCAATCTGTGCCTGCCGTGCCGCCTGCTCCACCCGATCGGTATCGATGCGGTCGGGCGGCAGGCCGAAGGCGATGTTTTCGGCAATGCTGGCGTCGGCCAGATAGATGGACTGGGGGACATGGGCGAGGCGGTGCTGCCAGGCGCGCTGTGTCGCGGGCTCCAGCAGCACGCCATCCACGAGGATCTGCCCGTCGGTGGGCGTGAGCAACCCCATGACCAGATCAAGCAGCGTACTTTTGCCGCTTCCAGTAGCGCCGATGAAACCTACGCGGCTACCGCGTGGGATGATCAGGTTCAGGTCGTGCAATACCTGCGGCGCCTGAGGCGCATAGTGAAAGCCCAGGTTGCGCAGTTCGATCGACTGGCGAAAAGGCAGCGGCCTGTGCGTGCTGCCGTAGACACTGAGGTCTATAGGCTGTGCCAACAATACCAGTGCGTCGTTCAGTGAATGCCGACCGGACTTCAACTGTACGAAGGACAGGTACCCCTGCTGGAGCACAGGCAGCAGGCGCTGCGCGCCCATGGCCAGCACACCCAGTAGCGTGATCGCTTTGGCCACGCCACCGTCTTGCTGGGAAATCGCATACGCCAGGATGGCGATCAATGCCATGCCCAGCGCCTCGGCGGCGAAGCGTGGCGAGCCTCCGATGAAGGAACTGCCGGCCTGTGCATGCCGCAGCGGAATATCTGCTTGGCGGTACTGCTGACAGTATGTTTCCTGAGTACCATCGATGAGCACGTCCCGGATGCCTCCCAAGCCTTCCTGTAGAACTTTTACGACTTTTGTGGATTCGGATGACATTTTCTGGCTGTACAGGGCCAGCCGCTTGCGGGTCATCAGGATCACTGCGCCATAAATGAGGCCGAACCCCAGAAACGCCGCCAGCGACATCCTGGGATCAACCGCCAGCAACACTCCCAGGATCGCCACCAGCATGACGGCGCTCCCGAAAAGCGTCAGCACGGGGGTCAGGAAATAGTTAATCACCGCCGAAACCTTGCTGGTGACCCCGCTGATTACCTCACTGCTGTTGCGCGACACATGCACCGCATAGGGCTGATACAGGGTCCGACGGTAGATCTGGAAGCTGAAATCCGCACCCACGGCGAATGACAACTTGGTGCTGGCATAGAGCAGCAACAGCCGCATGGCGCCCGCCAGCAGCGCCGCGACGATGAAGGTGACGGTGACCGGCAGCAGGAGCTGGGCTGGGCTGGTAATCCCCATCCACCCCAGTGCCGCCTGCAGGCCGGGATGGCGAAAGACGCGATCTGGTTGGGTCAGCACGCCCAGAAACGGCAGCACCGCCCCCAGGCTCAGGATCTCGGCGAACGAGGCCAACACCATCAGCGCCATCAGCGCCGAGAACTGCCGCTTCCGGCGGCGGGCCAGGTGCGACCAGAAGCCTGTCGCCAGATACATCAGACTCGGGGAGGCGACCGGCTGGCCGCCTCTGCCTGCGAATTTGGAGCGAATCACGACTCCTGCACCTCTTTCTGCAAGCGCTCGATTTCCTGGCGCAGCATTTCGTATTCCTCCTGCTTCTTCACCAGAAAGCGTCGCGCGAGATCTGCCTTGGCCGTGATCCCGGCGGGCGTCAGCAGGTACGCATAGGCCAGCTTATTGTCGCTGTTCCTGAAGTTCTGCATCTTGATCAGCCCCTTGTCCAGCAAGGCGCGGATGCAGTAATTCGTCTTGCCCAGACTCACGCCCAGCGCCTGCGACAGCTCGCGCTGGCTCAGGCTGGGATCGGACTCCAGCAGGCGCAGGACTTTCAGGTGGCTTTCTTCGTGCAAGGCTTCGGACAATTCGGGCACGCTACCGCCGTGCTGTGACACGGTCAGCAAGCGCAGTAAGGGCGTTCATTGATTGAACGTCATGATACTACAGGGAGATAAGTTGGGCTGGGCGTCTCGAATGCAATCAGATCGGTTCTGGCTTAGGCGCGCCTGTTCCGGGAGTAATCACAACCTCGGCGATCCGCATCGCCGCCCACAGCACGGCCAGCGACACCAGGAAGAACATCACGCCGTTGTTGCGGCCAAGGATGACCTGGGTCAGCGCGTAGGTCACGAACGACGCCGGCAGGGCCGCCCCGCAACAGGCTAGAACACGGACTCGAAGATCGGGCGATCGCAGGCGGCGCGCAAAGAACCAGAAGCTCGCCGCCAGCAGCGCGACGATCGCCACCAGCCCCAGCGTGCCCTGATGCAGCCAGATCTCGATGAAATTATTGTGCGTGTTGGACAGCGTAGCCACGAACGGATCCACACGCCCCGCCGCGATCAGATCGCGCAGATGGGCGTCGTACGCCGGGTGTCCCCAGCCCAGGAACGGCCGCTGCGGAATGCTCATGAACGCGGCCTTCCACGCCTCCAGCCTGGGACCGACGGTGTTGTTGGCGACCTCTCCCTGGCCGCTGTACTCCTGCCACTCAGTGAACGCCCCGATGTAGCGGCCATCGGCAAATTTGCCGGCCGGCATCATGACGAGGACAATCGACAGCCCGACCAGAACGACGGCGCCGCCCGTGAGCAACGGCCCCAAATGGCGCCGGCGCAGCAGCGCGATGGCCGCCAGCACGGCCAGGAAAGGGATCGCGAGCAGGCTGCCCCGTGTCGCCGACGCAATCACGGCGTACCCGCCCGCCAATCCCGACAGCAGGAACACGACCGCCCAGGCCTTACGCCCGCGAATGGCCGCCCAGGCGGCCGCCATCAGGCACCAGAATCCCATGGTGAGCGCAATGTCGCTGAAGGGGATGGCGCTGGTGACGAAACCGCTGGCACGATTGAATTCCTGATAATTGATCTGCCACCAGGCGATGGCCGCCGCTCCGATCGTCCCGGGAACCAGCGACGCCACAATCCAGCTCAGGCGCAACGACACGCGACGCAGGCCATAGACGATGGGAATGGCCAGCAGATAACGGCTGCCCTGGTCCAGATATTTGCTTTCGTCTCCATGCCAGATGACGGCTGCGGCATTGACGACGAAGACGGCGAGCAGCAGCCAGCACAGCGCGCGATCTTCGCGGGACCAGGGGGCTGTCACGTCGGTGGCCGCTCCGCGCGGCGCACGATGGTCCGCGATCCACACCGCCAGCCCGCCCACAAACAGCAAGGCCGCCCCCACGGAATAACCGGAGAACACGGTCAGCATCAGCAGATAGAACAGTGCCGCGCTGGCGGACATCCAGATGGACAGCCATGCAGGCGGTGAAGCGGGAGCGGCGGGCATGGAACGGGCAGCAAACTGAGAAGGCGGAATTGTAACCGGTGAATGGGCATGCCCGCACGCCGAAATCAGATCGCCACGCTCACGCCCACCCACACACCATGCTGGCGCTGTTGGGTGCCGTATTGGCCTGTATAGGCGAGCCTGGCCTGGGCATGCCGGGTGATGGGCGCCCGGACGCCGATGTCCAACCGCAAGGTATGGCGGGTCAGCGGGTGGCCGGCCGCATCGAACCGCCGATCGGGATCGGCATGGTAGATCTGCGGGCTATGCAGGCTGCGGCCTCCCCAGTGGCTTTGCATCCCCGCATCCACGGCCAGGACGGCCGGTCCGTGCGTGGTCGGCCATTGGCGCTGGAACCGTACCCCCAGATGACTGACCCAGCGCTGATCGGTCTGGGAGGCGAGCGAAACGACTGCGAGACTCCCCGATTCCTGCACACCGGGACGATGCAGCCGCAGCCAGGCCAGACGCGCGTAAGGCGTGATTCCCCAGTCCTGCACGGGCAGCGGCCGATCCGGACGCAGATCGACCCACGTCTGGGTCAACTGCGCGTGGGCACGGCTGCGCAGATCCGCCTCAAAGGGATCGGCCTGCCGGGTCAGCCGTGCATGATGCCAGCCATGCGCGGCACCGGCCGTCAGGCGCAGGCCGCGCCACGCATGGCTGGAGCCCAGGCCGATGTGGGTGGCGGTATCTCCGAGGCTGTAGCGGGCGGCTGACGGATCGTATTGGCTCGAAAGATCAGTGGTCTGAATGCCGGCAAAGGCGGACAGGAACCAGCCAGACGACGGACCGATCGGGCGGCTGATCCCGATCTGCAACCCGGCGATGTCCCGGTCGTCGCGCGGCAATCCATCCACCGCCGGACGCTCGGCATTCACCGCCCAGGTCTGCGCCCAAGCGCGGCCGCTGGCGGCATGCGCCAGCGCCGATTCGCGGGGAAACCGGCTATCTTCGATCAAGGCGCTGCGCCAGGCGCCATCGACGGTATTGAGACCGAGCGGGTTGAACTGCAGTCCGAGCAACACGCGGGTGGGCTCGTACGTCAGCACAGGATCCAGGTAACGGAGCGTGCTGGCGGCGCTGGCAAAGCCGCTCCCAGAAGGTTCAAGCCCGCCCTCGGCCTGTGCGATGACCCAGCGGGTCTGCGGGGTCCAGGCACCGGGCGTGGGTTCGACGCGCAACGCCCCGTCCAGCCGCATGGTGCCCCAGGTCTGCAGCGCGTCGGAGCTGCCGGCGGCATCGATCCGGATCCGGGTCTGCGCCGTCGGGGTCAGGGCCAGACCTTGATCGAAGAACAGCGTCCCCACCGCATCGGGGCTACCCGGCTGCAAACGACCGGCGACCCGTGCCTCGTGGATGTAGCCCTGTCCGGACAACACGGTGTTCGGCTCGGTATGGATGGGGCCGCGCAGCCACAGGCCGTCCACGCGCAGGCCGCCACCCCGCACCATCAGCGGGTCGCCGCTCGCGCTCTGGCTGAATTCCGTGAGCCGCAGGGTCCCCGCACCATCCTTCACGATGGGCGCGGTCGCATCGACATGGCCCGCCAGCGTTGCCTCGCCGGCCGCGACATGCCAGACGACGGGCCCACCGTCCGGCGCCGCCGTGAGCGTCCAGGCGTCGTTCAGCAGCTCTACGGGATCATCACGGCGGACTCGCAGCGACTGCGCGAGCCGCACACCGTCCGCCAGCTCCAGCCGGGTGCCGGCCACCATGGTCAGCGTGTTCGCGTCGGCGCCCAGCGCGCCGTGGCTGTTGACGCCCAGGCTGCCGCGCAGCAACAGCGTGCCGCCCACCCGTTCACTGTCTGCATGCAGGGCCAGGTGGCCGCCTCCCAGCTTGAACAGCGAACGAGTCGCGCCGGGATCAAAGGGATCGACCGGACCGACGACATCACTGTCTATGGATCCGCTCAGAGTGAGCGTGTGTCCCGCGGCCACATCGAGCGCACTATGGTCCGCCAGGATGACGGGGCCTGCCACATGGCGGTTTTCATCGATGACGACTTGCTCACCGCGCAACAGGGTTTCGGACCCATCCAAAAGAAAAGGCGCCGGGGAAGACTCCCGCAGCGCCTGCGTTTCCATCATCGTCGCCCCGCTGGGCGGGGGCAGCCCTACACAAAAACAAGCGAGTGCAGCATGCATCAATTTCATGTTGTCTCCTGTTTGGTCTGTAGACGTCACTGGTTGTGACAAAATGAACCATACGGGAAGACACGGAGCGCAATTCGTGCAAATGATGTCACGATCGTGCGCTGATCGTCGGCCACGCGCCTGAGAAAGTGGGTTAAAGTGCTGCCTTCTCAGAAAGGTGCCCCGCCGGCACCGAACCGGCGGACGGCGAGATCCTGGGGCAGTTCGGCCACACCGCAATGCGGGCACATCGCATCGGCGCCCCAGTATGCCGGCCCCTACAGCGGCGCGATCCGCCCGAATTCCACCTGCACGGATTGCGGCCGGCCGAGGATTTCCAAGAGCAGCGTGACACGGTCCTTGGACACGGATTGCACGAGCGCCTGCAGCCCGCCCAGCGCCGGGTCCAGCAGGCGCACGGCCATGCCGGGCTGGTACGGGCTGATGCGGTCCAGCGACGCGGTCTCGCGCAGTGATTCGGCCCGGTGGATCGAGCGGATCGCCTCGTCGGCCAACGTGGCTGGCTGCTGGCCGAACATGACCAGCCGGCTCACCCCGACGGTGGATCGCACCACGGACAGCGATTGCGTGGCGCGCGTGGGGCGCAGGAACAGGTACCGGGGGAACATGGGCTCGTGGACGACGGCGATGCCCGCCGCCGCTCCGGCAGAGCCTGGGACGCCTCCCGACGGCTCCCGATTCGCGGCAGTCGCAGCGGACATGGACGTCGCCGAGCTGGCTGTCGTCTGCCGCCCCGGCTTCCTCAACATCCGGAACAGCGGCAGGTAGACTTCGAAATCCTGGTGCTCGAGCTGCTCCAGCGCGACGCGCTCCTGGCGAGGTTTGGTGTAGACGACGTACCAGGCGGCGGGCGCCGCTGGTGGCCCCGCTGGTGCCGCCGCCGGGGCTGTCGCTGGGGCCGCTGAGGCCGCCGTTGCCGACGGCACGTGAGTCTGATGACCCGACGAATCTGTGGAAGTCATGGAGAGAAGCCAGGACACTGGACTTTCATTGTAAGGGCCTGGCGCGCGATCCCTAACCTTTCAGTTCGTCGATCCAGTGGCGGGTAGAAACGTCGTGAATCGGGGGAGCCGCGCCGGTTCCAGAGCCATGCTGCGGCGCCATCTGCCCCCCTCGCGGCGCGTCGCCAGGCGCATTAGGAGCAGCATCCACTGCCCCGCCCTGCAGCTCGCCGATGATGCCGCGCGCGAGCACCTTGCCGTATTCCACTCCCCATTGGTCGAAGGGATCGATCCCCCAGATCAACGCCTGTGTGAAGACGCGGTGCTCGTAGAGCGCCAGCAGGGCCCCCAGGGAATAAGGCGACAGGCGCGGGAGCACGATGAGGTGGTTGGCCCGGCCCCCGGGGTGCACGCGGTGGGCGGCCAGCGCATCGGCTTGGGCGGCATCCAGCCCCTCCGCGACGCATTCCGCGCGCGCCTGTTCCAGCGTCTTGCCGCGCATGAGCGCCTCGCGCTGGGCCAGGCAGTTGGCCAGAAGCTGCCGATGATGCGTCGGCCAATGATGATCAGCCTGGCGGCAGACGACGAAATCGACCGGAGCGCCGTCGCTGCCCTGGTGCATCCACTGGAAGAATGTGTGCTGCGCATCGGTGCCCGGCATGCCCCAGACGGCCGGCCCGGTCGGCACCCCGACGGGGCGCCCGCTCAGGTCCACGGATTTCCCCAGGGACTCCATGTCGAGCTGCTGCACGTACGGCACCAGATTCGCCAGCCGCGAATCATACGGGGCGATATTCAACGAACCGTGACCCAGCACGCTGCGGTTGACGATGCCGGCCAGCGCCATGCGCACCGGCGCATTGGCCGATAGCGGCGCCTGAACGAAGTGCTCGTCCATGGCGGCTGCGCCCATGCGCAGCCCGGCGAGGACGTCCGCCCCCACGGACAGCGCGGTGGTCAGGCTCACGGCCGACCACACGGAAAACCGGCCGCCCACCCAGTCCCAGATGCGGAAGATCTGCTCTTCGGGGACGCCCCAGGCCCGCGCCCGCTCCGGCTCGGCGGTGACCGCCACCATGTGCGCCGCCGGATCCAGGCCGGCTGACTGAAGCCACTCGCGGGCGCGGGCGCCGTTCTGCAGCGTCTCGGCGGTCGTGAACGATTTCGAGACCAGCACCACCAGCGTTTCGTGCGGGTTCAGGCCGGACAGCCCGCCCTCGATCGCATGGCCGTCGATGTTGGCGACGAAACGCACCTCGCGCCAGGTGCCGGCGTAGCCAAAGGCCGAGACGGCCAGGCGCACCCCCCAGTCCGAGCCGCCGATGCCGATGTGGACGATATGGCGCCAGCGGCGCTCGGCGTCGGCCTTGCGCACGAACCGGTCCATGCGCTCGCGCTCGGCCACCACCGCCTGAGGGCCCCGCATCGCGCGCAAGGCGGTGTGCCAGGCGGCCCGGTGCTCGGTGGTATTGACGGGCTCGCCCGCAAAGAGCCGCGCACGCTGCTCCGCGAACTGGCGCGCGCCCAGCAACGCCTCGCCCGCAGCCAGCAGCCCGGCCGAATGCCGCTGGCCGCTGGCATCCAGGGTAAGGCCCGGCGCGTCGATCAGGTCCAGGCCATCCGCGCGCGGCGCGCAGGTCTGCGCCGCCAGCACGAAGCGCTTCCATTCAGGGAGATCGACGAGGGCGGGAAAGGTCACAGTGAACGACGCAATGAGGGAATCTCACGGCAGTATATCGACAGCCGAGGCCGTCCGCGAAATCCGCACGGCATCATAGACCACGGCAAGGCTCCTTTCCCGCCACTTCAGAAACAAGGCCGAAGAGCGGGCAGCGTTCCGGGCCGCTAGCAGCGCTCGAAAATCCCCGCCACGCCCATGCCCGTCCCCACGCACATGGTGACCATGCCGTATTGCAGCTGATGCCGGCGCAGGGCGTGGATGGTGGTCGCCGACCGGATCGCGCCGGTGGCGCCTAGGGGGTGCCCCAGCGCAATGGCGCCCCCCATGGGATTGACGACCTCCTCGTTCAGCCCCAGATCGCGGATCACGGCCAGGGACTGCGCGGCGAAGGCTTCGTTCAATTCGATCCAGCCCATCTGGTCCAGCTTCAGTCCTGCCTTGCTCAGCACGGCCGGGATGGCTTCCTTGGGGCCTATGCCCATGATGTCGGGCGGCACGCCGCGCACGGCAAAGGACACGAAGCGGGCCAGCGGCGTGAGGCCATGCGTCTTCAGTGCCCGCTCGGACACCACCAGCAACGCGCCGGCGCCATCCGAAGTCTGCGAGCTGTTGCCGGCCGTGACGCTGCCGTGCGCGGCGAACACCGGCCGCAGGCGCGCCAGGGCCTCCAGGCTGGTATCGGGGCGCGGCCCCTCGTCCAGCGTCACGGTACGATGCGTCTCGCGGATTTCACCCGTCCCCAGGTCCGGGACGCGGCGCACGATGTCCACCGGCAGCATTTCGTCGGTGAATTCACCGGCCTTCTGCGCGGCGAGCGCTCGCTGGTGCGAGCGCAGGGCGAAGGCGTCCTGGTCCTCGCGCGAGACCTTCCAGCGCTGGGCCACCTGTTCCGCAGTCGCGCCCATGCCGTAGGCGATGCCGATGTTTTCGTCCTTCAGATAGATGTCCGGGCTGAAGGACGTGTTCACGCCCATGATGGGCACCATGCTCATGGATTCCGTGCCGCAAGCGAGCAGGACGTCGGCCTCGCCCACGCGGATGCGGTCCGCCGCAATCGAGATCGCCGTCAGGCCGGAGGCGCAGAAGCGGTTGATGGTGCAACCGGCCACGGACGGCGGCAAGCCGGCGAGCAGCACGCCGACGCGTCCCACGTTCAGGCCCTGTGGCCCTTCGGGCATGGCGCACCCCACGATCGCATCTTCGATGGCGGACGGATCCAGGCCCGGAGCCTGCGCGAGCACCCCGCGAATGGTGCGGGCCAGCAGATCGTCGGGACGGGTGTGAGCGTACATGCCGCGCGGCGCCTTGCCGATGGGCGTGCGCTTCGCGGCGACGATATAGGCTTGCTGCAATTCGGTCATCTTGAATCTCCTGATGCTGGAAGCGAATCTCCTGGTCCTGGATGCGCGCGTCCGCGTTTCAGTTGCGGACGGGCTTGCCGGCCTTCAGCACGCTCTCGATCCGCTCCTGGGTCTTGGCATTGGCCAGCAGCGACAGGAAGGCACCCCGCTCCAGGGCGTGCATCCACGCCTCGTCCACCAGGCTGCCAGGATCCACATCCCCGCCGCACAGCACCGTGAAGACCTGTTCCGCCACCTGGAAGTCGTAGTCGCTGATGTAGCCGCCCACCCGCATGTTGACGAGTTGCGCCTTCAGGGTGGCGATGGCGTCGCGCCCGGCCACTGGGAACCGGGGCGCCAGCGGCGGATGCCAGCCCTGGTCGGCCAGGCTGGCCGCTTCGCGCACGGCGACGTAGAGCAGTTCGGACCGGTTCATGACGATGGGGTCGGAATCACGCAAATAGCCCATGTCGCGGGCGTCAAGGGCGGATTTCGACACGCGCGCGGTGGCGATGTTGAACGCGAAGCGCTTGGCATACGCCAGCAGCGGCGCCTCCGGCGCGGATTGCGCCTGGATTTCGGCCGCGCGGCGCGCGCTCCACGTCAGGCCGCCCGCGCCCGGCACCAGCCCGATGCCGGCTTCGACCAGCCCGATATAGGTCTCGAAGTGAGCGACGCGCCGGGCGCAATGCACGGCGAGCTCGCAACCGCCACCCAGGGCCAGGCCGGCGAGGGCCGCCACCACCGGCACCTGGGCATAGCGCAGGCGCAGCATGACGGCTTGCATTTCCCGCTGCATGGCCGCCACGGCCTTGGGGCCGCCCGCCATGAAGGCGGGAAGCATGGCCTTCAGATCCGCCCCCGCTGAAAACGGGTCCTCGAGCTGGCCCACCACCAGGGCGCGGTACTGCCGCTCGGCCACGGTGACGGCGTGGTCCAGGCCATGCACCACGTCCGGGCCCAGCGTATTCATCTTGGTCTTGAAGGACGCGATCAGTACGTCCTGGGGATGCGGCGCCGGCAAGGTCCAGCACAGCAGGCCCGCGTTCTCGAACACCACGCGGGGAACGACGGAGAGGCCTTCGCCCGCCAGGCGCGGCCCGCCGATCTGTCGCTGATAGACCGGCAGCGTGCTGCGCGGCAGGTAGCGATCCTGCGAGGGGCTGAAAGAGCCTTGCGGCGTATGTACCGCGCGCTTGTCCCACACCGGGCCACTGGTGACCCAGGCCGGCAAAAGCGCGTCCGACAGCGTTTTGCCGGCGGCGATGTCGTCCGCGATCCAATGGGCGACAAGCTGCCAGCCGGCGGATTGCCAGATTTCGAATGGTCCCTGCTGGTGGCCAAACCCCCACTTCATGGCCTGATCCAGCTCGCGCGCGCTGTCGGCGATGTGCGCCAGATGCACGGCGCTGTAATGGAAGGTGTCGCGCAGCACGGCCCAGAGGAACCGGGCCTGAGGATGGGCCGAATCATGCAGCGCCTTCAGGCGCTTTCGGGGATCCGGCTCCTTCAGGATGGCCTTGACCTCGTCGGCCGCCTTCTCGGTCGCCGGCACGTAATCCGCCTTCTGGGGGTCCAGGCGCAGAATGGTCTTGCCGACCTTGCGGAAGAAACCCGCCCCGGTCTTCTGGCCCAGGGCGCCTTTGGCGATCAGTGCAGCGAGCATCGGGGGGGTCGCAAAATGCGCGCGGAACGGATCACCCGGAAGCTGCTCCTGCATGGTCCGGATGACGTGCTCCAGCGTGTCGAGCCCGACGACGTCGGCGGTACGGTAGGTGCCCGATTTCGCCCGCCCCAGCCGGGTGCCGGTCAGGTCGTCCACCAGTTCGTACGGCAGACCGAAGGCCTCGGTGTGATGAAAGACGGACAGGATGCCAAAGACGCCGATGCGGTTGCCGATGAAGTTCGGCGTGTCCTTGGCACGCACGACGCCCTTTCCAAGCCTCATGGTCAGGAACGTTTCCAGTTGGTCCAGCAGTTGCGGCTGGGTAGCGGCCGTGGGGATGAGTTCCACCAGCGTCATATAGCGCGGCGGATTGAAGAAATGCACGCCGCAGAAGCGATGACGCAAGGCTTCCGGCAGCGCCTCGGACAAGGCGGTGATGGACAGCCCGGAGGTATTGCTCGCCACAATGGCTTCCGGATTCAGGGCGCCCGCGATGCGGTGATACAGATCGCGCTTCCAGTCCAGCCGCTCGGCAATGGCCTCGATCACCAGATCGCAATCGGCGAGCAGCTCCAGGTCGTCGTCATAGTTGGCCGGCACGATGGAATCGGCCAGATCGGGAAGCCCCAACGGGGCCGGGTTGAGTTTCTTCAGCTGATCCAGCGCCCGATGCACGATGGCGTGGCGGTCGTCGCCGTCTTTCGGCAAGTCGAACAGCACCACGGGCACGCCGGCGTTGATGCAATGGGCGGCGATCTGCGCGCCCATGACCCCTGCACCACACACCGCGACACGGCGGATGAAGGGAGTAGCGGACTGACTGGTTGGCATGATGAAAGTCCCTCGTCTGGAATGTCCCTGGCCGGAGACGCCAGCGGCGCCACTGTCACTTCCTATAATAGGCCGATGGTCCTTCGTTGGCCGATGGTCCTTCGTCGGCCGATGGCCCTGCGTCGGCCGATGGTCCTTCGTTGGTCGATGGCCCTGCATCGCCCGATCAAGCTTCATTATGGCCCGATTACCCCGACTTTACGCCCCGCGCATCCCGCAATTGGTCCAGGCCCGCTTCGCGCGGCCGCTGGCCTTGCCGGACGAGCCCGCGCCGGCCGCCTCGCTGGACCGCATCCGGGACTGGCTTGCCGAGGCCACGCAGCCTGCGTCCGCCAACGCAGCTTCGGGGGTTTCGGGGGTTTCGGGGGTTTCGGGGGTTTCGGGGGTTTCGGGGGTTTCGGGGGTTTCGGGGGTTTCGGGGGTTTCGGGGGTTTCGGGAGCTTCGGGAGCTTCGGGAGCTTCGGGGGCTGCGCCGCTGCTGGCGCTGCACGCATGGGCCATCCTGCCGGATGCCATCACACTGCTCGCGACACCCGGAAACGCACGGATCCTGTCCGACATCATGCAGGCGATGGGCCGGCGACTGGGATCGGGCATGCTGCGGGCACGCGTCTACAACGGCCGCTACCACAACGCGCTGCTGGAACCCGGGCGCTGGGTCCTGCCGGCCATGCTTTGGGTGGAGACGCTGGCGGTGGTGAACGGCTACGTCGGCCACGCGACACAGTGGCCATGGTCGTCGGCGGCGGAACACTCGGGGCTGGCGGGCGGCGCGGGACCCGGCGTCCATGAAGCCCGCGGGTTGGCCGACGGATGGGCCGGCGGATCGGCCGGCGGGAAACCGACCCACGCCGGTCCGCCCGGCGGCAGCCCCGTGATGACGGATCACGCGGACTATTGGCACGTCGGGGATACGCCCTTTTCCCGCCAGGCGGCCTGGCGCCAGCGGCTGACGGCGGGGATCGCCGAGACGCATCGCGCCCAGATCGAGGCGGCGCTCCACGGGCAGTGGGCGCTGGGAGAAAAAATCTTCCTGGCGCACTTGGGCCGGCTGGCGTCCCGGCGCGTGACACCGGCTCCGCGCGGCCGCCCCCGGAAGGGCGATAAGCGCCGACGGTCGGGACAGCCCGGGCAGAAAGAACAGCAAGAACAGTGAGCGCGGTGGACGCGGTGGACGCGGTGGGCGCGGTGGGCGCGGTGAGGGCGGTGAGAACCGCAAGAACCGCGCGCCAAAGCGGCGGTCGAGCATGGCAGCCACCCGCGGTGGCGCGGGTCAATCCGGCGAAGAATCCCGGACCCGGCGCACCTTGCAATACGGGACATCACGCGGACGACGCGAACGACGCGAACGACGCGAACGATAACAGTAGCGCAACCATTCGTCCTCTACCCGCCACAGATCTTCGGGCGGCTCGGGGACCAATCGCGTCAGTATGCCCAGGCGGCCCATCGCCCTCATGTAACTGATCACCGAAACCATGGGATCGCCCTTTTCGACACGCCGCAACGTCGCCTCGGACACGCCGAGGTCCCGACAGAAGTCCTTGGCCTTCAGGCGCTGGTTCACACGCTGCGTTCGAATACAGCGTCCCCAGAAATCGAGCCTGATCTTCGGCACATAGTCTGGCTGCAGCTCGGCCGGTAATCGTCCGCATTCCCGCAGATCATCGACAACGCCGCGGTCCGCCGAATCCAGCAGGTCCTGGAAAATGCGATCGATCCGCGCGAAGGCCGCTCTCTGATCTTTGGCCCTTTTGGACCGCTGCTCCTGCGTCATGCGAGGCAGGACGGGATGGTCCAAAAGCCACCTCTCGCGCTCCTCGGCCACTCGCTTCGCCACCCAGAGCCTGGTCTTGACGTATTCCGCCCGAGCGTAACTGGCCCGCCGGTCCGCCTTTTGGGCCGCGGTCTCCTCAACATCCACGTCAGGAGGGTCCCTTTTTTCCCGCATACAAAACCCATCATAAAAGTTCGCTAAGCCGTTTAAGTCGTCTTCTGTGATCGCTTCTGCGATCTATTTTTATGCGGCACCCGGAGGGGCGTTGACCACTACTCCGACGCGTTGCCTCATCCCGGCAAGCCCGGAACATCCGCCAGGACCGCTGCGGGGATCCGCGCCCGCGAGCCGGAAGGGCGTTCCAAAAATTGGAGCATCAGGTTCGAAGCGAGGGAAATCGGGCTACGAAGTCGAACGCTTGGTGCCGAATCTCTCTGGTCGCCTCCGAGAGGGCGCCCAGTCGCCGAATATTTTTCGGTCGGCCCCTGAGCGGGCCCCTCGTTCTCCCTTCCTGCAAACACGATCGCAAACATTGGTTTATGCACATAATCCATCACGGAAGATTGGTTTTGCGAACTTTTCCGGGACAGGGGTCTCCCCCTCCAGGGAGAGGTTCCTGCCGCTCCGCTCGCCGGCTTTTTCCTGCTGGTTGCGCCGCACCATCGCGGTATCCTCAGCCCCGGCATCGCATCCGATTCCGCCTATAGCTTCCGGCCCACCCGGTTTGAGTCCGTCCGGAGCGGCAACTGCAGCCGCGCGGTCCCGACCCGACCCAGTCCGGATCCCGACCCAGTCCCGAGCCCGATCCCGATCCCGACCCGGTCCCGATCCCGACCACTACACGGCGAGAATACTGGGCCGAGGCCGGAAGGCCAACAGAATCAGGGCGCTTTCATCACACGACGCGCGGGGCGTCTGCCGCTCCCGTGAGCATGCTCGGCCTTCGCATGGAGCCGTGACATGCGGCATTCACGAGCGCGTACGGCTTTCACTTTCATGACGCGTACCTCTTTCGCGAAGGTGTACCGCTTTTGCAGGTGCGCGCCGGGTTTCCCACGAGGCCGCCCTCGGAAGGGCGGTCAGCCGGACCAAGTGTCCCGGCCACGATAAACGGCCTGCGCGGTCAGCCGCCACAGCGCCGATGCCAAAAAGACGCAAAACAGCTACCGACATCAGGGAATACCAGCACGTCCAGCGCTTCTGCAAAACCCCATAAAACACCAATCACACCCATGCACAACAACGCAGTACATATGTCCCCAATTTCATATAACAAATTCAGCTAACCAAAAAAAAGGGGACGCATCAACAAAAACCCTATTGCCAGCCGTCTGCGGCGGGCGTAACTTTTACTTCCCACGATGCGCCGCAGCATGACGCGGGGTCAACAGGCGTGATCGCAACGAACCGCCTCCGGCCAGCCTCATAAGAGGAGCCATGATCCTCATGCAGCGGCCCGTCGTGCCCCAATTTCAGGCCCAGGCTGGTGACCGCGTCGGCCACTGCCCTTACCAACCTTTCTTCGAGTGTCGTCATGATTGACTCCGCGACCCGCATTGCGTCCAGCACGCAAGGCCTCTATCACCCCGAATTCGAACACGACGCCTGCGGGGTGGGTTTCGTGGCCCACATCGAGGGGCACAAGAGCCACACCATCATCCAGCAAGGGCTGAAGATCCTGGAAAACCTGAACCACCGGGGCGCGGTGGGTGCCGACGAACTGATGGGCGACGGCGCGGGCATCCTGATTCAGATTCCGGACCAGCTCTATCGTGAAGAAATGGCGGCACAGGGAGTGACCCTGCCGCCCCCTGACGATTACGGCGTGGCCATGGTCTTCCTGCCCAAGGAAACAGCCTCGCGGCTGGCCTGTGAACGGGAACTGGAACGCGCCGTGCGCGACGAGGGCCAGGTGGTGCTGGGCTGGCGCGACGTGCCGATCGATCACGAGATGGAAATGTCGCCCACCGTGCGCGCCTGTGAGCCGGTCATCCGCCAGCTCTTCGTGGGCCGCGGGCCGGATATCATGGTGCCCGATGCGCTGGAGCGCAAACTCTACGTCATCCGCAAGACCGCGAGCCACGCCATTCAGCGCCTGAATCTGACGCACGGCCAGGAATATTTCGTGCCCTCTATCTCGGTGCGCACGGTCGTCTACAAGGGTCTGCTGCTGTCCGGTCAGGTGGGCCAGTACTACCGCGATCTCACCGACACGCGGGCCGTGACCGCCCTGGCCATGGTGCACCAGCGGTTCTCCACCAATACTTTCCCCGCCTGGCCACTGGCCCACCCCTACCGCATGATCGCGCACAACGGCGAAATCAACACGGTGAAGGGCAACTTCAATTGGCTGCGCGCGCGCGAGGGCGAAATGCGCTCGGCGGTGCTGGGCGAGGACCTGGCCAAGCTCTACCCTATCGTCTACGAGGGGCAATCCGACACGGCGACGTTCGACAACTGTCTGGAACTGCTGGTGATGTCGGGCTATTCGCTGCCGCACGCCATGATGATCATGCTGCCCGAGGCCTGGGAACAGCATGCGGACATGGATCAGTCGCGCCGCGCCTTCTATGAATACCACGCCGCGCTCATGGAACCCTGGGACGGGCCGGCCGCGATCACCTTCACGGACGGCCGGCAGATCGGCGCGATCCTGGACCGCAACGGCTTGCGCCCCGCGCGCTATCTGATCACGGACGACAATCTCGTGGTGCTGGCCTCCGAGGCCGGCGTGCTCCCGATTCCCGAGCACCGCATCGTGAAGAAGTGGCGCATGCAGCCGGGCAAGATGCTGCTGATCGACCTGCAGCAGGGCCGCATCATCGAAGACGAGGAAATCAAGTCGCAATTGGCCAACGCTCACCCGTATCCGCAATGGATCGATCGCCTGCGCCTGAAGCTGGACGACCTGCCGCCGCTCAAGGCCGAGGAACCACTCCCGTCCGTCGCCAATCTGCTGGACACCCAGCAGGCCTTTGGCTGGACCGAGGAAGACTTCAAGTTCATCCTGCAGCCCATGGCCACGAACGGCCAGGAAGCGATCGGCTCCATGGGCAACGACGCGCCTCTGACGGTGCTGTCGGACCGGCCGAAGCCGTTCTACAACTATTTCCGCCAGATGTTCGCCCAGGTCACCAACCCGCCGATCGACTCGATCCGCGAGCAACTGGTGATGTCGCTGGTCTCGTTCATCGGCCCCAAGCCCAACCTGCTGGACATCAACAACGTCAACCCGCCGCTTCGCCTGGAGATCAACCAGCCCGTGCTGGACCAGGATGACATGGCCCAACTGCGCCATATCAGCGAGCAGAGCAGCGACAAGTTCCGCTGCCTCGAACTGGACATCACCTACCCCGTCGCGTGGGGCGCGGAGGGCATCGAAGCCTGCCTGGCTTCGCTATGCGCGAGCGCGGCTGATGCCGTTCGCAGCGGCTACAACATCCTGCTGCTGAGCGACCGCAAGGTGGACGCCGATCGTGTGCCCATTCCGGCGCTGCTGGCCACATCGGCCGTCCACCAGCATCTGATTCGCGCCGGGCTGCGCACCCGCACGGGCCTGATCGTCGAAACCGGCTCGGCGCGCGAAACGCACCACTTTGCGCTGCTGGGCGGGTACGGCGCCGAAGCCGTGCACCCGTGGCTTGCGCTGGAATCGCTGGCGCAATTCCCCAACCCGCACGAGGCCACGCACAACTACGTCAAGGCAATCGGCAAGGGCCTGAAAAAGGTCATGTCCAAGATGGGCATCTCGACCTACATGTCCTACACCGGGGCGCAGATCTTCGAGGCGGTGGGCCTGCACAGCAGTCTGGTGAAGAAGTATTTCCCGGGCACGCCCAGCAACATCGAAGGCATCGGCATCTTCCAGGTGGCCGACGAGGCCCTGCGCACGCACCGCGCGGCATTCGGCGGCGACCCGGTATTGGCCACGCGCCTGGACGAAGGCGGCGACTACGCCTTCCGCATCCGCGGCGAACAGCACATGTGGACGCCGGACTCCATCGCCAAGCTGCAGCACTCGACGCGCTCGAACGACTATTCGACATTCAAGGAATACGCCCAGCTCATCAACGATCAGTCCAAGCGCCTGATGACGCTGCGCGGCCTGTTCGAATTCAAGGTCGACCCTGCCAAGGCGATCCCGCTCTCGGAAGTGGAACCCGCCCAGGAAATCGTGAAGCGGTTTTCGTCCGGCGCCATGTCGCTGGGGTCGATTTCCACCGAGGCGCACACCACGCTCGCCGTGGCCATGAACCGCATCGGCGGCAAATCGAACACGGGCGAAGGCGGCGAGGATCCCATGCGCTACCGCAGCGAAATGCGCAGCGGCAAGCCCACCGTGCGCAAGGGCGACACTATCGCCTCCGTGCTGGGCAAGGACCGCGTGGTGGCGAACATCCCGCTGGCAGCCGGCGACTCGCTGCGCTCGCGGATCAAACAGGTCGCCTCGGCGCGCTTTGGCGTCACCGCCGAATATCTGTGCAGCGCCGACCAGATCCAGATCAAGATGGCACAGGGCGCCAAGCCGGGCGAAGGCGGGCAACTGCCGGGCCACAAAGTCACGGACTACATCGCGCAACTGCGCTATTCGGTTCCGGGCGTGGGCCTGATTTCGCCCCCGCCGCACCACGACATCTACTCGATCGAGGATCTGGCACAGCTCATTCACGACCTGAAGAACGTCAACGACCAGGCCTCGATCTCGGTGAAGCTGGTGGCCGAAGTCGGCGTCGGCACGGTCGCGACCGGCGTGGCCAAGGCCAAGGCCGACCACGTGGTGATCGCCGGCCACGACGGCGGCACGGGGGCTTCTCCCCTGTCGTCCATCAAGCACGCCGGCATTCCGTGGGAAATCGGCCTGGCCGAAACCCAGCAGACGCTGGTGCTCAACCGCCTGCGCAGCCGCATCCGCGTGCAGGCCGACGGCCAGATGAAGACCGGGCGCGACATCACGATCGCCGCCATGCTGGGTGCCGACGAATTCGGCTTTGCCACCGCGCCGCTGGTCGTCGAAGGCTGCGTGATGATGCGCAAGTGCCACCTGAACACCTGCCCCACCGGCGTGGCCACGCAGGATCCGGTGCTGCGCAAGAAATTCAGCGGCAAGCCCGAATACGTCGTGAACTACTTCTTCTTCGTCGCCGAAGAAATGCGCGAGATCATGGCGCAACTCGGTATCCGCACCGTGGACGAACTGATCGGCCGTGCCGATCTGCTGGACATGCGCAAGGGGATCGAGCACTGGAAGGCGCACGGGCTGGACTTCAGCCGCGTCTTCTACCAGGTGCCGACCACAGACCCTGTGCACAACACGGACCTGCAGGATCACGGCTTGGCCAATGCGATGGATCACCAGTTGATCGAACGCAGCAAATCCGCCCTGGAGCGCGGCGAGAAGGTCTCTTTCATCGTACCGGTGCGCAACAAGAACCGCACCATCGGCGCCATGCTGTCGGGCGAAGTGGCGCGCCGCTTCGGTCACGAAGGGCTGCCTGACGACACCATCCACATCCAGTGCAACGGTGCGGCCGGACAAAGTTTCGGGGCGTTCCTGGCGCACGGCGTCACGCTGGACCTGGTGGGCGAGGCGAACGACTACGTGGGCAAGGGCCTGTCGGGCGGGCGGCTCATCCTGCGCTCGCCCAACGACTTCCGCGGCTTCGGGCCGGATCACATCATCGCCGGCAACACGGTGCTCTACGGAGCCACGGAAGGGGAAGCCTACTTCAACGGTGTGGCGGGCGAGCGCTTCGCGGTCCGCAATTCCGGCGTGGTAGCGGTCACCGAAGGCACCGGCGATCATGGCTGCGAATACATGACGGGCGGCACCGTCGTGGTGCTGGGCGAGACAGGGCGAAACTTCGCCGCCGGCATGTCGGGCGGCGTGGCCTACGTCTGGGACCCGGAGCATGTCTTTGCCCGGCGCTGCAACACCGAAATGGTGGCGCTGGAACCCGTGCAATCGGACGACGAGCAGTCGGCGGCCGGCGAGCGCCAATACTGGCACAGCCTAGTGCGCCACGGCGAGCGCGAAACCGATGAAACCATCGTGCGCCGCCTGGTGGAGAACCACTTCCGCTATACCGGGAGCTTCCGGGCCCGCGAAATCCTGGAAGACTGGAAACGGGCCTACCGCGCGTTCGTCAAAGTCACCCCCACCGAATACCGCCGCGTCCTGAGCCAGCTCTGGGAAGCCACCCAGGCCAAGGCCGCCTGAAGGAAAAACACATCATGGGAAAGATCACCGGTTTCATGGAATACGCGCGGGTCAAGCCGGCCACCGAGCCCGCCCAGGGGCGCGTCCACCACTGGAAGGAATTCATCAAGCCCCTGACCGAGGAAGAGGCGCGGATCCAGGGCGCCCGCTGCATGGATTGCGGCGTGCCGTTCTGTACCCACGGCTGTCCGGTCAACAACATCATCCCGGACTTCAATGACCTGGTCTACAAGTCCGACTGGAAGCATGCGCTGGACGTCCTGCTGTCCACCAACAACTTTCCGGAATTCACCGGCCGCATCTGTCCGGCGCCCTGCGAGGCAGCCTGCACCTTGAATCTGAACGACACGGCCGTGGGGATCAAGTCCATCGAGCACACGATCATCGAGCGCGGCTGGTCCGAAGGCTGGGTGGTGCCGCAGCCGCCGGCCCGCAAGACGGGCAAGAAGGTGGCCGTGATCGGATCGGGCCCGTCGGGCCTGGCGTGCGCGCAGCAGTTGACGCGCGTGGGCCATCAAGTCACGGTGTTCGAGAAGAGCAACCGCATCGGCGGCCTGCTGCGCTACGGGATCCCGGATTTCAAGCTGGAGAAGGTCAACATCGACCGGCGCCTGGCGCAGCTCGAGGCCGAGGGGATCGAATTCCTGCCGTCCACCTATGTGGGCCGGGCTGAAGACGCGCCCGAGGGCCTGACCGTGGTGACGCCCGACGAGCTGCTCGCGCAGTTCGACGCGGTGGTGCTGGCGGGCGGCTGCGAGCACCCGCGTGATCTGCCGATCCCCGGGCGCGACCTGGGCGGCGTGCACTTCGCGATGGAGTTCCTGCGCCAGCAGAACAAGATCAACCACGGTGACCGTATCGACAAGCCCATCAACGCCAAGGGCAAGCACGTGATCGTCATTGGTGGCGGCGACACCGGTTCGGACTGCGTGGGCACCAGCAACCGCCAGGGCGCGGCCTCGGTGACGCAATTTGAACTGATGGTGCGGCCCCCCGAGCAGGAAGACAAGATGCTCACCTGGCCGTACTGGCCCATCAAGCTGCGCACCTCGAGCTCCCACGAGGAAGGCTGCCAGCGCGACTGGGCCGTGGGCACGCAGGCCTTCGAGGGCCAGGGCGGCAAGGTCGAGAAGCTGGTGGCGTCGCGCCTGCAATGGACCAAGGACCGCGCCACCGGCCAGTTGAAAATGAAGGAAATGAAGGACTCGCGCTTCGAGATGCAGGCCGACCTGGTGCTCCTGGCCATGGGGTTCGTATCGCCCGTGCGGGCCGTGCTGGATGCATTCGGCGTGGACGTCAACCCGCGCGGCAACGTGCTGGCCAACACCGACGACTACTGCAGCAGCCGCGAGAAAGTCTTCAGCGCCGGCGACATGCGCCGCGGGCAATCGCTGGTGGTCTGGGCCATCCGCGAAGGCCGGCAGTGCGCACGCTCGGTCGACGAATACCTGATGGGCAGTTCGCTGTTGCCGCGCTGAGCGCGGGCGCGGCGGGCTGCCCCGCCCCGCCGCGCTTCAAGAACTCAGAAATTCACCTTGTCGCGGCCCTTCAGCTGCAGGATCTCGCGCGCCTCGTCCGGCGTGGCGATGTCGATGTTCAGGGCCTCGAGGATCACCCGGATGCGGCTGACCTGCTGGGCGTTCGAGGCCGCGAGCTGGCCCGGTCCGATCCAGAGCGAGTCTTCCAGGCCCACCCGCACGTTGGAGCCCATGGCAGCGCCCATGGTGGCCAGCGGAATCTGGTTGCGCCCCGCGCCCAGGATGGACCACTGGTAATCGTTGCCGAACAGGCGGTCGGCCGTGCGGCGCATGTGCATCAGATCCTCTGGGTCGGGGCCTATGCCGCCCAGGATGCCGAAGACGGACTGGATGAACAGCGGTCCCTTGGCAATGCCTCGATCGAAGAAGTGCTTCAGGTTGTAGAGGTGGCTGATGTCGTAGCACTCGAACTCGAAGCGCGTGCCGTTCTCGGTGCCGCGGGTGAGGATCGTCTCGATGTCCTTGTAGGTGTTCTTGAAGATCAGGTCGCGGCTGTTTTCGAGATGGGCGCGTTCCCAGTCATACTGGAAATCCTTGAACCGCTGCAGCATCGGGAACAGGCCGAAATTCATGGATCCCATGTTGAGCGAGGCGACCTCCGGCTTGAACGTCATGGCCGGCCGCATGCGCTCTTCGACGGTCATGTGCGGGCTGCCGCCCGTGGTGATGTTGATCACGGCGTCGGTGCTCGCCTTGATCTTCGCGAGAAACGGCCGGAACAGCTCCGGATCCTGCGACGGGTGTCCATCCTTGGGATCGCGGGCGTGCAGGTGCAGGATGGCGGCGCCCGCCTTTGCTGCGGCAATGCCGGCCTCGGCGATCTCGTCGGCCGTGACCGGAAGATGCGGCGACATGCTGGGCGTATGAATGGCGCCCGTGACGGCACAAGTGATGATGGCTTTACGTTTGTGGGCCATGATGTTTCCTCTTTCAGGGTATCAGTGATGAAACGGCGCAGGCCTTTCGCGGGCCGGCGTCTGCAGGTAGGGCATACGGTGCTCAGCGGGCTGGCGGCGAGGCGGCGTCCGCGGCTTCGGCCTGCCGCTTGTAGCGCAGCAGCGACATGAGCCTTTGGTCACGCCACAAGCGGCGCCGCAGCAGCTCGGACTCGGGCAGCCGCTCGCGCCGCTGCCGCTCGACCTCGCGTACGGTATCGGCGGACCACCGCTCGCAGTCCCGCTGCGACCGGGCGATCGAGGCGTACATGCCGCCGTAGCGGTCGCAATAGTCGGCCACGCCCTCGGGGGCATTCAGGTCGATGGTCTCGAAGGGGCCCATGAAGGCCCAGCGCAGCCCCAGGCCATCCTTCACCGTGACGTCCAGATCCTCCACCGTGATGGTGCCGTCCCGCACCAGGCGGAACGCCTCGCGCAGCAAGGCGCCCTGGAGGCGATTGAGGACGAAACCTTCCAGCTCCCGGCGCACGATCACCGGCTTCTGGCCGGCTTCGGACTGGATGCGGTGGGCCGCCTCCAGCGTCGTGGCATCCGTCCACGGCGCCCCGCACAGTTCGACCACCGGAACCAGGTAAGGCGGATTCACGGGATGCGCGACCAGGCACCGGCCGCGCCCGGGAAGGTCCTCGGTGAATACTGAGGCCGGAATGCTGGAGGTCGAGCTCGCGAGCACCGTATCGGCCGACGCCAGCGCGTCCATCCGGCGGAAGATCTCGCGCTTGAGGTCCGGTTTTTCAGGCAGGTTCTCCTGGACGTAGGACACGCCTTGCAGCGCTTCCTCGAGCGGGTTGCAGACACGCACCCGCCCGACCAGCCCCTCCGCGTCGGCCAGCAGTTCCTGCTGTTCGAGCAGCCGGGCCTGTCCCGCGATCAATTCCACCGCACGCACACGCGCCTGGGGATCGTTATCCCATAGCCTGACTCCGTACCCGGCGCGGGCGAAAACGATCGCCCAAGCCTGTCCGATAAGCCCGGTGCCAATGACAGCAACATCCATGTCCGCCTCCGGTCAGATCAGGGCCTGGGTCAGGCCGTCCACGGCCAGCGCCTGCCCGTTGACGCTGCCGGCCATGTCGCTTGCCGCGAACAGCACCATGTTGGCGATGTCGCGCGCCGAGACCATGCGCCCCATGGCCGACTGATCCTCGTAGGCGCGGGCGATCTCCTCGACGGGTGCACCCAGTGTCTTGGCCTTGGCGGCGATAACCGCGCGGATGCGCGGCCCCTCCACTGCCCCCGGAAGAATCGCATTGACCCGGATGCCGAATTTGCCCAGCTCGATGGCCAGCGTCTTGGTGAAGCCCACGACGGCCCATTTGGAGGCGGCATAGGCGGAACGGCCCGCAAAACCCAGGTGTCCGGCGGCCGATGACAGATTGATCATGGCGCCGGCCTTGGACTGCTTGAGCAGCGGCACCGCGAGCCGCGCGCACAGGAACTGCCCGGTGATGTTGACGGCCAGCGTCCGGTCCCAGTCGGTTTTGCTCAGCGTTTCCACGTAGCCGGTAGGCCCGGCCACGCCCGCGTTGTTCACCAGCACGTCGAGCCCGCCCAAGCGGGCGCGGACCTCCTCGAACAGCGCCGCGACGCTGGTTTCATCGGAGACGTCGGCGACCGTCGTGTGCAGGCCCGCGATCCCGGTGCGCGCCTGTGCCAGCGCCTGCTGATCCACATCGCACACCAGCACCGCCGCGCCAGCGGCCGAAAACACCTTCGCCATCTCCAGGCCCAGGCCGCTTGCCCCCGCCGTGACCAGAACCTTCCGACCCTTCATACCGTATTCTTCAAACATGCTTTCCTCGATTTGATTGCACTGCAAACCGCTGCCGTCAGACACCCAGCAGCTTCACCTGAAGTTCCTTGTTCTGCTGGAGATCGGCCGCTGCGCCCTCGTAAGCCACGTGGCCGTTCACCATGATGTAGGCCCGGTCCACCATCTGCAGGGCCAGATCGATGCGCTGCTCCACCAGGAGAATGCTGGTGTGCCTGCGGAGCTCGACCACCGCCTCCAGCACCTCACTGACGATCGCAGGGGCGAGGCCCTCGAAGGGTTCATCGAGCAGGATGAGCCTCGCGGGCGCCATCAGGGCACGCGCAATCGCCAGCATCTGCTGCTCCCCGCCGCTGAGATTGCCGCCCAGGGAGGTCTGAAGGGTACCGAGCTTCGGGAACAGCTCGAACACGTCCTTCACCTCCCGCCCGCCCGGCCGGCGCGCGATCAGCAGATTGTCCAGGATGGTAAGGTTGGGAAAAACACGCCGCCCCTGCGGGACGATGACCAGCCCCAGGCGGTTGATCTGATGGGTCGGCATCCGGGTGATGTCGGCCCCGCCGAATTGCAGATGGCCGCTACGGGCCGCCAGCAGACCCATGATGGTGTAGAGCGTGGTGGTCTTGCCCACGCCATTTCGGCCCAGCAGCGCGATCGCCTCGCCCTCGCGGACCTCGAGCGAGAGGCCGTCCAGCACGCTGCTGCCATCGTAGCCCGACACCACGTCCTTGAGCGCCAGGATAGGCCGGTCCGATGCGCCGGCCGGCTTCCCTGCAAGGGAAGGCGCAATGGTCCGGGACTCGGCATGCTCGCCCAGATAGGCCTTGACGACCTCGGGGTCGCTCACCACGGCCCGAGGATCCCCGTCGGCGATCAGGCGCCCCTGATGCAGCACCGTGATGCGGTCCGAGAGCGCCAGCACGCGGTCGATGTCATGCTCGATGAGCAGGATCGTGTAGTGCCCGGCCAGTCGGCGGATCAGCGTCCCGATGCGTTCCCGGTCCGCATCGGCCAACCCTGCCAGCGGCTCGTCCAGCAGCAGCAGTTCGGCGCTCGTCGCCATCGTGACGGCGATGTCCAGCAGGCGCTGCTCGCCGTGCGGCAGATTGCTGGTGATTTCACCCGCCTTGCCCGCCAGACCCACGGCCTTGAGCAGTCCCCAGGCCCGTTCCAGCGGCTCGGACAGGTCATAGGCATCCCGCCACAGCGAAGCCCTGTGTGCGGAGCTGGCCTGCGCCGCCACGCGCACGGCTTCCAGGGCCGTCAGGTTGGCCGGCAGGCTGACCACCTGAAACGAGCGCGACATCCCCAGCCGGGTCCGCTCGTGGACCTGCAGCGCGCCGATGTCGCGGCCCTTGAAGGCGATGTTCCCCTGGTCGTGGGGAATGAGACCGGTCAGCATGTTGAAGAGCGTGGTCTTGCCCGCGCCATTCGGTCCGATGAGGCTATGCACGGTCCCGGCGGTGATCTTGAGACTGATGTCGTCGGCGGTCACCACATGCCCGAACCGCTTGCTCAGGTGGCTGACTTCGAGAATGGTCCGATGCTCGACCGACCGCTGGACCGCAAACGGATCGGGCAGCGCCGGCGGCATGTCAGGCAGCGGCGTACGCGTCAGGCTCCATCGGCCGTGGCCTCGCAGCCGCGCGTAGACTCCGCTCAGGCCTTCGGGCGACAGCAGCACGACTGCGATGATCAGCGCACCGAAGATGAGCCACCAGTGTTCCGTGAAGGCGCTGAGCTGGTCGCTGAGGTTGATGTAGATGATCGCGCCCCACAGCGGCCCCAGGAAGTGGTGGATGCCCCCCAGCAGGGTCATCATGATGGGGTCGCCGGCGTGCTGCCAGTTCAGGTTGTCGGCGTACGCCCCGTGGATGAGCATCGACAGCATGCTGCCGCCCAGGCCGATGAAGGCCGCGTGCAGCACCATGGCGCTGAGCTTGTAGCCCCAGGGGTCGTAGCCCAGGTATTGCACGCGCTTTTCATTGTCGCGGATGGCCTGCAGCACCCGGCCGAACGGTGAATGCACGATACGGTTCAAGAGCCAGGCGCAGATCACCACGATGACGGCACAGAACAGGTAATACCACCAGCCGTTCTGCAACCCCGGGCGCAGCACGCCCTGCAAGCCGTTTTCCCCGCCGGTGAAACTCGTCCAGCGGAAGCAGATTTCATAGAAAAGCTGGGTGAAGGCCAGCGTCAGCAGGGCGAAATACAGGCCCCTGCGGCGCAGGGCCAGCCCGCCCACCAGCAGCCCCAGCAGCGCGGCGAATACGGTGCCGACGATGAGCGACAGCACCACGTTCTGCGACACGTGCAGCGCGAACAGCGCGCTCGCGTAGCTCGCCATGCCGAAGAAGATCGACGAGCCGAAGGAGACCATGCCGGTATAGCCCAGCAGCAGGTTGTAGGCGATCCCGTAGAGCGTGTAGATCACCACCTGGGTGGCCAGGCTCACGGTGGAACCCGCCGCCGTCATCGCCAGGGGCAGGAGGATGAAAACGATGGCCAGCACCACGACCGGGTGGGAGAGTCCGCGCGGCAGCCTTTTCATTCGAAACGCTCCCAGCGTTCGCCAAACAGCCCGCGAGGAAACAGCAAAAGGACAATGATCATCAGCACATACATGACGGACGTGGAGGCCACCGGCCAGAACTGGATGGTGAACGCCACGGCGATGCCCACCATCAGGCCGGCCACCACCGCGCCTCGCAGGCTCCCCAGGCCGCCGATCACGACCACCACGAAAGCCGGCATGATGGCCTGTTCGGCCATGGACGGCACCACGCTCCACAGGGGCGCGGCCAGCACTCCGGCGGCGCCCGCCAGCAGGCAGCCCAGCGCGAAAATGAACATGAAGACCCGTTTCAGGTTGATGCCCAGCATGCTCACCATCTCCGGGTCGCGCGAACCGGCCCGCACGATGCGGCCATAGGGCGTCTTTTCCAGAAAGAGCCAGGTCGCCACCAGGATCAGGATGGTCGCCACCAGGACGGCGAGCCGGTACTGGGTCACGAGCACGGGACCGAACGTCAGGAACCCCGACAGGAAATCCGGCGTGTCGAAAGGGTGACCCATGGCACCCCAGAGCGTGCGGATGAGCTCCTGGATGAAAAGGGCAAGCCCGAACGTGAGCAGCAGACTGAGCAGCGGCTCCTTGTCATAGAGCGGCCGCAGCAGCGTGCGCTCCACGATCAGGCTGATCGCGCCGACGAGCAGGGGCGCCACCACCAGTGCCCCGCCGAAGCCCAGGACGGGCCTCAGGCTCAAGGCGAGGTAGGCGCCCAGCGCAAAGAATGCGCCATGGGCAAAATTGACCAGGCCCAGCATCCCGAAGATGATGGACATGCCCACCGCAATGAGCACGTAAAGGAACCCGAGAACCAGCCCATTCATGAGCTGTGACGCAAGCAGCGTAGCGTTCATCGACAAATACCTCTGTGGCGGGCGGACGCCGGGGCCGTGCGCGTCACGGCCCAGGCGCGCCCAAGGGCCCGATTACAGTGCCGGCATCTTGCACAGGGACTCTTTTTGGGAGCCGTAAAGCGCGTCCATGGTCTGGCCCTTCGCCGGGACTTCTTCCAGGATGTCGAAGTAGTCGTACTTGTCGGTGATCTTGGATTTGACCTGCGCGATCAGCGTGGGCTGGATGAGCTGGTGATCCCAGGGCCTGAAGTACATGGCGTCCTTCTTGAAGCCGTCGAATTTGTGGCCTTCGAGGAATTCAACCAGCTTGCGGGCGTCAGTGGAGCCCGTCTCGCGGATCGCCGTGATGATGGCCGTGGCGCCGAACCAGTCCTGCCATGCCTCGGATTCCGGGGCCGACTTGAACTTCGCCTGGTACTCCTTGGCGAAGTTATGGCTCGCCTCGGTATTCTGCGCGCCCGTGCAATTCCAGATCTTCGGATAGATGCCGGTCGCTGCCTCGGGCCCCGCCGACCACAGGTCGGTGTCATTGCAGACCAGTGAAGAGACCGGGATCTTGCCGGTCAACCCCATCTGCTTGAACTGCTTGAGGAAATTGGTCAGGTCGCTGCCGCCCAGGCCCACGAAGATGGCATCCGGCTTCGCAGCGACGATTTTCAGGATGAACGAGCTGTAGTCCGTGGTCCCCAGCGGCGTCTGGTCGGCGCCGGCGATCTTGCCGCCGTCCGCCTGCAGCAGGGCGCTCATCTGCTTGAAGCCGTCGATCCCCCAGGCGTAGGAGGCGTAGAGGAAATACCAGTTCTTGCCATTCTTGGAGAACGCCGGGTAGATGCTGCGCACGGTTTCGTAATTGGGCAGGTCCACGCGGAACGTGTAGCGGCCGCACTTTTCGCCCGTGATCTCGGTGGCATTCGGACCCGTCGCCATCAGCAGCGTCTTTTCGCGTTCGGCCACCGGCATGATGGCCAGGATGTCGCCGCTGGAGATGCCGCCCTGCACGGCGACGACTTTTTCCTGCTGGATGAGGCGCAGCATGTTCTGCTGCGTGGTCTGCGGCCCATTCTCGTCCAGCCAGACCAGCTGGATCGGCCGGCCCAGCACCTCGCTTTTGGCGTCGGACACGGCGATCGTCGCGCCGTTGTAGCCCTGTTCGCCCTGCACCGCGTAAGTGCCGGATTTCGACAGCAGGACGCCGATCTTGATGGGCTCGGCAGCCAGTGCGTACCGCGCGAATGGCACAGCGCCCGCCACTCCCGTCACCAGACCCGCGGCGCCCGCCTTGAACAAGCCGCGCCGGCTGATGCCTTTGCGGCCGGGTGTCACTTCTTTGCCTGACATAGTCTTCTCCTGTGGATTTCGACGCATCGCGCCACGCCGTTCGAAACGTGGCAAGGATTGGTCAGTTGCCTGTCCGCTCGCACCCCGGATGTATTAACTACGCGCCTTGTCCGCCCCCGCAACAGGCTGCAAGAGAAACGTTCTCTTGCTGCGAACCGGTCTATCTTATTCATCTGTGATCACAGATTACAATAGGGTTTCCCCTTGCATTTACAATCCGATTCCAGGAATGCACGGCCCAGGCCGCATGCGCACCGCGAAACGCCGTGGGTCTGCACGGATCCCGACGAACCAAGGAAATCGTGCCGGCGGCACAGGTATTGCCGGGAAATCCGCTCACGTTGCGTTCGGCTGCGGATGCGCTGGGCGTGAGCATGAAGCCGGCGCGCCAGCCTCGTCTATCGGTCTGGTGGCCGATCATGCGCTGGAGGTCGCACCCGCCAATGGGGGTGCGTCCCTGTGCCGCCGGAGTGACATCTCCGGGGGATCAGAAGATCTGGCTTGAGGTGGGGGGCCTTGCGGGAATACGGCGGCGCTAACCGAAGCGCCTGTGCCGAGTCCGCAACCGGGCTGCAGACGGGGTCAGCGTGCGCCCTGCTGGTTCAGCGCCTTGATGAGGCCGTCGATGCCGCTACGGCCGATTTCCTGGGTGAACTGGTTGCGGTAGTTCTGGATGAGCCAGATGCCCTCGACGTTCAGGTCGTAGACGCGCCAGCTGCCGTCGCTTTTCTCCAGCCGGTAATCGACGCCAATGGGGGCGCCATTCGGCTGCGACACAGTCGTGCGCACCACGGCGTCATCGGGCTTGTCGCCCGCCCGGAACGGCAGCATCGTGATCTTGGTGTCCGGCGTAACCCGCGTGAAGGCGCCACTGTAGGTCCGGATCAGGGTGCCGGTGAACGCCTTGACCAGCTCGGCCTGCTGTTCGGGCGAAGCCTGGCGCCAATAGCGCCCCGCCGCCAGGCGCGTCGTCTTGTTCATGTCCACATAGGGCAAAGCGTACTTGCGCACGAGGGTCGTGATGTGCCCGGTGTCGCCCTGCAGGGCCTGAGGGTCGGCCTTCACCGCGTCCAGCATGTTGTTGGCAACCGCCGTGAGGAAGACGTCCGGTGCCGCCTTGGGGTCCACGGCGCGTTCGGCCGCCTGTGCGGAACCGGCAGCCGCTGCCCCGAGCGCGAGGCCCAGCAGCCCCGTGCGGGCCAGGCGGTACAAGGACGGCAGATAGCGAGACAAGATCATCGAAAGCTCCGGCGCCCCGCCGGCGGAGCGGGGCTCATCCATGCTGCGTCAATGCAGCGGTTGACTGTCCGGGTCATCATAGACCGGAAGATTCTGGTCCTGTGCAACCGGCTGTTGCTTCGGCTGCTCCGCGCCGGCGGTGCCGCCGTGCTCCCTGCGGTTGAGGCTGTCCAGCAGGGCCTTGCGGCGCTGCAGATAGGCGTCGCGGATGAAGCTGTACTTGTCCAGCGCGATCTGGTCCACGAGGCGGTCCGCCTGGAGCAGACCGGCACGCGTGTCCACGATGTACAGGCCGACGATGGAGTTGCGGACCGGCACGTTGTCGATGGCAAAGATTGCCGCAGTGGGCGAGATGGGCGAGGCCAGGCTCACGGCCGTACCGGCCGCGTCGCGCACCGTGCTGGGGCCCAGGAAGGGCAGGACGAAGTAGGGGCCCGCGCCAAAACCCCAGACGCCCAGGGTCATGCCGAAGTCGTTGGGAATCTTGCGCGCGCCGTTCATGGAGGCGACGTCGATGCAACCGCCCAGACCCATCGTGCTGTTGAACAGCACGCGGCCCAGCGTATCCACGAAGTCGCGCCCCTGGCCCTGGAGCAGGCTGTTGATGCCCGACCACACGTCGCCCAGGTTCCCGAAAATGTTATGGATGCAGGTACGCACGGGCCGGGGCGTGACCTTTTCGTAGCCCGTGGCAATCGGCTTGAGGAACGCACGGTCCACCGTGTCGTTGAAGGCGTACATGCCCCGGTTGTAGGATTCCCAGGGGTCATTGGGCGCCGGGTTCCGCACGTGGGCGCAGCCCGCCAACAGCGCGGCCGTCGCCAGCCCCAGGCACAGCCGGGTCAGCGGGCGCCGGGCGCCCGCTGGTTCAGGAGAAAGAGAGGGGGCGGGATTCATGATGCGTGCAATTCAAGGAGGATTGTCGCGTATTGTAACGGTTTCGCGCCCGATGCCGGTGACGTCTGGCCGTGGCGGGCGCGGCATGCGTGCTACTGGGCATGGGGGGCCGCGGGGGCGGCAGCGCCCGGTTGAACAACGGCGGCAGCCGGAGCGCCCTGGCCGGGCGGCTTCCCAGCGGCGGATGCGGCGGATGCGGCGGGCGCTGCGGGATTCGATGCCGGGCTGCCCGGCGCCGAGCCCTGCTTCTCGGCCGAGTTGTACAGGAACTTGCTGATCAGGTCTTCGAGCACGACGGCCGACTGGGTGAACTGGATCTCGCCTCCGTCCTTCAGGGACTTGTCGTCGCCTCCCGGCGTCAGCCCTATGTACTGTTCGCCCAGCAGACCGGAGGTCAGGATGGAGGCCGAGGTGTCGTCGGGAAACTGATATTGCCGTTCCAGATCCATGTCGACGGTCGCCTGGAAGCGCTTGTTGTCAAAGCCGATGGCGGCCACGCGTCCGACGACGACGCCGCTGCTCTTGATGGGCGCGCGCACTTTCAGCCCGCCCACGTTGTCGAAGTGAGCCGCGACGCGATAGGTCGGCGCAAAGGAGAACGAACTCATGTTGCCCGCTCGCAGCGCCAGGAACACCAGCGCAATCAGCCCCAGCAGGATGAACAGGCCTACCCAGAAATCGGTTCTTTCGCGTGTCATGGAGTCGTTCCGTCAATCGCTATCGTTTGCAGACAAATTTCACCCGTGGTCCGTTGTCGCGCGTCAGTTGGCGAACATCAGCGCCGTGAGCAGGAAGTCCAGCCCCAGTACCGCCAGCGCGCCATTGACCACCGTGCGCGTGGTCGCGCGGGAGACGCCCTCTGGCGTCGGCTGCGCGGTCCATCCCTGGTAGAGCGCGATCAAGGTCACCACGACGCCAAAGACGACGCTCTTGATGACGCCGTTCAGCACGTCCTTGATCACGTCCACGCCCCCTTGCATCTGCGACCAGAAGGCTCCCGGGTCGATGCCGATCAGCATCACGCCCACGAACCAGCCGCCGATGATGCCCACCATGGAAAACACGGCGGCCAAAACGGGCATGGCGATCACCCCGCCCCAGAAGCGCGGCGCCAGCACGCGCCGGACGGGGTCCACGGCCATCACTTCCATGGCCGAGATCTGTTCACCCGCCTTCATCAGGCCGATTTCCGCCGTGAGCGAGGTGCCCGCCCGCCCGGCAAAGAGCAGCGCCGTGACCACCGGCCCCAGCTCGCGGGTGAGAGACAACGCGACCAGCAAGCCGAGCGCTTCTTCGGAGCCGTAGCGGTTCAGCGTGTAATAGCCCTGGAGCCCCAGCACGAAGCCCACGAACAGGCCCGAGACGCCGATGATGAGCAGTGAATGGTTGCCGATGAAATGCACCTGCTGGGCGGTCAGGCGGGGGCGCCGCCACAGCACGCTGCTGCGCGCCACGATGGCGCCAAACAACCGGGCGAACGCGCCCAGGCCGGTGATCATGGCCACGAAGCCTCGTCCCAGGCCGGCGATGGATGGAGTCAGATTCATGCGCTGATGGCCCCGCGGCGGCCCGCCAGCCAGCGCTCGAAGGCCGGCGTGAGCGGGTAGTGAAAGCCGATCGGACCGTCCGGCCGCCCCTGCAGGAACTGCTGCAGATAGTCGTCCTTGGATGCGGACAGGTCGTCCGGCGTGCCGTGCGCCAGCAGGCGGCCTTGGCCGATCAGATACACCTGGTCGGCGATCGGGAAGGATTCCGCCACGTCGTGGGTGATCAAAATGGACGCGCAGCCCAACTGGTCGGTCATGTTGCGGATGAGCTGCGCGGTGATTCCCAGCGAGATCGGGTCCAGGCCGGCAAACGGTTCGTCGTACAGGATGAGATTGGGCTCCAGCACGATCGCGCGGGCCAGCGCCACGCGCCGCGCCATGCCGCCGGAGATCTCGGAGATGCGCAGGTGCGCCGCGCGGCGAAGACCCACCGCCTGCAGTTTGTCGAGCACCCGCTCCAGAATCTGGGCCTCGGAAATGCGCGTGTGTTCGCGCAACGGGAAGGCCACGTTCTCGAAGACGTCCAGGTCCGTGAACAGCGCCCCGCCCTGGAACAGCACCCCCATGCGCTGGCGGGCCTTCCGCAGCGCTTCGCCATGCAGCGTCGCGATGTCCTCGCCAAAGACCCGCACAGTGCCCGACCGCGCCAGCAATTGCCCGGTCGTCGCTCTCAGCAAGGTGGTCTTGCCCGACCCCGAGCCCCCCATCATGGCCACGACCTGGCCCGGCAAGACTTGGAGGTCGATGCCGCTCAGGACGGTGAAGTCGCCGTAGCCCAGCGAAACACCGTCAAAAGTCACAATGGGAGTGGAAGGAGGCGTCATGGGATCATGGAATCAGTCATCAGGGATTGTACCGGCGGTCATGCAAGCACGCTTACACAAGTGTGACAACGTTGCACGCGCTCATCGGAGCGCGTCAGGGTCCATCCCCCAGGCGGCTGCGTCCGCCGCCGCCCTGCGCCGGCTTCGGCACCGGCCCCCATGTACCGCTTATAATGCTCAATTGGGCTCATTTTTCGGGGCCCTCTCTTTGCTCATGCCTGCTCTTGACCTGCAACACGTCTCCAAGACCTATGCGCCCGCGCGCCAACGGCTGCGCGACCGCGTGCTCGGCCGTCCCGTGGCCCCCGGCTTCCAGGCATTGCACGAGGTCAACCTGACGGTAGAGCACGGCGAATTCTTCGGCCTGCTGGGACCCAATGGCGCAGGCAAGACCACCATGATCTCCATCCTGGCCGGGCTGGCGCGCGCGAGCCAGGGCCGCGCCGAGGTCTGCGGCTACGACGTGGTGACCGACTTCAGGCGCGCCCGCCAGTCGCTGGGCGTCGTCCCGCAGGAGATCGTCTACGACCCCTTCTTCTCCGTGCGCGAGACGCTGCGCCTGCAGTCGGGCTACTTCGGGCTGCGCAACAACGACGACTGGATCGACGAGGTTCTGGAGAACCTGGGACTGCTGGACAAGGCCGACACCAACATGCGGGCCCTGTCGGGCGGCATGAAGCGGCGCGTGCTGGTCGCCCAGGCGCTGGTGCACCGCCCGCCGGTCATCATTCTCGACGAACCGACCGCCGGCGTGGACGTGGACCTGCGCCGCGCGCTGTGGGACTTCATCACGCGGCTGAACCAGGCGGGGCACACCATCCTGCTCACCACGCACTACCTGGAAGAAGCCGAGGCGCTGTGCGGGCGTGTGGCCATGCTGAAAGCCGGCCACGTCGTGGCGCTGGACACCACCCAGGCGATCATGGCGCGCTTCGGCGGCGGCGATCTGGAGGAGGCTTTCGTGCACATCATGCACGATGACACCCTCCACGACGTCACGCTTCCCGAAGTCGCCCAGACTCCCGCCCTGGAGGTGGACCCATGATCCGGCCAACTTCGCAGGCGCGTCCGGAGATGGGCTCCGGCTTTCCCACCCTGCTGCACAAGGAGCTGATGCGCTTCTGGAAGGTCGCCACGCAGACGATCGCAGCGCCCGTGGTGACCGCCCTGCTGTACCTGCTCATCTTCTCGCACGTGCTCGAAGATCGCGTCCAGGTCTACGGCGCCATTTCATACACGGCTTTCCTGATTCCGGGGCTGATGATGATGAGCATGCTGCAGAACAGCTTCGCCAATCCCTCATCGTCGCTGATCCAGAGCCGCATCACGGGCAATCTGATCTTCGTGCTGCTGCCGCCGTTTTCCCACCGCCAGATCTTTGCCGCCTACCTGGTGGCTTCGGTCGCGCGGGGGCTGATGGTGGGCGCCTGTATCTGGGCAGTGGCCCTGTTCTTCGTATGGATGCCGGTGCACGAACCGCTGTGGCTGCTGACGTTCGCCGTGCTGTCGTGCTGGATCCTGGGCACACTGGGCCTGATCGCGGGCCTGTGGTCGGAAAAATTCGACCAGCTCGCGGCCTTTCAAAATTTTCTCATCGTGCCGGCCACATTCCTGTCCGGCGTGTTCTACTCGATCTATAGTCTGCCGCCTTTCTGGCAAGCCGTCTCGCGCTGGAACCCGGTGTTTTATATGATCGACGGCTTCCGCTATGGGTTCTTTGCCCTGTCGGACGTCTCTCCCTGGCGCGGCGTGGTCATCGTGCTCGCCGTTGCCGTCGCCCTGAGCCTGTTTGCCCTGCGCCTGCTGGCCAGCGGCTACAAACTACGGAGCTGAAATCATGCAAACCACTCCCGAACACGTCCGTGAATACATCGCCGAGCACCTGGAGTGCGAACACCTGGAAGTCCGGGGCGACGGTGCCCACTTCGAGGCGCTGATCGTCAGCCGGGTGTTCGAAGGCAAACGCACCCTGGAGCGTCACCAGGTGGTCTACCAGGCGCTGGGCGAGCGCATGCGCGAGGAAATCCACGCGCTGTCCATGCGCACCCTGACGCCGGCCGAATACGCCGACCAGCCCAAGAATGGATAAGCTGCTCATCCAGGGCGGCCATCCACTGAAGGGCGAAGTCCGCATTTCAGGGGCCAAGAACGCGGCCCTGCCCATCCTGTGCGCGGCCCTGCTCACCGACGAACCGCTGGAACTGACCAACGTCCCGGCGCTGCGCGACATCGCCACCGCGCTGTCGCTGCTCTCGCGCATGGGCATGCGCGCCGAACGCCACGATGACGAAAGCGTGACGCTGCGGGCCGACCGCATCCACAGCCAGGAGGCGCCCTACGAACTGGTGAAAACCATGCGCGCCTCCATCCTCGTGCTGGGGCCGCTGTTGACGCGCTTCGGCCATGCGCGCGTCAGCCTGCCGGGCGGCTGCGCCATCGGTCAGCGGCCCGTGGATCAGCACATCAAGGGGCTCGCGGCCCTGGGTGCGGACATCCGCATCGAACACGGCTTCGTAGTCGCCCAGGCGCCCCGGCTGAAGGGCGCGAACATCGTGACCGACATGGTCACCGTGACGGGTACCGAGAACCTGCTCATGGCGGCTGCCCTGGCCGATGGCCGCACGGTACTGGAGAATGCGGCGTGTGAACCGGAAGTCGTGGATCTGGCCAACGTGCTGATCGCCATGGGCGCGCACATCGAAGGCCACGGTACTGACCGCATCGTGATCGAAGGCGTGGACCGCCTGCACGGTGCCGGGCACCGCGTCGTGCCCGATCGCATCGAGGCCGGTACCTTCCTGTGCGCCGTCGCGGCCGCCGGCGGCGACATCACGCTGCGCCAGGTCCGGCCCGACATCCTGGGCGCCGTGCTGGACAAGCTGCGCGACACCGGGCTGGAGATCACGACGGGCGAGGACTGGATCCGGGCCCGCATGGCGGGGCGGCCGCGAGCCACGGGGTTCCGCACCAGCGAATATCCCGGCTTTCCGACGGACATGCAGGCCCAGTTGATGGCGCTGAACGCGCTGGCCGAGGGCACGGCCGTGATCACCGAAAGCATCTTCGAGAACCGCTACATGCACGTCCAGGAGCTCTGCCGGATGGGTGCCGACATCGAGATCGACGGGCACACCGCAGTGGTCAAGGGCATCCCGGGGCTGCTGGGCGCCACGGTCATGGCCACCGACCTGCGGGCATCGGCGAGCCTGGTGATTGCGGGACTGGCGGCGCACGGCCAGACCACGGTGGAACGCATCTACCACCTGGATCGCGGCTACGAGCGCATGGAACGCAAGCTTCAGGCTTTGGGCGCCGATATCCAACGAATTCAATGATCCGGCGCCTGCGCCGCCCCTACGGCGTTGCAAATCCTCGCGATAGTTGTACTATCGCTGCGGTTCGCGCCTTGTCCGGGCGCCGCATCCATCCGGATCTTTTCCATTTGGCAGGTAAAATCTGATGGCGACTGCACCGCTTACCCTCGCGCTCTCCAAGGGGCGCATTTTCGACGAGACCCTGCCGCTGCTGGCCGCGGCCGGTATCGGCGTGCCCGAAAACCCGGAATCGTCGCGCAAGCTCATCCTGCCGACCGACTCGGACGACCTGCGCATCATCATCGTGCGCGCCTCGGACGTGCCCACCTACGTGCAATATGGCGCGGCCGACTTCGGCATTGCCGGCAAGGACGTGCTCTATGAGCACGAGGCCCACCACCCGGGCGGGCTGTACCAGCCCATCGACCTCAACATCGCGCGCTGCCGGCTGTCCGTCGCCGCCCCGGAAGGTTTCGACTATGAAGGCGCCGTGCACCAGGGATCCCGACTGCGCATTGCCACCAAATACACACGCGCCGCCCGCGAGCACTTTGCCGCCAAGGGCGTGCACGTGGATCTGATCAAGCTGTACGGCTCCATGGAACTGGCTCCGCTGGTGGGTCTGGCCGACGCCATCGTGGACCTGATCTCGTCGGGTGGCACCATCCGCGCCAACCATCTGGTCGAAGTCGAGGAGATCCGCCCGATCTCATCGCGCCTCATTGTGAACCAGGCGGCGTTGAAAATGCAGGGCGCGCGCCTGCAACCCATCCTGGATGCCTTCGATCGGGCCTCGGCACAGATGGCGTAGACTTCGCGGGCATCGCGTCCGGGACCGCCTCGCGGCTGGCGCTGCCACCCTGCCGCAGCCGAGGAGAAATCCGGCTAACATAGGGGATCCGGGACATCACAGGCTCGCCGGCAACGATCATGCGCCAGCCGTGTCCCCCTGACTTGAATTCACCATGCCTCTCATCAACCGCCTGGACGCCCGCGCCGCCGACTTCGACGCGGCCCTGGCCCGCCTGCTGGCCTACGACGCTTCCCAGGACGATGCCATCGAAACCACGGTGCGCGACATCCTGGAAGACGTTCGCACGCGCGGCGATGCCGCCGTGCTGGACTACACCCGGCGCTTCGATCACGTCGCGGCCGACACCGTGGCCGCGCTGGAAATTCCGCGCGCCGACCTGCGGGCGGCCCTCGACAATCTCCCTGCCGACCAGCGCGCCGCGCTGGAAGCCGCTGCCGATCGTGTGCGCCGCTACCACCAACATCAGGTCGCCCAGACCTGGACCTACACGGAACCCGACGGCACAGTGCTGGGTCAGCAGATCACGCCGCTGGATCGCGCCGGGCTGTACGTCCCGGGCGGCAAAGCCGCCTATCCTTCGTCGGTGCTGATGAACGCCATCCCGGCCAAGGTCGCGGGGGTGCCGGAACTCATCATGGTCACCCCTACGCCCGGCGGCACGCGCAATCCACTGGTGCTGGCGGCCGCGATGCTGGGCGGCGTAGACCGCGTCTTCGCAGTCGGCGGCGCCCAGGCGGTCGGCGCACTGGCCTATGGCACGCGGACGCTGCCGGCCGTGGACAAGATCACCGGTCCCGGCAACGCCTACGTGGCCGCCGCCAAGCGCCGCGTCTTCGGCACGGTGGGCATCGACATGATTGCGGGTCCGTCGGAAATCCTGGTGCTGGCCGATGGCAGCACACCGGCCGAATGGCTGGCGATCGACTTGTTTTCCCAGGCCGAGCACGACGAGCTCGCCCAGGCGATCCTGCTGTGTCCGGATGCCGCCTATCTGGATGCGGTCGAGGCCGCCATGGCGGATGCGTTGCCGCGCCAGCCGCGGGTGGACATCCTGCGCGCCAGCCTGGCGCGCCGAGGCGCGCTCATCCACGTGCGCGACCTGGACCAGGCCTGCGAGATCGTCAATCGCATCGCCCCTGAACACCTGGAGCTGTCCGTACGCGATCCGCAGGCGCTGCTCCCCGCCATCCGCCACGCGGGAGCGATCTTCCTGGGCGCCTACAGTTCCGAACCGCTGGGCGACTACTGCGCCGGACCCAACCACGTATTGCCCACGGCGCGTACGGCGCGTTTCTCGTCGCCGCTGGGAGTGTACGATTTCCAGAAACGCAGCAGCCTCATCCAGGTGTCGCAGGCCGGCTCGCAGACGCTGGGCCGCATCGCCGATACCCTCGCCCGGGGCGAGGGCCTGTACGCCCACGCCCAAAGCGCCCGCCTGCGGCTGGCCGACTGACGAACCGACGGACGAAATCCTTCATGCGCACCGCCACTATCGAACGCAATACCCAGGAAACCCGCATCCGCGTGTCCCTTGACCTGGACGGGACCGGGCAACGCACGCTGGACACCGGCGTGCCGTTCCTGGACCACATGCTGGACCAGATCGCCCGCCACGGACTGTTCGATCTGGACATCCGCTGCCAGGGCGACACCCACATCGACGACCACCACAGTGTCGAAGACGTCGGCATCACGCTGGGCCAGGCTTTTGCCCGGGCCGCCGGCAACAAGGCCGGACTGCGCCGTTACGGCCATGCCTATGTGCCGCTGGACGAGGCCCTGTCGCGCGTGGTGGTGGACCTGTCCGGACGGCCGGGCCTGTTCTATCACGTGGACTACACCCGCGCGCGCATCGGCAGCTTCGACGTGGATCTGGCGCGGGAATTCTTCCAGGGTTTCGTCAACCACGCCCAGGCCACGGTGCACATCGACAATCTGCGCGGAGAAAACGCCCACCACCAGTGCGAGACGATCTTCAAGGCGTTTGGCCGCGCGCTGCGCATGGCCACGGAAATCGATCCGCGCGCGGGAGGAACGATCCCGTCGACGAAGGGCGCGCTCTAGGACGCCGCCCGGCTCATTCGATGTCGGGCGCACCCGCTGACCAGACAGCACACTACCCACCGACCGAGGACCCCGCATCGTGACACGCATCGCCATCGTTGACTACGGCATGGGCAACTTCCACTCCGTGGCGCGGGCCTTGCAGGCCGCCGCCCCGGATCAGACCATCGTCGTGGCCCGCAGCCCGGTTGAAATCGCCTCGGCTGACCGTGTCGTCTTTCCCGGCCAGGGAGCCATGCCGGACTGCATGCGCACGCTCGAGTCATCGGGCCTGTACGAAGCCGTGCTCGCCGCCGCCCGCGGCAAGCCGCTGCTGGGCGTCTGCGTGGGCGAACAGATGCTGTTCGAAGGCAGCGACGAGGGCGATACGCCGGGACTGGCACTGTTTGCCGGCAGGGTGCAACGATTCTCGGGTCCGGCTTTCCAGGCGCCCGCTGACGGCACCATGGCGCTCAAAGTGCCGCACATGGGCTGGAATGCGGTGCGGCAGACGCGCGACCACCCGCTCTGGCGGGGTGTGCCCCAGGATACGCCGTTCTACTTCGTCCACAGCTATTACGCCGTGCCCCAGGACGAAGCCGCGATCGCGGGTACCGCGCTCTACGGACATGACTTCTGCTGCGCGATTGCCGCCGCCAATATTTTTGCCGTACAGTTTCATCCAGAGAAGAGCGCTGCACCGGGTCTGCAGATTTACCGCAACTTCGTGCACTGGCAACCTTGATGTCCTGACCGGACGATCACCGCTCGTCCGAACCACCACTTTCCCGCACTGAACTCGACGATCATGCTTCTGATCCCCGCCATCGACCTCAAAGACGGGCGCTGCGTGCGCCTGCGCCAGGGAGACCTGGACGACGCCACTGTTTTTTCCGAGGACCCCGCCGCCATGGCCACCCAATGGGTGGATCAGGGCGCCCGGCGCCTGCACCTGGTGGACCTGAACGGCGCCGTGGCGGGCAAACCGCGCAACCGCGCCGCGATCGAAGCCATCGTGGCCGCCACGGACGAGGACATCCCCATCCAGATCGGCGGCGGCATCCGCGACCTCGACACGGTGGAATACTACCTGGACCATGGCCTGTCCTACGTGATCATCGGCACGGCGGCCGTGAAGGACCCCGGCTTCCTGAGCGACGCCTGCTCGGCCTTCCCGGGCCACATCATCGTGGGGCTCGACGCGCGCGACGGCAAGGTCGCCACCGACGGCTGGTCGAAGCTCACACGCCACGACGTGCTGGATCTGGCGCGCAAGTTCGAAGACTACGGCTGCGAATCCATCGTCTACACCGACATCGGACGCGACGGCATGCTGTCGGGCGTGAACGTCGAGGCCACGGTACGGCTGGCGCAGCACGTACGGGTGCCGGTGATCGCCTCCGGCGGCGTGGCTTCGCTGGACGATATCCGCGCACTGTGCGCGGTGCAGGGCGAGGGCATCGAAGGCGCGATCCTGGGCCGCAGTCTGTACGAGGGCACGCTGGACTTCGCCGCCGCCCAGGCGCTGGCCGACTCACTGGAAGACGCCGACGCCAAGTCCGGCGATGAACCGGAAGGAGGAACGGGGGACGGAACCACGAACGGCACCCGGCAGGAGCCCGCCGCATGACGGATGCGGCCCCCTCCGCAGCGTCCCGTTCGGGCCTGTGCTGCCGCATCATCCCCTGCCTGGACGTCAATGCCGGCCGGGTGGTGAAGGGCGTCAATTTCGTCAATCTGGCGGACGCCGGCGACCCGGTCGAGATCGCCCGCCGTTATGATGAGCAAGGCGCCGACGAACTGACCTTCCTGGACATCACCGCAACCTCGGACGGGCGGGGGCTGATCCTGCCCATCATCGAAGCCGTTGCCCGCCAGGTGTTCATTCCGCTGACCGTGGGCGGGGGCGTGCGCCAAGTCTCCGATATCCAGCGCCTCCTGGACGCGGGAGCGGACAAGGTCTCCATCAACAGCGCGGCGGTGGCCCGTCCCGAACTGGTGGCCGAGGCCGCGAGCCACCACGGGTCGCAGTGCATCGTGGTGGCGCTGGACGCACGCCGGGTCTCGGCCGCCGGCGAGCCGCCGCGCTGGGAAATCTTCACCCACGGCGGGCGCAAGCCCACCGGGCTGGACGCGGTGCAATGGGCGCGGCGCATGACCGACGCCGGCGCGGGCGAGCTGCTGCTGACCAGCATGGACCGGGACGGCACCAAGTCCGGATTCGACCTGGAACTCACGCGCGCGGTGTCGGATGCCGTGCCTATCCCGGTCATCGCCTCGGGCGGCGTGGGCTCGCTGCAGCATCTTGCCGACGGGGTGACGAAGGGGCACGCCAGCGCCGTCCTGGCCGCCAGCATCTTCCACTTCGGCCAATATACCCTCGCCGAGGCCAAGGCCCATCTCGCCGCGCAAGGCATCCCCATGCGGCGCGCGCCCGAACCGGTTGCATCATGAGCGTCCCGACCACTTCATCGTCGCCCGACTGGCTGGCCGAGATCCGTTTCGACCCCCAGGGCCTCGTTCCCGCCATCGCCCAGGACGCCCATACGGGCAAAGTTCTGATGATGGCCTGGATGGACGCCGAAGCATTACGGGAAACCGTGCGCACCGGCCAGGCGGTCTATTTTTCACGGTCTCGCGGGCGCTTGTGGCGCAAGGGCGAGGAATCCGGCCATACGCAGACCGTCCACGAAATCCGGCTGGACTGTGATGGCGACGTGCTGCTGCTGTCCATCACCCAGACGGGGGGCATTGCCTGCCACACGGGGCGCGAGAGCTGCTTCTTCCGCCGCCTTGACGACGCGCCGCCGGCCCCGGGCTGGACGGTGACGGATCCGGTCCTGAAGGACCCGCACGACATGTACGACCACCCGGGGCACACCGACAGAACGTCCTCTTGACTGACCGCCCCCTCATTTTCGACGCGCCGGAACGCCCCGCGGCCGGCCCCCTGACCCATGACTGCTTCTGATACTCCCTCCGACCTGCTCGCCCGCCTGGCGGACACCCTGGCCACGCGCCGCCCCGATCGCGGCGGCGATCCCGCCACATCGTACACGGCCCGGCTCTTGTCGCGGGGCCCGGATGCCTTCCTGAAAAAGGTCGGCGAGGAGGCCACCGAGCTCGTCATGGCCGCCAAGGACGGAATCCCCGACCGCATCATCGCGGAGACCGCCGACCTGTGGTTCCACTGCCTGGTCGCGCTTACTTATTTCAACTTGCGCCCAGAGGACGTGCTGGCCGAATTGGCCCGCCGCGAAGGGCTGTCCGGCCTGGAGGAAAAGGCGTCGCGCAATCGCGTCTGAACGGCCCCCTCCCAGCAGCCACGCAAAATGTGGCAAGATACGAGTTTGACGGGTCGATGTCCGGCCCACCTTCCGAAGCCCATGAGCCACGATTGCCTGTTCTGTAAGATCGCCCGGCACGAGATCCCGGCCCGGATCGTGCACGAGGACGACGAATTCATCGCCTTCCACGACATCAATCCCGCCGCCCCCGTCCACTTGCTGCTGATTCCGAAACACCACGTGGCTTCGCTTGCCGATATCGGTCCGGAAGACAGCGAGTGGCTGGCGCGCATGATGCAGCTCGCGCCCAGACTGGCATTCAAGAACGGGGCTAACCCGCTGCCGGCCGGCGGCTTCCGTCTCGTGGCCAACGCGGGCACCGAAGGCGGCCAGGAAGTCGATCATTTGCATTTTCATATTCTGGGCGGCGCGCGCCCCTGGAACAAACGTGCGGCCCCGGCTGCTTAGGAGATCCCATGGGAAGTTTCAGCATTTGGCACTGGCTGATCGTGCTGGTCATCGTCGCGCTGATTTTCGGCACCAAGAAACTGCGCAACATCGGTGAGGATCTGGGGGGCGCCGTAAAGGGCTTCAAGAAAGGCATGAAGGACGCCCACGACGAGACGACGCCTGTCGCTCCGTCCGTGACCCAGAAGGTCGAGGACGACAACACGGTTGACGTCCAGGCCCGCGAAAAGACCGACGCCTAGGCCCCCGAACCGGAAGCTCCATGTTCAACATGAGTTTCAGCGAGATGATGGTGATCGGCGTCATCGCGCTCATCGTCATCGGCCCCGAACGCCTGCCCAAGGTTGCCCGCACGGTCGGGCATCTGCTGGGCCGTGCCCAGCGCTACGTGAATGAGGTCAAGACCGACATCCAGAAGGAAATGGACCTGAAGGACATCGGCGACATCAAGCACCAGATGGAGGATGCCGCGCGCTCGGTGCAATCATCGCTGACCGCCTCGGCCGAAGAATTCAAATCCGCCGTCGATGCACCGGCGCAAGCACTGAAGGGCGACCTGGAAGAAGCGCGCCAGGCGCTGAACGTAGGGTCGCCGACCGAACCGGCGGGCGCCCCTGATGCGGCGGCGCCACCGGTCGCGGCCCCCGCGGCGGCGCCGGCGCCGGCCCTTCCTGTTGCGGATACGCCATCGGCATCCCAGCAACCGGGTCCGGTCGCGGCGGCTGAGCCCGCAGCACCCGCCCAACCGGCGGCGCCCGCCGCACCGGCAACCGCCGGATCTTCCGGGGAGTCGGCGGCTACCAGCCCCACCTCCGATCGCGCTCCCTCGCCTGCGGCGGCGGCGCCCGCCCCGACATCCACCGAATCCAGCCATTGAATGCCGGCATGACAGACGCTTCCGAAGACACGCAGGACTCCTTCCTCTCCCACCTGATCGAACTGCGCTCCCGCCTGATGAAGGCGGTCCTGTCCGTGCTGGTGGTAGCGGTGATCCTGTTCATCTTTCCGGGATCGGACCGGATCTATGACCTGCTGGCGCGACCGATGCTGGCGGCGCTTCCGCAAGGCTCTCACATGGTGGCCATCGGCATCACCACCACGTTCATCATTCCCCTGAAGGTCACCCTGCTGGTGGCCTTCGTGATCTCCCTGCCTTTCGTGCTCTACCAGGTCTGGGCGTTCGTCGCTCCAGGCTTGTATCGCAGCGAGCAGCGCCTGGCGCTGCCGCTCATCATCTCCAGCACGGTGCTGTTCCTGACCGGGATGGCTTTTTGCTACTTCATCGTGTTCCGGACAGTGTTCCGGTTCTTCGCCAACATCGCCCCATCGTCGATCGAGATGATGCCGGACATCGAGGCCTACGTGGACTTCGTCATGACGCTGTTCCTGGCGTTTGGCGTGGCGTTCGAGGTTCCCATCGCCGTGGTCCTGCTGGTCAAGACCGGCATGGTCACCGTGAAGAAGCTGCGGGAAGTGCGCGGCTACGTGATCGTGGGTGCATTCGTGCTCGCGGCCATCATCACGCCACCGGACGTCCTGAGCCAGACCATGCTGGCCGCGCCGCTGTGCCTGCTCTACGAGATCGGCATCCTGGCCGGCGCCGCCATCGAAAAGCGCAAGACGGCCGAAGCGCAGGACGAAGCCGACATCGCCCGCGACGTCACCACGACCGACAGCGCCGACCATACCGGCGATTGACCTAATCTCGCTCCATCTATGGGGCGCTCGTCCGCATCCGTTCACCGAGAGACCGTCGGCCTCTTTTTTCCGGGGGGTGCAAAACCGTGCATAAATCGCCTGCTATGCTTCTAAACCGCCATTTGTGAGCGATTTTGCGCGTTTTCCCGGCGGCACCATCATGCTGCCGAGCGACGTCAGAAATCGGGACTGACAGGGATTGTGCCGTTCTCGACTGATAGGGATTGCCCCGCTCACTTATCCGGCCGAACGCCTGGCGGTCGCACGGTCCAGCACCTGGTCCTGCACGCGGCTGAAGGCGTCCGCCTTCAGGAACCCCACCACGCGACCCACGGGCGCCGCTCCGCCACGCGCGTCAAAGAACAGGATACCGGGCGGCCCGAACAGATCGAATTGCTTCAACAGCGCCCTATCGTCCGGCGTCATGCGGGTCACGTCGGCCTGAAGCAGCAGCATCCGGTCCATGCGGGCCGCAACCCGCGGATCGCTGAAGGTGAACTTCTCCATCTCGATGCAGGACACGCACCAGTCGGCGTAGAAGTCCAGCATCACCGGCCGGTCGGCGGTCGCCAGCCGCGACCGGAGGTCGTCCAGCGACGTCACCCGCGTGAAACGGGCCCGGATGGCGGCCGGATCAGCGGGAACGCCCACGCCCGGCAGGCCGACCGCGCCGCCAGCGCCATCGACCTTCGGGCCGTTGACCGCACCGCGAACGGCCACGAAAGGCGCCAGCGGCCTGAGCATATCGCGGCCGCCAGCCAGCAGGCCGGCGCCTTGCGCCAGCCCCCAGGCGGCCAGCACCAACGCCAACGCACGAAACAACAGCCGGAGCGGCGTGGCTGCCGCCGGCGTGACGGACCAGGAAGGATCGGCGGATCCGCCCACAGCCGCAGCGCCTGCCGACCCGTCTGCCTGGATCACGTTTCCTCGGACACCACTTGTCCAGGCTGCGTCTGCCGGGGATTCAGCCGCGCTCCACAGCAGCAACGCTGCCCAGAAGGACAGCACAATCCAGCCCGTGGTGTACAAAGCCCCGTCCAGCAGGGGGCGAGCCATCCACCAGGCCGTCGCCAGCAGCAGCAATCCGAAGCCCGTCTTGAGGGTATCCATCCAGGCGCCGGCGCGCGGCAGCAGCGCCCCGGAGCCGGCCCCGACCGCCAGCAGGATCAGCCCCTCGCCCCAGGCCATGGCGAAGAGCGCGCTGCCCCCCACCACCACGTCGCCCGTCTGCGAGATGAACAGCAGCACCCCCGCCAGCGGCGCGGCCACGCAGGGCCCCACGATGAGCGCGGACAGCATTCCCATGAGGAACACGCCGCCGGCCCGCCCACCAGGCATCCGCTGCAAACGCGTCTGGATCGCGGACTGCAGTCCTACGGGGACCTGCAGTGTGAAGACATCCAGCATGGCCAGCGCGAAGAGCGCCAGGAGCACTGCAAAGGCGCCAATGACCCAGGGGGACTGCAGCCACGCCGCCAACCCCGCCCCCAACAGCCCCGCCGCCACGCCCAGAGCGGTGTAGACCAGCGACATGCCCAATACGTACATCGCCGCCAGCCCGAGACCGCGCGCGCGGCTCGTGGCGCCCGGCCGGCCGCCCGCGACCACGGCCAACAGGATCGGAATCATCGGCAGCACACAAGGCGTCAGCGACAGCAGCAGCCCGAAGACCAGGCTGAGCCCCAGGATCTGCCACAGCGGCGCCTGATGCAGCCACGCCGCCATGCCGGTGTCGCCCAGGTTCAGCCAGCCTGTGCCGTTGCCGGCCGGGCCCGCCAGCGCAGCCGCTGCGCCGGGGGTGGCACCCGACGCGGCATCGGGCTGGGCACCAAGCTGGGCACCAAGCTGGGCACCAGGCGTGGGGCCAGAGGTGGTGTCGGTTGCTGCCCCGGGCAGGGCGCCGGATGCGCCGGGGGAAGACTGTGCCCCGAGCAGATCCAGGCTTCCCCGAGGCGCAGCCGGTACCGTCGGAACGTCACGCGCGGCCGTTTCATCCATGGGCCCCGGCACGCTGGCCCGGACCTGCGGCCCCTCTGCCTGATAGCCTCCGGTGGCGGCAAGGAGTTTCAAAGTCTGCGTCATGGGCGGATAGCACAAGCCCTGGTCGGCGCAGCCTTGGCTCGTCACGCTGACCTCAAGAGGCGCTGCCGCGCCCGCGCGCAGCGGGATGCGCAGCGTCACCCCATGGTGGTAGACCTCCATGTTCTTTTCAAAGGTGGGGTCGTATTTCACGGTTCCCCGGGGGAACACCACTGCGGCATCCCACTGCGCATCCGATGGGCGCAGATCGGGCGGCGTCAGCGTGGATGGCCGATACAGCAGCAGGTGGCCCTGGGCATCCTCCACGCGGACCTCGAACCGCTCCTGGTATAGGTAGTAGCCTGGGGCCACCGCGTAGTGGACGTCCAGCGTCTGCCGGTCGGGCATGGCCGCCGTGGCAACGAACGCAACAGCCGGATCCAGGAAGGGCTGGTCATCCGCCGATGCGAGACCGGACCATCCCGCCAGGAGCACCGACGCCAGAAGCACAGCCATCCAGCGTCCCGAGGCGCGCAGTGCGGGCTCCAGGGAGCCCCAGGCAAATGAGTGCGCGCGCCGCCTCATGGAATCATTCTTCAGCATCATGTTTCCCGGAGTGCCCGGGATGGGCCGGCTGGTCCCCATCCAGCGAACCGTGGGCAGGTGTCACCGCACGGCGCGTGGCCTGCGCCGTCCAGTCCAGATAGGCGCGGCTCCCGGCGTCAACCGGAAGCACCAGGAATTCGGGAACCTGATAGGGGTGCAGTTCGCAGAGGCGCGCATGCAGCGCCGGCACGACGTCAGCCGTGGTCTTCAGCGTCAGTGGAAATTCGTTCCCGCCCTCGAGCTTGCCTTCCCACAGATACATGGCGGTGACCGCCGCGCCCACGTGCGCACACGCGACCAGCGATTCTTCCACCAGGCAGTGCGCAATGCGTTTGCCCAGGAGCGCATCGGGGACCGCGGTGAGCACCACCACGGCATCGGTGGGCGCGCCTTGCTGACGGCGCACTGCCACCGGGTCCGCGCCAAGTGTCTGATCTTGCATGATTTTCCAACTGAACGCCGCAAGTGTGCCGTTTCCTGGCGCCCGAACCGGTCCAGGGACACACATCATCACATTGTACCCATGGCGCTCTCCACCGGGCGAGCGGGCGGGCGGGGCGCTGCGACAAGGACCAATCAGACGGATTCGGAGGAAGGCTCCAATAAACGAGGGGCCTTGCGGCCCCTGCTCTGGCGATACGCGAAACCGGCGCGGATTACGCTTCAGCGGCCTCGACTTCGGGGCGATCCACCAGTTCCACGAAGGCCATGGGCGCGTTGTCGCCCTGACGGAAACCCATCTTCAGGATACGGGTGTAGCCGCCGTTGCGGGCCTGGTAGCGCGGGCCGACCTCGGCAAAAAGCCGGGTGACCGCGTCACGGTCGCGCAGACGGGCAAACGCGAGGCGGCGATTGGCCAGCGTCGGGTTCTTGCCCAGGGTGATCAGCGGTTCCACCACGCGGCGCAGTTCCTTGGCCTTGGGCAGCGTGGTCTTGATGGCGTCGTGCGTGAGCAGCGACACGGCCATGTTGCGGAACATGGCGAGCCGATGGCTGCTGGTGCGGTTGAGTTTGCGAAGGCCTGAACGATGGCGCATTTCAATTTCCTTTGAATCTATGACCCGGATCTTCTATCGCACGAGGCGCGGCCCGGGTGGGGGTTTGAGGCGCCTGCCACGGGGCGGGCAGGCGCCGGATTAAAGCAATGAGCCCGGCGACGCGCGCCGGATTCGTGCGGGTGTGGTTACGGACGCTCCAGACCGACCGGCGGCCAGTTTTCCAGCTTCATGCCCAAAGTCAGGCCGCGTGCGGCCAGGACTTCCTTGATCTCGTTCAACGACTTGCGGCCGAGATTGGGGGTCTTGAGCAGCTCGTTTTCGGTGCGCTGGATCAGATCGCCGATGTAATAGATGTTCTCGGCCTTCAGGCAGTTGGCCGAACGCACGGTCAGTTCCAGATCATCCACAGGGCGCAGCAGCACCGGATCGATGGCAGCGTCCTGGCCCAGCGGCGTGCTGGTGGTCAACTGGCCGGCGTCCTTGTCGGCCAGCGAGGCAAACACGGAGATCTGGTCCATCAGGATGCGGGCCGACTGGCGAACCGCTTCCTCGGGGCTGATCACGCCATTGGTCTGGATGTCCAGCACCAGCTTGTCCAGGTCCGTGCGCTGCTCGACGCGGGCATTTTCCACGGCATAGCTGACGCGATACACGGGGCTGAAGGAGGCGTCCAGAACGATCTGGCCAATGGTGGCGGAATGGTCGTCGGTCAACGCGCGGACGTTGCCCGGGACGTAGCCGCGGCCCTGCTCGACCTTGATCTGCATTTCGACGCGGCCGTTGTCGGTCAGCGTGGCAATCAGATGATCGGGGTTGAGAATTTCCACGTCATGCGGCAGTTCGATGTCACTGGCGCGGAATTCGCCCGGACCCTGCTTGTTCACCTGCAGGGTCACGTCGTCGCGATTGTGCAGCTTGAAGACCACGCCCTTCAGGTTCAGCAGGATGTCGACCACGTCCTCACGGACGCCGGGGATGGTGGAATATTCGTGCACCACACCGCTGATCTGGACTTCAGTCGGAGCGTAGCCCGTCATGGACGACAGCAGGATGCGGCGCAGCGCATTGCCCAGCGTGTGGCCGTAGCCGCGCTCGAAAGGCTCCATGACGACCTTGGCGTGGTTGGCGCCCACGGACTCGACGGAGATGGTGCGGGGTTTGAGAAAACCTTGTGCAGACATGAAGGAAATTCCTTTTTCAATACCCTCGGCTCGTTACACCGATAAGGCTGACGGAAACAAGGACCGGCACGGAGACCGGAACAAGGCCACAGCCCACCAGGGCGGGTGGGCTGCGCATCGGACGATCCGCGAGGGAATCAACGCGAATACAGCTCGACGACCATGGATTCGTTGACGTCGTGGGCCACATCCTGGCGATCCGGGGCCTGCTTGTACACGCCCGACAGCTTGGCGGCATCGACTTCGACCCACTGCGGCAGGCCATTGCCACTCGCCAGCTCGATGGATTCCTTGATGCGGATCTGGTTCTTGGCCTTTTCGCGCACCGCGACCACGTCACCCGCCTGCACCAGCATCGAGGCGACGTCGGCGGTATGGCCGTTGATCTCGATGGCACGGTGGTTCACGAGCTGACGCGCCTCGGCACGCGTGGAGCCGAAGCCCATGCGATAGACGACGTTGTCCAGGCGCGATTCCAGAAGCTGAATCAGCGTCTCGCCGGTATTGCCGCGACGGCGCTCGGCTTCCTGGAAGTAGCGGCGGAACTGACGTTCCAGCACGCCGTACATGCGCTTCAGCTTCTGCTTTTCACGCAGTTGCAGACCGAAGTCGGAAGTGCGCGAACCCGAGGTGCGACCGTGCTGGCCGGGCTTGGATTCAAGCTTGCATTTGGAGTCCAGCGAGCGGCGGGCGCTCTTCAGGAACAGGTCGGTGCCTTCGCGACGCGAAAGCTTGCATTTGGGTCCGATGTAACGAGCCAAGATGTTCCCCTTAGATACGACGACGCTTGGGCGGGCGGCAGCCGTTGTGCGGCACCGGCGTGATGTCCGAAATGCTGGAGATGCGGATCCCCAGGGCATTCAGGGCACGAACGGAGGATTCGCGGCCGGGACCGGGGCCCTTGATGCGGACTTCCAGCGTCTTGATGCCGTATTCCTGGGCCACGCGACCCGCCGACTCCGCCGCCACCTGGGCCGCGAACGGCGTGGATTTGCGCGAGCCCTTGAAGCCTGCGCCGCCGGAGGTCGCCCACGACAGGGCGTTGCCCTGACGGTCGGTGATGGTGATGATGGTGTTGTTGAAGGAAGCGTGAACGTGCGCGATGCCGTCGGACACGTTCTTCTTGACCTTCTTGCGGACGCGTGCGGCGCCGCTAGCTTGAGCTTTCGCCATGTTCTATCCTTGGTTATTTCTTCAGAGACGCAGCTGCGCGACGCGGTCCCTTGCGGGTACGCGCGTTGGTGCGGGTACGCTGACCCCGCACGGGCAAGCCACGCTTGTGGCGCATGCCGCGATAAGTGCCCAGGTCGATCAGGCGCTTGATGGAAAGCTGCACCTCGCGGCGCAGATCGCCTTCGACCGAGTAGTGGTGGACCTCGGCGCGAATCTTTTCAAGTTCGTCGTCGCTCAGGTCCTTGACCTTTTTGGAGTATTCGATGCCGCTCGCGTCGCAGATCTTGCGTGCACGCGCACGGCCGATCCCGAAGATGGCGGTCAAGCCAATCTCGGCGTGTTGATGCGGCGGAATATTGATGCCAGCAATACGGGCCATGACTGTTCCTCGTGAAATCCGTGATGCCCGGCCTTAGCCTTGGCGTTGCTTGTGGCGCGGGTCGGTGCAGATGACGCGCACTACCCCGTGACGTTTGATGATTTTGCAGTTGCGGCAGATCCGCTTTACCGATGCCATTACCTTCATGGTGATCTCCTGGTTTTTGACCGGCCGCCTATTTGGAGCGGAAAACTATCCTGGCACGCGACAGATCATAGGGCGTGAGCTCCACTGTGACCTTGTCACCCGGCAGGATCCGGATGTAATGCATACGCATCTTGCCCGAAATATGGCCCAGCACCATGTGGCCGTTTTCCAGCTTGACACGAAACGTTGCGTTGGGAAGGTTCTCAATGACCTCCCCTTGCATCTGAATGACGTCGTCCTTGGACATGATCCTTAGCGCATAGGCAAGCCCGCGCCCTTGAAGTTGGCCTTCCTCAGGAGCGAGTCATACTGTTGGGACATCATGTAGGCCTGTGCCTGCGCCATGAAATCCATGGCCACGACCACGATGATGAGCAGCGACGTCCCGCCGAAATAGAACGGCACATTCCAGCGCATCTGCATCAGTTCCGGCAGCAGGCACACCAGCGTGACGTAAATGGCACCGACCAGCGTCAGACGCATCAGAATCTTGTCGATATAGCGCGATGTCTGCTCGCCGGGACGGATCCCGGGCACGAAGGCACCGCTTTTTTTCAGGTTGTCCGCCGTCTCCCGGCTGTTGAACACCAGCGCCGTGTAGAAGAAGCAGAAGAAAATGATCAGTCCGGAATACAGCGTCACGTACAGGGGTTGCTGCGGCGACAGGGCCGCCGCCAGGTCGCCCAGCCAACGCATGTTGGGGTCACTGGAGAACCAGCTCGTCACCGTGGCCGGCAGCAGGATGATGGACGATGCGAAGATCGGCGGAATCACCCCGGACATGTTCAGCTTCAGCGGCAGGTGCGAGGACTGGCCGCCGTAGAGCTTGTTGCCGACCTGGCGCTTGGCGTAGTTCACCGTGATGCGGCGCTGGCCGCGTTCGACGAACACCACGAAGTAGGTCACCGCGAACACGAGCACCAGGATGAACAGGGCTGACAGCACCGACATGGAATCGGTCCGCACCAGGTCCAGCATGCCGCCCAGTGCGCCCGGCAAGCCCGCCACGATCCCGGCGAAGATCAGCAGCGAAATGCCGTTGCCGATGCCGCGTTCGGTGATCTGCTCGCCCAGCCACATAATGAACATGGAGCCGGTCACCAGCGTGACGATGGTGGTCACGCGGAACGTGAGCCCCGGGTCGATCACCAGGCCGGGTTGCGACTGCAGCGCGACCGAAATGCCGACTGCCTGGAACAACGCCAGGAACACGGTGCCGTAGCGCGTGTACTGGGTGATCTTGCGCTGGCCGGACTGGCCTTCTTTCTTGATGGCTTCCAGACTGGGAACCACCACCGCCAGCAACTGCATGATGATCGCTGCCGAGATATACGGCATGATCCCCAATGCAAACACCGAGAAGCGTTCCAGCGCGCCGCCCGAGAACATGTTGAACAGCCCCAGGATACCGCCCTGGTTCTGCCGGAACAGGTCCGACAGCGCATCGGGATTGATGCCCGGCACAGGGATGTGCGTCCCCAGCCGGTAGACGACCAGGGCCATCACCAGGAACAGGATGCGGCGCTTGAGGTCGCCGTATCCCGCGCTGGGCTTATGAGCCTTATCCTTGGCCACTCCTGTCGCCCCTTAAGCCAGCGAACCGCCAGCAGCTTCGATCGCGGCGCGCGCGCCGGCCGTCGCATTGATGCCCTTCAGGGCAACCTTGCGGCTCAGCTCACCGGTCTTGATGACCTTGACGTAGCGCACCATGTCGCCAACCACGCCGGCAGCCTTCAGGACCTGGACGTCGATCTCGTCGACCGGCAGGGCCTGCAGATCCGACAGGCGGACCTGGGCATACAGGTGGCGGCCCAACGGCGTGAAGCCGCGCTTGGGCAGGCGACGCTGCAGCGGCATCTGGCCGCCTTCGAAACCGACTTTGTGGAAACCGCCGGCCCGGGACTTCTGGCCCTTGTGGCCACGGCCCGCGGTCTTGCCCAGCCCGGAGCCGATACCACGGCCCACGCGGCGGCGAGGACGCTTGGAGCCCTCGGCCGGTGCGAGCGTATTCAGTTGAGTGATAGCCATCTGGATTCCTTTGTTCAGGCTTCCGAGACCGTGACGAGGTAATCCACCTTGCGGATCATCCCACGGACCTCGGGAGTGTCGATCAGGACGCGGCTGCTGTTGACCTTGCCCAGGCCGAGACCGCGCACGGTATCACGGTGGGACTTGAGCGTACCGATAGTGGAACGCACCAGCGTGACCTTGATTTGTTTCTGTTGTGCCATGTCTTACCCCAGAATTTCTTCGACGGTCTTGCCGCGCTTGGCAGCAATTTCCGCCGGGGTGGAGCAGGCGCGCAGACCGTTGAGGGTTGCGCGGACCATGTTGTAGGGGTTGCTGGAGCCCAGGCTCTTGGCCACGACGTTGCGCACGCCCATGACGTCGAAGATGGCGCGCATCGGGCCGCCGGCGATCACGCCGGTACCTTCGGCGGCGGGCGAGATCAGCACCGTGGAGGCGCCGTGCTTGCCCACCACGGTGTGATGCAGCGTACCGTTCTTCAGGGCGACCTTGATCAGGCCGCGACGGGCCTGTTCCATGGCCTTCTGCACAGCGACCGGCACTTCGCGGGCCTTGCCCTTGCCCATGCCGATGCGACCATCGCCATCGCCCACCACGGTCAGCGCGGCAAAGCTCATGGTGCGACCACCCTTGACGACCTTGCTCACGCGGTTGACCGCGATCATCTTTTCGCGCATGCCGTCGTCGCGTTCCTGATCGGCGTGCTTGCGTTGTTCTTTAGCCATTTGATTTCCTCAGAACTTCAAGCCGGCTTCGCGCGCGGCCTCGGCCAGCGCCTTGACGCGGCCATGATAACGGAAGCCCGAACGGTCGAAAGCCACGAGTTCAATGCCGGCCGCCTTGGCCTTCTCGGCCACGCGCTTGCCGACCAGAGTGGCCGCAGCCGCGTTGCCGCCGTTGGCCTTCTGGCTGGCGAGCTCCTGGCGAACTTCGGGCTCCAGCGTGGAAGCGCTGACGAGCACGCGATCGCCTTCCGGCGAGATGATGTTGGCGTAGATGTGCAGATTCGTGCGATGCACCGAGAGGCGATGCACGCGCAGTTCGTGAATCTTGCGGCGAGTGGCCGCAGCACGACGCGAACGGGAGAGTTTTTTGTCCATGATTCGTCCTTGCCTGCGCGCTTATTTCTTCTTGGTTTCTTTCAGGATCACGCGCTCGTCCGAATAGCGCACGCCCTTGCCCTTGTAGGGTTCGGGTTCGCGGTAAGCGCGGATTTCGGCGGCCGTCTGGCCGACGGCCTGCTTGTCGGCGCCCTTGACCACGATTTCGGTCTGCGACGGGCACTCGATCTTGATCCCTTCGGGAATGTCGTGCAGCACGTCATGCGAGAAGCCGAGCTGCATCTTCAGGGTCTTGCCCTGGAGCTGGGCACGGAAACCCACGCCCACCAGGTTCAGGCGGCGTTCGAAACCCGTACTGACGCCCGTGACCATGTTGTGCACCAGCGCACGCACGGTGCCGGACATGGCGTTGGCTTCGCGGGAATCATCGGCCGCGACAAAGGTGAGGTGGCCGTCTTCCTGGGAGATGCGCACGCGGCCGTCCAGCGCCTGGGACAAGGAGCCCAACGGGCCCTTGACGGCGATCTGACCGGCGCTGATCGTGGCTTCCACGCCCTTGGGCAGCGCGACGGGGTATTTGGCGATACGTGACATGGTGATGACCTCCTTATGCCACGAAGCAGAGCACTTCGCCGCCCACGCCATTGGCACGGGCCTTGCGATCCGTCATCACGCCGCGCGGCGTGGAGACGATGGCCACGCCCAGGCCGTTCATGACCTGGGGAATCGTGGCGCTGCTCTTGTAAATACGCAGGCCGGGGCGCGAGACGCGGTCGATGCGCTCGATCACCGGGCGGCCGGCGTAGTATTTCAGGGTGATTTCCAGTTGCGGCTTGGCCTTTTCGCCCGCCACGCGGAAATCTTCAATGTAGCCTTCGTCCTTCAGCACGGCAGCAATGGCTGCCTTCAGCTTGGAGGAGGGCATGGAAACCGACGTCTTGTTGACCATCTGTGCGTTACGCACGCGGGTCAGCATATCGGCGATGGGATCGCTCATGCTCATGAATGGTTCTCCTACCAGCTTGCCTTGGTCATGCCGGGGATTTCCCCGCGCATGGCCATCTCACGCAGTTTGTGGCGCGTGAGCCCGAATTTGCTGAACACGCCGCGCGAACGGCCCGTGACCACGCAGCGGTTGCGCTGGCGGGTGGGGTTCGAATTGCGCGGGAGCTGTTGCAGCGCCAGGCGAGCCTGGTAGCGCTCTTCGTCGGTTTTCGACTGATCGTCGATGATCGCTTTCAGGGCGGTGCGCCTGGCGGCGAATTTGGCCGCCAGCTTGGCACGCTTGATGTCGCGATTGATGAGGGAAAGTTTTGCCACGTCAGCCCCTTAGTTGCGGAAGGGGAAGCTGAATGCGCTCAAGAGCGCCTTGGCTTCCTCGTCAGTCTTTGCGGTGGTGGTGATGCTGATGTTCATCCCGCGAATCGCGTCGATCTTGTCGTACTCGATTTCCGGGAAGATGATCTGTTCTTTCACACCGATGTTGTAGTTGCCACGGCCATCGAACGCCCGGCCGGACACGCCACGGAAGTCGCGCACACGCGGCAGGGCCACCGAGACCAGGCGGTCCAGGAATTCGTACATGCGGGCGCCGCGCAGCGTGACCATGCAGCCGATCGGGTAGTTCTCGCGGATCTTGAAACCGGCGATAGCCTTGCGGGTATGCGTGACCACGGGCTTCTGGCCGGCGATCTTGGTCATGTCGCCCACGGCGTTCTCGATGACCTTCTTGTCAGCGACGGCTTCGGAGACGCCCATGTTCAGCGTGATCTTGGTGATGCGGGGCACCTCCATGATCGAGTGATACTGGAACTTCTCCTGCAGGTCGGGAACGACCTTGGAGCGGTAGAGATCTTGTAAACGAGCCATTTATTGCGCCCCTTATGCCTTCGCGCCGACGGCGGTGCCGTTGGAGCGGAAAATGCGGACCTTGGCCCCGTCCACGACCTTGACGCCCACGCGGTCGCCCTTGCCGGTCTCGGGGTTGTAGAGCGCCACATTGGAGATGTGGATGGGCAGCGTCTTGTCGACGATCCCGCCCTGGGTGCCCGCCATCGGGTTGCCCCGTGCGTGCTTCTTCACGACGTTGATGCCCTCGACCAGGACACGATCCGTGCCCACCAGGGCCAGTACCGTGCCGCGGCGGCGGCGGTCGCGGCCAGCGAGGACGATGACCTCGTCGCCTTTGCGAATGTTCTGCATGATCGGTTCCTTACAGGACTTCGGGCGCCAGGGACACGATCTTCATGAACTTCTCGGTGCGCAATTCGCGCGTGACCGGTCCGAAGATGCGCGTGCCGATGGGCTCGAGCTTGGCGTTGAGCAATACAGCCGCGTTACCGCCAAAGCGGATCAGCGAGCCATCCTTGCGGCGCACGCCCTTGGCGGTACGCACCACCACGGCGTTGTAGATTTCGCCTTTTTTGACGCGCCCGCGAGGGGCCGCTTCTTTGACGGACACCTTGATGACGTCGCCAATCGCGGCATAACGGCGCTTCGAGCCGCCCAGCACCTTGATGCACATGACGGAACGTGCACCGGTGTTGTCGGCCACGTCCAGCGTGGTCTGCATTTGGATCATGATTTTTCCTGTTCCAACTTAACAGCGAAATCCGGGATCTGTCCCGAACCGCGCAGCCAGTTTTGGTCCCGTCAAGCCAGGGCAAAATCGCGCAAGGCTCTGGGTTGAAATTCCTGCCCGGCAAGCTGTGAACAGCCGCGCAAGGCAATGTCGCTAATCCGGCCCGCCGCAGCCACCCCGATGGAAACCCATCGGCATGCAAGGCGGACCAAGAGCGCAATTATAGGCTGGAAATCTGGAGAATGGCAAGGGGACACGGTGGGCCCGCTCAGAACCCCACGACCCGCTGCGGCAGCCAGGTCGCCAGGGACGGGAAGCCCGCCACGAGCGCCAGCGTCAGCAACTGGACCAGAATGAAGGGCACCACGCCCTTGCAGACTTGGCCATACTTCATGTCTGGTGGCGCGATCGACAGCAGATAGAAGATGGACGAGGCCATGGGCGGAGTCAGGTAGCTGCTCTGGATGACGATGATCATCAGCGTGCCGAACCAGATCGGATCCACGCCCGCCGCGGTCAGCACCGGCAGGAAGAGGGGCACGCAGATCAGCACGTTCGCCGTCCAGTCGAGGACGAACCCCAGCAGGAAGACGATCCCCAGGAACAGCACCAGCGTACCGGTCAGTCCCAGCCCCATGTCTGACACCATGGCCTGAATGAGACGGGACCCGCCGTTCGCGGCGAAGATGCCCGTGAACATGATGCCGCCAGCGACGATCAGGAGGATCATGGCCGAAATCCTGACGGTGATCGCCAGGGACTCCTTCAGCATCCCCATGCTGAACTGCCCATAGCAGATGCACAGGATCAGGGCGCCCAAGGCCCCCACCGCCGCCGCTTCCGTGGGCGATGCAATGCCCGCCATCAGCGACCCCAGCACCGCGACAATCAGCAGCATGGTGGGCACCAGGCCGGCGGCCGTGACCTTGAGCTTCGTCCAAAGCGGCAGGCGCATGTCCTCGGAGTCCGCGCGCGGCCCCATCCCTGGCCAAATCAGGCAGACGCCGATGATGTACAGAATGAAGAGGCCCACCATGACCAAGCCGGGGAACAACATGGCGGCGAAGAGCTCGCCCACCGAAATCTGGGCCAGCGATGCATACACGACGGCCACCACCGAAGGAGGGATCATCGTGCCCAGTGAACCGCCCGCGCAGATGGTCCCGGCAATCAGGCTGTTGTTGTAGCGGAAACGCTGCATCGCCGGAATGGCCATGAGCCCGACCATGACCTCGACGGCACCGACCACGCCCGCAGCGGCCGCGAAGGTGGCCCCCATCGCAATCGTCGCAACCGCGAGGCCGCCGGGCAAACGGCCGAGCCACAACTGCATGGTGCGGAACAGCCGCGCGGCGATCCCTGAGCGCTCCAGTATCGCCCCCATCAGGACGAACATCGGAATGGCGGAGAGGATGTAATTGGTGGCGGCGGAATACAGGCCACCGTAGAGCTGGTCGAAAACGTGGGTCCCAAAGGCAAACCAGCCAGCCACCAGGGCCGGGATGATCAGCGAAAGGGAAACGGGGATACCCAGGAATATCAGCAGGAACATCCCGGGGAACATCAGGGCGGCGACCATCGGGTTCATGCAGCATCCTTGTGTTCGCCGCCGGCACGCAGCCCGGCGAATGCCCGCAGGCCTTCGGCCGCCAATTGCAACGCGAAAGCGACCAGGCCAATGGCGATCAGCAGATAGAAGGGCCACATCAAGGGTGCCCACGGACTGACGGTCTCCACTTCGTGCCGCACCCAGGCTCGCCAGGTGTGAGACAACGCGATGGAGGCCAGTGCCGCGAAAAACGGCGCCAGTATCAACAGGTAGGCCGTTCCTTCCACCCAGGCGTTGACATGGCGCGGCAATTTGTTGCGGAGGACGTCGATACGGATGTGAGCGTCCTCGCGCAGGACATAGGCGATTCCCAGGAGAAACAACGCCCCATTGCTCATGTAGGCAATGTCGAAGGCCCAGACCGTCGGCGCATCGAACAGATACCGGGCAAAGACCTCATAAACCATGGAGATGGTGAGCACCGCGGCCGACACACTCGCGAGCTGCGAAGCGAACCATGACACCCCATTGGCGATCCGGGCCAGAGCGTTGATCATGACGATTTTCCCGTCGACCGTCTTCAGTCCGCGATCAGGTAGCCGCTCTCGGCTTTCCAGCGCTTGTGGTAGGCCTCATAGTCGGCCAGGACCTCGGACATCTCGGGTTTGCCCTTTTCCTTCTGGGCGGCCGCGGTTTTATGCATCCATTCGTAGCCCGCATCCGAGAGCTGCTTCACAAAGGCGGAATCCAGCGTGATGATTTCATTACGGCCCTTGCGATACTTTTCCATGGCCTTCATGTCGGCATCGTAGAAGTAATCCAGGCTCTGCTGCGTGGTGAGTTCCGCCGCCGCTTCAACCAGCGGCTTCAGTTCGGCGGGGACCTTGTCCCACGTCGCCTGCTTGAGGACTACTTCCCACATGAACGTCGGCTGGTGCACGCCCGGCACCACGATGTATTTGGCAGCCTGGTGGAAGCCCTCCGGCATGTTCGCCGACGGAGGCGCCCACTCTACGGCATCGACGCCCTTGCGCTGCAGCAGCGTGTAGGTCTCGCCGGCGGGCACCACGGTCGGAACGGCACCGAAATAGTCGCGCATGACTTCCGCCCATGCACCGGACGTCCGGTACTTCAGGCCCTTGAGGTCGGCGGCATTGCGGATCGGCTTATTGGCATGCGCCAGGATTTCCGTCGACCCTATCCCCACGATCATGGTTTTGAGGCCCTGCTGGGCCCGCAGCTTTTCGAGTCGTGCCTTGCCGCCGGCATCGTAGAGCCACGCCTTGTAGGCATTGGGACCCATTCCGCCCGGGAACCCGGCAAAAATGGCGTTCTCGGGGTTCTGATTGACAAGGTAGCTGGACGTCGAATGGCCGGCCTCCACGACGCCATCCTGGACGGCATCAAAGACCTTCAGCGCCGGAACGATGACGCCCGCCCCAAAGGGCTGGACCTCTACCCGGCCGGCGGTGAGCGTCTTCACGTTGTCCGCAAAACGGACGAGGAAATTTTGATAAAACGGAGAACCCTCGGGAACCGAGGTCGGTACCCGCCAGGTAATGTCAGCCGCCCCAGCGGTCCCGGTGGCGCATGCAAAAACCGTCGCTGCCGTCAGCGCCCGAATCAGCTTCTTCATCTTCCCTCTCCCAAGGTTGAATGATGATGTCAAGTCATTCGGCACAGTCTAATATGTAGATAATATATTTACAACATATCTATAGTAAGGGTTTACCTGCAACCGCCAGGCGCGGTTGCAACAAAAGAAAGAAACAGGGTGGATGGTGGGCCGCCGGACAGGCGGCGCGCCGTGACGGGGGCCGCGGGCCCTACGCCACGTACAGAGGCAACGGATATGACCCGCGATAAGCCCGTGCTTCGGGCCGGCGCCTCAGGCGGTATGGGTCTCGCTGGCGGCCGGCCGGCGGCTGGCGACTCTGGGCAGGGCCCCGTATTCCATGACCATGCGGCGCGTGGCTTCGTCGTCGGCGTCGTCGACGTAGACGCGCATCCCCATGCCAATGGCCGTTTCAGTGATGGCGACCATCATCTGCACGCCACCAGGGCTGGACAGCAGATCGTGGACGAAGGTGCCTCCCAGCTTCACGTAGGCAAAATCGACTTCATGAAGCTGCAGCAGGGCATCGGTCTGCTGGTCCAGTCCGCGCAGGCCAATATGCAGGCCGGCCGCGATCACCCCGCTCGCGAACTCGCGGAACACCTCGAGATGGCGGCACAAGCCGTAGGCATCCAGTTCCACGATGATGTGGCTCGTGAGTTCCGGGTCGGCGTGTTCGCAGACCTGGCGGACCTCGTCCAGAAACTGGGTGTCCAGCAATGAAGATACCGACATGCGGATGACCAGCAGCGCATCGGGGTGTTCGCCCAGCCATCCCAGCGCCAGGCACAGTGCGCGCACGTCGCAGGCCGATGTCAGCCCCAGCCGGGTCGCGGCCGGCATGAACAGGTGGCCGGACAGTGGCGGTTGCGAGGGATCGTCTTCCTCCAGGGACAGCGCGCCCTCGTAGCGAGAGGAGATGTCGTCTCCCTCGTATTCGACCCGCTGCACCTCGAGCGACAGCCGATCATGGTCCAGCGCGCGCGTGATGAGCGAACGCCACGAGGCTTCGCCCATGCGCAAGTCGCCGTCCTCATGGTCGGCATACGAGAGGAATTCGACCTCGGAATGGCCGGCGGTTTCAGCGAACATCAGCGCCTGATCCAGCCGCGTCAGGACTTCCTTGGGAGTGCATTGCGCGGTGTAGTCGGTGAGCGCAAAGGCCCACCGCGACAGGTTGTGGCTGTCGAGCTTCACCCGCAGCGTCTCCAGGACTTCGCGCAGGCGCTGGATCGGGCGCATGACCTCGGGACCGCCGCCCACCGGAAACAGCACCACGAAATCCGCTCCGTTCAGACGCGCCGACAGAGCGTGCGCATTCGGATAATCCTGCAGGACCTCCGTCAGGCGCCGCCCCAGAAGGCGCAGCCAGTCATCCAGATCCTTGCGGTCTGTCTGGTTCTGCAGACGCGCCATGTCGCGCTGTCGCACCAGCAGCACGTAACCGCTGACGGCACCCTGGCGCAGGTCGTCGCGCAGCCGGCGCTTGAGCTCGTTGAAAAAATAGGCGCGGTTGGCCAACCCCGTGACCGGGTCCCGATTGAGTTCGATCTCCAGCATCTCGATGCGCGCCATCTGCTCATCGACCGTCGGCGGAACGGGTTCGGGCGTTTCAGCCAGCAGCTCGGCCGACTCGCCATCGGACTCCGGTTTGAGCTTGATTTCGGGGGCCGCATCGGCAGCCAGATCCGCGAATGCGCGGTGCAGACGCGACAGCATCGCGGCCACGAACAGAGCCCAGAACGCCGCAATGCCCAGCGCCAGCCAGGTCCATTGCAAGGCATGCGCCCACAGTGCATCGCGCGCAGGCCCCGGATCCAGGACCAGCGAGAGCTGGCCCACCCCCGAAATGCTGCGCGTGGCGACGTGCGGCGCGACGGTCGCCCATGCGCCGAACCAGCCGGGGGCATCCCCGCCCCGCAGGGCCGGATGGCGCGCCTCGAAAGCCGCGGCCCCGTCCGCCGAGACAAGCGTCAGCCGGGCAAAGCGACCCTGCTGAAAAGCCGCATCCAGCACCCGCTGCCGGGCCGCGGCATCAGGCTGCGCGCTGACCAGCAACGCCAGGGTGGCGGCCGCGTTTTCGCTGTCCAGTTGAGCCTGGGCGTCGAGCTTGCGTTCCATCAGGCTGGTCCCGGCGGCCAGCATCCCGACGAGAATGCAGGCGATCACCAAGGACGAGATCACCAGCAATTGACGTATGGAAGCCATCCGAAACCCTCTAGTGTGCTATTCGATGGAAGATGAACGCAAAGTGTATCCTCTGCGGCGCCTTTCCCCAAGAAATTGCCGTGGCGGCGAACGGGTACTGCGCATCGCGCTATCCTTGGCGGTACCGGGCGTACTGTTTGGCTCCGCCTTCGGCACATTCTCGAAGAAGAACGCTCGCACTGTACCGGAGAGGCCCACCATGGCGATTCTGCTCATCCTGATTGTCCTGATCATCCTGGCCGCAGCCATCGTGCTGGCGCGCCGCGAGCTGCGCCTGCGCTGGCTCAGCCGGCCCCTCTTCCGAGTATTCCGCCGCGCGCTGCCGCGCATGTCCGATACGGAACGCGAGGCGCTGGAGGCCGGTACCGTCTGGTGGGATGGCGCACTCTTTGGCGGCCGCCCCAGCGCCCGCGCCCTGCACGCCATCCCCGCCCCGCGGCTGACCGGAGAGGAGCAGGCCTTCCTGGACCACGAGGTGGAGACGCTGTGCGCCATGGTGCACGACTGGACCGTGTCGCGGCAGGATCTGGATCTGCCGCGCGATGCCTGGGAATACATGCGCAGCCACCGCTTCTTCGGCATGATCATCCCGAAGAGCTACGGCGGCCTCGGGTTTTCGGCCATCGCGCACTCGGCGGTCATCACGCGGTTGGCCTCGCGCAATTCGGCGCTGTCGGCCACTGTGATGGTGCCCAACTCGCTCGGGCCGGCCGAGCTGCTGCTGCACTACGGCACCGAGGCCCAGAAGGACCACTACCTGCCGCGCCTGGCGCGCGGCGAGGACATCCCTGCCTTTGCGCTCACCAGCCCATGGGCTGGGTCGGACGCCGCCGCCATCCCGGATCACGGGATCGTGTGCAGGGGGGACTGGCACGGCGAAGAGGTCCTGGGCATGCGCGTCACCTGGGACAAGCGCTACATCACGCTGGGGCCGGTGTGCACGGTACTTGGGCTGGCATTCCGCCTGTACGACCCGGACGGCCTTCTGGGCGGCGTCCCGGACATCGGGATCACGTGCGCCCTGGTGCCCTCCGACCACCCGGGGGTGGAGATCGGCCGGCGGCACTTCCCGCTGGACGCGATGTTCATGAACGGCCCCACGCGCGGCCACGACGTCTTCATGCCGCTGGACTTCATCATCGGCGGTCCGGAACGCGCGGGCCAGGGCTGGCGCATGCTGATGGAATGCCTGGCCGCCGGCCGTTCGATTTCGCTGCCGTCATCCTATGCCGGGATGGCACAACTGACGGCCCGCGCCGTAGGCGCATACAGCGTGGTGCGCGACCAGTTCCGTACGCGCATCCACAAGTTCGAAGGCGTCATCGAGCCGCTCGCGCGCATTGCCGCACATACCTACCTGATGGACGCGGCGCGCACCATGACGGCCGGCGCGGTGGACCTGGGCGAAAAGCCGGCCGTGGTCTCGGCCATCGTCAAATATCACGTCACCGAGCGTGGCCGTCTGGTGGTCAACGATGGCATGGACGTCATCGGCGGCAAAGGCATCATCCTGGGACCGCAGAACTTCCTCGGACGCGCCTACCAGCAGGTGCCGGTGGGCATCACGGTCGAGGGCGCCAACATCCTGACCCGCAGCCTGATCATCTTCGGCCAGGGCGCAATCCGCTGCCACCCCTACGTGCGGGCGGAGATGCAGGCGGCGCAAGCCGATGACCCCGACCAGGGCCTGCAGGACTTCGACCGCGTTTTCTGGAGCCACGTGCGCCACACAGCCGGCAACGCATGGCGTGCGAAGCTGCACGGGTGGACGGGCGCCGTCTTCGCCCGGCCGGATAGGGAGGTTGCACCCGGGATGGCGCACTATTACCGCCAGCTCACCCGCTTCTCGGCCGCATTCGCCACAGTGGCGGATGTGGCCATGCTGACGCTGGGAGGCGCGCTCAAACGCCGGGAATCGATCTCCGCTCGACTGGGCGACGTCCTGTCGCAGCTCTATCTGATTTCCGCCACGCTCAAACGCTACGAGGACGAAGGCCGCCAGGCGGAGGACGCCCCGTTCGCACACTGGGCCATCCAGGACGCCTTCTGCCGGGCGCAGGACGCCTTCACCGGTGTGCTGGCCAATCTGCCGAACCGATTCATGGCCAGCGCGCTGCGGTTGATGCTGTTTCCCTGGGGCCGCCCATTCGCGGCGCCATCGGACAGGCTGTCGGCAGCGGTGGCGAATGCGCTGTGCCAGCCGGGCGGCGCCCGCGATCGCCTGACCCGTTCCGTTTTTATCCCGGCCGCCGCGGATGAACCCGTCACGGCCATCGAGGCCGCACTGCAGGCGGTGCTGGACACCCAGGCCTTGGATGCCCGGATGCGCGAATTCGAAAAGGCCGGCAGAATACCGGCAGGCGATCCGCGGGCCAACGTCCGCGACATGGCCGACGCCATCCACGCGGCGGGAGGCCTGACAGACGAGGAATACGACCGCATCCGAGCCCGCAACGCGCTGCGCGACCGAGTGATCGCCGTGGACGACTTCGCGCCCGACTTCCAAGGGCTCTCCAGCACCGAGGCACCGCGCCGATCATGAGACCACCGAGACAACCCGCCGCCCGGTGGGACGAAACGCAACCGCATGGCCACAAGGAGCCCCCATCATGGACCGCATCTGGCTGGAACATTATCCGACGGGAGTGCCGGCTGACATCACCGACCAGGCAGCGGCGTACGGCTCACTGGCCGATCTGTTCGAACAAAGCTGCCATGCCCACGCGGACAATGTCGCCTACACCAGCCTGGACGTTTCGCTGACCTACGGTCGATTGCGGGAAATGGCCCACGCCTTTGCCGCGTGGCTCCAGGCACAGGGGGTCGCCAAAGGGGACCGGGTGGCGCTGATGCTGCCCAACCTGCTGCAATATCCGGTCTGTCTGTTCGGCACGCTGGCAGCGGGGGCCGTGGTGGTCAATACCAACCCCCTCTACACGGCGCATGAACTCACTCACCAACTGAAGGATTCGGGCGCCACAACCGTCGTCGTGGCTGAAAATTTCGCGCACACGCTGCAGGCGGCGATGCCAGGCACCGCCGTCCGGCGTGTCATCGTCACGTCGATCGGGGACCTGCTGGGATTCCCCAAAGGGCTGCTCACCGATTTCGTGGTGCGCCATGTCCGCCGGCAAGTACCGGCCTGGCGCATTTCTGGCGCCCACCGATTGCGCGATGTACTGGCGGCGGGCGCCCGATCGCGGTTCCAGCCCGCGACCCTCACTCACGAGGATCTCGCCGCCCTGCAATACACAGGCGGCACCACGGGCGTGGCCAAGGGCGCCATGCTGACGCATGGCAACCTCGTCTCAAACGTCTGCCAGGCTCACGCCTGGGTGCGTCCATTCCTCCAGGGGGAGGAAGAGTGCATCGTGACCGCCCTGCCCCTCTATCACATCTTTGCACTGACGGCGAACTGTCTGACCTTCATCGTGCTGGGCGCACGCAATCTTCTCATCGCCGATCCGCGCGACATTCCCGGCTTCGTGAAGAGCCTGGGCAGCGTCCCGTTTACGGCACTGACGGGCGTGAATACGCTGTTCAACGCGTTGCTGAACAACACCGCGTTCGCCACACTCGACTTCAGTCGGCTCAAGGTCTCCCTGGGCGGAGGGGCGGCCGTGCAGGACGCGGTGGCACGACGCTGGCTGGAGCTGACGGGCGTGCCCATCGCCCAAGCCTATGGCCTGACCGAAACCTCGCCGGCCGTCACCATCAACCCCCTGGATCACGTCGCTTTCAACGGTTCCATCGGCCTGCCGGTGCCCTCCACCGACGTCGCCATCCGCGAGCAGGGGCGCACGCTGCCACTGGGCGAGCAAGGCGAAATCTGCGTCAAGGGACCGCAGGTCATGAAGGGCTACTGGAACTGCCCCGACGAGACGGCCAAGGCGTTCGACGCGGACGGCTGGCTGCTGACCGGCGACATCGGCACCATGAACGAGCAAGGCTATGTGTTCATCCTGGATCGCAAGAAGGACATGATCCTGGTGTCCGGCTTCAACGTGTACCCCAACGAGGTCGAGGCCGCCGCGCTGGAACTTCCCGCCATCCGCGACGCCGCCGCCATCGGCGTGCCCGACGAGCACTCGGGAGAAGCCGTCAAGCTCTTCGTGATCCGCAAGGACGCCGCGCTGACCGAGGCCCAGGTCATCGCGCACTGCCGCACCCTGCTCACCGGCTACAAGGTGCCCAAGTACGTGGAATTCCGCGAGGACCTCCCGCGCAGCAACATCGGCAAGGTGCTGCGGCGGAAGCTGAAGGATGAGGCAGGACACACGTCAGTCCCTGCGGACTGACGTGCGCCTGACGAATCCGAACCGCTTGCAAACGGTGAGGTGGGGGGGCGCTGAAGCTCTGAATCTTGCGCGCTCCGGCAAAGCGAACGCAGATGGCCGGACTAGCAAGATCCCTGATTGCCACCCGCCGCAGGTTACATGACAATCAAGACTACCTGCCGAGTATCCGCGTCCGCAGCTTCGACGCGTACCAGACAGAACGCTCAAGCTGGCGTTGGCGTGGTGCATCGCGTGGCTTCGCGATCTTCACGTTGCAGGGTCATTCACATCACAAGTTTCCAGCCAGAATAAATAAATTGGGGAGGCATATCGTGAATAAACTGAGGCTTTGGATCGGCGCATTCCTGGTTGCAGCGCTTGGATCCGGTACCGCGTTCGCGGACCAGGTCGTCATCGGTACGGGCGGTACCGGGGGCGTTTACTTCTACTACGGCACCCAGGTGGCGCAGATCATCAGCACCAACACGAAGCTGAACGCCACGGCCATCCAGACGGCGGCTTCGGTGGACAACAACCTGCTCCTGCGCGACAAAACCAACGCCAAGCGCGGCATGTATTATTGCGGGCTGTCACTGCCCGACACGGCGCTGGTCGCCTACAACGGCACGCACGAAAAATTTGTCGGCAAACCGGCGCCCATACGAATCCTCTTCGTGATGTATCCGAATGTGCTGCAGATCGTCACGACGGCGGATTCGGGGATCACCCAACTCAGCGACCTGGCCGGCAAGCGTGTCTCGACCGGGGCCCCCAGCTCCGGTACCGAGTACTCGTCGCTCGGTCTGCTGAAGGTCGCGGGGGTGGACACAAAGTCGTTCGCGAAGTGGGCACGGCTTGGCGCGGGCGAATCGGCCGACGAGCTGTCCAACGGCACACTGGACGCCTATTTCTGGTGGGGTGGCATCCCCACGGGCTCCATCACCGAGCTTGCGACCACGCTGGAACGCAAGGGCAAGAAGCTCGCCCTGATGTCCCTGGATCCGCAGGGCAAGGTGATCCAGGCTTTCGACAAGGAGTTCCCCGGGCTGGGCAATCCCGTCACCATCCCGGCCAAGGTCTACGGTACCGCGGGTGACGTTGCCACGTTCGGCTTCTGGAACCAGTTCGTGTGCCCGGCGTCCATGCCGGACGACGACGCCTACGCGATCACGAAAGCGATATTCGAGCACACGGACGGGCTCAGCAAGTCCATCGCAGCCGCGAAGGACACCACAGTCGCGAACAATGTGCGGTTCATCCAGCACTCCGCCATACCGTTCCACGACGGCGCCCTGCGTTACTTCAAGGAAATCGGCGCCATCAAGTAACCGACGATGGTTCACCGGCTGCGCTGGCTCGCTGCAGCCGCGCTCGTGCTCACCGCCTCCGCCCTGTCCAGGCCGGTCGCGGTGCGCGGCGACGGCGTGGACAGCACGATATGGCTCTGGGCCTGGCAACACGGCAGCGCCAGCTTCGTCAACTCCGTCACCCACGTGCCGGTGCGTATCGATTTCGGTCTGGTCACGGGCTTTGACCATTTCAGCATGACCACGGACGAAAAGACCGAGCATTACTACACGAGCGGCGGCTACGATATTGACAGCCGTCTGATGGGACAGCGCACTGATACGCTCCAGTACTGCTCGATGGTCGGCATCACGGTGCAACTCGGCCGCCGCCAGTTTCAGGTGGCGGACGGCTGTCTGGAACTGAAGACTCTATGGCCACCACAGCTCCCATGATGACATTCCTCAAACGGTTCACGTTCGGCGTACTGATAGCGGCCTCGCTCTATCACCTGTACTTGGTCATCCATCCGTTCACGCCCTGGTCGGGCTTCCATGCCTCGATCCTGGACCTGACTCAGGTGCAGCGCGCCACGCATGTGTTCCTCATCGTTTTCGCGGGCTCGCTGCTGTCGGTCGTCAAACCGGCGCCGCACGGGTCCGGAAAGGTGGGCGTCGGGCTTTGGGCCTATGCGGTGCTTTGCGCCGTCCCGTTGTGGTCCTTCTGGACGCTGGAGCTGCCTCTCGCGCCGACGCTCGTGGGCACTCTGTACTGGATCGTGGCGGTGCTCCCCGCCATCTTTCCCCGATTGTCCAAACCCTTCAACCTGTTGGCCGCCGCGCTCAGCGTGGCGCCGTTTCTCTATCTTCTGATCGATTTCACGGAACTGGTCAACCGCGCCATGCTGGCCACGCCTTGGGATCTGGCGATGTCCTTCGGGCTCGTGTTCCTGGTGCTGGGCATCGTTCAGCGGCTGCTGGGACCCGTGCTGCCGAGCATCGTATTGGTCTTTCTGCTCTACAACCTCTTCGGCTACGAAATCCCTGGCCCCTTCAAGAGCCCGGGCTTCCCGCTCGACATGCTGCTGGGCAAGCTTTACGCGGAAACCGAAGCCGGGCTGTTCGGCATCATCACCGGGGTTTCGCTCAAATACCTCGTCTACTTCACCATCATGGGGGCCATCATCTCGGCGATGGGGTACGGCCGGGTCATCGCCAACATCGCATTCCGCCTCGTGGGCGGCAGCCCGGCGGCTCCTGGACGCGCCACATCGGTGATGGCGATCATGATGGGCCTGTTTTCGGGTTCGGGCGCGGCCGACACGCTGTTTGTCTCGACGCTGAACAAGCCGCTCTATGAGCGTGCGGGCTATCGGCCGTTGATTGCGGCGGGTATCTCCGCCACAGTGGGCACACTGGGCTACATCACCCCCCCGGTATTGGGATCCATCGCCTTTGTGATGGTCGAGCTGCTGGGCATTCCCTACACCGACATCATGATCATGGCGCTGGGGCCGCTGGTGCTGGTGCTGCTGGCGGTCTGGACGTACAACGAGCTCTACGTGCGCAGCGAGGAGCTGCCGGCGATCGCCCCCTCCGAAGAAGTCCGCCCCGGCTACCTGCGGCGCTACAGCTACGTTTTTCTGCCGGTCGTGCTCATTATCTTCATGATCTTTCGCGGCTATACCGTCAATCTGGCGGTGACGCTCGCCATCTTCACCTTCATCGTGTTCGGATTCGCCGACCGCAGCGTCCGGCCGCCGCTGCGCAAGCTCTGGGAGGGCCTGGCCGAAGGATTCGAACACCTCATCCCCATCGGAGCGGCCGTGGTGGCCGCCAACGTCATCATGACGATGATGGTTCTGACCGGCATCGCCCCCAAGGTGTCCGAAGTGCTGCTCTCGATCTCGGGCGATTCCCTGGTGGTAGCGACGGTGCTGGGCGCACTGTTCAGTCTGATCCTGGGGATGGGAATTCCTCCCATCGCTACCTACGTGCTGACCTCCGCGCTGGTCGCCCCGGCGATCCAGCAACTCATCGTCGCGCATGGTGTACCGCAGGGCGCCGCTCTGCTGGCAACCCACATGTTCCTCTTCTATTACGCCGTGCTTGCCGACATCACGCCGCCCGTGGGCCTGTCGGGCTATGCGGCCGCCTCGGTGTTCCAGACCGATCCCATCAAAACCTGCGCCTACGCCGCCATGGTGGCCCTGCCAAAATACCTGTTCGGTTTTGCGTTCCTCATCTCCATCCCGGGCATGGCGCTGCTCATCGTGCCGGTACTCCAGACCGTCGACACCGGACAGGCTATCGCGTTGATTGCCTCGCGCTTCGTGTTCACGATCGTAGGGATCGTGCTGCTGGCGGCCTGCGAGGTCGGCTTCCTGCGCCGACGCCTCAGGCCAGGCATGCGCTGGGTGTTTGGAATTTCCGGGCTGCTGCTCATCTATCCCGAGACGGCGCTGAACGTGGTGATGCTCATCGTTGCCGCGCTGCTGATCCTATATCAATTTCGCCGTCCAGTGCTGCGCGGAGCTTGATGAAGCCGCGGGGTGGCGGGAGGCGTTCGGGGAGCAGCAGCCGGCGAATTTGGCGGATCCGCCCTCAGTGCCCCAACGTCGCCCCATCAGGATTACGGGGGTCCGACGCCCCATAGAGCACGCCGTCCACGATCTGGATGGTCTGTGTCTTGCCCATGGTGAGTTTGACCACCACCTGCTGCCCGTAGCTGCGCAGCAGACAGCGTCGTACTCTCACACGGCTCTGCTCGGCGACACTCGTTGATCAGTCAAAGTTCAGCAATAGGAAAATAACCTATTGCAAAGTCATATTGTGCTTATTACCATACACATATGACTATTAGTCCAGAACGCACGCAACAAAGCCGCATCCCTCTATACGTTCAGACGGCGAAACTGATGCGCCAGAAGATCGAGCGTCAAGAATGGCGCTTGGGTGATCAGATCCCGACACTGGTACAACTTGAGGAACTGTACAAGGTCTCGCGCATAACCCTACGAGGCGCACTCGACTATCTTGAAGAGTCTGGCATTGTTCGGCGCGAACGCGGGCGGGGCACGTTCGTCACCCGGGACCTCTCAGAGGAGCGTTGGTACAAGCTTCCCAACACGCTCGATGAGCTGATCGAAACGGTCTCGGGGCTGAAAGTGGAATTGCTGCAAGTCGGCGCGTCCGACGAACCCCCCATTCCCGCGTTCGCATTCGGCACGCTGGGCGATGCCTATCGGTACCTCCGGCGGGTGCACTACCACGATCGGCAACCCTATTGCCTGATTGACCTTTATCTCAGGAAATCGTTGTTTGAGTCGGACCCGGAGGGTTTCCTTGGCTCGCCAGCAGTGGCGATTCTCGCGAAGCGGCCCGACGTGCGAATTGCGGGTGCAAAGCAGATCATGCGCATCGGGGTGGCTCAGGAGGAAACGGCAGCCTATTTGCACATCGGCGTGGGTGAACCGGTGGCTGAAGTGTGTCGAACGTTCGTCGACGATTCCGGCGAGATCTTCTATTACGCGCACATCATTTACCCGACTCAGACCATACAGATCGAAACAGACCTGCTAGGCGCAAGTCATCGCGAGGCCAAACCATGACTATTGGCGTGCACAGAAACAAGGAACATGAATGAAACCCGGGACAACAGCGCACAAGTCGATTGTCGAACGCATCCTAAGGCCCACATTACCCTTTGTCTGCCTGATCATTGTCTGGGAACTGTTTCGCGCCTCGGGTCTCATGAACCCCGAATTGCTACCCTCACCGCTTCAGGTGCTGCAGACCTTCTGGTACAGGCTCACCCAGGCCGGGCTGATCGTCGATATGGCGATGTCTACGCAACGCGTCTTGCTCGGGCTCGTGCTGGGCATGATCGTCGCCATCCCCGTGGGATTCCTCATCGGCTGGTATCGGCCGGTGCGGCGATTCGTGGATCCGCTCATCAATTTCTTTAGAGCATTGCCGCCCATTGCGCTGATTCCGCTCGCCATCGTCTATTTCGGGATCGGCGAGATGGCAAAGGTGCTGATCCTGTTTTATGCGTCGTTCTTTTCGGCCGTCATCGTCATGTACGAAGGCATGACCCAGATCAGCCCAGTATATGTGCGCGTCGCCCGTACTCTGGGGGCCACCGACATGGAGATCTTCCTGAAGATCGTGGTTCCGATGTCTGTTCCGCACATGCTGACGGCCATGCGGGTCGCCCTGGGCGTGGGTTGGGCCACATTGGTCGCCGCCGAGCTCGTTGCCGCGCAAAAGGGATTGGGCGCCATGATTCAGAACGCCTCGTCATTTTTCGATTTACGCACCATCTATCTGGGGATCATCTGCATCGGAGCGATCGCTCTACTGATGGATGTCATCCTGCGCCGCATTTCCGACCACTTGGCGGGCTGGCAAGAAAAGATCACACGTTGAAACAGATGAATATGGAAACGACCAATCAATTCCGCGAACGCATACGTTTCGAAAACGTGTCGATGGAGTTCCAGACCGCCTCGGGGCCGCTGGAAGTCGTACATGAAGTATCGTTGTCGATCAACCAGGGTGACTTCGTCTCGCTGGTCGGTCCCTCGGGCTGCGGAAAGACGACCCTACTGAGCATCGCGGCAGGATTCATTAGCCCGGCCGGCGGCTCGGTCACGCTTGATGGCCGTCCCATCGTCGGGCCTGGCCCGGATCGGGGCGTCATGTTTCAGGAATATGGCGTGTTTCCGTGGCTGACCGTTGAGCAAAATATCGCATTCGGCCTGAATCTGAAGGCCAACCGCGGTCAAGATCCCCAACAGAAGAAAGAAATCGTCGACACCTACCTGAAGCTGATGCGTCTGGAAGCGTTTCGCAAAGCCTATCCGAAGCAGCTGTCGGGCGGCATGCGGCAGCGCTTGGCGCTGGCGCGCACCTATGCAGTGCATCCGGAATTCGTCCTGATGGACGAACCCTTCGGGGCACTGGATGCGCAGACGCGCAGCGCCATGCATGACCTCCTTCTGGATGTTCTCTACGCCGAAGGCAAGACAGTGCTTCTCATCACGCACTCAGTGGAAGAGGCCGTGTACTTATCCAATAAGGTGTTCATTATCTCCGCACGCCCCGCGCGCATCCGGGAAGTCGTCGAGATTCCGTTTCCGTATCCGCGGCATCACGATCTGCAAGAGACAGAAGAATTCGGTGCCCTCCGTTCGCACATCCACCAGATGGTCATGCGCGAATACGCCGCTCAAGAGGCGCAATCGTCGCCCCCAGGCACCGCTTAATGCAGTCACCATCCAATGACAGGAGACATCAACCATGAAACGTCGCTCGTTCCTACAACTTTCGCTCGCCGGTGCTGCCACGGCGGCCATGCCCTCGCTCGCCTTCGCCGCTGCCGATGAAATCAAGGTCGGGTACCTGCATACGCTCGCAGTCGATGGACAAATGTGGACTGCCGACTTACAGGATCTGTGGAAGAAGAACGGTTTGTCTCCGAAATTCATTCAGTTTCAGACGGGACTGGAGCTTTTCCAGGCCATGAGTGGCGGAAGCATCGATGTGTTGAGTACCGGAGCGGTGATGTCGAACTTTCCGGCTCGTGGACAGGGCAAGGTTTTCCTCATCAACGATATTGAGTACGCCACTGCGCAGCTGTGGGTACACCCCGATATGGGAATCCATACGTGGGAAGACCTGAAGGGTAAGAAAATCTCCACCACCACCGGCACGACCGCCCACGTATTTCTTGATACGGCGCTCCGGGCACACCATATCGATCCGGAGAAAGATGTTCAGATCATTAACCAACGCATGCCAGATGCAGTCACCGCGTTCATCTCGAAAGCGGTCGCTGCCGTCGCTCTATGGGTACCATTCAATATCCCGGTGGAACAGAAATCCCCCAGTGCAAAGATGCTGGGCGACGCGTCCGCATACTATCCCGAAGCCGCCATTGTCGATGGGTGGGCCGCGCGAAACGACTTTTTCGAGAAACATCCGGACATCCTGAAGCGGATCATCCGCACCTGGATCCCGGCCAATGACTATCTTGTCACCCACTCCGACAAGGCACTGGCGGCCCTGGAAAAGGCTCATTACCCAGACGTACCGCTCAAGGATCTGCAGACGCAATATAAAGCGCAGAAGATGTTCTCGTCCGACGAATGGGTGAAGGTTTATGCCGACGGCACCGTCACCAAATGGCTGCAGCAGGTCACCGACTTCTTCGCACATTTCGCGAAGATCCAAAACCCGGTTCCCGCGTCGCAATATTTTGATCCCAAACTCTATCTCGAGGTGAAAAAGGCATGAAGTCCGTTTTGGGTGTATCCGCGCCCGTTTACGACTACATCATCGTAGGGGCAGGATCTGCCGGGTGCGTGCTCGCCAACCGGCTCTCCGCCGATCCATCCGTTCGCGTTTTGCTGCTCGAGGCCGGGGGACAGGATCGGAATTTCTGGCTGCACTTGCCGGTCGGCTATTTCAAGACCATCTACGATGACCGATTTTCGCGTCTGTTTGAGACAGAGCCGTGTGAAGGGACCGCGCAGCGTCGCATCACGTGGCCTCGTGGGCGCGTGATCGGGGGGTCCAGTTCCATCAACGGACTCATCTACATCCGCGGCCAGCACGCTGACTATGACGATTGGGCCCGTATGGGCGCGACCGGATGGGACTACCAGAGCGTGCTCCCCTACTTCAAGCGTTCCGAGAACTACGAGAATGGCGAGGACACGTATCACGGCGCCTCCGGGGAGCTCGGCGTCTCAAACCTGAAGAACGACCACCCCTGCTGCAAAGCCTGGCTGGACGCAGCTCAGCAGGCGGGCTTTCCTTTCAATCCGGACTTCAACGGGCAAAGCGATTATGGCGTAGGCGCCTATCAGCTGTCGATGCGCGGCGGCTGGCGTTCGAGCGCTGCCGTTGCCTTCTTGCGCCCAGCTCTCAAACGCCGCAATCTTACCGTGCTGATCCACAGCCACGTGCGCCGCGTGCTCTTCGAGGGGACGACGGCGGTTGGTGTGGAGTGGAAGAGTCGGCACGAAACGCAGAGCGCGCGGGCGGAACAGGAAGTCATTCTTGCCGCTGGCACAATCCAGTCTCCGCAACTGTTGCAGCTCTCGGGTGTCGGCCCGGCGAACCTGCTGCGCAAGTACGGCATCGACGTACGGGTCGATGCTCCCGAGGTCGGCGAAAACCTGAAGGACCATTATCAAGCGCGTACGATCGTTCGCCTGAAAGACAAGCTATCGCTTAACGACGACGTACGCAACCCTTTCAAACTCGCGTCGATGGGATTGCAGTGGCTCCTTCAAAACCGCGGCCCCCTGACTGTCGGAGCTGGCCAGGTCGGTGGTTTCGTCAGCACGCAGCATGCGACAGCCGGGCGAGCAGATATGCAATTCAATGTGATGCCGCTGTCCGTCGACAAGCCCGGAACACCACTGCACAACTATTCGGGATTCACTGCGTCGGCCTGCCAGTGCCGTCCCGCGTCCAAGGGACGGCTTACCATTCAGTCCACCGATCCCTCGGCTCCTCCCAGGATCGAATCGCGCTATCTGAGCGAGGAACTCGACCGCAACACCCTCGTGGACGGAGTTGAGATCCTCCGAGAGATCTACCACCAATCGGCGTTTCACGGCCTGATTGATGCAGAAGTACTACCCGGCGCCGCACGCAAGAGCCGGCCCGACCTACTTGACTCCGTACGTGAGATCGGCGGCACCGTTTTCCACCCAGTGGGAACCTGCCGCATGGGGTCCGATAATCGCGCAGTCGTCAGCCCGACCCTGCAAGTGCAGGGCGTCCAGAGGCTTCGCGTCATAGATGCCTCCGTCATGCCAGAGATCACCTCTGCGAACACCAATGCGGCGTCCATCATGATTGGGGAGCGCGGGGCAGCCATCGTCCTGGGCCAAATTCCAAGTAACGCGAGGCGCGAGAATGCCGCATGATGGAGCAGTGCTTCCCCCCTTTGGCTTTCCGCACTACCCGCCGATCAATCTGGTCAAGGTGGAGGCGCAGGTCTATCGAATCCCCATCGCAGAGCCCGTTCAGACCTCCTTTGGGGAAATGCGCGACCGACCTGCGGTGTTCATACGGCTGGAAGACGACCAGGGCGCACATGGATGGGGAGAGATCTGGTGCAACTTTCCCAACGTCGGAGCGGAACACCGGGCGCGCATGGTGGCCGCATGCATCGCGCCCTTGCTGAAGGCTCAGCCCTGGCAACATCCGACGCAGGCCTTTCAGGCCGTCAGTCAACAACTTGAGGTGCTCGGAATACAAACAGGCGAACCCGGCACCATCGCTCAGTGCATCGCTGGGCTCGACATTGCGCTCTGGGATCTTGTGGCCAGGCGCCAGGGCCGGCCGCTCTGGCAAATCTTTGGCGGCACCCCGGACGTGCAGGTCTATGCGTCCGGCATCAATCCACAGAACCCCGTAGAGGTCGCAAGACGCAAGCAAGCTGAGGGATACCGTGCCTTCAAACTCAAAATCGGGTTTGACGCACAACACGATCTGGCCAATTTTAGCGCGATGCGTGAAGCGCTTGGACCGAGCGCCGTGCTCATGGTGGACGCCAACCAGGCTTGGTCGCTGGATACTGCACTTCGCCTATGTCCGCAGTTCGCCCCGTTTGATCCGCAATGGATAGAGGAGCCGATTCGCGCCGACTCTCCTCCCGATGCGTGGCGCCACTTGGCACAAGCCACTCGTATCCCCCTGGCCGCCGGCGAGAACCTGCGCGGCGCGAGGGCTTTTAAAGCCGCGGTGGATGAAGGCACCCTGCGCGTCATTCAACCCGATATCGGCAAATGGGGAGGATTCAGCGGATGCCTGCCGGTCGCGGCGTATGCAGTCCGCGAGGGAAGAGTCTTCTGCCCCCATTGGCTTGGTGGCGGTATCGGTCTCTTGGCCTCCATGCACCTCAAGGCGAGCATAGGGCATGCAGGTTATGTAGAAGTTGACGCCAACCCGAATCCCTTGCGAGATGTGACAGGGCCGAATCTGCTGCAACCAAAGGCCGGGGTGGTCACCCTCCCGGACGCTGCGGGACTGGGAGTGGAACCCGACTTTAGCGCGGTGAAAGAATTCAAGAAGCTGACGTGCGCGGCCGCGTGATCACATGGAAACCGCCGTCAATACCCCACGGTCGCCCCGTCCGGGTTGCGCGGATCCGACGCCCCATAGAGCACGCCGTCCACGATCTGGATGGTCTGTGTCTTGCCCATGGTGGGTTTGACCACCACGTGCTGCCCGTAGCTGCGGAGCAGCGCCAGCGTATCGGGGCTGATGCCTTTCTCCACGCGTAGTTCGTCCGGCCACCATTGGTGGTGGAAGCGCGGCGTGGCGGCGGCCTCGGCGGGATTCATGCCAAAGTCGATGGCGTCCACCACGGTCTCCAGCACAGTCGTGATGATGCGTGCTCCGCCGGGGCTGCCGGTCACCAGCCAGGGGCGGCCATCCTTCAGCACGATGGTGGGCGTCATGGAGGACAAGGGCCGCTTGCCGGGCTGGATCGCGTTCGCCTCCCCCCCGATCAATCCGTAGACGTTGGCCACGCCTGGTTTGGCGGAAAAATCGTCCATCTCGTTGTTGAGCAGGATCCCCGTGCCCGCTGCCACGATGCCGCTGCCGAAATTCGTGTTCAGCGTGTAAGTCACGGCAACCGCGTTGCCCGCCGCGTCCACGACGGAATAGTGGGTGGTCTGGTCGCTCTCATAAGGTTGCGGGCGGCCGGGCTGAATGTCGGCCGAGGGGCGAGCGCGCGTGGCGCTGATGGTGGCCGCCAGCGTCCTGGCATAGGCTTTCGACGTGAGGCCGGCGACAGGCACCGTGACGAAGTCCGTGTCGCCCAGATACCTGGAACGGTCGGCATAGGCCAGCTTCATGGCTTCGGCCATGTGCTGAATCGTCTGCGCGCTGTCGGCACCCCAGTCATGGACCGGCCAGCCTTCCATCATGTTCAGGATCTGCACCAGATGGACGCCTCCCGAACTGGGCGGAGGCATGGTGACCACGTGGTAGCCACGATAGTCGCCCACGATGGGCTTGCGCTCCACCGCCTTGTAATGAGCCAGGTCCTCCAGAGACATCAGGCCGCCATGTCGCGCCATCTCGGCGGCGATCTTCTGTGCGATGGTGCCTCGGTAGAAGGCGGTACTGCCCTCCTGTGCGATGCGCTGCAGCGAAGTTGCGAGATCCCGCTGAACCAGTGAAGCGCCCGCTTTCAGCGGCTGGCCGTCGCGCCAGAAGATCGCGCGAGTTTCCGGCCACTGGCCCATGGTCTTCGCCGACTTCTCCAGCGCCTCGGCCAGCGTCGCGCTGACCGGATAGCCCTGTTGCGCCAGATGAATTGCAGGTGCCATGACTCGCGCCAGCGGCAACGATCCCCAGCGCTGCAGCGCGTGCGTCAGGCCGGCAACGGTCCCCGGCACGCCCACCGCCAGCGGCGTGAACAATGAGCGCCCATCGACTACGTTGCCCTGCGCGTCCAGATACATGTTGCGCGATGCGCGGGCTGGGGCCTTCTCGCGGAAGTCCAGCGCGATATCCTGGCCAGTCCTCGCCTCGTGCACCATCATGAACCCGCCGCCGCCCAGATTTCCGGCATTGGGCAGGGTCACGGCCAGCGCGAAGCCTACCGCCACGGCAGCGTCCACGGCGTTGCCTCCCGCCTTCAGGATCTCGAGCCCCGCCTGGCTCGCCAGCCGGTTCTCGGTCGCGACCATGCCATGGCGCGCCACGACCGGATGGAAGATGTCCAGGTCGTAGTCGTACGCGGCGGCAGCCGTCCGCGCGGCGGGCGTGGTGGCGGGCGGGCGGGACGCCAGCGGGCCACCTGCGCCAAGTGCCGCCGCGCCGGCATCGACTGGAACCGACACGGCGCACACCGACAGGACGGCCGCCAGCAAGGCCGGCAGCCAGGAGCGGACCGCCCGCACAACCGAGACTCGGCGTAAAACATTCATGGATGAACCTCCATCTGGTGCAGCACCGCATCGGCCAGCGCCAGCGACGAGGTCAGCCCCGGCGACTCGATGCCGAACAGGTTGACCAGCCCCGCAACCCCATGATCGCGAGGCCCCTGGATGACGAAATCGGCATCGGACGCCGAAGCCGTCTCGATCTTCGGGCGGATGCCGGCGTAATCCGGGTGCAGCGCATCGTCCGGCAAGTCCGGCCAGTACCTTCGGATCGAGGCGTAGAAACTTTCGGCCCGATGGGGATCGACGGCGTACTCGATCCGGTCCACCCGCTCGACGTCCGGGCCGAAGCGGGCTCGCCGCCCCAGGTCCAGGGTGAGGTGAACGCCCAATCCGCCTCTCACGGGAATCGGGTAGATCAAATGGGAAAACGGCGACGTCCCCGACAGCGCGAAGTAGTTTCCCTTGGCCAGTCGCATGCGAGGGACGAGTGGAGCCGGCATGCCCGAAATCTGCGCGGCCACAGATGTCGCCTCCAAGCCGGCGCTGTTGATCACATGCCGCGCCCGGATTTCAACGGATTCCGCACCTCCCACGCGGAGCACCAGTCCTTCGGCATCGGCGCGGCCTGACAGTACCGGCGAACACAGGGCCAGCATGCCGCCGGCCCGTTCGAAGTCGCCCAGCAGCGACTGCATGAAGGCATGGCTGTCCACGACCCCGGTGGAGGGCGACCTGAGCGCAGCGACGCAACGCAGGGCGGGCTCTTCGCGGCCCGCCTGCGCGGCATCCAGCCACTGCAGGTCATCCACGCCATTGGCCGACGCATGGGCGGCCAATGACCGAAGATCGTCGATTTGCCCCTCGTCCGTCGCGACGATCAGCTTGCCGCAGTGCCAGTGAGGTACCGCATGGCTTTCGCAATAGGCATAGAGCGCTTGGCGCCCCTGTACACAGAAGCGCGCCTTCAGTGAACCGGCAGGGTAATAGATGCCGGCGTGGACGACCTCGCTGTTGCGCGAACTGGTCGCCGTACCGATCGCCGACTCGGCTTCCAGCAGGATGGTTTCGTGGCCGGCCATCGCACAGGCCCTGGCAACGGCAAGCCCCACGACACCCGCTCCCACCACCACGCAATCAACGTCGTCCACGCCACCTCCCCTCAGGCTACCGGCCCTTATGCTACCAACTGGCCCCCTGCGATGCCAGCTGCCTGACTTGAGACCACCCGCAGCCGACGGTGGCGGCCATCAGGACCGCGGACCCGAAAGGACGGACGGCCTTACCGACCCGCGGGTGATGGATGCACGATTGACGAATCGAACGCAAGGTATCAATAATCTGTCGAATGATCGACAGATCATCGTTCCCCTCTTTTCGTTGGGTCCGTTGCATGCCAGTTCCTGATCACACCCTTTGCCTGGGCCCGCGACCCGACATCGAACGTCCGTCCTTCACTGTTCCACCCGGCGCCTGCGACACGCACGCCCACGTCATCAGTGACGGGATACGCCATCCTTTCGTGGAAGAACGCAGCTACACCCCGCCGCCAGCCCCCGAAGAAGATTATTTGCGCATGCTCTCGAAGTGCGGCATGTCGCGCGGCGTGCTGGTCCAGGTCAGCGTGCACGGCACCGACAACCGCTATCTGCTCAGCGTGCTGCGCCGCCACCCGGACCGCCTGCGCGGCGTGGCGGTGGTCGGGGCGGACGTCGCGGATCACGAACTCGAAGCCCTGCACGCCGCCGGCGTGCGCGGACTGCGGCTGAACGTCCTGTTCGGCGGCGGCGTGGATTTTGGCGCCCTCGAAACCCTGGCCGAGAAAATCGCGCCGCTGGGCTGGCATCTTCAATTCCTGATGAACGTGCAGAACCTGCCGCCCCTCGTTCCCCGGCTGAGCCGGCTGCGGGTGCCATGCGTTTTCGACCACATGGGACACATGCCGGTCGCCCTGGGAATGTCGGAGCCGGGCTTCCAGGCATTGCTGGCCGGCCTGCGGGACCACGACTGGTGGGTGAAACTCTCCGGCGCCTACCGGATCAGCGGCCATTTCGACCGAGACTTCGACGACGTGATCCCCTTTGCGCAGACGCTCATCGCCGTCGCGCCCGACCGCATGGTCTGGGGCAGCGACTGGCCCCACGTGGCGATCCCGCGCATGCCCGACACCGGTCATCTGCTCAACCTGCTCGCGCGCTGGGCGCCAGACCCGGCGCAACGCCGGCGGATCCTGGTGGACAACCCGGCACGGCTCTACGATTTCGAAGCACTCCGCCTCAACACGCACTGAGGCCCACACACCGCAAGACTGACCTGCATGAGGGAACCATCATGATGAGTTGGTACCAGGAGCTGGACGCAAACGGCAAGCGCACCTTCAAGGCCTCGTTTCTGGGCTGGGCGATCGACGCGCTGGATTACATGGTGTACACCTTCGCCATCGCGACGCTGATTCAGCTCTGGCATATCGACCGCGGACAGGCCGGCCTGCTGGGAACCATCACGCTGCTGTTCTCGGCCATCGGGGGCTGGGGCGCGGGCATCCTGGCCGACCGCTTCGGGCGCGTCCGGGTCCTGATGGTGACCATCCTGTGGTTTTCGATCTGTACGGTCGCCGTCGGCTTCACACAGAACTTCTGGCAGATCTTCGTGCTCCGGGCACTGCAGGGCCTGGGCTTCGGGGGCGAATGGGCCGTGGGGTCAGTCCTGATGGGCGAGGTCATCTCGACCGCCAATCGGGGCAAGGCAGTCGGCACCGTCCAGAGCGGCTGGGCCATCGGCTGGGGGGTGGCGGCGCTGCTGTACTCGCTGCTCTTCTCGGTCCTGCCCGAGGAATACGCCTGGCGCGCGCTCTTCTGGATCGGCGTCCTGCCGGCGGGGCTGGTCTTCTACATCCGCAAGCACGTCCGCGAACCCGAGGTCTTCGTCCAGGCGCGCAAGCGGCATGAAGCCGGTGCCGAACGCTATTCGCCCTGGCTGATCTTCTCCCCCGGCGTGATCCGCACCACGATCCTCTCGGCATTGCTGTGCACCGGCATCCAGGGCGGCTACTACGCGGTCACGACATGGCTGCCCACCTATCTGAAGACCGTCCGGCACCTGTCGGTCCTGAATACCGGCGGCTACCTGCTGGTCATCATCGCGGGATCGTTCTGCGGCTATCTGGTGGGTGCCTGGCTGACGGACAAGCTGGGACGGCGCATGAACGTCATCATCTTTGCCATCCTGTCGGCGATCTCGCTGTACATCTACACCCAGGTGGCCCTGGGCGACGCTGAAATGCTGGTCATGGGATTCCCGTTGGGGTTCGCCGCATCCGGCATCTTCAGCGGGCTGGGCGCCTACCTGACGGAACTCTTTCCCACCGAGATCCGCGCCAACGGCCAGGGATTCGCCTACAACTTCGGGCGGGGCATAGGCGCGTTGTTCCCGACACTGGTCGGCTACCTGAGCGAAAGCCTGGGGCTGGCCGCCGCCATCGGCATCTATGCGGGAGGCGCCTACATCATGGTCCTGATCTGCACGACGCTGCTTCCGGAAACCAAAGGCCTGGAGCTGAAGAACCTCGCGGACGTCCGGTAGCGCTTGCGCCGCTGGCCCCCGCGGCCCACAAAAAAACCGGCAGGCCCCTGGCGGGACTTGCCGGCTTTTCCGTAGGGCCGATCAGATGATGCGGACGGCCTCGATCAGGCGCACCACCGTCCAGGACTTGGTCTTGGAGATGGGGCGGCCTTCGGCGATTTCCACGGTATCGCCCTCGTTGTACTGGTTGCTTTCGTCATGCGCCTTGTACTTGGCGGAACGCTTGACGAATTTGCCCAGCACGGGGTGCTTGACGCGGGTCTCGACGCTGACGACGACCGTCTTGTTCATCTTGTTGCTGACGACCTTGCCAACCAGCGTGCGTTGACGCTTGGCGGTGCTCTTTTCGGTTGAGGGTGTCATATTACTTTCCTGCGTTCTCAGTCACGATGGTGCGGATGCGCGCGATGTCGCGGCGAACCTTCCCCAACTGGCTGGTATTGGAAAGCTGCTGGGTGGCACGCTGCATGCGCAGGTTGAATTGTGCCTTCAGCAGGCTCTCGAGCTCGGACTGCAGCCCGGCGGCGTCTTTTTCGCGCAGTTCACTGGCTTTCATGTTGGACTCCTAGGCGCCCACGCGACGCGACACGAACGTCGTGGCGAGGGGGAGCTTGGCTGCGGCCAGGCGGAACGCTTCGCGGGCGGTGGACTCGTCCACGCCTTCCATTTCGTACAGCACCTTGCCGGGTTGAATTTCGGCGACCCAGAATTCCGGATTGCCCTTGCCGTTACCCATCCGGACTTCGGCGGGTTTCTGCGAAATGGGCTTGTCCGGGAAGATGCGGATCCAGATGCGGCCGCCGCGTTTGATGTGGCGGTTGATGGCGCGGCGAGCGGCTTCGATCTGGCGAGCGGTCAGGCGGCCACGACCCGTGGCCTTCAGACCGAATTCACCAAAGGAAACCTGTGCGCCGCGCGTGGCCAGGCCGGTATTGCGGCCTTTTTGCTCTTTGCGATATTTCCTGCGAGCGGGTGACAGCATGTTTTATTCTCCTTCAGGCGCCGGCGCTGCGGCAGCAGCGTCGCGACGCGGGCCACGGCCACGGCCACCGGGGCGGCCAGGGCGGTCGCTGCGCGGACGGCGCGGACGGCGTTCATCGTCGCGCGGAGCGGCGGTCTCGGGCGGCATTTCGCCGTTGGGCAGCATGTCGCCCTTGTAGACCCAGACCTTGATCCCGATGATGCCGTAGGTGGTCTGCGCTTCCGAAAAACCGTAATCGATGTTGGCGCGCAGCGTATGCAGCGGCACGCGACCTTCGCGGTACCACTCGGTACGGGCGATTTCGATGCCGTTCAGACGACCGGAGCTCATGATCTTGATGCCCTGGGCGCCGAGACGCATGGCGTTCTGCATGGCGCGTTTCATGGCGCGGCGGAACATGATGCGCTTTTCGAGCTGCTGGGCGATCGAATCGGCGACGAGTTGGGCATCGGTTTCCGGCTTGCGGATTTCCTCGATGTTGACGTGCACGGGCACGCCCATCAGACGCTGCAGATCGGTCTTCAGGTTCTCGATGTCCTCGCCGCGACGGCCGATCACCACGCCCGGACGCGCCGAGTAGACGGTGATGCGGGCGTTCTTGGCCGGGCGCTCGATGACGATGCGGCCGACGGAAGCCTGCTTGAGTTTCTTCTTCAGGTACTCACGCACACGGATGTCTTCGGCAAGCATGCTGCCGTAGACCTTGTCGTTGGCGTACCAGCGGGAAGTCCAGTTGTGGTTGACCGCGAGGCGGAACCCAATCGGGTGAATTTTCTGTCCCATTGCGACTCCTTAAGCCCCGACCTTGACCACGATGTGGCAGGTCTGCTTTTCAATGCGGTTGCCACGACCTTTGGCGCGGGCCGAAAAACGCTTCATCGACTGGGCCTTGTCGACGTAGACCGTCGTGACCTTGAGTTCGTCGATGTCGGCACCATCGTTGTGTTCCGCGTTGGCGATGGCCGACTCCAGCGCCTTCTTCAGGATGCCGGCGGCCTTCTTGGGGCTGAACGTCAGGATGTTCAGGGCGTGCGCCACGGATTTGCCGCGGATCAGATCCGCCACCAGGCGGGTCTTCTGCGCGGAAATATGGACGCCGCGAATGACTGCGCTAGTTTCCATGGCTTACCTCTTGGCCTTCTTGTCCGCCGCGTGGCCCTTGAAGGTCCGCGTCAGGGCGAATTCGCCGAGCTTGTGGCCGACCATGTTCTCGTTGATGTAGACGGGAACGTGCTGGTGGCCGTTGTGCACGGCAATCGTCAGCCCAATGAATTCGGGCAGGATGGTGGAACGGCGCGACCAGGTCTTGATCGGCTTTTTCTCTTTGCCCCCGACGGCGGCATCGACCTTCTTGATCAGATGCGCATCGACGAACGGGCCTTTCTTGATCGAACGTGACATAGCTCGCCTCTTATTTCCGCTTGCGCCGCGAGACAATCATATTGTCTGTGCGCTTGTTACGACGGGTCCGGTAGCCCTTGGTGGGAGTGCCCCACGGGCTGACCGGCTCACGGCCCTCGCCAGTGCGGCCTTCGCCGCCACCGTGCGGGTGATCCACCGGGTTCATGACCACGCCACGAACGGTAGGACGAATCCCGCGCCAGCGCGTGGCACCGGCCTTGCCGATCTGGCGCAGGCTGTGGTCGCCGTTGCCGACTTCGCCGATGGTGGCGCGGCAGTCGATATGCACGCGACGGACCTCGCCGGAGCGCAGGCGGACCTGTGCGTAAACGCCTTCACGAGCGAGCAGCACCGCCGATGCACCGGCCGAGCGGGCCATCTGGGCGCCCTTGCCCGGCAGCAGCTCCACGCAGTGAATCGTGGAACCCACCGGAATGGCGCGGATGGGCAGCGTGTTGCCGACGCGGATCGGAGCCTCGAGGCCGGAGACGACCTTGGTGCCGACTTCCAGACCACGCGGGGCGATGATGTAGCGGCGCTCGCCATCGGCATAGCACAGCAAGGCCAGGTGGGCGGTGCGGTTGGGGTCATATTCCAGGCGCTCGACCTTCGCCACGATGCCGTCCTTGTTGCGACGGAAATCGACGACGCGATAGTGCTGCTTGTGGCCGCCGCCACGATGGCGCACGGTGATGTGGCCATTGTTGTTGCGGCCTGAACCGCGCGACTGGCTTTCCAGCAGCGGGCCGTGGGCGGAACCCTTGTGCAGCTCGGGGTGCACGACCTTGACCATGCCGCGGCGGCCCGCCGAGGTAGGTTTGACTTTGATCAGCGGCATTTAGTGGACCTCCGAGAAGTCGATTTCCTGGCCGGCTTTCAAGGACACATAAGCCTTGCGGTCGTTGCGGCGACGGCCCATGAAGCGGCCAAAGCGCTTTTCCTTGCCCTTGCGGTTGGCGACCTGGACGGAGGCGACCTCGACCTTGAACAGCAGTTCGACGGCGGCCTTGATTTCCGGCTTGGTGGCATCAGCGACCACGCGGAAAACGACCTGGTTGTTCTTTTCGGCGAGCATCGTGGACTTTTCCGTCACGATGGGCGCCAGAATGACTTGCATCAAACGTTCGGCATTCATCCCAGCAACTCCTCGAGTTGGGCGATCGCCGGCTTCGTGATCAGCACTTTCTTGTAGTGGACCAGAGACAGCGGATCGGCGTAGCGCGTTTCAATCACTGCCACATGCGGCAGGTTGCGCGTTGCGAGGTAGACGTTTTCATCCAGCGCGTCGGTGATGATCAGGACGGACTCATTGATCCCGAGATCCTTCAGCTTGGCAGCGGCCAGCCGGGTCTTCGGGGTCTCGAGCGCGAACGATTCCACCACGGCCAGACGATCCTCGCGCACAAGCTGCGAGAAAATGGCGCGCAGGCCCGCGCGGTACATTTTCTTGTTGACCTTGTGGCTGAAGTTCTCGTCCGGGGAATTGGGGAATGTGCGACCACCCCCCCGCCAGATCGGCGAGGACGTCATGCCCGAACGGGCGCGGCCGGTGCCCTTCTGGCGCCACGGCTTCTTGGTGGAGTGCTTGACGTCGCGGCGATTCTTCTGCGCGCGGTCGGCGGTGCGGGCGTTGGCCTGGTAGGCGACCACGACCTGGTGCACCAGGGCCTCGTTGAAGTCGCGGCCGAAGATTTCGTCGGCGGCGGCCACGGTGGCCGAGGATTGACCCTGATCATTCAGGAGCTTGAGTTCCATGATTAGGCTCCTTTCTTGGGCGCTGCCTTGATGGCAGGGCGCACGATGATGTCCGCGTTCTTGTGGCCCGGGACGGCGCCGCGCACGAGCAGCAGCCCGCGCTCGACATCCACGCGCACCACGTCCAGGTTCTGCACGGTGACGGTGTCATCGCCCAGATGGCCGGACATGCGTTTGCCGGGGAAGATGCGGCCCGGATCCTGGGCTTGACCGATCGAACCAGGCACGCGGTGCGAACGCGAGTTGCCGTGCGAGGCGCGCTGCGAACCGAAGTGGTGGCGCTTGATCGTGCCGGCAAAGCCTTTACCGATCGTGGTACCGGTTACGTCGACCTGCTGGCCGACCTCGAAAACCGATTCCACCGTCACGACCGAACCGGCCGTGAATTCGGCGGCCTTGGACGGATCCAGACGGAATTCCTTGAGGATGCTGCCAGCCTCGACGCCGGCTTTGGCGAAGTGGCCGGCCAGAGCCTTGGTCACACGCGTAGCGCGTCGGGTGCCATAGGCAAGCTGCACGGCCGCGTAGCCGTCGATGTCAGGTGTCTTGACCTGGGCCACGCGGTTATTGGACACGTCCAGCACCGTGACCGGGATGGACTCACCATCGTCGGTAAAGATGCGGGTCATGCCAACCTTGCGCCCCACAAGCCCGAGCCGCCAGGCAGCGGGCGTAGGTGTCGAATTCGACATTGTTTTCTCCGGGGGATGTTTTCCCCACAGTTTTCATTCCCGACTACGATTGGCCGGGGCTAGGGTACTGATTGCACCATGCGGCTGTGTCGCCGCTGCAATGCACAGCAAAAATCGCCGATACAGACGGCGAAGCTCTAAATCGTATCACGATTCACATTGCAGAGCAATACCCGTCCGCCCGGATCGTCAAGGCGGGGGGCCGGCAGGCACCTACGCGGCGTCCAGCAACAGCCGGCGGGTAAACGCCTCGGCGATGTCGCTCACGTGGGTACTGCACTGCTCGGTACGAACGACGTCCCCGGAAGCAATGGCGCGGGACAGCTCTGCATGCGCATTGCCGACTTCTTCGAGGTTGTTGAACCGCTGATGGTAAATGAAATAAAAGCGTTGCGAGAAGGTATGCAGCGGCTGCAAGGCCCGGGCCGCGTAAGGGTTGCGTGAATACACCGCGACGAGCCGCTTGAGTTCAAAATGGGACAGCAGGTAATCCCGCACGTTGTCCCTGCGCCCGGCGGCCTCGATGGTGTCGGCAATTTCCAGCAGATGCTGCCGTTCACTGTCGAGCGCGCATCGGGCCGCGCGCACGGACACCACCGCCTCCAGCGCGCGGCGGGCCTCGACGACGCAGAGCTGATCCTGGATCGAAACGGTCGAGATCACGACACCGGCGCGCTTGAGTATGGTCACCAGCTGGTCCGACGCCATGCGCAACAGCGCTTCGCGCACGGGCGTGCGTCCGATGCCCACGAGTTCGGCCAGTTCGCTTTCCTTCCAGATGGTGCCCGGCGCCAGTTCAAGCGTCACGAATCGCCGTTCGAGCTCGCGATGCGCGATGTTCACCAAAGTTTCTTTTTTGTTTTCTTTAGTCATGCGTCATTCGACGAAGAATGGGATGCCGGAAGCGATCGGGAATCGGGGGAAACGCCCATGAAGGAAAGGCTGCCACCCGCATTGTACCCGTAGCGTTTGCTTGGCTTGAAATGGCGCCGGGCCAGCAGACTCGCCCTTCCGGACCCGTGCCGCGAATCGTTGCACACGTGTGCAATGCATGCTGTAATCCGCCCATCGCCGTTTGCCCACGAGATCTCCCGATGCTGACCGCCATCACGACCGTAGCCGCTCGCCAGATCCTGGATTCCCGGGGCCGCCCGACCATCGAAGTCGACGTCGGCCTGGCCGGAGGCCATCGGGGCCGGGCCTCCGTCCCGTCGGGCGCCTCCACAGGCACCCACGAAGCCCACGAACTGCGGGACGGAGACCCGAAACGGTACTGGGGCCTGGGCGTGCGGCAGGCAGTGGCCAATGTCGACGGCGAGATCGCGCAGGCAGTGACAGGCCTGGACGCGATGGACCAACGCGGCCTGGACACGAAGCTGCGCGAACTCGATGGCACGAATCAGTTGCGCAGACTCGGAGCCAACGCCATCCTGGGCGTGTCTCTTGCGGCCTGCCGGGCGGCCGCATCCGCGTGCAACCGTCCTTTGTACATGCACATCGCGGATCTGGCCGGCAATCCGCGGGTCCTCATGCCGCTCCCGATGGTGAATATCCTCAGCGGGGGCATGCACGCCGGCGGCGGCATGGATGCACAGGATTTCCTCGCCATTCCCGCGCGCGCCTCCAGCATCGAAGACGCCATTCACACCATATCCCTGGTCCGCGGCGCCGCATCGAGCGTCTGCCAGGCGCGAGGTCTGCCCACATTGCTTGCGGACGAGGGAGGCCTGAGTCCCGGCTGTCGCAGCGGCCGCGTGGCGCTGGAACTCATGTGCCTGGCCATCGAGGCCGCCGGACTGAGGCCGGGCGAGGACGTGCTCATCGCCATCGACGTTGCGTCCACCGCGCTGCGCAACGACCGGGGCGACTACCGGCTGGCCCGCGAAGGCGTGACACGAACCACGGACGAAATGATCGCCATGCTGTGCGAGTGGGTCCGGGACTACCCCGTCGTCTCCATAGAGGACGGCCTGGGCGAAGAGGACTGGGCCGGCTGGAGCGCGCTCACCGCCGCGCTGGGCTCGAAGGTTCAACTGGTAGGCGATGATTTGTTCACGACCCATCCGGATCGCCTGCGCAGGGGCATCGAGAACCGGGCCGCGAACGGCGTGCTGGTCAAAGTGAACCAGAACGGGACGCTCTCGGGCACACTGGACGTGATCGCCCTGGCCAGGCAGCACGGCTATTCGACGATCATCTCGGCCCGGTCGGGCGAGACCGAGGATTCCTTCATCGCCGATCTGGCAGTGGGAACCGCCGCCGGCCAGATCAAGATCGGCTCGTTGCGCACGTCGAGCACCCTGAGCAAATACAACCAGCTCCTGCGCATAGAGGCCGCCAGCAGCGCACCCTACGCCGACGTGCTGTCGCTGCCGGCCCGGGTCCAGCGGTGAGCGCCGCGCCGATGCAACCCGACCCGCGCCTGCCGGAATTCCTGCGAGTCCACGGGCTCGCGGGTCCCCGGGATCGGGTGCGCTGGACGCCCCTCACCGGAGGCGTCGCCTCCGACATCTGGCGCGTCGACGTCAACGATAGCTCCCTGTGCGTCAAGTGCGCCCTCCCCAAGCTGCGCGTGGCCCGCGACTGGTACGCGCCGACATCGCGCAACGGCTTCGAATGGGCCTGGATGAAATTCGCCTTCGGGCATCTGCCGGAATCCGTCCCGCGTCCGCTGGCACACGATCCCGGGATCGGCGCATTTGCCATGTCGTTCCTGGACGGCGCCACCCACCCGGTCTGGAAGTCCAGGCTTCTGGCGGGGCACGCCGATCCGGATTTCGCGCGGGGAGTAGGAGCAAGGCTGGGCCGGCTGCATGCCGCCTCCGCAGGCGATCCCGCTGTCCCCGGAGCGTTCCCGACCGACGATATTTTCCAGTCCATCCGCCTGGAACCCTATCTGATCGCCACCGCTCAGGCGCATCCGGACCTGGGCACGGTCCTGCGTGACATGGCGGCGGACACGCTGGGCACACACAAGGCGCTCGTGCACGGCGACATCAGCCCCAAGAACATTCTGGTGGGCCCCTCCTCGCCGGTCTTCCTCGATGCGGAATGCGCCTGGTACGGGGACCCCGCCTTCGACCTGGCGTTCTGCCTCAATCATTTCCTGTTGAAATGCCTGCCTCGGCCGGATCGCCGCGACGCATTCCTGCGATGCTTCAAGGCCTTCACGGACGGCTATCTGGAGAAGGTCGACTGGGAGCCGGCCGCGGACCTGGAAGAACGGGCGGCGCGGCTGCTGCCCGCCCTGTTTCTGGCGCGCATCGACGGCAAATCTCCGGTGGAATATGTCACCGACACGTCGCAGAAGGACCTCGTGCGCCAGGTCGCACGGCCCTTGATCTCCCGGCCGCGCCGGCACCTGGGTGAGATCGCCGCGGCATGGCGCGGGGCGTTGTCCCAAAAGGCATGAAGAACGTCACGATCAAGGATATTGCCGCCCGACTGGGCGTTTCGCACCCAACAGTCTCCCGTGCCCTGCGGGACTCCCCGTCGGTGCGGCCGGAAACCCGCCGGCGAATCCGCGAGACCGCCGACGCGCTGGGCTATATCCCACACTCCGGCGCCAGGATGCTGCGGCGCACGCGCAGCGAGCTGATCGGCGTGATCTTCCCCGACGTCGCCAACGACTTCTACAGCCGGATCATGTCGCGGCTGTCCGCATCGTTCCTCCAGCACGAATACAAGCTGGTGCTGGCGACCTCCGAGGATGAGCCGGGAATCGAACGGGAACAGATCAGAAGCCTGCGCGAGGCCCGGGTGGCCGGCATCATCATCGCCCCGACCGCCCACCCGTGCGCGGAATCCATCGGGCTTCTTGCGGCCATACCCACCGTGCAACTGCTGCGCCGGCACCCCCGTCTGGCGGCACCGGCGGTGGCCCTGGACGAGCGCGCCGGGATCGCCATGGCGGTGCGGCACCTGGCCGCGAGATCGCACGCACGGATCGGCTACATCGGCAGTTCATCACAGCTGAGCACGGGCCGCGAACGGGCCCAGGGCTATCTGCGAACCCTGCGCGGCATGTCGCTGGACAGCGATCCCGGCCTGCTGCGCCAGGGCCCGCCCAGGCCGGATTTCGGCCACCGGGCCATGATGGAACTGCTGTCCTTGCCCGCACCGCCCACGGCCGTCATCCTGGCCGGCCCCGAACTCGCCGTGGGGGCGCTGGCGGCCATCCGCGAGCAGGGTATCCCCGTGCCGGGCCGGCTCGCCCTGATGGCCTACCACGATCCCGACTGGTTCGAACTCTGGGGCCCCGGCATCAGCTGCATGCGCCTGCCGGTCGATGCGATGGCGTCCGCAGCCACGTCCTTGCTGCTGGAGAGCCTGCTCATCGGGGATGCCGGCACAGCCGCCCGCTCTCGCACCGCGCGGATCAGCCGCTTCCAGTCCACCCTCATCGCCCGCGGCAGCAGCTGAACGGCCTCGCGGGCGCGTAGCCCGAAAAACCGCCGCGCGGCCGCGGACTGTCACGGAAGCGCCGAAACCGCCGGACATTCATCCCTGAATATCCAGTCGTCCATCGACTTCAGACTGTCGCTGATCCGGGGCACAAAGCCCATCTGGTCCAGGATGTCGCGCTGCAGATCCACGCCCGGGGCGATCTCGATCAGTTCGAGCCCGCCGGCCGTGACCGAGAATACGGCCCTCTCGGTGATCACGAGGGCCTGCTGGTTCCTGTCGGCCACTCCCGCATGCACCGGATAGGTGATATGCCCGACCCGCTCGACCAGTTTCTTGTTCTTGCCCTCCCGGTCAATGTGCAGGACGCCATCCCGGGCCGAGACACTCAGCCCCCCGGTCGTGAACGTGCCGGCGAAGATGAGCTTGGAGGCGTTGTGGGCGATGTCGATGAAGCCGCCGGCACCAGGATTGGCCGACCCGAACTTGCTGACGTTCACATTGCCGGCCGCGTCGAACTCGGCAAAGGCCAGCGCGGTGCACTCACACAGGCCGCCGTCGATGGCATCGAATTGGGTGACCCCATCAACGAGCGCCTCGGGCCACATGTTCGCCGAAAACTGCCATCCGGTCATCACGACCCCCCCATAGGAGCCGTGCTCGGTGGTGAAGCGGTAATCTCCCATCGTGCGCTCGGTGAGCACGCCATCCTCCGCCATGACCAGAGGCATGTCGGACGAGGCTCCGAAACCGAGAATGGTCAGGGTGTGCTTGGGGATTTCGAGGTAGGCACGCCGGCCGATGATCTTGTCCGGACCGAACGGGATCCTGGGCAGCGAATCGAGCTGCAGGTTCCGGGGAGACAAGTACCGGGTGTCGTGGGGTGTGTCCGTCACCATCACCTGATCCGGCACGATCACCACGTCGTCCACGAAATCGCCAGGTATCCGGACCGTGCCCGCGGCACGCGTGTAACGTTCCACGGACCGGGTGACCTGGGCGACGACACGGCCGCCGCACGCCTTGGTCGCCAGGGCCAGGGCCAGTGCCGAAGACATCAGCCCCTCGTCCTCGAACGACAGATTGCCGAACTCGTCGGCGGCGCTGGCGCGGATGAAGCAGCAGTGGATCGGCCAGGTCGGATAGAACAGATACTCCTGACCCTCGAACGACACCTTGCGCACCAGGTCGTCCTTGGCCAGAGTGGTCAGCCGGCCGCCATCCTGGTCCGGATCGATGTAGCTGCCCAGGCCGACCCTGGTGAGATAGCCGGGGCTCTTGCGGGCCAGCTCGCGCAGCCAATGCATCGATGCGCCGATGGGCCAACTGTAGGCCTCTATGGCGTTTTGCCGGATCAACTGCATCAACTTGGGCCGCTCGCCGGTCTGCGGATGAACCGGGTTGATATAGGAGCCCGAAACGATGCGCTTCATCAGGCCCCGCTTCGCCACCCGGTCCATTCCGCCGATTTCCATGGCGTCGCCGGTGCCGCAGGGAAAATAGAACGTCAGATCGCGCGGGGCGCCTTCGCGTTCATAGCGGTCGCCCAGCGCCTGAAGCAGCGCATCCGGCGTGATCCACCCGATGACGCCCACACTGGCGACGGTCTGGCCGTCTTTCACATGGGAGACCGCCTGTTCCAGAGAGCAGAACTTGCTCATGTACGCACTCCAAATTTTTTCAAGGTAGAAAGGGCGACGGGGTGCCTGCAATTGTCCGCAAACATCCGGTTGGCGACCACATCGCCGGTCTCGCCGTCGCGGCCCGCATGCGGCGCGAAATACGACTTCACCGATGCCACCGAAACGTCGGGCAGAGCGGCCAGCCGCTGCGCCAGTTCCAGTGCCCGGTTCAGGGCCTGGCCATCATCGGCCAGATAGTCGGCAAGCCCGATGCGGTGGGCCTCCGTACCGTCCATGGCTTCGGCCCCCCAGGCCAGGCGGCGTGCGGCCACCGGGCCCACCCGCGCGACGACCATCTCGAGTCCCCACGGAGGAATCCAGCCGATCTGGACCTCCGGCAAGTGCCAGCGGCAGGAAGCGCCACTGACGACCACGTCGCATGCCACCGCGAACACGAAGCCACCGCCCAGCGCAAAGCCCTCGACGGCCGCGATCACCGGCTTGCGCGACTGGCTGATGGACCGGCAGAACGAGCCGGTGTCCGCCTCATGCGCGCACATGCCCGCCACGTCCATGGCGGAAAGCTCCTTCAGGTCGCTGCCGGCGCAGAATCCCGGCGGGCTTCCGGTGATCACCGTAGCGCGCACCGAGGCATCCGCCTCGATGTCCCGCAGATGCTGCTTCAGGGACAGCACCGCGTCCTCGCTGAGGGCATTGCGCCGGTTCGGGCGGTCTATGGTCAGCACCGCAACCGCGTCTTCCGTACTGCGTCGAATCGTCATGTCAAACTCCCAATTGCGCGCCGTCGCGATTGACGAGCTCGCGGATGTCCCGCCCCTCGACCTCCCCGACGGAAAGGTTCTCTTTGACGGCCAGCGCCGCGGCGTGGCCGATGGCATGTCCGTAGCTGAAGCACTGCGCGGTCACGCGCGCCGAGGCCATGGCCTCGTGCTCCGCCGACAGACAGCGCCCGGCGAACAGCAGGGACTCGCCCCGGACGGGTACGAAGCATTCGTAGGGGATCTCGTAGTAATCGTCGAACAGCCAGGACAGGCGCGGCTTCTCGGCGCTGTGCAGTTCGATGGGCCAGGCCGAGCGGGCAATCCCGTCGCGATACTTGGTCCCCACGACAACGTCCTTGTTGCCCAAGGTCTGCCTTCCCACGACCTGGCGCGTCTGGCGCACCCCGACCTGCACGCCGGTATCGTTCAGGTAGGCCTGTTCGCAGCCGACGAGATGATCCCGGAAAAAGCGCTCGTATTCGCGGACCTGTTTGCGGCCCTCGATTTCCGCCTCGGTGAAGTCCCGGGCTCGCAACGGATTGAGCTCGCGCCCATCGGCCCCCACGACACGGGTGGCATTGCAGATGAGCTCGTTCGGGCGCGGGGTCGGGAACAGGAATATCTTGGCGCGCGGCAGACGGTAATCTCCGGCGGCATTGCACGACAGGATCAATTGCGTGACCCGATCGGGCAGGATCGAATCCTCGCCGTATTCCGCCAGGAAGCGCGCCACATCCACGCCCGACAGGCGGAAGATCATGGTCGGATTCTGCACCTGACCATCCTGGCCCACCCGAGTATCCAGCCCTGCCATCACCGCCAGGTCGGCGTCGCCGCTGGCATCGATCGTGATCCTGGAGCGGACCTCGAGCTTGCCCTGCTTGGTGTAGGCGATCACGCCCGCGACGCGGTCGCCGCCCTCCATCAGCACATCGGTGACGATGGTGTGATAGAGCACCTGCACCCCCTGATCCGCCAGCAGGCCATCGGCGGACTCGCGCCATACATGCGGATCATGCACCCGCGTATGGGTGAGGCCATAGCGCACGGGGTCGGCCAGGCCGCCACGCGACTCCATGGCGGCGATGAAGGTGTCGACGAAGCCATGCACGAGCCGTTCAGGGGCATGACCGGGGTCTTCATGCGCCAGATACAGGCCGCAGATCGTGCCTGAGAGGCCGGCCACCGCGCCGCCGCCACAGAATCCATAGCGCTCGAGGACGGTGACCTTCAGCCCCTGACGGGCCGCGGTATGGGCCGCCGCGACGCCTGCGGCCCCTCCTCCGACGATCAGGACGTCGGTATCCAGCCGCCAGGCGGGCCGCGCATCCTGTGCGACGGCCTGGCGGGCAATCAAGTGTTGCTGCATGACGGTATTACCTCCCTATCATGGTTTGGGGCAGCCACAGGGCGATGGATGGGAAGGCCATCACCAGGCCCAGCGCAATCAGCTGCAGCCCCAGGAAGGGCCACACGGACCGGAAGATGTCGCCGATGGTGATGCCGGCCGGCGCCGCCCCTTTGAGATAGAAGGCGGCCGGTCCGAAGGGGGGCGAGATATAGCTGATCTGCATGTTCATGCAGAACAACACGCCCAGCCAGATCGGGTCGAAGCCGAGCTGGATGGCCACCGGTACGAAAACCGGCGCGGTCAGCAGCAGGATCCCGATCCAGTCCACCACGCATCCCAGCACGATCCAGATCAGATTGATGGCGATCAGCACGCCCCAGCTGCCGCCCGGCATGCCGAGCAGCATTTCCTTCAGGTACTGCGTGCCGCCGGCCATGGTGTACACGCCCACGAGGACGGATGCGCCGAAGAACAGCCAGTACAGCATGCAGGTCACCTTGGTCGTGTCCACGACCGCGGCATACAGCCCCTTCCAGGTGAAACGCCGGTTGATCACCGATGCCAGCAGCGCGCCCACGACGCCGATGCCTGCCGCCTCGGTGGGCGTCGCCCAGCCCAGGTACAGCGAACCCAGCACCGAGAAGGCCACGAAGCTCGGCAGGATGAGGTTCTTCAGATAACCGAGCTTCTCGCGCAGGGAGATGTTCAGTTCCTCGGGCGGGGCGCTGGGCGCCACCGCGGGCTTGAAGTAGCTGAGGGTCAGGATGTACACCACGTACAGCCCGCCCAGCAGCAGCCCGGGGAGCACCCCCGCCATGTAGAGCTGGCCGATGGAGGTGCCCGACGTGAGGGCGTACATGATGAAGACCACGCTGGGCGGAATCAGCGTCGCCAGTCCGCCGCCGGCGCAGATCGACCCCAGTGCCAGGGACTTGCCGTAGCCACGGTTCAGCATCGCCGGCAACGCGACGACGCCCATGGTCACGATTTCCGCGCCGATCACGCCGACCATGGCAGCCATGAGCGCGCACGAGATCACGACCGCCACCGCGAGACCGCCGCGAAGCTTTCCCGACCACACGTAGGCCGCCTTGAAGATGTCCTCGGCGATGCCGGCTTTCTCGAGGACATAAGCCATCAGGATGAACAGCGGGACGGACAGCAGGATGTTGTTCCCCATCAGGGTGAACACCCGGCTGACGATGATGTTCAGGGTATTCAGATCGAACTGCCAGATCGCCAATCCCACGGCGACGGCCGCGGTTGCGAACGCAATCGGCAAACCGACGATCAACGCCGCGATCAGCGCTCCGAATACGACGAGCGTCAAAAGTCCTATAGACATAATCTCTCGCTATCTTTGAGCAGGAGGGAGGCGCGCTTTACCGCTTTACCGGTCTTTGCGCTGCTGGAAGTTTTCGAGGAGGTTGGCCACACCCTGCAGGAATAACAGGGCTCCCGCGATCGGAATGGCGAACTTCACGGGCCAGATCGGCGGATTCCACAAGGTGCCCGAGGTTTCGCCCTGCAGGAACGACGTGACGGCCAGGTCCCACCCATACACGATCAGGGTCAGGCAATAAGCGGTGAACAGGACGAAGGCGATCAGATCGCAGACGCGGCGTCCGCGCCACCCGAACAGCTCGTAGACCATGTCCACGGTGACGTGGCGGCGGTGCAGCAAGGCATACCCGCCGCCCAGCACATAGACGAAGCCCGCGATGTAGGTCGTGGACTCGTCCGCCCAGACGGCCGGCGCATGGAATACGGTGCGGGCGATCACCTCGCGCGCGATGATCGCCACCACGAGCAGGATGAGCAGGCCGGCCAGACGGCCAACCCACTCATTCACCCGCCCGATGATGCGTATGAATGAGTGGATCATGTTCACGCCAAAAGTTTGATTTCGCGCAGATAGGCCTGCTGGGATTCCACCGCCTGCTTGGCGAGGGGACTCTTCTTGGCCCATTCCGCCCAGACCTGGTGGGCCAGCTCACGGCTACGCCGGCGGCTTTCGTCGCTCCAGTCGATCAGCTCCACGCCCTTTTTCTTGACCTCGGGAACGATCGCCTCGTCGTTCTTGGCGATGGTGGCTACCTGGTAGGCCGAGAACTCCTTCCAGGTCTTTTCGACAATGCCCTTGATATCGTCCGGCAACGCCTTCCACGCAGCTTTGTTGACCGTGAAGTCCTGAATCGGCATCGAGTGGAAGCCCGGGTAGGTCGCGTATTTGGCGACCTCAAAGAAACCGATCTTGTTATTGACCGACAGGGTGGACCAGTCCACGGTGTCCACGACACCCTTCTCGAGCGCGGAATACGCCTCGCCGCCCGGAATCACCACGATGGATGCCCCCATCTTTGCGATGGTTTCCGCCGCCAGGCCCTGCGCCCCGCGGTGCTTGAGGCCCTTGAAGTCGTCCGGGCCGCGCACCGGCACCTTGCAGGACAGGGACTCGACCCCCCACCAGGTGCAGCCGACGGTATGGGCATTGAACTTGTCGTAGGCCTTGCGGATCATGTCGATGCCGCCTTTTTCGTATAGCCAGGCGTTCTGCTGTGCGGGTTCGGTATAACCGAAGGCAAAGTCGCCGATCACGGCCAGCGCCGCTTCTTTGCCCGCGAAGTATCCCGGATACGTGGAATGCCCCTGGATCACATTCTGGCCGACGGCATCCAGAGTCTCGAAGGTGCCCACGATGGCGCCCGCCGAGAACGGCGTGATCTCCATGCGGCCGCCCGTGTTCTTCTTCACGTTGTCGCAGAACTTCTGGAACATGGCGTAGGTGTCTTCGCCTGCCCCCCACAGGACCTGGACCCTCCACTTGATGGTTTTCTGCGCCAGGGCGAGCACCGGCGCACCCAGCAATGTCGTCGCTGTGGCGGCGGTCGCCGCCTTGAGCAGCGAACGGCGGTTTATTTGCATGGCATGTCTCCAATATATTCACATAGGCGACGAGAGCTCCAGTTTCTCTGAACTGGGTGCCTGCGTCAGGATCCACCGAGCCCCCGTGACGTCCTTGCATGCGCCCCGCCAGCGGGTTCCATCCGGCCTTTCGGGGCGCTGTGCGAAAGCGCTCGGGGTCGAGCTGATTTAACTATATCTGTGATATATGTAAGAGTCAACCGGGGTTTTCAGGCAGAGCCGACCATAGCCGGGGGGCGCTCGACGAGAGCCTTTTCGAGCGCCCCCGGTGCCCCTGTGCGGCGGACGGACAGGCGCGCCGCACAAAGAAAAACGCCATGCCCGAAGGCATGGCGTTTTTCCCGGCGAGGCACCGAACCGGTGCCTCGATGGGGGTTTTACTGCAGCGCGATCTCGACGTCGACACCGGCCGGCAGATCCAGACGCATCAATGCGTCCACGGTCTTGTCGGTGGGATCGACGATGTCCATCAGCCGCTGATGGGTACGCATTTCGAACTGATCACGGGAAGTCTTGTTGACGTGCGGCGAGCGCAGGACGTCATAGCGGCGAATGCGCGTGGGCAGCGGCACGGGGCCACGGACCACGGCGCCAGTGCGCTTCGCCGTCTCGACGATCTCGGCGGCGGACTGGTCGATCAGCTTGTAGTCGAACGCCTTCAGGCGGATGCGGATTTTCTGGCTTTTCATGGGAATCCCTAAAGAACGAAAACCGGCGGGGGCATGGCCCCCGCCGAGGCATCAAAATTACTTGATGATTGTGGCGACGACGCCGGCACCGACGGTGTGGCCGCCCTCGCGGATGGCAAAGCGCAGGCCCTCTTCCATGGCGATGGGCGCAATCAGCTGCACCGTCATCGTCACGTTGTCGCCCGGCAGCACCATCTCCTTGTCGGCCGGCAGCTCGATGGTGCCCGTCACGTCGGTCGTGCGGAAGTAGAACTGCGGACGGTACCCCTTGAAGAACGGCGTGTGGCGACCGCCCTCCTCCTTGGACAGGATGTAGACTTCGGCCGTGAAGTTCGTGTGCGGGTGAATCGACCCCGGCTTGGCCAACACCTGGCCGCGCTCGACGTCCTCGCGCTTGGTGCCGCGCAGCAAAATCCCCACGTTGTCGCCCGCCTGTCCCTGGTCGAGCAGCTTGCGGAACATCTCCACGCCCGTGCAGGTCGTCTTCTGCGTGTCGTGAATGCCGATGATCTCGATCTCCTCGCCCACCTTGATCACGCCGCGCTCGACGCGCCCCGTCACCACCGTGCCCCGGCCCGAGATCGAGAACACGTCCTCGACCGGCATCAGGAAGGCCCCGTCGATGGCCCGCTCCGGCGTCGGAATGTAGCTGTCCAGCGTCTCGGCCAGCTGCATGATCGCCTGCTCGCCCAGCGGACCCGTGTCGCCCTCGAGCGCCAGCTTGGCCGAGCCCTTGACGATCGGCGTGTCATCGCCCGGAAAGTCGTACTTCGAGAGCAGCTCGCGCACCTCCATCTCGACGAGCTCGAGCAGCTCCTCATCGTCGACCATGTCGCACTTGTTCAGGAACACGATGATGTAGGGCACCCCCACCTGGCGGGCCAGCAGAATGTGCTCGCGCGTCTGCGGCATCGGCCCGTCGGCGGCCGAGACCACCAGTATCGCCCCGTCCATTTGCGCCGCGCCCGTGATCATGTTCTTCACGTAGTCGGCGTGCCCCGGGCAGTCCACGTGCGCGTAGTGCCGGTGCTCGGTCTCGTACTCCACGTGCGAGGTGTTGATCGTGATGCCGCGCGCCTTCTCTTCGGGCGCGTTGTCAATCTGGTCGTAGCCCTTGGCCTCGCCATGGCCGCTCTTCTTGGCCAGCACCGTGGTGATGGCCGCCGTCAGCGTCGTCTTGCCGTGGTCAACGTGCCCGATCGTGCCCACGTTCACGTGCGGTTTGGTCCGTTCAAACTTGCCTTTTGCCATGATAAATCCCGTATTCCTGAGAATTTAAAGGGGAAAGCGCCCGATCCCGGGGGATCGGGCCGCCCGTTACTTGCTGCGAGCAGCGATCACTTCGTCGGCGACGTTGCGCGGCGCCTCCGCGTACTGCTTGAATTCCATCGTGTAGGTCGCACGGCCCTGAGTCTGCGAACGCAGGCTGGTCGAATAGCCGAACATCTGGGCCAGGGGGACCTCGGCCTTGATGATCTTGCCACCGCCCGGGATGTCGTCCATGCCCTGCACCATGCCGCGACGAGACGACAGGTCGCCCATCACGGTACCAGCGTAGTCCTCGGGCGTCTCGACTTCCACGTGCATCATGGGCTCGAGCAGCACCGGGCTGGCCTTGCGCATGCCGTCCTTGAACGCCATGGACGCGGCCATGCGGAATGCGTTTTCGTTCGAGTCCACATCGTGGTAAGACCCGAAGAACAACGTAACCTTGACATCGACTACCGGATAACCCGCCACCACGCCGGCCGGCAAGGTTTCCCGGATTCCCTTGTCCACTGCGGGGATGAACTCGCGCGGCACCACACCGCCCTTGATGGCATCCACGAACTCGTAGCCGCCCCCCTGGGGCAGGGGCTCGAGCTTGAGCACGACGTGACCATACTGGCCGCGACCGCCGGACTGCTTGACGAACTTGCCTTCGATTTCGTCGCAGGTCTTGCGGATCGTTTCGCGGTAGGCGACTTGCGGCTTGCCCACATTGGCTTCCACGCCGAATTCGCGGCGCATGCGGTCAACCAGGACTTCCAGGTGCAACTCGCCCATCCCGGAGATGATGGTCTGGCCGGATTCCTCATCGCTGTGCACTCGGAAGGACGGGTCCTCGGCCGCCAGGCGCTGCAGGGCAATGCCCATCTTTTCCTGGTCGGCCTTGGATTTGGGTTCCACGGCCTGCGAAATGACAGGCTCAGGGAATTCCATCTTTTCGAGCAGGATGTGGTCGCCCACGTCGCACAGGGTTTCACCTGTGGTCACGTCTTTCAGACCCACCACAGCCGCGATGTCGCCCGCCACCACTTCCTTGATTTCGGAGCGGTTGTTGGCGTGCATCTGCAGGATGCGGCCCACGCGTTCTTTCTTGCCCTTGGCCGGGTTGAAAATGGTTTCGCCCGACTTCAGTACGCCCGAATACACGCGGATGAACGTCAACTGGCCCACGAACGGGTCGGTCATGAGTTTGAACGCCAGCGCCGAGAGGTCCTCGCTGTCGTCGGCCTTGCGGCGGACTTCGTTGCCCTCGTCGTCCGTGCCCTTGACCGGCGGAATATCCACCGGCGACGGCAGGTAGTCGATGACAGCATCCAGCATGCGCTGCACGCCCTTGTTCTTGAAGGCCGTGCCGCACAGCATGGGCTGGATCTCGCAGGCAATGGTGCGCAGGCGGATGCCAAGATTGATTTCCTCTTCGGACAGTTCGCCCGACTCGAGGTATTTATCCATCAGCTCTTCGTTGGCCTCGGCCGCAGCCTCGACCAGCTTTTCACGCCATTCGTCCGCCTGCGCGGCGAGCTCCGCCGGGATGTCGATGTAGTCGAACTTCGTGCCCTGGGAGGCTTCGTCCCAGACGATCCCCTTCATCTTGACAAGGTCGATGACGCCCTTGAAATTGTCTTCGGCGCCGATAGGGATCACGACAGGCACAGGATGGGCCTTCAGGCGAGTCTTCATCTGGTCATAGACCTTGAAGAAGTTGGCGCCGGTGCGGTCCATCTTGTTCACGAAGGCGAGACGGGGCACGCCATATTTGTTGGCCTGACGCCACACGGTTTCGGACTGAGGCTGCACGCCACCCACCGAGCAATACACCATGCACGCGCCATCGAGCACACGCATGGAACGCTCGACCTCAATGGTGAAGTCCACGTGTCCCGGGGTGTCGATGATGTTGATGCGGTGCTGCTCGTACTGGTGCTCCATCCCGCTCCAGAAGGCGGTGGTTGCCGCCGACGTGATGGTGATGCCGCGTTCCTGTTCCTGTTCCATCCAGTCCATGGTGGCAGCGCCTTCATGGACTTCACCCAGCTTGTGGTTCACGCCGGTATAGAACAGAATGCGCTCGGTCGTAGTGGTCTTTCCGGCGTCGATGTGCGCGGAAATGCCGATGTTGCGATAGCGCTCGATGGGGGTTTTGCGGGCCATAATGCTTGTCCTAGTAAATAACCGTCTGATATCCGACTGATTACCAGCGGAAGTGGCTGAAGGCCTTGTTGGCCTCGGCCATCTTGTGAGTGTCCTCACGTTTCTTCATCGCGCCGCCGCGGCCTTCGGCGGCTTCTATCAGTTCACCCGCCAGACGCAGGTCCATGGACTTCTCGCCACGCTTCTTCGCGGCTTCGCGCAGCCAGCGCATGGCCAGGGCCAGGCGGCGCACGGGGCGCACTTCGACCGGCACCTGATAGTTGGCACCGCCCACGCGGCGTGACTTGACCTCGACCACCGGTTTGATGTTGTTGATCGCGGCGTTGAAGACCTCGATGGGTTCCTTCCCGGTCTTGGCCTGGATCTGGTCCAAAGCGCCGTACACGATGCGTTCCGCCACGGCTTTCTTGCCGGACAGCATGACGACGTTCATGAATTTGGCCAGCTCGACACTGCCGAACTTGGGGTCGGGGAGAATTTCACGTTTGGGTACTTCGCGACGACGAGGCATTTCTATTTCCTTGTGACGATTCAGTTGAGCTGCCCTGGGGCGGCCACGGCTTCCATATCGGAGAGCCACTTACCTGCCGGAAGATGCGTTTTCCGGCTGCACGTTCGGCCATGAGGCCGGATGAAAGGCGGCTGGGAGTCAGCGCACGCGGCTGATTACTTCTTGGGGCGCTTTGCGCCGTACTTGGAGCGCGACTGCTTGCGATCTTTCACACCCTGCAGGTCCAGCGATCCGCGCACGATGTGATAGCGCACACCCGGAAGGTCCTTCACGCGGCCGCCGCGCACCAGGACCACGGAGTGCTCCTGGAGGTTATGGCCTTCGCCGCCGATGTAGGAGATGACCTCGAAGCCATTGGTCAGGCGTACCTTGGCGACCTTGCGCAAGGCGGAGTTCGGCTTCTTCGGGGTGGTGGTGTAAACACGAGTGCAGACACCGCGACGCTGGGGGCAATTCTCCAGCGCCGGGCTCTTGCTGTTCTCACGACTGACCTGGCGCGGCTTGCGCAGCAGTTGAGCAATGGTAGGCATGACCTTTTACGCATCCTTTGTACTTGCGTACATTTACGTCGATATCCATGGGTCTGGCGCCGCGGGGTCCAGTACCGGGTTAGTACTGGGTCTAATACTAGAACTGAGCCCCGAAGCCCAGGCGGTTCATGCAAAATCCGCCTGGCACGAATGACGTAAAGAGCGGGTCTTGCACGACGAAGACCCCCAACGCGGGGCCCTCGGTGTTGCCGGAAGCGGGATCCGTCAGAAACCCGAAGACACCAATGACAGGCGGCGCATACCGCCATCAGGGGCCAATAACCCAGCAAGCTCGCAATCTTAGCATGTTTCTTTTTTACCTGGCAATGGATTCTTTCGGCCAGGCAGCTATGATATTGTCAACTGCCCAACAGAACGCCACCACGGAGCATTCCATGACACACGAGGGTGTTGAAGAGACGAACCCCCTGGGGATGCAGGGCGTCGAATTCGTCGAATACCTGTCGCGCCACCCCGACGAGTTGGGCGGGGTGCTCTCGCAGCTTGGTTTCCGGCTGATTGCCCGGCACCGCTCACGAGCCGTGTTCCTCTATCGCCAGGGACGGATGAACATCATCGTCAATGCCGACGCCCAGGCTTTGGCCAGCCACGACAAGCCTGACGAAGGCGACCAGATCAACGCCCTGGCCATCCGTGTGGCGGACGCCAACGCCGCGTACCACCGTTGCATGCAGTGGGGCGCCTGGCCCATCCCTACGCGCGCCGACGTGATGGAGCTCAACATCCCCGGCATCCATGGCGTGGGTGATTCGGTGCTCTACCTGGTGGACCACCAGCGGGATTTCTCCATCTACGACGTGGATTTCGACTATCTGACCGACGAGCGCGAGATCACGCCCATCGTACCGGGCCTGGATTTCTTCGGTCTGGTGCAATACATCAATCCGGACCGCACCGCGGAATGGGTCGATTTCTACGCCCAGCTCCTGGGGTTCCGCGCCTTGCCGCCGGACACCCACTTCGGCATCCTGCCCAACGGCACCATCCTGCAAAGCCCCTGCAAAAGCTTTTATCTGCAGCTGGTGGAGCCCGTCGGCGATGCGCTCTTCGACGTGGAATGGTACGAGCAGTTCGCGCGCCTGGCCTTCGGCACGCCGGACGTGCCGCTCGCAGTGCGGGCGCTGCAGGCGCGCGGCGTTCCCTTCGAGAACAACGAATTCTCGCGCCCCGACATTCACGGCGCCGTGACTTCCGGGCTGTCCTACGACGTCAACTTCGAGCTGGTCCACCGCGAACCGCCGGCCACGGCCGATCGGGGTGCCGCTTGAACCGCAATTCCTTCGGCCTGGATCTCGCCTGCCTGGCGGGACCCCTCGAGGAACGCCTGGCCGCCGCCGAGGCGGCGGGCTTCTCGCAAGTCATGCTATGGGCGCGGGATCTGGCCAACCACCCCCGCGGTTACCGGGCTGCCCTCGAGCAGGTGCACGCGAGCAGGCTGCGCATCACGGGTCTGCAGCTCATGCGCAACTACGAAGGCCTGAGCGGCCCGACGCACAACCACAGGCTGGACGTCGTCAAGGCCCTTCTGGACATGTGTACCGACGTGGGCGCGCCTCTGCTGCTGGTGCGCGCATCGGCGACGGTGGACGCGCAGTTCGACCCGGATCGCGTCGAGGCGGACCTGCGCAAGCTCGCCAATCTCGCCGTGCCCGCGGGCGTACGCATCGGCTTCAAGGCCATCCCCTGGAGCCACGCGGTGCCGGACGCGGCGCGGGCCTGGGACGTGGTCAGCCGCGTCAACCACGCCAACCTGGGACTGGTGCTCGATGCATTCCACTTCATCGCCGACGGCCGGCCGCTGGATGCGCTCAACGAGATCAGGCCCGACAAGATCCTGCTCGTCCAGCTCGCGGATTTCGGCGTACCGGTCTTTCACGAATTGGGACAGAAGACGGGCGACCATCTGCGCGTCTTTCCGGGGGACGGCGTGCTGCAGGAACAGGTGGCCGCCTTCGTGCGGCACATCGACTGGCTGGGTTACGACGGCGACTACAGCCTGCTCGTCTTCAATGAAGACTACCAGGCACTCCCCGCGCAGGCCGTGGCGGGATTTGCCGCTCGGTCGGCAGCCTGGGTGAACACCCAGGTACTGCGGCGTCGGCTGCCACTGAATCGCAAAGGACCGGACCATGACCATCTTCGATGAACCCAAGATCGACTGCCACAATCACGTCATCGATCCCCTTCACTTCCCCTACATCGAAAACACGCGTTACCGCCCCAGCGGCCAGGAAATCGGCACCGCGCTCCAGTTCCGGGCCGTCATGCGCGCCTACGGCGTGAAATACGCACTGGTCGTGCAGCCCACCTCCGGCTACGGGACCGACAACCGCTGCATGCTGGATGCGCTGGCTCGCGGCGAGGGCCGCCTCAAGGGCATCGGGCTGGTTCCCAACGACGTATCGAAAGCGCGGCTGGCCGAACTCAAGGCACAGGGCGTCCTGGGCGTGACCGTGAACCTTTCCATCGAAGGGGTGGACCACTTCAGCCAGGCCGACACGCTGTTCAACCGCTTGGCAGACCTGGACATGTTCGCCCAGATCCAGTACCAGAAGGATCAACTGCTCGGCCTGCTGCCCTTGATCGGGCGCACGCGAACCCGGCTGCTGTTCGACCATTCGGGATGCCCGGACGTCCGGGCTGGCCTGGACCAGCCGGGTTTCCAGGCGCTGTTGCGCCTGGCCGATACCGGCCGGGCCTACGTGAAGCTCTCCGGCATGTCCAAGTACTCCGATGAGCCCTACCCATTCGGAGACACCAGGCCCTATCTCCACACTTTGCTGGAGGCCTTCGGTCCCCGGCACTGCATGTGGGCATCCGACTGGCCGCACCTGAAGGCCCCCGAACGGCTGGACTACGGTCCATTGCTGCTGTACGCCGAGGCCCTGATGCCGGACCCCGTCATCCGGCACCAGGTGATGTGGGAAACCCCATTCCAGTTGTTCGGCTTCGAGGCCGCTCCAATCCAGCCATCCCTTCACTCTGACAGGCTCTGACATGACCGACCGTTACGCCCTCGTGGGCAACCCCGTGGCCCAGTCCAAATCCCCCGTCCTGCATGCGGCGTTTGCCCGGCAGTTGAACCAGGACCTGACGTACGAAGCCATCCTGGCGACCAAAGAAAACTTCCACGAGACCGTCCGCCGGTTCATTGGCGAGGGCGGGAAGGGCATGAACATCACGGCACCGTTCAAGCTCGACGTCCTGGACCTGATCGACACGATGTCCGAACGCGCCCAGGCCGCACAGGCCGTCAATACCCTGAAGTTCGACGAAAACGGCGTGTATGGCGACAATACCGACGGTGCCGGCCTGGTCAACGACATCCAGGACTATCTGGGGGTCGCCCTGAAAGGCCGCCGCATACTGGTGGTCGGCGCCGGCGGCGCGGCGCGGGGCATCTTCCTGCCTCTGCTGCACACCTCCCCGGCCTACTTCCTGGTAGTGAACCGCACGGCACACAAGGCCCACGAGATCATCGGCGATCACGCCGAACCCGGAAAGGTGGAAGCGGGTTCCATCGATCTCGCCGCGGATGGCCAATTCGACGTGGTGATCAACGCCACATCCGCCAGCCTGACGGGCGACCATCTGCCGTTGCCCCAGGGGACCTATGCCAAGGGCTCCCTGGCGTACGAGCTGGCCTACAACAAGGGCCACACGCCGTTCATGGACGATGCCACCCGCGGTGGCGCGGCGCGACTGGCCGATGGTCTGGGCATGCTGGTGGGCCAGGCGGCGGAAGGCTTTCTGCTGTGGCGCGGCATACGCCCGGACGTCACGGAAGTCATGCGCATGCTGCGCAGCACGGTCAAGGCGATCTAGGAATCCCGGGCACGTCCGAGACGTGGGCCCGATGCGGCCGGTGTCGTTCAAGGCAAACAATCACGAACTAACCAGACCGTACACTAGGATGTGCCCGTATTCAAAGGCATCGGGCAGCGTGCTATAAGCAGCAAAAGCCCCGATCCATGCCGACACTACAAAGGAGACAACATGAGCACACGGGTACTGTTCACAAAGTACGCGCTCGCCGGTACATTGGCGTTCGCAGCCTCGGGCCTGGCCCTGCCGACCTTCGCGGCCGACACCGTCAAGATCGCCGAGATCATCGAGCTGACCGGTCCGGGCACCACGTCCGGCACCAACTTCAGGGATGGCGCGAACCTGGCGATCAAAGAGATCAACGCAGCAGGTGGCATCCTGGGCAAGAAGATCGTCACTACTGTGGGGGACACGCAGTCCAACCCCGGCGTCGCCAAGGGCCTGGCCCAGAAAGCCGTGGACGACGGTGCCTTCGCGGTATTCGGCCCAGTCTTCACCGGATCCGTCATGGTGAGCATGGCCGTCACCTCGGCGGCGGAGATTCCGAACTTCACGGGCGCCGAAGGCGCACCCATCACGCAGCAGGGAAACAAGTACATCTTCCGCACCAGCCTGACCCAGTCGGACGCCATGCCCAAGGTGGCGCGCTACCTCGATACGCGCAAGGACATCAACACGATCGCCGTGCTCTTCGTGAACAATGACTTTGGCGTGGGCGGACGTGACGCCATCGTCAACGCGCTGAAGAAGACCCACGTCAAGGTCGTGGACGTCATCTCCACCGCCCAAGGCCAGGTCGACTTCAGCTCGGCCGTCGTGAAGCTCAAACAGAGCAAGGCCGACGCATTGTTCGCCTACACGAACGAAGAGGAATCCGCCCACCTGCTGCGCGAACTGAAGAAACAGGGCTGGAACAAGCCCATCATCGGCGAAACCACGATCGCGGGTCAGAAGGTCATCGAACTGGCCGGTGCTGCCGCGGCTGACGGTGTCGTCGCCGACGTGGGTCTGACCGTGGACGCACCGGTGCCGGGAATGGCCAAATTCAAGAAGGACTTCCAGGCCGCTTACCACTACGTCTCCGACCATAACGGCATCAAGGGATACACGGGAATCTACATCCTCAAGGCCGCCATCGAGAAAGTCGGCAAGTTCGACCCCAAGGCCGTGGCCGCCGCCATGCATGGCATCCACCTGAAGGCCAAGGACCACCCCGGCATCCTGATGGACGTGTCCTATAACGACAAGGGCGACCTCGACCGCGAAAGCTTCCTCGTGAAGATCGTCAACGGCGAACAGAAGATCGTCGGTACCTTGCCGCCGCTGGGGTCGGGCTCCTGAGCCGCTGAGACACCCGCCGCCGCGGCCCTCGCGGGCTGCCCCGGCGGGTCATTTTCCCGGGCGGAGACCCGGGCCCGCCGCCCCTTCATCGCACGAGCGCTTCGATGATCAATTTCATGCAGCTGGTGATTTCCGGCATGGCAACCGGCTCCATCTACGCCCTGGTCGCCTTGGGCTTCACGCTCTTGTGGCAAGCCTCGGGGACCATCAACTTCGCCGCAGGCGAATTCGTCATGCTGCCGGCGTTCTCGATGCTGACCTTCCAGGCCCTGGGCTTGCCGCTGCTGGTGAGCTTCGTGCTCACCCTCGTGGTCGCCACCGCGGTGCTGGGGTATGGCTTCAAACGGGCCATCGTCGACCCCATGCGCAAGTTCGGCGTCATGCCCCTGGTCGTGGCCACCATCGGCCTGGCACTCATCATGCGCAGCGGGGCGCAGATCGCCTTCGGCGCACAGGCGATGCCCTTCAAGAACATCTTCGGCTACGACGTCTTCAGCATCGCGGGCGTCCACGTGTCGGCCAGCGACATGGGCATCCTGGGCTGCACCTTCGTGGTGGTCTTCGGACTGCAGGCGTTCCTGCAACACACCGTGACGGGCCGCGCCATGCAGGCCGTCGCACAAAACACCGAAACGGCGCGTGTACTGGGCATCCGCGTCAACCGCATGATCTTCTACACCTTTGCCATCAACGCCATGCTGGCCACCCTGGCCGCGCTGCTGGTCACACCCATGTACCTGGCCAAATTCGACATGGGCATCCTGCTGGGCCTGAAGGCCTTCCTGGCCGCCATCATCGGCGGGTTCAACAACTCACGCGGAGCGCTCCTGGGCGGGGTGATCATCGGCGTGAGCGAAAATCTCGTGGGAGCCTATATCTCATCGTCCTACATGGACGGCGTCGCACTCGCGCTCTTCCTGCTGGTGATCCTGTTCAAGCCCGACGGACTGCTGGGTGCACCCGTGGTGCGCAAGGTCTGAAGGGACAGCCATGAAGAAATTACATCTCGCACTGGGCCTGATCAGCCTCATCGCACTGATCGCAGCGCCTCACTTCTTCAAGACCTACGGGGTCTACCTGCTCACCTACTGGCTGATCTACGTCATCGCCAACCTGGGTCTGAACCTGATCGTGGGCTACGCGGGGCTGAAGGCTCTGGGCCACGCCGCGTTCTTCGGGGTAGGGGCCTACACATCCGCCATTCTGATGAAAACCGGAGTGGACTTCTGGTCGGCCATGGCCGTGGGCATGGTGCTCTGCTTCGTGCTGGGCTTGCTGGTGGGATTTCCGGCCCTGCGCGTGCAGATGCACTACCTGGCCTTTGCCACACTGGGTTTGAACGAAATCTTCGTCCTGGTCGTCAAGAACGAAAGCTGGCTCACGGGCGGCACCTTCGGTATCTCGAACATTGCACGGCCCAGCCTGTTCGGCTACGTCTTCAAGGCACCCATTCCCTTCTACTATTTCGTGCTGGCCTTCGCCCTGCTGTCCTTCTTCATCCTGTGGTGGATCGTGCACTCACCCTGGGGCAAGGCCTTCACGGCGCTGCGCGACAACCCCATTCGCGCCGAGAGCCTTGGCGTGAACATCCAGCGCTACACGCTGCTCACCTTCGCCATCGGCGGGGTCTACGCCGGGGTGGCGGGATCGCTGTTCGCGTCACTGGTGCAATACATCGACCCCTCCCCCTTCGACGTACAGATCTCGATCCTCATGTTCCTGATGGTCATCATCGGCGGGCCGGGCTACTTGCTGGGCCCGGTGCTGGGATCGTTCATCGGCGCCTTCGCTCCCGAATGGCTGCGCTTCACACAGGGCTGGTATCTGCTGCTCTTCGGTCTGGTCGTGGTCGTCCTCATGGTCTGGCTGCCAGGCGGCCTGCTGTCCCTGCGTCAGCGCCTCGCCTCCCGCAGTGAAGCCAGGGCGCACGAACTCGCGCGCCTGCGGCCCGCTCACCGGAAAACCGCATGAAGCCCATTCTGAGCGTCAAGGGGCTGAAGAAGTCCTACGGGGCCATCCAGGCCGTCAACGATGTGTCCTTCGACGTCATGCCGGGCGAGATCTTCGGCGTCATCGGCCCCAACGGCTCGGGCAAGACCACCATGTTCAACAGCATGCTGGGGCAGATCCACCCGGACGCCGGGCAGATCTTCCTCAACGGCGAAGAGATCACGAACCTCAAGCCCCAGCAACTGAGCATGCGGGGCGTGGGACGCACCTTTCAGACATTGCAAGTCTTTGGCAACATGACGGTGCGTGACAACCTCATCGTGGCGGCCCAGGAACACCGCAGCACCATGCTCAGGCGGCTGTTCGCCGCGACAGACTCGGGCCTGGGGCCGCAGGCCGATGCGCTCATCGAGATGTTCAACATCGCCCACGTGAGCCATAAACCCGCCGGGGCGCTGAGCTACGGCCAGCAGAAGCTGGTGGACATCGCCATGGCCTTCATGAGCGAGCCTTCGCTGGTGCTCCTCGACGAACCCTGCGCCGGCGTGAACCCGCGGCTGGTGGGCGGCATCTCGCGCATGCTCAAGCAGCTCAACCAGCAGCGCAACAGTTCTTTCATCGTGATCGAACACAATATGGATTTCGTCATGAGCCTGTGCCAGCGCATCATGGTCATGGTCGAAGGGGAAGTGATGATGATAGGCACACCAGCCGAAGTACGCGCCAACAAGCGGGTGCTGGACGCCTACCTGGGGAGCTGATTCCATGTCCGATAGCGCAATCGAATTCGAAAGCGTGGTAGCCGGCTACAAGGATCTGATGATCCTCAACGAGCTGTCGTTTACTGCTCGCGAATCCGCCATCACCCTGCTGCTGGGCCCCAACGGGGCGGGCAAATCCACCGTGCTCAAGACGCTCTTCGGCCTGCTGCGGGTACGCGCGGGCAAGATCCGCCTGCACGGCGAGGACATCACCCATGCCGACCCGCGCGAGCTGCTGGCACGCGGCATCGCCTTTGTGCCTCAGGGCCGCAACCTGTTCGGCCAACTCACGGTCTACCAGAACCTGGAGCTGGGCGGCATCACTTTGGGGACGAAGACCACGCGCGAGCGCATCCCCGAGATCCTGGATCGCTTCCCGCGCCTCAAGGAACGGCTGAATGCCCAGTCTTCCACCCTATCGGGCGGTGAGCAGAAGCAGCTGGAGATTGGCCGCGCGCTGCTGCTGCGCCCGCGTGTACTGCTGATCGATGAACCCTCCATCGGGCTCTCGCCGCAGATCGTCGCTGGCGTCTTCGAGTTGTTGCGGTCACTGGTCGCGCAAGGCCTGACGGTCCTCATGGTGGAACAGAACGTGAACAGCGCCCTGAAGATCGCGGACGACGCGGTGGCGCTTGCATCCGGCAGCTGCATACTGCACAAACCGGCGGCAGAGCTGCTGGCCGACCCGAACATCGAGCGCCTGTTCCTGGGCTCCGCAGCGGCCGAGGACGACGGCATCCCCGAAGAAGTCGACGCCGAGTCCGCACCGCACTGAGTGCCTACAACGTCCCATAGAGCGCCTCCCCGTGCTTGAGCAGGCTGCGCGCGATAACGCCGCGGTGGATTTCCGAGGTGCCGTCGAAGATCCGGAAGATTCGCGCATCACGGTACAGGCGCTCGACCGGCAGGTCCGCACAGTAGCCCATGCCGCCGTACACCTGGACGGCGCGGTCGGCCACACGCCCCAGCATCTCGGAGCAATAGACCTTGGCCATGGAGATCTTCTCGCGCGGATCCTTGCCTTGATCGATGTCGTGGGCAGCGTCCCAGACCATCCAACGCGCCGCATTGATCTCGATGGCGCTGTCGGCCAGCATCTGCTGGATCATCTGGAAATCCCCGATAGCATGCCCGAACTGCTTGCGCTCATTGGCATAGGACACCATCAGGTTCATCAGGCGCGTGGCCTTGCCGACGGCCCGGGCGCACACCTGGGCGAGACGCACCCGCCCCAGCGTCCGCAGGATCTGGCCAAAACCCGTGTTCTCCGCACCCAGCAGACAATCATCCGAGAGCGAGACCCCATCGAAATGCAGCTCCACATGGCTGGTGCCGGTGAGCCCCATCATCTTCTGGCTGCGCCCGACCGTCAGCCCCGCCAGGGCCTTGTCCACCAGAAAGAGTGAAATTCCGCGTGTACCTGCCTGCGGGTCGGTGACGGCCGAGACCACGAAAAAATCGGAGAATTCGCCGTCACTGATGAAATGCTTGCCGCCGTTCAGGACCCAGGCATCACCCTGGCGGGTCGCCCGGGTGCGAATGGCGCCGGCATCCGATCCCGCGCCCGGCTCCGTGATGGCAATGGAACAGGTCCGTTCGCCGCGCACCGTCGGCAACAACCAGCGTTCACGCTGCGCCGCATTCGCGTTCAAGAGTACTTCGTAGACGTTGCCGAAGGCCCTGCGGATCAGGATGTCCTTGGCGTGGCCGAATTGCTCCTCGACCAGCATGGTGTCGAGTGCCGACAGGCCGCCGCCACCGAGGTCCTCGGGGATGTTCATGGCGTACAGGCCATTTTCCCGGGATTTCTCGAACAGCGCGCGGGCCACGGACGGTTCCAGGAAGCCGTTTTCCTCGATCCCCTCTTCCAGAGGAAGGAGCTCCTTTTCAACGAACTTGCGCACGGTCTCGACCAGCATGACCTGCTCGATGGAAAGACTCAGATCCATGGTACGGTCCCCATCCAGAGGGAAAGCGCTTGCCGGATGTCACACCGACAGGAAAGCCGAGGGGCGGCGGCGCCTTCAGCGCCGCAGGATGTCCCCCAGGAAGGCCTGGGTACGAGGATGCTGGGGGTGATCGAAAAATGTGGCGGGCGGCGCCTCCTCGAGGATCCTGCCGTCCGCCATGAAGATCACCCGGTTGGCCACCGAACGCGCAAAACCCATTTCGTGTGTCACGCAAATCATAGTCATGCCGTCTTCGGCCAGCCCCACCATCGTGTCGAGCACCTCTTTCACCATTTCGGGGTCCAGCGCCGAGGTGGGCTCGTCAAAGAGCATCACCCGGGGTTCCGTGCACAGGGCGCGCGCAATGGCGACGCGCTGCTGCTGCCCACCCGACAATTGCGCGGGATATTTGTCGGCCTGGTTGAGCACGTGGACGCGGTCGAGCAGGCGGCGGGCCCGTTCCTCGGCCTGCGCCTTGGGCTGCTTCAAGGTATAAATCGGCGACAGCGTGCAGTTTTCAAGCACGGTCATGTGCGGAAACAGGTTGAACTGCTGAAACACCATGCCCACATCCAGACGCACCGCATTGATGGCCTTGGGGTCATTCGTCAGCGAGATGCCGTCCACGGAGATCCGCCCCTGGGAATAGCTCTCGAGGTGATTGATGCAGCGGATCAGCGTGGACTTGCCCGATCCCGAAGGCCCGCAGAGCACTATCCGTTCCCCCGGCTGCACCGACAGATTGATATCGATGAGGGCCTGATAATCGCCATACCACTTGTTCACCCCTTCCATGAGAATCATGGGACTGGATGACGAGGCGGCAGCGGGTTGGATAGTGCTCATGGGAAACCTTCGGAAAACGGTGCGGATTGGATTACTTGGCCACGAACGGGATGCCGGGAATGGAGGCCGGGAAATCCATCATGGAGTAGCCCATCCATTTGGTCTGGATCTTGGCGAGTTCTCCGTTGTCCTTGATCTGTTTGATGAAGGCGTTCAGCGCCGCGTTGAGCTCCTTGTCACCCAGCGGCGAGCAGGCACCGTTGTACAGACGGGTGAAGGTCAGCTTGTTTTCAAACGTGTTGGCCTTTGCGTCGTTGAGGCGCTTGACGTAGAACGCGTTGCCACCGACGGCCTGGACCTGTCCCGACAACATGGCCTGAATGGTGGCCGCGTCGTCGTCGAAGCGACGGATGACCGTGCCCGCGGGCGCGGCCTTGGTGATGTCAATATCCTGGACGCTGGAGCGGGGAACCCCGATGACGTATTGCTTCATGTCGGCCGCGGTCTTGATGGCCGTGGTCTTGGGTGCGACCAGCGAGATGCTGTTGGCGATGTACGGCTCGCTGAACTGAACCGCCTTGGCCCGATCGGGCAGCATTGCCATCGTGGCAAACAGAACGTCGACGCGCCCAGAGGTCAGCGCGGGGATGCGGTTGGCGACCTCGAGCCCGACGAATTTCGCCTTGACTCCCAGGTACTTGGCAAACAGCTTGCCCATGTCGGCATCGACGCCGTCGGCTTGGCCGGTGGTGGCGTTCACATAGCCCCAGGGCGGGTTCGCGGCTTGTATGCCAATGACGAGCTCGCCCTTGGCCTTGATCTGGGCCGGCGTGGCGGCCGATGCGGGCGCGCTGAACAGCAATGACGTGGAAGCCAGCAGGCTTGCTGCCGCGAAAAGGCCGCAGGCCTTGAGTGTGGTGAGTTTCATGGGGCTTGTCTCCTGTGGCTGGAAAAACCAGCAGTGATGATGATGAAGGTTTTAACGGTTTGATGAATCGCTGATGGCCAATCGGGCTTCGAGTCGGGAGCCGTAGATGGAAAGCGGCCAGCATAAGCAGAAATATACGATCCCGACGGCGCCGAAAACCAGCAATGGCGTAAAGGTCTGATTGGCCACGATGGTGCCGCTGCGGGTCAGTTCCGTGAAGCCCACGATGGCGGCCAGCGACGTGCCTTTGATCAACTGCACCAGGAAACCCACCGTGGCCGGCAGGGAAATGCGCAGCGCCTGCGGCAGGATGATCTTGCGCATGCGCACCCAGTAGCTCACGCCCAGCGCCGTGGCGGCCTCGGTCTGGCCCCTGGGGATGGCATCAATCGAGCCCCGCCAGATCTCGCCCAGGAAAGAGCTGGCGTACAGGGTGAAACAGACGGCCACCGACACCCAGGCAGTGATATTGAACCCGATCAGGGCCAGCCCGTAATACGTGACGAACAGTTGCAGCAGCAGCGGGGTTCCCTGGAAAATCCCAATGTAGGTCGCCGTGATGGTGCGCAGGAATCTGAAGCGTTCCGAGGTCCGGGCGAGCGAAATGACGAACCCCATGACACCGCCCAGCACCACGCCGATGATCGACAGCGCGATGGTCCAGCGCACACCCGCCAGCAGGAACATCCATTCAGGAAAGGTGGGGTTGTGCATTTACTTCACCGGATACTGGAAAAGCATGTTGAACACGGCGCGCAGACCCAGCAGCATGACGGTCGAAATCACCAGGTACATGCCGGTGACGGTGAAGAAGACCTCGAAGCTGCGGAACGTGTCGGAGACGATGCGCTGCGCCACCGAGGTCAGTTCGTAGGCCGAGATGGCGGATGCAATACTGGTGGTGAGGGTCAGCAGGATGAACTGGCTGGACAAGGATGGGAACACCGCGCGCATGGCGGGCCTCAGCACCACCAGACGAAACACGTTCAGTTTGCTCAGGCCCAGGGCAAAGCCCGCTTCGATCTGCCCTTTCTGGATGGACTGAACCCCGCCGCGAATGATTTCGATGGCATACGCCCCGCCATTGACACCCAGTGCAATGATGGCGGTGGGGGTGGGATTCAACCGCACGCCCGCGAGCGGCAGCGCAAAGAAGATGAAATAGATCTGGACCAGGAAAGGCGTATTGCGAATGATCTCGACAAAGGCAATGACAAGGCTGCGCAGTACACGATTGTGCGAACTGCGCAGGACGACGCCAACGATACCGATGACCGTGGCCAGCGCCATCCCCGCCAAGGCCAGGCCCATCGTGCCCGCGCACCCCGCCAGCAATTCGGGAAATTGCTGGAAGACGGGTTCAAAGTCGAACTGATAAGCCATCACTCATTCCGTTCGAATCTTGTTGAATACACTCATGGGAAATCACGCTATGTACTATACAGTTAATCAGAAAACCATGCTTTTGATGGTCGTGCGGCAGAACTTTTCTTCTAGGGAAGCCAGTCTGCAAGCTGCTCTGGGACTGAGGATGCCTTTTATAAACCCGGATTGACGTTCTGCTCGACAGCTCGTATATTACTCGAATGTACCAAGTGGTACGCTACATGTTTACCCTAATCCATGCGACTCAAGACAGAAAAGCCGGCACTGCTGCTCGGCCTCATCGGCGACGGAATCGGCCAGTCCCTGAGCCCCACCCTGTACGAAAGTGAGGCGGCGCACCACGGTATCTTATGCCTCTACCAGCGGGTGGACCTGGACGAACTGCACCTGACCGCCGATGCGTTGCCCGAGCTTCTCACCGCGGCGGAGCGATTCGGATTCGAGGGGCTGAACATCACCCATCCCTGCAAACAGGCGGTGATCCCGCACCTGCACAGCCTGTCCGACGAGGCGCGCACCATAGGCGCCGTCAATACGGTGGTTCTGCGTGACGGCAAGCGGATCGGCCACAACACCGATCACTACGGGTTCACGCAGAATATCAGGGACAACCTGCGCGACCGGGCCATCGGCCACGTGGTGCAGCTCGGCGCAGGGGGCGCAGGCTCGGCGGTCGCCGATGCGATCCTGCGGCTGGGCGCCACGAGCCTGACGCTGTTCGACCAGCTCGGGGACCGTGCGGAACACCTGGTCCAAGCCCTGCGGACTCGCTTCCCACGAGCCAAGGTCAGTGTGGGCCGCGATCTGGCGGGCGCGATGCGCCAGGCCGATGGCCTCATCAACGCCACGCCGGTCGGCATGCGAACCCTTCCCGGCACTCCGCTGCCGCCCGCCCTGCTGGAGAGCCGCCACTGGTTCGCCGAAATCATCTATTTCCCGCTGGAAACCGAGCTGCTGCGCATCGCGCGACAAAAAGGCTGCCATACAATCGACGGCATCGGCATGGTGGTGAACCAGGCCGCCCGCGCCTTCGAGCTCTATACCAACGGCATCCCGGCCGACGTAGCCCGCATGAAGAATCACATTACCGATGTGCTCTCGAAGCGTGCCGCAGCCCAGTCGGACGGCGCCCGCTGACCGAATTCTCCAGGCCAGTACCCCGCACCCCTACCCGATCCCTTTCACCCACGAGGCGACACCCATGAAGTTCCTCCTTCTGCACGGCATCAACCACAACATGTTCGGCAAGCGGGATCCCAAGCAGTATGGAACGATCACGCTGGAACAGATCGACGACCGGGTGCGCGGCCTGGCCAAGGAGCTGGGCGTCGAGCTCGAAACCTTCCAGACCAACTTCGAAGGCGCCATGTGCGAGCGCATCCACCAGGCCTACAAGGACGGCGTGGATGGCGTGATCATCAACGCCGGCGCCTGGACGCATTACAGCTACGGTCTGCGCGATGCGCTCGCCATCCTGACGGTTCCTATCGTCGAGCTCCACATGTCGAACATCCACGCGCGCGAAGAGTTCCGCCACAAATCCGTCCTCGCGGAAATCTGCCTGGGCCAGATCGCCGGGTTCGGGGTGGACAGCTACCTGCTGGCACTGCGCGCAGCCGTCTCGGCGGCGAAAGCCCGGCAGGCTGCGTGACATGTCCCGGACCTCGGCGGCTGTCAGCCGCAGCAACGATCCGGCCGCAACCCGCCAGGACATCCTCGACGTCGCCATCCGCGAGTTCGCCAAGAAGGGCCTGGCGGGCGCCCGCATCGATGAAATCGCGGCCCAGACGGCCACCAGCAAACGGATGATCTACTACTACTTCCAGAGCAAGCAGGGCCTGTACCTCGCCGCGCTGGAAGAGTCGTACCGCGGCATCCGCCAGATCGAGGGCACGCTGCATCTGGAAGACCTGCCACCCGTCGAGGCCATGCGCACGCTGGTGGGCTTCACATTCGACTACGAATCCCGGAACCAGGATTTCGTGCGCCTCGTGATGAACGAGAACATGCACTACGGGCACTATCTGGAGCAGTCCGACACCATCAATGACGTGAACTGGCCCGTCATCAACAGCATCCGAGACATCTATGCGCGCGGCTGCAAGGAAAACACGTTCAGAACGGGACTGGACCCCGTCGACATCCATGCGTCCATCAGTGCGCTGTGCTTCTACAACGTATCGAACCAATACACGTTCTCGCTCATTTTCCGGCGCGACATCATGTCGCCCGGAGCCTTCGCGAAGCGCCGCAGCAGCGTCATCGACATGATCCTGCGCTACATGCAGGTCTGAGCCGGACGCCACTGTTATCGAAAAACGCCATGCGAGAGCCCGCTTTCGCTTTTTTTGAACCTTCATGTACTACACAGTTCGTATAAGAGGCTCGCGCCTCTTCCATCACTGAAAGGATGGGCATCATGCAAAGAAGCTATTCCCTCGCGCATTTGACCGTCATGGAACTGGCTCCGCCCGCCATGATCAGGGCCGCGGCGCTGGCCGGCTACCAGGGGTGCGGACTGCGCCTGCTGCCTTTTGCGCCGGGAGGGACCGCGTACCGGCTGATGGATGATGCCGCGTTGCTGCGCGAAACGCTGGCCTGCATGCGGGACACCGGACTCCGCATCCCGGACATCGAAATCATCCGGATCGAGGGGCCGCTGGACGTGGAGTCCTACCTGTCCTTCTTCGAAGCCGGCCAGAAGCTGGGGGCGCAACACATCCTGGTTACCGGAGAGGATCCCGACCAAAGCCGGCTCATCGACTCGTTCGCGCGCCTGTGCGAGGCCTGCAGACCGTACGGGCTGACGGCGGACATGGAATTCATGCCCTGGATGACCGCCGATTCCGTCCGGACCGCCCGCAGCATCGTCGAGGCGGCCGGACAGGACAACGGCGGGGTCCTCATCGATCCGATTCACTTCCAGCGTTCGACCAGCACGCTGGCCGACATCCGGCAGCTGCCGGGCCGAATGATCCATTACGCCCAGATCTGCGACGCGCCGGCCAAGGGGCCGACGGACACCGCGGGGCTGATCCATGCGTCTCGCCACGAGCGCCTCCTGCCGGGCGAAGGCGACGTCCCGTTGAAGGAGATGATCGACTGCTACGCGCCTGACCTGACCATCAGCGTGGAGATTCCCAATACGAAACGACGCGCACAGGTCGGCACGCAGGCGTGGATCACGCAATGCCTGGAAGCCTCCCGGAAAGTCGGCGAGGCCGGGAACCCCGCGCACTGACACTACATCACGAATCGTGAATCAAGATTCCCGGAGACCACATCAGGGATCGAACAAGAGGAGCAAAACCATGACCAGCACCCGTATCGCCGTCGTGGGCGCGGGCTATATCGGCAGAGCCCACATAGCCGCCGCGCGACAGAGCGAGATCTGTTCCCTGTCGGCGATCGTGGATCCGGTACCGGCCACCCAGCCGCTTGCCGCCGATCTCGGGGTGCCGTTGTACGGCACGATAGAGGAACTGCTGGCGAAGGACCGGCCAGATGGCGTGATCATCGCGACGCCCAATCACCTGCACGTGCCGCACGCCCTGCAGTGCATCGCGGCCGGGCTGCCCATGCTGCTGGAAAAGCCGATCGCGCCCACGGTCCCGGAAGCCGAGGCGCTGGTGCGGGCGGCCGACGAAGCGGGCGCCAGGATCCTCATCGGCCACCACCGCGCGCACAGCCCCATCATGGCAAAGGCCTGCGAGGTCATCCAGTCGGGCGTCCTGGGCCGGCTGGTGACCGTGATGGGCAGCGCGCTCTTCCTGAAGCCGGACCATTACTTTGCCGATTCACCCTGGCGCCGGGAGCCGGGCGCCGGGCCCGTGCTGCTGAACATGATTCACGAAGTCCACAACCTGCGCATGCTGTGCGGCGAGATCGCCAGCGTGCAGGCCTTCGCCTCCAGCGAGGTGCGCCAGTTCCCCGTTGAAGACACGGTGGCCATCAACCTGCGATTCGCCAACGGCGTCCTGGGGACGTTCATGCTGTCCGACACCGCGGCCAGTGCGCGAAGCTGGGAGCAGACGTCACAGGAAAACAAAGCCTACCCGACCTATGAGGACGAGGACTGCTACCTGGTGGCCGGCACGAACGGCAGCCTGGCAATCCCGACGATGCGTTTGAAAACCTACCCCCGCCCGATGGACCGGTCCTGGTGGAAACCATTCGAGGTCGGGGTCGTCGGGATGGTGCGCGAGGATCCGATCAAGCTACAGATGGAGCACTTCGGCGCACTGGTGCGCGGCGAAATGGATCCCCTGGTGTCGGCGCGCGACGGGCTGCAGAATCTGCGCGTGACCGAGGCCATCGTGGCAGCCGCACGATCGGGGTCCACGGTCGAGCTCTGAGCCGGTTGGTGTTCACGCCAAGCGCCGGGTCCATGACCCCGCGAGTACGGGACGCATCATGCGGCCGCGCGTTCGACACCGGACTTCCGCAGCCGGTAGGGGCGGATCAGCACGCCAGCGGGCAGGCCCAGGCCATCCGCGAGTTTGCGGATCATCTCCAGGGTCAGTGGCCTGACACGGTTCAGAATATCGGACACTCGGCCGCGCGGGCCAATATAAGGCTCCAGGTCCTTGCGCGTCAGGCCGCGCGCATCCATGACATGGTCCAGAAAATCGATGGGATCGGGATCAGCAATCGGAAAATGCTCACGTTCGTATTGTTCGATCAGCAAAGCCAGCACGTCCAGTTGGTCGGCAGCGGGTGATTTGTCGGGGGCGTCCCATAACCTGTCGACCTCGAGCAGGGCGGCCTGATAGTCCTTCCTGGTGCGAATCAGCCTGAGTTCCATATCGGCCTCCTTCAAATGGATTTCACGTCGATCCCATCGTACTCACCATGCGTACCGATGAAACGGACATACATCAACGCCTTGTCATAGCGCACCGCCGCGACCATGCGGTAATCGTTACCCTTAATGTTGAACACGACCCTGTTGTTTGCTGTGAAGCTGGCGTTCCCATAAGCAGCCTTGATGTCGGCTGGTGTCTTCCAGGTTGCCCGGCTTGCCAGGGCATACCACGCACGCAAAGGCGTCTCCGCATCGGGATGAGATTTCCAGAATGCCCGCAGGGTGGAAAGGGCGATGATGCGCATGAATCACTATAGCGCGATACCAAAAGGGTATCAACATTGAATCGACGTTCAAGTCTTAATGTCCCGCGCCGAACAACTGCGAGACCACGCCTCGCAGCCAGCGGTTCCCCGCCTCCTGGTGATACCGGGCGTGCCAATGCTGCCGGACGGCGAAGCCATCGACCGGCAGAGGACACGGATAGACCCGGACGCCGCTGGCCTGGGCCAGCGTCTCGCCGATATGCCGTGGAAGCGTGGCGATCAGGTCCGTCGTCTGGATGATCGCCCCCAGCCCCAGGAAGCTCGGCAGCTCCAGCACCACCTTGCGTGAAAGCCGCTCGCGGGCGAGTGCCTGCTCCAGGAGGCGGGCTCCGGTCCCTGCGGTGATCGCGACATGTCCCTCGATCCGGTATTGCCTGATTCCGAACCGACGCCGAACCCGGGGATGATTCCGGTTCGCCAGACACACCCAGTCCTGGTCGTACAGGTGCTGCTGATACACGCCGCCGCTGAGCCACGGCACGTAGCCAATGGCGAGATCGGCCTCTCCCGACTCCAGGGCGCGCTCCGTACTGCCATCGATGCGCAGGGCATCGAGCCGGATTCCCGGTGCCAGGCGGCGAACATGGGTCAGCAGGCGGGGCAGCAGCGTGATGTGGCTGGCGTCCGTCATGCAGATCCGGAACCGGCGTTGCGCAGTGGCCGGGTCGAACGTGATGTCCCAGGCCACGAGCCGCCGCATCATCTCGAGAATCTCGCGGCACGACCCGATCAGCGCGTCCGCCTGCGGTGTAGGCGCCATGCCGCCCGGCGTACGGATGAACAAAGGATCGCGCAGGCAGTCCCGAAGCTGGCGCAGCCAGATGCTGACGGTGGGCTGGCTTTGCCCCATTTGCTCGGCAACCCTCGTCACACTCCGCAGCTCATAGAGCAGATCAAACAGCCGGAGCAGCTTCAGGTCGGGCAAGGGATTGGGAAGAACCATGATCACCCATCCTTTATTGTCTGCTGCAATGTGGAGATTGCGCTCATTGTATTGGCAATATCACCGCCCGCGTCTACTGTGTACCCAGTTCGGAGGAGACATCATGAAAATCGCCATTCTGGGGTCGGGCGCCCTGGGCTGCACCTTCGGGGCAGCGTTGACCGAGGCCGGCCACGAAACCTGGCTGCTGGGCCGATCAGCGGCCCACACAGAGGCCATGCGGCAAAACGGCCTGCAGGTGGAAGACGCCAACGGCACGCGCCGTGTCGCGGTCCATGCCACCAATCTGCCTGCCGAGGCGGGCCCGGCCGATCTCGTAGTGGTTCTGGTGAAATCCATGCAGACCGAGTCCGCCATGCGCGGCGCGCTGGCGCTGGTGGGCCCGGAGACGTCGGTGATGTCCTTGCAGAATGGCCTCGGACATGAAGACATCCTCGGCCAGATCGTCGGACCAGAACACGTACTCGCGGGCAAGACGTATGTGGGCGGGGTGCTGCTCGGCCCCGGCCGCATTCTGTCGGGCATCAGGGGCAAGCCCACCCTCATCGGCGAGCTCGACGGCCAGATCACGCCGCGCGTGCAGCGCATCGCCGAAGCGTTCAACGAGGCCGGGCTGGCCACCACCATCAGCGACAACATCATCGGCACCATTTGGGACAAGCTGCTCATCAACGTCGCCACTGGCGCACTGAGCGCGATCACCCGGCTCACCTATGGTCAGCTCTACGATGAGCCGCTGCTGAAGGCCACGGCGGTGGCCGCTGTCGCCGAGGCGATGGAGGTCGCTCACGCCATGGACATCCGCCTGTCCATCGCACAGCCCGACCAGGCCTGGGACATGGCCTCCGCAGGGCTGCCTTACGGCTTCAAGGCCTCGATGCTGCAGAGCCTGGAAAAAGGCTCGGTCACCGAGGTCGATTTCGTCAACGGATCGGTCGTACGCTATGGCGCGTCGGCAGGGATCGCCACGCCGGTGAACGTGACACTCGTGGCCTGCCTCAAGGGCGTGGAACGCGCGATGAAAGACCAACAGGGAGCCTCGCAATGAACGCACCGAAAACATATGTGGAACACGTCGCCATCCGGGTACGGGACATCCACTGGCACATCCGCTTCTTCGAACAGGTCCTGGGCATGACGCTGCGCGAGACCCGGGGGACGCCGGAGGCGCCCACGCAATGCTGGACCCACGAGGGAATACAGCTCATCCACGCGCCACAACAGGCCACGGCGCACGGGCCACTCGCGCACATCGGGATCATGTGCGAAGACCTGGAGGCCTCACTGGCCCTGGCGCAGCAGCACGGTGTCAGAACGACGGAAGGAAAACGCGACTGGCTCCAGTTACCCGACGGCATCGTCGTCGAACTCATCCAGGCCAGCCCCGCCAGCAGCGTCTCACAGGCACTGGCCGTCAACCCGCGAACGGAATGAATCATATGCCAGCCATCGAGAAGTATTGGGACGACGCCCGGGTGGGCGACGAGTGCGACAGCCCCAGCTACGTGGTCACGAAAGAACGCATTCTGGCCTACGCCGATCTGACCGGCGATCACACACCCGTGCACGTCGACGAAGCCTATGCAAAGGCCAGCCACTTCGGCGGTCTGGTCGCGCACGGCCTGTTCGGGCTATCCGTCGCGGACGGGCTCAAGACCCAGAGCGACTACCGCTTCCTGCCCGGCATGTCGCTGGGCTGGACCTGGGATTTCCGCCTGCCCATCCGGGTGGGCGACGTGCTGCACGTGCATTTCCGCGTGGACTCGATGCGGGCCAGCAAGAGCAAGCCGGACTGGGGCATCGTGGTGCTCGCCTCCGACCTGATCAACCAGGACGGACAGTCCGTCCAGAGCGGCGAGCACCGCCTGATGGTGCCGCGCAAACCCGGAGCATTCTGATGCAGGCCAGTCCTCTCAAAGGCATTCGTGTCGTCGACTACAGCCATTTCCTGGCGGGCCCGTATGTGGGGCGTTGCCTGGCCGCGATGGGCGCCGAAGTCATCAAGGTCGAGCGCCCGGGCATGGGCGATGCGGGCCGCCGCCACGCCGCCATCCTGGACGATCATCAGAGCGGCTACTTCCTGCAGCTCAACATGGGCAAGAAGGGCGTGAGCGTCAATCTCAAGGATCCGCGCGGCCAGGACTTCATGCGGCGATTGTGCGATTCCGCGGACGTCTTCATCGAAAACTACAGGCCTGGCGTCCTCGACAAGCTGGGATTCGGCTTCGAGGCGCTTTCGCGGCGCAATCCGAAGCTCGTCTACTGCTCCATCTCGGCCTACGGGCACACGGGCCCCGATTCCCATCGGGCGGGATTCGGACTCATTGCGGAGGCCAAGAGCGGGATCATGCAAATGGTCGGCACGCCCGACGCGCCGCCCCCCATGCTGCGCATTGCGCTGGGAGACATGTATACCGGCATTCACGCGGTCGCCGCCATCAACGCGGCCCTGCTCGGCCGCATGACGAGCGGTCGGGGCCAACACATCGACATGGCCATGTACGATGCGTTGGTGTCCATGCACGACTACGCCGTTCAGTGCTACACGCTGAAGGGCGAGCTGCCCGAGCCGGCCGGGCATGATCTGCCGACCTCCACGCTGTACGGATCCTTCCGGGCATCGGACGGCGATCTGGTGATCGCCGCACAAGTGGACGACGCCTGGAAGCGGTTCGCCGCACTCATCGAGGCCCACGGCGGACCGGCCGGCTTCGGCGCGGACGCGCGGTTCCACACCACGAACGGGCGCAACGCCCACCGGGCCGAGATCCTGGCCGTCGTCGAACCCTGGGTCGCCGCGCGCCCCGTCGCTCGAGTGCTGGAACTGCTCGATGCGATCGACGTCCCCAGCGCAAAGATCCAGCGCATCGATGAAGTGCTGCGAGACCCCCAGATCGAGGCAAGAGGCATGCTCCTCGAACAGCATCACCCGCGCTACGGGACGCTGAAGCTGCCCAATCTGCCGTTCCGGTTCTCGGACTGCGAGGCGACCGTCCCCGATGTCGCACCCGACCTGGGGCAGCACAATGCCGAGGTCGCCCGGTCGCTGGGTTTCAGCGACGCGGAAATCGACGCGATGGAGCGCGACGGCGCGCTTTATTCCACAGAAGGCATGTAGCCGCCGCGCCAGGGGAAAGTCCCGGTTTATTTCAGCTTGCACTCCCCGGACGGAGGCGGTACCAGGGAGGCCGGGAACGTGTGGGTAATGACGGGTCGCAGCACACCCTTGTCTTCCTTGACCTGTCCGATATAGTCGGGGATGACCAGCTGATGGTCTTCCGCCCGCATGGTCGCCGGCCCATAGATGGTGTCATACTGCAAGCCTTCCAGCGCCTTGGTGACCTTCCGGGGTTCGATGCTCCCGGCCTTCGTCACACCGGCGAAGATGGTTTGCATGCCGTTATAGGTCGAGCCTTCATTGTCCGTCGGAACGCGATGGAATTTGGCTTCCCACGCCTTGACGAACGCCTTGTTCATCGGGGTATCGATATCGGCTCCGTACTCCATGTTGCCTTCGATTCCCTTCGTGGCATCACCCGTGGCATTGACCACGAAGTTCATGATCATGGCGTGGCCGAGCGTGGTCTTCGAGGCCGCCAGACCGAAACTTTCCGCCTGCTTGACGTACCCGATCAAACCGCTGCCCACAAGCGCCACCCACACCCCGTCAATCGACGGATCGGCTTTGATCTGCGAAATGTAAGGTGCAAAATCTTTGGTGTCCATGGGCGGGAACAGCTTGAGGGATACCTTTTTGCCCTGAGCCTCGGCCGCCCTGGTGAACGCCTGCGCGGAGTCATGGCCCCACGCGTAGTCGGCGGCGATGATGGCGAAATTCTTTTGCGGGATGTCCTTCATCCACTGCCCGAACATGGCGATGTCCATTGAATCCGAGTGGTTGGTGCGGAACATGCCGGGCTTGCAACTGTCTCCCGTAATCTTGTCGCTCTTGCTCACGACTGCCATGAGCATGGCATCCCAGCGCTTCAGATTCTGACCGACGGCCAGGGTAATGGAAGAAGCGATGGGTCCGATCAGGAACTTGTGGCCATCCCGGGCCAGTTTCTCGGAAGCCTGAAGCCCCTGCTTGGGAGTGCTTTCGTCGTCGCCGGTCTTGACCAGCACTTTTCGGCCATCGATGCCGCCTTTGGCATTGGCCTCGTCGGCGGCGAACTGAATGGCCCGCATGACCTCTTCACCCTGTGGCGCGAAAACGCCCGAGATCGACGTGACGGCACCGACGCGGATGGGCTCCTTGTCGGCGGCCTGGACGGCCGCCATGCCGAGGGTGCACGCGGCCACGGCGGTGGCCACGAGCGAGCGTTTGATGGAATTGGACTTCATGAGGTTGTCTCCTTTCGGGGATGTCAGACTGCAATGTGCGAGTGAAGTGCTGCGGAGTTGCCAGGATCCACCGTTCCACTGGCCGAGACACGGCCTTTCTCAACGGCGTAATAGCGGGAGGTTGTCCGAGTCACCAGCCCGAGGTTCTGCTCGATCAACAGGATGGCGGTGCCCTGGTTCGTGACCAGGTTCAATGTGTCGGCCAGCTGATCGACGACGACCGGAGCAAGCCCTTCCGTCGGCTCGTCCAGGATCATGAGCCTGGGGTTGGCCATTAGAGAGCGGCCGATGGCCAGCATCTGCTGCTGGCCGCCCGACAGCGCCGTACCGGGCGTCCGGGCGCGTTCTTTCAGGATGGGGAACAGCCGATAGACTTCGCTCAGATTCCACGGCCCCTGGTTGCGGACGGCCGACCCCAGCATCAGGTTTTCCTCGATGGTGAGATTGGCGATGATGCATCGCCCCTGCGGGACGATCGCCACCCGCAACTGGGCCGGCGTATAAGGCATGGCTTTGCGCACGACGGTGCCGCCCAAGCGGATCTGGCCGGCGCCGACCCGGGCAAGGCCCATGAGCGCATTGACGGTGGTCGTCTTGCCGACCCCGTTTCGTCCGATCAGCGCAACCCGCTCGCCTTCGTCGACACGCAGACTCATGCCCTGCAGGATGTGCGCCGCACCGTAATAGGCGTGTACGTCGTCCATATTCAGAAGCGTGTTCATGCGGCACTCCCAAGATAGGCTTCGCGCACGCGGGGGTGGGCCCTGACCTCTTCCGGGGAACCGCTCGCAATGATGCGCCCCAGTTCGAAGACCGTGACACCATTCGAGATGCTGAACAGGGTGTCGGTATCATGCTCGACCAGCAGGATGGAAACACCCCAGTCGGCGGTGAGCCTGAGCAGGTGCGATGCCAGATCGGCGGACTCCTGAGGCGAAAGGCCTGCCATGGGCTCGTCGAGCAACAGCACGGCCGGACGCCCCACCAGGGCCAGCGCGAGATCCAGGCGGCGCTGCCGGCCATAGCCCAAGTTCTTGGCGGCGGCATGGGCCACGGCGGACAAATCGAGCTGGTCCATCACCCGCTGCATGTCCTGTTCGGGGGCTTTGGCCCCCACCTTGTGGGCTGCCAGATTGATCTGCGACGAGACCGTCATGTTCGGGAAAACGCTGGTCCGCTGAAAGGAGCGAGCCAATCCCCGCCTGCGCCGTTCGATGACGCTGCAATTCGTAATGTCCCATCCGGACAGGCGGATACCGCCGCGCGTCAGTTTCCGCCTCCCGCTGATGGCGTCGATCACCGTGGATTTGCCGGCGCCGTTTGGGCCGATCAGGCCGTGGATCTCGCCCCGCTTCAAGCTGAACGACACACCGTCCACTGCCTTGACGCCGCCATAGTGGATCGCGACGTCGGCCACTTCTAGAATCGCGCTGGAACTCATCATGATCTTCTCGCTTGAGGGTTTGGGTTCGCCCCGGCATGGCGAGACACCAGTGCGCGCAAGGCACCGCTCAGACCGTTGTCCGTGAACACGACGATCACGATCAGCATGAGACCGAAGAGCGACAGCCAGTGCGTGGACAGATCGCCAATCAGATCCTTGGCAACCACATAGACCACGGCCCCGAGAGCCGGGCCCGTGACAGACCAGTAGCCACCGACGACGACCATCATGAGCACGGTGCCGGAAACGCTCCAATGGAGACTATCCGGGGAGATGAAGCCCGAATTGAATGACGCCAGGATGCCGGCGATTGCCGTGATGACCGCTGATAACGTGAAGATCAGGGCGCGCGGGAGTGTCGGGCTGATGCCGATGAAAGCGGCGCGCTCCGGGTTGTCCCGGATCGCTTCAGTGGTGCTGCCGAAGCGGCTGCGGTGCACACAGACCAGTACGGCCAGGACGAGGACCAGGATGACGCCACTGATGGCGAAAATGACGTGGTTATCCAGAAGCGTGGCGACAGGCACACCAAACAGGGTGTCCGGCCAGTCGATGCTGATGCCGTCGGCGCCCCCGGTCAGATTGCGGGACTTCAGCGCGAGCTGATAGAACAGCTGCCCGAAGGCGAGCGTCAGCATCGCAAACGCGATCCCCGGCACCCTCACGATGACCAATGCCAGGATGAAGGCGAATACCGCGGTGGCCGCCAGACTGAGGAAAATAATGAGCTCGGCCGACAAACCGGTATCCTGCAGGCAGACGGCCACGAAGTACGCGCTCAGGCCAAAAAAGGCGGCGTGACCGAAGCTCACCATGCCGTTCTGCTTCAAAAGCACGCCAACGCCGCAAGCAAAAATCCCGAATATGGCGGCCTGCGTAAGAACGGAGAGCGTTGTGGCCGAACCCACAAGCTGGCTCGCGAGCAGGATCAGTACGATGCCGCCTGCCGTCATCGGCAATAACCGACTGGAACGGGTCCATGCATTCATGTGCGATTCCCAGCGATACCCGCCGGCCTCCAGATAAGGATGGCAATCATCAGGATGAAAGGAAGCAAGGCGGACACGTCAGGCAGATACACTGCGCCCAGCGTCTGGACCTGTCCCAGCACCAAGGCGGCGAGAAACGCCCCGGGGAGGCTGCCCAGTCCGCCAATGACGACAACCATGAAGGAGTCGATCAGTACGTTGCTGCCCATGGTGGGCGAAAGCGACAGGAATGGGGCCGTCACGACACCGGCAAATCCCGCGAGCGCCGTGCCGAGGCCGACCACGAAGGCACTGAGCCTGTCGGTGTTGACGCCCTGCATGGCAGTGGTGGTCGGGTCCGTGCTCGATGCGCGCACGAACAGGCCCATCCGCGTCCGCTGAAGCCACAGCGTCAGTCCGATGGCGACCAGCACGCCCACCAAGACGACGGCAAGCCGATAGGCTGGCAACGTGACTCCCATGAAGCTGATCGAGTGGCTCAGCAGGACTGGCTCGGCCAGCGAGAGATTGCCCTTCCCCCAGAACGTCTGGACCAGATCTTCGACAATCAGCAGCAACCCGAACGTCACCAGGATGATGCTCAGCGGGTCGTAGTTCTGCAGGAGCCGCAGGCCATAGCGATCCAGCAATGCGCCAATCAGGAACATGGCGACGCTTGCAATGACGAGTGCAGCCCAGAAATTGGTATACGCAGCAGCCGTGTACCCAATGTAGGCGCCCAGCATGTAGAGCGAGCCATGCGCAAAATTGACGACGCGCCTGAGGCCATAGATCAAGGCGAGGCCGGAAGCGACGATCGCGAGCAGCGCGCCGTACACGAGGCCGTTGATAATATTGACGGTTAACATGGTCAGTTGGTCTCGCAGAAGGTCAGGTGACCTGGCCAAGCAGGGTTTCGTCAGGCGCCCCGAACGCGAGCCAGCCGCCATCCGCGTGTATCGTGGCTCCGGTGACATAGCTGGCCTGGTCCGAGGCCAGGAACGCAATCACCGCGGCGATTTCCTCTGGCTTGGCCAAACGTCCGAGCGGTGTATGAGCTGCAATGCGCTCCGTGTTCAGCGCGCCATCGGCTTCCAGCTTTTGCACCAGCTCCGTCCGGACATAACCGGGCGCGACTGCGTTGACCCGCACACCCGAACGTGCCCACTCGCACGCCATGGTGCGGGTCATGGCGGCGATCCCCGCTTTCGCGGCTGAATATGCGTTTCGCCCGGGGATGGCCGCCAGCGCACTGATCGAGCACAGGTTCACGATGGCCCCGCCGCCATTGGCGATCATGATCCCGGCCACCTCGCGGCTCATCAGGAACGTTCCGCGCAGGTGGATGTCCAGGACCTTGTCGAAGTGATCCACTGATTGCCTCAGGGTCGGAACGGCCTGGTCGCCGATCCCGGCGTTGTTCACCAGCACATCGATCCGGCCGCAGGCGTCCATGACCTGGGCGACGGCCGCTTTGACATCGGCTTCGCCAGCGACATCGCAGGCCAGTCCCAAATGAGCGCCCCCCAGTTCCTGCGCCCTTTGCCGGGCCAGCCCGCCATCGAGATCGAGCAGGCACACCCTGTGGCCGGTTGCCGCCAAGGCGCGAGCCGTCGCGTGGCCGATTCCGGCCGCGCCCCCGGTGACCAGCGCCACGCAGGACGCTTCCCGGGTCATTGGCTGCCTCCCGGCTGGTAGAGCAGTTCGGCGCGCGACAGCAGCCGGGTCTCCTGGGCCACGATCAGATGGCCGGAAGCAGCCAGATAAGCCGGAAAGTCCGGGTGCGTATCCCGGCGGTGGCAGCGCTCCTGGTAATCGACCAGATCCTTGTAGGCCCACAGGTGGACGAACTGATTCAGGGGACCCACGGTGCTGGTGTAGAGGCCGACCGGATTGCCCAGTGTCTCACGCAGGATCGGCATGGCGAGGTTGTTGAAAACCTCCAGGAAGTCCGGCATCTTGCGCAAGGCAATCGTGTAGATGCGGTGATCGATCAAGGCGAGTGAATCATCGATATGCATGTCGTGTCTCGTATCCTGGCAACCGTTCAGGCCTGCGCGGCGGCAATGTGCCGGGCCGTGAGATAACTGAAGGTCATATTCGGACCCAGCGTGATGCCGGCCGCAATGTAGTGGCCGCCGAAGATGCTGGCCCGGTCGTTGCCGACCGCATACAGCCCGGGGATGGGCTCGGACTGCTGATCCAGCACTTCCCCATTGATCGACGTGCGAATTCCATCGAAAGTCCCCAGGTCGCCCATCACCAGCTTCAGTGCATAGAAAGGACCGTGCAGGATGGGGGCCACGCAGGGGTTGGGTTCGTGTTCGGCATCACCCAGGTAACGGTTGAATGCCGTGGAGCCGCGATGGAATTCCGGATCTTCTCCATTGATTGCGGAGGCGTTGTAGGCCTTCACGGTCTCCTCCAGAGCCTGGGCATCGATGCCTGTGGATTGCGCAAGTTCCCGCAAGGTACGGCCCTTGTTCAGATAACCGCGCTTGAGCATGGGCCCCAGCGGGACGGGTGCCGGCTTGGCATATCCGAGACCATATTTGCGAATGGTGTTGTGATCGCAGATGAGCCACATGGCCGTGTCGTTCTGTCCTTCGCAGGCCTGGATCATGGCCTGGCCGACGTCGTGGTAGGAGTTGGACTCGTTGGTGAAGCGCTTGCCGTTCCGGTTGACGCCGATCACGCCAGGTTTATAGCGGTCTATCAGATGCGGAAAGATGCCGTACTCCCCCTTCCCGAAGGGTACGCGGGAAACCGGTATCCAGGCGGAGGCATTCGGAAAGTCCAGGCGCAGCGCAGCGCCCCGCTGTTCAGCCAACCGCACGCCATCCCCGGTGTTTTCGAGCGGTGTGGGAGACAAGTGATGGCCGCCGCGATGGACATGCGGATAGACCTGCCGAAGACGCTCTTCATCGTGCGGGAAGCCGCCCGCCGCCAGCACGACTGCGCGGTCCGCAAATATCCGGACTTCGCCGCCCGGCGCGCGCACGACCGCACCCGTGACGCGCTGCGAGGCCTCGAGCAATCGGATGACGGGGGACTCGGTATAAATGGGAATCCCCAGATCCAAGGCCGACTTCGCGAGCCGCGCCATCAGCGCGTTGCCACTGGTGACGTTGACGCCGCGATGATAGAGCGCCAGTTCCTTCAGGTGCTTGGCCAGGCGCTTGGCCACGTAGATGAACGACGTCAGCGACTTCGTCGCATTGAAGAAGTGTTTGATGTCCGGACTTGATGAATTGAACATCATGCCGATGAAGGTGATCGTCTTGAGCGGGGATCTCAGACGCTTCATCTCAGGCCCCAAGGCCCGGATATCGTAGGGCTTGGCCAGGATGGAGCGCCCCACCTGCGCGGCTCCGATCTGGTCCGGGTGGTAATCGGGGTACTGGGTCGCGACGAATTTGACTTCGGTCTCGCGCTCGAAGAATTCCGCCATCTCGGGGGCGGCATCCAGGAAGACATTGATGATTTCCGGATCGAAGCTGGCGCCCGTTTCGTTCTCGATGTAGGCCAGTGCCTCTTCGCGCGTATCGGGAATGCCCGCCGAGCGCGCCACATGATTGCCCGGGATCCAGAGGACGCCGCCCGAGAACGCAGCCGTGCCGCCAAACACCGGCGCCTTCTCGACCACGATGACCTTCAGACCCTGTTTGGCCGCAACGATCGCCGCCGTCAGGCCCGATACGCCGGCCCCCGCGATCAGGACATCACAACGCGCGCCGTCCTGCAGTTCAAGTGTGTTCATCTCAGGCCTCACCCTTCGTCGTATCGTTGAATCCGGGACGCGGAACCATGTCCATGAGCATGGCGTCCATTCCGCCATTGACCGCAATGTCCGTCGCGTTCACATAGTCGGAGCGCGCGCTCAACAGAAAAAGTGCGGCATTGGCGATGTCGTCCGGTTCGCCCACCCGGCCGCTGGCCGTCATGGCGGCCCGGCGGGCCTCGAGTCCGGGCTGCGCGTAGAAGGCGGCCGACAGCGGGGTACGGATCATGCCCGGGCAGATGGTGTTGCTGCGGATGCGGTCGCCGCGCCACTCCACCGCCAGTTGCCGCGACAATAGCCGCACGCCGGCCTTGCTTGCGCTGTAGGCGCCGCTGCGCGTCTGCGGGTAGCTGCCGGCAATCGACGCCACGTGGACAATGCTGCTGTGGTTGCGCAGGCGCATCTGCGGATAAAACGCGCGCGCCGCCAACAGATAGCCCGTCAGATTGGTGCTCAGCACCCGATTCCATTCTTCCACAGCGACATCGTTGAGCGCGGCTGATCGCAAGATGCCCGCGTTATTGACTAGCCCGCTGCAGACACCCAGGGTTTCCTGAACCGCCCGTGCAGCATGTTCAAGGCTGTCGGCATCCGTCGTGTCACAGGAAACGGCCATCACTCGCGCACCGGTCGAACAAAGTTCTTTCGCAGCCATCTTCGCGGCTTCATGGTCAAAGTCCAGAAGTGCAACCCGTGCCCCGGCGTTCACGAGGCCCCGGGCGATCCCGAAACCGATGCCATGGGCCGCACCGGTGACAGCAAAAGTTCTCCCCTGCAAGCCAAGCCAGTCTGGCTCTTGCATGATGTTCTCCAAGCGAATTTGAAACGGTTTCCCGCCGCCCTGGAAGCCGGCCATCAGATCCGAAGAGAATGATCGGAGGGGTCTCCAGCGCGGGAAATCTCGGATGAGGGTCTTGTGTCTGATGGAAAATCCGAAAAACGATGCTGACCATTATCCGGATGTGATCATCCATCTGAATTGACGATTCGTGCTACTAACAGGACAATTCATGCATCAATTTCCTGGACACAGAGTGCGATGCGGGAAAACCCTAGCTATGGTTTGTATGCCACCAGAGGCCTGGACGACTGGGTCGACTCCGTTCACATCGAATCGATTCCGAAGCGATCCTCCCCGAATAACTGGATCATCAAGCCACATCTGCACAGATCCTTCATTCAGGTCCTGTACCTCACCCACGGCGGCGGAGAGATCGGATTCGGAAATGAACGATTTACGGTTCAGGCACCGTGCATCTTGTCAATTCCAGAACAAATAGAGCATTCGTTCCATTTTTCGCCGCAGGTGGATGGCCCCGTGATCACTGCGGTTCAGCATGTGCTGGAGCTCATCGTGGGCGCGGCCGACCCCGACATGCTGCGCGTCGTGCGCGAGCCCTTGTCCATCGAATTCGAGCGCGGCGACCCGGCTCTGGACGCGCTCGGGACGCTGTTCGATGCCATCTTCAAGGAATTTCTGAGCCGCGAGGTGGCCCAGCCAGGTATCTGCATGTCGCTGCTGGCGGCACTGGTCATGCGCATCGGACGCGTGCGCTACAGCCGGGGGCTGACCCTGGAGGCCGGCAGCACCCGCAAGGCGCAGTTGATCCAGAAATTCCGGACACTGGTGGACGAACGGTACCGCGAGCATTGGACGCTTGGCGTCTACGCCGAAAAGCTGGGCGTCACGGTCGGCCATCTCACACGGCTGTGCAGGGACGTGCTGGGCGTCTCCGCGTCCACGGTCGTCAATGAACGACTGGCCCACGAGGCCAGGCGCGATCTGGTCTACACCTCGGACGCCATCAAGCTGCTCGCGTGGAAGCTGGGCTTCGAGGACGAGGTGTACTTCAGCCGTTTTTTCAAGAAACACACGGGACTGAGCCCCATGCAATTTCGCCAGCAGGTCCGCGACCAAGTGGCCCGCAAGGGTTAAGGCCAATCGTTGGCCGTATAGAAATCCAGCATGTGCCGGGCCACGCAGGCAAACATCTCCAGCCCGGTCACAGTACGGCAGCCGGTCGCCCGGCGGGCCGAAACGCACCTACCTGTACATCTGCGCCACCCAACATCTGTACGGCACGCTGCTCATGGTCAACGAGTTCAGCAGCTGACAGGACCAGCGGCACGCTAGGGCGTATTGCGCGCATCCTGCAGAATCAGGTCTGCGCCCTTCTCGGCCACCATCATGACGGCGCCCTGAGTGTTGCCGGACACCATGGCCGGCATGACCGAGGCATCCACGATTCGAAGCCCGGCCAGACTCTTGACCCGCAGCCGCGAGTCCACCACCGCCAGTGGATCGGAACCCATGTGGCAGGTGCCGATGGGGTGATAAATGGTCTGCCCGTTGGCTCGCGCAAAATCCATCCACTCATCACGCGTGCGGGTTTGCGCGCCCGGACTGAGTTCCTGAGCCACATAGCGGGCCATGGAAGGCCGAGCCATGATGCGCCGGGCCACCTGCATGCCGCCGATCAGACTGTCCTGGTCTTCCTCGCAGTCGAGGAAATTCGGACGTATCGCCGGGCCGGCAAACGGATCCGCAGTGCGAACGTGGATGCTGCCTCGTGACTGCGGCCGCATCTGCGCCACGCCCAGCGTCATCCCCGGCAAACGGTCCAGAATGCGCTCGGCGGCATTGGAGTAGCTCGCGTGCATGAAGAAATACTGGACATCGGGCGTGTGCAGCTCCGGGCGGCTCCTGACGAAGCCGAAGACCAGGCCGGTACCCAGGGTCAGGATCCCGGTATGGCGGCTGAAATATTGCGCCACCGCCAGGCCAAGCCGCCAGCCCCGGGTGAGCTCATTGAGGGACTGAGTGTGCCGCACCCGCCAGTTCATGCGCGTGCAGAAGTGATCGATATAGTGCTCGCCCACCCCGGGGAGCGCGTGACGCACCGCAATCCCCGTGCGCTCCAGGATTTCCGGGCGGCCAATGCCCGACAGCTCCAGCACCTGTGGCGTCTGGACTGCGCCGGCCGCCATGATGACCTCGGCGCGCGCCTGCACGCTGATATCCTGTCCGTTCTGACGATAGGTCACCCCGTTACACCGGTTGCCCGCATCGTCCAGATCCACCCGCAGCACGTGGGCCCGCGTCCGGACGCTGAGATTGCGTCGGCCGCGCGCGGGCTTCAGGTATCCGTCGACCACGCTCCAGCGCCGTCCCCGGTGCTGCGCCACCTGGTAATAGCCGAAGCCCTCCTGGGACGCGCCGTTGTAATCGGGATTCAGGGGCTGGCCATCCTCGCGCGCGGCGGCCAGGACCGCGGCCGAGAGCGGATGCCGTTCAGCGACCTCGGTGATATGCATGGGACCATCATGCCCGCGCGCGTCGCCGCCGCCCGCATAGTTTTCGAAACGCCGGAAATAGGGCTCCACATCCGACCAGCCCCAGCCGGTGGCGCCCAGTTCCGACCAGCGATCGTAATCGGTGGGCTGGCCCCGCACATAGATCATGCCGTTGATCAGAGTGGAACCGCCCAGCCCCCGGCCCCGCGGCACGGCGATCCGGCGGTTCAGCGTATTGGGTTCCGGCTCGGTCTCGAAGCGCCAGTTGAAACGCGGATCCACCAGAAGCTTGCTGAATCCGGCCGGGATCGGGATCCAGAATCCCTGCTCGTCCGTACCCGCTTCGAGCATCAGCACGGTATGCCTGCCGGACGCCGTCAGGCGGTTGGCCAAGATGCATCCGGCTGTCCCGCCACCGACGATCACGTAATCGAAGGTATCCATGATGAAGGCCTTCAGGAGCGATCAAACATGAAGCGCGCCATCAACTCCACCTGGCAATCCAGCATATGGCGGCCATAGTGGACGGGACAGCCCCGCTGTCGAGCCGCCTCGAGCAGAGGAGTGAGTTCCGGTTTCATGATGATCTCGGCCACCAGCACCCGGGGCTCCAGCCGCGCCACATCGAGCGGCAGGGGGTCGTCGGGCCGCATGCCCAGCGACGTTCCGTTCACGACCATGTCATAGCCGCAGGGATCAGCCTCGCCAACGCCGATGTCGGCCTGCGGCAAGGCACGCCGGACGTGCTCGACCACCGCCTCCGCTTTTGCCCGGGTCCGATTGGCAACCGTCACACGGCTGGCGCCCGCTTCGGACAGCGCAAAGGCGATCGCCGAGGCGGCACCGCCCGCGCCCACCAGCAACGCCCGCTTGCCTTCAGGATCATGCCCCTGGGACCGCAAGCCACCCACGAAGCCGGCGCCATCGAACATGTCGCCCACCAGACGGCCATCGGCCGTCCGACGAACCGTATTGACCGACCCGACGGCCTGGGCGGCAGGCCCGAGCGCGTCACACAGGCGGGCGATGGCGATCTTGTGAGGCACGGTCACGATGAACCCGCCCAGGTTCTTCATACGACGCAGCCCGCCCAGCACCTCTTCCAGATTCTCGGCCGCCACGTGCATGGGCACCAGAATGGCGTCCACGCCTCGCGCGGCGAAATAGCCGTTCAGGACCTGGGGAGTCCTCACCTGCGCCACCGGGTCTGCAAGGATCGCAAACAAACGCGTGTTTCCTGAAATCATCCCTCTCTCCGTCTTATGTCATGCAGGTCCCACGGACCATCAGGTCATCAGCCAGCCGCCCGCCACATCCACGACCTGGCCCGTCACGAAACCGGCCTCCGGCGACGTCAGGAACGCGCAGACCTCAGCCACCTCGGACGGCTCTCCCAGGCGCCGCAGCGGCGTTTCGCGGATGATGGCATCGTTGGCCGCCCCGGCCACCGTCTTCAGCAGCGGCGTATTGATGCGCCCCGGTGCAATGGCGTTGACCGTGATGCCGGCCGGCCCCAGCTCCGCCGCCGCATGGCGCGTAAAGCCGATCAGCGCCGCCTTCGTCGTGCTGTAGTGCACCGCCACGATATCGGTCAGCGGCGCCTTGCCGGCGACGGACGACATCGAGACGATGCGCCCGAAGTGACGCTCCTGCATGCCCGGCGCCAACAGGTGCGTCAGGTAGAATGCCGCATTCAGGTTGACGCCCACGACACGATCCCACTCCGACGGATCCATCGCGCCAATCGTGGCCGGATGCCCGTCGTGCTTGGGCGAGATCCCGGCATTGTTCACCAGCGTATCGATCCCGCCCAGGGCGGTCTGGATGACATCGACCGCCCGTCGGCAGCCTTCCGCGGTCCCGACGTCCGCCGCCGCAAACGCCACCGTGCGGCCCTGTTCGCGCAGGCGCCGACACAGGGTCTGGCCACGGTCTTCGTCCAGATCCACGATGCCCACATGCGCGCCTTCCGCCGTATAACGGTCCACGATCGCGCTGCCGATGCCGCCCGTGCCTCCGGTCACCAGCACGACCCTTCCGTCATGCCTCATCTTTTCCTCCATTGACCTCGAGAATGATCTTGCCGATGTGCCGGCTGCTTTCCATCAACTCGTGCGCCGCGCGCGCCTCGGCGAGCGGGAACATCCGATGAATGACGGGCAGACAACGTCCCGATTCCAGAATCGGCCAGACATTGGCCTCGACCGATGCCGCGAGTTCGGCCTTCTGCTGCACCGACCGCGCCCTCAGGGTGGACCCCGTGAAGGTGAGGCGCCTGAGCATGATGGGCATGGCATCCAGATCAACCCGGCTGCCCTGCAGGAAGGCAATCTGCACAAGCCGCCCCTCCAGCGCCAGGCAGCGGATATTGCGCGGGATATAGTCGCCGCCCACCATGTCCAGTACCACGTCCACGCCCTTGCCCCCCGTCTCGCGGGCCACCACCTGGACAAAATCCTCGTCGTGGTAGTTGATTGCCACATCGGCCCCGAGCCTGCGGCAGGCCTCCATTTTCTCCGCATTGCCCACCGTCGTCATGACCCGCGCACCGCGCACCTTGGCGAGCTGAATGGCCGTCAGGCCGATGCCGCTGGAACCGCCATGCACGAGAACGCTCTCACCCGCCTGCAGCCGACCGCGCTGAAACAGATTCGTCCAGACGGTGAAGTAGGTTTCGGGCAGCGCGCTGGCCTGGATCATCGACAGCCCGCGAGGCACCGGCAGGCAATGGCCGGCGTCCACCACGCAATATTCGGCATAACCGCCGCCCGGCGTCAGGGCGCAGACGCGGTCGCCTGCCTTCCAGCGCGTGACACCGGCGCCGACCCGCACGATCTCGCCGGACACTTCGAGCCCCAGATACGGTGAAGCGTCAGGTGGCGGCGGATAGGACCCTGACCGCTGCAGGACATCCGGCCGATTGACGCCGGCGTAATGCACGGCGATGAGCACCTGTCCCGGGGAAGGCTTCGGCACGGGCGCGTCCACGAGCCTCAGGACACTCGCATCGCCGCCCTCACCATGATCGATCAATTTCATACCTGTATCCTTCAATATTGAAGCGCTTCAAAAAGCGCGTCAAAAAATGGCCGGATCGGTGAAATACAAGTCCCGCATGTCCGGCCCTCTCGGGTGAAATCGCACCACGGACGAGCCGCGGCAACTGATGCAACTTTAGCGCAACACAATCCATTCGGCCACAGGCAGCCACAAAAGGGGCACGCAACGAGGTCAAAGATGCAATGCCCGTTCGTACGCCGAGAGCACCGCCTCATGCATCGCCTCGGACTGCGTGGGGTGCGGGAACACGGTCTGCATCAGATCTTCTTCAGTGGCCTCCAATCCCATGGCGACCGCATAGCCCTGGATCATCTCCGTCACTTCCGCCCCCACCATATGGGCGCCCAGAAGCTCGCCGCTTTCCGCGTCCATCACAACCTTCACGAAACCCTCGGTGTCGCCGAGCGCAATCGCCTTGCCGTTGGCGGTGAATGGAAAGCGGCCCACGCGCACGGCGCGCCCTTTCGTGCGCGCCTGCGCCTCCGTCAGGCCTACATGCGCCACCTGCGGATGGCTATACGTGCAGGCGGGAATGCGCATGACGTCCAGCGGATGCGGCTCGCCGCCAGCGATGGCCTCCACACAGGCGACCGCCTCGTGCGAAGCCTTGTGGGCGAGCCAAGGAGCGCCAGCCAGATCCCCGATCGCATACACGCCCGGCTCGTGCGTAGCGCCCAAAGCGTCCGTCACCACATGGGAGCGCTCCACGCGCACAGCCGTCCGCTCGAGGCCCAGGTCTTCGTGATTCCCGACGATCCCCGCCGCCACCAGCACCACCTCGGCCTCGAGCGCGCGCACGGCCCCCTGAAGCTGGATCCGCCACACGCCGCCGGCCCGCTGGCTGCCGATCATGCGCGCGCCCAGATGGAGCTCCATGCCCTGCTTGCTCAGGGAAGCCGCCACATGCCTGGAGATTTCCTCGTCCTCCGGGGGCAGCACCCGATCAGCCATTTCCACGATATGCACCTGGACGCCGAGCGCATGATAGAAACTGGCAAATTCAACGCCAATGGCACCCGCGCCAATGACCACCATGCGGGGCGGCAAAAATACGGGCGACAGCGCCTCCCGGTAATACCAGACGCTGCCCGGATCGGGATCCAGGCCCGGCAGCACCCGCGCACGGGCCCCGGTCGCCAGGATGACGTGGGCCGCCTGAAAGGAACGTGCATGTGCGGAGTCCGGCACATTTTCGAGGCGGACGCTGCCCGCGCCGCCTAGGCTCGCTCGGGCGTGAATCACTTCGACGCCATTCTTCTTCAGCAGATAAGCCACGCCGCGCTGCAGCTCGCTCGCGACCTTGCGCGAGCGAGCCACCATGGCCGACAGGTCAGCCACCGGGGCGCCCACCGCGACTCCGTAGCGATCCGCCGATCGGACCAGCCGCAGTACGTCGGCCGACCGCAAGAGCGCCTTGGTAGGGATGCACCCCCAGTTCAGACAGATCCCGCCCAGATCGGCCTGCTCCACCAACGCCGTGCGCAGCCCCAGTTGTGCGGCCCGGATGGCGGCCACGTAGCCACCCGGACCGCCGCCAATCACCGCCACGTCGTAATCGTAGTCGACCGATTTCATGATGCCTTCAGATCAAAGCTGCCAGGGGGTTTTCGATGACGCGGCGAAAAGCGTCCAGCCACTTGGCCGCCGCCGCGCCATCGATGGCGCGATGATCGACCGATAGCGTGACGGTCATCATCGGCGTCACTTCCACGCTTCCCTCCGGACCTGCCACCACTCGGCGCTCGATGGCGCCGACCGCCAGGATGGCGGCCTGCGGCGGATTGATGATGGCGGCAAATTCCGTCGTCCCGTACATGCCCAGGTTGCTGACCGTGAAGCTCCCGCCCTGATATTCCTGCGGCGAGAGCCTGCCTTCGCGGGCCCGGGCCACCAGAGCGGCGATTTCCGCGCTGACCCGTGACAGGGACTTGTCGTGGACGCCGCGAACGACCGGCGTAATCAGCCCGGAAGGCGTCGAGACCGCCACCGACACGTCTGCACCGGCATGGCGAATCAGCGCCTCGTCGGTCCAAGTGACATTCATGTCCGGGCAATCCATCAGGGCCACGGCCACGGCCTTGACGATGATGTCGTTGATCGACACATGGCGCCCTGCCTCGTTGATCTGCCGGCGCAGCGCGGAAAGCGCCTCCATGCGGCACTCGGACCGAAGATAAAAGTGCGGGATCGTAGTCTTGCTCTCGAGCAGGCGGCGCGCGATCGTGCGCCGCATGGCGGAATGGGGAACCGCCACATCGCCCGGTACCCGCAGGGGCGCCGGCTCTGGCACGACCGCCGTCTCCACCGGCGCGGTCGACGGCCGCGCCGCCGTGGCGCGCGCCAGCGCCGCCTGCACGTCACGCTTCACGATCCTGCCGTGCGGGCCGCTGCCGGCCAGCCCCGGGAGCGGCAGGCCCGCCTGCGCCGCCAGCCTGCGGGCGAGCGGGCTGGCGAACACTCGGCTCGATGCCGTATCGGCAGGCGCTGGTGGCGCCGCCCGCGCAGCGGCAGGCGCCGGGGACGCCGGACCGGCCGGGCCCGCCGACGCCAGCTCCTTCAGCGGCCCGCCGGCCGGCTGCCCCGCCAGCAGCGCCTCCACGTCGACATCCCGCTCGCCGTCGTCCAGCAGCACCGCGACGGGAGCCCCTACCCGGGCCTCATGACCCGCCGCCACCAGGATGCGTCCGAGCCGCCCCGCCGATTCCGAGACAAACTCGACGACGGCCTTGTCCGTCTCGATTTCGGCCACGCAGTCGCCGGCCGCGACGGCATCACCCTCCACCTTCGCCCACGCGACGATGACAGCCGATTCCACGTTGGCCGACACCTCGGGCATTCGCAATAGCGTCGCCATATCAATTGCTCCCTTGGGCCCGCGCGGGAGCGCCCTGTCCGGCCATGGCGCGCTCCAGTCCCTCCATGACTTCTTCGGTACGGGCACAAGCCGCGCCTTCCAGAATCCTGGAAATGCTGGGGGAGGCTTCGCCGCCCGTCACGCGGAGCACGGGCTGGTCCAGCCAGTCAAAGAATCTGCGCTGGATTTCATCGCCGAGCCAGCTGCCGTAGGCCGTTCCGGTCGATCCCTGTTCCACGATCAGCACATTGTTGGTCTTGCGAATGCTGGCGCCCACCGTCTCCCAGTCCAGGCTCGCACGGTCGAGCCAGCGCAGGTCGATCACCTCGGCGTCGATTCCCGTTTTCTCCACCGCCTCCAGCGAATGCCGGACCATCGACAGATACGTCAGCACCGTCACGTCCTTGCCCTCGCGGCGCACCGCCGCCCGGCCCAAAGCCGTCTGGAAATCGAAATCATCCACCGGCGCCAGACCGGTGCTGCTGTACAAGTCCACATGTTCGATCACGAGCACGGGATCCTCGATGTGCAGCGCGGCGTTCATCAGCCCCACATAATCGAAAGGCGTGGACGGCGCGACGATGCGCCACCCCGGACTGGTCGCGAAAATGCCGGCAGGGTCCATGGAGTGCTGGGAACCGTAACCCGTGCCCATGGCCACCTTGGAGCGCAACACCAGCGGCATGCGGATGTCTCCACCAAACATGTGGCGCGCCTTGCCGATCTGATTGAAGACCTGATCAGCCGCCACCCACAGGAAGTCGGGATACATGAACTCCACCACCGGCCGGAACCGGCCGTTCATGGCGATGCCTCCTCCCAGCCCCGCGAATGCATTCTCGCTGATCGGCGTACCGAGGACACGATCCGGGAAGCGATCATGCAGGCCCCGCGTGGCGCCGTTGGTGCCTCCCTTGAGACGATGGACGTCTTCTCCCAGGATCACGATGCGATCGTCCGCTACCATGCGACGCTCCATGGTCTCGGCCACCACGTCGATGAACTTGCGCTCCTCGAGCTTCCCCTTGAAGGTGGCCTGCTCCTCGGTGCGCACGCCGCGCAGCTCGTGGAGTTCACTGCGGACGCCTACATCGCGAAATCCCGGGTCGGGCCACAGGTCGGGCCGGATGCGGCGCTTGCCCGGCCGCTCTGGATCGGCTTCGATGAGGGCGGCCACGGCTTGACGCATCGCCGCCTGCATACGCTCGCGCAGGGCCTCCAGATCCGCATCGGAGATCATCCCGCGGTCTTTCATGCGCCGGCCCAAAGCGGCCAGCGCATCACGGTTGCGCCACTGCGCCTCTTCTTCCTTGGAGCGATAGCCGAACGCACTGCCCGGATAACCCCCATTCTGGTGCAAATAGCGATAGACGTCCGCCTCGATGAGCGTGGGGCCGTTGCCGGCCCGCATGTGGGCCACGGCCTGCTCCATGGCAAGATGCACGGCATAGGCGTCCATGCCGTCCACCTTCCAGCTGGGTATATTGAAAGCACCGCCGCGCGAGGACAGGCGCGGCTCGGCCGTGGATTCTTCGACCTTGGTGGAGACAGCGTAACGATTGTTCTCTATGAAGAAACACAGCGGCAGCTTCCATGCCGCCGCCAGGTTCATGGATTCCAGCACCGATCCGATGTTGGTAGCTCCGTCTCCAAAGAAGGTGACCGAGACATCGTCGGTGCCGGCGTGGCGGTGCGCCCACGCAGACCCTGCGGCGAACGGCACCCCGCCCCCCACGATCGCGTTGGTGCCCATGACACCCGCTTCGGCCCAGCGAAGATGCATGGAGCCGCCCCGCCCCCGGCAGAACCCTTGCGACAGGCCCAGGATCTCCGCCAAGGTGCGCTGCAGCAGCGCTTGCACGTCTTCCCCCAGGGGCGCACGGGGATCGGCGCGGCCGGGACGCAGATAGGCCAGCGATTTCGCCAGGAAATGATGGTGCCCGCGGTGCGAACCATTGACCTGGTCCGATGCGCGCAGGAACGCGAGCGCGCCCGCGGCTCCGCCCTCCTGGCCAATGCTGGAGTGTGCCGGGCCATGCACCAGTCCGTCCATGGCGAGCTCCACCACGGTTTCCTCGAAAGCCCGGATCAAGTGCATGTGTGTCAGCAGCGTTCCCAGTACGGCGGGGTCCGCCGCCTTCCAGTCCTTCTCGGTGACACGCAGCTCCGACCACGCCGACGCCGGCGCGAGTGCAATCAGTTTTGACATAAACGAACTCCCGATCAAATGTATCCGTAGGCCGACCAGCCGCCGTCCGCGACGGCGACGTGGCCATTGATGAACGCCGCGTGGTCCGAAGCCAGGAACAGCACCAGGGCCGCAATCTCTTCGGGCGTACCCAGGCGCCCCAGCGGCGTGCGCCTGGACAGCACGTCCACATCCATGCGTCCCCGCGCCACCAGATCGTCCACCAGCGCGGTGCGCACATATCCGGGCGCAATGGCGTTGACCCGCACGCCCAATGGCCCCCACTCCACGGCCAGCGATTTGGTCAGCATGGCCACTGCGGCCTTGCTGGCGCAATAGGCGGCCCGGTCGGGGGCGGCGACCACGCCGTACATGGAGGCCGTGTTGATGATGACGCCGTGGCCACGGGCCGTCATGAGGCGGCCAGCCTCGCGGGCGCAATAGAACACCCCATTCAGATTGACGTCGATGGCTTTGCGCCACTGATCGCCCGTAAGCTCCAGCGTCGGGCAATTCATGGAGATTCCGGCGTTGTTGAGCAGGACATCGACGCCGCCCCAGGCCTCGTGCGTCTCGGCAAACGCCTGCCCAACAGCGGATTCGTCGTTGACCAGCCCCTGGTGGCACCGGACTTCCAGACCGGGATTCGCAGCCTCCAGTTCGTTGCACACGGACTCCATGGCCGCGACATCCATGTCGAACAGCACCAGCCGCGAGCGACAGGCCCCAAAGGCGTGCGCCATCGCGCGCCCCAGACCACTGCCCGCGCCGGTAATGAAAATCACCCGGCCGGCCAGGCCGTCAAAACCATCTCCGCGCGCCATCCTGACCAGCGCGGCCATCGAGTCCTGCATGTTCGTTTTCTCCACAACCATTGCCATGCGCCGCCTATGAGGCGCGAATCGCCGGATCCGGAATCACTGCCCGGCCGAAAGGTCGGGCCGGTAGGTCGTGATGTCGTCGTACTGCACCAACTCGACAATGTGGCCTTCCGGATCGCGAAGGAAGGCGAGCCACGTGCCGGGACGCACTTCGACCGGCTCGGGTCCCGTCATGAATGAGAGACCGTGGGCCCGCACGCGACTGCAGGCCGTTCGGATGTCATCGATGATGAACGTGATGTAGCTGCTGCCCGGTTGGTCCAGAATCAAAGGAGGCTGTGCGACCGCCTTCGGCGGCGACTCGGGCGCGAGCAGCTTCAGACGCTCGCCGCCAGAGGCCTGCAGCCGCACCACGACATAGGCCTGGTTGCTCAAGGCAGCCTGGCGGGCCTTCGCGGCGGAGACCCGAATCTCGTTGACGAACACGAGCCCAAGCACCGTCTCGTAGAACGCGCGCATCTTCGGCAAATCGCGGACATTCAGACCCACTTCCAGGGGCGCGACCATTTTCATCGACACTTCCATCTCCTCGGCGAACACTATTCAAACGGCCAGCCACTCGTCCAGAAGGGTGGGATGCGCAGCAAGATCACCCGGCGTCCCTTCAAAAACGATCTGGCCGTGTCCCATGACACAAACCCGGCTGGAAACCTTCAACGCGATCGTGAGCTTCTGCTCGACCAGGACCACCGCGACACCACGACGCTGAATGTCCCGGATCATGTCGCCCACCGCCGCCACGATCTTGGGCGCCAGCCCTTCGGTGGGTTCGTCAATCAGCATCACCAACGGGTTGCCAAGCAGCGCCCGGCACATGGTCAGCATCTGCTGCTCTCCGCCCGACAGGCTGCCCGCCATCGTGTTGCGGCGTTCCTTCAGGCGCGGAAAGTAGTCGAACATCTGCTCGACCGTCCAGACCGGGGCCCCTTTCACGGCGGGCTGGACCCCCAGGCGAAGGTTTTCGTCGACCGTCAAATTGGTGAAGATCTCGCGCTCCTCGGGGACATATCCGATGCCGCTGCGACACACCAGGTAAGGACGGCGCCCCGCCAGGTCCAGGCCCTGGAGACGGACGAAACCCGCGGCTGGCGGCACCAGTCCCATGATGGCCTTCAGGGTTGTCGAACGGCCGGAGCCGTTTCGCCCCAACAGACTGATCACCTCGCCTCGCGCCACGTTGAAACTGACGCCGTGGAGAATATGGCTTTTCCCGTAATAGGCATTGAGGCCGGAGACTTCCAGCAATGGATCGGTGCTGTCGGCCATCATGCCGTTTCCTCGCCGAGATAGGCTTCCTTGACAACCGGATTGGACCGGATCTCGTCGGGCGTGCCGGTCGCCACGATGCGGCCATACACCAGCACGCTGATGCGGTCGCTCAGGCCAAACACGACGTCCATATCGTGTTCCACGATGAATAGTGTCTTCCCCCGAGTGATGTCGCGAATCAGATCCACCGCATAGTCGGTTTCCTCGCGCGACATCCCTGCCATGGGCTCGTCAAGCAGAACGACCTGCGGTCGGGACGCAAGCGCCATGCCGATTTCCAATGAGCGTTGCTCCGAATAGGACAGCTCGCTGGCCAGCGTGGAGGCGCGATTCGCCAGGCGCAGGCGCTCCAGCAGCTCCCGGGTCTCCCGGGTGACTTGGGTCCGGCGCGCGATGGACTGCCAGAACACATACTGCAAGCCATGCTGGCGCATGACGGCCAGACGCAGGTTTTCAAACACGGAGAGGCCCGGAAATACGTTCGTGATCTGGAACGAGCGCGCCAGCCCCAGGTGATTGACGCGATCGGGGGGCAAGCCGGAGATCTTCTGATTGCCCAGAAACACTTCCCCGGCGCTCAAGCCCAATTGACCCGAAATCAGATGGAACAAGGTCGACTTCCCGGCGCCGTTCGGCCCGATCAATGCGTGGCGCTCGCCAGGAACCAAATCAAGGTCCACCCCATTGATAATGTCGATGGAGCCAAACGACTTGCGCACACCGCGCAACGAAAGAGCGGATTGAGCGTTCATGTCGATGCCCCCGACGCCACCGCCGGATCATTCGCCTCATCGGAGCCACGGGTGGCCGCCTCGATGGCCGCTCGCCATCGCCGCACGGCCTCGCGCAACACCAGCAGACCGATGGCGAACAGCACCAGGGGCACGAGCCATGTCGCGGCTGCAAGCGGGCGCCAGGACTCCCCGAACAGAGAGATGGCCGGCCATGCCTTGCCGCCGAGACGCGCCAGAGAAAGATAATCCTGAGAAAAAATGCGCTGGAGCATTTCCACGGAAAAGACAGTGCCACATGCCAGCAGCGCCGCCGCCACGCCATGCAGGACGAAGGAGGCCGCGAGCGCGCCAAACCCGCAACGGCGCACGCTGGCGGCTACCGTCTGCACCAGTCCGGCTATGCCACGCGGGACGAACAGCATCACGGCCACGAAAAGCAGCCCCTTGTAAAGCAGCCAAGAGGTGGTCAGGTCCGACACCACATAACCGAAGAAAGTCATCAGCGCCGCACCAATGGCCGGCCCCAGAAAGAAGGTCACGCCGCCGATGTAGCTATTAAGCAGCACCTCGGCCGACAGATCGAGATTGAACAGGACGTAATTGGCCGATTCGATGTTGATGGCCTGAAGGGCGCCGGCCACCCCGGCGAACATGGTGGATACCGCAAAAACAAGCACGCTGGCCATGTGCACGTTGTAGCCGAGGAACCGCAGGCGGCGCGTGTTCTCCCGCAACCCCAGTGCGACCCGGCCCAGCGGCGTACGCGTAAACAGATACAGCAGCCCCAGGCACAGCAACACCCACGCGAGGGTCAGGTAATACACCTGAACGTTGCTGCCAAAGGACAGGCCGAACGCCGGCATGCGCATGGTCGAGACACCGGCCTCACCGCCAAACCACCCGCCCAGGTGCGGCGCGAGCGAATACAGCAGTTCGCCGATCGCGAGAGTGATCATGGCGAAATACACCCCCGTGCGCTTGGTCGCAAACCAGCCGGCCACCAAACCGACCAGCAATCCCGTCACGGCTCCAACGAGCGGCATGAACGGCGTCGGCAACAGACCGGCCCCGCCCACCGCATTCATCGCGTGCACCGTCGCAAAAGCGCCGACGCCGAAGAACGCCGAATGCCCGAACGACAGCATCCCGGCCTGTCCGCACAACAGGCTGAAAGCGCAGGCGAACAGGCTCGCGATCAGCATCTGAATGCCGGCGTTGACCAGCGCGGGCGACAGCACCGCCGGCGCGAGCACCAAAGCGAGAACAATGATCGCGCCCAGAATGATCCTGGAGTCCATGGCCCTACTCCTTTTCACCCAGCAGGCCATACGGACGCACCAGCAGGATGACCAGCATCAGAGCGTACGGAATCGTGCCCGAGAGGCTGGAGAGCTTCAGGGTCAGCAGACCGCCGACCTCCCGAGCCCAGTCCCCCAACCCCACCAGCGCGAGCAGACTGGCCATGCTGTAGTCCACACCGATGCTGAAGGACGTGATCAGCCCGATGAGCAGGGACGCCAGCAACGCACCCTCCAGCGACCCCAGTCCGCCGATCACCACCACGACAAACACCATGACGCCAAGCTCGATCGCCATATTGGGATTCGTGGTGTAGAAGGCGCCGGCGACCGCCCCGGCCAGGCCGGCCAGCGCCGCCCCCACACCAAAGACCACCATGAACACCACCGGCACATTATGTCCCAGTGCCTCCACCATGGCTGGCCGGTGAATGGCGGCGCGAACGATGATGCCGACCCGCGTGCGCGTCAGAAGCAGATAAATGACGACGAACATCGCCAGCGCCACGGCGCCGATCAGCAGTCGATAAAACGGATAGGTCGAAGGACCGATCTGGAACGCCGAGAACGACAGTGACGCGGGGATCCGATAGTTGACCGGAAAATTGCCGAAGAACAGCTTGACGAATTCGGCGATGATGAACGACAGGCCGAAAGTGAGCAGCAATTCGTGCGCATGGCCGTATTTGTGCACCGGCCGGAGAAAATAGCGTTCGGCCACGACGCCCACCAGGCCCACCAGCGCAGTGGCCACCACCACCGACAACCAGAACCCCAGGTAAGGCTGCAGCGCATACGCGAAGTAGGCGCCCAGCATGTAGAACGATGCGTGCGCGAAATTCAGGATGCCCATCATGCCGAAGATCAGGGTCAGCCCCGCCGACACCATGAAAAGGAGCAGCCCGTAAATCACGCCATTGAGAAGCGAAACGACGAAGTAGTCCATATTGCCAAGCCGGAATGGGGCGTTACGCAGGATCCGGAACGCCCCGTGCGAGCGAAAACGGGGTCATCAGCTCGGGCGACGCATCTTGCAAGTGCTCTGGACCGGTGCCTCGGCTTCGGACGCCGCCAGCAGCTTCACAGGCTTGAACCCCATGTCCGTCCCGTCCACCTTGAACTTCGCACCGGTGGAGACCTCCGAGACCACCATGGGCAGCAAGACCTGGTGATCGGCCGCCCGCATGGTCCACGCGCCCATCGGGGTGTCCAGCTTGGTCTGCTCGATCTGGACGGCCAGCTTGTTGACGTTCAGCTTGCCGTTTTCAGGGGCGACCTTCTTCAGCGCCGCGCCGACCATCTCGATACCGAAAAGGGTCTGCGGCTCGACATAGACGGGGTAATGACCGACCTTGGCCTTGAACTCGTCGGCCATGGAAACGCCGGCCCCCCCGTTGGCTTCCGCATCGAACGGGTGCACCACATAGGCGCCCAGCGCCACATGCCCGGCATTGGCGAGATTTCCCGGCTGATCCAGGAAGGTGGTGGCAAAGCGGGCCTTCAGGCCGCCGGCCTTGGCGGCCTTCATGAGCAGCAGCAGGTCATTGGACCAGTTGCCCGTGATCACCGTCTCGGCGCCGCTGGCGATGATCTTCTGCACGTACGGAGAGAAGTCCTGGATCTTGTTCACGTCATGCAGCGTCTCGCCCACGACCTTGTAGTTGCCCTCGGCGGCATCCCGCTCGATGGCATGCTGCATGTCCACGCCCCAGGAATAGTTCTGGTTGATGGAATAGACCTTCGTGCCCAGCGTGTTGGCGGACTTCATGGCCCGGACCAGCGCCTTCACGCTGATGTCGGAATTCCCGGCAAAACGGAAGGCGTGGAAATTGCATTTGCTGCCGGTCAGCTCCATGGCTTCGGCACCCACATTGAGGAAGAGCACTTCCTTGCCCGGGTTGCGGATGTCGTACTTGCGAATATCCTCGCTGAGCTGGCCCGCAACGGCCGATGAGGCGCCCTGGACCACCATCTGCGCACCGTCCGCGATCGCCGCCTTCAGCTTCTCGGCGGCTCCCGCCGGGGTTCCCTGGCTGTCATATTGCAGCAGCTTGATGGGTTCGCCACCCCAGCCGCCCTGGGCGTTGAGCCGTTCCACCGCATAGCGCGTGGCATCCCGGTACATCAGGCCCGTGGAGGCCTGGGGACCCGACAGCGTTTCCACGATTGCGATCTTCAGCGGCTCTGCACTGGCCATGCCGCAGGCCACCGACAGGGCGGCACAGAGCATCAACGGTTTAAAAATGGCGCGGTTTGCCATGAGATTGTCTCCTGATTTCAAGATATCGCCCGGCCTCATCACCTCGGGGGCCGGGTCGAAGAACCGTTTTCCAACTGGTCTGACAGGTGAGTCTATTAGTCGCTTTTTTGGCTGTCAATCATAAACCGGCCCAACAAGGGTTTTCACCGATATGCCGGCGCCCGCGATTCTCCCTTCTTCTAGGATTGAAATTTATTGCGATATATCAATGCGTTATACGATAATTCCGGGAAGCGCCGCGTCGAAATCCGATCGCATGGCCTTCGGGCTGTGGGCAACATGGTTCCGTAAAAGCTGTCAGGCAGCTTGTGGCGCAATCCCGCCATGCTCTAATATCAGCCCATGAAGACACGCGAACCGCAGCCCGACAGCACCGCAGCCCCGACAGGACCCAGGTCCGAAGCAGGCCAGCGGGCGGCTGAACCCACCAGTCTCCCCGACGAGATCGCCAGTGTGCTGATCGCGGCCATCCGCAACGGCGCCTACGGCGTCGGAGACCGGCTACCCAGCGAACGCGAACTGTGCGAGGAATTCTCCGTAAGCCGCGCCGTCATCCGGGAAGCCCTGTCGCAGCTCAAGTCCGAGGGATTGGCCACGTCCCGAGCCGGCAGCGGTGTCTTCGTCACGGAGCCGAACTACCAGGACGCCTTCCGCATGCAGCCGGTGGACCTGGACGAGAAGCACTCGCTGGCCATGGTCATGGAGCTGCTGTCCGCCTTCGAATCGGCGGCGACTCGGCTCGCGGCCCAGCGGCGCACCGAAGCGGACCTGAAGGCCATCCGCCGGGCACTGGTGGGCATGGAGTACGAAATCGCCAACGACCATCTGGGTGACGAACAAGACTTTGCATTTCACCAAGCCATCGTCAACGCCACGCACAACCCTCACTACCAGGCGCTCAGCAAGCACCTGGAACACAGTGTCCGGCGCCTCATCCGCCGCGCCCGCAGCAATACCAAGGCCAACTCAGCCGATCTTGTGGAGGCCGTGCAGGAAGAACACAAAGCCATTTTCGCGGCTATCAAGGCCGGGGACCCGGCCGCGGCCGCGCAGGCGGCCGAACAGCACCTCGCCAATGCCGCCAAGCGGCTGAGGCTCTACCTGAAGATCTGACTTCGTCGAGGAACCGGAATGATCAGTTTCCAGCACAAAACGGTGGTGATCACCGGCGCCACCGGAGGGATAGGGCGCGCGACGGCGCAGCTGATGCATGCCTCTGGCGCCGGCATTGCCCTGTGCGACCTCTCCGTATCCAGTCTGGAAGCTTTGCGTGTCGAACTCGCGGCAACGGGCGGCTCCGGCCTGATCAGCAGTCACCCGCTGGACGTATCGGACTCGACGGCGTGCGACGCGACCCTGCGCGATATCACTGCCATCCATGGGCCGGTCGACCATCTGGTGAATGCCGCCGGCATCTACCCCGAACAGAAAGTCGAGCACATGACCGACCAGCAGTGGCGCGCGCTCATGTCGGTCAATCTGGACGGCACCTTCTACATGTGCCGCGCCGCCCTGCCGCACTTGCGCGAGAACAGCTCGATCGTGAACCTGTCCTCGATGGCGGGCCACCGCGGCAGCTTTGCGCACGCCCACTACGCGGCCTCCAAGGGCGGCGTGAGCAGCCTGAGCAAAAGCCTTGCGCGCGAACTCGCACCCCGGACACGCGTCAACATCGTCGCCCCGGGCATCATCGCCACCCCCATGATCGAACAGCTGGTGCGCGAGAAAGGTGCCGCCCTGATCGGCGACACGCCGATGAAACGCTATGGCACCGCACGTGAGGTGGCGGGCGTCATTGCCTTCCTATGTTCGGAACTCGCCTCCTTTGTCAACGGCGAGACGGTGCATGTGAACGGCGGACTGTATATCGTTTAGGGTAGCGCGGGCAGGAGACACGCCGGTGCACCAGCTGCGGGCCACCGGGCTGCGCCCCTCAATATCCAAGGTAGGCGCGCTTGATGTGGGGGCTCGCGAGCAGTTCGCTCCCGGTGCCCTCCTGCACGATGCTGCCGTTTTCCAGTACATAGCCACGGTCGGCAAGCTGCAGGGTCTGGAACACATTCTGCTCGACCAGGAGCACCGTCATGCCGCCGGAGGTGATGCGCCGGACGATGTCGAACATCTGGTCCACGAGCAACGGCGAAAGGCCGACCGAAGGTTCGTCGAACACGAGCAGCTTGGGCTCCGCCATCATGCCGCGTGCGATGGCCACCATCTGCTGTTCGCCCCCTGACAGCGACCCTGCCATCTGGTCCAGCCGCTCGCGCACGCGCGGGAAGATCTCCAGCACCTCGGCCATCCTGCGCCGTGCATCGGCGCGCGCCGCCCGTTTGTAGGTGCCCATCAGCAAGTTGTCGCGCACCGTGAAGGTCGGAAAGAGCTGCCGTCCCTCCGGAACCATGGTGATGCCGGCGTCCACGATCTCGAATGAAGGCTTGTTGGTCAGATCCCTGCCCTCGAACTCCACCCGCCCTTCGGTGGCGGCCACGACGCCGCACAGCGTCTTCAGCGTCGTCGTCTTGCCCGCCCCGTTGGCGCCGATCAGCGTGACGATCTCGCCGGCATTCACATGGAAGCTCAGCCGGTTGAGGACCTGGGTCTTGCCATATCCGGCGCACAGATTGGTGATGTTAAGCATGCCGATACCCCTTGCCCAGATACGCCTCGATCACCTGCGGATTCTCGACGACCTCCCGAGGTGTGCCGCTGGTCAGCACCTGCCCCTCGTTGATGACGATGATCCGATCGGACAGCGCCATGACCGCCTGCATCATGTGCTCGATCATTACCACCGACACCCCCGATTCCCGTATCCGCCGGATCATGGCGATCGCCTTCTCGATATCGGTAGGATTCAGCCCCGCCATGACTTCGTCCAGCAGCAGAATCCTGGGGCGCGTCGCCAGCGCACGGGCCACCTCCAGCCGCTTCATCCCGCCCACGGTCAGGCTTCTGGCTTCGACCTGCAGTTGGTCGGCCAGCCCCGTCTGCTGCGCGATCGCCAGCGCCTCGGCCTCCGCCTGGCGCCGGTCGGTGGTGTGGATGAACGCGCCCAGCATGATGTTCTCGAGGACCGTCAGACCGGTGAAGGGTTGCGCAATCTGGAAGGTCCGGCTCAGCCCCTTGTGGGCGAACTGGAAGGGTGCGCGGCAACTCGTCCAGCCGCCGCCACGCTCCAGCATGCGCACCGTCCCGCTGTCCGGCCTCAGGAAACCCGACAGCTGGTTGAACACCGTCGTCTTCCCGGCCCCGTTGGGACCGATGATTCCCAGGATCTCGTTTTCGTACAGCGCCAGCGAGACATCGTGGGTGGCGCGCAGACCACCGAAGTTCTTGAACAGGTGGCTGGCTTCGAGCACCGGCTGTTCACCCCGCACGCAGCCGCTGGCCAGCGGCTGCACCGCGCGGCGTTCCCCGTTTCCGCGGCCCAGATAGGGCAGGCGAGCGAGAATCGTCCTTTCGACATAGCCGCCCAGGGCGCCGACCAGCCCATGAGGAATGGTGAGGACGACGACGACCAGTATCACACCGTAGATGAGGCCATGCACGCCGTTGCCCACGCCGCTGAGCCAGGCCCGGGCCAGCTCGGCAATGGGCAGCACCAGGAAGGTTCCGGCTACCGGTCCGGCCACGGTTCCCATGCCACCGATCAGGGCGAACATGGCGATCTGAATGGAAAGATCCAGCGAGAAGGCCGAGGCGGGATCGATGAACGTCAGATAGGTAATGTGGAACGTTCCCACCACGCTGGTCAGCATGGCGGAGAGTACAGCCGCCAGCGTCTTGACTCTGGCCGTATTGATGCCCACCGCCAGGGCGGCATCCTCGCGCTCGCGGATGGCCAGCAGATAATGCCCCAGGCGCGCCTTGCGAATGACCCACGATGCCCACAGCACCAGCAGGAACAGCACGAACGCGATGATCAGATAGTTGGTCTTGTCGCGGAACACCATCCACTTCCAGCCTATGCTCAGAGGCAGGCTGATGCCGCTGGAGCCGCCGGTCCAGCTCTCTTCGTGGATGACGAGAAGCCGCACGACCTCCAGGATCGCGATGGTGGCCAGCGCGAAGAACGGGCCCTTGAGCCGCAGCGTGGGGTAGCTGATGACGGCCGCCACGAGCCCGGACAACAGGGCGCCCACGATCATGCCGAACCACGGCGAGATTCCGAAATCCTGGGTCAGCAGCGTGGCTGCGTAGCCGCCAATGCCGTAGAACACGGCGTGCCCCAGGGAAAGCTGGCCCGCGAAGCCGCCCACGATGTTCCACGCGACCGACAACGACGAGAACACGAAAAGCAGCACAAACAGATTGGTCCAGAACGGGCTATCCAGTGACAGCGGAAGCATGAACATCAGCGCGAACAGGATCAGGCTGACGTAGGTTCTCGGATGACGAATGTCGGGAAACACGCGCGGGACTCCTTATCAGTCCGTGCCCAGGCCAAACAGCCCGCTGGGACGCAGTATCAGGATCAGCAGGAAAACGCCGAAGTAGACGACCTCCTTCAGGTCCGGCGAGATGTAGTAGCCCGCCATGGTGTCCACGACGCCGATGATCAGCGAACCGGCCACGGCACCATACAGATTACCCATGCCGCCCAGCACCACAATCACGAAGGCCGTCAGGACGAAATAGGTCCCCACCGTCGGGAAGACCGGGTACTGGGGTGATAAAAGGCCGGCGGCCACACCCACGAACGCAGTGCCCAGGCCGAAGGCGACCACGTAGACCGATTTGACGTTGACGCCCATCAGCATGGCCGCATACCGGTGCTGCGCCACGGCCCGCAGTGCGCGACCCAGGTAAGTGCGGTGCATGAACAGATGCAGCAGGATGGCCAGTATGATCGCAACGACGAAGGTGAAAATCTGCCCGGTCACCAGGGACAGGGGCCCTACGGCCAGCGAACCGGTGCCGACCGTCACGTGTGCGCGAAAGACGTCGGCACCGAACACCACGAGCGCAAGATTCATCAGCAGGATCGATACGCCCACGGTCGCAAAAATCTGGATCTCCTCGCCCGCATCCAGCAGCGGCTCAATGACGACCTTCTGCATGAAGGCGCCCAACGCGAACAGGATGATCACCACGGGCACGAGAGCGACATACGGATGGACGCCCAGGTGGATCGACATGAGATAGACGAGATACATGCCGACCATCAGGAACTCGCCATGGGCGAAGTTCACGACACGCACCACCCCGAAGATGAGCGTGAGCCCCAGGCTGATGATGGCGTAGACGCCACCCAGAAGGAGGCCGTTGACGAGCAACTGAAAAAAGATGTCCATGGACCCAGTCTCCGATTCGCCCCATGCCACGTTGGGGACAGCCGGGCAGCGGGGCCGGCGCGCCGGCCCGCTGCTCCATCATGCGGCTGCCCTCACTTCTTGAAGACGGGCTGCGCCTGAGACAGGTCCTTGGGTGCGATCGTCTTCAGATCGCCGTCCTGCCATTGCATCAGGTACAGCGAAGACGCGACGTTCTGCCCATCCTTGTCAAACTTGAAGCCCCAGCCGTTGGCCGTCTGCCCCACCGGCACCTGGTAGGCCAGGACCGCATCGCGGATCTTGTCCTTGTCCAGAGACCCCGCCTTCGCCATGGCATCCAGGAAAGCCTTGGCACCCACATAGTTCGCCAGGCTGTGCCCCGACTGCGGTGTACCGTTGTAAGTGGATTTGTACTCGGCCAGGAATTTCTCGAGACCGGGGGCTCCCTTGGGATTGATGGAAATCTGCGGGAAGTCGAGGTTGAACACCCCGTTGATATCCGAGCCCACCGCCTTGGCTGTATCGACCAGCGAATAGCCGCCGCCCGCACCGATCACCACTGTGGGGTTGAAATTCGCTTCCTTTGCCTGTCGGAAATAAAGCACTGTGTCGTTCTGGTAGGAGGTTTGCAGCACGACATTGGCCTTGTCGCCCTTCAGACGCAGGATGAGGGAGGACAGGTCCACGGACTTGGCCGAATACGGCAACTTCTGCACTACGGTATAGCCCAGCGCCTTCGCGCGTTTTTCCTCGGTGGCCGCCACGTCGGTGCCGTAAGGGCCATCCTCGTGAATGATGCCGATCCGAACGTCCTTCTTGTCCAGTCCCATGCCCGGAGCGATCGTCTTGTCCAGCGCACTCACGACAGCATCGCCGAACGTTTCAGTATTCGGGTTGCTGCGAAAAAGGTATTTGTAGCCACGGGTCGTGATCTTGTGGGCCGTGGCGCCGAGTTCGAAATACGGGACACCCGCCAGTTCTGCGACCGGAGATGCCGCGTACGCCAGCCCAGAGGCATAGCTTCCAAAAATGGCCGCGACCTTGTCCGCCACCAGTTGTTTGGCGCCGGATACGGCCTGATTCGGATCGACCGCGTCCACCTTCACGATCTCGATCTTGTCGCCATTGATGCCGCCGGCTGCGTTGCGCTCGTTGACGGCCAGCTCCAGACCGCGAAAGCTCTCCTGCCCCAGCAAGGCCAGACCGCCGCTGAAGGGATACAACGCGCCGATCTTCACGGTGGCCGCCGTTGCCGTAGTCGCCAGAACACTTGCCGCCAGGGCAAAGACCAGTTTCCTGTATTTCATGTCTACACTCCTCATCCCATGCGACAGACGTCGTGTCGGGGAAATATTGTCGGATTGAACTTCCTTCTTCCGGGTGCTGCGATGTGGCCGTTGAAGCGCTTCAAAAACCCGCCTCGAAAAAAGGAAATGCCGTTTCGTGATCACTTATAATCGTTGAAGCGCTTCATTCCCTTCCGCCAGATTATCACGACACCAAAATTCACTGTCAATGCCCAAGCACCCTGCACGAACGGAAGGCAGCCACCGTCGCCCCACACTGGCTGACGTCGCGGAGCTCGCAGGCGTGTCTCTGGGCAGCGCCTCGCGCGCGCTTTCCATGCCGGAACAGGTCAAGCCCAATACACTGCAGGCCGTCAACCGCGCCGTCAGCCAGTTGGGTTATATCCGGGACGGAGCCGCCCGCGCGCTTGCATCGCGCCGCACGCATACCATCGCTGCCGTTTACCCTACGCTGAACAATCCGATCTTTGCGCACTCCACGCATTCGATGCAGCAGACGCTCTGGTCGCTGGGCTTTCAATTGCTCATTGCGAGCCACGAATACCACGCCGAGGACGAAGCGGCCCTGATCAGGGCGACGCTGGAACGAGGCGTCGACGGCCTCATCATGGTCGGGACCGATCATCCCGCAGCCGTCTACGCGATGCTGGAACAGTATGAGTTGCCCTACGTCCTGACCTGGTCGGTGGACGAGAGCGACCATCCCTGGTGCGTGGGCGTCTCGAACTTCGACACCGCCCGCCGCCTGACCGAGAAGGCACTGACCCTGGGACACCGGCACATCGGCATCTGCGGCGGCGATATCTCCTGCAACGAACGCGCACGGTGTCGGCGCAAAGGCATCCTGGCGGCCGTCGATGCCGCCGGCGCCCTGGTCCGTCCCGAATGGATCGTTGAATTCCCGTTCTCCTACGAGGGCGGGCGGGCCGCCATCCGTCACTACTGGGGCCTGTCGAACCGGCCCACCATCATCTTCTTCGGCACGGACCTGCAGGGCATGGGCGCGCTGGATGAATGCCGCCGAATGGGCATCCGAGTCCCCGAAGACATCTCGCTGATCGGATTCGATGGCATCGAAGAAGCCGCCATGCTGCAACCCGCGCTGACCACTGTCCGCATCCCGGCCCATGAGATCGGCGCCCGCGCTGCGCGCATCATGACCCGGCTGATCGCCGGAGAAGCGGTGGAGCGCCAGCTTCCGATGGAAGCCACCTACGTCGAGGGCGGGAGCCTGGGCCTCCCGCGCGAGACCCCCGCTTTCTGACCCGACGACCGGCCGCCGTCCACGCAGCGGTCCGCCCGCCTTCCAAAGTGGATCGTGGTTTTCCCCAGTACACCGACCCGCCCGGTCAACGCGCCTCGTCCAAGGACCGCGCCGTTGCGGGCTGCCGCTCCCGCCATTCCAAAAATCGTTCAGCCGACCACAAATATTCCATCGACGCCACGATTCCCGCTGCGGATACTGTTTCCGCGGCAGGCATACGCCGCCACTCAATCTGTCCACCATGAATTACACCTTCGACTTCAGCTTTATCGGCCAATACTGGCCCAGCTTGCTGGACGGCCTCTGGATATCGGCTGAAATGTCGGCCGTTGCCCTGATCGGCGGTTTCCTGCTGGGCGTCATGCTGGCCGTGGCACGAACCCAGGGCTCCCCGACGGTTCGCAGGCTGGCGACCGGATTCGTGGACCTGACCCGGAACACGCCGTTGATCGTGCAGACCTTCTGGCTGTTCTTCGGTCTTTCCGCGCTGGGATTCCTGGTGCCGGCCATTGCCGCCGCCGTCGTTGCACTGGCGGTCAACACGTCGGGCTATACCTGCGAAATCGTGCGGGCGGGAATCGATTCCGTCCACTACGGTCAGAAAGAGGCTGCGGCATGCCTGGGCCTGAGCCGGTCCCAGGTCATGCGCAACGTCGTGCTGCCTCAGGCCATCGAAAAAATGTACCCGGCGCTCATCAGCCAGTTCGTCCTCGTGATGCTGGCGACATCGATCATGTCGCAGATTTCCGTCGAAGAACTCACCGCCGTCGGCCTGCAGATCCAGACCCGCACCTTCCGGGGCTTCGAGGCGTATCTGGTCATCGCGGCGATCTACCTGGTGATGTCCTGGCTGCTGCGCGTCATCATGAACCTCTGCTACAACGTCGCCTTCCCCAGGCAGCGCCACATCAGCCAGGCGCGGTCGACCTTCCGCCCGGGGGCGCCCGCACCGAGCGACACATCGATCGCGACAGGAGCAAAACCATGATCATGGGCGTGACGTCCGGCCAGTGGTTCTTCATCCTGCAAGGTGCGGGCTGGACTCTCATCCTGTCCTTGCTGGGGTTCGTGGGCGGTACGGTCGTCGGGCTGCCCGTTGCCGTGTTCGGGACATCGAACAGCCGCGTGCTGCGGATCCTCACGGGCGGCTACGTGAAACTGATTCAGGGCATACCGCTTCCGGTGGTCATGTTCATCTGCTATTTCGGCATCAGCATTGCCGGCTACGATCTCCCGGCCCTGGTGGCGGCCGGCATCGCGATGACGCTGTATTCCAGCGCATTCCTGGGCGAAATCTGGCGCGGCTGCATTGAAGCCATTCCAAAGACGCAATGGGAAGCCTCCGAGAGCCTGGCGCTGGGGAAGATCCAAGTCCTGACCAGCGTCATCCTGCCACAGGCCCTTCGCGTGGCCATCCCGCCGACCGTCGGGTTTCTGGTGCAGATCGTCAAGAACACGTCCTACGCCGTGGTGATCGGCTTCTTCGACCTGACCTACTCTTCGCGCGTCATCAACAACTCGACCTTCAAGCCTTTCGTCATCTTCACGGCGGCGGCACTGATTTACTTCGCCATGTGCTATCCGCTGTCCGTACTGTCGTACCGCCTGGAGCGCAAGCTCAAGCGCCACTCCAGGTTGTGAGAACTTCATGAATTCGACCGTCCAATTCCAGAACGTCCGCAAATGCTACGGCCACAACGAGGTGCTGAAAGGCATTTCCTTCGACGTGCCCAAGGGCAGCGTGGTCGCACTCATTGGCCAGAGCGGTTCAGGCAAAAGCACGGCCCTGCGCTGCATCAACGGGCTGGAGGAAATCCACGGCGGCGAGCTGTACGTCTGCGGTCGCGCGCTGCACGAGAAAAACTGCGACATCACCGCGCTGAGACTCCAGGTGGGCATCGTCTTTCAGAGCTACAACCTGTTCCCGCACCTCACCGTGGAGAAAAACATCACGCTGGCGCCGCGCAAGGTCAAGCGCACGGCCCCCAAAGAGGCGCGCGAACTGGCAGCGCACGTGCTGAGCCAGGTCGGGCTGGCGGACAAGGCCGGCGAATATCCCGACCAGCTCTCGGGCGGCCAGCAGCAACGCGTCGCGATCGCCCGGTCGCTGGCCATGCAGCCCGAGCTCATGCTGTTCGACGAGGTCACTTCGGCGCTGGATCCGCAGATTACCGGAGAGGTGCTGAAAGTGATCGAAGGTCTCGCGAAAGACGGCATGACGATGGTGCTGGTCACGCACGAAATGGGCTTCGCCTCGGCGGTCGCCGACCAGATCATCTACATGCGCGAAGGGGTGGTATGGGAAGCAGGAGACGGCAATCTGCTCAAGCACCCCAGCACCCCCGAACTGCAGCAATTCATCAGCAACGGGCTGTGACCAACCGGCATAGCCCGATATTTCCCACAAGAGGATGGAGCACGCAATGAAAATCATGAAGACCTTGTCCGGCATGGCGCTGTGCACGGCAGCGCTGGCCTGCGCCGTGGGGGCGCAAGCCAACGAACTGCAGAACATTCAGAAGAAGGGCGAGATCCGGATTGGCGTGGACATCAGCGCGCCTCCGTACGGCATGGTCGACAAGGACGCCAAGCAGACCGGATTCGACGTGGAATCGGCCCGCCTGCTGGCAAAGGATCTCGGCGTAAAGCTGGTCGTCGTGCCGGTCACGGGGCCCACCCGCGTCCAGTTCCTCCTCACCAACAAGGTGGACGCCATCATGGCCTCGTTCTCGATCACCGACGAACGCAAGAAGGTCATCGACTTCTCGAACCCCTATGGCGTCGTGCCGGTCGTGGTGTTCGGCCCCAAGGCTGACCCGATCGCCGGGCCCAAGGACTTGGCGAACAAGTCGATCGCGGTCACCCGGGGGACCACGAGCGACATGACCATCACGGACAGCACCAAGGGGATCCCGGGCGTGCGGATCGTTCGCTACGAAGACGACTCCACGTCCAACACCGCCGCCTCCACCGGCCAGCAGAAGGTTCTGGTCGGCGCACCCAGCGTGCTGCCCGAAATCCAGAAGGCCAATTCCAAGGCCGACCTGGCCTACAAATACACGGCCACCGAGTTCCCGATGGGGGTCGGCATCCGCCAGAACCAGCCGGAGCTCAAGGCGCGCATCAACCAGTGGGTCGCCACCAATCTGAAGAACGGTGAGCTGAACACGATCTACAAGAAGTACTTCTTCGGACAATCGCTGCCAGAATCGATGTTGAAGTAGCATACCCGCATCACTATCCCGAACCGCCGGGCCCCCTCGCCGCCCGGCGGCCGTTACGAGACAACCGCCATGTCAACGAATACCCGTTTCCTCATCCTCAATCCTGCCGACGACGTCATGATTGCGCTGCGGGATTTCCCCAAGGGAGAAAAGGTCAACCACATCGAGCTGCTCGACCCCGTCCCGTTCGGCCACAAGATCGCGCTGCGCGCTGTGGCGAACGGCCAGCCTGTCAAGCGCTACGGGCAGATCATCGGGTTCGCCACGCAAGACATCGCAGCCGGCCAGCATGTGCACATGCAGAATCTGGAATTCCGCGAATTTGACAAGGATTACCGCTTTTCAGAGGACTACGAACCCACCAGAACGGTCGACGAGCCCGACACCTTCATGGGATTCGTGCGGCCTGACGGACGCGTTGCCACCCGCAACTACATCGGCATCCTGACGTCTGTGAACTGCTCGGCCACGGTGGCTCATGCCATCGCGGACCAATTCCGCCGCGACATCCGCCCGGAGGCTCTGGCGGACTTCCCGAACGTGGATGGCGTCGTGGCGCTCACGCACGGCGTGGGCTGCGGGATCGATTCCAGCGGCGAGGGCCTGAAGGTGCTGCAACGCACGATTGCGGGATACGTGCGCCATCCGAACTTCGCGGGCCTGCTGATCATCGGACTGGGGTGCGAGACCAACCAGATCCCGGCCCTGATGAAAGCCCAGGCGCTCGAGGAAACCGCGAACCTGCGCGCCTTCACCATCCAGGCCGTGGGCGGCACTCCCAAGAGCATCGCCAAGGGCGTAGAACTGATCAAGAGCATGCTGCCCGAGGCCAACAAAGTCGCGCGTACGCCCGTGCCCGTCAGCCACCTGACCATCGGCCTGCAATGCGGCGGCTCGGACAGCTTCTCGGGCATCACGGCCAACCCGGTCCTGGGCGCCGCTGTCGACATCCTGGTGCGCAACGGCGGGACCGCCATTCTGTCGGAAACGCCCGAAATCTACGGTGCCGAACACCTGCTGACCTGCCGCGCGGCAACGCCGGAAGTCGGCCAGAAGCTGGTGAACGTCTTCGAGTGGTGGGAAGACGTCTGCCACCGCAACAACGCTTCGATGAACAACAACCCGTCAGCTGGCAACAAGAAGGGAGGCTTGACGACCGTGCTGGAAAAATCCCTGGGCGGCGTCGCCAAGGGCGGCACGACCGGCCTGATGGAGGTCTACGATTACGCGGAGCCCGTCGAAGCCAAGGGGCTGGTCTTCATGAACACGCCGGGCTACGACCCCATGTCGGCGACCGGCCAGGTGGCAGGAGGCGCCAACATCATCTGCTTCACGACCGGGCGCGGTTCGGCCTTTGGCAGCGTGCCGTCGCCTTCGCTGAAGCTGGCCACCAACACGGCCCTGTGGATGCGCCAGCAGGACGACATGGACATCAACTGCGGCAGCGTGATCGATGAAGGCCGCGACATCCGCGACCTGGGACGCGAATTCTACGAAATGATCATCCGTTGCGCGTCCGGCGAACCCTCCAAGAGCGAGCTCTACGGCTACGGCCAGAACGAATTCGTTCCCTGGCAGCCCAGCGTGATCTGCTGAAGCTCAGCCACATTATCGGTACGAACCTATGTCAGACCTCTATCAAAAAGCCCGCTACAAGGGCGTGTACCCCGTCGTCCCGACCATCTTCCAGGACGACGGCTCTCTGGACCTCCCAGGGCAGCTGCGCTGCGTCGACTTCATGATCGACGCAGGCTCGGACGGCCTGGGACTGCTGGCCAATTTCTCGGAGCAATTCTCGCTCACGGACGAAGAACGCCGGCTGCTGACCGAGGCGATCCTCAAGCACGTCGCCGGGCGGGTGCCGGTCATCGTCACGACTTCGCACTACAGCACCGACATCTGCATCCAGCGCAACCGGCACGCGCACGATTTCGGCGCCGCCATGGTCATGGTGCTGCCGCCCTACCACGGCGCGACCATCCGCTGCCCCGAAGCCGCCGTCCACGAGTACTACAGCCGCCTGTCCGATGCCAGCGACATTCCGATCATGGTGCAGGACGCGCCCATCAGCGGCACGCCCCTGTCGGCCGAATCGCTGGCCCGCATGGCCCTGGAGATCGAACAGATCTCCTACTTCAAGATCGAGACGCCGGGCGTCGCCTCGAAGATCCGCACCCTGGTCCAGCTGGCCGGCAATGCCATCGAGGGGCCGTGGGACGGCGAGGAAGCCATCACGCTGCTCCCCGATCTGGATGCGGGCGCAACCGGCGCCATGACGGGCGGCGGCTATCCGGACGGCATCAAGGCCATCTTCGACAGCTACCAGGCGGGCGACCGCGAGCGGGCCACCGCGCTCTACCAGCAGTGGCTGCCGCTCATCAACTACGAAAACCGGCAGACCGGCATCCAGACGAGCAAGATTCTCATGAAGGAAGGGGGCATCATCGGTTCGGACAGCACTCGCCACCCGCTGCCGCAGGCGCGGGCCGAGACGCGAAAGGGCCTGATCGAAACGGCCCGTCGGCTGGATCCCATGGTCCTGCGCTGGGCGGCCTGAGGAGGACCGCACGCACCATGGCACCGCGCCAATTCATCGGCATCGACTGGGGCACCAGCTCCATGCGGGCCTATCTGTTTGGCGATGGCGGCCGGGTACTGGACAGCCGCGAGGCCGGCTGGGGCGTGATGAACCTCCCGGCCGTTCCCGGCGCCCACCCGGGCGACCGGGAAAGCCAGTTTTCACGGGCCTTCTGGGAGCTGCTCGGCGACTGGCTGGAGCAGCCCGGCACCTGCCGGCGTGTGATGGCCTGCGGCATGGTCGGCAGCAACCAGGGATGGCGAGAAGCGGGCTACATCGGCGTTCCGGTCGGTCTCGCGGACATCGCGGGATCGCTCACCGAAGTCGATGCCGGCCGGGGAGTCACCCTGGCGATCACGCCCGGCTTGCTCCAGGAGGGCGCGCTACCGGACGCGATCCGAGGTGAAGAAACGCAGATCGCAGGGGTGCCTGCGCTGCTCGCACAGAAGGGCACAGACATGCAGGGATGCTGGCTGCTGGGCCTGCCGGGCACGCACAGCAAATGGGCCGCCGTCCGGGACGGCCGGATCCTGCGCTTTGATACGTTTCTGACTGGCGAGCTCTACAGCCTGCTGGTGCAGCACAGCATCCTGGGCCGGACCATGGGTGACACGATACTGGCGCCCGACAGCGACGAATCACGACAGTCCTTCATGCTGGGCGTGCGCAACGCCACGACCGCCGTCGGCCGCAAAGGCTTGCTGGGGACCGTCTTCAGCAGCCGGACCTTGTCGATCACCGGGCGCCTCACCGGCCCGGAGCAGCGCGAATATCTGTCGGGTCTGCTGGTGGGGTACGAGATCCAGGGCCTGCTCGCCAGCCTGCAGGGCGAATGGCGCACGGCGCGCATCGCGCTCGTCGGCCGGCCCGGCCTCTGCGTGCGCTACCATGAGGCCCTACAGGAACTGGGGCACTCGGCCGAGATGTTGTCGGAGGACGCCGGCATCCACGGGCTCTGGTCCCTCATCCAGCATGACGCCGCGCGCACGGCACCGTCATAGAAACACCGAAATGAACGAACAGACACTGAAACAGCACTTCCTCGCGCAACTGGACGAAACCGGACTGGTGGCCATTTTGCGGGGTATCCGCCCCGACGAAGTGCTGGCCATCGGGACGGCACTCTACGAAACGGGCTTTCGCCTCATCGAGATTCCACTGAATTCCCCCGACCCGCTGCGCAGCATCGAACGTCTGACGACGGAGCTTCCGCCCGACACACTGGTGGGCGCCGGAACGGTCATGACACCCGCCCAGGTTGCCGACGTGCACGCCGCGGGCGGCCGGCTGATCGTGATGCCGCACTCGGACCCACAGGTGATCCGCGCCGCCGCTGTCGCCGACCTGGTCGTGCTGCCCGGTGTGGCCACGCCGACGGAAGCCTTTGCCGCACTGGCTGCCGGCGCCACGAGCCTGAAAGCCTTTCCCGCGGAGCTGCTGACCCCCGCCGTCCTGAAGGCGTGGCGCGCCGTGCTGCCGCGCGACATCCGCCTCCTGCCGGTGGGCGGCATCACCCCCAACAAACTTCAGGCCTATCTGGAAGCCGGCGCCTCCGGGTTCGGGCTGGGCGGCGCGCTGTACCGCCCCCGAGATACGGCCGACAAGGTCCGACAGAACGCCCAGGCGTTCATGTCCAAGTGGCGGGCAGCGAAGAAATAGGATCCCTGGACCCGACTAGCGTGTGATTCCGCGCCGCATCGATCAGCAGTTGCACGACGGCGGTCGTGGTCCCCGTCTTTCGCGTGACGATGCCATAGGTATCGGCGGGGACCTTCAGGTCAATGGGCAGAATGCGGATCAGCCCGACCGATGTGAACATGTCGGCCACTTCGGTCGGCAGCAACGCCGCCGTATCGACGCTGTTGCCCAGGATGGCGACCGTCACGAAGGTCGAGTCGGTCTCGACGAAACTCGCCGGCAGCGACAGTCCGGCAAGATTCATTTCCTTCTCGAGCAGGATGCGCAGCGGCATTCTTCGGGGATAGACCACCCAGCGGAAGCCGCGCAGCTGCGCGAACGACATCTCGCCGGCGACTTCCGGGTGCCGGCTGCCGACCACGACCGAAGTCGGCTCCCCACTCACGGGGTAGTAGCTGTATTCGTAGGGTTCGGCGCTTACTCCGGGCCGGCCGATCATCAAGTCGATCCGCCCATCGTCCAGCAGCTTCAGCAGATGGCTGCTGGTCCCCTCGATGATCTCGATGGACAGATTGGGGTAAGCGGCCCGCAGGCTCGCCAGCGCCGACACCAGAATGCGCGGCACCGCCCCCATGATGGTCCCGATCACGAGGCTGCCGCCCGCGCCAGTGCGAATGTCCTCTACCTCGCGGCAGAAACAGGTGAGCTCCGACGAAATGAGCGTGGCATATCGAATCGCGCAGTGCCCCATGGCGTTGGGCACCAGGCCGGCACGGGTCCGCTCGAACAGCGTCACGCCCAGCATGCTCTCGATTTCCTGAAGGGCCTTGCTCGCGGCGGACTGCGTCATGAACATCGCGGTCGCCGCCTTGCGCAGCGACTTGTGTTCGCTCAGAGCAATCAGCAACTGCAGTTGCTTGATCCGCAGCTTGCTGACCACAGCCTTCACCATCCGGTCCGCGTCATTCATGATTGTCATGGTCACATGAAAGGATTCGATCGGTACCGGTGAGTGTACGACAGGCGCCCAGCGCGGCGACTGGCCGCCAGACAGGCGCTCACGCCACGGTGCGATCAGCGGCGGGCACCCGGGCGATCCGTCGCGAGATGGCGGCGCAGGCGGTACGCAACGGCATCACATAGGCCTGCATCGGATCGGGCCGCTGGCGGAAGCGCAAGGTGCTGACACTGACTGCCGCCACCGGACGGCCGCTGGCGTCCACGATGGCGGCCCCGAAGCAGAAGATTCCATCTTCGTTTTCTTCTTCGTCCTGGGACCAGCCCCGCGTCCGGACAGCGGCCAGCTGCTCGCGCAGCGCCTCGGTGGAGCCCACGGTATTGGCCGTATACCGGGGGAATTCCAGGCGCTGCAGGATCCGCTCGCACGTGGCTTCGTTCAGGGCGGCCAGATAGGCCTTGCCGACTGCGGATGAATGCATGGACACGCTGGAACCGATGCGCGAAGCCATGCGGACCGCGCTGGGGCTTTCGAGCTTCTCGATATAGACCATTTTCCGATCGTCGGGTACGGCCAAGTGCACTGTCTCGCCAGTCGCGTCCCGCAGCGCCGCCAGATCCACGACGGCCAGGCGGCGCAATTCGGACTGCTCCCAGCTACGGCTGGCGAATTCGATCAGGCGCGGCCCCAGCACGTAGGTCTTCTCGCCAAGGCTTGGCGCCAGCAAGCGTTCGGCCACCAGGCCGGCCACCGTACGATAGACCGTGGCGCGCGGATAGCCGCTCAGCCGCACGAGCTCGGCGACCGAACAGGGGTGGTCGCTTTCGGCCACCAGTTGCAGCAAATGGATGAACTTGGAGAACGCCGCCGTACCGGCCGGCCGGGAGCGCAACGAAGGACTGCGATCAGCGAATGTCATGGCAAGCAACCCTCACGCGACGAGATATCCGCCATCCACGGGAAGAATGACCCCCGTCATGAAGGCAGAAGCCGGCGAGCACAGGAAGGCCACGCAACCGGCTACGTCTTCAGGCGTTCCCCAGCGGCCCAGCGGAGTGCGGGAAAGAATGGGCGCCGAACGGACCGGATCTTCCTGCAGCGGCCGGGTCAATGGCGTTGCGATCCAGCCCGGGGCAACCGCGTTGACCCGTATGCCGTCCTCCGCGTAGGCCAGCGCCAGGGACTTGGTGAGTTGCGCCACGCCGCCCTTGCTCGCCGCGTAGCCGGGCACCAGGGCTCCGCCAAAAAAACTCAGCATCGAAGCCGTATTCACGATCGCGCCGCGCGAGGTCTTGAGCATCGGACGCGACGCGCTGCACAGCCGCATGGTGCCGGTCAGATTGACCGCCAGCACCTTCTCGAATACATCCACCTGGTGCTCGGCCCCCCGGCGGATAATGCCGGCACAGTTGACGAGGATATCCAGCGAATCGATCTGCCCGAACAGGTCTTGGATGGACGCCTCGTCGCTGACATCCGCCACCGCCACGCGGACTCCCGACGCCAGCGAGCCGTCGCCCGCGTCCAATCCCACAGCCGTGACACGGGCCCCGAGCGAAGCGAGGCAGTTGGCCACACCCGCCCCGATCCCTTGGGTCGCACCGGTCACCAGCGCATACTTGCCCGCGAACAGCTCATTTTGAAAAGTCATCTTCTTCTTTCGAGACCAGCCGGCCCCATGCCTCAATCCCCGGGAAACACGAGCCCGTACTCGCGCGCGCAGGCGTCCAGCATGGGCGCGATCGCCGGATGCAGCAGGACCCCATCGCGTTCCTGTTCCTGTTTGCGGGCGGCGCCCCGGTCTCCGGGCATGCGCACGGGCGCACCACCCGGTCGGGGAGGATTCGCGCGGCAGGCCTCTCCCAGCCAATCAGTCTGGCGCGTGAATCCCGCCAGGCCGCCGAAAGCTTCCGGATCATACAGCGACAGGAACACCGTAGCACCCCAGCCCTCCGCGGGATCGGCACGGCCATGGGCCGCCAGGCCGCCCGTCAGGGCCTCGACCAGCACCGCCAGCGCAAATCCCTTGTGTCCGGCATCGACGCCGCCGAGCGGCAGGATGGTCCCCGGGGGATCGGCCGCCAGAACGGCGGGATCATTTGTCGGCCGGCCCTGCGCATCCTGCAGGCAGGCGTAGTCGAACCGCTGGCCGGTCTTCTGCAGGCGGCCGCACATGCCGTTGGTCACCAGCGAGGCCGAAATATCGATCAGGAACGGGCTGCCGGAGGTCGGGATGCCCGCCGCAATGGGATTGGGCGTGAACACGCCGCGCGTGCCGCCGAACGGTGCCACGCTGCCACCGTCGGGATCGGAACTGGCCAGCACCATTACCAGCCCTTGCTCGGCCGCCTGAAGCAGATAGGCGGCGAGGCACGCAATATGGTGACTGCGCCGGATCACGAGCGTGGCGGTGCCGTACCGGCGAGCGCGCGGCTCCAGCACCCGCATGCCCTCGCGCACCAGCCAGGGCCCCGGCAGACGCCGCCCGTCCCAGCACAGCGCCGCCCCGCGATCCGAAATGACTTCAGGCGCACCCGACGCCATCATGCTGCCGCTGCGCAGCTCGCGGACGTAAGGGGCCAGCAGCGCCAGCCCGTGCGTGTCGTGGCCCAGCAGATCGCCCTCGACCAGGACGTCGGCGACGTCACGCGCCTTGTCCTCGTCCAGGCCGGCGGCCTGCAGCAGGCGCCCGGCAAAGCGCCTGAGGATTTCTGCCGGAATGCGTTCGGAAGCCATCAATACGTCGCCCTTCCGCCGGAAATGTCGAAGGTACCGCCCGTCGTGAAGGAGCAGTCGGCCGATGCCAGCCAAGCCACCAGCGCCGCGACTTCGTCGGTCTGGCCAAATCGGCCCATGGGAATCTTGGACAACATGTAATCGATGTGCTGCTGGGTCATTTGATCGAAGATCGCCGTATGCACGGCCGCTGGCGTGACGCAGTTGACCGTGATGCCGGTGCGCGCGAGTTCCTTGCCCAGCGACTTGGTCAACGCAATCACCGCCGCCTTCGACGCGCTGTACGCCGACGCATTCGGATTGCCTTCCTTGCCAGCGATGGACGCGATGTTGACGATGCGGCCGTAATTGCCGGGCACCATGCGGGCCGCCAGCGCACGGCAGCACAAAAAGGTGCCGCGCAGGTTGACGGCCATGACCTGGTCCCAGTCCTGCACGGAATAGTCGCACACCGTCTGGTTCGGACCCGTGATTCCGGCGCTGTTGACGAGAATTTCGACCACGCCGCCGTTCTGTTCGGATTGCGCCGTGGCGGCAGCCACGGAAGTCTCGTCGCTGACGTCCACGACCACACCGCGGACCTTCCCTCCCTTGAACCCGGCACGCGCCTGCTCGAGCATATCGGCGTTGCGGTCCCACAGGCTGACCGCAGCGCCGCCTTCGGCGAGCTTGTGCGCGATGGCCAGGCCGATGCCCGAGGCGCCCCCCGTCACGACTGCGTGTCTGCCGGAGAAGTTGTACTGATTCCCTGCCATGATGGCTCCCTGTGTCAATACGGAATGATGGATCGGACTGAATCGGCTCAGGCGAGCCGATCAGCCCCGGCCGACGAACGGCATTTTGGTCGCCATGACGGTATGGAACAGCACATTGGCTTCCAGCGGCAGGTTCGCCATGTACAGCACCGATTGGCCGACAATGTCCACGTCCATGCGCGGCTCCGCCGCCAGCGTGCCGTTGGCCTGCGGCACGCCTTCGCTCATGCGCGCCGTCATGTCGGTGGACGCGTTTCCGATGTCGATCTGGCCCACCGCGATGTCGTATGGGCGCCCGTCCAGCGAGGCCGAACGCGTCAGGCCCGACACCGCATGCTTGGTGGCCGTATAGGGTGCCGAAAGCGGGCGCGGGGCGTGGGCTGATATGGAGCCGTTGTTGATGATGCGCCCGCCCGGAGGGTTCTTCGCCTTCATGACGCGGAAGGCCTCGCGAATGCACAGGAACATACCCGTCAGATTGACGTCGACGACCTGCTGCCATTGGGCCAGTGTCAGGTCTTCGAGCGGCACGGCCGGCGCGCCGCGCCCCGCATTGTTGAACAGCACGTCCAGACCGCCGAAGTGCTGGACGCAGGTTCGAAACAGACGCGCGACCGACTGCTCGTCGGTCACGTCGGTGGGCACGGCCAGCGCCCGGTCGCCGGCGCCGGACTGCGCGGCCACTTCTTCCAGCGGTTCCGGACGGCGGCCGGCAAGCGCGACGCGATACCCATCCGACAGCAGCGCCAGCGCAGCCGCCCGGCCAATGCCGGAGCCCGCGCCGGTGACAATGGCGATTTTCGAGTGTGCAGCCTTCACGCTAATCTCCTCGCGCGAATGGCGCGCAAAATGAACGGCACGATCCAGATGGCCAGCGTGATGATGCCCAGCGTCCCGGCGATCGGCCGGTCAAAGAATGCCAGCAGATGACCGTCGGATTTGATGAGCGAACTGACCAGGTTGCTCTCCAGCATACCGCCCAGAATGATCCCAAGGATGGTGGGGGCCAGCGGGAAACCGTTTTCTTCCATCAGATAGGCGATGACACCAAAAGCCAGCGTGACACCCACGTCGAACAGGCTGTTATTGATGGAGTAGGACCCCACCAGGCAGAACAGCAAGATGAGCGGCATCAGGATGTTGCGGGGCACCTTCAGCACCGTGCGCGCCAGGCGAATGGCGCCATAGCCCAGCGGGACCATCAGCAGGTTGGCGAAAATGAAGATCAGGAAGATGGCGTACAGAGGAACGGCGTTCTCGATGAAGATGGTGGGCCCCGGATTCAGGTTCTTCATGTAGAGCACACCGATCACGATGGCCGTGATGGAATCCCCCGGGATCCCGAACACCAGCGCCGGGATCCACGCGCCGCCCAGCGAGGAATTGTTGGCCGAACTGGCCTCGACAATGCCCTCTACGTAGCCGGTGCCGAATCTTTCCGGCGTTCGCGAGAATTTCTTGCTGATACCGTAAGAGATATATGCCGCGATGTCCGCGCCGGCCCCCGGCAGTGCGCCTACGACCACCCCGAGCACGCTGCCCCGCACCACGGACATCGGATATTTGATGACGACGTGGTAGAGGCCCTTGAAGATGTGCCCCACGGTGGCATCGATCTTCTGGAACCCGTGCGCGCTGGTCACGGCATAGCGCAGGACCTCGGACACGGCAAACATCCCGACCATCACGGGAATCAGCGACAGACCGCCCAGCAGGTCCGGGTTGTCGAACGTGAAGCGCGCGTAACCGCCTGGATTGTTCATGCCTACAGTCGTCGCGAACAGGCCGATCAGCAGCGACACAAATCCCTTCAGGGGACTTTCCGAGGCAATGAAGATGGCGCAGGTCAGGCCGAGCAGCACCAGCCAGAAGTACTCGTAAGTGGAGAAGTCCAGCGCAAACTCGGCCAGCACCGGTGCGAAGAAAATCAGCACCAGAGTACCGAACAAGCCGCCGATACAGGATACGACCAGACCCGCCCCCAGGGCCCGCCCCGCTTCGCCCTTCATGGCCATGGCGTGGGCCTCGTCGGTGTAGGCGGCGGATGCGGGCGTGCCGGGGATACGCAGCAGACAGCCCGGGAGATCACCCGAAAAAATTGCCATAGCCGTGGCCGATACCATCGCGGCAATGGCCGGCACCGCCGGCATGAAGAAGGTGACGGGCACCAGCAGGGCCACCGCCATGGTCGCGCTGAGCCCGGGCACGGCGCCGATGAAAAGACCGTAGATGGACGACAGCAGGACCACCACCAAGACGTAGGGGTCCGTAATCATGCCGAACGCGGCAATAATGTGATCAAGCATGGATCAGTCTCCGGCGATCAGGCGAATGGTTCGAGCAGGCCCCAGGACAGCGGCACGTGCAACAGGGAATAGAAGGCGTAGAAAATGATCACGCCCCCCAGGACGGCGACCACCACGGCGGGTACCGGCCGCACCCCAAAGGCCAGGAACAGCGTCAGCAGGAAGATCACGGAGAAGACGACGAATCCGACGCTGTCCGAGAACAGGATGTACAGCACGATCATGATCGGCACCAGCAGGAACCGGAACACGCTGTGGGCGCTGCGGAATTCGTTCGACAGCCGGAACCACTCCGCACGCGGCCGCGCCTTCAGGCCGTTGCGGATCAGGAAAATAGCACAGAGAATGAACCCCGCGCCTATGGCGGTGGGGAAAGCGCGCGGCCCGAAGTCCTGGCCGGGGATAACGGGAAAGGTCTGCGAATACAGCACGACGGCAATCCCGAAGAGCGCGAGCAGGATCCCGGTCAACACGTCACTGACTTTCATGCGAATGGTCCTTGGTTCGGTCCGGGCGGGCGCACGGCGGCCCGCCCGGTGACGCCCGGCAGCATGCCTTCAGGCGTACAGGCGCCGGGCAGCCGCCGCGCCCGGGAGATCAGTCCTTGGCCAGGCCCAGGGTCTTCATGATCTTGCCCATGTCGGCGTCGCTCTTGGCCATGAAGGTGCCGAAGTCCTTGCCACTGGCGTAGGCGATGCCGTAGCCCTGCTTGGTCATGAAGTCCTTGTACTCCTGGCTGTGATTGATCTTGTCCAGGACCTTCTCGTACTTGGCCGCGATGTCGGCCGGCAGGCCCTTGGGGGCCACGATGCCGCGCCAGGCACCCATCGCCCAGTCGGACCCGGTTACCGACTTGAGCGTCGGCACGTCCGGATACAGGCCAGCCGGTTTGTCCGCCATCACTGCCAGCGGCTTGGCTTTCCCCGCATCGATCAGGGAGCGGGCCTCGGGCAGGGAGACCGGAACCAGGTCCACCCCCCCGGCAACCAGCTCCAGCATCGCCGGCGCCGCTCCGTTCGACGGCACCCAGCGGATGGCGTCCGGCTTGATCTGCAGGCTGTTCAGCATGCCGGCCAGCGCGAGCTGCCAGATGCCGCCTTCGCCCGTGCCGGATGCCTTCAGCTTGCCGGGATTCGCCTTGGCCGCATCGAGCAGATCCTGGAGTTTCTTGTATTTCGAGTTGGCCGCCACGGTCACACCCGACGGGTCGAAGTTCATCAGCGCCAGCGGCGTGTAATCGCTGGGGGTGAGCTTGGTCAGCGCCATGTGGTGCTGCATGGAGATCTCCACCGAGATCAGCCCGATGGTGTAGCCGTCGGGTTTGGCCGAGGCCATGGCCTGGTTGCCCACGACCCCGTTGCCCCCCGGGCGGTTGACCACGTTGACCGGGGTACCCAGTTCTTTTTCCATGAGACTGCCGATGATGCGCGCCGTGGCGTCCGTGCCGCCCCCCGGCGACCACGACAGCAGCAGCGTGATGGGGCGATCGGGCCAAGCGGCGCTCGCCGTGGCCGAGACCATGGCCAGTACGGTGACTGCGGCCATTTTCGTCAAGGTGAATCGTTTCATTTGTCCCTCTCCGTTTTGTGGATCATGAGTTGAAGACACTGCAGACTGCCAAACAGGCGCGTTCATCAGTAGGTCGCGCGCCCGCCCGACAGATCAAAGACTGCACCGGTACTGAACGTGCAGGAATCCGAGCACAACCACGCGACCAGTTCGGCCACCTCCTCAGGTTCGCCCAGCCGCTTCATGGGGCTTTTGGCCACCATGGCTTGTACATGCTCGGGCGTCATCTGCTCGAGCAGCGACGTCCGCACCGCGGCCGGCGCAATGGCGTTGACCAGAATGCCCGAACCGGCGAGCTCCTTGCCCAGAGATTTGGTCAGCGCGATGACCCCGGCCTTGGAGGCGCTGTAGGCCGACGAGTTGGGAGTGCCTTCCTTGCCCGCCAGCGATGCGATATTGACGACCCGACCCCGCCCCGTGTCCCGCATGAGCGGGAGCACGGCGTGGCACACATTGAACACGCCCAGCAGATTGACTGAAATGATCCTGGCCCACACGGTGGGATCGAAGGATTCGAGCGGAACCGTGGGGCCGGAAAACCCCGCATTGTTGATCAGGAAATCCAGCCGGCCATGGTGTTCCCGGACCTCCTGGGCCGCCCGCATCACGGACGGCAGGTCGGAGACGTCGACCGGCGCTGCATCGGCGTCGGCCGCATCCGCCGCCAGGTCCCAGGTGCAGACGGTGGCACCGGCCTGCTGCAGACGCTCACGAATCGCCGCACCGATGCCCGCGCTGCCGCCCGTGACCACCGCCACCGAGTCGGAAAAGTCATAGCGGGCCGTTCGATGCGCCCCATTCATCGGATGAACTGGTCCACGTAAGCCTCGCCCAGACCGACTTGGGTGTAATGCGCCCGACACATGGCGATCTTGGTGAAGACGTCCTCGTAGCCGATGTTCTTGCCGTAGGGATCGGTGTAGTACATGACGCCGTTGACCTGGAAGAACGTGATCATTTCCTCGACGTCCGGCGGCACGTACAGCGTGTGTGTCTCGCCAGGCGGTTCGAACACATAGCTGCCTTCGGTGGCCTCCCAGTCATGTTCGAGATAGCGCCAGCGGCCCTTCAGCACGAACCCGTGCACGGGTTGGGGGTGCCGATGACAGGCCAGCACGCCCGAGCGCCGCACGCGCAGCAGGTTGGTCCAGTAGCCCTGTCCGGCATTGAGGCATAGCGGCCGAAACCAGACGTTCTCGGCCTGCGGCACCCAGATCCGCTCATCCGTCGGGATGGCGTTGCCCACCACAATGTCCGACAGCGCCTCGCGTGGGTTGACTCCCTGGAACGGCAAGGTCTTCGAACCGGGGTCGGCAGACGATTTCTGGTCCATCGGATGCTCCACAATGTGAACACATGATCTACTATGTAGAAAATGTTAAAAAGGACAAGACCTTTCAGCTACTAGGGATTTCACGCAGAAAGAATCAGGCAGGCCGCTCGGGCCCGCCGCGACAAGACCAGAATGACCATCCGGCCATACGAAGCCGGACGAATCATCACCAGAGGAGCAGAGACCGGTGAACGCAATCGACCTGTATCGATGGATGTTGACCAGCCGCCAGTTCGAATCGGCGCTAAGCAGCAGGAACCCACGCTGGTTTTCGACGGAAGGAGAAGAGGCGACGATCGTGGGCAGCTTCGCCGGCATCCGGGAGGGCGACATCGCCGCCCCGCACTACCGGGGCCCCTTCGTGACCTACCTGATGCGCGGCGCCGACATGAAGCGTCTCGCCTGCCAGGCATTCGGCAAAGCCGGCGGCTACAGCAAGGGCCGCTCGGTCCCCTTCATGGGACCGGCGGCATTGGGGTTCGTCCCCTGGGTCGCTGGCGACTTGGGCACGTCGCTGGGCATCGCAACCGGCGCGGCGCTCGCATTGCGACGCGGTGGACGAGGTCGCGTCTGCGTCTGCTCATTCGGCGACGGGACGTCCAACCGGGGCGACTTCCACGAGAACGTCAACTTGGCGGCGCTCTGGAAGCTCCCCATCGTCTACGTCTGCCAGAACAACGGCTGGGCGATCTCCCAGCCGTCGCGCAGCTACCTCCCCGCCCCCATCGTCGAGCGCGCAAAAGGCTATGGCATCCCGGGTGTCGCGCTGGACGGCAACGACGTGGAAGCCGTGCACGGCGCAGTCACACAGGCTATGGAACGGGCAGCGGCCGGAGACGGCCCCACGCTGATCGAGGCCCGCACGTGGCGCAAGGGCGGCCACTGGGCCAACGACAAGACGCCGTATCGCACGGCTGCCGACGTCCCGGATCACCCGTGCGACCCGTTGGACCTCATGCGCCAGCGGCTGCTGGACCGCCGCCTGGCGAACGCGGCCGACCTGGAGCGAATGCGGGACACCCTCGTGGCACAAGTCGACGCCGCCATCGAATATGCACTGAGCCAGCCGAACGCCGGCGAGCCCGAGTTCGGGCTGGACGAGGTTCTCGCCCCGGCCAATTCGGTCTGACGCAGCCACCCCCTATTCGAGACCATCATGAACCAGGTCAAGACTCAAGCCGACACCGGCACCGCCGTCCGCCAGCCCAGACTCACCTTCGCGCAGGCCGTGATCGAGGCCATCCGGCATGAAATGCGCGCGGACGACACCGTCCTCTATCTCGGTCAGGACGTCGGGCCCTTCGGCGGCGTGATGCAAGGCACACAGGGGCTGTATGAAGAATTCGGGCCGCAGCGGGTCATGGAGACCCCCATCAGCGAATCCTCCATGGCCGGCGTCGGACTGGGCGCGTCGTGCTTCGGCTGCAAACCCATCGTGGAGCTGAGCTTCGGGGAATTCCTGCCGGCTGCCATGAACCAGCTCATCAATCAGGCGCCCAACCTGCATTACATGACGGCAGGCGCCCTATCGCCGCAAGTGGTCATCCGTACCCGCGCCGGCGACGGCCCGTACGGCGGCCATCCACAGGATTATTCGGTCTGGTTCTGCCACGTCCCCGGACTGAAAGTCGTGATGCCGGCCACGCCGCCGGACGCCTACCAGCTCATGCGGGCCGCCATCCGCGATCCGGCCCCGGTACTGTTCGTCGAGCCCATGTCGCTGTCGCACGGACGCCGCGAGGTCGTGGACCTGGACGCCGCGGACGCCACCTTGGGAAGCGCCCGGATCGCCCGCGCCGGAAAAGACCTCACCATCGTGGCCTACGGGTCGGAACTTCCGCACGTCCTGCGAGCCGCCGAACAGGCAGCCCTGGACGGGGTGGACGCGGAGGTCATCGACCTTCGGTCGCTCGCGCCCTGGGACGAAACCATGGTCATGGCTTCGGTGCGCAAGACCGGCCGGCTGCTGACCGTCCACGAAGCCTGGAAGGCCTTCGGACACGGCGCCGAAGTCATTGCGCGCGTCACAGAAGTGCTGGGTGCGGAAGGCCGCACGGTCCGAGTTGGCCGCGTCGGAGCCAGACCCGTCCCCATTCCCACCGGACCGTTGCGCAAGCTCGCCCTGCCGGCCCTGCAGGAGATCCACACGGCCCTCCTGCAAACCGCAGGGATTGCGCCCCGATCGTGACCTGCCACGGATCCCAACGCATGGAAAGCACCTTCAACCACGTGCCCGTCGCGCGCCAATACAAGCTGTCGGGCATGCAGAAGTTCGTGGCCGAGCGCCTAACGGCCAGCCGGCACGAGACCGCCAGCGTCACCGCCATGGCCGAGGTCCCCATGCGCGGACTGCTGGAAGCTCAGGACGCCTGGCGCGCCCGCGGGATCGAAACCAGCCTCACCCACCACATGATTCATCTGACGGCCCACTGCCTGGATCGTCACCGGCTGCTGAACAGCACGCTGCATGAGGGCGTCGTCTACGAATACAGTCCGATCAACGTGGCGCTGGCCATCTCCATGCCGAACGGCGACCTGCAGGCCGTGGTCATCCGCGACGCCAGCGGCAAGAGCGTGGCGGACATCGCAACGGAGACCGACGCGCTGATCGGCCTGGCGCGCGACGGCAAGCTCGAGCTGGAACACGTCCGCGGCGGCACCTTCACGCTCAGCAACTATGGCAGCCTCAGGCACACGGTCTGGGCCACGCCCATCATCCCGCCCGGGCAATCGGGCGTACTTGGGATGGGCCGCGCACGGCCGGGGGTGGTGGCAGACGACAGCCCGCAGGGCTGGCACGTGGAAACCGTCGTTCCACTCTCCTTCACCTACGACCACCGCGTCATCAACGGCGTTCCCGCCGGGCGCTTTCTCGAAGACCTCGCAGACCTCATGATCCACGCTTCCACGGAGAACCCGCATGAGCCATGAACACACCGTCACTCTGCCGGAACTGGCCAACGATTTCCGGTCCGGCACCCTGGTCGCCTGGCGCAAGGCCGTCGGCGATACGATCCAGCAGGGCGAAGTCATCGCCGAGGTCATGACCGACAAGGTCAACCTGGAGGTCGAATCGCCGCACGCCGGTACCGTCAAGACGCTTCTGGTGGAAGTGGACGATACTGTCAGCGTCCATCAACCTATTGCCATCATCGAACAAGCCCACTGACCCGCCATGCAAACCCATCTCTCTCTGCTCCCTGAAGACCATGAGCAGGCCCTGCTCATCGGCCGCATTCACGACCCGCGCGACGAAGGCCCCAGCATCGTGGCCATCAAGGGCCACACGCTGCATGACCTGACGCCGCGCTTTCCGACCGTATCGCAACTGCTCGAACAGAACGAGCTGACCGCGATCGTGGCCGGAACGCCGGCCACTGCGCGATGGTCTCTGGACGCCGTGATGCGCAGCACGCTCGACAACGACCGCCACGCCGCCCGCTTTGTCGCCCCCTGCGACCTGCAGGTCATCAAGGCTTGCGGCGTGACCTTTGCCGGCAGCATGCTGGAACGCGTCATCGAAGAAAAAGCCGGCGGCGACCCGACACGCGCCACGCAGATCCGCGACGAGATCGTCAAGGTGATCGGCTCGGCCGTCTCCAGCCTTCGCCCGGGCTCCGAAGATGCCGCGCGGGTCCGTCAGTACCTTGTCAAAGAAGGGCTGTGGTCCCAGTATCTGGAAGTCGGTATCGGCCCGGATGCCGAGGTCTTCACCAAGGCGCCCGTGCTGTCGTCCGTCGGAAGCGGTGAAGCGATCGGCATTCTGGCGGCCTCGAAATGGAACAACCCTGAGCCCGAACTGGTGCTCGCGGTGAATTCGCACGGCCAGATCCGCGGGGCGACGCTGGGCAATGACGTGAACCTGCGCGACATCGAGGGCCGAAGCGCGCTGCTGCTGGGCAAGGCGAAGGACAACAACGCCTCCTGCGCCATCGGTCCCTTCATCCGGTTGTTCGACGAGCGCTTCACGCTGGACGACGCGCGGCATCTCGAACTCGAACTGAACGTCAGCGGTGACGACGGATTCACGCTCGCGGGCCACAGCTCCACCAGCCAGATCAGCCGCGACCTGACGGACCTGGCCGCGCAGACCTGCGGCCGGCACCACCAATATCCCGACGGCTTCATGCTGTTCACCGGCACGCTGTTCGCGCCCACCGAGGACCGTGACGCCCCGGGCCAGGGCTTCACCCACAAACTGGGCGACGTGGTGCATATCCGCTCGGCCCGGCTGGGGTCCCTCGTCAATCGCGTCACCCACAGCGAAGACGCCCCCGAGTGGACCCAGGGCATCACGTGGCTCATGGCAAACCTGGCCAAGCGTGGCCTGTTGGGGAATCTCAGCCCCCGCTAGGAGCCGCTGCCCGAGAACCGCGCCTCCTCCGCGTCATCTTCCGACGAGACGACGCGGGCCAATTCCCGAATCGCCCGTTCCCCTTGATAATCCTCACGTTCCGGCGTCAATGACCCGGGCGTGCGGGCGGTCCTGTTTCGTCACGAGTCCTATAGTCGAGATGTATGGCTGGATGACGAAGGAGAACGCGATGTCTGCAATCCTGTTGGCCTGGGTTATCACCGGGTGCGTGTTGGTGCTCGTCTACGTTGCTTTCTTCGAGGACATCGAAAGCCACTGGGCATCCGTATTCTGGGGTGATCCGGTGCTCGACCTGCTGACCATATTTCTGTGGCCCGTGACGCTGCCGGTGTTCCTGCATGCCCGCTTCCTGAAGAGAAAAGTGTCGATGCCGGAAGCTCCGCGGCGGGGCTGACTTCGTCGGTTCGCCGCCGGATCCACGTTGTGTCCCGGGGGCGTCGTATGGGGGGATCCGCCCTCATTTTCCCAGCGATCGGTGCATCCGCATCGATAAAGCGGTTCGCCGCATCGCGGGCAAATCGTTTCGGGGGTTGTCCGCGGACCGTCATTGGCTTGTCCGGGCGTCGAATCCTTCTGAGTCATGAGCATTGCTCCCTACAGGAATCAGGACTGTCAGCATTCGCGAGAATGGACGAATGGCTCTGCGGCAGCTGCTTTCAGCCTACTCCGTCTCGTCGGCCCTTCGGCGCCAGAGACTGTCGGAAATTGACGGAAGTCAAATTGGCGCCGGTCAGCGGGGCCCGATCACAGTCATCAGACGGGCATGCGCGCGCGTCAGATGGCGCTGCATCGCCGCCTGAGCCTGCAAGGCATCGTGATCGGCCACCGCCTCGTAGATGGCCTGGTGTTCATCCACAGCGCTCTGCCACACTGCCTGATTGTCGAACAATCGGTGCATGGAGCCGCCAATCGGCGTGTAGCGCTGATCAAAGAGCTCTTCGACGGTCTGGAGCAGAAGCCGGTTGCCGGTGGTCGACGCCAGCGTGGTATGAAACTGGCGGTCGGCGTCCGCCAGCGGCTTGTCGCCCGCATGCTCGCGCATGTCCAGCGCGTCGCGCATGGCGTCCATGCTGGCGGACAGCGCCTGGATCTGTTTGCGCGAAATGAAACGCGCCGCGTGCGCCGCCACGCTGCTCTCCAGAAAAAAGCGGGTCTGGTTCACCTCCCGGGGACTGTAGCCCATGAGGGAGGCCTCCGACGCCACGTCGCCCGCTGCGGAATCCCCGGCGGCAGGCTCGAGCTGCAAGGCATCGCGCGTCAGATAAATACCCGAGCCGACACGGATCTCGATCTCACCCTGGAGCTCCAGAACGATCAAGGCCTCGCGCAGGCTGGGCCGGGAAATCTGCAATTGCCGGGCCAGATCGCGCTCAGAAGGCAAGCGCGCCCCCTGGGGCACGTTCATCCGATGAATCGCGCGCCGAAGCGTATCCGCGATATGCATGTAGCTGCGGGCGCGGTCGAGAACCGGCACGGCGGTGACTGTTTTTGGCATGCAAGCCACCCCTCGATTTGTGGCACTGAGTCGGGGCCCATTTTATCTGGTCAAACCAGTTTGATAAAAACTAGGGAAATCCATAACTGGTTTTACCGGTCAACCAATTTAGACTAGCAGGCACAGACGGTTCCATGCCCGCCTTCCGGTGGCAGACAGGTTTTCAACCATGACGTACCAATTCGATTTCAGCGCGGTCCTGCAGTATTGGCCCCTGCTGCTGCAGGGCGCGGAAACGACGCTGATCATGTCGTTCTGGTCCACGGTGGCGGGCTTTGCCATGGGCGTCGTCTGCGCCATCGCCCGCAGCTCAGGCACGCCCGTCGTCCGGCGAGTCGTGGGCGGCTACGTGGAGATCATCCGCAATACCCCGCTCATCATCCAGAGCTACTTCCTGATTTTCGGCCTGGCCAGCGTGGGGCTCAAGATGTCCATCATGGCGGGGGCCATTCTTGCGCTGGTGATCAACATCACCGCCTACACCTGCGAAATCGTGCGCGCGGGGATCGAATCCGTTCCGCGGAGTCAGCGCGAGGCCGGCGAATGCCTGGGCCTGTCGCCCCTTCAGGTCTACTGGCACGTCATCCTGTCGCCGGCCCTGGAGCGCGTCTACCCGGCGCTGACCAGCCAGTTCGTGCTGCTCATGCTGGTCACCAGCCTGTTGTCGGCGGTCGGCACCGAAGACCTGTTCGGCATTTCCGGCAACATCCAGGCCATGACTTTCCGCAATTTCGAAGTCTTCATCGTGCTGTGGGTGATGTATCTCATCATGTCGGCCCTGGTGCGCGCGATGTTCGCGCTGGCCAGCCGCATCCTGTTCGTGCGCAAACGCAAGCTGGGCACACTGCTCTGAGGACGCGCCATGAACAACGATCAGATCCTCTATCTTCTTCAGGGCGCATGGGGCACCGTCGAGCTGTCCGTCCTGACCTTCGTCTTCTCGGCCGCGCTGGGACTGGCCATCGCGCTCATGCGCGTCTCCGCCAGCCAGACGCTGCGCGGTTGTGCGTTCGGCTACATCAACCTCATCCAGGGCACGCCGCTGCTGGTCATCATGGGCGTGTGCTTCTACGGCCCCTCGATCCTGGGCTTCACGGAGACGTCGCCCATGTTCGCGGCGGTCCTGGCGCTCACCGTCCACGCGGCGGCCTTCCTGGGCGAGATCTGGCGCGGCTGCATCGAATCCGTTCCGAAGAACCAGTGGGAAGCGGCCGAATGCCTGGGACTGAACCGCATCCAGCGCATGTTCAAGGTCATCCTGCCACAGGCCTTGCGCATCGCCACCCCCCCAACGGTCGGATTCATGGTCCAGATCGTGAAGAACACGTCGTTTGCTTCCCTGGTGATCGGTTTCGCCGAACTCTCCTACAACGCCAAGATCCTGAACAACTCCACCTTCAAGCCTTTCCTGTATTTCGGCGTTGCCGCCGCCCTGTACTTCGTCATCTGCTATCCGCTTTCCTGGGTCAGCCTGAAGCTGGAGCGCAAGCTGACGGTCGCCCGCGACCAGGGCTGAACGACGACTCCCGGAGCTCTCCATGACAGAAATCGTCCGCCTCAAGAACGTCCATAAATGGTTCGGAGACAACCACGTCCTGAAGGGCGTGGACCTCAGCGTCAAAAAGGGCGAAATCGTCGCCATCATCGGCCAGAGCGGGTCCGGCAAAAGCACGGCGCTGCGCTGCATGGACCACCTGGAAATCATCAACGAAGGCGAGATCTCCGTCTGCGGCCACACCTTTGGCGCGGGCATCTCCAGCAGCGACCTGAAGAGCCTGCGCCTGGATGTGGGCATCGTCTTCCAGAGCTACAACCTGTTCCCACACCTGACGGTCGAGCAGAACATCACCCTTGCGCCCCGTTCGGTGCGCAAGATGCCCAAACAGCAGGCGCGCCAGATCGCGTTGGACGTGCTCACCCAGGTGGGGCTTGCGGACAAGCTGGCCTTCTACCCGGAACAACTTTCGGGCGGCCAGCAGCAGCGCGTGGCCATCGCGCGGTCCCTGGCGATGGACCCCAAGCTCATGCTGTTCGACGAAGTCACCTCCGCCCTGGATCCGCAACTGACGGGCGAGGTGCTGCGCGTCATCGAAAAGCTCGCGGCCGGCGGCATGACGATGGTGCTGGTGACGCACGAAATGGCCTTTGCCATGAAGCTGGCACACCGGATCATCTTCATGTTCGAGGGCAAGATCCACGAACAAGGCACGGCAGATATTCTGCGCAATCCCAAAACTCCGGAACTGCAGCAGTTCGTCAGCAACGGACTTTAACCGACGGGCCCGGTCGGGCCCGGCCCATTCAAGGAGACACCCCATGAATTTCTTTCCGTTGAACCGCAGCGCCGTCGCGCTGACCCTCGCAGCCACCGCGCTGTTCACGGCGTCGGTTCCCGCGCAGGCGAACACACTGGCGCAGGTCCAGCAGCAGAAGACGCTGCGCGTCGCCATCGACCTGAACGCGCCGCCCTACGGCATGAAAGACGCCGACCTGAAGGAAGTCGGCTCGGACGTGGAAACCGCGCGCCTGTTCGCAAAAGAACTGGGCGTGAAGCTCGACATCGTCCCCACGACACAAGCCAACCGGATTCCGTTCCTGCTCACCAACAAGGCGGACGTGGTGATCTCCAGCCTGACCATCACGCCCGAACGCCAGAAGGTCGTGGACTTCACCATCCCGTACGCGGCCATCCAGTCGGTGATTGCCGCGCCGGCCAGTGCGGACATCAAGTCGCTCTCCGACCTCGCGGGCAAGACGGTGGTCACCGCGCGCGGCACCACCAACGACATGAATGTCACCAAGCTGGCGCCGGCGGGCACCGACATCGTGCGCTTTGAAAACGACGCGACGGCCATGACCGCCGTGACCAGCGGGCGCGCGGACATCTATTCCGGTGCGCCGGCCATCATCGCGTCGCTGAACAAGGAGCTGAAGAAGAACGGCAAGCCGCCTCTGGTGACGAAAGTCGTGATGGCCACCTCCATGCTGGGCCTGGGCGTCGCAAAGAACAACCCCGCGCTGCTCGACAAGCTGAACGAGATGATTCGCAAGGATCTGAAGAACGGCGAGCTCAACACCATCTACAAGAAGTATCACGGCGCCGACCTGCCGCAAGACGTGCTGAAGGAAGGCAAGTAATCCCATCGGGCAAAGCCCGCAGCGGGACTGCCCGTTCGGCCGGCTGGTGAACCCGGGCCGGCCGGATGGGCGCCCGGGACGCCCCAAACGAGCATCCCCCCGCATTTTCGATTTCACAGGACAGACCTGACCATGACCATCATTCAATCCGTCGAAGTGCTGGATGTGCGCTTTCCGACCTCGAAGAACCTGGACGGCTCGGACGCGATGAATCCGGACCCCGACTATTCCGCTGCGTATGCGATCCTGCACACGGACGTCCCCGGGCTGGAAGGCCATGGCCTGACCTTCACCATCGGGCGCGGGACAGAGATCTGCTGCGCCGCCATCAATGCGCTCAAGCATCTGCTGATCGGCATGGACCTGGACTGGATCACCGAGGACATGGGCCGCTTCTGGCGCCACATGACGTCTGACAGCCAGCTGCGCTGGATCGGTCCGGACAAGGGCGCCACTCACATGGGCACCGCTGCCCTGGTCAACGCGGTCTGGGATCTGTGGGCCAAATCAGAGGGTAAACCGGTCTGGCGGCTGGTGGCCGACATGACGCCCGAACAGATCGTCCGCCTGATCGATTTTCGCTACATCACCGATTGCATCACCCCGGCGGAAGCCCTGGCGCTGCTGACCGAGCGCGCGCAAGGCAAGGCGGGCCGCCTGCGGGAGCTGGAGCAAAACGGCTACCCGTGCTACACCACGTCGGCCGGCTGGCTGGGCTACAGCGACGAGAAGCTGCGCCGGCTCGCGACCGAAGCCGTGGATGCCGGCTTTTCGTACATCAAACTGAAGGTCGGACGGGACCTCCAGGACGACATCCGCCGCCTGCGCATCGCCCGCGAGGTGCTGGGCCCCGACCGGCATCTGATGATAGACGCCAACCAGGTCTGGGACGTCGACCAGGCGATCCCATGGCTGGAACAACTCGCCTTTGCGCGGCCCTGGTTCATCGAGGAACCGACGAGCCCGGACGACATCGCCGGCCACCGCCGCATCCGCCAGGCCATGCAGGGCCACATGCAGGTCGCCACAGGCGAAATGTGCCAGAACCGCATCCTGTTCAAGCAACTGATCATGGAATCGGCCATCGACGTCGTCCAGATCGACGCCTGCCGGCTGGGCGGCGTCAACGAAGTCCTCGCCGTCATGCTCATGGCCGCAAAATACGGCCTGAAGGTGTGCCCGCACGCGGGCGGCGTGGGCCTGTGCGAATACGTGCAGCATCTGTCGATGATTGATTACCTGTGCTTCTCGGGCACCAAGGAAGGCCGGGTGATCGAGTACGTGGACCACCTGCACGAGCACTTCGTCCATCCCTGCGAGATTCGCAATGCGGCGTACATGGCGCCCACCCACCCCGGCTACTCGATCGAAATGAAGCGCGAGTCGCTCGCGCAATACGCATTTCACGGGTAAAGGCACGGCGATTTTCGATGGCGGTGGCCCGTGCAGCCACGCCGGTGGAGAAGCCTTGTTTCGGAGGAATTGAGGACTAAGATAAGACCGGATACTGTGGGTAGCGTCATGGACGCCGCCGGATAGGCGGCCCGAGGTTCAATCAACAGTGAGGCAGGGACAGGTTTATGTCATCATCAGAGAAGCCGTCGAAAAAATTGCGCAGCCGCCGGTGGTTCGACAGTTCCGAAAATCCGGGAATGACGGCGCTGTACGTCGAACGCTACCTGAACTACGGGCTTACGCGTGACGAACTGCAATCCGGCAAACCCATCATTGGCATTGCACAGACCGGATCCGACTTGTGCCCCTGCAACCGCCACCACATCGACCTGGCCAAGCGCACCCGGGACGGCATCCGGGATGCCGGCGGCATCCCCATGGAGTTCCCGGTCTACCCCCTTCAGGAGACCGGCGTACGGCCTACCGCCGCCATGGAGCGCAACCTCGCCTACCTCGGGCTGGTGGAAGTGCTGCACAGCTACCCGCTGGACGGCGTGGTGCTGACGACCGGCTGCGACAAGACGACACCCGCCTGTCTGATGGCGGCCGCCACCGTCAACATCCCCGCCATCGTGCTATCGGGCGGTCCCATGCTGGACGGCTGGTGGCACGGCGAACTGGCCGGATCGGGCACGGTGATCTGGGAAGCTCGCCGGAAATTGTCCGTGGGCGAAATCAACTACAACGACTTCATGGACATCGCGGCATCGGCCGCTCCCTCCATCGGCCACTGCAACACCATGGGCACGGCGCTGTCGATGAATTCGCTGGCGGAAACGCTGGGCATGTCGCTGCCCGGCTGCGCCGCCATTCCGGCGCCTTACCGGGAGCGCGGCCAGATGGCCTACGAAACCGGCCGGCGGATCGTCGGGCTGGTACATGAAAATCTGCGCCCGTCGGACATCATGACCAAGCAGGCCTTCGAAAACGCCGTGGTGGCCGCGGCCGCGCTGGGCGCCTCGTCGAACTGCCCCATTCACATGATCGCCATCGCACGCCACATGGGCGTGGACCACGATCTTCAGGACTGGCAGCGCCTGGGGCCCAAGATCCCGCTGCTGGTCGATTGCCAGCCGGCCGGGCGCTTCCTGGGCGAGAAATTCCACCGCGCGGGCGGCGTGCCGGGCGTCCTGCGCGAGCTGATGCAGGCGAACAAATTGCACACGGACGTCATGACGGTAACCGGCAAGACGCTGGGCGAGAACCTGAAGGCCGTCCCGGAACCCGACCGCGAGGTGATCCGCGCCTACGACAAGCCGCTCAAGCCCAACGCAGGCTATGTGGTGCTCACCGGCAACCTGTTCGACAACGCCGTCATCAAGACGAGCGTCATCGACGTGAAGTTCCGCGAGCGCTTCCTCTCGGACCCCGCCCATCCCGACCGCGTGGACCTGAAGGCCGTGATCTTCGAGGGTCCGGAGGATTACCACGCGCGCATCGACGACCCAGCGCTGGGCATCGACGACAAGACCATCCTGGTCATTCGCAACGTGGGGCCGGTGGGCTATCCGGGCGGTCCGGAAGTCGTCAACATGCAGCCGCCCGCCGCGCTGCTCGCCCGGGGAATCGACACCCTCCCCACCATGGGCGACGGCCGCCAGAGCGGGACTTCGGCCAGCCCTTCCATCCTGAATGTGACGCCCGAATCCGCCATCGGCGGAGGACTGGCACTGCTCAAGGATGGCGACGTCATCCGGCTTGACCTGAACACCTGCCGCGTGGACGTGCTGATCTCCGACGAGGAACTGGCCCAGCGGCGCGCCGCCTGGCAGCCGCCGAAGCTGGTGAACCAGACGCCCTGGGAGGAAATCTACCGCAATACCATTGGCCAGCACGGCACGGGCGCCTGCATGGAGCCGGCCACGCTGTACCTGAACATCATCGAAACCCGCGGGGAAGCCCGCGACAGCCACTGAACGGCACGCGCTGCCACGGCCGGCGGCATCCGTCGCGCCGTGGCAGCCCGCGTCCGGCGCCCGATCATGGACACGCTGACCCTTCAGACACTGCACCGCGCCATCCCGGCCGCCTGCGCGAGCGAATTCCGGTCGCTGCTGGGCGACCGCTTCATCACCTCCGAAGCCGTCCGGACGCATCATGGAACGGACGAGTCCCCTTATCCTGTCTGCCTCCCCGACGCAGTGATCTTCCCCCGCGACGTGGACGAGGTCGTGCGCATCGTCGGGCTGTGCCAGCAGTACAAGGTCCCCGTCATCCCTTTCGGGATCGGCTCGTCGCTCGAAGGGCACGTGCTTCCCATTCAGGGCGGCATCACGCTGGACTTCGCGGAAATGAACCGGGTGCTCGCGGTCAACGCGGAAGACTTCACCGCCACGGTCCAGCCGGGCGTCATCCGCACCCAATTGAATGAGGAGATCCGCGACACGGGCCTGTTCTTCCCGGTCGATCCGGGCGCCCACGCTTCCATCGGGGGCATGACCGCCACGCGCGCTTCCGGCACCAATGCCGTGCGCTACGGCACCATGCGCGAAAACGTGGTGTCGCTGAAGGTCGTGACCGCGAAGGGCGAGGTGGTGCGCACCGCCAGCCGGGCCCGCAAGTCGTCATCCGGCTACGATCTGACGCACCTCTACGTCGGCAGCGAGGGCACGCTGGGCATTATCGTGGAGATCACTGTACGCCTCTATCCGCGCCCCGAGACCATATCGGCGGCTGTCTGCAATTTCCCCGCGCTGGCCTCGGCCGTGCAATCCGTGGTGGAGATCATGCAGTATGGCATTCCCATCGCCCGCGTCGAATTCATGGATCAGCATGCGGTCAACGCCGTCAATCGGCACAGCAAGCTCGGCTTGAAGGAAACGCCGCTGCTGCTCTTCGAATTCCATGGCAGCAAGGCCGGCGTCCAGGAACAGATCAAGGCCGTACAGGACATCGCGCACGGACAGGGCGGCACGGATTTCCAGTGGGCGGAGCGCCCGGAAGACCGCACGCGCCTGTGGCATGCGCGGCACAACTCTCATTACGCCGGGCTGCAGTTGCGCCCGGGCAGCCGCAGCGTGGCCACCGACGTCTGCGTGCCGATTTCACGGCTGGCCGACTGCGTGACGCAGACGGCGGCCGACCTGGAGGACATGCCGTTCCCCTACACCATCGTGGGCCATGTCGGTGATGGCAATTTTCACGTGCAGATGCTGATCGACCCCGACAAGCCCGAGGAATGGCAGAAGTCCGAGGCGATCAATCACCGTTTGGTTCACCGCGCCATCGCCATGGACGGAACCTGCTCGGGCGAGCACGGCGTGGGCATCCACAAAATGGAGTTCCTGAAGGCGGAACACGGCGAAGCTGCATTGGCGCTCATGCGCCTGATCAAGCATGCTTACGATCCGGACAACATTTTCAACCCCGGCAAGATCATCGCCTGGGAACCCTGATCCGTATCGGCCGCGGCGCCGAAAAAATTGCCGTGGGCCATGCGCGCGCCCTGCGGCCCGCTACGCCCGGGGGACGCTGATGTCTCGCTGCGGCGACTGCAGGAAGCCGAAGTCGCAGCCCTGATCGGCCTGCAGCACGGATTCCACGTACAGCTTGCGGTACCCGCGGCGCTCCGCGTCGGCCGGCGGTTCGGCACGAGCGGAGGCCCGCGAGGCCAGCTCCGCATCGCTGACCAGCAGCGCCAGGCTGCGGTCATGCACGCTGAGCCGGATGCGGTCGCCGGTGCGCACCAGCGCGAGCGGCCCGCCACAGGCCGATTCAGGCGTCACGTGCAACACGATGGTGCCCGCCGCCGTCCCGCTCATGCGGCCATCTGAAATACGCACCATGTCGCGCACCCCCTGGTGGGCCAGCTTGCGCGGGATCGGAATGTAGCCGGCTTCCGGCATGCCCGGTGCGCCCACCGGGCCGATCTGCCGAAGCACCAGGATGTCGTCGGCATGGACATCCAGCTCGGGATCATCCAGCCGCTCGGCCATGTCCTGCGCGTTCTCGAAGACCACCGCCCTCCCCTCATGCTCCATGAGCTCGGCTGACGCGGCTGACTGTTTGATGATGGCGCCGCCTGGCGCCAGGTTGCCCCGCAGCACGGCAAGGCTCCCCAGTGGATAGACCGGATGGTCGAAGGGACGGACAACGTCCTGAGGGAAGGCGAGCGGCGCGGCATCCAGCTCCTCGCCCAGGGTACGACCCGTGACCGTCAGCGCGTCCAGGTGCAGCAAGGGGCGCAATTCGCGCAGCACCGCCGCCAGCCCGCCCGCATGATGCAGGTCGCTCATGTAGTGGCTGCCGGAGGGCTTCAGGTCGACCAGCACTGGCGTCTCCTGACTCATCCGGTGGACCTGGTCCAGATCGATGCGGATGCCCATGCGCCCCGCAATGGCCGTCAGATGAATGATTCCGTTGGTCGAACCGCCGATGGCCAGCAGTACGCGCAAGGCATTCTCAAAGGCATCGGCAGTCAGGATGCGTTCCGGCACCAGTTGTTGCGCAATCATGGCGACCGCCTGCTTGCCGGTCTGTTCAGCCACCCGGATACGGTCCGCCGATACGGCAGGTGCCGTGGCCCCGCCCGGCAACATGATGCCCAGCGCCTCGCCCAAGCAGGCCATGGTGCTGGCCGTGCCCATGACGCAGCAGGTTCCCACGCTGGCCACCAGGCGATCATTGACGGCGGCGATCTCGTCGTCATCGATCTCGCCGGCACGATAGCTGCCCCAATAGCGCCGGCAATCCGTGCAGGCACCGATACGCGTCCCGTGGTGAGAGCCGTTGAGCATGGCGCCCGTCACGAGCTGGATGGCGGGCATCCCGGCGGATGCAGCGCCCATGAGCTGGGCCGGTACTGTCTTGTCGCAGCCGCCGATGAGCACGACGGCGTCGATGGGCAGCGCGCGAATCTGCTCCTCGGTGTCCATGGACATGAGGTTGCGCTGGTACATGCTGGTGGGGAAGGCAAAGCTCTCGTGGATCGAGATCGTCGGAAAATCAAACGGCAGGCCGCCCGCCAGCATCACGCCCCGCTTCACGGCTTCGAGCAGTTGCGGCATGTTGCCATGACAGGGATTGAAGCCGCTGCCCGTATTGGTAATGCCGACGATGGGGCGATCCAGCGCCTCGTCGGTGTAGCCCGCGCCCTTGATGAAGGCCTTGCGCAGAAACAGCGAGAACTCGACGTCCCCGTAACTCGTCAGACCCCGCTTGAGGCCACCGTTTTCGGACACCGCACACCTCGCTCGTCGCTATTCCTTGATGGCACCCGTCATGCCCGATACATAGTACTCCGCGAAAAAGGAGTAGATGACCGCAACCGGCAGCGACCCCAGCAGCGCACCCGCCATCAATTGCCCCCAGTGATAGACGTCGCCCTCGATGAGTTCGGTGGTCATGCCCACCGGCACCGTCTTCATTTCCGAAGACGAGATCAGCGTCAGCGCATAGATGTATTCGTTCCAGGACAAGGTGAAGGCGAAGATGCCCGCCGAAATCAGCCCAGGCACCGACAGCGGCAGGATGATCTTCACCAGGATCTGCCAGCGCGTCGCGCCGTCGATGAGCGCGCATTCTTCGAGCTCGTACGGAATGGAGCGGAAATAGCCCATCAGCAGCCAGGTGGAGAACGGGATCAGGAAGGTGGGATAGGTCAGGATCAGCGCCCAGCGCGTATCGAACAATCCCATCTTGAAGACGATGGATGCCAGCGGAATGAACAGGATGGAGGGGGGAACCAAATAGGCAAAGAAGATGGCCATTCCGACCTGCTTGGACCCCTGGAAGCGCAGGCGCTCGATGGCATAGGCGCCCAACGTCCCGCAGGCCAGCGACAGGACGGTGGCCACCACGGACACGATGAGCGTGTTCAGCATCCAGCTCGGGAACGGCGTGTTGAACAGCAGGTCCTTGAAGTGCTGCAGCGTGGGCGAGATCACCCAGAACGGATTGCTGGTATGCAGGGCGAGTTCCGAGGCGGGCTTGAATGCCGTGATCACCATCCAGTAGAACGGAAACAGCAGCACGAACACGAAGATGCCCAGCGGAATGTAGATCGTCACCCAGCGACGCGGCAGGGACTGCAGATACTCCATGCCTTCCGGCTCTGCCTTGGTCTTGTCGTTCACTTGTCACCCCCGCGTTGCCAGGCCCGGCGCTGCAGGCCAAAGTACGAGAACAGGACGGACGCCAGCAGGAACGGCACCATCATGATGGCCAGCGCCGAACCCTCGCCCAGCGCGCCGCCCGAAATGGCCTGCTGATACGACAACGTCGTCATGAGTTGCGTGGCATTCACCGGGCCGCCCCGGGTCAGCACGTATACCAGTTGGAAGTCGGTGAAGGTGAAGAGCACCGAGAACGTGGTCACCACGGCAATGATGGGCGTGAGCAGCGGCAGCGTCACGTAGCGGAACTGCTGCCAGGGCGTGACCCCGTCGATCGCGGCGGCCTCGTAGAGGTTGGGCGAGATGGTCTGCAGGCCTGCCAGCAGCGTGATGGCAAAGAACGGAATGCCGCGCCAGATGTTGGCGATCACCACCGACAGGCGCGCCAGCCACGGATCCCCCAGGAAATCGATGTACCGGTCGATGAGTCCGAGCTTGACCAGCACCCAGCTGATGATGGAGAACTGCGGGTCGTACATCCACCAGAAGGCCAGGGCCGACAGCGCCGTCGGGACGATCCACGGCAGCATGATCACGGAGCGGAAGAACGACTGCATGCGCAGCTTGTGGTTGAGCAGGATCGCCAGCCACAGGCCCAGCGCGAACTTGAAGGCACACGCCACCACCGTATAGAGAATCGTGTTGAACAGCGCCAGTCGTGAAATCGGGTCGCCCACCAGATAGGCGTAATTGTCCAGCCCGATCCACTGCCCGTCGCTGCCGATCGTGGTGTCGGTGAACCCGAGCCAGACACCCAGGCCCAGCGGGTAAGTCAGGAAGAACAGCAGCAGGATCGCGGCGGGCGCCATGAAGATCCAGCCCAGCAGGTTGCTGTTGTCAAATCGATGCGACAGCATGGGAACCCCTTTGCGCGATCACGGCCGGGCGGCGGGCGCCCGGCCGGATCAGCCGCGCAACGGATCGCCGGGCACAGGCCAGCGACCGGCGCGCGGGTTGGTCAGGACTTGTAGTAACGCTTGGCCCGTTCGGCTGCGTCGGCGGCTGCCTGCTTGGGCGTCTTGGAACCGCTGACGGCGGCGGCAAACATGTCGACCACCACGTAGTTCGCCATGACCGCGGCCGACGCGGCGCCCAGCGGGCCGTCGTAGCCGTTGTCCAGCATGATGCCCGTCGAATCCCGATATACCGTGATCTTGGGGTCGTTCCAGACCGGATTGGACTCGTAGGCCTTCAACGGCTGACTGACGTAGCCGATGGAGGACTCCATCCACGGGTTGTACTGATCGGCTTCCATCATGAACTGCGTGTAGGCCTTGGCCGCGTTCGGATACTTTGAATATTTGAAGTGCATGAACTGGCTGATCTGCATGATCTCGGTGTGCTTGCCGCTGGCCCCGACCGGGAAGTGCGAATGGGCCATGTCCTGGGCCATGGCATTCATCTTGGGATCTTTCGACGTCTTGGCACTGTAGTAGAGCGAAATGCCATTGGCGGTCAGGGAGATCTGGCTGTCCAGGAAGGCGCGGTTGTTGGACGTGTCGTTCCAGCCCAGCGTCCCGGGAATGAAAGTCTTGTAGAGCTGCGTCGCGTACTCGAGCGCCGCGACGGTCTCCGGGGAATTCAGCACGACCTGGCCCTTGGGATTGGCGACCTTGCCGCCGTGGGACCACAGCAGCCAATGGCAGAAGTTGTTGCCGTCGCCCACGGCGTGGCCAAACGCAAAACCGGCCGGGGTGCCCTTGGCCTGCAGCGCCTGGCACAGTTTGAGGAAGCCCGCCAGATCCGTGGGCACGCCATCGAAGCCGGCGGCCTTGACCATGCTCTGGCGATAGGCAATGGCGTTGCCGTTGGAGCCCAGCGGGATGGCGATCCATTTGCCGCCATGCCTTCCATAGCGCTTGCAGACGTCATACCAGCCGCCATACTTCTTGCCCAGGTAGTCTCCCAGTTCGGACACATCGATGAGCTTGTCGGGGAACTGCTCGGGATCGTCGAACCAGCTGATGATGATGTCGGGACCACTGCCCACGCGCGCGGCCAGAGCCGCCTTGGCGCGCACATCCTCCCAGCCCACGTCGTCCACCTTCACGGGGATGCCGGTCTGCTTGGTGAACTTCTCGGTGTTGACCTTCCATTGATCGGCGTCACCCTGGACGAAGGCGTGCCAGCGCAAAACATTCAGTTTTGCGCCCTTTTCCGGCGCATGCAGCAGCTTGGTTCCGGTGTCGGCAGCGGCAGCCAGCCCCGGAAAAGCCGTGGAGGCCGCCGCTGCGGCGGTGGTCGTCAGAAAATCACGTCTTGTGAACTTCGCCATGTCTCTGCTCCTTCAAGGAAATTTTTCGTGCACACAGGCACGAACTGCCAGACCAACCGGCGTGGGAAACCTCACTGTCTCATTGCTTTTCCGGAACCTTCATCAAACAGATGCGTGAACGCGGGCTCCGGCGCCAGCGACACCGTATCGCCGGGATGCAGGCTCTGGCGTTCGCGGAATACCGCCACCACGTCCACCGAATCGATGCGGGCGTGAACCTCGGTGTCGGCCCCGGTGGGTTCCACCACGGTGACGACCGCCTCGAGGCCCTGATCGCCTGCCGCCAGGGTCAGGTGTTCCGGGCGTACGCCGTAGATGACCCGCTGGCCATCCTGGCCCAGGCCGCGGGCAGCCGGCGGCACCGGCAGGCGGCTGCCATTCGGAAAGAGGACGTGGTCGCCCTCGGCCGACCGATGCAGCACGCCCGGCAGCATATTCATGGTGGGCGAGCCGATGAAACCGGCTACGAACAGATTGTCAGGCCGATCGTACAGGTCCAACGGCTGCCCCTGTTGCTCCACCCGGCCGTCGTTCATCACCACGATGAGGTCGCCCATCGTCATGGCCTCGATCTGATCGTGCGTCACATAGACCGACGTGGCCTGCAGCCGCTGGTGCAGGGCGCGGATCTCCGCACGCATCTGCACGCGCAATTTGGCATCCAGATTGGACAGAGGCTCGTCGAAGAGAAAGACCTGGGGATTGCGCACGATGGCGCGGCCCATGGCCACCCGCTGGCGCTGTCCACCGGACAATTGGCGCGGATAGCGCGCGAGGAGTTGCGACAGGCCCAGGATCTCCGAGGCCTGGTCGACCCGCTTGCGGATTTCAGCGCGATCGGTCTTGGCCAGCATGAGCGAGAACGCCATGTTGTCGAACACCGTCATATGGGGATAGAGCGCGTAGTTCTGGAACACCATCGCAACATCGCGCGCTTTGGGAGACAAGGTGTTGACCACCCGGCCGTCGATCAGAATCTCGCCGCCGGAGATCTGCTCCAGCCCCGCCAGCATGCGCAGCAGAGTGGACTTGCCGCATCCGGAAGGCCCGACCAGCACGACGAACTGGCCGTCTTCGACTTCCACATCCACACCCCGGATAACCTGAGTGCCACCAAACGACTTCTGTACTGCTTTAAGCTGCACTGATGCCATTGGACGTCCTTGTGTTCGAGTTTTGAACCGCGCGACTGCCACTCCAAGGATTCTGCGCCACGTGGAAACGTCGCGTAAGCAGGGAAATCCCCATCATGCGCACGGCTCGTTCACATCGTGGGACTTTTCAGGGATAACGACCCTTTCCGCCGCCGCACCCGCGCCCTAAGATGGAACCCTCACGCCCCCTACCGCCGCGCGGGCGGCCTATTGGCCCGCGCTCAACCCGAGACCTGATATGCACATCCTGATCATTGGCGCCGCCGGCATGATTGGCCGGAAGCTCACCCAACGCCTGATGGCGGACGGGCGGCTCGGCGACGCAGTCATCGAGCGGCTGACGCTGGCCGACGTCATCGCACCGGAAGCGCCGGCGGCATTCGGGGGCACCGCCAGCACCGTCGCTGCGGACTTGGCCAAGGCAGGCACCGCCGCGCGCCTGGTTGCGGGGCGTCCCGACGTGATCTTTCACCTGGCGGCCATCGTGTCAGGAGAAGCCGAGGCCGATTTCGACAAGGGTTACCGGACCAATCTGGACGGCACGCGCCTTTTGCTGGAAGCCATCCGCGAACAAGGCCGGCAGTCGCCGTACCGGCCGCGCCTGGTGTTCACATCGTCCATCGCCGTGTTCGGCGCGCCGTTCCCCGACCCGATCGATGATGAATTCTTCTCGACCCCGCTGACCAGCTATGGTACCCAGAAAGCCATCGGCGAACTCCTGCTGTCGGACTACACGCGCAAAGGATTCCTGGACGGCATCGCCATTCGCCTACCCACCATCTGTGTACGCCCCGGCAAGCCGAACAAGGCGGCTTCCGGATTTTTCTCCAATATTTTGCGGGAGCCGCTGGCCGGCCAAGCGGCCGTGCTGCCTGTGTCCACCGACGTGCGTCACTGGTTCGCCAGCCCTCGCGCCGCCATCGGGTTCCTGACCCACGCGGCGACGCTGGACCTTCGCCGGCTGGGCGCCCGGCGAGCACTGAGCATGCCGGGGCTGTCCGCCACCGTCGGCGACGAGATCGATGCGCTGCGCCGCGCTGCCGGGGAGTCGGCCGTGCGCCTCATCCGCCACGAGCCTGATCAGACCATCATCGACATCGTGGCGGGCTGGCCGCGGAATTTCGACGCGCGGCGTGCGATCGCGCTCGGGTTCAAGGCGGACGCGGACTTCGACCACATCATCCGCGCCCACATCGAGGACGAGCTGGGCGGCCGGGCCGCCCCGAAGGCTTGATCGTCAGACGCCGACGGCTGAAAGCGCCTTGGTGTTGAGGTACGTCTCCAGCGCTTCCGGGCCCCCTTCCGACCCGTAGCCCGAATCCTTGATGCCGCCAAACGGCAGCTCGGCCGACGGCGTCGCCGGCTGATTGATCCAGAGCATGCCGGCCTGGACCTGATCCGCCAGCAGCCGCACATTCTTGAAGGAGCGCGTGAACGCATAGGCGGACAGGCCGAAGGCCAGGCGATTGGCCTCGGAGATGGCCTCCTCCAGACGCTCGAACGTACGGATGCCCGCGATCGGGCCAAAGGGTTCCTTGTTGAAGAGGTCGGCCTCGATCGACAGATTCGTCACCACCGTCGGCGCGAAGAAGTTGCCGGCGTCACCCACGCGCTTGCCGCCCGTCACGATGTCGGCGCCGCGCTTGCGCGCATCGGCCACGACATCTTCCATGGCCGTGATCCGGCGGGGATTGGCCAGAGGCCCCAGCGTCGTGCTCTCCGACAGCCCGTCACCGAGATTCAGCGACTCTGCATACTTCACGAAGGCTTCGGTGAAAGGCTTCTCCAGGCTCTTGTGCACCAGGAAGCGGGTCGGCGAAATGCACACCTGCCCCGCGTTCCGGAACTTGGACTTCGCAGACACGCTCACCGCCACGTCCAGATCCGCGTCATCCGCGACAATCACCGGTGCGTGGCCACCCAGTTCCATCGTGACCCGCTTCATATGGGCGCCCGCCAGGGACGCCAGGTGCTTGCCGACCGGGATCGATCCGGTGAACGTGACCATCTGAATGATCGGATGCGCGATCAGATAGCTCGAGATTTCGGCCGGATCGCCATAGACCAGCCCCACCACCCCGGCGGGTACGCCCGCATCCACGAATGTCTGCAGCAGCGCCGCCGGCGAGGCCGGCGTTTCCTCTGGAGCCTTGCACAGAATCGAGCAGCCTGCCGCCAGCGCGGGGCCCAGCTTGCGCACGACCTGGTTGATGGGGAAATTCCACGGCGTGAAAGCCGCCACCGGCCCTACCGGCTCCTTGATGACCAGTTGCAGTGCGCTGACGTTGCGCGACGGGACGATGCGGCCATAGACGCGCAGGCCCTCGTCGGCGAACCATTCGATCAGATTGGCACCCGCCAGTGTCTCACCCGTGGCCTCCGCCAGCGGCTTGCCCTGCTCCTGGGTGAGCAGCCGCGCAATATCGCCCGCGCGTTCACGCAACAGCGCCGCCGCGCGGCGCATCGTGGCCGCACGCTCGTGCGCGGATGTGTTGCGCCACACCCTGAAACCTTCCTGGGCAGCCTGCAAGGCCCGATCCAGGTCGTTCTTTCCGGCATGGGCAACCTTGCCGATGACCTCGCCGGTGGCGGGGTTCCGTACGTCCAGGGTTTTGCCGCCGGAGGCGTCCACCCACTGGTTGGAAATCAGAAGCTTGGTATTGGGATATTGAGTAGCAGTCATGGAGAAACCCGAAAATAGGTGAAAAAACGCGGCTGCCAGCCCCGGCCGCGGGGCTGGACCGCGCCGCGCTCGATAGATGTCGTACCACCCAAGTGTAGTACGAATGAATTCACCGCTTCCCCGCAGCTCCCGCGGAGCCGGGCACACGGTCCTCGAAGACCCCTTGCACGCCGTGAGGCTGGCTGCGCCAATACTGGGCAGGCGCCTTCACGCTGGCACCCAGTTCGGCCGCCGCCTGCCAGGGCCAGTGAGGATTCCATAGCAGCGCCCGGGCCAATGTCACCAGATCGGAAGAGCCGCCGGCTACGATCTCCTCGGCCTGCCGCGGCTCCGTGATCAGCCCCACCGCACTCGTGGGCATACCGGACGCGCGGCGGATTTCGCGAGCAAACGGCACCTGATAGCCCGGCCCCGCCGGAATCTGCTGCTGCGCGCTCAGCCCCCCGGACGAGACGTCGATCCAGTCGCAGCCCAGCGCCTGAACGCGCTGCGCCAGAGCGATCGTCTGCGCAAGATCCCAGCCGCCCTCGACCCAGTCGGTGGCGGATACGCGGATGCCCAGGGGCCGGTCCGGCCACACCTGGCGCACGGCATCGAAGACTTCGAGGGCATAGCGCAGGCGGTTCTCCAGCGAACCGCCGTACTCGTCCGTCCGCCGATTGGAGAGCGGCGAGAGGAACTGATGCACCAGATAGCCGTGCGCGAAGTGCAACTGGATGGCATCGAGTTCCAGCCGGGCCGACCGGCGGGCCGCCGTCACGAACGCCTCGCGGATGCGGGCCAGGTCCTTCCGATCCAGCGCGACCGGCGGAAGATCGCCGTCACGGATCGGTAGAGCCGAGGGCGCAACCGTCTGCCACCCCCCGGGATCCGCCGCGTTGATCTGGTGCGCGCCGCGCCATGGCACCTCGCAGGAAGCCTTGCGCCCGGCGTGAGCGAGCTGGATCCCGATCGGCATGTCGCTGTTGGCTCGCACACCCGCCAGTGTCTCGGCCAGCGCGCGCTCGTTGGCATCGGAGTAAATCCCCAGATCGCCGTAGGTGATGCGCCCTTCGGGCACGACTGCCGCCGCCTCGATCAGCAGCAAGGCGGCCCCGCTGCCGGACAGCATGCCCCAATGCGTGCGGTGCCACTGGCTTGCGCAGCCTTCCACAGCGCTGTATTGACACATCGGACTGACGACGATCCGGTTGTGCAGCGTCAGACCCTTCAGGGCCAGGGGTGAGAAAAGCGAAGATCCCATGTCGTTCCACCTGGAAAGAAAAACCCTCGATTTCCGGCTTGCACGGAACATCGAGGGTCGGCCAAAGCGCCTAACTGTTACTCATCGGATGGCACATCCGGCATCGTGGATTCCCCATCGTCCGGGTTGCCTTCGTCGGATCCCACGTGCGCCATCTCTTCGGAGTCGCCAAACGGGTTGGCCTGCTCGCGAGCCGCCGCGCGCTCGGCCGCTTCGAAGATTTCGCGGGCATGCCGCGCTTCGTGGTAGGCCATGCCGGTTCCGGCCGGAATCAGCCGCCCGACGATCACGTTTTCCTTCAGGCCACGCAGATCGTCGCGCTTGCCCATGATGGCAGCCTCGGTGAGCACGCGGGTGGTTTCCTGGAAGGAAGCCGCCGAGATGAACGAATCGGTGGACAGCGAGGCCTTGGTGATGCCCAGCAGCACGTTGTCGTACGTAGCCGGGATCTTGCCGGCCACGTCCATGCGGTCGTTCTCGTTCAGCAGCTCGGCACGCTCGACCTGTTCACCGGTGATGAACGACGTATCGCCCGAACTGGTGATGTTCACCCGGCGCAGCATCTGGCGCACGATGACTTCGATGTGCTTGTCGTTGATCTTCACACCCTGCAGACGGTAGACGTCCTGGACTTCGTTGACGACATAGGCCGCCAGCGCCTCGATGCCCTGCAACCGCAGAATGTCGTGCGGATCGGCCGGACCGTCGACGATGAGCTCGCCCTTGTTGACCACCTGGCCATCGTGCACCAGCACCTGCTTTTCCTTGGAAATCAGGAACTCGTGGCTGGTGCCGTCCATGTCGGTGATGACCAGACGCTGCTTGCCCTTGGTGTCCTTGCCAAAGGACACCGTGCCGGTGACCTCGGCCAGCATGCCGGCGTCCTTCGGAGAACGGGCCTCGAAGAGTTCGGCCACGCGCGGCAGGCCGCCCGTGATGTCGCGGGTCTTCTGGGATTCCTGCGGGATACGCGCCAGGAAGTCGCCTTCGCCGACCTTCTGTCCATCGCGTACGGTGACGAGCGCGCCCACCGGCAGCGAGATGGCCACCGCGTGATCGGTACCCGCGACCTTGATTTCCTGGCCCTGCTCGTCCAGAAGCAGGATCTGGGGCCGTTGCGCGCCCTTGCCGCCGCGCGTCGTCTTCGGCGTGATGACGACCAGCGTGGACAGGCCGGTGATCTCGTCGACCTGGCGGGCCACCGTGACGCCTTCCTCGATGTTGGCGAAGCGCACCGTGCCGTGGTATTCGGACACGATGGGGCGTGTCAACGGGTCCCAGGTCGCCAGCTTGGCACCAGCCTTCACGCTGTCGCCATCGCCCACCAGGATGGTCGCACCGTACGGGACCTTGTGGCGTTCACGCTCGCGGTGATTGTCGTCGACCAGCACGACCTCGCCGGAACGCGACACCGCAATGCGGTCGCCCTTGCCGTTGGTCAGATACCGCAGGCCGATGGCAAAGCCGATGGTCCCGGCGGACTTGGTTTCCACCGAGCTCGCCATCGCGGAACGCGATGCCGCACCGCCGATGTGGAAGGTCCGCATCGTGAGCTGCGTGCCCGGTTCGCCAATGGACTGGGCGGCGATGACGCCCACCGCCTCGCCCTTGTTCACCAGCGAGCCGCGGCCCAGGTCGCGGCCGTAGCACTTGGCGCACAGGCCGTGGCGGGTTTCGCAGGTCAGCGGCGTGCGAATCTTGACTTCGTCGACACCAGCCTCGTCCAGCAGCTCGACCTGGTGTTCGTCCAGCAGCGTGCCGGCGTGAATCAGGGTTTCCTGGGTTTCTGGATTGACGATGTCGGCGACCGCCACACGGCCCAGAACGCGGTCCTTCAGGGCCTCGACGACTTCGCCGCCCTCGACCAGCGCCTTCATGATGTAGCCGTTCGTGGTGCCGCAGTCGTCCTCGGTGATGACCAGGTCCTGGGTCACGTCCACCAGACGGCGTGTCAGATAGCCGGAGTTGGCGGTCTTCAATGCCGTATCGGCCAAGCCTTTACGCGCGCCGTGCGTGGAGATGAAGTACTGCAGAACGTTCAGGCCTTCGCGGAAGTTCGCCGTGATAGGCGTCTCGATGATGGAGCCGTCCGGCTTGGCCATCAGGCCCCGCATACCGGCAAGCTGCCGGATCTGGGCCGCCGAACCCCGGGCTCCCGAGTCGGCCATCATGTAGATGGAATTGAAGGATTCCTGGCGGGCGGGCTTGCCATGGCGGTCGACGACCGGCTCCGTGGACAACTGCTCCATCATGGCCTTCCCGACCCGATCGCCGGCCTTGCCCCAGATGTCCACCACATTGTTGTAGCGTTCCTGGGCGGTCACCAGACCGGAAGAGTACTGGCGATCGATTTCCTTGACCTCGGCGGATGCCTGCGCCAGGATCTCGGCCTTGGCATCGGGCACGATCATGTCGCCCATGGCGATCGAGACCCCCGCGCGAGTGGCCAGGCGGAAGCCCGTCTTCATCAGCTTGTCGGCAAAGATCACCGTGTCGCGCAGGCCGCAGCGACGATACGACAGATTGATGAGCTTGGCGATCTCCTTCTTCTTCAACGCCTTGTTCAGGACGCTGAAGGACAGGCCGTGCGGCAGGATCTCGGACAGCATCGCGCGGCCCACCGTCGTCTGGAAGCGGTGGGGACTGGCGTGCCATTCGCCGTTTTCGTCCTTGGCATATTCCGGCAGGCGCGTGGTGATGCGGGTCTGCAGCTCGACTTCATGGTTGTCGTAGGCGCGCTGGACCTCGGCCAGGTCGGCCAGGAACATGCCCTCGCCCTTGCCGTTGATGCGCTCGCGCGAGGCGTAGTACAGGCCCAGCACCATGTCCTGGGACGGCACGATCGACGGCTCGCCGTTGGCCGGGAACAGGATGTTGTTCGAGGCCAGCATCAGCGTGCGGCACTCGAGCTGAGCTTCCAGCGACAGCGGGACGTGCACGGCCATCTGGTCGCCGTCGAAGTCGGCGTTGAAGGCCGCGCACACCAGCGGGTGCAACTGGATGGCCTTGCCTTCGATCAGTTGCGGCTCGAACGCCTGGATCCCCAGCCGGTGCAGCGTCGGGGCGCGGTTGAGCATCACCGGGTGTTCGCGGATGACGTCTTCCAGAATGTCCCAGACCACCGGTTCCTGGCTTTCGACGAGCTTCTTGGCGGCCTTGATCGTGGTCGCCAGGCCCATGAGCTCCAGCTTGTTGAAGATGAAGGGCTTGAAGAGCTCCAGCGCCATCAGCTTGGGCAGGCCGCACTGGTGCAGGTTCAGCGACGGGCCCACCGTAATCACGGAACGCCCGGAGTAGTCCACGCGCTTGCCCAGCAGGTTCTGGCGGAAGCGGCCGCTCTTGCCCTTGATCATGTCGGCCAGGGACTTGAGCTGGCGCTTGTTGGCACCCGTCATGGCCTTGCCGCGCCGACCATTGTCGAGCAGCGAGTCCACGGCTTCCTGCAGCATGCGCTTTTCGTTGCGCAGGATGATGTCCGGCGCCTTCAGTTCGAGCAGGCGCTTGAGGCGATTGTTGCGGTTGATGACGCGGCGGTACAGATCGTTCAGGTCGGAGGTGGCGAAGCGGCCGCCGTCCAGCGGCACCAAGGGACGCAGATCCGGAGGCAGAACCGGCAGCACGTCCATGATCATCCAGTCGGGCTTGATGCCGGACTTCTGGAAGCCTTCGAGAACCTTCAGACGCTTGGAGATTTTCTTGATCTTGGCATCCGAACCGGTGGCCTTCAGTTCACCACGGAGCTTTTCGACTTCTTGGTCGATGTCGATGGTGCGCAGCAGCTCACGCACGGCTTCCGCGCCCATCAGGGCATGGAAGTCATCGCCGTACTCCTCGGTCTTGGCGAGATAGTCGTCATCGGACATGATCTGGCCGCGCTTGAGCGGCGTCATGCCGGGTTCGATCACGCACCAGGCCTCGAAGTACAGCACGCGCTCGATGTCGCGCAAGGTCATGTCCAGGACCATGCCCAGACGCGACGGCAGCGACTTCAGGAACCAGATGTGGGCCACCGGGCTGGCGAGCTCGATGTGCCCCATGCGCTCGCGGCGCACCTTGGCCACCGTGACTTCGACGCCGCACTTTTCGCAGATGACGCCGCGATGCTTCAGGCGCTTGTACTTGCCGCACAGGCACTCGTAGTCCTTGATCGGGCCAAAGATCTTGGCGCAGAACAGACCGTCGCGCTCCGGCTTGAACGTCCGGTAGTTGATGGTTTCCGGCTTGCGGACCTCGCCGTAAGACCAGGAGCGGATCTTTTCAGGCGATGCAATGCCGATGCGGATGGCATCGAACTGCTCGTCCTGAGAGACTTGCTTGAAGAGATCGAGTAGCGCTTTCATTATTTACGCTCCAGATCCATGTCCAGGGACAGGGATCGAATTTCCTTGACCAGCACGTTGAACGACTCGGGCATGCCCGCGTCGATCACGTGATCGCCCTTCACGATGTTTTCATAGACCTTGGTGCGGCCGGTGATATCGTCGGACTTCACGGTCAACATTTCCTGGAGGGTGTAGGCTGCGCCATAGGCTTCCAGGGCCCAGACTTCCATTTCCCCGAAGCGCTGGCCCCCGAACTGCGCCTTGCCGCCCAGCGGCTGCTGGGTGACCAGGGAGTACGGTCCGGTGGAACGTGCGTGCATCTTGTCGTCCACCAGGTGGTGCAGCTTCAGGAAGTGCATATAGCCCACCGTGACCGGGCGCTCGAATTGCTCGCCCGTGCGGCCATCGGTGAGCCAGGCCTGCGTGCGCCCATTGGCGAGCTTCAGGCGCTCGGCGACGTCATCCGGATAGGCGACTTCCAGCATGTGCCGGATGTCCCCTTCGGGCGCACCGTCGAACACCGGCGTCGCCAGCGGCACACCGTCGCGCAGGTTGTTGGCCAGCACCCGGATTTCATCGTCCGAGAGCTCATCCAGATGGACCGGCGTGCCGCGGGAGTTGTAGATCGTGTCCAGCAGCTTGCGCAATGCCTTGATCTGCACCGTGCGTTCGGCATTGAGCATTTCGGCGACACGATGGCCCAAGCCGCGGGCCGCCCATCCCAGGTGGACTTCCAGCACCTGACCGATGTTCATCCGCGAAGGCACGCCCAGGGGGTTGAGCACGATGTCCATCGGCGTGCCGTCGGCCATGTGCGGCATGTCCTCCACCGGCACGATGCGCGAGACCACGCCCTTGTTGCCGTGACGGCCGGCCATCTTGTCGCCGGGCTGCAGGCGGCGCTTGACGGCCAGGTAGACCTTGATCATCTTCAGCACGCCCGGCGGCAGTTCGTCGCCCTGGGTGAGCTTCTTGCGCTTTTCCTCGAAAGCCAGGTCGAACTGGTGGCGCTTCTGCTCCAGGGCGTCCTTGACCTGCTCCAGCGCTACCGCCGCGTCCTCGTCGGACAGGCGGATGTCGAACCACTGCCAGCGATCCAGATCGTCCAGGTACTCGGCCGTCAATGCCGTGCCCTTGGCGAGCTTGCGCGGCCCGCCGTTGGCGACTTTGCCGATCAGCGTCTTGCGCAGACGGTCGAAGGCGTCGTTTTCGACGATACGGAGCTGGTCGTTCAAGTCCTGGCGATAGCGGCGCAGCTCTTCGTCGATGATGGACTGGGCGCGCTTGTCGCGCGTGATGCCCTCGCGCGTGAAGACTTGCACGTCGATCACCGTGCCGACCATGCCCGAAGGCACGCGCAGCGACGTATCCTTTACGTCGGAAGCCTTCTCGCCAAAGATGGCGCGCAGAAGTTTTTCCTCGGGCGTGAGCTGGGTTTCGCCCTTCGGCGTGACCTTGCCCACCAGCACGTCGTCTGCCTTGACTTCGGCGCCGATGTGCACGATGCCGGACTCGTCCAGGCGGTTGAGCTGGGTTTCCGCCAGGTTGGAGATATCGCGCGTGATTTCCTCATCGCCCAGCTTGGTGTTGCGCGCCACCACCGTCAGTTCCTCGATGTGGATCGAGGTATAGCGGTCGTCGGCCACCACGCGCTCGGAAATCATCACCGAGTCTTCGTAGTTGTAGCCGTTCCAGGGCATGAACGCGATCAGCATGTTCTGGCCCAGGGCGAGTTCGCCCAGGTCGCTGGAAGCGCCATCGGCCAGTACGTCGCCGCGCGCGACATGATCGCCGCGCGAAACGATGGGACGCTGGTTGATGTTGGTGTTCTGGTTGGAGCGCGTGTACTTCTTCAGGTTGTAAATGTCCACGCCGACTTCGCCGGCGATGTTCTCGTCATCGTCCACGCGGATCACCACTCGCTCGGCATCGACGAAATCGACGAGGCCGCCCCGCTTGGCCTGCACGGTCGTACCCGAGTCCACGGCCACCGTGCGTTCGATCCCGGTTCCGACCAGCGGCTTCTGGGGCCGCAGGCAGGGCACGGCCTGGCGCTGCATGTTGGCGCCCATCAGGGCCCGGTTCGCGTCGTCGTGCTCCAGGAACGGAATCAGCGAAGCCGCCACCGACACGATCTGCGCCGGCGCCACATCCATGTAGTGCACGTTGGCCGGTGCGGTCAGCATGGTTTCGCCGGCTTCGCGGCAGGCCACCAGGTCGTCGATGAAGCGGCCTTCCTCGTCCAGGTGCGCATTGGCCTGCGCGATCACGTACTTGCTTTCCTCGATGGCGGAGAGGTATTCGATCTGATCGGACACCTTGCCGTCGACGATCTTGCGATACGGCGTTTCGAGGAAACCGTAGTCGTTCAGGCGCGCATACAGGGCCAGCGAGTTGATCAGGCCGATGTTCGGGCCTTCCGGCGTTTCGATCGGGCAGACGCGGCCATAGTGCGTGGGGTGCACGTCGCGCACCTCGAAGCCGGCGCGTTCGCGCGTCAGACCGCCGGGTCCAAGGGCCGAAACGCGGCGCTTGTGGGTGATCTCCGACAACGGGTTGGTCTGGTCCATGAACTGCGAAAGCTGGCTGGAGCCGAAGAATTCCTTGATGGCCGCGGAGATGGGCTTGGAATTGATCAGGTCATGCGGCATCAGGTTTTCAGTTTCCGCCTGGCCCAGGCGTTCCTTCACGGCGCGCTCGACGCGCACCAGGCCGGCACGGAATTGATTTTCAGCCAGTTCGCCCACGCAGCGCACGCGGCGATTGCCCAGGTGATCGATATCGTCGATCTGGCCGCGCCCATTGCGCAGCTCGACCAGGATGCGGATGGTATCCAGGATGTCGTCGTTCGTCAGCGTCAGCGGCCCTTCATTGCCTTCGCTGCGGCCCAGGCGGCTGTTGACCTTCATGCGCCCGACGCGCGACAGATCGTAGGTCTCTTCGGAGTAGAACAGCCGCTGGAACAGCGCCTCGACAGCCTCTTCGGTGGGCGGCTCGCCCGGGCGCATCATGCGATAGATGGCGATGCGCGCGGCCATCTGGTCGGCCGTTTCATCAGTGCGCAGCGTCTGCGAGATGTAGGCCCCTTCGTTCAGCTCGTTGACGTACAGCGTTTCGATGGCGCCGATCCCGGCGGCACGGAAATCGGCCAGTGCGGATTCCGTGATCTCGTCGTTGGCGCTGGCAAGCACTTCGCCCGTGTCGGGATTGACGACGTTCTTTGCCAGCACGCGGCCCAGCAGAAAGTCTTCCGGCACGGAAATGTGGTTCACGCCTGCCGCCGTCAGGTCGCGCAGATGCTTGGCATTGATGCGCTTGTCCTTTTCGACGATGACGTTGCCCTTCTTGTCGCTGATGTCGAAACGCGCGACTTCGCCTTTCCAGCGCTCGGGCACGAACTCCAGCGAGCCGCCTTCCTTATGCAGCTCGACGTGGTCGAAGCTGGAGAAATAGGCCAGGATCGCCTCAGGCGTCATGCCAATGGACTTCAGCAGGATCGTGACCGGCATCTTGCGGCGGCGGTCGATACGGAAGAACAGGACGTCCTTGGGATCGAATTCGAAGTCCAGCCAGGAGCCACGGTAGGGAATCACGCGCGCCGAGAACAGCAGCTTGCCCGAACTATGGGTCTTGCCGCGGTCGTGCTCGAAAAACACGCCCGGCGAACGGTGGAGCTGCGACACGATGACACGCTCGGTGCCATTGATCACGAAGGATCCGGTGTCCGTCATGAGCGGAATCTCGCCCATGTAGACTTCCTGTTCCTTCACTTCTTTCACGGTGGGCTTGCTGACCTCGCGATCCATCAGCACCAGGCGGACCTTGGCACGCAGCGGGGAGGCGTAGGTCAGCCCACGAAGCTGACATTCCTTCACGTCGAATACGGGGGTGCCCAGCACATAGCTGACAAACTCCAAACGCGCCATCCCGTTGTGGCTGGCGATTGGAAATATCGAATTGAAGGCAGCTTGCAGACCTTCATCTTTGCGCTTTGCGGGCGGCACATCTGACTGAAGGAAGGTCTTGAACGAATGCAGTTGCGTGGCCAGCAGATAGGGGACGCGCTGAACGTCCTCGCGCTTGGCGAAGCTCTTGCGTATGCGCTTCTTTTCGGTGTACGAATAAGGCATGAGCACTCCGACTCGAGGGTTGCTGAGACCGTCTACCACGGTCTGGGGTGTGGAAGCAGAGCTTCCTTACGACTCCGGAAAACGGGTCTCTTGAGGCATCCGCCCAGGGGCGGCGAGACCGGTTTCCTGGAAACGCAAAAGCCCGGGAAGGCTTTTCGGCTTCCCGGGCGCGGCGTACGAGGTCTTACTTCAGTTCGACCTTGGCGCCGGCTTCTTCCAGCTTCTTCTTGGCGTCTTCGGCAGTTGCCTTGTCCACGCCTTCCTTCACGGGCTTCGGTGCGCCATCGACCAGGTCCTTGGCTTCTTTCAGGCCCAGACCGGTGATTTCGCGGACAGCCTTGATGACGCTGACCTTGTTGGCGCCGATCTCGGCCAGCACGACCGTGAATTCGGTCTGCTCTTCAGCGGCGGCAGCCGCACCGCCCGCAGCCGGGGCAGCCGCCACGGCGACAGCGGCCGCAGCAGCGGACACACCGAATTTTTCTTCCATTTCCTTGATCAGCTCGGACAGTTCGAGCACGCTCATGGCGGCGATCGCGTCCAGGATTTCAGCTTTAGTTGCCATTTTTAGAACTCCAGATAATTGTATGAGCCAGGTTTGGTTGTCGCCGGTAACAGCGCAATGTCCCTGCAGACCGAATCAAGCGGCCTGCTTCTGGTCGCGGACGGCCGCCAGGCCGCGCACGAACTTCGTGGGCACTTCGTTGAGCGTACGCACAAACTGAGCGATGGGCGCCTGCATGGTGCCCAGCAGCTTCGAGAGCAATTCCTCGCGGGAGGGCATGGTGGCCAAAGCCTTCACGCCTTCCTGGTTCAGCAGGCTGTTGGGCAGAGCCCCGCCTGTGATGACCAGCTTGTCATTGGTCTTTGCGAAATCGGCCAGGACTTTGGCGGCCGCCACCGGATCTCCGCTGATCCCATAGATCAACGGACCGGTGAGCTGAGCGGACAACCCCTCGAAGGGGGTGCCACCCAGCGCGCGGCGCACCAGCGTGTTTTTCAACACGCGCAGGTACACGCCCGATTCACGCGCAGTTTTGCGCAATACGGTTACGGAGGCGACGTCCAGACCACGGTACTCGGCAACGATGATCGATTGGGCCCGGCCGACTTCCGCCGAGATTTCCTCGATGACCACCGCCTTTTCTTGGCGATTGAGACTCATGGTTGAACACTCCATCTAACGATGCCGGAGCAGGATCCCCGACATCAACCGAATGCGGCGCACCTGGTCGAGTTCATGAATGAATTCTTCCTGGGCGCCGTCTACGCTGGATCCGGCAAAACGGCCCGGGATTAAGCAGCCGGCTTCGTGAGAAACGGCCCGCTCCAGCGGTCTTTGACAGCGGTGGGCGATACGAGACCCCCCACAGCCCAAAGTTCTATTGGCCGGCCTGCGCGGCCAGCGATGCCACCTCGATACGCGCGCCGCCACCCATGGTGGAGGACACCGCGACCTTGCGCAGATAGATGCCCTTCATGGCCGTCGGACGAGCCTTGTTCAGGGCGTCGATCAGGGCGCTCAGGTTGGCCTGAAGCTTGTCGACATCGAAGGACGCGCGGCCGATCGTGCAGGCCACGATACCGGCCTTGTCGGTGCGGTACTGCACCTGGCCGGCCTTGGCGTTCTTCACCGCCGTGGCGACGTCCGGCGTCACCGTGCCGACCTTGGGGTTCGGCATCAGGCCACGGGGGCCGAGAATCTGACCGAGCTGTCCAACGACGCGCATGGTGTCCGGCGAGGCAATCACCACGTCGAAATCAATGGTGCCGCCCTTGATGGTGGCAGCCAGGTCTTCCATGCCCACGATGTCGGCGCCGGCTTCGCGCGCGGCGTCGGCCTTGTCGCCCTGGGCGAACACAGCCACGCGGACGGTCTTGCCGGTGCCCGAAGGCAGCACGACGGAGCCGCGCACGAGCTGGTCGGACTTCTTCGGGTCGATGCCCAGTTGCACGGCCACGTCGATGGACTCATCGAATTTGGCGGTGGCGGTTTCCTTGATCAAGGCCAGGGCCTCGGTCACCGGGTACAGCTTGGTGCGGTCGATCTTGGCGGCAATGGCCGCGACGCGCTTGCTGAGCTTGGCCATCACACCACTCCTTCGACATCGATACCCATGCTGCGCGCGCTACCTGCGATGGTGCGCACGGCGGCGTCCATGTCGGCGGCCGTCAGATCAGGTTCTTTGGTCTTGGCAATTTCTTCGGCCTGGGCGCGCGTCAGCGTGCCGACCTTGGAGGAATTGGGGTTCGAGGAACCCTTCTGCACGTTCGCGGCCTTCTTGATCAGAACCGTGGCCGGCGGAGTCTTCATGATGAACGTGAAGCTCTTGTCGGCAAACGCGGTGATCACCACGGGAATCGGCAGACCGGGCTCCATGCCCTGCGTCTTGGCGTTGAACGCCTTGCAGAATTCCATGATGTTCAAGCCCCGCTGACCCAGCGCCGGGCCGATCGGAGGGGAGGGATTGGCTTTACCGGCTGGCACTTGCAGCTTGATGAAGCCGACGATTTTCTTCGCCATGCGATGCTCCTGTCGGGTAATTGCGCCCGTCACGACCGTGACAGGCTCCCCGGGTTATAAACGCCCCCACGCTGCGCCTTCGGCTTGCGGCCACCCCGGGCCTGCATGGGGGGACGCCTTGCCGTGACACGGCCTGGCGGTAAAAAAATCAGACCTTTTCGACCTGACTGAAATCCAGCTCGACCGGCGTGGCGCGACCAAAGATCGTGACCGACACCCGGACCTTGCTCTTTTCGTAGTTGACTTCCTCGACATTGCCGTTGAAGTCGGCAAACGGACCTTCCTTGACGCGAACGGACTCGCCGACCTCGAACAAGACCTTGGGACGCGGCTTTTCGACGCCCTCTTCCATTTGCGACAGAATTTTCTCGACTTCGCTTTCGGAGATCGGCGCCGGCCGGTTGCCCGAACCGCCCAGAAAGCCCGTCACGCGATTGGTGCTCTTGACCAGGTGCCAGGTTTCGTCGGTCAGATCCATCTCGACCAGTACATAACCCGGGAAGATCCGCCGCTCGGAGATCGACTTGCGACCGTCCTTGATCTCGACGACTTCTTCGGAAGGCACGAGGATGCGGCCGAAGGCGTCCTGCAGCCCGGCGCGCTCGATGCGTTCGGCCAGAGCCTTATGGACGCTTTTCTCCATGCCCGAATAGACATGGACGACGTACCAGCGTTTGCTCATGCGGTTTATGTTCCTTAGTTCCAGCCCAGCAGCAGGCCGTAGATCACCCACTCGAGCAGCTTGTCAGCCACCCAGAGCAACGCACCCATGGCGATCACGAAAGCGATCACGATGCCTGTCATCTGGGTGGTTTCCTTCCGGGTCGGCCAGACCACCCGCCGCGTTTCGTTGTACGATTCACGCCCAAAGGCTGCTGTACGGCGACCGGTGTCGCTGAACCAGACGATGACGGCGGCCACGATCAGCCCCGCGATGAAGGCGCCGACGCGCACATAAATGGACTGATCGACCAGAACCGAATACGCGACGATTCCGGCGGCCACGACCAGCACGGCCAGACCGAGCTTGATGCGGTCGGCACCGCGATTGACTGTTTCTACGTTCTGGTGTGACATATATCGTCGATTGACACCGCATGACGCGGTGATGAGGTCAGTGGCAGGGGCAGAAGGAATCGAACCCTCAACCTTCGGTTTTGGAGACCGACGCTCTGCCAATTGAGCTATACCCCTACAACCCGCAAACAGTGCTGCACTGACACACCACTGAAAACCACGAATGGTGGGTAGCCAGCCCACCATTGTACATCAAAATTACTTGATGATTGTGGCGACGACGCCGGCACCGACGGTGTGGCCGCCCTCGCGGATGGCAAAGCGCAGGCCCTCTTCCATGGCGATGGGCGCAATCAGCTGCACCGTCATCGTCACGTTGTCGCCCGGCAGCACCATCTCCTTGTCGGCCGGCAGCTCGATGGTGCCCGTCACGTCGGTCGTGCGGAAGTAGAACTGCGGACGGTACCCCTTGAAGAACGGCGTGTGGCGACCGCCCTCCTCTTTGGACAGGATGTAGACTTCGGCCGTGAAGTTCGTGTGCGGGTGAATCGACCCCGGCTTGGCCAACACCTGGCCGCGCTCGACGTCCTCGCGTTTGGTGCCGCGCAGCAAAATCCCCACGTTGTCGCCCGCCTGTCCCTGGTCGAGCAGCTTGCGGAACATCTCCACGCCCGTGCAGGTCGTCTTCTGCGTGTCGTGAATGCCGATGATCTCGATCTCCTCGCCCACCTTGATCACGCCGCGCTCCACGCGCCCCGTCACCACCGTGCCGCGGCCCGAGATCGAGAACACGTCCTCGACCGGCATCAGGAAGGCCCCGTCGATGGCCCGCTCCGGCGTCGGAATGTAGCTGTCCAGCGTCTCGGCCAGCTGCATGATCGCCTGCTCGCCCAGCGGACCCGTGTCGCCCTCGAGCGCCAGCTTGGCCGAGCCCTTGACGATCGGCGTGTCATCGCCCGGAAAGTCGTACTTCGAGAGCAGCTCGCGCACCTCCATCTCGACGAGCTCGAGCAGCTCCTCATCGTCGACCATGTCGCACTTGTTCAGGAACACGATGATGTAGGGCACCCCCACCTGGCGGGCCAGCAGAATGTGCTCGCGCGTCTGCGGCATCGGCCCGTCGGCGGCCGAGACCACCAGTATCGCCCCGTCCATTTGCGCCGCGCCCGTGATCATGTTCTTCACGTAGTCGGCGTGCCCCGGGCAGTCCACGTGCGCGTAGTGCCGGTGCTCGGTCTCGTACTCCACGTGCGAGGTGTTGATCGTGATGCCGCGCGCCTTCTCTTCGGGCGCGTTGTCAATCTGGTCGTAGCCCTTGGCCTCGCCATGGCCGCTCTTCTTGGCCAGCACCGTGGTGATGGCCGCCGTCAGCGTCGTCTTGCCGTGGTCAACGTGCCCGATCGTGCCCACGTTCACGTGCGGTTTGGTCCGTTCAAACTTGCCTTTTGCCATGGCTGACTCCTGACTAGGGAAATAGAGAGCTAGTAGCTGAAAGTTGTGGTGCCCATGATGCGGATCGAACGCATGACCTCTCCCTTACCAAGGGAGTGCTCTACCACTGAGCCACATGGGCGGTATTTCAATCGATTACTGTCGAACCCAGTCCGCTGGAGCGGGTGAAGGGAATCGAACCCTCGTCGTAAGCTTGGAAGGCTTCTGCTCTACCATTGAGCTACACCCGCGATTCGGTACCCCGTGACAGCCCCCTGTTGTTCAGCCAGGGGATCGCCTGGTGGTGGGGGTTGGATTCGAACCAACGTAGGCGCAAGGCCAACAGATTTACAGTCTGCCCCCTTTAACCACTCGGGCACCCCACCGCAGCGAACTGTGGATTATGGGGAAATTGTGTTTCTGTGTCAAGCCGCAGGAGCGCCAGGGCCTGGCCGGCGGTCGGTCAGGCCGCTGAATCCTGGCGGGCAAGGATGTCGCCCAGGCCCTGGCGCTCCAGCAGCGCGTCCAGATGGTCCCAGTCGGTGAAGTCGATGACGAGCTGTCCGCCCTTGCGGGCGCCCGTCCGGATGCGGACTTTGGTCGCCAGGTGATCGGACAGCGCCTTTTCCAGGCGCAACAGATCGCCGTTGCCGGCCGCCTTTGCATGGGTTGTCCGAACGCCCGGCGCGGCGAGCGCCGCGTCCTGGTCGCGCAGCGCCCGGGCGACGCGCTTTTCAGTTTCGCGCACGGACAGGCGGCGGGCGATGACCTCGTTGGCCAGCAGGATCTGCAGGGCGGGGTCTGTGGCGAGCAGCGCGCGGGCGTGGCCCATGTCGATGTCGCCCGCCAGCAGCATGGTCTGCACGGGCTCGGCCAGGTTCAGCAGCCGGAGCAAATTCGTGGTCGTCGAGCGCGACCGGCCGATCGCGGTGGCGGCCTGTTCGTGCGTAAGGCCGAATTCATCCAGCAGGCGGCGCACGCCCTGCGCCTCTTCCAGTGGATTGAGGTCCTCACGCTGGATGTTTTCGATGAGCGCCATGACTGCGGCGTTCTCGTCGGCGACTTCGCGCACCAGGACCGGCACGTGGTCCAGGCCCGCCAGCTGGGCCGCGCGAAAGCGGCGTTCGCCGGCGATGATCTCGTATTGGCCGGCGGCCGCCTGGGGCAATGGCCGCACGAGGATGGGCTGCATGATTCCCTGTGTGCGAATCGAGTCGGCCAGCTCGTTGAGAGCGCTTTCGTCCATGTGGGTGCGAGGCTGATAGCGCCCGGCGAACAAGGCCGAGACGGGAAGCTGGCTCGGGGTATCGGCGGCCCGCTGCTTGCCCACGGTGGCCAATGCGTCGCTGTCGGCTCCCAGCAGTGCGTCCAATCCGCGGCCCAGGCCCTTTTTTCGAGTTGCCATGATGTTCTCCTGTCTATGCGGCGGCACGCCGGTTTGCGCCCACCCGGCGGATGAGTTCCTCGCCAAAGGCCAGGTATGCCTTGGCACCACGGGAAGAGCGGTCATAAACCACGCCGGGCATGCCGTGGCTGGGCGCCTCGGCCAGCCTTACATTGCGCGGCACGATGGCTTTGAAGACCTTGTCGCCAAAATGGGATTCAAGTTGATCGGAGACCTGCTGCTGCAGGGTGACCCGGGTGTCGAACATGACACGAAGCAGGCCGATCAGCTCCAGATCGGGATTCAGGTTCCGGTAGATGCGCTTGATGGTATTGACCAGATCGGACAAGCCTTCGAGGGCAAAGTACTCGCATTGCATGGGAATGATGACCCCGTGCGCCCCCGCCATCCCATTGAGCGTGAGCAGTGACAAGGTCGGGGGACAATCGATCAGGATGAAATCATACCGGTCACTGACCTGCAGCAGCGCCTGCTTGAGCTGGCCCTCGCGGTTCTCCATCTGGACCAGGTCGATTTCGGCGCCAGAGAGCTCGCGGTTGGATGGCAGCACGTCGTAGCCGCCGGACTCGGAGTGGACCGTGGCCTGTTCCACGGTCGTCTCCCCGATCAGCACCTGGTAAAGATTGACGGCAACACCGTTCTTGTCAATGCCGCTGCCCATGGTCGCGTTGCCCTGTGGATCCAGATCCACCAACAACACACGCTTGCGATGCTGCGCCAGCGAGGCGGCCAGGTTGATGGCCGTCGTCGTCTTGCCAACGCCGCCCTTCTGGTTGGCAATGCAGAATATGCGCGCGCCGGGTTTGGAATTGGGTTCAGTCATGGGGTTCCTTTGAGCCGAGTTCCAGCAGGCATCGTTGTGCCTCCATTTCAGGGACATGAAGCGCCAGATTGCGCTGCACTCGCCATCCCATCGCGGTTTCGAGTTCCTGTCGTTCCGCGTCGGGGAATTGTCCCTTCATCGCCAGCATCACGCCACCGGGCGCGCGATGGTGCGACGCAACGCGCACGAAGTGAGCCAAAGAGCTGAACGCACGCGAAATCACGATGTCGGCCCGCAACCCTTCCAGCGACTCCACCCTGCCCTGCAGCGCCCGTACATTGGACAGCCCCAAGACGCCCGCCGCCTGATGGATGAACGCAGTTTTTTTGCCCACTGCGTCCACACAGGTGATCTTCCAGTCGGGTTCGCAGATGGCTAGCATGATACCCGGCAAACCAGCCCCCGAGCCTATGTCCGCCACGGTCGTGTCGCGGCCTTTGCGGTAAGCTCGCAGCGCAGGGAGGATGGCCAGACTGTCGAAAACATGCTGAACCAGCATCTGCGAGGGATCCCTCACCGCGGTGAGATTGTAGGCACGGTTCCAGCGCTGGAGTTGCGCCAGATAATCCAGCATGAGCGGCGCGCGCCCTGCTTCATCCGCAAGGTCCAGGGCCTGCAGCGCATCAGCGAGTCGCCCCTGGAAGTCCGCCGCGGCCGGACTCATGCCGCCTTGCGCCCGTGGGAGTGCCGCTTCAAATGGACCAGCAGCAGAGAGATGGCCGCTGGCGTCACACCGGAGATGCGGCCCGCCTGGCCCACCGTCCGGGGCTGCGACAGCTTCAGACGCTGGCGCACCTCGATCGACAGCCCGGTGACGTCCTCATAGTCGAAATCATCAGGTATGGCTTGCTCCGTCTGCATGCGCTGGCGCTCGATCTCGGAAGACTGGCGTTCGACATAGCCTGCGTACTTCACCTGGATATCGACCTGTTCAGCCTGCACGGCATCCTGCAGCCCGGGACCGGCCAATCGGACACCGCCGGAGTCTTTCAGGTCCATCAGCGCCGCGTAGCTCACGCCCGGCCGCTTCAGGAGATCCAGCAGGCTGGGGTGCCGGTCCAGCCGGTGCACCGACATCGCCTCCTGTGCCTGTGCATCCAGGACCGCGGGGCTGACATGGGTACTGCGAAGGCGCTCGATCTCCGCCGCGACGGCGTCGCGCTTGCGGCAGAAAGCCGCCCACCGGGCGTCATCCACCAAGCCCAACGTGCGCCCGACTTCCGTCAGCCGCTGGTCCGCGTTGTCTTCCCGCAGGCTCAATCGGTACTCGGCGCGCGATGTAAACATTCTGTATGGTTCTGTTACACCTTTAGTTACAAGGTCGTCCGCCAGCACTCCCAGGTAGGCGGTACTGCGCTCCAACGTCCAGGGAGCGCGGCCGAGCGCCTGAAGAGCCGCGTTGGCGCCAGCGTACAGTCCCTGGGCGGCTGCCTCTTCGTAACCGGTGGTTCCGTTGATCTGGCCCGCAAAGAAAAGCCCACCGATATCGCGCGTTTCGAACCATGGGTGCAGGTGTCGGGGATCGAAATAATCGTATTCGATGGCGTAGCCAGGCCGCATAATGCGGGCGTTACCGAGCCCCGGCAGACTTCTGACCAGTTCATATTGCACATCGAACGGCAGGCTGGTGGAAATGCCATTCGGATAGATTTCGCACGACGACGCCCCTTCCGGCTCCAGGAAGACCTGATGGCTCTTCTTGTCGGCAAAACGGTGAATCTTGTCTTCTATCGAGGGGCAATAACGGGGTCCTATTCCCTCTATGGTTCCGCGATCACTGTACATGGGCGACCGATCAAGACCGGACCGCACTATCTCGTGCGAACGTTCCGTCGTATGCGTGATCCAGCACGGAACCTGTCCGGGATGCATATCGGCCGAGCCCAGAAACGAAAATACCGGGACGGGGTCAGTATCACCCGGTTGAACCTCGGTCTGGCTGAAGTCGATGGTCTTCGCATCGATGCGGGGTGGTGTCCCCGTCTTCAACCGGCCTTGCGGGAGCTTGAGCTCCTTCAACCGCTGCCCCAGACTAGTCGCCGGGGGGTCCCCCGCGCGCCCTGCCTCGTAATGCTCCAGACCCACGTGCATCAAGCCATTCAGAAATGTCCCTGCTGTGAGAACGACTGCCCGCGCTCGGAAGTCCAGCCCGATCTGTGTCCGGGCGCCGGCAACGCGGTCACCCACGACGATAAGGTCCACCACTGCCTGCTGAAAGATGGTCAGATTCTGCTGGCCCTGCAAGATCATGCGAATGGCTCGCCGATACAACGACCGATCGGCCTGTGCCCGCGTCGCACGCACGGCAGGGCCCTTGGATCGATTCAGAATCCGAAATTGGATCCCCGCCAGATCGGTGGCCCACGCCATTGCGCCACCCAGGGCGTCGACCTCCTTGACCAAATGTCCCTTGCCAATTCCCCCAATAGAAGGATTACAGGACATCTGGCCCAAAGTGTCCATGTTGTGGGTCAGAAGCAGGGTGGACGCGCCCATACGGGCAGCCGCCAACGCGGCCTCGGTTCCCGCATGGCCACCGCCAATAACCAAGACGTCAAATTCTTCTGGATAGATCATGGGATTGAAATCAGAGAGGTGCGGCGATTATACTTCGCGGCCCTGTGTAGACCAAGATCGGCAATGTTCCACGTGAAACGTCGGTGGTGGAACGTCCGTCATGTGTTCCACGTGAAACATCGGTCGCCCTTTCGAACGTTCCACGTGAAACAACTGCAAATGATCGCCAGTCTGATGCCACAGCACGAAGCACGCTCAAGATACGAAACGTAGCCTCTACGATTAGGCGGCACGCGCCGGTAAAGCAGGCTCGGTCCAATACGCCTGAATTGTCAGTGCAAAGTCGGCGGAAAGAGGGTCTACAACGAAGCCTGGCCGAACTTCCCGCCCTCCACCGTTAGTGGAGGCAGGGCGGGAAGCCGGCGATGTCTCTACTGTGACGTCCAGAGACATCAGAAGATCAGGGTACTGTCCAGGATCGGCGGGCAGAGCCCCCCGGGCGGCGCACGCCAAACCGACGGACATCAACGCGCCGCACCTCTTCCTGCTATCGACGCCCCGTACGTCAGCACGCACCACGCAGCCCGGCCCTAATAGCAACACCAGCGTCCCTACGCTGACCGCCGCGTCCAAATTAAATGCGAGGCCGCTTCACAAAACAAGAAGCAACACCACAGCCCCTGCGCCGGCTATTGAACGTGCCAACTACCCAGACAGGGGATAACACTGTGGACAACCCAGGTAAAACCGGCGTACAACTCTAAAGCCGACCCGATGAAAAAAGGCACCCCTCGGGGTGCCTTTCAATGCGAGTACCGCGACGCCTACAGCGGGCGGATCTCAGCGGCCTGGGGGCCCTTCGGGCCGTCCTTGACTTCGTATTGAACCGCCTGGCCTTCGTTCAGGCTGCGATAACCGCGACCCTCGATAGCGGAGAAGTGCGCGAACACGTCCGAGCCGCCGGCGTCGGGGGTGATGAAGCCAAAGCCCTTTTCAGCGTTGAACCATTTAACTTTGCCCGTTTGAGCCATGATCTGAAACGTCCTAAATGAATGAGAAAAAACAATGAATCCAGAACGCTGAAACGATACAGATCACACCCGGCGGAAACGCGATGGGCCAATCGATGCGAAACGTGCGTGCTGCTTGAATTGCATTGCAACAGGGAGCATAACCATGGGTAGACAAAAGTCAAATCATAGTTTACCCCTACTTGAAATTGTATTCGCGCCCCCGAAACGAATACAGATCAAACCGTCACATAACCCGTCAATTCGACCAATAAACAACACTTTCAGACATGAACCTGCTATCCAAACTACCAAACGTGGGCATTACCATTTTCACCGAAATGAGCGCCATGGCCTTGCAACACCACGCCATCAACTTGGGGCAGGGCTTCCCGGACTATCAACCGGCTGACGGGCTGATGCAGGCTGTGAACGATGCGATGTTGGCCGGTCACAACCAATATGCGCCCATGGCGGGCATGCCGATACTGCGGGAAGCGATCGCCAGCAAGGTGCAGGCCCAGCACGGCAGGGTCTACGACGCCGAGGAAGAGATCACGGTGACCGCCGGCGCTACCGAAGCACTGATGGCCAGCATTCAGGCACTGGTCGGACGGGGCGATGAAGTCATCCAGATCGATCCTTCCTATGACCTGTATGCGCCGGCGATCGCCCTTGCGGGTGGACATAGCGTTCGTGTCCCGATGTCGCCCCCCACGGAGGATCGGCTGGAGTTCGCGATCGACTGGGATGCCGTCCACGCTGCCGCATCGGAGCGCACACGAATGATCATCCTGAATTTTCCTCACAACCCTACCGGGCTGATCCTCAAAGATTCCGACCTGGATGCGCTCGAACAACTGATCACCCGCCATCCCAGAATCGTGGTTCTGTCGGATGAAGCGTACGAACACATCGTCTTCGACGACGAAGAGCAGCGCAGCGTGATCCGGCGTCCGGCCCTGGCTGAAAACAGCGTGCTCATCTCCTCCTTCGGGAAGACCTTTCACGCCACGGGATGGAAGATCGGCTACTGCTGCGCGCCCGAGTCCATCATGCGAGAGATCCGCCGGGTCCATCAGTTTCTTGTGTTCTCAGTGAATACGCCCATGCAGGTCGGCGTGGCTCACTATCTGAAGAATTCGAACGCCACCGCCGGCTTGTCGTCGTTCTACCAGCAAAAACGGGATCGCCTGGCTCATGGCCTGGCCGGCACACCGCTGACGCCCCTGCATTCGGCCGGGACCTTTTTCTTGCTGGTGAATACCTCAGCACTCGGGAGCGGGTCTGAGAAGCAGCTTGCCATCCGCCTGACACTCGACATCGGGGTCACCACCATTCCCGTGTCGGCATTCTACGAGAACGCAGACGATGCCCGCGCCAACCACAACCTGCTGCGCCTGTGCTTTGCAAAACAAGATTCCACGCTGGACCGTGCGATCGAGAGACTACAGGCCTTGAACTAGCCACGGCGGGCCGTAGCGTTTCCAATGACCATGAGTTCCTGCCTGGCGGTTTGCGTTCGCTGGAGGGTGAGAGGGTAAGGGTTTTACTGTTATCTCTTATATCAAACTGATAAGACTAATGGGTGCCTGTTGATAACTGGAACAACCATAATTATATATATGAATCAACAACTTGAAAGAAATTTGTCTGTGTGCAGTCGTGTGGACCCGGTGGGGACGGATTGGGGACGAAATCACTGAGCGCCAGAAACGCGTCTGTTGTGAACAAGTTGTAGACAGACAACCCACAACCGACGCCTATTGAGGTTATCCACAGGCCCTTGGGGTGGTTGCATACAGCTCTCCGTTGTCGAACAGTAGCGTACGCTCCGGCCAGTTCATGGCGGCGAGCCTGAAATGATTGGGGCTTGCTGCCCCGCCGTCGCTCTTGCGATCGCGCCATCGCGCACCGACCGAATAGTCCAGGCAAAAGGCCTGGCGGTTACGGCCATGCCATTCGGTCGGTGCAATGCCTTCGAAGAGCGTGCCGTATCGCCACGCGGTCGGGTCCGTGGCCGGGTGAAAGAGCCGCCAGTAGTGCCCGATCAGCACGGGGGTGGGATCGGGATCGTACTGCCACCAGGCGGTACGGTCCGAATAGCGCCAGCGGTTGCCTGAGAAGAAGGGACGCGGACTGCGCGCTTCAATCCCGGAAGTCAGTCGTTTGATCGGGTTGAGGCGCTGCTCCAGCGACTCGTAGTCGGCCACGGCATCAAGATACGGAGGGGGGTCGTTGCGGTTTTCCAGCTGGCCGGCCCAGCGGTCCATCTCAGCCCGGTAGCGGGCGTAGAGATTGTCCTTTTGGGCCTCTTTCGCGATACGCTGTTGCCAGTCATGAATGAGTGTCAGTATGCTGCCCGTGGGTGCCTCGGCAATGCTCGCTATGGAGGCCGCATCCCAGGCGGCGTGAACGATGCGCAAGCCCGGCATCTGCAGCGCCAGGGGCAAGGTGCACAAAAATTCGCGGATAGCCGGACGCTGTGCCGCGCTGGCCCGCGAAAAAGGCGCGTAGTAACGGGTGTCGGACTGTTGCCGGCTATCGAAGAACCAGCCTGAACCGTCCTTGGCATCATTGGCGAGCAGGTTGATTTCGTGATTGCCGAGGATGGCCATGGCGCGGCCCTGCTCGACGAGCGCCTGGACGCGGTTGATGACACCGACACTGTCCGGTCCGCGATCACAGAGGTCCCCTATGAAGATCAGCAGCCGCTGTCCGGCGCCCGGCTGCCGCTCCAGATGGACGAGGAGCTCATCGAGCGCCTGGCACTCGCCATGGATATCCCCGATCACGGCCAGCGGCCGCTCGGGCAGTGTCTGCAGAAGTGTCGTCATACCCCATTCTCCTTCTCGGCGTGATTGACGACAATGGGCATAAACATGCATAGCTTACTGAGGTGGCCATCGTGAGCCGGTACGAAATCAGCGGTTGGCAGGACAGCACGCAGCCGGGCTCTGGCGGCATGGTGCTGAAGAACCGGCTGTCCATCGTCAGTCGCCGCGACATGGACGCCGCCGAACTCGAATTGCTGCACAAGCTCTATCTGTTCGTATTGCGCGACCATTTGCCGCTGGGCCCCGTGACCGTGCGCATGATTCGGGACTGGCATCGCCGCTGGCTGGGGAACCTGTACGATTGGGCCGGACATGAACGCTCCGTGAATATGAGCAAGGGCGGGTTTCCCTTCGCGGCCGCCAGCCGCATTCCGGATCTGTTGCAGGCGTTCGAGCGCGACGTGCTGCTGCGCGAGACACCCTGCCGGGGAATGGATCATCGGAAACTGGTTTCCGCCATCGCCAGGACGCATGTGGAATTCATTCTGATTCACCCTTTTCGGGAGGGCAACGGACGAATTTCACGCCTGCTGGCGGATGTGATGGCGTCTCAGGCCGGGGTGGGGCCGCTGGATTACGGCGCCTGGGAGTCTGACCGCAACCGGTACATCCTGGCGATTCAGGCCGGCATGTCGGGCGACTACGCGCCTATGTGCGATCGCGTGGAGCGGGTGCTGCCCGGATAGCGCGGATCCAGGACGGATCCACCGGGCGGAATGCGCCGGGTGCAGCGTTATGCGGCCGTCAGCGGAACGGCGAGCTCCAGCGAACGGAACAGAGTCTCCGTTTGCAACTGCTGTTCGATTTCGCGACTGGGCTGCCCGGTTTCAATGGCCGTGGAACTGGCCACCGCACGCCGGATGCGCTGCGGGTCCACCGATCCGGTGGTCGTGGCAGAAGAGGTCACAACTGGAGAGGCGCTGGAAAGCATGGTTCATTATACTGCGCCGCCACGAACGGTTTCGGAAAGAATGATGCAGTTTCGCTACTGCGGAACTAAAATTGTCGCCAATGCGCGTCCCGGGCGGACGCGGGTGGCCCTGTTGGCTACGCAGGACTCGCCACGTAACAACACTGTCTCACAAAAAGCTTTGACGGAGATTCTCTTCATGCTGAAGATGACGGGTGCGGACACTATCCAGTTGCTCGAGGGATTGAGGGCCTATTCCCGGACAGGAATACGTGGGCTGAAGCGCGTGGTGGGCACGACCTCGCCCGGGCTGTTTCTGCGGGAATGGGTGGCACAGCCCGGAATCGTGGGAGCCATCTGGCCCAGTTCGCATCGTCTGGCACACGGCATGGCGCAACACATCCCCATTCGCGGGGATGGTCTGGTGGTGGAAATTGGCGCCGGAACGGGCGTGGTGACGCAGGCCCTCCTTGAAAAGGGTATTTCGCCGGACAGGCTGCGCGTGGTCGAACGTTCACCTTCGTTCGTTCATCACCTGCGCAAGCGCTTCCCGGCGGTTCCAGTGCTCCAGGGGGACGCAACCGCGCTGGATAGTCTGCTGCCGGAGGGGGTGCCGGTAGACGCCGTCGTCTCGAGCCTGCCGCTGCGCTCGTTGGCCCCAGCCGATGTGACGGCCATCCTGGATCAATGGTGCAACCTGGTGCGGCCTGGCGGTGTTCTGGTGCAGTTCACCTATGCCTTGCGGGGGGAGCCGCCCGCCTTTGCCGACTGTTTCGTGCAGTGTGGTCGCCAGTTCGTCTGGGGAAATCTCCCGCCTGCCAAGGTCATGAGCTTCGTGCGCCTGGCTCATTGAAGACTGCGGTTCACCCGCCGCAGGCGGCTGGCTGTCCGATCCACCCTTGGTCCAGGTAGCCCTGAATGATTGTTCGCCACCCCGCGATGGAAGCGGGGAGTTCCCGCCGGTATGTCCCGAATCTGTGGGACGTTTTTGCTTTTGCGCTCATACTGACCGCCCTTATCCTGATCTACAAAGGGGGCCACGAAACCTTTGCGCCCCTGGCCGTACTGGCGCGGCATCCGGTTTCACTCGATCCTGCCAATCTGCCGGAATACGCCTTGCGCACGACTTTGCGCATGCTGGCCGCGATGGTGATATCGCTGCTGTTCACCTTCATCTATGGATCGCTGGCCGCCAAGAATCGCCGCGCCGAGCAGATCCTGATTCCGCTTCTGGATATCCTCCAGTCAGTGCCGATCCTGGGGTTCATTTCCTTCACGGTGGTGGGCTTCATGGCCTTGTTCCCGGGGCGTGTCGTGGGTGCGGAGCTCGCCGCGGTTTTCGCCATCTTCACCAGCCAGGCGTGGAACATGACCTTCAGCTTCTATCAGTCGCTGAAAACCGTGCCGGAGGATCTTTTGGAGGTGTCACGCAGCTTTGGCTTGTCGTCCTGGCAGCGGTTCTGGCGGCTGGAAGTCCCGTTCTCCATGCCCGGCCTTGTCTGGAACATGATGATGTCCATGTCCGGCGGCTGGTTTTTCGTGGTGGCGTCGGAGGCGATCTCGGTGGGCAACACGACCATCACCTTGCCGGGCATAGGCTCTTATGTCGCATTGGCGATCGCACACCGGGATTTGCACGCCATCGGCTGGGCTGTCGTGACGATGTTGGCCGTCATTCTCGTGTACGACCAATTGTTGTTCCGTCCCCTGGTCGACTGGAGCCGGAAATTTCGTGTGGAACTGACAGGAACCGATTCCGGCAATCATTCCTGGCTGTTGGTGCTGATCCGTCGATCCAGACTATTGCCCGCAGGGTTCGCGCCCATCGGAGAACTCTTCAGCGGACTGGTGCGTCGCCGCGTGCCGACCGTGCCGATCCCATCGGCGAGCGCGCGCCTGGAGCAGGCCGGCCTATGGGCCGGACGAGCCTGGCAAGCTGCAGCTGCCGTCGTGGCCGCCATCATGATCTGGCACATCATTGCCTTTGTGGCGACGGGAGCGAGCTGGTCGGAGTTCAGCAAAGTGCTTGCGCTGGGACTCCTCACGTTACTGCGGGTTGTGGTTCTGACGATTCTGGCGACGCTGGTCTGGGTACCGGTCGGAGTCTGGGTGGGGCTTCGGCCGAAGGCGGCTGAAAGGGTCCAGCCGCTGGCGCAATTTCTCGCGGCGTTTCCCGCCAATCTGGTGTTTCCGTTTGCCGTCGTCGTCATCGTGCGCTTCCATCTGACGCCCGACGTCTGGCTGTCGCCGCTGATGGTCCTGGGTACTCAGTGGTACATCCTGTTCAATGTCATTGCCGGTGCCAGTGCATTCCCAGGCGATCTGAAGGAGGCGGCTGCGAACTTCCATGTGGGCGGCTGGAACTGGTGGCGCAAAGTCATTCTGCCCGGCATTCTGCCGTACTACGTGACCGGCGCCATCACGGCCAGCGGTGGCTCCTGGAACGCCTCTATCGTGGCCGAAGTCGCGAGCTGGGGAGACACGACATTGCGCGCACACGGCTTGGGCGCCTACATTGCCGAAGCGACCACCGCGGGAGATTTTCCCCGCGTCGTACTCGGGATCGTGGTGATGACGGCATTGGTGACCCTGCTGAATCGCGCGGTCTGGCATCCGCTGTACCATTTTGCCCATCGCCAGCTTCGTCTGGGTTAGTGTCGACACAATACAACCGAACGGGACACTAGGAATTTCGCGATGATGAATGAAACTCCGCTGCAGCCCGCAGTCGCTCCCGCCCCCCTGGTGAATCTGGAGGGCGTGCGTCAGATCTATCACAAGAGCGACAAGGCGGATCTGGTGGTGCTCGATGACGTTTCCATGAAGGTGGATGCGGGTGAAATCGTCGGGCTGCTGGGGCGTTCCGGTTCGGGAAAGTCCACGCTGTTGCGCATCATTTCGGGTCTGCTGCTGCCTACGGACGGAACGGTACGCTGGTGCGGCGAACGGGTGTCCGGACCTTGCAAGGGTCTGTCCATGGTGTTCCAGAGCTTTGCGCTGTTTCCGTGGCTGACCGTCCTGGCGAACGTGGAAATCGGACTGGAGGCTTTGGGCGTGCCCAAGGAGGAAGGGCGGCGCCGTGCGCTGGAAGCCATCGATCTGATCGGGCTGGACGGGTTCGAAAGCGCTTATCCCAAAGAGCTGTCGGGCGGCATGCGCCAGCGCGTCGGCTTTGCCCGTGCGCTGGTGGTGCATCCCCGCCTGATGCTGATGGATGAGCCATTTTCCGCGCTGGATGTGCTGACGGCCGAGACGCTGCGTACGGATATCGTGCAGCTCTGGATATCCGGCAAGCTTCCCATCCAGTCCATTCTGATGGTGACGCACAACATCGAGGAAGCCGTCCTGATGTGCGATCGGTTGCTGGTGTTTTCAGCCAATCCGGGGCGTGTGGCTACCGAGATCCGCGTGGACCTGCCGCGGCCTCGCAATCGGCTCAGCCCGCAGTTCCGGGAATTGGTGGACGATATCTACGGCTTGATGACCCAGACCGTGCCCGACGAGCGCCCGGGCCGGCGCCTGGGCGAGATACTGACGGCCTCCGGCATCGGCATGCCGCTGGTCAGCGTCTCCACCAATCGTCTGGCGGGGATGGTGGAAACCTTGACGGCGGAGCCGTACCAGGGGCGGGCCGACCTTCCGGATCTGGCGGAGCGGCTGCAAATGGAAGCCGACGAGCTGTTTCCCGCCATGGAGACGCTGCAATTGTTGCGCTTTGCAACCATGGAGCAGGGTGACGTCCATCTTACGGACGTCGGCCGGCGTTTCGCGGACTCTGACGTGGACGCGCGCAAGCGGCTGTTCGGCCAGCAACTGCTGGCCCATGTCCCGCTGGCGGCGCTGATCGGGCGGGTACTCGAGGAGCGTCCCAGTCACCGGGCGCCTTTCGTCCGGTTTTCGGCCGAACTGGAAGACACCATGTCGGAGGAGCGTGCGGAAGAGACCATGCGGGCCATCATCTCGTGGGGCCGCTACGGGGAACTGTTCGGATACGACGAACAGACGCGCGAGTTCAACCTGGAAAATCCTTGAGCGGTCTGCGCGGAAAACATACCGAGACGTGCAGACCTTGCTGGCGGCCGGGATCCGCGAAATCCAGCGCAATATCGGCGCCCAGACGGTAAGCGATGGCGCGGACGATAGCCAGACCTAGCCCGGACCCGGTCTGTCCGCTGCCCAGCGTGCGGTAGAAGGGGTCGAACACGCGTTCGCGCTCGGCCGGGGCGATGCCGGGCCCGGTGTCGCAGACGTGCAGCGTGACCGATTCCATATCCTGCGTGACGGCCAGATTCACGCGGCCGCCTTCGGGTGTGTAGCGGATGGCGTTGTCCAGGAGGTTCTTCGCCAGTGTGATGAGCTCCAGTTCGTTGACCTGGATCCGTGTGTCCTCGGTTCCTTCCAGTCCGATATCGATGTGCCGGGCCTCCGCCAGCGGCATCAGGTCTTCCAGCGCGCGCCGCAGTGTGTGCTGGACCGAGACTGGGGTGGGAGCGTGGGCCGCCGGCGATTGTGCCCTGGCCAGTGCCAGCAGTTGATTGAGCAGCTTGCGCACCCTCTCGATTCCGGCCCGCAACTCGGCCAGCCGCGCTTGCGCTTCGGGCGCCATGCCGGCCTGGGACAAGCGCTCTGCTTGTAGCGAAAGTGCCGTCATGGGCGAACGTAGCTCATGGGCCGCGTCCGCTACGAAGCGGCGCTGAGCCTCCATGGACTGGCCCACGCGTCCCAGCAGCCGGTCAATGGCGCGGGCAAATGGGCGCACTTCTGTGGGAAGCTGGTGGTCCCCGATGGGATGCAGGTCTTTGTCGTCCCGCTGGTCGATGCTGGCCGAGAGCGTTGCAATGGGGCGAAACATGTTGCGCACGAGCCATATTACGATGATGACGAGGATCGGAACGAAGACCAGCAGTGGCATCACAGTCCGGAATGCGCTGTGGGTCGCGATCTCGTCCCGGAAGTGGATTTCCTGCGCGACCGCAATGCGCTGCCCGCCGGCGGTTTTGGGTACGACAACGCGATAGGTTTCGTGCCCCAGGGCGAGCGTGTGCCGACCGGTGCCCAAATCGTTGGGCAGCGCCAGCGCATCTTCGCCGTCTTCGTGGACGCTCAGGTTCGGCTGATCCGGCCGCAGCGGCCACACCAGAACCCGGGCATCGTCGTCCCGATCGCGCACACGCAGGGCGCGGACTTCATTGATCGGCTGCTGGCGGAGTACCTCTGCGATCTGGTAGAGAATACTGTCCTGCAGCTTGTGAGCCTCGTGCCGGGCCGAGAAGAATGATACGGTACCCGCTGCCATGGCCATGAGCAGGATTGCCAGCGCGAGCACCCACGAAAGCTGGAGCTGGATCGAATCCCGGCCATGCGAGGCCACCATCCTCAAGCGCGTTTTGAGACCATCCATCCCAGTCCTCTGACATTGCGGATGATGTCGGCGCCCAGCTTGCGCCGAAGACCATGGATCAGGAATTCCACGGCGTTGCTTTCGACCTCTTCGCCCCAGCCATAGATGCGGTCTTCGAGCTCTCGACGCGACAGGATGGCTCCCGGGCGTATCAGTAGCGCGTGCAGCAGCGAGAATTCGCGCGCGGACAATGCGGCAGGCTCTCGACCCGGCACGCTGGCCATCTTGGTCACCGGGTCCAGCATCACCAGGCCATTGCTCAGTGCTGGCGCTCCGGTGCCCCCTTTGCGGCGCAGAACGGCCCGCATCCGGGCCAGCAATTCGGCCATGTCGAAGGGCTTCATGAGATAGTCGTCGGCTCCGCCGTCCAACCCCTGCAGACGATCGTCGAGCGCGTCCCGCGCGGTCAGGATGAGCAGCGGCACCGGATCACCGGCGGCACGAATGCCGGCCAGGACCTCCAGCCCGTCCTTGCCGGGCAACCCCAGATCGAGCAGTATCAGGTCGTAATGCTGCGCGCTGGCTGTGGTCAGCGCGCTCGGGCCGTCGCGCACCCAGTCGGCGGCATAAGAGGCATCTTTCAGGGCAGCCTGGACGGCCGCCCCTATCATGGGGTCGTCTTCCACCAAAAGTACGCGCATGGATTTCCTGGGCGGGCGCTGTGGGCCTTACGGCAGCATGCGGCGCAATGTGTTGTCGCGCATCCAATAGTGGTGGAACAGTGCGACCAAAGCGTGCAGACCGACGAGGTAGTAGCCGACGTTGCCGATGGTTTCATGGATTTCCTGCAATGTCTCGGCGAGTGGCTTGTCCGGCGGGACGAGCGGCATCAGATGCACGCCCAGGGGCAAGTCGAGCGTGCCTTTTGCGCTCACCACGAACCATCCAAGAATGGGCATGATGACCAGGAACGCGTAGAGCGTGACGTGCATGGCTTTGGCCATGGCGAGCTGCCAGTGCGGTGGTTCGGGAGCGATGGCCGGTGTCCGGTCGTAGAGGCGCCGCACCAGCAGGCGGGCCAGCACGATGCCGAATACCGTGATGCCCATGAGTTCGTGCCACCCCTGCATGGCGTCGCGCGCCGGGCTCTTCTTGGGGAAATATCCCTTCAATTCGATGAAGGCGTAGACGGCGATCAGCAGGAGCAGCGTGAGCCAGTGCATGAAAATGACGGCTGGCTGGTATCGGTCGCGGCGCATGGGGATTGCCGTGGCCTCAGGCCGCGACGGGCGGTTCAGAGTGTCTGTCATGGAGCTTCTCCGCAATGGTGTGGTGTTCACGCGGGACAAACGATACGGGAATAGACTTAGCCGGACCTTAGCGCATTTTCGGCCGTGGCCGCAGGGATCCGTGGCAGTTTGTTGCTTGCGCAACCCGGGATTGATGGCCTTTCTTTGACATAGGATAATTTTTACGCCCGAAAGAGCGTTGCTGTCGTTTCGCTCGCGCTCAAAAAGGATTTATACATTGCAGGTGCTGGTTGCGGTGTCAGCGCCGCCATCCTGATCGGAACGACCGGTTGGCGGATGGCCCATTCGGGTCGGACACTGGCCGCACCCTATTGCAGGATGAGATCGCATGTCAGACAGACAGAATCAAGAAAAGGCTCCGCACGCCTGGCCGGCCATGGCCAGCACGGCCTTGCGGGTTGCCTTCGGCATCATCTGGGTGGTCAACGCCGCCTTCACCTGGACCGACCAGTTCGCCGCGCATTATGTCGGCTATCTGCACAATGCGGCACAGGGCCAGCCGGCCTGGTCGGCCTTCTGGTTCAACAACTGGATCGCGATTGTCACTCCCAACGCCGGGCTGTTCATCTGGCTCACTCGCCTGATCGAAACGGCCCTGGCGCTGGCGCTGGTGCTGGGGTTTGCCCGCAAAACCGTGTATGTGGCCGGGGCGCTCTTCAGTCTGTTGGTCTGGAGCACGGCCGAAGGCTTCGGCGGCCCGTATGCCGTCGGCGCCACCAATATGGGCATCGGCATAGGCTACGTCCTCATCTTCATTGCGCTCATCGTCATCAATTACCGCTTTGGCCCCAGCCCGTACAGCCTGGACTATCACATCGAGCGGCGCTGGCGCGGCTGGCGGTCTGTGGCGGAGTGGAACCCGGACCCGGCGGTGGCGGGTGCTCACCCCGTCTCCTGGCGGATCCAGGGCTCGGTGCTCTTCGGCATCGCCCTGTTGCTGTTCTTCCTGATTGCGGGTCTGCACAGCAGTCTGAACGTGCAGGCGCCATCGCCCGCGGCCGCCGCGGCCGCCGTCTCGCCGCTGTCGCTCGCTTCGAACAAGCCGATCGCGAAGGCGCGGGACGCCACCCTGCCTCCGGTGCAGGAAGGGCCCGAGGCCACCGTCCACATCGATGCCACCGATCACTCGGTGGAAATCGCCAGCGGCGTGCAGTACCAGGCGTGGACCTTCGGCGGCACCGTTCCGGGTCCGGTGATTCACGTGCGCCAGGGACAGACCGTGAATGTGGTGTTCACCAATCACGGCACCATGCACCACTCCATCGACTTCCATGCTGCGATGACGCCGCCCAGCCTGCATTTCGTGGACATCCAGCCGGGTGAGAGCCTCAAGTTCTCCTTCGTGGCGAAGGTGCCCGGGGCGTTCGTCTATCACTGCGGCACGCCACCCGTATTGCTGCACATGGCCAACGGCATGTACGGCGCCATCATTGTGGATCCGGCCGAACCGCTGCCGCACGCGGACAAAAGCTATGTGCTGGTGCAGGGCGAGTGGTACACCCAGCAGATTTCGGGCAATGTGATGGGACCCGATTTCGGCAAGATGACCAAGGAGCAGGCCGACGAGGTCGTCTTCAACGGCGCGGCGTTCCAGTACCGCGATCACCCGCTGGCGGCGGAGCCGGACAAACGCGTGCGCCTGTACATGGTGAACGCGGGGCCCAGCCTGTGGAGCTCGTTCCATGTGATCGGCGCTATCTTTGACAAGGTCTACCCGGACGGAGATGCCGCCCACGCCTTGAGCGGCGTATCGACGTACACGGTGGGACCGGGGGCGGGTGCTGTGTTCGACCTGGTGATTCCGGACGCCGGCCATTATGCTTTCGTTGACCATTCGATGGCGCACATGGCGCTGGGCGCGGTGGGGATCCTGAACGTGCAGGCGCCAGGTGGCGCGCCGGTCGAAAAGCCTCCGGTCGAAAAAGCGCCTGTGCAACCCGTCGCGGCACCGGCGGCCGCTGCGCCGGCCACTCCGGCGGGCCCCTATGTGTTCGATGCCAAGCGCGCCGAGTCGCTGTATACCGCCAACTGCGCGGCCTGCCACCAGGCGACCGGTGCCGGATTGCCGGGCGCCTTCCCGCCGCTCAAGGGCAATCCCGTGGTGCTGGATGCGGATGCGACCAAGCACATCCACGTCGTGCTGAATGGCCTGCAGGGCGAACCCGTAATGGGAACGACCTATCCCAGCCCCATGCCGGCCTTCGGGGCGACGCTGAAGGATGCCGACATTGCCGACATCGTCAATCACGAGCGGACCTCATGGGGCAATCAGGGAAAGCAGGTCACTGCCGACCAGGTGGCGAAGGTGAGGGCGCAGAAGTAGCGCGTGCCTCTGGTCGCGTGTCAGGCGATGCCCAGCGCGCCGCCTGACACACGACCCGCCCCTGATCTCTTCGCCAGGTCGATGAGCGACTCGCAGACGGGCGACCGGGTCGAACCGCGACTGCTGATGCATACCACCCAGCGCCGCAAATCCGGGAGCGGAATGGGTTGCCTGCGAAGCTGCATGCTCAGTAGCTCGGCATCGGGTATCAGATCGGGCAGCACGCAGACGCCCAGCTTGCAGGAAACCAGGCGCAGCATCGTATCGACGGTCTCGACCTCGGCGATGACGTTCCTGTCCAGCTTTGCCCGGTGCAGCATCTGGCGCAGTGCGTAGTATTTCGGAAAAGTGATCAGCGGCTCGTCCCACGGGCGCGAATCGTCGGAAGGGAGTTCGGCCGGAGTGTCCTGGTGGTGGACCAGACACATGTGCTCCTCGAACAGATGGTCAATCGTCAGTCCGTCCACGGCGACGGCTACGTCATAGACAAATCCAAGATCGGCCTTGCCCGAACTGACCAGATCGACGACGTCCGGCGATCCGCGACCGAGCAGATAGGTGTTCACCCCGGGGTGTCGATCGTGGAATTGCGCCAGAAGCCGCGGCAAAAAATAGTGGCTGAGGGTGTGGACCATGGCGATTCTGAGGGAACCGTGCATCGTGCCTGCTTCCAGGCGAAGCAGCTCCAGTGTGTGGTCTATGGTTCCGAACGCCGGCCGGATGGCGCGGTCCAGCCGCGTGCCGATGTCGTTGAGTTCCACGCCGCGCCCCGTGCGCATGAAAAGCGGGCGGCCGATTTCGTCTTCCAGTTGCCGGAGCTGTCGGCTGAGCCCGGATTGGGAGATCCCGATCGCTTCCGCTGCCTTTGAAAGCGATCCGGTCTCGGCAATGACCAAAAAATATCGAAGTCTTTCGTCGAGCATGCTGCCTCAGTCGGGGTCCATTTTTGAACGGCAGTCCCTGACGCGCGATAAACGCATATCAAGTATGACCGTGGGTTCATGGTTAATGTACCTCCAGTTCTCAATAATTCGAATATCCGATTCATCCGGATATTTCAGAGGGGCGGCCCCGTGGTGGCGCGCTTCATAAAAAATCATGACGAGACAGGAGGACGCAATGGAAACCACTTCAAGCGGCGGCGATGAGGACAATCGAAGGACGGGCCGGCGGGAACACGTGACTGCCGCCCTGGCGAGCATGGCCGGGACCACGATCGAGTGGTACGACTTTTTTCTCTACGGAAGCGCGGCAGCGCTGATCTTCAACAAGATATTCTTTCCGTCGTTCGATCCGCTGACCGGCACGCTGGCCGCGTTTGCAACCTATACCGTGGGCTTTCTGGCGCGGCCGCTGGGCGGTATCGTGTTCGGCCACTTCGGGGATCGCGTCGGACGGAAATCGACCTTTCTGTTTACGCTGCTCCTGATGGGGATCCCGACGGTCCTGATCGGGTTCGTTCCGTCCTACGATTCGATTGGCTATGGGGCGGCCATCCTGTTGACTCTACTGAGGATCCTCCAGGGGCTGGCCATCGGCGGGGATTGGGGCGGGGCGGTATTGATCGCGGTCGAGCACGCCCCCAAGGGGAAGCGCGGATTCTTCGGCAGTCTGCCGCAGACGGGTGTGGCCATTGGCCTGCTGCTTTCGGCATTCGCGCTGGCGCTGATTTCCCGGCTGCCGGAAAAGGAAATGCTGAGCTGGGGCTGGCGCCTTCCGTTCATCGCCAGCACCGTGTTGCTGATCATCGGGTGGTATGTGCGCATCCGGGTGAGCGAGTCTCCCGCGTTCAAGAAGATGAAAGCGGCTGGCCACATTGCTCACTCTCCCGTGACGGAAACGCTGCGCAATCACATGCCCGCCACGCTCAAGGTGATGGGTGCCCGCTTCGGCGAGGTGACGTGGTTCTACACGGTGGCCACTTTTTCGCTGGCCTACGCCACCCAGACGCTGGGCTTGTCCAAGGAGTTGATCCTCCATGCGGTCATGTGGGGCGCCGCGGTGTCCATCGTGACCATACCGTTCTGCGGCCACATCGGAGACCGGATCGGACAGCGCTGGGCCTTCGGCCTGGGCGCGCTGGGGGTCATTTTCTTCAGCGGCTATTTCTTCACGATGCTGCGGTCGGGTGATTCCCTGGTGATCACGATGGCCATGATCCTGGCGATTGGCGTGATTTACGCCCTGTTGTACGGATCGGAAGGTGAGCTTTTTCCCAGTCAGTTCCCGCCCGAGGTCCGCTACACCGGAATTTCCATCGGGGTTCAGGTGTCCGGCGCAATTGGCGGCGGTCTCGCCCCGCTGATCGCGACGGCCCTGCTGAAGTTCGGGAATGGCGATCCGCAGTATGTGACGCTTTATCTGGTGGTGCTGGGCGCCATCACGCTCGTCAGCAGTTGGCTGATGAGGAAGAGTGACCGAGTTGATCACGATGTTCTGGTAGAAAAGGAGTCTATAGCATGACCAAGCCAAAGGCCGAGCTCATCAATTACAAAGAGTTCCTCAAGAAAAGCGAAGAGCGCGCGGTTCGCGCGAATATCTGGAAATGGCAGGACATCGACAAGAAGCTGAAGGAAGTCTCGAAGGACGACCCCCTGAGCGACGGCCGGTGGGCGGTGTCATTGGTCCACGAAGATACCGGCAAGGCCTATGGCGTATGCCCGAGCCTGAACATGCTGGTGCAGGTCTTCGAGCCGGGCAAGCATGCCAAGCGCCATCGCCACTCGAATTTTGCGATCTTCATCGTCCGCCAGGGGAGCGGCTATTCCATCATTGACGACCAGAAAATCGAGTGGCAGGCCGGCGACGTCTTTTTCGCGCCGCCGTGGGCGCAGCATGAGCACTGCAACACGTCCCAAACGGAGCAGGCGGTGCTTTATACCGTCCAGGACGTACCCAGCGTCACCGACATGGGCGTCTGGTTCTTCCAGGGGTCCGAAGGCGAGGGCTTTCAGCACCGGGTCACCGAGAGGAACGAGTAGGCGCGCGCCCGGCGTCTGATCTCACAGCGGCGGGATCACCCCGTTCACGCCGACTGTGACGCGGCGGGCGGTGACCCGCCCGTCGGCTTGCCGGGTAGCAAAAAAGGACACGTGTTCGCCCGGTTTCAGCGCGCCGCGGTCACTGGGCGTCAACAGGACAATGGGCGCCTTGGCCGGCACCAGGACCTTCTGTTCGCCGCCTTTGTAGCGTAGCGTCAATACACGGCCGTGGACGTCCGCCACAGCGGATTCCACCGTCGCGTTGGTCATGGTGTTTCCCTGCGCCATGGGATGGTGGCCCTCGCCTGTGCCGCGCATGTTGTCGGCAAAGATATGCACCTCGATTGCGACCAATTCGCCGTTCGGGCCGCCGGGATGGGCGGCCGTGCCGACGAATCTGCCGGGGGCGACATCGGCCAGGCTGGCCGCGGTCATTGCCATCACGGTGGCGTCGGGCTCCAGTGTGATGGCCAGGTCGCCGCCTTCGTTGGTCTTCACCGTCAAGACGGACTGGGCGAGCTTTTCGATCTGGCCATGTATCGGCGCCTTCTGCGCGAAAGACGGACCGGAAGCCGCAATCAGCAGTGCGGCGGCAATGAGGTGGGCAAATTTCACGATGAGATCCTCTACCGTCGGCGAGGGCGGCTTGTGAGGGCGGGGCTATCTGGCGCCCACCGTGCCAACGGAAGCCGGCCTCTCTGCTGGAATGCATCAGGCGATGCTCATCGGTTCCCGCCCTGAAATACTACGCTTTTGTCCGGACGGCGGCGGTATTGCGCGGACCCTTTTCTTGCGGTGGCGCCGGCCCCTGTGAAACAGTACGATGGCTCATCCGCAGGCGGCACGCGACGCCTTTCGCGGGCATTCACCATTCTGGAGGGGTTCGTGGATCCGACGGCTTTTTGCGTTCTGGACGATCCGACGCTGATCAAGCGCTCGGCGGACGGCGAGGTCGGCGCGTTCGATGCACTGATGCGCCGCTATAACCAGCGGCTCTATCGCACCGCGCGCAGCATTCTGCACGACGAGGCCGAAGCCGAAGACGCTGTCCAGGATGCTTGGTGGAAGGCTTACAGCCATTTGCGGGATTTTCGCCTGGAAGCCGCGCCGGCTACATGGCTGACCCGCATCGTGGTCAATGAAGCCCTGATGCGGCGCCGGCGAAACAAAACGCGTGAAGCGATCATCCAATCCATGGATGTTGACTTGCAGGAACAGGACACCATGTTGATGACTGACGATTCTTGCGACACGTCGCGCGGCTCCGAGCCTGACCGCCAGGCCTGGAGCGCTGAGCTGCGCGGCCTGATCGAGCAGCACATCGACGCGTTGCCCGACAAGTACCGCGCGGTTTTCATGCTGCGCGGCGTCGAAGACCTGTCCTCGGCCGAGGTGGCCGCAACCCTGGACATTCCGGAAGCCACGGTACGCGTGCGGTACATGCGGGCGCGCCGTTTGTTGCAGGATGCGCTGCGCGGCGAGCTGGATGTGCACGCGCACGATGCGTTTTCGTTTGCCGGCGAACGCTGCGATCGGATTGTGGACGGCGTCCACGCGCGCATGCGCGCCGCGGGCGTTCTTGAGCGCTGAATTTATTGGACGACGAATGAAGCCATGAGTGGCGCGCCGCGCGCGGGGGCGCGGCGGGCCATCGGCGGCAGTATGTCAGCGGCCGATGCCGTGGCCGTAGACGAGCCGGCCGCCCAGCCAGCCACCCACGGCCAAGGCTATGAACCCCAGCGCATCCAGGACCAGGGACAGCGTGTCGGGCGCCAGCGGCTGCACATGGTCCAGCCGTGTCAGCAGGCGTGCGGTGAACAGCGCGAACGCCGTCAGCATGACTCCCATGTGCAGATAGGTGTCCCGCAGGGCCGGGCCGTCCGGCACCCGGGCCAGTTCCCAGAGCCCTGCCAGCATCGCCAGCACGGCTACCGAACACCCCACCGCGAGCAGGCCGCCCGACCATTGCCAGGCCGATTCACCGAGCCAGATGCTGGCAAAGTCCGCGGCCGTGGCCAAGGACCAGCAGGCCACTGGAAAGTGGACCAGCGCGGGGTGCACAGGATGCCGCATGATGTCAGAGCACCACGCTGAGCACGGTCAGGAAGCCGATGATGGCCAGGATCGCGTGCGTGAAGACGATGGCCTTGGGCGGCAGGCGTTTGCGCAGGTGGAAGGACGCCAGGAAAAAGCCGCCCAGTGCGGCGATCAGCAGGATGATGAAGCCCACCAGAACGGGCTGCGTGGCCGAACCCTCCACCAGGCCGACGATCAGCAGGATCAGGCCGATGGCCCCCAATAGCGCGTGTACCACCGACAACGCCCAGGGCGCGAATTTGTCTCGCAGTACGCTGGACGCGAGGACCAGGCCGCCGAGGGCGCCGATCCCAAAGAACCATAAGGCAGTGATGACCATTTTGATGTTCTCCCAAGTGAGCTCCGGTCGGCGGCTGGTGCCGCCTTATTGGAGAGTCGTGCAATAGATGCGTGGTACAGGCGGGGCGTTTCAAAATCTGGAAATTCCTGGCTGTCCCCGGCGACCTTTGTCTCGCAGGCATCCGCTCCCTTAGAATCGGGATTTTGCGGAGACACTCCGATGGCATTGCGCGACTACATAGGTGAGCAGCTCCTGGGCGTGCTGGCTTCGTATCAGGAATTGGGCGTGGTGCATCACATCGGCATGGTCTATCCGCGCTCGAACAACGAGTTGCGCGTCTTCATCCCGAAAGGCCATGCGCTGGTCCCGAACACCCTGGTCACCCTGCATCTGGACAATCGCACCGGGGTGGACGAACTGGATGCCGACTTGCATGTCTACCGAACCTCGTACAAGGGCCGGATCACTGGCGTGGACGAGAACTGGATCACGCTGTCACCGGTGGAGTACATCCTGGTTCACGGTACGCGCGTCGTGGAGACCTATCGCAGGCCTGACTACGAGTTTCCCGCGGATGTGCGCCTGGAGTCGCCGCTCCCCATCTCGTCCCTGCAACGCTTGGGCCCCGTGCGCGAAAAAGAGCATGACAACAAAGTCGGCATACTGACCACGCTGGCCGAGGGGCAGCCCCACACCACCGTGCTGGCGTTCCTGAACACCGAAGCCGATGACGTGTTTCTGGTGTCGGTGCCGGGCACCTTCAAGCTGCGCCTGCTCAAGCGCGACCCGCGGTGCTTTTTCATCATCGACGAGCGCGCCAAGTTCATCTTCGAGCGGGCCATCGACTGGAACTACACCATCCTGGAGATGATCGCGCACCAAGTCCCGCCGGACTCGCCGCTGTATGAGGAGGTGCGGGCCGCCTTCATCTTGAAGAACCCCTTCGAGGCAAGCTTCTTCCTCATGGAGGGCATGGAGATGTTGCATCTCAAGTGCCGTGACGTGGTGTTCTCGGGGGAGCCGCGCCCCCGGTCATGATTTGTGCGGGATTGCCCGCGCCCACCTGTGATAGGCTGAAGGGCATCACGATGCTCTTGTGAGGCTCATGGTGCAAGATCCGTATCAGGTCCTGGGCGTGGCGCAGACGGCGTCCGCAAACGAGATCAAGAAGGCCTATCGTGGCCTGGCCAAGAAGCTCCATCCGGATCTGAACCCGGGCGACAAGGCGGCCGAAGAAAAATTCAAGCAGGTCTCGCTCGCCTATGGGCTGTTGGGCGACCCTGAAAAACGCAAACGCTTCGACGCGGGCGAGATCGACGCCACCGGCGCGGAGCAGCCTGAACGCCAGTTCTATCGGGACTTTGCCTCGGCTGATCACGGCAATCCCTATACCAACGAATCCGGTTATGCGGACTTCGCCGGCGACGACGTATTCGCCGAACTCTTGCGCCGCAGCCGCCAGGCGCATGCCAACCGGCGCGGCGAAGACTTGCTCTACAGCCTGTCCATCCGTTTTGTCGAGTCGGTCACGGGGGCGAGCCAGCGGATCACCTTGCCCGACGGCAGTACGCTGGATGTCACCATCCCGCCGGGCATTCTGGATGGCCAGACGCTCCGCCTGAAGGGCAAGGGCGCGCCCGGCCACGGCTCCGGGGCGCCGGGCGATGCGCTCATCAAGATCGAGGTGCTGCCCGATCCACGCTTCAGGCTGGAGGGCGTCAATGTGATCGTGGAGCTGCCAGTGTCCCTGTCAGAGGCGGTCCTTGGCGGCGAGGTGCGCGCACCGACCCCCGCGGGCGACGTGATGCTGGCAATCCCCAAGCATTCCAGCTCGGGCACCACGCTGCGCCTGAAAGGCAAGGGCGCCCCGCGCCGCGAAGGCGGATTCGGCGACGAGCTGGTCCGGCTGAAAATCGTGTTGCCGAAACCTCCGGACCCGGAACTTGAAGCGTTCGTGGCCGGCTGGGAAAAGGGGAGGGCACACAATCCGCGCCAAGGTGAATCATCATGATCATGACCCGTGAGGAATTCCTGATCCGCGCGAATCTTCAGGAACAGACCCTGGAGTTCTGGCTGGAACAGCAGTGGCTGATCCCGGACGAACAGGTGGCCGAAACCCGCTTTACCGATTGCGACATTGCCCGCGCCGGCCTGATCCGGGATCTGCAGCAGGATTTCGGCGTCAACGACGACGGGGTGGCGCTGATTCTGCATCTGGTGGACCAGCTTCATGGCGTGCGGGAGGCCCTGAGTCTGCTGGAGGAGACGAGGCGGGTGAAGTGAGGGCAGCGAGCTGGAGCTGCGCGAGACCGTGCGCGGCGGTCCATGCGGGTGTGGAGTTCAGTCGCCCGTGCCGCCTGATGCGCGAGCGCGGTTTGCGGCTGCTACGCGGAGCGCGCCGTCAGGATGTCCCTGAAACTCTTCAGAACGTATTCGACGTCGGCCGTATCGACCTGGAAATGCGTCACCATGCGCGCCTGTCGTTCACCGATCTTCTTGATGAGGACATGACGTGCCTTGAGTTGCTCGATCAAGTCGTCCAGGCCCGGATTGCGGGTGGTCAGCTCGATGGCGACGATGTTGCTTCGGGGCTCTGGGGTCAGCAGGCCTATCCCCGGCAGGGCCGCCAGACCTTTTGCCAGCAAACGTGCGTGCGCATGGTCGGCATGCATGTGTTCCCGCATGGTCTGAAGCCCCACCAGCCCCGCGGCTGCGATGATGCCCGACTGCCGCATGCCGCCGCCCAGCCGTTGCCGGATGCGCCTTGCTTTCTCGATGAACGCCCGAGACCCCAGCAGCAGCGAGCCCAGCGGGCAGCCCAGCCCTTTGGTGAGGCAGACCTGCAGCACATCCGCCTGCTCGGCGAGCGCGGACAACGGCACACCGAGCGCGGCGGCGGCGTTGAACACGCGAGCGCCATCGAGATACACCGGTACCCCGTGCGCCCGGGCGAGGCTGCGCACCCGGATCATGTTGTCCAGTGAACAGACGTCGCCTGCATTCAGGTTGTAGGTGTTCTCCAGGCAGATCAGACCGGTTGCCGCCGACTGGATGCTGCTGCTTCGCAAGGCGCTCTGCATCTGGTCCAGGTCGTATTGGCCATGGGGCGCGTCGATGACCCGGGGCTGAACCTGGGACAGAGTGGTGAGTCCCGCCACTTCCATGTTGTAGACGTGGGCGTCGCGTCCCACGATCACCTCATCGCCGCGCTGGGTCAGCGCCATGACCGCCACCTGGTTGGACATGGTCCCCGAAATGGTCAGCAGCGCGGCCTCCTTCCCGAAGAGCGAAGCGGCCACGGCTTGCAGTTCATTGGTGGTGGGGTCTTCTCCCAAAATGTCGTCTCCGACCGGCGCGCGCGCCATGGCTTCGCGCATGGCGTCGGTGGGCAGTGTGTCAGCGTCGCTGCGCAATTCGATCATCCGGGCCACGTGGTCATTCTCCTTGTGGATGCCGCCGGTTCCGGAGCTTGCAAAGCCTGGGCCGTGACGGGGGCGATCACTCCGACGCCGCAGTCGAAACCGTTGTTGTCGTGGGCCCTGGAAGTCTAACGCAGGGGCTTCGCCAAGTGTGGCGCCCGGGGTCCCGGTGCCGATAGAATGGCAGTGATCTTCAGGACTTCTCAAGGACCGCCATGGACGACGTTACGGTTACTCCACTTTCGGACGCGGAGCGTTCGGCGCGCAATCTCGCTACGGTCGTCTACGGCCTGCAGCTCCTGGGCGTCTTTCTGGGCGGCGTTCCCACCATCATCGGCGTCATCATCAATTATGTGAAACGCGACGATGTGCGGGGAACCCTCGGCCAATCGCACTTCCGCTGGCAGATCCGCACATTTTGGTACGCCCTGTTGTGGGCGGTGATCGGTGGGGTGCTGATGGCCGTATTCATCGGTGTGGCCATCCTGATCGCCGACGGCATCTGGGTCATCTATCGCGTCGTCAAGGGATGGCTGTATTTGAACGATCGCAAGGAGATGTACGCGTAGTTCGCGGGTTGGAAAAGAGTCGGCCATGAATGTGATCATCGAAGATCGGCCTGCGCTTCGCCTGGCGGCCGTCCCGCATGTCGGTCCGTACGACGGAATCTCCGAAGCCTTTCAGCGCCTGGGCTCCATAGTCGGTCCTGCCGGCCTTGTGCGGGAAGGCACTCTGATGCTGGCGGTCTATTACGATGACCCGCACACCACGTTGGCCGGCCAGCTTCGCTCGGATGCCTGCATTTCGGTGCCTGATGGCGTCGGCCTGCCGGCCGGCGTTGTTGAAAAGCGATTGCCGCCAGGCCGCTATGCGCGCACGACGCATGTTGGTGCGTACTCCTCCCTGGGCGATACATGGTGCCGCCTGACGCGTGAATGGCTGCCGGGTAGTGGTTACCGAAGAGGGGATGCGCCCAGTTTCGAGGTGTACCGGAACACCCCCTCCGATACGCCGGCTGATGAGCTGCGTACGGACCTGTACGTTTCGATTGCGTGATAGGCAGCGCGCGGGCGATGCAGAATTGCATCGGCTTTGCCCTGACGATCGTCTCGATCACATCGATTCGATCGTATGCAGTTTTCGACGATGCCGTTGCAGGTACTGGGCATTGCGATGGTCACTTCGCCACAGCATTGCCATCCTCAGGCTGCTCGAAAACCCGTCGGCCCGAAGACCTTTCGGCCGCGCACCGCGCTGAGGACCCATGCGCCCCCGGGTGGCATAGACGCGACGCCGGATCTACTCCCATTTGAGCAACTGGAAGAAGCGCTCGGCCAGGGCTACAAGGTAACGTAAGCGCCGGAGCTCCATAGCAGAACCTCAGAGATTACCCGAACCCACCTCCACGACAACCTTGCCAAAGGGCCCGGCTTCCAGATGGTCGAGTGCCTCGTTTAAATCGTTGAATCCATATCGACGGGCAACAATTGGTGTGATTCCCGTGCGGTCGATCGCGCGAACCAGATCTTCCAAACCGCTGCGATGTCCCACGCCAATGCCTTGCACGGAAACCTGCTTGCGCAGCAAAGGCCCCGTTGGTCCGGAGAATGAGAAACCATCGAATACGCCAATCACGGAGATACGGCCCTGGATCGAGACAGCCTCAACAGAGCGCCCGAAATTGGCACCACCAGCCATCTCCAGCACATGATCCACGCCACGGTCATTGGTCATCCGATATACCGCTTCTACCCAATCTTCGCGCAGACGGTTGATGACATGGAACGCGCCAAGCAGCTTGGCGCGTTCCAGTTTTTCATCGCTGGAGGACGTGACGATGACCGAAGCGCCGTGCGCTACTGCGATCTGCAAGGCAAACAGCGATACGCCGCCGGTGCCTTGGATGAGTACGGTCTGCCCCGCGTGCAGGTGGCCGTATCCCACCAAAGCGCTCCAGGCCGTCAGCCCGGCTACCGGCAGCGTACTGGCCTGCACATCGTCCAGACTGTCCGGCGCATGCACGAACCAGTCTTGCGGAAAAGCCACATATTCGGACAGCACGCCAGGCAGGACACCCCCCAAGGTGCGATATGGAGGGTTGCGGGCAGTGCCATACAACGGCCGTCCGCCCAGCCACTCGGCCTCAAAGCTCGAAATGACCCGCTGGCCAGGATGGAAACGCTCTACACCGGCGCCCGTTGCGATGACTTCGCCGGCAAGGTCCGATGCGGGAACGACGGGAAAGGTCGGCGGCAATCCCGCACCTTCCTCAATGGCGCTCTTGTCGCGGTAGTTGAGGGAAACGGCATTGACCTTGACCAGGATTTCGTTTTCTTCAGGTGACGGTACTGGCACGGTGATGAGTTGCAAATTCTGGCGTCCAGGCGCGTTCAGGCGCCACTGCTTCATGGTTTGATCGGACATAAAACCTTCCATTCGTTGTTTTCGTGAATAGCTGGCCAAATATTTCGTCTTCGGTGCGCTTTGGTACGGATCCAGTTCATGGCAAGATGCTGCTCTGAAGCCTGGGTCTTACTGTCGCATACCGATCGCCAGGCGATTGAAGGCACTCATCAGTGCGATGGCGAAGCTCAAGTCTGCGATTTCCGCGTCGCTGAATTGCGCCTTGAGCCGTTCAAAGTCCTCGTCGGGAGCGTGACTGTGGGCTACATCCACCAGGGCTTCCGTCCAAGCCAGTGCCGCACGTTCGCGCTCGCTGAAATAAGTACTCACATGCCAGCCTGCCAGGCTGTCCAGCTTCGCGTCCGGTATCCCACCAGCCCGCAAGGAGGCCGTATGCATCTCCAGGCAGAACGCACAACCGTTTATCTGTGAAGTTCGCAGATACACCAGATCGATCAGCTGTTTCCCAAGGTCGCTGTTTGTCAGGGCCCTTTTTGTGATACTCAGACCCCGATAGGCTTCAGGTGAAAGGGTTTGGTAGGGCAAACGTAGTGAGCTCACGAGGTATCTCCAGTAGAGAGTGAAGGGACAAGGAACGTCACGATCCACGTTGCAGCGAGGCAAGCGCGATGCATAGCACCAGCAGGCCGATTGCGGAAAACATCCCAATACGCATTCCGCCGTAATCGGCGATCGACCCACATAGCAAGGGTCCCGCTGTCTGCCCGAGCGAGAACATGACCGTCATCGCCGCGATGATCCGCGTCCATGCATGTGAGGGCACGAGTCCGCGCGCGTAGTCGAGGTGAGCGAACGCGCTGGCCATCAGCGACCCCCCGAACAGAGTTGCCGAGAGCATGACCGCGGCAATACCGTGCAGCAACAGCAGAACCAGGCCGCTTGCAATCAGTACGCTTGTGGTCAGGACCACCCCGCCGCTGCCACGCAGCCGCCCGAGCAGCGGTCCCCACACAATCATCGAAGCGCTGACCGCCAGGCCCGCGACGAGCCAGAAGTCCACGATGCGTGTCTGGCCGTAGCCAGCGGCATGAAGGTAGGCGATCACGAACGTCATCAGGGCGTAGTAGCCCGCACCGTAGAGAAAATAGGCTCCCAAAATTGGGCGCAGCCGACCCAGCGAGACACTGGCCCCGTCGGCGGTCGCAGCCGTCATTGGCGGAACGCGCCTCACCGCCGGGACCGTCAATGCGATCGCTATCAGTGTCATCAGACCGAGCACGATCCAGCTTCCGGCCCAGTTCCATCCCGAGGCCAGCACGGGTGGAAGGAGCAGGCCGCTCAGGACCATGCCGATCCCCGCGCCGGACCCGTAAATGATGGTGAACAAGCTGCTGCGGCCCGAGGCGGCACCTGCCCGCGCGGCGAGGCTGAAGCCGGCGATGAACACGCAGCCTGTGACGAAACCCGCAATGAAGCGCAGCAGGAGCAGCGCCGCATAATCGTGGAACAGCGCCATGGCCAGGAGCGATGCAGCGGTCAGGAGAAGTCCGTGCACGAACACGCGCTCCGTGCCGAGCCAGCGCTCGGCGTGTACCGTCAACAGTGACCCGAGCAAGTAACCCACCGCCATCGCGGTACCGAGCGAACCAGCCTGGGCAAAGCTCCAATGCAAGTCGTGCTGCATGGCGGGCAGCAACAAGGAGTACGCAAACCGCGCGAAGCCCAGCGCGGCGGCTGCGCCCATTGCCAGGCCAGCCGGCACCCACAGGGAAACGCCGGACGATTCGACGGCCTGTTCACGACCAGGCCGGGGGCCGAGGGTGTTGCCGCTGGAAGAGTCCATTTCGAGCTCCGCAATTCGTCAAGCAGGAATCAGCAAGGTATGCCCGCATGACATTGAAATCCAACGAGATTTTTTGACCCGATAGGTGAGCTGAGCTAACATTTCGCGATGTCGGATCGCCTCCCTTCACTCAAGGCTCTACGCATCTTCGAGGCCGCCGGGCGCCATCATGGCTACACCCGTGCGGCAGAGGAATTGTTCCTGACGCACAGTGCCGTGAGCCACCAGATCAAGGCGCTGGAGGCTGAACTCGGAACAAAGCTGTTTCGGCGTGCGGGCCACTCCATGTTGCTGACCGAGGACGGCCGGCGACTTTACCTTGCGGTGAACAAGGCGCTGACGCTTATCGCAAAAGGCGTTGCGGACGTACGTGCGGATGACAGGCCGCAGACACTGAACATCAGTGCGCCGCCTTCACTGGCGATCTGGCTGGTACCGCGACTGGTGGACTTTCGGCGTCGCCATCCGCACCTGGAAATCAACCTTAGCGGGACCATCGCGCTGGCCGATTTCGATCATGACGATGTGGATCTTGCCTTGCGGTCCGGCAACGGTGACTGGCCGGGCCTGCGCGCGGATCGGCTTCCACTGGACGGGCTCGTTTATCTGGCGGTGTGCAGCCCGACCTATCGCGACGGACGCTTGCCGCGAACGGTAGCGGAATTGCGCAAGTGCACCCTGATTCATCACCCCTTCATGTCCTGGGTCGAATGGTTCAAGAGCGCGGGGGCGAACGTGGAACCGCCCATACCGGGACCTCATTTCAATGAATACCCGCTCGCGATGCAGGCTGCGGTCTCCGGACAGGGCGTGATGCTGGCCAATTCGGTCATGATCAGCGCGGAACTCGCCAGCGGCCAGTTGGTGCGTGTGTTGCAGGCCCAGCCAGCGTCTCTCCAGTCGTACGCTTATTACATCGTCTTTCCGGAAGACCGGGCACTATCGCCCAAGGCCCGCGTGTTCTGCCACTGGCTGGTGAAGCAGTGTAATGACCCCGCGGAACCTGCACAGATCAGGCGGCTGATGCGAAGGCCTCAGCCGGGGTTTTCATGTTCAGCGCCTGGTGAGCGTGCGTGAGGCCGCTCAAGGCGTGGACATCGCCCCATCAGTCGTCGCTTGTCGGCGATGCGCTGATCTTTGCCGAGAAGCTCGACCAACCGCGACTCGCACGGGGAGATGTCATACCCTCGCCGCTGCGAGATCATGAACGTGAGAGAACCGAGGTGCCAAGCGTGACGTTCGAGCTCGACGAGCCGTCCGCTCGCCAGATCGTCCCGAACGAGGTGGCGTGGCAAGTGGCCCCAGCCCAGACCGGCGGCGAGAAGATCACGCTTGGCGCCGAGATCGTTAACCAGCCACTGGCGCTTGCCTGCTACGCCCTGTTGGGTCTTTCCCGCTCCCGGCTGGTTGTCCGTGACGACGATCTGAACGTGCCTGCCAAACTCGTCCATCGGGATGGGCTTCCGCGTTGAAGCCAGCGGGTGGGATGGCGCGCACACGGTCACCATCTCCGCCTCACACAGCCACTGGCGTTCGATGGCATCCGGGTTCACCTCGGGCACGTTCTCGATCGTGACGGCCAGGGCACACACCCTTTCGAGTACCAGGTTCTCTCCGCCTTGCATGGTCGTGATTCGCAGGTCGATCACTGCGTTGCGGAACTCCGCTTGCAGCGTCCGCAAGCAATCGATCAGGTGATGGCGCGGGAAGTAGGCATCGATCGCAACTGAAACTTGCGGCGCCCCGGTTCTGGCGATCGAGCTGGCACGGTCCTTCATCTCCTCCGTGCGTGAGATCACGGCTCGCGCGTCCGGCAAGAGGCTGCGCCCCGCCGCGGTGAGTTGAGCCTTTCGTGTGTTTCGCTCGAACAGCTCGACATCAAAGGCGCTTTCCAGCGCCTTGATGGCATGACTGATGGCCGACTGTGCGCGCCTGAGTTTCTGCGCGGCGCCTGAAAAGCTTCCCTGATCGCATACCGCGACGAATGCGCGCAGTTGGTTGATAGTGACATTGTCGAGCATGTGTCATCTAAATAGTAGATTTAATAATGCGATATTTCGTCAATTGTTTTGATATGTCAAGGAATCTAGACTGCTCTCTATCGATAAAGGACTTCATGACCGCCAGCGAAGTCGCTGTCGACGGCGGCCTGGCCCAACTCTGATAAAGGAAGATCAAATGGAACACGCTCTCAAAGGAAAAACCGCTCTTGTTACTGGAGCGTCGCGGGGCATTGGCCGCGCCATTGCCGAACGTCTTGCAAAGGATGGCGCAACGGTCGCGCTGACCTACAACGCGAGTAAATCTGGCGCAGACCAGACAGTCGCAGCCATCGAGAAAGCGGGTGGCGCTGCGTTCGCGATCCATGCAGACCTCGTTGACCCGGCGACTGTCCCGACCTTGTTCGAAAAGCTGGACGATGAGTTCACCCAGCGAAACGGAAGCAAAGCGCTCGATATCTTGGTCAACAACGCTGGCAATTCCGGGTGGGTGGGCTTCAAAGACGCCACGCCTGACAGTTGGGACACCCTGATGGCGGTCTACGCTCGCGCACCTTTCTTTATCGTTCAGTCCGCTCTGGATCGCCTCGCCGATGGTGGACGCATCATCAACATCTCTTCCGCTGCCGCCACGAAGCCTTTGGCAACCGCGCCTGTCTATTCAATGGCCAAAGCGGCCATCAATACCATGACCCAGGCGCTCGCGTCCGAGCTGGGGCCGCGCGGAATCACCGCAAACGCCGTCGCGCCGGGCTACACGCGAACGGACGCGAACGCCGCCTTCCGAGAGAATCCCGACCTCGTGAAGGCGGTCGAGGCCGACATTGCGCTGGGGCGCTTTGGCGAGCCTTCGGAAATCGCCGCCGTCGTGGCGTTCCTGGTTTCTGATGAAGGCCACTGGGTGACCGGCCAGACGATCGAGGCGAGCGGGGGCTACAAGCTCTGACCGCGCCGAGAACTCAAGCGTGCTTACGGTGCGCATCCAGCCCAGGCCTTATTGGCGCATGCTGAGCGCCAGGCGACTGAGGCGATGTAGCCGTTCACGCTGCAACGTATCGGCCAGCGGCTCCGGAGTGTGACCCAGCGCAACGGAGTCGGCGGCCACAGCCTGCACGGCAGCGTCCAGGCGCGCTGATCCCGCCCGCCACCAGTCGGCCAGCAATTGATCAGGGGAATACACGTCCAGCCTCTGGCGCCGCAATTCGGATCGATCGAAATCCTTCAGATTCCATGTCATCACATGCACCGCGGGAGGGCGCTGCAAGCCGCAGCGCGCTCGCCGCGCCAGGCCGGCCGCAATCACATGAAGATCCTTCGCGTCGCTGTAGCGCAAGCCGACTTCGTAGGGGCCGGTATTGACCTCCATTGCGCCGGGGAAGCGCTGGTTCATGGCGCTCCATTGTTCCGCCAGCTTTTCAGGCGAAATCTGCCACACGCGGGCCGCGTTGCGGCGCCATTCCTCGCCGATGCGTTCGGTCCAGATCGGCTGGAACACGCCCTGATCGGCCAGACGCAGCAGCAATCGGCGCTGCAGCGTGGACATCAGCACGCAGGCATCGAGGACGATGAAGGGAGGGGCAGAGCAAAGCATGGGGGAGTGGCGAACTTTCGTAGTGAAACTCGGTCAATCCAAACCGGCCCGAAGGTCGCTACATAAAAGTTGTTTCGAGCGGCTGTCACCCATGCACGGTGGGCCGAATCAGATTTTCGGCTGGAATTCCCAGCCCCTTGTGCAGTCGCCAGATCATGGGCAGCGTCAGGGAGCGTTTGCGATTGAGAACCTCGTAGACACGGTTACGCTGGCCAATCATGGGCTCCAGATCCTTTGCTGTCAGCCCAGCCTGCTCCATCCGAAATTTGATGGCCTCCACTGGGTCAGGCAAATCGATCGGGAAGTTTTTGGCCTCATAGGCTTGGACGAGTGTGGTCAGGACATCCAGGAGGTCCCCTTCAGGCGTGCCGGCATCGGGGTCATTCTCCATGAGTCTGGAGACCGCCTTTAGCGCTGCCTTGTAATCTGCATCAGTATGGATTGGGCGGATGTCCATGGTTCACTCCATTTCTACGGTTTCGGCGTCGATCTTGTCGTACTCCGCGTGGGTGCCGAGGAATTTGACGTAAACGATGCCCAGCTTGTAGGCGATGGCAACGATGAGTCGATAGTCGTTGCCCTTGATGTTGAAGACGATGCGTCGGTTTTTCAGCACGCTGGCGCTGCGGTATTGGGCCTTGATGTCGGCTGGTTGTGCCCATCGAGCCTGAGTGGCTTCATCGAACCAGGCCTTGAGGGGCTGCTCTGAAGCAGGGTGGACTTCCCAAAAGCGGCGCAGGGTGCTGGCGGCGATCACTCTCATGAACATAGAGTAGTCCCAAATTGGGACTAACGCAAGTTTGTTCTGGGACTTGCTGCGCAGTTCAGTCCTTGAGTGCGGTATCTCCCCAGCGCATGATGTCCTCGATGACAGGCTGTACTGCAGTGGCCCGATCCATCGGGGCATATCTTCTCCGGCTCTACGGGCAATTGCGTGGAACGTGACCCGGTTGCGCCGAGCGTGCCCAAGAAGACGGCTGCGAGGGCCTGGCCACCACCTCGCATGGCGAGACAGCTTACACTCGTTGATGCCGTTGGTGCGGCGGTTCTCATGGGGTCGATTCTGATGGTGTTGAACACTTCTGCAATGCGTTGTTGTGTCAAGCGATGGGCCCGGATGCCGGAAATCAGGGTGGTGTGGGCCAAGTACCCTGCGCTGGTTCTCTGGTGCCTGACGCTGCTGTTGCTTTCACCGGTGGGTAGCGTTCGCGCTGCAGCCCAAGATGTGTCCTTCCCGGCGCGGGTGCAGCAGGGGGCGATGGTGATCGGCAAGGTAGCCCCAAAAAGCAAGGTGATCTATGACGGGCGCACGCTCGCCGTCACCGACTATGGCACCGTGGTGTTTGGTGTCGCGCCCGATGCCACCGGCCCCCTCCATCTGCGCGTGACCCCGCCCGGCGGCGCAGCCCTGTCCGTGGATCTGGCCGTGCAGCCGCGCGACTGGCCGGTCGAGCGGATCAGCGGGCTGCCGCCCAAGACTGTCTCACCTCCGCCGCAGATTGCGGCCCGGATTCGTCGGGAGCAGGCCCGGGTGGCGGCGGCACGTGCGACCAGCGATGCGGGGATGGGTTTTGCCGAGGCCTTTATCTGGCCGGTGCATGGTCGCGTTTCAGGGCGCTTCGGTAGCCGGCGGATTTATAACGGGATTCCTGGTGCCCCACATTCGGGCATGGACGTTGCCGTCCCGACCGGCACACCGGTCAAAGCGCCAGCCAGTGGCCGGGTGGTGTTTGCCGATCCCGGCCTGTATCTGACCGGCGGTACAGTGCTGATTGACCATGGTTATGGCATTGGCTCGAACTTCCTGCACCTGTCCCGCCTGGACGTCCACGTGGGTGACGTGGTGAGCCAGGGCCAGGTCATTGGGCTGGCAGGCGCGACAGGGCGTGCGACCGGACCACACCTGCACTGGGGCATGACATGGTTCGAGATGCGTATTGATCCGTTGCTGGTGCTGGATCGCACGCGGTGACTTGCGGTCGTACTGGAGCAGGTCGTGACTGGCGGAATTGGGTACCGCGGGGCGACTTTACCCGCGCATAGCGGGATGGTCCCGGGGATGAAGGGCACGCGCACAGCGAGGCCAGCATGATGTGCGCCGCATCGCGGGCGCGCAGGGCCGCGTTTTGCAGCGTGCTCGCCATCCCGCGGGGGAGTGCTTCAGCGTTCCAGCCCTGCGCGGTGTTCCTCATAGTGGATGGCCGTGATGACCGCCGCGCGCCGGAAGGGTTCCGGCGGCATCCAGTTGGGCTCGCCGAGGCTCTGGACGTCCGAGAGTTCTTGTGACTGCTCGCCCATGATCATTTCGGCAAGGAGCTTGCCATAGATTGAGCCCTTGAGCACGCCGGCGCCGTTGCAGCCCAGTGAGGCGTAAATATCCTTGCCCACTGGCCCGAAGTAGGCGGCTCCGTTGCGGGTCAGCGCCGTCACGCCGCCCCACACGTATTCGAATTCGTGGCTCTCGAGCGCGGGGTATCGGCGGCGGTAGTAATCCGTGAGCATGGCGCGGACCTTTTCCATGGGCTGCGCGGTCTCGTAGGAATAGGCACTGCGGACCATGAAGCGCCGATTCTGGATCTTGCGCAGGGTCGTGCCCAGGCGATTGGCGGGGATGAGGCCCCACTCGACGCCTGCTCCGTGGAGTGCCAGGTGCTCGTCGTCCATCTCGGGCGTCATGCCGGCGTAGGTAAAGATGATGACGAGTCGGTCACGCGCGAAGCCCAGGCGTTTGGCGAATCCATTGTTGGCGAGCACCAGTTTTCCCGCACGCACTTGTCCACCGGGGATGTAGACATCGTAAGGGCCTTTGCCGCGAATTTCGCTCACGGGGTTGTCCTCGCGCAGTTCTACGTTGGGCGGCAGCGTGTCGGCGAGGCCCCGGACGAAGGCGGCCGGCTGGATGAAAATGTTGTGTCCGGTGCGGATGCCGTAGCGGTAGTAATGCGAACCCGTGACGGCTGCCAGTTCAGTGCCTGAGAGCTCCTGACATTCGATGGCGCAGTCCTTGTAATGCGCGGCTGCGGCTCTCAGGCCCGCCTCGCCGTGGCGCGTGGCCGCACCATGGTATTTGCCCGCGACGTTCCATGCGCAATCTATCCCGTGGGTCTGCACGATATCTTGCAGCCAGCGTACGCCGGCTTCATAGACACGGGTCTGCTTGCGCATCACTTCGGTCGGACCTGTGTGGCCTGAAAGCTTGGTGTTGTGCGGCAGGCTGATGATGAAGCCGGAGTTGCGCGCCGAAGAGCCTTCGCCCACTTCGGAGGATTCCAGCACCAGCACCTGCTTGCCCGGGTTCAGCTCGGCCAGGCGTCGAGCGGCGGCCAGGCCGGTGTAGCCGGCGCCGATGATGACGAAATCGTAAGCCGCCTCGGCAGGGCGGCCGACGGCGGGTTGCCTCTTGGGCAGAAGTGCGTTCCACCCCGATTGGTTCTCGTAGATGGGGTAGGTAGCGGTACGCGGCACGACAGACTCCTTGGACGGAAGAAATGGGCCACCCGGCGAATATTTCTGGTGCGACGCGCCCGGGGTAGGCTCAGTGGGGGGTGTCGCGATTGAAAAGTGTGCGCGGGTCAACTTTGCCGTTCGAGGCTTTTCATGACTTCCGCCTGTACCGTCGCCCAGATCCGCGATTTCAGACCGGTGTATTTCTCGCTGAGCTGCACGTCGGCATTGCGCGGATGTGGCAGGTCGTTATGGATGTCTTGCACGACACGTCCCGGGTGTGCGCCGAGAATCACGATGCGCGTCGACAGCAGGATCGCCTCGTCGATGGAGTGCGTGATGAAGACGATGGTCTTCTGGCTTTTCTCGTAGATAGAGACGAGCTGTTCCTGCAATACCTGTCGCGTCATGGCGTCCAGTGCCGCGAAGGGTTCATCGAGCAGGATCACGTCCGGGTCGTTGGCAAGCACCCGGGCGATGGAGACGCGCTGGCGCATGCCGCCCGAGAGCGCCTTCGGGAAGGCGTGGACGAAGTCCGTCAGCCCGACCATCTCGATGTACTTCATCGCGTGGGCCTCGCGTTCGCGTTTGCCGACCCCGCGCAGCTTCAGCCCGAAGGCCACGTTCTCGATGACTGTCATCCACGGGAAGAGGGCGTATTGCTGGAACACCATGCCGCTGCTCGGGTCGACGTCCTTCACCTCGTGGCCGTTGACGAGAATGCGCCCGGACGTGGGGGGCGTGAAACCTGCGATAAGATTGATGAGTGTGGATTTGCCGCAGCCCGACGCACCCAGGAGCACGAGGAACTCGCCCTTTCGCACTTCCAAATCGATGCCCTGCAGGACTTCGAGGTTGCCGAACTTCTTGCCGACGTTTTCAATGTGTATCATTGCCATGTTCGCGTTTCCTAGCGTTGCCAGGCGAGCAGCCGATTTTCGATGACGCGCCAGATGACATCGATGATGAGCACGGTGATGCTGATCATCACCATGCCGAGCACGACCGTGTCGGTCTGAAAAAACTCCTTGCCGTTCATGATCATGAAGCCGAGGCCCGTTTTTGCCGCCACGAGTTCCGCGGAGATCACGCAGGTCCAGGACAGCCCCAGGATGATCTTGAAGCCACTGATGATCTGGGCCATGCTGGCCGGCAGGATCACCTCGCGCATGACTTGCACCGGTGATGCGCCCAGATTGCGGGCGGCCAGGATCAGGACAGGGTCCACGTTGCGCGTGGCTTCGATGACATAGAGTAGGGCCGGCGCAATCGTCCCCATGAAGACAATGCTGTACTTTTGCGTCTCGGTGATCCCGAACCACAGCAATGAGAGCGGGATCCAGCTCATGGAAGGCAGGGGGCGCAACAACGAGATGAAGGGGTCGAAGACTGCGCAGAATCGCCGCGAGGTACCCAGCACGACCCCGAGCGGGATGGACACGACAACGGCGGCTAAGAAGCCCACCATCACGCGCCGAGTCGAAGCCCAGATGTTGATGGCCAGCGTACCGCTTTCGGTGTCCTGTATGCCCCGCAGCAGCACGTCTGACGGCGCGGGTAGGAAAATGGGGTCGACGAGCCCGGTGCGGCATGCGAACTCCCAGATGGCAAGAAACACCAGCACGGAAACGGCGCTGATGGTGATCAGGTTTCTCTTCTTCTCTTTCATGGTGGAGCCCAGGGCGACGTGTGGCGGCGCGATGTATTCGACGGAAGATGTTTGCGATGGATGGGGCGCCCCGTGTGAATGTGTGCCCCGGCGTCTGGATCAGACGAACCTGGGCGTAATCCAGTCACTCACCTTGGGGGCCTTGTCGATCTGCTTGTAGGTCACGAGCATGTCCGCGAGGGCCTGAAGGCCGGTCACGAATTTGCCGCTGGGGTTGAGCAGGTCCTTTTGCTGCGCAAGATCGTACCAATCTGCGTCGCGCACGGTTTTTGCCTGCTCGGCTTCGCTCAGGCTGGTGAGTGTCGTGAGAATCTTTGCGCACTCATCCGGTTTGTCGCGCAGTTGCAGGCAGGCGTTGAAGTAGGCGCCCATGAAGTGTTTCAGGCCCTGCGGGTGTTTCTTCTCGTAGGCGGTGCGCACGACCAGTACGTCGGGGCCCGGCGTGACGCCATATTTCTTGTAGAGGCTGAAGCTGGTGTCGTCGAAGAGCAGCTTCATGCTGGGCGTCGCCTTGATCGTGTTGAAGTAGGGAGTCCAGGTCGCGCAGGCGTCGATCTGCTTAGCCTTGAGGGCGGCTGGAATTTCGGGAGCGCCCACGTTCACCACGCTCACGTCCTTGTCCGGGACGAGCCCGTGGCTCGCGAGCAGATCAAGCACCAGCAGGTGGCTGCTGGAGGCGAAGGTCGTGCCGATGGTCTTGCCTTTGAGGTCTTCGATGGAGTTGACGCTGTCGTGCATGAACAGGCCTTCGACGCGCCCGAAGTTTTCGGGGATGCCGATGATCTGGAACTGTCGCGCGCCCCGCGCCATGAGTGCGATAGCCGAGACCACCCCGGTGCCGGCGATGTCGATGTTGCCGGCCATGAGCGCCGTGAGACGCGCGGACGATGTGCCGAACGATTCCCACTTGAGGTCGACCCCAGCCCGCTTGAAGCCGCCGTCCTTCATGCCGACGTAGGCCGGATAGTGGCCGAGCCAGGCCGAGCCTCCGTAGGTGACCGGTGTGGAACTCTCTTTGGCGAGCGCGGTGCGCGCAAGCCCCAGGGGTAAAGCCGCACCGGCGGCGACGGAAGCCGCGGAAGTGAGGAAATGTCTGCGCGTATAACGGTGGCTCATTGAGTGTCTCCTTGGTGGTTGGTTATGTGACATGCGGAATCTTCATCCAGGGCATGTACTGTTTGATGGCCGGTAGCACGTGTTGGTCAAGCGCGCTCCGGCTGCTGCGAAAAATTTGCTCCGCAGCCTCCTCGTTCTCGCCCTCGCGGTAGATGAGGTAGATCATGCGTAGGAGGGCGGGGCCCGGCAGGGGCAGCAGGGCGATGTGATCCAGGTGGGCGGCTCCCTGGATGACGCATAGCGGCGAGGTGATGGCCCACCCCAGGTCGTTGGCAATCATGGCGAGTACGACGTCCGCAGTGTCGATTTCGACAAAGTTCGGGACGCTCACCGCGCATCGGCGCAGATGGCGCTCGATTTTGTCGCCGAAGTGCGAACGCGCGCTGAACCGTATGAAGGGAAGTGCGCGGGCGCAGCTATTCAGATCCAGCCCCTGGAACTGGTCGGCGCGGTGACGCGGCACGGCTATCAGAAACGGCTCCTGGAAGAGCGGAAGCCTCATCAGGCCATCGACGTCGTCGTTGCGGTCCGAGGTGATGATGAGGTCGAGCTGGCGGTTCAGGAGGCCCCGCGCGTGCGTGTTTGCGAGCCCCGACCAGGCCCGGATATGGTCGGTGCTCTTCACCATGTCCTTGAGCAGATAGGGGCCCACGGTGGCCGAGAATGAGTCAATCATTCCCAGACGCACCTCGACGTGGCTCAGAAGGGCCGCTTCGCGGGTCTGCGCGATGAGCTTGTCCATGTCGGCCACGATCTGACAGGCGCTACGATTGAGTGACACCCCGGCTTGCGTGAGACGCAGGGGCCGCTTGGTGCGGTCGACGATATGGGCCCCGACAGTGCGCTCTACCGCGGAGATGGCCTGCGAGACGGCTGACTGCGTCAGGCTGAGCGTCTTTGCCGCTTCCGTGAAGCTGCCGCTCACGGCTACGGCCATCACCACGCGCAGCGCGCGGATATCCAGCGATTGAGCATCATTCGAGGTCATGGTGGACCAGCCCCCTGAAACACCGGACACAGTCACCCACTTAAAATAGCAAGTAGGCATACGACTGTGTTTATGACCAACAGCAAGCAGGAAGTGATGGAATTACTGACCCAGCCGGAGCGTCGGCGGCGCTGGTCGGTGGAACAGAAGCTGGCCATGGTGCGCGAGAGCAACGAGCCTGGTCAGACGGTTTCGATGGTGGCGCGCCGCCATGGTGTGAACCCGAACCAGCTGTTTCACTGGCGCAAACTGTACCAGGACGGCGGCTTGTCGGCAGTGGATGCTGGCGAGCAGGTGGTCGCGGCCTCGGAGCTTGCCGACGCGCTCAAGCAGATCCGGGAGCTGCAGCGCATGCTGGGCAAGAAGACCATGGAGAACGAGATTTTGCGCGAAGCGGTGGAGTACGGCCGCTCAAAAAAATGGATTGCGCGCTCGCCCTCGTTGCCAGGGGAAGACCGGTGAAGCGGGTCTGTGAAGTCCTCGGCGTGGCGCGCTCGAACATGGCAGTCAGGCTGGCACGATCAGCGGATTGGCGCGATGGCCGCACGGCCCGCCCGACGCAGGATACGAAGTTGGTCGAAGAGATTCATGAGCATATTGGTCAGTTGCCCAGCTACGGCTATCGGCGAGTCTGGGCGCTGGTGCGGCGAGAGCGGGAGCAGCGGCTGGAGCCGCCGGTCAACGCCAAACGGGTCTACCGGGTGATGCGCGACCATGGCCTGCTGCTGGAACGTCGCCGGCAGCCCCAGGCGCCTGCGCGGTGCCACGATGGGCAGATCGCCGTCCTGCGCAGCAATCAGCGCTGGTGCTCTGACGGGTTCGAGTTCCGCTGTGATGATGGCAGCCCCTTGCGGGTGACCTTTGCCCTGGACTGCTGCGACCGTGAAGCGATGAGTTGGTCGGCGACCACCGCTGGTCATAGTGGCGACGTGGTGCGCAATGTGATGCTGGCGGCGCTGGAACACCGGTTCGGCAATACCGATCGGACGCCGCAGCAGATCGAGTGGCTGAGCGATAATGGCTCGGGCTACATCGCATCAAAGACGCGAGAGTTCGCCAGACGCATTGGCCTGAAACCGCTGACCACGCCCGTGCGCAGCCCCCAGAGCAATGGCATGGCCGAGAGCTTCGTGAAGACAATCAAGCGTGACTATGTCGCCTTCATGCCCAAGCCCGATGTGTCCACGGCGTTGCAGAATCTGGCGATTGCCTTCGAGCATTACAACGAGCGGCATCCCCACAGTGCGCTGAAATACCGGTCTCCCAGGGAGTTCAGGCGCCATCAGGATTTATCAACCCAAGGGTGATTCTGTGTCCGGTAATACGGGGGCAAATCCACATGGCTTGATCCATAAGTAGATAATAATGTGAGCGAAGGTCCACCCAGTTGCTATTATCATAGTATTAGTGATTCTAATAATCATGTTTGGGTTTCGCCGTATTGGCTGCCGGCTTCGCGGACCAGACAGCAACCTCTTCCATGCGTGAGATCCGCTCATGGCCGCCACCGTCATTCTTGCGTTGCACCTTGCCGTCATCGCCTTCAACGCGGCGGGCTGCATTCTTGTCCCCGTGGGCGCGCTTCGTGGCTGGCGTTGGGTCCGTGTGTTCTGGTGGCGCATGGCGCATCTTGCAAGCCTGGCGATCGTTGCCCTGCAAGCGCTTCTGGGCCGGGTGTGCTTCCTGACGACCTGGCAGGCCGACCTGTCAGGTTCGGGCCGCACGCAGCCACTCATTGCGGGCTGGATCAACCACCTGTTCTATCTGCCGCTGCCGCTTTGGGTATTTTCCGCAGCCTATGTCGTCATGTTCGCGTATGTCGTCGGGCTTTGGGTGTGGGTACGCCCGCACTGACCGGGCACCCTATATTTAAGATTGGCCCCGGGGAGTGGGCGAACGAGTGGGCGAGCGCCTACCGTTGGCTGTGAACAACCTGCTGGGTTTAGACAGCTAGACTTCGGAAATTTCGAGTACGGGGGGAGGGGGCCATGCGCTTCTCCAAAGGAAGTCTGCTGGGAAAGTGCTGTTTCCCGGCATTGATCGCCTCTTCCTCGGGCCGCTGTTTATAACGGGTACATCTGAGATTCCATCGCGGCGATTTGCCAGGCCCGGAAATCTAATACTAGAGGGTTTGGGTCGATTCACCCGGCATCAGCAACTTGCCGTAAAGCCCGCTCGAAGGTTTCGGGGGCCTGGCCGCCCTGGATCAAGTGACGGTCGTTCAGGATGATGGAAGGGACGGAATTGATACCCTGCTGGGTATAGAAACGTTCGCGGGCTCGTACTTCTGCCGAGTACTCGTCAGAATCCAGAAGCTCGCGCGCGCGATCCTGGTTCAACCCCGACTCGCGGCACAACCTGATCAGAGTCTCGTGATGGCCGGGATTCTCGCCGTCAGTGAAGTACGCCTTCAAGAGCGCATGCTTCAAGGCCAGTTGATGGCCTTCGAGACCGGCCCAGTGCAGCAACCGGTGCGCATCGAAAGTGTTGTAGGTGCGTGTGCGTTTGTCCATGTTGAAGGTGAAGCCGACCTCGCGGCCCCGTGCCGTGATGGCTTCGCCATTGTGGTGGACCTGTTCCGGCGTCATGCCGTACTTGCGCGATAGGCGCTCGACGGTATTCTGCCCCTGGGGTGGCATGTCCGGGTTCAGCTCAAAGGGTTGGAAATGAAGCTCCGCCTCGATTTCGCCATCGATCTTGGACAATGTGGACGACGACAATTATCTTGAGCGGTTGGCGCGCACCGTAGGGACGCGGAATGTGATGGGGGTTTTACAGTGATTGCCTCGATAGGGAGGCGGTCCATGCCCGGCAAACGCATCACGGATCATCAGATGACCCAATACAAGAAATTGCGCGTGACCCACGGTCAGGAGACATCGGCCGCAAAAGTTGGTATCAGCGTAGCCAGTGCCCGGCGCCTGGAGGGGCGCGACCGCCCGCCTTCGCAGCGCACGGAACGCCATTGGCGTACACGAGCTGATCCGCTGTCCGAGGTGTGGGTCAGCGAGATCGTGCCGATGCTGCAGGCGGAGCCGGACTTGATGACGGTGACGATACTCGAGGAGCTGCAGCCCCGCCACCCGGGGCGGCTGGGCGATTCGAAGCTCAGGACGCTGCAGCGACCCCTATCGCGGACGGAGGTCGCTTTACTCCGAATTTTTGTCAGCCCCTGCCTGCCTTTCAGAAGAGCTTACGCTAGCTTGCCGGACAGGTAGTGAAACCTTGATTCGAACTCATGATGCTAATATGTAAATCCAATGTAGCGTGCCGCACACACGCAGGGTCGAATGTTGTCCGGTAAATTTGGGTCGGCAATCTTTATGCTCATATTAATAAGCTCTTTATTAGTTGTTGACGGATCTCGACGAAGGGAGCTGCGTTAGCTATTTTGGTAGTGTTGCGCTCACCCGCGTCACCAAGGCAATTCACCAATCTACGTTATATATGAATAAGAAGGAAACCTATGCGGCTTAAATATCTATCAATAAGCGGATTATTTGGAAAAAAGCATGTGGACTGTGCGTTCAACAGCGACCTTAACATATTGACTGGCCGTAATGGGTCTGGGAAGACAACAATTCTGAAGCTTGCTTGGTTCATCATGAGTGGCAACATTCTTCTCGCTTTGAAAGAGATAGACTTCAAGACCTGTTCTATTGTGACTGATAAATATTCATGCACCGTGATTAGAACAGGCCCTGTCTATTGCCGTGTCGAGCTTGAAATGAACGGAGAAAAGCGCGTCTATGAAGACGACGCGACCAGTGATGATATATTCTCCGAGTCCGCTGAAGACAAGGCAAATCCGGTAATAAGCTCTATCGGAGGCTCCATCTTCTTTCCCACCTTTAGACGAATCGAGGGTGGGTTCTCCATGAACTCCTCAGTAGCGACTCCTCGCACAAGGAGCTCACGAGCGGAGTCCGAAGTGAATGAAGCGCTCGCTGCTCTTTCGAGAAATCTGACTAACGACAATCACACTTTTGTGGCCTCGATAGCTACCCAGGATATCTCAACCCTGCTATTGCGAAAACACGCACTAATCTCTGAAGAAATCAATGCGTTTCAGGGCGAGGTTTCTAGGAGCGTAATTGATAAAATTCGACATTACGAAAGTACACAAACCGTTAAACAGGATGCGGATACTCTCCTTTCGGAAACTCGCACAGAAATCGAAAAGATAGAGCAGCACCGCTCTGCCTCGATGCAGCCGCTAGACGCGATTCGCGATCTAGCGGAGAGGCTCTTTCAGCATTCTGGAATTTCGTTTCGTAAGCGGCTTAGTTTCGGAGATGCCGCAGAGGCCGTGAGTAGCGATGCGTTATCGGCGGGGGAAAAGCAAATGTTGAGTTTCATTTGCTATAACGCATTTCATAAGAATTCTGTGGTCTTTATTGATGAACCAGAATTGAGCCTCCATGTGGATTGGCAGCGACAACTCTACTCGATTCTGAATTCGCAAGGCTCCGGAAATCAGTTTATTTTTGCAACACACTCTCCTTTTATTTATGGGAAATATCCTGATAAGGAAGTAGCTCTTAGCGAAGACAGAGGTGATAAAAATGGCGAGTGAGAAGCCGCGGCCGACGGTAGACGAACTATTTGAATTATTGAAACGCAGCGGGCTGCCAACAATACTGGTGGAAGGCAAAGACGACATAATTTTCTACAGAAATGTTGAACAAGGCCTAAGCAAACTAGGACTGGATGTATTGCCCGCGGGGAACAAAGACGCGGTACTAAAGTTGCTCTATAAGCTTCATGAACAGCATGTTAAAAATCCCATAATATTTATTGTTGACAATGATCTCTGGGTGCATTCTGGAAAGGACGTTAATGATGCAAGGTTGATAACTACGGAAGGTTACTCAGTTGAAAACGACATATTTTCCGATGGTGATCTCTGTGCCCTCTTGAACGAACGCGAGCTAGTCACATTTCAGGCTGAGCTCCAGCGTTTTATCCGGTGGTACGCTCTCGCAGTAAGTAGACAGCTTCGGGGTATCCCATGTGAATTTCGTACGCATCCAAAAAAAGTACTAGAGTCGCCTGAGTTCTGTGAGCAGCAACTTAAACTGTTCGACGGCGAAACGTACCCGGCTGATTTGTATAACGAGATTACCTCGAACTACCAGAGGCTTTTGCGTGGAAAATCTCTATTTGGCCTATTGCTTCGGCAACTCTCCGGAGCACATCGCAAGACCAAGTTCGGAGTACACCAGCTTATGGAGTTTGGGGCCTCACGCAAAGGAGAGAAATATGATCGTATCTGTACTTTGGTTCGCGAAGCATTCTCTAAATCAAAAGTAAATCCGATTTCATCCGGTGCGGCAGTAACAGAATCGGATTTTTCTAAAAACCACATAGCGTGTTGATAATTAAAATGCTAGCTGGGCTTGTGTATTATTCGCTGAGGCGGTGCAGGTTCTGCTGGGGCCTTACAATGCCACCAGGGTCGGCTTCTTCGGTACGCCGAGGTCAGAGTTCTCCTATATGAGCCGCCTCGAGAGCGTCGAGCGGCTTCAGGCTGGCATCCGCCAATACATCCACTACTACAATCACGAACGTATCAGGACAAAACTAAAAGACCGGAGTCCAGTGCAATACCGAACTCCGGCCTTGGCCGCCTAATCCGCCACCGTCCAACTTCTGAGGGTTAGTTCAAATAAGCAGACACGTATGCTCTATCGGATACCGGAACGGCTCAAGATGCGTTCTCCGGACAGATACGATTCTCTGTCTAGTTGTTTGGCACCGAGGTTCTCGGTTCAACGGAGAGTACGGGGTGTACCGATGGAGACAGGTATACACGCGCTAGATTCCTAGGCCGTGTAAACGTATGGTCGTTACCGTCCGGCGAACACACATTGACGGTCGCCGTCAGGCGGCCGCAGTTCTTTCTCAGGCGGGCTGCCAGCGATGCGGCAGCAGCTCCCCGATCCGGCTGTTCGGATGCGTGGGCAGTCGCGTGAGCACGTCCTTCAGATACGCATAAGGGTCGTGGCCGTTCAGTTTGGCCGATTGCACCAGGCTCATGACGGCGGCCGCCCGTTTGCCGGCCCGCAAGGAACCCGCAAACAACCAGTTATGGCGGCCCACGGCGATGGGCCGGATCTGCTGTTCGATCCGGTTGTTGTCGATGGGAAGCCACCCGTCGTCCAGGTAACGGGTCAATGCCCCCCAGCGCTTGAGGCTGTAGTCCAAGGCTCGTGCCGTGCCTGAGCCCTCCGGCACGCGGGAGCGCTGCGCGAGTAGCCAGGCGTGGTATTTGTCGGCCAGCGGCCTTGCAGTCCGCTGTCGCCGCGTCAGCCGTTCATCGGGGGACAGGTCGCGCACCTCGCGCTCGATGGCGTACAGGCCGCCGATGTATTCCAGCGCCTGCGCGGCCAGCGGGCTTTGGCTGGCCGCGTGCAGATCGAAGAACTTGCGCCGGGCGTGCGCCATGCAGCCCACCTCGGTGATCCCTTGGGTGAAGCACGCCTTGTAGCCGACGTAATCGTCGCACACGAGGCTCCCGGTCCAGTCGCCGAAGAACTCCCGGGCGTGCGCGCCGGCCCGTCCTTCGGTGAAGTCGTAGACGACAGCCCGCAGGTCCTCGAAGGCGCCCGACGCGTAGGCCCACAGGTACGCCTTGTGCGTGGCGCGGCTACCGGGCTTGAGCAACCTGACCGGCGTCTCGTCGGCATGCAGCACGCGGTGCGAGAGGATCTCCTCGCGCAGCGCCGCGACCAATGGTTGCAGCGCAAAGCCGCAGGCACCGACCCACTCAGCCAGCGTTGATCGCGCAATGCGCAGACCCGCCCGGGCAAAGATGCCTTCCTGGCGGTGCAGCGGCAGGTGGTCGGCGTACTTGGCCACCAGCACATGGGCCATCAGGCGGGGCGTGGCCAAGCCCTTGTCGATCACGTAGGCCGGCATCGGCGCCTGGGTGATTCGCTCGCACCGTGGGCAGGCCAGGATCGGGCGCACGTGGCGCTCGACGGTAAAGGCGCCGGGCGTGTAATCCAACTTCTCGCTCACCTCATCGCGCACGAACTTCAATTGGCAGCCACAGGTGCAGGTGGCATTGTGCGGTTCGTGGCGGATCTCGATGCGGGGCAGCTGCGGGGGCAGTGTCGCGCGCCTGGGTTGGTCCTTGGGTTCGGAGGGCGGTGTGGTCTGAGGGTTCAGTGCCGCCAGTTGCGCCTCGATCTCAACCAGGTCCTCATCGACCGCGTCTTCCAGAAGGCTGTCCTGCACACCGGGCGGCAGCTGTTCGCCGCGCTTGCCAAACCGGAAGCGGCGCAGCATCGCGATCTCTAAGGTCAGGCGCTCGTTCAGGGTCTTGGTCGAGAGCAATTCCTGCGATCTGCGCGCGAGCTCTTGATCCTTGTCCCGCAGCGTCACCATGAGGCTCGCGGCCAGCGCGCGCAGTTGCGCGGCGTCCATGTGCGACAGTGCTTCGGGTGCCTCGGTCGTCATGGCGGGCAGTATGCCAGCGGGCGTTGCGTCGCACCATTGGCATCAGCACCGATTGCAAGGCCCGTGCCAGATCAGATGCGGTCGATGACGCCCGCCGCGCCCAGGCGCTGCCAGGGCAGGCCCAGCACCAGGGCGCCGATCTGTTCGTCGGACAGTTCCATGCGGGTGGCCCCCGGCGCGGGCCAGACGAACTTGCCTTGGTTCAGGTGCCGGAGCGCGAGCCACACGCCGATGCCGTCGTGCACGAGCACCTTCACGCGGGTGGCGCGGCGGTTTGCAAAGACATAGGCGTGGTGCGGGTGCGCCGCGCCGAAGACGCGCACCACGCGGGCAAGCGTCGCCTCCAGGCCGGCGCGCATGTCCATGGGATCGACCGCCACCCAGATCCGATCGATACGGATCATGACAGGACCTGGCGCGCCCATTGGGCGAGCGACTGATGCTCGGTGGCGGGCCAGCGAATCGTCATCGATAGTCCACCGGCGGCCAGACCCACTTCAATGGTGGCCGCTGGCGGCACGGTTGAAGGCGGCTTTGCAGGCTGGGCGGCCACCAGGGGAGCTACCTGTCGAGTGGCCTGAACCGGAACGAACGGCAGCCAGCTCGCCGACTCGCGCACAGTGACCGTCTGGCCGGCGTCAATCGAGGTATCGAGTTCGTGCAGACCCAGACGCTCGTGCTCGATCACCCACCGGTGCAGCACATTGGGGTTCATGTCGTGCTCGATGGCCACCGCCGCCTGCGAGACGGTCGGATCCACGCACTGGGCCACCAGCTCGGCCTTGAACTGAGCGGTGTAGGTGCGCCGGCGGCGGCGCGGCTTGCCAATCGGATCTTCGTACATACGTGTCCACGACAAATAAGCGGACACGTATGCTCTATCGGATACCGGAACGGCTCAAGATGCGTTCGCCGGACAGATACAAATCATTCCCGGTACTGACGGGAAGGAAATCCGTGAAGGAATTCCACTTCACTCGAAAAACCGGGGACAACGGAGCTTCAGCATGAATGTTCGCCAGCGGTATTCACTTGCGTTATAGAGGAGCCTTACTTCCCTATGCCGTTGGCAGATGGTTGGCACTAGGACAGATCGCTATCATGTTCCTCTTCAGTCGCTAGACTCTGATTCTCGTGGCGCTCAATACGGCGTCGATGTCCGCCAAGAGAGATAGTTAACTCGTTGCCTTCGAGCTTCGCCTGTAGGTCTCTGAGGATGAGGCTACGTTCGACCGTATCACGTTCGATAGCGTTCTCAAAACTTGATACGGAAGCCACGGGCACGCGGACGTAGCGCTCAATGAACGACGCCATCGTTGCCCCTGCTTCATCCTTAAGGTGTCCCCAAGCTGCATCGCCCACATAAGTAGCGCCGCCCGCGTCGCGGTACGCGGCCTGGAGTTCAGTTAGTTTGCCGTTTTTTGTCGGATCCAAAACGACAAGAATTGGCTTCGCCCCTGAAGTTCTGCAATCACGGGCGAAGGAAAGCTCCTCGCCGAATCGACCCTGACCGCTGGCTGCGATAGTCACGCGCAGCTTAAGTTCGTATGCAAGCGGGGTTCCATCGGGCAGTACTTTCCAGCAGTCAATCTGCCGGCCCTTCGCCGGGTTATCGGTCCGTTTGACAACACGCTCACGCGCCGATTTTGGTTCGCCACCAATGGAAGCAGCAAGGATAGGCTCGAAGAGATAGCCCGTTTCCTGCGCAGACCGATTGTCGAGGTCATAGAAAAATTTGCGCCAGGTGAGCCAGGAAGCAAGTGCTTCCGGTGGAAAGTCCGGGCCGTATTCCATGAGCGCTCTCGGAGAGACCTGCACCATGGTCGGCATGGGCTGCTGCTGAAGAATTAGTCCATATTTGCGCCGCCGCTTGTGCAACTCGGTCAGGCACTTCAAGTAAGTCATGAAGTCCGGATCCAGTGATGTACCTGCATCAAGCATATCGACCACATCGAAGGACGTAACCGTTGCATCGTGAGCGGTGAACCAATCGACCGCTGTGTCGTAGTACTCCTGCCTCGGGGCGACCTTCGGCCAAAGTGCGGGGAAGGCGCACATCATCTCGTCGCTCTTACCGATATCGGCGGCCACAAGTGCAATTACCTTCGCCAGCTCTCCGGCCTCCATAAGCGCCCGCATGTTAGTAGTGTTTGTGATAGTAAGTAGCTTGGTGAGCTGCCGCGACCTCTCCGCGCTAAGCCGTTGCCGTGTGGCCATCAAAAACCAACCTCCCTTGATACATTTCTGTGAGCAGCGCTTCTGTTGACTTGAGGGCTGGACTCATCCCCAGCGCTTCGGTAAGAACGAATCCCAGAAGCTTCGCGGGCTTTCCATCTGCTGGCCGCGTATCCCCGCCGAACGACCCGTCGATCTCTTGTAAGTGCTTGGCAAGCAGCTCAGCAGCGAGCGGCGGAACTGCGTTTCCAATTTGTTGCATCACGCTGGCGTTGTTGCCTACCCACTGGTACTTATCAGGGAAGGTCTGGATGCGGGCGCATTCTCGAATGGTTAGTGGACGGTGTTCACTAGGATGGATAAATTCCCGAGCGGCGGCGCTCGTAATCGTAAGGCTTTGCAAACTGTCGTGCAAGCGTTTGATGCCTGACGGTGCGCCACCTCGTTTTTCGGTTGGCGTACCGTCCGAAACTCTCCGGTTTGCACGTCGTTTGTAGCTGTCATGCCAAAGCTCAGGCGGAAGGTCCTTCATCGTCTGGCCAGGCTTGAGTAGTTCCACCTGCATGCGCCCGGCAGGCTCCATTCGGATGTGGTGAGTCACGGCACCTAGGACGTTACTCTTCCGCATGCGGGCGTCAAAAGCATTGACTGGGTCAACGCTCGGATACGGCACTAGCGCATCCTTTGTACTCACTGCTGGACCGAGTCCCGCGATCGCTTCAGCGAGGCTGGGTGCCATGGGCCTGCCAGAAGACTTTTTGGCCTTGCCGCTGTTAAACGAAAACAGTTCATTGGGAAACTGGAAATTAATGCCAAGCCGGTTACCGATTATTAGCACCCGTTTGCGCGTCTGCGGCACGCCATACGAGGCGAGGTTCACCTTCTGCAGCCGAACCGAGTACCCCATGTCAACAAACTCGCGGACCAGACGCGCAAGATCTTTGCCACCGCCAGAAGTCAAAAGGCCCTCGACGTTCTCGAAGATGAACCAGCGGGGCGCTAGCGTCTCAACGATGTTGAGGTAGTTGAAGATAAGTTGGTTGCGAGGATCGGAAGAATTTCGCGGTCCAGCGGTGCTAAAACCTTGGCACGGGGGGCCACCGATAACAACAAATGGTCTGCGGCCACCAGCCAGCTTTTCAAGTTGGGTCGGTTCGACCGTACTCAGGTCGAGCTGATGACAGGGGCTGCCAATATTCAGCTGGTACGTCTGGCAGGCGTCAGCGTTAATCTCAGTCCCGAAAAGCGGCTTTAGCCCGGCCTGGGTGAATCCGGCTGAGAACCCGCCAGCTCCGGAAAAAAGAGATACAACAACGTCGTCTTTACTCATGCTGTGTCTCATTGGCGTGGCGCGATAACGCCGACGGGTTCGTAAACAGTGGTTCGAGACTCGCCATAACGACGGGCCACCTCAGCCCCCCGGATGTGTGGATCTCGCAGTAGCATTTTGATTTCACGCACTTGTGGATTGTCCAGTGTCGGTTTCGGGCCACCAACTCGACCCCTAGCGCGAGCAGCAGCTTGCGTTCGCTCTCGAATCAAACCACGTTCGAATTCGGCCAGCGCTGCGAACATGTGAAAAATTAACCGGCCAGCAGCAGAGCCCGTTAACGCGCCTCGCGGGAAATTTCATGTGGTTTGCCGTGACGCCGTTTTTTCAAGGCTCGGAGCCCACCCAAAACCTAGGGCGATTTATCCTGCGCAACACCATGGCCTGGATCATATGCCACCCCAAGTTGAACTGCGTAGCCGCGATGCGCTGTTCTCCAAGGCGCGCCGTGTTTTACCTGTGAGATTCTGTGCAACAGTCGACCAAGAGAAAAGGCTGATGAGAGCAGTAACTAAGAAAGCCCCCATCAATTTCAAGCTTCTCGAGTTCGACAGTTGGGGAGTTCCATTTCACAGCGAATGGCCAACTACTCGCACAGCACTTGGCCATCTTTTCCGAAATCCAACAAAACTCAAACGTCAATATTCCCCGCCTGCAGCGCATGCGCCTCGATGAACTTGCGGCGTGGCTCCACGTCGTCCCCCATCAGCGTGACGAAGATTTCGTCGGCGGCGATGGCGTCCTCGATGCGGACCTGCAGCAGGCGCCGCGAGGCGGGGTCCATGGTGGTGTCCCAAAGCTGTTCCGGGTTCATTTCACCCAGGCCCTTGTAGCGCTGCTTGCTGATGCCGCGTTCGGCTTCGGTGCGCAGCCACTGCATGACTTCGCGGAAGTCGGCGACGGGCTTTTCCTTCTGCTTGTCGCCCAGGCCGCGGCGGATGACGGCGCCTTCGCCCAGCAGACCCATGAAGGTCTTGGCGGTGCGGGCCAGGATGGCGTAGTCGCCGCCTCGCACGAAGCTGCGGTCGAAGAGGCTCACGCGAAGGTTGCCGAAGTGGGGGCGTATCACGGCCAGTCGCCATGCCTCTTCGGTGTCGTCATACTGCGCTTCCACGTGGACCGGGTGCGGATCCTGCGGGTCGCGCAGCGCGGCTTCCATGGCGGCGGCGCTGGCGCGTGCGGCGGCTTCGTCCGCGAGGGTGATCGTCACGCCTTCGGCCATGGCCGACAGCGCCTCGGTGTCCAGCGTACGCGACAGGCGGGCGATTACGGCGTCCGCGGTGACATACTGACGCGCCAGATCCATGAGCGCATCGCCGCTGATGACCGGTGCGTCCGTGCGCGGCAGCAGTTCCGTGTCCTTCAGGGCGAGCTGCAGCATGAACTGGCCTTCTTCGGCGTCGTCCTTCAGGTAGCGTTCCTCGCGTCCGACCTTGACCTTGTAGAGCGGCGGCTGGGCGATGTAGATGTAGCCCCGCTCGACCAGAGCTGGCATCTGACGGTAGAACAGCGTCAGCAGGAGGGTACGGATGTGGGCGCCGTCCACGTCCGCGTCAGTCATGATGATGATGCGGTGGTAGCGCAGCTTGTCGATGTTGAAATCCGGGCCGATGCTGGTGCCGAGCGCGGTGATGAGCGTGGTGATCTGTTCGCTGGAGAGCAGCCGATCGAAGCGCGCTTTCTCCACGTTCAGCACCTTGCCGCGCAGCGGCAGGATGGCCTGGAACTTTCGGTCGCGCCCCTGTTTGGCGGAGCCGCCGGCGGAGTCGCCCTCGACCAGGTACAGCTCGCACAGCGCCGGGTCCTTCTCCTGACAGTCGGCGAGCTTGCCCGGCAGGCCGGCGCCTTCGAGGACGCTCTTGCGGCGCGTCATTTCGCGCGCCTTGCGAGCGGCTTCGCGGGCCCGGGCGGCTTCGACGATCTTGCCGCACAGCGCGCGCGCGTCGTTCGGGTTCTCGAGCAGCCAGGTTTCGAGCGTGCGGCTGACCGCGTCTTCGACGGCGGGGCGGACTTCGCTGGAAACGAGTTTGTCCTTGGTCTGGCTGCTGAACTTGGGTTCGGGGACCTTGACCGACAGCACGCAGGCCAGGCCCTCGCGCATGTCGTCGCCCGTGGTGTCGACCTTGGCCTTCCTGGCGAGTTCGTTGTCGGCGATGTATTTGTTCAGGACCCGCGTCATCGCGGCGCGCAGCCCGGTCAGATGGGTACCGCCATCGCGCTGCGGGATGTTGTTGGTGAAGCACAGTACGGTCTCGGCGTAGCTGTCGTTCCACTGCATGGCGACTTCCACGCCGCAGCGCACGCCGCCCGCGTCGGATTCAGTGGACACCGCGAAGATGTTTTCGTGCAGGACGGTCTTGGAGCGGTTGATGTATTGCACGAAGCCGCGCACGCCGCCCAGGTAGGCCAGGTCCTCGTCCTGGCCGGTGCGTTCGTCCGCCAGCCGGATCTTGACCCCGTTATTCAGGAACGACAGTTCGCGCAGGCGACGGGCCAGGATTTCGTAGGTGTATTCGATGTTGGTGAAGATCTCGGCGTCGGCCAGATACCGCACGCTGGTCCCGGTGCGGTCCGTGTCGCCCGTGATCGCGAGTGGCGCGACGCGCTCGCCGCGGTGGAATTCGATCTGGTGCTCGTGGCCGTTGCGCCAGATGGTGAGCTTCAGCCATTCGGACAGGGCGTTGACGCAGGAGACGCCCACGCCGTGCAGGCCGCCGGACACCTTGTAGGAGTTCTGGTCGAACTTGCCGCCGGCGTGCAGTTCCGTCATGACGATTTCAGCCGCGCTGCGGTGCTGCTCGTCGCTCTTGTGGATCGCGGTCGGGATGCCGCGGCCGTTGTCCACCACCGAGATGCTGTTGTCGGCGTGGATGGTCACCACGATTTCGTCGCAGAATCCGGCCAGGGCCTCGTCGATGGCATTGTCCACGACTTCGAAGACCATGTGGTGCAGGCCGGTGCCGTCGGACGTGTCGCCGATGTACATGCCGGGACGCTTGCGCACGGCCTCCAGGCCCTTGAGCATCTTGATCGAGTCGGCGCTGTAGCTGGCGTCCGGGTGGCGGTGGTGGGTTTGTTCTGGCATGGAAATCCTGTGATTGAATCCGGGGCGGCGCGGGACCGGCCGGGTGTCCCGCGTGGAGGGGACGCTAGATGCGCATCGGCATGACGACGTACTGGAAGGAATCGTCGTCGGGCAGCGTGATGAGGACCGACGCGTTGACGTCCGGTTGCACCGACCAGCGGATGGTCTCGGTCTTGACGTTGGCGAGCACGTCCAGCAGATAGCTGACGTTGAACGCGACGTCCAGCGGTTCCTGGGCGTAGTCGATCTCCAGTTCCTCGCGCGCCTCTTCCTGTTCGGCGTTGGAGGCCGAGATGCGCATCAGGTTGCCGCCGAGCTCCAGCCGCACGCCCCGGAGCTTGTCCGTCGTGAGGATGGCCGCCCGCTGCAGGCAGGCCTGCAGCGATTCGCGGTTGACCGTGAAGTGGCGGGTATAGCCGGTGGGGATGACGCGCTTGTAGTCGGGGAACTTGCCCTCGACCAGCTTGGAGATGACCTCGATCTGGTCGAAGCGGAAGCGGATCTGGTTGGACGTCAGGTCGATCTGCACCATCGATTCGGCATCGTCCGACAGCAGCCGCTGCATTTCATGCACCGTCTTGCGCGGAATGATGACGTCGTTCTGTCCGGTCAGCCCCTCGATGGCGGTGGCGCTGTGGGCCAGCCGGTGGCCATCCGTGGCCACGGCGTTGATCCGCGCCGGCTCGGTGACGAAGAGCAGACCGTTCAGATAGTAGCGGATGTCCTGCTGCGCCATGGAGAAATGCACGCGGTCGAAGAGATGCTTGAGCGCCTTCTGGGACATGCTGAAGGAGGCGTCCCATTGTTCGGGTTGGGAAACAGTGGGGTAGTCGTCCGCCGCCAGCGTCTGCAGCGCAAAGCGGCTGCGGCCCGCGTGCACGGACAGTTTCGCGTCGTCCAGCGACAGCTTCACGTCGCCCGTGTCGGGCAATGCCCGAAGGATGTCCAGCAACTTGCGCGCCGCCACCGTCGTGGCCTGGGTTTCGGCCCCGGCGCCGAAATCGGCGTGGGTCGTGATCTGGACTTCCAGATCGTTGGCGATGAAGGATACCTGGGGACCCTGCTGGCGGATCAGCACGTTGGCCAGAATCGGCAAGGTATTGCGCCTCTCGACGATCCCCACCACAGTCGTCAAGGGTTTGAGCACGGCATCGCGGGTCGCTTGTATCAGTTGCATCTTCTTATCCTTTGAGGGTTTGCTCGAGTACATGGAGCGCGTGATTCAATTCGGTCTGTTTGGCGCGCAGATCGGTGATCTTGCGCACCGCGTGCAATACGGTGGTATGGTCGCGCCCACCGAACAGGTCGCCGATTTCGGGCAGGCTTTTCTGGGTGAGCTCCTTGGCCAGGTACATGGCGATCTGCCGGGGGAGTGCGATATTCGCGGGGCGCCGCTTGGAGTACATGTCGGCGACCTTGATTTTATAGAAATCGGCCACCGTCTTCTGGATGTTTTCGACCGTGATGAGGCTATTGGAGACGGACAGCAGATCCTTCAGCGCTTCCTTGCAGACTTCGACGGTCAGCACGTCGCGCCCGTGGAACCGGGCGTAGGCGGATACCTTGCGCAACGCGCCCTCCAGTTCCCGCACATTGCTGCGCAGATGCTTGGCGATGAAGAAGGCGACTTCTTCGGGCATGGTGATGCCCTCGGTCTGGGCCTTGCGCAGCAGGATCGCCACGCGCATCTCCAGTTCGGGCGGCTCGATGGCCACCGTCAGCCCCGAGTCGAAGCGCGAGATGAGCCGGCTGTCGATGTTGGCCAGCTCTTTGGGATAGGTGTCCGAGGTGATGATGATCTGCTTGCGGTGCGCGACCATCGCTTCGAACGCGTAGAAGAACTCTTCCTGGGTCCGGTTCTTGCCGGCGAAGAACTGGATGTCGTCGATGAGCAGCAGGTCCAGCGAATGGTAGTAGCGCTTGAAGTCGTCGAAGGCCCGGCGCTGGTAGGCCTTGACCACGTCCGATACATATTGGTCTGCGTGCACGTAGCGGACTCGCGTGCTCAGCCCATTGGCCAGCAGCGCGTTGCCGATGGCGTGAATCAGGTGGGTCTTGCCCAGACCCACGCCGCCGTATAGGAAGAGCGGGTTGTACGACACGCCGGGGTTTTCCGCGACCTGCATCGCGGCCGCCCGGGCGAGCTGGTTGGCCTTGCCGATCACGAAGTTGTCGAAGGTCAGTTCCTGGTTCAGGTGGGACCGGTCCTGGACGGCTTCTTCGGTCGCCGAGGCCACCGGGCTGACAGCGGCAGCGCTCGCCGGCTGGGGGACTGGCGCCTGGACCCGGATGGCGACGGCCGGCGCTGTTGCGCCGGCGGGTGCCGGGCCGCGCGCCGGTGTCGTGGCCGAGAGTTCGAACTGCACCTGGACCGATTGCGAATACCAGTCGGCCGCCAGGGATTCCAGCCGGGACGAAAAGTTCTTGCGCACCCAGTCGAGCTTGAAGCGATTGGGCGCACCGATTCTCAGGATCGCGAGTTCCTCGTCGTAACCGAGGGGGACCAGCGGCTTGATCCAGGCACTGATCTGCTGGGGGGGAAGTTCCTGCTCCAGCTGCTGGAGACAGGCCTGCCAGAATTCATTCATAACAGTCATTGGGCGAAACCTCGATTCTACCCTTTCCCGTCGCAGGTTATCCACAGGGCAGCGGCGCGACTGGCCGGTTTCCCGGGGGATAACAACATAAACGATTGACGGCACATCGAAAATTTGCTGAAATAGTGGGCTTTTCGATCCCATGGGCGTGTCTGGCCCGTGGACTTCTCGTCTTTTCCAGAGCTCTTTGGATTCACCATGAAACGCACTTATCAGCCTTCCGTTACCCGCCGCAAGCGCACCCATGGCTTTCGCGTTCGCATGAAGACACGCAGCGGCCGCGCTGTTCTGAATGCGCGCCGTGCCAAGGGCCGCAAGCGCCTGGCCGTCTAGTTCAGTGACCGGATGCGGGATCTGGCCGCATCCTTCACCGACCGCCATGCCATCCGCTTTTCCTCCGGCGGCTCGGCTGCATCGCCCCTCGGAATACGCAGCAGCCCTGAAGGGGCGACGTATCGCCCGAGGGGCTTTGTTCGTGGTCTCCAGCCCCCGCCAGCCCACGGGCACAGGCGCCGGGGCTCGTCTCGGGCTCATCGTGCCCAAGCGCCAGGTGCCCCTGGCGGTGGGCCGCAACGCCATCAAGCGTGTGGTGCGCGAGGCCTTTCGGCTGCGCCGGGCCTCGTTGCCTGAGGGTGACTGGGTGTTCCGGCTGGTGGCCCGGCCCGACGCGGGCAGCCTGACGGCGCTGAAGCGCCAGGTGCGGCTCGAAGTGGACACGCTGCTTTCCCGGATAGCGCCATGCTGATGCGTGCGTTGTTCATCGCGCCGATCCGCTTTTATCGATATTTTCTCAGCCCCTGGGTGGGGCAGCAGTGCCGCTTCACCCCGACCTGTTCGGCCTATACGATAGAAGCGATTGAAACTCACGGGGTTTTGCGCGGTCTATGGTTGGGTATCCGCCGTGTGGCGCGCTGCCACCCGGGTTGCCAGGGCGGCTTTGATCCCGTACCGCCCGCCGCGGGCGGTTCGCGCCGCCGGTGACTTCTGTCGCGAATCCGGCGCCTCAAGCGGGTGTCAGCTCCGCTACGTTAAACTAGTGAGCTTTTTGCTCCGACCTCTACGAAATTCAGGCGCCATGGACATTCGACGCACCATCCTCTGGATGATCTTCTCGTTTTCGCTCTTGCTGTTGTGGAACAACTGGCAGGTGTATCGGGGTCAGCCTTCGCTGTTTTCCCTGACCCCGCCCGCGACCCAGACGGCCAAGCCCGATGCGGCCAAACCGGCGACCGCGCCACACGCCGCGGCCGGCGAGGGGATTCCTTCGTCCGCCGCCCCGAACGCGCCGGCGTCGCAGGCCAAGGTGCCAACGCCCGAAGCGGTGCCCCAGGGCGAACAGGTGCATGTGAAGACGGGTGTGTACGACCTGACTTTCGACACCATGGGCGCGCAACTGGTGCGCGCGGACCTGCTGGCTTACAAGAATCAGGAGGCCACGACCGGGATTCTTCCCTGGTTCAAGGGTCTGATGGGACACAAGCCGCCCAAGGACGCGGGCGGCCCGATGTATCTGCTCAACAACCAGCCGGGCGACATGTATGTGGCCCAGACGGGCCTGGTGGGAGCGCCGCAGGGCAGCAGTTATCCGACGCACCTGACGCCGTTCACGCTGGTGGGGTCGGGCCCGGTCGTCAAGGGCGACACGACCGAGATTTCGTTCGAGGCGACGTCGGACCAGGTGCGGGTGGTCAAGACCTTCATCCTGAGCAAGGATGGTTATGACATCCATGTGCGCAACGATATCTACAACCTCGGCAGCCAGCCCATTGATCCGTCGCTGTACCTGCAACTGACGCGCGACAGCCACGAACCGCCCAACACCACGGGGTACTACACCACGTTCACCGGGCCGGCCGTCTATTCGCAGGAAGACAAGTTCCAGAAGATCAAGTTCGAGGACATCACCAAGGGCAAGGCCAGCTACGTCCAGCAGGCGGACAATGGCTGGATCGGGATGGTGCAGCACTACTTCGCGTCGGCCTGGGTGCCCAAGCAGGGCGTGGTGCGCACTAACCAGGCGCTGGCATTGCCGGGCGACCTGTTTGCGATCCGCACCATCGAGTCGGTGGGCACCATTGCCCCGGGTGAGCACAAGACCGTCGATGCTCAGCTCTGGGTCGGGCCGCAGGACCAGCAGGCCATGAGCGCGGTGGCGCCGGGCCTGGAGCTGGTGGTCGATTATGGCTGGGTGACGATCATCGCCAAGCCCATGTTCAAGTTCATGATCTGGCTGCACGGGCTGGTCGGGAACTGGGGCTGGACGATTGTGCTGCTCACGCTGCTCATCAAGCTGGTGTTCTACCCGCTGTCGGCCGCCAGCTACCGCTCGATGGCGAAGATGAAGCTGGTCGCGCCGCGCATGAAGCACCTGAAGGAGAAGTTCGGCGACGACAAGGCGAAGATGAACGCCGCCATGATGGAGATGTACCGGACCGAGAAGATCAACCCGTTGGGCGGCTGCCTGCCCATGGTGGTGCAGGTCCCGGTGTTCATTGCGCTGTACTGGGTGCTGCTGGGCAGCGTGGAAATGCGCGGCGCGCCGTGGGCCTTCTGGATTCACGACCTATCGGTGAGCGACCCGTGGTTCATCCTGCCGGCGTTCATGATGCTGACGATGTTCCTGCAGATCAAGCTCAACCCGACGCCGCCGGATCCTACCCAGGCGAAGATCATGATGATCATGCCGCTGGTGTTCGGCGGGATGATGTTCCTGTTCCCGGCGGGCCTGGTGCTGTACTGGTGCGTGAACAACACGATTTCCATCATCCAGCAGCGGGTCATCATGAAGCGGCTGGATCACGAGAAGGCGGCTTCGGCGTCTAGCTGAGTGTGGTTCTTCGGGCTGCCCGCTGGCGCGGCCCGGGCGTGTGGGCCTGCGTCGGGCACCGGCCAGCGGCCCGGCCGGACGGCCGGACTGCCTGGATCTGCCTCGTCCGAGCGGGCGCCGCCAGAAACCGGCGCTTTGCGCCGGTCGGCTGGCGACGAATTCCCCGCTCTCCCTTCGTCAGCCTCCGGCGCTGGCCGCGACCGTGCCGGATGCAGGTCCACACGCCCGGGCCCGGATTTCTCGGGTCGTGTGAGGGGGCTGGCGCGGCGTGGCTTTTCCGCAATGTTGGCTGCCGGTTCCGGGCCGACAAGGCGGGAGCGGCGCTATTGATTGGTATCTTTTGAGCGAAACTGATGCCGGTAAGTGACTCGGATCCCATCATTGCGATTGCCACGGCGCCGGGGCGGGGTGGAATTGGGGTGATCCGCATTTCCGGTCCCGATCTGCGCGCATGGGCACAGGCGTGGTGTGGTCAGCCGATGCAGGCGCGCCATGCCCATTTTCTGCCGTTTCGTTCGGTGGCCGGCGAGGTGCTGGACGAGGGGCTGGCGCTGTTTTTTCCGGGGCCGCATTCTTACACCGGCGAGGACGTGCTGGAGCTGCAGGGGCATGGCGGCCCGGCGGTCCTGCGGCGGGTGCTGGAGGACTGCCTGGCGCGTGGCGCCGACATCGGATTGCGCCTTGCCCAGCCGGGCGAATTCACGCAGCGGGCATTTCTGAATGGGCGCCTGGATCTGGCGCAGGCCGAGGCGGTGGCCGATCTGATCGAGGCCAGTTCCTCGGCGGCGGCGCGCAGCGCGATGGCGTCGCTGTCCGGCGCGTTCTCGACCGAGATCGATGGGCTGAGCGAGCGCATCGTGAAGCTGCGGATGCTGGTCGAAGCCACGCTGGACTTCCCGGAAGAGGAAATCGACTTCCTGGAAAAATACCAGGCCGCGGAGCGCCTGCGGGCTGTGATGGACAGCCTGGAGGGCGTGCTGCGCACGGCGCGCCAGGGCATGGTGCTGCGCGACGGCCTGCATGTGGTGTTGGCGGGCCAGCCCAACGTCGGCAAATCCAGTCTGCTGAACGCGCTGGCGGGCGATGACGTTGCCATCGTCACGCCGATCGCCGGCACCACCCGCGATCGCGTGGTGCAGCAGATCCAGATCGAGGGCGTTCCGCTGCACATCGTCGATACCGCTGGCCTGCGCGAGACGGACGACGCAGTCGAGCGCATCGGCATCGAGCGAAGCTGGACCGAGATCGGGCGCGCCCAGGTCATCATTCATCTGCAGGATGCCCGCCAGCCCGATGATCCGCTGGACGCGGACATCGTGCGGCGGCTGCCCGCGGGTGTCCCGGTGCTGAGGGTCTGGAACAAGGTGGATCTGCTGGCGCCGGGAGAACGGGGATCAGTCGCCGCCCTCGGCGACCCGATCGCGGCATCCGATACCGGGTCGGCGGCGCAGGCTGTGGACGGCTCCGCCAAGTTGCGACAGGGGGGGTCGGAACAGGAGGCATCTCCCGTTCTGATATCCGCCCACACGGGCGAGGGGCTGGACGCGCTGCGCGCCCGCCTGCTGGAGATCGCCGGCTGGACGCCGGGGGCGGAATCCCCGTGGCTGGCACGAGAACGCCATGTCCGCGCATTGGAAGAAGCCCGCAGCCACCTCGAGCTCGCGGCGGGGCACGCCGCCCATGGCGACCAGACCCTGGACCTGTTCGCCGAGGAGTTGCGCCTGGCCCACGAGGCGCTGTGCGAGATCACCGGCCAATTCACCAGCGATGATCTGCTGGGCGAGATTTTCTCGAGTTTTTGTATCGGGAAGTGATGTGAGGTGCGCGGATATCCACGGATGTCGCTGTTGCACGGATAGCGTGTTCTTCGGGCACTCCGCGGTCCAGTGACGGAATTGTGTGCCGCGCGGCGAGCGTATCGCTAGTCGATCTCCAGAATGGCCGCTTGTAGTAGGTCACTCGGTAGTTTTTGTCGTCAGAGGTAGTTGTCAACCATTGGTTTACGACTGCCTTCCTCCGGCTGCGGCATTACTGATCCGTTTTCCTCTTCAACAGCTTCTTCTTCGCTGATTCGATCTGCTGGATGCTGTTGTCCGGCACGGGCAGGCTTTCCGGCATGGTGCCTCCCAGTTCCTTGATGGTTTGGCGTACCTTGCGGCCCACGTCGAAGTGAGTCTGGTTGGCTTGCCCAGCGGGCTGTCCACGCCGGCATCCTTCGCGACAGCGGCAAGGTGCTTGTTGTGCAGTGCCAGCTCGTTGCGGATAGCGAGGCGCTTGTCATCCTCGGACAATTGTGCGAATTTCACATCGTCGGACAGTTCCTGACGACGAGTCTGGATGGCGAAGTAGGTCTGCCCGTTGGCGATGACGGCCTTGGAAGGGTCGCCGTTTTGCACGATCAGGTAACAGGCATAGCGTGACAGGCGTAGGTCGTCGACCTCACGGCGGGCACCGGAGCCGATCTCGACCATTTTGCGCGAGTCCGCAAAATGGTTGGCTACGGACTGTCCACTCATGCGGCAGGCCTCCTGCGCTTTTTCCAGGACAGGCAGGAAGTTGCGCCATTGCGGATAGTCGAGTACAGGGGCAAGGTCGCGTGCCAACCAGTATTCGTTGTCTCCTTCGTCAAGATGGCGAATACCTTCGAAGGTAGTGTCGTGTTGTTTTTCGATCTTCTTGCCGGTCATGTCCCGTATCCTTGTGAGGAAAGCCTGCGCCAGACACTCTAGGCCATGGCACGCTCTGGTGACCTGAGATCAGGTGGCATAGAGTCGCATTAAATCGGAAAGGATCCGGTTTAACAAGCGATCGCCAAATTGTCCCCGGAACGCTCTGACATCCACCCTCCGGCCGCGCGCTACACTCAACCGTTGCAGATGCAGCGCCAAAGCGGGCCAATGACGACACTCCCCACGCCGACTCCGGTTTCTTCACCCGACGATTACGTACGACCCACTCTGTTGCTGGTGCTGACCGTGGCCCTGGTCGGTGTCTTTGCGTTCATCCAGGTCTATTCCGTACAGTCCATCCTGCCCGAATTGCAGCGCGATCTGCATGCTTCGGTGGTGCAGGTGGGTAACTCGGTGGGGATGACGGTGCTCGCGGTCGCATTGATATCGCCTTTTGTCGGCATGTTGTCCGACGTGGTGGGGCGCAAGTGGCTGATCGTGGGATCGGTGTTCGCATTGGCGATTCCCACGGCTTTGATCACCCAGGTGCAGACGGTGCACGGACTGCTCATCCTGCGGTTCCTGCAGGGGCTGGCGGTGCCGGGAGTCTCGGTCGTCATCATCGCCTACATCGGCGAGGAATTCCGGGGCGCGCCCATGGTGCGCGTCATGACCATTTACGTGGCCGGGTCCGTGCTGGGCGGGTTCCTGGGGCGCTTCCTGATGGGGCATCTGACCGAATTCATGGCCTGGCGGGCCGCTTTCGGGGTGATGGCCGCGCTGAACCTGGCGGGGGCGGTGGTGGTGTGGCGCGGCTTGCCCGCGTCGCGCCATTTCGTGGCCAAGCGCGGCATCGCCAGCAGCTTGAGCACGCTGGGCCAGCTGCTGCGCAATCCCTCGTTGCAGGCGGCCTGCGCGCTGGGGTTCACCGTGCTGTTTGCCCTGGTGGGCCTGTTCACGTTCGTCAACCTGCACCTCGCGGCGGCTCCCTATCATTTCAGTTCCGGGGCACTGGCCAATATCTTTGTCGTGTACCTGCTGGGGGTGGCAATCACGCCCATGGCGGGGCGCCTGATTCCGCGATTCGGGGTGCGCCGCACGGTGCTGGTGGCGGTGGGGACCTCCGCCTTCGGCGTCCTGCTGACGCTGGTGCAGCCGGCCTGGGGCATCGTGGTGGCGTTGGCGGTTGCGGCCTGCGGGGTGTTCATCACGCAGTCGGCCACCATGAGTTTCATCGCTTATCGCATCACCAGCGGGCGCTCATTGGCGAGCGGCCTGTATTACGCGGCCTACTATTGCGGCGGGTTTTCCGGCGCGTGGGTGGGCGGGATTGCCTACACGCTGGGAGCCTGGCCGGCAACGGTTGCCACCTTGATCGCCACGCAGGCGATCGGCTGGTGGGTGGCCTGGCGGTTCATGCCCAGGACGGTGCCGGCGGTGCGTTAGCGTCAGCGGTCCGGGCGTTTCGAGCGTGGCCGAGCCGGTGGCTGTGTGCAGGTTCTCTGATTGGTTTGGTGGAGCGACGTGATGACAGACTCGACGGACAAGGCGGCGGACAAGGCGAAATCCATGAATCCCCCCGATCACTTCTCCTCGGTCGCCCGCGCGTACGCGCAGGCGCGCCCGCATTACCCGCCCGAGCTGTTCGAGTGGCTCGCCACCTTGAGTTCCGGGCACGCGCTGGCCTGGGATTGCGGGGCCGGCAGCGGCCAGGCCTCGATCGCGCTGGCGCGCCATTTTGATCGTATCGCGGCCACGGACCTGAGTGCGGCCCAGATCGCACAGGCGGCGGCCCACCCCGCGGTCACCTATCGTGTGGCGCCGGCCGAGGCCAGCGGGCTCGGGAGCGGAACCGTGGATCTGGTGGCGGTCGCCCAGGCGCTGCACTGGTTCGACCATGCGCGGTTTTTTGCCGAAGTCGCGCGTGTGCTGGCACCCGGGGGAGCTTTCGCAGCCTGGACCTATGGCACCCTGTCGGTGGAAGACGAGCCGGTGAATGGCCTGATCCAGACGTATTACCACGAGACGGTGGGGCCCTACTGGCCGCCGGAACGCCGCCATGTGGAAGACGGTTATCGCTCGATTCCGTTTCCGTTCACCCGCATTGACGCGCCCCTGTTCCGGATGGCGCTGGACTGGACGTTGCCGGAGCTGTTGGCCTATTTCCGGAGCTGGTCGGCGACTGCTCGCTACGTCCGCGATCGTGGCCAGGATCCAGTGGTGCCGTTTGGCGAGCAGTTGAGTCGGGTGTGGGGCGACGCGGATGTCCCCCGCCGCATCATTTGGCCGCTGACGGTGTTGGCGGGCCGGCCACGGTCATGATAAAAAACCGGACTTTCGCCTCCCGCTTCGGGGCGCCGTGACGCTGTCCGCACCGCCGGATACCCTGGTCACCGTTCATTCGAGCAAGCATGCCTCTCTCCATTCACAGTCTGTACAGCTATCCGGTAAAGTCCTGCGCGGGGATCGCGCATTCGAAGATCGCCGTCACGGAGGCCGGCCTGGAGTATGACCGGCACTGGGTCATCGTGGATGCCCAGGGCGTCTTCATGACGCAGCGCCAGTACCCGCGCATGGTGCTGGTTCGTCCCGAACCCGTGGCGGACGGCCTGTGGTTGCGGGCGCCGGGTCAATCGGACTGCTTCGTTCCGCTGCCGGCGGCGGATGCGCCGGCTGTGCCGGTGGCCATCTTCGGCACGGAGACGCTGGGCGCCGATCAGGGCGATGAGGCGGCGCGCTGGCTGAGCGCCTTTCTGGGGCTGCCGTGCCGGCTGCTGCATGTCCATCCGCAGGCTCATCGCCCCGCCAGTCCGAAGCATGTGACGCACTGGCTGGCACAGCATCCGGATTGGCCGCTGGCATTCTCGCCGCCTGGCCGGCACGAGTTTGGCTTTGCCGACGGCTTTCCCTTCCTGGTCGTCAACCTGAACTCGCTGCGGGAGTTGAACGGACAACTGGCGGCACAGGATTTCGCGCCGGTGGACGTGATCCGCTTCCGTCCCAACATTGTGCTGGAGGGTCTGGAGCCCTACGACGAGGACCATCTGGCCGGGTTTCGGACGGGTGGGCTGGGGTTTGCCTTCGTCAAGCCGTGCGCCCGCTGCCCCATCCCGAATGTCGACCCGCACACCGGCAGGACCGCGCCGGAGCCCGGCCGCACGCTGGCGCAGCATCGGCAATTCCCCCAAGGCGTGCTGTTCGGGGTGAACGCCATCGTGTCGCTGCCCCAGAAAACCGCCTGGCTGGCAGTGGGTGATCCCATCGAGCCCGAATACGATTTTGGCGAGACCGTCTGAGCGCCACCTGGCCGTGCGAGCGGCTCCGGCGAGCCCCGGTCGATCGCGCAATCGTCCGGGCCCGCGCGGGGACTATCAGTAAAGCTCAAGCTGGACGGGCCGGTGGAGCGCGTCCTGTGGGTCTTCGATGGGCTCCAGCTTGCTGACGCGCACGCCCAGCAGGCGCAGGCGCCGGTCCAGCGTCACCCGCTTCAGGCATTGACCGGCCGCCCGGTGGATGGCTTCCGCATCCGCCACCGGCGCGTCCAGTGTCAGATCCCGCGTGACGATGTGGAAGTCGTCGAAGCGCAGCTTGATGCCCACCGTGGCGCCGCGCACGCCCTTGCGCACGAGGTCCTGCGACAGGTGCTCGCACAGTTCCAGGAAAATTTGCGACAGCACGGCGCGGTCATGCCGTGCATGCAGGTCTCGTTCGAAGGTGGTCTCGCGGCTGATGGTCTTGGGCTCGGACTCGGTCACGACGGGGCGGTCGTCGCGGCCATGCGCCACGTCCAGCAGCCATTGCGCCGTGCCCAGTCCGAAATGCTGTTGCAGCAGGTCTGGCGCGGCGGCCGCCAGTTCCGCGATGGTGATGATGCCCAGCGCCTGAAGCTTGCGCGTCGCCTTGGGCCCGATGCCGTTCACCTTGGAGGCGGGCAGCGGCCAGATCCGGCGTTCCAGGTCGCCCGGCCCGATGATGGTCAGGCCGTCGGGCTTGTCCAGGTCCGAAGCGATCTTGGACAGCAGCTTGTTGGGCGAGATGCCTACCGAGCAGACCAGCCCGGTCGCGCCGAACACGGCCTGTTTGAGCGCGCGTCCCAGCGTGGCCGACTCCTCGTCCAGGCCCGTCAGGTCCAGATAGATTTCATCGATGCCGCGATCTTCGATGTGCGGTGCGACCGCCGCCACGGCGGTCTTGAAAAGGCGTGAGTAGTGGCGATAGGCCTGGAAGTCCACCGGCAGGACAATGGCGTCAGGCGCCAGGCGCGCGGCCTTCATCATGCCCATGGCCGAATGCACGCCCAGCGCGCGCGCCTCGTAGGTGGCCGTGGTGATGACGCCGCGGCCCACGTAGTCGCGCAGCCGTGCGTACTGGCCGTTTTCGGGCGGCGGCGCCCATCCGCCAATGACGACAGGCCGACCCCGCAGGTCGGGGTAGCGCAGCAGTTCCACCGATGCGAAAAACGCATCCATGTCCAGATGCGCGATGCGGCGTTCGCGGAGGGGTGGCGGGATCGAGACCGTCATGATGACGCCATGCTACTGCAAGGCGCCGCCCGCCACGAGTCTTACAGAACCGTCAGTTTGACGTCGACGTTGTTGCGCGTGGCGTTGGAGTACGGGCACACGACGTGAGCCTTGTTCACCAGGTCCTGCAGCTTCGCGTGGTCCACGCCGGGAGCGGAGATCTTCAGTTCCACGGCGATGTTGAAGCCCTTGGAAATGGGGCCAAAGCTGACCGAGCCGTCGATCTTGGTGCTGTCGGGCAGTTTCACGCTTTCCTTGCCGGCCACCAGCTTCAGGGCGCCCAGGAAGCACGCCGAGTAGCCGCAGGCGAACAGTTGCTCGGGATTGGTACCCGGGCCGCCGTCACCGCCCATTTCCTTGGGGACGGACAGGCTGACCGACACGCGGCCGTCAGACGATTTGGCGCTGCCATCGCGCCCGCCTGTGGCGGTAGCGTGGGCGGTGTAGAGAACTTTTTCCAAAGTCATTGCGGACTCCTCGTGGTGCGAATCGGTGGATGGCGCCGGCACCACAGACGGCGGCATCCCGGAAGCGGCGCGTTCAGTCCTGCGCCGCTGTGGTTTCGGGTTGGGTTTGCGCGCGTTGCAGCTGTGCGCGCAGCTCTTCGAGCTCGGCCTTCAGCGCTTGCGCCTGCGCGGGGGGGCAACCCGTCGCGCACAGCACGCTCTGCGGCACGCCCTGCGCGCGGGCCTTCAGGGCCTGGCCGGACTGGGTCAGGGTCAATACGACCCGGCGCTGGTCCCGCGCCGTACGATCGCGCCGGAGCAACCCGAGTGCCTGAAGACGTTTGAGCAGGGGGGTCAACGTGGCCGAATCCAGATAGAGGCGGTCGCCCAGCTCGGTAACGCTCAGCCCATCATGCTCCCACAGGACGAGCATCACCAGGTATTGGGGGTAGGTCAGCCCCAGGTCCGCCAGATGGCGCCGGTAGATCTTCCCCATGGCCAGCTGCGCGGAATACAGCGCAAAGCAGAGTTGCGCATCCAGCGCGAGGCTGGGATCGCGAAGGGTTGAAGGACCGGTGTTCGTCGACATGGATTCATTTTATATAGCGTGCTATTCAATAGCAAGCGATATAAGGGATTCCAGGCCCATGCACCGCCCATTTCGGCACCGCGCACCGTCCGAATGGAGGCGAGCGTGTGAAGCGGTTCGTTCGTCAAGGCATGCCGGGCGCCATAAGCGGCATAATGCCAATTTGTCCACGCACAGGAGCCCCCATGATTCGCGAACTCTGCCACATCGTCGTGAAACCCGGCACGCAGGCCGGCTTTGAAGCCGCCGTCCAGCAGGCCTTGGCGATCTTCAAGCGGTCGAAGGGATGTCACCAGGTGGAGCTGCATCACGTCATCGAGAAGCCCGAGGACTATCTGCTCATCATCCATTGGGACAAGCTGGAGGATCACCTCGAAGGCTTCCGCAAGTCGCCTGACTATCAGGAATGGCGCGGGCTGGTGGGCGGGTTCTTTGCCCAGGCGCCCGACGTCGTGCACGCCAACGCCGTCATCTGATTGCAGCCGGGTTCTACAGAGCCCGCACAACCGCGGCATCATGAGGCGGCCCGCGTCGCGCGACGCGGGCTTCATCCGGAGTTTCCATGCCCTTCAAGGACATCGTCGCCGCCCTGATCGTCATCGTGGTCTGGGGCGCCAATTTCGTCGTCATCAAGGTGGGCGTGGATACGGTCCCACCGATGCTGCTGGGCGCGTTGCGGTTTTTCTTCGTCGCCTTTCCAGCCGTGTTTTTTGTCCCGCGCCCCCGGGTGCACTGGAAATATGTGGTCGGCTACGGTGCGACCATCTGTTTCGGGCAATTCGTATTCCTGTTCCTCGCGATTTACCTGGGCATGCCGGCCGGCCTGGCTTCGCTGGTGCTGCAGGCGCAGGCCTTTTTCACCGTGGTGATCGCCGCAGTGGTCTTGCATGAGGGTGTCCGGCCGCACCATATCCTCGGAATGGGACTTGCCGTCGCGGGGCTGGTGCTGCTGGACACGGGGGCTGGCGCAACGACCGTCCCGCTCGTCGGCTTCGTCTTGACGCTCGTGGCGGCCCTGAGCTGGGCGGCGGGCAACGTCACGCTGAAGTGTGCCGGTTCCGTCAGCATGCTGTCGCTGGTCGTGTGGGGGGCGCTTCTGCCGCCGCTTCCATTCCTGCTGCTGTCAGCAGGCTTCGAGGGCACTGACCGGATCGTCGACGCCCTCGCGAATGCGGGGTGGCGGCTTGTCGGCGTGGTCGTGTATCTGTCGGGGATTGCGACGCTGGTGGGCTATGTATTGTGGGGGCGGCTGCTCGCCAAGCATCCGGTGGCCAAGGTGGCGCCCCTGAGTCTGCTGATTCCGGTCGTAGGCCTGCTGTGCGCCGACTGGTTTCTCGGGGAGCGCCTGGGTTTCTGGCAGTGGGCGGGCGGCTTTGTGGTGTTGATCGGACTTGTCGTCAACCTGTTTGGCGGCCGTTGGCTCGCCGGGGCTGCGGGGCGCGCTTCAACCGTCCTAAAATGAACGCTTTGTCGGCGCATGTGCGCCGTGCTTCCTGGAGTGGAAACTGACCCATGGCTATTGATCGTGCGGGGCTCGATGCCCTGATGGAAATCACTTCGCGGCCTGAACTGATCTTCGTGCGCGGCCAGGGCTCCTGGCTGGAAGACCAGGCCGGCAAGCGGTACCTGGATTTCATGCAGGGCTGGGCGGTGAACTGCCTGGGCCACAACGCTCCCGCAATGGTCGAGGCCTTGACGCGACAGGCCAATACGCTGATCAATCCCTCGCCCGCCTTCTACAACCAGCCCTCCATGGATCTGGCCCGGCGGATCGTCGGCGCGTCCTGCTTCGATCGCGTTTTCTTCGCCAACAGCGGTGCCGAGGCCAACGAAGGCGCCATCAAGCTCGCGCGCAAATGGGGCCAGTTGCACCGCAACGGCGCCTACAAGATCATCACCTTCGATCACAGCTTCCACGGGCGCACCCTGGCCACCATGTCGGCATCCGGCAAAGCAGGCTGGGACAAGAAATTCGCGCCGCAGGTCGAGGGTTTCCCGAAGGCGAATCTGGACGATCTGGACTCGGTGCGGGCCCTGATTGACGATCAGACGGTGGCGGTCATGCTCGAGCCCGTACAGGGCGAGGGTGGCGTCATTCCGGCGACGCGCGAATTCATGCAGGGTCTGCGCGCGCTGACCCGCGAACACGGCCTGTTGCTCATCGTGGACGAAGTGCAGACGGGCATGGGTCGCACGGGGCGTCTCTTTGCTTACCAGCATTCGGATATCGAGCCCGACATCATGACGCTGGGCAAAGGCATTGGCGGCGGGGTGCCGCTGTCGGCACTGTGCGCGCGCGAGGCGGTGAGCTGCTTCGAGCACGGCGACCAGGGCGGCACCTACAACGGCAATCCGCTCATGACGGCCGTTGGCGTGGCGATCTTCGATACGCTGACGGCTCCGGGGTTCATGGAAAGTGTGAACGCCCGCGCGAAGCAGCTTTCCGACGGACTGAACCGGTTGTCCACGAAGTGGGGCATGAAGGGCGAACGCGGCGCGGGCCTGCTGCGTGCGCTGATCATGGACCGGGACGACGGGCCTGCACTGGTCCTGGCGGCCCGCGAGCGCGCCCCGCAGGGGCTGCTCTTGAATGCCCCTCGCGGCAACCTTCTGCGCTTCATGCCGGCGCTGAATGTCAGCGCGGATGAAATCGACACGATGTTGCTGTGGCTGGACGATCTGGTGGCCAAAGTGCGCGGCTGATGCCGCCTCGGGCGCCATGCGGCGGGGCCGCCACGCGCCAGGCCACAAAAAGGCCGCCGGACCTAGTGTCCCGTTTGGTTAGTTTGTGCACTTATATTCGGATGCATGGGCTTGCCAGACAAGGCGCAAACCGCAGCGATAGCAGTGGCTATCGCGAGGATTTGCAACGCCGTATGGCGAGCCCAGGCGCCGAAGACAAGTATTCGAATTAGCCAAACGGGACACTAGGGGTCCAGCGGCCTTTTGCCATGGTGCCAGAATGATATCGACGCGGCGAAGCGCCGGCCCGCTCGTTCCGCGCGGACCGGCCCGATACCGTCAGGCGTGCGCCGCCTCTCCCGCCTTTTTCACCTGACGCCAGTGGTGCAGCAGCGGCTCGGTGTATCCATTGGTCTGTTCCAGGCCCTTGAAGATCAGGTCGCTGGCCGCCTGGAACGCGCAGGACGTATCGAAATGGCCGTCCATCGGCTCATACAGCGGGTCGCCGGCATTCTGCTTGTCGACCACGGCGGCCATGCGGCGCAGCGTCTTTTCGACCTGGTCGCGATGGGTAATGCCATGCAGCAGCCAATTGGCGATGTGCTGGCTGGAAATGCGCAGCGTCGCGCGATCTTCCATCAGGCCCACGTCATGGATGTTGGGGACCTTGGAACAACCCACGCCTTGATCGATCCAGCGCACCACGTAGCCCAGGATGCCTTGGCAGTTGTTGTCCAGTTCCTGCTGGATCTCTTCAGGCGTCCAGTTGGTGTTCGCCGCGACCGGTACGGTCAGGATGCGGTCGGTGTAGTCCTCGTGGTGGCCTTCCAGGGATTTCTGGACTTGCACCACGTCCACCATGTGATAGTGCAGGGCGTGCAGCGTGGCCGCGGTGGGAGACGGCACCCAGGCGGTGTTGCCGCCGGCCTTCACGTGGCCGATCTTCTGTTCCAGCATGGCGGCCATCAGATCGGGCATGGCCCACATGCCCTTGCCGATCTGGGCGTGACCGCGCAGGCCGCACTCCAGGCCGGCCTGGACATTGTTCAGTTCGTAAGCCTTGATCCACTCCTGATTCTTCATGTCGCCCTTGCGCACCAGGGCGCCGGCATACATGGAGGTGTGGATTTCGTCCCCGGTGCGGTCCAGGAAGCCCGTATTGATGAAGACGACGCGGGCTGTGGCGGCCGCAATGCAGGCTTTCAGGTTCACGCTGGTGCGGCGTTCCTCGTCCATGATGCCCATCTTGATCGTGTCCGGAGCCAGGCCCAGGACCTTCTCGACGCGGCCGAAGAGTTCGCTGGCGAAAGCGACCTCGTCCGGGCCGTGCATCTTGGGTTTCACGATGTAGATGGAGCCGGTGCGGGAATTCAGTCGTGCCTTGAGGTCATGCATCGCAATGAGCGACGTGAAGGCGGCGTCCAGGATGCCCTCGGGAACCTCTTGGCCGTCGCGGTCCAGGATGGCCGGATTCGTCATCAGGTGGCCGACGTTGCGGATGAAGAGCAGCGCGCGGCCATGCAGCACCCCCCGGCTGCCGTCGCGGGCCGTGTACTCGCGATCGGCGTTCAGGCGGCGGGTGATCTTCTTGCCGTTCTTGACCAGGTCCTCGGTCAGGTCGCCCTTCATGAGGCCCAGCCAGTTGCGGTACGCCAGAACCTTGTCCTCGGCATCCACGGCGGCGATCGAGTCTTCCAGGTCGATGATGGTGGTGACGGCCGACTCCAGCAGAATGTCCTTGATGTGTGCCGCATCGGTCTTGCCGATGGGATGCTGCGCATCGAACTCGACTTCGAAGTGCAGGCCGTTGTGGCACAGCACGACCGCGTCGGGCGCCTCGGCGCCGCCGCGATGGCCCAAAAAGGCTTCCACGTTGCGCAGGCTGGTCTTGTTGCCGTTCTTTAGCCCGATTTCCAGCACGCCGCCCACCACCTTGTAGCTGACCGCGTCGTTGTGCGAGCCGGTGGCCAGCGGGATGTTGTCGTCCAGGAACTGGCGGCCGAACGCGATGACTTTCGCGCCCCGCTTCGGGTTGTAGCCGGCCGTTTTTTCGGCGCCGCCCTCGTCCGCAATCGCATCGGTGCCGTAGAGTGCGTCGTACAGGCTGCCCCAGCGGGCATTGGCCGCGTTCAGTGCATAGCGCGCGTTGGTGATCGGCACCACGAGCTGCGGGCCGGCCTGCGCGGTGACTTCCGTGTCCACGTTGGCGGTCGTGACTGCGACATGGGCCGGCGCGTCCTTTAGATAACCGATCTTTTTCAGATGGGCACGGTAGGCTGCCGGGTCCTTCACGGGTCCCGGGTGCTGCTTGTACCACTGGTCCATGGCGCCCTGGATGCGGTCGCGTTCGGCCAGCAAGGCGCGGTTCTTCGGGGCCAGGTCGTGGATGAGGGACGCGAGACCCTCCCAAAAAGCATCAGCCCGAACGCCGGTGCCCGGTAGGGCTTCGTGTTCGATGAATTGGTGCAGCGAGGCTGCAACCTGGAGTCCGTGAGCGGCGATTCGATCTGACATAGGGCCTTCCTGTTGGAGCTTATGCGTTATCGGCCATTATAGGTAGTCTTATATAAGACTTGAACGACGGAGCGGTATATTCAGAATGTACTTAAAGTATGTATCGAGGCGGTGTCAGGGCGTATCGGTTCGTACCATTCCGGTGGGAATTCCGAAATCCGGGCAGTGCCGGCAATCAGAGGGCCTTGGTCTGGCCTGTGGCTTCGGGTGAGCCGTCGCTCGCCAGCACTCGCAGGACGGCGTCGCGCTTTTCCAGCAAATGCTGACGCAGAATGGCGGACAGCCGCTGGCCGTTACGGGCCTCCAACGCTTCGATCATGTCGCTGTGTTCGGCCATGGCCTTGTCCCACTTCGCGGCTTCGAAATTGGACCGGAAGCGCAGGGCCTGAAGGCGGCGGTTCGTCGTCAGGTAGACCTGCCGCAGCGCGGCGTTTCGGGCGGCCTGGTTGATATGGTCGTGGATGAGACTGTTCTGCTTGTAATAGCCGGGCAGGTCCTTCTTTGCATGGCAGGCCAGCATGACGTAATGCATGGCTTTGATCTGCACGACTTCTTCTTCGGTGATGCGTTCGCATGCCAGCCGTCCGGAGAAGCTCTCCAGGCAGCTCATGAGTTCGAACATTTCGCGGATCTCCGCCTCCGACATCCGATAGACGGAGGCCCCTCGATTCGGGGTGATCTCGACCAGGCCTTCGGCGGCCAGCACCTTGATCGCTTCCCGAAGGGGGGTGCGTGAAATGCCCAACGTATTGCAGAGCTCTCGTTCGTTGAGCTTCGTCCCCGCGGGAATGGAACCTTCCACCACGAAGTTGCGAAGCCGTTCGACGAGCACATCGTGCAGATGCAGCCGCGTGACTTTCGAAAGCGCAACGGGCTCATACGCCAGAGAGGAGGATATCGAATCTTGCATACAAAAACCTTGCTCTTGTTCCACCCCCAATGTTACCACATGCCTCGCCGCAGACTAGTGCCCCCTATAGGGTAATTACTGCCTTTCGAACGCTTATCCCCAATTCCATTTTGGTCGCAGGTTTGATAAAGTATTTTGCATTCAAAATCCTTTTAGCTTTCTAGATATCGAGTGCGGTGCGGTGTACGGATCATGGTCAACGGCCAAGTGGTCGATGGCCAGGTCATCGGGGCGGTCGGCGTGTCGGGCGTGAAGTCCAGCCAGGATGTCGAGATCGGCAAGGCCGGCATCGCGGCGCTCCTGGCGAGCCAGCACTAATCAGCGGTCCGCCCGCGGGCGGATTGCCCTCAACTCCATTATTCAAGGATCCACAACAATGCTGCAGCTCAGCGCTCACCCATCCGGCCGGCACTTTCTCCAGATTCCCGGCCCGACCAATGTTCCCGAGCGGATACTTCGGGCGATCGACAATCCGACCATCGATCACCGTGGTCCCGAGTTCGGCGCGTTGGGCCAATCCGTGCTTGCGGGCATGAAAAAGGTCTTTCGCACCGAGGGCCATGTCGTGATCTACCCGGCCTCCGGCACGGGCGCCTGGGAGGCGGCGCTGGTGAACACCCTGTCGCCCGGGGACCTGGTGCTGATGGCCGAGACCGGACACTTTGCCACGTTGTGGAAGAAGATGGCCGAGCGGCTGGGCATACGGGTGGAGTTCCTGCCGGGCGACTGGCGCCGCGCGGCGGACCCGCGCGACATCGAAGCGCATCTGCGGGCGGATGCGGGCCACGCGATCAAGGCCGTGTGCGTGGTGCACAACGAGACGGCGACGGGGGTGACCAGCGACATCAAGGCGGTGCGCGATGCCATCGATCGCGCGGGCCATCCGGCGCTGTTGATGGTGGACACCATCTCGTCGCTGGGGTCCATCGATTATCGGCATGACGAATGGGGTGTGGACGTCACGGTTTCGGGCTCGCAGAAGGGCCTCATGCTGCCGCCCGGGCTGTCGTTCAACGCCATCAGCGAAAAAGCGCTTGCCGCCAGCGAACGCAACACGCTGCCGCGATCGTTCTGGGACTGGCACGCCATGATTGCCAGCAACAGGACGGGTTATTTTCCGTATACGCCTTCGACCAACTTGCTCTATGGTCTTCACGAGGCGCTGGACATGCTCTTTGCCGAGGGCCTGGAGACGGTGTTCGCGCGCCACAAGCGCCATGCCGAAGCCACGCGGCGGGCCGTTCGGGCCTGGGGCCTGGAGATCCTGTGCGCGGATCCGGAACGCTACAGCCCGGCGTTGACGGCGGTGATGATGCCCGAAGGGCACGGCGCGGACGCCTTCCGCAAGGTGGTTCTGGACCATTTCAACATGTCGCTGGGCCAGGGGCTGTCGAAGGTGAAAGACAAAGTCTTCAGGATCGGTCACCTGGGCGATCTCAATGACCTGACGGTTTGTGGGACATTGGCGGGGGTGGAAATGGGGCTGGAACTGGCGCACGTGCCTCACCAAAAGGGCGGCGTGCAGGCGGCCATGGATTATCTGGCTGAAAAGTCGGAAGTTCGTTCCCGGGCTGTATAGGTTACATAGAGCTGCGCGCTGTGAGGCATGCCGACGAGCTAGATCGGAACTCTGAGGACGATGCTCACGCTACAGCCCGCTCCGGTAATGGCCTCGGGCTCTGGCCGGATGTTGGCGAATGTTGTTTTCAACTAATAGTGGGAGAAATCAGTGGAACATATTGTGCGAGAGAAGGAAGCGTACTTCGAGAAAACCCAGAGGGAGATGGAAAAATATTTCCATATGCCCGATTGGTCAATCCCACAAAAGATCGCCCTGACTTGCAGAATATTGGCCGATCAGGGGCATGAATCGGGGCTGGCGGGGCAGATCACAGCCAGGGGCGAAAAGCCGAATACTTATTGGATGTTGAGCTTCGGACTCGGATTTGATGAGGCGCGTGCTACCAACATAGTTTTGGTTGACGACGATCTAAACATATTGGACGGAGAGGGGATGGTAAACCCATCGAATCGCTTCCACCTGTGGGTCTATCGGCACCGACCGAATGTTCGCGCCATAGTTCATACGCACCCGCCCTACGTATCAGCTTTATCCCTTATTGGTGAACCGCTCGTCGCCGCACACATGGACACGAGCATGTTCTACGACGATTGCGCCTATCTACCTTATTGGCCTGGTGCCCCCGTGGGAGACGAGGAAGGAAAATTGATACACGAAGCGCTGGGCGATAAACGTGCAATCCTCCTCGCCCATCACGGGCAACTGGTCGCTACCCCGTCCATTGAGGAATCCTGCGTGTTGGGAATCTTTATCGAACGGGCCGCCCGTATGCAGATACTGGCTCGGGCTGCCGGCACAATACAAGCCCTGGATCCGAAGAATGCGAAGGAAGCGCATGACTACAGACTGAGCAAGAAATCAATAGAAGGCAACTTTCACTACTACGCCAGAAAGCTCCTCAAGAAGGAGGGCGACGAAGGGCTGCAGTGATACGTCTTCGCGAGGTACCCCTACAGGGCCAAGTAAATCCTCGTGGCGATGGGCCAGCGCTTCGGAACTGGCCCGTTGTCCCGATAGCAAGAATAGGTTGCCCTATTGTTGCGTGGAACCTCGCCATTTGGATCAGCCATCAGCCGTGAATGAATTTTCCGCCAGTCATAGGAGGGAATCACAGTATGTCGTACATAACCATCTTCATCGACCCGGAGTGCCCGACGTGCAGGAAGGCGCTTACTTTGCTGAAGGGAAGCGGTGCGCAACTCAACATAATCGAGTATATGGGGACGTCATTGACTGAACCACAGATTAAAACGTTGTTATCTGGACTTGGCTTGACTGCACGCGAGATGTTGCGAGAGAAGTCACCCCTCTATGAGCAGCTCAATCTGAAGGACCCCGCCTGGAACGAAGAGGAATTGATTGTGTTTATGTCGAAGCACCCGGAACTCATTAGTCGGCCTATCGCCGTTTCCTCCAAGGGAATGAAACTCTGCAGGCCGGCAGAGTTGGCCTTGGATCTGCTCTGACAATGGGAAGGCATGTGACGCCTGTTAGATGGACTCCAATTCCGAGTCTGCGCGTGCTAGGAGACTTAGCTTTCCAGAATAGTGGCAAACCGTTCTTGTGGTGAAGTAGTGCCATGATCCACTAGATCAACAGATACAGCAGCACTTTCATCGCATAAGGAGACAAACCATGAGACATATAAAACAACGTCGATTCGGTGGGTGTACAAAGAAACTGTTAAAGAAGATGGGTTATCTGGCGGTTGGCGCTTTGGCTCTTGCGAGCACATGCGCCCAGGCTGCGTGGGAGCCCAGCAAACCCGTGACTTTCGTGGTAACGGGGGGGTCGGGTGGTGGAGCGGACCAAATTGCGCGCCTTATCCAGACGATCGTTGCAAAACACAAGTTTTCCGACAAGCCTTTTATTGTCGTCATCGAGAATGGCGGTGGTGGTGGCCAAGGCTTTATGGACATAAAGAACAGTAAAGGGGACGCCAATAAGATAATGATCGCCCTCGCAAACCTTTATAGTGTTCCGTTAGCTACAGGACTGCCATTCAATTGGCGCGATACGACCCCTGTGGCCCTCATGGCCATGGATCAGTTCGTATTGTGGGTTAACTCGAAGTCGCCCTACGCGACTGCTGCCTCATACATCAAGGCGGTGAAGGCGAAGCCCGGGAAATTCAAGATGGGTGGAGCGGGCGCGAAGCGCGAAGACGAGATCGTCACCAAAATGATAGAGCATGCAACCGACACCAAATTCACGTTCATTCCCTATCGAGGGGGTGGCGAAATCACGGCCCAGTTGGTAGGGGGCCACATTGACTCTGACGTAAACAACCCGATCGAGCATCTCGCTACGTGGAAGGCGGGGCAGGTGCGGCCGCTGTGTGTGTTCGACAAGCAGCGCATGCCCGACAAAGAGCCCATAGCCGATGGAAAGTCCTGGAATAGCATTCCTACTTGCGAGTCCGAAGGGATAAAGGCCAGTTATCAGATGATACGGGGCATCTTCATGCCGAAAGGTGTGACCGAAGATCAAACGGCTTACTACGTCGACTTGATGAAGAAAGTGCGGGATACGCCTGAGTGGAAGGACTTCATGAAACATGGCGCCTATAAGGACAATTTTCTGACCGGTTCCGCGTTCTCCCAGTTTCTCGCGGGGGACGAGGAGAACTTGAAACAGGTAATGGAAGCAACCGGGATGATCAGCAAATAGGGCATGCTGTGGAGCTGGCATATTTAAGCGATAGCCAATGATAGCCGTAGAGCTATTCGCATTTTCGCCTTGAAGTCGCAGACGAGATGGAGCAGACAAAGATGGAAAATGGCAAGCACGGCGACCGAAATTTCGCCGTATCGTATCTTGGTGTTGAGCTTGTCGTCTCGGCAATACTCTTCCTGACCGGTCTGGCGATCATTTTCGACAGCCAACGCATGGGTGCAGGGTGGTCGGGCGGAAATCTGCAGCCGGGGTATTTCCCCATGCGGCTGGGCATACTCATTAGTGCCGTCAGCGCGGCAATATTTGTGCGTGCCCTATTCAAACGGTCCAAGCCAGCGAAGGAGTTCGTCACAAACACCGAGCTCGGGCGAGTTCTGGCTGTCTTGGTGCCGACGATTTTGTATGTCGTGGGTATCCAGTTCATTGGGATCTATGTCTCGTCTGCTTTCTTTATCGGTGCGTTTATGCGCATTGGTGGCAAACAGGGGTGGGTCAAGACCATACTGGTCAGTATCGGTACCAGTGTGGTGTTATTTGTTCTGTTTGAGGTCATTTTCCTCATCCCGCTTCCAAAGGGTCCGCTTGAAATGCTTTTAGGTTATTGAGGCCCGGCTGTTTCGAGGAAATACGTCAAGAGAGGAGTTTACGTGGAACAGCTTGATCTTCTACTTCATGGCTTCACGGTTATCCTTAGCTGGCACGCGATTGCCGCGATGTTGATTGGTATTTTGCTCGGGGTGTTGGTGGGGGTACTGCCCGGGCTGGGCGGTCCGAATGGCGTTGCTATCCTCCTGCCACTGACGTTCAGTATGCAGCCGGTACTTGGCATAGTGATGCTCTCTTGCATCTATTGGGGAGCGCTTTTCGGCGGTGCGATCACTTCCATTTTGTTTAATATCCCGGGGGAGCCATCGTCTGTGGCGACGACGTTTGACGGATACCCGATGGCACAGAACGGCAGGGCCGCCGAGGCGCTTACGTTGGCGTTCACGGGTTCGTTTATTGGTGCATTCGTAGGGGTCGTGATCATTACTTTTCTCGCCCTCTTGCTCGCAAAATTCGCATTGGAATTCGGTCCGCCAGAATTCTTCGCGGTCTACTTGCTGACCTTTTGCAGCTTTATCGGGATGAGCAAGGGGACCGCCTTGAAGACCATCGTGGCGATGATGCTGGGGTTTGCATTGGCGGCGGTCGGAATGGATTCCATGAGTGGGAATATCCGGCTGACGTTTGGTGTGACGTCTCTCATGCAGGGCATAGATTTCTTGACGGCCGTGATCGGACTATTTGGCATCGGTGAGATTTTGCTCACGGTTGAAGAGGGGCTTGTATTCAAGGGGAAAAGTACCAGGATTGGACTTGGCGTTCTGTTCAAGACGTGGGGTCAATTGCCTCGCTATTGGGCGACCGTGGTGCGTAGTGCGGCCATTGGCTGCTGGATGGGCATCACTCCGGGCGGCGCAACAGCGGCGTCGTTCATGGGCTATGGGATTTCTCAGCGCTTCTCGAAAAACGGTCCGAAATTTGGGACCGGCGAACCCGAGGGAGTGATTGCCCCCGAGACCGCTGCGCACGCGTCGGGCACCAGTGCGTTGTTGCCGATGCTCGCGCTCGGGATTCCTGGCTCGGCCACTGCTGCGGTGTTGCTAGGAGGCTTGATGATCTGGGGTCTGGAGCCTGGCCCTCTTTTGTTTGTCGAGCAGAAAGATTTCGTATGGGGTCTTATTGCGAGTATGTATCTCGGCAATATTGTCGGCCTTATCGTTGTGTTGGCGACGGTCCCGCTTTTTGCCGCTATTATGAGAATCTCATTTTCCATCATGGCGCCCATCATCATAGTGATTTGCGCAATTGGTGCCTACACCGTGAACAATTCGATGACAGATGTGTGGCTCATGCTTTTGTTCGGAATCGTCGGATATTTGTTCAAGAAGCTGCATTATCCCCTTGCACCGCTCATTTTGGCGATGGTGCTGGGTGATCGCACGGAAGATGCATTTCGGCAATCGATGTTGAGTTCACATGGCAGCGCTGCCATATTCTGGTCAAATTCTCTTGTGACTACGCTTATCGCCCTTGCTTTGCTGCTGCTGGTATGGCCGCTTGTTGCTTCGATGCTGAAGTTTTCCTCGCGCATGTTGGCGGGCCGGGGGGCATAACTTGGTAGACGTATTTTTGTCGATTCGCGGGACACGATATTCATCATGAACATGCCGGTTCCACCAAAGGTCATTCGTGCGGGCGCCAAGCGTAACGAGCTTGCCGAGCGCCTGTCGCGCGATGTTCAGGGCGAAGTGCTGTTCGATCGGGGCGATCGGGGGCGCTATTCGACGGACGCTTCGATCTACCAGGTCGACCCCATCGGCGTCCTGGTGCCCAGAACGTTCGAAGACGTCCGGGCGGCCGTCGACATCTGCGGCGAACTGCAGGCGCCTTTCGTCGCCCGCGGGGCCGGCACCTCGCAGTGCGGCCAGACCGTGGGCCAGACGGTAGTGCTGGACCACAGCAAGTACCTGAACCGGATCGTGGATTTCGATGCCGCGGCCATGACCGTGACCGTGGAGCCGGGGATCGTGCTGGATCAGCTCAATGCGTGGCTGCGTCCGCATGGCCTATGGTTTCCCGTGGACGTGAGCACCTCGGCCCAGTGCACGCTGGGCGGCATGGCCGGCAACAATTCCTGCGGGTCCCGCTCGATCGTGTACGGCAACATGGTGCATAACGTTCTGGGCGTCGACGTGCTGCTGGCGGATGGGACCGAAGGGCATTTCGGCCGGCTCGAGCACATGACGGCCGATGGTTCCCGCATTGGGCAGATCGTGCAGCGCCTGCGTGAAATCGCGGCACGAGAGCATGACGAGATCGCCCGCACGGTTCCCAAGGTCTTGCGCCGGGTGGGCGGCTACAACCTGGACATCTTCAACCCGCAAAGCGTCCGCCCCTATACCGCGGATGGCCATGTCAATCTGGCGCACCTGCTGGTCGGCAGCGAGGGAACGCTGGCCATTACGCGCCGGCTGACGCTCAAGCTCTCGCCGCTGCCGGAACACAAAGTGCTGGGGGTCATCAGTTTTCCCAGCTTGTATCGCGCGTTGGACACGGCTCAGCACATCGTGAAGCTGGGGCCGGAAGCGGTGGAGCTGGTGGATCGCACCATGATCGACCTGGCGCATGACAATCCCGCGTTTGGCCCGGTCATCGATCGCGCGCTCACCGGGGACCCGCGCGCCCTCCTGCTGGTGGAGTTCGCCGGTTCCGGCCGGGACACACAGTTGCGCAAGCTGGACCAGTTGGTGGAACTCATGGGCGATCTGGGCCTGCCGGACACGGTGGTCCGCATGACGGATGCCGCCGACCAGAAGGCGCTCTGGGGCGTGCGCAAGGCCGCCTTAAACATCATGATGAGCATGCGGGGCGACGGCAAGCCCGTATCCTTCATCGAGGATTGCGCGGTCCCGCTGGAGCACTTGGCGGAGTATGCCAGCCGGCTGACCGACGTGTTCCAGAAATACGGCACGAGCGGCACCTGGTATGCCCATGCCTCGGTGGGAACTCTGCACGTCCGTCCTATCCTGGACATGCGCACCGGCGGCGCGGAACTCATGCGGTCCATCGCGCAGGAGGCCAGTGCGCTGGTGCAGGAATACAAGGGCGCGTACTCGGGTGAGCACGGCGACGGTTTGTCGCGCAGCGAATGGATTTCCTGGCAGTTCGGTCCGTCCCTGACGAAGGCCTTTGAGGAAATCAAGGCGCTCTTCGACCCGAAGGGGCTCATGAACCCCGGCAAGATCGTGCGCAGCCCGAAGATGGATGACACCACGCTCTTCCGGTTCAAGCCGTCTTATCAGGTACTGCCCTTTGAGCCGGCGCTGGACTGGTCCGCCTGGAATGTGACGCAGGATCCCGCCCGTCAGAAAGTGGGCGCCCCCGGTTCGGGCAGCGATCCGACCAAAGGCTTCAGCAAGGCCGTGGAGATGTGCAACAACAACGGCCATTGCCGCAAGTTCGATGCCGGGACCATGTGTCCCAGCTATCGCGTGACACGCGACGAGCGCCATCTCACGCGCGGCCGGGCCAACACCCTGCGGCTGGCGCTCTCGGGCCAAATGGGGCCGGATGCCTTCACCTCGGAGGAGGTCCGCGAGAGCCTGGACCTGTGTGTAGGGTGCAAGGGCTGCAAGCGCGAGTGCCCGACCGGCGTGGACATGGCCAAGATGAAGGTCGAGTTCCTGTACCAATGGCACAAGGAACACAAGATGAGCCTCAAGGACAGGCTCATTGCCAGCATGCCGAAGTGGGCTCCGTGGGCGGCCCGTTTCCCTTCGTTCTTCAATGCGCGCGACCGGGTACCGGGAGCGGCCTGGCTGTCCGAGAAATTTCTGGGGTTCTCGGCGCGGCGCTCGCTGCCCAGGTGGCGGCACGATACCTTCCTCTCCCAGGCGCCGCATGATCATGTGGACGACGCGGACGTGGTGCTGTTTGCCGATACGTTCAACAACTATCTGGATTCGGAAAACGCCCGCTCGGCCCTCAAAGTGCTGCAGGCGGCTGGCTACCGCGTGCATGTGGCCCGTGCCGACGCGTCGGATCCGGCCAGGGACCGGCCGCTGTGCTGTGGCCGCACGTACCTGTCGGTAGGCCTGGTCGATCAGGCTCGCGAAGAGGCCCGCAGGGTCATCCAGGCCCTGCGTCCCTTCGTCGCGCGAGGTGTCCCCATCGTGGGCCTGGAACCGTCCTGCCTGCTGTCCTTGCGCGACGAGTTCCTGGTCATGGGCCTGGGCGACGATGCCAAGGCCCTGGCCCATCAATCTTTCCTCTTCGAGGAATTCCTGGCCCGCGAGCATAAGGCGGGACGGCTGAACCTGCCGCTGAAAGCCCTGCCGCAGAAGCGTGCGCTTCTGCATGGACATTGCCATCAGAAGGCATTCGACGCGGTCCGGCCCGTACAGACCGTGCTGGGATTGATTCCGGATCTGGACGTCAGCCTCATCGAGTCGAGCTGCTGCGGCATGGCGGGCAGCTTTGGCTACGATGCCGGCCATTTCGACATTTCGATGAAAATGGCGGAGCTTTCCCTGCTGCCCGCCGTGCGTCAGGCCGGCCCCGATGATCTCATCGTGGCGGACGGGACCAGCTGCCGGCATCAGATCGCCGACGGCGCGGGGCGGCAAGCGGAACACGTGGCGCGTGTGCTGGAGCGTGCTCTGGCATAGAGCCGAATTTATCAAGTTCATTTGAGGATGAGTATGAAAACGAAACCGGTGTTGGGTGTCGAAGACGTCAAGACGATCATTCAGGCGTCCAGCAAGTACGCCCTTGAACATGGCTGGAACGTGACGATTTCCGTCGTCGATGACGGCGGTCATCTGCTCGGTCTGTTGCGGCTGGATGGCGCCGCGCCCATGACCGCGGTGATCGCCCCGGGCAAGGCGCGTACGTCTGCGCTGGGTCGCAAGGAATCCAGCGCTTACGAAGAATCCATCAACGGCGGGCGTTACGCCTATCTGTCGGTACCGTCGCCGGTCATGCTCGAAGGTGGTGTGCCGATCGTGGTCGATGGCCAGGTCATCGGGGCGGTCGGCGTGTCGGGCGTGAAGTCCAGCCAGGATGTCGAGATCGGCAAGGCCGGCATCGCGGCGCTCCTGGCGAGCCAGCACTAATCAGCGGTCCGCCCGCGGGCGGATTGCCCTCAACTCCATTATTCAAGGATCCACAACAATGCTGCAGCTCAGCGCTCACCCATCCGGCCGGCACTTTCTCCAGATTCCCGGCCCGACCAATGTTCCCGAGCGGATACTTCGGGCGATCGACAATCCGACCATCGATCACCGTGGTCCCGAGTTCGGCGCGTTGGGCCAATCCGTGCTTGCGGGCATGAAAAAGGTCTTTCGCACCGAGGGCCATGTCGTGATCTACCCGGCCTCCGGCACGGGCGCCTGGGAGGCGGCGCTGGTGAACACCCTGTCGCCCGGGGACCTGGTGCTGATGGCCGAGACCGGACACTTTGCCACGTTGTGGAAGAAGATGGCCGAGCGGCTGGGCATACGGGTGGAGTTCCTGCCGGGCGACTGGCGCCGCGCGGCGGACCCGCGCGACATCGAAGCGCATCTGCGGGCGGATGCGGGCCACGCGATCAAGGCCGTGTGCGTGGTGCACAACGAGACGGCGACGGGGGTGACCAGCGACATCAAGGCGGTGCGCGATGCCATCGATCGCGCGGGCCATCCGGCGCTGTTGATGGTGGACACCATCTCGTCGCTGGGGTCCATCGATTATCGGCATGACGAATGGGGTGTGGACGTCACGGTTTCGGGCTCGCAGAAGGGCCTCATGCTGCCGCCCGGGCTGTCGTTCAACGCCATCAGCGAAAAAGCGCTTGCCGCCAGCGAACGCAACACGCTGCCGCGATCGTTCTGGGACTGGCACGCCATGATTGCCAGCAACAAGACGGGTTATTTCCCGTATACGCCTTCGACCAACTTGCTCTATGGTCTTCACGAGGCGCTGGACATGCTCTTTGCCGAGGGCCTGGAGACGGTGTTCGCGCGCCACAAGCGCCATGCCGAAGCCACGCGGCGGGCCGTTCGGGCCTGGGGCCTGGAGATCCTGTGCGCGGATCCGGAACGCTACAGCCCGGCGCTGACGGCGGTGATGATGCCCGAAGGGCACGGCGCGGACGCCTTCCGCAAGGTGGTTCTGGACCATTTCAACATGTCGCTGGGCCAGGGGCTGTCGAAGGTGAAAGACAAAGTCTTCAGGATCGGTCACCTGGGCGATCTCAATGACCTGACGGTTTGTGGGACATTGGCGGGGGTGGAAATGGGGCTGGAACTGGCGCACGTGCCTCACCAAAAGGGCGGCGTGCAGGCGGCCATGGATTATCTGGCTGAAAAGTCGGAAGTTCGTTCCCGGCCGTTGGAGGAATAAGTACACCGACAGGGCTGCCATCCCGGAAGCCCGCTGGAGCCGCGAGGCGGTTCAATCTAAAGGAGACAACGATGAAATCCCAGAAGAACGGATTCAGGAAGATGGCGCTGGCGGCACTGCCGCTGGCTCTGGCGGTCGGCTTTGCGGCACCCGCCGGCGCGGCGGGCTGGGAACCCACCCGCAATGTCGAGGTCATCGTGCCGGCGGGCGCGGGCGGCGCGTCCGACCAGATGGCGCGCATGATCCAGCACATCGTGCTGCAGCACAAGCTGATGAAGCCCTCCATGCTGGTGGTGAACGAAGGAGGCGCCAGTGGAGCCGAAGGGATCATGGACACCAAGGCGTCCAGCGGCGATCCCTACAAACTGATGGTGGCTTTCTCGGCGATCTACACGCTGCCCATTGCGGTCAAGCTGCCGTTCAATTGGCGCGATCTGAACCCGGTCGCGATGATCGCGCAGGATGAATTCCTGCTCTGGGTCAATTCCGCGACGCCTTACAAGACGGCAAAGGACTATCTGGACGCCGTGAAGGCCGCTCCTTCGGGCAAGTTCAAGATGGGCGGCACGGGCGCCAAGCGCGAAGACCAGATCATCACCGAGGCACTGGACAAGGCAGCAGGTGTCCGGTTCACGTATGTGCCCTACAAGAGCGGCGGGGAAGCCGCGACCCAGCTGGTCGGCAAGCACATCGATTCGAATGTCAACAACCCGAGCGAAAACATTGCCCAGTGGCGCGGTGGCGCGCTGCGGCCCCTGTGCGTGTTCTCGGAGCACCGCATGGTCTACGACAGCGTCGTCACCGACGGGAAGGCATGGAAGGACATTCCGACGTGCAAGGAAGCCGGCTACGACGTGCAATACCAGATGCTGCGCGCCTTCTTCCTGCCGCCCAATACCACTAAAGAACAGGCCGACTTCTACGCCGACATGCTGAAGAAGGTCATCGCCACGCCCGAGTGGAAGTCTTATCTGGCCAAGCAGGCCCTGCATTCCGACTATCGGACCGGCAAGGACTTCACGGACTTCCTGACCAAAGACGAGGCCTATCACAAGAAGGTCATGGAAGAAGCCGGCCTGGCTGCCAAGTAACTGAACCATCAGGAGACTCGAATGGATCCGACACCTAGCGATCGGCCAAGAAAGGGATTGACCTACAGCGGTGTCGGAGCACTGACGGCCGGGGTCATCTTTCTGCTTGGCGTGATCATGATGACCGACAACAGCCGTATTGGGGCGGGATGGTCGACGACCGGGCCCCAGCCCGGGTATTTCCCGTTCCACATTGGTGCCATCCTGTGCATCGCGGCACTCGCCGTCGGCTTTCAATCCTTGTTCGGGAAGAACCGGAACCTGAAGATCTTCGTCACCTGGGACCAGCTCAAGCGTGTGCTGATCGTGCTGGTCCCGACGGTGGTGTACGTCTTTCTCATCCAGTACATCGGGATCTACGTGGCGTCGGCGATATTCATCGGCGGGTTCATGCGCGTCCTGGGCAAGACCACCTGGTTCCAGACGATTGCGGTCAGCGTCGGCGTGAATCTGGTGCTGTTCTGGATGTTCGAGATTCAGTTCATGGTGCCCCTGCCAAAAGGGCCACTCGAAGCCTTGTTCGGCTACTGAGACAAGCAGGAGTCACATTTCATGGAAAACATAGAAGCACTGTTTCACGGCTTCTCCATCCTGATGACCTGGTACAACGTCGGGATGATGATCATCGGCCTGGTGCTGGGGGTGATCATCGGCGTGCTGCCGGGGCTTGGGGGGCCGAACGGGGTGGCGATTCTGCTGCCTCTGACCTTCGGCATGTCGCCGACCTCGGCCATCATCATGCTGTCCTGCATTTACTGGGGATCGCTCTTCGCCGGCGCCATCACGTCCATCCTGTTCAACATTCCCGGCGAACCCTCATCGGTGGCGACGACGTTTGACGGCTACCCGCTGGCGCAGCAGGGGCGGGCGGGAGAAGCGCTGACGACTTCGTTTACCGGCTCCTTCATCGGCGCGCTGGTGGGCGTGCTGCTGATCACGTTCCTGGCGCCGTTGGTCTCCAAGTTCGCCCTGAGATTCGGGCCGGCGGAATTCTTCGCGGTGTTTCTGCTGACCTTCTGCAGTTTCGTGGGCACGGACCGCAAGGCGCCGTTCAAGACCATCATCTCCATGATGCTGGGCTTCGGGTTGTCCGAGATCGGGATGGACACCGTGAGCGGCCAGCTGCGCATGACCTTCGGGATGCCGGGGCTGCTGCGTGGCATTGATTTTCTGGTCGTGGTCATCGGGCTGTTCGGCATTGGAGAAATCCTGGTCAGCATGGAAGAGGGTCTGGCCTTCGAAGGGAAGACCGGGAAGATCAACCTCAAGGTCGTCCTGCAAACCTGGAAAAAGCTCCCGCGTTACTGGATGACCATCATCCGCAGCACCCTGATCGGCTGCTGGATGGGGGTGACGCCGGGCGGTGCCACGGCCGCGTCCTTCATGGGATACGGGATCGCGCAGCGCTTCTCGCCGCGCCGGGACAAGTTCGGCACCGGAGAGCTCGAAGGTGTCATCGCGCCCGAGACGGCGGCGCACGGAGCGGGCACGTCGGCCCTGCTGCCCATGCTGGCGCTCGGGATTCCGGGTTCGGCGACGGCTGCCGTGCTCCTGGGTGGGTTGATGATCTGGGGTCTGGATCCTGGCCCGATGCTGTTCACCGAGCACAAGGACTTCGTCTGGGGCCTGATTGCGAGCATGTATCTGGGCAACATCGTCGGGCTGATTCTCGTGATGTCGACGGTCCCGTTCTTCGCCGCCGTGCTCCGGATCCGGTTTGCGATCATCGCGCCCATCATCATCGTCCTGTGCGCGATTGGCGCCTACACCGTCCATAACGCCCTCCTGGATGTGTGGTACATGGCGCTTTTCGGAGCCATCGGCTACGTCCTGAAGAAGCTCGACTACCCGCTCGCACCGCTGGTGCTGGCGCTCGTGCTGGGTGACCGGATGGAGGACGCCTTCAGGCAAGCCATGCTGGGACCCAACACCGGACTGCACGTTTTCTGGTCGAACGGGCTGGTGGGATCCATCACCGGACTGGCGTTGCTGCTGCTGGTGTGGCCGCTGGTGCCGTTCGTCTGGCGCCTGCTGCGGCGGCGCGGGAGGCTTTGCGGAACCGCCGCGACGGCGGGGAAGTGAGGCATGACATTGGACCCTATGAATTTTGGAGACCGCTCGAATGGCTGAACTAGTGGTGCTGGAACGTGACGGGGGCGTGGCCACCGTCACCCTCAATCGGCCCGAGAAGCTCAATGCCTTGACCAAGCCGTTGTGGCGCGATCTCGGCGCCGCGATACGCGGATTGTCCAGCGACGAGTCCGTGCGATGCGTGGTCTTGCGCGGCGCCGGCGAAAGGTCGTTTTCCCCGGGCAACGACATCTCGGAGTTCCGTACGGAGCGGGCCGACAAGGCCATGGCCATCCGCTACGGACAGGTGATGCGCGACACGCTCCAGGCTCTGGAACAGTGCCCGCATCCCGTGGTGGCCCGGATCCACGGTATCTGCGTCGGGGGCGGCCTCGAGATCGCGTCTCTGTGCGATATCCGGATCTGCGGTCAATCCAGCCGCTTCGGCGTCCCGATCAAGAACCTGGGCCTGGTCATGTCCTACCACGAGCTGGCGCCGCTGGTCGGCCTGGTGGGACCGGGTGTGGCCGGCGAAATCCTGCTGGAGGGCCGGATCTTCGACGCTCAGGAAGCTCTGGCCAAGCGGCTGGTGACCCGGGTCGTGCCGGACGACCGGGTGGCCGATGAAGTCGGCTCGACGGTGCAGCGCATCGTCGAAGGCGCCCCACTGGCCGCGCGCTGGCACAAGGCATTCATTCGGCGCATCCAGGAGCCGCAACCGCTCTCGGACGCGGAGCATGAAGTCTGCTTCGATTGCTTCGATACCCAGGATTTCCGGGAGGGCTATGACGCTTTTCTGGCGAAGCGCAAGCCCGTCTTCCGCGGACTGTAAGGGGAGCATTCAATGAGCACGCACACCAGACACACCGGGCCGCTTGCGGGAATGCGCGTCCTGGAGCTGTCACAGATCATGGCGGGTCCCACCTGCGGCATGATGCTGGCCGATATGGGAGCCGACGTCGTCAAGGTCGAGAAACTGCCGGGCGGCGACGATTCGCGCGGCTATCGCGAGCCCGCCGTCAACGGGGTCTCGGCGCCCTTCATGATCCTGAATCGAAACAAGCGCGGGATGGCCCTCAATCTGAAGGAACCCGAGGGCAAGGAGATCCTGCTGCGCATGGTTCGCGATGCCGATGTGCTCACCGAGAACTACCGGTTGGGGACCATGGAAAAGCTGGGACTGGGATATGAGGTGCTGCGCGCCGTCAATCCGGGCCTCATCTATTGCGCCGTCTCGGGATATGGCAGGACCGGGCCCTATCGCGCCAAAGCAGGGTTTGACCTGATTGCCCAGGGCTTCTCGGGACTCATGTCCGTGACCGGAGAGCCAGGCCGGGAGCCCGTCAAGACGGGCAATCCGGTGGCCGACATCAACGCCGGGCTTTTGTCGGTTTCCGGGATCCTGGCGGCCTACGTCCACAAACTGCGGACTGGCCAGGGCCAGATGGTGGACACTTCGCTCATGGAAGCCGCCATGCAGCAGACGTACTGGCAGGCTGCCAGCTATTTCGCGACGGGCGATTCGCCGGGGCCCACCGGCTCGGCTCATTTGCTGACGGCGCCCTATCAGGCTTTTCCCACTCGCGATGGCTGGGTCAACATTGGCGGGGCCAACCAGGGAAACTGGCAGCGCATTGCCGATGTCCTGGAGCACCCGGAATGGCGCAGCGACCCCAGGTTCGAGACCAATTCGAAGCGAATGGAGAATCTGCAGGAACTGTGCGCGGCCATGAGCGCCGTACTGAAAACGCAGGATACGGCTTTCTGGGTGGATGCATTCGATGCCGCCGGGGTGCCGGTGGGTCCGGTGAACACCATCGGGCAGGCGCTGAGCCATCCGCAGGCCCTGGCGCGCGACATGGTGGTCGAGCTGGATCATCCGCAGGCCGGACATACGCAGGCACTGGGCTGCCCGATCCATTTTTCGCTGACGCCCACGCGGATCGACCGACCGGCGCCGGTGCTGGGCCAGCACACGCGGGAGTTGCTGCGCGAGTATGGCTATGACGATGGCGAGATCGCGCAGTTCGTCTCCGCGGGTGTGGTGCTTGACGCGGCGGTGGCCTGACTGGCGCCGATGCTGAAGGCAATGCGAAACATTCTTCCAAGGCAGATTTGAAATGGGTTGGGATACGCCGGCTTTCTGGCTGGGTTTGCTGGAGGTCATCTGGGTCAACATTCTGCTGTCTGGCGACAACGCCGTGGTGATTGCGCTCGCCGCCCGTTCGCTTCCCGAGTCCCGGCAGGTTCCCACGATCGCCCTGGGGGCCGGTGCGGCCGTGGTGCTTCGCGTGATCCTCACGCTGGTGGCGGCTGAACTGCTGCTGTTGCCGTGGCTGAAGTTCGTGGGCGGCCTGTTATTGCTTTACATCGGGATTTCGCTGCTTCTCCCGGAGAAGGATGGGGGCGGTCCGGTCCGCGAGCAAAACGGCATGCTGGCTGCGATCCGGACCATCATCATTGCCGATCTGGTCATGAGCCTGGACAACGTCGTGGCGGTTGCCGCGGCGGCCCATGGCAGCCTGGTGCTGCTCGTCCTGGGCCTGGCCATCAGCATTCCGCTTGTGGTGTTTGGCAGTACGTTGCTCCTGAAGGTGACGGAGCGCTTTCCTTTCATCGTGTGGGTGGGCGGCGCCCTGATCGGCTATATCGCCGGCGAAATGCTGGTGTCCGATCCGGGCGTGCATGAATGGGTCACGCGCCTGTTGACGGCATCGAACGTTTCGCAGGAAGGATTGATCGTGGCTGCGGGGGGCCTGGGTGCCCTTACCGTCCTGGTCACGGGGAAGTTGATGGGGCGTGGTGCTGAATCGAGCTGCTGATGACTCGGTTCCGTCGCGAACCTGAAGGTCTGAGTCGCCCGTCTGTTCAAACAGAAGTTGGGGGTACATTGGGCAGCCGGCCGGGTTTCATGAACCCGAGCCACGATACCGTTTCGTAGGTCCGGGGTTTTTCGACGGAGGAGTATATGAGACGGAATGCACTCTTGCTCACGGCCATCCTGATGGGCGTGGCGGCGGGTCCCACGCAGGCGAAACCGGATGCGTCCGGGCTGATGGAGGCAACGATTCAGGGCACGCACGCGCAGTTCGCCGCCGGCTCGCTGACGTGCCATCAACTGGTCGCGTTCTACCTCGACCGGATCCACGCGTACGACCAGAAAGGCGCGGCCATCGACGCGATGTTGTACGTCAATCCCGAGGTGCTGAAGGAAGCCGACGGTCTGGATGCCGCTCACAAGACCGGCAGCCCACTGCCGCCGTTGTGGTGTGTGCCTATGGTTCTGAAGGACAACTATGACACCCGGGACATGCCCACCACAGGCGGCTCGAAGTCATTGCGGGGTGCCCGGCCCGCCCAGGACGCCACTGTGGTCGCGCGGCTGCGCAAGGCCGGCGCGCTGATGCTGGGCAAGACGAATCTGTCCGAATTTGCACTGACGGGCGTCACGCGGAGTTCACTGGGTGGCCAGACGAAGAATCCCTACGATCTCACGCGCACGCCCGGCGGATCTTCCGGAGGGACAGGCGCTGCCCTCGCGGCGAATTTCGCGCTGGCGGGCACGGGCAGCGACACCGTCAATTCCGTGCGCTCGCCGGCGTCCGCCAACAGCGTCGTCGGTTTACGCGCGACGAACGGCCTGATCAGCCGTGCGGGAATCATCCCCGTCTCGACGACACAAGACTCCGCAGGTCCGCTCGCCCGCACGGTCAGTGACGTGGCGATCCTGTTGCAGACAATGGCCGGGTACGATCCGGACGACCCCAAGACCGGCCTCGCGGCCGGCCACGTCGCGCCCTCCTATGTCAGCGCCCTGAAGCCGGATGGTCTGAAGAATCTGCGCGTCGGTGTCCTGAAGACTCTGTTCGGCACCGAGGAGAAAAACCAGCCGGTCAACAAGGTCATGGCCCACGCCATCGACGTCATGAAGCAGCAGGGCGCGGTCGTTACTGAAGTCGAGAATCCGGCGCTTTTCACGGACAAGCTGGGCAAGACGGATGATGTCCAGAAATTCGAGTACCAGCAGCTTCTCGACGGCTATCTCGAAGGGCAGGGCGCGCACGCTCCCGTGCATACGCTGCAGGCGGTTCTGGCATCGGGCGGTTATGACAAGCAGACGCTGCAGGGCTTCCTGACTGACGCCGAAAAACACAGCATGAATGAACCGGAGTACTGGAAGCGGATCACCAATATCCGGGACCTGCGCATTGAGCTCGCAAATTTCATGGCGAAAAACAAGTTGGACGTCCTCGTGTTTCCGGAACAGCGAGAGCTGGTCTCGGAGATCAGCACCCTCAATCAGCCTGCGCGCAACGGGCACCTTGCGGCGTTGACCGGATTTCCCGAAATCACGCTTCCGGCAGGCTTCTCGGATGCCACGCAAACGGCTCCGCTCGGTGTTCCGGTAGGGTTGTCGATTCTGGGCCGCCCGTGGTCCGAGTCCATGCTGCTGCATGCCGCTTACAGCTTTGAGCAGGCGACCCACGCGAGAAAGCCGCCCAGCTCCACACCCGCGCTTTCGGAGTGAAAACCGCAGCGGACGGTTGGGCCGCGCCTTGCAGCGCGAAGATCTGAGTCAGTGTGGGGACGGACGACCGTCGCAGGCGAAGACTCACCCGTCTCCAGCACGGCCCAATGGCTAGTTTTCGCGGCACAGCCGCCGTCATTCTTGGGCGAACAGTGCCTCGAGATCGACCTCGGTATCGATCGGATCCAGTTCAAGGCTCTCCTGAATATGATCCAGATGATGCAGAATGAGTTCGACCGCGGGGGCCTCGCCTTCCTCGGTGATGGCGTGGACGATGCGAGCATGTTCGTCGGCTCGGCAGCTGAGGGTAGTGGAGGCGCTGTAGAGACTGATGATCAGGCAGGTCTGGGTCGACAGTTCGCGTGTCGTGCGCAGCAGCGCCGAATTTTCTACCAGTTCGGCCAGCAATACATGGAATTCACCGGATAGCCGGATGATGCGGGGCTGATCGTTCTGTCGGCGTGCCTCTTCTTCTCGGGCAAGATGTTGGAGCAGCTGCGCCTTCTTCTGGTCGGTCAGGGTGTGGACCAGCTTGCTGACCGTGAATGGTTCAATCAGCCGCCGCGCTTCGAAAACATCCTTGGCGTCCTGCACGGTCGGTTTGGCCACGTAGGCCCCTTGGTGAGGCACCAGTTCGACCACCAAGTCATGAGCCAGGCGCGCCAGCACCTCGCGGATGCGGGTGCGGTTGACAGAAAAAATAGTCGCCAGCCGGCCTTCAGCCAATTTGGTCCCGGGCGGGATGCGATGTTCGAGGATCGCTGTGTACAGCCGGTCCGCGATCTCGGACGGGCCGAGGTCGTGCGACTTTTGCGGTGCGCGCATGGGTTCGTTGCCGGCGGTGTTGCCTGCCGTGTCGAGTTGCATGTCGAATATTTTAGCAGTGTGGTGTCCGTTTCATTGTGTCGCGCCGGTCGGGTTCCGGCCGCCTCGGCCGCTTCACGAACGGCGAGCCAGGAGGTCGGCAAGCGGAGCGGGAAGCCCGCTATTGGGTTTGATCGGCGGCCGTGCGAAACTGCCTTCGACAGCGCCTTGTGGCGCGAGTTTTGCGAGGGTCTCGGCGTGGCAGACGGCGCTCGAGACGCCGTCGACCACGGGGACCGGCAGCCGGTCCTTGACGCGCCGGGCCAGCCCGGCCAATGGGGCGCCCGCCAGGATGATGACATCGGCGTGATCCTGCGTCACGGCTTCCTGGCAAAGGGCGACCAGCTTTTCGGCGTGGTCGTCCTGGACCGTCCCAATGTCGCGCAGCGGGTCCTGGAGGTTCCGGATGCTGGCCAGCCGCGAGGCCAGGCCGTTGCGCTCCACGTTTTCCCGATACCATGACGTGATCCGCGAAGAGATGGCGATGATGGAGAAGCGCTGGCCGAGCATGCTGGCGGTCATCAGCGCCGCCTCGGTCAGTCCCACGACCGGAATGTCCATGGCCTCTCGCAGCCCGGTGATGCCGGGATCCCCGAAAGCCGCCACGATCATCGCGTCGTGGCTCGGAGCGTGTTCGGCTGCGAGCAGCGCGGTGGCGTAACCGGCGATCAGGGACTCGAAGCGCGTCTCGATGTAGGCGACACCGAGCTGCGCCGTCAATGTCGTGATCCGCGTATCCGGCGCGGCGACGCGGCGGGCTTCAGCGTCTATCAGTTCGCTGACGCTGGTTGAAGTGTTTGGGTTGATGATCAGTAGCCGCATGATGTTGTCTTGTGGGTATGTGGTTTTGGCGTGGATCTGACACCGTCAATCGAACAATTTCCCCCAGCCCTTTACGGTTCCGGGGGGAAATCCCATCATCTGCAGTGCTTTCCAGATGACGACTGACACTGAATCGTACAGGGGGATGCCGGTCTCGCGCTCCAGGGCGTCCGCCAGATGCGCGGCACGCAGGTTCGTGCACATGACGGTCATGGCGTCCGGGCCGGATTGGGCGATGGTTCGCAGCAACCGCGCCAGCGTGTCGGGTTCCACGAGCCCGAATTCATGATTGACCGTCAACCCGAGGTGCGCCTCGTGCGGGCACTCTATCCCCATGGCCCGGTAGTTGCCGATGATGAGCGCCTGTACTTCATCGATGTAGGGCGATACGAGTCCCAGCGTCCGAACGCCAGTGCGCTGCAGCAGTTCGTTCAGGGCCAGGACCGAGGTGGTCGCGGGGATCCCTGTTTCCCGTTCGATGGCGCGGCAAAGCGCGATGTCCTGTTCGACCCCGAGCCAACTCGCGGCCGTCCCGCTCCAGCAGATGACGCTGACCTTGGCGTCGGCCAGCAGTCGGGCTGCTTGCAGGATGGTGGCTATGTCGAATTGGCCCACCGACTGCCGCCGCATGGAGATCTCTGTCACCGTAAAGCGCGAGAAGTGGGCCGAGACACCGTCGACTCCCGCTACGATCGCGCTGGTCAGCGGCTCCAGTGCGGTATTCGAGGACGGCGTCAGGACCCCGATGAATTTTCTGGTTGTCATGCGCGGCCTCTCAGATGGGGATCTTCTTGTCGTAGTCGATCAGCAGCGTCGAGGCGAGCAGGAGTCCGAGGCCAGCGCCGGTGAACATCATGAGAGCGTAAAAATATGAACCGGTGTTCTGGACGATCAGGCCGACGATGATGGGCACTCCGATGCCGGCGACGTTGCCGCCGAGGTTCATGAACCCGCCCAGGAAACCAACCCGCCGCCGGGTGCCGATGATGGACGGGATCGCCCAGAAGACTCCGCACCAGCGCAGGAAGAACAGCGTGGCGGACAACAGGGCGACGACGGCGATGGGATTCTTTACTTCGGACACGCTGAAGATGGCAATCGTGGCAAGGATGGACGCGATCCCGAACAACGTTCGCAGGACTCGCCCCTGGCGGCCGCCCGCGCTGATCCATTTGTCGGCGATCCAGCCTCCCACGAGTTCACCGATGAAGCCGGCGAAGAACATGATGAAGACCGCTCCACCCATTTCCTTGATGTTGAAGCCGTGCACTGCGGCCAGGTAGTTCGGCATCCAGGTCAGCAGCCCGTAGAAGAGAGTATTGAAGAACATCCAGCCCAGGAACATGCCCCAAACGGAACGGTACGCGAGAAACTGGATCAGGCTTCCCCCGGACGTGTCCGGCTCCAGGGCTGCGTCGGCGGCGTGGGCGGATTCGATATATTCGGCTTCCGCATCGTTGACGTCCGGGTGCTGCCGCGGATGATCGCGGATGACGCGCCAGGCCAGCCAGCCCGCGAACATCGTTCCGACACCAGCGACGATAAAGGCCAACCGCCATGATCCGAACCAGCCGATCAGTGCCGAAATCACGAGGGCTCCCAAGGCGGACCCCAGTGGGGCGCCGCCGTCCAGCAGGGTGGCACCCCGGCCGCGTTCGGTCTGCGTCATCCAGATGCCGTTGAGCTTGCCACCGGCGGGATAAATGGGGGCCTCGGCGGCACCCAGGCCCAGACGGGTCGCGGCGAGACTGATCCACCCCGTGCAGACGCTGGCGATGGCCTGGAACAGGCCCCATCCTATCGTTGCCCCCACGATCGTTTTCCGGGGGCCAAAGCGGTCGGCCAGCATCCCGCCGGGGATCTGCATCAACGCATAAGTCCAGAAGAACGAGCTCAGCAGAATTCCTTGGGTCGCGGGACTGATCTCGAAGTCCTTGGAGATCAGAGGCATGGCGACCGAAATCGAGGCGCGGTCGATATAGTTGATCGAAATCAGCAGCAACATCAGTAGAAAGATGTGCCACCGGACTCGGGTGGGCTCAGCGGCCCCCGAGAGGGCGCCGGCGCTTGCCGGCAACGTGGTTGCTGCTTTATCCATGATTGTCTCCGTCGTGTGCGTCCAGGTGGACGCCCCTCTTGACGGTGCCATCGTACCCTTCTGTTTTCCTTGTCCAAATAAGTGTTTACACTAGTGTCAACAATAGTGTTGAGAAAATATCATCTCGGCTGTGGATCGTGCGAAACGGCTTTGCACGATCGAAAGCCGGAACGGAGCTACCGTGGATTCACCATACGATTTGCTGATTGCGAATGCCGAAGTCGTCACCGCCTCGGACCGCTTTGTGGCGGACATTGGCATCCTGGACGGAAAAATCCAGGCCCTGGGACGTGGCTTGGGCGCCGCCCGGGAAACCATTGATGCACGAGGCCTGCTCGCGCTCCCGGGCGGGGTGGACGCCCACTGCCATCTCGATCAGCCGCAGCAAGTGGGCCGAATGGCCGACGACTTCAAGTCGGGGTCGCGGTCGGCCGCCTGCGGCGGTACGACGACGATCATCCCCTTTGCGGCACAGATGAAAGGCCAATCGTTGCGGGCGGCGGTGGAAGACTATCATCGGCGGGCCGCCGACAAATCATGTCTGGACTACGCCTTCCACATGATCATCACGGATCCAACGCCTGAGGTCCTGACTCGGGAACTGCCTGGTCTGATCCAGGAGGGCTACACCTCGTTCAAGGTCTACATGACTTACGACGATCTGAAGCTCAACGACAGGCAGATTCTGGATGTGCTGGACGTCGCCCATCAGGAGGGTGCGCTGGTCATGGTGCATGCCGAGAATTCCGACTGCATCGGCTGGCTGACGGACCGCCTGACGGGCAACGGCCACACCGCGCCAAAGTACCATGCCGTATCGCGGCCGCAGGCCGTGGAGCGCGAGGCCACACATCGGGCGATCACCTTCTCGGAGCTCGCGGATGTGCCGATCCTCATTGTCCACGTGTCGGGCAGCGAGGCCATCGAACAGATCCGTTGGGCGCATGGGCGCGGCCTGCGGATCTTTGCCGAGACCTGCCCGCAGTATCTCTATCTGACGGCGGCGGACCTGGACGTGGATGGCTACGAAGGGGCGAAGTGTGTGTGCAGCCCGCCGCCGCGCGATCCGGCGAACCAGGAGGCGGTATGGCGAGCGCTTTCCCACAACGTCTTCTCGGTGTTTTCGTCGGATCATGCGCCGTATTCGTACGATGATCCGGACGGCAAGAAGCCGCACGGACACGAGCAGCACTTCCACCATATCCCCAATGGCATTCCCGGGCTCGAGACGCGCCTGCCGCTGCTGTTTTCAGGTGGCGTCGTGGGCGGTCGCATCAGCATCCACCAGTTCGTGGCGCTTACCGCGACGCAGCCTGCGAAGCTCTATGGGATCTATCCGCGCAAGGGCTCCATCATGGTCGGCGCCGATGCGGACATTGCGCTCTGGGATCCCACCCTGCAGGTCACGATCCGCAACCAGCGCTTGCATCACAACGTGGACTACACCCCCTACGAGGGGATCGATGTGACGGGTTGGCCCATCATGACGTTTTCCCGTGGACGCCTGATCAGCAAGTCGTTCGACTTTTTGGGCCAGGCGGTCGCGGGTCAGTTCATCCGCTGTGGCAAGCCGATACTTTCGTTCTGACCGGATTCCAACGGACCCTATACCCTGGCCACGTGCAGCAGGTTCGTGCTTCCGCTTCGGCCGAAGGGCAGCCCGGCGATGACGATGATGGTGTCGCCGGGGCCGGCCAGCCCCGAGTCGCGGGCGCTGCGGGTCGCGCAGGCGATCATCTCGCTGGATTCCTGAAGCTGCTCGGGGAAGTGGATCGGCCGCACGCCCCACGCCAGCGCCAGGCGCCGCGCCGTGGCAAGCTCCGGCGTCAGCGCCAGGATGGGCGTGGTGGGCCGTTCCCGGCTCGCGCGCAGCGCGCTGAAGCCTGAGGCCGTGTAGGCGACCGTGGCGGCGGGTTGCAGCAGTTCCGCCACATTACGCAACGCGTAACAGATGGCCTCGGGGATGGTGGGTTCGGCGCCGCTGTGAGTGGCATCCAGGCCAGTTCGCCAGCTCGGGTCGGACTCCACCTCGCGGATGATGTGTTCCATGATGGTCACGGCTTCGACGGGATACTGGCCCGATGCGGACTCGGCCGACAGCATCACGGCGTCCGCGCCGCTGTAGACGGCAGTGGCTACGTCCGAGGCCTCGGCCCGCGTGGGCACCGGGGAACTGATCATGGATTCCAGCATTTGGGTTGCCACGACCACGGGTTTGCCAGCGGCGCGGGCGCTGCGCACGATGCGCTGCTGCAGCACGGGGACGCGCTGCGGCGGGAGTTCCACGCCCAGGTCGCCGCGCGCGACCATGATGCCGTCGGCCTCCTCGACGATGGCGCTCAGGTGCTCGATGGCGGCGGGCTTCTCGAGCTTGGCCATGATCCAGGCGCGCTTGCCCACCAGGCTGCGGGCTTCAATGATGTCTTCCGGGCGCTGGACGAACGAGAGTGCCACCCAGTCCACGCCCAGCGACAGGCCGAATTCCAGGTCGTCGCGGTCCTTGGCGGTCAGCGGTGAAATCGGCAGGATCACGCCCGGCACGTTGACGCCCTTGCGGTCCGACAGCGGCCCGCCCACTATCACCGTGGTCTCGGCGAAGTCCGAGCCGTGGCGGTCGACGTGCAGGCGCAGCTTGCCGTCATCCAGCAGCAGGTCGGTGCCGTCTTCCAGCGCCGCGAAGATTTCCGGGTGAGGCAGGTTGGCGCGCGCGGCATTGCCGTCAGCGGGGTCCAGATCCAGGCGGAAGGCCTGTCCGGGTTGCAGCGTGACCTTGCCGCCGATAATGCGGCCCACGCGCAGCTTGGGTCCCTGCAGGTCCATCAGAATCCCGATGGGGCGGCCGATCTCCTGTTCGATCTGGCGAATGATGCCGTGGCGCTGCGCATGGTCCTCGTGGGTGCCGTGGCTGAAATTCAGCCGGAAGACGTTGGCGCCGGCCAGCGCCAGCGCGCGGATCTGCTCCGGGCTGGAACTGGCGGGCCCCAGCGTCGCCAAGATGCGTGCGCGTCGTTCGGTCGTCATGGTGGTATGTCTCCTGCGCCCCGGCTCACAAAACCAGGAAGGCGCGAAAATCGTTCACGTTGGTCAGTGTGGGGCCCGTGATCAGCGAGTCGCCCAGGCGCTCGAAGAATCCATGCCCGTCGTTGTTGTCCAGGTGGGTGCGCGGCGGCATGCCCGCAGCCCAGGCGCGAGCCAGCGTGTCTGGCGTGATCAGTGCGCCGGCGATCTCTTCCTGGCCGTCGACTCCGTCCGTGTCGCCCGCCAGTCCGTAGACGCCCGGTGCGCCGTCCAGGGCGATGGCGGCGGACAGCAGGCACTCCACGTTGCGCCCGCCTCGGCCCTGGCCGCGCACGGTCACGGTGGTTTCACCGCCCGACAGCAGAACGCAGGGCGGCGCGATGGGCTGTCCATGGGCGCGCGCCTGCAGGGCGATCCCGGCTAGAACCTTGCCCACGTCGCGTGCTTCGCCTTCGAGGCGGTCGCTCAGGATCAGCGGCGTGATGCCTGCCAGGCGAGCCTCGGCAGCGGCCGCTTCGAGCGCCATCTGGGGGGTTGCGATCAAGTGGGTTTCCACGCGGGCCAAGCGCGGGTCTCCGGGTTTGAGGGTCTCCCCCTCGCCGGATTCCAGCAGGTGCCGCGCGCCATCAGGCAGATCGATGCGGTAGCGGCGCACGATATCAAGCGCATCGGCGCAACGGGTGGGGTCCGCGACGGTCGGGCCGGATGCAATGTCGCAGGGCTGATCGCCCGGGACATCGGAGATCATCAGATTGACGACACGAGCGGGCGCGCAGGCGGCGGCCAGGCGGCCGCCCTTGATGCCCGACAGGTGGCGGCGCACGCAGTTCATCTCGGAGATCGTGGCGCCGGACTTGAGCAGGTCGCGGCTGATGGCCTGCTTGTCCTCCAGCGTCACGCCCAGCCCCGGGACCGGCAGCAAGGACGACCCCCCGCCCGAGATCAGGCAGACCACCAGATCGTCTTCGGTCAGCCTGCGCACCTCTTCGAACAGCAGTTGCGCTCCGACTTTTCCGGCCTGGTCCGGTACAGGGTGCGCGGCCTCCAGGATCCGGATGCGCTCACAGGGGACGTCGTAGCCATAACGCGTGACCACCACGCCCTGGAGCGGACCCTTCCATTGGCGTTCGAAGGCTTGGGCCATGGCGGCTGAGGCCTTCCCGGCCCCGATGACGATGGTGCGGCCCTTGGGCGCGGGCGGCAGAAATGCCGTCATGCAATGCTCAGGCTGCGCGGCGCGCACGGCAGCCTGAAAGAGTCGCGTCAGGAGCGCGCGGGGCTCGATCGTCATGGATCTGTCCGAAGAAAGGAAGGAAGGGCGCGAGTGCCCATACGGTACGTCACTTTACTGTCCGATCTCGTGGTTGGCGAGCAGTTCGAGCGCACGGACCATGCCGGAATGGTCCCAGGTGGCGCCGTTGTGCGCTACACAGGCGTTGAACAGTTCCTGGGCGACGGCGGTGCTGGGCAGCGACATCCCGAGCTGTTTCGCGGTGGACAGCGCCAGGTTCAGATCCTTCTGGTGCAGGTTGATGCGAAAGCCCGGATCGAACGTGCGCTTGATCATGCGTTCGCCATGCACTTCCAGGATTCGGGAGCTTGCGAATCCGCCCATGAGCGCCTGACGGACCTTGACCGGGTCGGCGCCGGCCTTGGATGCCAGCACCAGAGCTTCGCTGACGGCCTCGATGGTGAGCGCCACGATGATCTGGTTGGCAACCTTGGTGGTCTGGCCGTCGCCGTTCTTGCCGATCAGTGTGACGTTCTTTCCCATCAGGTCGAAGATCGGCTTGCAGGTATCGAAGGCTGCCTGGTTGCCGCCGATCATGATGGTGAGGCTGCCGGCCTTGGCGCCCACTTCGCCGCCCGAGACGGGGGCGTCCAGATATTCGCAGCCCAGCGCATTGATCTTGCGGGCGAATTCCTTGGTTGCCACGGGCGAGATCGAACTCATGTCGATGACGATCTTGCCTTCCGACAGGCCGGCCGCCACGCCGTTCTCGCCGAACAGCACCGCTTCCACGTCGGGCGTGTCTGGCACCATGATGATGATGATTTCGGCCGTTTTCGCGACTTCGGCGGCGTTGGCCAGCGGCTTGGCGCCCGCGTCCAGCAGGCTCAGCGGAGTCTTGCTGCGAGTATGGGTCACCAGCGTGTGGCCGCCCTTGATGAGGTTGGCCGCCATGGGGGTGCCCATGATGCCCAGACCGATGAAGCCGATAGTTGCCATGTGAATTCTCCTGTTCAGTGATTGTCGGAAGCGGTCAGGCCATCGCCTCGATCCAGCCCAGCCCGTCTTCAGTGCGCGTGGTCGGCTTGTATTCGCAGCCGATCCAGCCGTCGTAGCCGATGGCGTCGATGTGGCGCAGCAGCCAGTTGAAGTTGATTTCACCCGTCCCGGGCTCGTGGCGTCCAGGGTTGTCCGCCAGTTGCATATGGCCGATGGCCCCCAGGTGCCGGGATATTGTGTTGGCCAGCTCGCCCTCCATGCGCTGCATGTGATAGATGTCGTACTGAATCTTCAGATTGTCGGAGCCGACCTCCGCGATCAGCTCCACCGCCTGCTGGGTGTGCGACAGGTAGAACCCCGGTATGTCGAAGGTATTGATGGGTTCCATGACCAGCAGGATTCCGGCCTTCTTGAGTTCCCCGGCGGCGTAGCTCAGGTTCGCCACGAACGTGTCATGCACGGCCTGGGGGTCTGCGCCCGCGGGCGCCTTGCCGGCCAGGCAATTGACCCGGGGGCAGTCCAGCGCCTGGGCATATTCCGCAGCCTTCGCCACGCTCTGCCGGAATTCGGCGATGCGGTCGGGATGGCAGGCAATGCCGCGCTCGCCCGCCTCCCAGTCGCCCGCCGGCAGGTTGTGCAGCACCTGCACCAGACCATTGTCCTTCAGGCGTTGGGCCAGCTCATGCTTGTCGTAGGCGTAGGGAAACAGATATTCCACGCCTTTGAAGCCGGTTCTGGCGGCGGCCTGGAAGCGGGCCGGGAAGTCGAGTTCCGTAAAGAGCATCGACAGGTTGGCGGCAAGTTTTGGCATGGTCGTGAGTCTCCTTTGTTGAATGAGGTTGAAGCCTGAATGTCAGTCCAGCAGCGTGATGGCGGTCGGCGCGTCTTCCCCGTGCTCGGCCATTTCCTCGAATTCGTGGATGGCGTCGATGTCGTTGCCCATCGAAATGTTGGTCACGCGTTCCAGGATGAACTCAACCACGACGGGGACCCGGTACTGCCGGATCCAGGCACGCGCCTGCGCGATGGCCGGTTGGATTTCCTCCGTCTTCTTCACGCGGATCGCCTTGCAGCCCAGCCCTTCGGCCACCTTCACGTGATCGACGCCGTAGCCATCGGTCTCGGGCGAGTTGATGTTGTCGAAGGAAAGCTGCACACAGTAGTCCATGTCGAAGCCACGTTGCGACTGGCGGATCAGGCCCAGATACGCGTTGTTCACCACCACGTGAATATAGGGTAGATTGAATTGTGCGCCTACGGCGAGCTCTTCGAGCATGAACTGGAAGTCGTAGTCGCCGGACAGTGCCACGATCTCGTCGCCGGTCTCGGCGGCCACCACGCCCAGCGCGGCGGGAACCGTCCAGCCCAGCGGGCCGGCCTGCCCCGCATTGATCCAGTGGCGGGGGCCGTAGACGTGCAACATCTGAGCGGCGGCGATCTGCGACAGCCCGATGGTGGTGACGTAACGCACGTCTTTGCCAAACGCTTTGTTCATTTCCTCGTACACGCGCTGCGGCTTGAGCGGCGATTGGTCGAAGTGCGTCTTGCGCTGCATGGATTTTTCGCCCTTGCGTGCCCGGCATTTCCGGGCCCAGGCGCCGCGGTCGCGCAGTCGGCCGCCGGCCTTCAGTCGCCGGGCTTCCGCGATCATGAGACGCAGCGCCGCATCCGCATCCGATGCGATGCCGAAGTCGGGGCCGAAGACCTTGCCGATCTGCGTGGGATCCACGTTGATGTGCACGAAGGTGCGGCCCTTGGTATAGACCTGGGTCGAACCCGTGTGGCGGTTGGCCCAGCGATTGCCGATCCCCATCACGAAGTCGGAGGCCAGGAAGCTGGCGTTGGCGTAGCGGTGCGCGGTCTGCAGCCCGACCATCCCGGCCATGAGCGGGTGGTCGTCCGGAATCACGCCCCAGCCCATCAAGGTCGGCACCACGGGTACCCCGGTCAGCTCGGCGAATTCCTGGAACAACGCTTCCGCGCCGGAACTGAAGATTCCGCCGCCGGCCACGAGCAGCGGGCGCTCGGCGGCGTTCAGCATGGCAACCGCCTTGGCGGCCTGGGCAGGCGTGGCGGCGGGTTTGAAGACGGCGAGCGGCTGGTAGGTCTCGACGTCGAATTCGATTTCCGCCATCTGCACGTCGAAGGGCAGGTCGAGCAGCACCGGGCCTGGCCTGCCGGAGCGCATGAGGTGGAACGCCTGCTGGAGCATGTGGGGCACAAGTTCGGGCTCGCGTACGGTCACGGCCCATTTGGTCACGGGCTTGGCGATAGCTTCGATGTCGACGGCCTGGAAGGCCTCCTTGTGCAACTGCGCACGAGGCGCCTGGCCGGTGATGCACAGAATGGGAATCGAGTCGCCGGATGCGGAATACAAGCCGGTGATCATGTCCGTTCCAGCCGGGCCCGAGGTGCCCAGGCAGACACCGATGTTGCCGGGTCTGGCGCGTGTATAGCCCTCGGCCATGTGCGAAGCGCCCTCGACGTGGCGCGCCAGGATCGGGGTGAAGCCGCCGTGCTGGCGCAGTGCGGAATACAGCGGGTTGATGGCGGCGCCGGGCACGCCGAACAGGGTAGTGATGCCTTCTTTCCGCAGGACGGCCGCGGCGGCGTCCACTGCTCTCATCTTGGCCATGGTGGCTCCTGGTGTTTTGGGGGTGGGGACCCGTCGTACGGGCTTGGCGTCTGCCGGCCCCGTGGGTTCAGCAGGGGGCCGAGTCCAGAATACGGAGAAGCGTGGGACACGGGAATGCCAGGAGAGGACATTTCTGTACATACTTAAAGTATGTGTTAGCGAGTATCCTGTCAGTATTGCGGGGTCGATTTCGGCCGTGTGGCAAAGATCGCTCAGGCCCACCTTGTCGGAGAAATCCATTGAATCAAAAGCAGTTCACGGCCATTGCGGGGTAAAGGGCCTGCCATGAGCCGGTACACCGAAATACACAGTTTTGTATTGATTGCCGAACGAGGCAGCTTCGCAGCGGCCGCGCTGGTGGAGGGCGTCACGCCGGTGATCATGGGTCGCCGGCTGACGGCTTTGGAGAAGCGTCTGGGCGTGCAACTCATGCACCGGTCCACCCGCGGCCTGGTGCTGACGGACCTGGGGGAACGCTACCTGGAGAAGTGCCAGCAGCTCATCCAGGACTTCGACGAAGCCGACGCCAGCATTATGGTCCGGCGCCAGACGCTGACCGGCCATCTGGTCGTTTCGGCCCCCGCGTCATTCGGCCGTTTGCATGTGGCGCCGCATGCGCTGACGTTCCGGACGCATTATCCCGAGCTAGCGCTCTCCTTCAATTTCACGGATAGCGTGGTGGATCTGGTGCGCGAGGGTTACGACATGGCCATTCGGATCGGTGAAGTCACCGACCCCAATTACGTGGCAGTCCGCCTGTACCCGAATCAGCGTGTGGTCTGCGGCACGCCCGAGTATTTCGAACGCTACGGCGTGCCGCGCGTGCCGGAAGACCTGTCGCGTCACAACTGCCTGGCCTTCAACCTGCAGGGTGGGCAGCATCGCGGCTGGACCTTCCTGCGGGACGGCAAGCGATTCGCGGTGCGGGTCCGGGGCGATCTGGCCTGCAACGATGGCGAGCTGCTCTACCATTGGGTGCGCGCCGGGCTGGGGGTGGGCTGGCGCTCCACCTGGGAGATCCAGCGGGAGCTCAAGCGCGGCGAACTGGTCACTGTGCTGGATGATTACGCGCTGCCGGCCTACGACATCCAGGCGGTCTACCCCCAGCAGCGCTATCTGCCTGCGAAGGTTCGGTATTTCATCGATGCGCTCCGGAACCATTATCATGAGTCCGGTTACTGGGAAGGACAAGGGATATCTTGAAAACCGAACGCGCGCACGCTGCGGGCAAGCCGGCCGCTGCATCGGCCATGCGCGATGAAACGGTGCGGGCCGAACCCGGGGCCGACACGCGCCGCGGCAAACGCCTGGCGCTACTGGCCCTGGCCAGCATGGCAGTCGTGTGGGGCTACAACTGGGTGGTCCTGAAGAAAGTCATGGAATTCGTGGGGCCGTTCGATTTCTCGGCCTTGCGCAACCTGTTTGGCGCGCTGTTCCTGTTGGGCCTGCTGCTGGTGCGTAAAACCTCGTTGCGCATTCGAGCGTGGCCGCGCGTGCTGTTGCTGGGGATGCTGCAGACGGCCGCCTTTTCGGCGCTGATCCAGGTGGCGCTGTTGGAGGGTGGGGTGGGCAAGACTTCCATTCTGGTCTATACCATGCCGTTTTGGGTGATTCCCATGGCGTGGTTTGCATTTGGTGAGCGTATCCGGGGGCTGCAGTGGGGCGCGCTCAGCCTGGCGGCCGCGGGTCTGATCCTGATCCTGGAGCCCTGGCATAGGCAAGGCAGCGTCTTGAGCGAAGTGCTCGCCGTTGGGGCGGGGCTGTGCTGGGCGCTGGCCATGATCGTGACCAAGTGGATCCGCCGCGATTTCCCCATGGATGCTCTGCCGCTGACCGCCTGGCAAATGGTTTTCGGCGCGCTGGCGCTGTGTCTGGTGGCCTTGTGGATTCCGGAACGGCCGGTGGAACTGGCCCCGTATTTTTTCGGTGCCCTGATTTACAACGCTGTCCTGGCCACGGCGATTGCCTGGTTCTTGTGGATTTTTGCGTTGCAGCATCTATCGGCCGGAGTCGCGGGCATGGCGGCGCTGGGCGTGCCGGTCGTCAGTGTGATGTCCGGGTGGCTGCAACTGGGCGAACGGCCAAGCCATGTCGATCTGTTGGGGATGGTCCTGATTGCCGTTGCCCTGCTGGCGCTCAGCCTGCAGTCGGTCGGGAAGAAGGAATGATGCCCGCCGCTGAGATTCAAGACCCGAACTTTGTACCAACGAGGAATACTCATGAAATATCTCGGAGTTTGTTCGACACTGCTTGCCGGCCTGGCGAGCGTGATGTTCTCGGCGAATGCGCTGGCGGCGCAAGACGTCATCAAGATTGGTGAACTCAACAGCTACAAGAGCCAGCCGGCCTTCCTGGGACCATACAAGAACGGGATGGACCTGGCCCTGGACGAAATCAACAGGGCGGGCGGCATCGACGGCAAGCAGCTGAAGCTCATCATTCGCGACGACAACGCCAACACCGGTGATGCCGTTCGCGCCGCAGAGGATTTACTGGCATCGGACAAGGTGGATGTGCTCATGGGCACGTTCCTGTCCAATGTCGGCCTGGCCGTGTCCGACTATGCCAGGCACAAGAAGCGGTTCTTCCTGGCGAGCGAGCCGCTGACGGACAAGATCGTCTGGAAAGATGGCAATAAATATACCTATCGTTTGCGCGCTTCCACCTATATGCAGGTGGCGATGCTGGTGCCGGAAGCGGTGAAAATGCACAAGAAACGCTGGGCGCTGGTGTACCCGAACTACGAGTACGGTCAGTCTGCGGTGGAGACCTTCAAGGCGCTGATGAAGGAGGCGCAGCCGGACGTGGAATTCGTGGCTGAGCAGGCCACCCCGCTTGGCAAGATCGATGCCGCCAATGTCGTGCAGGCGCTGGCCGATGCCAAACCCGATGCGATGTTCAACGTCCTGTTCGCAACCGATCTGGCCAAGTTCGTTCGAGCCGGCACTCAGCGGAACTTCTTCAAGGGCTTGTCGGTCGTCAGCCTGCTGACCGGTGAGCCGGAATACCTGGATCCGCTGGGTGACGAAACCCCGGTGGGCTGGGTGGTGACCGGCTATCCCTGGTATGCCATCGACACCCCGGAACACAAGGCGTTCCTCAAGTCCTATGAGGACAAGTATCACGACTACCCGCGTCTGGGCACGATCGTGGGCTACACCGCCGTCAAGTCTCTGGCGGCGGGGATGAAAAAAGCGGGTTCCACCGACACGGATGCCCTGGTCAAGGCGTTCGCCGGCTTGAAGGTGGACATGCCGTTCGGCCCCATTACCTACCGCGCGATCGATCATCAGTCCACCATGGGCGCCTATGTGGGTACGCTCGCCAAGAAAGACGGCAAAGGCATCATGACCAACATCCGCTATGTGAATGGGGCCGATGTGCTGCCCCCCGACGATGTGGTGCGGACGTTGCGGCCCGCCTCCGCCCGGTAGCCGCATGCCGTAAGGTCGGGCGCGCAGCCTCCGGTATCCTCCGCGTGAGGCAGGACACCGGAGGTCGTGCGCAGGCCCGTGCGAAGGGATAAGAATGGGATTTTCCGGCTTGGTCGTGCAGCTCCTGAATGGGCTGGTGGAGGCCTCCTCTCTGTTCATGCTGGCGGCGGGCCTGTCGCTGATTTTCGGCGTCACGCGGATCGTGAACTTCGCCCATGGTTCGCTCTACATGCTGGGTCTGTATGTGGCCTACACCCTGGTGCATTCCTTCGGCGGCACGCCATTGGGCTTCTGGGTGGCTCTGCTGGGGGCCTCCTTGCTGGTCGGTGTCCTGGGGGCTGCCGTCGAAATCGTCTTGCTGCGTCGAATTTACCGGGCCCCCGAATTGTTCCAGTTGCTGGCCACGTTCGCCCTGGTGCTGGTGTTCAACGACATGGCGCTGTGGCTGTGGGGTCCCGAGGATTTGCTGGGGCCCCTGGCGCCGGGCCTGAGCGGCTCGATCAGGATTCTGGACCGTTACTTTCCGGGCTATGACCTTCTGCTGGTGTTCGTGGGGCCCGCTGTCCTGGGCCTGTTGTGGATGCTGCTCACGCGCACCCGATGGGGCACGTATGTGCGGGCGGCCACGCAGGATCGTGAAATGCTGGGGGCGCTGGGGGTCAATCAGGCCTGGCTCTTCACGAGCGTCTTTGCCCTGGGGGCGTTGCTGGCGGGGCTGGGGGGCGCTTTGCAGATCCCCAGAATCCCGGCTGACCTGACGCTGGATCTGAGCAGCATCGGCGATGCGTTCGTGGTGGTCGTGGTGGGTGGTATGGGCTCCATTCCCGGTGCCTATGTGGCCGCGCTGATCATTGCGGAGCTCAAGGCCCTGTGCGTGGCGCTGGGCACGGTGTCTTTCGCGGGTCTCACGTTCGCGCTGCCCAAGCTCACGCTGGTGCTGGAGTTCGTTTTCATGGCCGTGGTGCTGGTCTTCCGACCGTGGGGACTGTTTGGCCGCCCGCAGGGCGTCAGCCGCAACTCGGCCCCGGTCGAGACTCCCCTGCGGCGCCCGGGCCCGGCCTTCCGAGCATCCATGGTCGGGTTGGTGGCCGTGCTGGCGCTCCTTCCTTCGCTGTCCGGCCTGATGCCTTATGCGCCGATCCTGATGCTGGACGTGATCATTGCGGCCTTGTTTGCCTTGAGCCTGCACCTGATGATGGGACCTGGAGGCATGGCGTCCTTCGGGCATGCCGCTTTCTTCGGCTTGGGGGCATACGGGGCGGCTTTGTGCCTCAAGGCTGCGGGTTTTCCCGTGGGCTGGGCCCTCGTGCTGGGACCGGCGGTGGCAGCCATCGGCGCGCTCATCATTGGCTGGTTCTGCATTCGCCTCTCGGGGGTGTATCTGGCCATGCTGACCCTGGCGTTTGCTCAGATCGTGTGGTCGGTGGTCTTCCAGTGGGATGACTTCACCGGAGGGTCGAATGGCCTCATCGGTTTGTGGCCGCCGGCCTGGCTCGATGGGAACGTTTACTACTATTTCGTCCTGGCAGTCGTGGTGCTTTCGGCCTGGGCGATTCGCCGCATCCTCTTTTCCCCCTTTGGCTATGCCATTCGCGCCTGCCGGGATTCGGCGCTGCGCGCCGGGGCAATCGGCATCGACGTGCAGCGGGTGCAGTGGCTGACCTTCATCCTGTCGGGCGCTTTCGCAGGCCTGGCGGGCGCGTTGTTCGTGTTCTCCAAGGGGAGTGTCGGCCCGGAGGTTATTTCCATCGGCAAGTCCGTTGATGCCCTGGTCATGGTGCTTCTGGGCGGCTTGCAAACGCTGATGGGGCCAGTGGTGGGGGCGGCAGTGTTTCACTTGCTGCAAGATTATTTCATGGGCGCCACCCAGTACTGGCATGCCTTGTTTGGGGGAGTCATCCTGGTGCTGGTGTTGCTTGCACCTCACGGGATCGTGGGCTCGCTCAGGGATCTTGCAGGCCGCTGGAAGGCGCGTCACTCGGCAGTCGGGGAGAAGTCTGCATGAGCTTGCTGGAAGTCAGAGACCTGTCGAAGCAGTTTGGCGGCAACTGGGCTGTGGATGGAATCAGTTTCGACATCGCCAAAGGGGAGCTGCTGGCCATGATCGGCCCGAACGGCGCCGGCAAGACCACGACGTTCAACATGATCGATGGCCAGCTCCGTGCCACGGCCGGTTCGGTGAAGCTGCGGGGTGCCGAACTGTTGGGCCTCAGCCCGCGCAATATTGCCCGGCTTGGAGTGGGGCGCACCTTCCAGATCGCCGCGACATTTGCTTCGCTGACCGTGGTGGAAAACGTGCAGATGGCGTTGCTGGCCCATCGTCGGCAGATTTATTCCTTTTTCAGCGTGGCGGCCCGGCGCTTTCGTCGTGAGGCCATGCGCCTGCTGGAGCAGGTCGGCATGGACTCTCAGGCGGACCGTCCGTGCAGCCAGCTCGCCTACGGCGACGTCAAGCGGGTGGAACTGGCCATGGCATTGGCCAACGAGCCCAGCCTGTTGCTCATGGATGAGCCCACGGCCGGCATGGCGCCGAGAGAGCGCAACGAACTCATGGCGCTGACCAAGCGTCTGGTGCTCGAGCGCGAGATGGCTGTGTTGTTCACGGAGCACAGCATGGACGTGGTGTTTGCCCACTCCGACCGGATGATCGTGCTGGCGCGCGGCCAGATGATCGCCGAAGGCGATGCGGAAACCATTCGCAATCACCCCAAGGTACAGGAGGTTTACTTTGGCAGCGGCAAGACTTTCGGCAGAAACAAATCGCCGCGGGTGACGATATGACGGGCATGGCTTCAGGGCAGACACTGCTCAGCGTCACCGGCCTGAATGCCTGGTATGGCGCTGCGCATATCCTGTTTGATGTCAGCCTGGAGGTGGGGCGCGGCGAAGTGGTGGCCCTCATGGGACGCAACGGTGCCGGCAAATCCACCACGTTCAAGTCCATCATGGGCCTGATGGACAGAAGCAAGGGCGGGCGCTTCTTCATGGGGCATGATATCGGCGGCCTGCAACCTTACGAGATTGCCCGCCTGGGCCTGGGGTTCGTCCCGGAAGACCGGCGAATCTTCAGTGACCTGACCGTGGCCGAGAACCTGGAAGTGGGGCGGCAGCCGGCCCGGTGCTGGTCCGATGGTACGGCAGCCCTGAACTGGACGCCCGAAGCCCTGTATGCATTGTTTCCCAATCTGGGGGCCATGCAGCGGCGTCCAGCGGGGCAAATGAGCGGCGGGGAACAACAGATGCTCACGGTGGCCCGGACGCTCATGGGCAACCCCTACCTGGTATTGCTCGATGAGCCGTCCGAGGGCGTGGCGCCCATCATCGTCGAACAGATGGCCGATATGATCCTGGGGCTGAAAAAGCAGGGCATCAGCATTTTGCTGTCGGAGCAGAACGCCCCGTTTGCCGAGCTGGTGTCGGACCGCGTCTACGTCCTGGAGAAAGGCCAGATCCGCTATAGCGGCTCGATGGCTGAACTCATGGCCGACGACGGTGTGCGTCGCGCGTATTTGACGGTATAGGAAATCCGGCCCGCTCGTTGAGGAGCCAGAAGAGGACGGACCATGCCGATGTCCCGTTGTGACACGAATCCCCAGGCGGGGCTGCGTCAGCGCTGCTCCAGCGGGGGAATCATGCTGACCGCTTCCATCCCGACCACATCGCAGTTCTCGCCCGGCCCCGCGCGATCGATGATCAGGAAGTTCGACACCTGATCCAGCGCGAGCAACGGGTGGTGCCAGACGCCTTTGGCGTAGTTCACGCCCTGGCCGCCCTCGCACAGGAAGACCCGCAGATCGTCGACCGTCGGCGTGGAGGCAGGGTCGGCCACGACCACCAGGTACGGGCGATCCGACAGGGGGATGAACGCCTGGCTGGCCTTCGGGTGACGTTCCATCATGGTCACCGGGAATGGCAGGGAGCGCGGCTGCCCCCGAAAAATCGAGACGATGACGCGGCCGTCCGGGCCGGCGTCGATGTGGGCAAGATCGTGATAGCGCTCGGTATTGCCGTCGTTGATGGTGAAGTGCCGCACGGAGTCGTCCGCCTGGATGACGTCGCCAAAGGGCGCGAAGGCCTCGCGCGTCAGCGGTTCTATCGTCAGGTGAACCATAAATTGCGCGTCCAGCCGGAAGCGGGCGATCTGCGCGATCTGGTCCAGGCAGGTGGCCAGTTCGGCGTCCCTGTCATTATGCAGGCGTTCTTCGATGGCTTCCATGATCTGGTAACGGCTGCGGCCCTTGACGGCAATGATGAACGGCATTCCGTAGCGCTCGCGGTAGGCCGTGTTCAGACGGCGGAGCCGGCTGAGTTCGTCGGGACTGCATTGGTCCAGGCCCGCGCCGCGTTGTTCGCTGCTTGATGCGCTGGTGAGCGTGCCCGCGGCGGCCTCTTTGCCTGCGAGCTCGGGGTGCGCCATGATCAAGGCAAGCTGTTCGTCGTGGCTGGCCCGTTGCACGACCTCCACCATGGCCCTGTGCAGCGCCTGCACGGAAGCAAACGGACGGGCGGCCCAGGCGCGCTCGGGAATCCAGGGGGAGTGCTCGAAAATGCCCCCAAGTGCGCGGGCGAAGTCGGTCTGGGGGAGGGCGGAAAGCTCGTTCAGTGTCATGGCGGCCAAGGTAAAGGGGGCGGCGCCGCGGCGGTTCAACGGTCCGGGGCGCTCCAGTCAGCAGTCTACTGGCGTTCCGATACCGAATGGTAGGTGCGATTCTGAATAATCGGTATTCGTGTTTTCCGATACAGGCCCTCGTGCCCGGTCGGAGCGGATACGCGACTGTCCACGCATCGAGCCGGTGAAACTCCGGGCGGCGATCCCGCCGCCCGGAGCCCGGTCAGTGGCTGCCGTCCGGCACGGTCTGAGTCTCGATGTATTCCATGAGCCCTTCCAGGCCGCCTTCGCGTCCCAGCCCGGAACTGAGCATGCCGCCAAAAGGCGCGATCGCGGCGGGCCCCGTGCCAGTGTTATAGGCGCAATGGCCGAAGTGCAGGCGCGCGATGATGCGGTGCGAACGGGCCCGGTCCTTGCCGAATACGTAGGCGGCGAGGCCAAATTCCGTGTCGTTGGCTCGGCGGATCACTTCATCGTCGTCATCGAAAGGAATCAGGGGGATGAGTGGCCCGAAGGTTTCCTCGTGGCAGCAGCGCATCGTGTCGTCCACGCCGCCAACGACGGTAGGCGTGAAGAACAGACCGCGTGTGGCATCCAGCGCATCCGGCTGGCTGCCGGTCAGCAGCGTGGCGCCTTTGTCCAGCGCATCGGCCAGATGTCCCTTGACCTTGGCGAACCCGTTTGCATTGATCAGGGGGCCGATGTCGACTCCTTCCTTCATGCCGTCGCCGACTTTGAGCTTGCTGACCCGTTCGGTGATCTTTCGTGCAAAGGACTCGTAGACGCTCTTTTGCACGTAAACGCGATTGGCACAGACGCATGTCTGTCCCGCGCCGCGGAACTTGTTGATCATCAGACCGTCCGCCGCAGCGTCCAGATCCGCATCATCCAGCACGATGAAGGGCGCGTTGCCGCCTAGCTCCAGGCCGAGGCGCTTGACGCGACTGGCGGCCTGCTGCATCAGCAGTCGACCGGTGGCCGTCGATCCGGTGAATGACACCATGGCCACGTCGGGGGAATCCATCAGTTCGGCACCGATCTGCACTGCGTCGCCGATGACCAGATTGATCATGCCCTTGGGCAGATCCAGCGTTTCCGCCATGACCTGGAAGAGCGCAATCATGGTGAGCGGCGTGTCGGGAGCCGGTTTGATGACGGAGGGGCAGCCGGCGGCAAGCGCTGGTGCGATCTTCTTGGCGATCATGGCGATCGGGAAGTTCCACGGCGTGATCAGGCCCACGACCCCGACCGGCCGTTTGTAGATCGTCCAGGCGCAGCCCTTGACCTTGTCCGGCAAGGCTTCAGGGGCGGTGCCCGCTTCGACCCGTTTGGCGTAGTAGTCGAAAAAGCTCGCCGCATATTGGACCTCGCCCTGCGCTTCTTTCCAGGGTTTGCCATGCTCCAGGCAGAGGATGCGCCCTATCTCTTCCTGTTGCGCCAATAGTGCGTCGCGGGTCGCTTCCAGCCAGTGGCGCCGCGTGGCCACATCGGTGTCGCTCAGGAGTGCGCGCTTGGCCGATGCAATGGCGCGTCGTGTTTCGGCGGCGCCCATGAAAGGCACGTCGGCCAGTTTTTCGCCGGTGGCCGGGTTGAAGACATCCAGCCGCCTGCCGGAGTCGGCAGCGATCCATTGGTCGTTGACATAGCCGGAGAGGTGAGAAAGCAAATTTGAACGGATCATGTCGTACCCCTGTTATGAATCGAGCGTGATGCTATCCCGCAGCCCGGAACCCGAGGCAAGGTGGTCGAAGCCTTCGTTGACCTCTTCGAGTTTGAAGGATTTGCCCAGCAATTTGTCCACGGGCAGCTTGCCCGCCTTGTATAGCGACACATAATGGTTGATCGCGATGGCGGGAACCCCGGACCCCAGGTAGCTGCCGCGGATGTCCCGCTCCTGTCCGACCAACTGCGAGATCGGCAGACTGAACATATGCTTCGGGTGCGGGAGTCCTGTGGTCATTGTGACCCCGCCCCTGCAGGTCAGCTTGTAGGCCGCTTCGAACGCGGGTACCGCCCCCGCCGCGTCGTAGCCAATGTCGACGGGACCGCCCGCGGCATCCAGCAGTTCCTGGTCGGACTTGATGGTCCGGGGATCGATGACGTGCGTGGCGCCCAGGGTCCGCGCCAGTTCCCGTTTGCCGGGATCCAGTTCCACGCCCACGATGCGCTGGGCGCCGGCGGCGACGGCCGCCATGAGCCCGCTCAGACCCACGCCTCCCAGGCCCACGATGGCGATGGAATTACCGGCCCTGATGCCCGAGCGGTTGATGACGGCGCCCGCGCCAGTCAGCACCGCACAGCCGAAGAGCGAAGCCTCCTGGTGCGACAGCTCCGCTTCGATCTTCACGCAGGAACGTTGCGACACGACGGCGTAGTCGGAAAAGCACGATACGCCCAGGTGGTGATTGATTTCCTCTTTGCCCATGTGCAGGCGGCGCTCTCCGCCGAGCAGCACACCGTTGGTGTTGGCGGCAGCCCCCGGCTCGCACAGCGCGGGGCGTCCCGACATGCAGGGGTTGCAGTGGCCACAGCTGGGCACGAACACCGTGACCACATGGTCTCCAGGCCGAAGCTGGTCCACTCCCGGGCCGACCTCGACGACTTCGCTGGATGATTCATGGCCCAGCGCCATCGGCATGACGCGCGGGCGGCTGCCGTTGATGACCGACAGGTCGGAGTGGCACAGGCCGGCAACCTTGACCTTGATCAGGACCTCGCCGAAGCCCGGAGGCGCCAATTCGGCCTCTTCAATGTGAATCGGTCGGCTTTGCTGATACGGAGCCGGCAATCCCATTTCTCGCAGTAAAGCAATGCGTGTTTTCAAGATAACTCCTTCCGTTCTGGATCATGGGCGTCCGTTCGAGATGGCGCCACGTTCAATGTTGAATACGGTGTCGAGCAACTCCGCGGAGTGCCGCAGGTCGGATTCGGCGATGATGATCGACAGGCCGCCGCTCTTGAGATTGGCAATCACCTCCGCGATCCGGCGGGCCAGTGCCGGCGCCACGCCCTCGAAGGGCTCGTCGAGCAGCAGCAGTCGTGAGCCGCACATCAGCGCGCGGCCGATCGCCACCAGCTTTTGCTGTCCGCCGGAGAGTTGCTGGGCCTTGCGGGGGGCGAATTCCCGGACTTCCGGGATCATGCGGCAGACTTCCTCCCAACGCTCCTGGGTGTCCGCGCGCTTCATGGCCCACGAGGGGACACAAATGTTCTCTTGTACCGAGAGTTCCGGCACGAGGCGCCGGTCTTCCGGCATGTAGCCTATGCCCAGGCGTGCCCGAGTCCAGGCGGGCGCGGTAGTGAGCGGCTTGCCGTCGAACAGAATCTGACCGCGCCGCGCGGGAAGCAGCCCCATGATGCTGCGCATCAGTGTGGTCTTGCCCGCGCCGTTGCGCCCGATCAGGCCCGCCATTTCTTGCGGGGCGAGCTTCAAGGCAATCTGGCGCAAAATGCCGACAGGTCCGATCGATACGTCGAGATCATGGATTTCAAGCATGTTGGGCCTCACTCCTGTGGGCGCCGGCAGCTTTTTCCGCGAGGGCTGCCGGGCCGCCGATGACGTGCGTCAAGACTTCCGCGTCCGTCAGCACCGCCTGGGCCGCGCCGTCAGCCAGGACGCGTCCTGAATAGAAGGCCAGCACCCGTTCAGAGTAACGCTGGACGATGTCCATGTCGTGTTCCACGAACAGCACCGTGACATTCCGGGACCGCACGACTTCCATCACCCGGTCCATGATGTCGAATTTCTCTTCCGCGCTGACCCCGCTGGTGGGTTCGTCGAGAAACAGGACCTTGGGGCTGGCCACCATGGCCATGGCGATATCCAGCAGTTTGCGCAGTCCCTCGGGCAGGGTGCTGGCCTTCGTGTCGCGGTGCGCTGCGAGCCCGAATTGCTCGAGCACCTGGTCAGCGGCCTCCCAAAGCCCGCTCTCGAACCCCGGGACGCGGTGCGGCGTGCGTGCCAGCATGGATCGGCGGCTGTTGCGCAGGACGATGCCGAGTCCTATCCCCAGATTCTCGCGGACCGTCAGGCTGTCGAACAATTGGGGAATCTGGAACGAGCGACAGATGCCGATCCGTGTGACTTCGCGGGGGCTCAGCGATGTGATGTCGCGCCCGTCATACAGGATGCGGCCGGAGTCGGGCTTCAGATATCCCGTGATCATGTTGATGAAGGTGGTCTTGCCGGCCCCGTTGGTACCGATCAGCCCTACCACCGTGTGGGGGGCGATGCTGACCGTGATGTCGTCGGCCGCTGTGACGGCGCCGAATTGTTTGCGCAGGCCGGCTGCTTCGATAATGGCGGTCATTTGAGTGCCTTCGCTTGCCGGTGTTGGAACAGGGACCACAAACCGCCTGGCAGGAAAACGATGATCGCCAGCATCACGGCTCCCAGCATGAGCTGCCAGATCTCCGGTGTGTATTGGGTGGCGAGGCTGCGTACCGCTTCGAACAGGATGGCGCCGAGAAAAGGCGCGATCACGCTCCCCGTGCCTGCCAGGATCGCGACGAACAGGAATTCGCCTGAAGTCGCCCAATAGGACATTTCGGGGTCCACATGGCCCACGACGACGGCCGCGATTGCGCCGCCCGCACCCGCCAGGGCGGCGGCGATGAGATATTTGACGTAAACCGACCAGTACACGTCGGCACCCATGTATTCGACGCGGATTTCGTTATCGCGGATCGCCGTGGAAAGGCGTCCCAGCGGGGTGTGGAAATAGCGGTACATGCCGCAGACGGCCAGGAATGCCAAGACGCACACCAGGATCAGCAGGCCGAGCTGGCCGTGGCTGTCGGCCAGCGGGTGGCCGAAGAGCGCGGCGGGTTTGACGTTGACCCCGTCGGTGCTGCCCAGCGTCGTTGTCTTGACCAGGCCGCCGTACAGCACCATCGAGAAGGCCAGGCTCAGCATGGCGAAGAAGATGTTGCGATAGCGTGCCATGAGCAGGCCCAGGACTGCGGCGACGGCAACCGCGACCGCGATTCCCAGGATGATTTGCAGCAGGACGTCGTCGACACCCAGAAATTCGCTCAGGACCCCCGCGGTATAGGCGCCCAGGCAGTAGAACAGGGCTTGACCGAACGAGACCAGCCCGGTGCGCAGCAACAGCAGCAGGCCCAGGACAACCAGCCCTTTGGCGAGCGCCAGCGTGAGCAGGAATTGCCAACTGCCGAAGACGGCACCGAAGGCGATGATGGCGATGGCCAGCACGGCAAAGAGGCCGTAGTTTTTAGAGGAGTACATCATATCTTGCGCACCTCGGCACCCGCGAAAAGGCCTTTGGGCCGGAAGATGAGGACGATGGCCATCACGAGATAGACGCTGAAAAGTTCGGCCTCGGGAAGATAGTGGACGGCGGCGGCCCGGGTGATCCCCACGATGAGCGCCCCCAGGGCAGCACCGGGCAGGCTGCCCAGTCCCCCGATGACGACGACCGCAAAGGCCAGCACGATGACCTCCACGCCCATGCCGGGGACGACTGAAATCATGGGGGCCGTGATGGCGCCGCCGATCGCCGCCAGGATGGCGCCCACCGTGAAGGTCGTCAGGTAAAAGCGCCCCACGTTGATCCCCATGGCAACGCTGACTTCCCTGTCGTGTATCACCACGCGCAGGAGCTTGCCGGAGCGCGTGCGTTTGAGCACCCAGCTCATGGCGCCGCCAATCAAGAGCGCGACCGCCAGCAGCAGGAGATCGTAAGTGGGGTAGATGAGATTGCCGAATTCCAGCGTACCCAGCAGGCCGTAGGGTTCGGCGAAGAAGTACGGATCCACGCCCCACGCCAGCTTGATGAGGTCTTCCAGGATGAGCAGCAGCGCGTAAGTGGCCAGCAGCAGGGTGACTTCGTCGCGGCCATACATGAAGCGCAACAGACCGCGTTCGATGACGAGGCCGGCCGCGAGCCCCGCGACGACGGCTGCCACGATGAGAATGGCGTAGCTGCCGTATGGCGAATAGCCGTGGGCGAGCCAGACGCCCCCCAGGGATGCGGCGGCATAGGCGCCCAGCGCGTAAAGACTGCCATGAGCCATGTTCAGGATCTTCATGACGCCGTAGATCAGCGTCAGGCCCGCGGCAATCAGGAAGAGCCAGGAAGCGTAGATGATCCCATCCGCCAGCACAGCAGGAATCTGATTCATAACAAAACCTCGGTGGAGGGCGACAGGCCGAAAAAGCCTGTCACCCGGGCACTGATTCCTTATTTCTTGAAGCCGTTATTGATCCATTCCGTGCTCTTGACGCCATCGGGCGGTGTCACCTTGTCGGCCGGGAAGCGCACGATGTCGACCACCTTGAGCTTGCCGTTTTCATGCTTGACGGTGCCCACGGCTGTTCCCTGGACGGCTTGGTGGCCCTTGCCCAGACCCAGGGTCACTTCGCCGCCGGGGCCGGTCCAGGTCAGGTGCTCGAACGCAGCGATGATCTGGTCCTGTGTGGGCGTCTGGCCATTGTTGGCGGCCTTGGCCTTTTCATAGGCGGTTTTCACGCCCAGGATGGCCTGCGTGATCTTGTACGCGGGATAGCTGGGGGGAATCGAATAGCGGTCTTCGAACGTCTTGCGGAACCAGGTGTTCATTTCGGATTCCGGTGCCAGCATGTCGAACGGGCCCCGGGCGCCAATGATGGTGCCGTCGGGAATCTGTGCACCCAGTTTCTGCACGGCGGTTTCCCCCGCCGTGAGAATGACCTTGCTCTTCTTGAACAGGCCGCGTGCGGCTCCCTGCAGGATCAATGCATCGGTGTCGCCGCCCCAGAAGCTGGACATCACCACGTCGGCCTTGCTCGACAGCAGTGTGGAGATTTCGGCTCCGTACTGACCGGCACCCAGTTTCGGGAACTGGGTCGTGGCGACCTTGGCATGCGGATACAACTGGGTCATCGAGGCCTTGAAATCCGCCCAGTTGTCCTGCCCGTAGGCGTAGTTCTGGTTGATGCCGGCGTAGTTGCTGACCTTGATGCCGCGCGCCTTCAAATACAAGGCGGCACTGACGTTGTCCATGGTTCCCATGGCACCGGTGCGGAAGACGTAGTGATAGGAATTGTCCTCGAAGATGCGCGGTGTGCCGCAGTCGAACAGTACCGTGAGCTTCTTGAGCTCTTCGGCCACGGGCGCCACCGCGAGGCAATCGCCGCTGGAGATGTAGCCAACCACCATGTCCACGCCTTGCTGGCCGACCAGATTGCGGTATTCAGTCACCGCCTTGGTCGAACCGCCCGCTTCATCGATGATCTTCAGTTCGATGGGGGTGCCGCCGAAGCCCTTGGTGTTGTAGGGCGCTGGGGTGGTGCCGGCGTTGATCTGGTCGGCAATCAGCTCCGCTCCGTTGCGAGCCGGAATGCCGAAGGTGCCGGCTGCGGAACCGGACAGGAATGTCACCACGCCGATCCTGATGGGTTTTTCCGCTGCGGCAACGTTGCCCGCCACGCCTACCGATAGTGCGCCAATGGCGGCGCACAGCGCCGTTTTGCGCGTCAAGCTGTTCAAACCGAATTTCATGGAGCTCTCCTTTTGGCTTCCTTGACCTGCCCGGAACAGCCCCTGTTTGCAGGGGCTGTTCCGGGCTACTGTCCCGCGCGGGCTGGTGCCCGGTACTCGGGACTCTTTGAGTGGAATCCTTGGAGCGCAAGCGGGATGTCCTGGCGCTTCGGCGGTTCGCATGGACGATTGCAGTCTCGGTCAATCGTTCAATATAATGAACGCCGTTGCGTATAATGAACGGCGTACATCTTATGAAATGTATGGGTAAGGGTCAATCTGTTACCACAGAGGGTTATCCCTTAGGCATACCCTATCGGCGGGCCGGTTTCGGCGGTCATAGGCGTTCAGCAAGGGGGTTCTTTTGACGGCAGACAAGCTTTCCGCACCGGCTGTAGCCAGGGCTACGGCCATCCTCGATCTCATTGCCCGCTCAGGGTCCCCGCAGTCCCTGGCGGACCTGACCCGCGCCCTTCAGCTACCGAAGAGCAGCATCCACGGGTTGTGTGCGACGCTGGAGCACCTGAACCTGCTGACGCGCCTCGAAAGCGGCCAGATGACCCTCGGGCCGCATGTGGTGATGTGGTCGAATGCGTTCCTGGCCCGGATCAACATTACCCAGGAATTTTTTGCCTCCTGGGACGAAATGCGGGTCTTGCCGGAGGAGACCATCACCTTGTCCGTGCGCGACGGACAGGAGGTCGTCTACATCGCCTGCCGCAATGGCAGCCGGCCGCTAGGCTACACGTTCAAGACCGGCATGCGGATTCCCGCCGTCTACACGGCGACGGGGCTTGCCATGCTGAGCACGCTGCCGGACCAGAGCGTGAGCCGGCTTTTCGCCGGGCCCGACCTGCCGTGGCCCACACCGTTCACGATGAAGGGCCTGCGCGACTTCGAGTCGCTCATGGTGGAATTGAGCGCGGTTCGGCACCGCGGCTATTCGATCGACCGGGAAGGCGTGCGCGAGGGGATGTACTGCTTTGGTGCCCCGGTGTTCGACTCCCACAACCCGGAAGCGGTTGCGGGGGTCGCCGTCAGCATCCTGGCCAACGAAGTGGACGTCGATCTCGAAAAGCGGGCGGGTATGGCCATGCGCAAGCTGGCCGACCGCCTGTCGGAACGCCTGGGCGGGCTCACCACCGGCCGCGGCGCGTGGCACCACAAATCGAACATCAGTTAGCGGCCAACCGAGCGGGCGGTGCCTATGGGTGAATCGGATCGGGTGCCGGCGCCGCGCCGGCCGTCAGGCTGGCCTGCAGCATGGCAGCGACCTTGGCAATGCACTGGCGCAGCCATGCCACCTCCGGTGAGCCGTGACAGCGTCGGTGCCATAGCAGGTAGAAGCGCATGGGAGGAAACGGGAACGGCGAAGGCAGAATGGTGATGGGCAAATAGCGCGCGTAGTGCTGTGCGAATTGCCGGCCGGTGGTGAAGATCAGGTCGGTGCGCAGCAACATGCCGGCCACCTGGCCAAAGTACGGGATGGTCATCTGGATGTTGCGATGCAGTCCCTGGGACGCCAGGTATCCGTCGATGAAGCTCTGGCGCTCCGACACATAGGGGAACGGCGCCAGGTGCGGCAGGTCCAGGTATTGCTTCAGGCTCAGCGGGCGGCTCGCAACTGGGTTCTGGCTGCCCACCATACAGACGACTTCGTCGTCGAAGAGGCGCGCCATGTGCATCTGCAGCGGAGGCTCCAGCCAGTTGCCGATCACCACGTCCAGGCCGCCGTTTTCCAGGCCCCCGACATAGTCGTAATCCGCATTGATCGGGTGTACGATGAATTTTGCATGAGGTGCTTCGCGCCGCACGATTTCGGCGATGTTCGGCAGGAACATGGCGTCCAGATAATCCGGTGCCCCCAGATGGAACTCCCGTGCCGAGGTCGTCGGCTCGAAGGCGCCAGGCAGTTGGGTGATGCGTTCGATCGCACTCAGGGCATCGTTGGCGTGGGACAGCAGTTCCACTCCCCGTTCGGTGGGCACCATGCCTGTCTTGCTGCGCACCAGAATGGGATCGCCGGTGATTTCCCGCAGGCGCCGCAACGAATTGCTCAGCGCCGGTTGGGACAACCCCAGCTTGATGGCTGCGCGCGAGACGCTCTGCTCGGTGAGCAGGATCTGCAGGATACGCAGGAGGTGGGTGTCCATGGGTTCGCGGGCTCTTTGCATTCGGTCTATTATTCCCGGCTCGCCGCGAGCCGTCCATGGTCGGCGGCGGATCTGGAAGGCTGGCGAAGCCTCCGGTCGGTACCTGGCCCGGTCATTGCATGATGACCACCATCATTTTCCATGAATGCCCGTGCCAACCGCCCGGTGCTATCTTGACGGCATAAAGACGGGTGCGCCTTGCGCCCGCGCCAGCATGAAAGGTACTGATATGGAGACAAGCACCATCCGGTTTCATTATCGTGGCGAGGTCCACGAGGTCTCGGATCAGCCGACCACCCGCACGGTGCTGCAATATCTGCGTGAAGACCTTGGCTGCATGGGCACCAAGGAGGGATGCGCCGAAGGCGACTGCGGCGCCTGTACGGTCGTGGTGGCCGAGCCCGATGGCCACGGCGGGGTGGCGCTGCGCGCCGTCAATAGCTGCATCCAGTTCCTGCCGACGCTGGACGGCAAGGCGTTATACACCGTCGAGGATCTGCGCCAGCCGGACGGCGCGCTGCATCCGGTGCAGCAGGCCATGGTCGATTGCCATGGCTCGCAGTGCGGGTTCTGTACCCCCGGTTTTGTCATGTCCCTGTGGGGCCTGTATCTGGCGCACGAACCCCAGGGTGCCGCGCCGACGCGCATCGAGGTGGACGATTGCCTGTCGGGCAATCTGTGCCGCTGCACAGGCTATCAGCCCATCGTGCGGGCAGCTTCGGAAATGTACGCCTATCCGCGTGTGCCGTTTGATCGCGACGCGCTGGCGAAGGTGCTGGCCAGGCTGCAGCGCGACGATACCTTTGAATATGCCTATGACGGCCATACTTTCCATGCGCCGCGCACGCTTGCGCAACTGGCGAAGCTGCGACTGGACTATCCGGATGCCCGGATCCTGGCCGGCAGCACGGATGTGGGGCTGTGGGTCACCAAGCAGTACCGCGACCTGCCGCATCTGATTTACATCGGCCAGGTCGGCGAGCTGCGCGACATCCACCCGGAAGGCGACGAGCTCTACATCGGTGCAGGCGCTTCGTTGAACGAGGCCTATGACGCCCTCATCGGCTTCGTGCCGGAACTGGCCGAGCTGCGGCAGCGCTTCGCCTCCATGCCGATCCGCAATGCAGGCACGATGGGCGGCAATGTCGCCAACGGTTCGCCCATTGGCGATTCCATGCCGGCGCTGATCGCGCTGGGTGCCCGCATCGTGTTGCGCCAGGGCGAGCGGGTGCGCGAGATGCCCTTGGAAGATTTCTATCTGGCCTACCAGAAGAACGCCGCCAAACCTGGCGAATTCGTTCAGGGCTTGCGGGTGCCGGTCGAGATCGCGGGTCGGCAGTTCCGCGCGTACAAGCTTTCCAAGCGCTTCGATCAGGACATTTCGGCGGTCTGCGCGGCCTTTGCACTGGTGCTGGACGAGCACGGCCGCGTGCAGTCCCTGCGCACCGGCTTTGGCGGCGTGGCCGCCACGCCCAGCCGCGCGCGTGCGGTCGAGGCGGCGCTGCAGGGTCAGCCGTGGGACGAATCCCACGTGCGCACCGCCATGGACGCCGTGAAACGGGACTTCGAGCCGCTGTCGGACATGCGCGCCACCAGTGACTACCGGCTGCTGGCTTCGCGCAATCTGCTTTACCGCTTTTACCTGGAAACCGCCCCTGGGGCGCCGCTGGCGACGCATCAGGTCAATGTAGCCGTGCTGGCTGATATCGCCTGAGGAGGCCACCATGAACATGCGCGTCAATATTCCGGTCGAACTGGACCGGCTGGCGGTCGGCAACGATCGTATTCCCCGCCCCGTGGTGGGCGAGCCGGCGGCGGGCGCGGCCAGCCCGCACGAGTCCGCGGCGCTGCACGTCAGCGGGGAAGCTGTCTATACGGACGACATCCCCGAGTTGCGCAATACGGTCTATGCGGCCCTGGGACTGTCGGACAAGCCGCACGCCCGAGTCAAGGGCATGGACCTGGACGCGGTGCGCAAGGCGCCCGGCGTGATTGCCGTCCTGACGGCCACGGACATCCCGGGAGTCAACGACTGCGGGCCCGTGATTGCGGACGATCCCATCCTGGCCGACGGTCTGGTCCAGTATGTCGGTCAACCGCTGTTCGTCGTGGTCGCCCGTTCAACGGGTGAAGCCCGCCGGGCTTCGCGCCTGGGTAAAGTCGAATATGAGCCGCTGCCGTTCCTGCTGACGCCTGAGCAGGCGAAGCACGCCCGCTCGGGCACCACGGATGAGCTGCGCCTGATCCAGGGCGACGTGCAGCAGGCGCTGGACGGCGCGCCGGTCCGGTTGCGGGGGACATTTTCCTGCGGTGGTCAGGAGCAGTTTTACCTCGAGGGGCAGATCGCCTACGCCATTCCGCGCGAAAAAGAAGGCATGCTGGTGCAGTGTTCCACCCAGCACCCCACCGAGATGCAGCATGCGGTCTCGCACGCCCTGGGCTGGCAGCGCCACCAGGTCGAAGTCGAGTGCCGGCGTTTGGGCGGGGGGTTTGGCGGGAAGGAATCGCAGTCCGCGCTCTTTGCCTGCGTCGCGTCGGTTTGTGCGCATCGGCTGCGTCGGCCGGTCAAACTGCGCGCCGATCGCGACGACGACATGATGATCACCGGCAAGCGCCATGGCTTCTACTATGAATACGACGTGGGGTTCGACGACGACGGCCGTATCCTGGGCGTGAAGCTGGACATGACGCTGCACTCCGGATTTTCGGCCGATCTGTCCGAGGCCGTGGCCAGCCGGGCGCTGGCGCACTTCGACAACGCCTATTACATACCGGCGGCCGACATCCACACGATGTGCGGCAAGGTCAATACCCAGTCGGCCACGGCTTTTCGCGGTTTCGGCGCTCCGCAGGGCGCACTCATCACCGAAGTCCTGATCGACCGGGTGGCGCGTCAGTTGGGCAAGGATCCGCTGGACGTGCGCCGCATCAATCTGTATGGCACGGACTCGCGCAACGTCACGCCGTACGGCGAGGTCGTCGAAGGCAACCTGCTCGAGCCCATCATGAGCGAACTGGAAGTCAGTTCCGACTACCGTGCGCGCCGCGAGGCGGTGCGCGATTTCAACGCCCATAGTCCCATCCTGAAAAAAGGCCTGGCCATGACGCCGGTGAAATTCGGGATCTCGTTCAATGTGCCGGCCTTCAATCAGGCGGGTGCGCTCGTGCATATCTACCGCGACGGCTCGGTGCTGGTGAATCATGGCGGCATCGAGATGGGACAGGGGCTGAACACCAAGGTCGCGCAGATCGTGGCCAACACGCTGGGCCTGGATCTGGAGTGCGTGCGCCTGACGGCCACCGACACCTACAAGGTCATCAACACCTCGGCCACGGCGGCCTCCACGGGTTCGGACTTGAATGGCAAGGCGGCCGAGGACGCGGCGCTCACGCTGCGCGGGCGGCTCGCGGAATTCGCCGCGCGCAAGTACGGTGGCAAGGCTGAAGACGTGGTGTTTGCCTGGCGTCAGGTCAGCGTCAACGGCAAGACCCTGCCATTTGCGCAGCTGGTCGAGCAGGCCTACTGGGATCGCGTGCAGCTCTGGTCCGACGGTTTCTACAAGACGCCGGACATCAGTTGGGACAAGGCCACCAGCCACGGCCATCCTTTCTATTATTATGCCTTCGGCTGGGCGGCGTCCGAGGTCGTGGTCGACACGTTGACCGGTGAATGGAAGCTGCTGCGCGCCGACATCCTGCATGACGTGGGTGCGTCGATCAACCCGGCCATCGACATTGGCCAGATCGAGGGCGGCTATATTCAGGGAGCCGGGTGGCTGACGTCCGAGGAACTGGTCTGGCGCGACGACGGCCGTCTTATGACGCATGCGCCATCGACCTACAAGATCCCGGCGATCAGCGATTGTCCGCGCGACTTCCGCGTCCGGTTGTTCAAGACGCGCAACCATCAGGACTCGGTGCATCATTCCAAGGCGGTGGGCGAACCGCCCCTGGTGCACGGGATCAGCGTCTTCAACGCCATCAACGACGCCATTGCGGCGGTCGGCGACGGCCGGCAGTCGCCGGACCTGCGCGCGCCCGCCACGCCTGAAGCCATTCTGAACGCGGTCGAGGGCCTGCGGCAACGCAGCGCTGCGTAATGGGCGAATGGATTGACCAGGCGCTCTGGTGTCTGGATCGACACCAGCCGGTGGTGCTGATCAGCGTCGCGTCGGTGCGGGGTTCCGCGCCGCGCGAAGCAGGCGCCAAGATGCTGGTGGCGGCTGATCGCCAATGGCTGACCGTGGGCGGCGGCAATCTGGAGTGGCAGGCGGTACGAAGCGCGCGGGACTGGCTGGCGGCTCCGGCCGACAGGCCCGACCGCTGGCTCGAGGAAATGCCCCTGGCGGCCGCGCTGGGCCAGTGCTGTGGCGGACTGGTGCATCTGCTGTTCGAGCGTCTGCGCGAGTCCGACCGGGTCTGGCTGGAAGCGGCCCGGAATCGCCTGGCGCACCTCGAATCCTTTGAGCGGGAAGTGGGGCTGGGCGGCCCGGGCGTGGCGCCGTGGGTGAAGCTGCGGGACGCGGGGGCCGCCTCTCACCCTGCCAACCGTTTTCAGGCGAGCCGCCTGCTGGACGTTGCCGATTTCCGCGGCTGCCCCGTTTTCACGGAGCCCGTGCAGCCGGACGGCCTGAACATCGTGGTGTTCGGCGCGGGGCATGTGGGACAGGCCCTGGTCGGCATCCTGGGGACGCTGCCGTGCCGGGTGACCTGGGTGGATGCGCGAGAGGAACTGTTTCCGGACCGGGTGGCGCCCAATGTGATCATCGAGGCTACCGATACGCCGGAAGCCGTGATCGACGAGGCGCCGCCGCAGAGCTGCTTTGTCATCATGACTCACGATCACATGCTCGATCAGCGCCTGTGCGAGCAGCTCATGCGGCGTGACGATGTAGCATATTTCGGCCTGATCGGGTCGCGCACCAAATGGCGCCGGTTCCAGCAGCGGTTCGCGGCCAAGGGCATTCCGCCCGAGCGCTACGCGCAGGTCATCTGCCCGATCGGTGATCCCGGCATCGAAGGCAAGCAGCCCGCCATCATCGCCGTGGCGGTTGCCGCCCAGCTCATGCAGCTCAGGACCCGGCGTGCGCGAAGCGCCGTCGCGCGCTGCCTGCCACATCCTGCGTCGGTCATTACCTGAAAAAGCCGGATGCGGGCCGTTTTGCCGCATGCGATCATCATTCCTGGAGACATTCATGACCTCGACGTCGAACACCCAAGCCGTGCCTGGCGTTCAGGCCTACCGGGCGCAGTTGCTGTATTTTCGGGACACGCCGAAAGCGGAGGACGACGCCTGCGAATGGGTGTCGGACGGGCTGCTGGTGGTGCGCGACGGCCGCATTGAACAGTGTGGCGATTATGACCGCCTGGTGTCCGAGCTGGAACCAGGAACGGAAATCCACGACTGGCGCGGCCATCTGATCACGCCGGGCTTCATCGACACCCACATTCACTATCCGCAGACGGACATGATTGCATCGCCGGCGCCCGGCCTGTTGCCATGGCTGGAGCGGTACACCTTTCCGACCGAGGCGCGCTTCGAGGATCCGGACTATGCACGGGGTGTGGCGCGCTTCTTCCTGGACGAGCTGCTGCGTTGCGGCACCACGACGGCGCTGGTGTACTGTACGGTTCACCCGGGATCGGCGCAGGCATTCTTCGAGGAAAGCGATGCGCGCAATCTCCGCATGGTCGCCGGCAAGGTCATGATGGACCGCAACTGCCCGGAATACCTGCGCGACACGGCGCAGTCCGGGGCGCGCGACAGCGAGGCGCTGCTGAATCGCTGGCATGGCATCGGGCGCCAGATGTACGCGCTGACCCCGCGCTTCGCGCCCACTTCCACGCCGAAGCAATTGGCGTTGTGCGGCGAGCTGGCGCAGCAGTACCCGGACGTGTTCGTCCAGACGCACGTGGCCGAGAACCGGGACGAGGTGAAGTGGGCCATGGCGCTCTATCCGGGTCACCGCAGCTATCTGGACATTTATGACCAGTATGGGTTGCTGCGTCCGCGCGCCGTGTACGGACACTGTGTCTGGCTGGATGACGACGACCGGCGCCGCATGCGCGATTCCGGTGCCGTGGCGGCGCATTGTCCAACTTCGAACCAGTTTCTCGGCAGCGGGCTGTTCGATTTTGCGGCCGCCCGGGATTTTGGGATGCCGGTGACGCTGGCGACGGACGTGGGGGGCGGCTCGTCTTTTTCCATGCTGCTGACGATGAACGAGGCACACAAGGTCGCGCGCCTGTCGGGCCATTATCTGACGGCACGGCGCATGTTCTGGCAGGCGACGCAGGGTGCCGCTCGCGACCTGCGGCTGGATGGTCAGGTGGGAACGCTGGCACCGGGCGCGGAGGCGGACTTCATCGTGCTGGATCCCAGGGCCACGCCCTTGCTGGCGAGGCGCAGCGCCGCAGCGGGATCGCTCGAAGAGCTGTTGTTCGCGCTGGCGATGCTGGGCGATGACCGCGCGATCGCCGCCACTTACGCCGCCGGCCGGGAAGTGCATCGCCGTCAGTAGGGCGGGCGTATCGGGGATTGTCACACCGCTGTCACCTAGACCTGCCATAATCCGCCGCATGGACAAGTTCTTTGATGCCACGCGCCCCACCAGGCTGCCGGCGCTGATTCCTTTTTCCAGCTATGACGACGCCGATGCGGCGGTCGACCGGCTGCTGGAAATCTATCAGCGCAACACGGCATTCATCCGCGAGGCCTTCCGCGAATACAGTGCCGGCAGTCTGCCGCTGGGGCAGCGGATTCGCGCGTGTTATCCGGCCATCCGCATCCGTATCCACACCTATCCCGATGTGGATAGCCGCCTCTCGTACGGCCACCTGGTGGAACCCGGCCTGTACCTGACCACCGTGACGCGTCCGGCGCTATTCCATGGGTATCTGCGCGAGCAGGTCCGGCTGTTGCTGCGCAACCACCATGTCCCCGTGGAGATCGGTGAGTCCGATCTGCCGATCCCGCTGCATTTTGCCTTTCCGGAAGACGAGTACGTAGAGGGTGAATACTCGGAAGTCCCGGGACACACGCTGCGCGACCATTTCGACGTGCCGGACCTGGCGGTCACCGATGATGCGATCGTGAATGGCACCTGGCATGGGCGTCCGAACCAGCCCCGGCCGCTGGCACCGTTCACCGCGCCGCGCGTCGATTATTCGCTGCAGCGGCTGCAGCATTACACGGCGACGTCGCCCGAACACTTCCAGGACTTCGTGCTGTTCACGAACTATCAGTTCTATGTGGATGAGTTCGTCCGATGGGCGCATTCGGCGCTGCTTTCGGGCGATAGCGGTTATACGGAGCTGGTGGAACCAGGCAATTACGTCACCAGCCGTGACGGCGCGGAGCCCGAACGATCGGGCCGTCCCCCGATGCCGCAGATGCCGTCCTATCACCTGAAGCGGCCGAACCACACCGGGATCACGCTCATCAATATTGGCGTCGGCCCATCCAACGCCAAGACGATCACCGATCACGTGGCCGTGCTGCGCCCGTCGGCGTGGCTGATGCTGGGGCATTGCGCGGGGTTGCGCACGACGCAGCGGCTGGGCGACTATGTGCTGGCACATGGCTATGTGCGCCAGGACCATGTGCTGGATGACGACCTGCCGCTGTGGGTGCCGGTGCCGCCGCTGGCCGAGGTACAGGTCGCTCTGGAAGACGCGGTGGCCGAGGTCGCGGGGCTCTCGGGGTGGGAACTGAAGCGCATCATGCGCACCGGGACGGTCGCGACCATCGACAACCGCAACTGGGAACTCCGTGACCAGCAGGAGCCGGTCCAGCGCCTGTCGCAGTCGCGCGCCATTGCGCTGGATATGGAATCGGCCACGATCGCGGCAAACGGATTCCGTTTCCGGGTGCCATATGGCACCCTCCTGTGCGTGTCGGACAAGCCGTTGCACGGCGAGCTGAAACTGCCCGGCATGGCCACCGACTTTTATCGGACCCAGGTCAACCAGCATTTGCACATCGGGATCCGTGCGCTGGAGCATTTGCGCGACATGCCCAGCGAACGCCTGCATTCTCGCAAGCTGCGCAGCTTCATCGAGACGGCCTTCAAGTAATCCCCGAGCACTGCACTAGGGGGCTCGCGTGCCCCGCGCGAAGCCCTGCCATCGTTGCCGGTGCCGTCTCTTCCGGAGTGCGGCGTCAGTGGGGCGCCACCGCCAGGCGCCCCAGCGTCTCGTACTCCGCTTCGCTCAGTTCGACGCCAGCCGCCGCCACGTTCTGCGCCAGATGTTCCGGGCTGCAGGTACCGGGGATGGGCAGCATCACGGGCGAGCGCTTCAGCAGCCAGGCCAGTGCGATGGCGCTTGGCGTCACACCGTGGTGCTGTGCGACTTCCTCCAGCTTCGACCCGGGCTTGGCCAGCTGCCCGGCATTGAGCGGGAACCAGGGAATGAAGCCGATGCCGTGCTGCGTGCAGTAGTCCAGTACGGCCTCGCTCTTGCGGTCGCCCAGGTTGTATTGGTTCTGCACCGTCGAGACCGGAAAGTGATGCTGCGCCTCCTCGATGTCGGCGATCTGCACTTCGCTCAAGCCCACGTGGCGGATCAGGCCCTCCTGGCGCATGTCGGCGATGACCTGGAATTGCGCTTTGCGGGGCGTGTGCGGGTCGATGCGGTGCAGTTGCCACAGATCGATGCGTTTCACCGCCAGCCGCCTCAGGCTCATCAGCACGCATTGACGCAGATAGTCCGGGTTGGCCAGCGGCACCCATTGGTCCGGGCCGTGGCGCAGCAGCCCGCCCTTGGTGGCGATCAGCATGCCGCTGTACGGATGCAGCACCTCGCGGATCAGGTCTTCGCTCACGAACGGCCCGTAGCTGTCAGCCGTGTCGATGAAGTTCACGCCGAGCGCCGGCAGGCGTTTCAGTGTGGCGCGCGCCGCGACGAGGTCTCGGGGCGTGTCCCAGATGCCGCGGCCGGTAAGGCGCATGGCACCGTACCCCAGGCGGTGAATGGGAATGTCGCCGCCGATCTTGAAGGTGCCGGAAGCGGCTGCATTCGGGTTTTGGGTCATGAACGAAGCTCCTGTCATGAATGGTTCACGGGTGGGTCAGTATTTTCGGGTTGCCGTTTCCGTCCACGGTCTCCAGCGTGATCGGTCGGCGCCACACGAGGGCAATGTATTCCAGCACTTTTTGCGCGCGGTCCAGGTCCAATCCGCAGCCGTCGGTCGCGTGGTCGTGGCGCAGCGTCAGGCTGCCATCATTGCCCAGCCCGACGGCCTGTACGTGCGGCGCCCCGAAGTTGAACTTGGGTGCGATCAGTTGCTCCCTCAGCGTGGCGATGTCCGCGTCCTCGATCCTGACGCGTGCCCCCGCCCTCGAGTCGCCACTGATGCGATAGCTGAGCAACTGCAGCTTTTCCGCCAGGCCATCATCCAGGTGATTGCGGATGAAGCTGCAGTCGTCCTCCTCCGCTCGGATGCGCAGGGCGCTCTCCAAGCCCTCCTTTTCGATGATCTGTTCCCACATGGTAAATCCAATGTGATAGGGGTTGATGCCCAGCGCAATGTCGCGGCCCGTGGCAAAGGGCCGGATGACGTCGGAATGGGATTTGATGGCGTCCACGTACAGGTCGTTGGGCAGGAAGTCGGCCTCGCGCAGCAGGCGCGCGTGCCAGTAGCTGGCCCAGCCTTCATTCATGATCTGGCAGGCGAAAACCGGATAGAAATAGAACGATTCCTCGCGAACGGCCAGGAAAATGTCCCGTTCCCATCCCTCCATGTCCGGCGCATAGCGGGCGGTGAACCACAGCAGATCGGACTCCGGCTGCGGCGGGATCGGCGCGCGGCGCCGCTGAGGCGCGGGCGGCGGCTCCTCGCCGGGCAGCCCGGCGTAGCGGGCGCGGAAGCCAGTGGCCTTGCGGCCCGGGACAGGCTCGATGTACAGCGGGTAATCGGGCCGGTGGATCGGGTGGTCCACATCGATGTGCTGCTCCAGCGCCAGCGCTGCATCCAGCACCATCTCCACACGCCGTAGCCCGTGCTCTTCAATGGCGTCCTGGATGCTGCGGGCCCGTTCCGCGGCTTCGGTCACGATGTGGTATCCCACCTGTTGCTGCATGCGCGCAAACAGGGCATTGTTTTTGGAAAAGTCGGCGTGCCCGAGCACGTGCGCCGTGACCAGCGTGTTTTGCGCCAGACCGTTGTCGGTGACCAGGTAGGCGCGGTTCGGGTTGCCCGGAAACACGACCTCGAAGATATGCGAACCCCCCATCCGGTGCTGTACCTGCTGGTGGATGTAGCGCACGCCGAATGACCAGTGCGGCATCCGGATCGGAAGGCCGTAGACGGCGACTTCCATCATGAAGGTATTGGGGACTAGCTCGAAGTCGACCGGATGGAAGTCCAGTCCGTTGCGGGTGGCCAGCGTCTCGATCTTCTGGATGTGGCGGGTGAGTTGCTCCAGGCCCCATTCATTCTCGGCTTGCATGGCGGACCTCCGTGCCGGCCTCGGCCCGCGCCTGGAGCTGGAAGAAGCGGCGCACGGCATCCCAGACGTCACCGCGGTCATGGATGGTGTAAGTGCCCGCCGGGTAATTGCGCGATTCCAGTGCGCGAAACAGGCGGCCGGTTTCGGAGAGGCCCGATTCATGGGGATTCTGTGGTGTTTCCACGAAGCCCATGAAGTTGACGATGTCCCCCAGTTTGCACAGCAGATTTTCGGCGAGCGCCTGGTCGTCGGCAAAGTTTTCGCCATCCGAGGCATAAAACAGGTAATGGTTGTAGCGCCCGGCGGGGTAGCGCTGGGCAAAGATGTCCAGCACCAGCTTGAAGGCGCTGGAAGCGGCCGTGCCGCCGGTGGCCGCGACCTGGAAAAATTGTTCTTCGGTGAATTCCCAGGCTTCGCTGGTGTGCGCAATGAAGAGGATTTCCAGCGCGTTGCCATATTGCCGGCGCAGACCCTGTATGGCCCAGAAGAAAAAGGATTTGGCCAGCTTGCGCCGCTCTTCATCCATCGAACCGGACACATCCAGCACCAGCGCCACCACGGCATCGGTCGCCGGCCGCTGCCGCCGGGCCAGTTGCCGAAAGCGCAGGTCTTCATCGGAAAACGGCGTGGCGCCTTCGGCCTGGGCGTGGCGCCGCTTGATCGCTTCTTTCAACGTCCGGCGCCGATCCAGGCGAGCATTCGGCCCGTGCCGGCTCCAGCCCTCGCGCACCAGGTCTTCATCCCGCAGCGCATCGCTGACACGGGGCTTCAGATCCGGCAGATGCAGTTCTTCCCAGATCCAGTCGACGATGTCTTCGATTCTGAGTTCCAGCAGGAAGCGCAGCTCGCCATCGCCGTTGCCCCCCGCTCCGGCCTGACCGCCTTGGTCGCCCTCGGCCTGGCCGGGCCGGTAGACGTCGTTGGGCTGGCCGCCCCCCTGGCCCACCCCCGAGTGCTCGGCCGACGGATTCAACCGGAAGCGATAGTGTTCCAGGAAGTGGACCGGGATCCGCACGGTGCGGCCTGCGGGACGGCTCAGGATGTCCGAGCCGGCGATCATCTCCGGCAACTGCTCGCGCACGGCGCTGCGGACTTTGTAGTTGTGCCTGAGCCAGTCCCGCGCTCCGCGCGAAAACAGATCGTACCAGTGGTGCGCCTGCGCCAGGTTGGACGGTTGCCGGGGATCGGACCGGTTCATGGTGCGTCTCGTCCGGCGTCTATTCCTGCGCCAGAAGCGTGGTCACATAGTTGAGCGCTTCGTGCGCGCTGTGCGCGTCGTACCCATACTCGTTGACCAGGCGTTGTTCGACGGCGGAGATCTTTTCCAGCGTCTCCGTGTCGGCCCGAGTGGTCGAGGCGACCAGGCGCAGTACGTCGCGCCGTTCTTCGAACAAGTATTGCTCGATGGCCTCGCGCAGGCGCGCGTGATCCGCCAGCGTGAATTTGGCGCCGCGCTTGTAACTGCCCAGCGCCTTGCGCACGATCTCCTGCCGGAACGACGTTTTGCCGGAATCGGAAATTCCGATCTTGGTCTCCACACTGCGCAGGAAACGCTCGTCGGCATCGCGCTCTTCGCCCGTGATGGGATCGCTCACCTTGCGGCTCTCGAGCACCGCTTCGACTTCATCCAGGTATTTGTCCAGCAGCTCCTGGGCCTCGGTCTGGAAGGACACGAACATGGCCTTGTGCACGTCTTCCTTGACCCAGCGGTTGTAGAACTCCTTGCGCGTGGTCACCAGGAAATCGGTCCATTGCTTCTTGACCTTGGGGTTCATGCGGGCGTCCGATTCGATCGCATCCTTGAGCGCCAGCATGACTTCCATCGTGGTCAGGCTCTTCGTTTCGGACTGGCTGATGGCGCCGGCCAGCGCGTTGACGATGAAGCGGGGGGAAACGCCGTCCATGCCCTCGTCGGGCTGTTCGCGGATGATGCGTTCGGCGTCGGCGTCCGACACGCCTTCCACCGCTTCGTGCGCATGGATGCGCAGCTTCTTGCTCAGATCCAGGTCCTGGCGTTCGGAGGGTTTCAGGCGAGTGAGAATGGCGAATACGGCCGCCACGCGAAGCGCGTGCGGGTCCAGGTGCACCTGCCGGAACGAGGGTGTGGTCGAGGTCAGCTTCTGATAGATCCGCGCCTCGTCGGTGTAGCACAAGGTGTAAGGCACCTGCACGATGACCATGCGGTCCAGCAGGGCCTCGTTCTCCTTTTCCTGCAGGAACCGCCGGAACTCCGCCATGTTGGTGTGCGCAACGATGGTCTCGTCGATGTAGATGAGCGGGAAACGGGATACCTTGACGACCTGTTCCTGGGTGAGGGTCAGCAGCAGGTACAGGAACTCGCGCTTGACCTTCAGAATTTCGATCATCTCCAGCAGGCCCCGGTTGCCGGCATAGACCGCCCCGGACCAGGACCATGCGCGCGGGTCGCCTTCGTCGCCGTATTCGGCGACCTTGGAAAGGTCCACCGAACCCACCAGGTCCGCGATATCGGCCGTGGTGGGATCGTGTGGCGCATAAGTCCCCACCGCGGTGCGCCCTGCTTCGTTGATGAAAATGCGGCGGATCGGCACGCGGGTGAAGTCGCCGCCGTACTTTTCCTCCAGCAGGGCTCGCGTGAAGGGCGACGGCTCGCCGTTGATCTCGACGCCGTATGAGCTTCTGAATTCAGGCAGTTTGTCGCGCGGAATCAGCAGCAAAGGCGATTCCTGGATCGGGCTTTCCTGTATCGCGTACAGGGCGCCTTCGTCGGTGTGGCTGTAGGCCTCCAGGCCGCGCTTGAGCAGCGTCACCAGACTGGATTTGCCCCCGGACGGTGGGCCCAGCAGCAACAGCAGGCGCCGGCCAACTTCGGAACCCTCGCTGGCGGCCTTGAAATAGTTGGCCACCCGTTCCAGTGCCTGGTCGATACCGAACAGATCATCTTCAAAGAGTTTGTACCGAGCCCCGGCGCCGTCCGATTTTGCGGCCTCGATGCCGCGCCAGCAGATCATGTCCCAGATGTACTGATGGCTGGATCTGGCGGCACGCGGCGGATCGCTGGCGACAATGTCGCGCAGGTAGTCGCCGAAGCTGCCTTCCCAATGCTGGGCTTGCTGCTTGCGCGAATATTCTGTCAGCGATTCGATGAATTCAGAACGGGGTCGTCCCGTCCCTTCGTTGTGGTCGGCCACGGCTCTCCTCCCATCGTGTGATGGCAGCCCGCGGACACCGGTCATGTGCGAGTCAGTCCGTGTCAGCAGGCATGCCACCTGGAAACGTTTGACTTCGTGTGGTTGGACACCCGTCCGGCCGCGAAGTTCAGAACTTTGCGTGGCCTGGAGCATGTGCTGTGCCCGGGCGCAACCGCCGACTTCAGCCCTCCCAGATCATCTTTGCAGAGACGATGATGGCCATGGTGACCATGACAACACGAATCAGCCGATGGCCCCGATTTACCGCGATGCGTGCACCGAGGGTGCCGCCTATCCATTGGCCCGCCAGCATGGGCAGACCGAAGGCCCAGATGATGTTGCCGTGCAGACTGTAGAACACAACCGCCACCAGATTGCTCGAAAGATTCAGCAGCTTGGCGTGGCCGGTCGCCTTGGTGAGGTTCATGCCCAGCAGGGTGACGGCCGATATCGCCAAAAAAGTGCCGGTTCCGGGACCGAAAAACGCGTCGTAGAAGCCGATCAGCGGGGCGACCGTGGCAGCGTACAGCGCATGCGGGATGCGTTGTGTGCGGTCCTGGGCCCCCACTCGAGGGGACAAGAGAAAATATAGTGCGAAGCCGATCAGCAGGACAGGAATGAGCTGCTTCAGAATGTTGCTGTCAATCCGGGTGAGCGACCATGCACCCGCCAGTGCACCCGCAAACGAGGCGAGGATCATCCACCGGCTTTTCTTCAGGTCTATCTGGCGCTTGCGCAGAAACTGCAGCGTGGCCGCGGCCGATCCGGCAAAGCCGCCGGCCTTGTTGGTGGCGATGGCCGCGCCCGGAGGCAGCCCCACCGCCAGGAGCGCCGGGATGGTGATGAGGCCGCCGCCGCCCGCGATGGCATCGATGGTACCGGCCGCCAAGGCGACGAAAAACAACAGAAAAGCGGTGTCCAGTGTGATTTCCATGGCGGAATGAAGGCGGACGGGAGGCGCGTGTGGCCGGGGCCAGCTCGGGCCAAACAGGCTGACCCCGGCGAAAAGGCCGCCGTGGCGGCCCCGGTCAGGGTTCAGCGTTTGGCGATGTCGGCCTGGGCTTCCTTGACCAGATCCGGACCGATCTGCTTGGCCCACTTGTCGAATACCGGCCGGGTGACTTTGGCAAAGGCCGAGATCTGATCCGGCGAGAGGGTGGTCACTTTCACGCCATGGCCTTCGATCTCTTTCAGCAGCGAGTCGTCGGTGGACGTCACCCCCTTGCGCGCGATGACGATTTCCTGTTTGCCGGCCTCGATGGCGGCTTCGCGCACGATCTTCTGGTCTTCCGGCGACCAGGAGGCCCAGACGTCCTTGTTCACCACGAAAACCAGCGGATCGGCCACATAGTTCCACAGCGTCAGGTATTTCTGCCCGACATCGTAGAGCTTGGCTCCGGCATAGATGGACAGCGGGTTCTCCTGGCCGTCCACGGCACCGCTGGCGAGTGCCGGCTGCGCATCGGCCCAGCTCATCTGCGTGGGGTTGGCACCGAGGGCCGTGAAGGTGTCGATGTACAGCGGCGATCCCACCACGCGCAGCTTCATGCCTTTGATGTCGGCCGGGGCCTTGACCTCGCGCACCGAGTTGCTGAGCTGACGATAGCCGTTTTCACCCCAGGCGAGCGGGACCACGCCTTTCTTCGACAGGATGTCGAACAGCCTTTCACCCACCTTGCCGTGGGTCAGCGCGTCGATGGCGGGATAGTCGGGCATGAGGAACGGCAGCGAGAACAGATTCAGTTCCTTGACCTGCGGCGACCAGTTGATCGTGGAACCGATCGCCATGTCGATCACGCCCTGGCGGATGGCCGTGAATTCCCGCGTCTGGTCCCCTTGCACCAACGAGGTGCCGGGATAGACCTTGATGTTGATGCGCCCCTTGGTGCGTTCGCGCACCAGGTCCGACCAGATCACCGCGCCCTGGCCCCACGGGAAGGTCGTGCCCACGACGATGGACAGTTTGTATTCTGACTTGTAGTTGGCCGCCTGGGTGGGTGCGGCGATGGCCAGTGCGCTGACGGCGAAAGCGGCCGAAGCCATGAGTCGTTTGATGGACATGCGAGTCTCCTCTGAAAAAATCCCCGATGAATTCTGTCTGATTTGGGTGAAGCGTCAGTATCCCAGATAATGCGGCAGCCACAAGGCGAGCTGGGGGAACAGCACGACCAGCACCAGCGCCCCCATCATGCCGCCCACCATCCAGAGCACCCAGCGCACCGTGCTTTCCATGGGCACCTGGGCGATCTTGCATGACACCATCAGGTTCACGGCGACGGGCGGCGTGAACTGCCCCACGGCCACCATCAGCGTGAGGACCACGCCCAGCCACACCAGATCCCAGTGGAACGCCATGGCGACCGGCTGGATCAGCGGCACGAAGATCAGGAAGATGGAAATGCCATCCAGGAACATCCCCGCCACGATGAGCAGCAGGATCAGCAGCGCGAGCACGCCATACGGCCCCAGCCCCGAATGCACGATGGCGTTGGTCAGGGGGTCGATGATGCTCAGCGTGGACAGGGACCAGGCGAAGATGCCGGCCAGCGTCACGATCAGCAGGATCACCGCCGAGAGTTCGCCCGCTTCGCGCAGGATCGGAAACAGATCGCGCCATGACATGGTGCGGTGCACGAACATGCCGATGAACAGACCGTAGAACACGGCCACCACGGCCGCCTCGGTGGGCGTGAAATAGCCCATGCGCATGCCGCCCAGAATGATGACCGGTGCCGACAGCCCCCAGACCGCCTGGTACAGGCTGCGCCAGAACGGCGGACGGGGCTCCCTGCGGGCCTCGGCGCCCATGTTGTGCCGGCGGGCGAGCCATATGGCTGGAATGATGAGACCGATGCCCGCGAGGATGCCCGGAATCATGCCGGCCGCGAACAGGGCGGGGACGGAGGCCTGCGGCACCAGGATGGAATACACGATCATCGCGATGGAGGGCGGAATCAGGATGTCGGTCGCGGCGCCCGCGGCCACCACGCTGGCCGAGTAGGCGCGAGGATAGCCCGCCCGGTTCATGGCACCGATCATGATGGCGCCCACTGCGGCGGCGCAGGCCGGTCCCGAACCGGAGATGCCGCCCAGGAACATGGCGACGGTGATGGCGACCACCGCCAGCATGCCCGGGCCATTGCCGGTGATGGACTGGGCCAGCCGGACCAGCCGTGCGGCGACGCCGGACCTGTCGAAGATCGAACCCACCAGGACGAACATGGGGATCGCCAGCAAGGGATACTTCGCCAGCCCCGCATAGAAGCTTTGCGCGACGGCCATGAGCCCGAACCAGTGCGTGTCCGGGTTGGCCAATCCGATGGCCACTGTGCCTGCGGCCCCCAGCGCCACGCCGACCGGCGCGCCGATGGCCATCAGGACCACGAACATCGTGAAGAGCAAGGTGGGAATCATGGATGCAGTCTCCATGCGCGCTGCAGCATGCCGATCAGGCGCAGCGAGATCGTGGTGGACAGCACCGGCAGCCACATCGAATACCACCAGGTCGGTACGCCGATGGCGGGCGACGTGTCCCCCCAGTTGTAGTCGTCCAGAGCCATGCGGCCCAACAGGACCGTCAGAGTGATGAAGAACAACAGGCAGACGCCGTTGGCCGCGAGCGTGAAGCGCCGTTGGCGCGCGGGGGTGCCTCCGTCGGCCAGCAGCTCGATGCGGATGTGCAGGCGCCGCACGAAGGCGGACCCGCTGGCGCTCATGGTGAGGACAACCAGGAGAAAAATGGAGATTTCCTCGGTCCAGGCAAAAGACTCGGACGTGAGATAGCGGACGATGACGTTGGCGAGCGTGATGCAGGCCAGAATGGACATCGTGAGCACGGTGACCCAGTCTTCCAACAGCAGCGGGATGCGAACGGGGGGATCGGGGGGTGGCGTGTAGAGGCCTGCGGGGTCGGCGGCGTGGTTCTCTGGCATGGGTGCTGCGGGTGGCGAGGTTGGAGCACGGTTGAAACAAGACCCTTCATACTACAGCCAGATGCTGCTTTTGCCAGTTCGGGCATTCCCGGGACCAGCGGCCACGCGGCCGGCCCATGTGTCGTCGCCGATCGGGGGCCCGGGTGGGCGGGGACAACCCGACGGTGCCGGTGAAGGGGAAGGCGTGGATCGGTCCCGATCGTTGATAAACTGGCGTGCAGTGACGTTTTTTGTCCACGTTTACATTCCGATCATCCGAGGTTCTTTCCGGTGAATGCTTCCGTTCCTTCCGCATCCCTTTCGGCGGCGACCACGCCTTCCGTGGCTGTGGGCCGCAATGGCGCCCAGGTTTTGCTGGACGCGTTGATTGCATTGGGAGTGGACACGGTGTTCGGCTATCCGGGGGGCGCGGTCTTGCCGCTTTACGATGCGCTCTACAGCGAACCGCGCATTCGTCACATTCTGGTGCGCCATGAACAGGCCGCCATGCACGCGGCCGAGGGCTATGCCCGCACCACGGGGCGCACCGGCGTGGTGTTCGTCACGTCCGGTCCTGGCATGTCCAATACCACGACGGGGCTGCTGGATGCGATCTGCGACTCCATTCCGGTGCTGTGCATCAGCGGCCAGGTGGCGACCAGCGCGATCGGGACGGACGCGTTCCAGGAATGCGACGCCGTGGGTATCTCGCGGCCCGTCACGAAGTGGAATGCCCAGATCAAGCGCGTCGAGGACGTGGCCGGCCTTGCCGCCAAGGCGCTGCGGCTCACCCGCAGCGGTCGGCCGGGTCCCGTGCTGCTGGACTTTCCGAAGGACCTGCAGATGGCGCAGGTGCCTGCGGAATGCCGGACGGCGGCCCCGGAACCGGTGACCACCGCCGAGGCGCTGTCGCCCGTCACCGAAGCGAACCTCAAGCGGGCGGCCGCACTGATTGCCCGTGCCCGGCGCCCGGTATTCTATGGCGGGGGCGGCCTCATCAACTCCGGGCTGGACGCCTGCCACGCCTTTCGCAGCCTGGTGCAGGCCACGCGCGCGCCTTGCACGCTGACTCTGATGGGATTGGGCGCCTATCCGGCCGACAACGATCAATTTCTGGGCATGTTGGGGATGCACGGCACGCTGCAGGCCAATCTCGCCATGCACCACGCGGACCTGATCGTGTGCGTGGGAGCGCGGTTCGATGATCGCATCACCGGTCGCCTGTCGGATTTCTGCCCCTTTGCGGAAAAGATCCACCTGGACATCGATCCGGCCTCCATCGACAAGGTGGTGCGCGCCGATGTGGCGCTGGTGGGCGACTGCTATCCCTTGCTGCGAGCGCTGCACAAGGAACTGGATCCGCAGGCGCTCGATCCCCGCCGCCTGGATGAATGGTGGCAGCGCATCGGTGTCTGGCAGGCACGCGACTGCCTGAAGGTGACGCCGTCGGATCAAGTCATCCTGCCTCAGGACCTGATGCAGCGCGTGGACCGGCTGCTGTCGGGCCAGGATGCCATTGTCGCCACGGACGTGGGACAGCACCAGATGTGGGCGGCCCAGTATATCCGCGTCAATCGGCCTCAGCGCTGGCTGACGTCGGGCGGCGCGGGCACCATGGGCTATGGTCTGCCGGCCGCCATCGGTGCGCAGATCGCCCATCCCGACAAGACGGTGGTGTGTGTGAGCGGCGATGCCTCGGTGCTGATGAATATCCAGGAACTGGCGACCGCCATGCAGCATGGTGCGCCCGTCAAGCTCATCCTGTGCAACAACGGCCACATGGGCATGGTGCGCCAGTGGCAGGAACTGATTCACGAGGGCCGTTACAGCCATAGCTATAACGCGTCGCTGCCGGACTTCGTGGCGCTGGCCCGGGCGTTTGGCTGGGGCGCGGCGCGTGTCGAACATCCTCGTGACCTGGACGCCGCGCTGGCCGCTTGTCTGGCCCACGATGGGCCGTATTTCCTGGACGTCGCCGTGGTGCCGCTGCAGAACTGTTTTCCCATGATGCCCGCCGGCTGCGGGCATCAGCAAGTCATGCTGTCCGAAGACACGTGGTACGTGGAAGAGTGACTTTCCGCGCCCGGGCGAGCAGCGTGTGCCCCCTGGTTTTCTGTATGTCTGACTCGAGGACTTTTCATGGCCATTCGCATTGTTGACGTGCGAGAGGTGACCAAGCGGATCGCTTCGCCCATTCGTAACGCCTACATCGACTTCTCCCGGATGACGACCAGCCTGGTGGCGGTAGTGACCGATGTGGTGCGGGACGGTGAGCCCGTCATCGGCTACGGATTCAATTCGAACGGTCGCTACGGCCAGGGCGGCCTGATCCGGGAGCGCTTCGCCCCACGCCTGCTGGAAGCCGATCCGGCTTCCCTGATGGACGACGCTGGCGACAACCTGGACCCCGTGCGTGTCTCCGGCGCCCTGATGTCGAACGAGAAGCCGGGCGGCCACGGCGAGCGATCGGTGGCGGTGGGAACACTGGACATGGCGGTCTGGGACGCGGTGGCCAAGATTGCGGGAAAGCCGTTGTTCCGTCTGCTGGCCCAGCGTCACGGCGTGCAGCCCAATCCCAAGGTTTTCGTCTACGCGGCCGGCGGATACTACTATCCCGGCAAGGATCTTGGCGCCTTGCGGGCCGAGATGCGCCGCTATGTGGATCGCGGATACAACGTCGTGAAAATGAAAATCGGCGGGGCGCCGATCGAGGACGACCGTCGGCGCATCGAGGCGGTTCTGGACGAAGTCGGCACCGAGGCGCGGCTGGCGGTGGACGCCAACGGCCGGTTCGATCTCGAGTCGGCCATTGAGTACGCGCGCATGTTGAGCGACTACCCGCTTTTCTGGTATGAGGAGCCGGGGGACCCCCTGGATTATCGGCTGCAGGCCGTTCTGGGGCAGTTCTACGAACGGCCCATGGCAACGGGCGAGAACCTGTTCAGCCATCAGGACGCCGACAATCTTCTGCGCTATGGGGGCATGCGGCCCGACCGCGATTTCCTCCAATTCGATTGCGCGCTCAGCTACGGGCTGGTCGAGTATCTGCGCACGCTGGACGTGGTGAAAAGCCATGGCTGGTCCTGGGACCGCTGCATTCCGCACGGGGGCCACCAGATGTCGCTCAATATTGCCGCGGGACTGGGCTTGGGAGGAAACGAATCGTACCCTGATCTTTTCCAGCCCTACGGCGGGTTTCCCGATGGCGTGAAAGTCTCCGATGGGCATATCATCATGCCTGACATCCCCGGAATCGGGTTCGAAGGCAAGTCCGATCTCTATGCTGAAATGCAGGCCCTGAAGTGAAAACACATCGTATTGCAGTCATCCCCGGAGACGGGATCGGGCGTGAAGTCATGCCGGAGGCGCTGCGGGTTCTGGAAGCCCTGCGCCAGCGGTACGGGTTGTTGCTGCAGTTCGAGCCTTTCGATTGGGCCTGCGCGGAGTTCTGGCAGCAGCACGGGACGATGCTCCCTGACGACTGGTTCGAGCGCCTCCGGGGGTTCGATGCGATCCTGTTCGGGGCAGTCGGCTGGCCGGAGGTGGTGCCCGACCACGTGTCCTTGTGGGGATCGTTGCTGAAGTTTCGCCGCGGCTTCGATCAATACATCAACCTGCGCCCGGTCCGCCAGATGGCCGGAGTGCCCGCGCCGCTCGCCGGCCGCAAGCCCGGCGAGATCGATTTCCTGGTGGTGCGCGAAAACACCGAAGGGGAGTACACGAATCTCGGGGGCCGCATCTACGAAGGCACCGACCGTGAGGTCGTCATCCAGGAGTCGGTCTTTTCTCGCCACGGGGTCGATCGGGTGCTGAAATTCGCGTTCGATCTGGCGGCCCAGCGTCCGCGGCGGCACCTTACCGCAGCCACGAAATCCAATGGCATTGCGATCAGCATGCCCTACTGGGACGAGCGCCTCGCGGCCATGGCGACCCAATATCCGGGCGTGACCTGGGACAAGCACCATATCGACATATTGTGTGCCCGGTTCGTCCTGCAGCCGCAACGCTTCGACGTAGTGGTGGCGTCCAATCTTTTCGGCGACATCTTGTCTGATCTAGGGCCCGCCTGTACGGGCACGATCGGCATTGCACCGTCGGCCAACCTCAATCCCGAACGGCGCTATCCGTCGTTGTTTGAACCCGTGCATGGGTCGGCCCCCGACATTTACGGTCAGAACATCGCAAATCCGGTGGGGATGATCTGGTCGGCTGCCATGATGCTGGACTTCCTGGGCAGCACCGATGAGGGGTGCCGGGCGGCGCATGATACGCTGATGTCAGCCATCGAACAGGTGCTGGAACACGGTCCCCGCACGCCCGACCTGGGCGGGAAGGCCAGCACCCAGATCATGGGCCAGGCGATCGCGGATCTGGTTGCGGCGGCCTAGTGTCCCGTTCGGTCGGTTTGTGTCCTTGAATTCGGATGCATGCGCCATCCAGACAAGGCGCGAACCGCAGTGATGGCAAGGGCTATCACGAGGATGTGCAAGGCAGTATGGGTGGCGCAGGCGCCGAATTCAAACATCAGGATTGACCGAATGGGACACTGGCCGCCGGCGCGTCAATCGAGGCGGTTCAGCGCAGCCGCCAGGAAATCGACGAAAGTCCGCACACGCGTGGACAGCTTGTACCGCTGGGCGTAGATCGCGTAGATGTCCGCGTCGGGGGTCGTGTAGTTCGGCAAGACGGTTTGCAGGCGGCCGTCGGCCAGGTATTCCCGGATGTCCCACTCGGCCCGCATCAGGATGCCGTGGCCGTCCAGCGCCCATTTGACGGCGATCTCCCCGTCGTTGGTGGCGAGGTTTCCGTGGATGCGGACCGTCTCGGTCTTGCGGGTGGCTTCCCGCCCGCTGGAGAGACGCCACACGCCGTATGCCTGGTCGCCCTGACGGATTCCGATGCAGTTGTGGCGGATGAGGTCATGGGGGACGAGCGGCACCCCGTGCCGCTTCAGGTACCCGGGCGAGGCGCACAGCAGGCGGCGGTTGGCCACCAATAGACGGGCCACCACCCGGGCGTCCGGTGGCTCCCCGAAGCGGATGCACACGTCGAACGCATCGTCGGTCAGGGGCGGGGGCGTCACGGACAACTGGAGCCGCACTGAAACCCCGGGGTAGGCCGACACGAACTGCGAAATGATGGGCGCGACATGGCTTCGGCCGAATCCGAGAGTGGCATTGACGCGCAGCAGCCCCGTCGGGCGTTTGCGCGCGCCGCCCAGCAGTTCGCCCAGTGTGTCGATTTCGTCCAGGATGCGGCGGGCGTGTTCCAGGTAGACCTCGCCTTCCGGGGTGAGCATCATGCGCCGCGTGGTCCGCCGGATGAGAGGGATCGCGAGGCGCCGCTCCATCGCGGACAGCCGCTTGCTCACGGCAGCCGGCGTCAGGCCCAGTTCGCGTGCGGCCGCACTCAGGTTGCCGGCCGAGGCCAGCGTCGAGAAGAAGGTGAAGTCGGCCGCCTGGATCGGGTCCTGCATCGTGCTAGAGGCCGCAGGTCTCGGGCATCTCGCGGATCTCGAGATGCACGTCGGCTTGCGTCAGGTCGATGGATTGCAGGGCATAAAGCGCGTCCACGAAGCCCACGGCAAAACTGGCGGGACCCGCGGCGATCTTGCCCGCTGCTTCGCCCGCGAGCTTGAAATGGGCGTGCGCGGCGATCGTGGCCTCGAAATCGCTGGCCAGCCGGGTTCCGTCTGCGGCCCGCTGGGCCGCCAGGTAGGCCGCCGTCAGCGAACCCAGCGAACAGCCAGTGCCGATGACGCGCGGCATGAGCGGGTGGCCGCCACCCACGCGGGCCAGGCGCACGGTACTGCCGGAGACTTCGACGATGGCATCGCGCGCGCCCGAGACGGCCACCACCGCTCCCGTGGATTGGGCGAGGCTCATTGCCGCGACCAGTACCGCGTCGACCTCGTCGGTCGCGTCCACGCCGCGCCCGCCGGCGCCTTGGCCGGCCAGGGCGGCGATCTCCGAGGCATTGCCGCGGATCACGCTGGGATGGCATTCGGCCGCTTGCTGGATGCGCGTCGTCCGAAAATCGATAACGCCCACGCTGACGGGGTCCAGCACCCAGGGTTTGCCGAGTTGACGGGCGACACGAACGGCCGCGTCGGCCGCGAGCAACTGGTGGCTCGTGGCGGTGCCTAAATTGATCAGGATGCCGTCCGCCAGCCGGGCGAACTGACCGGCGTCGGCCTCGTGGTCCAGCATCGCAGGTGCGGCGCCAACGGCCAGCAGCACGTTGGCGCTGAATTGCTGGACGACCGTGTTGGTGATGTTCTGAATGAGAGGCGCAGCGGCGCGCAGCCGCGCGTGCAGAGCAGGCAAATCCAGAGCCATGACAATTCCTACGCTAGCGCTAACCAGATCAGGTTCGATGGGTCTGTTCTCAGCGCACTGTCATCGCTGTCCGGCCATGTGGCCGTTGGTGGAAGAGCAGGGAGCACCCCATGTCATGGGAGCACTTTAGCAGATTCGCGGATCTGCCGTCCCGCATGGTCTCGGAACCCCGACGCAGGCGAAGTCCGGTTTTTTCGCGCGACGGTCTATGTTTTGACAGGTAAGGACGGCCGGCTACACGCAGCGGCCGCCGTCCACTTCCAGGCAAACGCCCGTGATGAACGTGGCCTCGTCGGAAGCCAGGTACAGGCAGGCGTTGGCCACGTCGTCCGGCGTGGAGAAGCGTCCCAGCGGGATGCCGGCCACGAACGTGGCGCGATTCTCGGGGGTGTCGGGCTGTCCCATGAAGTCCGCCAGCAGGCCGGTGGCTCCGATCACCGGATTCACGCAGTTGACGCGGATGCGGTCGGGGCCCAGCTCGGCCGCCATCGATTTGCTGGTGGTGACCACGGCGCCCTTGGTGCCGTTGTACCAGGTCAGGCCGGGGCGCGGCCGGATCGCGGCGGTGGAGGCGATGTTGACGAAGACCCCGCCGCCCTGCCGCCGGAAATGCGGCACGAAGCTTTGCGCGCTCAGGAAGATGCTTTTTACGTTGATCGCGTAGATGCGGTCGAATTCGGCCTCGCTGACTTCCAGCATGGGGCGGTTGCGGTGCGTGGTGCCGGCGTTGTTGACGACGATGTGCAGGGCGGAATAGTGCGCCAGCGTCTGGTCGCGCAGCCCGTCCATGCTCGCGGCGTTCGCGACGTCGACGGCGACGAAATGGGCCCGTCCGCCGGCGGCCTGGATGCGGGCCACGGTTTCCTGGCCGGCCGCTTCGTTGATGTCGGCCACCACGACGCGGGCGCCTTCGCGTGCGAATGTTGCGGCAATGCCCCGGCCAAATCCCGAACCGGCACCTGTCACGATGGCGACTTTGTCCTGTAGACGCATGCTTCCTCCTCTAGTGTCTCAGCCGTGGTGGATCGCCACGGTTTTCAGTACGGTGAAGCCAAGCAGTGCTTCGAAGCCTTTTTCCCTTCCGTACCCGCTGGATTTGACGCCGCCAAAAGGCAGTTCCACCCCGCCGCCGGCACCGTAATTGTTCACGAAGACCTGGCCGCAGCGAAGCTGGCGGGCGAGCCTGAGCTGGCGCGCGCCATCGCGGGTCCAGACGCCTGCGACCAGGCCGTATTCGGTGCCGTTGGCCAGATCCAGCGCGTGCGCCTCGTCACGAAAAGGCTGCGCGACCAGCACGGGACCGAAGATCTCCTGGCGGGCCAGCGCGCTATCGGCCGGTACATCGCGAAAGAGCACGGCTTCCTGGTAGTAGCCGGTGGGCGGCGCCCCCTCCATGATGCGCCCGCGCGCGGCCTCCGTCAGGCGCTCCTCGCGCGCCACGTTCAGCATCTGGCGAACGCGCTCGAACTGTTTCCGGTTCACCAGCGGGCCCAGGTCCGGATGACGGGAAGGAGGGCCGGCGCGCAGCTCGCGGAAGCGTTCCGCAATCCGTGCAATGAACGTTTCGTAGATGCTTTCCTGGACGAGCAGGCGGCTGCCGGCCGAGCAGGTCTGGCCGCTGTTCTGGATGATCGCGTTCACGATGACCGGGAGCGCCTCGTCCAGGTCAGCGTCCTCGAACACGATCTGCGGCGACTTCCCGCCGAGTTCCAGTGTCACCGGGCAGTGGCGGCGGGCGGCGGCTTCGGCGACCCGTTGGCCCGTGACCGTGGATCCCGTAAAGGAAATGTGCGCGATGCCCGGATGCGCCGTCAGCGCCGCGCCGGCCTCGTGGCCGTACCCCGTGACGACGTTCAATACGCCGGCGGGGAAGCCGACCTGCGCGGCCAGCTCGGCCAGGTACAGCGTGGAGAGGCTGGCGTCCTCGGCCGGCTTGACGACACAGGCGTTGCCGGCGGCAAGCGCCGCCCCCACGCTGCGCCCGAAGATCTGCATGGGGTAGTTCCACGGGATGATGTGGCCGGTGACGCCGTGCGGCTCGCGGATCGTGAGTACCGTGTAACCTGTTTCGTAGGGCAGGGTTTCGCCGTGCAGCTTGTCGCAGGCCCCGGCGTAGTATTCGAGGTAGCGCGCCAGCGCCAGGACATCGTTGCGGGACGTGGACGGCGCCTTGCCGGTGTCGCGGCCCTCCAGTTCTGCCAGTGTGTCGGCGTGCTGCAAGACGGCCTGGCACCAGCGTGCCAGGAGACGGCCCCGGTCCCGGGCGGAGGTCACGGCCCAGGGGCCATTGAGGTGCGGGCCCATGGCGGCCTGTGCGGCCCCGACGGCGCGATGCACGTCATCGGCCGAGCCGCGCGCCAGCTCGTCGAAAGGCTGCCCGTCGGCCGGATCGATCACGGAAATCGTCCGGCCGTCGGAAGCCGGGACGGGGGTGTTGTCGATGAAATGATGGGCGGGCATGGGGCGGTTCCGGATCAGGCGGCTGAGATTCTGCGGCTCAGGGTTGCGTGATGTGCGTAGAGAGTGGAGGGAACCCCGCTATTCTAGTGTGCCGTCGGGCGCATTCGCGCGCACCGGCAAACCGGACGGCACACTAGTGTAGCGTCCGTGTCGAAGGGTGGCTTTCGCAACACGCATGCTGCAATGCGGAATTACCCTATAAGGCCGGCTCGGATGGCTATTTGCGCCGCTTTCCGCGTTGCGGGGCGGCGCGTATCGTGTTTGAATATTCCGAACTTTTTGCGCACCGTCCTGGTCGATTCAACAGGCGCGCGTCATAGCGGGAAGCTATAAAGGTCACAAGGAGACTGCGAAATGGCAAGGGGAACGGGATTGATTCGTTGGCTGGCGGCCGCCGCCTTGGTGGGCGCGGCGGCGACGCCCGTTCTGGCGCAGACCACGCTGAAGATGGCTTATGCCTTGTCGGAGACATCGCACTATGGCGTTGCGGCGGCGGCGTTTGCCAAGTCGCTGGCGGCCAGCGACCCCGCCTTCAAGATCCAGCAGTTTCCGAACAGCCAGCTCGGCGGCGAGCGCGAGGTCATCGAAGGCCTCCAGCTGGGCACCATCGACATGGCGATCGTTTCCACCGGTGCGACGCTGAATTTCGTACCGCAGACTGGGGTGTTCGACATCCCGTTCCTGTTTCGCGACCTCGCGCATGCGCGCAAGGTGCTGGACGGCAAGATCGGCCAGGACATGCTGGCGCAGTTTCCCAAGCGCGGCCTGGTGGCACTGGCCTGGGGCGAGCAGGGCTTCCGCCATCTGACCAACAATGTCCGGCCCGTGAAGACTCCGGCGGACATCAAGGGGCTGAAGATCCGTACGACGGAAAACCCGATTCACATCGCAGCTTTCCGCCAATTGGGCGTGCTGGCCACTCCGATGGCCTGGCCCGAGGTCGCGACGGCCCTGCAGCAGGGCACCATCGACGGTCAGGAAAATCCCCTTTCGGTGCTGGTGTCGGTGAAGATCTGGCAACTGCAGAAATATCTCTCGCTCACGGCCCACGTCTACGGGCCAGCGCTCATCATGATTTCGCCCTCGGTGTATGACGGGCTGTCGGATGCGGACAAGACGAAGTTCAAGGATGCGGCGCACGCCGCAGTGGTCGCCATGCGCGCCTACGTCGACCATGTGGAAAAGGATGGCGTCGAAACCCTGAAGAAAAACGGCATGCAGGTCAACACGGTGGATCACGCCGCCTTCGTGAAGGCGGTGGAGCCCATCTATCCGCAGTACTACAAGCAATTCGGCAAGGACCTGGTCGAGTCCATCCGCAATACGCAGTGATCTGCCGCGCAGCGAGGCTATGCATATCCTGGGCTTGATTGATCGCGGGCTGTTCCGGACGGTGTCCTGGGTGGCCCAGGCGCTGCTCTGGTCGGCGGTGGCCGCCGGCTTCTATCAGGTGCTGGCGCGTTTCGTTCTGGAATCCCCATCGGCATGGTCCGAGGCCTGGACGCGCGCTTCCATGATCTGGTCCGTGATGCTGGGCGTGGCGCTGGCGTTTCGCCAGGGCGCCATGCTGGGGGTGGATCTCCTGCACAACCTGCTGGAACCGCACAAGGCGCGGCTTCTGGAGCACCTGGTCCTGCTGATCGTGGCCGGGTTTCTCGTTTTCCTGGCCTGGGTGGGCGTGGACATGACGTGGCGGGTGCGGTTCCAGACCATGCCCAGCCTGTCCGTGTCGATTTCCTGGGTCTATGTGTCGATTCCCGTAGGCGCCGTTCTGTCGCTTGTCGGGGCGCTCGCCTGTTGGGCGGGTCCGCGCCGCCCCCACATCGAAACCACCTGATCCGGAGCGTGGAGCATGTCGCAGTTGATGGTCCTCTCCATGCTGCTGTTTTTCGGCCTCACCGTGCCGGTGGCGGTTTCGATCGGGCTCGCGTCCATGGTGGCGGTGGGCGCCGATGGCCACATGACGTGGCTGGTGATCGCGCAGCAGCTCTACGCCGCGATGGACAAATACCCGCTGGTCGCCGTGCCGTTCTTCATTCTGGCCGGCAACTTGATGGAGGCGGGCGGCATTTCCGAGCGGATGGTGGAATTTGCCAAGAGTGTGGTCGGCGGCGTCCAGGGCGGGCTCGCCTGCAGTTGTGTACTCACTTGCATGATCTTTGCGGCGGTGGCGGGCTCCAGCGTGGCCACGACCTTTGCCGTGGGGTCCATCCTGATTCCCGCGATGGTGAAGCATGGCTATCCGCCGCCGTTTGCGGCGTCGCTGCAGGCGTCGGCCGCGGAACTGGGCGTCATCATTCCCCCCTCCATTCCGATGATCCTCTTTGCGGTTTCCACGGACACGTCCGTGGGAGAGGTATTCATCTCGGGGATCGGCCCAGGGATCCTGATCGCGGTCGCCATGATGCTGTACGTGTGGCTCTACGCGCGCAGTCACGGTTACGGCACTCGCGACGGCGACAATCGCCTGCCGGTCTGGGCCGCCTTCAAAAAGGCGTGGTGGGCGCTCCTCATGCCCGTCATCATCCTGGGCGGCATCTACGGCGGCATCTTCACCCCCACCGAAGCTTCGGCGGTGGCGGTGGTGTATGCGCTGTTCGTCGGCACATTCATCTACCGCCGGCTGGATGCCAGGACATTGAGCCGCACGTTCCACCGCTCGGTGGTGTCCACGGCCATCATCATGTTCATCATCGCCAACGCGGGCGTATTCGGCTTTCTGCTGAATCGTGCAGGTGTGCCCATGGCACTGGGCGAGTGGCTCAGCCATCTCTTTCACAGCAGCTTCACGTTCCTGATAGGCGTGAACGTGGCCTTGTTCATCATCGGCATGTTCATCGAGACGTCGGCCTCCATCGTGGTGCTGGCCCCGCTGCTGCTGCCGGTCGCCACGCAGTTTGGCGTCGATCCCGCGCATTTCGGCGTCATCATGGTGGTGAACCTGGCCTTGGGCATGGTGACGCCGCCCTTTGGCGTGAATCTGTTTGCCGCCTGCACGGTGGCCAATGTGCCGATCGAGAGGCTGATCCGGCCGTTGCTGCCTTTCGTGGGCGTAGTGCTGTGCTGCCTGATGGCGATCACGTATTGGCCGGATCTGTCGCTCTATTTGCGCGATGTGGTGTATCGCTGAGCGGTCTTTAGCGTGGTGCTGATCAGCTTGGCCGGGGCAATCTGTCAGGGTTTCGGCTCGTGGTGGCCGCCGAAGGCGTGGCGCATGGCCGACAGCATCTGGTTGGCGAACAGGTCCTGGCCGCGGGACGCGAAACGGGAGAACAGCGCCGAGCTCAACACTGGCGTGGGGACACCTTGTTCCAGGGCCGCCTGCGCGGCCCAGCGGCCTTCACCGGAGTCGGAAACCGCTCCCTGGTAGTGCTTCAGGTCCGGGTCCTGCCGCAGCTCGTCGGCCGTCAGGTCCAGCAACCATGAGCCGATCACGCTGCCCCGCCGCCAGAGCTCCGCGATGTCCGCCAGGGGGAACTCGTACTGGTGGTGCTCAGGGTGCTCGAGGGGCGTGGTTTCGGCATCGGTCCGATGGTCGTGGCGTCCCACGTTTGCGTGCCGCAGAATGTTGAAGCCTTCGGCATATGCGGCCATCAGCCCGTATTCGATGCCGTTGTGGATCATCTTCACGAAGTGACCGGCGCCGCTTTCGCCGCAATACAAAAAGCCTTGTTCGGCGGGCGTCGGCGGCCCCTGGCGCCGTGAGGAGCGGGGGGCAGCCTCGAAGCCTGGGCTCAGCGCGGCGAGGATCGGTTCCAGGGAACGGCAGGCCTCCGCCGGTCCTCCAACCATCAGGCAGTAGCCGCGCTCTCGGCCCCACACACCGCCGCTGACGCCGACATCCACATAATGGATGCCGCGGTCCGCCGCGATTCGCGCGCGTCGGATGTCCTCGGTGTAATGCGAATTTCCGCCGTCGATCAGCGTGTCGCCCGCCTCCAGCAGGGGGAGGGTCCGTGCCAGGACCGAATCGACCACCCCGCTGGGCACCATCATCCAGACGGATCGCGGTGTGGGGAGGCCACCGATCAGGCCCGCGATGTCGTCCGCTGTGGCAATGCCCTGCGCGGCACTGCGTTCCCGGGCGGCTGCATCCGAGTCATGGCCGATGCAGGCAATGCCTGCAGCCTGCAGGCGCAGAATCATGTTGCAACCCATGCGTCCCAGGCCGATCAGGCCGAGCGTTCGGGTGAAGCGGTGGTCGCTCATGGGCAGTCAGCTCCTTCCTAGTGTCCCGTTCGGTTGGTTTGTGTCGTTAAATTCGGATGCATGCGCCATCCAGACAAGGCGCGAACCGCAGTGATAGCGAGGGCTATCACGAGGATTTGCAACGCAGTATGGGTGGTGTAGGCGCCGAATTTAAACATCAGGATTAACCGAACGGGACACTAGAATGCCGCGCCGTCGTCATCGGCAGCGGGGGTGTCCGGCTTGCCGGGTTTGGAGGATGCTTTGCCGGCGGTCTTGCGGGAAGGCTTTGCCCCGGCCGCCCCCCCGTTCGTACCGGTGGCCGTCCTGGCGCGCGTGCTCCGGGTGGCGACCTTCGACGTCGCCTTGGGCTTCTTTGCGGGGGTGTCGGTCGCTTTCGCGGCCGGGGCCCGGACGCTGGCCGGCTTTGAGCCGCCTCCTTTGGCGGCGGTGCCTGCCCTGGGCGCCCGCGCTTCGAACTCGAACCCGATCTTTCCGTCCTTCTGCCGCACCAGATATGCCTTGAACTTGCGGTTCGTGCGGCTGGAGACGAATCCCTGGAACAGGTCGGTCTTGCCGGTCTCCAGCAGCTTGGCCATTTGCGCGGCGGGAATCTCCTGTTGCAGGATCACCTTGCCGCTGCGGAACGTGCAGGACTTTTCGGGGCCGACGGAGTGTTCGCACACATAGTTCATGCCGTGTTCGAATACCCGCCCGCCGCATCTGGGGCACTGTCCCAGCGGGGTCTGGCCCGAGAAGTCCACGGCTTCGCTGTCTTCATCGTCTTTCTGGCCGAAGTCGAATTCCAGTTTGAATTCGTCGGTGATGCGCAGCAGAGCCGCAAACGGGCGTCCCATTTTGCTGATGAAACCCGTCAACGGCCCGAGTTCGCGCCGCTTCAGCAGTTCTTCGACTTCCGAAATTTCGAACGTGCGCCCGCCCGGATGCTTGCCGATGGAGAAATCGCAGTTCGTGCAGGCGTAGCGGCGGTAGTTCTCCTTCACGACCCCGCCGCATTTGGGACATGGTGTCTGCAGGGTAGCGTAGTCCCCGGGTACCGTGTCGCGTTCATATTCCTTGGTGCGCTTGACGATGACCTGGGTCATCTGCGCGATCTCCCGCATGAAGGACTCGCGGTCCAGCTTGCGTTGCTCGATGAGCTTCAACTGGTGTTCCCACTCCCCAGTCAGTTCGGGGGAGGTGAGTTCGTTGACGCCCAGGCCCGAGAGCAGCGTCATGAGCTGGCGCGCTTTCGCGCTGGGAATCAGGTCGCGCCCTTCGCGGCGCAGGTAGCCTTCGTTCAGGAGCCCCTCGATAATGGCAGCCCGGGTGGCCGGCGTACCGAGTCCGCGCTCCGACATGGCCTCGCGCAGCGCCTCGTCATCCACGAGTTTGCCCGCCCCTTCCATGGCCGAGAGCAGCGTGGCCTCGGTGAACCGCGCGGGCGGCTTGGTCGCCAGACCCCGTGCCTCGATGTCTTCGGTGCGCACGCGTTCGCTCTCCGCGACCGGAACCAGCGAGGCATCCTGGTCCTGGGATTCGCGGCCGTAGATGGCCAGCCAGCCCGGCGATACCAGGACCTTGCCCTCGGTCTTGAAGGCATGGCCCGAGACCTGCGTGATGCGGGTGGTGACGTGGAACTCGGCGGCGGGGAAGAACACCGCCAGGAAGCGCCGCGCCACCAGTTCGTAGATCTTGAATTCGGCGTCGGACAGTTCGCGCGGCACCTGCAGCGTGGGGATGATGGCAAAGTGGTCGGAAATCTTCGTGTCGTCGAAGATCCGCCGGTTGGGCTTGACCCAGCTCTGCTTCACGACCTGGGCGGCGAACGGCTGCACCGTACGGGCAGCCCCCGATTCGCTGTCGGCCAGCACCCGCATGGTCTGTTTTACCGTGTCGACATAGTCTTGGGGCAGGTAGCGCGAGTCCGTCCGTGGGTAGGTGAACGCCTTGTGGCGCTCATACAGCGTCTGGGCCAGCGACAGCGTGGTCTTGGCCGAAAAGCCGAAGCGCGAGTTGGCCTCGCGCTGCAGCGTGGTCAGATCGAAAAGCGCGGGCGACACCTGCGTGCTGGGTCTGGATTCCTCGGTCACGGTACCCGGCTTTTCGCGGCAGGCCGTGACGATGCTTTGAGCGGCGGCTTCCGACCAGAGACGCGAGTCGCGCGAGTCGGCGTCCTGATCGTTCTTTTTGAAATTCGGGTCGAACCAGCGGCCCTCGTAGAGACCGGCTGCGGCCACGAAGGTCGCGTGAACCTCCCAGTAGTCGCGCGAGACGAATCCGCGGATGCGGTCTTCCCGTTCCATGACGATGGCCAGGGTGGGGGTCTGTACCCGGCCCACCGGGGTCTTGAAGAAGCCCCCGTCTTTGCTGTTGAAGGCTGTCATGGCCCGCGTGCCGTTGATGCCAACCAGCCAGTCGGCCTCGGCGCGAGACCGCGCGGCCGCCTCCAGCGGCTTCATGGTGGCGTCGTCGCGCAGGTTCTGGAACGCTTCCCGGATGGAGGCTTGGGTCATCGACCGCAGCCAGAGGCGCTGGACCGGCTTTTTGATCCCCGCATACTGAATGATGTAGCGGAAGATGAGTTCGCCTTCGCGCCCTGCGTCGCAGGCGTTGATGACGGCGCTCACGTCCTTGCGCTTGAGCAGCTTGACCAGCATCTTCAGCCGCTCGCCCGATCGCTTGTCGGTGGGGCCCAACTCGAATTGCGGCGGAATCACGGGGAGATGAGCGAAACTCCATTTGCCGCGCACCGGGTCATTGGGCGCCACCAGACTGAGCAGATGCCCCACGCTGGAGGACAGCACGTACTGGTCGCTCTCGAAGTAGTCCCCCTCGCGGGTGAACCCCCCCAAGGCTCGGGAAATATCCAGTGCAACCGACGGCTTTTCAGCAATGATCAGAGTTTTAGTCATGAAGTTCCAGTAGCGAGCGGATGTGCCGCCGCATAGCGCGGATCATACGACGAATATATCAAACAGGTATGGCATCCATGCCCGGGCGGGCCGTCCGCAACCCGTGCGCCAGAGGGGTGGTTCAAGGGAAACGCCGCGCCCAGCGCGCGGTTGCCTCGTCCAGGAAAGCGTCCACGCCCCCAGCCGGAAAGGGTGTGAAGCCCAGCGCTGCCCAGGCTTGCAGCAGCGGCTTGAGCGGGTCCCGCGCGTCCAGCGCCGGCGCGTGGTTCTGCTTCGACAGCTTGTGTCCTCCGGCATCCAGAACCAGCGGAACGTGCATCGTGCGTGGCGCCGGCACGGCCAAGGCTCGCGCAAGCTGCCGCTGGCGGCCCGTGGAGTCCAGCAGGTCGATGCCGCGGACCACGTCCGTGATGCCCTGGGCCGCATCGTCCACCACAACCACGAGCTGATAGGCCCAGAGACCGTCGGCGCGCCGGATGATGAAATCTCCCACGTCGCGTGCCACGTCCTGGTTTTGCGGTCCGAGCCAGCGGTCCTGGAAGGACTCCCGGCCTGGCTCGACGCGGAAGCGCCACGATGGCCGTGGAGTGGCATGCGACCCGCCTGAAGTCCGGCCGCCCGTCGGCTCTGGCCGGCAAGCGCCCCGGTGGGGCCCGGACAGCCGCTGGCGCCGGCTGCAGGTGCAGGAGTAGGTGCGCCCGGCCGCCTGGAGGCGCGCGAAGGCGGCCTCATACAAGGGGTGGCGGGCGGATTGCCACACCGGTGGCCGGTCCCAGCGCATCCCGAGCGCCGCGAGCTGCGCCATGATGGTCTGGTCCGCGCCCGCGACGGTGCGCGGCGTGTCGATATCCTCGATGCGCAGCAGCCACGCGCCGCGATGGGCGCGGGCGTCCAGGAAGCTCGCCAGGGCCGCTACCAGGGAGCCCGCATGCAAGGGGCCGCTGGGACTGGGTGCAAAGCGTCCGACGTAGTCGCCCTTGGGACGCGCCGCCTCAATGGACATGGCAAAAGACGCAAGGCCGGGCTGTCGCCGGTCAATGCGCCAGGCGCGGGTCGTCGTCGGCCAGGAGTTCTTCGAAGATCAGGTGATCGACCTCGGCTTCCTGGCTCCAGAGCACCATGAGGGCCAGGACCTTGATCTCGGTCAGGCTGAGCGGCGCCTGATGGGCTGCCTGGGCGCAACCGATCAGAATTTCGCGCAGGGCCGGCGGCAGGACCCCGGAGTTTTCCAGGAACACGATGAAGCCGATGGCTTCGGTCCCCAGCGCGCGGTATTCCTTCTCGGTGTAGATCCGCGGCGCGCGCGACTCCGTGTGCCGGTCCAGGGGAGCCAGGACCAGGCATTGCTCCGTCGTATTGGCCAGTTCCCGCAGCCAACTGAGCGCGTCGTCGATGTCTTCGTGCTCGAATCCGGCCGCGGCCAGCTTGCTGGCCAGGATCTCGGCGCGCGGACAGGCTTCAGGCGTGTAGTAATTTTCGAACAGATAGACCAGGATATCGTACATGGCGTCGCATCCAGAATTGCGCCTACAGTGTACTTGATCCGCCCAACCGGAAGGGGATGCATCCACAGGGCAAAACCCACCGGCTGGACGTCAGGGGCGCAGGCGCGATTTGCCCCACATGTTTTCGATGCCATTCACGCAGGCAATCAGTTCCTTGGCGACCTGTTTCTGTCTCGCCTGTGCCATCCGGTGTTGAATGGATGCCACGAAGATGGCGGCGACGGGGGCCTGTGTGGCGTCATGGATCGTGCGTCCGATCGCTGTTACATCGAATGCGGCGCTTCCTTCATCGATGGCGATGTCTCCGCGCGCCCGGGTGGCCTCGACGGCGGCGAGCACGGCTTTTTCGGTCAGATGGTATGCGGGCAGACGTGGCGCAATGGCCCGCAGCGTGATTTCTATATCGCTGTCCTGCATGGAGGCCAGGATCGCTCCGCCGCCCGCGCCCACCCCGAGAGGGTGGCGATCACCCTCCGTACGGGTCATGGTCTGGATGGGGAAGCTGCCCGCGATACGATTCAGACACACCGTTTCGAAGCCGCTGCGCAGGATCAGGAAGACCATGTCACCGGTCGATTGGGCAAGGGCTTGCAAGGGCGCCTGACAGACCTCGCGCAGATTGGTTTCAGGCAGGGCCGACAGACCCAGCTCGTACAGCAGCGGCCCCAGACGGTAGCCGCGCGCCGGATCCCGCACCAGCAGACGTTCGATCACCAGGCGATGCAGCAACCGCTGGACGGTGGATTTGTCCAGGGCCGCCATGGTGGCGATATCCAGCAGCCGCAGGTGGCGGGACTGGCTGGAGGCGATAATGCGCAGCAGTAATGCGGCGCGTCCTACAGTCTGTGCGGGAAGGGGGGACGACGAAGGCATCGCTGTGGAATTCTCGATATGTGATATTTGCAGCCACTTTATCACTATGGAGCCGGCCGTGGAAGCATGGTATCCACCCGGCCTGGATCTCCGGAATCGCTACAGCCACCCCCTGTGGCCCATTGTTTTATATGAAGAAAATAGAACGAACGGCACTCAGCACCACGTTATCAGAGTTTGTAGGTGTTTATACCTAGATATATCAATAAATGAGAATCAAGGCGGCGTCTCGTTGACAGCGAGGATGCGCGGTTTCAGGATTGACCCATTCGCTCGTACCGCCCGGCCCCCGTAGGGAGCTGGTCGTCGGGCGTTGCGGCGCGGAACGGGCTCGATGACCCGAAGCCGACGACTCCGCGTCCTCCACCAAGAATCAGAGGTTCAAACCATGAAATCCTGGGGCATGTTCATTGGCGGCACGTATCGGCCCTCTGCATCCGGCAAGACCTTCACCATTCGCAACCCCAAGAATCAGACCGTCATCGGCGAGGTCAGCGAAGGGGATGCCGCCGACATCGATCTTGCCGTCCAGGCGGCGGAGTCCGCGCGGCTTTCCTGGGCGGGTCTTTCGGGGGCCGAGCGGGGCGATATCATGCACCGTGCGGCCGAAGCTCTGGAGACCCGCCTGCCGGATCTCCTGAGCCTCGAAGTCGACCAGATCGGGCGCCCATGGCGCGAGATGGAGGCCCAGCTCGCGCGACTGCCCGAATGGTTCCGGTATTTCGGCGCGGTCGCGCGTACCCAGGAAGGCGCGGTGCCGCCGTTTTCAGGGGATCATCTGAACTACGTGCTTCGCCTCCCGCTGGGGGTGGTCGGGCTCATCACTCCGTGGAATCATCCGCTGCTGATTCTCACCAAGAAGGTGGCCCCCGCCCTGGCGGCCGGAAACGCGCTCGTCGTCAAGCCCAGCGAGCTGGCCCCCATCACGCCGCTGATTCTCGGGGAAATCCTGACCCAGGCCGGCGTTCCGCCCGGCGTCTTCAATGTCGTTCCGGGATTCGGCGCCGGCGCCGGCGCGGCGCTCGTCAAGCATCCAGGCATCCGCAAGATCGACGTCACGGGTGGAACCGCCACCGGGAAGGTCATCGCGTCCCTCGCGGGACAGAACCTGACGCAGGTGGGTGCCGAACTGGGCGGCAAGGCTGCCGTCATTCTCTTTCCTGACGTGGACGTCGAGCGCGCCGTGTCGGCGGCACTGTTCGCGGCCTTCATCGCCAGCGGCCAGACGTGCGTCCAGGGGGCGAGGATCCTGGTGCACCAATCCGTCCATGATCAGGTCGCACAGAGACTCGTCGAGCGCTCCCGCGCCATCCGGCTGGGTGACCCGCGTGATCCCGAGACGCAGATGGGACCTCTGGTTTCCGCGAAACAGCGCGATTTGACAGAAAAATACGTCGCCATCGGACTTCAGGAGGGTGCACACCTGGCTGCCGGCGGCAAACGCTCCGAACGAGCCGATCTCCAGGACGGCTTTTATTATGAGCCCACGGTCTTTACGGACGTTACGGGCCCCATGAGGATCGCCCAGGAAGAAATCTTCGGGCCGGTGACGTGCGTCATTCCCTTCGCGACGGAGGACGAAGCCGTGTCGATTGCCAATGACATCGATTATGGCCTGGCCACCAGCGTCTGGACCCGCGATGTGTCCCGCGCGCACCGCGTGGCACAGCGGCTGGAATCGGGTATTGTCTGGATCAACGACCATCACCGCATCGGGCCGGCGTCCCCTTGGGGCGGCTTCAAGATGAGTGGGATCGGGCGCGAAAACGGCATCGTGGCCTACCAAGCCTACACGCAGCTGCAGAACATCATGGTGAATCTCTCCGATGAACCGTTCGATTGGTACGCCGACGACGGCCGGCCAAAGAGGTATAGCTGACATGCGCATCGACATTCACAGCCACGTCATTCCGCGCCGCTTCCTGGGCGCGCTGGAACGGTCGCCCGACGAATTCAAGGCACGCGTGGATCCGCAAGGCGAAACCCGCAGGATCGTCCATGAGCAGGGATATGCCTACCCCCTCTTCGAGGAATTCCACGATCCGGAGGCGAAGCTCGAATCCATGGATCGCAAGGGAATCGACATCTCTGTCATTTCGCCGGCGCCTCCAATGTTCTACTACTGGGCCGACGCCGACCTGGCCCTGAAGGTGGCCGGACTGGTCAACGATGGCGTGGCCGAGATGGCGGGCGCGAACCCGGCCCGGCTGCGCGGCATGGCCACGATACCGATGCAGCACCCGGATGCGGCGATCGCGGAAATGGAACGGGTTGCCCGTGATCATGGTTTCAGGGCCATCGAGATCGGGACCTCGATCGAAGGTGCACAGTTGGACGACAAGCGGTTCCGCCCCGTGCTGCGCCGTGCGCAGGAACTGGGTCTCTTTGTCTTTGCCCACCCCTACTATGTCGGTGCCAAGCAGGGTCTGGAGGACTATTATTTGACCAATCTGGTCGGGAATCCTCTGGACACCGCCGTCATGGTCGCCCGCCTGATGTACAGCGGGGTGCTGGACGAACTGCCCGAACTGAAGATCTGTCTGGCGCACGGCGGGGGATTCACGCCCTACCAGCTGGGGCGCCTGGTGCATGGGCACAAGGTTCGGCCAGAAGCGCACAAGGCCACCCGAACCTCGCCGAAGGAACTGATCCGTCGGTTCTATTTCGACAGCCTGGTCTTCGAGCCAAAGGCCCTGCGCTATCTCATTGATCTGGTGGGGGCGGACCGGATCTGCATCGGGACTGATGCGCCCTTCGACATGGGTGATGATCATCCCGACCAGACCATCGCAGCCATTCCTGGCCTGACGGATGTGGAAAGCCACGAGATCTGCTGCGGCACGGCCATGCGCCTGCTTGCGGAGGGGACGGGTCTTTAGCAGCACGAGCCAACAAAAAGGATTCTACGGAAGGAGCAAAAAGCATGGGAAAGATCGGAGACAGCGTACGGGATCGTGTGCCCTACGTACCCATTCACAAGCGGAAGAAACTCAAGCTGCCCGGCGATGGCAAGATCATCCTTTGGACCATCGTCAACGTCGAGAACTGGCGCCCCCAAAAGCCCATGCCCCGCGTCTTGCTTCCGCCGCCCATGCATCAGACGATGCTGCCCGACCTGCCGAATTGGGCCTGGCATGAGTACGGCATGCGGGTGGGCTTCTGGCGCTACCTGGACGCGCTCAAGAGCCGCGACATGCGGGCGACCCTGGCGATCAATGGCAGCGCCTGCAAGCTTTACGAGGAGGCTTCCGCGGCGGCTCATGAAGCGGGGTGGGAATTCATCGGCCATGGCTATGTCCAGACCCCCATGCACACGGTCGAAGACGAACACAAGGCCATTGTCGATACGATTCAGGCCATCAAGGATTGCACCGGCAAGCCGCCGCGCGGCTGGGAGAGCCCGGGGCTGACCGAAACGGACGACACGCTGGACCTGCTGGCCGAGGCCGGCATCGAGTATGTCTGCAACTGGCCGCTCGACGACCAGCCGGTGCGCATGCGGACCAAGACCGGAAGGATGACCACCCTGCCGTATCCGGTCGAAATCAATGACGTCGTCATGAGTGCCGTGCAGTTGCAGCCGTCCGACGAAATTCTCCGCCGCGGCCGCGACCAGTTCGACCGGCTCTACCAGGAGAGTGCCGACTCCACGCGGATCATGGCGATCTCGGTCCATCCCTTCCTGACCGCGGTGCCGCACCGGATCAAATATCTGGAGCAGTTGTTCGACTACATCCTGGGCCACGACGGGGTCGTTCCCATGACGGGATCGGAGATCCTCGACTGGTACGACGCGCAGGTCGAGTAAGGCGCTCCGTCCCTCTGGCGCCGGACGAGCTCCGTCCGGTGCCCCGCATTCATAAGACTCCGGACAGTTTCGGCATCCACATCACGGTCGCCGGCAGATACGTCACGATCACCAGCGCGATCAGCGCAATGATGAGGAACGGGATGCAGCCCCGGACCACCTCGGCGAAGTGGGACTTGAAGGTCACGATCCCCACGAAAAGGTTGATGCCGAATGGCGGGCTGATCATGCCGATGGCCAGATTGAGCGTCAATATCGCTCCCAGGTGGATCGGGTCGATGCCTGTGGCAATGGCGGCCGGATAAATGAGGGGCGCCAGGACGATGATGGCCGAGTTCGGGTCAATGAACATCCCGGCCAGCAGGAATATGCCGTTGATGATGAGGAGCAGCGATTCGGCCGACCCCTGGCCGATCGCCCCGGCGATCATCTGAGGCACCTGCTGGACCGTCATGAACCAGGTCATGACGGATCCCGCGGCGATCAGGATCAGGAGCATGGCGATCGTGCCTGCCGACGTGCCTGACACATCGAAGAGATCGCCGAGTTTCAGGCGCCGGTAGATGCAGACCTCCACGAAGATCGCATAGACTGCCGAGACCGCCGCAGCCTCGGTGACGGTGAAGTATCCGGTGTAGATCCCGCCAAGTATGATGACCGGCAGCATCAGGGACCAGCCCGCGCGCCGCAGGGCGTTGGCGGTGAGCGACATCGAAAAGTGCCGGGACGCGCCTATGCCGTGGCGCAGGGCGTAGAACAGCGAGTACAGGATCAACAGGAGCAGGAATACCAGGCCCGCACCAAAGGCCGACAGGAAGACCCTGGCGATGGACTGGCCGGTCTGCAGGCAGTACAGGATCACGGCCACGCTGGGCGGGATCAGCATGGCCAATGTGGATCCCGTCAGGATCAGCCCGATGGAAAACTGCTTGCTGTAGCCCTGCTTGATCAGAGCGGGGTAGACGATTGGACCCACGCTGACCACGGCCGCCACGCCGATGCCGGAAATGGCGCCGAACACCGCCATGGTGAGCGCAGTCGCAATCGCAAGGCCTCCGGGGATGTGCCCCACGAGGGCGTCGGCGACCGCCACCAGCCGATTGCCGATTTCTCCCCGCGAAATGACATCCGCCGCAAAGATGAAGAGAGGAATGGCCAGCAATGGCGCAATGTTGACTCCCTGGACGGCCCGCTGGGCAACCGACAGAGCAGGCAGGCCGAGGTCCGACACATTGAAGGCGACGATGGTCGGCAGCAGCAGCGAGAGGAAAATAGGGACTGAGAGCACCAGCAAGGCGCCCAGACCAATGAGCAAGACGGCGACAAAGGGCATTTAGTTCCTCTTCGCGATAGGGTGGGAGTGCGCTTCGCGCATGGGAATCCTTGGAGAAGGGCGATTCAGATTTCCACCTCGACGACCGGTAATCGTGAATCGTCCTTGCGCAGCATGGCGGCGAGCAGTTCCGCGTAGTTGATGAACATCAGGATCATGCCGATGCCGACCGGGAGATAGAGGTAGCCGGTCGAGATGTTCAGCGTCGTTTCCACCTGTCCCGTCGTGAAGATGAATTCCGTGAGCTGTATGCCGAGGAACGCCATGTAGACGGACGTTCCCATGCCAACGACCGCTGTGATCATCACCACGGCACGCATCAGACGCGGACCTGCTGCGCGAAGCAGCAGATCCACCGACACGTGGCCGTGATTGGGCACGATGAAGGCAGCGCCGATGAACGTCAGCCATACCATCAGGTATGTGCCCACGGCTTCCGCCCCGATGTAGGAATAGCCCAGGAAGTTGCGGGCGACGATGTTCAGGAACAGAACGAACGTCATGACGAGCAGCAGCGCGCCCGAGAACGCGCGGCTGACCGCATTCATCCGATGGATGGTTCGCAGCAGGACGTTCATTTTTCGACCTGAGCGATCACTGCATCGAACTTATCCAGATAAGGCTTGCCCTCCTGGTGCGTGAGGTTCACATAGAACGCCCGCGTGGGTTGTACGGCCTTGGCGAGAACCTGTTTCTGGTCGGGCGACATCTTGACGACCTTCATGCCCGCTTTCTCGAAAGCTTTCATCGCCACGCCGATGTCTTCATAGGTCTTGTCGAAGGAGACCTTGGACCCGGCATCGACCGCTGCCTGCACCTCCGTCTGGCAGCTCTTGGGCAGTTTGTCCCACCACTTCTTGGAGACCATGAATACCTGGTCCAGGGTGCCATGGTCGGTCAAGGTCATGTACTTCTGGACTTCGTAGAATTTCATCGCGTAGATGAGGGTGATCGGGTTGTCCTGGGCCTGTATGGTGCCGTTCTGCAGGGCGGAGTATGTCTCGCCGAAGTTCATCGAGACGTTCTGCAGCCCGAGCAGGCGATTCTGTTCGACCAGGACCTGGGAAGGCATGACCCGCGCGGTGAGGCCCTTGTAGTCCGCGGGCACCTCCATGGGTTTGGGTCCGGTCCATTCCTTGTAGCCCGTGTGCCAGACGCCCAGCGAGACGATGCCCTTGCTGCTGGTCGTCGCCAGCAGGTCCTTCATGGCCTGACTGTGGTGCACTTTCAGGAGCTTGTGCGGATCGTCGGGAAGGTAGTAGGGGAGATCCAGCAGACCGAGAAGCGGCTGGAATCCCACCAGGAACGACGCCGGCAGCAGCGTTGCCTCGACGGAACCCAACTGCAGGAGTTGAATCATGTCGTTGCTGCCGCCCAGTTGGGAGGACGGATAGACCTGGACCTTGAGGCCGCAGGAATTATGGCCGTTGAGCAGATCGGCCACTTTATGGGCGCCGACGTCGCGCGACTCGCCGGGCGCAGCCGAGTGTGCCAGCTTCATGGTGAAGCCCGCCGCACTGGCGGATGACAGCCAGGCCATGCTGACGGCCAGACACAAGGTTTTCAGACCAGCCATTTTCAGATTCATGTCTCTCTCCTTGGGATATGGGTACATGGGCCTCTTGGTGGGCTTTCTTGGTAAACCAGGGTGCTAGCGGCGTCGCTGCGCCAGTTTGAAACGGTCCGCGAGCCAGTCGCCCACTGCGTCCTGACCCAGGGTCGGGTTGTCGTGCTGGCAGTGTTCCGCGCCCGTTTCCTCTTCCTGCACGAGGCGCAGCGTCACATCGACTCCCGCCCCGCGTGCCGCGTCATAGGTGTGTCGCGCCTGGCGCACACCCAAGACATCGAATCCTCCGTGAACGATCAGATAGGGGCAGCGGATGCGCCCCACGATCCCTTCAAGCGTAAAGGCCTTGCCCATTTCGAGGGCCTCCCGCATGGATCCGGCGCCAAAGACCCATTTGATATGTCCGGCCAGCCCGTGCGTCTCGTCGGCGTCTCCCCAGATCTCGTTGACGGCCCAGACGGCTCCGTGCGAGACAGCGGCCGCCAACCGCGGTTCGAATGCCGCCGCGCGGGCGATGTAGTAGCCGCCCAGGCTGGAGCCGCTAGCGGCGATGCGGCTGGCGTCCACGTCGTCGCGCGTTTCCAGATAATCGATGCAGGCGGCTACCGGCACTTCGTAATCGAATCGGGTATGGATGCCCAGCTTGCGCAAGGTGGCCCCTTGCCCCGGTCCGTCCACCAGCAGACATGAGATCCCGCGTTCCAGTGCTCCCCGTCCGACCATGAAGTAGAGCTCTTCCTTGAAGGAATCCAGGCCGCCGAATGCAATCAGGACGGGCTGGCGCGCATCCACCGATTTCGCGGCCGGACTGCGCACGAAATAGGCGGCCAGCGTTTGTCCGTCCAGGTAAGGGACTTCGACATGCTCGATGGGCGGATCGAAACAGGCGCCAGCCGCCTGAAAGCTTTCCTCGCACTTGAGAAAGGTGGCGAGCCGGCGCTCGTCGTGGGCGCCCAGCCAGAACTCCGCCGACCGGAACTGATTGCAGGCCTTGAGCCAGTAGTGCTTGGCCGTGATGAGATGCCCGGCGGCCTCGGCCTCATACCCGCGTTGCAGGTTGGCGTGCGCGATGACGTTCCATTCCTTGTGCCAGCTCTCTTTGTCGCCGGGCTTCATGCGGCTCGCCGCGAGAAACGACTCGCTGACGCTGCCGCCGCCCTCCTGGGTCTCGCCCAGGGCGCGCCTGAACTGGTAAGAGAGCCACGGATGCTCGGGCCAGTGCTGCCAGCCGTAAGGCTCGTAGTGCGGCAGCGCGTTGGCTGCCTTTTCATCGATTAATTTCTTCTCCTGCATGTCAGCTGCTCCTCCTGAACGTAGGCCGATCGATTAGGCGCCTGCCCCTCCATCGATACTGATCGTGGTGCCCGTGATGAAGGCGCCCGCTTCCGAGGCGAGCAGCAGCGCGGCTCCCACCACGTCCTCCGGGTCCGCAATGCGCTTGATGGCTTGCATCGCCAGTACCCTGGCGACGTCCGACTCGTCGGCGAGCTGCGCGGCGGAGAATTCCGTCCGCGTCAGAATGGGTGCCAACGCGTTGACCGTGATGCCGTATTCGCCGAGCTCCACCGCAAAGGCGCGGGTCATCATGATTTCCGTGGCCTTCGTGATGGCGTATTCGCCCATTCCGCGGCGCGCCTTCTGGCCCGTGGAGGAGGCGACGTTGATGATTCTTCCCCATTTCCTGGCTTTCATGAGGCGCGCGGCGGCCAGGGTGAGCTCGTAGTAGGACAGGACGTTGACCTCCAGCAGCTCCGGCAATAAAGCTCGCTCGCGATCCAGCATGTCTCCGCGTAACGGCTTGGCTCCGGCGCTGTTGACCAGGATGTCCAGCCCGCCGAGTTCGCTCACCGTGTCGGCGATCAGTCGGGAGCGGTCAGCCGACTTGCTCACGTCGGCCGCCAGGGCCATAGCCTTTGCGCCTCGCCGTTCGAGTGCGGCGACCGCGTCTCGCAGAGGCTCGGGAGAGCGGCCCACCACGGCGACGCGGGCGCCTACGTCGGCGAAGCCTTCGGCAATGGCGCGGCCTATGCCTCGCGACCCGCCGACGACGAGGGCTACGCGGCCGCTGAGATCAAAACGGCGGGAAAGGTCGGCGTATCGATGGGCTTGTTCGGCCATGTCCATCCCCCGGTCAGGAAACCGTGAATTCGGCCAAGGCCTTTTCGGATAGCTCGAAGCCAAACCCCGGCTTGTCCGAGAGCTGGATCTTGCCGTCGGCCATTGCGATGGGTTCCTGCATCACGGGTTGCCACCATGGTTGATATTCCTGCCAGACCACGTTCGGGCAAGCGGCCGCCATGTGTGACGAATGCTCCATGAACAGGTGCGGGGTGACCATCGCGTGGCGCGCCTCGCAGGCATGAGCCACCTTCATCCACTCGGTCACTCCGGCCATGCGCATCATGTCCGGCATGAAGTAATCGGCGGCGCGATGGTTCACGAATTCGAGGATTTCGTCCTTCAGGTAGAACGATTCGCCCGTGCACAGCGGCATGGAAATCCCCTCGGTCGCACGGACGTAGTCCTGCAGCTGGTTGTAGGGCATGGGCTCTTCGAGCCAGAACACGTCGAACTCTTCGAGCTTGCGGCCCATGCGCAGCGTCTGCTTCAGGTTCCAAGCCTGGTTCACGTCAATCATCAGCTTGCAGTCCGGTCCGATCGCTTCGCGCACGCTGCGCACCCGCGCAACGTCTTCGTCCTCGTCGGGCTTCCCGGCGCGCATCTTGACGGCCTTGAAGCCTTGCTCCACATAGCTCGCGGCTTCCCGGGCAAGCGCATCCGGCGAACGGTCCAGCCACAGGCCCTGGCTGGCGTAGGCCTCCACCGCGTGGCGAAAGCCCCCCAGCACCTGATAGACCGGCAGGTTGGCAGCCTTGCCCTTGATGTCCCAGCAGGCCGTATCGATGGCCGACATGGCGGCGGCGGCCACGCCGCGCTGGCCGATGAATCCCACCGCCTTCGATAGCTTGGACCACAGCGCTTCGGTGTCGAGCGCATCGTGGCCGATGGCGATTTCCCCGAGGTCCTGCATCATGCGCACCAGGCTGGCGACGCGCCCGCGTCCGAAGGCGAAGCTCCACGCCGCGCCCTGGAGGCCACCTTCTGTGGTGATCTGCATCATGGCAGTGTCGATCGCGGGAATGGGGAATGCAGCCGTGATCAGCGGGCTTTCCAGCGGTATCGACAGGAAATGTACCTTGACCGCCTTGATCGTTGTGGTGCGAGCCATGCAATGTTCTCCTGGTCCTGACGAGTGGCCGATTGCGAGCGGGAACGCCGCCTCTCAGTCACCTGACGATGTGCCGAATTCGTTCCTGTATCTGTGCAGCGAGTCTGTTTTCCTACGAGTTGCCGTGGTGAAGCGTGTGTTGCGGTTGGGGAGCCCCGTCTGCCTGGTCGGCGGCTCGTGCGATGTCGGACCCACCCGGATGCGGCCGATTCCAGGGCTCGCTGGGCGATGCGCTCTGCCAGGGCGCCTGGAACAGGTTGTGAGGCGTGGGGTGTACCACCAGGCCGAGCAGATCGGCGCGGTTGTAATGGCCCGCAAAGTCATGGATGGAGCGCTTGCTGACCGCGACGTCGAGGTCCAGCTCCGCCACCAGGATAGTTTCCTCCGCGCCGGCCTGACCAGCGACCAGATCGCCGCCGGGCGCAATGATGCAACTGCCGCCCAGATTGGCCGCATCGTGCAGCCAGGCGCGATCCGCCTCGCTGCATGCGATCTGGTCGATCATGGATTCGGTGACGGTCCCGGCCGCATTCAATACGTAGCAGCCGCCCTGGTAGGCAATCGCCCGCGACGCCGTCAGAATGACGTCGCGCATGCGGGGCTGTGTGGGTGAAAAGTGGTTGGGCCAGAGCGCCGCATGCACGGCGGCGTATTGCGCCACGATGCTGAAGACCAGTAGCGGATTCGAGTTCTCGGCGCACAGCAGGCTGCCGATGGATCCAAAGCGCGTCCTGGGGAGCTGCAGCCCCTCGCTGCCCCCGCCCGTGTGGACCAGGCGTTCGCCCACGGTCGGGCTGATCTTGCGGTGGTTGGCTGCAATCGTTCCCTGGGGGGTGATGTGCAAGGCACTGTTCCACATGGTGCCCGTCGTGTTCGCCAGCTTTTCGCAGACGCCGATGACCACCCAGACGCCCGCGCGTTTGGCGGCTGCGCAGAGCCGGTCGGTTTCCGGGCCGCCCACGACTACCGCATTGCGAAAGAGTTCGGCGGCCATTTCCAGGCCCCTTGCACTGGTGGCCGAATGAAAATGAAACCACAGCGGATGTGCCGGAATGTAGCCCTCCGGAAAGACCGCGATCTCCGCGCCCATGGCGCCCGCCTGGGCAATGAGGGCTTCGGCTTTCTCGACGGCCCCGTCCCGGTTCAGGAAGCAGCCCGAGGATTGCACAACTGCCGCTTTGATCTTCCCTAAGGTGTCCGCCATGGCGGTCTCCCAGATTTTTCAGGCTGGAGGGTTCAAGCTCCCGAGCGTGCTTCACGGCGAGGGGCCAGGCCCGCGAAAACCTCGCTCTCGACCTGGGCTGCCATCATGGTCCAGCCAAAGGCCGTGCGGATGACGGAGAGACCTGCCGCATGGAGCTCGGGGCCGTCCATCGTATCGACGCAGTCCTCTACCACCACCGGCGCGAAATCGCGCACGTTGGCCCGGACCGTCGTGGCGAGCACGCAGCTATTGGTGTTGATGCCGGTGAAAAAGAGTACGTTGGCGCCTCTCGATCGCAGGACGAACTCGAGATCCGTGGCTTCAAAGCAGTCGTAGCGTCGCTTGGTGTCGAGGATCAGGTCGTAGTCCGGATCCAGGATGTCAGGCATGATCTCGCAACCTGGACCGCCCCTCAGTTGATGGCGTTCCACATGTTTGCGGGTTGCCTTCGGATCATCCGCGCGGGTGCGCCAGAAGGGATTGCTGCGTATTTCGCTGACGTCCGTGTACTGCGTGAGCATATGGATCACGGGGACGCCCGCCGCGCGTGCCGCTGCGAGAAAGGAAGCGTTGTTGCGGATGGTGCGGGCTTCGGTTCCCGGCGCGACGGGCATGGTGGCCACATGCGGATCCAGGTGCCCGCGGTGCATGTCGATCGTGACGACGGCAGGCCGTATGACGTCCACTCCGAATCGTTCCATTGAAGTGCCTCTTTCATCCGATGCGTGGTTTCCGCCACCGTAGAGCGACCCTGTGTGGGTGTCAACATCATTTTGGGTGAATTCTCATTTAATGAGATAATTACGTACAAACCCCGACCGCTCGTTTCAGTTCAGACTTTTGGCCATAGGCAGCGCTGGCATCGAGACTTTATCCAAATAAGACAATGGATTATCTGCATTCCCAAGCAATATGACTGCCGGCGCATGCGCCGGCGGCTCGAATCCCATGATGCCCGGAAGCGCGTCGATATGCAGGCTCAGCGTCATCAGATAATCACATATTGAGAACATGCATCAGCCTCCGGAGCGGGAACCGGCGCGGCCATGCACCGGGACCGGTTCAGCCTCGAAGCGATGCCGACGGGCGTGGACATTGTTCTCAATAACTGACACGACGAACCGTGAACCGCCCGAAAGAGAGGCATTGACATTGAGGTTTCATCCCGTTGCCCATGATTTCACAACATGGAATGGTAGATATATCTGTATGAAACCAGATGGATAGAAAAGATTTGTCAACTTCCGTACGCGCCCCGTCACTATTTTTGAAAATGCGAGGGTTTACACCTAATTATCTCAACTAGTGATTTATTGGGATCTGTCCGATTGACGCGTTTTGCACCGGGATGTAGCGTAGGTGTGATCTGACTCATTCACACGGGGCATGCCATGATCAGGTCAAGCAAGAATGAGGATGTAGCGCAACCTTTGGCTGGCTATGCGCCCTTTCGGCGCGCCGGCGATATGGTGTTTTTTGCGGGGATATTGGCGGCCGATGTCCGGGCTGGCCACATAATCACTGGCTACCGCGATCTGCCCGAGCACGCGCGGGCTGAGGCGGGGGAAACGGGAGAACTGTCCAGCGACGAGAAGGAGGGACCGATCGCCGCCCAGTCCTGGTATGTGCTGGATGCGCTTCGCCGCACGGTGGCTAGTGCGGGGGGCACCCTCGACGATGTCGTGAATCTCACCCAGTATTTTACGGATCTCCGGGACTACCCAATATATGCGCGCATTCGGGCGAAGTTTTTCGCCAAAGCACCGGCGAGTACGTGTGTACGGGTCCTCGAGTTGCTGCCCACGACCCAAACACGCCTTGAAGTGCAAGCAGTGGCCTACATTCCACAACGCTAGGCCCTGGAGCCCGGCATCATGCCATCGATTCTCGAAGCGTCCGAAATCACCAAGTCGTTTCCCGGTGTGAAGGCGCTGAATGGCGTGTCCCTGGCTCTCGAGTCGGGGCAGGTACACGCGCTGGTCGGCGAGAATGGTGCGGGAAAGTCCACATTGATCGCGATATTGGCGGGGGTGAATCAGCCTGACAGCGGGTCGCTCAAATTGCGCGGTGAGCAAGTTTCATTCGCGTCTCCCGTTTCAGCGCGTCGCAGTGGCATTGCGGCCATTTATCAAGAACTGACTATTGTTCCGTGGATAAGCGTCGCCGAGAACATCGTGCTCGGTAACGAGCCCGTCAAGTGGAAATGTGGTCAGATCGTTTCCCGCGATGTGGCTGATGAAACCGCCAGGAATGCGTTGGCGCGCCTGGATGCGGGAGACATCGACATCCACATGCAGGCGTCCAGGCTCTCGCCTGGGCAGAAGCAGCTTGTCGAAATCGCGCGCATCCTGGCTTTGGATGCTCGGGTGATTGTCATGGATGAACCCACTTCGTCGCTTCCGAGGCGGGAAGCGGAGCGTCTGCTGAATATTATTGTTCAGCTCAAGGAAAGTGGGAAAGCAATCTTGTTTGTTTCTCATCGGCTCGATGAGGTGGCGGAAATCGCGGATACCGTCACGGTACTTCGGGGCGGCCGCAGGGTCCTGACGGCGCCGATCGGGCAACTCGACCGCCATAAGCTGATTGGTGCAATGATCGGTCATGAGATCAGCGAGCTGTATCCCCCGCATGTCGAGCTTCAGAAGACGCCACTGCTGCGGGTGGATGGACTAACCAGAAGAGACCGGTTCGCCAATATTTCTTTCGAGTTGCGGCGCGGCGAGATACTGGGCTTTTACGGCCTGATCGGCGCCGGACGGACAGAGGTCATGCGAGCGGTCGCGGGGGCGGATCCGATCGACACGGGAGCGATCAGCCTGGACGGCAGGAGGCTGGCCCCAGGGTCCGTGGCGGCCATGATTGCATCGGGGATCGTCTATCTGCCAGAGGATCGCAAAGATCAGGGACTTGCCCTCCATATGTCCGTGCAGGAAAACATCATTCTTTCAATCCTGGGCCGCCTGTCGTCTTACGGTGTCATCAGGAGTCGGCGGGTCAGCGCGCTAACCGCTGAGTTGGTAAAGAAGGTCAGGGTGACGGGTGCGCTAGATCGGGCGGTTGTCAATCTCTCAGGGGGGAATCAACAAAAGGTCATTGTTGCACGTGGTTTGGCGTCGGGTGCCGACGTTCTGATCTTCGATGAGCCCACGCGAGGCATCGACGTTGGTGCAAAGTATGAAATCTACTGCCTTATCCAGGAACTGGCTCGCGAGGGCGCAGGGGTGATATTGGTTTCGTCTGAATTGCCTGAGATCATCAATGTGGCGGATCGCGCGATCGTCATGTCGAACGGATACATATACGGTGAGTTCGATCGCGCGGAATTCGACGAGCGAGCCATGCTTACGGCTGCGTTCGAGGGCTTGCGTACAGGCAAGGACGAGGTCGCGGTCTTATAAATCAAACGCAGGGAATTCATTGATCCATGAACAATATCAGACCAACGAAGGCCCCGGTGAACGAACATAATCAACAACAACGCGCCGTTGCGGGTCCATTGGGGCGCCTCGATCTGCGCCAGATCGGGCTGCCGATTGTAGTGATCATCATGGGCCTGATTTTCAGTTTCTCGTCGAGCAATTTCATGACGGCGTCGAACCTGCGAAATGTCGGTTTGCAGGCCGCTGCACTCGCCTGCGTTTCGTTTGGGCAGACCTTCGTTATCTTGACTGCCGGCCTTGACCTCTCGGTAGGTTCCACCGTGGCTTTGGTCAGCGTCGCGTCGGCGCTCGGGTTCACCCAGTATGGCTGGATGGCAGGTGTGATATTCGGTTTTTTGGCCGGATTCTTGGTGGGCCTGATCAACGGACTTGTCGTAACCAGGATGCGCGTTGCTCCGTTCATTGCAACTTTGGCCATGCTGTCGATTGCTTCCGGCGCCGCGCTGAACCTCAGTGGTGGGACGCCGATCAGCGGGCTACCGGATAGCTTCACCGCACTGGCCTATGCCACTGTCCTCGGGGTGCCTGCCCCGGTCATTGTTGCAGTTGCTCTGCTGGCCATCGGGTATTTTGTGCTCCAAAAGTCAAAATTTGGCCGGCATATCTACGCGGTCGGTGGAAACCGCGAGGCAGCCCATCTTTGTGGCATCAGCGTCGCCAGGACCGAGTTCATGGCGTATGTAGTCTGTGCGTTGTTCACTGCGCTGGGCGGTTTCATTCTGACGGCTCGGGTGGCAACGGGACAACCGTCTTTGGGGGAATCCCTCGCTCTCATGTCGGTTGCGGCAGTCGTCCTTGGGGGCATATCACTGTTTGGAGGTAGAGGAAATATTCTGGGGGTTGCTGTTGGCGTCGTCTTTGTGAGTGTTTTGGCCAATGGGCTGAATTTGCTGGGCGTTTCTTCCTATACACAGCTTATGGTGATCGGGGTTGCCATGATTCTGGCCATCGCCGGAGATCAATATATGAGCCGTGACCTTAGAGCCAGGGGCGGTGCGTAGTTTCAACGTTGATGTCTGTGTTCCATGAAATGGCGAGGAGGTAATTATGAGCACTGGACGAAGGTCTCGATTTATTCTTTCCGCGGTGGTGGCGGGTGCTGTCGGCTTGACCGCGGTGATGCCAGCGGGAGCCGCAACCAGCCACGGCACGATCGGTGTATCTGTGCCGACCGTGGAAGGTCCATTCTTTACGTCAATGCTGTACGGGATCCTGAAACAGGCGAAGGAGGAGGGTTACGCTGTGAAGATCCTTTCGGCTAATGGGTATGGCAATGTTGCGACACAGGTCAGCCAGATCGAAAATCTGATCTCGGGAAAGGTCGACATCATGTTGGTTGACCCGGCCGATCCGAATGTGACCAAGCGACCCATACAGGAAGCTGTCAAGAGCGGGATCATCGTTCTGGGGGCGGGCGATCCGGCACCGGGCGCACTGGGGTCCGTCTCCGCTTCGCATTGCACGGTCGGACAGGACTTGGCCGTCGGTGCGAAAAAGCTTCTGCCTGATGGGGGAACCGTCGGAGTGCTCGCGGGGCCTGCCGGAGCGCATTGGTCCACTGAACGTCTCAGATGTTTCAAAGAAGACCTCAAAGGCACCAAGATCAAGATTGTCGCCGAGCGCACGTCGGAGCCCGCGGTTGCCGAAGGGCTGTCGATTGCCTCGGATTTCCTGCAGCGGTTTCCTGATTTGGACATGCTGTATGGCGCGGACGACACGGTCGGAGATGGAGCTGCCAAGGCGGTTGAGGCCGCGAATCGATGCGGAAAGACCAAGGTGCTGACGGCCGTGCTCGGTGAGCAGGCCGAAGAGCTGACGCGCAAGGGCTGCATCAACTATGACGTGGCGCTGCAGCCGGTGCTGATGGGAGTCGATGCCGTCAAACTCGGCATCGCGATTCGCAATGGCAAGAAGCCGGCCGTGACTGAGATCTCTATCCCTAATCTGCCGGTTACCCCGGAGAACATCGATAGCGTGAACAAGGAATACACCCGGTCGCCAAAAGGATGGAGACCGCCTCTCTAACAGGAGCGAGCATCATGAGCGACGAAAAGGTTACTGTCAGACTCAATCAGCAGCAGATCGAGTTGCTGGACAACACGTCGAAGCGCCATTTCGAGGGAAGGAGCAGGGAGGAAATTCTGCTGACGGCTCTACGTGATTATTGTGCGAAGCACGGGATTGGCAGTTGAGCAGACCGGCGCGGCCCGCAAACTCGCCCATCTGAAGTGGTGCGGTCGCGCAGATTGCTGATGGACTGGGAGTGAATCATGACTAGGGACTTGTTGTGGGAAACGGTGCTCAACCCAGGGACGGGGAAAGCGGTAGAGGTGCTCACGGGCCAGGTTCTGCGAATCGAACAGGTGGAAGAAGGCGGGCAGTGCGCGGATTTCAATTGCTTCAATCTGCATGACTACAAGGAGCATTTCCACACTGCTCGGACGCGGCATGTTCATGGCATGACCCCCACGACGGGGGCTTTCCTATGGTCTGCGTCCCCACGTGATCGGCCAATGGCCGTGATCGTGACAGACAGTGTGGGCAGCAATGACATTATGTACGGCCGCTGCTCCGCATGGATCTACGACTATCAGTATGGGCTGCCAGTGCACGCCAATTGTCACGACATGCAGGCGGAGGCCCAGCGCGAGTACGGTTTGACGCCGGACGACGTACACGATTCCTTCAACTTCTTCATGAACACCGGGATCGACAGCCATGGCCACCCTTTCATTGGCCCGAACCTGGCCAGAAAGGGGGACTACGTGGAAGTAATGGCGCTGATTGACACGCTGATGATTGCCAACGTGTGCGGCGCTGACGTGATGTACACGAACAACTTCCAATACAAGCCGCTTCGTATTGCGATCTATCAGGGAACCGAGGCCGAATTGGCCGAGCAGCAGGGTCGCGCCGAGATGAAGAAGCTTTCAACGCAGCGTACGGTCGATCAGTTCATCAATAAGCAGATCAAAGCCACTCGCGAACTGAGTCGGGATACGTCCTATGTGCCCCAGTTTCTGAATACGCCACTCGTGCTGGAGGACGTACCGGTTTCCGTCCCGGAGGGCGATCTCGAGCTTCTGGATCGCCTCGTGCATACCGGCGAGTTTGGCAAGGATCGATCCGAAGCGTTGCGCTGGGTATTTCACCTGTGGTGGATTGAGAATTACATGCAGGGGGCAAAGCATTTGAACGAGTCTGCCTCGTGAATACCCTGCTCTTGCGTGGGGGTGGGGTCCTCAGGATGGACACTGCCTTCACCTACATCCGTAAGGGGTTCGTTCTCGTCGAGGGAAAGGCGATCATGGATGTCGGCGAGATGGCCGCCGCGCCCTCGGACGATTCAGTGGGCCAGGTTATCGATACCACCGGTTGCCTCGTGACGCCCGGGCTGATCAACATGCATCAGCATCACTGGTATAACTTGTTGAAAGGGCTTTCCCAGGGCTTTTATCTTGAGGATTGGGTCAAGAAGATCTTATTTCCGGCGACAAAAGCGCTAAGCCGTAACGACTACTTGGTCAGTATGCGGCTTGCCGCTGCCGAGATGCTTCTGAGCGGGACCAGCACCTTTTTCAATCATTCTGTAAAAGGGGTGGACTATGACTGGGTGTCCGCGCTCGCCGAGGTGTCCGAATCAACTGGCATAAGGCAGTTTTTTGGTAAAGAATTGCGTGCAAAGCCTCACGATGGAGTCGCCAGACACCGGGCGGAAGTAGAAAAGCTGCTGCAACGGTATCCGCATGACCTGAATCATCGATTCTGCGTGAATCTGGTATTTGAATCCGGTCAACACTGGCTGGAAAGCGGCGCGACGGACGTGGATCTCGCGAATTACGCGGCGTTGCTCGTCGAGAAATATCATGTGCCGCTCTCCGACCATATTACAGGAGGAACAGGATTTCGCAGCGTCAAGGATTTTCGGCTCAGAGAAGGAATGGGAGAGGTCACCTGGTTACTTCGGCACGGGCTGGTGACCCCGCAGACATTGCTCGTCCATGCCCCCTGGATCGACGAGGGAGAAGTACGTGTGGCGGCCGAGTGTGGTGCCTCGATTGTGACTTGTCCGCCCAGCAGCGCGTTCACGGCGGGTGGTGTGGCGCCTTTGGGTGCCTTTATGGACGGGGGCATCAATGTGGCGTTGGGAACGGATGGTCCGATGGTCAACGATTCGGTCGATATGCTGGATCAGATGCGCGAATGCTTCCTCTTGATGAATGCAAAATATCTCACACCGGCAAAGATCCCGATTCCGCAACTCTGGAACATGAGTACGCGTAACGGTGCGCAGGCGCTGGGGTTCCCGGGCCGGTTGGGTGAGCTGTCTCCCGGTACCGTGGCGGATGTCGCGGTGTTTGATCTTTCGGCGCCGCATTACGGGGGGGCGCTGAATCCTCCGGCGAACCTGATTCTCTCGGGAAGCTCGCGACGGGTTAAGTGGGTCCTCGTGAATGGGGACATTGTGGTCGATCCCAGTGGCATCACCACTTTCGATGTGTTGGAAACTGTTCGCGAATCCCGCGAATTAGCCCACGATCTCGCCCACCGCGCGGGTCTGCTTCATTAGGCGCCGCGCGCGGGGTGTCGTGAGGCCTCTCTCAGGCTCCTGCACCTGCCGCCGCGAAGGCCTGTTCCAGGTCCGCGATCAGGTCGGCCGGTTCTTCCAGCCCGACGTGCAGTCGCATGACGGTGCCGCCCTGCATGCGCGCATCCGCGACCTGGGACCAATAGCTGTGACTGGCCAGTGCCGCCGGCTCCACCTGGGTCACCAGGCTTTCATAGCCGCCCCACGAGTAGCCAATGCCGAACAGACGCAACGCGTCAATGACGCGGCGCACCTGTGGCTCGCTGAAATCGACGGCTACCGACAGGAGGCCGTTGGAGCCAGTGGCATCCCGCTGCCAGAGCGCGTGGCCGCGATCCTGTGGCCAGGCGGGGAAGAAAATGTGGGAAACCTCGGGGCGCTGCGCCAGCCATTTGCACACGGCGAGCGCGTGTTCCCCGCTGGCACGCATGCGCAGCCCCAGCGTGCGGGCGCCGCGGATGGCCAGCCAGGCATCGTCGGCGCTGACGGTGCTGCCCAGCGCATAGTGTGTTTCGTGCAGTTTCGCGATCAGCGCCGGATCTCGGGCAATGGCGGCCCCCAGCATCAGGTCGGAGTGGCCGCCGACGTATTTGGTCGCGGCGATGACGGAGACGTCGGCACCCAGCGCCAGCGGGCGATAGATGTAGCCGGAGCCCCAGGTGTTGTCCGCGATGACGGTCAACCCATGGCCGTGCGCCCAGCTCGACAGCGCGGGCAGATCCTGCATCTGCAGCAGCAGCGATCCTGGCGATTCCAGATACAGCACGCGGGTCTCTGGGCGCAGCGCTGCCTGCAAATGTTCGATGTCGGGCGCTACGAAGTCCATGGCGACGCCCATGCGCGCCAGGATCGTCTTGTGCAGATAGCGCACCGGGCCGTACACAGAGTCCACGACCAGCGCGTGTTCGCCCTGGCTCAAGAACGCGAGCATTGCCATGCTGATGGCCGCCATCCCGGAGGGCGCCAGAAAGGCACGCCGGCCGTCTTCAAGCTGGCACAGCAATTCCTCGAGCGCGGCGTGGGTCTGCAGACCGACACGCCCGTAGGTGGGCACCCGTTCCCCGCGCTGCTTGGCCGCCTGGGCGCGATCCAGCATGTCCATGGAGGCAAACCGCACGGTGCTGGTGCGGTACGACGGCAAAGCCACTGGACCGGACCCCGCAGTCGGGTCCAGTGGCGCCTGGCCGGTGTGCTGCAGCAGCGTGTTGATGTGATCGGAAGTGGAAGAAGTCATGATGAAAGAGGGCCTGTACGCGGTGTCAGGCTCGTTGAAAACGGTAGATGCCATCCGCGCCCAGATGGCGCGTCAATGTGCCTTCAAAGTATAGGGCGTGCAGATGGGCGATGGATTCGCCCATGGCGAATGAAAGCTGGTGCGTGTCCAGCTTTCGGTGAAACAGCACGGGCAGCAGATCATGCGCATTTTGCGGCCGCGCACAGGCCGTCAGCACTTCCGCCAGGCGGTCCGCATGGTGATCGAGCTGCTGGGTGATGCGTACCTGCAGTCCGAGGAAGGGCTTGCCGTGCGACGGCAGCACGAGCGCATCTTCCGGCAGCGGTCGCAAGCGCTTGAGCGAGGCGAGGTACAGGGTCAGCGGATTGGCCTCGGGTTCCTGGGCGAACACGCTGACATTGGTCGAAATGCGCGGCAGCACCATGTCGCCGGAGATCAGTACGCCCAGCGACGGGCACCAGAAAGAAGCGTGTTCGGGCGCATGGCCGTAGCCCCCGAAGACCTGCCATTCGCGTCCGCCGATGGTCAGCGTGTCGCCGTCCATGATGCGGTGGAAGTGAGCCGGGACGTCGGGCACCATCCCGCCGTAATAGTTGCGGCGGACCCGCATCTGTGCCTGGATGTCCGGATCGACCAGACCGTGGCGGGCGAAGTGCCGGATGGACGGCTCGTTCGAGGCCGCGTCGTCGTGCGCTGCGCCGGATTTGCCCGTGCCGCACCACAACCGTGCCAGGACGTAGTCCGTCATGGTCATCCAGAGCGGTACCCCCCAGCGTTCGCACAGCCAGTGCGCCAGCCCGACGTGGTCCGGATGCATGTGCGTGACCAGCACCCGCAGCACAGGCAGACCGTCCAGCGCCTGCGCGAAGACCGTTTCCCAGCATTCCCGGACTTCGGGGCGATCGATGCCGCAATCCACGATCGTCCAGCCGTCGCGCCCGTCGATCCGGTCGCGCAGCAACCAGAGGTTGACGTGATCGAGCGCGAACGGCAGCGGCATGCGCAGCCAACGGACGCCATCGGCGACGTCCACCGCCTCCCCGCCACCGGGCAGGGTGTCACCCAACGGATACTTCAATTGTTGTTCCTGGGGATTCATGTCGATTCGAACTCCGTGCGTTTGCCCGACTTCAAGATTATGTCAGACAATATAACTGACGTTAACGTAAACTGAAGTTGCCCGCCTCCATGGACCTGCCGATGAATCAACCCACCTGGACGATTACAGAACTGTCGCGAGAGTTCGGCGTCACCCCTCGTACCATCCGGTTCTATGAAGACCAAGGTATCGTCAGCCCGGCGCGCGAAGGGCGGCGGCGCGTCTACGCGCCCCGCGACCGCACGCGGCTGAAGCTCGCCTTGCGCGGACGGCGGCTCGGGCTGCAGCTCGCCGAGATTCTCAGTCTCATCAATCTGTACGATCGCAGCGGCGCCAGTTCGACCAAGCAGTTGCGGCACTATGCCGAGGTTCTGTCCAGCCACCGCGAGAAGCTGGAGCAGCAGCGCCGAGACCTGGACGAAACGCTGCGGGAGATCAGCCGCCAGCAGGCGGACTGCGAAGCTCTGTTGCGCGCCCGCGAGGCGCAGCGCGCGGCCGCCTCCTGATCCTGCCGCGACCCGTCCTGGCCGGCGCCTTCGGCGGATCGGCATTCGATGCATAGCCGGTCGTCGGCCGGCCATGGACCCCACCAGCGGCCTTCAGGAGTTCCCTGATTGACGTTAACGTAAACGTTATAGGAAAATTACTCTGTTTCGCTTGTGCGGGGCACCTTCTTCAGGAGACAACTCATGGACCTGCCTGGCCTGAATTTCGATCTTGGCACTGACCTGGATATGTTGCGCGATGCCGTGCGGGAATTTGCGCAGTCGGAAATTGCGCCGCGTGCCGCGGAAGCCGACCGCACCGACCGCTTTCCCATGGATCTCTGGCGGAAGTTCGGCGATCTGGGCCTGCTGGGCGTCACCGTGAGCGAGACCTACGGCGGCGCCGCCCTGGGATATCTGGCGCACATGATCGCAATGGAGGAGATCTCCCGGGCCAGCGCGTCCATCGCCCTGTCCTATGTGGCGCACTCCAACTTGTGTGTGAACCAGATTCACCGCAACGGGACCGAGGCCCAGAAACGCAAATATCTGCCGGGGCTGATTTCGGGCGAACACGTGGGCGCGCTCGCCATGAGCGAGCCGGGGGCCGGATCCGACGTGGTCAGCATGCGCCTGCGGGCCGAAAAGCGAGGCGACCGCTATGTGCTGAACGGCACCAAGATGTGGATCACCAACGGGCCGGATGCCGATACGCTGGTGGTGTATGCCAAGACCGATCCGGATGCCCGGCAGCACGGGATCACCGCATTTATCGTTGAAAAGGACTTCCCCGGCTTTTCGGTGGCGCAAAAGCTCGACAAGCTGGGCATGCGCGGCTCGCACACGGGCGAGCTGGTCTTCCGGGACTGCGAGGTCCCGGCCGAAAACGTGCTGGGCCAGGTCAATGGCGGGGTGAAGGTGCTGATGAGCGGGCTGGACTACGAGCGCGCCGTGCTGGCATCCGGACCGCTGGGGATCATGCAGGCGGTGCTGGACGTGGTGGTGCCTTACGTCCACGAGCGCCAGCAGTTCGGGCAGTCCATCGGCGAATTTCAACTCATCCAGGCGAAGCTGGCCGACTTGTACACCACCATGCAGGCCTGCCGCGCGTACTGCTACACGGTGGGCAAGAATCTGGACCGGCTGGGCGCGCAGCATGCCCGCCAGGTGCGCAAGGACTGCGCGGGGGTGATCCTGTACTGCGCCGAAAAGGCGACCTGGATGGCAGGCGAGGGCATCCAGATCCTGGGCGGCAACGGCTACATCAACGACTATCCCACCGGCCGCCTGTGGCGCGATGCCAAACTCTACGAAATCGGCGCTGGAACGAGCGAAATCCGCCGCATGCTGATCGGCCGCGAGCTGTTTGCCGAAACGGCCTGATGCCATGCGCGACGAAGGCGATCTGCGGCATATCGAGCCCGTCGCGCCCCGCGCATACGGGCCCGAGGCCGTTGCGCGCATGATTCTGGCGGGATTCGATCGCCATTACGCGCTCTTTCGCTACAGCGCACAGCGCGCCAAGTCGCTTTTCGAGTCGGCCGACTGGCGCGGCATCCAGGAGCTTTCGCGCGAGCGCATTGAATACTATGACACGCGCGTGCGCGAATGCGCCGCCGCCCTGGCACAGGCGCTGCGCGGAACGGCATCGGCGCGCACGGCGCCCGATCTGGCGCTCACGGAGGCACAGGTCGATTTCTGGCAGGCCACCAAGGCCCGCTACATCGCGCTGCTGGCCGACCACCGGCAGCCCGAATGCGCCGAGACTTTTTTCAATTCGGTTTCGTGCCGCATCCTGCATCGCAGCTACTTCAACAGCGATTTTCTCTTCGTGCGGCCGGCGGTCGCGACCGAGTACATCGACGGCCCGCGGCCATCCTACCGGTCCTACTACCCGTTGACCGAAGGCCTGCTGCCCAGCCTGACTCGCATGGTGGCGGATTTTGGCCTGGCGGCGCCTTATGAAGATCTCCCGACGGATATCCGCCGCCTCGGCCGCATGGGAATGCGGCACCTGCGTCAAATACTGCCCCGGGGGCGCGGCCGGCGCCTGGCACCGGACTGCCAGATCCAGGTCCTGAGTTCCCTGTTCTTCCGCAACAAAGGCGCCTATATCGTGGGGCGGGTCATCAACCAGACCGCCATCCATCCCTTTGCCGTGGCGCTGCTGCATACGCCCTCGAACCACATCCAGCTCGATGCGCTGCTGCACACCAGCGACGATCTCAGCACGCTGTTCAGCTTCACGCGCGCCTATTTTCTGGTGGACATGGAGGCCCCTGCAGCCTACGTGGATTTCCTGTCGTCGCTCTTTCCGCGCAAGCCCAAGGCGGAGATCTATACCGCGGTCGGCCTGCAGAAGCAGGGGAAGACGCTGTTCTACCGCGATTTCCTGCACCATCTCTCGCATTCCAGCGATGCCTTCGACGCGGCGCCGGGAATCCAGGGCATGGTCATGACCGTGTTCACGCAGCCGTCGTATCCCTATGTGTTCAAGCTCATCCGCGATCACATTGCCAAGGACGGCATGGACGAGGCCACCGTGCGGCGTAAATACCAGCTTGTGAAAAAGCACGACCGGGTCGGACGCATGGCGGATACTTGGGAATACTCACAGGTGGCGCTGCCGCGCGCGCGCTTCTCGCCACGACTGCTCGCCAGCCTGCGGGTCGATGTTCCCAGCCTGCTCGAGGAGTCGGCTGACCTCATCGTCCTCAAGCACGTCTATATCGAGCGGCGCATGACGCCGCTGAACCTCTTTCTGGCCGGTGCATCGGACGCCGCACTGGAGTCCGCCATCAGGCAGTACGGCCAGGCCATCCGTGAACTGGCGGCCGCCAATATTTTCCCGGGCGACATGTTGTACAAGAATTTTGGCGTCACCCGCCTGGGCCGTATCGTGTTCTACGACTATGACGAAATCCAGCCCATGACCGACATGCGGTTCCGCCGGATCCCGCCCGCCCCCAACGAGGAAGCCGAGCTGTCCAGCGAACCCTGGTACCCAGTGGGCGCCCACGACGTATTCCCGGAGGAATTTGCCAGCTTCCTGCTGGGAGCCCCCCGGGTGCGCGCCGCTTTCCTGAAGCACCATGCGGACCTTTTGGATGCACAATGGTGGCAGGATTGCCGCCAGCGCGTCGCCCAGGGGCGCGTCGAAGATATCTATCCCTACCCCCCCGCGCGCCGGCTGCGGTCAGCCCGCCCGTCCCGGTTCGTTCCGGGGGGTGACACCCCATTCGTACCAGGAGACCATCATGTCTGATTCCATCGTCATTGTTTCGGCGGCCCGTACCCCCATGGGGGGAATGATGGGCAGCCTGTCGCCGCTGTCGGCGCACGAACTGGGCGCCATTGCCATCCGGGCTGCCGTCGAGCGCGCCGGCATTGCCGGCGACGCTGTCCAGGAAGTCATCATGGGCAATGTGCTGCAGGCCGGCCAGGGCCAGGCGCCCGCCCGCCAGGCCACGATCGGCGCCGGCCTGCCCAAGAGCACGCCAGCCAGCACGTTGCACAAGGTCTGCGGCTCGGGCATGAAGGCGGTCATGCTCGCGCACGACATCATCAAGGCCGAATCGGTCGATGTGGCCGTGGCCGGCGGCATGGAGAGCATGAGCAACGCTCCCTACCTGCTGCTGAAGGGCCGCCAGGGTTATCGCTACGGTCATTCCACCGTCTATGACCATATGGCGCTCGACGGCCTGGAAGATGCCTACCAGAAAGGCACGGCCATGGGCGTGTTTGCCGAGGACTGTGCCAGCAAATATCATTTCACGCGCGAGGAGCAGGACGCCTTCTCGCTGGAGTCCCTCAAGCGCGCCCGCGCCGCGAACGAGGACGGCAGCTTCGAATGGGAAATGGTGCCGGTCACGATTCATGATCGCAAGGGCGACACCGTGGTGGACAAGGACGAGGCCCCGTTCAAGGCCAAGCCTGAAAAGATCCCCACGCTGAAGCCTGCCTTCAAGAAAGACGGGACGGTGACGGCCGCGAACTCGTCGTCGATTTCGGACGGGGCGGCCGCACTGGTCGTGATGCGAGGCTCGAAGGCTCAGGAGCTGGGAGCCAAGCCGCTGGCCCGCATCGTCGCCCACACGCAGCACGCCCAGGAGCCTCAATGGTTCACCACGGCCCCGGTTGCCGCCATCCAGAAGGTCCTCTCCAAGGCCGGCTGGACGGTCGCCGACGTTGACCTGTTCGAAATCAACGAAGCCTTTGCGGTGGTCACCATGGCGGCCATGAAGGAACTCGAGATTCCGCATGGCAAGGTCAACGTCCACGGCGGCGCCACCGCACTGGGCCACCCGATTGGATGTTCCGGCGCTCGCCTGATCACGACACTGATCGGCGCGCTGCGCCAATCGGGCGGCAAGCGTGGCGTTGCATCGCTGTGCATCGGCGGTGGGGAAGCCGTCGCCATCGCCATCGAAATGCTGTAAATCCGGGCAGCACTCCAGGGGCGGGCGATGCCCGCCCCTGGAGTGCTGCCCCTTTCAGGAACTGTCATGCCGGTCATTGAATCCCGCATCAATCCCCGATCACAAGAATTTCAGGACAATGCACGCGCGATGCGGGCACAAGTCGCGGATCTCCAGACGCAGATCGCCCGTACCGCCCAGGGGGGCAGTGAAGCTGCGCGCGCCAAACATGTCGCCCGAGGCAAGCTGTTGCCGCGCGAGCGGGTGGAGCGCCTGCTGGATCCGGGAACGCCTTTCCTGGAGCTGTCGCCGCTGGCGGCGCACGACGTCTATAGCAACGCCTCGCCGGGGGCCGGGCTGATCACCGGCATCGGCCGCATCAGCGGCACCGAGTGCATGGTTGTCTGCAACGATGCCACCGTCAAGGGCGGCACCTACTACCCGCTGACGGTGAAAAAGCACTTGCGCGCCCAGGAAATCGCTCAGCAGAACCATTTGCCGTGCGTGTACCTGGTCGATTCCGGGGGGGCCAACCTGCCCAATCAGGACGACGTCTTTCCGGACCGGGACCACTTCGGGCGCATCTTCTACAACCAGGCCGTCATGTCGTCCATGGGGATTGCCCAGTTGGCGGTGGTCATGGGGTCGTGCACGGCAGGCGGCGCTTATGTGCCGGCCATGAGTGACGAGTCCATCATCGTGCGCAACCAGGGCACCATCTTCCTGGGCGGGCCGCCGCTGGTGAAGGCGGCGACGGGTGAAGAGGTCTCGGCCGAGGATCTGGGCGGGGGCGACGTGCATACCCGTCTGTCGGGCGTGGCCGACCACCTGGCCGAGAGCGACACCCATGCATTGCGGCTGGCCCGGGAGGCCGTGGCACGGCTCAACCGCCCGGTGCAGCCCGACAGCGGTTCCTGGTCCGAACCGCTGTACGACCCGGCGCAGCTCGACGGCATCATCCCGCAGGACACGCGCAAGCCCTATGACGTGCGGGAAGTCATCGCGCGCATCACTGACGGCTCGGAGTTCGAGGAATTCAAGGCGCGCTACGGAACCACCCTGGTGACGGGATTCGCCCGTCTCTACGGGATGCCCGTGGGCATCATCGCCAACAACGGCATCCTGTTCTCGGAAGCCGCCCAGAAGGGCACACATTTCATCGAACTGTGCTGTCAGCGCAAGACGCCGCTCATCTTCCTGCAGAACATCAGCGGGTTCATGGTGGGCCGCAAGTACGAGAACGAAGGCATCGCGCGCCACGGCGCGAAGATGGTCACGGCGGTCTCCACGGCGGCGGTGCCCAAGTTCACCGTGCTGATCGGTGGCTCGTTCGGGGCCGGCAACTACGGCATGTGCGGGCGCGCCTTCAGCCCCCGGCTGCTGTTCATGTGGCCCAACGCTCGCATCTCGGTCATGGGCGGCGAGCAGGCGGCCAGCGTGCTGGCCACGGTGCGCCGCGACAGCATCGAACGCAAGGGCGGCCAATGGTCGGCCGAGGAAGAAGAAGCCTTCAAGGCGCCCATCCGCGCTCAGTACGAGCACGAAGGCCATGCCTATTACTCGACGGCGCGTCTGTGGGATGACGGCATCATCGCGCCGGCGGACACGCGCCGCGTCCTGGGTCTGGGGCTGGCGGCCGCACGGCACGCCCCGATCGAAGAGACGCGCTTCGGCGTATTCCGGATGTAAGGAGACAGTTCGTGTTTGATACCATTCTGATCGCCAACCGCGGCGAAATCGCCTGCCGCGTCGCCGCAACGGCCCGACGCATGGGCATCCGCACGGTGGCGGTGTATTCCGATGCCGATGCACACGCTCGCCACGTGCAGGCCTGCGATTTGGCGGTCCGCATCGGCGGGCCGGAGCCCGCCGAGAGCTACCTGCGCGTCGAGGCCATCCTGGAAGCGGCTCGCCGGACGGGGGCGCAGGCCGTCCATCCGGGCTATGGGTTCCTGTCGGAGAATGCAAAATTCGCCCAGGCTTGCCAGGATGCCGGTCTGGTCTTCATCGGCCCTCCTGCCTCGGCAATCGCCGCCATGGGCAGCAAATCGGCAGCCAAGACCCTGATGGCCCGCGCCGAGGTGCCGCTGGTGCCGGGCTATCACGGCGAGCGCCAGGAGCCTGACTTCCTGCAAGAACAGGCGCGCGCCATCGGCTATCCGGTGCTCATCAAGGCCAGCGCCGGCGGCGGCGGCAAGGGCATGCGAACGGTGGAGCGCGACGCGGACTTCCAGGCGGCTCTGGCGTCCTGCCAGCGCGAGTCCGCCGGCAGCTTCGGCAGCGCCCAGGTGCTCATCGAACGCTATTTGCAAAAGCCGCGCCATATCGAATTCCAGGTCTTTGGCGATACGCACGGACAGTGCGTCTACCTGTTCGAGCGCGATTGCTCGGTGCAGCGGCGCCACCAGAAGGTCATCGAGGAGGCCCCCGCGCCCGGCATGACTCCCGAGCGGCGCAAGGCCATGGGCGAGGCGGCAGTGGCCGCCGCCCAGGCCGTGGGGTATGTCGGTGCCGGCACGGTGGAGTTCATCGTGGAACCCGACGGGCGTTTCTACTTCATGGAAATGAACACGCGGCTGCAGGTCGAGCACCCCATCACCGAAGCCATCACGGGCCAGGATCTGGTGGAATGGCAGCTTCGTGTGGCGGCTGGCGAACCGCTGCCGCTGCGCCAGGAAGAACTGCGCATCAGCGGCCACGCCATCGAGGCGCGCATCTACGCGGAGAACCCGGCCAACGACTTCCTGCCCAGCATCGGGCACCTGGACGTGCTGACCTGGCCCGAGCATGTGAATTTCCGCATTGGCGCGTTGCGGGTCGATGGCGGCGTGCGGGAAGGCGACACCATCACGCCCTATTACGATCCGATGATTGCCAAGCTCATCGTCCATGCCGACGATCGGGAGCAGGCGCGTCAGCGCATGCAGCGTGCCCTGGGCGCCGTCTGCTGCACCGGGCTGCAGACCAATATTGCGTTCCTGGGGCGTCTGATGAGTTCCCGGGCCTTTGCCACGGCTGATCTGGATACCGGCCTGATCGAACGCGAGCATGATCACCTGTTCCCCGCTGCGCAGGCCGCACCCGACGTGGTCCTGGGCCTGGCCGCCGCCGCGCTGCTGCCGGCTGCCGTATCCCCCGCGTTCGGCAGCACGGGGACGTCCGATCCCTGGCAGCTGGCCGACGGGTGGCGGGTCGGCGCCCACTATGCCCGGACGCTGACGCTGGAGGACGCTACCGGCGCCCGCAGCCTGCATGTCCGTCGTGATGGCGGCACCTGGACGCTGACCATCGACGGGGGCGAGCCCCAGCCGTTCCATTGGCGTGCATCCGATGGTCGCGCAACGGACATCCGTATCGAGCTTGGCGCCCGCGAGGCCCAGGGGCAGGTTCATCGCCGGGCGCTGCGTCTGGATGTCTTCAGCGATGGTCAGCGCACGACCTTGCAATGGCAGGATCCGATCGCGCTGGCCAGCACGCAGGTCGATGACGTGGCGGGGGGCCTGACAGCGCCCATGCCGGGCAAGATCCTGTCGGTTGCCGTGGCCGTCGGCGACGTCGTGCAAAAGGGCACGCCGCTGATCGTGATGGAGGCGATGAAGATGGAGCATTCCATCGAGGCGCCGCACGACGGCACGGTCCAGGAAATCTTCTATGGCGTCGGCGATCAGGTCCAGGAGGGCGTGACGCTGATCGGGCTGGAGGCCTCTGGAGCCTAGGCTCCTGGACGGAGGGGCCGATCGCACGCCGTTGGTGGGAAAATGGCAGACCATCGCCTCATCATCCGGTATTCCGGCCACCAAGGAGATTCATTCGCATGCGGTCCACGAAAGAAAGTCCTGTCCGTCGCCGAGCCGCGCGGATGGATCCCGCGGAACGAAAACGCATGATCGTTCAGAAGGCTGTCGATTACTTCGCAGAGCATGGGTTTGGCGGCAGCACGCGGGAGCTCGCCCGGCAGATCGGGGTGACGCAGTCGCTTCTGTACCGCTATTTCCCGACCAAGCAGGCGCTGTTCGATGAGGTTTACAACCAGGTCTATCTGGCGCGCTGGAACCCGCAGTGGGAAGAGATGCTGCGGGATCGCAGCAAGCCCTTCGAGCGCCGCCTGAAGGCCTATTACCTGGAGTATGCGCAGAACCTCATCCAGAATGACTGGGTCAGGATCCTGATCCTGGCTGGCCTGCATCAGAAGGGCATCAACAACAAGCTTTTCGAGCTGCTTCAGAAGGGGATCTTCAAGACCGTGGTACTGGAGGCGCGTCATGAGTATGGTTTCGTCGCCAAGCCCCGCGATGACCTTGCGCTGGAAATCGAACTGGTCTGGGCGCTTCACGCCAGCATCTTCTATATCGGCATGCGGCGCTGGGTCTACCATACGGCGACGCCCCAGAATTTCAATGCGGTCATCGAGGCCCTGGTCGAAGGCTTCATGGAAAGCGTGGCGCATCTCTATCACAAGCGAATGCGCAACCGTGAGACCAAGGCGGCGCGGGGCTCTACAGGGCCCCTCAGTTCCTGAAATGCCGGGCAGTCTGCTCGGCAAAGCCGGCGGCCTGTTCTATGCACGAAATGTGCGCGCAGTGTTCGAATACATGGAGCTGCGCGCCGGGGATCCGATGGGCGATTTCCTGCATATGCTGGGCGGGTGCCGCCTGGTCCTGGTCCCCCGTCAGAAGCAGGACGGGGCAGCGGATGTCGGGCAGCTCGTCACCCAGGTTCAGGTCGCGAACCGCCGTCGCTGCCGACGTGAAGCCCTCGACGCTGGTTCCCAGAATCATCGTGCCGAGCCGGGCGACGACCGCCGGATGGTGTTGGCGGAACGGCTCCGTCAGCCATCGGGACAGTGTGCCTTCCACGATGGGCGCAATGCCGTTTGCCTCGACGTGTCGGATTCTCTGATCCCATTGCCGCTTTCCGGTTTCTCCCGCTTCGTAGCGACAGTTCGCAGCCACCAGCCGCCGCACCCGCTCGGGGTAGCGGCTGGCCAGGTGGAGCCCCAGCGACCCGCCGAGAGACAGGCCGACGTAATCGAATTGCTCGATGTCATCTGCGTCCAGGCGGCGGATGAGCGCTTCGCCCAGTGCCTGGACCGAATCGCGCGCCGGTAGCGAATCCGCATCGTCCGGCCCGTGGCCGGCGTAGCCGAGGCACACCACCTGGTACCGCGCACGCCACGATGAGATCAGGTCACGCCATATTTCGTGGGTGGCACACAGCGAGTTGGCGACAACCAGAACGGGAGCGGGTTCCCCGGAGAGCGATTCGTGCATGGTTTTCCAAGTGTTCAGTCGATCTATAAGTAAGCTAGACTATAGGCCGAAAGTCGTTCCAGTCAATGGCTCGCAGACACGGGCCACGAAGGGGTCCACATGAGTGAATTCAAGGTAGCCATTCTGGCGTTGGGCGGCACGATTGCCATGACGAAGGGCGAGGACGGCGGGGTGGTCCCGACGCTCAGCGGCGAGATGCTGGCGGCTGCGGTTCCTGGTCTGGGCGATCTGGCCCGGATCGATGCGCGGACTTTTCGCCAGCTTCCGAGCGCACACCTGAAATACGGCGATCTGGAGGCCTTGGCCCAGGAAATCATCAGCCTGGACCAGGCGGGCTATCGCGGGGTCGTCGTCACCCAGGGGACGGATACCATCGAGGAAACCGCCTTCGTGCTGGACCGGCTGGTGCATACGGAGATGCCGGTCGTCGTCACGGGCGCCATGCGCAACCCCACTGTTCCGGGGGCCGACGGGCCAGCGAACTTATTGGCATCCGTTCAGGTGGCCATCGGTCCAGAGGCGCGCGGCTGCGGCTGTCTCGTGGTGATGAACGACGAACTGCATGCTGCGCGCTTCGTGCGCAAGACCCATACGAGCCGGGTGGACGCCTTCAGCTCCCCGGCCAGCGGGCGGCTGGGTTGGGTGAGTGAAGGCCGGGTCTTCGTCGGATCCAGGCTGGACCGCCTTCCCACCATCCCGAACTCCGCGTCCGCCCAGGACCGTCGAGTGGCGCTCGTCACAGTGGCGCTGGGCGACGATGGCACGCTCATTCGTGCGCTGCCGCCGGGGCAGTTCCAGGGCCTGGTGGTGGAAGCGACCGGAGGGGGGCACGTGCCGGTCGAGGTCGCTGATGCGCTTGAATCGGTGGCACGGCAGATTCCCGTGATCCTGGCCTCGCGGACGGGAGCCGGTGAGACGCTGTCGCATACCTACGGTTTCCCGGGCAGCGAGATCGACCTGCAGCGCAGGGGGTTGATACGCGCCGGCTGGCTGGATGGCCTCAAGGCGAAAGCGCTGCTCACGCTGTTGCTCCGCCACGGCGTGACCGATATGCGGGACATCAGCGCGGCGTTCGAACCCTGGGGCGGCGGCCCGCGCCGCTGAGGGTGCTGCCGCAAGCGGCTCAGACCCCCAGGTAGCGATGCAGGGTTTCGGGGTCGCTTTCCAGATCGCGCGCAGTGGCCCGATGCACGATCTGGCCGGTTTCCAGGATGTAGACGTCGTCGGTCACGTTCAGGGCGCTGCGCAGGTTCTGCTCGACCAGCAGGATCGTGAGTCCGGTCTTTTTCAACTCCCTGACCGCGCGCTCCACCGTCTGGACCATGACAGGCGCCAGGCCTTCGGTGGGCTCGTCCATCAACAGCACGCTGGGATTGAGCATGAGGGCGCGCGCGATGGCCAGCATCTGCCGCTCGCCGCCCGAGAGTTGATTGCCGCGGTGCTTCTTGCGTTCGGCCAGCCTTGGAAAAAGCTGGTAGATCCGGGCGGTATCCCAGGCCGGCCGGCCGGCGTCCGGCGTCCGGGCCGGTACGATGCTCAGATGCTCCTGGACGGTCAGCGAAGCGAACAGGCGGCGTCCCTGGGGCACGTATCCGATGCCCATCAAGGCGACCTGGTCCGGCCTCAGACCGACGAGCTCCTGGCCGCGCCAAAGAATCGACCCCGAGTCGATCGTCGGGGGATTGACCTGCATGATGGACCGGATGAGCGTCGATTTGCCCATCCCGTTGCGGCCCAGCAGGCCCACCACTTCGCCTTCCGGTACGGCCAGGCTCACTCCGTGCAGGACCTGGGCGTTGCGGTAGCCGCTGACCAGTGACTTGATCTCAAGCGCCAATTCCCGCTCCTCCGAAATACACCTCCTGGACGCGATCATCCGCCCTGATCTGGTCCGGCGTGCCTTCCGCGAGCAGCGCCCCGTAGTACAGACAGCTGACCTGGTCGGCCAGCCCCAGTGCCAAGCCCATGTCATGTTCGATCAGCACGATGGTGAGGTTCTCCGCCAGTCGCCGGATGGTGTCCGCCATGGGTCCACGCTCCGCGGGGGACAGGCCGGCCGCCGGCTCGTCGAGCAAGAGCACCTTGGGGTCGTTGCCGATCGCGATGGACAGCTCCAGCAACCGCTGCTCCCCATAGGACATGTCGCCGGCGCGCATTTGCCGGCGGTCGCCCAGTCCGCAGCGACTGAGCGCGGCGTCCACGTGCTCGCTCATCTCCGCGTCGGGCTTGTCCCGCTTGAACAGGCTGAATCGCTGCCCACGGCGCCCCCGCACCGCCAGCATGACGTTCTGCTCGACCGACAAGTCTGCAAAGATGTTCGTGATCTGGTAGGTTCGCCCAAGGCCTTCATGCGCCCTGCGTGTCGCTGACCACGCCGATACATCCCTGCCGAAAAGCCTGATTTGCCCCTCCCCCAGCCCGAGCTCGCCGGAGATCAATGCAAACAGGGTGGTCTTTCCGGCTCCATTGGGACCGATGATGACATGGGTCGTACCGCGTTTCACAGTGATCGATACGTTGTCCACAGCCTTCAGTCCGCCGAAGCTCCGGCTGACCCCCGTCAGTTCCAGGGCGTGGTCTGTTTCCAAGAGTGTGGCCTCCTATGACTTCTTGATGCCCTGGAACGTCCGGCTGTACGGCGGTTGCTGCATGTATTTCTCCGGGTTGTACGTCCAGAACTGCGATACGTGGGGGTAAGTCTGAATCACCTCGTTGATCAGCTTTCCGTCCGCGCGTTTGCCGACCTTCCGGACATACACGTCGAAGATCGGGTTGCCGTACTTGTCCAGCGACAGCGTCTTGCCCAGCGGGCTCCCGGTCACCTTCTGGGAGATCAGGGTCTCGATGAGCTTCTCCCGGTTTTCGGCGTCGCCTTTGATGTGCTCCAGCGCGTCGGTCAGCCAGAGCGCCCCCGTGAATCCTTCGGCGGCGAAGATCCCGGGGATCAAGTGATAGGCCTGTTCGTAGCTGTGCACGAAGTCCTGGGTATTCTTGTTGTCCAGACCTTCGGCGTAGTGGGAACTGGATACGACGCCCTCGCATTCATCCGCCCTCAGATTGCGGATCACCGACTGGTCGGTCACATTCTGCGACGTCACCAGCGGGATCTGGCCCTTGAGGCCAAAGTCCGTCCACTGCTTGAGCAGCCTTGCAGCGTCCGCGCCGGTCTGCACCGTGAAGACGACGTCTGGCTTCATCGCCTGGATCCGGCCCAGGTACGGACTGAGGTCGGCCGTGCCCAGCGGATGCCAGAGCTGGCCAGCCACCGTGCCGCCGCCTTCGGTGAAGACCTGAACGAAGCCGCCCGTCTGCTGGTAGCCGAAGGAGTAGTCCTGAGCCAGCGTCGCAACCCGCTTGTACCCCTGTTTCAGGGACCAGTCCGCCAGTGGCCGGGTGAGCTGGCTGGCCGAAAACGCCCCCGTCCTCAGCACATTGTGGATTCGGCCCCTCTGGGTGAGCTCGTCATCGGCCACGGCAGGCATCAAGTAGGGCACCCCGGTCGTTTTGGCCAGTTCGGCAACGGCCAGGCCGGTGTTGGCCAGGATGTCGCCGATCAGCAGATGCACTTTCTGCTGCTGCACCAGGCGACGGGCCTTTTGCAAGGCGGTATCGGGATTCGAGCCGTCATCCTCGACGTAGATCTTGACGTCGCGGCCGGCGATCTTCAGGCCGTGCTGCTTCCAGAACAGGTTCCAGCCGTCCTGCATTTCCTTGCCCGGTGCGGCGGCCGTTCCCGTCAGGGGACTCAAAAATCCGATCCGGATCGGCCCTTCGGCCGCGAAGACCCGTGGTCCCAGGGCTGGCATGGCCAGTACCGCACCCAGCTGGGTGCTGCGAACGATGAATGTCCTGCGATTCATTTCTGTCTCCTCTAGAGGTTGTCCTGCTCCTATCTGCCGGTTCTTTGTTTCCTTGAGAAAAGCCCGATGAGTCCATTGGGCGCAAACAGCACTGCGAAGATGAACAGGAGCCCGAGGACGGTCGTCCAGCGCTCCGTGTAGAAGCTCACGATGTTTTCCAGGGCGATGATCACGATCGCGCCCACGAAGCCGCCCCACAGGGTTCCCACTCCCCCGAGGATCGCCATCAGCAGCCCCTTGACGGATTGGCCCAGGGAAACGGTGGTCGGGCTCACGAAGTTGTTGAGCCAGACATCCAGCACCCCCGCCACGCCCGCCGCGAATCCGGAGATCAGGAAGACCATCGTCAGGGCATAAGGGACGTGGTATCCCAGGGTGGCCATGCGCTGCGGGCTTTCGCGGATGGCTCTCAGCGCCAGCCCGAACTGCGAGCGCGCGACGAGGCGCAGCAGTGCGAAAACGACGGCGACGACAAACAGCACGAACCAGTAGAAGTGGTCGTAATCCTGAAGAAAGGCGGGGCGCGAGACGCCGCGCAGGCCGCTCTCGGAGCCTGTGACCGACACCCAGCGGTAGGCCACACCCCAGACGACCATGCCCAACGCCAGTGTCAGGAGCATGAAGTAGACGCCCGACGTTCGCACCGAGAGCAGCCCAAACAGCAGCGCGAGCAGACTGGCTCCCACGACGCCCAGGAGGGAGGCGGTCCATATGTCCATGCCTCCCGAGAGCTGGCACCATGCCACGACGTAGGCTCCCATTCCAAAGATCGCGCCATGCCCCAGGGTGACACGATCGACCATGCCCGCCAGCAGATCGATGGCCGCGGCAAACAACCCGAATATCAGCATCTCGGTGAGAAGCAGTTTGGGATAGGTATTGAGCACGAGCGGTGCGATCAGCAAAAAGGCGCCGATCATCGCAGTGAGCCAGGTCCTCCATTTCGTGAGCATCTCACCCTCTTCCAAAGAGGCCGTATGGCCGGAATGCCAGCAATAAGGCCATCGGCCCGAAGATGATGAAGTAGGCGAGTTCGGGGAACCAGACCTGCCCGAAGGTGGCCAGCAGGCCCACCAGAAGGCTTGCCACGGCTGCGCCTACGAGACTTCCCTGCCCGCCGATGATCACGATGGCGAGGCTGTACACGAGGATGTCGGCGTCGGCGCCGGGATACAGCGTCAGGAACGCGCCCCCCAGCACACCGCCGATGCCCGCCAGCGCCGACCCGAGCATGACCGTGAACACGAAGAGCCGGCTGATCTTGATGCCGATGGCCTCGGCCATTTCCTTGTCGTCCACGCCGGCGCGAATGAGCGCTCCCAGGCGGGTGCGGTTGTACAGTATCCACAGGAAGACGAAGATCGCGAATCCCGCGGCGATCATGAAGAGCCGGTATTTCGGATAGAACAAATCGCCGACGTGAGCGGCGCCCCGGAGGGCCGGCGGCACCGGGACGCTGAGCGCATCGCCGCCCCAGATGACCAGACACAGGTCATTGATGACGAAGGCCACGCCCAATGTGAGCAATACCTGGCGCAGCTCCTGGTTCCGGATGCGCTCCAGCAACACGCGATCCAGCAGCGACCCCAGTATTCCGATGGCCACAAGGGCGGTGAGCCCGCCGATGAAGAAGCTGCCCGTCCAGCGGGCCATCACCATCCCGACGTAGCCGCCCAGCAGGTACAGGCTGCCGTGCGCGAGGTTGACGACCCGCAGCAGGCCGAAGATCAGAGTAAACCCGCTCGATACCACAAACAGCAGGGCCGCCAGCGACAAGGCATTGCCGATCTGTATCAGATACGGCGTCATGGGCGGGCCCGACAGTTTTTATGGGCCATCAAATGTGTTGTCTCCATCTGTCCCCCTTTGACAGCGTGTCGGGTGATCCTCAGCGATTTCCGATGGCTTCGTTGAGCCTCGGCATCACCTGCTCCGCCATGAGCTGCATGGACCGCCTGCCGAGTTCCGGGTCCAGCCAGTCGTGTCCGGCGTAGAGCAGTTTTCCGAAATCACCGACCTGCTCCCGGAAGGCCAGCAGTTGATCGACGACCGAGTCGACCGACCCGGCGATCACCAGATCCCGGGTCACTGCCTCGGGCGTCACCACGCTGTCCGGCAGGCTCTGATCGGCCTTGAACAGATTGCCTCGTCCTCCTGCCGTCACCAATTTCCGGATCAACTGGGAGAAGTAGAAGTGGTAGGGACCGCCCGCTTCGTATGCGTAGCGTTTTGCGATCTTGTCATCGTCGGCCACGAAGATGCTCTTGGCCACGCGCCATTCAGACGGCAGGGCCTTCTTGCCGACGGCGTCGCGGCCCTCGACGTATTTGTCCCAGTGGGTCTTGACCCATTGAGGGAGCAGGAAATTCGCCGAGATCGGATGCCAGTCCCGCTTTGCCATCTCCGTGACGCCCTTGGAATAGGGGGCCACCACGGTTCCGACGATGGGCGGATGGGGCCGTTGGTAGGGCTTCATGATGAAGCCCTGACCGATTTCGGGGATCATCGTCCGCCCCACTGACACGTTCCAATATTTCCCATGGATGTCGTAAGGCGGCTCGGAATCCCAGATCTTCAGCACCGTGTCGATGCATTCCACGAACATGCTGTTTCGGTCCTGGTCCAGATTGCCGAAGACTTCGGCATCGGACATGAGGCCGCCGGGGCTGATGCCCATGATGAAGCGGCCCTCCAGGAGGTGGTCCAGCATGGCGACCTGCGCAGCCACCGCAACCGGGTGGCTGTTCGGCATGTTGAGGGTGCCTGTGCCCAGCCGGATCTGTCGGGTGTCGCTCAGGAGGCTGGCCAGGAACGTCATGGAAGACGTGACGGTTTCGGCCGCGTCTGTCAGATGTTCGCCGACGAATGCTTCCTTGAAGCCCAATCGGTCCGCGAGAATGATGGCCTCCCTGTCTTCCTTCAGCGTGTCCGTGACATTTCGCTTTGGCGAATGCAAGGGCATCAAGAAAATGCCGAGTTCCACTACGCTACCTCCGTCGTTGCGTTGTCGAGAATCAGTGGCCGCTTTTCTCGTGATCTTGAAACTCGTACCGGTGATTCCAGACGACGGCTCGAACTGGAGACGTGGATATCCGTCTGTATGATATGGAGTTTGCTGGATCGGGGCGAACCGGGTTTCTACTTAGATGCGAGCGCCTCTCTGTCCGGCCGGGGCAGGCACCCGCCGCGCGCGTAAATGAGCGGGCAGGCTGTGGGGCTGTAGCCAAATCGGATGACGTTGCCGAAAAAGACGATATGGTCGCCGCCATGGCACTGGGAGTCGTTCCGGCAGACGAACTGCGCCGCCGCGCCCTTCAGCAGGGGGATGCCCTCTTCGGTCAGGTCGTAGTCTACCCCGTCGAACTTGTCGGAAGCCGGCCGGGAGAATTGAGCTGACAGGCGCTCCTGGCCGCTCTCCAGGACGTTGATGGCAAAGTAGGCGGCTCGCTTGAAGACCGGATGGCTGGGCGCCGCGATCTTCTGGGACCAGAGGACAATCGGCGGATCGAGGGACACGGAACTGAACGAGTTCGCGGTGACGCCATAGAGCCGGCCTTGCTCGTCGCAGGTCGTGACGACGGTGACGCCGGTGGGGAAGCACCCCAGGGCGTTGCGCAGCTGCCGTTGCTGTGAAGGGCCCGGCCGGGCCCGCGCGTGGCCCGCCGCGACCGCGGACATGTCGACCCAGTCCGTTTGCACTGCATGCATCCATTGTCTCCACATGTCCGCAGGCGTCGCTTTCGGGCGCCTGTCACGTGATTTTTCGACTTCTTTCTATAGTGATCTGTTGATCATTATATGGATGAGTCCGTGGCCTTGCAATCGATGGCAGCGGAGCGTTGGATGCCGGTTCGTCGGGTTGCGCCCGTCTGGAGCGGGCCAGCGAGATGTATTCAGCCGTGTACTGGCGGGTCCTGCGGCGTGTCGCTGGTATGCACCTGCAGCGCCTCCAGGAAACGGGACACCATGTTGTAGGCGGCAATGGTTGCGGTCAGCTCGACCACCTGGTCTTCCGGGAACTGTGCATGGACGGCGTCAAAGACGGCATCCGGGACCTGGATGTCGCGCGTCATGGAGTCGGTGTAGGCGAGGACGGCTTGCTGGCGCCGGTCGAACAGCGTTCCGTCGGGTACCGGCTGCGCCAGGGATGCGATCTGCTCCGCCCCGATCCCGGCGCGCAGGGCGATCGGGATGTGCTGGTCGGCTTCGTAGGGTGCCCGATTCAGATGGGCAATCCGGATGATGATCATTTCCCGCACGGCCGCATCCAGCCGGGTATGGTGGCGTATCGCGCTGAGATATTCCAGCCAGCCGGCGGCGACCGGCGGGCTGTGCAGCAGCATCCGGTAAAGATGCAGCAGGCTGCCGCGCTCGGCGATGATTCGTGTGGCCAGATCCCGGGCCGGTCCCGCGCTCGGGTCGGCGTATTCAATGCGCGCCATGGGATGCGCTCATTTTTTCTCGGCCAGAATCTGCTTCACCAGCTTGTCGGTCTGGTCCACCGCGCCCTGGTAGCTGTTCATGTTGGCGGGCGACGTCAGGTAGCGGCCCCCGATGGCGAAGGTCGGCGTGCCGTCAATGTGGTAGGCCTTGGCCAGCTCATCGGCACGCTTGACCTTGGTCTGGACGCCGAAGGAGTTGAATGTATCCGTGAAGGCCTTGCGATCCAGCCCTTGCGAAACGGCCCAGTCGGTAATCTGCTTGGCTTCGAAGAGCTGCTTGTGCTCTTCGTGAATGGCCCTGAAGACGGCCGGGTGCAGATCCAGCCGGTTCATGGCTTCCAGCGTGTAGTAGAGCTTTTGCAGGTCCTGCATGCTCGCGTTGAAGGCGACCGGCACGTACCTGAACACCATGTCTTTGGGTGCCGTCTTGAGCCACTTTTCGACCAGGGGCTCGATCGCATTGCAGTGGGGGCAGGTGTACGCATAGAACTCCAGGACCTCGACCTTGCCGGGGTAATCGGTGGGCTGGACCGGGTCCACCTTGTCGAAGTCGGCGGCGTGTGCGGGCGCCATGGCCAGCGCGGCCAGGCCCAGGACCAGGCCGGAGGCAATGCGTGAAAACAAGGTGTTCATGGTGTGGCTCCTGAAGGACGATCAGGGACGGACGACAGTCGACGCGATCTTGTCGTCCCCCAGTCTGGTTCGTGCCCGGTTCATGTCGTCGATGCCCTTGAAGGGCCCGACGCGAACGCGGTTGATAGGGCTTCCGTTGGCTTCGCCTGGTTCGACGCGAACCGGCAGCCCCAGCAGGACGACGCGTGCCAGCATGGCCTCCGCTTCATCCTTGGAGCGGAACGCCCCCGTTTGCAGATAATAGGTCGTTTGGGTGCCCGGTGCTGGTCGGGCCGCCGACGGCGGCGGAGGCGGCGGAACCGGCAAGCTGGAAGGGTGGCTGGCGGAAGGGTGGCTGGCTGGCGCCGAGACGGCGGGCGCGACAGTGGCCGGCTTGGCCGACGCAACGGTGGCTGGCTTGCTGGCAGGGGCGGGTTTGGTGCCTGGGGGGTTGTTGATGCCCGCGATGATCTGCCCGATTGCATCCGACAGCGGATTGTCGGGGTTGGTCCCCGGTTCGGGCGCGGGCGCGGGCGGGTTGGTGCTGCTGCCGCCCAGTGTTTGGGACCGCGTCCCGGCAGGACCGTCTTTGCCGTAGAGCGAAATGTTGGGGTCCGGGGCGTTGGCGACATCCGGCAATAGCGTGGTGGGTGTGCTGCGGCTTGCCTTGTCCTTGAAGGGCATGGGGGCCTGGGTGACGAACAGGGCAACGGCGACGGCGGCCGCCACGCCCAGCACCATGCCCAGAACCAGGCCGAACCACGTGCCGCGTGAACGAGAGGCTTTCTTGCGGGCCATCGACTACATCCGGTCGGGGGCGCTGACCCCCAGCAATCCCAGTCCGTTGGCGATCACGCGGGCCGTGGACTGTGCCAGGCGCAATCGCGCGGCGGTCAAGGCCGGATCGTCGCCCCAGATGCGTTCGCTGTTGTACCAGGCATGGAAGTCGGCCGCGCAGTCGCGCAGCCAGAAAGCGAGCTGGTGGGGCGCGAGTTCCAGGGCAGCCTGGGTCAGCACGCCAGGGTATTCGGCCAGCCGCTGCATCAGTGCGATCTCCGTGGCCGCGGTCAGCGGTCCGGGGTCCGCGGTGGCGATGGTTTGCGGCGCGTCGTGCTGGCGCAGCAGTGAGTGGATGCGCGCGTGGGCGTACTGGATGTAGTACACCGGGTTTTCTTCGCTGTGCGACAGGGCCAGGTCGATATCGAAGACGAATTCCGAGTCGGCACGCCGCTGGGCCAGGAAGAAGCGCACGGCATCGCGTCCGACCCAGTCGATCAGATCGCGCAGGGTGACGTAGCTGCCGGCGCGCTTGGAGATCTTGACCTCTGTGCCGTCGCGCATGACGCGAACCATCTTGTGCAGCACATAGGCCGGGTAATCGACGGGGATGCCGACCTTCAGGCCCTGCAGGCCCGCGCGCACTCTGGCGATGGTGCCATGGTGATCGGTGCCCTGGATGTTGATGGCCGTGTGGAAGCCGCGTTCCCACTTGGCGACGTGGTAGGCCACGTCGGGGACGAAGTAGGTGTAGCCGCCCTCGGACTTGCGCATCACCCGGTCCTTGTCGTCGCCTGTGCCCAGTTCGGTCGTGCGCAGCCACAGCGCGCCGTCACGTTCGTAGGTATGGCCGGCCGCGATCAGCGCCTGCACGGTGCGCTCCACCCGCCCGCTCGTGTAGAGCGAGCTTTCCAGGTAGTAATTGTCGAAGCGCAGGTCGAAGGCCTGGAGGTCCAGATCCTGTTCGCGGCGCAGGTAAGCCACGGCGAAACGCCGAATGGCGTCCAGGTCCTCGATGTCGCCGGCTGCCTGGACGGGCTCGCCGTCGCTGGCCTGCACCGTGGCGCACGCCCGGTAATCATTGGCGATATCGACGATATAGTCGCCCTTGTAGCCGTCCGCGGGGAACTGTGGATCGTCGGGTGCGATGCCGCGTGCGCGCGCTTGCACGCTTACGGCCAGATTGCGGATCTGGTTGCCGGCGTCGTTGTAGTAGAACTCGCGCGTGACCTGGGCGCCCTGGGTGGTGAAGAGGCGGCAGATCGAGTCCCCCAGTGCGGCCTGTCGGGCGTGCCCGACATGCAGCGGGCCGGTGGGGTTGGCCGAGACGAATTCGACCAGGATGCGGCGGTCCTGGGGTGGCCGCCAGCCGTAGTGTTCGCCTTGCGCGCGAATGGCTTCGAGCACCGCCTGATGGGCGCCGGCCGCCAGCCGGAAGTTGATGAATCCTGGACCCGCGACTTCAGCGCTCGCGATCAATTGGTCCGCGCCCGGAAGCGCCAGCAGCGCATCCACGATGGCCTGGGCCAGTTCGCGCGGGTTGCGTCGCGCCGCGCGCGCCGCCTGCAGCGCAACGTTGCAAGCCACGTCGCCATGGGCGGCAACTTTGGGCCGCTCCAGCGTGATGTCGATATCCTGGTCGGGGACCAGGGAACGGACGGCGGAACGCAGGAAGGAAATGAGCTGGACGTGTTGCTCGGGTAGCATGAATTCGTAATGAGAGATGGCGCGTGTGCGGCCCGACGGCGGAGTCCGGAATCGGAGCGCCCCTATGGGCTCCCGAAATAATAGCCCGATTCAGGGGTGTCGCGCTCGCGTTCCGGAGCCTTCCGTCACGAGCCACCCAGTCCCGGCAGGCCGAGCTCGGTCTCCAGCCAGGCGCCATAGCCCTGCATGTCCACCGTTCCCACGACATTCCCGGGTGCGACCTGCCAGCGCTCCAGTCGCTGGATGAACACGTCGAGTGCCCGCCGCTGGTCTTCGCCCAGGCGGAGATCATGGCGTTGCAGGCCCATGGAGCGGGTGGTGGCGTCCTGCAACGCACGGTCGCTGTTTTCCAGGATGCGGTCCATCGGCAAGCGCTCGTCGTGCAGGATCGCCTGGGAGACGTGGCGGTCTGCCTCCGGGAGCGCCCCCAGGGGGACCGTCGCCGCCAAGGCTTGCCAGCGCATCCAATTGAGCGCCACGTCGGACAGGTCTCCCGATGGAACGGGCGGGGCACCCGGGCCCGGTGCCGTGCCGCCACCAATGTCCGAGTGGGCCCCGATGAACGGCGATTCCACCACGTTGCCCGGCGCGCCGCTCGTGGCGGAGACCAATGGAAACAGCGCCCGGAATTCATGCAGCGCCACCGCGTGGGCGACCCACTGCCAGGCGCCCGCGATCGTCAGGTCGTACCCGGCGTTGGCGGCGCCCAGCAGTCCGAACTGGGCGACAGTATCGAAGAGGCCCAGGAATCTCAGCTCCACACAGCGGCCGATCACCCCGCGCACGGAATCGTCATACGAGAACCAGCCGTTGCGCGTCTGCCGTGCGATGCGATTGGCAAAGTCACGGGCCAGCGCGGCACCGCGGGAGAAACCGAGGATGTCGATCGGGATGGGACGAGCGGCGTCCTGGGCTCCCCGCAGTGCTGCCAGCAGCGATTCCCATTGGGTGCGGAGGATCTGACCGCTGCTCGCGGCGGTGAGCGCATCCCAATCCAGGCGCGCGCCGTTGCCGGGACCCGGGTGGTAGAGGCTGGGGCCATCCTGGTAGATTTGTGCAAGCTTCCAGACGTTGCTTTGGTGGCCGCGGTTCAGTCTTGTCCCATCGAAGGCCAGAAGGATCAACCCGAGGGGATCGGTGTAGCGCATGGGTTGCTGCGCGGCGTATCCGAGGGCCTGTTGGCCCGGCACCGGCCCCAGCGGGTCGGGTTCCAGATACTGGCCGTGCGCGGGCAGGTAGGTCCGGAAGATGTTGTCGTGCCAGCCTGTGGCAGGGTCTTCGTCCTGGCCCGGTGCGCGCAGCGGCAGATCCAGATTCCCCCGGGTGTGGGCGCGTCCCAGTGAATCGTACGTCGCGGACCACCGCACCGTTCGCGCTTCGTCGGTCACCAGCACTGGAGCGCCCAATGAGTCGGCGTGAATATAGTACAGGTGTGTGTGCCCGTCCCGGTCCGACTGAAGCAGGCCAACGGGGACGTCATGGGCGTAAAGGTAGCGCTGCGTGACGCCGAACGTGGGTGTCGGCGCCTGTCGTGGCCCGATGACCGGTGTCGCCCCGGGGGCGCGGGAAGCTGCCGCTTCGGGGCGCTGCCAGAGGGCGACCAGTCGGTTGTCCAGATAGTAGCGTTCGGTTTCCCGGGTGCCTTCGCGCCGGCGGATGGTGTGCCCGTGTGCGTTGTGGGTGTAGTCGATGGCGTCGCCCTGTGCGGGTTGGACCTTGGCCAGCCGGCGTTGCGCCTGATAGTGCAGCCGGTACGAGCCCATCGCCAGCGGCAGGCCGGAGGCGTCCCGCCGGATTCCGGAATGTGCCTGACCGCGTCGGGCTGCCAGTGCCCCGCTGCCTTCCCACGCGAACCAGTCCGCCGGTGGCGCCGCGGCCGCCGACGCGAGGGCGGGCTCGTCGGCTTCCTGCGAGGCCACCATCCTGTCTTCCGCATCATGGACATAGCGGCGGTGCATGACCCGCCATTGACCGGGCGGATGAACCGAAGACGATTGCATCAGCGCCACGATCCGGCCGGCCCCGTCGGATTGGCGCTGTTCCCCCCAGACGGGTTGCGAGCCGTCGGACACGATCAGGGTGTGGGTCCTGCCGTCGGGCGCGCCCCAGGGTTGCAGGTGCATCCCGTTGCCATAGCGGTAACCGGCCTGGCCCGGCTGTGTTCGGATAACGGAGTGGCTGACCCGGTCGCGGGTTTCCCAGGTCAGCGCCGCCAACCGCGATCCGGCTCCCCACTCATAGTGGAGCGTCCCGCCCTCGGGAAGATCATGCCGTATCAGCCGACCCGCCGGGTCGTAGGAAAACGCCTCGCGATAGTTCAAGGCGCCTGCGGGATGGGGCCTTCGCACCGATCGTTGGGACAGACGCCCCTGCTCGTTGTATTGGCGGGACTCCTGCTCTGCGGGATGCAAGAGCCGCCTCAGGTGCGGCCCATGCCATTGCAGGCGGACGGTTGCGGGTTCCCGTCCGGGGTCGCCGGTGTAATGCAGCAACGATGGGCGTCCGGCCGCGTTGCGCGCGATATCCAGCGCGTCCCCGTTCGCGTACCGTAGGCCCGCCAGGCGATCCCGGGCGTCGAATCGCGCCGTCGATCGGCCTGTCAGCGCGCTGCTCCAGGCCGATCGGCGGCCGGCGCGGTCGTATTCGAGCGTGAGCCCGGGCCAGCCGCCGACCGGCTCCCGCAGGCTGCGAATCCGCCCATCCGGGTGGCGGCGAATGTGCAGTGGTCCGATAGCGGTCAGGCGCCCGCGGGAGTCCCGCCGGACCGCCAGGTCTGTGATGGCGGGAGTCGGAGAGGATGGGCCCGGCGGGGATGGCGATGTGTCGATACGGGTCCGCGTCCCCTCGATCCGGCCGCTTCGGATACCGAGCACGATGTCGGTCTGCGCCGATGGGCCGCGGACGCGCGTGATGTGTGTCTGCGCCGTGGTTCCCGGCAGCCCGTATTCGAACGCCAGGGTGCTGTGAGGATGGTCGCCGTCCCCCGGGGTGGCCCGGATCACGCGGCCATTCGTATCGTAGGACCATGTCCTGGCCCGCCAGGTGCCTCCCCGCGCATCGGTCAACGTGATGCCGGTGACCGCATCCCGGTGTCCGGCCTGCCGTTCCGCCTCGTAGTGATAGGTGCGGGTCATGCCGTCCGGACGGGTGACGCGGACCAGTCGAGGGTACGGCGGCCGCCCGCCCACGTTTGCTGCGGCGGTGTGCGGATCATAGTCATAGCGGAAGGTGCCCGCCGGCGTCCGCAGCGCCATCAGCACGGTAACGCCGGCGACGGTGCCGTAATCCAGCGTGAGGGCCGCACCCCGCCCGTGGACGCGGTGGATCAGTCCGGCCAACGGTCCGGAGCCGTGACGCTCGATTCGGACCGCAGAGCGCTGCGGCGCGCGGATTGCGAGCAGAAGTCCGTCGCCGTTGAAGTCCATCCGGAGGCCGTCGTCCTGGACCCATGCCCGTGTTGCCTCCGCGGGCGCGCTGGCCGGTGCCGCGGGCAGGACCAAGACCCGGCCTGTCCCATGCCCGACAACCATTCCCCGGGCGTCGAACGACAGGATCTGCCCATCTGGTAGCGCCAAGCGCCAGCCGGTCCGGTGGGGTTCCAGTCGGATGTCGTACTCGTGCGTCCAGTGTGACGGGGAGGGGCGGCCTTGTCCGGCGTTCATCCGGTAGAAGCGGATGAACGCCGGGTGGTTGCCGTCCAGCGGCGCCGGCAGATCGATGTGCTTCAGGTGCTTGGCCCCGGTGATCAGGCTGACAGGGTTGCTGAGGCCGGTGTCCAGATCGGGTTCGCCGGCGGCGGAGGGGGCCAAAGCCGCCCCGCAGGGAGTGGGGTTGGCCGGGGCGCGGCAGATGCCGGGAGCCGACCGGGCAGCCTCCATGGCTGTCAGGGTCAGAAGAAGGACTGCGAGCAAGCCGCAGGCCCGCCGAAAGCCGCGTGGAATGGGGGTCCCGGACATGCGGACGCTCCTGTCAAAGCGGATAGTTTCCGGCTTGGCAGGGTCTGGAACTTGGGGTAGTGTATGAATGTGTCCAATGCAGGAAACCCCACCATGCTCATTTTGTTCCAGTCGAAATCTGCTGCGGAAGTCCTGATGTTTGCGCAGCACGCCAAGCCTCTCCTCCAGGCGGCCGGCAAGCAGTTCGATACCCCGGATCTGCCCGAGCGCGGGGTCATCACGCGGGCACAGCTTGACATGGCCATTGCCGGGATCGAGGCGCTGGCTGCGTCCGACATGATCCCGGACCCCGACGTGTCCGGCGACCACGACGACTCCACGGAACACCCCATTTCCCAGCATGTTGGCATGCGGCGACGCGCTTGGCCGCTGTTGACGATGCTGCGGCTCGCCCGCCAGAAGGGAGAGGATGTGACGTGGGAACCGGCCCCGGTCTGGTAGCGGTCCCGGCTGAAAGAAAAACCCCGGGAACCGTCGGGTTCCCGGGGCTCGTCCGGCGCTGTTCGCGAATCAGATTCAGGCCGCCATCGCTTTCGGTGCCATCGCAACCCCGGCGGCAGCCTGGCGATTGACGGCGCTCAGGATAGCCAGGAAGGAAGACGTGACGATATCTTCGTGGATGCCGACGCCAAAGGCGCTGGCGGCGTCTCCGATGCGCATTTCGACGTACGAGGCCGCTCGGGTGTCCGTTCCCGTGCCGATGGCATGCTCCTGATAGTCCATGACGCGCGCCTCGATGCCCAGTGCGTCGACGAAGGCCGAGATGGCTCCGTCGCCGTGCCCCACCATGTGGCGTGGATTGCCGTCGATCTCGACATCGATTTCGATCGAGAACTGCTTCTGGCCGGTGGTCTTGGGGCTGCCGGTGATGCGGTGGCTGACGAGATTCCAGGGGGTCTCGCGTCCCAGGTATTCTTGCGAGAAGACCTCGAAGACATCCTTGGGCGTGATCTCCTGGCCGGTTTCGTCGGTCACCCGCTGGATGGCGCGGCTGAATTCGATCTGCAGGCGGCGCGGCAGTACCAGCCCCTGTTCGTGTTCCAGCAGATAGGAGACGCCACCCTTTCCGGATTGGCTGTTCACCCGAATGATGGCATCGTAGCTGCGGCCCAGGTCGGCGGGGTCGATGGGCAGGTACGGCACTTCCCAGACGGCTTCGGGTTTTTGCTGCGCGAATCCCTTTTTGATGGCGTCCTGGTGCGAGCCTGAGAACGCCGTGAATACCAAGTCGCCTGCATACGGGTGGCGCGGGTGAACGGGAAGCTGGTTGCAATCTTCGACGCAGCGGCGGATTTCCTCCAGGTCGGAGAAATCCAGCCCCGGGTGAACGCCCTGGGTGTACATGTTCAGCGCGAGCGTCACCAGGTCCACGTTGCCCGTGCGTTCGCCGTTGCCGAACAGGCAGCCTTCGACGCGATCCCCGCCTGCCATCAGGGCGAGTTCGGCTGTGGCGACGGCCGTGCCCCGATCGTTGTGCAGATGCAGGCTGAGCACGATATTGTCGCGCTGGGCCAGGTGGGTGTGCATCCACTCGATCTGGTCGGCGTACAGATTGGGCGTCGTGGATTCAATGGTGGCCGGCAGGTTCAGGATGATCTTGTTCTGGTCGGTGGGTTGCCAGGTATCCACCACGGCGTTGCAGACTTCCAGGGCGAAGTCCAGTTCCGTCGTGCTGAAGACTTCAGGAGAGTATTCGTAGCGCCAGCGGGTTTCGGGATGCCGCGCGACGGCTGCCTTGACCATTTTGGTCCCCGCGATGGCGATGTCGCGGATCTCTTCGCGGCTCATGCGGAAGACGATCTTGCGGAAAGCCGGCGCGCAGGCGTTGTACATGTGGATGATGGCCTGGTGGGCCCCGGCGCAGGCCTGGACCGTTCGTTCGATCAGGTCTTCGCGGGCCTGGGTCAGCACGATGATGGCCACGTCGTCCGGAATGCGCTTTTCATCGATGAGCGTGCGGACGAAATCGTAGTCGGTCTGCGACGCGGACGGGAAGCCGATCTCGATTTCCTTGAAGCCGATTTTCACAAGCTGGTCAAAGAAACGCAGCTTGCGCTCCACGCTCATGGGTTCGATCAGGGCCTGGTTGCCGTCGCGCAAGTCGGTGCTCATCCAGATCGGGGGACGGGTAATGTGGCGGCTGGGCCAGGTACGTTCGGAAAAGTCGCGCGTGAAGGGCGCGAACGGAACGTATTTGTCGGCGGGATTCTTGATCATGGCGATACCTGTCGGAGGACTAAACCCGCATCACGGGTCTGAAAACGAAAGACGGGATGTGTGGCGAGAAGAGGTTGTCGAGCTGCCACGCGGCACTAGGCTCGGCAACCGGTCGCTAGCAGCAGTAGACCCGACAGGGCCGTCAGAAAGAACGCGCCTGCATCGGCGCACGTGGGCGCACGCCCGCCCGCGGGAATCCGCGAAGCCATGGGCCAGAAGATGCGCGACGTATTCATGCTCATCAGTCAACCATATTTCTATATGGTTGGCAAGGACTTTCGTGTGCGGGCGCTTTCCAGCGCCGCCCTCTGGATGGCGGCCCGTTGCAGGCGCCCCGCACGGCCGGCGCGCAGTTCCCGCCCGGCCAATTGGAGGTCGCCGACTCGCAGCGGTTCGTCGCGCTGCTGCCAGGCCCAGAGCAGCACGTCCAGCGCCGGGGCTGAAAACTGATCGGTCAGTTGTTCGACCGAATGCGGATCCACGGTTTTCAGGCGTGCGCGGGCCGTCAGGCCCCGTACAGTCAGGGTCACCAGGTAGGCGATCAGAATCGTGCATAAAATGACCACAGCCCACCAGAAATAAGGGTTGTATCGTTGCAGAAGCGCTGAAGCTTCGGCGCCCATGAAATGGTTGCCAGCGTAGTCGATGCCCCTGCCAAAGGCCAGAAGCCGGTTGAGCAGGTCGTACCAGCCAAGCGCCACGATCACGATCACCAGAGCGCACAGAATCTTCGTGGTGGCCGTCAGTTTCAGCAGGATTCTGGCCAGCAGCAGATGGTCCTGCCGGGTAGGCGTGAGATTCTGTTCGGAAGTCATGAGCCTTAGTGTAGTGGAGTATGCAACCGCATCCGTCTTTGGGACTGTCCCAGCGCCAGCAGTTGACGCTGACGCCGCAAATTCGCCAGGCACTGCATTTTCTGCAGTGCTCCTCGCAGGAGCTTGCGCTCGAAATTGAGCAAGCCCTGGCCGCCAACCCGTTGCTGGAATCGCCCGATGAGGTGGGCGATGCACAGGCGGCGGAGCCGGCCGACCTCCCCTTGTCGCCGTGGGTGCGGGCGTCCGCCCGCGCTGTGACGGATGATATCCCGGAAGCGGTGGACGCACCGAGCCTGCCCGACCATTTGTTGCAACAGTTACACACCACGCGGGCGAGCGGGCGCGATCGTCTGCTGGTCGGCCTTTTGATCGGTGAACTGGACGAGCGGGGCTATCTGGATTTAGACCTCGCCGTGCTCTCGGCCCAGCTGCCCGACGGGCTTCGGGTCTCTGAAACGGAGTGGCGGGTCGCCCTGCGGCTGCTGCAATCGTTTGATCCGGTCGGGATTGCGGCCCGGGATTTGCGAGAATGCCTGCGGCTGCAGTTGCAGGCTCGGGCCGGCGAATGGCCGGAGCCGGTCCTGACTTTGGCTCTGGAGCTCCTGGATCATCTCGAGGACCTGGCGGCTGGGCGCTGGGGGCGGCTGTGCGAACGGCTGGCCTGCAGTCGGGAGGAGCTGGAGGCGGCACGGTCGGCCTTGCGCCGACTGGAGCCCAGACCGCTGCGATCCTGGGATACCGATGCCACCCATTATGTGGTGCCGGACGTGTTGCTCGATGCGGTGCGCGGCGGATGGCGGATCGTGCTGAATCCCGCCGCCGAGCGGCCGCTGCGTCTGAGTCCCGACCTGACGGCCCTGGCCGATGCGGGCGCCGCGCATGGCCTGCAGACGCAGCTACGCGAGGCCCGCAGCCTGATGCATAGTCTGCACCAGCGCCGCCAGACCATTCTGAGGGTGGCGCAATGCATCGTGCGGCATCAGCCCGGCTTTCTCGAGCAGGGCTTCAGGGGACTTCGGCCTTTGACTCAGCAAGAGATTGCGCTGGAACTGGATCTGCATGAGTCCACGATCTCTCGGGCGACGAGGCTGAAGTACCTGCAGACTCCGTGGGGGCTCTTCGAACTGCGGCGATTTTTCGGCGCGGGGGTGCCCACGGACTCCGGCGAGGCGGCCGCCGCAGCCGCGGTGCAGGCCTTGATGCGGGAATTGCTGGCCGCCGAGCCGCCCGCCAAGCCACTGTCGGATATGCAACTGACCCGCGCGCTGGCGCAGCGCGGGGTATCGGTGGCGCGCCGTACGGTCGCCAAATACCGGGAGGCCATGGGGGTGCTGCCGGCGAACCTGCGCAAGCGCTGAGGAGGTTTTTCGTTGTTTCTTGCGCGATCGCTTGCCATTTTCCTGAAGAATCATGATAATGATTCTCATGTATATTTGTGTGTGCAACGGGATCACTGAACGCCAGGTTCAGGAAGCCATCGCCCAGGGCGCTCGGGATCTGCCGGATCTGCGGGCCGAGCTGGGTATTGCGACGTGCTGCGGCTGTTGCGCCGAGACGGCGATGGAGTATCTTCCCGGCGGCCGCTATGCGGCCGATATCGGTGCTTTGGCAGAAACCAGCGTCAGCACGGTGGCGCACACCGTGCTGACCAGTACTGAGATTCGCCGCGTCGCCTGACGTGTTAGGCTAGCGATTCATGTTTGGCCTGCCGTCTCCCGTGGGGCGGGGGCCGCATGTCTTTCAGGAGACACCCAGCATGAAAGGCGACAAAACCGTCATCACCTACCTGAATCAGCAGCTCAAGAACGAGCTCTCCGCCATCAATCAGTACTTCCTGCATGCACGCATGATGCGGCATTGGGGTTTCGAGAAGCTCGGCCAGCATGAATACGAAGAGTCCCTGGGCGAGATGAAACATGCCGACCGGCTCATCGCCCGAATCTTCATGCTGGATGGACTGCCCAACCTGCAGGATCTGCACAAGCTGCTGATCGGCGAATCCGTGCCCGAGATCCTGGCCTGTGACCTGAAGCTCGAATCAGCTGCTCAGGCCACCGTCAAGGAGGGCATGGCGTATTGCGAATCGGTGAAGGACTATGCCTCGAGGGACCTGTTCCAAGACATCCTGAACGACACCGAAGAGCATATCGACTGGCTGGAGACCCAGATCGGCCTGGTGGATCAGGTCGGCCTGCAGAACTACTTGCAATCGCAGGTCTGATCGCCCGGCGCCCGGCGCCCAGCGTCGGTTGGCCGACCGAGTGGGGGGGGCCCGGGCTCGGGACCTAGAAGGAGGACTGCTTGGCGGGGCAGTCTTCGACTTTGCCCCAGGCGTGGTGCGGTTCGCAGTATTTGTTGCGCGCGGCCCAGGCGCACGACGGGCGCGAGAAGAAGCCGCGGCTTTCGCAGGCTTTCAGTTCGGTTGCGAAGGCCTGCCGCCAGTTGCCGTCATTCCGCACGCCAGCGGTCGCAGGCGAAGGCGGCGGAGCCGTGGTTACGTCGATGGGCTGAATGGCCTGGCCCCCCAGGTTCCCGACGGTGGCGATGCCCTGCAGACCGCCATTTCCGGTGTTCATCTGTTGCTGGGCCAGCGCCACGGCCTCGTCCATGGAAATCGAGGTGGTCGCCATCGCGATGGGCCGGTTTTCGTTCATCAGCGATTCGGCCTGTACGTGCCAGTCGGTGGGGGGCGACAGTTGTGGAACCCCCAGCCTGCCATCGGAAAGCGGCTGCGGTGCGCTGGCCACGAAAGGCTTGCCGTCGGCGTCCAGCACCGGCGTCTTGGCGGACAGCTCGGGATGAACGGGCTGGGAGGACTGAATCTGTGCCGGCCCGTGGGCGATCAGCCAGTCGCCGAGCTGCAGTCCGCCCCAGGCAGAGGCCCCCGCGGACAGCAACAGGAAGACGAAGATCAGGCGCCAGGACATGGGCAGGTTTTCCCTTCGATCATTGCGAGCGTCTCATTATAGAAGAAGCCACTCAGGCGCCCGTGTCGAACATCTGGCCCGCGTGTTCGCGCATGGTGTGGAACACGACGTCGGGATACCGTTCTTCGGCCACCCGCAACTGGGCCGCGGACGTCGCGAGGAAGGCCGTGGCGTCCACCACGTCGTAGGCAATGTTGGCGGCGTTGGCGTCCATGAATTTCTTCAACGCCTTGGGGTCGCGGGATGTGATCCACCGGGCCAGGCTGTAGCGGCTGGGCATGAGCCGCGCGTCTACGCCGTATTCCGTTTTCAGGCGATGGGCGACCACTTCGAACTGAAGCTGGCCCACCGCGCCCAGCAACAGGGCGCCCCCAGCGGTCTCGGGGCGGAAGACCTGAATGGCGCCTTCTTCTCCGAGCTGGACCAGCCCCGTGCGCAGTTGCTTGGTGCGCAGGGGGTCCTTCACCTCGACCGCCTGGAAGAGTTCAGGGGCGAAGAATGGCAGGCCGGTGAAGGTCAGGGCCTCGCCTTCGGTGAGCACGTCTCCCAGTTGCAGGAGCCCGTGATTGGGAATGCCGATGATGTCGCCCGCGTATGCTTCCTCAACGATCTCGCGACGTTGAGACAGGAAGGACACCACGTTGTTGGGACGGATTTCCTTGCCGTTGCGCGCGATCCTCAGGCGCATGCCGCGCTGGAAGTGGCCCGAGCTCACCCGTACGAAGGCCACGCGATCGCGGTGCGCCGGGTCCATGTTGGCCTGCACCTTGAAGACGACCCCCGTGAGCTTTGGCTCGTCGGGCATCACTGTGCGCTCCAGTGCCTGGCGGGGTCCTGGCGGGGGGGCCAACTCCACGAGCGCGTCCAGCACCTCGCGCACGCCGAAATTGTTGATGGCTGAGCCGAAGAAGACGGGAGTCTGGCGGCCCGCCAGAAAGGCTTCGCGGTCAAAGGCGGGAGAGGCGCCCCGAATGAGCTCGATTTCATCGTGGGCCTTGAGGTACTCGTCGCCGAACCGCGTGGCCAGCTCAGGGTTCTCCAGACCGTCCACGGTTTCGTCGTCGTCGTGGTGACGTTCCAGGCCGGCTCTGAAGACCCGCATGCGGTCGTGCGGGATGTCGAAGACGCCGCCGAAGTGCCGCCCCATGCCCACCGGCCAGGAGAAGGGGATGGCATCCATGCCCAGGTGCGCCTCGACTTCCGAGAGCAGGTCCAGCGGTTCGCGGACTTCCCGGTCCATCTTGTTGATGAAGGTGATGATGGGGGTGTTGCGCGCGCGGCAGACCTGCAGCAGGCGGATGGTCTGGGGTTCGACCCCGTTGCCGGCATCGATCACCATCAGGGCGGCGTCAACGGCGGTGAGCACCCGATAGGTGTCTTCCGAGAAATCCTGGTGGCCCGGCGTATCCAGCAGATTGATCACGCAGTCGCGGTATTCCATCTGCATGACCGACGAGGCGACAGAGATTCCGCGCTGTTTTTCAATCTCCATCCAGTCGGAGGCCGCGTGGCGGCTGGCCTTGCGGGCCTTCACGCTGCCCGCGATCTGGATCGCCCCCGAAAACAGCAACAGCTTTTCCGTCAGGGTGGTTTTCCCGGCGTCCGGGTGGGAAATAATGGCGAAGGTGCGTCGGCGGGCGACTTCTGCGGTCAGGCTCATGGGTGATGGAAACAGTCGAATTCAGCCCTTGTGGCTGAACGATGCCAGGACGGTGCCGGCCAGGATGAACAGCGTGCCGAAGCTCCGGTTCATCCAGCGGATGCGGCCGGGTTTGCGCAACAGCAGCAACATGCGCGAGGCGAGCGAAGTATAGCAACTCATCGCAATCAGATCGGTAAATGAGAGCGTTGCACCGATGAGCACATATTGCAGAGCCAGCGGGCGGCTCACGTCCAGGAATTGCGGCACCACGGCCAACAGGAACATGGTGCCTTTCGGATTGGTGATGTTCACCAGATAGCCGTGCAGGAGCTGGTCGCGCACCGGGTGCTCGTTGAGGGCTTTGCGGGCCTCGACGGCAACCGGCATGGCGTCGGTGCGGAACTGCTTCACGCCCAGGTAGACCAGATAGGCGGCGCCTATCCATTTGACGATGGTGAAGGCCAGATCGGACGCGGCCAATAGCGCGCCGACGCCCACCGCGACAATGAAGAGCTGGCAGATGATGCCGGCCTGCAGCCCCGCGATGGTCCAGATGCCCTGGCGGTACCCGTACTTGAGCCCGGAGGCCATGGAGCAGATGGCCCCGGGCCCGGGCGAGAATGAGATGGCCCAGGCCGCTGCGAAGAACGCCAACCAGGTGGAGAAGGCCATCGCAAGTGCTCCCTGGGTTCAGTCGGCCTTGTGCAGCAGCGCGGCTGGGCGGTCGGTGCCTGACGTGCGCACGTCGCGCCGCGCGGCCGGTGCGGAGCCATTCGGCCGGCTGGGGCGGGCGCCGCCTGGCCGGGAGGTTCCGCGCCGCGGCTCCTGGGTGTTGCGCCTGTCCCCCGAGGGCGACGCGTGGCGTGCACTGCGCCCTGCGGGCGCGCCGTCGCGGCGTCCTTCGCGGTTGGCGGAGGAGCCGTCCCGGCGGCCAGGTGCCCGGCCTGCGCTGCGGGAGTCGTCTTGCAGGCGCGCCAGGGCGCGCTTTTCCCGGGCATCCGGCACGGAGTCGGCCGTGACCATGGCGCGGGGGTTCCAGCCTTCGACCTCCTTGCGTTCGATCGGCTGTTTGATGAGCCGCTCGATGGCTTTGAGCAGCTTGATCTCGGAACCGTCCACCAGTGACAGGGCCGATCCCGTGCTGCCCGCGCGGCCGGTGCGGCCGATGCGGTGCACGTAGTCTTCCGGTACGTTCGGGAGCTCGAAATTCACGACTTGCGGGAGCTGCTCGATATCCAGCCCGCGCGCAGCGATATCCGTAGCCACCAGCACGGCGATCTGACCGTCCTTGAATCCGGCGAGCGCGCGGGTGCGGGCCGCCTGGCTCTTGTTGCCATGGATTGCGGCGGCCGTCAGGCCGTCCTTCGAAAGCTTTTCCGCCAGGCGGTTGGCGCCGTGCTTGGTGCGGGTGAAGACCAGCACCTGATTCCAGCCGCTGTTGCGGATGATGTGGCTGAGCAAGTCCCGTTTGTGGGCCTGTTCGGTCATCACGACGCGCTGGCTCACCAGTTCGGACGCGGTGTTGCGGCGGGCGACGGATACTTCTTCGGGGTGGTTCAGCATGTGCTGGGCCAGATCCCGGATCTCGTCCGCGAAGGTGGCCGAGAACAGCAGCGTTTGCCGCTCTTTGGGGAGCAGCCGCAACACGCGCTTGATGTCATGGATGAACCCCATGTCCAGCATGCGGTCGGCTTCGTCCAGCACCAGGATCTCGATCCCGGAGAGATCCAGCGTCTTTTGTCCGACGTGATCCAGCAGGCGCCCCGGCGTGGCCACGAGGATGTCGGGAGAGCGCTTCAGAGCCGCAATCTGCGGGTTGATGTTCACGCCGCCGAACATCACCATCGATTGGACCTTGGTGTATTTGCTGTAGAGCCGTACGGACTCTTCTACCTGTGCCGTCAGTTCTCGCGTGGGCGTGAGCACGAGGACCCGGGGACGCCCCGGCCGGCGGACGGTAGTGGGGTGCTGCAGCAGATAGTGCAGGATGGGCAGCGTGAACCCGGCCGTCTTGCCGGTGCCGGTCTGTGCGGCGGCCAGCAGGTCGCCGCCGCCCATCACGCGCGGGATGGCCTGCGCTTGAATGGGGGTGGGGTGGGTGTAGCCGGCGTCGGTAACGGCGCGCAGCAGGGGCTCTGCCAAGCCTAGCGAGGCAAAGGTGATATCTGTATCCACGAATATGACTCCAGCGACCGCCTATCGCTCAAGTCGAGGGATACCAATCGAGGCTGACGAATGAAGAGTGTCTGAGAGGAAAATGCCGGGGGTGACGGGATTTTGGACCCGACCCGGAATTACGCGCAGCGACTGGTAGGCGGCGCGAAGCTGCTGATTATAGCGTGCTCTGGCACGTCATGCGGCTTGGTGCCGCCCAGATTCCTTGCCTCCTCGGGGCCCGTGGTGATTTCTGATGCCGCCGCCGCACGGACTCTCCGTCACATCGCCGCGAACAGCGACTGGGCCATCTGGCTGACCAGCAGGTCGCGGCGCGCATCCGGTGCGTACGCTGTGCCGATGGCGGACCATTCCGGGTGGCCGCGCGCCTCGTTCAGGATCTGCTGCACGTCGGCCGGCAGGCGATGCAGCGCCTCGACCGGTTTCGGGAGTGCTTCAGGCGGCGTGCCGCCCCCCGAGGCGGCTGCCGCATCGCTCTGCTCGGAGGCGGCGGGCGCGTCCGCAGCCTCCGGCGGTGCGATCGGCCCGGCCAGGTCGCCGTCGATGGGATGCATGGCTGCGTGGCCCCGCAGTTCCAGCGCCCGCACCAACGCGACTTGGCGCAGGCCGAGCAGATGCAGGACGGGATCGTCCACCGCTATTTCGGTGAAGCCAGCGATCCGGTTCATGAGACGCTTGCCCCACTGGTTGGCACCTTGCCAGGCGCCGCCGATGACCGCGCCGACAAGGGCTGCCGCCCCGAGGCTGAGGCCGCCCGTCAGCACATCGATCGTGGCCCCCGCCATCGCTCCGGTGGCCAGGCCTTTGCTGATCTGGATACCGAAAGCCCGCAGGGCCTGGGGGTTGAAGAGATCCATGCCCCAGCGTTCGCCTTCCAGCGGCAGCGGGTGGTGCGGAAAGGTGGCCTTGCTGAATTGATACCGTTTGAGCAGCGCGTGCACGCAGTCCTGTTCACGGTCGCGCGTGCGCTTGCGCAGACTCATGGTAATGGCGGCGACGTCGGTGGGATCCTGGGAGCAGGGCAAGCGCAGCGCGGCGGCGTCCATCAGCAGATCGGCGATGAGCCGAGCCGCGTCCTGCAGCCGTTTCAAGCGCTGCCGGTCCAGATCCGTGCGCAGTGCCAGCAAGGTGGCCGCGTGCTGGTCCAGCATCAGCCCGAGCCGGTCCAGCATCTGCGCCTCGCCGTCCAGCGCAGGCGCGACCGTGTCGAAGTCCACCGTTGCATGCAGGCTCAGCCGCGCCAGGGCTTTGCGCCAGGTGCCCGTGTCGGCCTGGGCACTGCGGGTGAAGTTCAGTACCGGCAGTACGGGCCGTCCGCATGCGGACAGCAGCAGGAGCTCATCCTTGTGCTTGGGGAGCACCGGGTCACGGGCGTCGATGACGTAGAGCGCCGCATCGGTGGCGAGCACCGTCGACAGGACCCTGCACTCCTGTTCGAAGCGGCCGGCTGATTCGGGACTGTCCAGCAATCGCTGGATGCGGTCGGGGCCGTCCAGGCGCTCGTCCGCCGGCACGAGCTGCTCGATGTAGTCCAGCGCGCCCATGGCATCTTCGAGGCCCGGTGTGTCGCGCAGGACCAGGATGGCGCGTCCGTCCTGCGTCAGGAGCTGGGCACTTTCGACGTGGCGGGTAGTGCCCGGGCTGTCCGCCACGTCGCCGAAGTGCTCATCGCGCAGCAGCGTGCGCATCAGCGAGGTCTTGCCGGTGTTGGTGTGCCCTACCACGGCCAGATCGATGGGCACGGGCGTATCAGCCATGGTGATGGGGTCCGAGATGAGCCAGCCACTGCGACAGCCCCGCTGCCAGCGGGATTTCCAGCGAGGACAGCATCTTGTGCCAAGCCGTGAGCCGGCTGGGGACGCCATCCAGACACACGACCTGCAGGTCGGGACAGGTGTGCCGCAATTCCTCCAGCCAGGTGCGGCTGCCCCGGTCCGGCGTCAGCCGGGCGTCGCAGACCACCAGCAGATGGGCAGGGGGCAGAACAATCAGGCGGCGGATGCGGTTGCGGTCCTCCCGGCTGTCGCAGCGCCCCAGGTCCACGATCGAACCGGGTAGGCCGTCCGGAGGCCAGGACACGCCAGCGCCCAGTTCGTAGGCCAGGACTGCGGCCTGGTCCCGCACGGATCCCGCGGCGACCTGCAGGTTGTGAGGGGACGCGGTATCGAAAGCCGGGCGGTCTATGCCCAGATTTCGGTGCGTGGGCAAAAGGCGTTCCCGCAGCTCGAGCCAGCCCGGAAGATCCGCATCGATCAAGGGTCGCCGCAGGCGGTACCGCAGATGCAACGTGCAGAACAGCAAGGCAATCAATCGTGGAATCAACCCCCACGCCACTACGCATCCGATCAGCCACCAGGACCAGTCCGCCTGGACCGTGGCGTCCAGCGGGCGCTGGCTGACGCTGGCGGCGATGTCGAAAGATCCGGGCGGGGCGAACCCCAGTGCCTGCGGCCACCCGCTGATGAGGTGGGTCAGCGCGATGAACGTGTCTGGCGACAGGAGCGTGGTTTCCCAGTGGAAGGTGTAGCGGCGCGTGCTCAGCAACACGACGAGCGCAGGCAGCATCCCCAGGAAGGCGAGCGTCCAGGCGCCGTGGCTGATGAAGCCCAGGGCGCTGCGCCAGGCGCGTGCCCTGGCCAGCAGCGACAGAAAGGCCTGTGCGGCCAGGGCTCCATCCGGCCCGCGCGCGAGTTTGTGTGTGAGCCACAGCCAGACACGCGACAGCAATGTCCCCGGCTGTATGCCCGGCAGATAGCTGGCGAGCCAGATGAGAAACATCAGGCTGTGCAGCCCGAGAAGCGCCAGCAGCGCCAGTGACAGGTTGATCGCGCCTTGCGGCTGACCCAGGGCGGTGGCGGCCGCTCCCAAGCCGGCCAGGCCCGCCGCCAGCCAGAGCGCGGCCAGTGCGAGGCGGGCACTCGTTGCCCATTGATGCAGGCGTGTCTGCAGGCCGCTGCGCCGCGCCAGCCACTCCGCGCGGATGGCGATCCGGGCCGGCAGGTCAGCATCCTGGCGCAGGGCCATCTGGCAGGCCACTCGATCTTCCAACGGACCCCAGTGCGCTTCGCGCAGGCGCACAGCCTCGGCCTGCCAGCACCGGAACAGCGGGCTGGTGCCGGAAGGGGCGGCGGGCGGGTCGGGGTTCCTCATGATGATCTTCGGCGTCGGGTCAGCGGCCATGATAGCGCCGGTCGCGCCCGGGGGCCGGGGGTCACGGCGCACGGCCCGTCCGCAGCAAGTTCTTATGGCATGATAAAAAGCTCTTGTCCCATTGTTGTAGATCCGCATGGCATCGAGGCTCTTTCTGGTTGCGAACCCTGCGGCGACCTGGAAAATCGCTTGGTAACTTCATGAAACGGCCGCACATGCCCCGCATCGATTGGCTGGAGCCCGCTGTCATGCTGGCTACGGTGGCGCAGTGGCTGGTGCTCGCTTCGCTCACGGGGCTGGTGGTGGGACTCGGCACCAGTGTGTTCCTGCGGGCATTGTTCTACATGACGGATCGCTCACTGCTGATGCCGGCGTGGGCCTATTGGCTCACCCTGCCGTTCGCGGGACTGGCCAATGGCCTGTTGATGGGGCCCGGATATCGCGTGCTGGAAACCGCCGGCCTGAAGGATTCCATCTTCGCGGCCGTACACGAACAGTCCGGACGCATGCCGTGGCGCACGCTGTGGATCAAGCCCGTGGCCGCCATCATCACTTTGGCCAGCGGCGGCTCGGCGGGCAAGGAAGGCCCTTGCTCGCACATTGGCGCGTCGCTGGCGGCCGTGGTGGGGCGGCTCTTCGGGCTGAACGCCGAATTGCGCCAGCGCCTCGTGGCGTGCGGGGTGAGCGCCGGATTCGCCAGCGTGTTCGGTACGCCGATTGCCGGAGCGATCTACGGGGTGGAGATGCTCATCATAGGACGCATCCGGCATGATTTCCTGTTTCCCGCCCTGGTGGCCGGCGTGACTTCGTTCCAAGTCAGCAAGCGGATGGGAATTCCCTATCAATACTATTTCATGGATGCACTGCCGGCGTTTTCCGAGTCGCTGTTCCTGCGCACGATTCTGATCGGCATGCTGTGCGGCCTGGTGGCGCGCGTTTTCGTGGACATGATCTACGCCGTGCGCAACGCCTGCCACCGGTTCCAGGACCGGTACGCCGTCTGGCCTCCGTGGATGCCGGTGGGGGGTGGCCTGCTCCTTGCGCTGCTGGTGACGGTCATTCCGACCGACTATCTGGGACTGAGCCTGCCGCTCATGGATCGCGCACTCAGCGGCGAGGCGATGCCATACTTGGGGTTTTTCTGGAAGACGCTGCTGGTGGCCATTACGCTGGGGTCCGGGTTCTACGGCGGGATCGTCACCCCGCAGTTCGTGATCGGGGCGGTGGCGGGCAATGCCTTTGCGCACCTGTTCGGCATCAGCCCCGCACTGGGCGCCGCCGTGGGGCTGGTATCCGTCGTGGCGGCCGCTTCGAACACGCCGCTGGCTGCGATATTGATGGGCGTGGAACTGTTTGGGGGCGCGACCGGTACGGTCTATGTAGCGGGCGCGGCCATTGCGGCGTATCTCATCATCGGCCATCGCAGCGTCTATCCGGATCAGCGGCTGGGCTACGCCAAGTCGTCCTGGATGCGAGTCCAGGCCGAGATACCCGTGGGCCAGGAAAAGACGCATTTATCCTATGGGTTGCTCAAAAGCTGGGGCAGGATCCGAAGCCGCGGTTGGCGCGCCTGGTGGCGGGACGCCATGGTTTCAAGAGGGAAACGACATGACGCTTAGCCCGGAATTGGTGATCGCCGGCATCGGCGTGCTGGCAATGGCGGCCCAGTGGGTCGCCTGGAAGCTGCGCATGCCGGCCATTCTGTTCCTGTTGCTGGGCGGGCTTGCGGTGGGTCCGCTGGAACACTGGCTGGATCCGGACGACCTGTTTGGCGAACTGCTCTTTCCCTTCATCTCGTTGTCGGTGGCGGTGATTCTTTTCGAAGGCAGCCTGACGCTGCAGTTCCACCAGATCCGCGAACTCAAGCAGGTCGTGCGCCGCCTGGTGACGGTGGGTACGCTGATTACGTGGGGCGTGACGACGGTGACCACGCATTGGGTGATGAGCTTTCCATGGGACCTGGCATTCCTGTTTGGCGCGATCACCGCCGTGACCGGTCCCACAGTGATCGCCCCGTTGCTCAAGACGGTGCGGCCGGTCGCGCCCGTGGCGCATGCATTGCGCTGGGAAGGCATCCTGATCGACCCGATTGGCGCATTGCTGGCGGTGCTGGCGTTCCAGTTCATGGTGGCCTTGCGCTCCACGCATGACTGGAGCCGTGCGATGTGGGTGTTCGGCATCACGCTGCTGACCGGTTGCGTGGCCGGGGCGGTATCCGGCTGGCTGGCCAGCACCGCGCTGCGGCGCAACTGGCTGCCCGATTCGCTGCTCAACCTGTCTGTCCTGGCCGTGGTCTTTGCGACCTTCAGCGGCTCCAATGCCATCCATGGCGAATCAGGCCTGCTGGCGGTGACGATCCTGGGCATCTGGCTGGCGAACCAGCCCGGTGTGCCCGTGGGCGACATTCTGGAGTTCAAGGAGACGCTCAGCCAGCTCTTGCTGTCGGGCCTGTTCATCCTGCTGGCGGCCCGAATGGACCTGGGATCGCTCGCCGATCTTGGGTGGAAGGCGGGCCTGGTGCTGGCCGTCATGTTCTGGGTGGCGCGACCGCTGAAGGTGCTGTTCTCGACCTGGGGCTCCCCGCTGAAATGGAGGGAACGGGCGCTGCTGGCCTGGATTTCGCCCCGCGGCATCGTGGCCGCGGCCGTGTCGGCCCTGTTCGCCATCCGGCTGCAGGATTTCGGCGTGCCGCATGCGGAGCAACTGCTGCCGCTGACCTTTGTGGTCATCATCGGTTCGGTGATCTGGCAAAGCCTGACTGCGCGGCCGGTGGCGAAATTACTGCGAGCGACCGAGCCGGATCCCGTGGGGTTCCTGATCGTGGGTGCCAACCCTGTGGCCCGGGCGATCGGGCAGACGCTGCAGGAGCAGGGCGTGCCGGTGAGGCTTTGCGACAGCGACTGGTATAGCCTGGCCAAGGCCCGCATGCAAGGATTGCCCACTTACTACGGCAGCCCGGTCTCCGAGCATGCGCATCTGAATCTGGATACCGGCGGGTTGGGCCGGCTGCTGGCGCTGGGCGCGCGCGACCACCTGAACCAGCTCATCGTGGTGCGCGGACGCGACGAATATGGCAAGCATCACGTGTTCAGCCTGCCCCGCTCGGATGCGGGAGATGCCTCCGAAAAGCACGCACTGGACCCGGAGTACCGCGGGCGTACGCTGTTTGGCTCCGGACTGGGCTATTGGAAGCTGTCCACGTTGCTGCTGGAAGGCGCGCAGCTCAAAGCGACGCGGTTGACCGACTCTTTCGATTTCGATCAATACTGCGGGCAGGGGTCGCCGCGCACCGTGTTTCCTCTGTTTGCGCTGAACCCCAAGGGCTATGCGCTGCCCTTCACGCAGGAGCAGCCCTTACGGCCCGAGGCGGGGTGGACCGTGATCGGGCTGCACGTGCCGGCGGTCCCCGCCGCAGGCGTTGCGGCCTGAAGGCGGCGACACACGCCGAGGGTGGCGGGGGGCGCGCATTGGGCCGCGGGTGCCGCGAAATCCAGGGGGATGAAGATGGCCAGCCGACTTTTCTTTGCTTTGTGGCCCGACCCGGCCGTCGCAAACGAACTGGCGCGCTGGGCGCAGCGTGCGCAGCATCTGTGCGGGGGGCGCATGATGCGGCCCGACACATTTCACCTGACGCTGGCATTCCTGGGCCAGGTTCCGGACGATCGTGTCCCCGAGCTGCAGGCGGTGTTGCATGCCCGCCCATGGCTGGGCGGCTCGCTCAGCCTGGACTGCTATGGTCGTTTTCGCGGTCCGCGCATTATCTGGGCGGGGCCGTCTGCTTGCGTTCCGTGGCTGGCCCGGATGCATGCCGCTTTGGCGCGGGCCTTGTCCCGGCTGGGATTCGACGCGGTCGACGGTCCCTTCAGGCCTCACGTATCGCTGCTTCGTCAGGCGGGTCCCGAGGATCTTGCGGCGTTGCCTGCCCCGCGTCCGGTGGGCTGGGACGTGCGCCGGCTGGTGCTGGTGGCCTCCACCCCGCGTGACGCAGGCTCATATTATCGGGAAATTGCGGGATGTGACCTATCAGTATCGGCCGACCCGCAGGTGAAAGAATAGTCGGAGGCACCGACAGCCACTGCGATCCCGGATGACCCGGTCGTTCAGGTGCTGTAACCTTCCATTGCCGTCCGCGAGGTGGCGGCGCATGCCATAACGATAAAACCAGGACGAGGAGGAGGCGACATGCGCGTCAGTCGAACGTTGAATCTGTACCGTGGACTGGTGGCGGGGGTGGTGGGCGTCCTGGCCTGTATCGGGACGGGGCCGGCGCTGGCGGCCACGTCGCCCGATACGTTGGTGGTGGGCAAAGCGGCCGATCCGCAGACTCTGGATCCCGCCGTCACGATCGACAACAATGATTGGACCGTGGTGTTTCCGGCTTATCAGCGGCTCATGCAGTACAGGCAGGAAAAGGGTCGTGGCTCGACGGAGGTCGAAGGCGATCTGGCCAGGAGCTGGAAGGTTTCGGACGACAACCTCGTCTGGACCTTCGTGCTGAAGGACGATCAGCGGTTCGCGGACGGCTCTCCGGTCGACGCACGGGCCGTGGAGCTGTCCTTTGAGCGGCTTCTGGACAAAGGGGCGGGGCCCTCCGAAGCCTTCCCGCCCGACATGACCGTCGAGGCGGTCGATGCGCACACCGTTCGCTTCACCCTGAAGAATCCCTTTGCACCGTTCCTGAGCACGTTGGCCAACGACGGTGCCGCCATCGTGAATCCTCAGGCCATGGCCCGGCCGGACGCCGATACCTGGCTGGCAGGCCATACGGCGGGTTCGGGTCCCTACCAGCTCGCGACCTGGACGAGGGGCAGCTCGTTGGTCATGTCGCGTAACTCGCACTACGCCGGTTCGAAAAAGCCGGAGTTGACGAAATTCGTGGTGCGTATCGTGCCCGACGCCTCGAAGCGCCGCCAGCAGTTGCAAAAGGGCGATCTGGATATCGCGGCCGACCTGCCGGTGGACCAGTTGAAGGAACTGGAGAAGGACCCGTCCGTGCGGGTCGGGAAGTTTCCTTCGTTTCGGGTGACCTACCTCTACCTCAACAATGCCAGAGGGGCGTTGAAGAATGCCGGCCTGCGTCGCGCCATCGTAGATGCGATCGACTACAAGGGGATCGTCGATGGCATCATGATGGGTCAGGTTACGCAGACTCGCGGGCCGGTGCCCGAGGGCCTCTGGGGCTACGACACGGGCCTGCCGCTGCCGGCGCGGAACATTTCCCGCTCCAAGGCGGAAGTGGCCAAGGCCGGCGGGGTGGAGGAGCCGCTGTTGTTGCGCTATTCCATACGTCGCCCGGCCTGGGAGCCGATTGCGCTGACGATCCAGGCGAACCTGGCGGCGGTCGGTATCCCGGTCAAGCTCGAAAAGATGACCAATGCCACGCTGCGCGACCATCTGGATCAGGGCAATTTCGATATCTCCATCGGGGACTGGGGGCCGGATTTTGCGGACCCGTATATGTTCACCAACTACTGGTTCCAGTCGGACAAGGGCGGGCTCGCCGGCAACCGCTCGTTTTATTCCAATCCCCGGATGGACCAGTGGCTGGCGGAAGCGGCGGCCTCCAGCGATCCGGACCGGCGGATGGCGCTCTACAAACAGGTCCAGAAGCAGGCGATCAAGGACGCCGTATACGTTTATCTGTATCAGGACAACTACCTGGTCGGCCTGCGAAAGGACATCAAGGGGTTTGTCTATAACCCCATGCTGGATGACGTTTTCAATGTGGCCGATATCCGCAAGTAGTGATCCATCCCGCGGCGGCGGTTACTGGGCTGGAGTCGGAGGCGGACACGGTCCGCTTGAGTCTGTTCGACGTCGAGGGCGACGTCAGTCTGTTGGACGAGCGATGAAGAGACGTTTATTTCCCTGGCGCGGCTATCGCGAGGCGCGCAACATCACCGAGCTTGCCGGCATTGCCCGCCGGCGCGTGCCGAACTTCGTGTTCGAATACATCTACGGCGGGGCGGACGACGAGGTGAGCCTGGCCAACAATCGGGCCGTGTTCGACGGCTACCGCTTCACGCCCAGGACGTTGACGGACGTCAGCGTCCGCGACATCGGCGCGCAACTCTTTGGCCGAAGGATCGAGATGCCGGTGATCATCGGTCCCACGGGCTTCAACGGCATGGTGACCAGGGACGGCGACCTGAAGCTCGCGCGCGCTGCGGCGGCGCAGGGCATTCCCTTCGCGCTCAGCACCGTGTCTACCGTATCGATGGAAGACATCGCCGGTGTGCCGGGCGGCTGGCCCTGGATGCAGATCTACTTCTTCCGCGACCGGCAATTCGTCCGGGATCTGGTCGCACGCTGTGCCGCCGCAGGCTACGACACCATCGCGGTGACCACGGACAGCGCCATTTATGGCAATCGCGAATGGGATGCACGCAACTACTCGGCGCCGCTGGTCCTGAACTGGCGCAACAAGTTGAACGTGCTGCGCCGTCCGCGCTGGATGCTGGATGTGCTGGTCCCCGACGGCCTGCCGACCTTCAAGAACCTGGGTGACCTGCTGCCCCCGGGCGGGATTTCGCCGCAAGGTGCCGCAGCCGAGATCGGCAAGCAGCACATGCCGTCGCTGAACTGGCAGGATATCCAATGGCTGCGTGACGAGTGGAAGGGCAAACTCATTCTGAAGGGCATTCTGTCCGTCGAAGAAGCCCGGCGGGCCAGGGATTTTGGAGTGGACGGCATCGTGCTGTCCAACCACGGGGGGCGGCAGCTCGACCATGCGGTGTCCCCCATGGAGATACTGCCTGAAGTGCGCGAAGCTGTGGGTGCCGACATGGCGGTGATGCTGGACAGCGGCTTCAGGCGTGGCACGGACATCCTGAAGGCGATCATTCTGGGGGCGAATGCCGTGCTGCTGGGACGTGCGACGCTTTTCGGGCTGGGGGCCGGGGGGGAACCAGGCGTCAACCATGTGCTGGATTTGCTGCGCACGGACCTGCACCGGACGCTGGGGCTCCTGGGCTGCCGAAGCCTGGAGGAGCTCGACGGAAGCCTGATGCGGAAGGTCTGACGGGCGCCGGCCGCCGCCGGATGTGGACTCTGACGTCTCGCGACGAGGCGGGAAGATAGCCCGGCGGGCGGCGGTCTTGTGTTTTCACCACACTTCTTTGGCAAGGGGCGGAAGGTTTCTCGTATTAGGGTAAACACCTAGCTTAATACTAGGGTAAACCCTATAATTCAGATATCGAATTTTCGATGCTTCTGAAACAGGAGTCAGCCATGATTTACACGTCCGCTCACCAATCCATATTACTGTCCGACGCGCTGGAGCGCGCCTACAGTTCCGTCCTGCTGAATGCCCCGCATCCGCTGCCGATCAGCCAGGGCATCAAGGTCCTCGGGCGCGGATTGCGTCGGGCGGTGCGGGCGACCGGACATTTCGTGGCTGACGCCATCAATGCGCAGGCCGAAGCGCGCTCGCGGGACCAGCGGTACAGCCGTACGCCCTGGTAAGTTGGGCGGCCCGCGCGGCCCGGCCCGGCCCGATCCCCGCAGGAGGTCGGGCCGGGCTTTCTATTTCTTCAGCAGCGCCTTTAGAAGCCCCAGCGTCCGATCGGGGTCCATGTCGGCGGGAGCCGCGGACGGCTCCGCCTGTAGCCCCATCTCGGCAATGAACCGCGACGGCTCACAAGCGGTATCATCGCGCCCCCGCCGCCGTTTGCGGCACCAGCTCACCTGCAGCGTGCGCTGAGCGCGTGTAATGCCGACATACATGAGGCGCCTCTCTTCCTCGATGCGGCGCACCTGGGCGGCCGCCTCGCCGTCGTCGCCTTCGTCTGTACCGCCCCGGTGGGGCAGCAGTCCTTCTTCCACGCCGATCAGGTACACATAGGGAAATTCCAGTCCTTTGGAGGCATGCAGCGTCGACAATTTGACAGCGTCGGGCTCGTCGTCCTCTGATCGCTCGAGCATGGTGACCAGCGCCACGTGCTGGACCAGTTCCAGCAGGGTCATGTCCTCTTCGCCCGCTTTGCGCTTGAGCCAGTCCAGGAGTTCCAGTACGTTGGTCCAGCGCGACTGCGCCTGGCGGTCGTCCAGCAGGTCGTACAGGTGGCGTTCGTAGTCGACTGCTGTGAGCAGGTCGTCCAGGACGCGGGCGGCTCCATCGGGGGTCTCCCCATTGGCGCCGGCCGATGTGCCTCGGCTCTGGGCCCGGACCTGGAAGTTCTGGATGATTGCGACAAAGTCCTGTACGGCCTGGCGTTGGCGGGCGGCCGGAAGGATGGTCTCGGTGACTTTCGAAGCAACCGTGAAGAGCGACACATTGCGGCGGGCCGCCTCCGCGCCCAGCGCCTGAAGGGTTCCCTGGCCGATGCCGCGCCGCGGCGTGGTGGCGGCGCGGATGAATGCGGGATCCTCGTCCTCGTTGGCGATCAGCCGTAGCCAGGCCAGCACGTCGCGGACTTCGGCCTTGTCGAAGAAGCTTTGACCACCCGATACGGTATATGGAATGCGCAAGGTCCGCAGCGCCTGTTCCATGACGCGCGACTGGTGATTGCCGCGATAGAGGACAGCGAAGTCCTTCCACTGCGCTTGGCGCTCGAAGCGAGCGGCCGACAGGCGCATGGCGATCGATTCGGCCTCGACCAGATCCGAATCCATGGGCGTGACCCGGATGGGATCGCCGAGGCCCAGCTCCGACCAGAGCGTTTTCTCGAAGGTCTTGGGGTTGTGGGAGATGACCTGATTGGCGGCGTGCAGGATGCGCTGGACGGAGCGGTAGTTCTGCTCCAACTTGATCAGCCGCAATTGGGGGTAGTCGCGGGCGAGCTGCCCCAGGTTTTCGGAGGTGGCTCCGCGCCAGGCATAGATCGCCTGGTCGTCGTCCCCCACGGCCGTCAACATGGCTCGGTCGCCACAGAGCAGGCGCACCATTTGATACTGACAGACGTTGGTGTCCTGGTATTCGTCGACCAGCAGGTATTGAACACGGGACTGCCATCGGGTACGCAGCGGCGAGTCGCCGGCCAGGAGCTGCGCCGGCAGCCGGATCAGATCATCGAAATCGACGGACTGATAGGCTTTCAGGGTCGCCTGGTAGCTATGGTAGACGCGGGCCGCTTCGGCCTCGTTGGCATCACGCGCTGCGCGGGCAGCGCCGTCCGGGTCCAGGAGCGCGTTTTTCCAGAGGGAGATGGCCTGCTGGACGGCGCGCAGGCGCGCCCGGTCCGTGGTGGCCAGCAGCTCCTGGACCAGCGCCTGCGCGTCGTGGGCGTCCAGAATGGAAAACCCCTGCTTCAGTCCGGCTGTGGCGTATTCTTCTCGCAGGAACCGCAACCCGAGGGAATGGAACGTGCCTACCGTGAGCCCGCGCAGCCACTGTGGGTTGACCAGTGATCGGACGCGCTCGTTCATTTCGCGCGCGGCTTTGTTGGTGAACGTCAGTGCCACCACCTGGCGCGCCGGATAGCTGCATTCTCTCAGCAGATAGGCGATCTTCTGGGTAATGACGCGGGTCTTGCCGCTGCCCGCGCCCGCGAGCACCAGGCAGGGGCCGTCCAGATACAGCACGGCCTCACGCTGGCGTGGGTTCAGGCTTGGGTCCACAGTGGTGCCGGCCGGAAGCACCGCTCGCAGCGGCGCGGCACGGCGGGCACCATGATCGGCGTCCGTGCCGGATGCGCCGAATGCATAGGGTGGAATCTGCGTCACTTCAGATCTCCTGGGGGTCGACTTCGATCGCCCAGCGCAGGGCACGGCCCTCGGCGGGCGCGTCGATCTGCGGCAACAGTGCGCGCAAGAAGCCATGCAGCGCCGCGCGACTGTCAGATTCCATCAGAAGCTGCGCCCGCTCGATCCGAGCCACCCGCACGATGCGCAGCGGCACGGCGTCATACAGCCGTATCGTTGCCGCCTCGGGCAGGGCCAGTGCACGGGTGCGCACCGCCTGGAGAAAATCAAGCGACGTCTGGAGTTGCGCTGCCTGGGCTGTCAGCAGGGCCTGGGCGGAGAACGGCGGCAGTCCCAGCTCTTGCCGTTCCGCCAGAGTGTGGCGAGCAAAATGCGCGTAGTCATGGATTCGCAGCGCCTGGTACACGGTCTGGTCCGGGTAATCCGTCTGGACGAGCACCTCGGCGCCGCCGGTACGGCGGCCCGCGCGGCCGGCCACCTGCATCAGTTGTGCGAACAGGCGTTCCGGAGCGCGAAAGTCCTGTGCAAACAGCATCGCGTCGGCGTTGAGGACCCCGACCAGGCCCAAGCGCGCGAAGTCATGTCCCTTGGACACCATCTGGGTCCCCACCAGGATGTTCGCCTGACCCGTGTGAACCTGATTGAACAGAATCTGTGCGCTGCCCTTGCGGCGTGTGGCGTCGGCGTCGATGCGCAGTACCCGCGCCTGGGGGAAGCGCTCCGCGAGGAATTCTTCGATCCTCTGCGTGCCACGCCCGATGGGCTGTATGTCCGGGTCGCCGCATTGCGGGCAGGCGCGCGGGACGGGCTGGGCATCGCCGCAGTGGTGGCACTGCAGGCTATGGCGCCCGCCGGCATGCCGGTGCAATACCGTGTGCGCCGTGCAGCGCCGGCACTGGCTGACCCAGCCGCAAGACGGGCACCGCAGTACCGGGGCATAGCCACGCCGGTTCAGGAAGACGAGGCTCTGCTCGCCCAGCGCCAGCCGGGCTTCCAGGGCTTCCAGCAGTTGGGGGCTGAAACCCTGCTCCAGCTTGGCACGGCGGGTGTCCACCAGGCGGATTTCCGGCAGCGGCTGTGCCTGGGCTCGCTCGGGGAGCGACAGGTAGCGATACTGGCCGCGTTGGGCATGCCGCCAGCTCTCCAGTGACGGCGTGGCGGACCCCAGCACCACAGGAATGCCCAAGTCATGCGCGCGCCAGATGGCGAGGTCGCGCGCCGAGTACCGCAGCCCTTCCTGCTGTTTGTACGAGGCGTCGTGTTCCTCATCGACCACGATGAGCCCGAGGCGGGGCATGGGGGTAAACAGCGCCAGCCGCGTGCCCAACAGGATGTCGGCCTGACCACGGGCAATGCGCAGCCACGCGCGCAGACGCTCTCCTTCGGAGAGCCGGCTGTGCATGACGGCCAAGGGATCTGTGGCTGGCGTACGAATGGCGGCGGTTGCCCCGCTTGGGGGACGGCCTGCGGCGCGGGCATCCGCGTGCAAGGAGTCGTGCTGCAACCGATCGCGCACCATGCGCTCGAGCTGAGGTGTCAAGTTGATTTCCGGAACCAGCAGCAGCACCTGACGCCCTTGGCGCAGCACCCGTTGCGCCAAGCGCAGATACAGTTCCGTTTTGCCGCTGCCCGTGATGCCATGCAGCAATGCCACCCCGTGCCCCGCTTCCAACAGGGTGTGCAGCTCCCGGAGGGCCTGGTCCTGGCCTGGCGTCAGCGTAGGTATTGCGGTTTCGGCGGGCGGGGCCGCCCATCGAGACGCGGGTGCGTCGAGGCGGTCCACATCCGGGCCGATAGGGAGGACGGCAGCTTTTCTGGACGGGGCGGCCTGCGGCCGGCCGCGCCGCTGGTCGGCCCGATCCGCTCGACGGACAGGGCCGCCGGCGGCGCGGGTCCCGTTGTAGGCCGAGGATTTGCGCAGCGGAGGGGGCAGCACGGGGAGCAGGACTTCGCCAAGCGGGCGATGGTAGTAACGGGCTGCAAAGTCGGCCAGGCGCAGCCAGTCGTCAGGCAGCGGCGGCAAATCGTCCAGCACGGCGACGATGGGTTTGATACGGTCGGGTGCGACCTCCGGCTGGCTCCGGGTTTCCCAGACCATACCCACCATGGCGCGACGGCCGAACATGACCTGAACCCGCACGCCGCGCGCCAGGGGGATGGCGTGGCTGTAGTCAAACAAGCCGGGCAGCGGCACGTCCAGTGCGACCGCGAGATAGACCGTCATGTCGTGTGCCCGGCAGCCGCCTGTGGATAACTTTGTGGAGAATGGGGGACCAATTGCTTCTGCCTCAACTCGATCGAATCGTCAAGCCTATCGTGGACTGGTGGGAATCGCGATATTATTCATGCGAATCAATGATCTACAAAAATATCCGATAACGATTCTCGAATTATCAAGGTAAACCCTGAGCCCCTAAAAATTGTGCATAAGCACATGGACAGATGCGGTTGTGCGGGTGTCAGGCGTTATGGTAAGCCCGGCTGGCAGAGTGGACCTCGTCCACCAGGGCAGAGACGGCCTCGATGGGGGTGAACTGTGAGATGCCGTGTCCCAGATTGAAGACGTGTCCGCCCGACCCGACCGGCCCGAAGTCCGCCAGGACCCGCCGTGCCTGCTCGCGAACGGCCGTTTCGCCGCCGAACAGCGCCATCGGATCCAGGTTGCCCTGAAGCGCCATGCCGTCCCCGGTCGTGCGACGGGCGGCGGCCAGGTTTGTGGTCCAGTCCAGCCCGATGGCATCACAGCCGAGCCGGGCCATGTCGGGCAGCCATTGCCCGCCCCCTTTGGTGAACACGATGCTCGGTATCCGCCGGCCATCGGATTCGCGCACGAGACCGTCGAGGACCCGACGGGTATGGTGCAGGGAAAACTGCTGGAACAGCCCGTCAGCCAGGACGCCGCCCCAGCTGTCAAAGATCATCACTGCCTGCGCGCCGGCCTGGATCTGGGCATTCAGGTAGGCTTGCACCGCCTGTGCGTTGGTTTCGAGCAACCGGTGCAGCAGGTCGGGGCGCTGGTACATCAGCGTCTTGATCTGGCGGTAGTCGGAGCTGCCCGCGCCTTCAACCATGTAGCAGGCGAGCGTCCACGGACTGCCGGAGAAGCCGATGAGCGGTACCGCGCCCCCGAGCTCGCGGCGGATAAGCGAGACAGCGTCGAACACGTAACGCAGTCTATCGAGGTCGGGCGGCCGCAGTGCCGCGATTGCAGCTTCGTCGCGCAGCGGGCGGGCGAAGCGTGGTCCCTCGCCTTCGACGAAGTGCAGGCCCAGCCCCATGGCATCAGGAACCGTCAGGATGTCCGAAAAAAGGATGGCCGCGTCCAAACCGAAGCGACGTAGCGGCTGCAGCGTGACTTCGCAGGCCAGTTCCGGGCTCTGCGCCAGATTCATGAATGAACCTGCCTGTTCGCGGGTGCGGCGGTATTCCGGCAGATACCGGCCCGCCTGGCGCATCATCCAGATGGGAGTATACGGGACCGGTTCGCGCAACAGCGCGCGCAGGAAGACGTCGTTTTTCAGTTCGGGCACGGCAGGGGTTCCTATTGACAGTGCCCGATTTTACCCGGACCGGCCGGGCGGGGGAGTGCAGGATGGCGAGACCCGGTAAGGGGTTGGATCGATGTCATGCTTTTGCATCAGCGCCCAGAAGGCGCGCCGGTGCTTTTGGGCCATTTGGGCGGCGAGCGTGATATTGCCGCCGTGCCGCCCCAATGCGGCACGTATGTAGGCCCGCTCGAATCGCGCTACGACCTCGCCTTTTGCGGCACGAAAAGAGGCCCGCGAGGTAGCCCGCTGCGTCGCGAGGGCCACCGCGTACGCCTCGAGTTCGGAACCGGATCTATCCAGAATGGTCTCGCAGAGCCTTGCTTCTGTTTCGGCGGTAGGGCTGGTGGCTATCCGAATGCCCGCATGCGTGGGCGCCGGGGCGCCGTAGTCGGGCGGGATCTCCGCAACGCGGACTGGCAGCGGCCGCAGCAGATTGTGCTCGATACGGGCCCGCAGTTCCTCGACACAGAAGGGTGGTTGCATGAAGTCGGTCGCGCCCAGCGCCAGCAGGTCCCGGATCGCCTGGGCGCGCAGCGCCACGGCGTAGATCATGAGAACGGCCGGTTGGCGGGCGCCCTGGGCCGACAGAGCCACGCGCCACTGTCCCAGCGAGGTCTCGTCCACGTAGATCAGCCCGGCATCGTAGCGGCCGCGCATCAGCGCCGGATCCGTCAGCATGGCTGCCGGCGATGCGCTTTCGGGCAGTAATGCATGCAACACCAGCCGCCCGCCGATCCGGGAGCCGGCCACCGCCCCCACCCAATCCTGTTGGTCCACCGCCAGCAGGGCGCAATCCAGACGTTCTCGCATGCCTCACTCCCAGGTCGTTTCAGGAACGCTCAGGTTAGGCAAAGCGGCGAGTCTTCGATAGTCGCAAAACTACGGCAGGGTTTCCCCGGATTTTCGGAGTATCTGGCTGTCTTCCTTCTGGAAGCCGGGCCGCCAAAACGCCTGGATGCCGGCGAGGAAAGCGACGGTCCGCCCAACAAATAGGGCCGACTGCTGTCGGCCCTGTGAATCGCGTGTAGCGGCGTTGCGGTTATTTGGCGGCGTCCACCATGTACTGGATGGCGGCCTTCAGTTCGTCGTCGGTGGCCTGCGAGCCACCGCGAGGCGGCATGGCACCCACGCCGGAGATCGCCTTCTTCAACATCGTGTCCAGGCCGGTCTTGATGAACGGCTCCCAGGCGGCCTTGTCGCCGAACTTCGGCGCGCCCGCGGCGCCCACGGCGTGGCAGGCAAAGCACACCGTGTGATAGAGCTTGTCGCCGACCGCGTTCGTTGCAACACCGGAACCGCCTGCGGCCTTTGTCTCGGCCGGCTTGGCTTCGGCGGCAGCGGTCTTTTCCGCAGGCTTGGCCTGCGCAGCGGCGGCCGGAGCCGGCGCCGGCGCTGCGGCGGGTGCAGCCTGCGGCGCGGCCGCAGGCTTGGCTTCAGCGGGGCCTGCTGCTGGCGCCTTGGGTTCCGGGAAGTTGGCGCCCGAGTGGTTGGCCATGTAGACCACCGCTCGCGCAACTTCGAAATCATCGAGCGTGGAGTTGCCGCCCTTCGGGGGCATTGCGCCTATGCCGTGGATGGCGTTCTTCACGAGATCGTCGTAGCCCTGTTTGATGAAAGGCGCCCACGAAGTTTTGTCGCCGAATTTGGGTGCGCCCGACACACCGGCCGTGTGGCAGGCGGTACAGGTCGACTCGAAGACCTGCTGACCGGTCTTGAAGACCTTCGGCGCGCTGGCATCGACCAGCTTGAACCCGGCGACCGGCTGGAGGCGCTTGGCGATGGCCTCGGGCGTCTGGCCCTCGGAGCCGGCGCCGGTGCGGATGGTGGACCCGACCAGGTTGACGAGCAAGATGATGACGGTGATGGGGATCAGGAACGCCAAAATGACGGTAATGAGCAGCTGACGCGGGGTCTTGATGGCACTTTCGTTGGCACTTTCGTGATCGGGGAGACTCATGACGGGTTCCTGAAGTAATGGGCCGCAACCGGATGCCGGTCGCGCAATCGGTCGTAACAGGCCTTAACCTGCGATTATAACGACAGGCCTGCGCACCTGCAGCCGCGCCCGGCGTAGGGCCAATAAACACGCTACAATAGCGGCCCCATGCACTGCAAAGGTGCATGTTACGTCAGACATCCGCCGCGCGCCCGTATTTCAATGGATAGAATGGGAGCCTCCGAAGCTTTCGATGCAGGTTCGATTCCTGCCGGGCGCGCCAGTTTTCGGATTTTGTCGGCTTGCGTCATTCCCATTGCGGGTTCCAGACGACCTCCCAGAGGTGCCCGTCCGGGTCCTGGAAGTAACCCGCGTAGCCGCCCCAGAACGTTTCCTGGGCGGGCTTCACGATGACGGCTCCCGCCAGAGCCGCCTGGGTCATCACCGCATCTACGTCGCCCTTTGAGGCCACATTGTGTCCCAGGGTCATTTCCGTCGGGCAGGGGTGCCCCTCTGCCAGCCCGGTGTCGTGAGCGATGCTTTTGCGTGGCCACAGGGCCAGGCGCAGGCCCGGCTGGAGCTGGATGAATGCCACCGCGCCGTATTCGAACTCCTCGCCAACAATGCCCTCGGCAGGAAAGCCCAGCCCGTCGCGATAGAAGCGCAGCGAGGTTTCCAGGTTGCTCACTCCGAGGGTGAGCACAGTGATTTGTGGCCGCATTTGGTGAAATCCCGTGCGAGTGGTTGTAGACGCCCCCATACTGCCATGAAGTTGGGCGGAGGGCCTCGCGCACCCGCTCTGGAGGTGTAGGCCGATGGCTCTCTTCGTCTTGCTACTCGCGTTCGGAGTCCGGCCGCTCGTGCTGCCTGGCGACCGCCCGCGCCTCGCCGCAGGCGGGTGGGTCGTCGAGCCGCGGGATGCCGGGCACGCCCTCACGAATGACCCGGGAGTAGTCGGCGGTGTTGGCGGCGGCCAGGGCGCGGCTGGTGTAGTTTCCCACCCGGCGGCGGCTCGCGACGTCGCCCTCGCCAGCCAGAGCGTCCATACGGTCCAGGTATTCCGGCAGATACCCCGATAGCAGCAGCCGGTGGTCCATGGGCAGCCCGGGGACGATCTGGTTGGCCAGACGCCAGATGAGGGTCGTGCAATTGGCCGTGAGCGTGTTGTAGAATCGGGGCCGCTGCCGCAGGCGCGAGGCTGTCCGCACGTAGGACACAAAAAGTGCGCGGGCGCCGTCCAGCGGCATGTCGACCCGGTACAGATAGCCTTCCTCGCCGCGCACGTTGGTCCGTACGCGCAGCGAATCCTCTTCGGTGGAGGCGAGAATCGAGAGCTCGTATTTCCGGAAGAATCCGCCGATTTCAGAGAAGACATCGCCCCGCTTGCGGCGGATCTCGACCGAGAACACGACAAAGCTGCCGGCACCGAATCCGAACGACACCATGGCGTGCGCGACCGCCGGACGGCCCCATGTGGACAGCACCAGGTCCACGGATTCGAGCTGGTTCAGGTCATAGTGGCGGGTCGTCCAGCGCGCGTCGTAATCATCCCGCGTGCGCCAGCGGAAGTCGCGCACGTTGTGCAGCGTCACGACGTCGCCGGTGATGTCTCCATAGGTGAGTTCAGCGACCTCTGGCATCCAGTCACGGTCGTTGGACGGACGCACGCCCAGCCACCACCATGCGAGCAGCACTAATGAAGCGGCTCCGAACACGCTCGTCAAAGCGGTTCGGCCGGAGATGAATCCTGATGCTGCGAGCAAGGCCAGCCCGAGCCAGGTTGCGACAGCGGCCTGGTTCGCCTGTCGGTTGAAAGGGAGTCTGAACCACAGGGCGCATGCGCCCCACCCGGCCCACAGCCCGATCGCGGCAATGGCGATGGCTGCAGTCATCGACGCCTCCCGGGTGTTTCCGGCGCCGGGCGCAGGGAGGTCATGCGTCGTGCGTACCGGCCGGGTGATCCGGGGCGGGCTGGTGGGCCCGCCGGTCCTGCCTGCGCCAGCGGGCGCGCATGTCTGCCATCTGGCGCATGGCCGCCTGGCAGACGCTCCACCATGCGAAGGGCCGTGGGTCCGCCAGCATGCTCATCGCCCGCGCGTAGTCCCAGGCCAGGCCCGGTGTCCAGGCCATCGTCAGGGCCCGTTTGCGGATCTGAGAGGCCACCCACAGTTCCGGCGTCGACAGCAGGCGCAGCATGATGCGCCAGCCCGCCCGGGATCCGTGCAGCCGCCCCACGGCGCCTTCGAGGGCCGCTTCCAGCGCGCGGGCCACCGAGCTGGAGCAGTTGCGGTGCGTCAGGTTGTACGTGGCGTTCCGGCGATAATCGGCCCAGAATGCCTGCAGTTTGTCGGGGTCGTAATTGCGGATGCGGACCTTGACGTTGGAGGGGCACCAGGCCGCCGATTCGGTCGCGTAGTCCGGCTGGAAAAGGCCGGGTATGTCGTTCTCCGCAGTGGCCCGGAGCAATGTGCCGAATTGCTCCGGCGAGCGGTCGATTTCTTCGGCCGGGTAGAGGCTGATGTAGACGCCTTCCGGCGACTCCAGCGCGGCGTGGCCGGTCGATATCACGCCATTGACGTCGACGGCGGCGATGTAGCGGTCGATGACCGGGTAATGCCGCGTGGTGGCCTTGGCCGAGCCCGTCGGCGTCCAGATGTGCACCGTCAGGGCGCGCTCGTCGTCCGCAGGCGGCCCAGTGAATGTCGTCTGCAGCGGCAGGCCGGGCGTGGCCGGCGCGAAGCTCGGATGGGCACTCGTCGCCATTGCCGGGTTGGACCGCAGGTGGCGCGCGCGTCTGGCGAGGGTCTGCAGCTTCATGCCTGCCATGATGAGGAAGAGTCCGACGCAATAGGGAGCGGTGCCTGCGTAATGCGTGGGGTAGGGCTGGAAGAAAAAGATCGCCAGCGCGATTTCGACGATGCCTGCGGCGAACGAGGAGCGCCAGCGCCTGTAGCGCACCACGTAGGCCGCGACGCATTGCAGCAGTCCGTCGGCGAGAAACAGCAGGCCGAAAACCATTGACAGTGCAAAGTGCCCGTGGTGATCACCCGCCAGGATCATCCCGCCGGCAAGCAGCACGAACAGGCCCTTGAAGTATCTCAGCACGCGTTGCCCGCCGACGCCCGAGTGCGCGACCGTCAGGGTCGCCAGGCCCTCGAGCACGAGCAGCCCGGCGAAGAAGTTCATCGGGAAATAGAGCGCGCCATCGAGCGCATCCAGGAAGATCACCGCGCCCGCAGTGGCCAGCAGCCAGGCGATGATGGTCAGCGTACGGGCCCGCCTGTGCAGGTAGTCGACACCGAGCAGAAGCAGGATCAGATTGGCCATTTTGTATCCTTGTCCTTGGCGCCGGTACGGGCGGGGTACGGGTGGTCTGGCGCGGCCCGCAACGAATGGCGTTTGTCATCCCTGTTGTCCGAAGCTGATCGTGTTGCCTCGGTCCGCTGCATGGTCGGTGCATCGTAGCGCGATTATGCCGCACGATGGCCCGGCCCGGACCTTGGTCCTTTCCGATCCTAGCGGCCGCCGGCCGCGAGCAGGCTGCGTTCGATTTCGCGGTAGCCGCGCGAGCGCGCGTGCTCCAGGGGTGTGACACCCTCGCGATCGGCGAGATCGGGATTCGCGCCCGCCTTGAGCAGCATGTCCACGATCTGTCGGTGCCGCTCTCCTCCATTGCCCAGGATGATGGCCTCGAGCAGGGCGGTCCAGCCCAGATCGTTGATGTGATCCGCCGAGCGGTGACTTACTGCGCGTCGATGGCCTTGAGGCCCGCAGCCGCGCAACCCGCGTCGATATCGCCCGAAGGTGCGCCGCCCACGCCAATGCCGGCCACCAATGCCTTGCCGAACTTGATCGGCAGGCCGCCAGCCTGGATGATCATCCGCGAATCCATGTCTCGCAGTCCTTCATTGGCCGGCTTGCTGGCGATGAAGTCAGCCAGCCCGGCGGTGTCGCGCCCCAGGGCTGCAGCGGTGAAGGCCTTGCCTTGGGCGCTGCTCACTGTATGGGGACCGGAGTTGTCGGCCTTGAGCAGGACCTTGGTCGCGCCGTCGCGCGCCACGATCGCGACGCTGACGTTGTGGCCTTGATCGCTGCACGTCTTCAGCGCGGTTTGAGCCGCCTGGGTGGCCAGTTCGAGCGGCAGATAGGGGGCGCTCGGCAGTTGCGTGGCGGCAGAGGCCAGGACGGGCGCGGACAGGAGGACGGCAATGGAGATTTTTCGGAGCATGTCGGTTCCTTTCAGAGTGGACAGGGAAAGCTTACCGTGCGTGCCGCCGTGCGGATATTCGTAGGTTTAACAGTGAATTACGTAGTTTTACGGACTGCCGGCCTGTGTTCGAGCTCGCTTGAACGATGGATGCCGCGGCCAGCACAGCTTTCGCGCAGATTAGCGCGCCCTGGGCCGGATGCGCGACCTTGTCGTCAGGATCGCCAGAGCCACCACACAGAACCCCGCGGCTGCATGAAAGGTGGCCGACGCTCCAAAGTTGTCCCACAACACGCCGGCGACGACACTGGCCACCAGCATTGCCGCGCCGCTGACAAGGTTGAAAAATCCATACGCGGTGCCCCGCAGGTCGGCGGGAGCCGTGTCGGCGACCATGGTGGCGAGCAGTCCCTGGGTGGCGCCCAGATGGAGGCCCCAAAGGACGATTCCCAGCAGAACGATGGACCAGTGGTTACTCAGGGCCAGCAACAGGTCGGCGGCGATCAGGATTCCGAGACCGACCGCGAGCAGGGTGCTATGGCTCATGCGGTCGGAAAGCTTGCCAAACGGGTACGCCGAGAGGGAATAGGCCAGATTCATCGCGACTACCGCCAGAGGAACCAATGCGATGGCCACGCCGCTTTGCTGGGCTCGCAGAACCAGGAACGCTTCGCTGAACCGTGCCAGCGTGAAGATGGCACCGATCGCGACGACCCACCAGTACGCGGTATCGAGGCGCCGCAGGTTCTCACGCCGGATTGGGTGGGTGCGCTTTTCCTTGTGGGAGTGAGCAGGTTCGCGCAGCCCGAACGCCAGTAGTGCAACGCTGGCGGCGGCTGGAATGACTGCGATCCAGAAAACGGCTCGGAAATGGTCCGCCCATAAAAACATGAAAACGACTGCCAGGAACGGACCCAGCGCCGCACCGACGGCATCCAGCGCCTGGCGCAGGCCGAAGGCCGCCCCCCGGATTTCCGGCTCGGTGAGGTCGGCGACCAAGGCGTCCCGGGGCGCACCGCGAATGCCTTTACCCACGCGGTCCAGCAGGCGGGCTGTCAGGACGATTCCCAGCGTGGGTGCCAGCGCAAAGAGCGGTTTGGTCAGTGCCGCCAGGGCGTAGCCGAAGACCGCCAGTCCCTTGCGCCGGCCGATGTAGTCGCTCAACGTCCCGGAGAACACTTTCGTGATGAGTGCCGTGGCTTCCGCCAGCCCCTCGATCCATCCTACTTCCAGCGCGGTAGCTCCCAGCACTGTCACCATGAACATGGGAAGCAGGCTGTGGATGAGTTCGGACGAGACATCCATCAGGAGGCTCACCGAGCCCAGGATCCAGACTCCTGGCGGGATGTGGGGCGCCGCACGAACTTTCAGGTTTTGCATAGGGGCCGGCGCCTATCGCTGTTCCCTGCTGCGAATGAAGCGTCTCACCCGAATGAACAGATGCCAGCAGAGCAGGGCGGCGAGGACCCCCCCGAGGACCCAGAGCTCGTCATTGTCCACCCCGCCGATCCACCCCAGGACCCGTGTCAGGCCGTGGCCCAGGCCGTAGCCGACGCTTGCGACCGCGATGGCCCAGATGGCGGCACCGAGCAGGTTGAAGGCCATGAACCGGGTCCAGTGGACCCCGCTCATGCCAATGGCCATTGGACCGACCGTTCGCACGCCGTACAGGAATCGGATGGAGAGGATGACTGGCGCGTCATGGCGCTCCAGCAGGGCGCCGACCCGCGCGACTTTGGGCTGCAGGGAGGGAAAGTGTGCCACGAGGCCTCGGCCGTACCGGCGCCCCAGGAAGAAAAAGAATTGGTCGCCCAGGAAGCCACAAAAGGTGGCGACGGCCATGATCGCGGGCAGCCCGAGGTAGCCGCGCGCGGCGGCTGCGCCCGCCGCCAGCAGTACGGTTTCTCCTTCGAGGAAGGTTCCGGCGGCGACTGCCCCGTAGCCATAGGTCTGAATCAGGTTGGCGACGTCCATGAGTGGTTCGTGCGTCCTTCGGGTGATTGTCGCATGAACGGTCCTGCTACTTCCTTTCATTTTTCTCGAAATCGGTCGCGCGGAGTGCGCGCCATGCATGTGCCTCGCGGAGTCCGGCGGAACGATTCATCGGCGCGCCCAGGCGATCGGCGGCCCCGCGATGCTGACCGGACTGATGCCGCATGGTGGCTCGCGCGTGGACAGCCTTACTTCAGATAGGTCCTGACGACATCGATGAGCTCGTCTGCGCCGCGATTCCGGTCTGCTTGACTGGCGGCCTCGGAACCCGCGACGTGTCCCCGGATGTGGCTTTCGATGACTTCGCCCATCAGCCCTTGGACGGCACCTCGCACCGCAGCGATCTGGTGCAGGATGTCGGCGCATTCTTTTTCCGCGTCCAGGGACCGTTCGATGGCTTCGACCTGGCCCCGGATGCGGCGCACGCGTCCCAGGAGCCTTGTTTTGTTTTCGATCGTGTGACTCATCGCAGTCGTTTATATAGGATACCTGGGTATAGTATAAGAGCCATGAAACTTGTCGTCTCGCATTCGCCTGCCGTGTATGCGGCGCTCGGTGCGGCGGCGCTCTTCGGTCTGAGCACGCCAGTCGCCAAGGCACTCTTGCGCGATAGCCCGCCCGTTCTGCTGGCCGGACTGCTCTATCTTGGCAGCGGCGTCGGTCTGGCTCTGGTGGGGCTCGTGCGAGACCGGGGGTGGCGGCTGCCGGCGATGTCGAGGGCTGAGTGGTTGTGGTTGCTGCTGGCCGTCGGATTTGGCGGCGTGCTGGGGCCGGTGGCCTTGATGCTGGGCCTGACTCGTACGTCAGCCTCGACAGCCTCACTGCTGTTGAACCTGGAAGCCGTGCTCACGGCAGCCCTCGCCTGGCTCGTGTTCCACGAGAACTCGGGTCGGCGCGTAGTCGCCGGCATGGCGCTGATTGTCTCGGGCGCGGTTGCTCTCGCGTTACAAGAGGCGTCCGGCAAGGCCTCCGTTGACGAGGGCAGCGCCTTTGTGGCGGCGGCGTGCCTTTTCTGGGCGCTGGACAATAATTTCACGCGAAAGGTGTCGGCTACCGACGCGCTTTTCGTGGCCGGGTTCAAGGGTCTGGTGGCAGGGGCCGTGAACGTCGGGATCGCAGGGTGGATAGGTGCCGGATGGCCTCAGGCGCCACTTATCGGGCTTGCAATGATCGTCGGCTTTCTGGGCTACGGCGTGAGTCTGACGCTGTTTGTCGTTGCGTTGCGCGGCCTGGGAACCGCGCGGACCGGCGCATATTTCTCCACTGCGCCATTCATCGGCGCCGCAGTTGCGGTTCTCGGATTTGGCGAGTCCACGTCCTGGCTATTCTGGGCCGCCGCCGCATTCATGGCGGCAGGCGTATGGCTGCATCTGACGGAGCGCCATGAACACCTGCATACGCATGACCCCATGACGCATACGCACCGACACGTCCATGACGCCCATCACCAGCACACGCACGATTTTCCGTGGGATGGGCAGGAACCCCACACGCACGAGCATGCGCATACGCTGCTGACGCACAGCCATCCCCACTATCCGGACATTCATCACCGGCATCGGCATACGTGAGGCGTGTTCCACCAGACGTGCGAACGTGCCGAGGCCACGCCTTCCCGGCCTTACAACGTCAGGCCCGCCGCTATGACGGTAAGGCGGAATTGCAGGTCTTGGCCGAGGGGCGGAACAGTGTTCGCGCCCGGGCGCTGAGTGCGGTCGGTTGGCCTGATGTGGTGGATTCCCCTGGCGAAATCGTTATTGTTTGTTCCATAGAAGGCGTCGGCGGCTGCCGGCGTAATACCTTGAAATCTTGGGGATGCGCGGGTAAGGCCTTCCCCGTCCCGTCTGGGCCACAATAGCCCAGCTTGATTTTCAAAGGGACGAGCGTTGAAAAAGAACCTATCTGCTGTGGCCCTGGTGTTCGGCGTGCTGATGGCCGGGCCGGCCGCACACGCGGGGGGTGTGGACCTGAGCATTGGTATCGGAGTTCCCGGTGTCGTGTTCGGGGGGCCACCCGTGTACTACGCGCCGCCTCCGCCCCCGCCTCGGGTGGTCGTGGTTCCGGATCCCGTTTATGTGCCCGGGGTGCCGTACTACTACGACGAGCATGCCTACAAGCATGCGAAAAAGCGCTGGAGAAAGCAGCAGGAGCGCGCATGGAAGGAATATCGTCGTGCCCACTACGGCGACGACGATGATGATTGATCGCGGAAGCGATGGACGGGCTTGATTGACCGCACGGCCGGTGCTTCCTGATCAATGGGGCTATCTGTCTGGCGCATCAGGGGGTGAGCCGGGCAGGTAGCCTTCTTCTTTGCGACTTACCGCAGCGCGGCGTTGAATTGGGCGACGTACTGCTCGAATGTGACGGTATCGGACGCTTCCAGCCGGGCCTGCTCGGCGATCGAGTCGCGGGCGGCCCGATCAAAGGATTCCAGCGCTGCGGCGGGCAGTTCACGCGCACTGAGCGCCGCCCAGTGAGCTTGGCTTTGTGCCAGTGTCCAGCCGTGGAACTCCTGTTTTTCCGTGCGCAGCGCTGCCAGCAGCCGTGCCGACGGCGTCGTTTCCGGATCCGCGACCTTGGCCTTCTGGGCTTCCAGTGCGGCCCGGTGCTGTGTGTCGCCGCTACCCTCGTCCAGCAGCCGGGCATAGGGTTCGATGGCGGCAAGCGCCTGTTCGGCCCAGTCCTTCAGGGTCAGGACCTGGCCATCGCGCGTCAGCGTGAGCTCCGGGCGACGACCCTCGCGGGCGACCCGGGCAAAATTGGTACGGCTTTCGCCGCAGTTGCCGGGGGCGGGGAATAGTGGGCTGTCCTCCACCGCGCAACACAGCAGGAACGCGTCCAGGAATCGCGCCGTTTCCACGCTGATGCCGGCTGGCGCCCAGGGATCGATGTCCAGGCACCGTACCTCGACGTACTGGATGCCGCGTTCGCGCAGGATGGTGTTGGGGCGTTCGCAGCGGCCCGCCGTCTGTTTCGGACGGATGCTGGAGTAGTACTCGTTTTCGATCTGCAGGATGTTGGTGTTCAACTGAATGCGCTGGCCGTTGCGGTGCGTGCCGATCGCTTCGTAAGCCGGCCAAGGGGTGGTACAGGCGCCGTAGATACGTGCCGTGAACGTATCCAGGTCGTTGTAGCAGAGCTGCAGCTCGGATTGCGGCGGGTTCTTGTAGCCCAGGTCGCTCATGCGCAGACTGGTGGCCCAGGGCAGGCAGTATGTGTCCTGGCTCAACTGTGAGAGTTGCTCTTCGATGCCAGCGTGCTGCAGGAAGCTGCGCGACACGGCGGGCGAGGCTCCAAACAGATACATCAGCAGCCAGGAATGTCGCATGAAATTGCGGATCAGCCCCATGTACCCGCTGTTGCGGCGCTCCTGCGCCGTCTCGCCGGTGGTCAAAAAGTCCCAGGCGGCGTCGGGCAGGGAGTAGTTGTAGTGGACGCCCGCGATGCACTGCATGACTTTGCCGTATCGCCAGGCGAGGCCCTGCCGGTAGACGTGCTTCAGCATGCCTGTGTTGGAGGTGCCGTACCACGCCACCGGGATGTCGGATTCGGGTGGCAGGTGTGCCGGCATGGATTGGTTCCAGATCACCTCGCCCGAGTTGCGATGTGCCACGTAGGTGTGGATGTCGGTCAGCTCGGCAATGAGCGCGGTGGCGTCGGGTATCGGGCTGGTGATAAGCTCCAGCAGCGATTCCGAGTAGTCTGTGGTGATGTGCGGGTTCGTGAGCGCCGCCCCGAGCGCAACCGGGTGGGGGGTGGCTGCCAGGGCGCCGGTGGCATCCACCCGCAGGCCTTCCTTTTCGATGCCGCGCCGGATCGTGCGCAACAGGTCTGGGTGCGCGGCCAGTTCGGCGCGCCGTTCGGAGGCCAGGCTCATCATCAATCGGTACCAAGTTGGTCTTAATAACGGCATTTTAGACTAGAGCGTCGTAGCTCAACGCGCCATGCGGCTGAGCTTCCGCAGGGCGATGCATCAACCGGAAGGCCGATCACAAGGTCTCTGGTCAGGACGTCTTGACGAGGTGATGGGCATGACCCGGATTTTGACCGTGCTGACATGTGCGCTGCTGCTGGCGGGATGTTCGCCCCAGTTCGACTGGCGCCCCGTGGCGTTTGGCCGGCAGGGGGCCGCGGGGGTGCTGCCGGACAAGCCGCAGACCCAGACACGGCAAATCCGGTTCGAGTCTCACGATCTGCCGCTCACCATGCATTCGGCGCGCGCGGGTTCAGTCCTGTTTGCCTTGGGCGAAGCTCCGCTGGAGGCCAAGCTGGCCAATGATCCCGCGGCGCGGGAACGGCTGGCGAGCTGGGCGGTTGCGGCCATCTATCACAATGCCGGTGTCGAGCCACCAGCGATGTTGCCGGACCCCGGCACGCGCTTTACGGTGGACGGACGGAGCCCCAAAGGGCCGCTGCGTTTCGAGGCCCAGGTCAGGGTGACGGCCAGCGAATGGCTAGAGGCGGTTGTGATTGGCGCGCCCGAAGATTTCGCTCGGGCACCGGTGGGCGATTTTTGGCTGTCGCTGCGGTGGTCTGCGTCTCCGCAAACAGCAGATCGCCCCGTATCGCCGCAGTGATGGCCGCCTGCCGCGTGCGCACGGCCAGCTTGCCGCAGGAATTTGCGATGTGAAAATTGACGGTGCGTTCCCGTATGCCCAGTATGCGGCCGATCTCCCAGCTCGTTTTGCCCTGGGCAGCCCAATACAGACAGTCGTGCTCCCGTTTGGTCAGTGATGTCATCCTTTGCTCCGGGTGGCTCATGTGGCCAAATATGGTCAGGAAATGTATCACGACCTGTAAAAATGTTCTTGCGCGTCTGGATGATTTTGCGCGAAGGGCGTCCATCAGTGTGTTGAGACAGGGCCGTCGAACTCGTCGGCACGCCGCGTCCGCCGCCTTTCCGGGTGTTAGAATCTAAGCCGAATTGGCGCCGATTTGCCTGATCCGCTTGCGGGCGCCCCATAAATCCAGCTAAAGAGGTCTCATGACCAAACCTGCCGTTTCCGCCGACCCTGCGGCGTCCGCACCCACGACCGACCGGCCGCCCGTGCCGGCGGGCAGCGTGGGTTACGTTTCCCCACAGTTCCTGTCCTTCGATGAGCCGCTGACGTTGGCCAGCGGACAAGTGCTCCCTTCTTACTCGCTGGCCGTCGAAACCTATGGCGAGCTGAACGCGGCCCGCAGCAACGCAGTGCTGATCTGCCATGCTCTCAACGCGTCACACCATGTCGCCGGCCTCGAGGCCGATGCCCCGCACCAGTCCGGTTGGTGGGACAACATGGTGGGTCCGGGCAAAGCCGTCGATACGGATCGTTTCTTCGTCGTTGGCGTCAACAATCTGGGATCGTGCTTTGGATCGACCGGGCCCACGACGGTCAATCCCGCGACGGGCCAGCCATGGGGGGCGTCCTTTCCGTTGCTGACAGTCGAAGACTGGGTCCACGCCCAGGAGCGCGTGGCCGACCACTTCGGGATCGAGCGCTTTGCAGCCGTGATGGGCGGGTCGCTCGGTGGCATGCAGGCGCTCAGTTGGGCTATCACGTGTCCGGAGCGTGTCGGAGACTGTGTGGTGGTCGCCAGTACCGCGCGGCTGTCGGCGCAGAACATCGCGTTCAACGAGGTGGCTCGCCGGGCCATCCTGACGGATCCGGATTTCTGCGACGGCGACTACTATGCGCGCGGCGTGGTTCCGGTCAACGGCCTGTCCGTGGCCCGCATGGTCGGACACATCACCTATCAGTCCGATGAGGTCATGGCCTCGAAGTTCGGCCGCGCACAGCGCAAGCCCGGCCCCAATGGCCAGTACCACTACAGTTACGACGTCGAATTCGAGGTGGAGTCTTATCTCCGGCACCAAGGCGAAAAGTTCTCGCGCTATTTCGATGCCAACACCTATCTGCTGTTGACGCGGGCGCTCGATTATTTCGACCCCGCGCGCGCCTGTGGCGGCGATCTTGCGCGCGCGCTGGCTCCCGTACAGGCGCGCTTTCTGCTGGTGTCCTTTACGACAGACTGGCGTTTCGCGCCGGAGCATTCACGTGAAATGGTGCAGGCGCTGCTGAAGAATCACCGCGAAGTCACCTACGCCGAGATCGACGCGCCGCATGGCCATGATGCGTTCCTGCTGGGTGATGCGCGTTACCATGCCATCGTCCAGGGATATTACGATGGCATCGCGCGCCGCCTCGGGCTGGGAGACAGGCAGCGAACCACGGGGGTGTTGGCCCAATGAATGCGGAATCGTCAGTTTCAGCGCCACTTTCGGCGCCTGTTGCGGCATCGCAGTCGGGGGAGCCGGCCCCGCGCATCGATTTGCTGCGTATCGCGCAGTGGATCGCGCCCGGCAGCCGTGTGCTGGACCTGGGGTGTGGTGATGGGCGCCTGCTGGCTTATTTGCAGCAGACGCGCCAGGTTCGCGGGGCCGGCGTCGAAATCGATGATGAACAGGTCATCGCCGCCGTGCGCCGTGGCGTGAGCGTCATTCAGCAGAATCTCGAAGGGGGCCTGGCGCTGTTCGATGATGCACAGTTCGATACGGTGGTCCTGTCGCAGACGCTGCAGTCCATGCGTCACACCGAACACATTTTGCGCGAGATGGCGCGGGTGGCGCGCTACGGCATCGTGTCCTTTCCGAATTTCGGCTACTGGCCGCACGGCTGGTCCATTCTGGCGGGCCGCATGCCCGTCAACGACCAGATGCCTTACGAGTGGTATGACACGCCCAACATCCACCTCTGTACGTTACGCGACTTCCAGATCCTGGCTGCCCGGTTGGGGCTGCGGATCACGGATCTGGCCGCCTTCCGGGGCGAGCGCGAAATTCGCTACCTCCGTGGCTGGCGCAGCATGCTGGCGGTGTACCGCTTCGAGTCGCCAGCGGGCGCCCGTTCATGACTGAAGGCTGGCGCGTCTACGGCAGCCGTCGCGTCGCGCCGCTCCTGGCGCTGGGTTTTTCCAGCGGCTTGCCGCTGGCATTGACCTCGGGCACGCTCCAGGCCTGGGCAACGGTCGAGAAGGTGTCGCTGCAGAACATCGGCTTCCTGACATTGGCCGGTACGGCCTATACCCTGAAGTTCCTGTGGGCCCCGCTGGTGGACCGGTTCGTGCCGCCCTGGCTGGGCCGGCGTCGTGGATGGGTGTTCCTGACTCAATGGCTGCTGGCGGCGTCGATCGCCGCCATGGGCCTGTTTTCACCGGGCGGGGAGTTGCGGACGATCGCGTTGCTGGCCGTCTGGGTGGCGTTTCTTTCGGCCACGCAGGATATCGCCTTCGACGCCTACAGCACCGACGTGTTGCGCCACGAGGAACGCGCCGCCGGCGCCGCCCTGAAGGTCATGGGGTATCGCCTGGCCATGGTGGTCTCGGGCGGGTTGGCGCTGATCATCGCCGATCAGTGGCTGGGTTGGCGCGCCACGTATTGGCTGATGGGCGGCCTGATGGCGCTGGCCTCGCTGGTGACTGCGTGGGCGCCCGAACCGGAACGGGCCCCTCAGCCGCCGCGTTCGCTGCGGCAGGCGGTCGCGGAGCCGCTGCGTGAATTCTTTGGACGGCCAGGTGTCTGGCTGGTGCTGCTGCTCATCGTGTTGTACAAGCTGGGCGATGCCTTCGCCGGTGCGCTGTCGACGACCTTCCTGATCCGGGGGGCCGGCTTCGACGTGACGGAAGTCGGCATGGTCAACAAGGTTTTCGGGCTGGTGGCGACCATCATCGGTGCGTTGGCGGGCGGTACGCTCATGACGCGCCTGGGGTTGTATCGCGCGTTGATGCTGTTCGGCATCCTGCAGGGTGTTTCCAATTTCGGCTATTGGGTGCTCGCTGTGACCCCGGCACACTTGTACTCCATGGCGACGGTGGTCGCCGTGGAAAATCTGTGCGGCGGGTTGGGTACGGCGGCCTTTGTGGCGCTGTTGATGGCGCTGTGTCAGGCCCGGTTTTCGGCGACCCAGTTCGCGCTGCTGTCGGCGCTGTCGGCGGTGGGACGAACCTATCTGGCCGGCCCGTTGACGCCCGTGCTGGTGGACTGGGCAGGCTGGCCCGCGTTCTTCATCATGACCATTCTGATTGCGGTTCCCGGCCTGGCGCTGCTGTGGTGGATGCGGGGGATGATCAGCGGGCTGGATGTGAACGGTTGAGCGAGTCCCCGTCAGGCCGTCACGTGCACCAGCGTGCCGACGGCGCCCGATGAGGCGAGCTGAGGGGCCGATGGTACCGAGTTGACGAGGCTCAGGATCGTGTTGGATTGCCCGTCCAGGACCTTGCGCAGCAAAAGATTGTTCTTGTCCTGCATCGCGGCCCAATTTTGCAGGCCCGTGGCCGCACCGACTGCGCTTTCGACGGAATCCGACATGTCTGCTCCTTTTTAAGGTCCTTCAACCCTGGAGAGTATAAGGCGCATTGAGCCATTCCTGTGTGCCATGGGGCCTTCGGCTTGCACACCATTGGCGGTCAAACTAAGCTTTGCCCTTCCCGGTCTGAATCCTGCGGTATTTTCCTGGCTTATGTCTGCTGTTTCGAAACTGCGTTTGTTGTTCGACCGCTTCACCCTGACTCTGATTGCCGTCGTGGCGGCTGCCACGCTGTTGCCGGCCCACGGCGCGGGGGCGGTGTTTTTCAAATGGCTCACGACAGCGGCCATCGCCTTGCTGTTCTTTCTGCATGGGGCCAAGCTGTCCCGCCAGGCCATCATCGCCGGGGCCACGCATTGGCGGCTGCATCTCACCGTATTCATCTGGACTTTCGTGATTTTCCCGCTGCTGGGTTGGTTTCTTCGTCCGGTTCTGGTGCCGTTGCTGGGCGAGCCGCTTTATATCGGTGTGCTGTATCTGTGCACCTTGCCGGGGACCGTGCAGTCGGCCATTGCCTTTACCGCGATCGCTCGTGGAAACGTTCCGGCAGCGGTGTGCGCGGCCTCGGCCTCCAGTATCGTCGGGATCGTGATCACTCCGCTGCTGCTCCAGATGTTGCTGGGTGCCGACACCTCCGCCCTGGGTGCCGGGTCGTTGCTGCAATCGATCGGGCGCATCAGCGTGGAGATCCTTTTGCCGTTTATCGTCGGGCATCTGTCGCGTCCTCTCATCGGGCCGTGGATGGACCAGCATCGCAAGCTGGTCACCAATGTGGATCAGAGCTCCATCATGCTGGTGGTCTACACGGCGTTCAGCGAATCGGTGGTGGCCGGGCTATGGCAGAAGGTGGACTCCGTCTCCCTGCTCTGGCTGGGAGTGGTCTGCTGTGCGCTACTCGCGCTGGTGCTGGTGCTGAATACCTGGTCTACCCGCCGCCTGGGCTTCGGCCGCGCCGACGAGATCACGATCGTATTCTGCGGTTCAAAGAAGAGCATGGCCAGCGGCGTGCCCATGGCGAGCGTGTTGTTCAGCTCGGCCGTCATCGGCCCGGTGCTGTTGCCGCTGATGCTCTTTCACCAGATCCAGCTGATGGTTTGCGCGGCGCTCGCCCAGAACTACCAACGCCAGTGGGCGGCTCAGGGCGGGCCCGAGCATACGGCCGCTTAGTGACCCGTTTGGTTAGTTTGTGCACTTATATTCGGATGCATGGGCTTGCCAGACAAGGCGCAAACCGCAGCGATAGCAGTGGCTATCGCGAGGATTTGCAACGCCGTATGGCGAGCCCAGGTGCCGAAGACAAGTATTCGAATTAGCCAAACGGGACACTAGGGTCGATCAATCCTTGTAGATCACCGTCAGCGGCGCGTGGTCGCTGAAACGCTCGTCCTTGTAGATGGATGCGCCTACGGCCCGTGCAGCCATGCCGGGCGTTGCCACATGGTAGTCGATACGCCATCCTACGTTCTTGGCCCATGCCTGGCCGCGGTTGCTCCACCACGTATAGGCATCGCCCGTGGTGTCGGGGTGAAGCGCGCGGTAGACGTCCACCCAGCCCTGGCTGTCGAACAGCTTGGTCAGCCAGGCGCGTTCCTCTGGCAAAAAGCCGCTGTTCTTGCGATTGCCGCGCCAGTTCCTCAGATCGATCTCGTGGTGGGCAATATTCCAGTCGCCGCACACGACGAACTCCCTGCCCGTGTCGCGGTGTTCCTGCATCAAGCCCCGCAACCAGACCTCGAACAGGTCCAGGAACCGGTATTTGGCGGTCTGACGTTCGTCGCCGCTGGTGCCGGAGGGCAGATAGGCGCTGACCACGGTCAGGCCGGGCCAGTCGGCCCGCAGGATGCGCCCTTCGGCATCGAATTCCGGGCTGTCCATGCCGATCAAGATATTCGTGGCGGGTTGGCGGACATAGAGGCCCACACCGCTGTAGCCCTTTTTCCCGGCGTGATGGAAGTAGCCGGTGTAACCGTCCGGATGGCGCATCTCCTGGCTCAGGTCGGCATCGTGGATCTTGATTTCCTGCAGGCAGACGATATCGGGCTGCGCGGTGGCCAGCCAGCCGGGAAGGCCTTTGCGAAAGGCCGAACGGATACCGTTGAGGTTCAGAGTGGTGATGCGCGGCACGCGAGGCTCCTGTGTTCGGCGATCCCTGAACTGTAGCGCATCCGGTCGCGCGGGCCGGGCTGCCGGGCGTGGCGGCCGGATGCGCGGGTGGAGTGATTGGCCCTGTCGGTCACATGGATTCGAATGAGCCAAACGGGCCGCTAGGATCGGGTTCGCCCCATCAACGCGTCCAGGCTCCATGGGCCGGGGCCGTACAGGAAAAGCAGGAAGAAGACAAAGGCGTAAAGAATGGCCGTCTCGCCGCCGGTCAGGATGGGAAGCAGGAAGTGTCCTTTCGGGGCGACGTGGCCCACCAGATAGGCGGCCGCCCCCAGCCCCGACGCGACGAAGGCGGCGGGACGGGCGAACAGGCCCAGCAGGACCAGGGCGCCGAAGACCAGCTCGATGATGCCGGCGATGCCGAAGATAGACGTGACCTGGAGATGTTCGAACGCTGCCACGTGCGGAGTGCCGAAGAGCTTTGCGGTGCCGTGGATAAACAGCATATAGCCCGCCCCGATGCGGATCAGGCTCGTGATGCGTGGCGCCCAGGTGGCGCAGAGGGAGTTGTCCATGGTTGTCCTCGAAGCGTGACACGCGGTCACATGGAGTTGAAATCCTACACTACAAAAACCATGATCGGAACAGGGTTGTGTGACGCGAGATGGAGGGGCCCGTTCTGCCCTCTAGTTGCAGTTTTGTCCAAGGGCCCGCATGAGCCATCGGAGCGAGCCGCCGTCCTGCGGGCTAGGTGAAAGTACCTAGTCAAAATCAGCCGATTCCACTGTTCGCTGTCTAAAAATTTAGTTTAGTATAAAAAAATAGATAATAAGGCCCGCGGCGGCGTGCGCCGTTCGGCCGTGCCTCCCCTCTCATCCGGACATAGGAGTCAAACAGTGGACGCTCAACTCAACTTTGAACAACAGGGTGACGGGGCCTCCGACGCTGTGACGCCCTACGCCTGGAAGGCGCTGTGGGGATCGGCGATCGGTTATGCCATGGACGGCTTCGACCTGCTGATCCTGGGGTTCATGCTGGCCGCGATTTCGGCCGACCTGCATCTGGCGCCGGGGCAGGCGGGCGCCCTGGTGACCTGGACGCTGGTGGGGGCCGTCTGTGGCGGCATCGTCTTTGGTTCGCTGAGTGACCGCTACGGCCGGGTGCGGGTGCTGACCTGGTCCATCCTGCTGTTCGCCCTGTTCACCGGGCTGTGTGCATTTGCTCAAGGCTACTGGGATCTGCTGATCTACCGGACCGTCGCCGGGATCGGGCTGGGCGGTGAGTTCGGCATCGGCATGGCGCTGGCGGCCGAGGCCTGGCCCGCGCGGCATCGGGCGCGGGTCTCGTCCTATGTGGCGTTGGGCTGGCAGGCCGGGGTGCTGCTCGCGGCCATCGTGATTCCGTTCTTGCTGCCCCATATCGGCTGGCGCGGCATGTTCCTGGTCGGCATTTTCCCGGCCATCGTCGCCTGGGCCATCCGCCGTCATCTGCATGAGCCGGATCTGTTCGTCGAGAAGGTCGAAAAGCGCCGCGGCAGCCTGATGAATTCCTATCGCATGCTGGTCAGCGATCCGCGCACCACGCGCACCAGCGTGGGCATGTTCATCCTGTGCTCGGTGCAGAATTTCGGCTATTACGGGATCATGATCTGGATGCCCAGCTATCTGGCGAAATCCCAGGGCTTCGGACTGACCAAATCCGCAGTCTGGACGGGAGCCACGATCCTCGGGATGGCGTTCGGCATCTGGCTCTTCGGCCATCTGGCCGACCGCGTCGGCCGCAAGCCCACTTTCCTGATCTACCAGTTGGGCGCCATTGTCATGGTGCTGTATTACTCTCAATTGACCGATGCCAACACCATGCTCTGGGCGGGTGCGGTGATGGGGCTGTTCGTCAACGGCATGCTGGGCGGCAATGGCGCGGTGATGTCCGAGGCCTATCCGACAGAGGCGCGCGCCACGGCGCAGAACGTTCTGTTCAACCTGGGACGTGCCGTGGGGGGCTTCGGGCCGCTGGTGGTCGGCGCGATTGCGGCAGCCTATTCCTTCCATGTGGCCATCGCGCTGCTGGCTTCCATCTATGTGCTGGACATGCTGGCGACGCTGTTTCTGATTCCCGAACTGAAGGGAGCGGAGTTGAAGTAATGATCGTCAGGGCGCGCGAGGATCTGCCGCAGTGCGTGGACATGCGGGATGTGCAGGGTTTCCGGCGCAATGCGCAGGCTGTGGCATCGCATGTCTGCCGCGTGCGGGAACACCGCTGGGTGAACGCCCGCTACAAGTACCTGCGCCTGGAGGCCGATGCGGATCTGGCCGATGTGACGCGTCCGGGTCAGTTCTATCAGTTGAAATGCCCCGTCACGGACGCCTCGCAGCCGTTTCTGTTGCGACCCATGAGCGTCTACGGTACGGGGCCCGGAGCGGGCGGAATCCAGTTTCTGTACAACGTCACGGGTACCGGAACGCAGGCGCTGTCGGAACTGCGGGTCGGCGACACGCTGCCGATCGTGGGCCCGCTGGGCAACACGTTCACGGTGCAGCCGGCCTTCCGGCGCATTCTCCTGGTGGCCAGGGGGGTGGGCCTGGCGACGCTCGCTCCGGTGGTTCGGGCAGCAGCATCGGCAGGCACGAATATCGTGGCCGTCATGTCGGCCCGAGCGCCGGCGGACTTGATGCGCGACGAGTTCCTCGGGGATGTAGCGGCCGACGTTCATTGCGTGTATGACAGCGATGGGTCGTCATCGGTGGACCGGGTCGAAACCCTGGTGCGCCGCCTGTTGACCGAGCAGCCGGCCGATGCGGTCTACACCTGTGGATCGCAGCGTCTGCTCATGCTGCTGCAGCGCGTGCTGGGCGATTTCCCGGCGGTGCTGGGCGAGGTCGCCATGGAGCAGCGCATGGCCTGCGGCATGGGGGTGTGCCTGTCCTGTGTCCGCCTGTTCGAGGTGGACGGCGGCAAGCAGTTCCTGCGGGTTTGCCGCGATGGGCCTGTATTTGCCATCCGCGATGTCGTGGGCGAGGTGCACTATGGTTGATCTGGCAGTGGATCTCGATGGCCTATCCTTGTGCAGCCCCATCATGCCGGCTTCGGGCTGCTTTGCCATCGAATACGCCGAGGCGCTGGATTTCAATCAGCTGGGCGCGCTGGTCATCAAGAGCGTCTCGCCCAGGAGCCGGCCCGGCAACCCGACGCCGCGGGTGGCCGAGACTGCCGCAGGCATGCTGAATTCCATCGGGATTCCCAGCAAGGGGCTGGACTACTTTCTGGATCATGTGCTGCCGCCCTATCTGCAGTTCCGCACGCCGGTGGTTGTGTCCGTATCGGCTGACACTGTGGGCGAATTCGCGCAGGCGGCTGCGCGGCTGTCGGTGGCTGGCGTGGCGGCTATCGAAGCCAATATTTCCTGCCCCAACCTGGAGGCCGACGGCCTGGCGTTTGCCATGGATCCGGAAGCGACCTGCGCGGCCATGCGGGCGGTGAAGTCGGAGACGATGCTTCCCGTGTGGGCCAAGCTCACGCCCAACGTCTCGCATGTGGCGGAGATTGCCTGTGCGGCCGAATCCGGTGGCGCCAATGCCCTGGTCATGGGCAACACCGTGCTGGGAATGGCCATCGACGTCCATACGCGTAAGCCGCGGCTCGGGAATGTCATGGGCGGCCTGTCGGGCCCGGCGATCAAGCCCATCGCAGTGCGCATGGTGTACCAGTGCCACCGCAGCGTCAGCATTCCCATCATCGGCTGTGGCGGCATCGCGTGTGCTGAAGACGTCGTGGAGTTCATGCTGGCGGGTGCCAGCGCCGTGCAGGTGGGGGCTGCGTCGTTCCAGGATCCCGGGATTATGCAGAAGATCACCGATGACCTGGTCAGGTTCTGTGATGAGACGGGAGTTCAGTCCGTCAGCGGACTGACGGGCGCCCTCGCCCTGGACGCGGATCTGACCGACAGTTGGCTGCGCATGGCGCAGCAATCGGGGTAGCCCGCTGTGGCGGCTGTAATCTTGAAGGTGCTGCGCAATGACGATCGATCTCATTCGGTATCGCGGGCTGGCGGAGAAGATTTTCGCTGACGTCCGTGAGTTTTCGTTTGACGGTGTGGGTATCACCCGCGAAAGCTATGGGCGTGGTGAGTCGGCGGCCGCCGATTATTTGCGCGATTTTGCGGAATCGGAGGGTCTGACCGTACAGGCCGACCGGGCCGCCAACCTGATATTCCGTTTCCCGGAGACCCCGGTCGGCGATCCGGTTGTCTGGATGGGTTCTCACATGGATTCGGTGCCTCAGGGCGGCAACTACGATGGCCTGGCGGGGGTGGTGGCCGGATTGCTGTGTCTGGTGGCGCGTCGCCGCGAGGGCGTGGGCGGTCCGTTCGAGGTCATCGGCTTGCGGGGCGAAGAAAGCGCCTGGTTCGGAAAGGCCTACGTGGGATCCAGCGCGTTGCTCGGCATACTGTCCGAGGCCGACCTTGCGCTCAGGCGCCGCGGCGCAGAGGAATCCCTGGGCGACTGCATGCAGGGGCTGGGTGCCGACATGACGGCCATTCGGGCCGGTGAGCGGCTGTTTGATCTCGCTCATGTGAAAGCGTATCTGGAGCTCCATATCGAACAAGGACCGGTCATGGTGGCGCGCAACCTTCCGGTGGCCGTGGTGTCCAGCATCCGTGGCAATTTTCGCCACAATCACGTTGTCTGCGAGGGGGAGGCGGGGCATTCGGGGGTGGTGCCCCGCTGGTTGAGGCACGACGCCATGTTTGCGGTGGCTGACCTGCTGATGCGGCTGGATGAACACTGGCGCATGCTGCTCGAACGCGGTACGGATTTGGTGTTGACGGCGGGGATCGTGGGAACCCATCCGGCGGATCATGCTGTATCGCGCATTCCGGGCCGCGTCGCATTCAGCCTGGAGGCGCGCAGCCGCAGTACGGACACGCTGGAGGCCTTTTATCAGCTGGTGCGGGCGGAATGCTCGGCGATTGCGCACGAGCGCGGAGTGGCGTTCGAATTTGACCGGCGAGTCCTGTCGGCCCCGGCCACGATGAACGTGCGGGTATGTGATACGCTTTCCGCCGCTTGCGCGGCACTGGAACTGGCTCACGACGTGATTCCGAGCGGCGCGGGACATGACGCGGCCTTGATGGCGAATGCGGGGATTCCCAGCGGCATGGTGTTCGTGCGCAATCAGAACGGTTCGCACAATCCGCGCGAAGCCATGGAGCTGGACGATTTCATGCAAGGTGTGCAGGTGCTCAGCAATGCCCTGGAGCCCCTGTGCGCGTGAGGCCCGCGCCGAGTCCGGCCGTGCTGTTGGAGGGGTGGGAATGATGAATCCGTCGACGTTTTTTGGTCCCGATGTCTTCGGGCAGCAGGCCGACCCGGCCGTGGCTGTGGCGCGTGCGCTGCTGGACGCGGGTTGCGTCAGACTGCGCGCCGACGAGCCATTCCGCCTGCCGTCGGGCTGGGCAAGTCCTGCTTACATCGATTGCCGGCGGCTGATCTCGTTTCCGGATGTGCGCCGTCAGCTCCTGGCGCATGGTCTGCACATGCTGCAAGCGCATGGTGCGCTGGACGGACTTGTCGCGGTGGCCGGCGGCGAGGCCAGCGGGATTGCGCTGGCTGCCTGGATGGCTGAGGCGTTCGGGTTGCCCCTCCAGTATGTGCGCAAGCGGCGTACCAGCCGCAATCAGGTCGAGGGCGTCGTTGCGCCAGGGGGCAGGGTGCTGCTGGTCGATGACATGATGGCGGGTGGCCAGTCCAAGCTGCGGTTCTGTCGGGCTTTGATGGCCGCGGGCGCGCACATCGACACGCTGTTCGTCGTGTTCGACTATGGTACATTCCCGACCGATGAACTTCTGGCGCCGCTGGGGGTATCGGTCTGCGCCCTGGCGACGTGGCGGGACGTGCTGGAGGTCTGGCGAGCCGATGGCGGCCCGGACCCCTTGGCCCTGCACGATTTCGAATCTTTCCTGGCGGATCCGGCTGGCTGGTCGCAGGCGCACGGCGGGTTGGCACAGAATCCGGTCAGGCCTTGAGGGACATTGGTCATGCTGGATGCGCCCGCCTTCAGGTCCGCGATCGATTATGCCGCTCTCGGTGACCGCCTGCATGCGTATCGCATTGGCGCCGCGCTGCAGGCTGAGGACGTTGCCGCGCGCCTCGGCATTTCCCGTGCGGCGGTCTACCGCATGGAAAAAGGCGAGATCGTCAAGATCGATACGCTGGAGCGGGTCGCCGAACTGCTGGGGACGTCGCTGGCGTCGTTGCTGGGCGTGGAAGTCGAATACTATGCCAATGCTCTAGGGTTCTTTGAGCGCATGCGTCAGCTCGAACGCAGTGCCGACAGTATCTTCGCCCATTTTGAACCCGTCTCTCTCCTGCTGGCGTCGGACGACTACCCGGCGCTGCTGCGTGACATGCTGCTGGAGGTCACCGCCCGGCGGGCCGGCGGGGCGCTCACCGAGGATCAGGCAGATGCCATCATTGCGGTGATCGATGACCGACGGAGGACCTTCCGCGAACGGCGCCCCCAGGTCGTGGGGTTGATCGGCATGCATGGGCTGGAGCGTTTTCTGCAGATGGGAATGGTGGGGAGGATCCGGCTGTCGGAGACCGTCCGGCGGCGGCGCCTGGCCGCCGCGCGCCAGGAGATCAGCCGGCTGGCTGAGCTGATGGCCAATGAGCCGCTCAATGTTCGCATTGGCCTCATCGATGATGCCATGCCGGCGTCCACCTTTGAGTTTTTCTCGGGGCCTTCCGGCAAGGCAGTGGCGGTCAGTCCGTTTCGGTTGGGAGAGCTGCCCAATGTCCGCAACGGGATCGCCACCGTGACGTCGGCACCGGAAGCCATTCAGCGCTATGAGCACCTGATTGCCCGCTTGTGGAAGAGCGCTTACAAGGGTGCCACCGGCGCGGCCCACTTGCACAAATTGCTGAGCCGGCTCTGATGGCGGGAACCCTTGCAGCGATGAGCCTTTCTGACGCCGCGCCCGTTTGCGGCTATGCTATCCGACTGTTCTCATGAGAGGCGGTCGTCTGAATCTGGAGTTTCCGGTCATGACATTCAAGGAAATCACTCGGCGTTTCGCACAGTCGGAATCGGGCAGCGATTCGTTCAAGCAGTTCTACAAGGACGCCTTTCAGCTCATGAAACAGGACCCGGTCAACGCCGGGCTGTATTTCGTGGTGGGTATCGCTGCTCAGACCTACGTCATCAAATACGAGGATCAGGCCGTCGCGCCGGAATTCGCGGATCGCGTGAAGACGACGCTGGAGTCTTTCAATGCTCGGCTGCTGGCTGCGCTGGATCTGGACGCCCACGATCGCTTGAAAGTCCTGGGCGAAGTGGCCGTGGACTACGAATGGAACGAAGACGCCTTCTGATTCCGGTCCAGCTGGCGCGCCTGCAAACGGCGCGATAATGGCACGTTTATCCCATTCGAGACCTTCATCATGCCCGGGACGCCCGCCCTCGCTTTCGTTCGTTTTGCCCTGGAACGCGGGGTTTTGCGCTTTGGCGAATTCAAGACCAAATCCGGGCGTGTCAGTCCTTATTTTTTCAACGCGGGGCTGTTCAACGACGGCGCCTGCGTCGGACGGCTGGGCCAATTCTATGCCGAAGCCCTCGTGAATTCCGGGGTGACGTTCGACATGCTGTTCGGTCCCGCCTACAAAGGCATCCCGCTGGCGACGACGACGGCAGTGGCGCTGGCCGGACATCCGAGGCTGGCCGGGCGCCTGGTGCCCTTCGCCTTCAATCGGAAGGAAGCGAAGGATCACGGTGAAGGCGGGGTGCTGGTGGGGGCACCACTCGCCGGTAAGGTGGTGATTATCGACGATGTGATCACCGCCGGCACTTCCGTGCGGGAGTCCGTGAAGCTGATTCGCGCGGCCGGCGCCCAGCCGGCCGCTGTGCTGATTGCCATGGACCGCATGGAACGCGCGGGTTCGAGCAACAATCTGTCGGCGCACTCGGCGGTCCAGGACCTGGAGCAGGCCTATGGCATTCCAGTCATCAGCATTGCGTCGCTCACGGACGTGATCGGGCTGCTGGACGGCGATGAGGAACTCGCTGCGCACCGCGAGGCGGTGGTCGCCTATCGCGCCCGCTATGGCATCTGATCGGACCCTGCCATCGGCGGGGCGTTTTTGACTCGCGGTCGGGCGCCTCAGCCGCCCAGTTTCTGTTTCAGCAGCGTGTTCACCTGCTGCGGATTGGCCTTGCCGCGCGCGGCTTTCATGACCTGACCGACCAGCGAATTGAAGGCCTTCTGCTTGCCGGCGCGGTATTCCTCGACGATGGCCGGGTGCGCTGCCAGTACCGCGTCTATCATGGCTTCGATGGCGCCGGTGTCGCTGATCTGGCGCAGGCCGCGCGCTTCGATGATCGCGTCCGGATCACCGCCCGATTCGCCGGACCACATGGCCGTGAAGACGTCGCGCGCGATTTTGTTGGAAATCGTGCCGTCCTGGATGCGCTGGATGAGCGCGGCCAGGCGTGCCGGCGAAACCGGTGATCGGCCGATTTCCAGTTCGTCGCGGTTCAGTGCGGCCGACAGTTCCCCGAGGATCCAGTTGGCGGCCTGCTTGGCCTGGTCGGCCGGCAAGGCGCCAGCGGCCGCCTCGAAGTAATCGGCGATGGCGCGGTGCAGCGTGAGCTGCGCCGCATCGTAGGCCGTCAGGCCCATATCGGATTCGAAGCGCGCGCGCTTGGCGGCGGGAAGTTCCGGCAAGGCCGCTCGTACGTGCTCGATCCAGTCTTGCGACACGATCAGCGGCGGGAGGTCCGGATCCGGAAAATAGCGGTAGTCGTTGGAGTCTTCCTTGGAGCGCATGGTGCGGGTTTCGTCGCGCTCGGAATCGTAGAGGCGGGTTTCCTGGCGGACGGTTCCGCCGTCCTCGATCAGTTCGATCTGGCGACGAGCTTCGTACTGGATGGCGCGTTCGATGAAGCGAAATGAATTGATATTCTTGATTTCGCAGCGGGTCCCGAAGGCTTTCTGCCCCTTGGGGCGCACCGAGACATTGGCATCGCAACGGAAAGAGCCTTCCTGCATGTTGCCGTCCGAAATTCCCAGCCAGACGACGAGTCCGTGCAGCGCCCGTGCGTAAGCCACTGCCTCGGCCGCGGAACGCATTTCGGGCTCTGACACGATCTCCAGCAGCGGCGTGCCGGCGCGGTTCAGATCGATCCCGCTGGAGGATTCGCCGTGCGGACCCTGAAAATGCTCATGCAGGGACTTGCCGGCGTCTTCTTCCAGGTGGGCCCGTGTCAGGTTGATCGTGTGTTCCTGCTCGCCGACGAAGAACGACAGTTTGCCGCCGATCACGATGGGCAGCTCGAACTGGCTGATCTGGTAGTTCTTCGGCAGGTCCGGGTAGAAATAGTTCTTGCGCGCGAACACCGACCGGTTGGCGACCGTGGCGCCTATGGCCAGGCCGAAACGGATGGCTCGTTCCACGGCGCCCCGGTTCATCACCGGCAGCGATCCCGGAAGCGCCATGTCCACCGCATTGGCCTGGGTGTTCGGAACCGCGCCGAACTGGGTGCTGCTGCGGGAAAAGATTTTCGATTGCGTGGAAAGCTGGGTGTGGGTTTCCAGCCCGATGACGATTTCCCAATCCATTATGCGAGTCCTGGAATACGTTGATGCCAGTCGGTGACCTGCTGGTAGCGGTCGGCAATGGCCAGCAGTCGGCCCTCGTCGAAATAGCGGCCGACGAGCTGCAGGCCGATGGGCAGCCGCCCGGCCGAACCGCCGAATCCGCAGGGTACGGACATGCCCGGCAGCCCGGCCAGGCTGACCCCCAGGGTGTAGATGTCGGCCAGCCAGTCGGCGATCGGGTCCTGTTTGTTGTCGCCGATGCGGCGTGCGACGTCGGGTGTCACCGGACCCATGATCACATCGCATTCTTCTGTGAGCGCCCGCTGGAAGTCGTCCACGATCATGCGGCGCACGCGCTGCGCCTGCAGGTAGTAGGCGTCATAGTAGCCGTGCGACAGCACATAGGTGCCCACCAGGATGCGCCGGCGGACCTCGTCGCCGAAACCCTCGGTCCGCGAGCGGCTGGTCATGTCGATCAGGTCGCCGTAGTGCTCCGCGCGGTGGCCATAGCGGACCCCGTCGTAGCGCGACAGGTTGCTGGAGGCTTCGGCCGGGGCGATCACGTAGTACGCGGGGATGGACAGGCGGGTGCGCGGCAGCGAGATGTCCACGCGCGTGGCGCCCAGCGATTCGAACACTTTCAGGGCCGATTCGATCGCCTCGGCCACGCAGGCGGCCAGACCCTCGTTGAAGAATTCCCGCGGCACACCGATCCGCAGCCCGTGCAGCGGTCGTGCACCGGCCGCCTCGAAGCGGGATTGTGCCGCCGAGAAATCGGCCTGGATGCGGCCCGTGGCGTTGGGCTTGCCGTCGCACGATTCCAGGCTGGTGGAGTCGTTGGCGTCGAACCCGCTCATGGCGTCCAGAATGGGCACCAGGTCGCATGCGTTGCGCGCCAGCGGCCCGGCCTGATCCAGGCTGGACGCGTAGGCAATGATCCCGTAACGGGACACCGTTCCGTAGGTCGGCTTGATGCCGCTTACCCCGCACAGTGCGGCGGGCTGGCGCACGGATCCGCCCGTGTCGGTGCCGGTGGCCGCCATGACCAGCCGTGCGGCCACGGCAGCGGCGGAGCCGCCCGAAGAACCGCCCGGCACCCGGTCCGGGTCCCAGGGATTGCGGACCGGTCCGAAGGCGGAGTTTTCGTTCCCCGATCCCATGGCGAATTCGTCGCAACTGAGTTTGCCCAATGAGACGGTGCCGGCCGTGCGCAGATGGTCCACCACGGTGGCGTCGAAGGGACTGGTGTAGTTCGCCAGCATCTTGCTGGAGGCGGTCGTGCGCCAGCCGCGCGTGACGAACAGGTCCTTGTGGGCGATGGGGATGCCGGTCAGCGGCCCGGCGGTGCCGGCTGCCAGTGCGTGGTCAGCGTCGCGGGCCTGAGCCAGCGTCAATTCGTCGTCGATGTGCAGGAAGACGTGAGGGTCGGCGTGGCTGCGGGCTGCCCTCAGGGCGTCGGTTGCGAGTTCGACCGCGTTCACGCGATGCTCGCGCAGCGCCAGGTTCAGATCCGGGATGCTGGGAAATTCCGAAAGCAGGGTCATGGTTTCATTCGATGACGGTCGGGACCAGGAACAGGCCCTCATGGGCGGCGGGGGCGTTGGCCATGCAGGTGTCCCGAAGGACCACGGATTGCGGGGGTTCGGCGGCATCGTCGCGCAGGCGCAGGGCGATGTCCTGGTGCGCGGCCAACGGATGCGCCATGGGCTCTATGCCGTGCGTGTCGACGGCCTGCAATTCCTGGATCAGGCCCAGGATGCGGGTCAGTTCCTGTTGGGCGCGTTGCTGGTCGTCGGCGCTGAGCTGCAGCCCGGAGAGCCGTGCCAGCCAGGCGATGTCCTGTTCGGTAAGTGCCATGTCAGTATGCCTCGGTGTCCTGCCCGCATGATTTCAGCATGGAATGATCCGGGTGGGACGTGATGGATCGCCGCCGCGCCTGCGGGCGCGGCCGAACGGCCGGAATGTAACCAGAAATGGGCAAAGCAATGATTTTGCAATACATTACGGCTCTGTTCCGGCGTATCCGGAGAGGATTATAAGTTATCATTGCTGATTCGATGCGGCCTCTCCGGCCTGCACTGCCGATGAGGCGGTTGTCCTCAGCGTCGGCGGCGCCGGGTCGTTCGCGCGGATCCCCCTGTCCCCCATTTCCATTAGTGCGCCCATGTTCGGATTTCTACGCAGCTATTTTTCCAGCGACATGGCGATCGACCTCGGTACGGCCAACACGCTGATCTATGTCCGCAGCAAGGGCATCGTGCTGGATGAACCCTCGGTCGTCGCCATTCGCCACGATGGCGGCCCCAACGGCAAGAAGATCATTCAGGCCGTCGGCCGTGAAGCCAAGCAGATGCTGGGTCGCGTGCCCGGCAACATCGAAGCCATTCGTCCCATGAAGGACGGCGTGATCGCCGACTTCACCGTGACCGAGCAGATGCTCAAGCAGTTCATTCGCATGGTGCACCCTCGCAGCATGCTGGCCCCCAGCCCCCGCATCATTGTGTGCGTCCCTTGCGGTTCCACCCAGGTCGAGCGCCGCGCGATCCGTGAATCGGCGCTGGGCGCCGGTGCCAGCCAGGTCTATCTGATCGAGGAGCCCATGGCGGCTGCCATCGGTGCCGGGCTCGCGGTGTCGAATGCCAGCGGTTCGATGGTGGTCGATATCGGCGGCGGCACGACCGAAGTCGCCGTGATCTCGCTGGGGGGGATGGTCTACAAAGGCTCGGTGCGGGTCGGCGGCGACAAGTTCGACGAGGCCATCATCAATTACATTCGCCGCAACTACGGCATGCTGATTGGCGAGCCCACGGCCGAACTCATCAAAAAAGAAATCGGCTCCGCTTTCCCGGGCTCCGAAATCCGCGAGATCGAGGTCAAGGGCCGCAATCTGTCCGAGGGCGTCCCGCGCAGCTTCACGGTATCGTCCAACGAAATCCTCGAGTCCCTGACGGATCCGCTGAACCAGATCGTGTCGTCCGTGAAGACCGCGCTGGAACAGACGCCGCCGGAACTGGGCGCCGATATCACCGACAAGGGCATTGCTCTCACGGGCGGTGGCGCCTTGCTGCACGACCTGGACCGGTTGCTCCAGGAAGAAACCGGACTGCCCGTCATCGTCGCCGAGGATCCGCTCACCTGCGTGGTGCGCGGTTGCGGTGAGGCGCTGGAACATCTCGAGCGCCTGGGCGGCGTGTTTATCTACGATTGATCCGTCTGTTGCGGTCTCGCCGGCTCCCGCCTCCATCTGAACGGGATGAACGGCGCGGGCGAGACGCTCAGGCCATTGTTGCTGTCCTGTCATGCGAGAACCGGGCAAACTGACGCTCTTCAAGACTGGGCCCAGCGTGGAAGTGCGTCTGGTGCTGCTGGTGGTGGTGTGTCTGGCCCTTGTGGTGGTGGATGCGCACTGGGCGGTGATGGCGCCTGCCCGGCGCGCGGTGTCTGTGGCGATCTACCCCTTCGAGCGGGTCGTCCTGGCCCCGCGTGATGCCCTGGAGTATTTCGACAGCTGGTCGCACGCGGCGACGCTCGCGCGCGATGAGCAGGATGCGCTGCGCCGCCAGCGTATCGAGATGGCGCAGCTTTCCACGCACGCGGCGCAGCTGGCCGCCGAAAACGAGCAGCTCCGGCGCTTGTTGAATGTTTCCGAAAAAATCTCGCAGAAATCGGTGGCGGTGGAAGTCTTTTACGTGCCGCCCAATGCCTTCAGCCATCGGCTGATTTTCAACAAGGGATCTCGCGCGGGCATAGAGCCTGGCATGCCGGTGATCGACGAGGGCGGCGTGGTCGGGCAGATCATCCGCGTGACGCCGTATACGTCCGAGGCGGCGTTGCTCATCGATGACCAGGTGTCCATCCCGGTGCAGGTGCTGCGCAATGGCTTGCGGCTGATCGCCTTTGGCAGTGACGAAATTGGCAAACTGGAGGTCCGCTACCTGTCGGGCAACGTGGATATCAAGGCGGGAGATACGCTGGTCACCAGCGGTATCGGCGGATTGTTTCCCGCCGGCTTGCCCGTCGGGCGGATCGAAAAGGTCGACCATGACCCAGGCACGGGTTTTGGCATGGCCATTGCCGAGCCCTTGTCCCATCCCGAACGCTACCGGCATTTCCTGGTGTTGCGCGTGGACGTGAGCGACGTGCCCAATCCCAAGGAAATCGAGCATGAGCTCACCCACTAACCCACCCATGCGGTCCTCGCTGATGGCGTTGCAGCCCATCGATGCGGCGCCTTTCGCGCGGCCCGCACCCTCGCTGCTGGTCTGGGGATCGTTGCTCTTCGTATGGATGGCCTCCTTGCTGCCCTGGAGGCTGTGGTCTCCCGTGCCCGACATCCTCATGTTGGTGCTGGCCTTCTGGTGCCTCCATGAGCCCCATCGGGTGGGGCTGTTCACCGCCTTCGTGCTGGGGCTGCTCATGGACGTCCATGACTCGGGGCTGCTCGGCCTGCACGCGCTGTGTTATGTGCTGGTCGCCTACGGCATGCTGAGGCTGAACCGCAGGCTGCAGCACTTCGGCTTCAATCCGGTGGTGCAGATGCTGCATGTGGTTCCAGTGTTCATCGTGGCGCTCATGGCATCCCATTTGCTGGGGGCTTGGCTCAACGGAGAATGGGTGGGATGGGACTGGCTGTGGTCGGCGCTGATCACCGGGGTGCTCTGGCCACTGGCTGACGTGCTGCTGCTGCTTTACCAGCGTCGCCTGGATGGCGGGGACGTGGGCTCCGTCTGAGTCATGTTCGAATTTCGCAAGACCAGCCAGCATCAGCGCCAGACGGTGCTCTTGCGCGCCTGGGTGGCCGGGCTGTTCGCGCTGGTCTGCCTGCTGTTGCTGGTCGGGCGCCTGTGGTTCCTGCAGGTGGTGCGATATGACAACCTGTCGGCGCGCGCGGAGCAGAATCGCATCGCGATCGTGCCGATCCCGCCGAGGCGCGGCCAGATCATGGACCGCAATGGGGTGGTGCTGGCCCACAATGAGCGCGATTACACGCTCCTCGTCACCCGGGCCCAGCTCAAGGGCAATGTGGAAGCGATGCTGGATCGGCTGGGGGAACTGGTCTACATCAGCGCCAACGATCGGCGCAAGTTCCTGCGCCTCTTCCAGCAAAGCGGCCGCTACGCGCCGGTCCTCCTGCGCAACAATCTGAACGACATCGAGGCTTCGTGGTTCGCGGTGCACGCCTATCGGTTTCCGGGCGTGAGTCTGGAAGCGCGCTGGGTGCGTTCCTATCCCGAGCGGGAATCCGCCGCTCATGTGTTGGGGTTCGTCGGACGGATCTCTGAAGAAGACGAGCAGCAGCTCGAGGAATCGGGCCAGGCCGGCAATTATCGCGGCACGCAGGTGATGGGCAAAAAGGGCATCGAGAAGACCTGGGAAAAAACCCTTCACGGTCGGACCGGTGTGGAGGAGCTCGAGGTCACGGCGACCGGGCGGCCCGTCCGGGAGTTGAGCCGCACCGACCCCATTCCGGGTTCGAATCTTGAGCTCTCCCTGGATATCGGCCTGCAGAAGCTGGCCGAGTCCCAGTTTGAAGGCAAACGAGGGGCGCTCGTGGCGATTGCGCCCAAGACAGGCGAAGTGCTGGCCTTCGTTTCGGCGCCATCCTTCGATCCCAACTTGTTCGTCGACGGTATCGACGTGGAGAACTGGAAGAAGCTGAACGATTCCCCCGATCATCCACTCATCAACCGGCCGCTGTACGGAACCTATCCGATCGGTTCCACCTACAAGCCGTTCGTGGCGCTGGCGGCGCTGCAAATGGGCTTGCGCTCGCCGACCGAACTCATTCCCGACCCTGGCTATTTCGAGCTGGCCGGACAGAAGTTCCGCAATGCCGCGGGCGCCATCTATGGCCCCACCGACATGCACAAGGCCATCGTCAAATCTTCCGACACCTATTTTTTCTCGCTGGGTGCCATTATGGACGTGGACAAGCTGCACGATTTCAGCAAGCAGTTCGGCTTTGGACAAATCACGGGCATCGACCTGGATGGGGAACGCCGGGGCGTGCTGCCGTCGCGCGCCTGGAAGCGCCAAACCTATCACAAGCCATCGCAACAGCATTGGTATCGTGGCGAGACGGTGTCGGTGACGGTAGGGCAGGGTTACAACGCGTTCACTCTGCTGCAGCTCGCGCAGGCGACCTCCGTGCTGGCGGACAACGGCGTCTACATGAAGCCGCATCTGGTGCGCCGCATCATCGATCCCATTACCGGGCGCTTCAGTTATCCCGTGACGGGCCCGCAATACACCATCAAGCTGGATCCCAAAAATCTGAAAATCATCCGGGACGCCATGGTGGACGTGGTGCGGCAGGGCACCGCGCGCCAGGCCTTTCTGGGCGCGAGCTATCAGGCGGCCGGCAAGACCGGGACGGCGCAGGTCTATAGCCTGAAGGGCGCCAAGTACAAGTCCCATGCCGTGGACAAACGATTGCGCGACCACGCCCTGTTCATGGCCTACGCGCCGGCCGATGACCCGCAGATCGCGGTGGCGCTGATCGTGGAAAACGGCGGCTGGGGCGCGTCCGTGGCGGCGCCCATCGCGCGCAAGGTGTTCGATTACTGGCTGGATCCGGCTCGCGTCGCCGCGCGCCAGGAACAGCTCCGCGCCGAAGAGGCCGCGCGCGCCCAAGTCACCAAGGCGGCGGGCCAGCCGGAGACGGCCCCCGCTGCCGAGGATGAGGAGAGCCCCGAGCCGGCGCCGCTGCCCGATGGCAGCGATGAGCCGGAAGACGGTGCCCAGGAGGATACCCCGTGAAACTGCTCGTCCCGGCGGTCCGCCGCATGTTTGCCGTTCTGGATTGGCCGCTGCTTGCGCTGCTCATCGTGATGGCACTCGTTGGCATGGCGACCATGCATTCGGCTGTGGGCAACACGGATTGGCGCTTTTCCGACCAATTGCGCAATTTCGTGATCGCCTTCGTGGTGATGTGGGGCGTGGCGCTGTTGCGGCCGACGTGGATTCTGAAGATGGCGCCGTACATCTATGCGCTGGGCATTGCGCTGCTGGTGGCCGTCACGCTGTTCGGAGCGACGAGCAAGGGCGCCACCCGGTGGCTGGACGTGGGCGTGGCCCGCATCCAGCCGTCTGAAATGATGAAGATTGCCGTGCCGCTGATGCTCGCCTGGTATTTCCAGCGGCAGTCCGTGAGCCGCATCCGCATCCGCGATTTTCTGGTGGCCGGGCTGCTGCTGGCCGTTCCGGCAGTGCTCATCATCGACCAGCCCGATCTGGGAACCGCGCTGCTGGTGCTTGCCTCAGGGTTCTGCGTCATGTATTTCGGTGGGTTCTCCTTCAAGCTGCTCATCCCGGTGGTCCTGGTGGCGGCCGTGGGGCTGGGGACGCTCGTCTCCTACGAGGATCAGATCTGTCAGCCCGACGTGGACTGGGTCGTCTTGCATGACTATCAGAAATACCGGGTCTGCGTGCTGCTCAATCCCGGGATGGATCCGCTGGGCAAGGGCTTTCACACCATCCAGTCCATGATCGCCGTGGGCTCGGGTGGCGTCTATGGCAAGGGTTATATGCAGGGCACCCAGTCCCACCTGGATTTCATTCCGGAGCGCACCACGGATTTCATTTTTGCGGTGTTTGCCGAGGAATTCGGCTTGTATGGGGGGGTGGCGCTGCTGGCTCTGTATGCGTTGCTGGTGTTGCGGGGGCTGAGCATCACGGTGCGGGCTCCCACCCAGTTCGGCCGGTTGATGGCCGGAGCCATGTCCATGATGATGTTCGTCTACGTGTTCGTGAATATCGGGATGGTGACGGGAGTCTTGCCGGTCGTCGGAGTCCCGCTGCCCTTCATGAGCTATGGCGGCACGGCGCTCATCACGCTGGGGGTGGCCTGCGGGCTTCTGATGAGCATCGGATCGGACCGTCCTCGCGCGCCTTAGCGACCCGCTCCGTGGCGGGACGCCGGGCTGCAAGCCAGCCGGACTGCACGCTCGGTGCTCATGTCGGCGGAGGCTGCTCCAGATAGAGTCCTCGCAGCAGGCGGGCGATCGGAGCGGGCATCCCAAGTTCATGCAATGTGCTGATCGGGACCCAGGTGTGGCCGGGGGGCGTGTCGACGGTGGGGGCGCCCGGGAGGCGCAGCCTCCATGGCTGCAGATGCAGACGGAAGTGCGTGAAGGCGTGATCGAAGGCCGCCAGCTTTTCCAGCGGGGGCGCGTCAACGTCCGCCAGGTCCCGGCGGAATGCGGTCAGCCTGTCCTGCGCCTCGAATTGCGGGAGCGACCACAGCCCGCCCCAGATCCCGCGCTCGGGGCGTCGATGCAGGAGGACGGCCCCGCCGCACTGCACGATGATGACATGGCCGGATTGCTCGGGCTGGGGGCGGCGCATGCGCGGGCGGGGCAGTTCGTGTTGCCGGCCTTGTATCCGGGCTGCACAGTCATCCGATAGCGGGCAGCGTGGGCAGTCCGGATTCGTGCGGGTGCAGACTGTTGCCCCCAGATCCATTTGCCCCTGGGTGTAGGCCCGCATGTCCAGATCGGCCGGCGATTGTGCCAGCCATTCCCGGGCCCAGGCCCACAGTTGCCGCGTGGAAGCGCTGGCTCCCGGATCCGCCTCGAGCGCATGGTGCCGCGCCAGGACGCGGCGCACGTTGCCGTCCAGGATCGCGGCGCGCTCGCCCCAGGCGAAGGCGGCGACGGCGGCTGCGGTTGAGGGGCCGATCCCTGGCAGCGTGGCCAGATCGGCCGAACTGCGCGGGAAGTGCCCGCCGTGGTCGTCGCGTACCGCCTGGGCACAGCGGTGCAGGTTGCGGGCGCGAGCGTAATACCCCAGCCCCGCCCAGGACTGCAGCACGGCGTCCAGCGGTGCGTCCGCCAGCGCCCGGACGTCCGGAAAACGGACCAGGAAGTTCCGATAATAGGGGATGACGGTGGCGGCCTGCGTCTGTTGCAGCATGATCTCGGACAGCCAGATCCTGTAGGGATCGCGGCTGGCCTGCCAAGGCAGATCATGGCGCCCGCTACGGCGCTGCCAGGCGGCGATGCGCGAGGCGGGATCGGCCGGCTCGGCCGGTACGGGCGCGTCATGGCCGGATGGATCGCGGCGTGCTGCTGTCATCAGAACTGCGTGTGGCGGGTGACCGACAGGCGGGCGGCGACGGCACCCAGAATGATGATGAGCGCACCCCACAACACCAGGTCCGGCACCGCCGGAAGATGGATCACCCATTCGATGCCGTAGCTATGGGCGAAGTGGCCCAGGATCGCATTCAGGGGAACGAGCGCGGCGCGCGCGAGCAGTACCGCCACCCCGCTGGCCGCCAGTCCGGTCAGCGCCCCCAGGTACAGGAAGGGACGGCGCACGAACGATTCGGTGGCGCCCACAAGTCGCGCCACGGCAATTTCCTCGCGTTGTGTAAGGGCCTGCAGCCGGACGGTGTTGAAGACGGTCGCCAGCACCACAACCGCCACCGCGATCGCCAGCAGGCCCAGTCCCATGCGGACGAATGAGAGCAGCGATTCCAGCCGCCGGACCCACTCGCTGTCCATCTGCACGTGGGCGACGCCGGGCCATTGCTGCCAGGTCTGCGTGAGTGATGCCGCGTCCTGGGCGGGCGATGCCGAATCGCGCAACGTGACCACGATGGCATCGGGAAGAGGATTATCGGGCAGTGCGTCCAGCGCCTGCGCCCAGGCAGGATCGGCGCGGAGCTGTGCCATGGCCTGGTCGCGCGGGAGCAGCCGCGCCTTGGCGACGTGGTCGCCCGACTCCTTCTGGATGCGGGCGAGCAACGTCTGCTGGTCGGCGGCGCTGGTTTGCGGAGCCAGGAACAGCGTCAACTCGGGCGTGACGGCCAGTTGGCGCGCCAGCGGCTGACTGGACTCGAGGACGGCGGCGCCCAGAATGGGAACGGTCAGCATGAGCGCGATGACCACGATGTTCGCCAGCGACGAGAAGGGATGCAGACGCAGCCGATGCAGAGCCACGCGCAGAGCGTAGCGGTGATGGCGCAGCCAGCGGTTCATGCCGGTACCCCCGCGAGATCGTTGAAGCGGCCGCCGTCGATGTGCAGCGTGCGCTGTGCGTAGTGGCCCATGAGTGCGGTGTCGTGCGAGGCGATCAGGGTGGTGACGCCCACCTGGTTGAAGTCGCGGAAGACGTCCATGATGTGTACGGCGCTGTCGTGGTCCAGGTTCGCGGTCGGTTCGTCCGCGATCAGGATGGTGGGGCGTCCCACGATGGCCCGGGCGATGGCCAGCCGCTGCTGCTCTCCACCCGACATCTCGATGGGACGCAGGTCTTCCTTGCCGCGCAGGCCTACCTTTTCCATGGCGGCGCGCGCGCGGGTCGCCGCCGTGCCGCGGTCCAGGCCGGTCACATTCAGCGGCAACAGCACATTGTCGAAGGCCGTGCGGTCGAACAGCAGATGAGCGTCCTGCAGGATGAGACCGACCGTGCGCCGCAAGTAGGGCCGGGCGCGCGCGGGAAGCCGGTCGATGCGGTGGCCGTTGACGGTCACGGAACCCCGGCTTGGCGGCTCCAGGCCGCCCACGAGCTTGAGCAGCGTGGACTTGCCGGCGCCCGATGGCCCCGAGACGAAAATGAATTCTCCGGGTTCGATGTGAAAGTTGACATCGGCCAGGATGTTTCGGCTGCGCCCGAACGACTTGAAGACGTGCTGGAACTCGATCATGCGTATCCTGAGAAAGCGTCGCGACGCCGATATGCCGCAACGCAGCATCATTTGCGGTTGCAGGGATATCCCCCATGTTTTGGCAGCCGGTATCACGCTACGATTCCGGCCTGATGGAGCGACTCCACAAGATTGTATTCCGTCTCATTCAACGCCACCTGCAACGAAGACAGGAAACTCTGAAAGAAGGGAAGAAACATGAAAGTCATGAAACTGGCGGCGATAGGCGCCGCGCTACTGTTTGCCGGCACCACTGCTCAGGCGGGGGATACCTACAATACGGTCAAGCAGCATGGTTATGTGCAATGTGGCGTGAACACCGGCTTGCCGGGTTTCTCGCTGGCTGACAGCAAGGGTGTCTGGAAGGGCCTCGATATCGACACCTGCAAGGCCGTCGCGGCCATGGTCTTCGGAGATGCCACGAAATTCAAGGCCACGCCGCTGACCACCCAGCAGCGCTTTACCGCGCTGCAGTCCGGCGAAGTCGACGTATTGACCCGCAACACGACGGCCACGATGTCGCGTGACACCACATTGGGTCTGATGAGTACGGGCACCAACTACTATGACAGCCAGGGTGTGCTGGTCAAAAAGAGTCTCGGCGTCAAGAGCGCGACCGAACTCAACGGCGCTTCGGTGTGCGTGTTGCAGGGCACCACCACCGAGCTGAATCTGGCCGATTGGTTCCGTTCGCACAAGCTCGACTTCAAGCCCGTGGTCATCAACACCTCCGAAGAAGGCTTCCGCACCTTCGAGTCGGGCCGTTGCGACGTGGTCACCAGCGACAAGTCGCAGCTTGCCAGCCTTCGCGCTTCGTCGGCTACGCCTGACGATTACGTCATCTTGCCCGAAAACTTCTCCAAGGAGCCGCTGGGTCCGCTGGTGCGCCAGGGCGACGACGAGTGGTTCATGGTCGTGCGCTGGGCGCTGAATGCCATGATCGAAGCCGAGGAGTACGGCATCACATCGAAGAACGTGGACGAGATGACCAAGTCCACCAACCCCAACATTCAGCGTATCCTGGGGGTGTCGGGCGACATGGGCAAGGGCCTGGGGCTGGACAAGAAGTGGGCCTACAACATCATCAAGCAGGTGGGCAACTACGGAGAGTCCTTCGAGCGTAATCTCGGCATGAGCTCACCGCTGAAGCTGGAACGTGGCTTGAACGCCCAATGGAGCAAGGGCGGCATCCTGTACGCCTGGCCGATCCGCTGATCGGTTTCCTTTGACGGCCGGGGGGCTTCCCCCGGCGTCGTGCGCCCTTCGGGGCGCCTTTGCGTCCTGCCGCGATTCTCCTTATGAATGACACGAAACACCGCGCACCCAGGGCCCCCCGGCGTCGCTGGTCCTGGAACGATCCAGGAACACGGGCCCTGGTGTACCAGATCCTGATCCTGGGTCTGGTGGCACTGGGGGTGTGGTATCTGGCCTCCAACACGCTGCACAATCTTGCGGCGCGCAATATCTCAACCGGTTTTGCCTTCCTGCACGAGGAAGCGGGCTTCGCCATCGGCGAATCCCTCATCGAATATTCCCCCGCCGACACCTATGGCCACGCCGTATTGGTGGGCTTGCTCAACACGCTACGCGTCTCGGTGATCGGGGTGATTGCGGCGACCCTGTTCGGGACGCTGCTGGGCATCGGCCGTCTGTCGAAGAACTGGCTGGTCTCGCGCCTGGCTGGCCTCTACGTCGAGGTCATGCGCAATATTCCGCTGCTGCTGCAGCTCTTTTTCTGGTATGCGCTGATCACTGAGGTAATGCCGGGACCCAGGCAGGCGCTTACGCCGATCCCGGGCGTTTTCGTTTCGAATCGGGGCCTTAAAATTCCGTGGCTGAAGGGCGATGCCATGGACTGGATTTTCGGGGGACTCGCGCTGGCCATCGTGCTGATCGTGCTGCTGGCCCATTGGGCACGGCGCCGCCAGCAATTGACTGGACGAATCTTCCCGCTGGTGCGTGCGTCGATTGCGTTGCTCGTCGTGGTACCGCTGATTCTTTGGTGGGTCAGCGGCAGCAGCATTGTGGTCGATCGCCCGGTGCTGAAGGGCTTCAATTTCCAGGGTGGGCTGAATCTCTCGCCCGAGTTCGCGGCGTTGCTGGCCGGGCTGGTCATCTATACGTCGGCGTTCGTGGCCGAGGTCGTGCGCTCCGGGATCCAGGCGGTGGATCAAGGGCAATGGGAGGCTGCCGCCTCCATCGGGCTGCCGCGGTCGCGGATCCTGCGGCTGGTGGTCCTTCCGCAAGCCATGCGGGTCATCATTCCCCCCATGACGAGCCAATACCTGAATCTGACGAAGAACAGCTCGCTGGCGGTGGCCATCGGCTACCCGGACATCGTCGCCGTCACCAACACCATTCTGAACCAGACGGGCCAGGCGATTGAAGGCATCATGATCATCATGGCAGCCTATCTGGTGGTCAGCCTGTCCATTTCGGTGTTCATGAACTGGTACAACAAGCGCATTGCGCTGGTGGAGCGATAGATGGACAAAGCTCTCCGCTCCGGCAGCCCCGACCGCTTGCCGCCGCACACCGACGCCGGGATTATCGGCTGGCTGCGCACGCGCCTGTTCTCCTCGCCGTTGAACGCGGTCCTGACCATTCTCGCCTTGTGGCTTCTGCTCATGGCGATTCCGGCGCTGATCGACTATCTGTTCGTGAAGCCCGATTTTTCGGCAACGACCGCTGCGCAATGCCGCGAGACCGGCGGCTACTGCTGGGCGTTCGTACGCGAGAAACACCGCCTGATCCTGTTCGGGATCTATCCTTATGCCGAGCAGTGGCGGCCTTTGCTGGCGTCGGTCATTCTGGTCGCCGTGGTGATCTGCAGTTGCATTCGCTGGTTCTGGAAGCCCTTCCTGGGTGTGCTGTGGCTCCTGGCGCTGGCCGCCTTCGGTGTCTTGATGTGGGGCGGTGTCTTTGGCCTGACCTATGTCGAGAACAGCCGCTGGGGCGGCTTGCCGGTCACACTCATCCTGTCGACCTTCGGGATTGCGCTGGCATTTCCGTTCGGCCTGCTGCTGGCGTTGGGGCGGCGCTCGGACATGCCGGGGGTGAAGGCTGTCTGCGTGGTCTACATCGAGCTCATCCGTGGGGTGCCGCTGGTCAGCCTGCTGTTCATGTCCTCGGTCATGTTGCCGCTGTTCCTTCCGGAGGGCTTTTCCATCGACAAGCTGCTGCGCGCGCAGATCGCGATCATCCTGTTTGCCGCGGCTTATGTGGCCGAGACGGTGCGCGGCGGGCTGCAGGCCATGCCCAAGGGGCAATACGAGGGTGCGCAATCCATTGGGCTGAGTTATTGGCAGTCCATGCGCAAGATCATTTTGCCGCAGGCGCTGAAGATCGTGATTCCACCGCTGGTGGGGATTTTCATTTCGCTCTTCAAGGATACGTCGCTGGTTGTGATCATCGGGATATTCGACCTGACCCAGGCCGCCAAAGTGGCCGTGTCCGACGCGGTCTGGCGCGGGTTCAGCACCGAGGCCTATTTGTTCATCTCGGTCATTTATTTCATTTTCTGTTTCTCGATCTCGCGCTACAGCCTCTCGCTGGAACGTCAGCTTGATCAGGGACAGAAACGTTAGTCTTTTGCGCGGGTCCGGTCGCCGGGGCCGCAGGAGTCCTCATCCATGTCGGAACCCATCATCCGCCTGAAGAACGTCAACAAATGGTATGGCCAGTTTCATGTCCTGAAGGACCTGAACCTGGATGTCGCGCCAGGCGAACGCATCGTGATCTGCGGGCCGTCGGGATCCGGCAAATCCACGATGATCCGCTGCATCAACCGGCTGGAGGAACACCAGGAAGGGGAGATCATCGTCGATGGCACGGAACTGACCAACGACCTCAAGCAGATCGAGGCGATCCGGCGCGACGTGGGCATGGTGTTCCAGCACTTCAACCTCTTCCCCCATATGACAGTGCTTGAGAACCTCACGCTGGGACCTGCCTGGGTGCTCAAGCGATCCAAGGCCGAGGCCGAAGCGACCGCCATGAAATACCTGGAGCGGGTGCGCATTCCGGATCAGGCCCACAAATATCCCGGCCAGCTCTCGGGTGGGCAGCAGCAGCGTGTCGCCATCGCCCGGTCGCTGTGCATGAACCCCAAGATCATGCTGTTTGACGAGCCGACCTCGGCGCTCGATCCCGAGATGGTGAAGGAAGTGCTGGATGTCATGGTCGAGCTGGCCAGGGAATCCGGCATGACCATGCTGTGTGTCACGCACGAAATGGGCTTCGCGCGCAAGGTCGCCGATCGCGTGATCTTCATGGATCATGGCGAGATCATCGAGCAGAACGCGCCGGATGCGTTCTTCGACCACCCACAGAACGAACGCACCCGCCTGTTTCTCAGCCAGATCCTTCATTGATACGCATTTTCACAGATTGGCCCGCACTTCTTGTTACGCTAGTGAACCTACGTGTTGACAAGGAGCGCAAATGGGTACGATGACATATCGAGCGACTTCCACCCGGGCCATTCATCTCGTTGCGATCGGAAGCCTGGCGCTGTTGACGGCTTGTGCAAACATGTCGCCCCAGGGCCAGAACACGGCCGTCGGCGCCGGAGCCGGGGCGGCGCTGGGCGCGGGCCTCGGGGCCCTGATTGGAGACAGCAGCAGTGCCGCCTTGATTGGGGCTGGACTGGGAAGCGTCGCGGGTGGTGTGGTGGGATACAACTGGAAGACCGTCAAACAGGACGTCGAAAAATCCGGGGCCTCCGGCTTGGGCGTCGCAGTCACCGAGATGCCCGACGGTTCACTGAAGGTCAATATCCCCAGCAACGTGTCCTTCGATACGAATCAGGCGGTGCTCAAACCCCAGTTGCTGCCGGTGCTCGATAGCGTGGCCAAAGCCATGAACGAACACCCGGAACTGCGGGCCAAGTCGATCGGCTATACGGATACCAGCGGCTCCAACGCCATCAATCAGCCGCTGTCGCAGCGGCGGGCGGCGGCTGTGACCCAATACCTGTCCGGCAGGGGGGTGTCTTCCGAGCGCCTGACCGCCGAGGGCCGTGGTTCGCTCAATCCTGTCGGGGACAACAGCACGCCGGAGGGCCGTGCCTTGAACCGGCGTGTCGAGCTGTTCCTGTATGCCGTGAAACAGTGAGCGGGGGAGGCTGGCCGGCTCGGCCGTCGGGGGACTCCTGAATCGGGGCACCGTTCTCTCGCGGTCACGCAGGCAGCCGCCGTTCATCGAGCCATATCGAGGCATCCGACAGGATCATCGGGTCTCGTGGGACTCAGCGATTCGGAGCTGGAGGTGGCGTCTTGAGCAGCCCGTCGATGAAGGCGGCCAGGGCCCGCTCGGCGGCTTCCCGGTCGCGCACGGACAGCGACCAGAACAGCCGGGGGCTGATGCTGGGAAACGGCCAGGTGCTTTCGCCCAGAGTCGGCACCGGCAACATGGGGCCTTGGCCGGCGCGCAGCCAATAGGCGTTCACTTCGAGTACCTCGGCCAGGATCAGGATTTTGCTCGGGTCCTTGCGCACGCCGTTTTCGTAGCTCGAAATGGCGCTCTGCGACAGGCCGCACTTGCGCGCCAGCGCGGCCTGTGACAGATGTCGCAGGCGCCTGGCGTACTGGAGTCGGCTGGCAAAGGTATCCACCGGCTCATTGGACCCAAAACGTGAACCACATTGGTGATCGTTATTATCACAATAGTGATTGACCGGTTCCGGACCGCTGGCTACGATCGGCATCATGGACGCCGCGGATACCGAAAGCCTATGCGCATCCGCCGCCGATGCGCCCGCGGACGCGGAAACGCATCATGCCGGCGGCTGGATGCTGGTACTCGACCTGGGATCGTTGCGCCGTGACCGTTGGTTGCTGACAGACGGCTGCCGAGCACTGCCGCTGACGCGCGCCGAGCATGCCGCAATCGCCTGCTTGTTCGAGTCGCCGGACCTCCGCGCCACCAACGATGCACTGACCCAGGCCATCCTGGGGACCTGGCAGTTCCCGGGCACCGGCCGGCGACGTACCACTGTCGATCTGTCCGTCACCATCGGCCGATTGCGAAGCCGGGCTCGCCGGGCGGGAATCCGGATCGTCTGCGTGCGGGAATCGGACTCCTACCGCTGGGTGGGGTGACGTGGCTCCTGTTCCGGCGATGGGTCGGTGCGCATAATCTGCTTGATTCAAAAGCAGTTTTCCGTATAGAATGCAAGGCTTGGTCCTTGTTGCTGCCCGATGTGCAGGTGCATTTGAGGTCAATGCTGCAGACCAGGATCAATATTGCAAGCCCCTGCAAACCCATTTCAGGAATTTCCCATGTACGCGGTCATAAAAACCGGCGGCAAACAGTATCGCGTTTGCGCCGGCCAAAAACTGAAAATCGAACAGATACCGGCTGACATTGGGCAAGAAATTTCGCTCGACCAGGTGTTGTCCGTCGGCGAAGGCGAGTCGCTTCAGATCGGCGCGCCTTTCGTTGCGGGCGCCTCGGTGCGCGCGACCGTTCTTGCGCAAGGCCGTCACGACAAGGTCAAGATCTTCAAGATGCGTCGTCGCAAGCACTATCAGAAGCATCAGGGCCATCGCCAGAACTACACCGAAATCCGCATCGACGCTGTTGCGGCTTGATTCCTGTCATCGCATTTAGGAACTCATCATGGCACACAAAAAAGGCGGCGGCTCGACTCGCAACGGCCGCGATTCCGAATCGAAACGGCTGGGCGTGAAGGTCTACGGCGGCCAGCAGATCCTCGCGGGCGGCATCATCGTCCGTCAGCGCGGAACTCAGTTCCACCCCGGCGTCAACGTCGGCATTGGCAAGGACCACACGCTGTTCTCGCTGGTGAACGGCACCGTGCAGTTCTCCGTGCGGGGCGCGCTCAGCAAGCGCACCGTCTCGGTGGAAGCCGCGAGCTGAAGCGGCAGACAGCCAGCATGAGCCCTGCCGACCGGCAGGGCTTAATGAGATGGTCAGCCCGATCCCCACGAAGCGGTACGCTGAGTGGGGATTGTTCTTTCTTGGAGACCGTCATGAGCACCGTCGCGCTGATTGGCATTGATCTGGGCAAGCATAGTTTTCACCTTCACGGTCAGGATAGGGCTGGCAGGATGGTGTTTCGCAAGAAGCTCACGCGCAGCCAGATGTTCACGCTGCTAGGCAATACGCCGGCCTGTACCGTCGTGATGGAGGCGTGTGCTGGGGCACACTGGGTTGCCCGTAGAGTCCAAGATCTGGGTCACCAGGCCAAGCTGATCTCTCCCCAGTTCGTGAAGCCCTTCGTGCAGGGCAACAAGAACGATTTCGCCGACGCGCAAGCGATCTGTGAGGCAGCCAGTCGCCCGAGTATGCGGTTCGTGAGCCCGCGCAATCAGGCTCAGCAGACGGTATCGATGTTGCACCGGGTGCGCGAGGCTTTGGTACGCGACAGAACCGGCGCTATTAACCAAATCCACGCCTTCCTGCTGGAGTTTGGTGTGGGCCTGCCCAAGGGGCCGGCGATCATCCGCAAATTACCGGCGGTACTGGTCGCGCATGAACTGCCGCCGCGTTTGGTGGCGCTGCTCGAACGGCTGCAGGCGCACTTCAAATACCTTGATGAGCAGATCGCCCAGACAGAGCGAGAGCTGTCGGCACAACTGCGCCAGGACGAGCGCGGCCAGCGGCTGCTGGAGATACCCGGCATCGGGCCGATCACCGCCAGCGTGCTGACGACCGAGCTGGGCGACGCTCGACAGTTCGGTTCGGCAAGACAGTTTGCCGCCTCGGTGGGGTTGGTGCCACGCCAGTACAGCACCGGCGGCAAGCCTACGCTGTTGGGCATCAGCAAGCGCGGCGACAAGAATCTGCGACGGCTGCTAGTGCAAGGCGCGCGGACCATCATGCAGCGCGTCGACAAACGCACCGATACTTTGGGCGTCTGGGTCCGCAGCCTATTAACCCGACGCCACTCGAATGTCGTGGCCTGCGCGCTGGCCAACAAATTGGCGAGGATAGCCTGGGCCATCCTCGCCAGAGGGACGAACTACCGTAGCGAGCAGGCTGTGACAGCAGCCTGACGCACACCGTTTACACAGCAACCTTCAGCAGTACCCACTTCCTGGTTTTGCGACGCGAGATACGTGAAGACATAAACGGCTCAACGGCCGGACAACGAACCTGGCACAAAAAACAGTGCATGACACTGAGGGCTTTTTGAGGTTTGTCCGGCGCGGCTCTCATCATGGGGCGGGGGGATTCCTCCACCACGACCCCGGATAGATTTAAGCAAGCCCAATTTACGTCAACGTCGTCCCGCTTGCAAAAATCGGGCTGACCATAGATTTTTTATTAGAATGAGGACTTGGCCGCGTTCCGCGGCCTGGAACCGAATCATGAAATTCGTAGACGAAGCCACCATCGAGGTCGCCGCCGGCAAGGGCGGCAATGGCGTGGCGAGCTTCCGCCGGGAAAAGTTCATCCCCAAGGGCGGGCCCGACGGCGGCGACGGAGGGCGGGGCGGCTCCATCATCGCGGTGGCGGACCGCAACATCAACACGCTGATCGATTACCGCTATGCTCGCCTGCATCGTGCCAAGAACGGCGAGAACGGGCACGGCTCGGATCGGTATGGCGCCGGCGCGGCCGATGTCATTCTGCGCATGCCGGTCGGAACCACTATCCTGGACGCCGACACCGGCGATCAGTTGTTCGATCTGGATCACCACGATCAACGCGTGACGCTTGCGCAGGGCGGCGCCGGAGGCCTGGGAAATCTGCATTTCAAGTCCAGTACCAACCGGGCGCCGCGCCAGTTCACGGCCGGGCGCGAGGGCGAACAGCGGCGCCTGAAACTCGAGCTGAAGGTGCTCGCCGATGTCGGGTTGCTGGGCATGCCCAATGCCGGCAAGTCGACGTTCATTACGCGCGTGTCGAATGCGCGGCCCAAGATCGCCGACTATCCGTTCACTACCCTGCACCCCAATCTGGGGGTCGTACGCACCTCGCCTTCGCACAGTTTCGTCGTCGCCGACATCCCCGGCCTGATCGAGGGTGCGTCCGAAGGCGCTGGCCTGGGCCATCTGTTCCTGCGCCACCTGAGCCGCACCAGCGTGCTGCTGCACGTGCTCGACGTCCATTCCCCCGATCCGGACATCGACGCCTGCGTCCAGGCGGTGCATGACGCCCGCGCCATCGTGCAGGAGCTTGAGCGCTATAGCCCCGAACTGGCGGCCAAGCCGCGCTGGCTGGTGCTGAACAAGCTGGACATGGTAGCCGACACGGAGGCCGTGAAGGCGCGCATCTGTGCGGAACTGGGCTGGTCCGGTCCTGTATTCGGGATCTCGGCCCTGACGGGTGACGGCACCCACGCGCTCACGGGGGCGCTGCAGGCGTGGCTGGATGAGCGGAACCGCAGCGCCCATGCACGCGATGGCGACCCTCGCTTTGACGAAGGTGCGCCGCTCGATGGCTTGCCCGATACGGACTGAATTCCATGGCTGCCCACGATTCTGCTGTTTCCGTCGCTCGAGACGCCCATCGGCTGGTGCTCAAGGTCGGCTCGTCACTGGTCACCAACGAGGGCCGGGGCATCGACACAGACGCCGTGGGGCAATGGGCGGCGCAAATCGCGGGACTGCACGCCGAGGGGCGGCAGATCGTGCTGGTGTCCAGTGGCGCCATTGCCGAGGGCATGGCGCGCCTGGGCTGGCCCCGGCGTCCGGGTACCATGCCGGAGCTTCAGGCCGCCGCTGCCGTGGGCCAGATGGGGCTCATACAGGCCTATGAATCCGCGTTTGCCCGCCACGGTATCCGGACCGCGCAGATCCTTCTCACCCACGAAGACCTGTCGCATCGGCGCCGCTATCTGAACGCCCGCAGCACGCTGGCCACGCTGCTGAACCTGGGGGTGGTCCCCATCGTCAACGAGAATGATACCGTCGTCACCGACGAGATCCGGCTGGGCGACAACGACACGCTGGGAGCGCTGGTCACCAATCTGATCGAGGCCAACGTTCTGATCATCCTCACTGACCAGCCCGGTCTGTACAGCGCGGACCCGCGCAAACATGCCGATGCGACCTTCATCCACCACGGACAGGCGGGAGACCCCGCGCTGGAATCCATGGCCGGAGGTTCGGGTAGCGCCATCGGGACGGGCGGCATGCTCACCAAGGTCCTTGCCGCCCGAAGAGCGGCCAACAGTGGTGGCCACACCATCATCGCCTCCGGCCGGGAGCCGGACCTGTTGCGGCGGCTGGCGGCCGGAGAGCCCATAGGCACCGAGCTGCGGGCGGTTTTGCCGGTCCGTTCAGCACGCCAGCGCTGGCTGGCCAACCATCTGCGGCTAAGAGGCCGGGTGACGCTGGATGCCGGCGCGGTGCGCGCGCTCACGCAAGGCCACCATAGCCTGCTGCCCGTTGGGGTGGTCGCCGTCGAAGGGGAGTTCGATCGCGGCGACGTCGTGGCTTGCGTGGACGAGCACGGCGTGGAGTGCGGGCGGGGCCTGATCAATTATTCGTCGGCCGAAACCGCCCGTATTCTGCGGCAGCCCAGCGCGCGCATTGCGGAAATACTCGGCCACCTGTCCGACCCGGAGCTGATTCACCGTGACAATCTGGTGGTGATGCGGCCTCGCGCGGCAGCCACCGCTGCCGCCCCGAAGTGATTCCAGCCGCCCGGTGTACCGTTCGGGCCGCCCGGCCGGTGCGGTGCCGGCGGAGCTGAGGCTGGCCTATCTCTGGGCCGGGATGAACTGGGTTTCCTTGACCTCTTCCATGACCACGCAGCTCCTGGTCTGCGTCACGCCGGGCAGACGCAGCAAAATGTCGCCCAGCAAATTTCGGTACTGGCTGATTTCCTTGATGCGCGCCTTGATCATGTAGTCGAAGTCACCCGAGACCAAGTGGCATTCCAGTACCTGGGGCACGCAGAGGACTTCCCGCCGGAATTCCTCGAAGGTACGCTCGGACTTGCTGGACATGCTGATCTCGACAAAGACGAGAAGCCCCGCATCCAGAGCAGCGGGAGCCACCCTGGCGTGATAGCCCATGATCACGCCGTCCCGCTCCAGGCGCCTGACCCGCTCGATGCAGGGAGTGACCGTCAGCCCGACGGCGTCGGCCAGTTCCGTCATGGACAGGCGGCCGTTCTGCTGAAGCAGATCCAGGATGCGGCGGTCGATCTTGTCCAGTGCGTGGACCGATTCCTTCTGCATGCGCATGATGAGGCTCCTGTCGGGCGACTTGCCTTGGGTTGTTGACATGGCGCGGCACCGGGCTGGACCGCGCCAGCATTTCGTGCTGCAGGCTATTCATTGTGCCACCAGGCACCGATCGTATTTCATGAAAACCTGACTTTTTCATGAAAAATTAGCCAGATATATCGCCTATCATCATGAAAAATTCATTCGATTGAGGAACGTCATGAAGGTTCTGGTCTTGGGAGCCGGCGTGGTGGGTGTCACGAGCGCCTATTACCTTGCCCGCGAGGGGCACGAAGTCACCGTTGTGGATCGGGAGCCGGACGCCGCCGAGGAAACCAGCTTCGGCAATGCCGGTCAGCTTTCCTTTGGCTATTCCTCTCCATGGGCGGCGCCTGGGATTCCGTTGAAGGCCCTTCAGTGGATGTTCCAGGAACATTCGCCTCTGACCATCCGCCCTGACGGCAGCGCGGACCAGGTCAAGTGGCTGTTGCAGATGTGGCGCAATTGCACACCGGCCCGCTATGCTCTGAACAAGGAACGCATGCTGCGGATGTCCTTCTACAGCCGCGAGTGCCTGCATGCGCTCCAGGCTGATACGGGCATCCAGTTCGAAGGCCGGCGCCAGGGAACCCTGCAGGTGTTTCGAACCCCCAAGCAGATGGACGATGCCCAGCGCGACGTCGAGGCCTTGCGGGACGCGGGCGTGGCGTTCGAGCTTGTGGACGGCGACCGTCTGGCGCAATACGAGCCGGCGCTGGCCCACGTCCGCCACAAGCTGGTGGGGGGCTTGCGCACGCCGGACGACGAGACCGGAGATTGCCGTCTGTTCACGCATGCCTTGACGCGGCTGGCCCAGGATCTGGGCGTTCAATTCCGCTACAACGAAACCATTCAATCGCTGCAACGGTCAGGGCACCGGCTCACGGGGGTGCAATGCGCCTCGGGCTTGCGACAGGCCGATGCGTATGTGGCGGCGCTGGGATCGTGGTCGACCCTGTTGTTGAAGGGGCTTGTCGACATTCCCGTTTATCCGATGAAGGGCTATTCCATTACGGTTGACATCGCCGATCCCGCTTGTGCGCCTGTATCCACCCTGCTCGATGAATCCTACAAGATTGCGCTGACGCGCTTTGAGCGGCGCATTCGCGTGGGCGGTATGGCAGAGGTCGTGGGTTATGACCGATCGCTGAATCCTCGTCGGCAGCAGACGCTGGAAATGGTGCTCAACGACCTGTTCCCGGGCAGCTACCAGCCCGGCGACGTGCATTTCTGGACCGGGCTGCGCCCCAAGACGCCCGACAGCACGCCCATCGTGGGCCGCACCCCGCTGGACAACCTGTATCTGAACACCGGGCATGGCACGCTGGGCTGGACCATGTCCTGCGGGAGTGGCCAGTTGATCGCCGATATTGTGTCGGGTCGACCGACAGCAATCCGCAGCGACGATCTGGGCGTTTCGCGATACCGTTGAGCGGAGGGCGGTCAGGACCGGTAGTCGGCGTTGATGCTGACGTACTCGTGGGACAGATCGCAGGTATAGACCGTATCGGCGGCGTCGCCCCGCCCCAGGGCTACCCGAACCAGGATCTCCGCCGCCGCCATGACCCGCTGGCCGTCGGCTTCCTGGTAGCCCGGATCCCGGCCACCCTGGCTCGCCACGCGCACATCCCCCAACCAAAGCGTGATTCTGGATACGTCCAGGTCGTCGATGCCGGAATAGCCGATGGCGCACAGAATGCGCCCCAGGTTCGGATCGGACGCAAAAAACGCGGTCTTCACCAGCGGCGAGTGCGCGATTGCGTAGGCGACCTTCAACGCTTCTTCTGTGGTCGCCGCCTGCTCGACCTGTATGGTCATGAACTTGGTCGATCCTTCGGCATCCCGCACGATCTTCTGGGCGAGGTCGCGGGCGGCGTCGGTGAGGGCCTGCTCAAGCGCCGCGAAGCGGGGGTCGTCCGCGGATTCGATATGCACCCCGCTTGCGCCCGTGGCCATGATGATGAAGGAATCATTGGTCGACGTATCGCCATCCACCGTGATGCGGTTGAAGGACCGGTCCGCGATTCGCCTGACCATCGGCCGCAGCAGCGCTGCGGGAAGCCCCGCGTCCGTCCCCAGAAACCCAAGCATGGTGGCCATGTTGGGATGGATCATTCCTGCGCCTTTGCTGATGCCGGTGAGCGTGACGCTCCGGCCGCCCAGTTCGATCTTTCGCGAATGGATCTTTGGCTGGGTGTCCGTGGTCATGATGCTGTGGGCGGCCTCGAACCAATGGTCGGGCCGCGCTTGCGCGATGGCGGCCGGCAGCGCCGCAACGATGCGGTCCACGGGGAGCGGTTCCAGAATCACCCCGGTGGAAAAAGGCAGGACCTGGCCGGGAGCCAGCTCGAGCTGCCGGGCCAGCGATTCGCAGGTCTGCCGGGCAGCCTGCAGCCCACGCGCCCCCGTACCGGCGTTGGCATTGCCCGTATTGATGACCAGCGCCCGGATGCTGGAATCGGATGCCAGGTGGGCTTCGCAGACCTGGACGGGTGCGGCGCGGAACCGGTTTCGCGTGAAGACGCCGGCCACCGCGGCGCCCTCGTCCAGCAGCAGCACCGTGAGGTCCCTGTGGTGCGCTTTGCGCACGCCTGCCTCGGTCATGCCGATGCGGATGCCGGGCACAGGAAAGACGTCGTCGCGTGCGGGAATACTCAGATTGATGGCCATGTGGCGGGAACCCCTGGAATCAGGACGGCAATGCCGCACGTCGGCGGCACGCCGGAAATCAGCTGAAAGCAGCCATTCTAATGCCGAAAGCCGGCGGGCACGGCGGTGCCCTCACAGTTGCGCGAAGACCCGGTCGGCCGCATCCAGCGTGGCCTGGATGACGGTGTCGTCGTGCGTGGCCGACACGAAGCCAGCCTCGAACGCCGAAGGCGCGAAGTGCATGCCCGCGGACAGCATCCCGTGGAAGAACCGCCTGAACGCTTCGATGTCGCAGGCGGAAACCTCCGCCAGGCTCGTAGGCGGCGCGGGTCGGAAGTACAGGCCGAACATGCCGCCCTGCCAGTCGGCGGAAAAAGGTACGCCGTGCGCCCGGGCCCGCTCGATCAGGCCCTGGACCAGGGCCCCGGTGTGCTGGTGCAAAGCCTCGTAGAAGCCGGGCTGGGCGAGGCGGCGCAGCGTGACGCGGCCGGCGGCCACGGCCACCGGATTGCCCGACAGGGTGCCAGCCTGGTAGACGGGGCCCAGCGGGGCGATCTGCGCCATGATGTCGGCTCGGCCGCCGAAGGCGCCCACGGGCATGCCGCCGCCGATGATCTTGGCGAGCGTGGTCAGGTCAGGCGTGATGCCCGTCAGTCCCTGCACGCCCTGAGGCCCCACCCGGAAACCGGTCATCACCTCATCGAAGATCAGCACCGCGCCATGCCGGGTGCAGACGTGGCGCAAGCCTTCCAGGAAGCCCGCGGCGGGCCGCACCATGTTCATGTTGCCGGCAATGGGCTCGACGATGATGCAGGCGATCTCGTCCGGGTATTGCGCGAAGGCAGCCTCGACGGCGTCCAGATCGTTGTAGTCCAGCACCAGCGTGTGGTGTACGAATTCGGGCGGGACGCCCGCCGAGGTCGGGTTGCCGAAGGTCAACATGCCGGAGCCGGCCTTGACCAGCAGGCTGTCGGCGTGGCCGTGGTAGCAGCCCTCGAATTTGATGATCTTGTCGCGCCCCGTATAGCCGCGCGCCAGGCGGATCGCCGACATGGTGGCCTCGGTGCCCGAGCTGACCAGCCGGACCTGCTGGATCGATGGCATGCGTGCGATGATGGCTTCGGCGAGATCGACTTCGGCTTCGGTGGGGGCGCCGAAGGACAGGCCGTTCACGGCCGCCTGCTGGACCGCCAGCACGACTTCGGGGTCGGCGTGGCCCAGAATGGCGGGGCCCCAGGATCCGATGTAATCGATGTAGCGGGTGCCCTCGGCATCCCACAGGTAGGGGCCTTGGGCGCGCGCGATGAAGGGCGGGGTACCGCCCACGGAGCGGAAGGCGCGTACGGGCGAGTTCACTCCGCCCGGAATGACGCGGCAGGCGCGTTCGAAGAGTTCAATGTTGCGGGGCATGGTCAGTAGGCGGCATGAGGTTCAGGTGAAAAGATCCGTGCAGCGTTGTGCGGCCGCCCGGATGTCGGGGGCCTCGAAGACGGCGCTGATGATGGCCAGACTGTCGGCCCCCGCGGCCAGAACGGGGGCTGCGTTCCCGGCGGTCAGTCCGCCGATCGCCACCACGGCAGGCCGGGGGAACTGCCGTTCGGCCAGACGGCGTCCGGCGCGGATGTGGTCCAGCGTCGCGTGCTCGGCTTCCGGTTTGGTCGGAGACGGGTACAGGGCGCCGAAGGCGATGTAGTCCACGTCCTGTTGCAGGCGCTGTTCGGCGAGATCCGGCCGGTCGTAGCAGGAACATCCCAGCAGCTTGTCCGATCCCAGCGCCAACCGGGCCTGGGGGATGGAGCCGTCGTCGCGGCCCAGATGGGCCCCGTCAGCGTCCAGGTCGGCCGCGAGCCTCCAGTCGTCGTTGATGATCAGGATGAGGCCCAGCCGTGTGCAGAGCGTACGCACCTCGCGCGCCTGGGCGTGTCGCTCGGCAGCGGTGCCGTGCTTGCGGCGCCACTGCAGGGCCACCATGCCGCCGGCATGGGCCTGTTCGATGGCGGACAGCAGCCGGTCGGTGTCCGCCCAGTCGGGGGTGATGCCGTAGAGGCCGCCGGGAAAGCGCAACGGACTCATGGCGAGGTGTGCCGAAGAATGCGTTGGCCCATGCCGGGGTGGAAGTTGCGCGCCAGCATGGGGCCGGCGGCCGCCACCGCCTGCTGGGCCGCCTGGGCGGGTTCCCGCCCCTGCGCCAGCAGGCAGGCCATGATCGTGGCGAGCAGGCTTTCGCTGTCGCTCACGCGCACGTTGGGTGCAGGCCAGGGCCAGCGCCGGGACGGCAGGCCCCTGGAATGGAAGCTCAGACCATTGAAGCCGTCGCCTAGCGCGCCGTTGCCGCACAGCACGTGCGAGATGCCGAAGTCATGCAGTGCCGCGACCGGGCTGTCGGCACCCGAGGCCGACAGCAACCCCTGTCCCGCCCAACGCTCCAGCAGCCCCGCATCCACGACCGCGACCAGGGCTTGCGGGGCCAGCAGCTCCAGCATGGCGCTGACGGTTTCTTCGCTATCGAGGTCTTCCAGGTCGGGCACGGATGGCGGGCTGACGAGTTGCAAGACCAGCGGCAGTTCGCTGTAGTCCGCCGTGATCTGAGCGAGGACCGAAATGGTCTCGGGGTCATATTGCGGGCCGATCTTCAGGGCACCGATAGCCATGTCTTCGAGCAGGCATCTGGCCTGGTCGTCGATCAGGTCCGGCGGCAGCCGCTGGATGGTTTCCACGCCCGCGGTATCCTGCACGTGAATGGCGGTCACCACCGACCCGGCGTGGGCGCCAAGGCGGGCGCTGATGACTGCGTCGATGGGCAGGTTACTGGCACCGCTTGGGTCGAAAGGGCCGAAAATCAAAGGAAGTGGCGTTACGGAAGAATCAAGGGCTGCCATGTCGCGGATCGCATGCCGGTGCGGTGCCCGGCAGGTTGTGTACTATGGCCCCATTCTAATGGATGCGGCCTGCCGTGACGCGGCAGGCGCGAATGGCGAGGCAAAGTTCATGCGGACCTGGATGTGTCTGATTTGCGGCTGGATTTATGACGAGGCCGCAGGTTATCCGGAAGACGGCATTGCGCCCGGCACGCGGTGGGAAGACGTGCCCCCCAACTGGGTGTGCCCCGAATGCGGGGCCCGCAAGGAAGATTTCGAATTGATCGAGATCTGATACTCTAGGCGTATGGGCCGCGAGGCCGGGCGATTGGAGGTTGCCATGACCACAGAACCGCATGCCACTGAAGGCCATCCGCAGATCGATCTCTCCCGCCAGTTCCTGTTGGCCATGCCGGGCAGAGTCGCAGGCGAGCTGGCCAACACGGTGATCTATGTCTGCGAGCACACCGAACATGGTGCGCTGGGGCTGGTCGTCAATCGACCCACAGATCTGACGGTAGGAGACCTGCTGCAGCGCATCGACCTGAAGCTTTCGCTGGAGATCGGCCCTGTCCAGGAGTCCCCTGTGTTTTTTGGCGGTCCGGTGCAGACCGATCGCGGGTTCGTCCTCCACGTCCCTCAGCGGGCTTACAGCTCCAGCATCGCACTCGGCGAGGACGTGGCCCTGACGACCTCGCGCGACGTGCTGCAGGACGTGGCCGACGGCCATGGGCCCGAGCATATTCTGGTCACCTTGGGCTACGCCGGGTGGGGTGCGGGCCAGCTCGAGGATGAACTCGCGCGGAACGCCTGGCTCAATGTCCTGGCTACGCGCGAGATCCTTTTCGATACGCCCGCCGAGGGCCGCTACGATGCTGCGCTGGCCCAGCTCGGCATCCGCTCCTCGATGCTGACGGGCGATGCGGGGCATGCCTGATCGACAAGCCGGCCACCGCTGCGAACGGACCTTCCTGGCCTTCGATTTCGGGTCGAAGAAGATCGGCGTGGCCATCGGCAACACTCTGACGGCCCGGGCGCGGCCGCTGTGCATTCTCAGGCCGGCCACGCGGGACCAGCGCTTCGAGCAAGTCGGCGCGCTGTTGGCCGAGTGGCAGCCGGATGCGGTCGTGGTGGGCCTGCCGCTCACCCTGGAGGGCGGTGAGCAGCCCGCGTCGCAGCAGAGTCGGCGTTTTGCCCGTCAGCTCGAGGGACGGTACCGACTGCCTGTGGTGATGGTCGACGAGCGCGGTTCCAGCCTGGAAGCGCAGCGCATCCTGGGGTCCAATGCGCCCGACGACGCCGTGGCGGCCGCCGTCATCCTGCAACGCTATCTGGACAGTGTCCCCTGATTACCGGCCGCTGTACTCGGGTGGGCGCTTTTCCAGGAACGCCTGCATGCCTTCGGCGCGGTCGGCGGTTTTGAAGACTTCCGTGACCATCTGGCGTTCGAACGCGAGCCCCTGTGACAGCGGCTGTTCGAAGGCTTCCCGGGCGGCCCGCTTGGCGTATTGCACCGACAGAGGCGCCCTGGACGCAATGATGGCGGCGATCTTCGTGGCGCGCGGAACGACTTGCGCAGCGGGGACCACCTCGGCTACGAGGCCCGCCTGGAGAGCACGCATGGCCGGGATCCGTTCCCCGCTCAGGATCATGTACATGGAGAGGGCCTTGCCGACGGCGCGGGGCAGACGCTGCGTGCCGCCGTCTCCGGGGATCACGCCGATCGTGATTTCACCCTGGCCGAACGATGCGCCGTCGCCGGCCACGACAAGGTCGCACAGCAGGGCAAGTTCGAGTCCCCCTCCGATCGCCGGTCCGTTGACGGCGGCGATCAGCGGCTTGGGGAACTCCTCGATTTGGTGCCAGCGTTCCAGCCGCTGCGGATCCAGGTACCAGTCCACTCCCTGATGGACCATTCCCGAAATGTCGGAGCCGGCGGAAAAGATACGCTCGGAGCCGGTCAGGACGACACACCGGACGTCGGGATTTTCGTCGGCTTCCCGGAGATGGGCACAGAGCTCCACCATCAGTTCCGTGCTGAGCGAATTGGCCTTGCGGGGGTGGTTCAGCGTCAGCACCATGACGCCGCCTTCCCGGACTTCGGCGAGGACGAGAGTGTCGGTGGATCCGGTATTCGTTCCCGGGCCGCTCATGGCTAGGCGACCTTGGCGTACACGGATTCCGGCGTCAGGCCGGCTTCGCGCAGCCAGCGCGCGAGGCGCTCGGGGTTGTGCGTTGCCTTCAGCGGTGGGCGAACATAGGCGTTGGGCAGGCGGCCCAGGGCAACCAGCGACTCTTTCATGCGGGCCTGCCAGTCGATGTAGGGAGCCTCATAGAAGGCTTGGACGGCGGCGTAGACGCGGTCCCCCACAGCCTGGGCGCGCATCAGGTCATGCTGCTGGAACGCCTCGAACAGCGCCACCTGCAGATTCGCGATCACGCTTCCGGCGCCCGAGATGATGCCGCGCACGCCCATGGGCACCGATCCCATGAGCCAGGAAGAATGGGTCGTCAGGACACTGACCGGCCGCGCCAGCGCGTGCAGGTTGCGGATTTGCTTTTCGTGCAGTGCCGGGTCCGAGCACATGTCCTTGATGGCGACGATCTGCGGAATGGTTTCGCAGACCTTGATCAGGGTGTCGAACGAAAGCTGCAGGCCGGTCCATTTCGGGAACTGGAAGAGGACGATGGGCAGGTCGGTGGTGTCGGCCAGGGCCTGGTAGTAGTCCACGAACAGCTCCGGTCGGTCTTCGCCGCGAAACATCAGGACATTGGGCGGGAAGGCGAGCAGGCAGCGAGCGCCCCCCGCGGCGGCCATGCGCGCGAGCTTTTGGGCATAACGGGTGCTTTCGGCATAGATGCCGCAAATGATCGGCGTCTTGTCCCCGACCGTGTCCAGCGTCAGGTCCAGCGCGAGTTTCTGTTCGTCGAAGGAGAGCGTGTGGACCTCTGCAGCGTGGCCGTTGACCACGAGGCCAGTGACCCCTGCCGTGCCTGCCAGGTCCTGTACGTGACGCTGGTACGCGCCCCGGTCCATTTCCAGGTCGGCCTGGAACGGCATGAGGACGGCCGGAATGACGCCTTCGGGGGTATAGACGGAAGAAGAACCCATGATGCATGCTCCTGGATAAGGGGAAAGGCCGCCCGGGCGCGGGGGCATGAGGAGCTGAAACGTGCAAGCACGAGACGCGGCGATGCGCACCCGGCGGAGTCCAGTAGGGCAGCCACTTTGTTGGAAACCGATTTCATCAGATATTACATCAGAAAATCTGTTAGCCCTTAGTGGTTTATCCCTATTCATGAATTCCGGGATGAAAATTATGCTGCTGGAAATGTAAACGTTTTCTGTCGGATCCGGGCATTCGGTCCGAACACATCTTGCGGTGGGGCCTCTTCGGTAATGAACGACGATATGTTGAACGGAATGAAAGTGCTGGGACTGTGCCATTACCTGCAGGGCCCGGCCGCCACGCAGTATCTGGCGGATCTTGGCGCGGACGTCATCAAGATCGAACCGATTGCCGGCGCGCACGAGCGCCACTGGGCGGGGGCCGGCTCCTTCATCGACGGCGTGAGTTCTTTTTTTCTGTGTGCGAACCGGAACAAGCGCAGCCTGGCGGTGGATCTGAAGACGCCCGAGGGCCGGGACATCGTCGAGCGCCTGATGGCGCGGAGTGACGCCGTGGTCGAGAATTTCCGTCCAGGCGTTCTCGATCGTCTCGGTTTCGGCTATGAGCGCGCCCGGGAAATCAATCCGGCCCTGATCTACGCGTCGGCCACAGGCTTCGGCGCTTCCGGGCCCATGCGCGACAGCCCCGGCCAGGATCTGCTCATCCAGGCGCGGTGCGGCCTGGTGGCGGGCACAGGCGAACGCTTTTCAGCCCCGAAGGCCGTGGGAGCCGCCGTCGTGGACCAGCATGGCGGAGCGCTCCTCGCCATGGCGGTGGTGGCGGCCTATGTCAGGAAGCTCACCACCGGGCAGGGGGCCCGGGTCGAATCCAGTCTCTTCAACGCAGGGCTGGATCTACAGGCAGAGGCGCTGGCCGCGTACATCAACGCGGGTGTCCAGCGTGATCGCTACCGGCGGCATCCCGATCTGGCAACCTGGTTCCACGAAGCACCCTACGGGGTATATCGCACGCGCGATGATCGCTTTGTCGTGATTGGTTTGAACGATCCCATTCAGCTCGCACGAACGCTTGAAAGCGACCGGCTGGAAGCGCTCGCCGACTGCAACCGCTACGAGGACCGGGACGCTTACGCGACCGCGGTGGCGGAGGCCGTCCTGAGATTCGACTTTGGGGATTTCGTGGCCCGTTTTGACCGCGCCGGGCTGTGGTATGCCCCCGTCCAGGACTACTCCGACCTTCAGGCCGATCCGCAGGCGCTTCACAACGAGGTCTTCGAGACCATCGAAACCGAAGGCCTGCGCTTCACGCTGCTGAACGCGGCCGTCCGCTACGATGGCAAGAAGCTCCCGACCCGGCGCTTTGCGCTGGCAGCGGGCGCCGACACCCATGCCATTCTGTCCGATCTGGGGATGGAGACCGCGCAGATCGATGACCTGGTCGCGCGCCGTGTCGTGGCCGCGCCGCGGGGAAGTGCTTTCCGCCAGGTGCGGACCGAACCCTTCCGGGGAGTGACGCATGAGTGATCGTTCCGTCAGCCGGCGCGCTGCCATCGTGACCGGGGGCCGCCGGGGAATTGGCCGTGCCATCGCATATGCCCTGGCACAGGCGGGGTTCGATCTGCTGATCAATGACATCCGCGAAGACGATCTGGCCGTTGAAACGGTCGCCGGCCTGCAGGCTCGCGGCGCCCGCGTCGAATTCGTCTGCGGCGACATTGCACAGGCCGATACCCACGAGCGCATCGTCGATGCCGTCTACAGTCGGTTTGGCCGTCTGGATGCGCTGGTCAACAACGCCGGCGTGCAGGTGCGCAAGCGCGGTGACCTGCTCGACGTGACCCCGGAGCACTTCGACGAAGTGCTCGACATCAATTTGCGGGGCACCTTCTTTCTGACACAGACGGTCGCGCGGCGCATGCTGGCGGATGGGTCCGGCGAGCAGGGGCGCACCATCGTCGTGCTGTCTTCCTCGAACGCGCATCTGGTGTCCGTCGAGAAGGGGGAGTACTGCATCTCGAAGTGCGGCCTCTCCATGATGTCCAAGCTCTTTGCGCTGAGGCTGGCGCGGGACGGGATCTCGGTGTTCGAGATCCAGCCGGGGCTGATCCGAACGGACATGACTGCCGAAGTCCGCGACATGTACGGCGCGATGATCGAACAGGGGCTGTCGCCGGTGCCTCGCTGGGGCGAGCCCGAAGATGTGGCGCGCGCCGTGGCGACGCTGGTATCGGGGCTGGTCCCGTTCGCGACGGGCAATGCGATCAGCATCGACGGGGGGCTGATGATTCCCCGCTTGTAAACACGACACTCAGGAGGAGACATTCACGATCAAAGACTGGTGGTTGCGGTACCCCGATTCATACGAAAAAATCATTCCATCGTGACAGGAGGACCTATGAGACTGTTAAGAAACATCTGGCTGGGCGGCTTTCTGGCCGCAGTGATGCTCTTGATGAGTGCCACTGCAAGTGCCCAGTCGATCAACGATATCGTGAAACGCGGAAAAGTGCTGATCGGCGTCAACAGTGGTGCGCCGCCGTTCAGCTTCGTGGACGCGGATGGCAAGGCCAAAGGCCTGGATGTGGATCTGGCCAACCTTTTCGCCCACTATCTGGGTGTTCCCGCAGTGATCACGACCTATACGACGGCAGCGCGGATCCCCGCACTGGAAGCCGGCAAGGTCGATTTCATGATCGCCACCCTGGGGGCCACACCGGCGCGTGCGAAGGTGGTGATGTTCACCGGGTCGTACAACGTCTTTCCGCTCGTGGTTGTCGGTCACAAGGGCGCAACCTTCAAGACCATGGACGACTTGATCGGCAAGAAGGTCGCCATCGCTCGCGGAACGCCGCAGGAAGCCGCGCTGATGCGAGTGTCGCCCAAGGGCGTGACGCTGGCGCCGTTCGACGATGACCTGACGGCCACCCAGGCGCTGCTCACGCAACAGGTGGACGCCGTTGCCATCCCCGAGACCATCTACAAGGAGGTTCTCAAGTCCCGACCCGGTGCCGACCTGGCCGTGATGTTCCCGTTCCACAATGACTTCCAGTCGATTGCCGTGCGCATGGGATCCTACGAGTTGCTGCAGTGGCTGAATACGACGCTCTCGTATACCAAGAACAACGGGGAGCTGGATGCGCTCGCCATGAAGTGGGTGGGACATCCCATGCCTAAAGACATGCCGGTGTTCTGAGTGATGTATGGCTTTTGATCTGCAATTTGCGCCAGTCCTGGATCAGTCGCCTGCGCTGATCCGGGCCTTCTGGCTCACCATCAAGCTGTCTTTCGCGGCCATCGTGTTGGGTGGAACCGTGGGGTTGGTCGCAGCCAGTCTGCGCGTGATGATGAAGCGGAGATTCCGGGTGATCATCGACTTTTATGTCGAGACCATCCGGAACACGCCGTTTCTCGTCCAGCTCTACATCATCTTCTTTGGCCTTCCGTCCCTGGGTCTCCGCATGCCGGCGCTCTATGCTGGTCTGCTGGCCATGGTGATCAACCTCGGGGCCTACAGCGCTGAAATCTTCCGGGCGGGGATCGACGCCACGCATCGCTCCCAGATCGAGGCCGGCCTGTCGCTGTCGCTGACGCGCACCCAGGTCTTCCTGCATATCGTGCTCAAGCCCGCCGTCGCGAAGGTCTGGCCCTCCCTGGCGAGTCAATTCATCCTCACCATGCTGGCCTCCAGCGTGTGCTCTTTCATATCCGTCCAGGAGCTCAGCGGCGAGTCGGCGACCATACAGTCGCTCACCTTCCGCAGCTTCGAGGTCTACATCGTGGCCTCGCTGCTGTATCTGGCGCTTGCCCTGGTGTTGAAGGTCTTGCTGACATTGCTGGGGCACTATCTGTTTGCGCAGCGGTCTCCGCGCCGGCACGGATCGTCTCGGCGCGCTGCCGAAAAAGGGGTGCCGTCATGATTCGTCCCTTTGGGTGGCCGGAGTTCCTGTTCCTGCTGCAGTCGGCGGGCTGGACGTTGGTCCTGACGCTGGTGGCGTCCCTGCTGGGCGGGGTTCTGGCGATGGCGATCGCCATCGCGCGGGTGTCGTCGAACCGCGCGCTGCGCGAGGCCTCGCGGGTCTACATCGGGATCATTCAGGGGATTCCGGTCCTGATGGTCCTCTTTCTGTCCTACTACGGGCTGGCCCAGGCGGGTTTCGAACTGCCGCCGATAGTGGCTGCTTCCATGGCGCTGTCGATCTATGCGAGCGCCTATTTGGGCGACATCTGGCGCGGCGCCATTCAGTCCGTCCATGTGCAGCAGTGGGAGGCCTCGGCGTCGCTCGCGCTGACCCGGGCCCAGCAGTACCGGCATGTCATCCTGCCCCAGTCGGTCAAGATCGCGCTGCCACCGACCGTCGGCTTTCTCGTGCAACTGGTGAAGAATACCTCGATCGTTTCGATCGTCAGCGTCATCGAATTGACGCGTGCCGGGCAGCTTGTCAATAACGTGACCTTCGAACCGTTCAAGGTCTTCATCACGGTAGCGCTGATCTATCTGGCCATCTGCTACCCCATGTCGCGTTTCAGCCGTTATCTGGAGGGGAAGACCGGTGTCTATCTTGACAGTTGAAAATGTCCGCAAGCGCTTTGGCGACAACGAAGTTCTGAAGGGCGTTTCGATGAATGTGGAGCGCGGCCAGGTGATCGCGCTGCTGGGCCGCAGCGGTTCCGGCAAGAGCACGCTGCTGCGCTGCCTCAACGGACTCGAAGTCATCGACGGCGGCCGCATCGAGATATCCGGGCACACGATGGACTACGAACCGACAAAGCTGCGGGCGTTGCGCAAGGACGTCGGGATCGTGTTCCAGAGCTACAACCTGTTCCCTCATCTGTCCGTGGCCCAGAACATCATGCTGGCGCCCCGGCTGGTGAAGGGCATGAGTGAGAAAGACAACCGTCGTGTGGCGGAGCAGGTCCTGAGCCGGATCGGGCTGCTGGACAAGATCGACGCGTATCCGGACAAGCTCTCGGGCGGACAGCAGCAGCGTGTGGCCATTGCGCGCGCGTTGGCCATGGACCCCCGGGTGATGCTCTTTGACGAGGTGACCTCGGCGCTGGATCCGGAATTGACCGAAGAGGTCCTGGCCGTCATCGAGCAATTGGCCCGTGATGGCATGACGATGGTGCTGGTCACGCACGAGATGAATTTCGCGCGCCGGGTGGCCAGCACGATCGTCTTCATGCACGAGGGAAAGATCTGGGAGACGGGCGAGCCCGAGGCGATGTTCGACAACCCCAGGACGGCGGAATTCAGGACGTTCGCGAGCCGAAACGTCAAATAGGCATATTGAACCGAGGAGAATCATGGCGACTGCGGCTGACAACGGCTTCTATCTGAAAGTCGGGGATCACGTCCGCTTTTCGAAGACGGTTTCGGAAAGCGATGTCTACCTGTTTGCGGGCATCACGGGGGACCTGGCCCCGGTCCACACCAATCAGCAGTACATGAGTCAGTCGTTCTACGGACAACGGATCGTCCACGGGGTCTTGATCATGGGCTTCATGTCCACGACATCGAGCATGATGGTGGCCCGGTCCTCCGGCGAAGAGGATGGCGAAGTGCCGGTGTCGCTCGGTTATGACAGGGTCAGGTTCGTCAAGGCGGCCCTCATGGGCGACACGGTGACGGTGGACTATGAAATCACCGAAGTGGACCGGGATCGCTCGCGCACGCTGGCCACGGTGGTGGCGCGCAACCAGCATGGTGAAACGCTGGCGGTGGCCCAGCACATCCTCAAGTGGGTCAAGCGCAGCTAGCGTCAGGACTGCGGCGGCGCCGTGGTGCCCCGGAGGATCAGATTCGCTTCCAGTTCCGTGTATTCGACCTGCGACTTCCCGGACAGGCGAGCGATCAGGTGGCGGGCGGCCCCCGCCCCCATGGCGACTGCGGGCACTTCGATGGTCGTCAGCCCCGGGCATAGGTGGGCGCAGAATTCCAGGTTGTCGAATCCCACCACGGAGAGTTCGTCGGGCACCGCGATGCGCCGGCTGGCGCATTCCATGATGACGCCGAAGGCGAGCACGTCGGAAGCGCAGAAGATGGCGGTCGGGTGGGGGCGGGTGGCCAGCAGGGACCGCAGGGCCTCGCGGCCGGCTGCGACCTTGTAGGGCGCTTCGATCAGGTAGCGGTCCGGCAGCGTGAGGCCCTTCTGCTTCAGGGCTGCGCGCACGCCGGTGACGCGGTCGCCGGCGCGGTCATTGTCGTGGGTGATACCGGCAATCATCGCGATGCGGGTATGGCCCAGATCCGTCAGATGGTGGATCACCTTGGCCACGACGGTTTCGTTGTCGAAGCCGATGCAGGACCGATCGGATCCGCGCCGGTAGACGTAGGTATTGATTGCCGGGATCTTCTGCTCGCGCAGCATGGCTTCCAGGTCGGGGTGGTGGTTGCCGCCGATCAGCACCAGTCCTTCGACGCCGCGCTCGACCAGGGTTCTGGCCTGCCTCAGTTCTTCCTCGTGGTCGTAGCCGGAAGACGTGACCAGCAGTGAGTATCCGTTCTCGCTCAGCGTCCGCTGCAGGGCCGCGATCTGGTTGTTGTAGATGGCGTAGTCCAGCGTGGGCAGGATGGTTCCGATCAGTCGAGTCCGGCGCGAGCGAAGGGCTCGCGCGGCGCTGTTCGGGACATAGCCCAGCCGGTCGGCCACCGCGCAGATCGATTCGCGGGTGTCGCGCTGGACTTTGTCGGGCTCGGACAGCGCACGCGATGCCGTGGCGACCGAGACCCCGGCGGCCAGCGCCACGTCTTTGAGTGAGACCTTGCGCCGATCGGCGTGTGAAGTGCGGTTCGGCGAGGATTTGTGGGGATGCGAAAGTATCGGCATGGGGCCTGAGCTTGGTTTCTGGTGTGCGGTCCGCTGAGTGACTGTGTGATTTTATACGAGAACGTTTTCACAATAAACGTTTATACAAGTTATTGAAGGGGTTGGTGATTTCCCTTATTCCGGCCGATCATCATAAGCTCTAAGCTAGTCAAAATGTAATCGATTGCTTTGCCGTTGTGTGCTGTCATTCTGTACGAACTCCGAACGAACCTGCAAAAGGAATGAACCATGAAAACGCGTAAATTGATTGGGCCGGTAGCCGCCGCTTTGGGTCTGTGTCTATCGCTCTCGGTGGTCGGCGCAAGCCACGCCGCGAGCTCCACCGGGTCGGCGATGGTGGCCAACGTGGGACTGCTGCCGAATGCGGAAACGGCAGCCATTCGCCTCGGCGACAAGAAAGGTTTTTTCAAGGAAGCCGGGATCGATTTGAAGATCACGGACACGAGCAGCGGTGCCGCCGCCATCACGGCGCTGATCGCCGGCCAGTTCGATATTGTATTTGCGAACACGGTGTCGGTCATGCAAGGCCGTGACAAGGGGCTTCCCCTGGTGATCGTCGATGCCGCATCGACATCGACGGGAGTATCCGGGAAGGACTTTTCGGCCCTGGTGGTGAGCTCCAAGAACACCATGAAATCCGCGAAGGAACTTTCCGGAAAGACCATCGCCAGCAATACGGTCAAGAACATCGGCGAAGTGACTGCGAGGATCTCCGTGCAGAAGGCGGGGGGCGACGGTGGCAGCGTCAAGGTCGTGGAAATGCCGTTCTCGAATATGGAACAGGCGCTGGAAGAGGGCCAGATCGATGCCGCCTGGATGGTGGAACCGTTTCATACGACCGCCGTGCAGCACGGTTTGCGTGACATTGCCTCGAACTACGTGGACACTGCGCCCCATCTGACCGCCGCGGCGTTCGTGTCGACGGACGGGATCATCAAGAAAAAGGGCGACCTGATAAAGCGGTTCAGGACGGCGATGGCCAAGACGGCCGAGTACGCCAATGCCCATCCGGCCGAAATTCGAGAGCTCATTCCGACCTTCACCAAGATCACGCCTGCCATCGCCAACGCCTTCGTCATCCCGCGTTATGACGCTGAGGTCAACGTTGCTTCCCTGGAAGCCATGCTTCCGGAGATGCAACGGCTGGAGATGATCTCGAAGACCTTCAAGGTCGGCTCCGTCATTTACAAGTGAGGGCGTCGGGTGGCGGGCTCTTCGAGTCCGTCCCCGCCGCTGACCACTCCGGGGGCGCTGTCGGGCCCCGCGGTCGTGTTCACCAGGCTTTATGGAACAGAATCAATGAATCGTGCCGTTTCGGGCCGAAGGCGCGTGACCCGGCCTTCGCAATTCCGGGGGGTGATCGGCTTCGGTGTCTTCCTTTTCCTGTGGGAGATCCTGCCCGTGGCGGGTTTCCTGCCGGCGCGCTATTTCCCGCCCTTTCACGAAGTCGTCTGGGCGCTGTTCCTGGATTTCGCCAGTCCGGCTTTCTGGCACTCCGTGGCCTACACCGCACAGGCCTGGTTTGCCGGTCTGGTCATCGCCTTCGTCGCCGCCGCAGCCGTGGGCCTGGTGCTGGGCAGCGTTCCCGTGCTCTGGCGCTACACCGAGTCCACGATCGAATTCCTCCGGCCGATTCCTTCGGTGGCGCTGATCCCGCTGGCGGTGCTGATGTTCGGCATCGACATCAAGTCCGCGTTGCTGCTCATCGTCTACGCAGCCTTCTGGCAGATTCTCATTCAGATCCTGTACGGTGTGAAGGACGTGGATCCCGTGGCGCTTGATACGGCGCGGGTGTACGGACTGGGCCGCTGGAGCCGCATCCGCCATGTGTCCTGGCCGACCGCGCTGCCCTATGCCATTACCGGCTTCCGGCTGGGGGCGTCGGTCGCGCTCGTGCTGGCCGTGACGGCCGAGCTCGTCATCGGCAATCCCGGCATAGGCCACCAGGTGGCGCTGGCGCAATCGGCCATGGCCTTGCCGGAGATGTACTCCCTGGTGATCGCGGCGGGGATCATGGGGGTGCTGGTCAATGTGCTTGCGCGTGCCATCGAACGCAAGGTGCTCGCATGGCATCCTTCCGTGCGGGCTGACAGGCAGGAGGCGCCATGAAGACATTCTGGCCCAGGCTCCTTGCAACCACGCTGGTTCCCGTTGCGCTGTTCGTGCTCTGGTACGTCGCGTCCAGCGACAGCGGCAATTTCTTCTTTCCGCCGCTGGCGAAGATTCTCGCCGCGTTCGACAAGGTCTGGATCAATGCGGGCGGTTTCGGCGACATCGCCATCAGCCTCTGGCGCCTCGCCATCGGCTTTCTCGCATCTCTGATCTTTTCCTTGGTCGTGGGGGTCGTGCTGGGCCTGTCCAAGAGCGCCCGGGACTACACGGAGCCCGTGTTCGAGTTCTTCAGGGCCATCCCGCCCACCGTCATGATTCCGGTGCTCCTGGTCGTGTCCGGCATCGGGGATGCCTCGAAGATAGCGGTCATCAGCTTCGGTTGTCTGTGGCCGATGCTGCTCAATACTATCGAGGGCGTGCGATCCATCGATCCCGTCCTCAAGGACACCTGCCGGGTCTACCGGATCCATGGCCTGCGGCGGCTGTTTTCGTTGACACTGCCCGCCGCCGCCCCCCAGATCGTCACCGGCATGCGGACCGGACTTTCGATCGCCATCATCCTGATGGTGATCAGCGAGATGTTTGCTTCCCGGAACGGTATGGGCTTCATGATCATCCAGTTCCAGCGCACCTTTTCCATTCCGGAGATGTGGAGCGGCATCCTGCTGCTGGGCCTGATCGGCGTATTGCTGTCGCTGTTGATGCGTGTCGTGGAATTGTGGGTGCTGGGGTGGTATGAACGTTCGAGGGTACGCTAAACGTGGAGCTTCAGATGGCAGATGAAAGTGTGATGGAAAAGGAAAAGGCGCCGAAGGCGGCCCTGGATCGATCGGATCCCATGCTGGCGATCACGCGGTTGCGCAAGGTCTATCAGGACGGCGAGCGCTCGATCGAGGCCATCCGCGACGTGACCTTCAGTCTGGAGAAGGGCGAGCTGGTGTGCATCGTCGGTCCGTCGGGCGCGGGCAAGACGACCTTGTTGCGGTGCATCGCGGGGCTGCTCGCTCCGACGAGCGGTGAAGTCGTACTCGCGGGCAAGCCAGTCGCGGGGCCGTCCCCGGGGCTGGCCGTCGTGTTTCAGGAGTATGGCCGAAGCCTCTTCCCGTGGATGCGAGTGCGGCAGAACGTCGAGTTGCCGCTCAAGGCGAGCGGCCGGAATGCAGCCGAACGCCGCCGCCTGGTGGACGAAAGCCTGCAGGCCGTCGGCCTGGCCGGCGCGGGCGATGCCTATCCCTGGCAGTTGTCGGGCGGCATGCAGCAACGTGTGGCGATTGCGCGAGCGATTGCTTATCAGCCCCAGGTGCTGCTCATGGACGAACCGTTCGCATCAGTGGACGCCCAGACGCGGGCTGACCTGGAAGATCTGGTGCGTACGATCTGGGCCAGGATGGGAATGACGATCGTGTTCGTGACCCACGATATCGACGAGTCAGTTTACCTGGGCGGCCGGGTGGTGGTGCTGTCGGCTTCGCCGACCACCGTCATGCGGGACGTGACCATTGACCTCGGCGAAGCGCGGGATCAGCTCGAAACACGGGCGAGCCCCCGTTTCGGCCAGTTGCGCAGCGAAATCTATGCATTGATCCGCGATGCCAAGCATCATCGAGGTTGAGTCTTGTAGCCGCTTGCCCGACGGATAACAAGCGCTCACTTGCCGCTGGTATGAGGGCCCCGCCCACCCGCCTGCAGGCGGTGGGGTTGTGCCTGTGTGCGCTGTCCGCCGCGAGCGGATCCAGCCCGCCCTTTCTCGAATTTCCCCCGTCTACGCCAGCGTGGATGCCGTACGGCATTTGACGCTTTTTCAGCGCGGCCCATCGGCTCGCGTGGGCGATTTCTGAATCCTCTGAAAAGTTTTGTTCGTCTGTTGGACAACATCCTCACAGGTACATGACGCGGCAGTTAGCGAACTTAGCAAACAAAGAGCGAAAGTTGTGAAGATTAGGTAGACGATCGTGTATCAAGGCCACGCCACTCACTTATCTGATATCCGCGATTTTGTTGACACTTATCAAGTTATCCATACAATGGACTCACGTATCAGGTTCATCGCCACCTCTTGTTGTCTGATGTGGAGCAGGTGGCGCCGGTTGTCTGGTTCAAGGAATCAGCCGGATCAGGTGAGAAAGACATGGATAACTCTTCGTCATTGGAAACATGCACTGCCGCCGGTGTGTCCCCGGCCGAGGGTGACGTTCCTGTAACGCTGCTGTTTTCAGATGGTGTGACCAGGCGCGTGGACGGCAGGTTGGGTGAGAGTGTCATCAGCGCCGCCGCGAGGGCCGGGTTGAATCTCCTGACCGACTGTGCAAATGGCGAGTGCGGCACCTGCATGGCGGACCTGGTCTCGGGCGATCTGGAGCTGGGGCCGCACAGTCCGCTTGCACTGCCGGAGGATGAGCGCGCTCACGGCGCTGTTCTCACCTGTATCTCGAGGATTTCCGGCCCGTGCGCCATCGAGTTGCCGTATGACTCCTCCGAGGCTCTGGCGGCCGAGGAAGAACCGACCGTAGGCCGTATCACGAAGATCGATCGGGTGGCGGTCGAGACGATATCGCTGGAAGTTTTGGTGGATCAGCCTCTGGACTTCGAGCCTGGACAGTACGTGAGGCTGCGACCGAGAGGGTCGGATACTTGGCGGTCCTACTCGATGTCGAACCCGCCAGGAGCGCGCATGCTGCGGTTTTTCGTGAGGGTGGTCGAAAACGGTGTTTTCTCAACCTGGCTGACCAACGAGGCGGTGGCGGGTGCCGAGATCGAGGTCGGTAGCCCCAGGGGCACCTTCTTCCTCAGGCGGGAAACGAAGCCACGGCTCTTCGTGTCTGGCGGCACGGGATTGGCTCCTTTCCTGGCGATGCTGCACTGCATTGTGGCGGACCCTTCTCTTCAGCGGGCTCCCATCACGCTCCTTGTGGGCGCGCGATCGTGCGAGCACTTCTTCGCGAGAGACGAGATAGAAGCCGCTAAAGCGAAGGTGCCGCTCTTGAAGGTCCTTTTCGCGGCGGAGAAGGGAGGTTCGGGATCCTGCCACGTCGGATATGCCACTGACCTTATCGCCTCGGTGGGTATCAGTGCCAACGATCGCGTCTATCTGTGTGGGCCACCGCCGATGGTGGAGGCGGGGCGCGCTGCCCTGCGAGCTGCGGGTGTTTCGGGCGAGAACGCCCTTGCAGAACGATTTATCTAAATGAATCAGACCAGACCGCTGGATCTATTGGAGGAAGATGTGGACTCGATATCGTATGACGCGCTGATTGATTCGGAGAAAGGGGTGATCAGCCGGGAGATATTTTCCGACAAGGGGATATTCGAAGAGGAGTTGGAGAAAATATTCACGAGGGCCTGGCTCTTCGTGGGGCACGAAAGCCAGATCCCGAATCCGGGCGATTTCTTCACATCACGCATGGGGAAGGAATCGGTAATATTGACTCGGGACAAGAAAAAGACCGTGCATGTCTTCCTGAACACATGTCGGCATCGGGGCATGGAAGTATGCAAATACGATCACGGCAACACGCAGCTCTTCACCTGTCCCTATCACAGTTGGAGCTATACGACCGAAGGGAAGCTGTTCGGCGTGCCGCAGTACAAAAACCTTTACGAAGGTTCGCTGAACAAGGAAGACTGGTCCCTCATCGAGGTGCCGCGCTTGGCCACCTACAAGGGATCCGTCTGGGCGAGTTGGGACAAGGATGCCCCGAATTTTCTGACCTATCTCGGGGATGCGAAGACCCACCTGGATCTGGCGCTCGATTGCCGTGACGGCCGGGAAGGGGGATCCGAGGTCCTGTTCACCGTCCAGAAGTGGATCATTCCCTGCAACTGGAAATTTGCGGCGGAAAACTTCTTGGGCGACACCTATCACAACATCAGCCACAGATCCGCGGATCTGGTTGGTATCGGTCCCAGCGCAGAGGCGGGCGTACAGGGTCGGCGGGACAATGACCTTGCCGGCGCGCAGCACATCTGGGTGAATTTCCCGGCGGGCCATGGCATGCACAGCGCTGTCCTTCCCAAGGACGCTCCCTTCATCAATACCTACCTCGGCAACCCCATCGTCGCGGAGTACTTCCGCCATTGCCACGAGGAACGCAGGCGCCGCCTGGGGGTCGAAGGAAGCCGGTTGGTGCCCTTCGTCGGGACTGTATACCCGAATGTTTCCTTCCACGGGAATCAACCCCGGAATTTCTGCGTGTGGCATCCGCACGGACCCACCACCACGGAGGCCTGGCGGTTCTTCATGGTCGATGCCGACGCGCCTCAAGAGGTCAAGGACTTTCTGCGGACGTACTACATGCGCTATTCCGGACCGGCGGGCATGACGGAGCAAGACGATATGGAAAACTGGAATTCCGCCACCGCCGGCAGTTGCGGTGTGATTGCCAAGCGCTTTCCCTATAACTATCAGCAGTCACTGGGGAAATCGAGCAAGTCGGGGATAGTACCCGGGAATGTCAGCCTTCAGATCAGCGAAGAGAATCCTCGCCAGTATTACCGGCGGTGGCGCGACTACATGCGGGGATCTGACTGGGAGACGCTGCTGGGCAAGAGAGATGCGTGATCGTCGCGTGCTGGGACAGCGTTGGAGGAATCTTGGATAAGGTCATCATCGTATCGGGTGGCACCTACGGCCTTGGGCGGCAGATAACACTGGATCTCGCGCGCCGCGGCTGTAGTGTGGTCGCTTTCGGGCTAAGTGCGCCTCAGGTGTCCAGCGTCGCAAGTGGTTTCGACCTGCTCAGCGGCGACGTGGAGGAGGCGGGCCTGTCAGGACGTGTGGAGATCCTGGAAGCGGACGTGTCCAGCTCGCCGGAGGTGGGTCGGGTTGTCGCCAGCGCTCTGGAGCGTTTCGGCCGTATCGACGGTCTCGTCAACAACGCGGCGGTAGGGCCGCTCGGAACGGTGTTGACCACCGATGAAAGTACGCTGGACAAGGTTCTCTCGGTGAATATCAAAGGTCCGTTCCTGATGTCGAAGGCAGTCATTCCCGAGCTTGTCCGTGGTGGCGGCGGCAGCATTGTGAATGTTGGGTCGGGCGCGGGCCATGGCAAGCCGAACATGGCCGCCTATGCCGCCAGCAAGGGCGCTGTGCTCGCGCTTTCCGCCTCGATGGCATACGACCATTTTCACGATCATGTCCGCGTGAATACCGTCATCCCGGGCGGGGGCGGGATCGTGAGCGGGATGAGTCTTGGCCGGGTGGGCGGGGATGAGGCGGTCTTGCGTGCGCGTCGTGTCGCGGGGACTGCCGCTGGGCGTCCCGCCAATGGGCAAGATCTCGCCAACGTGGTTTCCTTCCTGCTTTCCGATGAGGCAGTCGCGATCAGCGGCACCGTGGTCGACGTCGGCTGCTTTGCGCAGCAGGGCGGACCTGTGCCGAATATCGGGTAATTCGAACATCTATTGAAAGGAGCTTCAGATGGCTGACGCGGAATTGAAAAGTCGGGAACAGGAGACGCATTCGCTGGCGCGTGACGAATCCTACTACCTGCTCAAGAGGGAGATAGAAGAGTTTTACTACGACGAGTCCGAGATGCTCGACACTCGGCGCTTCAATGAGTGGTTGGATACCCTGGCCGAGGACTTGGTGTATTTCATGCCGATGACGTTCAACGTGAAGTTCGGAACTCACGCCGAGTGTGAGAGAACGCATATGGACGAGGACATGAGCTGGTTCAACGAAGGGAAGTGGACCCTGACGAAACGAGTCGAACAGGTGATGACGGGTGTCCACTGGGCCGAAGAGCCGCTATCCCGTGCCTGCCGATTGGTGACGAATATCCAGCTCACCGCCATTGATAGGGATTCCGAGCGGCGGGACGTCGTGGAAGCGCGCAACCGGTTTCTCATCTATCAGAACAGAAGAGAGCGCGAGGAATATTACTTTGTGGGGCAAAGGTATGATCGCCTGCGGCGGGAGGGACCGTGCTGGAAGCTGGTGCGAAGAGAGATTCATCTGCCGCAGAACGTGCTGCTTGCAAAGAACCTGACCATGTTGTTTTAGGGGCGACTTTCATGTTGGATTTCATGCGCGTGGCGCCTGGCGAAAAACTGCGCCTTCAGGATGGACGCATTGTCGAAGTTCTCGAGAATGTGGGTGATGGCATGTGGGTCCGAGCCCGGACCGTCGGCGACGGAGTGCGGGCCGATGATGCGCCGGAAGGGGATCTCGTTCATTGCGAGGAAGTCGTGACGGTCTGCAGAGACTGACTACGCCGGTGGTTTTGCCGGATCTCATAATAAAGGAGTGAGACGTGAGAAAATTAGGAATCTTCACCGCAGTTGCACTTGCCGTGAGCTGTTCTCTGGCCGGGGTTGAGGCGAACGCAAAGGACCTGACGATAGGGTTTGTAATGTCCATGTCGGGGCCCTATGCCGATTATGGCAAGCAGATGAAGCGCGGTGTCGACCTGTTCATGGCGCAGCATGGCGATACCGTTGCCGGCCGCAAGGTCAGGATTGTCATCAAGGATGCCACCAGCATCGCGCCGCAAATCGCCAAGCGGCACGCGCAGGAGCTGATCCTCAAGGACAAGGCGGATGTGCTCGCGGGGTTCGGGTTGACACCGAATGCATTTTCCGTGGCACCGCTGGCAACCGAGGCGAAGGTTCCGATGGTGGTGATGAATGCTGCCACATCTTCGGTGACCGAGCGCTCGCCTTATGTGGTGCGGGTTTCCCACACGTCCCCCCAGGGTGCCTGGGCGATGGCAAAGTGGCTCTATGACAATAATGTGCGCAAGGCCTACACGCTGGCTTCCGATTACGGGCCAGGCCACGATTCCGAAGAACAGTTCCAGAAGACTTTCAAGGAATTGGGTGGGACCATCGTCGGGGGAGTCAGGACGCCTGTTGATACTCCGGACTACACGCCATTCCTGCACCGGATGGTGGCGGCCGGGCCGCAAGCGGCGTTCCTGTACGTGCCCCCTGGAAGCTCGATGGTTTCCCTGGCGAAGAATTTCAGGGAGTTGGGTCTGGACAAGAAGGGCATATTGGAAACCGGCCCGGGAGGAATCTCCGATGAGCAGTTGCTGCCTGCGCTCGGGGACACCGCGCTGGGCATGATTACCGCATTCCACTATTCCGCGATGCATGATTCACCCGAGAACAGGAAATTTGTCGGCGACTACCGCGCCCGGTACAACGGGGAATATCCGAATCAAATGAGCATGGCGGCTTATGACGGCATGCACCTGATTTACATGGCGTTGGAAAAGACCAAGGGCGATTCGGGGGCAGAGGCCTTCATAAACGCCGTGAAGGGCATGAAATGGGAAAGCCCCCGAGGGCCCGTCCAGATCGATCCCGAGACCCGGGACATCATTCAGAATGAATACATCCGGAAGGTGGAGAAGGTCGACGGGATGCTGCAGAACGTGGAGATCCATACGTACAAGGCCGTGAAGGATCCCGGGAAGTAGACATCGGCCATATGTCCGGAGCTGGCCGGCCCTTGCCTGCTGGCTCCGGCTGCCGGGTGGCCTGTGCTGGCTGTGCCGGATTACCGGCTTCGGGCTTTCGATGACGCCACGGGTACTTCGATGTATCCCAGTGATGCGGATAATTTCCTGGCCATTTTCACCGCGTATGCCGCGATCTGCTCGATGCGTGCGTGATCGATGCGCGCGGATGGGCCAAAGACGCCGATCGACCCCAAGACCTTCCCGTCATTTCTGAAGAAGGGCACCGCGACGGCCGCGGCCCCGGCCCTCAATTCGTTCTGGCTGCTTGCGTAGCCCTTTTCTCGTACCTTGATCAGCTTTTGCCGCAGATTGTCCGGCGTGGTCGACAGCCCCTCGCAGTATTCCTGCAATTCCTGCTCGGTCGGATCGAGCCACGCGAGGAGGGCCCGTCCGCTGGCTCCCAGCACGATGCGTTCGCTATATCCTATGCCGAGCCTGAACCCCAGCGGCTGAGTACTAGGGATCTCCGCCACGCATACGCGCACGGAGTCCTGAGGGACGAACAGCGCCACGGTTTCGCCGGTGTGCCGCCATATGTCCCTCATGATCGGGAGTGCGCATTGTGAGACGTCGATGTTGGAAGACCAGACTCTGGACAGTTTTCCAACAGACGCGCCAAGACTGAATTTCTGTGGATCACCCTCAGCGCTGATGAATCCTTTTTGCTCGAGCGTGTAGAGCAGGCGGTATAGCGTCGGCCGGCTGAGATCGACGCGGGTGAGGAGATCGGCGGCGGTCAGGTCTATATCTCCGACGTTGAATGCCAGCAGTATGTCCAGGGCGCGTTCCACGGCACGGACATTGCTGCCATGCTTGTATGTGGCGCTTTTCTTGTTGCTTTCCATATGGGTTTGTTAGAGGTTGCCCCGGAGGCTTTCCAGGGTGAGGTGCCAGAACCTGAAATCGCCCGTAGTCGCCGCTGTGGGTGCGGAATGCTTGCCGTATCGGAGTTCCTCGATTCTATCATTTGCGCATTCTGATATTTGGCGGGGTAGGCTCCCGCACCCTCGTGTCCATGGGTGGCTTTTGGGTCGGCGGTATGCGGTTATCATGGCGCATCAATCTTGGGGGGTCGGGGTGGCGCCATTCCTGTTTCTGCTGCGGGCGGTATTCGTCGTCGTCTGGATCATGCTCGGGCTGCTGATCGAACTGCTGGTTTTTCCGCTGTTGAGCCGCGGAAACAGGCGCCGCGTGGTGAATGGATGGTCGCGCGGCCTCATGGCCCTCTGCGGTGTGCGCGTCCGTGTGCTCGGCGACCCCGTGCTGAACGGTGCGGTGCTGTGGGTCGCCAACCATGTGTCGTGGGTGGATATCTTCGTCCTGAACCAGATCCGCGCGACATCCTTCGTCGCCAAGAGCGATATCCGCCGATGGCCGGTGATTGGTCTGCTGGTGGCCTGGGCCGGAACCCTTTTCATCGACCGCGGCCACCGGCAGGCCGTGCGTGAGGCCAGCGGCCAGATGCAATCCTGTTTCGCACAAGGTGACGCCGTGGGGCTGTTCCCGGAAGGCACGACGACCGACGGGCTCGACGTGCTGCCCTTCCATGCGGGGCTTTTTGATGCGGCCGTGCAGTCCGGCGCGCCCGTGCAGCCGGTCGCCCTGTGCTTTTTGCGGCGTGGGCGGCGCGCGCCGGAACTCGCTTTCGTCGGCGAGCAGACGCTGGTGGCCAATCTGTGGTTCCTGCTGGGGGCTTGGGGAGTGTGCGTGGAGTGCCAGTTCCTGCCGCCTCAGCCGGTGAGTGTGCAGTCCAATCGCGGCGAGCTGGCGCACCGCGCGCGCGCCGCCATCCGCCACGTCCTGATCACACGGTAGCACCGGCTCAGCGGCAGCCGGTGCAGTCCTGCTGCACGATGCGGTGGTCGCGCAGCCGTAGGGCGGTGAGCTTGCGGCCCCAGACGCAGCCCGTATCGAGACAGATCGTGTCGGGGCGGATATCCAGTCCCAGCGCGGACCAGTGTCCGAATACCACCGGGATGTTGCGGTCGCGCCGTGCCGGCAGGCTGAACCAGGGGACAAGGCCGTGTGGCGTATCGGCGAGCTCGCCTTTGTAGTCAAACTCCATGCGGCCGTCGTCGGCGTAGCACATCCGGATGCGGGTCAGCGCGTTGACGATGACCCGCATGCGTGCGGCCCCCTGCAGGGTGTCATCCCAGCTGAGCGGTTCCTCGCCGTACAGATCGTTCATGGCGTTGCGCCAGCCGGGCCCGCGCAGGGCCGATTCGATCTCGCCCGCCAGTGCAGCCGCCTTTTCAAGCGTCCAGGCCGGCAGGATGCCCGCATGCACCATGACGTGGCCGTAATCACGGACCAAGAGTGGCAGCCGCCGGATCCAGTCCAGCAATTCGGAGGCGTCGGGCGCATTCAGGATATCGTCCAACGTATCCGATTTGCCTCGTTTGCGTACGCCCGCAGCCACCGCCAGCAAGTGCAGGTCGTGGTTGCCCAGGACGGCCCGTGCGCGGCTGCCCAGGCCCTTGACCAGCCGCAGCGCGCCCAGTGAATCGGGGCCGCGATTGACCAGGTCACCGGCGAACCACAGCTCGGTGCCGGGGCTGGAAAGCTCCGGGTGGGCGAGCAGCGCGCGCAGCGGCGCCGCGCACCCTTGTACGTCGCCGATGACCCATACATCGCGGGACGGACTCATGAGGTTCTACGTTCCAGGCGGCGCTGGCGCAGCCAGAGCGAGAGGTGGTGCCGCCGTTCCATGGCGAGCAGAGCCAGCAGGGCGAGGGACAGCCCCGCCAGGCTGGGAACCAGGGCGGTTGCCCAGGGCGCCCAATTGCCCAGTGTGCCGGCGTTCAGGGCGAGCTGGTTGAGCATGAAGAAGCCCACGCCCAGAATGATGCCGATGAAGACCTTGGGCCCTACGCCGCCGCGCCGCGTTTGCATGAAACCGATGGGGGCCGCGATGGTCATCATGACCAGCAGCGTGAAGGGGTAGGCGATTTTCCGCCACAGGGCGACTTCCTGGCGATCCGTCTGCAGATGGTTGGCCTTCAGGTAGTGGATATAGTCCAGCAGATCGTAGATTGCCATGCGCTCGGGCGTGAGAATGCGGGCGATCAGGCGTTCGGGCGTCAGTGTGGTCCGGATGGAGCGGTCTGAAAGCCGGACTACGCTCGCAATGGGATCCTTGGGTACGTGGGCATCGGCCAGCGCGCTCGTGGGCCGGGGCTGAATGCGTGTCTCGGTCAGATCGTGCAGATCCAGGCGGCCTTGGGAGAACTGGCCGGCCTTCGCCTGTGTGAAGCTGCGCAGCGTATCGTCGCGGTTGAATTCATACAGGGTAATGCCGGCCACGTGGCCCTGGCCGTTCAAGGTGTGGATGTTGATGATGCGGTCCCCGCCTTGAGCGTCTGATTCCTTGAACCAGTAGCCGCTGCTCAACCGCCCGCCCTCTGTGCGGCCCAGCAGTGCCAGACGCGACTCGCTGCCCTGCAGATCCGCCGCTGGCGTGATGTATTCCGACAGGACATAGGCGCCCGCGACCAGTGGCAAGGTGATCAGCCACAGGGTTGCGAGCAGCCGTAGCCCGCTGACCCCCGAAGCCCGCAGGATGGTGAGCTCGTGCCGCTGCGCCAGCCCGGCCAGCGCCAGCACGGAACCGATCAGCAAGCCGATGGGCAGCAGCTCGTACAGGTGGTTGGGAAGGTCCAGCGCCTGAAGGTAGAACAGATTCAGCAGGGTCAGCCGCCGGCCTACCTGGTCCAGCCCTTCGATCAGCGCGAAAAACATGAACAGCCCGACCAGGGCGACCAAAATGATCGTCGTCGATCGGTAGATTTCGCGGGCGATGTAGCGTCGGGCCGTGCGCATGGCGGGAGGGTCGTTGAAAGCCTCAATAGTAACGCGATCGCCCGGCCGGGCCGCCTCCGGTCAGGGAGTCACGGCACTGCCACCATCGACATGCGCGCGCGGACGGTCGCAGCGTGGCCGCCCAGCCAGGCAGTCCGTCCATGATGGTCGTAATAGGCTGGGTTGGGCAGCATCGAGGCCAGCAGCGACGCCTGCGTGCTGGTGAGCCGGGCGGCATCCGTGTGGAACCAGTGCCGCGCCGCTGCCTGGGCGCCGAAGGCGGCCTCGCCCCATTGGGCCACGTTCAGGTAGAGCTCCAGAATGCGCCGCTTGTCCATCACCGCTTCTATCATGTAGGTCAGGATCAATTCCTGGCCTTTCCGCAGGTAGTTGCGCGAATTGGACAGGAACAGGTTCTTGGCCAGTTGCTGAGTGATGGTCGAGCCGCCTCGGCGGCGTGAGCGTCCCAGGTCCGCTTCCCGTTGGTTGTAGTGCCAGGCCTTGCTGATCGCGTCCCATTCGACGCCGTCATGATCGACGAAGCCGGAGTCTTCGGACGCGATGACGGCGCGCTTCAGGGACTGGCTGATCTTGTCGTAGGCGACCCATTGATAGCTCAGCGATGCCTTGGGGTTGCCGCGCCGCAGGGCGTCCAGGGTTTCCTGCATGACCGCCGTGTTCGTGGGGTTGCGGTATTTGAACCAGATCACCATGCCGAAGAGCCCCGCCTCGTACAGGAAGCCGGCGCACAGCACGGCCAGCAGCACCCGCCGGGCCCAGCGGCGCCCGCGTTTCATGGGGCGCCGGTATCCAGGCCCGCGCGCGTGAAATGCCAGGTGCGGGTGATGGCCAGGACGTCCGTTTTTGCCGCGAGCGCCGCCGGCAGAGGGTCGTACGGAGCTGCTAGTTCCACGATGCGGCGGGCCGCGCCGTTCAGGATGGCCTGGGTGGACGGCCGGTCAAAGACAATATGGTCGAGCTGGCCGTCGCGGCGGATATAGACCGTGAGCTGCAAGTCGCCGTAGATCTTTCCGCGGGCTTCGGGGGGATAGTGCTCGGTTCCGATGAGCTCGATGCGTTTGCGCCAGGCCTCGACGTATTGCGCATAGTCCACCGCCTGGGTGGCCGGACCCACGAAAGTCTGGCGGGGAAGCGCGTTGTAGTGTTCGATGCGCGCTTTCAGTGCCGCGATCCGTGCGTTCAGCACCATGCTGTCTTGCTGCCGGTCGTCTTCACCCGGGTCGCTGCTCTGTCCGAGAAGCTGGGGCGCCTGGCGTGCCGGGGCCACGTGGTCGCGGGCTTCGAGCTGGGTCAGCAACTCTTTCTGTTCGGTCTCCAGCTCCGCCTGGCGCCGGCGCAGTGCCTCCAGCACCAGCTCGTCGGGGCTGTTGTCGACCGTGCGCGGCAGCGGCGAGGCCGCCAACCCCTTGTGGTCGTTGCCACCGCCGTTGAGCGATTGCTGGGCCAGGGCCTGCGGGTGCAGCGGCGGCGCTTCACTGCGGCTGTTGACCAGGGTGACTTCCAGCGCAGCCGGCTGCGGCGGGGGCCGGACCGCGATCCCGTGCCAGAGCAGCAGCAGCGCATGCGCTGCGAGTGAGAGCGCCACGGCGGCCGCCATCCGGCCGCGGCCTTCGCGTCGATGCTCCAGCAGTTGCAGTGACAAGGTGTCCATGGCGGTGGTCGATGGCGAGCGCTATACGGCCTCGTGCAGACGGCATTCGATATCCAGACCCAGCTCATCGTAGCCCAGAATGTCCAGCACGACGGGTTCGCCGCGTTCCAGCGCCGGCAGGCCGTTGATGCGCGTGACGAACGGCGCGCAGGACAGGCGGACCAGGTTGTCGCGCAGCACGTAGGCGCCCACCTCCTTGATGCGTTGCTGTTGCAGCCAGCGGATGCACCAGTAACGTTCCATGGAAGACTGGAAGTCGCCCCACAGAGCATATTGCGCGTCGAAGGCCCCGATGATGGCATACAGGTCGGCGTCCTTGGGCTTGAAAGGGGCGACCAGCCTCGCCGATACGCCATGCTCCGCCGCCGCCAGGATCTGCCCCTGGTTGATCAGGTCGACGTAGCGGCGCAGCGGCGATGTGGACCAGGCGTACTGAGGCACGGCGATGGACTCGTGCGGCAACGGCTGCGTGGACATGCGCGTGCGGCCCATCTGCTGGGACCGGAAGATGCCCGGGACGCCGTGCCGGGCGAGCAGTGCGGCCCACTGGCTGTTGGCCAGGATCATGTATTCCGCCACCAGCCGCTCCAGCGGTGCGTTGCGCTGGCGCTGGATCAACTGGATCACGGAGTCGGGATCGTCGGCGGGTCCGTTCAATTCGAAGCTGTACTCGACCCGGTCGTTGTTCTCGGGCCGGCCACGGACCCGATCGCGGGCCGCGCCGAGCTTCAGGGCAAAGTGCCACAGGGGGCGCAGCCAGTGGGCGTACGGTACATCCGCCGTCGGGTCGGCCAGCGCTGCCTCCGTGATCTGCTCGCCCAGGAGGTTGTGGCGCAGGTTCTCGCGGATGCGGATGCGTTCGAGCCGGGTCTCCGTGCCCAGGATTTCGCCATCTTCGAGCCTCCCCGTGACGTATAGCGACAGGGCGGGACGCCATTGGTCCTGGTCCAGCGAAAAGGCGGCGATCAGCTCATGCGGCAGCATGGGAATCTTTTCGCCGGGCATGTAGACGGTCGACATGCGGCTGCGCGCCATCTCGTCGAATTCGCTGCCACGCGTGATCGCCAGGGACGGCACAGCGATGTGGATCCCCACGCGGATCGTTGCGTCGTCGGGTTGTGAGACCGACAGCGCGTCGTCGATCTCGATGGTGCTGGAATCGTCCACCGAGTACGCTTCCACATCGCATTGCGGCAGATGGGCGCCCCAGTCCTGGACGGCGACCGGCGGCCATGCCGTTCCCCTGGGGAAGTTCACCGACAGAAAGCGCTCCCGCATCATGGCCAGCGGATGCGGCCAGACGCCCAGCGACAGCAGCAGTTTCTCAGGGGTGACGCTCAGCTGCTGGAGCGCGGCGTCGAATGCCTTCCATTCCATTGTGTTCTTGTCAGGCTTGTCCAGAAAGGAACGAGCCACTTCGCGCAATGCAGGAGGCAGATGGCCGGCCACCAGTTCATCGGTCCACTGCTGCTGGCGCTCGGCCTGCACCCGCTTCTTTTCGATGGCGGCCAGAGCCGCCTGCAGGATGTCGGGCGGCGCGGGACGGTAGGTGCCGCGTCCGCGGCGGTGGAAGTAGGCGGGCGCAGCGGACAGACACAGGATCAGCGCTGTTTTTTCGATTGCCGACGGAGCGTGACCGAAGTAGTCTTCCGCCAGCGCCGACGCGTCGAATTCTTCCTGGGGCGCGCATTCCCATAGGAACCCCGCGTCCAGGCCAGCGGCCAGTGTCTCCGCCGACGGCAGCAGCGTTTCGGGAGCCGGCTGCTCGAACGTGAACAGTACGGTGTTGCGCTTGATCTTGCTGCGCTTGCCGCTGGCCGATTCCACCTGTAGGGAAGAATCCGATTCCGAGAACAGGGTTTCCGCCTTCAGTTTGCCGGCGTCTTCGTAGAGAACGTGCATGGAGATCCGAATTTCAGTGGGGGGCTAGCGACGCGCGCTGCGCCAGGCCGTCGAGCAGCTTCTGATGGATGCCGCCGAAGCCGCCATTGCTCATGACGAGAATGTGGTCGCCGGGACGCGCCGCCTCGCAGACAGCGCTCGCCAGCGCCTGCAAGTCGGATCCCGCCCACAATCGGCCGCCCAGCGGCGCCAGGACCTGTAGCGGGTCCCACCCCAGCGCCTGTTTGCCTTGACTGGCACCGTAGCAGAATACCTGGTCCGCTCCTTCGAGCGCTGCGGGCAGCAGCGCCGCCATGGTGCCCAGTTTCATGGTATTGGATCGGGGCTCGATCACCGCCAGGATGCGGGCGCCGCGCCCCACGCGGTGGCGCAGGCCATCCAGCGTGGTCGCGATGGCTGTCGGGTGGTGGGCGAAGTCGTCATAAACGGCGATGCGGTTGATGGTCCCGCGCAGTTCCAGCCGGCGGCGGACGCCCCGGAAGGCGTTCAGCGCGCCGATCCCATCAGCGGGTGCGATGCCGGCGTGTTGGGCAGCGGCCAGTGCGGCGAGCGCGTTGAGCTGATTGTGGACACCCGACAGGTCCCAGTCCAGGGTGCCTTGTGGCCGACCCTCGCAGAGGATCCGGCAGCGCCGCCCGTCGTCGGTTTCCGGCTCGGCCTGCCATTGACCGTGCGGGCCGAAGGTCTGTACGGGACTCCAGCAGCCGCGGGCCAGCACCCGGTCAAGGGACTCGCTCGTGAAGGGCCGGATGATGGTGCCGGTTTGCGGGATCGTCCGCACCAGATGGTGGAACTGGGTCTCGATCGCTCCCAGGTCCGGAAAAATATCGGCGTGGTCGAATTCCAAATTGTTCAGGATGGCCGTGCGAGGACGGTAATGCACGAACTTCGACCGCTTGTCGAAGAAGGCCGTGTCGTACTCGTCAGCCTCTATGACGAAAAGCGGCCGCTGTGCGTCGAAGCGTGCCGATACTCGCAAGTCTGGAGCGACACCTCCGATCAGGAAGTTCGCGGGCTGTCCCGCATGCTCGAAAATCCAGGCCAGCATGGCGCTGGTGGTCGTCTTGCCATGGGTCCCCGCGACTGCGAGCACGTGCTGGCCTCGCAGCACATGATCGGCCAGCCACTGGGGTCCGGAGACATAGGGCAGTCCGCGGTCCAGGATGGCTTCCATCAGCGGATTGCCCCGGCTCACCACGTTGCCCACGACGTAGAGATCCGCCTTCAGGGAGAGCTGGTCCGCCCCGAAACCCTCGACGAGTGCGATCCCCTGCTCCTCCAGTTGTGTGCTCATGGGTGGGTAGACCCCCGCGTCGCATCCCGTGACGGTATGGCCCGCCGAGCGCGCAATCAGGGCCAGGCCGCCCATGAACGTGCCGCAGATTCCCAGTATGTGTATGTGCATCGCAACCTCCGGTGCGTATTGTAGGGCCGGTGGACCCGTCGCCAAGGACGCGCCGTCCGGGCCCCGGACGCCCGGACCGTTGGCGCGGCTGGTTTGACGCGGGCCCCGTTCAGCAGGTAGTCTGCCAGACTGGGCGCTTGTGGCAGGCGCACCATCGGATCGGCCCGCAAGGTGACAGGATGGACAGGCGACGATTTTTAGGCGGCATCGGGCTTTTGGCACTTGCCGCGGCCGGGACGGGGGCACAGGCGTTTTCGCTGCCCCCCAGCCCCGTTTTTGGCCGATCCTTCGTGGATTTGCGGGGCGCTCGGGTCAGCTTGTCACGCTATATCGGGCGGCCAGTGCTGATGAATTTCTGGGCGAGCTGGTGCGCGCCCTGTGTCCGCGAAATGCCGCTGCTCGAGTCCCTGCATCATGCCCACCCGGAGCTTTCCGTGGTGGGGCTGGCCATCGACACTGCTGCGAACGTGCAGCGCTTCATCCAGAAGGTGCCGGTCTCGTATGAACTTTTGCTGGGCGGCCCCGACGGTATTTCGATCATGCGCGAACTGGGCAACAAAGGCGGCGGCCTGCCTTTCACCGCATTCTTCGACAAGCGCGGGCGCTCCCAGGGTGTGGTGCTCGGAGAACTCACGGATGGCGTCCTGGCCACGCGCTTGGGGCAGATACTGTAGCCTCTGACGCATGCGCGTAGGGTGCTGACCGGTGGCTTTTAGTGGACAAATCGAGGCGTTTAGCGTAAAAAGGCGCTTTGAAGGGCTTTGCACCCGGGCTTCAGGGCCGGGTCGCAGCACCCTATGCGGCCGTCGTGGATGCTCCCGGGAGCCGGCATCGTGGATCATATCCAGGATGCTTGGGGGCATGCCGACGGCGTCTTCATTTCCAGGGTGCTGCACGATCCCGACACAATGATTCAATGGCCTGCGATTCCGTCGGCCAGCTCACAGGACTCAACTCAACATGGATCTCAGAAAACTGAAAACGCTGATCGACCTGGTGGCCGACTCGGGTATTGCCGAACTCGAAATCACCGAAGGCGAGGGCAAGGTCCGCATCGTGAAATTTTCTCAGGCCCCCGTCCTGGCGCCTGCTCCGGTTGCAGCCGCGCCGGCTCCGGTAGCCGCCGCCCCGGTTGCGGCGGAAGCGTCGGCTGTTGTCGCTCAGGGCCATCAAGTCAAGGCGCCGATGGTCGGCACGTTCTACCGGTCGCCCAATCCGAATTCGCCATCTTTCGTGGAAGTCGGCCAGGCGGTCAAGGAAGGCGATCCGGTGTGCATCATTGAAGCCATGAAGCTGCTCAACGAGATCGAAGCCGACAAATCAGGCGTCATCAAGGAGATCCTCGTCGAAAACGGCGAGCCCGTGGAATACGGCCAACCCCTGTTCATCATCGCCTGAGCCATGTTCAAAAAGATTCTGATCGCCAATCGTGGGGAAATCGCACTGCGGGTGCTGCGAGCCTGCCGGGAACTGGGCATCAAGACGGTCATGGTGTATTCCGAAGCCGACCGTGAAGCCAAATACGTGCGGCTGGCAGACGAGGCGGTCTGCATTGGACCGGCATCGCCGCGCGACAGTTACCTGAATATGCCGTCGCTGATTTCGGCGGCCGAGGTCACGGACGCTGAAGCCATCCACCCCGGCTACGGGTTCCTGTCCGAAAGCGCCGACTTTGCCGAACGGGTCGAGAAAAGCGGATTTGTATTCATTGGTCCGCGTCCGGAAAGCATTCGTACCATGGGCGACAAGGTCCATGCCAAGCAGGCCATGATCGAGGCTGGCGTTCCGGTGGTTCCGGGGTCCGCCGGCGCACTGCCCGATGACCCCAAGGAGATCCTGCGGATCGCCGGCGAGGTCGGCTATCCGGTCATGATCAAGGCGGCCGGCGGCGGCGGGGGGCGCGGCATGCGGGTCGTTTATACCGAGGCGGCCCTGCTCACATCGGTGGCCATGACGCAGACTGAGGCGGGGGCGGCCTTCAACAACTCCGAGGTCTACCTGGAAAAGTTCCTCGAGAACCCGCGCCACATCGAAATCCAGGTCATGGCCGATGGCGAAGGCAAGGCCGTCTGGCTGGGCGAGCGTGATTGCTCCATGCAGCGCCGCCACCAGAAGATCATCGAAGAAGCGCCGGCACCCGGCATCGACCGCGCCCTGATCGAACACATCGGCGAACGCTGTGCCGAGGCCTGCCGCCAGATGCGCTACCGTGGCGCCGGCACGTTCGAGTTCCTGTACGAGAATGGCGAGTTCTTTTTCATCGAGATGAATACCCGCATCCAGGTCGAACACACCATCACCGAGATGATTACGGGGCTGGATCTGGTCCAGTGGCAAATCAAGATCGCCGCTGGCGAAAAGTTCACGCTGCGCCAGCGCGACGTCCATCTGCGCGGACATGCGATCGAGTGTCGGATCAATGCCGAGGACCCGCACAAGTTCACGCCCAGCCCGGGCAAGGTGACCAACTGGCACGTCCCGGGCGGCCCTGGCATCCGTGTCGATTCCCATGTATTCACCGGCTACACGGTGCCGCCGTACTACGACTCGCTGATCGCCAAGCTCGTGGCCTATGGCGACGATCGCGAGCATGCGCGCATGCGCATGGACATCGCCCTGTCCGAAATGATCGTCGAGGGCGTGAAGACGAACATCCCGCTGCACCGCGAGCTGCTGCAGGATACCAACTATATTGCAGGGGGTACCAGCATCCATTATCTGGAACACAAGCTGGCCCAGCAGAACGCCTGAGATCCATCATGCGCGAGTTGGTACTGAGTTGTACGGAAAATCAGGCAGAGGTTTGGTCCGATGCGCTGCTTGAAGCGGGGGCGCTCTCCGTGTCGGTCGAAGACGCGGATGGCGACACCAGCCAGGAGCGGCCGCTTTTCGGCGAGCCTGGTTCCGAGCCGGACGTCCTGGCCTGGCGGCGCAATCGGCTGGCCGCGCTGGTGGCCGATGGGGAAGATCCCGCCCATCTCGTGGCGGCATTGGCCCAGTCTGTTTCTGTCGCTTTGGACGCGATCGACTGGTCGGTCCGTGACGTCCCGGATGCCGACTGGGTGCGGCTGACGCAGGCGCAGTTCGGCCCCATTGCCGTCGGAAAGCGCATCTGGATCGTGCCAAGCTGGCACCGGGACGATGCCGGGGTGCCGGCGGCGGCCGATCATCCCGGCATCGTGCGCATCGAACTGGATCCGGGTCTGGCCTTTGGCACCGGCAGCCACCCGACGACCCACCTGTGCCTGGAGTGGCTGGCGGGGAACCTGCAGGGTGGCGAAACCGTGCTGGATTACGGCTGCGGGTCGGGTATTCTGTCCATTGCGGCCCGCCTGCTGGGCGCCGGGATCACCTGGGCGGTGGACATCGACGAGCAGGCTGTGACGGCGACGCGGCAGAATGCGGCGGTCAATGGAGTGGCGGTGTCCGCCAGCCTGCCCGACGGGCTGCCCGCGGGGACTAGCGAACTGGTGGTCGCCAATATCCTGTCCAACCCGCTGAAGGTCCTGGCTCCGATGCTGTCGTCCCGTGTGGCCGCAGGTGGCCGCCTGGTACTGTCGGGAGTACTTGAGCGCCAGGCGGACGAAGTTGCCCTGGCCTATGCGCCATGGCTCCCATTGAATGTCTGGGCGGCCCGTGACGGCTGGGTATGTCTGGCCGGGCGCAAGCCGGCTTGAGAGGACGCATGGATCTGACCACACGCTGTCCGAAATGCGGCACGGTCTTTCAGGCCAGCCTGTCGGATCTGCAGCTTCGCAAGGGCTACATTCGGTGTGTGCAGTGTTCGCATATTTTCGACGGATATGCCGAAGTGGTGCAGGACCTCGCACGGGGTGGATCGGTGCGGTCTCCTTCCCCGGCAGACCCTGAAGATTATCTGGGTCCGGACGTGTCTCGGCCGGACACCGGGCCCGTGCTCGAACCTCCGGCAGCCGGGCCCATCCAGAGCGAGTCGGCGCCCCACGTCATCCGCGCGGGGCGTCCCGCGTCTCAAGGCGCGGTCCGCTCCCGGCCCGAGTTCACGGTCGGCGTCGCGCCCTGGCCGGACGACGGGCGTTCGCGGCCTGCCGCCTGGGATGAACCGCATGTGGGCTTCGGCGCGGCGCCCGTGGCGGGAGACGAGCCTGCGGATTGGGCGGACGTACCGGCCTCGCCGGCTTCGCCCGAGGCCATCGTGGTCGAGGCGCACCCCGGCTATCGTGGTTCCGGAGGCTCAGCTGCGGCATTGCTCGACCGTGATCCGGAATCGCGTGGCGCCTGGCGCGGCATGGTGCGTTTCCTGGGGTGGCTGTTGCTGGGCCTGCTTGGTGTGGCGTTCGTCGCGCAGCTTGCCTACGTCTATCGCGGGCAGATTGCCCAGTTCGCGCCGCAGGTCCGGCCGTGGCTGGAGCAGGCGTGCGGGCCTTTGCGCTGCCGCGTGCCCTATGCGCGCAATATCGGCCAGATCTCCGTGACGGGCTCGGCGCTGCAGGTTGCCGATGCTCCGCCGGGCTCCGCACCCCCGCCCGCGGCTGCGACGCGCGGGACAGGTGCCGGCACGCCCCAGCCGATTCAGCATTTCGTGCTGCAGGTCACGCTTCGCAACCAGCTCGACCGGCCCCAGGAGTGGCCGACCCTGGTGCTGGACTTGAAGGACGGGTCGGGGGCGCTGCTGGTGCGGCGCAATCTGAGTCCTGCTGAATATCTGGGCCCCGCCATGACGGGCCGGCCGTTTGCCGCGAGCAGCGAGGCATTGCTGCGTATTCCGCTGGCGCTGGAAGGTGTCAGGATCAACGGCTATCAACTGGATCTGTTTTTTCCCTGAGGTGTGCATGTCCAAGGAAGTGCTCGTTTGCGGCTCCATTGCGTTCGATTCCATTGCTGTGTTCGAGGGCCGGTTTGGGGACCATATCCTGCCCAACAACCTGAAATCCCTGAGTGTCTCGTTCTTCGTGCCGTCGCTGCGCAAGGAATACGGGGGCTGTGCCGGCAATATCGCCTACAACCTCAGCCTCCTGGGCGAGCATCCGATTCCGGTAGGGACGGTGGGCCAGGACGCGGAGGACTATCTGCTGCGCATGCGGAACATGGGAATCGATACCCGCCTGGTCCGGGTGCTGAATGACGCCTATACGCCGCAGTGCTACATCACCACTGATCTGGACGGCAATCAGATTGCGTCGTTTCATCCGGGCGCCATGCTGAGGTCGGCGGAAAACGATCTGACCGGGCAGACAGCGGCCTGGGCGATCGTGTCTCCCGATTCCAAGGACGGCATGTTCGCGCATGCCCGGCGCTTGCATGCTGGCGGCATCCCCTTCGTGTTCGATCTGGGTCAGGCGATGCCGTTGTTCGATGGCGATGATCTGCGCCGCATGTTGGGCCTGGCATCCATCCTGACCGCCAACGACTATGAGGCCAGCGTGATCGTGGATCGGTTGGGCGAACCGATAGAATCCATTGCCAGCCGGCTGGAAGCCGTGGTGGTGACGCGGGGCGGCGAGGGCGCGAGCCTGTACACCGCGGCCGGACGTACGGACATCGCGCCCATGCCGGTGGACCACGTGGTGGATCCCACGGGATGCGGCGATGCGCACCGCGCCGGGCTGCTGTACGGTCTGGTCCATGACTGGTCGCTCCAGGATGCCTGCTGTTTGGCGAACATCATGGGCGGCTTTAAAATCGGCAGTGAGGGGCCGCAGAACCATCATCCGTCGCGTGCCGATGTGGCTGCGGCGTTGCAGGCTCATTATGCGGTCAATGCCCGTTTTTCGGCCTGACCTTCCCTTTTGTTTCCCAGGAGACCCCATGGCGATCCCCACCGTTTTCTTGTCTTCGTCGCGCGTGCTGCGCATGCTCGCCACCGCTGGATTGTCGGCGTCGGTCCTGGTGCTGGCAGGCTGCGCCAATCAGTCGGCGTCGGGTTCCGTGTACACCTACGGCCAGGCTCAGCAGGAACAGATCGTGCGCTATGGCACGGTCGTGTCGGTACGTCCGGTCGTCATCCAATCCAACCAATCCTCGGGTGTGGGGGCCGTGGGGGGCGCCGCCCTGGGCGGCGTCGCAGGTAGTGCCATCGGCGGCGGGCGTGGCCAGATCCTGACGACGATCGGGGGCGCGCTGCTGGGTGGCCTGGCGGGCAACGCCGTCGAAAACCAGGCGGGCAAGACCCAGGGTCTGGAAGTCACCGTGCGCCTGGATAACGGCGAGACCCGCGTGATTGCGCAGGCCAACGATATCCGGCTGGGCGCCGGGCAGCGTGTCCAGGTCATCAGCGGCGGCGGACCGACGCGGGTCGTGCCGATGTGACGGGGGCGCACGCCTTCGAGGCACCTGGCCATCGTGCCGGGTATTTTTGAATGCGCTGCGCCGACCCGGCCGTCAAACCCCGAAGGTCGAGAATGCCAGATGGTTCAGAACCATCATCAGCACCTGCGCAACGACCAGCAGGATCAGCGGAGAAAAATCGATCCCGCTCGTGCGCGGCATGGCTCGGCGGATCGGATCCAGCAACGGAGCCGTCAGGGTGTAGAGCACCGGCATGATGGGCGAGAGCGGGTTGATCCAGGACAGGATGGCCTGGATCAGCGTGATCCAGACGATGACGTTGAAAAGCCATTTCAGGCTGATCAGCAGACCCGTCAACAGCAATGGCACGATGGCCGATGTCGAGGGCAGCAGGCCGCCCATGGCCAATAGCCAGGTCAATGTCAGGTACACGATCGCCGAGATCCAGCACGCCAGGATGCTGGGCCAGTCGATGCGCCCGCTGGCCGGCACCACGTGGCGAATGGGCTGCACCAGCCAGTCCGTGACACGCAGGACGGCCTGGGAATAAGGATTGAAAGGATGCAGCCGGATGGCATAGATCCACGCTCGCAGAATCAATGCGATTCCAAAGAGCTGGAAGACAATATCGATCAGGAAAAGAAGGATGTTCTGTACCATGCGGTGCTCGCGCCACTGAGTGGGCCGGCGTCCCCCAGAAGCGGGAGTGCAGTCTGGCGGCATCGTGCGTTCGCACGGCGTCGGCAAGCCCTGGCCGGAATGCGTCTATTGTCGCATTCAGTAAAACGGCCCGGCAAGTTGCCGGGCCGTGGACCAATTGGCGATCCCGGAATCAGGGACGCTTATTGACCGGGAACGGCCAGGGGGAACCCGCGGGGTTCGTATCCGTGCGGGCCTCCGGTGCCGGGGTTGAAGGTTTCGCGGCGGCCTTTTTGGGAGCAGCGGGCTTCTTGGCTGCGGGCTTCTTCGCAGCGCTTTTGGCGGCGGGTTTCTTGGCCGCCGCCGGCTTGGCAGCCGCCTTTGCAGCGGGCTTGGCTGCTGCCTTGGCCGCCGGTTTTGCCGCAGTCTTTTTGGCGGCGGGCTTTGCGGCGGCCTTGGGCTTGGCTGCAGCTTTGGGCTTGGCCGTGGATTTTGGTGCCGTCGCCTTGGAAGCGGCGCTCTTTGAGGCGGGCTTGCCGGCGGTCGACTTGCTGGCGGCCTTGGCAGGTTTAGCAGCCGGTTTCTTGGCCGGTGCCTTGGTCGCTTTGGCGGCGGAGGTCTTGGCGGCAGTCGTTTTGGCAGCGGAAGTTTTTGCCGTGGTGGCGCGTGCCGCCGGTTTCTTGGCCGTGCCGGCCTTGGCCGGAGCCTTGGCTGCTGCGGGTTTTGCTGCCGTCTTCTTTCCGGCTGCGGTGGGTTTCGCAGCGCTGGATTGGGCGGACTTTGCCGTCGGTTTCTTGGCAGCGGTCTTCGTCGCCGTGCCTGTGGCCGCGGTACCGGCCGTTTTGCGGGTTGCCATTTTCATACTCCTGAGGTCGGAAGAAAACGTCCACCCATTTGACATGGCCCCCACCGTGGGGTGCGGCCCATTTCAAATGGCGCAGGCATGCAATATCACGAAGATATTGCATGTCATCCAGTCTATCGTAAGGTTTTGCATGAACCAAGCATTATTCTGGCTGGAAGGCCGCTATGGTTTGATATTCGACCGTACGTGTCTCCAAAATGACGCTTTTTTGGATTTACCAATGCAGGAAGAACATCGCCTTGGCGAGGAACACGATGAGGATCACATGCGTGAAGACGCTCACGTGAATCATCTTGAAGTGGCGCGACTTGAGCCGCCCGGTGCCGCTGAGCGTGATGGCCGTAATGAAGTGTGCCAGCACACTGAATGCCAGCACGATCTTGATCCACAGTAGTGTGGCGAAGCTGCTCGCCAGTGGATGCGCGAGTTCGGCCCGGAACTGCCACGCCATCGCCACGCCGGCACCGAACAGGGTCACGATCACGAACGGCATGATGCGCCGGGCGCGGCGCCCGATCGCGAGTTCCACGTTGCGCATGGCGTCGCGCCCCAGCGGTTGGCGGATACCTTCCAGTATCGTTACCTCAAAGAACACAGTGCCGACGAAAAAAATTGCGGCGTACAGATGCAGGGTCTGCAGTATGGAGTGGCTCATGTCAGTAGAATGGTTGCCGGCTGGCCCGGCGCCAGCTTCCGAAAAATTGTAGGCCGCATGTGGCGGACCTGGCGGGGGCCCGCCGGCTGGCTCATGTGATTGGATGACTTATGTCATGAAGGAGGACCAAACCATGCACGCTGTTCGTCGATTGCGCGGTGCTGCGAGTCTGGCGGCACTGGTGGCACTGGCCGCCTGCGCACCCGTCACCCCGCCACCCAAGGTGCAGGCTCCGGCACAGCCGCCGATCTGCGTCGCCCCCGCCTCGGGTGACTCGCTCGCTGGAAACTGGCTGTCGGTCAAGTCCGAGAAAGGGGTGGCCGGCGCGTTGCGCACGCTGTATACGCTGAACCCCGACGGCACCATGAAGTATGTGGAACAGATCAAGCGGCCGCGCACCCCGTCCCAGGGCCTCTACGAAACGGGTTGCTGGTCGCACGAGAACCAGACACTGGTTCTGCGCACGCTGCAGTCCAACGGTGTGCCGGTCAATCTGAGCGACCCGATCTACACCAACCGATACCGGGTCCAGCAAGTGACGGCTACCGAACTGCGGGTGTTGGGCCCCAACGGTCCCGTGCGCGCGCGGCGCATGTCGCCCGGATACCGGCTGCCGTTCTGAGTCACGCCGCCAGTATGCCGTCCAGGCGGCCCAGCACGGTTGCCCGGCCGAGCAGGGCCAGGACGGCGCCGATCGAGGGCGTGTGCTTGCGCCCCGTCACGGCCACCCGTAACGGGATGGCCAGCTTGGGCATCTTGACGCCGTGGTCCTTCAGGACGGCCTTGATGAGTTCATCCAGGGTGGTCTCGTTCCAGTCCGCCAGACCGCCCGCCCTGGCATGGAACTCGGTCAGCAGCGCCAGCGCGGCGGCGTCCAGTGTCTCGGCCCGCAGCGCCGCATCAGCTGGCGTGTAGGGTCCGCAGAACAGCATCGCCCCTTCGGCAAGGTCTTCGAGCGTCTCGCTGCGGTCACGCAGCAGCGCCAGCACGCTGGGCAGATCGGCGGCGTCCGGATCGCCCCCGCGCGCCTGGATGCGGGGCGCCACGCGGCGAGCCAAATCATCGAGCGGCAGCTCTCGCAGCCAATGCGCGTTGACCCAGTTCAGTTTCTTGGGATCCCACTGGGCCGCGGAGCGGCTGAGATGGGCCGGATCGAACCATTCGATGAACTGCTCGCGGTTGAAGAGCTCGTCGTTGCCGTGACTCCAGCCCAGACGTGCCAGGTAATTCACCATCGCCTGCGGCAGATATCCCAGCCGATCGTATTCCATGACGCTCACCGCACCGTGCCGCTTGGAGAGCTTCTCGCCATCGGGTCCCAGGATCATCGGGACGTGGCCGTATCGGGGCAGCTCCGCGCCGAGCGCGCGCAGAATGTTGATCTGGCGCGGGGTATTGTTGACGTGGTCGTCCCCCCGGATGACATGCGTGATGCCCATATCCCAGTCATCCACCACCACGCAGAAGTTGTACGTCGGTGTGCCGTCGGGGCGGGCGATGATCAGATCGTCGAGTTCCGCGTTGTCGATGCTGATGGGGCCTTTGATCAGATCGTCCCAGCTCGTGGCGCCGTCCAGCGGACTGCGAAAGCGCACCACCGGACGGACGCCTTCGGGCACGGGTGGTAGCGTCTTGCCCGGCTCGGGCCGCCACGTGCCATCGTAGCGCGGCTTTGCACCAATGGCGCGGGCGCGCGCGCGCATCGCCTCGACCTCCGCCGGCGTACTGTAGCAGTGGTAGGCGGTGCCTTCTTTCAGCATGGACGCGATGACCTCGCGGTATCGGTCCATGCGCTGCATCTGATAGAACGGACCTTCATCGGGTTGCAGCTCCAGCCACTTCATGCCGTCCAGAATGGCCTGCACGGCCTGCGGAGTCGAGCGCTCCAGGTCCGTGTCTTCGATGCGCAGCACGAAGGTGCCGCCGAAGTGGCGGGCGAACGCCCAGGAGAACAGCGCGGTTCGGGCGCCTCCCAGGTGCAGATATCCAGTGGGAGAAGGCGCAAAGCGGGTGCGCACGGGGCGCGAAGGAGTCACGGTCATGTTGGCGGTCATGTGGCGAAGCCGCAGTCCGGCGCTCGCCCCTGTAGAATCAAAAGACAATCTGCTATTTTAAGGGACTGCTCCCCAACGGGGGCTCCCAGGACTTCATTCATGCTGCGCCACCGTCTGGCGGCCCTGTTCGAGCCGCGATCATTGCTCATCCTGAGTTCCCGCGAACTTCCCGTGGTGCGGACGCCGCCGGATCAGCTACGGGAGCGCATCGCCGATTTCCGGGTGGGCCCGGACGGACGTTGGACGCTGCCCCCTGCGCGCCTGGCCTTTCTCCAGGACGATCAGCGGCTGGATATGGCGCTGCTCAGCGTGGATCCCGCCCAATTGCCGGCGGTGCTGGCGGCGGTGCGCGTCCACCGCCCCAGGGCTTTGGTGCTGTTGCCCCATGCGGCGGCGGCGGCCGATCCGCAGGCGACCCGGGAGGCCTGCCAGGCCTGGGGGCGGGCCAATGATTGCCTCGTGCTGGGGCCGGGCGCGCTGGGCATTCAGCGGCCGCACCTGGGTCTGAATCTGGGGCTGGATGAACGTGCCGCGCCGGTGGGGCGCGTCGCGCTGGTTGCCCAGTCTCGCATGATCGCTGCGGCGGTGCTGGATTGGGCAGGCGACATTCAACTGGGTTTCTCGGCGGTCGTGTCGGCCGGCGACGCGGAAGGTGTCACCGTGGCCGAGATCCTCGAGTATCTCTCCATGGACCCGCGCACCGACAGCATTGTGCTGTATCTGGAGGCGGCCGATTCTTCGCGGCACTTCACGAGCGCGCTGATGGCGGCCGCCAGCGTCAAGCCGGTGATCGTGCTGAAGGCCAATAAGCCGGGGGCCGATGAGGATCGGGCCGGCGATCGGGTGTTCAACGCGCTGCTGCGGCGCACGGGGGTGGTCCGGATCCGGTTCTTCGTGCAGCTTTTTTCGGCCCTGAAGGTGCTGGTCCATGCGAAGCGTCAGCGGGGACGCCGAGTGGCCATCTTCTCCAATGGCCATGGCGCGGCCCATCTGGCGCTCGATGTCATGGGCAAGAACGGACCGCTGCTCCGGGCGGATCTTGCCGGCCAGACACAGCGCGAACTGGAGGCACTGCTGGAGCCGGGCGCCAGCGTGGCCAATCCCGTCGTCAGCCACACGCCGCTGGAGCCGGCTCGCCTGCGGCAGGCGCTCGGGCTCATCGAAGGTGATGCCAATGTGGACGACGTGCTGGTGCTGCTCGCGCCGGATGCGCTCACCGACATGGCGCAGGCCAGCGATGTGCTGGCGAGCTTTTCGGAATCGGCCAGCAAGCCCATCGTTTCCTGCTTCCTGGGTGATGCCGCCATGCGTCCGCTGCGCCATCGCCTGGACGCCGTGGGGCTTCCGGCGTTTCGTACGCCGGAATCGGCCACCAACGCGCTGGGCATCCTGGCGACGTATCACTACAACCAGACGCTGGCGCAGCAGGCCCTGCCCCCCGAGATGCTCAATCGCGCGCCCCGCCTGGACGAGGCGCGCACCCTGGTGTCCGATGCCATCATGTCGGGGCGCTCCACACTGGACCGCGCAGCGAGCCGTTGGCTCCTGGACTGCTTCCATGTGCCCATCGTGCTGGGCGACTCGCCGGTGCCCGACTCGGCCCGCGAGGGCATTCCCATGGCGATCCACGTTCGTCAGGACGAACATTTCGGGCCTTACCTTCAGTTCGGCCCGGGCGGCACCTATGCGCAGCTCGTGGCGCCCAATCGTGAAATCGAGTTGCCGCCGCTGAATACCTATCTGGCGCGCCAGCTCATCCAGCGCGGCCCCTTCTGGTCGCGGGTACTGGAGCGTGACTTGAGTCCGGCGGTGTTCGAGCATCTGCGTGACACCCTGGAGCGGCTCTCGGAGATCATCAGTGAATTGCCCGGGGTGAGAACGCTCACCATCGACCCGCTATGGAGGGACGACACCAGTCTGTTCGCGCGCGACGTTCGGATTACCCTCGATCCGGATTACGACGGTGAACGTCCCGAGAATCGCGCTTACCGCCATATGGCGATCCACCCCTATCCGCGGCGGCTGGTTCGCCCCATGGTCACCACCGACCAGCAGGAATGGCTGTTGCGTCCCATTCGTCCCGAAGATGCCTCGCTGCTGCAGGAGTTCATCCGGGGTCTGTCCGATGAATCCCGCTACATGCGATTCGTCTCCATGCTCCGCGAGCTCACGCCGCGCATGCTGGCGCGATACACGCGCATCGATTACGACCGCGAGGTGGCGCTGGTGGCCACCGCCCAGGTTTCAAATCCCCAGAACCGCGGCCTTTTGCGCGAGCGCATCGTCGGTTTCGCTCACTGCCTGCGCAATGCCGATGGCCGCGGGGCCGAGTACGCCCTGGTGATTGCCGACGATTGGCAGCGGCGCGGCTTGGGTGCCCAGTTGATGCGCAGTCTGATCGAGGTCACGCGGCACCAGCGGCTCGCTTATCTAGAGGGCGTCGTGCTGGCCTCCAACCGTCCCATGCTTGGACTCATGGCGTCGCTCGGATTCAGGAACGATCCGGAGCCCTTCGACCCCGACATGCGGCGGTTGTGGCTGGATCTCCGCGCGGAGGCTGAATAGCTTTCAGGCCTGCGGCGATGGGCGGCCGCCGGGGATGGCCGGGCAAAGCGCCCGGACCAGAAATGCATGAATGTCCTCGATTTCCTGCGGATGGACGGCGTGCGGCATCGGGTACACGTGCCACTCGATGGGCTGACCCAGCGTGGTGAGGGCGTCCCGGCTGATTTCGGCGAAGGCGATGGGGACGACCGGGTCTTGCGACCCGTGTGCCAGGAATACCGGGGTGCTTGCGTTGGACGGGTGGCGCTCCGCTGCCGTAGTGTTGCGCAAGGGCAGGTACCCCGACAGGCCGATCAGGCCAGCGAGGCGGTGTTCGAATCGCAGACCCGCATACAGCGCCGCGGCACAGCCTTGCGAGAAGCCCGCCAGCACGATGTGCTCGGGCGGCACGCCCCGTTCCTGCTCACGCTCGATGAGGGCCGTGACGGCACGTCGCGCGGACCGGATGCCGTCGACATCCTCGCGGGAGTCCCGCGCCAAGCCGTGGACGTCGTACCAGGCGCGCATGGGCAGACCCTGGTTGAGCGTCACCGGGCGGACCGGCGCATGCGGGAAAACGAAGCGCAGGGCGGGAAGATCATCCAGGGCGAGTTCGGGCACGATCGGTGCGAAGTCGTGGCCATCGGCGCCCAGGCCGTGCAGCCAGATGATACTGTGTCGCGGGTCGGCGCCGGTTTCCTGTTCCAGCGTTTCCAGGTAGGTTTCCATTGGCGGTCTTACTCCTTGAATTCCAGGGCCTTCAGGGTCTGGAAGAGGGCGCGGTAATGCTTGCGCATGGGCTCGCGCCCTTCGGGCAGCGCTGTGTTGTCGTGAGCCTCTTTGCGGGCGGCGCGGATCTGAGCGCGTAACGCCTGGATGTCCAGCCCCGGAAATGTGTCGAGGAGCTCGGTCAGGGCGTCGTCGCTGTCCAGCAGCCGGTCCCGCAGGACTTCGAGGCGCTGCATGGCACGGGCCTGTGCCCGCGAACCGTTGGCCCAGAGGTCGAGCTGCGCCCGCAGCGCCTGCGCGTCCGCGTGGCGCATGAGTTTTCCCACGTAGTGGGTCTGGCGGCGTCGCCCCTCGTGGCTATGGATGCGCTGGGCCAGCGCAATGGCGTCGCGCAGCGTTTCGTCGAGCGGCAGTTGGTCAAGCTGGGCGGGAGCCAGGGCGATGAGTTCGCGCCCCAGATCCAGCAGGCCCTGCATGTCCCGCTTCACCTGGGATTTGCTGGGACCGGAATACTTCGGGCCCGAGGGCTCCTGCGGCGTGTCGTCCATGGGTTCGGGCATAAAATGGGTCGTGAACGTCTATCATAACCGGCTCTATTTTGCGGATCGCGCATGAACAACCCATCTGATGATTTTCTGGACCTCCGCACGCAGCAGGCGCGGTTTCGTGAACTGATCACCGATGCACTGGGCCGTGCCCGCAAGGCGGGGGCGTCGGACGCCGCCGCCGAAGTCTCCGAAAGCCGCGGGCTGTCGGTAGCCGCTCGCCAGTGCACCATCGAAACCATTGAACAGACCTGCGACCGATCGCTGGCGGTGACGGTTTTCGCCGGGCAGCGGCGCGGTTCGGCATCGACGTCGGATTTTTCGTCGGACGCACTGCAGCGCACAGTGGACGCGGCCTGGCATATCGCGCGGTATACCGCCGAGGACCCCGCTGCGGGACTGCCGGATCCGGACCTGCTGGCGCTGGATTATCCCGATCTGGATCTGCATCACCCGTGGGCCATCGATGCGGCGGGCGCAGCGCGCCTGGCGATCAAGGCCGAGCGGGCCGCGCTGGCGACCAGCACAGGGATCACCAACACTGAAGGCGCGTCGGTGGACACCATGGAAGGCCACTTCGTCCTGGGCAATTCAAGGGGGTTCCTGGGTGGTTATCCCTATTCGCGTCACAGTCTGTCTGTGGCCCCCATTGCCGGACGCGGCGACGGCATGCAGCGGGACTTCTGGTACAGCTCGGCGCGCCGCGCTCAGGATCTGGCTTCGCCGATCGAAGTGGGCCGCTACGCGGCCGAGCGCGCCTTGTCCCGGCTGAATGCGCGGCCTGTTCGTACCGGCCGGTTCCCCGTGCTGTTCGAGGCGCCGTTGGCGGTGGGGCTCCTGGGAACGCTGGTGCAGGCGACCAGCGGCGGCGCGCTGTACCGCAAGGCCAGCTTTCTGCTGGATTCCCTGGGCAAACCGGTGCTGGCGGATCATCTGGACGTGATCGAAAATCCCTACATCCCGGGGGCGCAGGGCAGTTCACCGTTCGACGCAGAGGGCGTGCGCCCGCAGGCCCGCCGCATCGTGGGCCAGGGGGTCCTGCAGGGTTATTTCCTGTCCACCTATACGGCGCGCAAGCTCGGCATGGCGACGACCGGAAACGCCGGTGGTTCGCACAATCTGAACCTGCGTTCGCGACTGACGCGCCCGGATGATGATCTGTCGGCGATGCTGCGCAAGATGGACACCGGCTTGCTGGTGACGGAACTCATTGGTCAGGGCGTGAACTATGTGACGGGCGACTACTCGCGCGGCGCATTCGGTTATTGGGTGCAGGGCGGCGTGATCCGCCATCCCGTCCACGAAATTACCATCGCGGGCAATCTCGCCGACATGTTCCGGGAAATCGTGGCGGTGGGTGCCGACGTCCATGCGCGCGGTGCCAAGTCCACGGGATCCATTCTGATCGAACGGATGGCCATTGCCGGGCAGTGATGCCCGTTGGGCGCCGGTGTCCCGGCTTCGGCCCGCCATTCATCCATCGGGATTCTCAGGGCGGCGCCGACCCGATCGGATCGGGGCCGCAGTGTAATATCGGTGCGACCGCAATTCCAATCAGCAAGGATCAATCAGACCAGGAGAATCGATGATCATGCAGCGACGCGCATTTCTGAAAAAGGCCGGGTTGGGCGCGGTGGCCGGTACGGCGGCTGTCGCGACTCCGGCCCTTGCCCAATCCAGTCCTCAGGTCGCCTGGAAGATGACCTCGACCTTCGGACCCGCACAGCTTGCGTTGTTCGGCACGGCGCAGCGCTTTTGCGCGATGGTCAAGGAGCTGACCGGCGGCAACTTCGATATCCGCCTGTATCCCGCGGGCGCACTGGTCCCGGGTTTCGGCGTGATGGACGCCGTCGGTAACCGGACGGTGGAATGCGGGCAAACCGCTTCGTACTACTACTACGGCAAGGATCCGTCGTTCTGCTTCGACACGGCGGTTCCGTTTGGCCTGAACACGCGCCAGATGAACGCCTGGATGTACCAGGGCGATGGCATGAAGCTGATGCGCGCGCTGTTTGCGTCGCGCAACATCGTCAATTTTCCTTTCGGCAACACGGGCACTCAGATGGGCGGCTGGTACCGCAAGGAAATCAAGACAGTGGAAGACCTGAAGGGCCTGAAGATGCGGACGGCCGGCTTCGCCGGAGAAGTCTTGTCTCGCCTGGGGGTGGTTCCGCAGCAAGTCGCGCCGGCCGACATCTATCCTTCGCTGGAGAAGGGTGCGCTGGACGCCGTTGAGTTCGTGGGGCCGGTGGACGACGAAAAGCTGGGTTTCCAGAAGGTCGCGAAGTACTACTACTATCCCGGCTGGTGGGAAGGCGAGGGCCAGGTGTCGCTCTATGTGAACGACAAGGCCTACGCGGAGTTGCCCAAGCCCTACCAGGCTGTCATCGAGGTGGCCTCGCGGGCGGCGGGCGCGGGCATGATCGAGGACTACGACGCGCACAATCCGGAAGCCCTGCGTCGCCTGATCGCCGGCGGTGCCACGCTGCGGGCGTTCCCGCGCGAGGTCATGGATGCGGCGCTCCAGGCGTCCGATGTCGTGTACAAGGAATTCGGCGAGAAGGACGCCGGCTTCAAGAAGATTCACGACAACTATATGGCGTTCCGCGACAACATTGTGCCGTGGTTCCGGGTGGCCGAGGGTTCGTTCGACAACTATATGGGTGCGGCGCTGGCGCGTCAGAACCAGAAGAAGTAGCCCGGGCTTCTGCGTTTCGGGGGGCCGGCCGTTCGCTCCGCGCGGAGGTGATGAGACCTTGCGCTACGGCGAGCGGTCCTCCCGTTGGTCGGACTACGGCCCCACGTCGTGGCCTGCAGGCCACTCCGATTCGACAGGCGCAGGACGGTCCTCAAGGACCCTCCTGCGTCCGGTCTCATCCCGGTCCTTCCTCGTCCAGCCGGGCGCGGCCCTCCGGTCTCCCTTCGGTCGGGCGGAGGGCCGCGAATGCCCCCGGCTTCCCTTCGGAAGCCACCGGCGCTCACCTACCCGCGCAAGATCTCATCACCTCCGCGCGACGGTGTGTCCTGCGAATTGCGATTAGGGGCCGGGGAGCTGTGGGGAGGCCGCGCGGGTAGGCTGGCGCCGGATGCTGACGAAGGGAGAGCGGGGGTATTCGTCGACGGACGACGACCCCAGGGAGACCGGCCGGAGACGCCCGCTCGGACGCGGCAGATCCGGGCAGCCCGACCATCGGGAGGGCCGCCAGCCGTAGCGCGGCCTCCCCACAGCTCCCTGGCCTCGGTGCGTCTAAAGAACCCAGACTCGTGTACAATGGTCGGATTTCCCTCTGGATCCGTATCCGTACGGGCTCGATTCCGTGGCTTCTCAGTCACGACCTACAAAGCCCAGACGGCCGGGATTGATCAGGCGGAAATCTTTTCATCCATTATTCATCAGGTACACCATCATGAAGACCTTTGTGGCCAAGCCGCATGAAGTCAAGCGTGACTGGTTTGTGATCGACGCCAAGGGCAAGGTCCTCGGCCGTGTGGCCAGCGAAGTCGCACGCCGTTTGCGTGGCAAGCACAAACCCGAATTCACGCCGCACGTCGATACCGGCGATTACATCGTCGTCATCAACGCAGCCGAACTCGTTGTTTCCGGCGCCAAGGCGCAGGACAAACGCTACTACCGCCACTCCACTTATCCAGGCGGGATTTCCGAAACCAGCTTCCAGAAAATGCAACAGCGTTTTCCGGGCCGTGCCCTGCAAAAGGCCGTCAAGGGCATGCTGCCCAAGGGTCCGCTGGGCTATGCCATGGCCAGGAAGCTGAAGATCTACGCTGGCGCGGAACATCCGCATGCCGCGCAGCAGCCGCAATCGCTGGATATTTGAGGACAGGCCATCATGATCGGTAATTGGAATTATGGCACTGGCCGCCGCAAAACGTCGGTGGCGCGTGTATTTCTGAAGAAAGGCACGGGCAAGATCGTCGTCAACGGCCGTCCCGTGGACGAATACTTCGCACGCGAAACGGGTCGCATGGTCGTGCGCCAGCCTCTGGCGGTAACGAACCATCTGGAATCTTTCGATTTCCATGTCAACGTCAGTGGCGGTGGTGAATCCGGCCAGGCCGGTGCCGTTCGCCACGGCATCACGCGCGCCCTCATCGACTACGACGAAACGCTGAAGTCTCCGTTGAAGCAGGCGGGGCTTGTCACGCGCGACGCCCGCGAGGTCGAGCGCAAGAAGGTCGGCTTCCACAAGGCCCGTCGGCGCAAGCAGTTCAGCAAGCGCTGATCGCAGGCAGTTCCGCTGCGACATACGACCCCGGCCTTGTGCCGGGGTTTTTGTTTCCCGACCTACTACAATAGAACCTGTCTTTCCATTCTTTGGCGGGGTGGCCTGGCCAACCTCGCCCCACACAGGATTTCCGATATGACGCAGGACGTTGCATCGCCCATCAAGGCCGGCATCGTGGGGGGCACCGGCTACACCGGGGTCGAATTGCTGCGATTGCTGTCGCAGCACCCGAATGTCCAGCTCCATGCCATCACTTCCCGCAAGGAATCCGGGCTGCCCGTGGCCGAGATGTTCCCGAACCTGCGCGGGCATGTGGACCTGCGCTTCCAGACGCCCGAAGACGCCGCCCTGGATCAGTGTGACGTGGTGTTCTTTGCCACTCCCCATGGCGTGGCCATGGAACAGGCTCCTGGATTGCTCGAGCACGGCGTGAGGGTGATCGACCTGGCGGCGGACTTTCGCCTCCAGGACGTGGACACCTTCCAGAAGTGGTACAAGATGCCGCATAGTTGTCCCACCGTCCTGCGGGATGCCGTCTATGGCCTGCCCGAACTGGATCGCGACCGCATCCGTACGGCGCGTATCGTGGGCAACCCGGGATGCTACCCGACGACCGTGCTGCTGGGGCTGGCGCCCGTGTTGCAGGCGGGGCGGCCGCTGGTGGACGTGGCGCACGTCATTGCCGATTCCAAGTCCGGCGTGTCAGGAGCCGGCCGCAAAGCCCAGGTGGGATCGCTGTTCTGCGAGTCGGCCGACAACTTCGCGGCGTATGGCGTCGCCGGCCACCGCCATCATCCCGAAATCACCGAATGCCTGAACCGCATCGCCGGGGTGCCCGTGGGGGTAACGTTCGTACCGCATCTCGTGCCCATGATCCGGGGCATGTTCTCGACTTTGTATCTGCGCATCCTGCCCGAGGCCATGCAAACCGACTTCCAGGCTGTATACGAACAGCGTTATGCCCAAGAACCTTTTGTGGACGTGATGCCTGCTGGTAGCCTGCCCCAGACGCGCTCCGTGCGCGCCTCGAACATGCTGCGCCTGGCGGTGCATCGTCCGGCCGACGGCGACACGTTGGTCGTGCTGGTGGTACAGGACAATCTGGTCAAGGGTGCTGCCGGACAGGCGGTGCAGAACATGAACCTTATGTTCGGGTTCCCTGAAACCACCGGCTTGCAGCAGGTGGCAATCTTGCCATAGGGGGTGAGGATGGCAACCTACGAAAACCGACGTGGAGGGTTCAGCCGCTGGCTGGTGCGGACTCTTTCGCGGCTCCTGGCGCTGGCGCTGGCATTTCTCGCCGGGGCCGTCGTGATGCATGTGGGCATGCACGGGGGCGACCGTGAACACATGCAGGCGCTGCAGGCGCAGAACAGCGAACTGCAGGCTCAGCTTGGCCAGTCTCAGGCGGCGCTGGGGGCACGGCATAACGAGGCAAACGTCAATGACGGCGCGCAGCAGGCGCTGCAGGACAAGATAGCCGAACTCCAGAAGACGCTCGCCGGTACGCAGGATCAGTTGTCGTTCTACGAACAGTTGCTGCCCCCGGGGCCGGCCGGCGCCGTCGCCGTGCGTGCTTTCGACGTGCGGCCCAAGGGCGATTTTCTCCAATATCGGGTGCTTTTGACGCGAAGCGTGGCGGATTCGGCCGATCCATTCAAGGGGCGGTTGCGATTCATGGCGACGGGCGTGCGGGATGGCAAGACCGTGCAGGTCGAGCTTTCCCCGCCCAGCGGCCCACGGCCCTCTGCCGACACGAGCGCAAGCGCGGCGCCTGATCCACTGGCGCTGGCGTTTGATCAGTACCAACGCACCACGGGGATCCTGCAGGATGTCCCGGGGCTGGCGATCCAGTCCGTGCGTGTCGACGTCCTGGAGGGAGGTACCGTCCGAGCCTCCCAGGACACCAGCCTGGCGGCCGCGGCCGCGTCCACAGGAGACCGCCAATGAATATGCTGAACCACTCCGACCTCCAGAAGCCGGTGGCTTCGCCTACCCTGACGGCGGCGGCGGCGACGCGCCTGCGCGCGCTCATGCACGAACAGCGCAACCCCGACCTCAAGCTTCGGGTCTATGTTGAAGGCGGCGGATGTTCCGGCTTTCAATATGGCTTTGCGCTGGAGACGGCTGCGGCAGCCGACGACGTTCTGATCGAGCGTGATGGCGCGGTGGCGCTGGTCGACGCCATGAGCGCTCCCTACCTGGCGGGCGCCGAGGTGGATTTCGAGCAGGCGCTGCAGGGCGCCCAGTTCGTCGTCCGCAATCCCAATGCCAACGCGACGTGCGGTTGCGGCTCGTCCTTCGCTCCTTGAAGGAAACTGCCCGCGTGACAGCGTCCAGGTTGCCCTGCGCCGTCCCCGCCGGCTAGGCAGGGTACACGCACCCGGCGATGCTGGGATGTCGCGCCCCCGTCACAGAGGGCCAGCAGGCAGCCTCTCCGCGCAGATGCGCCTGTGCAAGCCAGGCGAACGCCAGCGCTTCCACGGCGAGCACCGGCACCCCGTAGCGGGCGGACGTCGTCAGCGAGCAGGGAAGGGCACGCGTGAGCGCCTGCATGAAGACCGGATTGAGCGCGCCTCCGCCGCAGGCGATGACCTCGCGGGTCTGTCCCGCGTGGGCAGCGACAGCCTGCGCGATGGTGCTCACCGATAGCTGGAGCAGTGTCGCCTGCACGTCCTCGGCCGGGACCGACGTCGGCAGGGCCCGCAGATGGGTATCCAGCCAGTCGAGGTTGAACAGATCCCGCCCGGTGGACTTGGGGGGCGGCAGCGCCAGCCATGGTTCCCCGCTCAGACGCCGCAGCAGCGCGGCATTGCTGTGGCCCTGCGCAGCCCAGGCCCCATTTTTATCGTACGGTTGATCCAGATGGCGCTGCGTCCAGGCATCCATCAGCATGTTGGCGGGCCCGGTATCGAATCCCCGCACCGGCGACTCCAGGATCGTCAGGTTGGCGATTCCGCCAAGGTTCAGGACCATGCGGCCAGGCGCATGGCCGAAGCAGGCAGCATGGAATGCGGGTACCAGCGGCGCGCCCTGGCCACCGGCGGCCACGTCACGGCTGCGGAAGTCCGCCACCACGGCGATGCCGGTGTGTTCAGCCAGGCGGGCGGGGGCATTGATCTGCAGGGTATAGCCGGACTGCGGCGCGTGGCGTACGGTCTGGCCGTGGGCGCCGATGGCCCGCACGGATGCGGCCGCGGTCCCCGCCGACTGCAGCAGGCGGTTGACGGCTTCCGCGTAGCAGTCGGCCAGTCTGTTGGCGGCCAGGGCCGCCCGCGCCAGTTCATCGGGACCGGGGCTGTTCAGCTCCAGCAGCTCGCTGCGCAGCGAACCCGGCAGGGGAAGACTGGTGCTCGCCAGCACCTCGATGTGCTGGTTGGAGAGGTCGGCCAATATGCCGTCCACGCCGTCCGTGCTGGTGCCTGACATCAGGCCGATATAGAGTTCCGGCATGGGCGTGGGAGAATTGGTGGGGATAGTCGCCGCGGACTGCGCGTGGACGTCAGCGCTGTGCGATCTGGATGCGGCTGTCCTGGAGCTCGGCCAGCATCTTGATCTCGGGCTGGTAGCGCGCCACCAGCATGTTGAAGGCCTTGTGGTCGGCGGGATCCAGCGCCCGCGCGACGGGCAGATCCACGGACAGCGGATCCACCGGACGATCATTGATACGAAACTCGTAGTGCAGGTGCGGTCCCGTCGCCCAGCCGGTCTGGCCGACGTAGCCGATCAGTTGCCCCTGTTGAATGTGGTCGCCCTTCTTCAGCCCGGCCGCGAAGCGGCTCTGGTGGGCATAGAGTGTGGAATATTGGCCGAAGTTCTTCAGGATGATGACGTTGCCGTAGCCGTTTTGCTGGCCGATGAAGGCCACCGTGCCGTCCGCTGTGGCGTGGATGGGGGTGCCGGCCGGTGCCGCGTAGTCCACGCCCTTGTGGCCAACCCACTTCTTGTGGATCGGGTGCATGCGCATGCCGAATCGTGAACTGATGCGAGTGAACTTGATGGCGGTTTTCAGGAAGGCGCCCTTCAGGCTGGCGCCCGAGAAGTCGTAATAGCCGCTGATGCCGTTAGAATTGTCGAACCAGACGGCGCTGTAGGTCTTGCCGCCATTGATGAATTCCAGTGCGCGGATGCGTCCGGTGCCGACCTCCTCCCCGTCGTGCATGTAGGCGTCGTACAGAATGCGGAAGCGATCGCCCTTGCGGATGTCTTTCAGGAAGTCGATGCGGCTGCCCAGGATGTCCACCATTTCGAGCGTGATGGAATCGGGAAGATGGGCCTCGTCGGCTGCGCCGAACAGTGAACTCGAGATTTCGCCTTCTGCGATCCGCAGTTCCGGGGTCGCCGCCATGGTACGTTCATGGGCCGAGAAGCTCCCCTTGCCGTCGGGGCGGACTTCCAGCCAGGAAGAGTCCACCCCGGACTTGACGTTGGTGCCCGGGGTATGGGCGTAGCGAAGCCAGACCAGATTGTTGTGACTGTCGAGGGCCGCCTCGATCGTGCGGCCAGGATATAGCTTGTAGATGGAGCGAGCACTCGCGTCGTGCGTCAGGAATTTGAGCAGGCCGTCTTCGTCGACGCCCAGCCGGTCCAGCAGGTCGGCTACCGTGTCACCACGCCGGATGCGCGTGGAGGCCACATAGGGCTCGGACGGCCGGATACCCGAGTTCCCCATCGGCGGCAGATCCAGCGTCTGATGGGCCTGGAACACGAGTTCCGGCGGCTCCGAGGGCTTCACCACGGCCAATGCAGCGGCAGTCAGAAACAAGCCCCCGGCGGCGAACATCAAACTGCGAGTGATATGACGGTGGGCGTGTGTCTGCTGGGCGTCAGGCATCATGGGTAGATCATCCGGTGGAATGCGGCGTGCGCGAAACGGTGAGAGGCTCTGCTAACATGAGGCCCGCTCGTCCGATTCCGTGACGAATGTGTTGTACAGAAGCTGCAAAGGCACGTTATGCTAGCGCATAGTAGACGCCTTTTCGAGCTGTGTTTCAATTTTTCTAGTAAAAACATCTATCATGTCGTCCCCCTCAGACCCCGTGGATCCCCGGATCGCCCACGATCTGCGCGTTGCCCAACGGGGTTGCGATGAATTGCTCGTCGCGCCTGAATTTGCCAGCAAACTGGCCCGCAGCCGGACCACCGGCACCCCCCTTCGCATCAAGCTCGGCCTGGACCCCACGGCGCCCGACATTCATCTCGGCCACACCGTGGTGCTGAACAAGATGCGTCAGCTTCAGGATCTGGGGCACACCGTGATTTTCCTGATTGGCGACTTCACGGCGCAGATCGGCGATCCCAGCGGCCGCAATGCGACGCGCCCGCCGCTGACGCCCGAGCAGATTCGCGACAATGCCAGTACCTATTATGCGCAGGCCAGCCTGGTGCTCGATCCGACGCGCACCGAGATCCGCTACAACTCTGAATGGTGCGACAAGCTGGGTCCGCGCGGGCTGATACAGCTTGCTTCACGCTATACCGTGGCCCGCATGATGGAGCGCGACGACTTTACTCGCCGGTTCAAGGGCGGCATTCCCATTTCGGTGCATGAGTTCCTCTACCCGCTGCTGCAGGGCTACGATTCGGTGGCCCTGAAGGCCGACCTCGAACTGGGCGGAACGGATCAGAAGTTCAATCTGCTGGTGGGGCGCGAACTGCAAAAGGAATATGGTCAGGAGCCTCAGTGCATCCTGACGATGCCGTTGCTCGAAGGAACCGATGGTGTCGAGAAGATGTCCAAATCAAAGGGCAACTACATCGGGATCACCGAATCGCCTGATTCCATGTTCGGCAAGCTCATGTCGATTTCCGACACGTTGATGTGGCGCTATTTCGAGCTGCTGTCCTTTCGTACGCTGGACGAGATCGCTGCGCTGCAGGCGGAAATCACGGCGGGGCGCAACCCGCGCGACGCGAAGGTCATGCTTGCCTTGGAGATCGTCGACCGGTTCCATGGGGCCGGGCACGGCGCGGGCGCACTGGAGCACTTCAATGCGCGGTTTCGCGACGGGGAGCTTCCCGAGGACATGCCGGAGATCACGGCCGGCGCCGCGCCCATGGGCGTCCTGAAGGTCCTGCGTGAAGCGGGGCTGGCGGCTTCGGCGTCCGAGGCACAACGCAATGTGGAACAGGGCGGCGTGCGCATCGACGGTGACCGGGTCGAGGACAAATCCCTGAAGTTGCCTGCAGGCACTTATGTCATGCAGGTCGGCAAACGCAGATTCGCCCGGGTGACATTGACCTAGGCGGCACTTCCGGAGGGCCATGATCATGAAACTGCATAGCGATTCCTTCCCCGACCAGGGGACCATTCCCGAACGCAACGCCTTTGCACGCATTGATCCGCAATTGCACGTGGCCCTGGCCGGAAACCGCAACCCCCATCTGGCGTGGGCCGATGTGCCAGGCGGCACCCGCTCCTTTGCGGTCCTCGCGGTGGATCTCGATGTACCCACCAAGCCCGACGACGTGAACCAGATCGGGCGCGAGGTTCCTGCGGATCTTCCGCGCGCTGATTTCTACCATTGGGCGCTGGTCGACGTGGCGGCGGACGTGCGCGCGCTGGCCGAGGGCAGCTATTCGAACGGCATCACGCCGCGCGGCAAGGCCGGGCCGCTCGCCCTGGACGGTACCCGCCAGGGGCTGAATGACTACACGGGCTGGTTTGCCGCCGACCGCGACATGAACGGCGATTATTTTGGCTACGATGGTCCCTGCCCACCCTGGAACGACGCGCTGGTTCACCGCTACGTGTTTACCGTGCACGCGCTGGATGTGGCCGAGCTCGACGTCTCGGGACGCTTTACGGGGGCACAAGTCCAGGCAGCCTTGCAGGGCCATGTGCTGGATCAGGCCTCGATCACTGGCACCTATACCCTGAATCCGCGCCTCCACGTGCTGTAGCGTGCGGCGATCGCGATAGAATGCTTCGTTCAACCCGCCTTTCATGCCCCTCTAGGATCCTCCATGTTTGACCGCTCCATCACCCTCGATAAGGCCGACCCCGACGTCTGGGCCGCCATCCAGAAGGAAAATGTTCGCCAGGAACAGCACATCGAACTGATCGCCTCCGAGAACTACGCCAGCCCCGCCGTGATGCAGGCCCAGGGCACGCAACTGACGAACAAGTACGCCGAGGGCTATCCGGGCAAGCGCTATTACGGGGGTTGCGAGAACGTCGATGTGGTGGAGCAGCTCGCCATTGACCGTGTGAAGCAGATCTTCAACGCCGAAGCCGCCAACGTCCAGCCCAATTCCGGTTCCCAGGCCAATCAAGGGGTCTACATGGCGGTGCTCAAGCCGGGCGATACGGTGCTGGGCATGAGCCTGGCCGAGGGCGGGCATCTGACGCACGGTTCGCCGGTCAATGCCTCCGGCAAACTCTATCGCTTCATTTCGTATGGTCTGGATGACAACGAGGTGCTGGACTATGACCAGCTCGAGGCCCTGGCGCGTGAACACAAGCCCAAGCTCATCGTGGGTGGGGCGTCGGCCTATTCGTTGCGCATTGATTTCGAGCGCATGGCGCGCATCGCGCATGACAATGGCGCGTTGCTGATGATCGACATCGCCCACTATGCCGGCCTGGTGGCCGGCGGCGTCTATCCGAATCCCTTCCCCCATGCGGATTTCGTCACGACGACCACGCACAAGTCGTTGCGCGGGCCGCGGGGCGGCGTCATCCTGATGAAGTCCGAATTCGAAAAGCTCGTCAATTCCGCGATCTTCCCGGGCATCCAGGGCGGGCCCCTCATGCACGTCATTGCGGCCAAGGCCGTGGCCTTCAAGGAAGCGCTGCAGCCTGAGTTCAAGAGTTATGCCGCACAGGTTGCCAAGAACGCCCAGGTGCTGGCCAATACCCTGGTCAAGCGAGGTCTGCGCATCGTATCGGGGCGCACCGAAAGCCACGTCATGCTGGTCGATCTGCGCGCCAAGGGCATTACGGGCAAGGCTGCGGAGGCCGTACTCGGACAGGCCCACATTACCGTCAACAAAAATGCCATTCCGCACGATCCCGAAAAGCCCTTCGTCACCAGCGGCATCCGCCTGGGAACGCCGGCCATGACCACGCGCGGCTTCAAGGAAGCCGAGGCCGAACTCACGGGCAACCTGATTGCCGACGTTCTGGACAATCCCGAAGACGCCGGCAACATCGCCCAGGTCCGGGCGCGGGTCGACGAGCTCACCCGGCGCCTGCCGGTGTACCGCTGATCCACCAGGATGGGCGCCTCGCGCCCTTCACGCCATGAAGTGTCCATTCTGTAGCTGCCCCGACACCCAGGTCATCGATTCCCGGGTCTCCGAAGAAGGCGACACCATTCGGCGCCGCCGCCGTTGCTCGGCCTGTGACCGCCGTTTCACGACCTACGAGCGAGTCGATCTGATGATGCCGGCCGTAGTCAAGCGCAATGGGACCCGCGCCGACTTTGATCCGCTCAAGCTGCGGGCCAGCATGGCGCTGGCCCTGCGCAAGCGGCCGGTGAGCGCTACGGCGCTGGATGCCGCCGTGGCGCGGATCCAGGAGCGGCTGCTCACCAGCGGCCAGCGCGAGATCGCTTCCGATGCCGTGGGCGAGCTGGTCATGGCCGAGTTGCGGCAGCTTGACCAGGTTGCCTACGTGCGTTTTGCCTCGGTCTACCGCAGCTTTGGCGACATCCACGAATTCGTGCGGGCCATCGAAGAGTTTCGGGCGCATGACGACGCCGCCGACTGATCCGTCGGGCTATTCGCCAGAGGATCGCCGCTGGATGCGGCGGGCATTGACGGCCGCTGAACAGGCCCTGTTCCTGAGCAATCCCAACCCCAGGGTGGGGTGCGTGCTGGTGCGCGACGGGCGTTGGCTGGCGGAGGGTTTCACGCAGAAAGTCGGGGGGCGCCACGCTGAGGCCCAGGCTTTGCATGAGGCCGCATCCCAGGGCATGGACCTGCGCGGCGCGACGGCCTACGTTACGCTGGAACCCTGTAGCCACCAGGGGCGCACGCCCCCGTGTGCCGATGCCTTGATCCGCGCCGGTGTATCGCGCGTGGTGGTGGGGCTCCAGGATCCGAATCCCCGGGTGGCCGGTGGCGGGATTGCCCGCCTGCGGAGCGCGGGTGTCCGTGTCGACGTGGGGCTGCTTGCGTCGGACTCTCTGGCCTTGAATCCCGGCTTTTGCGCGCGCATGACGCGCGGCGTCCCTTGGCTGTGGCTGAAGTCGGCTCTGTCGTTCGACGGCCGCACTGCGCTGCCCGACGGCCGCTCGCAATGGATCACGGGCGAGGCTGCCCGTGCGGACGGCCACCGCTGGCGCGCGCGCGCCTGTCTCGTGCTCACAGGCATCGGCACTGTGCTCGCGGATGATCCGCTGTTGGACGTGCGCGCGATCGAGACCGATCGCCAGCCCATTCGCGCGGTGCTCGATACGCAATTCATGTTGGGTGAACAAGCGCGCCTCATCAACGGCGACCCGGTCTGGGTGTTCACTGCGCGGGCCGACGCCGCGAAGACCGCCCGGCTGGCTGCGCGCAACGTGCGCGTGATTGTGCTTCCCGCCGATGCCAGGGGAGCACTGTCGCTGCCGGCGCTGATGCGCTGGCTGGGCCAGCACGAGATCAACGAGGTGCACGTCGAGGCCGGTGCGCGTCTGCACGGTGCATTGGTGGCGGCGGACCTGGTGGACGAGTGGATCGGCTATGTCGCGCCGAAGATCCTGGGGGACGGACAGGGCCTTGCCGCGTTGCCCGATCCCGTGCCCGATTTGTCGTCGGCGCCGACCTATGAGTTTCTGGATGCGGTACAGTTGGGGCGCGATGTGAGGCTGCGCATGCGCCATCCGGGCCACTGGCAGGCGCTTCGGATGGCTTGTGGCCTGCCCGATTCGCGGTCGGCCTGAATCGCTGTTTTTGGTGGGACCACCATGTTCACAGGAATCGTCGCGGCTGTGGGCCGCATCATCGAGGTCACGCCGTTGGGCGATGAACCCGACGCGGGTGTGCGCCTGCAGATCGCGTCCGGCGGGCTGCCGCTGGATCGCACACGATTGGGTGACTCGATCGCCATCCAGGGAGCCTGCATGACTGTGGTGGAGCTCCGCGATCAGGGATTCGACGTGGACGTTTCGCGCGAGAGTCTGGACCGTACCTGTGGTCTGGACCGACCGGGCGACGTCAACCTGGAACATGCGCTGCGTATGGGTGACAGTCTGGACGGGCATCTGGTTTCCGGCCATGTGGATGGAGTGGGGCGCGTAACCTGCATGGATCCGGTGGGCGAATCGATCGAACTGCGGATCATTGTTCCGGCCCACCTGTCCCGATATCTGGCTTACAAGGGATCCATGACGGTCAATGGCGTCAGCCTGACGGTCAATCGCGTGGATGACCAGGAAGAAGGGACGGAAATTTCCATCAACCTGATTCCCCACACTATGCAGGTGACGACATTGCGCCATTTGCAGGTCGGGACGTCGGTGAATCTGGAAGTCGACATGATCGCCCGCTATGTCGAACGCATGGTGGGCGGGGTCACTGCGGCGCCGCGGGCTGGATTGCAGGACGCGGGTGATCTGCTAAAATAGCGGACTTTCGTTCGTGCCGCTAGGGCACGGCGTGCAGGACAGGTGGCCGAGTGGTTGAAGGCGCACGCCTGGAAAGCGTGTATACGTTCATAGCGTATCAGGGGTTCGAATCCCCTCTTGTCCGCCAGTTACACATATCGCGAGTTAGCAGCATCGTGCAACACCCGTCAAAAATCGTGTAAAAACATGGCTTTGGCGGGTTTTTTATTGAGCACCTGCGACTACTTACAATCAGCCGCAATCAACTCAACGCAGTTGTGTCGTAGGCACCGCTGTAGGCACCCGCTCTGACGGACATGACGATGCCTACATTGAACAAACTAAACGACGCACAATGCCGTTCGGCCAAGCCGGCGGAGAAGGCCCGAAAGGTCTTCGACGGTGGTGGCTTGTACCTTTTCGTCTCGCCTACGGGGGCCAAGACTTGGCGCCTCGCGTATCGGTACTCCAAAAGGCCGAAAACCATCTCGTTCGGTCCTTATCCGCAAGTGTCCCTCGCGGAAGCCAGAGCCATGCGCGATGCGGCAAAGGCCGCACTGCGAGATGGTCTGGACCCGATGACCGTCAAGCGACCCACGGCCCTCAAAAGCATTTCGCTCGCCGCAGCCAGCGACCAGTATTGGGACGGTCGCCATGATGCTTCTGCGGGCTATGTCGCAAACGCTAAGGGCGCGATTGAACGACACCTATGCCCACTTTTGGGGAAGTGGCCCATGCGGGAAATCGGACGCGAGAATCTGCTCGGGGCGCTGAACGTCATGGATGCGGCTGGACACCATGTCTACGTGCGGAAAACCCGCATGTGGGTCAGCCAGGTCTTCGAGTGGGCGATCGAGCAGGGCTATACGGAAAGCAATCCAGTAGTCCTCATCAATCCGAGAAAGGCGTTCGGCAAGGCTCGCGTCCAGCACTTCGCGGCGCTCGAGCAACGAGACATGCCCGAGTTCTTGGCGCGGATCACGCTGGAGCATGAACTAAATAGCGTCCTCGCGTGCCGACTGCTCGCGCTTACATGGACGCGCACGAAGGAACTCCGGATGATGAAATGGGAGCAGATCGAGGACCAGTACTGGAGAGTGCCCGCAGAGACGATGAAGTCAGCCGAGTACCACCTAGTCCCGCTCAGTCGGCAGGCCAAGGCAATCATCCAGAAGATGCATGAACGTAGCCGTGGCAGCGACTATGTATTCCCCGCTGACCACCGACTGGACCGCCCGATGTCGGAGAACGCCATCCTCTACCTCATGTATCGCTTGGGATACAAAGGCCGGATGACAGGCCACGGATGGCGATCTGTCGGCTCGACCTGGGCCAACGAGCGCGGATACAACCCTGATGCCATTGAGCGGCAGCTCGCCCATGCTCCCGACGATAAGACCCGCGCAGCATACAACCGCGCCGCCTACCTTCCACAGCGCAAGCAGATGCTGCAGGACTGGGCAGATTGGATGGATTCATGTGATGCGCTCGGGGAGCAATCACGTTCAGGGTAGCCGGATTCCAGCCTTATGCAGTGTTGATAACCGCCAGCCTTTCGTCTGGCGCGACAGATCCACATCCGGCTCCGGCAGCTTTTTGGCGAGCATCCAGCGGCGCATTGTGCTGCTGCTGACCCCCAGTCTCTCCGCAAGATCAGTGCGCCAGATGACGCGATCTTCCATTTGTTGGTGCGGCGTATCCATTACAACCTCAAATTGTTGGTGGCATCGCGCCCCGCGGTGGTTCAACCGCCCGCGACGTACTCTGCCAGGTTCGAAAATACTCACCCTGCGCGAGGCTTGCCTCTCGATGTCGGAACAAAGCGAAGGTCCTGGTGGGTGACGATGGGATTAGGTTGCATGGTCGCTTCGGCGCTGCGGAAATTCGGGCATGGGCTCGCCTTCGGCGGCGTCCCAGCTCCACCAGCCGGCGGGCTGGGGGCCGTGGATCTGGTCGTAATGGGCGGCCTTCTGTGCCTTGCGTTCCAGGTACTCTGGTGTGGACATCCCCCATACCTCCATTGGATAGGCTCGGCCCACGTCCTGCAGCCAGAAACCAGGAAAGGTTGCGTCGTCCGTGTCGTATCGCAGCGGCTTTGCGAACCTTCGACGGGCCTGCACCAGGGCGTCGCACGCCTGTGCCTCGTATCCCGACTCCACTGGTATCCAATCCCCGGTCACACGCATGAGCGCAATACCGAAGACCTCGGCTAGATATCGGCCGCCAGTCTGATGTTTGGGCACATCCAGCTGCATGATCGCGATCACGCGTTCGCCCTCTCGCCAAGCTGCGAGGACCGCACCGAGCTGGTCCCGCACCTCCTCCCATAGGTTCGGGTCCAAAATCAGGTAGGGAAAGCCATAAAATCCCGCGATGGGTGGTCGCTCGAGCGCGCCCTCGAACTCGGGCTTGTACCGGGCGAGAGGGGCTATGGCCACCAGGCGCCGATCCCGTTGGGCAGCGGCCGCCGTTCGCTCAGCGTTTCCGGCATCCTGTTTTCCACCGGCTTGGGGTGTCGCAAGCAGGAGGGCGGTGGACAAGGGCGTGTGTCCCGCCTTGATCTTGCGGGCGGCGACTGATAGGTGGTAGGAAATCAATCCCAGGTTGCGCTTTCCGGCCATCCCGGGCGACCACCGATTCAAATCGGCGGTCGTCCACAGGAGGTGCAGCAGGCCGAGCAACGTCATTGCCGGTTTGCCCGGCTGTGAGGGTGCGGCCTGCGGGCTCCGTGACACTTTCTTTTCCGGAGCCGCCCGGTGCTGCAAGCCCACCTTGAGCTTGATCTTCAGGCCACCATCGTCGAGTTCCTCGACCACTCCAGGTCGGTATCCGGCAAGCCCCGAGGATGCCGGGTCTGGCGAGTAAAAGGTGCACTCGGGATCGTGCTCGTGGCCGGTCCTTGGAAACCGAGCCAAGTAAAGAGTATCGCTATCTGCGCGATACCGGATCGACAGCCGCCGGGGGCGATCGTCGCCGAGGCAGCAACATCGCACGACAGCCTGGCCGTGCGCATGCAGGAGCGTGCTCTTCCATGCGTCGGCATTAGAGGGATCACGCTGGAATTCGGGGGAGAACCTGCGGCTCTCCTGGGCCAGAGTGATCATGACAGGCGAGACAATCTGTCCCATGAGGCGGAATCCTCAGGTGGTCACGGCGGGCCCATGTTGCTCTCCGTGTGTTTGACGCGAGCGGCGCGATGGATCACCGGACGCCGAGGATGCCAGCGGTGAGCAGCACAGCCGCGCGAATAAACCAATACATGCACTTCGCGGTGATCCGGGCCGCATGGTCGATCACCGTCCAGCACGTCTTGGCAGACCACAAGAATGCTCGCCCGGCAAACTGCCACGTGAGGAATTTGCTGTAGGAGGGTTGCGAGGGTGCAGAAGGAGTCGAAGCGGATGCAGGAGTTTGCATGGTGTTCCCCTCAGTATTAGATATTGCAGGGCGTAATGATTTCCCGGTAATTCCGGGCCACGCCGCCAACCGAGGCAGCGCTTGGTAGAAAGGTGCCGGGTTACCTTCGTCCCGGCAGTCACAGGCCAGCTCGCGGCGCCAGCCGGTGACGGGTGCCCCGCGCGGCGCGGGGAGACATGCAGTTGAGAAATCGGACCGCAATGTATCTTATGTGGACGGCTACTTCAGGTGGATCTTTAGTGGAGGCACATCACTAAAGAATGTGCCGGTGCGAACCTCCATCTTCACAATTCGAGGGTGCAGCATGTACAGGTGTCCGTTGCTTGTGTCTCGAAGCAACCATGTCGCGATGCGATGATCGTCGTCGCGATCTAAGATCTCGAACTCCCCGCGAATGTAGGCAGGGAGGAATGGAATATCGTCCAGGTTCATCCTGTTTGACCTTTGTTAGGTCGGCTAAGCTGTGATGGTGGCGAGCGTCGTCAGAGCTATTGCTCGTAGGGTAGGGTCTCAATGGACTTAAGGATCGATTCCAGATTCGGCCTGTCGCTCGCTTCGGCCCATCCGTCAATGCTATTGCTCCAAAAGTTCAGCACACCAAAAGCCCAGCCCGTGACCTGCAGGCGTACGGTGTTCCAGTCTTTGGCCTCCAGCCGCCGCCGGGAATTCCTGAGGAAGTCCAGGTGACCTCGGAGTGATTTTTCAGTTGCTGCCGTGAATTCCTGGGCCGTCCACTTTCCGTTCTTCATGGGGCCTCCTTCGAACTTTAGTAGGCGACCTGGATCAAGTCGCCGGCCAAAGCGGGCGCCGCTTGCGCCCTCGTGTCCGACCCGCCGAGATACCGCGACGGGGGCCGGGTGCCTTGATCGCTGCTCGTAGTGCCTGACGCGGTTACCCGGTCGAACCGGTACGCCAGGGTGCGAGAGCTGCGGTCTTTGCCGCTGTCATCGGTGGATTACGCGCCATCCATTGATAGTGGATCGCCTCACGGCGATGCCGGCGTCCTCAGCCCAGCAGGGGCGAGGATCGTCAGACGGACCACGCAGGAACCACTGGTCTCTACCAGTCAGCATGGACGTCTGATTTTTTGCGGGATTTGCTCCTACCCCCACGCGTGTCCTGCGCCGCTCGAGAGAGATCTCTGCCGGTGCAGGGTCCAGGTAGCCGCGCACTCACACCACCCACTAGGGGCAGGGCGCAGTATTCATTGGGTGCGGAAAATGTTTAAAGAGCAACGCCTATTTGCAAGGCTTTGCCAAGTTTAGCAAACAATAAATTTCTATGCAAGCAAATGCATAATAATCTGCTACCGTACCCGATCTCTTGAGAGGCGGCTGATCATACGATCGATGATGTCGCGATCTTCTGCGGGTAGACTTGCGACGACCTCAGGAGACGATGTGAATGGCCAGACTTCAGCTAATGCTGATTCCACCCCGATCTGCTCGAACGCAGAACGCTCATGATCGTGATCAAGCCAGCCAGCGGGTAACCCCAGCCGTACTTCTAGGCGTCTCGCGGACCTTTCGCTGATATTTCGCGTGCTGACGCCGTCCCCGGTGGATAGCCACTGGCTTATCTGAGACGGAGCAATACCCGTGCTGGTCGTGAAGTTCTTCTGCTTCCCGTCGAAGCGCTTCTCGATGAGGCGTTGCAGGTTCTTCCGTCGCAGGTCGATGATGCGGCTCATGTTCATCCTTGCAATTTAGCTTTTGCGAATTCTATGATTGTTCAATTATTTTTTTTGCAAAAGATGAAATCTTGGCGAGACGGTGTGCTTCTGGAGCGATCCCTGGTGTCACCGTGGCCGTGAAGTCTATGGAGCTGAGTAGGCCGGCGTTCGCAGTGACCAATTCCCAAGTGATCGCCCGTGGGCCGGGTATGATGCGGATAACGCTACAAAGTTTTACGTAGAGAAAAATGATGAATCGTCGAGGGTTCTTGTCAGCGGCCATGGTTATGGCCGTCGTGGGGTTGGCTGGCTGCAAGAGTGAGGATGGTAAAAAATTCGTGGGAAATTGGCAGGCTGTCGGCGGCGGCTCTCAAGCGCACATCGAGCCTGATGGAGATTCATACCTGATCACCATCAAGGTCTTTGGGATGACCGACCGCTATTCTGGGGTCGTTGACGGGAAACATCTGATCGTCAAGGGGGCCTCAAGCTCTGCCTGGATTATTGATGAGAAGACAGGCCACCTCGTCATTGGTGGCCTCGAAATGGCCAGAGTCAAGTAGTTCGGCAGATGGGAGGGTTGATGAACCGTCGAGCTTTCTTGTCAGTAGCTATGATCGGGTCCATCTCTGGACTAGCCGGCTGCGAGAGTCAGGATGGAAAAGAGTTTCTCGGGAGATGGAAGCGGACTGACGGGTATATGACCTTCGACATCAGTCGAAATGGCGATAAGTTCATCATGGTCGACGCTCACAGTGGGAAGAAACTTCCGGCCAAATTGAGCAAGGATGGGGCACTAGAGTTCAGCAACGGCATGACGACCATTGCTGCCACGATTGAACAGAGCACCGGCCACTTGGTCTTCGCCGGCGAAGAATACGTTCGACAAAAATAGGCGTTTGGTAGGCGACCTGGATCAAGTCGCCGGCCAAAGCGGCCTCGCCGGAGGCCTTATTCCCAGCCATCGAGATACCACGACGAAGGCTAGGTGCTTTGATCACTACCCATAGAGCGTGGCGCGGTACCCGGTCAAGCCGGTACGCCAGGGTGTGGGAGCTGCGGTCTTTGCCGCTGTCATCGGTGGATTACGCGCCATCCATTGATAGTAGGTCGCCTCGCGGCGATGCCGGCGTCCCCAGCCCAGCAGGGGCGAGGATCGTCAGACGGACCACGCAGGAACCACTGGTCTCTACCAGTCAGCATGGATGTCTGATTTTTTGCGGGATTTGCTCCTACCCCCGCACATTTCTCCCGTCCGGACAAGTATTGTCGGCGCCAGGTCCAGGTAGCCGTGCACTCGCACCACCCGCGGGGGACCCGGGGCAGGGCACGGTATTCATTGGTCGTGCATTGTTAAGGAGCGAGCATCCCCTCTGTAGCGGGGATGTCTCACATTGTATATTCAAATTCGGTTTATGTAAAAACCGTTTTCGAATGTTAGCGATGCGTCAAGCGACAGTCTATCTCGTTCAGGTTGTGATGATTTCCGTGGTGGTTAATGTGTTCTCTGGGCGCGAAGCCAGGAGCTGACTGCTTCTTGTGGTGACGGACTTGACTATCGCAATCCGTAGATATATATAGACACCTTCGACATTCAAAGTAACATTTAGTCCAAAAAAACACCGTCGGAATACACCAGATGTAGCACGCTCTTAGCCGGCTCGCTTCGCGCGAAATTTGGCCGGGTTATTGCGAACCTTCATCTCGATATACTCCCGTATCGCCTCCTTCACTTCAGGTCGGAGTGAGTGGTAGTCCTCCAGTGTCAGAAGGTCATTGAAGGGCCAAGCAGGCTTCTCGGAGTTTTTCAGTGTTGGGGGAGAGGCGATGTCCAGATCCTCCACCAACAGTTGCCATGCCTCTAATCCCACTGCGTGGGCCATGTCTTCAAGGTTGTCGATACGTATCGCACTGACGCCATTGCGCGCTCGTTGCACTGTTGTCGTTCCCACTCGTGCCCGGCTGGCGAGGGCCGCGGCAGTCGGGAACCGCCGCTCGGGACCAACGAGGCGCTCGAGATTACGCTGTAGGATTTCAACGATTTGCTTGGCCATCGGCAGATAGTGCCATGCGCTTTAAACCGAATGTGATTTCATATAAAACCGTATTTGATCCAGAATCGGCTTCACGAGCTGATCCGCTTCCTCACCAAACCACCTCGCCTCGACTCCGACAACACTCCAGCGCCACTGCCAACGCGCTAGCCTACACTCCCACTTAACACCAAAAGCACTCCGCACCGCGACCTTCTATACTGGTGAGTAACAAGGCACGGCCCTAGTCTAGGAAGATGTCATGTTCGACTTTGATGTCGTGTGTGATGACCGCTACAACTACTCGAATGGTCCACATGCGCATGTGGATGATATGTTGTTCTTGCCGATTGATGGCTTGTTTTCAATCTGCTCCTCAGACAAAAGCGATGCAGGTATCTTGGCGAACGGCAGCATATGGTGGGTCCCGGGACGTCATGTTCATCAGGTAACGGCGAGCCAGGCGCAACGCCATCTTTGCTATTACCTCGACATGCGGACACTACTGTCAGCGAACGGCGCAGAGCGTTTTCAAGAGGCAGTCACGGCCGAACGGTGGATGATGTCTCTGTACCTAGAGGACTTGCTCCGAGTACGCGTCCATCTACAGCGCCGAACCAATTCGGTGACGCTTTCGCGGGCGGAACTCGATCGCGCCATTCTTGCAGAGGCGGGTCGGATCGTAGGCTCAGTGGCAGCGACCACGGAACGACACCCCCAAGTGGTGGTCGGCGATATCAAGTCGTATGTTTGTGCCCACTTGAACGACGATCTGAGGTGCGACGTCCTTGCAGACCTCTTCTGCGTGGCGCCGCGAACGCTTGCTCGCTGGTTTCAAGTGATTGAAGGTAGATCTGTAGGCCAGTTCGTTCTTCAAACTCGGCTCGAAGAGGCCCGTATCTTGCTGCAGTCCACCTACCTTCCGGTTTCGGATATCCAGGATAGGGTTGGATTCAGCTCGGCAGCACATTTCGCCTACTCCATACGACGCGCCTATGGGCAAGCGCCGAGTCGACTGCGTGAGCAGATGTGGGGCCTGGCAAAAAAACGATAGTTCCGGCGCCCGACCTATAACGATGCCACTTCCGCGCTCCTAAGCTGGGTTTGGCGGCCGACATTGGTGGGTTCACTATGCAGTGACCAGCAGTTACTGGCGTGAATCCGGAGTTCGAGCCGCTGCCAGCTCTGTTGCCCTCGAGTGGGCTAACAAGGCTATGTCATCCGTGCACCCAGACCTCTGCAGTTCTGTGCAACGACGGGTGTGTCCGCCAGGAGCCAATGCATCATGCAACAAATTAAGCCAATCGTGGAAGCCGAGATTGATCTGGTCACGAATCCAGATGCCCGCCGTGCCTTACACGAATCGTATGAACAGGCAGGAAGCGCTATCGCTGGTATCGAGGGGTTCTTTGATCGGTTCACCTCTCATGCCTGGTCACCGCAGGCCCGGTACACGTTCTTTCGAAATTGGCGAACGCCGGGAATCGGAGCCGCCAGTTTTTGTGCACTCACCTTTCGCATGATGGCCGCAGCAGAGCATGCGAAATCGGACCAGCAAAGCACACTACTGTATCGGTGCGCCACGAGGATCTCGGAAGTGTCTCATGAGGACGTAGGTATTGGCACTACCGATCATCAACAGCTTTACGAGAATTTCGCAACGCGTTTGGCTGGCTCAGATGAATGGAAACTGGACTGCTATAGGCTGCCAGGTGCCAAGGCATTTCTTACTGCCTCTCGGAAATACCGCCAAAATGGGGAAGATCTTGGCCGGGCGATGCTGATTTCGCTTCCCGAAGAACTTTATAATCACGGGGAGTTCTCTTACGCAGCGCCACGGTTCGCCAGATGGCATCGCCAAGTTCTGGCCCGACCGGAGAGTTCTTTTAAGGACGATTTGCGCTTCATCCACGATCATCTTGGCAACACCGAACGGGGCCATTTCGCGGCGCTCGTGAAGGGGTTTGAGGACTACTGCGTGGCAAATTCGATTGACGCCGACTGGCAGGCGATGTTTCACGCAAACACCGGCCTTCTTAACGACATGGCCGAAAATTATCGGGTGCTATTTGATCGGCTTGTTTCGCTGGATGAACCGTACAAATCGGCTCAGCTCGCCAGCGCCTGATCAAGCCAGATCGTTATTCATTAATCCCGCCGACGTCCAGCGCGTACGGTGGGACTGAAGCAGGGGCCATGGGATACAGCAACTTTCGTTGGGCCATCCTTGTTATTGCCACGCTGACACAGCTAGCGGCGGCGTTGGCAAGTCAAGGCATTGGTGTGTGGGCTCCTTTCGCGCAGCAGACTTTGCATCTGTCCAACCGTGACGTTGGACTGCTGGCTGCTCTACTTAACTGCGTGCCGATTGCCAGCCTTATCGCTGTGGGCCCGCTGCTTGATCGATACGGTGACAAGCTTCCGATCTTTATTGGCTTGGTATTCCTATGCCTTTCAATGGTTTTCCTCGGAGCCTCATCGAGCTATGGTCTGTTGGCCCTCACCATGTTGGTCATGGGGCTGGGGTACACCCCGATCCAGCCAGGGGGGAGTAAGGCCGTTTATCACTGGTTTCCGGCGAAGGAACGTGGCTTGGCGATGGGTATACGGCAAGCGGCGTTGCCCTTGGGGGGCGCCTGCGCCGCAGCCTTCTTCCCCTACATGCTGACGCACACCGAATGGTCAACGGCCATGCTTGCGGCTGCGGGTGTCATCGGTTTCATGGCTTTGGTGCACATGGCGTTTTTTCGAAATGCGCCAGGTGCCAGACCAGTGAATAATTCACGACTGAGACTCTCGTATCTATTCCACTTTGCTCGATTTCGGAAGATCGCTGTTGTCGGCGCCGCAATGGTCGGCGTGCAGGCGACCATTGCAGTGTTCTGGGCGGTATTCGCACATCAACACTTTGGGCTGAGCATCTCGATGGCCGCCTGGCAGCTCTTCGTAGTGCAGCTTAGCGGCGCGTTTGGCCGAGTCCTTTTATCGGCGATCAGCGACCGCATGAAGGATGGTCGTCGGCGGATGGTCCTCATCTGTGCGCTGGTGACCCTTGCAGCGCTGGCATTGGCAGTCAATCTGCCGGCAGGCGTCGATGTGCTAGTCATTCTTACTTGCTCAGGAGTGATCGGGGCGTTTAGCTTTGGCTGGTATGGGCCTTGGGTCGTATGGCTATCGGATTGTGCTGGCCCCACTCACGTGGGCCAGGTCCTCGGTGCGGCGATGTCGATCAATCAGGTTTCCATCGCGTTGGCCCCACTGATATTTGGATTTCTCCTGGATCTCGCTCGCTATCCTGCTAGTGCCTGGTTGTCTGTGGCGGCATTGTTGATAGTCGCCGCGGCAGAGGCGATGCGCGGCATTGCGAACGATCCTTCGGAGCCGGCCCAGGATATGAGCATTCATCTGGCAGGAAGTGTGCGCGATAAGCACTGAACTGATCGCGCAGTATCAGGCGACGAGTGCCGCCTGCTTGGCCTGGGCCGCTTCGAAAGAGGGTAGCAGAACCGCCGATGCGGCATCTGCGCCTTGTCGCCAAACTTCGTACGTGTCCGCCCCGGCCACTCGGACTCTACAGATCGTCCAACCGTCGGTCTTCCAATACCACTCGTCCACCCGTACCCACTCCGTCGCCACAACTCGGCTCCTTCACACAACGTCGGCTGGGCAGAGTGTAGCCCGCACAACCTATAACCATGTCCTTCAACCCCGAACCTATGGACATACGGAAATCGGCGCCAATGGCGCCGACCAGCGGGCTCGCCTGATCGGCTCGGCCCATGGACAAACCTGATGGACAGCCCATGGACAGCTACCGCTGCCCACAGGCTGACCACAGGTATTGACCACAGGCTACTCCGCCTTTCCCACATGCCCCCAGGCTCCCAGCCAGCAACCAAATGGATACAGAGATCGAAGGTCAAGCCCGGAGCGGCTCAAAGGCCCCTATCCAGATCGTAGTTGCGACGTCGATCAAACTCGCGCTGACGGGCGGCAACGCCTGGATCTTCATATCGAGGCGTGGTTTCTGCGCCGGAGCCGCCCCAGCCGTCCAATCCGCGGATATCCGCTGCAGCCTGCAGCCACTGGTCACGAGAGATCGGCCCCGTAACAAACTGCCTCATATACGCATCGAGGTGGCCAAGATTTGGCTCCGCAATTTCCTTGCTGAGCGCCTGCAAATATCGAGCCTTGTCGGTTCTCAGCCAGTCCACCGACATGCCCGCCCGCATGCACAGTTCGGCATGCACGAGCAGCATCGTCCGGCCGTTCCCGTCGAGAAAAGGGTGGCCGTACGCGAAAATCCCCATAACGCGGCCAGGCTGCTCCGCCATGCTGCCTCCCTCTTGTGCGAGGGCGAGGCCATGACGAATCGCCCGTTCACAGTCCGCTGGGTGACAAAAAAGCACCGAGCCTTTGATGACCGCGCGGTCTGGCATCGTATGAGCCCGGTCTTGGCCAGCCCATGGGTATAAGTCGCTGAACAGGATCTTATGGACGTGCAGGAAATCCTGGTAGCTGATGTGCTTCACGCTCGCGAGAAAATCTACGGCCTTCGGAAGCTGGGTCCGATACCGTTCGTGTTCCAGTATTTTAATAATGCTCTGGTCTTTAACTCGCTGCGAATTGCGCAGATACCCCGCCGTTTCGAAATCGCCGAACGGATCAAACACGATGATGGGCGACCAGCATCCTGAGTTGCTCGGAAGCTGAGATCTTACCGGCACGCGCGAGCGCAACGAGCAGGTCATCGGTGGCATCGCTCACCACCTCGTCGTCACCCAGCCGGGTAACGGCTTCTGCCCAACGGTCTGCGAAAAGTGCCGTGTACACCACGCGCTCACGCCGTGCGAGCGCCCGCACGAACAGCGAAGTCACGGACGCCCCCGGACGCCGAACGCGAGGCCGACGCGCAAGCGTCTTGCGAACCCCCAAGTGAATCCGTTGCGGCCGCACAGGGCTGAAAGATTGCGTATCCATGTCCATCGTGAAATTATACGATTTGCAGGAAAACTATTCAATATCAATGCGTTAGTAAAGTCATGGCCGGGCTCCACGCCGCAACATCACCATAGATACTTCCCTTCCACATCGAGATCACTGCCACGCACTGCACACACACGCCCCAGCACCTCAAAGACACTTCCAAAACCCCACACCGGGCCTATGGACATATGGAAATCAGCGCCTAAGGCGCCGACCAGCGGACTCGCTGCGCTCGGCCCATGGACAAGCCTGATGGACAGCCCATGGACAGCTATCGCTGCCCACAGCCTGACCACAGGTATTGACCACAGGCAGATCCGCTTTTTCCACATGACCACAGGCCCCCAGCCAGCAACCAATTTAAAATATTCTCCGAAGCGCCACCCCGTGTGAATTTCCGACTTTGAATAATAGGCAACCGCGATACTGCCAAGGCCATCAGCTGTATTTGAATCACTGTTTATATATCCAGTAGAATACCAACATGTCCGCTCATCCAGACGCGGAGCTAGGAGTTCTCTATATGCACAAATTGATTTTCACCCTCGGCCTTTCTGCTCTGGTGGCCTCGCCGACATTCGCCGCGCAGCCCGAGAGTGTGAATTCTCCGCGGCCGGTGTCGGTCAGCATCACTGTCACTCCCGCAGATGTGTGCTTGGCCGACGGCAATGCGTACAGCCTCGGCGCTGTGCATGAGGGTCGCGTCTGTAGCCAAGTGCAGAGTCTTACGCTCGTCGCCGCGCAGGGTGGCAGCACAAAGGCGCCTGCCCTCTATTGGGCACCGAAATAGTCGCGACTGGCACGGCGATCAAAAATAGCGAGGCCCCTCTCTAGGGGCCCTCGCTATTTCTTCTCACCTCACTATTTGCAGATCGGCTTGAAATAGCCCTTGATGCAATCCGGGTTTATGATCGCAATCTGTATATGATCGTACTTGTGAAAACCTGCTCCGGGATATAGCTCCTCGGCTTCTCTGAATGGTGCGCGAACCGAATCGTATGTGGGTTGATTGTGCTTCTTGCGATAGGAGTGCACTGATTGAATGACTTGGCAGTCCAGCTCGCGACGAAGCATATCTGGCCCCCCAATATTTTTCGCCGGCTCGGTTCCAGACGCGGCATAGGCGGCCACCAGGCTCTTATAGGCTTCCTCTACCTCGTCGCGGCCCGCACGGGTTGTCAGGTCGAGGCAAAACTTGAGGTCTAGGATTGCTCCGACAGCGTCCGGTTCTCGGACCTTCGTCTTCGAATTCCCATCCTCCGCCCACTCAAGTGCTCTTTGGGGGTCATTTTCCCAAAAGTAGATTCCGTGCCCGAGCCATTCGAACTTGCCGGCGCTCGCCTTTAGGTGCGGTGTTGCTCCATTCACCAACTTGGTGACAGTACTCTTTTCTGTACCATGAAACCCCAGCACAAAAGACGGATGCGACTGGTATAGCGCCCAAGTGTTATTCACGAATTAGGTTCTTGCGTCTACCGTTCTTAGTCATAACACCCAGGTCAATGAGGAACTCTCGTGCGGCTTGTCGAGACGAAGTCACCTCTTGACGCCACTTGGCCATGTCGTTGAGCAACTCCGCACCCTCCAACACCCTCTGTTGCGTTCCTGGCGCCCCTGCACGGCGCACTCTAACTTGTGCCCTTGTGTGTGCCATCTCTAAAACTCACTGATCGTTGTCATCACCCACGGCCGCGAACATGACCCTGTACAGATCGTCGAGCCGAGAAACGAAGGCTCCCATGAAGGAGCCCCGTAGTCTGGAATCCGTTGCCACCGTTTTTGACGGTACCGATAAGTCGGCGGAAAGCGCTATTGTCAGGGACTCACCAGCTATTGCGCTTGAGTCATTCTAACGTAGAACGTCGGCGCTGAAAAACCGCGGAAGTGTTCAGTTGAAGGGAGAAACCCTGGATCCTCGAAGGGCCTCCGAGTGAGCGCTTCGCGCGTCCAGGTGCTGCACTGCACGGAGCATACTGTCGCCCCCGGCCCGGACCAGGGACGGCTCAGCCCGGCTCCCGAAGTGTAGCCGGGCCGCTCCTTCCAGCGCTTTCGCGGCATAAACGGTCTCCCCCCGCCTCTGGCGGGACCCCCCATTTATTCCACGGTCCCTGGACCCCGATCCCTTCCGGTTGCGCCCGCCTGCCCCGTGCAGTGCAGCGCGCAATCCGGCGCGCTGCTGCTATGAGGGAGCAGCATCATGAGCCGTATCATCCATGGCGATTGTCTCGCCGTCATGCCCACATTCCCGGACCGTTGCGTCGATCTGGTCGTGACTGATCCGCCGTACCTTGTCAACTACACAGACCGCAGTGGCCGCAGCATCGCGAATGATAAGAACGGCGACTGGCTGGCGCCGGCATTTAGCGAAATCTACCGGGTCTTACGCCCCAACACTTTCTGCATCTCGTTCTATGGCTGGAATAAGGTCGATCAATTCTTCAGTGCTTGGCGGGCTGCGGGGTTTCGCGCAGTGGGCCATTTCGTCTTTGCCAAGTCCTACGATTCCAAGGCGCGATTCGTGCGCTATCGCCACGAATCGGCCTACTTGCTGGCCAAAGGGATGCCCGAGCTGCCGCAGAATCCCCCGGCCGATGTCATGCGCTGGGCGTACTCGGGGAATGGCTACCACCCGACTCAGAAGCCCGTTGAAATCCTCACCACATTGATCGAGGCATTCAGCAGGCCAGGCGCAATCGTCATGGATCCGTTCGCTGGCTCTGGGTCGACAGGTGTGGCCGCGCTTCAGTCCGGCCGCCGATTCGTCGGAATCGAGCTGGATAGCCGTTACCATTCAGCCGCGATAGGCCGCTTGGCGACCGCGGGGCAGCCGGCACCCGCTCAGGCGCGGAGCCAAGAACGGATGGCAGCATAGCCCTCAGTCAAAAATGGCCGGCGCCGATGGCGCCGGCACCGAAAGGAACACAGCATGGACAATCCGAACGCCGAACACATCCTGGACTATTTGCGGGGCTATGCTGCTGCTGACCCAGAAGGATTCGCCAGACTGGCGGAAATGGAGATCCTTCCGCATCTCGCTCGGCAGGAGCTGGAACGTCGGGCGGCACGGTTTCTCGCTGTGCTGCCAGACGCGGAGCTGGCGGCCCTGGCCACTGGCCAGGTAATCTTGAAGACCCTGATTCAACGCTTGCAGGGCCTTGGCGGAGACCCCGAATCCGGTCTGCCGCGACTCACTACGAGCTGAAGGCGGAACGGGACGAGGGCGGCCTAGGATACTCGTCTTTTGTCTGGCTGGCCGGCACCACCATGGTGTCCGGCCACACTTCTCCAAAATCGATGGTGGGCTTGTCATTGCTAAGGGCGACCTCGACTGACAAAGATCCACCGTCGTTTGTAATCAATGCAGTGGCATCAAACGGGCGGTCGAGCCCAATGACCGATGAACCGATCGGAAAATCATTTTCCGCATCGTAGAAAGCGAACCGAGCCACGAACCCACAATGCGCCTGCATTTTGGTAGACACCACGAATCTCGTGGCATCTTGTCGAACAATGCTCGGCTCTGAGAAGCTCGGCGTGCCAACCTCTACACTGACGATATCAGCCAGATAGGCGAAGTCTCGGGACTCGCCCCTTGGGATAGTGTTGGACAAGAGCAGTTGCCTGAGTTGTCGCTGCATGGTGAGTACAAGATCCCCAGTTTCCAATGCGCTTATGACCTGGTGCTGTATGGCTACGGCTCGTGGGTCGTGTTGTGCCGCACTATTGAAGATCTTCAAGGCCTCGCTGAGGCTGTTCACGAAAAAGAGCCGACCACTCGTTGAACTCTCGCAGTACCGCTTCCAGTCGCCGTCACTTGATACAACCATAACCCCGCATTTCTTTGTTTGGCACCATTGCTCGATGCCGAGCAGTGCAAGGGCATCCGGGAACTCGCTACGCTTGTCTTTCGGCCCAAAAGGGGGCTTGGTAGCAAAGTACGAATCCAGGACCTTCGGCAGCAACTCTGGCTCTATCGGTAAGACGGTCGCCCCTGTCCTGGCCATGAATTGCTTCAGCTCGCGATCGGCCAGATCTTCGCCGGAAAACTGAGCGAGTGCAATCCCCATTGCCTCCACCTGGCCCGTCAACTCAGGAATATGCCCCAGCCTGTGAGCCGTAGCCCGCCAACGGCTTGTGGTTTCTTCAAATGCGGCCACGAGATGGCTCCGGATTTCTCGCACAACGATCTCCGACAGGATCATGCCAAACCTGCCGGTTTTGAACTGATCCAGCTGGGCAAAAAGACCGCTGTTTAGCGCATTCCCACAGCCGTCGCTGATGCTAGTGTCGATGGTAATCATGCTGATGCAGCCTTGCTGGACAAGATTTTCGAGCTCGGAATGATTGTCGTCGGCCATGGGGGGAGTGAGCGCGTGGTTGGGAGATCCAGTCGAATGTTACTGCACGCCATCTAGCGTGGCCCGCTGGGCCGGGCTCTTGTGCTACGCATCGAGCCCCGTCCCGAGTCTCGACCCTGCGGGCTTCCATCCCTCACGCCTTCGCACCGACCATCAGGCCGGCGCTGCGCGCTGCGCTTGCCCACGGCCTGGCGGCCGAGGATGAGCCGCGCCGAAGGGCGCGGCTGGGAGGCGCTCGCCGCGCGGCCGATGTCCGGGGACAGAGCCTCGTATCGGCCGAAGTCTCCGTCTTCCGTGAGTCCCGCCGCCTGAAACACCGACGTGTACCACTGCGCTCCGGCGTTAAGCGGGCTTTCGCGGCATAAGCGGGTCCCCCCGCTTCACGGGTCCCCCCATTTATTCCACGGTCCCGCTTCACTTGTCGCTGCGTGGTCCTCGACGGCACGGCGACGGAACTCACGGAAGACGGCGGCAACACCGGGAGCGAGGATCAATCCCCAACCTTCGACATCACGATCCGGCTCTGAATCTTCGGATCCGGTCAGCCGGAAAGAGTTTCTAAGTCATGTCACGCAATTTCTGAAGGAAGCCACACCATGAACCTCTATGAAGCCAAGCAAGCCGAACGTCGGGAACGCTACGAGGCACGCGCCGACGCCACTCGTAAGCAGGCCGTCGCTGTGGCCAATCGTGCCCAGCAAATGGCTGACGTCATCCCGTTCGGTCAGCCAATTCTGGTTGGCCATCACTCCGAAGGCGCAGATCGCCGATATCGGGCACGGATTCAGAACGGATTCGCCAAATCCTTCCATCTGCAAGACCAGGCCGATCATTACCAGCAGAAAGCGGCGGCCGTGGGCACTGGCGGAATCTCCGGCGATGATCCTGACGCGAGTGAAAAGCTGAAGGCCCAGCTCGTGCGTTTGCAGGCGCGCCAGGACCTCATGAAGAAGGTCAACGCGGCCATCCGCCACAATAGGGCAGACGCTGCCGCCCAGATCGATGCCATCGTGTCGCTGGGCGGGTTCACGGAGAGTCAGGCAGGCGAACTGATCCAGCCAGACTTCGCTGGCAGGGTCGGCTTCGCCTCCTATCAGTTGGCCAACAACAACGCAAATATTCGCCGGATTGCTGCGCGGATCAAGGGTCTGGAACGAGCGCAAGACCGGGCGCCGGTCGAGAGGCTTGGCGATGGTTTCACCTACCGCGAAGATCCCGAGGAAAACCGCGCGATGTTCTTGTTCGACGGCAAGCCCGATAAGGCCGTCCGTGGCTTGCTGAAGCGCCATGGCTTCCGCTGGAGCCCCACGCGTAGCGCCTGGGTCCGCCAGTTGACCGGGAACGCCCAATGGGCCGCCCAACAGGTGATGCGAGACCTGACCTCTGCTCAATAAAAATTCCCCCATTCAGGTTCGGTACCTGGATGGGGCGCCATCATCGCTGGTGCGGACATCAATCCGACGTCCCGGCGCTTGATGTCCGCCGGGATACAAGGCAAAAGGCCGGACGTGCTAGCGCACTGCCGGCCTTCCAGCTGTCAGGGAATTGACGTTCGACCTATATCTGCCGGGGCAGACCCAGCTGAGAGCCATGTCGCTCGCGTTGACCTGGTGCTGTGCCACCTAGACAAAGAATCTGTACGTGCCCCCGTCGCAAGCGGCGGGGTCGGGCTGTCGTGAATCAGGCCCCGTGCCGGAGCCTTCCCCTGCGGGCTTCCATCCCTCACGCCTACGCGCCGACCCGAGGCCGGCGCTGCGCGCTGCGCTTGCTCACGGCCTCGAGGCCGAGAATGAGCCGCGCCAAAGGGCGCGGCTAGGGGCGCTCGCCGCGCGGCCGATGTTTGGGGACAGAGCCTCGCACCTGCCGAAGTCCCCGTCTTCCGTGAGTCCCGCCGCCTAAAACACCGACGTGTACCACTGCGCTCCGGCGTTACGCGGGCTTTCGCGGCATAAACGGCTTCCCCCCGCTTCGCGGGTCCCTCCATTTATTCCACGGTCCCGCTCCGCTTGTCGCTGCGTGGTCCCCGACGGCACGGCGACGGAACTCACGGAAGACGGCGGCAACACCGGGAGCCAGGATCAATCCCCAACCATCGACATCACGATCCGGCTCAAGAATCTTCGGATCCGGTCAGCTGTAGAGCCAATCAAACTTCCCATCCACGGAAAACAAGGAGCATCACCATGGCATCGGTCAACAAAGTCATTCTCGTCGGCAATATGGGCCGCGATCCCGAAGTTCGCTACAACCCGGACGGCGCTGCAATCTGCAACGTGTCCATCGCGACGACCAGTCAATGGAAGGACAAGGCCAGCGGCGAACGCCGCGAGGAAACGGAATGGCATCGCGTGGTGTTCTACAACCGCCTGGCCGAGATCGCGGGCGAATACCTGCGCAAGGGGCGCTCGATCTACATCGAAGGCCGTCTCAAAACCCGGAAATGGCAAGACAAGGAAACCGGAGCAGATCGCTACAGCACCGAAGTCGTGGCTGATCAGATGCAGATGCTGGGCGGGCGTGAGGGAGGGGCGTCGGAGCCTGCGAACGGTGGGAGCGAGGGCAGCTCCCAGGAGAACCAGTACGCCAAACAGCGCGGCCGCCGTTCTCGCCGGCAGTCAGCGTCTCCCACTGCCGCATCGGCGGGAGGCGCTGCGGGCCTGCCTGACGACGACATCCCGTTCGCCCAGGCGGGGCAGGGTGCTGCATGGCGTTGCATCTGACTAGGTAGGACCAGGATCCAGGATGACCATCATGACCACAAAACAACAACCCCGCATCTTCACCGTCCACGTCTTCCGTCCTATCGATGACGAATGTGTCCGTCTCGATGTGCATTACGTCGCTGCATTCACCAGCGCGGATGCGGAATTGCGGATCAAGGCAACTGGCGCCGAAAGCCTGGAACCAGGGCGCCGCTTCATCTCAACGGACGAAATTACTGAGGCGTATGACCACACCACACGCATGTACGCCACTCAGTACAGGAACGAGAAATCGATCTCCGTCCAGGAATTCCAACGCTGGGTGGCCATAGCGACGCAGCGCCAGTGGTGTGATGGCGAGCCCAATTTGATTCCGTTCCGCGAGTTCTAACCCAATTAAAAGCCCCTGGGCGGCTCCAACCGACCAGAGGCGCAACACCGCTAAACCTTGAGGGAGCAATAGCGATGAAGAACCTTGATCTTACCAAAATCGCCAATCAGGTGAGGGCTGCACACAGCACGCATACGCCCATCCGATTTCCAGCCATGACAGTGCGCGAAGCAGGCATTCTCGCGCAGCTGCTGATGCAATCGGCCACCGAATCGAAAACTGTGCACTGAGGACCACGCCATGATAATCGGACGTACTGAAATTCTTCCCAAGAACCTCATCCTGTCGGGCCGGTATCAGGCCCGCAAGCAGCCGGGACAACAGCCATTGTCTGAGCTTGCAGATTCCATCGCAGCCCAGGGTCTGCTCCAGAATCTCGTCGTAGTGAAAGGCAAGAAACGCGGCCAGTATGAGGTCGTCGCAGGCGGCCGGCGATGGGCGGCGATCCAGATCCTGATCAAGGACGAACGCTGGCCGCAGGACCGCACGGTGCCGGTGCTCATCATCCCGGACACCCAGGGTCTAGAAGCCTCTCTCACCGAGAACTACCAGCGCGAAGAAATGCATCCAGCCGACGAGTTCGAGGCATTCTCCGCGTTGATCGATCAAGGCGCCACTATCGACGAAGTCGCGGCGCGGTTTGGCAAGACGCCGAATTTCGTACGCGGCCGCATGAAGCTTGCGCACGTCTCGCCTGAATTGCTCCAGGCGTACCGTAATCAGGAAACCTCACTTGGCGTTTTGATGGCGTTCGCAATCACCGATGACCAGGACCGGCAGCGCGAACTGTGGGCCGGAATGGATCAGTGGGATCGGAAGAACATGCAACCGAGCAGGATCCGGCAGGAACTGACGCACGAAGCGTGGACCGCTGATCACGCGCTCGCCCGTTATGTCGGACTGCAAGCGTACGAAGCGGCCGGCGGCCGCGTCACGCGGGATCTCTTCACCACCGACGATGATCCGCATGGCACCTACCTGCAGGATCCGGAAATTCTGCAGCGCCTGGCCCGCGACAAGCTGCAGGCCGACGTCGCAAAGCTTGGCGAGGGCTGGGCGTGGATCGAAGGCGTGCTGCTGGTCACGGATGCGCGCTGGGCCGGATACAACAATAAATATGGCCGGGTCTACGCGCAAACCCGCAAGCTGACAAAGGACGAGGCTGCGCAGGTGAAAGCACTCACGAAGCGCATCGACAAGATCGGCCAGGAAATGGATGCGTTCGAGGACCTTGACAACGAGGCTGATGCTGCCTCGAGGGACCGGCTAAACGATGAACTCTCCGACTGTGAGCTGCAACGCGAAGCCATCACCACGGCTGCGCGAACGTGGCCCGACGAGGCGCGGAAAATCAGCGGGGTCGGTGTCTACGTCGATGCCACGGGCGGGCTGAACGTGACGTATGGCCTCATCCGGCCGGAAGACCGGGCGGCGGCCAAGGCCGCCGCCGAGGAAACGGCAGGCGAGGGTGACGATTTCCAGGCGCTGCGCACATCGCTGCCAGCGCCGATGACGCGACCCGCATATTCTGAGCGTCTGATGCGCCAACTCACGGCGCACAAGATCGGCGCCGTGGGCGCCGATCTGGCGGGCAAGCCCACCATCGCGCTGGCCGTCCTGGTCGCACAGCTTGGCCAGGAGAAACTCGGGCCGGGGTGGGCGTCTGGGTTCGGCTTGGGGGTTTCGCTGCGAGGCGAGGCGCTCAGTACCCACGCGCCGGACTACATGGATAGTCGGGCGGCGAAGGTGATGGACGACATGCGTGAGCACTGGCTGGAAGTCCTACCCACCGACGAGGACCGGCAGGTAACGCCCGAGATACTCACTTGGGCGCTCGACCAAGATCAACAGACCCTGCTTGACCTGTTGGCGTACTGCATAGCTGGGACCGTGCAGGGCATTCAGAACCAATACGCTGCCCACGTCACCCCGCTCGACGTCCTGGCCACGACCGCCGGCACCGACATCGCGTCCTGGTGGACGCCCACAGGCCCGAGCTACTTGCAGCATGTCAGCAAGGACATGATCGCCCAGGCTGTGACCGAAGGTGCCGGGCCGGATGCGGCCCAGCCCATCGCCAAGCTGAAAAAGGCCGCTGCCGTCGAGGCCGCGACCCATGCACTCGCTGGCAAGCGCTGGATCCCCGAACCCATGCGAATCAAGCCCAATAGTTCCGAGCAGCAGCAATAGCCCATCGGTACAGCCCGGGTCCCAACCCCAGATCTTTCTTTCCACTGGCCCATCACCTTTTCAGGTGACGGGCCTTTTGCGCTCGCTTCGCGTCTCTGAGCCTCTTTCTTTCCAGCTTCCTCGCTTTAATCGTCTGACCCTGTCAGCGGCTCTCCTGGGCTGCACTGCCCCCCGCCCTGGGGGTCGGGGCCCGCGTTGGTACGCCGCGCGGACTGCGTCCCCGCAGACACCCTTAAGGCTTCCAAATCCTGCCAGATTTGTGGCCCTTAAGGGTGTCACACAGTACGCACTCTGGCGAGTGCCATAACCTATTGATTTTTATATGTTTACGTCTAATGTGGCATTTTCTAGGGGTCTACATTGTGACTACGGATTTGACTTAACCCATTGAATAATCACGAGCGATGAGTCTACATTTTTGACACAGACGGCGATGCCACGGCACCCGTACACTCCACGACACTCACACGCACCCCTCTCGTGCTCTTCCCACACTCCATATTCACTTCCCAACACACCCGACACACCCCACCCTAACTCGCCCACGCTCCTGCCACACTCTGTCAGCACTTCCTTTGCAGTGCCCGCATGGACCAGCCCCCTGAAACACCGGACACAGTCACCCACTTAAAATAGCAAGTAGGCATACGACTGTGTTTATGACCAACAGCAAGCAGGAAGTGATGGAATTACTGACCCAGCCGGAGCGTCGGCGGCGCTGGTCGGTGGAACAGAAGCTGGCCATGGTGCGCGAGAGCAACGAGCCTGGTCAGACGGTTTCGATGGTGGCGCGCCGCCATGGTGTGAACCCGAACCAGCTGTTTCACTGGCGCAAACTGTACCAGGACGGCGGCTTGTCGGCAGTGGATGCTGGCGAGGAGGTGGTCGCGGCCTCGGAGCTTGCCGACGCGCTCAAGCAGATCCGGGAGCTGCAGCGCATGCTGGGCAAGAAGACCATGGAGAACGAGATTTTGCGCGAAGCGGTGGAGTACGGCCGCTCAAAAAAATGGATTGCGCGCTCGCCCTCGTTGCCAGGGGAAGACCGGTGAAGCGGGTCTGTGAAGTCCTCGGCGTGGCGCGCTCGAACATGGCAGTCAGGCTGGCACGATCAGCGGATTGGCGCGATGGCCGCACGGCCCGCCCGACGCAGGATACGAAGTTGGTCGAAGAGATTCATGAGCATATTGGTCAGTTGCCCAGCTACGGCTATCGGCGAGTCTGGGCGCTGGTGCGGCGAGAGCGGGAGCAGCGGCTGGAGCCGCCGGTCAACGCCAAACGGGTCTACCGGGTGATGCGCGACCATGGCCTGCTGCTGGAACGTCGCCGGCAGCCCCAGGCGCCTGCGCGGTGCCACGATGGGCAGATCGCCGTCCTGCGCAGCAATCAGCGCTGGTGCTCTGACGGGTTCGAGTTCCGCTGTGATGATGGCAGCCCCTTGCGGGTGACCTTTGCCCTGGACTGCTGCGACCGTGAAGCGATGAGTTGGTCGGCGACCACCGCTGGTCATAGTGGCGACGTGGTGCGCAATGTGATGCTGGCGGCGCTGGAACACCGGTTCGGCAATACCGATCGGACGCCGCAGCAGATCGAGTGGCTGAGCGATAATGGCTCGGGCTACATCGCATCAAAGACGCGAGAGTTCGCCAGACGCATTGGCCTGAAACCGCTGACCACGCCCGTGCGCAGCCCCCAGAGCAATGGCATGGCCGAGAGCTTCGTGAAGACAATCAAGCGTGACTATGTCGCCTTCATGCCCAAGCCCGATGTGTCCACGGCGTTGCAGAATCTGGCGATTGCCTTCGAGCATTACAACGAGCGGCATCCCCACAGTGCGCTGAAATACCGGTCTCCCAGGGAGTTCAGGCGCCATCAGGATTTATCAACCCAAGGGTGATTCTGTGTCCGGTAATACGGGGGCAAATCCACCGCACACCTCCGCAACACTTCTAAATCGTCTGGTCGGCAGCGAAGGCGGCCCTTGGCCGCCCGGATGACAAAAAAAAGGCAGGCCCGAGGGCCTGCCGGTTCGATTACTGGAGATCCATCTCCGGGGTTGCTTTCGCGTGCCGAGCCCGAAAATCGTTCTCCTTTTCCTTTCGCTTCGGCACGAGGTCCAGCGCGGCCGACTTCTCTTCGCGCCGGGCGACCGCCGCCGGCAGAGCCTGCTGGTCGTTCGTGTAGATGACGGCCGCGTGCCGCGCCCGGGAGATCGCGACGTAGTACACGTCCTGCTTCGTGGTGCGGCTGAAGCTCTCGGCGTTGATGATGACGCGATCGCAGGTGAGGCCCTGGGCGCTGTGGGCTGTCGTTGCGTATGCGCGGTCCAGGTGCAGTGGCACGTCGGCGGGCAAACTTACCGTGCGCGTGCCGGCGCTCAGGACCACGCCTGATTCACTCACCGAGGCAACCTCGAACCGCTCGCCATTTGCGAGATCCAGCTCGGCGTCGTTGCGGGTCACCCGCACCCAGTCGCCGGCAGATAGTTCGGCCGTCACCGGTTGGTAGACAGACAGTTTCTGCGTGCGGGACGGCAGGAAATCGATGACCTCACCGGTGGCGAGATCCTGCGCTTTCAACTGGTGGCTATCGGCCACACCCATGACGCTGTAGAGCGCGCCCCTGGTCAGGCCGCAGGCATAGTCCCGTTCGGGCTGAATGATGTCGCCCACGGCGTAGTATTTGGCGTACCGGCGCTGGGCCTGCGTGGTGTCGCGTCGAGTGAGCAGCGTGTAGTCGCGACCTTGGCCAGCCAGCCCCCGCTCTACGTGGCACGCCTCGTTGATCGCGTTGCGCGACGCATTGGTGCCAGTCACAATCAGCGTCTCGGCCCGCTCGGCGGCCGGCATCTCGGCGTACCGGGCGGCGAGGGCCTGGTACCGTTCGCCTTCATCCTTGATTTCGACCACCTCTTCGAGGCGCGAGAGTGAGGCCTTTGCCTTGCCCGCGGCCGCGAGTTCCACCGCAGCCTTGAGTGTTGGGTTTTTCTGCCGAATGATGTCGCCCATCACCGCTGTGGCCATGCCGGCGCGCTGCATCTGCGCGAACGGCTTGCCGGCCTCGATCGCCGGCGTTTGCCCAGTGTCACCGAGGAGCACCAGGCGCGCACCCGTACGTTCGGCGAGATCCATGAGCCGGATCATCAAGCGCGATGGGACGACCCCAGCTTCATCGACGACCAAGACCGTCTTCGCATCGATCTTGTCGGAGAACCGCCGCTTGTTGGTCGCTTCGAGGCGTGACGCGATGGTGCTCGCCTCGACGCCGAGCGCACGCAGGGCGCGTACTTGAGATCCATACGAGGCCACCGCGACCATCTTGTAGCCGTTGCGCTCGAGGATACGACGAGTACGGTCGAGCATGTGTGACTTGCCGGTCCCCGCCAACCCCTGCACGCCCACGATCCGGTTGTGTGTGCCGAGAATGAGGGTGGCGGCCTCGCGCTGGCCAGGCAGCAGGGGCTCATCAGCCAGCGCGGTATCAATGGTTCGATCCGTCATGATCGGTTCCAAGGTGTTGCGCCCAGCGAGTTCCTGCGCGAGGATCTCGCGCTCGCGATCGTGGGCGGTGGGGGTCGTGTACTGCTGTTCGGCGGTGACCAGGCGCGCCGCGATGATCGCCTCGGTGACGATGCGCGCAGCGGCGGCGCGCTCTTGCCCCGCGAGCATGACGGTGTCAATCCACGCCTCCCGGGTGAGCGGTCGCGACCGCAGGTCCTCGGCCGGTGAAAAGGCCTGGGCTCCGGCGAGCAGCGTGCCGCGTGCAGCGGTCGCATGCAGCTCCTCCTGCAGGCTGGCCAGGTTCGCGCGCCCGCCCGCGTGGCGCAGCGCCGCCGCGAGAATCTCCGATTCGCCCATCACGGCCTCGCGCTCGGACAGGTGTTTGATGGCCCAGCGCACGGCTTGGATGGCGACATAGTTGGGCCGTGCCTCAGTTCGCATGTCTCCTGTTGCAGCCTGCTTCTTATCGGTACCGTGGCTTCCGCCCAGTCTGTTGTCCGTACCCACTTCCGCTGGGCTGCTTCGGACGGCATCGGCGGTGTGAGAATCGCTACCCGACGGCGCATCCTGGCCGGCGCTGCCTGTGGAAGTCGGCAATCCGGTTGCATCTTCATCGGTGATGACGGCCCGCCCGCCGGGCTTTGATGGATTCCCAGGCTCCTCACCCAATCCTTGTGGTGCGTCCGGGGGGATACCTCCTACCCCGCCGGTAGGGTATGAGACCGTATCGGGTTCGCGCGCCGCGCCGGGTTGTGGGGCGTCGGATGATGTGTCGCCTCGCGTGCCCAGGTCAAATGGGGGCAGACCTTCGCTCCCGGGGGGCGTGACTGTGCTTTCAGATCCATGATCGACGCTAGGTTCCAGCTCCTCTTTGCCTAGGCTCTTTTTCCAACCGTCGAGGTCGATTCCGAGTCCGATGGCATGCTCACGCCAGCCTTCGCGCAACTCATCGCGGCTTAACTCCTGGTCTTTCGCTTGCCGGGTGCGCAGCGCAATAACAGCCTTTTGCCCACGCGAAGCAGTCCGGCGATCAAGCCCAACTAGGTGCAGGGCCCGGTTGATGTCCAGCAACCTCTTGGAGAACCCCTCTATTTGTGGTCGCGTGTATTGGGCGATTTCGACATGGTTGTCTTCAAAGCGGAGCTCGTAGCCCAGATGCTCAAGCCCTGCGGCCAGGCTACTCATGTAGTGCGCGTCGATGAGCTTTTGCAGACGCATGATTTCTTCGTTGGAGAGCGATACCCAGGCGCCGTCCTTGCGCTGTGTGAGATTCATCATGATCGCGTGCGTGTGCAACTGCGGGTCCGGGCGCGCGTCGGCCGTGGGACGCGCTGTCTCGTGACGGAACTTCGCGACGATGAAATTCCCCGTCTGCTCGGCGAAGGCCTCACAGTCGATCTTATAGCGGCCCATGACGAGTTCGCGCTCAATGTACGCGAGTGCCTCGGTCACCGCCTCGTCGTGCGCGGCAACGACTCGGGCGTCACCCGCAACCAGCGCCTGCAGGGTGACCGACTTGGGTGCGCTGAAGGTGAGGTCCACGCCGGCGCGCGCCCGGGCATCTCGCCGGACGGTGCCAGCGGTTCGAATGCCCTGGCCGAATTCGCCCGCGAGCAGCGCCTTGAATCGCACCGGATCCACTTCACCAGTCAAGCCCAACGCCGCCGCGCCCGCTCCTTGCCAGACGGCGGACTTGCCATCGCGGCTGTAGTAGTCGTCCTTCTGCTCCGCGTAGTAGTGGGTGCTCTGAGTCGCATCGATGCGGTGCAAAACTTTCATGCTGATCATGGGTGGCTCGCGTTGGGCGTTTTTCGCTCAGGGCACCCAGCAGACGGGAAGCGGGACCTGAGCGGTAATCGCAGGGGGGGTTGTCCACAGGAAATGTGGATATCGGGAACTGCCCGGTCACGGTGCCGGGTGGATGGAGGCAAGGTTCGGCGCTAGGGGCGCCAGCTGCGTGGACTCGACGAAGGAGGGCGTCGTCTCCCGGTACGCCTGATAGCTGAGGGCGACCTTGGCGATTGGGTACCGCCCAGCGAAGGACACGTAGCCCGTGAGTTCCGGAAATTCCTGGATCTCCGAGGGCAGCACGACACGCTCGCGCACGCGCACGACCTTGTCTGACATGCTGCGCCCGCTACTGGAATGGGAAACGGAATAGTCCGGCCGCTCGACCTCGTGCTCGCCCAGCGCCTTGGAGAGGTCCTCGGCGGTCTGGGCGTCGGTCTTCGAGCCCCCGAGCACCACCAGGTTGCGAAATGACGCGCGGATGATCTGCGACATGGTGCGGCCGTAGATATAGTCGAGCTGCGCCGTGCTCTGCAGGCCAGCGAAGATCATGCCGCCGCTCTTGCGTCCCTTCGTGAGCCCATCGACCAGAGAGGAAAGCGCATCGAGCGAGGCAAGTTCGTCGAGCGAGAGGGCCCACTTCCGCGTGCGCGACGCCGGCATGGAAAGCAGCTCTTGCAGGAACACATCGACCCAGCACGAAACGAGCGGCTTCATGGCAGCAGCCATGTCCTCGCGCCAGTTGATGAAGAGATTCCCACCGCGCGGGTCCGCCATCCAGTCCCGGATGCTGAAGCCGCCGGCGGGCATGCTCATGTGCTCGGAGAGCTTGTTCGAGAGCACGAAGCGGGCGCTTGTGAGCGCCTTGCTAGCTTCGGCCGAACCGGCGAAAAGGGACTCGGCAAGCGTCCCGGTCAGGAACTTCCTCAGGTCCTTGTCGTCGGCGATCGTGCACCAGTTGAATACGTCCTGGATCCCCGTGGCGCCCGCTGAGTGAAGTTTTTTGGCAGTCTCGCGCAGCAGCAGTCTGCCGTATTCATTCCACTCCTCGGAATTTTTGTCTTGTGCCATCGGCACGACTGAGCGCGCAATCCGCTTCCAGTCGTAGTCGGCGCGCACGTCGTTGAAAAATACCCATCCCTCGGTGCGCGAATCGTAGGGGTTCAGGATGATGTCGCCAGGCCTGTAAAACTTACTCAACATGTCGCCGTTCGGGTCAACGATGAGCGCGCGGTCGCCACGGCGCAACGCCGAGTAGATGAGATTTCGCATCAGCACGGATTTGCCGGTGCCTGTGGCGCCCGCCACCAGCAGGTGCAGATTCTCGACCTTGGCGGGCATCGGAATACCGGCGACGTTCAGCTGCCGGCGGCGGCGCTGCCGGCAGCTGCGCGCGAGCCGCCTGGCGCTCACGACACGCGTGCCACGGATGAAGCGCTTGAAGCCCGCGCCCTCGAAACCGTCCGTACGATAGGTCCGGTTGATCCAAATGGTCGCGAGCAAGCCGACGGCGAATGCGGCGGCCAGCGTACCCCAGAGAACGGGATAGTCGCGCGTGATGAATGCCCACCGGAAAATGAGGTGCCAGCGCAGCCCGACGACCGGCGTGCCGCTCATGTACATGGCCATGGCAAGCCAGGCGAGGATGGGGCCAACAATCAAAAAAAAGGACGCCATGGAGCGTCGAGTTTGTGGGGACATAATGGATGCTCCTATGGTCTTGTGACGGCGGCGCGCGATACAACAGCCTTTGCTCGGCTGAGGTATTCCTCTGGAGGGCACAGGCCGTAGCTACCACCCTGCAACAGGTCGACGATGAAGTTGCGCAGGCATGGTTCAAGCGGCGCATCGCCCTTTTTCAAATCGAGCAGGAAGTCCTGCCCCCATGGGTTTGTGCCCCAGAGGTCGCCATGGCCATCGATGGGAAAGATGGTGTGTTGGTGCAGGTCCACGCTCTGGCCAGCTTTCAGCTGCGCCCGTATCAGGGCGGTGATCGTGCTCGCCACCAGATCCAAAGGCAGGCCACCATGAGGCTGCTGAAGGGTCTGCGCGATCAACTCGAGTTCCAGCTCGGAGACGCGCATGCCCAGCGCCTGAGCCAGTTCTGCTTCCTTGGTGGCCCCTTTTGAGTGTTCCCAGCCGGGCAACATGAGCATTTCGCTGCAATAGCTCACCGCGCGAACGGCAACCCGCATGCAGTCTGGCCAAGGTGTGTTCACGGGGATCCCGAATTCGGTAGGGTTGACGACGTTGCGTCCCAATGCCCGCAGCCAGGCCGCGACGGCATCGAACGATTCGTGATTCAGGCCCGGCCGGCCTGTCATGGGGCCAGCCAGGTAGATCAGCTCAGTGCCTGTAGACATCATCGCGCCTCCGTAGTGGTATTGGCCGTGGCCGGCGACTGTGGCAGCTCCAGAACGTCGATCGGCACAGCGTGCCAGGCAGGCACGCCGGCGGCGAACCGAGCCGGTTCGAAAGCCAGCCCGAAGCGTCCGTCCTCGTGCTGGTAGAGCCGGGGCCTGGTGCCACCGTCCGCCGGCGCCGCAATGGAGGTGGGGCACCCTTGATCGGCGATCCAATTCCGGATCCCGTCTCCGATCTCGGCCGGGCTCGAATGCCCATGTGCCGGCACGCAGTCGCGTAGTAGGCGCTCAACCCACGGGATTTCCGGGTCCCGTTTCATGGTGTGTGTCCTTTGGGATGAGGCGGCTAGTGCGCGTGCACTGCCGCCGAGACGGTGTCATGCACCGAATGGTCGCGTGGCGACGACCGCGACCACGAGTACCGCAGCCAGGCCGCCCGCCGCCGCGCCCACGGCGCAGGCGAGAATCGACAGCCGTCGCGTTCCGGCCTGTATCGTGCGGGCGTTTTCCTCGGCAGCGAGCATCAGGCGATCGAGGCGGTCCGAAAGCCGCCCGAATTCGCGCATGGTCTCGTCGTTCAGCCGCCGATTCGTCTCGGCTACGGCCTGGCGCGTGTCCATGGGCAGGCTTCGCGCGTCATCCATGCACTGGTTCACCGTGGCGGTGACTCGCTCGAGCATGCCGACGAGGTTGCCGACCTCGCCCAGCACCTCGCGGTAGATGACCTCAATCTTGCTGCGGGGTTCCTGGGCGTTGCTCATGCGCGTTTCCTCGCCGAGGCGATCTGGGTCACCGCCGCGGGCGTTGCGAAAAGGGCCGCAAACGCGCGATCCAGGTTGCGCGAGACTGGACGCGCAAGCGACTTCAGCGCGTGCCGACCGGCCAACCGCGAGATCTCGCCCGTGTCACCGCTGTCGGCCTCCCGCAGCAGCTGCCGGTAGTCGGTCGGATCCTCCAGCACCGCTGCGATGGTGGTCCGCTCGGCGGCGAGCATGTCGAACACCTCGTTTTCGAAGACGGCCGCCGCCTCGTTGGCGACGAAGGACCCCTTCTGGATTTGGTATCCGAAGATGGCGGCGAACTCATCCCGGGCGTCGGCGTTTACCCGGTTAAACACGACCCTGATGCGGGGCGCCTGCACACCAAGTTCGGCCAGAGTTTCGATCGTGGTGATCGTCTCGCGCTGTGCCTTGCCGGTGCCGATGACCGGCAGCACAAAGTAGTCGAATTCCAGGTGGGACTCTTCGTATTTCATGAGGTGGTCGAGGAAGTCCTCTATGTTGGATGCACCCACGTCAACGATCGCATCATCGAGCATGAGGATCTCCCGAAACAAGCGCCCGAACTGTTCACCGCGCAGCTGGTCGGCCGCAAGGCCCAGATCGCCAGCGGTCTCGTTTGTGGATTCCACTGCGAAGATTTTGGCCCCGTCCATGCGCGGGGCGAGCAGGTGGCTCGCGATGACGGTTTTGCCGACGGAACCGGAGTAGTTGAGGATGACGACTTTCATGAATTTCTCCCATTGAGTGGTTGTTTGCCCAGTTGGGCGAGAGCGATCAGATCTGGGCTGCGGCTTTTGCGCAAGCGGACGAGATCGCCCTTGTTTTGCACAGCCGCAGCTTCGGACGAAGGAGGGGGCTGCAAAGCGGGTTGTGAATCGGACGGCGCAGCCCATGGGCTGGCCGGTGGTGATACGGGGGATGGAGGGCAGGACGCTGCCGTCCAGGGTTGCCCGCGTGGCGCTCCTTGACGTTTGCGCCAGCGGTATAGGGCGTTCTCCAGGAATTTCAGGCTGACGGGAAGGCCAAGCGACTGCAGTACCTTGACGATTTCGGCGCGAGGCACGCCAGTTCGGATGCCTTCGTCAATCGCGGGTAGCAGGGGCCGCAGCTGCCCGATGATTCCCCGGGCGCGCAACGCCCGGATTTTCGCGAGCGCCTGGGCCTCGCTCAGTTGCTGGTCCATGATCGGTTTCCTGTGAAAGTGGGTGAAGAGGGGGCGCGCAAGGTGGCCCGTCGCCGGCCTGCGCCATGTTTCTTGCTAGCCGCTCACGCAGCGAGCGCAGGTGTTCCCACGCCTCCGACTTTGCGACCGGGGTTGCGGGTTGTCCGTGGGTTCTCGGCTCAGGCTGTGGCTGCGCCGGCAGGATGCGCTGGATCTCCGCGATGATCTGCGCCGGCTGTAGCGGGTAGGTGTGGGCCCCGGCACTGCTGGCTAGGTGCGCGAGGATCGCCTGGTCGACGACCTTGTACGGATAGTGGCCCAGTAGCCGGGCGAATACTGCGCATACCCGAGGCGTGGGTGGCGGGCGCCCGCGCATCTCGGCAATCGTCATGAGCCAGTCGGCCAACCTGCCGAGCTCCTCATCTGTCATCGTGGTGTGCTCCTATCGCGGGAGGGGCGCGGCGGTCGGCAGATGTCCGATCGCCGGCGAAGTGCATGGGCGTCCAGCCGTTAGCGATCCCCCGCCACGGCTGGAGCCGCGTCGGCGCGAAGCGCCGTGACGGGTGCTTGTGGGAACCTGAGCGGTACGCGCCGCAGGGCGTACTCGCGGGGGGCGCAGGCGGGTTATGCCGCTTGCGTGGCACTCGGGCACCGCCCGTGGCCAGCCCCGGGCCTGCGCTGGATTGCCCCGGTCGGTGGACGTGCAAGGGGAAGGGTCGGCGGATGCCGCCCTGGTGTTCAGCCGTGTTAGGGGGCCAACCCGTCCCCGCCCGGGAGGGCGGGGGCTCGATCCTACTGGCGGTTGATGCGGCGCGGTGGGTTCGCAAGGCGCCTTGGTGTGCGCCCGTTGCCAGGGGGGCCATGGATCCCCCGCCCGCATGGGTGGGGGACTCGCTTTTATCCAGGCCGACGCCGCAGGCGTCGGGGCGCAGGGAGCGAAGCGACCGGAGGGTAGGCGTGCGAACGCGCAAAATTCGCCGAAGCCCGTGCGCGCATGCGCCCGCCACTCCCTCTCAAAAAACCTATAAACCCTATAAACCCTATTGAGGCCCGTTTTTGGGACCGGTCCAAGTCCCGTTTTTGGGACCGGTGGTAGGCCCGTTTTTGGGACCGGTCGCCGGAAAAATTGGGACTGGCTGTTTTTGGGCCAGGCCCGTTTTCGGTACCAGCGCCTCAGCGGCCCGGTGGGGACATTATGGGGAAGGCGACGGTGGTGCTGCACGCTGCTGTGATTCGATGAACGTGCGCAACTGCGCGCCGATCGTGCCATAGTCGGGTCCCTGTTCGGGGTCCTCGCTCATACCTGGGTCAGGCGCTGCTTCGCGCTCCCGCAGCACCCACAGGCGCCATGCGGCGAACCAGTCTGGTTTCGCGGCATTCGGACCGTTTGCCGAGGTCCAGTGAGCGTGGAAAATCGCGGCGATCGAATCGATCTTTGCCTGCGGCCATTCCGGCCTCTGCTCGCGTGTCCAGGCAAGCCAGTGGGCGGGCAGCGTCCAGGTGCCCGGCAGGCGTTTACCCGGTGAACCCGCATTGGTGGCGGCTCGAAGTCCCAGCGGCGGTTCGTCGGCGGATGGGGCCGCTGCCGCCTGCGGCTGCATCGCCGGGACTTCCGATTGGGCTGCCTGGCCAGCCCCGCGTAATCGATAGACGGGTGAGCACTGGTTGATACCCGCGAAGCGCCCTGTGTCGATGATGAGCCCGGCCTCGCGCAAGCGGCGCAGCGCCTCGAGCACTGTTTTTCGGTTCAGGCTTGTCGCGCAGACGAGGTACTCGACCGAGGCGTAGATTTCCCAGTCGGGGTCATCGCGGCGGACCACGTTAGCCAGCGCAACGAGGACGAATTTGGATGTGGATCGGTCTGCTTTTTGAGAGAAAGCCCAGTGGACGGCCGCGACGCTCATGGGGTGGCTCCTGCGAGGTAGGGTTGAAGGGAGGTGGAGGGGGGGGCGGTGTCAGCTCACGAGATTGCGCTCACGGGCGGTTTCCCGGATCGTGCGATTGGAGCGGATGCCAGGCAGGTGGTTGCGTTCAAAAAACTCCCGGCGGGCCGCGAGCCAGCACTTGTAGCGCCATCCACGCCGCTTCTCCCACGGATAGGCCTGGTCGATGGCCCGTGCAACCGCGCGCGGTCGCAGCTCCTCGAGGAGCGAGGCGTCGTGGACACGCTGCATGATCGCGTAGGCCTGGGCCGCGTAGCCCACGCCTTCGAAGGGGGTATTCATTGGGGGGGGTACTCCTATAGGGACAGGCGGTTGCGGGCGTAAATCGGGTCGAAATACACTTCCTTGAGTTTGTAGTACTCGAAGGCCAGGACGATGTGAATGGTCGAGAGCAGGTATGTCTGGATGGTGGACAGGTCGATGGAGCGACCCGTCTCGGAGCTTTTGATCATGAGCGCGAGGCGCAGGTACGCATCACGCGCATTGTTGGCGTGGGTGGTCGTCACCGACCCGGGGTGCCCCGTGTTGAGTGCCTGCAGGTATTCCCAGGTTTCGTCGCCGCGCAGCTCCGCGAGGAAGATCCTCTCGGGCGTCATGCGCATGGCCGACTCGACGCACATTGCCGCCGTGATGTCGCCCGGACCCGGGTTCTTGACGTACATCATGTGCACGCGGTTCCGGTGGTCGGGCAGAAAGAGTTCGTGCGTATCCTCGATCGTAATGATGCGGGTGTCGTTGGGCACCCGCTCAATGAGCGAACGCGCGAACGTCGTTTTGCCAGCAGCCGTCGCCCCCGACACCACGATGTTGCGCCGGTAGCGCACGGCCGCATCCAGAAAGGCGGGGATATCGCCGGCGCATTTCAGTTCCAGGAGCTCTTGGTCCTCGGGCGGAAGCCCGGCATCCGAACCGCCATTGGCGGCCTCGCTGTGCGCGGTGTCGCGATAGTTCGCGAACGCCCCTTCGGCTGTGAGTTCCTCCAGCGTTTTCACGAGCATGGAGTGCTTGCGGATATTGAGCGAGAAGGTCCCCTCCACGCACGCCGGCGGGCGCACGATCTGGCCGCGCTCGCCGTCGGGGAAGCCGACCGAGAGGATCGGCAGCGCGGTGCTGAACCCGTTGTAGACCGCAAGGGCGTCGGCGAGATATCCCAGGTGCTCGAGCGTGAGGGCCGGGCACTCATGCCGCTGCCACCCTGCGCGGACCCGGGCAAAGAGCTCGCCCGGGCGCACCACGGCGATCTCCGTGACGGCGGGGGCGTCGAGGATCGCCTTCATTGGGAGCATGAAGTGCCGCACCGATATGGGGTTGCGTGTTGAACTATCGAGGGTTGAGGGGTTTGAGCTCATAGACGCTGCTGAAATCCAAGTCGCGGGCGACTGTGATGCCGATGTGCTCGCCCTGGAGTTTGTAGAGGGTGGGGGGGATGTCGATGGACTTTTCCAGGACCTTGCCCACGATGTCCTGCGTACCTTGGCGTGTGTTGTCAAACGAGATGGACGTGCCTCCGCCGTTTGAACGGTTGCCCTGCTGCGCCGCCCAGTTGCCAAAGTCGCCCACCAGGCTAAGCAGTATCGCGTTGCCGAACCGCTCGCCGAAATGCGTGTCTATGTACCCGTCGATGCCCGCCTCTCCCAGCGGGCCGGTCCCCGGCGAATTCAGGTTGATGATGACGCCGGCGGGGGTCTTCAGCCGCGACCAGGTCACGAACAGCGCGTTCTGCCCCTGCTGCAGCTCGCCCACCTTGTAGCCGGTCACCGTGGTCCCGGCTTCGATGAGGACGACCCGGCCGCTTTCGGACCATACGTCGTGCGGTACTAGGCATGTCATCATGCCCGCCTGCGTGCTGACGATGCGCGTGAGCAGCTTGCAGTCGATGCGCGTGCCCTGGGTGAGCAGCATGTCGCGATTCCCGAGCATGGTCGCGCTCGCAGGCGCAAGTTGCAGCGCTTGCAGCTTGTCGGCCATGGGGCCCACGTCGGCGCGAGGCCTTGCCTGCTGCGCGTCCGCTGGCCCCGCCGATTGGCCGTTCTGGTCATCGGCGCGCAGGGGGCTTGTCAGGCGCCGCTGCTTGATGGGATCCACCGGCACGGGCACGTTGATTTTGGGAATCGACGGCATGTGCCAGTCCGTCGCGGCCGCCGGCGGCGGTTCCACGGGCTCGAGAGGCTTTGCGACCGGCGGTTTGGGGAACTGCAGGCGCTTGAGCCCTTCGTCGAGGCGCGCAACGGGGCTATGCTGGTCCGCGTCGTTTGCCGATGCCTGCCGAAAGGCTCGGTAGGTGAACCAGGCCGAAAGACCGAGGCCCGCGGCGATCACGAGGAACATGAACACGCGCATCCCTGGCGGCAGGGCGCGGCGCGAGTCGCGCAGCTCGCTCGGGCCGCGCTCGCCGGCGACTTTGGAAAGTTCGTCGGCCGCGTCGATCTCCGATGCGGGTTTCGTGCGTTTGAACATGGGTCAGGGCTCCTTTTTCGAGACAACCAGCGAGGCGGTGCCACTCACCAGGTGCCAGTGGGCCGCGGTCGCATGCAGGGCGAGAACATTGCCCGGCTCGATATCCAGGTCCACGAACTGGTCGGTGCCCTGCGCCGACTGCACGAAAACCGCCGGCATGTTGTTGCCGCTTGCGAACTGCATCCGGGTCACACCGCCCGAGATCCAGATCTTCTTGGGCATGAGAGCGGCGTCGCCGACGCCTGCGGTAAATTCGCCGGCCGATGCACTTGCTGCCGGCTGTGGCGTGCGAACGGGCGGCGTCGCGGCCGCCGGCGCGGCCGAAGCCGGGGCCGGGTGGGCGGTGGCCACAGGAATCTGCACGGGCGCAAGCTCCACCACGGGACTAGCGGATTTCGGGCTCCGGTTGATCGCGGCCCCGGGCTGCCCAGCGGTCGCGGGCTTGGCCACTGTCGCCGGGACCTGCGGGGTTGTGGCGCTCGCCAACAACGGTGGCAGGGGCTGGGCCGGGGCTTGACCTGCAATTGGGCTTGTGCCGAGGCCGGTTCCAGTGGGAGCCAGCGCAGCATCGGTCGCCGTCGTCGGCGCCTGTGCTGGAACCGTGGCCGGGATCTGCGCGAGCGGACGGTCCTCCAGGCGCGGCGCTGCGGGCCGGGCTCCGATCACGACGCGCTCCACACGCGTGGAGATCGTGCCCGTTTGAAGTGGGATCGCGGCCTTGCCGTAGGCCTCGTTGTGCAGCGCGAGCACCGTCTTGCCCGAGCGCAGATACCAAAGCGCCGAGGTCTGGTGCAGCACCATGGTGCGCGCTCCCGCCATGTGGAAGTTCGCGACCGTTTCCTGACCGTCGGCCGTGACCCGGTATACGGTCGGTAGATCTGTGTCGGGTGCGAACTGCAGCCACGTCTGGCGTCCGTCGTCCCAGGCGTGAATTGGCGCGAGCACGCGATCGCCGCTCATGGTGTAACCCTGCCAGTTCATCGGCGCACCGGCCTTGGCCAGATCTTCGGATACTGTTTCGCGCTGCTGCGCGGCGTGATTCGCCGCCGCCTCGCTCTCCGGGTAGCGCATGACCAGCTTGAAGAGGGCCTTGGCGCGGTCCTCGTAGTAATTTACTTTGAACTGGTAGCTGCGCCGGTTCGTCAGAACAAGCAGGTTGGTGTCCGCCTGCTCGGCGATCGGCTTGAAGAACAGGTAATTGTCCTTCGTCGTGAAGCTGTACGCCTTGGAATCGCCGTAGACGTGGTAGACATACTTTTCACCGGGTTCCAGCTCGATCATCGTGGCCACGCCCAGCACCGCGTCGAGCTGGATGACGTTTTCCGGGTTATAGGTGGCATACCGCACCCGGGAATCCGCTTTGTACGAGCGCGGCACATCGAGTGCCCATGCGTTGTTGCCAACCGGCGCAAGGGCGCTTGCGAGCGCCAGCGCCAGCACATACTGCCGCAGATTTTTCATCGTTCCATTTCCCGATGAGCATGAGCCTCGCGCTGGTGCGCGCCAAGGCTGTGGTTTAGCTGCGCGCCGTGCTGCGCGACCTCACGCTGATGAGTGACCAGGCCGACCGTGCCGTGGGGGTAGCGCACATCGGCGACGTCGCCCACGGCGCGCAGCTCGTTGCGCACTCGGCGGTGACTTTGGGTGTCTTCCTGTATTACGTGATCGGACCCCACGAATAAGACGCGTCCGCGATATGAGGCACCCGGCTCGGCACGCTTCCCGGCCGCGACTTCGGCCTGGTGTTCTTCACGGTGGATCATCGCGAGAATTCCCGTTCAAAGGTCAGGCCCAGATCCTTGTGCAGCGGGGTCTTGACCAGTTCCTGCTGTTGCTGATGCTCGGCGCTGCGCTCGCGCACCAGGCCCACGGCGTGCGGCCCGGAGAATGGGTAGCGGATGCTAACGTCGTCGTGCAGGCGGCCCGGATCGATGGTGAGGCTCGCGTGGCGATGCAAGACATAGTCGTTCTCGACCTTCTGCACGACGTAGTCGGGCGTGCGGCCCACGACCTTCCCGTCGTAGGACCGTCCCGAGGCCGGGCGGGTCACCACGGCATCCGCCTCGCCGTAGATTTGCACGGGTGGGCGTTCGTCGCGGGCCCGGCCCTCGAAATGGCGCTCGATCAGCGCGGCCGCCCTGAGCGTTACGGGCTTTGCCCCGGGCTGCTCGCGCAGGGTGAGCGGCACGTGGCTGTCAAAGAGGCGGTTGGCCAGGTACAGATCCTCGCGGGCGAGCCGGGCCAGGTCGCGCCGCAATGCGCTACCCTCCGGGCCGTACAGATCGTGGATGGCGCGCAATTCCTGCAGCTGGGCCGCGATTTTGTCGATCTCTGCTTTGTTCATCTGGAGCTCCTCATTGACGGGTGAGGTCGGCATCGACCTGGTATCGCACCACCTGAAAACCGAGCGGATTCAGCCGGGCGGCCATTTCCGACATCGGCGCGTTGACGTAGTGGTAGGCGATCGTGGCCACGAGGTTTTCGGCTGGCCGGCCGCCGGCGCCCACGGTGGATTTCTCAGTGCGCGAAAACCGCACGGTCGCGACGTAAGGCTTGTTCGAATTGCCGAAGGCGCCTTCGGTTGCGAACGTGATGGAGTGAACCTTCACGTCGATATAGGAGGACTGCCCCAGGCGATTGATGATGCTTTTGGGGTCATCCTGGTCATACTTCGCGTCGTACGTTTGCCTCGGGCCCGGCGCGGAGAGCAGCTGGCACGTGTCGTGTTTCACCTGGATGGTGTACCAGTCGTAGCCCTCGCAGGTCAGGATGTAGCGGTTGATGTCGTAGCGCGCCATGCGCTCGCCGTAATCCTGCTCGGAGATCCCAAGGCGGCTGACGTGTTCAACGGCGCCCGTGGCATCATTCACTCGCAACACATACATTTCGGGCGGGGCTTTCAGCGGGGTCAGGCCGGCGACCGCGATGACGGCCGCCAGGGAAACGGCTCCCGAAAATCCGGCCACATACCAGGCAAGTTTCTTCGATTGGCTGCGCTCGGCCTCTAGATCGCGTTCAAGTCCGCGATCACGTTCTGCGAGCTCGACAGCATCAGATAGGTTCATTGGTAGGCTCCAGGTTGCGGGGCTGTCGCGTTGACCGGCACGCGGGGACCGTCGGGGGGAATGGGCGCTTGCGGGGCCACGAACGCGCAGCCGCCCAGGGCGCTGGCCAAGGCCAGCGCCAAGAGGATCGACTTCATCGGAAATACTCCAGAGAAACTGATGGGAACTTCGTGCAGGGAGCCGGCCCGAGCTACCTGCGGAAGACGCCCCTGACCATGCGTGTCGGCGTCGCGATCTGCAGGCCGAAGCCGCCGGCAAGCGCGCTGGCGATGGTGGGCAGCTGCAGGAGCAAGTACACGCTCGCCCCAGCCACAAACAGATACGCGAACATGACGGCCATGAGCGGGGTACTCGATGCGTCCTTGAGCCAGCCGGCGGATGCCTGGATGAGCTCCAGGTTGATCCCCATGACAAGCGAGAACAGCAGCGTGAAGAGCACGCCCAGAAGGACGTAATTGATCAGCTGCGACACCCATCGAGAGAACAAATCCTTGGTGTGCTCGAAAAGAGTGGTCGAAATGAATATCGGACCGATCAATACGAGTAGCGTTAATGCGACCTTGACCGTGATCACGAGCAGAGCGCTGACAATCGATAGAAACGCGGCGCTGATAATGCAAATTAAACAGAAAATGGCGATGAGAAAGGAGGTCCCAGGTTTGCCTATAGTCATTTGCGACGTAGCCTGATTGACCGGAATCATGACGAGCTCGAGTACCTTTGAGATCGTGCCGGTGATCGGTTGTTCAGGCAAAATGGCTTGAGACAGAGCATCGGGAAGCCCGACGATGACCTTGGCGATGTCGGATGCGTAATAGGAGCCGGAAAAAATCAAGCTCGAGACTACCGAGATCTTCACGACCCGCCAAAAGAATTGTGTGACGGGCTGATCGACCATCCCGCGCATTACGGCCATGGCGTAGAGCATGAGCGAGATCGTAAGCATGAGGCCCACGGGCGCGTAAATAGCCTTTGCGACGGTGGAGATGGTGCCACCGAGGCCATTGACCAGCACCTGGTCGATGACGCCGAATAGCCACCCGTCGAGATTTGTGAGCTGTGGCGGTGGGATGTTCATAGGGGCCCTCGTGGTTACTGCGTGTCTGAGGCGTCACTGGTCGCGCCGTTGGGCCGCAGCGGGGCGGAAAACCAGCCGCTGTAGACGCGCTGCGCGCGGTGCTTCAAGAGGGTCTTCTCAGATTCGATCTCTTGGCGTCCGGCATCCAACCGTTGCTGCTCGACGGCGATGTTGGACTGCTCGATCTGGATGCGTGCCTGCAGCTCTGCGATCGCTTTCGGGTCCTGGGTGGCGTCGATCTGCTGCTGCAGCGCGTCGATTTGCGCCGCACGGCGGTTCAGGTTCTCGGCGCCCTGCTGGTTCAGAGCCTGCAGGCGCGCGTCGAGCTCTTCAGAGCGATCCCGCAGGTGAGCGGTTTCGACGGTCACGTCGTTGCCGACTGGTGCTCGGACCTGGGCCAGGATCGAATTGGTCGATGCGCCTAGGCCCGAGAGGTCCCCATCAAGCTGCCCGAGCAGCGAGCGCACGTTTGTGGGCAGCGAGGCGCGGATGCTCGGGTCGTTCATGATCATGCCCAGGCCTCGGCCGCCAGTCATGGATTCCATCTGCAACTTGGCCATGTCGAGCTGTGCCTTGGCGGTCTGGATCTGTTCGATGAACTTGGCGATCGCGCCGGCGTCCACCACCGGAATGCCTTGGGCGCGCGCGGCTGCGGAGAAGATGACGGCCACGCAGGCGCACAGGCCTGCCAACATCTTGAGGTGTTGCATGGAAAATCTCCAAAAATAGCTGACAAGGTCCGGACTGCTGGCACGGACGTGTCCAGGGCCCGGAGGTGGGCGGAATGCGCGCGCCGGGTGGCGCCTCGGAATGCAGGCGGCGGCTATGAGCCCTGCAGCGCTGATTTCGCCCGTGCGAGGTAGATGGGCAGCCAGTTGGCTGGGTCATCTCCGTACTCGGCGACCGCGCCTTCAGCGATGACGGCCAGGTCTTCGCTGCCGGAGAAGACCAGCAGCTCGTCCTCGCAGCCAGGCAGTCCAATGTCGACGATGGCCACGCTCGAGCCCTGCTTTACGACCATTTGCCGGGACTGTTCGCCCAGGGACTTGATGAGCTCGAACTCCGAGCGCGTCACGCCCATCTGCGAGTATTCCTCCCATTTCGCGGTGGGATTTGGCAGAAAGCACTTGGTGGCCGACTGGTCTATCAGGGAGATGCCGGCCGGCACAGCGAGTAGCGCGGCAATCTCCTGCGTCGCGAACACGAGCACGCCGTTCTTTTTCCGTATCGTGCGGCTGTCATCCTGCAGTGAATTCGCGAAGTGTTCGTCGCCGAGCGGATGTTGGCACTCATCGATCACCTTGATGAGCCGCCGGCCGTTCGTCAAAGCTGCGATCCGGTGCTCGAGCAGCAGCGTCGCAGCGCTGCGCGCGATTGGGTCGTCCAGGTATTCGGTCAGATCGAACCCGAGGATGATCTGGTCGTGGCTCGCCTCGTCGCCAAGGTCCAGTGTGTCCTCCTGACCGTCAAACAGCCATCCGTACTCGCCACCCTCGCACCACGGCAGCAGCCGTTCGTGCACGCTGGTACGCCCCGGCTCTGTGGATAGAGGCAACAGCGTGATCAAGTTCGAGAGCCGGCGATCACCACGGTCCATGGCCATGAGTCCGCGCAGCGCCTGGTTGATCAGCTTCATGTCTGCGGTGGTGACGGGCTCTCCCCGGGAGGCCGCAAGGTGCGCAATGAGCCGGCGCATGAAAGCGAGGTTGCGAGGCGTCTGCGGCAGCTGCAGGGGCGCCCAACCGGTAGATTCGCCCAGGCGCAGGACGAAATACCTGCCGCCCATCGCCATGATGGTGACTTGCATCCCCCGGTCCTTGTCGTAGACCATGAGCGATGCGTCAAACTTCATGGCGAGGGTGGTCAAGACCCCCATGAGCACCGTCTTGCCGGTTCCGGTCTTGCCCAGGATCGCCGTGTTGCCGGGCCGCCGCTTGCCGGTTTCATCAACCTCGTCGAGCGAGGCGTGGAAGTTGAAAAAGTACGGTGCTCCGGTCCGGGTCTTGAACATCGCCACAGCCGGCCCCCAGGGGTTGCCCGCTGGCTTGCCCGAGAGTTGGTTGTGAAAACTATTCAGATCCAGGAAGTTTTCGCTGGACAACATCTCGGGACGCTGTCGCCAGCTCCAGTTTCCCGGCATCTGCGACCAGAACGCGGCCTCGAGCGCCATGCTCAGCGCTCGCGCCTGGCAGCCGCAATCCGCGAAGATCGCCTGCGCCTTGCCAAGCGCCGCGAGGACCTCGTCGGCGCCAGCGCCCAGGATCTGCAGGGTCGCCTGGTGGTCACCGATGCCGATCCGGCCCGCCGTGATGTCGTCGAGCGCCGTACTCAGTTGCTTGATCTGCGACTGCGAGTAGTCGTTAGAGTCCGCGAGTAGCTTGCGCTGCCGCTCAGCGAGCGTGAGCGCCTCGGCCTTGGTGAACGTCCCCCACGACTGAGCGAGCGTGAATTCGAACGGTGCTGAGAGGAGGGCGTCCAGATGGCCAGGCCGCACCTTTTCCGGCAGATCGCGGATCTCCAACATGCCGAATGTGCGCGTGTGGTCGACGTGGCGCAGTTCGCCCAGTTCACCCCAGCGCGAGAAAATCGGCCGTGCCGAGGGCAGGTTTTCCGCGATGCGACCGCGCGTGATGGGCATCGGGGTGTGTTCCCCGTTCAGGATCATCCCGAGGAACTCCTGTATCTCCGAATACGCGACGCCGTCGCGCTCCACGATCCCGAGGATCTCCGGATCGTAGCGAGCAAGGGAGGCCTTGAGGGCGCGTACCGCGGATTCCAGCCGCTCGATGAGTTCCTTCTGCCAGGCGTCGATCTGTGAGCGCGTCGCCTTTTCGATTTTTGCGAGTTTGCCCAGCAGCGCGTCATCCTCCGGGCGAACAAGCACCGAGAGGTATAGCGTGTTCACCATGAGCCCCTTTTCGTCGAACTGGGACTCGTACCGATCCGCGAAGCGCTGCGCGAATGGCTGCCGGTAGTGACCGTGCGGGTAATCGTAGACGCGGCGGCGGACCAGGTGGGTGTAGTAGTGGGTTGAGCCGAAGCGCTGGCCAGCGAGCGTGGTGTGCAACGCGTCGTTCCACTGGCGCTGCTCCTCGATAGGCGCGGCGTCCCAGGAGCGACCGCCCAGCGAGATCGTGCTCATGTACTCAAGTTCGCCGCACGAGATGATGTGCGGCGTTACGTGGTGGGAATAGCGCAGGTATTGGGCAACGCTGCGCTCACGAAGTTTCAATGCCGATGACATCAGCACCTCTATGTTATGAACGGCGCCGCCACGGGCGGTGCCGCGAGTAGGTCAGTGGCGTGTACGACGATCCCTGCCAGACCGCCTTGTTGCCGTTCGAGACGCGCGTCCTGATTCCGAGCCACAAGATGTGGAAGGCCCGCTCATCGTGCTTCGTGATCATCCAAAGGATGGGCCAAATCGCGCCAAGCAGCACCCACCACACGAGTCCGCCCACCAGCACGGCGAACCAAGTCAGGACCAGAGCGACGATCGCGGGCATGAGCGGCACGCCCATGAGCATCACCGACCTGCGCATGCCTTTGAAGACGCAGCTGTAGTTGGGGTCGGGTCGTTCCTGCTCGGTGCTCCGAGGAAGGTGATCCATGGTGCGGCCTATTTACTGGTGGATCGCCAGTGCGACGATCTCCGCCACCATGGAGATCAAAATCAGGCCCAGAAACCAACGCACCGCGATCTCTTTGTGCAGCACGTTGTTCATATACAGCACGAAGATGACGAGGCCGCCAATGACCGCCACGATCGGGACGATCACATAGAGCTGGCTCTTGATCTGTGTGAGCATCGACGTGGTGTCTGAAAGGCCCCCGCCCAACTGCGCCGATGCGACGCCGGAAGCAAGGGTGCCGGCGGCGCCGACCAGCGCACGGCCGGCTCTGAGCCCCGGATGGTGGCGTTGTGCGAGGGATTTCAGAATTTGCAAAATCGACATGTGCGATCTCCAAGGAAGACGTGGACCGACCAGATCAACGGGCGGGCCGCGTTGTAGAAATGTGGGGGGCTGACCGCCGGCGGCTGCTAGCGATCGTGGGGTGTGGCTTACCGGGTAATGTGGGCTGGCACGCCGGAGACGCTCGGCAGGCCAATGTGCTGCGTGCGCTCTTGCTTGGGGTCGACGAACCCGTCAGGCCGATTCTGGCTCTCAAATCCGTCCGGAATCGAATCGCTCGAAAAGCCGTCCTGGATGCCTAGCGCGACGCCTGCGGCGCCAGGTGCCACAGCTCGCGCTGCGCCGGTGGTCGTGGCACCGAGCCCCGGAAGCGGAGTGGGCAGAGGTGGCAGCGCCGCCACGCTAGGTGCTGAATCGCCACGAATGGCGGGGACAGGGACATTGGCCTGCGCGTAGACGCCCTGCACGTAGCCGTTGGCCACACCTCCCCGGAAATTTCCGGTGTTGTAGCAAGATAGGCCAGCCACCAGCGCCTGGGCACCCGGCCCAAGGCGCGCGGCGGCCCGTTCGTAGCAGTCCGTGAGGACTACCTGGGCGGCGCGCAGGTTGGTGCAGGGGTCGAACACGTTCTCCGCGTTCAACCCGAGCCACTTCCAGTTGCTCGAATTGATCTGCCCCCAACCTGCGTCGATGTTTTCGCCTCGACGAAGGGCGGCCTGCGCGAGCGCTGTGGCCTGGGCACGGTCTGCGGGCTCGAGCGTTCTGCCGCCTTTACCGTTGATGCGGATCGCGTAAGGGTTTCCGTGTGACTCCGCCTGCACCAGCGCCTGCATTGTCGTGACATGCACTTGCGGTGCGCAAGCCATGGCAAGCGCCGCGAATTCAGCCAACATGACTGTCCTCCGAGGCGGCCTCCGCGAGAGCGCTGGCCACCCGCGCCTTGTGGTAATTGACCAGGCATTCGGCGACCGCAATCATGCTGTGGTCGGGCAGGCTGAGGTACATCCGCCGGAGCCGCTCCCCCTGGACGTACCGCAGCGCGGGATCCGTGAGCAGTGCCATGCAGCGCTGCGACTCGGCAAGCAGCATCTCCGCGTCGTGCAGCGCGTCCACGGGGTCGCGGCGCAGATCCTCTCGGACGTACCGCGTATAGGCTCCGGAAAGCATGGCCGCTTCGTACTCGGCCGCGGACACGACCGTGCTAGGCAGCGATGCGCTGCCGTGATCAGAACAATGGTTCATAGGTCTCTCGTAATAGCGGCGGCCGAATCAATGGCCACCTGGCATCGACATCGAGCCGAAGGCGTCGCGAGGGTCGTTCCAAGTGAACTGCCACCCGTTCGTGAACGCACCCCCGTGGCTTGCGAGCCACGCACCGTACGCTGCCGAATAATCTTCTGCCTTCACCCACTTCCCGCCGTGGAGAGGGTCCCCCACATATTTCACTGCCAGCTCATAAGTCCAGGCGTGTTCGGTGTAGGTCACGCAGTAGCTGGGCAGCGTGTTCGGCGAAACCGTTTGGATGGGGTGAACTTCGTAGACGGGGCCCCCATCGTCCCCACCGCCCGAATACCCCAGGAGGCGCCAGCGGTATGAGGTGCGCGCGTATGCCTGGTTCAAGTATTCCGGATCGCATTTCCCAGCCCCCTGCGAGATCGCATTGATGCGATCGGCCATGCCGTCGGCCGAGGCCGACGGGCACATCTGCAGGAAGGCGCGGCGAGCGTCCACAGTCGCTCCCCAGTCCAGGCCGTGGTGATTGAAGATCTGTATGCCGAAATATCGCTCCAGGGCTGGCGCGCATTCGCCGGGCTGAAGGCCTGAGGACAAACACAGGATCGCCTCACAGGCGAGGCGTGTGTCGCCCGTGAGCAGGTCGGTACCTGGCGCACTCTGCGCGCAGGCCGTGCTGCTGACGGCGGCGATGAGGGCCGCAACGCAGGTGCGGCGAAGAAAAGACGAATGCATGGTTTCTCCACGTTTTTGATGGGTCGAGACACGCTCGGCGCGGGCCGCTACCCTTTCCAAAATCGAATCCAGCCGCCGTCCACATGGACGAAGTGCCGATTCGGGTACCAGCCAATGCCGCCGCCCCGCAGATACAGACCCAGCTTCGAGAGGTATGACGTAGGCACGCCGTCGATCAGGAAATCGACCGCGTTGTCGTGCATGTGCTGGCTGTCTTTCGCCGCGCCCTCGGTCGCGCGGTTGGTTGCCGGCGTCCGCTTGCCGGATGTCGCGATGATGAGGCGGTCCTGGCCATACGCCCTGAACCAGCCCTGCGTGCCGGCCAGAATGTCCAGCACGCGTAGCGTCATCTGGCCCGCCACGCCCGCCTGCACGTCGCGCAGCACATGGCAAATCCGTTCGTAGCCGGGACGCACGATGCGGCCGTCTGCCCAGTAGGTCTCGCGGACGGTCTCGCCCGTCTGTGCACGCTTGATGTGGAGATATCTGGGCTGCTCCCAGAACCCTTGGGCGAAGAGCACGTGGGGAAACATGGTTGCGGCAGCAACCAGGCCGCTCGCGTTCAGCAGGAACCGACGCCGGCCGGGGCTCGTGATGAGCGGGAGATTTTTCATGTCGGGGCCCTCAGATGACATAGACCAGTGACCCATCGGGAATGCCGGCGGGCAGGGTGTATCCGAGACCTCCTGCATAGGAGGGGCTTATCAGCCTGCCCCCCTGCACGATTCCTATATTGGCCCCGGGTAGGTCGTCCTTCGAGAAGACCGCGTCTGTCGGCGGGACGCCAGGGTCGCCTCGCACGATCACGAACGCTCTATGGCCATCGGCCAACACCTGAATCCTCTCGGGAATCTGAAACCACGTGGACCGAAACGGCTCCAGCATCTGCGTAGTGATCTCCCCGGCTGCTCCGGGGTGGGTGGTCATGTACTGCGAAACCATCGTCGCAACGATACGAATCGTCGCGCCTGTGACGGCCTCTTGGCTTTTCTCGACAGCGGCTTGGGCCTGGCCGTCGCCCCTCGCGGATACTCCAGCCATGATCAACAGCGCAGAGAGCGCAAACACGAGAAAAGGCATAAGAAGTCCATGAAAAACTTGAAACGGCTCGGCGACGGACTAGAACACTACCGTCTGAATGTTTCGATATTGAAGAAGGGCTATGAGCAGGAGCGCTATCGAATAAAGCGGCTCCAGCGATCAGGTCTGGCGAGTCGCTTTGTGCACGAAGTCACCAGCGTGGACATCGCGCGGTACCGCGACGACCGTCTGAGGGATCTGAACCAGAAGACGGGGAAGCCGATTTCGCCGGCCACCGTCATCTTGGAGATGTCGCTGTTGTCGAATTTCTTCGATCTGGCCCGTATCGAGTGGGGCTATACGGAAGCGGCAAACCCCTGCAGAGACGTTCGTAGGCCCAAGTTGCCGCGGGGGCGGGACCGCAGGTTCTCGCCGCGCGAAGATCGCCAGATCATGCGGTATGCCTATGCGTACCCGAACCGGGACCTGCACACGATCGTCACCCTCGCGCTCGGCACAGCGATGCGTCAGGGCGAAATACTTTCTCTGTGCTGGGAAGATATCAACACGCGATACCGTGTGGCACATCTGCCCGAGACCAAAAACGGAACCGCACAAGACGTTCCGCTCTCGGCGAAGGTCTACGACGCCCTCATGCGGATGGGTGCAAAGCCCCAAGGCAGGGTGTTCAGCTACAACGCCCATGGTCTGAAATCCGTCTGGCGCGTGATGATGGGCAGGTTGGGTATTACAGACCTGCATTTCCACGACCTGCGCCATGAAGCGATCTCGCGGCTATTCGAGCTCGGCACGCTCGACATCATGGAGATAGCAGCGATCTCCGGCCATAAATCACTGGCGATGCTCAAGCGATATACTCACCTGCGCGCAGCGCGGCTCGTCCACAAGCTCGACGGCCCCAGAGCGAAGAGCAGCCTCGCGATTCTGCGCAACCTGGTTCCGTACCCGGGTATAGTCACGACCGAACCGGAACAAATCCGCATCCACTTCCCAGATTTCGAGTCTCAAGTCGTGGCGGGGCAGGGGGCAACGCTGCAAGCTGCTGTTGAGGCCGCGCGGAATGCGCTGCTGCAGACCCTCGTAGGATCGCTGCGGTTCAATCAGAAGATCCCGCAACCAGATCAGTACCTGACGCTGTATCCGGCCGCTCAGGTCCTCATGGTGAATCCTATTGCGCAGGCGGCGTGACACTTTATTTTTGAAGCGGTAGCAGCCCATTGGTCGATATGCGCAACGAGGAGCATAGCGAGTGTGGCGCCAAGGCTATTGCTTCCAAAGTCCAGATCAAGAATTTGGACCTACCCGACCAAGGGGACAACGCGCCGTGGCGTTCACGAGATATAGAGCGCGGCGAGCCGCGAGGCAGGGTCCTTGCCGGCCCTAACATGGCTTTGCCAATCCGGAGTGTGGAAGGGAAACAGCGGCGGTCTGGGCTATGGCCAGACCTGGCAGAGGCCTCCGCGATCGTTTGGGACTACGTACGTAAACGACACTCAGCAGCCGATAATGGTTGTCGTCAGGGCGGGTGGAATCAGTAACGATACGGCGTACGCTGCAGCCAATGTCGGCGGCGTTTCTATCGTCGTGTGCACTGACAATTCGACCTACACCCCGGACTGCACCGGCAGTTTCGTAGTTCCCGTCGGAAGCACATATACAATCACTAGCAATGCGTACCAGTACGGGTGAGCCGAGTTGCGCCGGGCACCTTAGCTAGCCGCCCCTCAGTGGTGTGGGCTGAGATGGCTCTCAGTGGCCGGAGCCGCAATCAAAGAGTGCTCTGGAGTAGACGTACCCGCTGGAAAAACCGAATACTAGGTAGTTTCCGCATGGTCCGCCGCTCGTAACGGATATGACCGGGCCGTAGGGCCCAACCGAAGGCCCTGGCGGACCCTGCGGTCCTTGAGGCCCCGGGGGACCCGCGTAGCCGTCGAAATTTATCTGGGACAACCACTTGCCAACTGACCTGACGTAGGCGTCATTGATGTTGAGGCTCCCTGTAGCTGATTGGCCCGCAGCATTCAAGGATCCGGCACCATCCATCGTCACGACCGACCAATCATCATGTCGTGTCTGGAGCCTCCCCGTCATTGTGTCGCCGCTGCTTCTCACCGATCGCGCCCACACTCCGGATTGGCAAGAAAGTAGCATGCCGTTGGCGGTGCGGCCGATCGCCCCATTGGTCAAGAGCAGGCTGCTCGGGTCCCCTGCGACGGAGTAGCAGGGCCCGTTCTCGACGGCGATTGTGCCGCTGCCCATCTGCAGATACGTGCCCATCGTGTTCAACTCGGGCTTACCAGGCACCTGCTTGCGGTACAGGTAGTCGTTCACCGCCATGCCGTCCAGGAAGAACAGCGCGCTGGCCACGTGCCCCGGAGATCCGCTCGCTGCGAAGTCCGCGACCGGCCGCGTCCAGACGCCCTGCGTGCCGCACAAGACGTTCGTCGCGACCTTCGTGGTCCCGCAGTAGCCGCCAGCGGCCACCGTGTAGCCGCCCTCGGCGCCGATTGCGCGCGCGACCTGGCGGGCCAGCCTATCGGCCAGCGACGTCCCTCCCTCGCCGATGACGAGGGCCTCGATCTGATCGGTCCCGGTTCCCCGCCGCAGACGCAGCATGGGAACCTGCCCCCAGGGGTTCGTCGCCGCGATCGTCGTCGGGATGAATCCTTCGGACTGCAGCGTCGCGAACGATACCTTTTGCGTGGCCCCGGCGGCGGGCATCGCCGCCAGGAGATCGGCGTAGTGAGCGGCCACATAGTCTTGTGCAGCTTTTTCCACACGCCTGTGGTACACGCCGGCGATCTCCGCCATGCGCTCGTCATTGGATTGGGACGTCCGGTTGAGCTGGACAACGCCGAAAGCGATGAATATCGACAACACGGCTATGGCTTCAAACACGAAGCTGCCCCGCGCGAAGCGATGACGCGACAACCTGCTGGCAGCCGCGCGGCGTTGAAAACTAAGCATGAAATGCTCTCCGGTTACAGCCGCGTGGCATGCAGCGCGGCCGCCTGCTGATTCTTGATTTCGTCGCGCAGCGAGGCGAAGTTTCCCGCCTTGATCTTCGAGCGGATCGCCGTCTCGTTGGGGGCCCCGGAAACGATCAGCGTCTGGCTGAGCATGCGCGAGTCGAATCCTGCCCTGTCGCGGCGTTCGGTGCGCACAATCGACTGGTGGATGACCATGGACAGTCCCTGGCTCATGAGCTCGGCAATTTCCGCATGCCCCATTTCGATCATCGAGCTGAGGCGTATCAGGCCGTGTTCTATCGACATCCCGTGTGTAGTCGAAAAGAGCAGATGCCCGTTGCTGCCGCCCAGTAGGAAGTCGAAAGCGGTCGGGCCGTTGCGAATTTCGCCGATCATGAACATGTCCGCGTTGCTGCGCATGCCGCGCTGCAGCTCCCCTGTGTAACCGCCCGCCGCTTGCTCGACTTCGATCTGCAGGGCTCGGCCGTGCCCGATCTGCCCGGAGAGCCGGGTTTCGATTGGATCCTCGAGCACGAGCGCGAGGCCGCCCATTTGTTCCAGGCGCGTCTTGATGCTCGTGCTGATCGTCACGGTCTTGCCCGAGCTCATCGGTCCCACCACCAGCACCGCGCCGACCATGTCTGGCCGCTGCAGTGCACGCTGAGTGGCCATGGAGAGCCCCAGGTCTTCGAGCCTGCGCTCCTCGCGCTTCTTTTGCCGCAGCGTGTAGACCAGCCCCTCGCTGGACGTCTCAAAAACTGCCACACGGTACAAAACGTCGTCGCGCAGGAACGAGAACTCGCGGCGCTTGCCTGTCGCGTACTGCCGTTCGCACTGATCGCGCACGGCGGCGATTTCGTCTGCCAGCTCCGCGCCTGCAGGCGTGAATTCCGGGCTGACGCTCGACAGCCCCTTGATGTCGGCAAACTCGAGGCCATCCACGTTATGGCCGAGGTACAAATCCAGGAAGTCGATGTCGCAAAGTCGGGTCATCAGATGTGCTGTGCAATGAGGGCCAGGTAGCTGGCCAGAGTGATTGGCGGCGCAAAGGCGATGCATGTTGGATGCCGGTCGGTTCGGCGGTCGATCGCCGCTATGAGACCGTAATACGCGAGGCCGGCGACCAGCGCCCAGACTGATGCCGCTACGATGCTTGGCCAGGCCAGCCAGGCGCCGCACGCGGCGAGCAGCCGCAAGTCGCCGTCACCCAGCAGCATTGAAGGCTTCCGGCTCATGATCTGCCCGATCTTTAGCGGAACCCACCAGAGGGCCCAGCCGCCAACCGCGCCCAGCACCGCATCGATGGCACTGATCTGCAACTGGCCAAGCGAGGCCGAGACGACACCGAGGGCCAGCAGCCCATCGACTCCCGATGGAGGCAATAGGTGCGTCTCCTGGTCCACGCAGGTCAGCAGAAATAGGATGGTGGCGTATGCGACATACGGCATGCTCACCAGCCCTAGATCCTGCACAGTGATGAACACGGCGACGCTGCCGATCACCGCCAGGACGGCGCGTACCGGAAGCCTGAATGGCTCCGTGGCTGGTTTGGCAATAAGCGCTCCAATGTCGCAGGCCTTGTACTGGATGAGGTCCGCCGCAAGAGTCCGCCGCATGCCCTGAGCCACGCGCCTCGCGATGGCGGGCAATAGCGTGACCGCACAGGCTACGAATGCCACTGCAGCGATTGCGGCGGCCAGGGTTCCCGTGATCATGGTCAATTGATGGTGGTGAAAGCGATGGGCACCGCGTCACCGGAACCGCAGGCCGTCGTCGCATCGCCGATAGTGACCGGCAAGGTCGTGATCGTGGTGCTACCTGCAGCGATCGACCGGAACGAACCGGAGTTCGACAGTGCTTGCACCATCTCCGGGCATTTATTCGCGGGGACGTCGTTTTGCGTGATGGTGAAATACATCCCGTTGTCGGAGGCCTGCACCTGGATCTCGCCGCCGTACCGGTTGTAGAGCCGATCGTCAGTGCCGCGCGAGATGCTACGCGGCAGAGAATCGGTGGCTATGAGAATGGGCACCAAGTCTGTATCGGCGCCATAACCGCCCGACGCTGATTTGAGCTGCACGGTTTGCAGATAGATCGTGTTCACGTTTTGGGTCTCGTTCTGCACCCAGAATTTCTGATACAGCAAGTAGACGCCAGCGAGCGCGATGATGAAGATCACGGTGTAAATCTGCCATGCGGCCATCAGTTCGAAAATGAATGAGCCGCGGCCGCGAACCCGACGTTGATGGCGTTCGACGAGCGCCCGATTGGAAATGCCAGGGATAGGCTTGACGCGAAGTGGTTTCATGGAAATTTCCTGCAAAAAGTGCCAATGAGATAGAAGACAGAGCGGGGATGCAGTCAGACACCCAACGCACTGCGGGCCTGCTGCTGCATGTCGTTGCTGCCCAAGATGATGAAAATTGCGAGCAGCGCCACCGCGACGATGCCCATGATTCGGCTGATTTTTGCCGAGGCTTCGATCCGCTCGAGCGATGTAGCGAGCCAGTCGTCCGCGAATTCGGTGATCGCCGTCTCCACTCCCGCGCGAGATCCCAAGATGCGCAGGTGGACGATGGCGTCGCGGTCGGGAAACTCATAACCGGTGGCCTGCAGGGCTTCGCCCAGACCACTGCCGTCGTCATAGGCCCTGCGCGTTGCCACCAAGCGCTGACGCATGTACGCAGAGGCATGCTCGGCTAGAAGATCGAGCGCATCCCCCGTCGAGACGTTGGCCGACGTAAGCGCCGATAGGGATATCAAAAACGTCGTGCCCTGCATCATCCGATGTGTGGCGTAAGGCCAATGCCGGTCGAACCATACTCGCCCGGGCCCGATATAGTGACCCTTGGACCACTTGAAGCCCCAAAGAGCAGCCGCGCTGATCGCGAGTAAGGGGAGGCCTGCGTATACAACGGCCTCGGAGAGCAGGTAGAGGAGCCGGCCGAGCCCTGTGAGCTGTGCGCCCTTCATCCATAGCATCGCCAGCGGAACCAGCAGGTATGCCGTCGTCAGCAGGCAGGCGACCACGATGATCAGCAAAAATGCGTTGTAGGCGTATGCTTCGCGGCGCGCCGAGCTGATCCGCCGGCCCGCTTTGATAAGCCGCACACATTGCCGCATCGCGCCCGGCAGAGCCCCCGACCTTTCGCCCGCCATTAGCAAGAAGTATTCGGATTCGGGGATGAACCTGGAAATCCCGATTGCGAAGCTGAAGCCTTCTCCCATGTACGCGAGGATCTCGCGCACGACCAGCGCGCGCCGGTCCCGCGGCCGCTTCCCGTTCTCGCTATAGACCTTGTACATCTCGTCCAGGGCCTGGTCGAGCTGCGCAGCGCTCTTCAGAAATACCTCCAGCTGCCCGTAAAGCTGCATGCGCATGCGGTCGGGCAGGACCGATTTTTTACTGATCTCCTCGTCTGCGACCTGTTGTGCCGGTACAGCGCGCTCGCGTGCCGCTCGGCGCCGGAACACGGGTAAGAATTTCATATGCTCTCCTAGTGCCACGCCATGATCAGATCGTCGTCAAGTGGGCAGACATCCTCTTCGCCCGTCGTCGGTTCGATCAATCCTTCGTTTATCCGCGTGATCAGGTTCTGGCACTTGCTGAGGCCCCCGGCCTCCTTCGCCCAGTAGTCGTAGGCGGCGAAGGGGCTCTCTTTGTAGGCTTCCATCAGCCGCCGATCGATGCGCACGACCTCAGCGACAATGATCTGCCCGGCGATGCCGGGCCTGCGCGCGCAATGTTCGCAGCCGTCGCCGCGCAAAAAGACATGTTCCGGCTCGCAGTATTTCTCCACCCGTGCCCGAACTTCGGGTTTGACACGGTCTTTGTTGCTCAGGTAAGGGACCTTGCAATGTGGGCACAGTGTGCGGGCCAGCGCTTGGTTGCTGATGAAGCGCAGCAGCCTGGGGTTGAAGGCCAAGCTCTCTGGCACGCCCAAGTCGAGCAGCCGGGGGAACGTCGCGATCCAGTCATCGACGTGTAGCGTCGAAAGCAGTCCGTGCCCGGTCATCGCTGCCGTGAATGCCGCTGCAGCACCCGAGCGTGCCCGGATCTCGCCGAGCATCAGCAGGTCCGGGTCCAGGCGCAGCGAGTGGCTGGTGGCTTCGGCGAACTCCGCCGAGATCTTGTCGTCGTCCATCCCAGCGTGGTCCATGATCGGGGTCTGGACCGCGCCAAGGATCGGGAATTCGACTGGGTGCTCCATGGTCAGTACCCGACGGCGGTGATCCGTGCGGTCGATGTAGAGCGAAATCAGCGTTTCGAGCGACGTCGATTTGCCTGAGCCCGTCGGGCCGGTGAACAGACCCATGCCCCGCCCGCGATGAAGATACTCGTCGAAGACGGCAATCTGTTCAGGTCGAAAGCCCAGGTCGGCAAGGGAGGCGCGACCAGTTCTGCGCTTGTACAAGAGCCGCAGGACAGCGTGCAGCCCGTCATCGGTCGGGGTGGACGCGAGTCGCCCAGACCACACGTCGACGTTCTTGCAAAACTCACGACGCAAGCGGCCCTGGTACCGTGAGCGCTCTTCAAAGTGTGAAGAGTTCGCGGAATCGAGCATGGACTGGCAGAGTGATTTGATCAGCAAGCGACCCTCGTCGCTGGTGATCTCGGCGTCCACACCGAGCTCACCCAGGATACGGAATTCTACCAAGGTTTTGCCACCGCGCCGTTCCGTGAGGTGAATGTCGCTCGCGCCCTGCTCCCGCCCGCGCTTGATCAGATCGAGGATGCTTTGCTGGCGATCGCTGTCTGTCGCCGCATGCAGGCGACCCACCGCGACCTGGTCCTGGTGCGGGGCCGAGGCGTAAATCTCCTCGATCTCGCTGAGTGTCGAGGGGTGGGTCCGGACGATCCGCCCTGCCGAGCGCCGGATCTCGGACACTTCCCCCACAACGTCGATGTCCCGCATGTGAACACGGTTCACGTAGATCACACCGTCCGACGCATACACCAGCTTGTTGCGAAATTCTCCCTTGTGCGGGTAATCCGACGCGGGCGTAAGTGCTGCTGCCGCTGTGGCGGTGTCAGGGATCTCCTGAGCGAGAACATTCATGGTCTGGAACGAGGTCCTGTTAGCGCGGCATACGGGAGGGCATGCCGGTGTTGAATCCGGGAGCAAATGTTCCGGCCCCGGCTTGTGCGTCAGGCAACGGAGTCGGGGGGCTTGCGGAAAATCCCAGCCGCAGCTTTTTCCCGTCGCGTGAAAGCACGACTTGGTCAACGCCGATCGACTCGACGGTGTAGCCGCCGGTGATCACGTCGCCGACTTTCGCATCCATGGTCATGTTCCCCGGGTACGCGAAGGTCGCATACAGTCTTCCGCCAGTGCCCAGCACGGCTTTGACGGTTGGCGCATAGCTTTGGTCAACCTGTCCGTTTTTGGCCCCGGCCGCTTTCAGCTGCCCCTGCATCGTGAGTAGGTCCAGGCGTGCTTTCGCAAGCAGGCGCTCCTCTTGGATGCGCGCAAGGTCTCCCACGCGCGCGCCTTGGGCTTCGGGCACCGGAGCTGGCGTCTGGGTCGGCGCCGGCGTCGGCTTCGGCTGACTCGGTGTTGCCTGTATGGAATGCCGGGCATTCGGGGTCCCATGAGGGTGCGTGGCTGCGGCGGCGGTGGCCGCTGCTGTCGAGGCCGCGAAGGCGAGCAGGCAGGCTCGGAACTTATTGCCGTGCATAAATCACTCCATTGGTGTGCCAGACGAGCGTGGCGTTGCCGGCATCGAGTCGCGTCTCCACGGATTCGATGCGCAGCCCGGCGGGCGGGAACCCGTCCAGGACGCTCGAGGGGGCCTGCGCGCTGTCAAAGGCAAAGGTGTAGGTGCGCCAGGTCGGCTTGGGCGGCGCGAGATCCTTCGGCCAGGGCTTGCCGTTCGGGAGAACGTCGGGCCGCAGCGACACCGATTGCGTCGCCTTGACCTGCAACTTGTGATCGACCCGCTGAAAATGCGATACGAACTCGTCCCGGGCGTTCGCCCGGAGCTCGTCGTATTCGTCGCCGCCGGCGGTCATCGAAACCGGCAATGCGAATTTCGCGGTTTCGTCGGCGCTGATCGTTGTCGCCACGTGTTCGCCCGGGAAAACCTTGTTGAACTCGGCGAGGTAGTCCAGATTCGTGGTGCCGGCGCTGCGCTTATAGGTCGCGGTCATCGACGCTGCATCGCAATGCCCGCCCTCAAAGACCCATCCCCCTACCGAAAGCGGCAGTTCGTAGAGCGTCTGTTCGCAGGTCTTCAGAAATTCACGCGCGAGCGGCTTCAATGTCCAGGGGCGCGTGAGCGAGCTCTTCGCGATCATGCGGGCCTGTTCGGCCGAGAGCCTCGCCATCTCGTCAGCCCGAACGCGTGCGGCGGCGCGCTGCGACTCGAGCAAACGCGCAGTGTGTTGCTGCCAGAAGTAGAAGCCCACGCCGAACACGGCGGCGATGCCGACCGCAGCAGCCCCGAGGCGCAACCACTCTTCACGGGCAAGGCCCAGAGGCAGTGATTTCAGCCGGTGGCTTCGTTTCACTTGCGCGCGCGCCATGACCGATGCGATCGACTCTTCGTGCCCTCCCATCGCCCAGGACGCCGGAACGATCAACTGGTCTTCTGACCAGCCGAATTGCCCGGCGAGTGCCCTTGCCCAGCCTAGGGCATCTTCCTCGGTACCCACAAAATCGGTATCGGGGATCACAGCATCTTTATCGGCAGCGACCAGATAGTAGCGTCCGTCGTCCAGCAAAAATGCGGCGAGCCACGACTGTCCGAGGGTATCGATCAACACGGCTGCGGCGCTATACATCGAGCGGTCTACACCACGGGCCTTCGCCACGAACCCGGCCTGGATCACCTTGCTGACCCGGATCGCGACGATGTCCATCTGGTTTTCACGGCCGAATGCCCGGGCCTCGTCCATGTACTTCACGCTGCTGCGCAGATTCTGCCAGCGCAGGCCAGTCGCGAAGCGGCGCGATCCTATCGAGAGCACCGCAACGTCCCCGGACGCTGCCTGCGCGTGGTCTGTCATGTTGCGCTCCGTGCCGACGTCGTGGGAGACGGGTCTTGAATCACAGGTGTCACCAGGATCACGAGCACTTCCCGCTTGGATGTCCGCGAGGCACTGCCGCCCAAGGCCATGAAGCCTGGATCTCCAACGCCCGCCTTGTTTCCCTGGTCGTTGGTCTGCTCATAGCCGGAGAGCACCACGGTCTGGCCGCTACGCAACTGGACCCGCTGCTGGAACGTCCGGCTGCTCGTGTCGGGCGCTTCGGCGTATGCCCCGTTTTTGTCGATCTGCCGCAGCGTCGCCGGCGGCGAGATTGACCCGCTGATGTCCAGCTGCAGGTCATTGCTGTCAATGATGTTCGGCAGCACGCTCACGTTGAAACCCGTGGTGATGGCGCCAAGCTCCATGCTCGACTGCAGGCCAACATTGGCGGTCGCGGTCGAAGTGGAGCCCTTCACAAAATACTGCTGCTGGGCAATCTGCAGCGGCGCGGGCTGAAGGTTAAGGGTGTTGATCGTCGGCGTCGTGAGGACCGACACGGTCCCTTGCGTCGAGAGCGCGTCAAAAATCAGCTTCGTCCCGCTGAACTCCGAATTCGCGGTGTCGAGTACTCCGAGCGACGACACGACGGACCCGTCGCCGGGCGACATTCCGCCCACGATGCTCCCGCCGTACTTGCCAGCGAGCTGCTTGTAGACGAGGTTCCAGTTGATACCGAAGCGATCGCTGGAATTGAGGGTGACAACGAGCAGGTCGATGTTGATGCGCACCATGCGCTGCAGGTTCGCATTCTCGGCCGCCAGGTATGTCCCGATGCGGTCCAGAACTTCCGGGGTGTCCGTCACAGCAACCGTCCCCGTCGAATACGACATGTGCATCTGACCGTCGGCCGTGAGCATGCTCTTCACCGTCGCCTCGATGTCCTTCACGATATTGGTCGTGATGGCAACCTCGGTGCTCTGGCTGCTGCTGCCAGACAAATCGGCGGCGCCCCCCGATGCGTTGGACCCCGTGCTTGAACCGTTCGATGCCTGGCTCAGTGTCGAGCCCGTCGTCACAACGGACTTCATGGTCGTGGTGCTCGGCACCACGGTCAGGCGGTATGTGCGGGTATCGACGTGGAAGACGGAGATGGCCCCGTGCTCGTAGCGCCAGGACAGACCAAGCCGTGCCGTGACAACATCAAGCAGACCTGCAATCGGTTTGCCCGCCCATTTGATGCCGGAAATCATGCCCGATTGGCCGTATTCGGCAGCGTTCGCCATCAACTGCGGGACGATGGGCGTCGGCCCGACTGTGGGCAGGATCTTCGCAGATGCCGGCGTACGAGACGGCAGCGGGGGCACCGGCGGCAAGCCTCCCCCCGTACGGCCCGAGGCCGGCCGCGCGCCGGAGAGAAATGCGAGGGCGTCGGGCGTGACCCGCACCGGCACGCCGCACAGCTGCGTCACGATCTGACTGAATTCAAGCAGCGACACCGGCTGAACCGGTGCAAACGTGAGCTTGCAGCGCATGGACTCCGGTAGCCGTGTATCGTGCGGCACGACCGCGATGGGTTTGAGCGACACCCACGGTTTGTCCTCGACGATGACAGAAGGGGATCGTGCCGCGCGCGCGTCGTCAACCTTGCTGGTGATTGATTCCGCCGTTTTGTCGGCGGCCCTGATGGTGTCATTGGTGCGCTGGACTGCGCAGCCGGATATTGCGAGCGCGACCGCGACAGTAGTGGAAAGGCGTTTCATTTTTTCTCCTGCACGACCACCAGGTGCTGCGGCTCGTAGAGCCAGACCTTGAAGGACCGCCGCGCGGCTTTGTAGAGATCGAAGGTGGCGCTCACGATGTCGGTGAAGGCTCCCTCCATGGAAAACCCGACATCGATCGGGTAGTTCAGATCGTCCGCTTCCCACCGGACAGTCCAGCCCGCCTTGGCCGCCCAGGCTTCCACGGTCGCGCGCAGCGTCGAGCCCGTCTCGGCGTTCCAAGCGGGTTTTGCGGGCGCTGCGGGTTTTGACGCGGACGCGGCGATCTCCTTCGTGGGTTTCGTGCCGTCGTCCGCTTCTACCGCCGCGACGGGGGCCGTCTTCACCTCTTGTGCGGCCGCCACTGGTGCCTGGGTTGTACCAGGCTTCGCGGTCGTCCCCGCCACGCTGGCAGGGGCCGCGGCCGTGGGCGCCGCCGGGGTTGACGGTTGCTCCTCACCCGGGTTGATGATCTTCACCCGGATGGATGGCCTTGGGCCGGTGGTCGCGGCCATCGATGGGATGCAGAGAACCAGGGCCGCGCATGCGATCGCGACCCTGCACACGACGACGTGCATGGGGAGAACTCCTGATTGGAAGGATGACGGAAGGCGCCCAAGGGCGGCGCCTTGGCCAAGTCAGGCGGTCAAGGCCTGGTGGATGGGAACGGGGTGAGCCCGAGGCGGGATAAATCCGCGCGCACAGCTCGAAGATTTTCCGGCCTGACTAACTGGCGAATCAGCAACAGCGTTTCGACTGCCACAGCGTGAGTCATGTGGTCCGCCCCGGCGACTACAGGGCTTGCGGGAGAATCGTCATGTGCGACGATCAGCCGGCGCAGGTTGGTCAGTTCTTCGCGGATCCCGAGTCCCTGGTCGAGAACACCACGGACGAAGTCCGCGAACGGGATGCCCTCCATTTCTGCGCCGGCTTTCAACCGATGCATCTGGGATGGCGTAACGCGAACGCGAAGCGGACCACAAGACAGGATTTCGGCGCTATTTTTGACCATTCGCACTCCCTCGAGGCTTCCGAGGGACCTAATCGACCCTCAAAAACGTAGGCATTTCAGTAGGCACTCAAGAGAACTACATCTGGATCCTGGCGTATTTTCTATCCGTTCGAATCCCCTCTTGTCCGCCAGTAACCAGCCTGGTCCCTCCGTTGGTTCCGCCAAAAAATGCGCGGCCGTGCCGCGCATTCTTCAGTCTGAATCCCGGAATTCAGGCGCCACTGCCGCCCTTCAGCACGTGCTCGCTCAGGGCACGACCGTCGTGGTAGTGCTTGTAGATGTCGTTCAGCTTGCCGTTCTTCAAGTTCGTGCTCACCCACTGGTCCAGCCAGGCTTTCAGCTTCGGATTGTTCTTCGGGATGGCGATACCCAGCTCGAATTCGCGTTGGACGAACTTGGTCTCGTAAGGGTTCTGCGTCAACTTCTTGTTGATTTCGCCCATGATGGCCGGGTTGGACGACACGGCCTTGACCTGATGGCTGACGGCCGCGGTGACCAGCGTCGCGTCGTCCTCGTAGCGCCGGATGTTGGCGTCCGGCGCGTTCTTGCTGATGTCGGCATCGTTCACCGTGGCGCGCGTCAGCCCGATGGTGACGCCCTTCAGGTCTTTGTACCCCGCGATCTTGACGTCCTGTGGGGCTGCCACGGTGATTTCGATCATGGAGTACGGAAGGGAAAAGTCCACGACTTTGGACCGCTCGGGTGTGATGGACAGGGCAGCCACCGTGACATCGGCCTTGCCGGTCTGAATCGTCGGGATGCGGGCGGCGGTGGAGACCGACACCAGCTTGAGCTTGACGCCCAGGTCTTTGGCCAGCAGTTTTGCGGCGGCGATGTCAGACCCGTCGGGTTGCAGATCGGAACCCAGGAAACTGAACATCGGGAGCCCCTCGTTGATGGCCACCCGGATTTCGCCCGCCTGCTTGATCTGGTCCAATTCCAGTGCGGACGAAGGCGCCGCCGCCGCGCACAGCGCCAGTGCCACGGCCGAATACAAAATCTTTACCCCATTGTTCATTCCAGTCTCCGTGAAAGTGTCCGGTCGCAAGACGTGCAGCCTTCGACGCACTACCTTCGCGTATCTTCGGCAACGCAACAACCCGCTATAACCCTGTGTTGTATTGTGCGGGCGGGAGTGCGACAACATTGGGGCGGCGGAGACAGGCAGGGCCTCGCGTCAACGGAGGCCCTGCCTGTTTTGCGTCCGACGCGTTACCGCGGAGGGAGCGTGGGATGATGCGCCCGACAGATCACTCCATCCCGGGGACGGTGTTGGAGAACCCGCAATCCACGTGCAGGATCTCGCCGGTGACACCGGCCGCCAAGTCCGAGAGCAGAAATGAGGCGGCGTTGCCAACGTCCTCGATCGTGACGTTTCGCCGCAGCGGCGATTGGGATTCCACGTACTTCAGCATGTTCGAAAAATCGCGGATGCCGCTCGCGGCAAGCGTCTTGATGGGGCCTGCGGAAATGCCGTTGGCGCGCAGACCTTTGGGGCCCAGCGACCGCGCGAGATAGCGCACGCTGGCTTCCAGGGAAGCCTTGGCCAAGCCCATCATGTTGTAGTTGGGAATAGCCTTCTCCGCCCCCAGATAGGTCAGTGTGAGGACCGAGCCGTTGCGACCCTCGAGGAGAGGGAGCGCCGCTTTGGTGAGGGCGGGGAAACTGTAGGCGGAGATGTCGTGGGCAATGCGGTAGTTTTCGCGCGTCATGCCATCCAGGAAGTCGCCTTCCAGTGCGTCTCGCGGTGCGAACCCGATGGAATGCACCAGGCCGTCAAGTCCGTCCCAGTGCTCGTGCAATGACGAAAAGGCCGATTCGATCTGGGCATCGTCCGATACGTCGCAGGGGATGACGATGTCGCTGTCCAGTTCGCTTGCAAACTTGCGTACGCGCTCCTCGAAGCGCTCGCCCACGTAGGTGAGTGCGATCTCGGCACCCTGTTTGCGGCAGGCGTGTGCGATGCCGTAGGCGATGGAGCGGTTCGAAAGCACCCCGGTGACCAGGATGCGTTTGCCGGTTAGAAAGCCCATGATGCTGTCCTACTTGTAAGAGTGATGGTTGGGCGATAGTTTACCTATGTTGCCTGCACCGGCCCACGGCGTGGCCTGCATGCCCCGCCGGTTCGTGAGGCTTATGATCGCCCGCAGGGGCGATCATAAGTCCACACTCACCCCACCTCGCCGCTTGCATGCGGCTCCGATGCCGCTGTGCCCACGGCGTGGCCTGCATGCCCCGCCGGTTCGTGAGGCTACATCGGCCCACCTCGCCGCCTGCATGCGGCTCCGATGAGTGAGGCGCCGGACAGTCCGCAGGGACTGTCCGGCGTCCGCACTCATCCCTGTACATCGGCGCCGGGGACGCGGAGGCGTTGGCCGGTCGCCAGCGACGAGCCCTTCAGGTTGTTGAGCTTGCGCAGGGCGTCTACCGACGTGTTGTAGCGGCGGGCCAGGGAATACAGCGTATCTCCTTGCCGGATGGTGTGCGTCCGGGCAACGGGCTCTCGGCGCGGGTAGGCGCGGGTCGCGCTGCGTTCGCGGGTGGGGCGCGGACTCGCGTCCAGTCCCGGCTTGCCCGGCGGTTGAGGCTGATAGGACACGAATTGCACGCCGGCGGTGGGTGCAGCCTGCCGGGGTACCAGCAGCGCCGTGGTGACTCGGGTCGTGCGGTTGCTCAGGGCATTGGCAGCCCGAAGCTGGTCTACTGTGGTGCCGTGTTGCCGGGCGATGGTGGCCAGCGACTCGCCGCGTTTGGGCTGCACCATCTCCCAGGACGCCAGGTTGCCGTTGTATGCCGCGAGATTGCTGTTGAAGGCCTGGACTTTGTCCAGCGGCAGGTGCAAGGCCGGGTTGTGCTTGCCTAGAATGATCGGACGGTTGAACGAGGGGTTCAGGGCGCGGAAGTCGTCCAGTGGCATCTCCGCCAGGGCGGCCGCTACGGCGATGTCCATGTCGCGCGATTTGTGGACAGTAATGAAATAGGGCGCATTGGTGACTTTGGGCAGGACGATGCCGAATTTGTCAGGGCGCGCGATGATGTTTTTGATGGCTTGCAGTTTGGGCACGTAGTTGCGAGTCTCGTCCGGAAGGTCGATCGTCAGGTAGGTCGGCACGATCCCCTGGGATTCAGCCTTGTCCATGGATCGCTTGACCGCGCCTTCGCCCCAGTTGTACGAGGCCAACGCCAGATACCAGTCGCCTTGCAGGTCGTACAGGTATGTCAGGTAATTCAGCGCCGCCTGGGTAGATGCGACCGGATCGCGGCGCTGGTCGCGCCACCAATCCTGCTCCAGATTGTAGTGAAGCCCAGTGCTGGGGACGAACTGCCAGAGCCCGGAAGCCTGGGATCGCGATAACGCGTTGGGGTCGTAGGCGGATTCAACGAAGGGAAGCAGGGCGAGCTCGGTGGGCAGGCCGCGACGGCTCAGTTCGTCGACGATGTAATAGAGGTATTTTCCGGCCCGCTGGCTCATGAGAAGTACGGACTGCGGGTGCGAGGCGTAGTAGTCGGTCCAGTAATCGACCTGCTCGCTATGCAGGTTGGGGATGGCGAAGCCTCGTCGGATGCGGTCCCACATGTCTCGGGGCGGGTGAGTCAGATCGACGGTTCGAGAGGTGTCTTTTGCAATGTAGGCCCTGCCCTGGCTGGCGTCCTGTCGATGAGTGGCGCATCCCGCCAGCACCACCAGAACCAGAGGTAGAAGGAATCGCAGGATTTTCATGGGCGGATCATTTGAAATCGTTTTTCCATTGTCTCAGGCAAGCAAAGACGGCTTGGGGGCTGTCCAGGCGTCGGGCGGCCCGCTGGTCTGCGGCTGCGCGTACATCCGGGTGCCAGGTGCGCAGGAACGGATTGGTCTGCAGTTCCAGATCCAGACGCGATGGCAGCGTCGGCTGGTTCTGTGCGCGCAGCCTGGCAGTTTCCCGAGCCCGCGCCTGCAAGGCCACGTTCTCGGGTTCGACCTGCAAGGCCCAGCGGATGTTGGCGGCAGTGTATTCATGCGCGCAACAGACCAGGGTCCCTGGAGGCAACCGTCCGATTTTACCCAAGGATTCGACCATTTGTGCAGGGGTACCTTCGAACAGGCGCCCGCAACCGGCCGCGAACAGCGTATCGCCGCAAAAAATTACCGGACGTTCCGCACCGATGAGGCCCACATAACCGATGTGGCCCGCCGTGTGGCCGGGGATTTCCAGCACTTGGAATTGCAGGCCGAGACCGGGCAGATTCACGCCATCGCCCTCGGACAGCGGCACGTCGCAGGCCGGGAGATTTTCAGCGCGGGGCCCGTAGACGCGCGCGCCGGTTCGCTGCTGTAATGCCCGCACGCCGCCCGTATGGTCGTTGTGGTGATGGGTGATCAGGATGGCTTCCAGCATCAGGCCGCGCGACAACAGCAATTCGACGGGTCCCGGTTCTCCGGGGTCCACGACCAGCGCGTGGCCATTTTTCTGTACCATCCAGATATAGTTATCCGAGAGCGCGGGAATGGGAATCAGGGTCGCCGGCGCATCGTCGGTCGGTTCAATCAGTTTCATGGCAAAGGAGTCAGGGTGGCACTACAGCGCGCAATGCCGATCGAACTGGCGCAATGGCTGGAAACCCCGATGGGGCAATACGTACGAGCCTGGGAGCAGCGTCAGGTCGATGCCATGGTCACCAATGCATTCGGCTATCATGCCATACAAATCGGTCTGCCGCACTGGGACTTGCTGCAGGCCAATCGGGTGCCTCACAAGGCCTGGGCGCATAGCGCGAGTGCGCCCATGGCGGCGCGGGCGGGGCGCCTGATCTGCGAGCCGGAGCAACTCCCTTTCGACAGTCAGAGCATCGATCTCATGGTGATGCCGCACACGCTGGAATGGTGCGAAGCCCCGCACCAGGTGCTGCGCGAAGTCGAGCGAGCGCTGAGACCTGAAGGCCGCGTGGTGATCACCGGCTTCAATCCATACAGTTTGTGGGGTGTGCGCGAGTCGCTCCCGGGGCTTGGGTTGCGTCTGCCGGTGCCCGTGCCCTCGCAGGTGTCGCCTTCGCGCCTGAAGGACTGGTTCAAGCTGCTATCCTTCGAACTCGATCGGGGGCGCTTCGGTTGTTATGTCCCGCTGTGCGCGACGCAGGCCTGGTTGCAGCGCTGGCATTTCATGGAACATGCGGGTGACCGCTGGTGGCCGTCGGTCGGAGCGGTTTATGCCATTGCCGCCGTCAAGCGCGTCACCGGAATGCGCCTGGTGGGGCCGTCGTGGCGAGGCGGCGAGCGGCGCCGCCGCGGCCGGCGGCCAGCCGTCGCCCCTGTGGCCAACCAACTGAAGGACCATCATGGCTGATCCCGTCGTGGAGATCTGGACCGACGGCGCATGCAAGGGCAACCCGGGCCCAGGCGGCTGGGGCGCGCTGCTGCGCCAGGGGACGCGCGAGAAAACGTTGCATGGCGGCGAGGCACTCACCACCAATAATCGCATGGAGCTGTTGGCGGTCATTCAGGCGTTGCGCGCGCTCAAGCGCCGCTGCGTGGTGACCGTCCACACGGACTCCATCTATGTGAAGAAGGGGATGACGGAATGGCTGCCCAATTGGAAGCGCCGCCACTGGCAGACGGCTGACAAGAAGCCGGTGAAGAATGCCGATCTGTGGCAAGCGCTGGACGAGCTGGCATCCGGCCATGAACTACACTGGCGCTGGGTGAAAGGCCACGCGGGCGATCCGGGCAACGAGCGCGCGGACGCGCTGGCCAACCAGGGCGTGGCGGAATTGCTGACCGCTGCGGTCTGAATCGCCAAGGAGATTTCATGCGTCAAGTCGTGCTCGATACCGAAACCACGGGCCTGGAGCCTGGTCTCGGCCATCGCGTGGTGGAGATCGGCTGCGTGGAGATCGTCAACCGTCGGGTGACGGACCGGCACCTCCATCTGTATTTGAACCCTGACCGGGACAGCGATCCGGACGCGTTGAGGATCCACGGGCTGACGACCGAGTTTCTGTCCGGCCATCCGCGGTTCCCCGAAATTGCGGCACAGCTCGCCGATTTCGTGAAGGACTCTGAAGTCATCATCCACAATGCAGCTTTCGATGTGAAGTTCCTGGATGCGGAACTCGAGCGTGCGTCCTTGCCGGCCTTCACGACGCTATGCGCCGGGATCACCGATTCGCTGCTGGTCGCCCGCGAGATGTTTCCGGGCAAGCGCAACAATCTGGATGCGCTCTGCGAGCGCTTCGGCATCTCGCACGCCCATCGGACGCTGCATGGCGCCTTGCTGGATTCGCAGCTGCTGGGCGAGGTCTGGCTGTCCATGACCCGCGGCCAGGACTCGTTGCTCGATGACAGCGTCGATGGCACCGCCGCCGCAAACAGTGCCGGCGGTGCTGCTGCCGGATTCGACGCGTCGGGCCTGGTCGTGGTTGCCGTCAGAGACGAGGACCTGCAGGCTCACGAGGCCTACCTGGACGGGCTGGACGAGGCGGCTGGCGGACAGAGCCTCTGGCGCCGGCTCGGTGCCCCCGTTACGGATGCCTGATCGACGGCTTTTCGGGCGTTGGCTTTGCCGCGGCCGGCCCGGCGCGGGCGTTTCAGGCTACGTGTGCCGTGAGTGGTGCGGACATCGAATCGTGTATAATCGCTGTCTTTCCAGTTGGCTGCCTGGCACGCACTGTGCCATTTCCCGGTAGCGTCCAACTGGGCGGTTAGCTCAGTGGTAGAGCGCTGCCTTCACACGGCAGAGGTCACTGGTTCGAAACCAGTACCGCCCACCATCCCCCGTATGCCCGAAGCCGCCTGAATGTCTGATCAGCCGTCTGCCCTGACGCGCACGCGGCAAAAAGCCATTATCTTCATCACAAGTCAGCACGGAGAGGACGCGCGCCCACAGGCGTCTGTGATGGTCGCCAAGGTGCAAGACCGTGCTGCGCGGAAGATAGGAGTTGCCGTCATGTCCCATGTGGTCGTCAGTCAGGCTAATGCTTCATCGCCGGACGCCCTTCACGTGGACGGCCAGGCGATCAGCGGCATCCAGCCCGCAGTGTCCCCGTCGTTACCCGCCGCCTGGCCCGACCCCTCGTGCCCTGGCTTGGGAGAGCACTCGCGCGCCCTGGCGTGCTGGCCTCTTTTGGCGGAAATCGACCGGGTGTTTCCTGCGGCGATGGCGGATCCGCTTATCGACGAACCGCGACCAGGAGAGGGCCGGTGAACCTGGTTACGGTCTGTGGTATTCGCGGCGGTGTCGGGGCCAGTACGATCGTGGCCATGCTGGGCGATGCGTTGCACGCCCAGGAGCAGCGCATCCTCATGGTCGACCTGAATGCGTCAGACTTGTTGCGGCTGCATTTCAATGTGCCCTATTCCGACGATCATGGCTGGGTCAGTGCGCTGTTTCCCAAGGGCTGGCGTCAGCAGGCCTTCAGGATCGCCCCCGGGCTTTGTCTGGCGCCCTTTGGGCGCCGCGCCATCGAAAAGTCAGGTCTTTCCCATTTGTTGCGGGGCGAAGGGTTCTGGCTGGAGGCGCTGGCCGATCTGGAGCCGGATTTCGACTGGGTTCTGTTCGACTGCCCGGCGTTGCCCTATCGGATGGCTCCTGCGCTGCGATTTCGCAGCACGCTCGATATGCTCGTTGCGCACCCCGATGTGGCGGCGCATGTGCTGCTCGCCCAGCTGGGGCTGGGCGAGTCCAGCCATCTGCTCGTCAATGGCCTGGACCCCGGCAAGCGGCTGGAATGCGACATCGTGGCCGACTGGCATCACCGCTACGGCGCTCGCGTACTGCCGTTCAGTGTGTATCAGGACGAGTGCTTCCATGAGGCTCTCGCCTGCAAAACCACGCCCATGCGTTACCAGCCGGATTCGGTTCCCAGCCAGACGGCCCGGTCGTTGGCCGCGTGGTGCCTGGAAAACCGCTAGATCCCACAGCGCGAACGCGCGGTATCGCGGTTCTTCCGGCACGCGCGTGCGGGCCGGGTGATCAGGCGTGGAATCGTTTCAGCTTCTCGGGATCTTTCAGTTCCCCGTCGTACCATCCCAGCGTCGCCCCCCGCGAAAGCGCGGCATAGACCGCTGCGTTGCGGTTGTTGACGGATAGCCGCTGGTAAAGCGCTTCGGTGTGCGTCTTGGCGGTCGCAAGCGAGATGTCGAGCTCACGGCTGACTTTTTTAAGCGGCTGTCCCCGGGCGAGCAAGACCAAGACTTCATATTGCCGCGGCGTCAGATTGAGCAGCCTCGACTCCTGGTTGACGATGTCGGCGGAAAGGGGTTCGGAACCCTGGTTTTCCAGCAGCTGCGGCGTGGGGCGGACAGAAGAGGCCGAAGGCCGGATGGCCGGGGCGCGTGTTTGCAGGATGGTCGAAAGGAGATTCTGGGGGCCCGTTTCGTTGCCCGTATCGACGGGTGTCGGCTGGGTGTGATCGTACCAGCGCCGTCCACCGGAGAGAGGATCGTTGGGCCGCCCATCGCCATTCGTGGCCGGGTGGCTGTTGGTAGGGGCGGGAAAGCATTTGCCGCCCGCCAGAACCAACGTGACGGCCGAGGCGAGCACGTCGTGGCACGAGTGTTTTGAGATATACCCCGCCAGGCTCGGAGGCATGTTCAGCAGCGAATACGGAAGCGTCTGCGCCTCGGAGAGCAACAGGATGCGTTGTGGGGCGTAGCGGGCTTCCGCCGCGCTGATGAGTTCCAAGGTACGTTCGTAAGTATCGGGTACCGACAACAACATGAGATTGGTGGAACGGTTTGTCGTCGCCCCCTGGAACAGCTGCTGGTAGTCAATACCTTCGGAGGCGATGTCGTTCGTAATCTTGCGCAACAGCTGCTGGATACCCAGACGAATCAACGCGTACGGCTCAACGACTGTGACAGAAATCATGGGTATCACCTCAGCTGTCCTTTGCCTCTTGGCCGGGGACCCGTCTGGCGGGCCAGGCCATGAGGCGAATTTACACGTTCTTGGGGGCTGCTGGGTACGATATGCGGCGAAAATCGAGCATCATCGGACTTCCAAAACTGGATACCGTCTGCAACAGCCTGCTGTCTTCTCTTCACTATCTTATTCCTTGTTCAGAGCCTCGTTCCACAGGATCGTACGTTTGCCCCAGACCGTTTTCCCTAACCTCGGGAGTGGGCGAATCGGACTAGTGCCCTACATCGAATGCCTTCTGGGTTACAGGCCATCGTTTACCTATGATGCAGTCGTCAGACGATTTCAGAACGCTTGTCGGGACGAGCGGAACCAACGCAATGGCGGGGGGCGAGATGGCTTCAAGGGCGGCTGTTTATGACAATGGCATGACACGCCTGGATGCGGAAGCGGGGCTGCGGGCGTATCTGCTCGCTCTGCCCCGGACCCGAAAACGCGCGCTGCAATTGGTGGTCGATACGCTACTGATCTGGTTTTGCCTCTGGCTGGCGTTTTACCTGCGGCTGGGATCCGATCAGGCCATTGAACCGTACCTGCACGGCTGGTTGTTTGTTCTGGCGCCTGCCGTCACGCTGCCGATCTTCGTGCGCTGCGGCCTCTATCGCGCAGTGGTGCACTGTCTTGGATATCAGGCGCTGATGGCCTTGGCGCTGGCGATCAGCACCTCGTCGGTTCTGCTGATCGGGGCGATCTATGTTCTGGCGTCGCCAGCCCAGATCATGCCGCGTTCCATCATCTTCATCTACTGGATGCTTTGTCTGCTCTTCATCGGGGGGCTACGGGTCGCCATGCGTCAGTATTTCGGCCGACACCTCGGGCTCGGCCCCGGGCTGTTTTCCTTTCTGCCGGGCATTGGCGGCACAGCGGACACGGCGCAGATGCGTGTCGCCATCTACGGTGCCGGGGTGGCGGGGAATCAGCTTCTGTACGCATTGCGTCAGGGCGGCCACCGGCAGGTGGTGGCGTTTCTGGACAATGATCCACAACTGGTCGGGCGATATGTCGCGGGGGTGCTGGTCTATGCCCCTGAGGACATGGCGCTCGTGATGACGGAGCGTGATCCTGAGGAGGTTCTGCTGGCGATTCCGTCCGCACCGCGCAGCCGGCGCGCGGAGATCGTGAAGTTGCTTGCGCCCTTCCCTGTCAGGGTGCAAACGGTGCCGGGTCTGGCTGACCTGGCGAGCGGCCGCATCAAGGCGGATGAGCTTCGGGAAGTCAACATCTCCGACTTGCTGGGAAGAGATCCGGTCCAACCCGATATGCGCCTCTTTGAACGATGCATTCGCGACCAGGTGGTGATGGTCACGGGGGCTGGCGGGTCGATTGGCTCCGAACTGTGCCGGCAGATCCTTCGTTGTGCGCCGCAGACCCTGATCCTTTTCGAGCAGTGCGAATTCAATCTTTATCATATTCATCGCGAGCTGGAAGAGCTCGTGTCGGGCGCCGGGAGCAAGATTCAAATCGTTCCCATCCTCGGATCCGTCTGCGACCAGCAGCGCGCCGTCAATGTGATGGTGACCTGGAAGGTCAGCACGATCTACCACGCGGCTGCTTACAAGCATGTGCCGATGGTGGAGCACAACGTGGCCGAGGGCATCTTCAATAACGTATTCGGTACGCTGCACTGCGCCCAGGCCGCCCTGCAGGCCGGCGTGCGCCACTTCGTGCTGATTTCCACGGACAAGGCGGTACGTCCCACCAACATCATGGGCAGCACCAAGCGGCTGGCCGAGATGGTGCTGCAGGCGCTGGCTCAGGAAGTCTCGTCGATGACTAGCGCTGACGGGGGCCGGGACCCGGCCAACCGGACCCGATTCGTCATGGTGCGCTTTGGCAATGTGCTGGGGTCCTCGGGGTCCGTGATCCCGCTCTTTCGTGAGCAGATCCGCTGCGGCGGTCCGGTGACGGTGACTCACCCCGAGATCACCCGGTATTTCATGACGATTCCCGAGGCTGCGCAGCTCGTGATCCAGGCCGGCGCCATGGGCCAGGGCGGGGATGTCTTCGTGCTGGACATGGGCGCACCGGTCAAGATCGTGAACCTGGCCGAACAAATGATTGCCCTGTCGGGCCTGAGCCTGCGCACGCCGGATCGGCCGGATGGAGACATTGCGATCGAATTTGTCGGCCTGCGTCCGGGTGAGAAACTCTACGAAGAATTGCTTATTGGCGACAATGTGACTGCGACGGATCATCCGATGATCATGCGGGCCAGCGAAAAGTGCCTGGACTGGGAGACGCTCGAGGGCGCCTTGGAAAAAATCTCGGACGCGCTTGCGCAAGAAGATTTTGCACAAATCCGCACGCTTTTCTGTGAGCTGGTCGAAGGCTATCCGGAGGCGGCGAAGCTCGTCGACTGGGTCCACCAGGAAAAGCTCGTGGAGCAAGGCAGCACGCGGGCGCCGAGCCTGGTCACTCCTGCGCGGCGGTGCACCGATTGGCCTGCGAAGGCCCGTCTGGTATCGGTTTCCCAGATGCGCCGGCCGGCAGCCAATCAAGCGGAGCGGCGGGGAGCCGCGTAAGCTCTAGTGTCCCGCTCGGTTGGTTTGTGTCCTTGAATTCGGATGCATGCGCCATCCAGACAAGGCGCGAACCGCAGTGATAGCAAGGGCTATCACGAGGATTTGCAACGCAGTATGGGGGGCACAGGCGCCGAATTCAAACATCAGGATCAACCGAACGGGACACTGATATGAAAATGCCGTCGAATGACGGCAGGCCCTTTGGAGCTGACGCGGCGTCGGGGACGAATGGGGTGCCGCGTAGGCTCTCGCGGGGAATCAACCCATGGGACGCGCCGGGTTGCCGACTACAACGGCGCCCGCCGGCACGCTGCGTGTCACGACGGCCCCCATCCCGACCGTGGCGCCCTTGCCGATGATCAGGGGGTTGCCAGCATGGCCTTGCTTGATCACTGCGCCCGAACCGATGTAAGCGTGGTCCTCGATCAGGATGTTGCCATTGCAGTGCACGCCGGGGGCGAAGGTCACGAAGTCCCCTATCGTGCAGTCGTGTTCGACGTAGCTGTACAAGTTTGCCTGGAAGTGGCGACCGATCCTGATGTTGGAAGTCAGAGTGACGAACGGGCTCAGGGCGGCTCCTTCGCCGACGATGACGTCGTCCATCATGACGACATTCGCGGCCGTCACGGTCCAGGGCTCGATGCCGTCTTCCGCGCATCGCCGGGCGAGGCGTTCGCGCACGGCCCCGTCCGCAACCGCCAGTATCACGTGCCGTTCGCTGGCCTCGCAGCCCATGAAGTCTTCGTAGCTCATGACTCTTTGGCCATTGACGATCGAAGCCCACGGCTCGTCGTCGATGAAGACCAGGCGCTCCGCGGTGTCACCCCGTCCGCGTAGTTGGGCGCGCGCCAGCGGCATGATGCCGCGGCCGCAGCCGCTTGCGCCGTAGACGGCAAACAGCGGGGATTTCATACCTTGTCCTCCAGCGAGTCAGGGCCGGCCGGCAGGGGTTGTGAGCCTCTGAAGCGGGGCATGGTGGCGTCGCCTTGGGCATGGATTCCCTCACGCCTGAAGACGGTCTTGACGGTCAAAAGCAGGATCCGCAGGTCCAGCCATAAGGAGCGGTGGTCGACGTACCAGACGTCGAGTTCGAATTTCTCTTCCCAGGTGAGCATGTTTCTCCCGTTTACCTGAGCCCACCCGGTCATTCCGGGGCGGACGTCGTGCCGCCGCGCCTGCTCCGGGCTGTACAGCGCAAGATACTCGACCAGCAGGGGGCGTGGACCGACCAGACTCATGTCGCCCTTGAGGACATTCCATAGTTCCGGCAATTCGTCCAGGCTGCTGGCTCGCAGGAAGCGTCCGAAGGGAGTCAGCCGTTCGGCGTCGGTTCCATCGGTGTCCCGCATGGTGCGGAACTTGACGAGTTCGAAGGTTCGTCCTTGCCAGCCAGGGCGGACTTGCCGGAAGAAAACCGGTGTGCCCAGTTCCCGGCGTACCCGCCATGCAATGATCGCCAGGACGGGCGACAGGATCAGCAGGGCGGCTGCGGATCCCGTGATGTCGATGACACGCTTGAGGCTCGGAATCATCGAGCCGGTTCTCCGATCCCCATCTGCTCCAGGAGGGTCGCGTTGACCTTGTGAACGTCGTATTTGTCCTCCGCAATTGCGCGAGACTGCGCGCCCATCCGGGCGGCCAGCGTCGGATCGTCGATGAAATGCTGCATGGCCTGCTCCAGCCCGTCGGCGGACTTGACCGGCACCAGATAACCGTTCTGTCCGTCGCGGACCGTTTCGCGGCAGCCGGGCGCATCACAGGTGATGATGGCGCGTCCCATGGCCATGGCTTCGAGCACCGTCCGCGGCGTGCCCTCGTGGTAGGACGGCAGCACGTAGACGCTGCAGCCTGCGATGGCGGGCCTTACATCGCCCAGCCTACCCAGATAGTTCAGTGTGCCCGCTGCAAGCCATTGGTCCAGTTCGTCCTGCCGGATGGCATCCGGACTGTCATCGATCCAGCCCACCAGGTTAAAGACGATTTCCGGGTGGCGTGCGCGGATCCGGGCGGCCGCCTGTGCGTACTCCCGTACGCCTTTGTCGCCCAGCAGCCGCGCAATCAGCAGGAAACAGAGGCTTTCCGGCAATGGAGCCTGCTGATAATGACGGATATCGACGCCTGAGCCATTGATGACATACGAAGGCGTCCGTCCGCCCACGATGTGCGCCGTGCGGAAGACGGCCTGGTCGTCGGGATTCTGGAAAAAAACCTTGTTGGTAGTGCGCAGGGCCAGCGCGCAAAGCTTCCGGACGACGTTTCTAAGCAGCTTCATCCGCCGGTCCTGGCCGGCGCTGCGAAAGGCGTATCCGAGCCCGGTGATGAGCGTGAAACGAAGCGGCACGTGGGCCAGCCACGCCGCCAGCGAGCCGTAGATGACGGGTTTGATGGTATAGCCCAGGAACACGTCGGGACGTATGTCGCGCATCAAGCGCCAGAGGTTCAGGAGTGTGGCCAGATCGGCCTTCGGGTTGGTGCCGGTGCGGTGCAGTGTGATCTCGTGTGCGTCAACGCCGAGGGCCTCCAACTGCCGGCGGAGCGGGCTCGTCGCGGGCAGGTCGGGCGCCGCGACATGAACCTTGAAGCCGTCGGCTTGCAGTGCCGCAATGAGCGCGCCGCGAAAGGACATGATGGAGTCCGGGAAGCCCGCTACCATCAGGAATACCGGAGTCTTGCGCGCGCTCATCGGGTCTGCTCGGCCAGCCACGCCTGGAACATCAGCACGGGCCACAGCTGGTACTGCCGGTTGTATTGGCCGCTCAGGTGCTCCTCCCAGCGCTTGCGGATCGGCGCGGGATGGAAGTAGCCGCCGGCCTTCAAACTGTGTTCGGTCAGCAGCGACTCCGCCCAGTCCTTGAGCGGGCCGCGCAACCAGCTGTCGATCGGGATGCCGAATCCCATTTTGGGGCGTTCGACCAGCGCTTTGGGTACATGCCGGTAAAGCACCTGGCGCAACAGCCACTTGCCAGTCCCGTGGCGGATCTTCAGTTCGAGCGGCATGCGCCATGCGAGTTCCACCACCCGATGATCGAGCATGGGCACGCGCGTCTCCAGGCTGTTGGCCATGGCGGCGCGGTCCACCTTGGCGAGGACCTCTTCCGGCAGGAACATTTGGGCATCCATGGCCATCATCCAGTGTTCGAAGCGGTCGGTGATTGGCCCCTCGCCTGCCCCCGTGAGCAACGTTTTCGGTTCAGTGGCGTCGCGAACCACGAGGGCGGGATCAGGCCAGTGACTGCAGAGCCTCAGGAAATAGGCCTTTTCCTCGCTCAGCGGGAGGACATTCGCAAGCTTCTGCGCCTTGGTGCCCGGGATGGCGATTCTCAGCGCGCCGGGCAACAGTGGCCTTGCCACTGTGAAGAGCCGGTCCCAGGTGGCGGGCGGCAGTGCGCGCAACAGTGCGGCCAGGGCGGTGCGCGCGTAGCGGGGGAGACGCTGCATCGCGCGCCAGACTTTCCGCGCCGTCAGATAGCGGTTGTAGCCGCCGAACAGCTCATCGCCTCCGTCGCCACTGAGCACGACGGTGACGCTCTGGCGCGCCAGGTGGCTGATGAGGAAGATGGGAATCTGCGAATCGGCCGCAAGCGGCTCGGTGTAGATTCCCGGCAGCTTGGGAATGACGTCGAGCGCGTCGCGTGGCTGGATGCGCAATTCTGTGTGGTCGGTTCCCAGGTGGCAGGCCACTGCCCGCGCATGGCTCGCTTCGTCGTAGGTTCCATGATCCAGCCCCACTGTGAAGGTCTTGATGGGGCGCGCGCTCTGGCACTGCATGAGTGCAACCGTCGTGCTGCTGTCGATGCCGCCGCTCAGGAAAGCCCCCAGGGGGACATCCGACAGCATCTGGTCCCGGATGCTCGCGCTGAGTTGGTGTTCCAGTGCGTCGATCGCCTGCTCGTCCGAGCCTTCGAACGGGTGCCGCAGTCCTTCGGTCACGGCTTCATTGAAGGACCAGTACGGTTCCGGCTCGGCCACGGGGCGCGCGCGCTCGGGCAGGTGCAGCGTGAGCAAATGGCCCGCCGGCAGTTTCTGGATGCCCTGATAAACGCTGTAGGGCGCCGGGATGTAGCTATGGCGCAGCAGTAGCGTCAGCGCATCGCGATCGATGCGGTTCTCGAACGCCGGGTGGACTTTCAGCGCTGCCAGCTCGGAGCCGAAGAGCAGCGTGTCGCGCTGCCAGCCCCAGTACAGCGGCTTTTCACCCAGCCGGTCGCGCGCGAGCGTCAGAACCTTGTTGCGCCGGTCCCAGACCGCCAGGGCGAACATGCCGACACAGGCGCGCAGGGTGGCCGCGATGCCCCAGGCGGCAAAGCCCGCGAGCAGCGTCTCGGTGTCGGAGGTTCCGCGCCAGGCGGGCGCCTCGCCTTTTGATTCCAGGGTCTGCCGCAGCGCCCGGTGGTTGTAGATCTCGCCGTTGAAGACGATCACGTGGCGCCCGTTCTCGGAATGCATGGGCTGGTGACCTGCCGGCGACAGATCCAGCACGGACAAGCGGCGGTGTCCCAGCGTCAGCCCGCCATCAGTCCAGGTGCCGGAATCATCGGGACCCCGGTATGCGATAGCGTCCGCCATCCGCCGAACCACATCGACGGAGTTCGGCCCGCTGGGCCGTGGCTGATAGAAACCGGCGAAACCGCACATGATGACGATGACCTTCTAGTTAGGGTGCAGACTGTCCCAGACGGTGTGATAGGCGGCCGCCATTTGTCCGAGACTGAAGCGGGCGGCAATTCGGCTCCGTCCATCCGCCTGGCGCCGTTGCCACCGGCTGGGCTCGCGGTGGCGTTCTTCCAGGGCCGACAGGATAGCGTTTGCCAGTGCCGGTGGGCAGCGTGCCGGCACGACCCAACCCAGGTCCCCGACGATGGCTGCCGCATCGCCCACGTCGGTGGTGACGCAGGGCGTTCCGCACGCCATGGCTTCGGCCAGAACGTTGGGGAAGGATTCCCCCGCGCTGGAGAGCACGTGCAGATCGAGGGCATTCATGAGCGCGGGCACATCGTGCCGCGGACCCAGAAGCCGGACGTTTCCGTTGAGGCCCGTCCGAGCCAGAAGCGCGACCAGCGCAGTGTTGTCGGGGGTCATGTCGGGGCCCACCAGCAGGCAGATGAATGGGCATCGTCTCTGCTTCAGGGTGGCCAGCGCTGCCAGCAGGTTGGAATGGTCCTTCAGTGGATCGAAGCGTGCGATCATTCCGATCACCGGTTGCCGCCCATCGATCTGCAGGGCCTCGCGGGCCTTGATGCGGACGCCCGCGCTGAAGGGCAGCGCTTTCAGATCGAAGCCATTGGGGATGGTGACCATTTTTCGGGCGCAGAAGCCCGCTCGCCGGTGCAGTTGAACGGCGTGCTCGGAGCAGCAGACAATACGTGCGGGAATGAATCGCGACATCAGGGCGCTCAGGCGTATCACGAACAGGGTCATCCTGCTGTTCTTGTCCCGGTCGAGGTTCGATTGCCGCACCCCCCACACGATGGCCCGGACTCCCATGAGCCGCGCCGCGACGCCGGCCATCAGGTTGGCGTGGTACATCCACGTTTGCACCACATCCGGTTGCAGCGCCTTCATTCTCCGGTAGAGCTGGATCGCACCCCGCGCGCTGAATCGGCCCCGGGCCATGTTCAGGCAGTACACCGCGCATCCGGCCTGCTCCAGGCGAGCGGCATAGATTCCACGATCCATGAGGGAGATCACGGTGTGCTGATTGCCCGAGCCTTGGTCATCGGCCACCAGCCGGAACAGCACCGCTTCGGCTCCGCCATTGCTCAGGCCGGTGATGACGTGGAGGATTTTCATAGAGGCGCACGCAGATGCCGGGCAGTTCCGCCTTTCAGGCCATGAGCATGGGTTGCTCTCGCCCGTTGGGCGCGGTTGCCGTGCAGCGCCTCATGACGTCTTCCAGCACCCCGCAGGTCTTGTCGATCTCCGCCTCGGTGAGCGTGGGGTGCACCAGAAACATCAATGCCGACTCGCCCAGTTCCCTAGCGTTGGGCAGGCGGTTGGCGGGTCGGAAGCCGGTGTGATCGAATGCCTTTTCCAGGTAGATCTCCGAGCACGACCCGGAATAGCAGGGAACGCCGCACGCATTGATTTCGGCCATGATGCGGTCCCGGCCCCAGTTGGGCGGGAGCGCAGAGGCATCGGCGAACACGTAGCACTTGTACGCGGCGTGCTCGATGCCTTCCGGAAGGCGCGGTACGCGCAGACCGGGCAGCCGGCCTGCCGTGGCCCAGATTCGCCGGGCGTTGGCCACGCGTCGGGCGTGCCATTGTGGCATCCGGTGGAGCTGGATGCGTCCGATGACGGCTTGTGCCTCCAGCATGCGTCCGTTGGTTCCGAAGCTTTCGTGCAGCCATCTGAATCCCGTCGGGTGGTGCCGGGCGTAGACCGCGTCCCAGTTCTTGCCATGGTCCTTGAAGGCCCAGACGCGTCGCCAGACGGCCGGGTCCTGGGTGGTCACCATGCCGCCCTCGCCCCCGGTAGTCATGATCTTGTCCTGGCAAAACGACCAGGCGGCCACATGCCCGATGGAGCCTACCGACCGCCCCTTGTAGCGGGCGCCGTGCGCCTGGGCACAGTCTTCCACCACCTTCAGTCCATGCTGGCCGGCCAGAGCCATGATGGGGTCCATGTCGCAGGGCCAACCCGCGAGGTGCACGCAGATGATGGCGCGTGTGCGGGGAGTGAGGACGGCGGCGATCGATTCCGCCGTGATGTCCTGGGAATCCCGGCTGACGTCCGCGAAAACCGGGACGGCGCCTACGTTGACGATACTCGACGCGGATGCCAGGAAGGTCCGCGATGTGACGATCACCTCGTCGCCCGCACCCACGTCGATGGCCCGAAGCGCCAGATCCAGTGCCACGGTGCCGTTGCTGACGGCGACTGCGTAACGGCATTCGGACCAGTCGGCGAATTCCTGTTCCAGTTGCCGGCACTGCTCACCGGTCCAGTAATTGACTTTGTTCGAGAGAATGATGTCGCGTACCGCGTCGGCCTCTTCCTGCGTAAAACTGGGCCAGGGTGAGAATGGCGTATTGAGCATGGCTTTGACTCTTCAGGGCAGTAAGGATCTTTGGGGCTGTGGCTGGCGGATGGATTGGATGACGGGTACGGGGTGCCGCGGAGCGCTTGCCGGAAGACGGATCCGGCCGATGCGCGACAGCAGCAGGAACATCAGGACGGGAGCGAACATCCACTTCTGACGCAGCGAAATTCCGAGGTTTGCGGTTGTGACGGCCAGCACGGTCCAGGTGATCAGGACATACAGCCACATGAACGTCCGGTTCCCCAGCGGTGAACCGCGGCGGCCGAGGATCCTGTTCCACAGTCCAAGTCCGCACAACAACAGGAGCAGGACGTTGTCCATGGAGGCGATCAGCCCGAACGCGCTTCCGGCCTCGTAGGGAAGCGGGCGGAACAGGTAGGCGAAAAGTTGCATGGGCGGGCTCATGGAGGACAAGTCGATGCTCGTGGTCCCGACCTCGCTGACTGCTTGCCGGTGATCGATGTAGGCGCTGAGGTCGGTTGCATCCGCGTTTTCGCCCAGGCCCGAGTAGTTCAGGGCGTAGGGGACAATCACCACAGATGCCGCGAGCGCCGCGCCGCCCAGAAGGATTCTTCTGCCTATGGGAACCTTGCGCTTCACGACGAACGAACCGGCCAGCGCCATGACCATGATCCCGGCGATGTGCGGGCGCACCATCAGCATGAGAGCGACGGCCGCGACCATGAGCCAGAGGCGCCGTCCGAGATTCAGCGCGGCCCATAGCGTCAGGCCCATGGACAGGAATGAAATGGCGTCCTTGCCGATCAGCGATGACCAGAAGCTGATGGATGGGAGCAGCACCGTAAGCGTCGCCAGAAGCCTTGTGTAGCGGTGTTTGCCGGCCGTGGCCAGACGCAGGCTGGCATCCAGGGCCAGCAGGCCGATGAATCCCAGAGTCTGGTAGACCAGCGTGGTGCCGAGGAAGGACAGTCTCAGGGTCGAGGCGAAGAGCACGGTCACGAAGCTCACGGCGGCCGTGCCGGCGCGGAACTCGATGTCGCCGGCGAGCGCGTGCATGTAGTAGTCGAGCGCATCGGCGCCGTTCTGAAGGGCATACCAGACCGCCACGAAGCAGATGGCGGTATGCCATGCGTAAAGCATCAGGGCTCGCCGCAAAGGCGTACCGAACGCCTGCCCGGCGAATTTGGCCACGAACAGGCCCAGCACGAGCACAAGTTCCGCGCTGACGACTTGCCAGGCGGAGGAGAAGGAGTCCAGGGGGTCCATGGTGTCAGACGGCCAGCGTGGGGAGCGGTTGCGCGGCTTGCGGACTGCGCTGGGAAACGCGGGTCTCGAGCCAGCCATGCAGCCCCGCCAGCAACGACGATTTTGAAATGAAGGGCCGGGAGAGTTCGGCCACTTCGCGGCGGCCTGCGGACCGGATGGAGCGGGCATACGCCAGGATTTGTTCGATGTCGGGAGGCCCCATGCGGTAGTAGGCGAAATCGTCCGGGAACACATCCCGGTGGCTGGCGTATACGGGCAGGCCGTTGAGCAGGTATTCACGCACCTTCAGGGTGCAGGCCTGCTCCATCTGCTTGCGTTCCAGCGCAAACGAGGACAGGCCCAGCCAGCATCGTTGCGACAGCCGGTGGACGTCGGCGATATCCAGCAGGCCGTGCAGCCTGATACGAGGGTCGGCCGCCGCGCGGGCGTGATCGGCGGGGTAGAGCGTCCCCACGAGATGCAGGATGAACTTCGAATGCGAGTGCTCCAGGCTGTCCAGCAGCAGGTCCAGACCGTGCCAATGGGCGAAGTGACTCGCGATGAACAGGATCTCGGGCGTGCCGCCCCGCTCATCGCCCTCCGTGCCAGGATGCACCGGGTAGAAGATGCCGTTGGGATAGACGTATCCCGGCGTGACGGGCCCGCCCGCACGGCTTCTTTCGTAGTGCAGGATTTCATCCGTGACAGCCACGATTCCACTTGCCGCGCCGAACGTGGCCCGTCCCGATAGTTGTTCCAGCCCGACGCGGATCAACCGGCCGGCCGCGCGGTACGAATGGCGCAATTCAGGAACTTCCAGCGTGTGATGGATGGGAAACACAGGCGTGTTCGTGTGACGGATGAACCGGGCCTGCAGCGGATCGCTCGCGTTATAGCGGAGCAGGATCGCGTCGTAGCGCGGGGCCTGTTCCGCGAGCCAGCGGAAGTAGGCGCGATGCAGCCCGATCCGGTCGCCCCATCGACGTACGGCGCCTTTCCTCGACGGTGAGGATGGCGGCGCCGGAACAATGAGGCGCCCGTTCGGTGTTCCGGCGAAACGGCAGAACAGCCGTGTGTCCCAATCCATTCCATGCTCGGCAGCGGCCATGAGTTCCCATTGCATCTGGTTCATGACGCCGGGAATCGGATGGACCATGAAGGCTGCGTGCAGGACTTTCATCGTGGGACCTATCGTGCGGTGAGCGGGACGCTGCCCAGTGAGCGGGCCTGAGCCGAGCTGCCGAGCAGCGCCGCATAGAGCGTCCGCCTGCCTGTGTCGTCCAGTTCCGAGTTGTGCCACAGCAGCGTGAAGCACCCGCCGACGGCCTGGCAGGCATCCTTCAGTTGCGTGAAGACGGCGCGGGCGGATTCTCCCGCCGCCAGGTTCTGGTAGGCCGGTCCGATGACCGATTTTTCCATCGCGATGAGCGGCTGGATGCGCAGACGCAAGCGCTGGTTCTGGCGCGCATCGAAGGCCTGGTACGAGAAGCAGGTCCCGCAGCGGAAGCCGGCCGCATCCGCGTAGGTGAGTGAGTTGTCATAGTCCATGCCGGCTCGTTCCCAGCCGTACAGCGTCGTCGGCATCTCCCAGCGCAGATAGTGCATGCGCCCCCCCCATTGGGGCTGCCGGATGTTCTCCTCCGCACAGATTTGCCGCAGTCGCCGGGCTTCCTGGGCCAGCACGGAGGGCTGGCGGTAGGTGTCATAGCTCGCATGCAGCCCGATCTCGTGCCCGCGCTGGTGAATGCGCCGCATCAGATCTCGAATGGCGGCGTCTTCCGGCTCGTACCACGCATCTCGTGCTGGATCGGTGCGGCCGCAGATGAAGTAGAAGGCGCTGGTGAGTTCGTGTTGCTCCGAAAGGGTCATGAGCCAGTCAAAGGTGTTGAAGGGATCGGCCGGGTGCAATTGCCGGCGGCTGCGTTGCCAGATCAGGGGGGCGCGCAGCGCGCGCGCATCGTGGCGTTTCAGCCCGTCGGCGGCCGCCAGGCGCAGCATTTGGCGCACGCTGCCGAAACCGTACCGGCTGGGCCAGTCCACGTCGTGGGAGACCCGGATCGAGAACCGCGGCGATGCCAGGGGAAGGTTCGGCCACGTTCTTTGTGCGACCTGCCGCAGGACGTACAGCCATTCGTCCACCACGGGGCGCTGCAGGTAATCGTGCCGGTGCGCGTGCGAGGCGGTCGAGGGAAAGCGGCCGTGGCTGTCCAGGTCGGTGCGCCCGAGTTCCTCGCGCCGCGACAGCATCCAGAAACACATCCCCAGCAGGTCGTAATGGATGACGTAGCCAGTCGGTATCCGCTCAATGAGCGGGCCATAGCCGCGCACCTGGCCGGGAGCCGGCAAGGGCTGTCCTATCGCGGATCGCCAGCCTTCGGACATCGCATCCCAGCGGCCGCAGGGCAGGTCCGAGCCATCGTGCGAGAAACTGCCGAAATCCGACGCGATCCGGATGTCGGCCGGGCTGTTGGGTAGCGACAGAATCAAGTGGGTGCCGCCTGGTCCCCGCGACAGAACCAGATGGGGGCTGATCCGTTCCTTCAGGATCTCGTCGAGCCAGTCGAGGATGGCGGCAGGCATGAAAGATTGGGCCATGGATTCGCTCATTTCGGGTTCTCTGTCGTGCGGCCTCACTCGGCCTTGTGGAACAGGTGCATCAATCGCATGCTGATGAGCAGCCCCGTCGCAATCGTGCCGATGAGCCAAAGATCTCCCTCGGGCCTGAACCACAGGGCGAGCGCGAGCGGTATGCTGCAGGCCATGGACCAGGCCGCCGCTGTGAGCGTCGGTCGAATCAGCATGGTGATCGGATTGCCTGACACGATGGCGAGCCAGATCAGCGTGGTGACGCGGGCCGCGACCCCGCCCAGCGAAAACAGACCCACTGTCAGCAGGACGTCGCCCGTCCAGGCGCCGAAGATGATCGCAATCGCGCGCAGCGTGAACAGCAGGATTTCGAAATACAGCTCCAGGCGCTGGCGCTCCAGCACGTCGAACAGTACGTTGAGCGGCGACGTCACGAAGGCGACGTAGAGCCACGGAGACAGCCAGCGTGCAAATTCCCCTGCCTCGCGCCAGCTCTCGCCAAAGACGAAGGCAAATAGGTTGGGGCCCGCCAATAGAAAGACCATGGCCGGCGGCATGGCGATGTTGGCGAGCTTTCCGTAGACGTCGGCTACCAGCGGGGCGATCCGGTTTTGCCGCCGTGCTTCCGCGCCCGTGGCAAAAAGATAGGTCCCGATGGCAGAGCCGACGACGGTGAGCGGCATGCTCAGGACGCGGTTTGTCAGGACGTACAGGCCGGCGGCCTGCGGCCCGAACAGTGCGGCGAACATGAGCGAAGGCATTTGCACGCCGCCCGAGTTGAGCAGACCCGCCCAGGTTGAAAAGATGGGAAAGTGACGATACCGATGCATGGTGGCGGCCATGCCGGCCAGGCTCACGTGGCGGAATTCCCTGAATCGCAGGGCGGCTCTGCCCAGGGACAGTCCTCCCATGCCTTGCCCGGCCGCATGGGCGACCAGCAACGCGACGGGCCCGAACGAATAGCCGCCGATCTGGATGGCGATGGAAGTCAGCGATTGCTTTAATCGGGTACCGGTGATCGCACTGAAGCTTTTGGTCCGCAGCGCCCAGAGGTTGAAGACCTGATAGACGCCGACCATGATGATCCCGATGGGCAGCAGCCAGAAATAGCGTGCCAGCTTCGGCACCCCCAGCATGTGGGTGATCGGGCCGCCGGCCCAAGCCACGATCAGCAGGCTCAGCGCGCTGATGGCGACGACGATCACGAGCGCCAGCACCGCGATGTTGGCGGCCTCCTGATGACTGTCCGGCAACGGAATCGCCAATTCGTAGCAGAGGCTCGCCACCACCGTGACGATCCCCAGCAGCCCTGCATAGACAGCCAGCATCCCGAAGTCCGTCGGCGAGAAGAGGCGCATCACGACCGGTGCCGCCAGCATGGTCAAGAGCTGTGAACCTGCTGTTCCGCCGATCAGCGTCCCCACCCCGCGAGCAAAGGTCCCGCGAGGACGCAAGCCGGTCAGCGCCGCGGAGAGCCTCGAGATCAAACCGGACTCCTGGCCGAATCGAGCGGGCGCGTCGATTGTCTTGTCTGGTGAGTTGGCATATTTCAATGGGGTGTGAGCGCGCTTCATCCGGCGCTAGTGTCCCGTTCGGTTAGTTTGTGTCGTTAAATTCGGATGCATGCGCCATCCAGACAAGGCGCGAACCGCAGTGATAGCAAGGTCTATCACGAGGATTTGCAACGCAGTATGGGGGGTGTAGGCGCCGAATTTAAACATCAGGATTAACCGAACGGGACACTAGGCGTGCTCGGTCGGTGATACCAGGCTCTTGGTGAATTGCGCCATGGCGTAGAGCCTGGACGGCGTCCTGGAGATGCAGAAGTAGGGAGTCTGTTGTGGGCTGAACTCCCGCACGAAGGCCTCGACGGACTGGATCATGCTGCCTTCAAAATCGAATTGCCTGCTTTTCAGGGCCGCGAACTGAATTTCTTCCCACATCAGCAAAGCAGTGGCACCGCTTCGCCCGTGGTGCCGGTCCGTCATGCCGATCAGGTCGTAGGCGTGGTTCTGATCCCAGACCACGAACGCGGCAGCGTGCAGATTGCCGCGGGCGTCGTAAGCCGCCAATGTGCGGGCGGCATTGTTGTTGTAGCCAGCCTCGTAGATTCGCCGGAACAGATCGTAGGGGTAGGAAATGTCCGCCCCCGACTGTGCCAGGATCCTTTTGTGGTGCTCGTAAAAGGTGCGGGCGGGCAGATCGAACGTAATCCGGATGCCTTCGTCCTTCGCCTTGCGGATGCTGCGGCGCTTGCTGGCCGAAAAGTGGCAGAACACGGCCGACAGGTCGCTGAGGTTTCTCAGGATGTAGGTGTATCGGGTCGTCTGGTCGAATCCGGCCCAGTAGAAGGCAAGCCAGTTGGTCTGGAAATAATGCCAGCGCTGATAGAAGTAGTCGTACGCGGGCAGTTGCTGCAGCAGATCTGTCAGCACGCTGTGCTGGTGGGCGATCTGTTCGTGCCGTGCGCCCTTGATGGGCCTGATCCACGGCCCCAGTGTCTGCGTGAGCGGCGGGTGGGTGATCAGCGTGAAGCCCAGACGCTTCGTCATGCAGTAAGGCATGGTGGCCGCGATCCGGTCCCCTCGTCTCACCAGTACGGCATCCCAGTGATCCGCCCCGGCTGTCGCATCCAGCCACCACGGGCGGCTGAAAATGGGGATGGAGGGCTCATCTTTGGAAAAGGCTCGATAATCTGATTGAGAGCTCGTCATGGGTTGCTTGCGCAGGCTCATCGACCTGGCTGCAGCGTCGATTTCAGAAACTTGCCGGTGGCATAGAGTTTCGAGGGAATCTTGAAAATGCAAAAGTAGGGAACTTGCCGGGTGTTGAATTCGCGCACTGAGCCCTCGACCTGTTTCATCATGCTGCCTTCGAAGTCGAACATGCGGGTCCGGGTCGATACGTGGCGGATGGCCTCGCGGGTAAGGAGCACTGACGCCCCACTCTCGCGAAAGCGGCGGTCCAGCGTGTTGAGCAGCGCATAGGCGCTGTTCTCGTCCCAGATGATGAAAACGGCAGCGTGCAGATTCCCCTCGCCGTCGTAGGCTCCCGCCGTACAGGCCGAGTTGTTCTGGCATCCGGATTCGACGATGCCCTTGAACAGCTCGTAGGAGTACAGAATCTTCTTGCCCGACTGGGCCAGCGTCATCTTGTGATTCTGGTAGAAGGTCTCGGCCGGAATATCGAACCGGATCTGGATGCCGTTATCCTCGGCGCGCTTGATGTTTCTTCGCTTGCCGTGGGAGAACCCGGCGAAGACTTCCTCCAGATTCGTCAGATCCTCGATGATGTAGGTGTAGCGGGTGGTCTGCCTGTAGCCGGCCCAGTAGAACGGGAGCCAGTTCGTATTGCTGTGGTGCCACTGCTGGTGGAAATAGTCGAATGGCGGCATTTGCTCGAGCAATGCCTGCAACAGCTTGTGCTGATGTTTGATCTGCGCGCTGTAATCCCCGTGCAGAGGCTTGATCCACGGACCCAGCGTCTGGGTGAGCGGCGGATGGGTGATCAGCGTGAAGCCCAGGCGCTGCCTTTTGAGATAGGGCATTGTTGCCACGATCTCGGATCCTTGTTTTACCAGCGCGACGTCCCACTGGTCCGCACCCGCCGTCGCATCCAGCCACCAGGGGCGGCTGAAGACCGGGATTGACGGTTCGCCCTGGCAGAATGCACGGTATTCCGTGTTCGCGGCGGGGGCGGACGTTGCTTTGGTGCGGCGGAAGAGCGCGATGCGCTTCCAGTCGAAGTATTTTGATCGCGTTTGCCAGGCGGTTTCCATCACAAGGTCTGAAGGTGGGGTTTGTGGGAATCAATGGCTGTACTCAAGGCTGCGACAATTGCCGATTGGCTTTCTTCCGTCAGATAGGGATGCATGGGCAGGCTCAGCACTTCCGCGGCCATCTGGTCGCCCACAGGAAGGTTCGCGTGCTCGTCCGCGACGGCGGGCTGTCGGTTGAGGGGTATGGGGTAGTGCACGGCTGTCGGGATCCCGGCCAGCCGCAGCGCTTCGCTGACCGCGTCGCGCGCATCGGTGCGAATGGTGTATTGCGCATAGACGCTGACGTTGCCGGACGCAATGTAAGGCGCCGTAGCGATTCCGGCCTGAGCCAACAGCCCGTCGTAGGTGCGCGCGATCCGCTGGCGACGCTCGACCTCATCATCGAAGATGTCCAGCTTGGCCAGCAGGACGGCCGCCTGCAGGGTATCGAGCCGGCTGTTCACGCCCACACGGACATGGTGATAGCGGCGGTCCTGTCCGTGGCGGGCGACCTGGCGCAGCGCCTCGGCCAGCGTGCCGTCGTCGGTGAAGAGGGCGCCACCGTCACCGTAGCAACCCAGCGGTTTGCTCGGGAAGAAGCTGGTGCAGGCGATGGTGCTCAGGCTGCAGGAGCGCCGGCCGGACGACAGGGCGCCGAAGCTTTGCGCCGCATCCTCGATGACGGGCAGGTGATGGCGCTGTGCGATGGCGTTGATCGCGTCAAAGTCCGCGCATTGGCCGTAGAGTGAGACCGCAATGATGGCTTTGGTCCGGGGGCTGATGGCGGCCTCCAGTTGCGCCGCATCCAGCGTGTATGTGCGTGGCGAGATGTCGACATAGACTGGCCTGGCACCCAGTTGTGCGACTGTCTCCGCCGTGGCGATGTAGGTGAATCCGGGGCTGATGACTTCGTCCCCTGGGCCGATGCCCAACACCATTTGAGCGATCTGCAGCGCGTCCGTCCCGTTCGCGCAGGTAATGCAGTGCTTCGTGCGGGTGAACCGGGCGAGCCGCTCTTCCAGCTCGGCGACCTCCGGACCCAGGATGTACTGGCCGTGCGCCAGCACCCGAGCCATCCGCGCCTCGAGCTGCGGACGGATGCGGGCCTGTTGGGCCGCCAGATCGATGAAGTTCATCATTCTTCTCGTTCCTCTTTGTGCAGACTGCTGCCTTCCAGGATGTAGCGCGCGCCCGTGTGCGGGCAGACCGTCTGCGCGCGGCCATGCAGCGGCAGGTCGAGCCGCTCGCCAAACTCGCTTATCCATCCCGTCTGCCGAGCCGGCACGCCCATCACGAGTGCGTAGTCCGGCACGTCCCGATTGACGACGCCGCCGGCCCCCACGAACGCAAATTTCCCGATGGTGACGCCGCAGACGACGGTCGCATTGGCGCCCAGGGTTGCCCCCCGCTTCACGAGGGTCTTGCGGTACTCGCGCTTGCGCTCGATCAGTGACCGCGGATTGAAGACGTTCGTGAAGACCATGCTGGGCCCGCAGAAAACCGCGTCTTCCAGCGTGACTTCGTCGTAGATCGAGACATTGTTCTGGATCTTGCATCGGTCGCCGATCGTGGCGGTACCGCCGACGAATACGTTTTGTCCGAGCGATACGTCGCGGCCGATTCGCGCCCCGGTACAGACATGGACGAAATGCCAGATCCGGGTACCGGCGCCGATGCTCGCGCCTTCGTCCACGATGGCGCTGGGGTGCTGGTAGTGACCCATGGCAGTACTGTTCGTGTCAGGCGACAAGTGAAACCTCGGCGGAGCGATTGAGGAATGGGTGATAGTCGCCCTGCAATGGAGCGATCCTGGCGTTGCGAATGCCCGCAACAGTCGTGATGGCGGTCCGATTGTCTTCGAGGCCGAACCCTCGTCCGGCCAGGATTTCTTCGTAGCTGCGCGTGTGCAGGTCCGTGAATCCGCTGGAGAACTCGATCTCCTCCCGGTCGACCGTGATGGAGCGGTAGGTGCGCTGGCCTTTGGCGCGCAGCGCCGCCGGCACGTCGAGGATGTTGGCCGACAGGAACCAGCGGACACGGGCGTGTTGATACTCCAGGAAGCCTGCGGCCTGGGAGTCCGTCAGGCTATGGACGATGCTTTGCTGCAGGTCGCCGAATACGAAATGCAGCATGTCGAAGAAGTGCACGCCGATATTGGTGGCAATGCCGCCCGACTTCCTGGGGTCGCCCTTCCAGGATCTGAGGTACCAGTGGCCGCGCGATGTGATGTAGGTCAGGTCCACGTCGTACTTGGTGTCGCGCGCGGTCTGCCGCACCTTCTGCCTCAGGGCCAGGATGGAGGGGTGCAGCCGTAGCTGCAGGATGGTGTTGACGCGGTGCCCGGTGTCGCGTTCGATTTCCTGCAGGCCGTCGATGTTCCAGGGATTGAGCACCAGCGGCTTTTCACAGATGGCGTCGGCCCCCGACCGCAGGGCGAAGCGGGTGTGGGAATCATGCAGGTAGTTCGGAGAGCAGATCGAGATGTAGTCGATGCGCTTGTCTTGGTGAGCCCGTCGGATCTTGTCGATGTGGCGGTCGAAGCGTTCGAACTCGGTGAAGAAATCGGCGTCCGGAAAGTAGCTGTCGATGATTCCCACGGAGTCGGCCGGATCCAGCATGGCAACGAGGTCGTTCCCGGTGGCTTTGATGGCCTGCATGTGGCGCGGCGCGATATAGCCGGCTGCGCCGATCAAGGCGAAGTTTTTCATAAGGTTCTAGTTCCCCAGGGCGGGGAAGATGGGCTCTTCCCGTGTGCGGCCGCTGTACCGCTTGCCATATGGCGCATTGGTGGCGACCAGATCGTTGAAAATCACTCCCTTGATCTGCGAGCCGGATTGGTAGATCCTTTTCGCGGTTTCCTGCAGTTCGGCCAAGGTGGTGAGCTGCGTGCGCGCAACCATGAACACCGTCCCCGCCAGCGGGGTCAGCGCCAGGGTGTCGGACACGGGCAGCAGGGGGGTGGTATCCAGCAGCACGACGTCGTAGCGGGCCGACATGTCCTGCAGCAGCTCACCCACTTGTGGCGCGAGCAGCATCTCGGCCGGGCGTGCCGGCCGCATTCCTGTGGCGATGAAGTCCACGTTGGGAGTGATGTTCTCGTGCAGGGCCTCGGACAGCTCGATGTCGCCGGCAATCAGTTCGCTCAGTCCCGTGTTGGGGTTCACGTTGAAGCTCTCATGCAGCCCGCCTCCGCGCATGTCGGCGTCGATGAGCAGCACCCGCTTGCCGGCCGCGCCCAGGAGCGCCGCAAAATTGGCGCTCACGAAGGTCTTGCCGACGTTGGCGGTTGGCCCGGTCAGTATCACGATGTTGTTGGCCGCGCTATGCAGTGCGAACTGCAGGGTCGTGCGCAGACTGCGCAGGCTCTCCAGCGCGGGATCGTCGGGCGATCTCAGGGCGAGCAGCCGGCTGCGCACGGAATCGCCCGCCTGAAGGCGCACCCTCGCCTGAGCGCTCGAGTGCGGTATCGTGGCGAACACGCTCAGTCCCAGGTTCATTTCGATGTCGTCCACGTAGCGCAGACCGGGGTGGCGCCATTTGCGCAACAGGGCCAGCAGCACACCCAGCAACACGCCGGCCGTGCCTGCAATGGCGAGCGCCACGGGGCCGTTAGGCCTGACCGGGTGTCGTGATGCGACAGCACTGTCCACGACACGGACGTTCCCGACCTTGCCTTCCTTGACCAGCTGGAGTTGCTGCTCGCTGTTGAGCAGGCTCGCGTACAGGTCGCTGCTCACCTTCACGTTGCGAGTCAGGTTGGCCAGCTTCTGCTGCAGGTCCGGCAGGCTCTTGATGCGCTCGTCCATCTTGGCGATCTGGTCATGGAGTGCCGCGATCTGCTTGTCGATCACCTGCACGAGTGGGAAGGCGCTGGTGTACTGGGAGGCCAGTTCGCGGCGTTTCTGCTCCAGTTCGAACAGCTGGGTCTGCAGCGTTGCGGAGGCGGTCAGTGACAGGTTGCCCTCGGTCGACAGGTCGAATGTCCCATGCTTGTCCCGGAAGTTCGTGTATTCGCTTTCGGCCTTGTCCATCTGATCTTTCAGCTGAGGCAACTGGTGATCAAGAAATGTCAGCGACTTTTCCGCTTCCGCCGCCTTGCGCTCCACGTTCTGCCGCGCGTAGGAATCCCCGATCGTGTTCAGGACGCGGCTGATCTCCACTGGATCGGTACCCTGCAACGAGGCGGCCAGTACCCCTGAAGGCTTGCCTCTTTCGGCGATCTGCAGGCGTCCTTGCAGGCTCTTGACCGCGTCCTGCCGAGACTGGCGCATCACGGTGAACTCCGCCCCTGGTTTGGCGTGCAGCTCTTTCACCAGGATGCGGCCGCCGCCGTGGGAGAACGGGGTCATGACGCCCACGCGGCCGGACGCGAGCGATAGTCCCCGCGGTCCCCGCAGGTCGTAGCCGGTCGCCGTGGCGGTGAGTGTCAGCGCCTGTCCCAGAAGCGCGTTGGGGACTTCCAGTTCGCCGACTTTGATGGTTTCCGTACCGGAGACGTAGCCGCCGTGGCCGAACAGGCCGGGGTCGGAAAGCTGCGTGGCGTGGCGCGCCATCCATGTGCCTATGATCGGGATGTAGCGGGGACTCGCGGTAACGGACAGATTGAGCGCGTCGACCGCCTTTCCGATCACCAGGCGTGAACGCAGGATTTCGATTTCGGCTGAGGTGGAGGATTGCACGTTGAAAGCCGTGTTCAATTGGCCCAGCACGCTGCTGTCCACGGCCCCGTTCTGCTGGCTTTGTTCAACCTGGATCAGGATGTCGGACTGGTAGATGGGCCGTCCGATGATGACGTAGGCCGCGCCCACCAGCAGGGCCAACAGGGTGGTGCCGATGATGAGCCAGCGCGCGTCGGACAGGGTTCTGAAGAAGCTCACGAAGTCGACGTCGTCATGGACAGTCCTGTCCCGCGGCAATGCGTGGGCCACGGCCCCTTGTGGCGGAATGATCGGATATGTGTTCATGGTTCTGTCACCGTGGCTGGGGCACCGTTGAGGTGTAAACCACGCCGTAGCTGGGCAGCAGGTTGTTGATCACGCGATTCCACCGGACGATCGGGGCGGGATCGACGTACACCACGTCGTGGGGCTTGAGCTGGAATCCGGCTGCCAGGACATAGGCGATCGGCGATTTGGCATCCAAGTGGTAAATCTGGGCGTTCCCTTGCTCGCCTCTGCGGATCACGTAGATCTGCCGCGGGTTGGATGTCTCGGGCGTAACGCCCCCGGCCTCGCCCAGGGCTTGCGCCAGCGTGAGATGCCCATCCTGCAGAACCTCCGATTGCGCCTTGAGCGCTTCTCCCAGCACGTAGACTCGGGAATTGCTCTGATTGCCGACCCGCAGCATGTCGCCGTCGCGCAGCAGGATGGACTGCGGATTGATGCCGGTGCGGATCAGGTGGGGCAGGCTGATCCGGATGGTTTGGTCGCCTCGCGTGAGCAGAATGTCCGAGCGGTCCGAATTCTCGGTAAAGCCGCCCGCGCGGTTGATGACCTCGGGCAGGGTCGGCGGGATGTCATCGACCGTCTGCAGTCCAGGCAGACGGACCTCGCCGTCCACGTAGATGCGGTCATGTCGGTAGGCCTGGACGCGCACCGTGACCTGCGGCTGGCTGACGTAGGTCGCGATGCGCTGCATGATCAGCGAACGGATCTGATAGGTCGTCAGGTCTTTCACGAGCACCGGCCCCAGATAAGGAAACTGGATGTACCCGTCGGCACTGACGTCGTAGCCGTTGCCCAGGTCCACCTGGGTGGACGAGCCGGTCGTGACGTTGGATGTGGCCGACACCATCGACAGTTCCGGATGTCCCCAGATGATGATGTTCAGAATGTCTCCCGGCCCGATGCGATACGCCGATCCCGACCCGAACAGATCCCTGACTTTTTCGGACACGGGGTCGGCTTCCTGCTCCTGCTGCTGCCGGACCAGCGCCGGTGTGATGGTCGTGAGAGCTCCGGCAGGCGCCGCATCGCTTTTCAGAGTTTCGGAGACATGTTCCGGGCTGCCCATGTACATGCCTGGGGCCATGCTGCAGCCGGAGAGCACGGCGGCGACCAGCAGCGTGAAGCCCGCCCGAGGGATGCGTCGGCAGCGTCGAAAAATGTAAGGGAGAGTAAGATGTTTCATAATCAGACAGGTTATTGAAACGAGTCAGTCTGGCTCTTTCCCGGTGGCGTTTGTGCCGTGCACGCTACCGCAGTACCGGATGCTGGAAGGCAGGGCACTCGAAGAGCTCCAGTCCGTTCGTCTCGCCAGAGATGCCGAAAACCGCGGGGGCACTCTTTGCAAAACGACAAAATGTAAATCGGACTGCGCTTATTAATACTTGGGATAGCGGGTACCCAACAATCACCCTTTTGGCCCTCATATCAGCCATCCGGCCTAGCACTCGGACCGCCTTTTCCGGGGATTCGCAATGCTGTTACAGCGCGCTGTGACGGGCTCGCGCATTCAGGTGTAAGAGCCCGTTGCGGCGCTTGATCCGTATCGGATCAGGCGCTCAAATGAGCGAAGGCAACAGGGGATCCAGACATGTCGCATGTTGAACTTCCGGGAAGTGCGCGGCCTTTGCCGGACGACGCCCGCTGTGTCGGGCAGGCCGCTCCTGATGAACGGATCCAGCCCGTGCTCGTGCTGCGCCGTCAGCGCTCCGATGCGTTGCGCGAGGGCGGAAGCCGTCTTTTGACGGGCGCACCCTGGCATGCACTGACACGCGAGGATTTTGTCAGCGGGTTCGGGGTGGCGGCTGCGGACTTTGAGGCGGTGGACCGGTTCGCGCAGCGCTATGGACTGGCGGTCGTGCGGCGGGACGTGGCCGCCGGCATCGTGGTGCTGAGCGGCCGCGTGGCACAGTTCAACCAGGCTTTCGGGGTGGTTCTACAGCGCTACCAGCACGGTGGCCGGACGTATCGGGGGTGCGAGAGAAACGTGCGGGTACCCGAGGCGCTGCAAGGCATCGTCACGGCCGTCATGGGGCTGGATGACCGGCCCCAGGCTCGCGCGCATTTTCGGGTTCGCCCGCCGTTCCTCCCCGCCCGTGACGATGAGCGCATGAGCTACCGGCCCACCGATGTGGCCGCTCTCTATGACTTTCCGGAATCGGCGGCCGAGGGGCAGTGCGTGGCGCTGATCGAGCTGGGAGGCGGCTATCGCGCCGAAGATGCCGAGGCGTACTTTACGGAGCTCGGTATCGCCGCTCCCGCAGTCAGCGTCGTATCCATGGACGGGGCTTCCACCGAGCCGGCCGGCGACCCCGCTGGACCCGATGGTGAGGTCATGCTGGACGTGGAAATTGCCGGCGCGGTGGCGCCGCGCGCCCACCTGGTTCTCTATTTCGCCGCCAACAGCGATGCAGGGTTCATCCAGGCGTTCAACGGTGCGGTCCATGACACGCGGAACCGGCCTTCCGTCATTTCGATCAGCTGGGGAGGCCCGGAACCGTCCTGGGCGCCGCAGTCGCTGCGGGCCTTCAATGAGGCGCTGCAGGCTGCGGCGATGATGGGTATCACGGTCTGTGCCGCGGCGGGCGACAGTGGTTCCGGCGATAGTCTGTCAGGTGGCGACCACGTGGATTTCCCGGCCTCCAGCCCGTATGTGCTGGCCTGCGGCGGTACGCGACTCGAGGGTGCCGCAGGCGCCATTACGAGCGAGACCGTCTGGAACGGCGGGCCGCGGGGCGGGGCCAGCGGCGGCGGAGTGAGCGCGCAATTTGCGCTGCCCGCGTGGCAGCGCCGGCTGAGCGTCAGCACGCGGGATGGCGTTGCTCCGCTGACCCGGCGCGGCATACCCGATGTCGCCGGCAACGCGGATCCGGCCACGGGCTATCGCGTCCGGGTGGACGGGACCGCTCAAGTCGTTGGCGGCACCAGCGCGGTGGCGCCGCTTTGGGCAGGCCTCATTGCGCGGATCAACGCCCTGCAAGCGCAGCCTGCCGGCTATCTGAACGCCCGTGTCTATGGCGCTTCCGAGGCTTTCAACGACATCACCCAGGGCAGCAACGGCGGGTTCTCGGCGACAAAGGGATGGGACGCGTGCACGGGTTTGGGCAGTCCGAACGGACGGAAGATTGCCGCCGCCTTTTCCGAGGGGACGAAATGAAAGATCAGCCCTATTCTGATCCAGTGGCCTATGGCAATGGCCCTGATGATTCCGTGTCCGACGTGACGGAGCAAGCGGCGGTGACCCATCATGCCTTGCGGCTGGGCGGCCGGACGCTGACCTACACGGCGCGGGCCGGTCATCTGGTGACGGTGGATGCCAGCAGTTCGCGCCCCAATGCGAAGATCTTCTATGTGGCCTTCAACCGGGACGGCGATGTGGCGCACGAGCGGCCGATCACCTTTTTCTATAACGGAGGGCCTGGCTCGTCGTCGGTCTTCGTGCTGCTGGGTTCGTTTGCGCCCCGGCGCATCCGGACCTCCATGCCTGACTTCACGCCTCCCGCACCTTACACGCTGGAGGACAACACGGACAGTCTGCTCGACAGGAGTGATCTGGTGTTCATCAATCCGGTCGGGACGGGCTACTCGGCAGCCGTGGCTCCCGGGAAGAATCGCGATTTCTGGGGCGTGGATCAGGATGCTGCCTCACTGAAACAGTTCATCAAGCGCTATCTGACTGAGTTTGATCGCTGGAATTCTCCGAAGTTCTTGTTTGGCGAGTCTTATGGCACGGCCCGCAGCGCCGTGTTGTCCTACGCTTTGCATGAAGACGGAGTGGACCTCAATGGCGTGACCTTGCAGTCGTCGATCCTGGATTACACCCAGACGGGCAATCCGGTCGGCGCACTCCCGACAGCGGCTGCCGACGCCTGGTATCACCACAAACTCGGTGCAGGCATCGCGCCCGACAATCTGCCCGCATGGATGAACACCGTCTGTGCCTTCGCGCGGGGCGATTTTGCCAAGGCCATTCAGGCCTACCCCGAGGTGGAGGCGGATACGCTGCGACGGCTGAGCCAGTACACCGGGATCGACCGGCCGACCCTGGCCTCCTGGCATCTGGATATTGCGGCTGGGGATGATGCCGGCCATTCCCTGTTTCTGATTCGCCTGCTGCATGACCAGGGTCTGGCGCTGGGTGCTTACGATGGCCGGGTGACGGGGATCGATACGGGGATCGCCCGGCACATTTCACCCAATTCGGGCGGCAACGACCCGACGATGACGGCCGTATCGGGGGTGTACACGGCCATGTGGAACCACTATCTGAATGACGAATTGAAATTCACCTCCGGTTCGGCGTTCACGGACCTCAATGACCAGGCCTTCCAGTACTGGGACTTTCACCATGTGGATCCCACCGGAGCGGAGAAAGGCCTGGACGCCCAGGGAAATGTCCTGCTGTATACGGCTGGAGACCTGGCGGCCACGATGAGCCTGAATGTCGATCTAAAGGTGCTGTCCGCCAACGGCTATTACGATTTCGTCACGCCATTCTTCCAGACGGAGATGGACCTGCGGAATATGCCGTTGGACAGCGCTGTCCTTCGCAAGAATCTCAGCACGCGCTGTTACCCCTCCGGCCACATGATCTATCTGGACGGTGGATCACGCACCGCGTTGAAAGCGGACGTGGCCGCCATGATGGACGCCGCGGTGGCCGATCACAAGGCAGTCGCGCGTATCCGGGCGCTGCAGGCGCGGCGCGCCGGTGCGATGCGGCCCAGGCATTGAAGCGGCCCGGGCCGGGACCGCGCCTTTGGAACTCGCCATGAGCCGCGGTGGCTATTTCCCGGCGAGGTGTTCGGCGGAAAGGATGCCGCTCATCTGGCTCAGGAGCTTGTCGCCCTCGCCCATGACCGTGGCCAGGTTGTAGGCGTCGTAGGTCGCGCCAGCCAGCAGATTCACCGTATCCGTGCCTTCGACCATCCTGCGGTAGCAGCCCAGGTCCTTGCGCGCGTTTCTCATCGAGAACTGCATGCCTGTGTCGTCGCCTTCGAGCAGGCGTGACACGATCATCCCGAACGCGGCGCTGTTCGCGCCCCCGCGAGACACGACCGCATGGAGCTTGGCGAGGTCCACGCCCGTGGCGCGTGCCGCATTCACGGCTTCCGACGCCAGCACTGCATGACCCAACGACAGAAGATTGTTGATGAGCTTGAGTTTCAGGGCGCTGCCCAACTCGCCGATTTCGAAGATGTTTTCGCAAAAGGACGAGGCCACCGCGTGGACTCGGGAGACGATCTCCGGCTTGCCGGAAAGCAGGATGTTCAGGCGTCCGTCTTCGGCCTCCCGCGGCGTGCGCGTCAACGGCGCATCGACCAGATGGATGCCGCGCTCGGAGAGGCGTGCTCCCAGAGCGATGGTGGCCGCCGGGTCACCGGTCGAAGCGTCGACGACGATGAGCCCCGGGCGGCCTTTCTGGATGATCCCGTCCTCGCCGCTCATGAGTGTCTCCACGACCGCCGACGAGGTGACGCACAGGAAAAGCATGTCCACCTTGGCGGCGACCTCGCCCGGGCTATGCGCTTCGATTGCCCCTTGACCGACGAGGTCGTCGATGGGCGCGCGATTCTTGTGGCCCATCAGGACCAGGGGATATCCGGCGCGAAGAAGATTTTTTGCGATGCCGTGTCCCATCAGGCCGGCGCCAATGAATCCGAGGGTGAGCTGTTCCGCCATGAGCGACTCCCGAGGCTGTGTGAGAAGGTGGAGCGTGCCGCACGATAGATCGATGAGGCGCCTTCGGGTTATATCAGACGCGGCAGTTCGCGTAAACGAGCGGCTGGTCGGGAAGACGAAAAAGAACCGCGGCGCCTGCTGCCGTCAACCGCGACCGGCACGGCTTGCGCCTGCCTGGCTGGTTCGCATGGTCAGCCGCGCCGCATTCACGCCGTGAGACTGCGGGCTGTGCCGGACAGGAGGCGTCGTGGCCTGGGTTGGCGAGGTCGCCGTCCGTTTGAGCCTTCTGCAATTCCCGCACCGCCTGACAGCGGCTTTCGGAGTGTGCAATTACTGACTGCGCATAGTAGGGGTCGTCGTGGTCGTTGGTGCGTGTGCAATGACGGACTGCGGATAGTAGGGGTCGTCGTGGCTGCTGGTCGCCGTGCCGCTGCTTTCGGCTTGCTGGAGTTGCTGCATAACCTGAGCGCGCGTCATGCCGCCTTGTTCGACGATGTGCGGATAATACGGGTCATGGCCTACTTCGCTGCTGACGACGTCTGCCTGCATGTTTGCGGTGGTCCCGCTGGTCTCCGCGGCTTGGGCCAGTCCCATGCTGGCCAAGCCGAGTGCGACCGCTGTAAGCGTGATGCTGATCTTCATGATGGTTTCCTTCATTCAAAGTAGGTCTTGAAGCAGAGCGCCTGGGCTTTCCGGTCGACGCGTTCCTCCTGCTCCTAAATGACCAGTCTGCGCGGCCGGTGCGGTGCAATAAACCGGCCCGGTGCGAATACAGCTTTCCATTTTTGCGGGTAATCCCTCCTTGAATGCGCGACAATGTTCGGATAGGGACTTGCTGCGTTTCTCCTCATGATTCCTTCCCTGAACGATATCGAGCTGTTCGTCGAGGTCGGCCGCAGTCAGAGCTTCACCCGCGCGGGCGAGGCGCTGGACATGCCGCCCTCCACGGTGTCCAGGCGTTTGTCCCACCTGGAAAAATCCATTGGGGTCCGGCTCTTCAATCGGTCCACACGCAAGGTCGCGCTCACCCGTGCCGGCGCCATTTACCTGGAGCGCTGCCAGCCCATCGTGGAGCGCGCGCGCGTGGCGCACGAGATGCTGCTGGACGATACGCAGCAGCCGCGAGGGCGACTCAAGGTTTCACTGCCGTCCAGCCTGGCGCTGGCGTTCCTCCAGGCGGCCTTGCGCGAGTTTTCATGCCGTTATCCGGATATCGAATGCGAGTACGACCTGAGCGTACGCAGGATCGACTTGCAATCGGACGACTACGATGTCGTGATCCGGGCGTCGCGCTTGACTGATTCGGGCATCGTGACGCATCGCCTGGGCGCCCTGTTGCTGGGGCTGTATGCCTCGCCTGAGTACCTGAGAACCCACGGGGCGCCCACTACGCCCGAAGCGCTGGTGGGCCACGAGTGCCTGCGCACCAGCACGGCGCGAGAAGATACGGATTGGCGCCTGTATTCGGCGGGCGGCGAAGGACGGCTTGTTCGAGTCCATGGCCGCATGGCGATGAACCATGTCCTGATGTTGCGGCAAATGGCCGAAATGGGGATGGGGATCGTGCCGCTCTCGGTCAGCGATAAGCGGTTGAGCGCTCGTCTGACCAGGGTTCTGCCGGACTGGGCCTTCGAGCCCATTCCCCTCATGGCCTTGTTCCCCTCGAGGTTGATGCCCGCCCGTGCCCGCGTGTTCATTGATTTTTTGGCTGAACAACTGGCGCACGTCGCCCTCTTGTCGGGGGTGCCGGATGGCGGCACGCCTGTGCAAGAGGTGCCTTTGTCCCCTAACGCCTCGTCAGGCGGGAAGGAGCCACTGCGCGATGGGGCCTTCCCCGAGTAAGGCGTGGTGCCAGATCAGGCGCCCCCAGTCTTAGGGGGCGGCCGGACGATGATGCGCTCTTGCAGTTCCCCGGACAAGGCGTCCGTTGCCTCGCTTTCATCTTCATCCTCCGAGAACGCCGGCGCCGAAAAGTCTTCGGCATCGAAGGCGTGGTCGCCGTCGGCGTCAACCCGTCCCGTGGCTTGCAGGTGGGCGAAATCCATGAGCGCGGGGTCCATGAGGTGGGAGGGCACGACGTGCGACAAGGCCCGGAACACGTTCCAGGTCCGATTCGGAAAATGCCGATCCCATTCCTCCAGCATGCGGTTGATTTCCTTGCGTTTGAGGTTTTCCTGGGAGCCGCACAGATTGCACGGAATGATCGGGAATTCCCGCAGCCTGGCGAAGGCGATCAAGTCTCTTTCGCGTACATAGGCCAACGGCCGGATGACGATGTGCTCGCCGTTGTCCGACACCAGCTTGGGCGGCATGGCTTTCATGCGCCCGCCGTAGAACAGGTTGAGGAAAAAGGTGGCGAGGATGTCATTGCGGTGATGGCCTAGCGCGATCTTGGTCGCGCCCAGCTCGCGGGCCACGCGGTACAGAATTCCCCGGCGCAGGCGTGAGCACAGCGAACAGGTGGTCTTGCCCTCTGGAATCAGGCGTTTGACCACGGAATAGGTGTCCCGGTTCTCGATGTGGAACGGGATGCCGCGTGCGCTCAGGTAGTCTGGCAGCACATGCTCCGGAAAGCCGGGCTGCTTCTGGTCCAGATTGACCGCGATGACCTCGAAGCTGATGGGCGCCCGCTCGCGCAGGGTAAGAAGAATGTCCAGCAGCCCGTACGAGTCCTTTCCGCCGGACAGGCAGACCATCACGCGGTCGCCGTCTTCGATCATGTGGTAGTCGCCGATGGCGCGGCCGGTCTCCCGCAGCAGCCGCTTGACCAGTTTGTTTTCGTTCACGCTCAAGCGGGTGCGGGGGGCGGCGGTGGAGGCTTCAGTGGAGATCATGGCATGTGCTTTGGTTCAAGGCGGTGCGCGGAGGTCGGCGGTGCAGTCAGCGGCGGCGGCGAGATTGTTCAATGCACACGGCGTCGCAGTCGTCGAAGGCGCCGGGCTTGCAGATTCGCACGGTCGCCTGGAGGACGTCCGGAAAGTCCCGCAGGATCCGGCCCAACGTGCGCTCGACCAGCGTTTCCAGCAGGTCGACGTGACCTCGGGTGGCCTCGTCGATCAGCGCCGTGCGCAACTGGCGGTAATCCAGGACAGTCTTGATGTCGTGATCGTCCACGGACTGCGAGGCGTCGGTGTCGAACTCGGCGTGGATCACCACGGGCTGGGGCCGCAGACGCTCGGCTTCCAGCATGCCGATGGAGGCCTGGACGGTCAGGCCGTCCAGAATGATGCGGCGGGTCTTCATGCGGCATCCTGCGCGGCGCGCGCGAGCGCATGCTGGAGCGGCACCGGTCGACCCAGCCGGACGGTGTAGCGTCGCAGCTCGTCCCGGCGGAAGACGTGCACTGTGATCCGGTCGCCGGCCTTGTGACGGTCCAGCAGAAGGTCGAGACCTCCGGCGTCCGCGACCTTCAGGTTGTCGGCTGCCACGACCAGATCACCGGCCGACAGGCCCGCGCGGTGGGCGGGTCCGTGTTCGTAAACTGTAGCCAGCCGCAGTCCCCCTGGCTCGGCCCGGGTGCGGATGTCCAGCGTCGGGCGATCATGCTCGGGGCGTACCGTGAGTGTGATGCCCTCGCGGGCCAGTGCGGCTTTCAGCGGGATGTCTTCGCGGCCGTCGGCGTGGCGCCGGATGAAGTCGCTGACGTCCGCCCCCGTTGCCTCGGCGATCAGTGCGGGCATCCCGTCCTCGGGGATCCCGACGGGCCTGCCTTGGTAGAAGGTCCGCCCGTAGCGCCGCCAGAGCATCCGCAGCACGTCGTCCAGGCTACGGGTGCCGCCCGTCTGCCGCCGGATTTCCAGGTCCAGACCCAAGGCGACCAGCGAACCATGGGTGTAGTAGCTCGCCAGCGCGTTGGCCGAGTTTTCATCCTGCTTGTAATAACGCGTCCAGGCGTCGAATGAGCTTTCCGCGACGGACTGCTTGTGGCGGCCGCCCGCGCGGGCCACCTGATCCAGAGTTCTTGCCAGCAGCTTCAGATACGCGTTCTCGTCGATGACCCCGGCCCGCAGCAGCATCAGATCGTCGTAGTAGGACGTGAAGCCTTCGAACACCCAGAGCAGCTTCGTGTGGTTGCGGCGGCTCAGGTCGTATGGCGCAAAAGCCGCCGGCTTGATGCGCTTGACGTGCCAGGTGTGGAAGTATTCATGGCTCACCAGCCCGAGAAAGGAGGTGTAGCCCTCAGGCACCGGACAGCCCGTTGCCGGCAGGTCGCTGCGTCGCGTGGCCAGCGCGGTGCTGGCCCGGTGTTCCAGTCCGCCGTAGCCGTCGCCTGTCACCATGACGAGGAACACATAGCGCTGTGCACTATCCAGAAACGGCGCACGCCGGGTTTCGGGTTCGAACAGCTCGATCTGTGCCGAGCAGATCTTCTGTACGTCGCTGGCGATGCGCTGCAGGTCCAGCGCTGGAACCACGCCTGTAAAGACGAGGTCATGGATGGCGCCGTGCGCCTCGAAGCTGATGCACTGCGGCGTTCCGATTTCCACCGGAAAGTCGATCAGCGCATCGTAGTCGGGGGCGCGGTAGGTGCCGAAACCCAGCGGGGCGGCCGCATCGGGCTGGCCGGTCGCGGCCGGCAGGGCAGTGTGGACCTGCCATCCTCGCCCGTGCGCAGGGGGCCGGATATCCAGCAGGCACGGCTTCGATTCCTGGCCTACGACCGCCAGGAACAGGCTCGCTCCGTTGAAGAAGGCATGGCTTTCATCGAGGTGCGCGCCGCGCACCGACAGATCCCACGCATACACGGTGTATTGCACGGTAAGCGGCCCGTCCGCGGGCGCACACTGCCAGGTATCGCTGTCGGTCTTCGACACCGGGACGGTCTTGTGGTCGCAGCGCGCCTGCAGAGATTCGATCTGTCGGGCAAAATCACGAATCAGATAGCTGCCGGGAATCCAGGCGGGCAGCCGCAGTGCCTGTCCGCGCGGATCGGGTTGAGCGATGGTCAGGCGGACGGTGTAGCGGTGGCCAGCGGGATCGGCCATTTCGACCTGGTAGCGTATGGGTTCATTTTTCATCGCATTAGTTTAACTTTGGAGACATCATGAGCGAATCGCTGATCAAGGCGGAAGTCCGGGGGCGCGTGGGGTTGTTGACGCTGAATCGCCCCAAGGTCCTGAATGCGCTGAGCAATGCCGTCATCACGGAACTGGCGGCGGCCGTGCGGGTCTTCGAGGCCGACGAGAACATTGGCGCCATGGTTCTGACCGGCAACGAGAAGGCGTTTGCGGCGGGTGCCGACATCGGCGCCATGGCCGAGTGGTCCTATATGGACGTCTACAAGTCCGACTACATCGCGGGAGACTGGGATGCCTTGCGCCGCGTGCGCAAGCCCATCATCGCGGCGGTTGCGGGATACGCCCTGGGCGGCGGCTGCGAACTGGCCATGGTCTGCGATTTCATCATCGCGGCCGAGAACGCCAAGTTCGGCCAGCCGGAAATCAATCTGGGCGTGATTCCGGGCTATGGCGGTACGCAACGCCTGCCTCGCGCAGTGGGCAAGGCCAAGGCCATGGATCTGGTGCTGACAGGCCGCATGATGGATGCGGTCGAGGCCGAGCGCGCCGGCCTGGTGGCGCGCATCGTGCCGGCGGATCGCCTGCTCGAAGAGGCCATCGGCGCGGCCGAGGTCATCGCGTCCAAGTCGCTGCCCTCGGTCATGATGGCCAAGGAATGTGTCAACCGCGCGTTCGAATCTTCGCTGGCCGAATCGCTGCTCTTCGAGCATCGCAACTTCCATGCGCTGTTTGCCACCGAAGACCAGAAGGAAGGCATGCGGGCGTTTGTGGAAAAACGCAAGCCGGATTTCAAGCACTGCTGAGGGCTGCGACGGCCGCGCGTGTCGCTGGCCGTCGCAGGGGCCCCCGGCGCGGCCGCCTGAAAATTAGGTTAAAATGGTGCGCCTTTTTGGTCGGGGCGCTCGGTGGGCACCCGCAAAAACCGTTATAATCAAATGGTTTGACTGTCGTTGTCTCGGGTGCGGCCCCTGGGGCTTCTCTCTGCGGCGACAGGCGAGCATCTGGCTTTATGGATATTCGATGCAGGGTGACGCCATCGGCCGATACAGGCCGGGCGGTGGATGATCCGGTTCCCGCATTGGAGCTGTCCGACCAGGATCGGGCCCGCATCGCCAGGCGCTCGCGAATTGGCCTCTTCCAGGCGCTCGCGGCTCAGGCGGTGACCGGGTTGCTGGTGATTCTGGGGGCTTGGGGATTTGCAGGATCTGACGCTGGGGCTTCCGCCTTGATCGGGGCGGTGGCCTATTTTGTACCCAATGCATTGTTCGCCATGCGGCTGTTGCTGGGGTACTTGGGGCCCAGGCGCGCGGGTTCGCTGGTTTTTTTCTGGGGCGAGGCCCTGAAGTTGCTGGGCACGGCCTCGATCGTGGCAGTGGTGGCCTGGCGCTGGGGGGACTGGCTGGTGTGGCCGGCCTTCCTGCTGGGGTTGCTGGGTGTCATGAAAGGGTACGTGGTATTGATGGCCTTGCGCCGCCTGCCATGATTTGATTACGTTTGAAGGGTTTTCCGATGGCCGACGCAGTATCGACGCCGCAGTCCGAATACATTCAGCACCACCTGGTGCAGCTGAACAGTCTCGCGCATCCGCAGGAACACATCGTCAACTTCAACGTCGTCAATTACGATTCCTTGTTCTGGTCCATCCTCACCGGGATCGTCGTGCTGTACTTTCTCTGGCGCGCTGCGCGCCGCGCCACGACCGACGTGCCGGGCCGCTTCCAGATGGCGGTCGAGATGCTGGTCGGCATGGTGGCCGAAGAAGCCAAGAGCATCATCCCCAACGAAGTCACCCGCAAATTCGCGGCGCCGCTCGCGCTCACCATCTTCATCTGGATCTCGCTCATGAACGCGCTGGACCTGGTGCCGGTGGATCTGATGGGCGCCATCTTCCGGATGACGGGCCTGGGCGCCACCCATGCCGATCCCCTGTACTACCACCGCATCCTGCCGACGGCCGACCTGAATGTTCCGATGGGCATGTCCCTGGGCGTGCTCGTGCTGACCCTGTACTACGGCATCAAGATCAAGCATCCCGGCGGCTGGGTGAAGGAGCTTTTCACGGCCCCGTTCCATGCGCACGGTGTGGCCTCCATCATCCTGGCTCCTTTCAATTTTCTGCTGAACCTCATCGAATACGTGGCGAAGTGCGTGTCGCTGGGCATGCGGTTGTTCGGCAACATGTATGCGGGCGAGCTGCTGTTCCTGCTGATCGCCTTGCTGGGTGGGGCCTGGACCGGAGTCAATGTCACCAGCGTCGGTCTGGCGTTCGGGCATGTGATTGCGGGTTCCGCATGGGCCATCTTCCACGTCCTGATCGTGTTGCTGCAGGCCTACATCTTCATGATGCTGACTCTGGTGTATATCGGTCTGGCACACGAAGGCCACTAGAAATGCCGCCCGGGGAATCCCGGGCCGGTTTGCGGGGCTAGCCCTGAATTCCATTTTTTGATTTTTCGACTAAACAACGTTTACTTACCAAGGAGTTGTTATGACCAACGTTGCGTTCGTTGCTCTGGCTTGCGGTCTGATCATCGGTCTGGGTGCCATCGGCGCCTGCCTGGGGATCGGCCTGATGGGTGGCAAATACCTGGAAGCCTCGGCACGCCAGCCTGAATTGATGAACACCCTGCAAACCAAGATGTTCCTGCTGGTTGGTCTGATCGACGCCGCCTTCCTGATCGGTGTGGGCCTGGCCATGCTGTTCGCGTTCGCCAACCCGTTTGTGGGTTGATGACGGACAGGCCTGCACCGTTTGCAGGCCAGGGATCATCCGTCCGGTATCGGGCGAATGGTCAGGTTTGGTGCCTTGCGGGCTTGCCGCGAGGCACGAGTGGGTAAATTAGGGAAACGACCGTGAATCTGAACGCGACTCTCTTTTTCCAGATGATCGTGTTTTTCGTTCTGGGTTGGTTTACGATGAAGTTCATCTGGCCACCCATGACGAAGGCCATCGATGATCGCCGCCAGAAAATCGCCGACGGCCTGGCGGCTGCCGAAAAGGGCAAGGCCGACCTGGCCCAGGCGCAACAGCGCGCGGGCCTGATGGAAGCGGCTTCGAAGACGGAAAACCATGCCCGTCTGGCTGAAGCCGAAAAGCAGGCCGCCACGCTCATCGATGAAGCGCGCCGCGAAGCCGAGGCCGAAAAGGCCCGGATCGTTGCGCAGGCTCGCCAGGATGCCGCTCAGGAAGTGCAGCGTGCGCGGGAAACCCTGCGAGCCGAAGTCGCGGTGCTGGCGGTCAAGGGCGCCGAGCAGATCCTGCGCCGCGAGGTCGATGCCAGGACGCACGCCGAGCTGCTCGACCAGCTCAAGGCGCAACTCTGAACCAGGGCGACTCATGGCTGAACTATCTACTATCGCGCGGCCTTACGCTGAAGCCTTGTTCGAATCGGTGCGCAGCGATGCGCGTGGGCTCGAATACTGGTCCGGCGTGATGTCGTTGCTGGCGCAGGTCTCCAGCATGGACGACGTGCTGGAAGCGATGAGCGACCCGCGGCTGTCCGACGCGCAGCGCACGCAGCTTCTCGTGGGGCTGGTTCCCCAGGATCTGCCGGAGCCGGCGGCCAATCTGGTCGCGCTGGTCGTCGAAAACGACCGGGTCAACGCGTTGCCGCGGATCGCCGAGCAATTCGAATTGCTGCGCAATCGCCAGGAAGGGACAGCGCTTGCACGCATCACCAGCGCCTTCCCGCTGGAGGACGCTCAGGTCGCGGATCTGCTCCGGGGCTTGGAGCGCAAGTTCGGCCTCAAACTCAAGTCGCAGGTCGCCGTCGATTCCGAGCTGATCGGTGGCGTGCGTGTCACGGTGGGCGACTATGTGCTCGACACTTCCGTGCAGGCCCGTCTGGCGCAACTGCGCGACACGCTGGCTGCATGAGCCATACAACAGGATTCCAGGAGTCTTACCATGCAACTTAATCCGTCCGAGATCAGCGAACTGCTGAAGACCCGCATCGAGGGCCTGGGCGCTTCGACCGACGTGCGTACGCAGGGCACGGTCGTATCCGTGACCGACGGCATTACGCGCATCCACGGTCTGTCCGACGTGATGCAGGGCGAAATGCTCGAATTCCCCAACAACAAATTCGGCCTGGCCCTGAACCTCGAGCGCGACTCGGTCGGCGCCGTGGTGCTGGGCGACTACGTGGGCATCTCCGAAGGCGACGCCGTGAAGACGACCGGCCGCATTCTGGCGGTGCCCGTGGGCCCCGAACTGAAGGGGCGCGTGGTCGACGCGCTGGGTGCTCCGATCGACGGCAAGGGCGCCATCAACGCCAAGGAAACGGACGTCATCGAGAAGGTCGCGCCGGGCGTGATCGCCCGCCAATCCGTGACCCAGCCGCTACAGACCGGCCAGAAGGCCATCGATTCCATGGTACCCATCGGCCGCGGCCAGCGCGAGCTGATCATCGGCGACCGCCAGACCGGCAAGACCGCCGTGGCCGTGGACACCATCATCAACCAGAAGGGCAAGGGCGTCACCTGCGTGTACGTCGCCATCGGGCAGAAGGCGTCCACCATCAACAACGTAGTCCGCAAGCTCGAGGAACACGGCGCGATGGAATACACCATCGTGGTGGCCGCACCGGCTTCCGACTCGGCGGCCATGCAATACCTGGCGGCATACTCCGGCTGCACCATGGGCGAATACTTCCGCGATCGCGGTGAAGACGCGCTGATCATTTATGACGACCTGACCAAGCAGGCCTGGGCCTATCGCCAGGTATCCCTGCTGCTGCGCCGTCCGCCCGGACGCGAAGCCTACCCGGGCGACGTGTTCTACCTGCACTCCCGCCTGCTGGAACGTGCGGCGCGCGTGAACGCCCACTATGTCGAAGAATTCACGAAGGGTGCCGTAAAGGGCAAGACCGGGTCGCTGACGGCCCTGCCCATCATCGAAACCCAGGCCGGCGACGTGTCGGCGTTCGTGCCGACCAATGTGATCTCGATCACGGACGGCCAGATCTTCCTGGAAACCGACCTGTTCAACGCCGGCATCCGGCCCGCCATCAACGCCGGCATCTCGGTGTCGCGCGTCGGGGGCTCGGCCCAGACGAAGGTCATCAAGAAGCTCTCCGGCGGCATCCGTACCGACCTCGCACAATACCGCGAGCTGGCTGCCTTCGCGCAGTTTGCCTCCGACCTGGACGACGCCACGCGCCGCCAGCTCGAACGCGGCAAGCGCGTCGTGGAATTGCTCAAGCAGCCGCAGTACCAGCCACAACAGGTCTGGGAGCTGGCAGTCGCCTTGTATGCCGCCAACCACGGTTATCTGGACGATCTTGAAGTCCGCCAGGTGCTGCCGTTTGAAAAGGCACTCAAGGATTTCCTGAAGACCAAGCACGAAGCCCTGATCCAGCGGATCGAAGACGTGAAGGAACTGTCCAAGGACGATGACGCCGCCCTGGCCGCCGCAATTCAGGAATTCAAGAAGCACGGCACGTTTTGAGTCGCTGCCGGGGCGTGCAGGCTGCGCCCCGGGTCGCTCTGAGGAAATAGTGGAATGGCCGGAATCAAGGAAATTCGAACCAAGATCAAGAGCGTGCAAAACACGCGCAAGATCACCAAGGCGATGGAGATGGTCGCCGCATCGAAAATGCGCAAGGCGCAGGACCGCATGCGCGCCGGCCGGCCCTACGCGACACGGGTACGGGCCATCGCTGCACACCTGATGCAGGCGAACCCCGACTACACCCACCCTTATATGGTGGAACGTCCCAAGCTCTCGGCGGTAGGCATCGTTCTGGTCACCACCGACAAAGGTCTGTGCGGGGGCCTGAACACCAACATCTCGCGCCTGGTGTTATCGAAGATAAAAGACTTCGAGCATCAGGGCATCCGGGTTCAGGCCACGGCGCTGGGCTCCAAGGGCCTGGGGTTGCTGAGCCGCGTGAGCGTCAACGTGACATCGTCCGAAGTCCAGCTGGGCGATGCGCCCAATCTGGAACGCCTGATCGGCGCCATCAAGGCACAGATCGACGACTTCACCGATGGCAAGGTCGATGCGGTATATCTGGCCACCAGCCGGTTCGTCAATACCATGCACCAGGACCCCACGTTCGTGCGGCTGTTGCCGTTGCCGTCCGATCTGGAAGATCCATTCCAGTCCGATGCGCAGCCGGTCGAGGCGCTCGGGACCACCTACGGGTGGGACTATCTCTACGAGCCGGACTCGAAGTCGGTGATCGACGACTTGCTCCTGCGGTACGTGGAAGGCCTCGTCTACCAGGCGGTGGCGGAAAACATGGCCAGCGAGCAGTCGGCCCGCATGGTGGCGATGAAGGCGGCCTCGGATAACGCCAAGAAGGTCATCGGGGACCTGCAGCTGGTCTACAACAAGACCCGCCAGGCGGCCATCACCAAGGAAATTTCGGAAATCGTGGGCGGCGCTGCAGCGGTCTGATTGACGCAGGCACCGGCAACCCAAGGATATTTATAGGACTAGACATGAGCAACGGAACCATCGTTCAGTGCATCGGCGCCGTGGTGGACATTCAGTTTCCCCGCGACAGCATCCCCAACATCTACGACGCGCTCCATCTGGCCGACGATACGTCCGCCTTCGCGGAAAAGGGCCTGACCTTCGAAGTGCAGCAGCAACTGGGCGACGGGGTCGTGCGGACCATTGCCATGGGATCCTCCGACGGATTGCGCCGCGGCATGGCGGTGAACAACTCCGGCGCGCCGATCTCGGTCCCGGTGGGGCCGGGCACGCTGGGCCGGATCATGGACGTGCTGGGTCGCCCGGTGGACGAGCGCGGCCCGATCCTGTCCGATGAACGACGCGCCATTCACCAGCATGCTCCGAAGTTCGACGAGCTGTCGCCGTCGGTGGAATTGCTCGAAACCGGCATCAAGGTGATCGACCTGGTCTGCCCGTTCGCAAAGGGCGGCAAGGTCGGCCTGTTCGGCGGCGCCGGCGTGGGCAAGACCGTGAACATGCTGGAACTGATCAACAACATCGCCAAGGCCCACAGCGGCCTGTCGGTATTCGCTGGCGTGGGCGAGCGGACCCGCGAGGGCAACGACTTCTACCACGAGATGTCCGACGCGGGTGTGATCAAGCTCGACAATCTCGCGGAGTCCAAGGTCTCCATGGTGTTCGGGCAGATGAATGAGCCTCCCGGGAACCGGCTGCGCGTGGCGCTGTCGGGTCTGACGATGGCGGAATCTTTCCGCGACGAAGGCCGGGACGTGCTGTTCTTCGTGGACAACATCTACCGCTACACGCTGGCCGGAACGGAGGTCTCCGCACTGCTGGGCCGCATGCCGTCCGCCGTGGGCTACCAGCCGACGCTGGCCGAGGAAATGGGCAAGCTGCAGGAACGCATCACGTCCACCAAGACCGGTTCCATCACTTCCATCCAGGCCGTGTACGTGCCGGCGGACGACTTGACGGACCCCTCGCCCGCCACGACGTTCCAGCACCTGGACTCGACGGTGGTGCTGTCCCGCGACATCGCGGCCCTGGGTATCTACCCGGCCGTGGATCCGCTGGATTCGACCAGTCGCCAACTGGACCCGCAGGTCGTGGGCGAAGAGCACTACAACGTGGCCCGTGGCGTGCAACAGACGCTGCAGCGCTACAAGGAACTGCGCGACATCATCGCCATTCTGGGGATGGACGAACTGTCACCAGAAGACAAGCAGTCCGTGGCGCGCGCCCGCAAGATCCAGCGCTTCCTGTCGCAGCCGTTCCACGTGGCGGAAGTCTTCACGGGCTCGCCCGGGAAATACGTGCCGCTGTCCGAGACCCTGCGCGGTTTCAAGATGATCGTCGAAGGCGAATGCGACGCGCTGCCCGAGCAGGCCTTCTACATGGTCGGGACGATCGACGAGGCCTTCGAGAAGGCCAAGACGCTGCAATAAGGAATCGATATGGCGACTCTGCACATTGAGGTGGTGAGCGCGGAGGCCTCGATTTTCAGTGGCGAGGCGACGTTCGTGGCCTTGCCGGGTGAATCGGGCGATCTGGGCATTCTGCCGGGCCACACGCCGCTGATCTCGCGCATCCGTCCGGGTACGCTGAAGGTGAAGCAGGCCGACGGGACGGAGCAGAACATCTTCGTGGCGGGCGGTATCCTGGAGGTCCAGCCGCATTCGGTGACGGTGCTGTCGGATACGGCGATCCGCGCGGAAGACCTAGACGAGGCGAAGGCGGTCGCGGCGCGGGATCGCGCCGAGGAAGCGCTGCGCAACACGAAGGAAAAGGCGGACATCGCGGTGGTGGAAGCGGAACTGGCGATGCTGGCGGCCCAGGCGGCGGCGGCACGCAAGTTCAGCCACCGGCGCTCGTCGCATTAAGCAGATCCAGTGGTTCTCCAACGGGGATCCCGGATCTCCGGCGACAGAGGGGTGCTCATCGAGCACCCCTTTTTATTCGGTGAGTTTTCTTGCGTCGCTTGCGTGCGGGGGACTGCTCCCTGTGCGCCGGGTAGGTCGGTGCCGGATGCTGACGAAGGGAAGCCGGGGAATTCGCCGCCACATTTATGGGGCGGCGCCCGGCTGTACGAGGCAGATCCGGAAAGCCCGAAGGGCCACCGACCGTAGGCGCACAGGGAGCAGTCCCCCGCACGCGAGGTATCGATGAGCGGAGAGCTGAAGGGCTGATCCGCTATTCGTAAGGCCTTCGAGCCAAGGGCTGCCCGGGGGCTACGGCCAGCGGCCCTTCGGGCTAAAGGCCCCACGTCGTGGCCTGCAGGCCACTCCGATTCGTCAGGCATGGAACGGTCCGCAGGGACCGCCCCATGTCCTGACTCATCCGGATCTGCCTCGTCCTGCGGGGCGTCGCCACACGTCCTCACTGCGTTCCGGTGTGTGACGACGAAAGCCCCCGCTTCCCTTCGTCAGCATCCGGCGCTGGCCTACCCGCCCCCAGGCAGCCCTTGGCTCGAAGGCCGGAGATATTTCATGCAGGAAGCACTGTTGCGATCTGGGGGCGCGAATACACGTGCCGTGATTGGGCCGCCCGGGCTGCATCGCGGCGAATCGGGGGATGATGCGGGCTGCGGAAATAGCGGTCCCCGGCCGGTGACCGGGTACGCTCCCTCCTGCATGGGCCACTCGGTATCGAGCGTCCGCGCGCCACCGCATGACTGGTTCTGGCCAACGCGGCCGATAGAGTCGCCTGATCAGTGGCGGTTCACTTTCTAATAGATCGGTGATATATTGAAAAAATACTAAACCGTCGACCAGGGCCAAGCGTCCGGATCGCGGCCTCTACACGGTTCACGTGGATTTTCCAGACCAACCCGTCAGTTCATCTGGCGCCTTGCATGGGAGTTCGTTGCACGGGGTATCCACGCGTTAGAAGAAAACGGAGACATTGCTGTGAGCAGCAAAAATCGGAATCTCGCCGATGTCGTGCTGAAAGCCTGGGTATTGCTGGGTTTCGTCTTCATCTCGTTTCCTTTGTTCCTGGTAGCCTGGCTCAGCTTCTTTACGGATCCGCTGCTGGCGCTGCCGCCGACCGGGTACAGCTTCCAGTGGTATTCCAAGATATTCGTCGAGCCCCAGTTCTTCAATGGCTTCCTCCTGAGCCTGGAAGTCGCATTGATAGCCATGGTGGTCGGACTTGCAGTGTCCATCCCCGCTGCGCTCGTGCTTTCCCGGACGGAGTTCAGAGGCAAGCAGCTTCTGATGAACCTCCTGACATCGCCGCTGATTGTGCCCTCCATCGTGATTGGCGCATCGCTCTATGTCTCGTTCATTGAGCTCGAATATATTTTTGACTGGTCCGTGATCGGGTCCACCTGGGGCTTGGGCGCGGCCCACATATTGATCACCATTCCCTGGTGCGTACGCCTCATCGTCGCCAACCTCCTGGGCGTGGATCTCTCCATCGAGGAAGCATCCAGGAGCCTGGGCGCCACGCCGTTCGTCACTTTGTGCAAGGTGACCATCCCAATGATCTGGCCAGGAATCGTTGCCGCGGCGCTATTCAGTTTCGTCATCAGTTTTGGCAATCTCGAGTTGTCGCTGTTCCTTGTCGCGCCCGGGCAGATCACGCTCCCCATCGCCATATTGCAGTATCTGGAATACAAGATCGATCCGACGATCGCCGCGGTGTCTGTCCTGCAGATCCTCATCATCGGCGGCGGCCTGCTGATTACGAACAAATTTGTGCCTCTGGCGAGAGTGGTCAAGTAATGGCTAAAGTTCAACTGCGTGAGCTGCGAAAGACGTACGGCGATTTTGCCGCTGTGGATTCGATTGATCTGGATATCTCGGATGGAGAGTTCCTGGTTTTCCTGGGGCCATCGGGCTGCGGGAAGACCACAACGCTCAGAATGATTGCCGGCTTGGTCGAGCCGAGCTCGGGCAGGATTCTGATCGGCGATAGGGATGTGACAGAAACGCCCGTCCACCAGAGAAACATCGGCATCGTCTTTCAGAACTATGCGCTGTTCCCGCACCTGACCGTGTATGAGAATGTCGCCTATGGCTTGCGGCGGCGCAGGCTCGGGGAGGGCGCGATCCGGAAGAAGGTGGCCGACGTCTTGAGTCTGGTCCAGATGGAAGATCTGTCGGAGCGGTACCCGAAGGCGCTGTCGGGGGGGCAACAGCAACGAGTTGCCATTGCCCGCGCGCTGGCCATCGAGCCGGATGTCCTCTTGTTGGACGAACCCTTGTCCAGCCTGGACGCCAAGTTGCGGCTCGGCGTAAGACGTCAGATCCGGGAGTTGCAGCACAAACTGGGTATCACCACCATATTGGTGACCCATGACCAGGACGAGGCGATGAGCATGGGGGACCGGCTCGTGGTCCTATCCGCCGGGAAGCTGCAGCAGATCGGCGAGCCGCGGGAAGTTTATCGGGCCCCGGCCAACCGGTTCGTGGCGGACTTCATCGGCACCGCCAATTTCTTCAGCGGCACGGTCGCTCAGGACGGGCGCTCGATCACCACTCAATCGGGCCTTCAGCTCGTGGGCGCGAATCTCGCCCCCGGCGCCACCGATGTCATGGTCAGGCCGGAAGCCATCAAGTTGTCGACAACGGTACCGAAGGGACGTGACGAACTCTATGGGGATGTGATCGACATCTCGTATCTGGGGCCGGTCGCGGACGTTTTCGTCAGACTCCAGAGCAGTGACGTACTGACTGTTCGGGTGGACAGCCTATGGGCGGATGCAGCCAATATCGTTGCGCATTCCGAGATCGCAGTACGGATTCCCGAGGAAGCGATCGTCGTGGTTTCTTAGGGATCCCTGCACCGCGGGCCTCTCCGGTGCGAGCAGTACAGGCAGTTCCCCTCAATCAGTGGAAGGAGACATAACAATGGAAGCTAAACTTTCGCGCCGCCAGTTCAATACATTCCTCGGAGCCGCGGCGCTGGGCAGCGTGGGCAGCGCATTCGCTGAAGCGAAACCGGGCGGCAAGCTGGTGGTTGGAACCTGGGGCGGGGATTACGGGAAGTTCGTGCGTGAGTACATCGTCACACCGTACCTGGATCCCAAGGGCATCACGACCGACTTCGCGCTGGACCAGACATCGCCGCGCCTGCTCAAGAACCTGGCAGAGAAGAGGCTGAGACACGGGTCCATGGATGTCACGGCCCTGACGTTCGATACCATGTATCAGGTCTGGAAAAACGGTGGCCTGTTGGAACTGGACCACAGTCGTATTCCCGCATATGGCGGTGTCCTGGACTTCCTGAAGAACCCCTATGCCGTGCCGCACATCTACACCGGTCGTGTCATCCTGTATAACGCCGAGAAGGTGAATCCGGCGCCCACCTCGTACGCTGACCTGTGGGATCCAAAGTACGCCAACAAGGTTGGGGTCATTGACATCCAGTATCAGACGACCATCGAATCGGCAGCGTTGATCAGCGGTGGATCCATGAGCAATTTCGAGCCGGGCAAGGCGAAGCTGCTGGAACTCAAGAAGCAGGGAGTGAAGGTCTATCCGACCAACGAGGCGATGGGGCAGGCCTTGGCTACCGGGGAGTGCTGGATGTGCATCATGTGGCTCGCCCGTGGAAGGCAATGGCAGCAGGACGGGGCTCCCATCAAGGTCGCCTATCCCAAAGAAGGGGTCGTTGTGTACGGGAACGGCTTCGGTATCCTGAAGAACGCCAGGAACGTGGATGCGGCGTATGCGTTCCTCAATGCTTCTCTGGAGAAACAGGCCCAAATATCTTTCGCGGACCATATGGGTTACATCCCACCCGTGAAGGGCGATGTGCTGTCCGCCGCCCTGGCTGAGAGAGTCGACGTACCCGCAGGCGAGAAGAGCAAGATCATCAACAGGGACTATGACTACCTGTTGAAGAACGATGCTCAGCTCCGGGATTGGTGGAACAAGGAGTTCAAGGGATAGACCCGCTCCGGATCAGCCATACTTCATACGAGTAGACCGTGCGAAAACATATCACAGCCTCGGCGATGCTGACCCCATCGCTTTTCCTTGTCATCCTGGTTCTGATAATGCCGCTCGGGCTGCTCGCCCGTTATAGCCTGAACGCTTTCGTGCCAGGGCAGTTCATGGTCGATGCACTGACCGGCGCGAATTACCTGCAGTCCTTCACGGATCCGTATTATCGTCAGATCTTGTTGCTGACCATCCTCATGTCGGTGGGGGTGACGATCGTCTGCCTCGTGATCGGGTTTCCCATGGCGCGGTTCCTCGCCAGCACGAGCTCCAGGTACAAGAGTCTGCTGATGCTGGCGATCATCATGCCGCTCTTCGTGGGCAATGCGGTGAGGGCGGCGGGCTGGATGGTCGCGTTCGGGCAGGAAGGTCTGGTAAACAAGATATTGCTGTTCACGGGGCTGATACACGCGCCCATTCAGATGATGTACACGACGACTGCCGTTTTCGTCGGCATCGTGTCGATCAACCTGTCGTTCGTCGTGCTGACGCTTCAGAGCGTCCTGGAAGGCCTCAATCCTTCAATTGAGGAGGCGTCCCTCAGCCTGGGCGCAAATCGTTTTGACACCTGGCGTCTGGTGGTAATTCCGATGGCCATGCCTGGCATCGCCGCCGCCTCCATACTGTGCCTGATTCTGACCATGAACGCCTATGCGACGCCCGTGTTGTTGGGCGGGCCGAATTTCATGATGATGGCACCGGCCGTTGCCGATCAGGTCTTGTTGCAAAGCAATTGGCCTATGGGCGCGGCACTGTCCTTTGTCCTTATTTTGACCACGGTCGTGCTGACGGCTCTCACTTACTGGTATTTGAAGCGCAGGACGGCCGTGGCCATTTAGCAGATGCGAGATGAGATCTGAAAAGATAATTCACGTGGTGCGGTGCCACGCCGCAGGCGAGGTGGGTGACGTGATCGTCGGGGGCGTCAGTCCGCCTCCCGGCGAGACGCTGTGGGAGCAGCGAAAGTGGATCCACCAGGACGGTACACTCAGGAATTTCGTGCTGAACGAGCCGCGGGGTGGCGTCTTCAGGCATGTGAATCTGCTGGTGCCGCCCAAGAACCCGCAGGCCGCGATGGGCTGGATCATCATGGAACCCGTCCATACGCCGCCCATGTCGGGATCCAATTCAATTTGTGTGGCGACGGTTCTCCTGGAAACAGGAATCGTTCCTATGCAGGAGCCGATCACGCGCTTTTCCCTGGAGGCTCCGGGAGGACTGGTGGAGGTCGAGGCCCGCTGCTCGAACGGTGTTACCGACTCTGTCAAGATATTCAACCGCCCGTCGTTCTGTGCCGCGATGGACGAGGATCTGGAAGTCGCCGGGCTGGGCACATTGAAGGTGGACATAGCCTACGGCGGTGACAGTTTTGTCATTGCCGATGCACCTTCCCTCGGCTTTTCGCTGGTGCCGTCGGAAGCCAGGGATTTGGCGGAGATCGGCATGAAGATACGCGCGGCTGCCACCGATCAACTGGGGTTCCGGCACCCTGACCATCCCGACTGGGCCCATATATCGTTTTGCCAGATCGCGGGCCCTGTCAGCCAGGAGGATGGCATTCTGACGGGGCGCAGCGCGGTTGCCATAGAGCCGGGGAAGCTGGACCGGTCGCCGTGTGGAACGGGCTGCTCCGCGCGGATGGCCGTCATGCACGCCAGGGGCCAAATGCGGGTTGGCGACTGCTACATAGGCACGTCGCTCATAGGGTCCCGCTTCATCTGCAAGATCGAATCTGAAACCGGTCTTCACGGCATACGAGCGATCCTGCCAAGCCTGTCGGGTCAGGCCTGGATAACCGGGACTGCGCAGCTCATGCTGGATCCGACGGATCCGTGGCCGCAGGGGTACCGGCTTTCGGATACATGGCCCGATTTACCTCTGAAATAGTTCAATTCCGCGGCTGTCATTTATAGAGTATGGAGGAGATTTGCATATGTCTTTCTTGTTCAAGGGCGGGAGATTCCTGAATCCCAGACTGGATACCCTTCAGGATGGCGTTGAGATCCTGGTCGAAGGCGGTAAGGTACGGGAGGTCTCGGATCACCCGATCAAGTCTTCATCGGCCCAGGCGATCGACCTGAAGGGCAAGGTGATCATGCCCGGCCTCATCGACTGCCACATCCACGTCTTTCTCAGCGAGGTGAATTTCGCCTATCTCGATGACGTGCCTCTTACCATGCTGACGGCGCAGGCGGGGGTCCTGATGCGCAACATGCTGATGCGCGGGTATACGACAGTCCGCGACACGGGCGGTGCCGACACGGGGATTCGGGATGCGGTGGCGCAAGGTCTGATGCTGGGCCCGAGGCTGTTCGTTGCGGGGGCGCCCGTCAGCCAGACCGGCGGCCATGGCGACTTTCGCAAGCGGACCCAGTCCAGGTTCGAATGCAGGTGTTGTTCGGCCCTTGCGTTCAACGCGCGGGTCGCGGACGGTGTGCCGGACGTGATCAAGGCGGTCAGGGACGAGCTGCGCAAAGGTGCGGATCACATAAAGATCATGTGTTCGGGAGGAGTCGCCTCCCAGAGCGACCCGCTGGAGAGCTTGCAGTATCGGCTGGACGAGATCGAAGCCGCCTGCGAGGAAGCCAATCGGTGGGGAAAGTATGTGGCCGCACACGCCTATTCGGCGGAAGCCGTCCGGCGTGCGGTGTCGTCCGGCGTGCGGACCATCGAGCACGGTAACCTGATGGATGAGAACGCCGCTGCTCTGATGGCCGAAAAAGGAGCCTTCCTCGTTCCGACGCTCGTTGCGTACGATTCCATGAAGCGGCGCGGCAAGGATTTCGGCATGTCAGACTACAGCCTGGAGAAGAACAAAACGGTCATCGAAGGGGGCTTGCGTTCTCTGGAGATGTGCCGCAGGGCAGGGGTGGAAATCGGCTTTGGGACGGACCTGCTGGGCCAATTGCAGAATGACCAGAGCCGTGAATTCCTCATTCGGAGCGAGGTTCTGAGCCCGGTCGAGGTCATCCGATCCGCCACGATCACCAATGCGCGCATCGTGCGTCAGGAAGGCTTGCTGGGTGAACTGATTCCCGATGCGTACGCCGATCTGCTCGTGGTCGACGGCAATCCGATGCAGGATCTGAACCTCTTCCAGGATGAGGGCGCTCATATGCCCTTCATCATGAAGGAAGGGGTGCCGGTCAAGAACGAGCTCTAGTCTCGCTGCGATCCGGACGGCGGACGCGGGGCCAGGGTGCGCCCGCCTGTTCGAGTAGAAGCCCCCTCGGCCTTGATCCGTTTGCTCATGTTGCGCTCAGGCCTAGGGCCCCTGACGGGCGGGAGCCCATACGCCGCAGGATTCGTAGCGTCTCTCCCGAGCCGGACTCAAGTCAAATGGACGCTGCCGGCCGCCTGGTTCTCACGCGGTAGCCGGCATAGAGAACCGCTATCCACACCGGCAGCACATACACGGCTGGCCGCGTATCGTCGAGCTGCGTCATCAGCGCCACCACCCCCAACAGGAAGGCCACGCACAGGTAATTCGTCCAGGGGTGCCAGGGCGACGGAAACAGCAGTTCCTTGCCCGCGTGCGCCTGCCGGAACTTCAGGTGCACCAGCACGATCATCAGCCAGGTGAGCGCGGCCGCCGCCGTCGCGACGGCCATCACGCGCATGAAGGCGCCTTCGGGGACCAGGAAATTGATCACCACGATCGCCAGCGTGCAGCTCGACGAAAACAGGATGCCCGCCCAGGGAACGCGCCGCCCGCTCAGCCGCAGGAAAACGCGCGGCGCGTTGCCCTGCTCGGCCAGGCTGTAGAGCATGCGGCCGTTGCTGTACATGCCGCTGTTGTAGACCGAGATGGCGGCCGTCAGCACCACCAGATTCAGGATGTCGGGTGCGGCCGGTATGCCCAGGCGAGAAAAGATCAGCACGAATGGAGAGCCCTGGGTGCCGATCTCGTTCCACGGGTACAGGACCACCAGCACCGCCAGAGCGCCGACGTAGAAGAGCAGGATGCGCCAGATCACCTGATTGATGGCGCGTGGGATGCTGCGCCGGGGATCGTCGGCTTCGCCGGCCGTGATGCCGATGAGCTCCGTGCCGCCGAAAGAAAACATCACCACGACCAGCGACAGCAGCAGGCCGCGGATGCCATTGGGCAGGAAGCCGCCGTGGATCCAGAGGTTGCTCAGGCCCGCGGCCCTGTGGTCGATGCCGCTTGCGATCAGTGCCAAGCCCAGCAGGATCATGCCGATGATGGCGGCGATCTTGATGAAGGACAGCCAGAATTCGCTTTCGCCAAAGGATCGCACGTTCAGCAGGTTGAGGGCGGTGACCGCCACCAGCACGGTCAGCGCGGTGGCCCACGAGGGGAAGTGCGGCAGCCAGTAGTTCACGTAAAGACCGACGACCGAAAGTTCGGCCATGCTCACCAGGATGTAGAGCAGCCAGTAATTCCAGCCCGATAGAAAACCGGCGAAGCCTCCCCAGTAACGGTAGGCAAAGTGGCTGAAGGCGCCCGCGACCGGTTCTTCGGTGGACATTTCCCCAAGCATGCGCATGATCAGGTAGATGGCCGCGCCGCCGATGAGATAGGAGAGAATGATGCCCGGGCCCACCAGCCGGATGGAAGCGGCCGATCCGTAGAACAGGCCGGTTCCGATGGCGCCTCCCAGAGCGATCATCTGGATGTGGCGGTTCTTCAGGGAGCGCGAAAGCGCCTCGGGACGTGAGGACGGCATGGGGTAGGGCGGCGGATTCCGGAGCGGCGGATCAGCGTGCGAAGAACAGTTCGTGCAGCGCAGCGCCTGGATCCGTCGCCCGCATGAAGGCCTCGCCCACCAGAAACGCATCCACATGGCGGGACCTCATCCGTTCCACGTCGACCGGCGCGAGAATGCCGCTTTCCGTGATCACGCGCTTGCCGGGCGGGATGTCCGCCAACATCGACAGCGTAGTCTCCAGGTGCGTCTCGAAGGTGCGCAGGTTGCGGTTGTTGATCCCCAGCAGCGGCGTCTGCAGGGCCAGCGCCGCATCCAGCTCGTCACGGTTGTGGATTTCGACCAGGACGTCCATTTCGAGTTCCTGCGCCACCGCCTCCAGCTCCAGCAGTTGCGACGGCGTCAGCGCGGCGGCGATGAGCAGTACGCAGTCGGCTCCGAGGGCCCGTGCATGGATGATCTGGTAGGGGTCGATCATGAAGTCCTTGCGCAGAACCGGCAGACTGCACGCGGCGCGCGCCTGGCGCAGATGATCGTAGCCACCCTGGAAATATTGCACGTCCGTGAGTACCGACAGACAGGCCGCCCCATGGCATGCGTATGCGGCGGCGATGTCCGCCGGATTGAAGTCGGCGCGGATGACGCCCTTCGAGGGCGAGGCCTTTTTGATTTCCGCAATGACGGCCGGTTTGCCCTGGGCGATTTTGTCTTCTATGGCTCGTGCGAACCCGCGAATGTCCTGGCGGCTCTTGGCCTCGCGCAGCAGATCGGCTTCGCTGCGCATTTGGCGGGAAGCGACGATTTCGGCGCGTTTGGTGTCCAGTATCGTGCTGAGAATGTCGGTCATTTCGTGAATGTTTGGGTGAAGCTGCGGAATTGTTCAAGTTTCTCGCGGGCGGCCCCCGAGGCGATGAGCTCGAACGCCTGCCCAATGCCAGCCTGGATGGACGCCGCGACGTTGCCGGCATAGAGCGCCAGGCCCGCGTTCAGCGCCACGATGTCGCGTGCCGTGCCGGCCGTGTCGTTCAGGGCCGAAAGTATCAGCTCCGCGGATTCGTCGCGGTTGGCGACCTTGATGCTGCGGTTGGACATCATGGCCATGCCGAAGTCTTCAGGGTGGATCTCGTATTCGCGTACCTCGCCGTCCTTCAGCTCGCCGATCAGCGTGGAGGCGCCAAGCGATGCCTCGTCCATGCCGTCCTTGCCGTGGACGACGAGCACGTGCCGCGAGCCCAGGCGTTGCAAAACGCGCACCTGGATCCCCACGAGGTCGGAGTGGAAAACCCCCATCAACTGGTTGCCCGCGCCTGCGGGATTGGTGAGCGGGCCCAGGATGTTGAAGATAGTGCGTACGCCCAGTTCGCGTCGTACCGGGGCGACATTCTTCATGGCGCCGTGATGCGCGGGCGCGAACATGAAGCCGATATTGGTGACCTCGATCGATTCGGCCACCTGGTCGGGTGTCGCCTGGATGTTGACCCCCAGCGCCTCCAGCACATCGGCGCTGCCAGACGACGATGAGGCGCTGCGATTGCCATGCTTGGCGATCTTCACGCCGCCTGCGGCCGCCACGAACATCGCTGCGGTGGAAATGTTGAAGGTGTGCGAGCCGTCGCCGCCCGTGCCGCACATGTCGAGCAGATCCTGGGGGTAGGGGGTGGTGACGGCCAGCGCGAACTCGCGCATGACCTGCGCGGCCGCCGTGATCTCGCCCACGGTCTCCTTCTTGACCCGCAAGCCCATGAGCAGCGCGCTGGCGATCTGGGGAGACATTTCGCCGCGCATCAGCATGCGCATGAGTTCGAGCATCTCGTCATGGAAAATCTCGCGGTGTTCGATGCAGCGAACCAGGGCTTCGGCGGGGGTGATCAATGGCATGGACAGGTTCCTCTCAGATGGGCTCGGATCACAGATCCAGAAAGTTTCGCAGCAGTGCGTGGCCGTGTTCGCTCAGCACGGATTCGGGGTGGAACTGCACGCCGTAGACTGGCAGGGTCTTGTGCGCCACTCCCATGATCTCGCCGTCTGGAGTTTCGGCGGTAATGGTCAGACAGTCCGGGAGGGTTGCGCGCTCGATCGCCAACGAATGGTAGCGGGTGACAGTGAAGGGAGAGGGCAGCCCCGCGAAGACGTCCGTGCCGGAGTGCGTGACGGGCGAGACCTTGCCGTGCATGATTTGCTGCGCGCGCGTGATGGTGCCGCCAAATGCCACGCCGATTGCCTGGTGCCCCAGGCAGACGCCGAGGATGGGTTTGCGGCCCGCGAACTCGCGGATGAGTTCGACCGAGATGCCGGCTTCGGCGGGCGTACAAGGGCCGGGAGAGAGGCAGATGCCGTCCACGTCCAGCGCCCTGGCCTGCGCAACGTCGATCTGGTCGTTTCGTGCCACCGTGACCTGCGCCCCCAGTTCGCCAAAATATTGCACCAGGTTGTAGGTGAACGAATCGTAGTTGTCGATCATGAGCAGTTTCATGGCGTCCCCATCGTCAGCGGCAAAGGGGCCTAGGCGCGACACGAACGGGCGCGGGACTGCGGTGCGTGTATGAGGAGGTTGGTACGGTCATGGTCTTCCTTGGTAGGAGCCGCCGCACCGGAGACAGATTCGAATGGACCTTTGCCTGCCAGGACGGCGGCAAAGTGTGCGATGAATCACGCAGGAGGTTGCCGCCTCTAAGAGAGGCGCCACCAAGTCGATGCGTGGGTGCTCGCGTTAAATTTCATGCAGGCATTCTACTGTGCGCTCCAGTACCTGTCGAGAGCGGGTAAATACCGACTCGGCACGCCCGGCACGTGTCGAGGTTCGGGACTTCTGGAGATGCATGCTTCTCGCGCAGCTGGCGTATATTCTCGCTGGAGGCTTTTGCGGTCCCGGGTTTGGAAGCCTTCTTGCGTGGCGCATTCTTGCGCCTTCGTTCTGTTTGTCGCCTCTTGCACACCATTTGCCGAACATGATCATCTCTGCTTCCACCGATTACCGCGCAGCCGCCAAACGCCGCCTGCCGCCCTTTCTGTTCCATTATGCGGACGGCGGCGCCTACGCCGAATACACGCTGCAGCACAACGTCAGCGACCTCGCGGGCATCGCGCTGCGGCAGCGGGTGCTGCGCGACATGTCCACGCTGGACTTGAGTACGCGTGTATTCGGGGAGTCGCTGTCCATGCCGGTGGGAATTGCGCCGGTCGGGCTGGCCGGCATGTACGCGCGCCGCGGCGAGGTCCAGGCGGCGCGGGCGGCGGACCGTCACGGCATCCCGTTTACGTTGTCGACCGTGTCGCTGTGCCCGATCGAGGAAGTCGCTCCCGCGATCAGTCGGCCCATGTGGTTTCAGCTCTATGTGCTGAAGGATCGCGGCTTCATGAAAAGTGTGCTGGAGCGCGCGCAGGCGGCTGGCGTCACCACGCTGGTATTCACGGTGGACATGCCGGTGCCCGGTGCCCGTTATCGCGATGCCCATGCCGGTATGAGCGGTCCCCATGCCGCCTTGCGCCGCTATTGCCAGGCCGTGTGCCACCCTGGTTGGGCCTGGGACGTGGGGCTTTGGGGACGTCCGCACGATCTGGGCAACGTGTCCCGGTACCTGGGCAAGGCCACCGGTCTGGAAGACTATATCGGCTGGCTGGGCAACAATTTCGACCCCTCCATTTCGTGGAAGGACCTGGAGTGGATCCGCGATTTCTGGAAGGGGCCCATGGTCATCAAGGGCATCCTGGATCCGGAGGACGCCCGCGACGCCGTGCGCTTCGGGGCGAACGGCATCATCGTCTCCAACCATGGGGGGCGGCAGCTCGACGGCGTGTTGTCTTCAGCCCGGGCGCTGCCGGCCATTGCCGACGCTGTGAAGAGCGATCTGACCGTGCTCGCCGATTCCGGCGTGCGCACGGGGCTGGACGTGGTGCGCATGCTGGCGCTGGGCGCCGACATGGTCCTGCTGGGACGCGCCTACGTCTACGCGCTGGCGGTGGGCGGGGAGGCCGGAGTCTCGAATCTGCTGAGCCTCATCGAAAAGGAAATGCGCGTGGCCATGACGCTGACGGGCGCCCGCACCATCGCGGACATTACGCGGGATTCGCTGGTGCGGAACGTCTGACGCCAGCCCGCCTCAGATGGGCTCGTCCAGCCCGAACTGCACCTGCTCCGCTGCCCGCAGCAGGGCGCGGGCCTTGGCCTCGGTTTCCTGGTATTCCTTTTCCGGGTCGGAGTCGGCCACAATGCCGGCGGCGGCCTGCACGTACAGCATGCCGTCGCGAATGATGCCGGTGCGGATGGCGATCGCCAGGTCCATCTCGCCGCCATAGCTCAGGTAGCCGGCTGCGCCGCCGTAGATGCCGCGCCGCACGGGTTCCAGCTCGTCGATGATTTCCATCGCGCGGACCTTGGGCGCACCGGTGAGTGTCCCGGCGGGGAACGTCGCGCGCAGTACATCGATGTTGCTCATGCCGTCGTTCAGCTCGCCGCGCACGTTGGACACCAGGTGCATGACGTGCGAATAGCGCTCGATGGTCATGGTGTCGGTGACTTCCACCGTGCCGGTTCTGGCGACACGGCCGATATCGTTGCGGGCCAGATCGATCAGCATCACATGCTCGGCGCGCTCCTTGGGGTCGGCGATCAATTCCTGCTCCAGGCGCAGGTCTTCTTCCTGGGTGGTGCCGCGCTTGCGCGTTCCAGCCAGGGGCCGGATGGTGACGGTGTCGCGACTCTGGCCGTCGAGGACTTCATGGTCCTTGCGGACCAGGATTTCCGGCGAGGCACCCACGATGTGGAACGTGTCGAAATTCCAGTAGTACATGTAGGGCGAAGGATTCAGCGACCGCAGTGCCCGGTACAGCGACAAGGGCGAGTCCCGGAACGGTTTGGCGATCACTTGTCCGACCTGGACCTGCATGAGGTCTCCGGCGGCGATGTAGTCCTTAGCCTTGCGCACCGCTTCCAGATAGTCCTCTTTCTTGAAGTCGCGTTCGGTCGGGGTCTGCATGCTGGCGTACGCGTAGGGGATCACCACCGGCGTGCGCAGTTTTTCGCGCAGCGCCTTCAGGCGTCGCCGTGCCAGCGCGTAGGCTTCAGGCTGTTGCGGATCCGCATAGACGATCAGATAGGTACGACCGGCCAGGTTGTCCACGATCACCAGTTCGTCGACGTGCATCAGCATGATGTCCGGTGTGCCCGGCTGCTGCCCGGCGGGCCGGGGTTTGACGCAAGGTCCCAGGCGCGGTTCGATGTGGCGGACCGTGTCGTACCCGAAGTAGCCGGCGAGACCGCCCGCAAAGCGCGGCATGCCCGGGCGAAGCGCGACCTTGAAGCGGGCCTGGTAATCCTCGATGAACGCCAGCGGGTCGCCTTCGTGGGTTTCCACGACCTGCCCCTTCGTCACGACTTCGGTGGTGGTGCCGGTCGCCCGGATGAGCGTCTTGGCCGGCAGCCCGATGAAGGAATAGCGCCCGAATCGCTCTCCGCCCACCACGGATTCCAGCAGGCAGCTGTTGCGCCCGGCTTCCGGCCCGGCATGGGCGAGCTTCAGGTAGATGGCCAGCGGTGTGTCCAGATCCGCATAGGTTTCCGCGATCAGCGGAATGCGGTTGTAGCCTTGGGCGGCCAGTGCATTGAATTCGATTTCTGTCATAGCGCTCTCTGGTGGTATGCCAGCCGGGACAGAGTCGATGCGCCCGGCCAATCTGGGATCCGGGCTGTCAGCTAGGGTCGTGCGCAACGGTGCGCAGACCGGGTCACCATTACCCCGGATACGAGCGCCACCAGCGCCAGGTGGCGAGCGTCGCGGTCGGGTAATAGCGGATGACTATCATGCGTGTTCGGTGTGGGAAGACGTCTCGGCGGCCCAGCGGGCCGCCTCAATGATGGAAGCCACTATAGCATTCGCAGGCAGGCTCTGCACGGGGTTGCCTTCGTTGTAGCCGTAAGGCAGCGCCAGCATCGACATGCCGGCAGCCTGGGCGGCCAGCGCGTCGTTGATGGAGTCGCCGATGAACAGGGCCTGGCCCGGCCGTATGCCCAGCAGGTCGCAGGCGTGCATCAGAGGCATGGGATCGGGCTTTTTGCGCGGGCAGGTGTCGCCGCAGACGATGATCTCGAAGAAATCGGTCAGGCCCTGCTGGCGCAGCAGCGGCACCGCGAATTCCGTGCTCTTGTTGGTCACGACCGCCAGTCGCATGCCCTGGGCCTGGAAGTCCTGCAGCCCCGCCAGAACGCCAGGGTACAGGCGGCTGTGCTTGCCGTTGAGCTTGCGGTAGTGGTCCGTGTAGCGTGCCAGGCCCCGCATGACCAGGTCCACCCCTGCCGGCGAGCCCTCGTGGCTCAGCGAGCGGATGACCAATTGCTCCATTCCCTTGCCGACGTAGGTGGCCAGGATGTCCTGCGAAATCGGCGTCATGCCCATGTCCAGCCGCATGGCGTTGGCCGCGCCAGCCAGATCGGGAATCGTGTCGATCAGTGTGCCGTCCAGGTCGAACAGAATTCCGGAAAATTGCATAGTGGTGGGAGATTGGCATTGCGCCGGCGCTGTGCCGGATTGGATGGCCGTCATCGTACCATCATGTGCCGGCATTCGTCGTGAACAGACCTCTGTCGGCCGCTATATCAGCCGACTCGGCGCTGGGTGTCGCCCTGGGCGATGCCGGCGCGCAACGCCGTGATGACCTGGAGGTAGTCGGGCTGTCCGAAGATGGCCGACCCGGCGACGAAAGCATCGGCGCCTGCCGCACGGATGCTGGCGATGTTTTCAGTCTTGACTCCCCCGTCGACTTCCAGATCGATGGCTTGGCCGCCCTGGTCCGTCCAGCGGTCGATGCGGGCGCGCGCCTGAGCGAGCTTTTCCAGTGTGTGGGGGATGAAGGACTGCCCCCCGAAGCCCGGATTGACGGACATCAAAAGGACCAGATCCAGACGGTTCATCACGTCGTCCATCCAGCACAGCGGCGTAGCCGGATTGAACACCAAGCCCGCCCGGCAACCGTGGTCGCGAATGAGCGCCAGCGTCCTGTCCACATGACGCGAAGCCTCGGGGTGGAAGCTGATGATATTGGCCCCCGCCTTTGCGAAAGCGGGCACCAGGGCGTCCACCGGCTCTACCATCAAATGCACGTCGATGGGCGCCTCGGTGTGCGGGCGCAGCGCTGCGCATACCATCGGGCCCATGGTCAGGTTGGGGACAAAATGGTTGTCCATGACATCGAAGTGGATCCAGTCCGCGCCGGCCGCGACGACGCGGGCGACTTCTTCGCCCAGTCGCGCAAAGTCCGCTGACAGCAGGCTGGGAGCGATGCGGGCGGGATGCAGTTCAGTCATGGCGAAGAGGGGTCCGGTTGTGTCATGATGTGTGTTTATGCCGCCTATTTTAGTGCACCCGTTTTCAGCATGAAAAAGCTTCTGTGGTCCGCGATCCTGCTTGCCGCGCTCAATGCCTGTACTTCGGTTTCCGTCGAACAGCCCGGCGCGCCGTCGCCAACCGCGCCTGCGGAATTGCCACCCCTGTCGGTGCCGCCACTCTCGAGCCTGCCTGAGACGCCGGCGCGTCCGCTGCAAGGGCACTACGCCCCCGCTCGCTGGGAGAGCCTCCCGGACTGGACGTCCGACGGGCTGTTCCATGTCTGGAAAGGCCTGCTCAATGATTGTCGGGGACTGATGCGGCCGGTGCCCGAGTCCCTGGCCAATCCCGCCCGCGCGAACCCTCGCGCCTGGCAGCCGGTCTGCCAGGCGGCGGTCCAGGCCAATATGGGGCTGGCGGCCGACGGCGATGCCGTGCGCCGCTTCCTGCAGGCGCACCTGCGCCCCTGGCGGCTGGAACAGGCTCCGGGGCGCCCGGCCAGCGGGCTGGTCACCGGGTACTACGAGCCGTTGATCCATGCCTCGCACACACGCGGTGGAGCGTATCAATGGCCGTTGTATGCCACGCCGTCTGATCTGCTCGTCGTGGACCTCGGCACCGTCTATCCGGAACTTGCGGGCAAACGCGTGCGAGGCAAGCTCGAGGGTCGGCGGGTGGTGCCCTATGACACTCGCGCCGAAATCGCCGCCAATCCGGCGCGCCAGCCGCCCGTCATCGTCTGGGCCAGCGATCCTGTGGAAGCCTTCTTCCTGCAGATCCAGGGCTCCGGACGCGCGGTCTTGCCGGACGGTTCCGTCGTCCGGCTGGCTTATGCCGACCATAACGGCCGGCCGTATGTCTCCATCGGTCAGTGGCTGGCACGCCAGGGCGAGATGCCGTTGGCTCGGACGTCGATGCAGAACATCAAGCAGTGGGCGCGCAGCCACCCTGATCGGGTGCAGCAGATGCTCAACGTCAATCGAGCCATGGTGTTCTTCCGCGAAGAGGCCATCACCGACGCGGAGCTGGGTCCCGCCGGCGCGTATGGGGTGCCGCTGCCCCCCCAGCGGGCCATCGCCGTGGACACGAGCTTCGTGCCGCTGGGGACGCCGGTGTATCTGGATACGCAGCAACCGGGCGGCGGTGCGCCGCTGCGGCGGCTGGTCTATGCGCTGGATACGGGCGCTGCGATCAAGGGCGCGGCCCGGGCCGACTTCTACTGGGGCACGGGCGATGCGGCGGGTGCGTCGGCCGGGCGCATGAAGCAGCCCGGCCAGATGTGGTTGCTGTGGCCTATCCAGGCCGGTGTGCCCACTGCGCGGTGAGAGCCGGCTCGGTCGGAGCCGCTTCACCAACCGTCACACCGGTTGCAATCGCCCGTCGCGTCGGCCTGGGCCTCAGGTTAATATAAGCCCATGAAAAGGCAGGAATCCATTGTCGTCTGCGGCACCGGCATCGTGGGCTTGGCGTGCGCTCTGTCGCTGGCTCGCCAGGGCCTGGCCGTGCGGCTGCTCGGCCCGCGCAACGCTGTCGCGGCACCGGTCCGGGATACATACTGTCCGCGCGTCTATGCCTTGTCGCCCGCCAGCCGTGACCTCCTGGATCGCTTGGGCGCCTGGCGCCTGATGGATGCGCAGCGCGTCAGCGACATCGAAGCCATGGAAATCTATGGCGATGCGGACGGGGTTCTGAATCTGTCCGCTTGGCAGGACGCCCAGGGCGCCATGGCCTGGATCGTCGAATCCAGCGAAATCGAGCGCGCTTTGCAGCAGGCCGTGCAGGTTCTGGGGATTCCCTGGATCGAAGACCGCTTTGCGTCGCTGGCGCCGGATGCGGCCCGTGATGGCGTGGGGCCTTCGGGCCGCTCCGCCGTGCGAATCACGACCTCGGGGGGCCAGATACTGCTGGCAGACCTGCTGATCGGCGCGGACGGAGCGCATTCCCCGGTGCGGCAGGCGGCGGGCATTCCGCATGAATACACGCCCTATGGCGACATGGGAGTAGTGGCCCATCTGAATATCGGACGCCCGCATCAGAATCGGGCGTTCCAGTGGTTCACGGGCGATGCGGTCTTTGCCGTGCTTCCGTTGCCCGATTCCGCGGAGGGCCCGCAGGCATCGCTGGTCTGGTCGCTACATGAAGGCATGGCTCGCGAATGGCTGGCCATGTCGCCCGAGACCCAGGATACGTTCTTTGCGGCCCGGGCGCTGTCCATCACGGGAAACCGGCTGGGGCGGCTGGCATTGCGGACCCGGCCGCAGGGCTTTTCGCTGAGCCTTGAGCGCAGCACGCTGGTCGCGCCTGGTGTGGCGCTGGTGGGTGATGCCGCGCATCGTGTGCACCCGTTGGCAGGGCAGGGACTGAACCTGGGCCTTGCGGACGTTCAGGCGCTGGCCGACGTGCTGCGGCGCCGTGAATCCTATCGCTCCGTGGGCGACGAGCGGCTCCTCGCGCGCTATCGCCGCGCCCGCGCGCAGTCCGTCTGGGCCATGACCTTGGTGACGCACGGCCTGCATCGGCTGTTCGGCACCGACTGTGCCCCCGTGGCCTGGGCGCGCAATGCCGGCATGCGGATGGCCGATGATCTTCCTTTTCTCAAACGCAGATTGATTCAGGCGGCTGCCGGTCGCTGAGGTCCCGTGCTGTCGGACGGGACGCGGATGGTATTTTTATCGAGGTTTTTCATGAAGTTTTCTTTGAGTCTGGCGGCGCTGCTCATGGGCGCCAGTCTTGCGGTCGCTGCCGCGCCCACGACCCCGCCGGCGTCCGCCGACCAGAAGGCCACGCCGGCCGTGGCGGTCACGGAAACGACGCCTGACGAGTCGCTGGCCCCCGCCGGTGCGGGAGATTCGACCCAGACGCTTCCGCCTGAACAGGCGGCGGCCGTCACCAAGGCCTTCGAATCGCGTTTTCCCGGCATCCACGTGGACGGTGTGCGGATGACACCGATGCAGGGCATCTACGAAATCCAGGTGGGGATGGACCTGCTCTATACCGACGCTTCCGTGGACTATGTGTTGCAGGGCTCGCTCATCGACGCAAAGGGCAAGCGCGACCTGACGGCGGAGCGGCTGGAGTCGCTGCAGCAGGTGGCTTTCGACAGTCTGCCGCTGGAGAATGCCATCAAGATCGTCAAGGGCAACGGCTCGCGCAAGCTGGCCACCTTCGAGGATCCCAACTGTCCGTACTGCAAACAGTTTCACCATACGCTGGCCAGCGTGGACAACGTGACGGTCTATGTGTTCCTGTTCCCCATCCTCGCGCCCGATTCGGCGACCAAATCGCGCGATATCTGGTGCGCGGCCGATCCGGCAAAAGCCTGGAACGACTGGATGGTGGATGGCAAGGCGCCGGCACAGGCAGACTGCAAGACGCCGCTGCAGGACAATCTGGCGCTCGGGCGCAAGCTGAACGTGCAAGGGACTCCGGCACTGTTCTTTGGCAACGGTACCCGCGTCAACGGGGCCTTGCCGCTGGCGTCACTGCAGGAAAAACTGAAGGCCCAAGGCAAGGGCTGACCCGCCTGCGACCACGGGCGGCGCCCGCAGTCGCCCGCCTTACTTCAGCAGCATCCAGGCGCCATTTTTCACAGTGATCATCTCGCGGCCCCGCTCGTCGAAGCCGCTGTGGTCCTGCGGGCTCATGTTGTAGACGCCCTGAGTCGCCACCAGTTCATGGGTCTGCTCCAGCGCGTCGCGCAGCGCTTTGCGAAAAGCGGGAGTGCCTGGTTTGGCATGCTGGCCGGCGATGGGGAGTGCGTGATGCAGCAGCAGGCCGGCGTCATAGACGTTGGCCCCGAACGTCGCCGGCCGCTCCCCGTACAAAGCTTCATACTGCTGGATGTAATGCGCGGCAATGGGCTTGGACGGATTGCTGTCGGGAATTTCGGGCAGCACCAGCATCAGGCTGGCGGCGAGAATGGTTCCGTCCACGGCCTTGCCGCCCAGCTTCAGGAAGGCCGGCAGGGCGGCGCCGTGCGTCTGGTAGAACTGCCCTTTGTAGCCCTGCCCGACCAGAGTGACTTGAGGCAGTGCCGCCGCACCGCCCGTCCCGGCGACCAGGATCGCGTCGGGGCGGGCGGCCAGCAGCTTCAAGGCCTGTCCGGTGACGGAGCTGTCGGTTCGCTGATAGCGTTCCGAGGCGATCAGCTTCAGGCCATTTTCCTGGGCGAGCTTGCTGAAGACCCGATGCCAGTCATCCCCATAGGCGTCGGCGAAACCGATGAAGCCGACCGTATGGATGCCGCGCTTGGTCATGTCGCGCACCAGCGCCCGGGCGATGATGTCGGTATTCTGCGTGGTCTTGAAGGCCCACTTTTTCTCGGGCGTCATGGGCAGCACCACCGAAGCCGCACCCACTGGCGCCAGCATCGGGGTGCCGGACTCCGCGGCGAACTGCAGCACGCTCATGGCGTTGGGAGATCCCGTGGGGCCGATGATGGCATCGACGTGGTCCTCGGAAATGAGCTTCTTGAAGGCCGCTACAGTCTGCGAGGGGTCGCTGGCATCGTCGAGCGCGATGTACTGGAGGCTCAGGTCACCCGCCCTGGCCGGCAGCAGCGGCACCGTGTTCTTCTGTGGAATGCCGACCAGCGCCGTAGGTCCGGTCGCGGACGCCACCACGCCGATCTTCACCTGCGCCTGACCGGTCAGGGGGCTCATGGACAGGACGGCTGCGCTCAGCAGGACTGCCGGCAAGAGGGATCGCACGATGGGGCCTCCGATGGATGTGCATGATGGAGGATTTTGGCACGATTGCGCGAGGCAGTGGGCACGCTCGTCCGCCCCATCGCCCTGGGGCTTGTGTCAGTCGAACTGTCCCAACCAGTCTTCGATGGGCATCGGGCGGCCCAGCAGGTAGCCCTGAAGGGCATCGCAATGCTGGCTGCGCAGGAAGTCGGACTGGGCCGGCGTTTCCACGCCCTCGGCCACGGTGCGAAGGCCAAGCTGTCGCGCCATGGTCAGGGCCATCTGTACGATGGCGGCGGCGTCCTGGTCATAAGGCAGATCCTGCACCAGACTTTTGTCGATCTTGAGCTCGAATAGCGGCAGGCGTTTCAGGCAGGCCAGATTCGAGTAGCCGGTGCCGAAGTCGTCCACGGAGAACCGCACGCCCAGTTCGCGGATCTCTGCCATGCACTTGGCGGCGGCGCCGTAGTCTCCCAGCCACGTCCCTTCGGTGACTTCCAGAATCAGCATCTGGCTGGGCGCGCCGGACGCTTCCAGCACATGCCGCACGCGACCCGGAAAGTCATGCTCGAGCAGGCAGCGGGGGCTGATGTTGACGGAAATCAGGTAATTGAGCCCGCGCGCCGACAGCGTCTTCAGGGCTTCGCAGGCCCGGGCCATGCCCCAGTCGGTGATCTGTCCGAGCAGGCCCATCTTGTCGGCCAGGGGGATGAACACGTCGGGCGGAATCATCCCGTGCGTGGGGTGATGCCAGCGGGCCAGCAGCTCCGCGCCGACGACTTTCCCGTCGCAGGAATGCTGAGGCTGGGCGTACACCCGCAGTTGCGGCGTCCCCAGCGCGCGCACCAGATCCTGTTCCAGCCACAGGCGTTGCTCCAGGTCGTGTTGCAACGCCTGCTCGTAGAAGGTCATCCGGTTGCCGCCCTGCGCCTTGGCCTGGTGCATGGCGATGTCCGCCTCCCGCATCGCCGCGTGAGCCGACCCTGTGCCCGCGTTCAGCATCGTCATGCCGGCCGACACCTTGAGCGTGAAGGGACTCTGACCGATGGCCAGCGGGGCGTCGCTCAGCGCCGCCATGACGGTTCGCGCCAGTTCGGTTGCCTGTCCGGCGCTTTCGTCGGCATGGTTGCCCAGCTGTGTCAGCAAGACGGCGAAGACATCGCCATTGATGCGTGAGACGGTGTCGCGCGCGCGGGTGCCACTGATCAGGCGCTGGGCGACATCCCGCAGCACCTGATCGCCCCGGTCGAAACCCTGGCTGTCGTTGACTTTCTTGAAGTCGTCCAGGTCCAGTATCAGGAGCGCGCCGTTTTCGCCCTCGTCGCGGGCCAATTGAACGACCTGGGTCAGGCGGCGTATCAGAAAGCGGGCGTTGGGCAGATCCGTGAGCGCGTCGTAGAACGTCAGCTTGTGGGCGCGAGCCTCGGCCTCGATGCGGTCTGTCACGTCGGTCATGATCGTGCAGATGGACTCGATCCGGTCCTTTGTATCGCGCAGCGGTACCTTCACGATCTGGTAGGTGCGGATCTTGCCCGTTGCGAGCGAAGAAATGCGTTTCTGCGTGGTGACGCGCTGTCCCGATTCCAGCACCTGCTGTTCGTCGCGTTCGACGGCCGCGATGATGTTGTCTTCGGTCAGCAGCTCGCGGTTGTGGCGCATGACGAGTGCGCTGGCCGGCAGGCCGAAGAACTCGCAGGTCTTGGGGTTGGCGTATTGGTAGCGGCCTTCGCGGTCCTTGATGTGGATCAGCTCGCCGGTGGTGTCCAGAATGGTGCTGAGCCGGCTTTCGCTTCGAGCGACCCGACGGCGGTAGGTGCGCTCACGGTGCCAGGCGTAGAACGCCAGAAACACCAGAGCCAGGAGTGTGATGATCAGTGCGCCGAGCATGGCCTGTCAGGTGGTGAGCCGGAACCGCGCCGACCGTTGGCGAGAGACCAACGGCCGGCACCCTGCGCGTCTGTCACACGATCGGCTGCAGGGGGCGCCAGCCCCGCGCCGCTGGCGGAGATTACGAATGTGCAATCTCGGACCGTTCGGAATGGATCTTACCTGAATTGCCTCAGAACTCGGTCCATTCCTCATTGTCGTCGGGCGCGGGGCGGTTCGGCGCGCGCAGGGCGGGCTTGGCGATGGCATGGGCGCGGGGCGCGGGCTCGGCCCGGCGTGGGCGCTGCGGTGTGGGGCTGATGACCTTTTCGGGGGCCGCGGGCAGCCGGGGGGGCTGTTGGACTCCATCCGCCGTGGGGATGCCCTTGCCCGGCTTTGCACCGGCGCCGGCTTTGCCGTCGGCCGCGCTGGGCGCTGTGTCGGCCTGCGCGGCACCGCTGTGGTCGAGGCGGAAAGTCTCGACCAGTCGCGCCAGCGTGTCGGCCTGTTCCTGCAGGCTGCTGGCCGCGGCGGCCGACTCTTCCACCAGGCTGGCGTTCTGGCGGGTGACATCGTCCATCTGCGTGACGGCGGTGTTGATTTCCTCGATGCCGGTGGTCTGCTCCCGGTTGGCCGCGCTGATCTCGCCCATGATGTCGGTGACGCGGTTGATGCCGTCCACGATGTCCTGCATGGTCGACCCTGCGTGGCTTGCCTGCTCGTTCCCCTTTGATGTGGATGCCACCGAAGCGTCGATGAGCGTCTTGATTTCCTTGGCTGCGGCGGCGCTGCGCTGGGCCAGCGCGCGCACTTCCGAGGCCACCACGGCAAAGCCCCGGCCTTGCTCGCCCGCACGGGCGGCTTCCACGGCGGCGTTCAGTGCCAGGATGTTGGTCTGGAAGGCGATGGAGTCGATGACGCTGATGATGTCGGCGACCTGTTGCGATTTCTGGTTGATCTCGCCCATGGTGGTGACGAGTTCGGCCACGATGGCGCCGCCGTCGGTGGCCGTCTTGGCGGCGGTCGCCGCCAGCGTGTTGGCCTGCTGGACGTTGTCGGCGTTCTGGCGCACCGTGGCGGTGATTTGCTCCATGGTGGCGGCAGTCTGCGCCAGCGAGCTCGCCTGTTGTTCGGTCCGCGAGGACAGGTCAAGGTTGCCGCTGGTGATCTGTGCCGCTGCCGATGCGATCGACGTAGCCCCGGAGCGCACCTCGCTCACGGTAGTGCGCAGGCTGCGCGTCATGGCCTGCAGCGCCTGCAGGAGCTTGCCGATTTCGTCCTGGCTCTTGGCGTGGACCTCCTGGGTCAGATCCCGCTGTGAAATCGACTCGGCGACCTTCACGGCCCGCGACAGCGGGTGCGTGACCCCGCGCGTGGTACGCCAGGCAAACAGGGGCCCCAGGATGAGCGCGAGCAGCGTGGCAATGGCCAGCAGCGTCAGCCCCAACTGGTTGGCGTGGTGGCTTTCGGCAAACAGCCTGCCCACGTAGTCATCCTGGAATGCGGACAGCTTGTCGATCTGGGCGATGTATTCGGCCGTGATCTTCGGCATTTGCTGGTTGAAGAAGGTGTCGGCCTTGCTGTAGTCGCCGTTGTCCAGATCCTTGAATGCCTGTGCGCGTCCCTTGCGGTAGGTATCGCGGACCTGGATGATTTTCTGGTACAGGCTTTTGGCTTCGGGAAGCGACATCGCTTCGCCGATCTTCTGGCCGATTTCGTCGGCTTGCTTGTCCGAGGCGGCCATGCCTTTCTTGAACACGACCAGCACGTCGGGGTTGGTCAGATTGGCGGCGGCCAGCGCCTGGTTGGCGTTCACGTCGACCGCTCGGGCCCACTGGAAGACCAGGGCGTTGATTCGCTGGCGGCCATCCAGCACCTGATTGGCCTGCTGCGTGTCGAGTATGCGCCAGGCGCCCATCCCCGCGAGGACGAGCAGCAGAACGATGATGAGACCAAAGCCCAGCGCGAGCCGGGTACCGATTTTGAGGTTGCGCATGTTGCCCTCTGGGTGGCTGAAGTCGTCGAATCCGCGCAGCCAGCCCTTCCCGGGCCGATCTGTGCAGTCGGTTGTTTCCGATTGTACGAAGCCGGCGAAATTTCAAAGCGTGCAACAGGCCCCGGGTGCCGCCCCAGTTCGTCGTGAAAAATGAGGTTCGATGGAGGCCGCGGTGCGCGTCCAGCCTGCATAGCGGCCGTTCGCGCGGCGGCCGCGCGTCAGATCGAGGCCGGACTGTCCGTCGCGTAGCCGTTCGGGTTTTCCGACTGCCAGCGCCAGGCGTCGGCCATCATCTGCGCCAGGCCTCGGCTGGCCTGCCAACCCAGCTCACGTCGCGCTTTGCTGGCGTCGGCCCAGCATTCCGCGATGTCGCCTGCGCGCCGGTCCGTGATGGTGTAGGGGATGCGGCGGCCGGATGCGGCCTCGAAGGCACGGACCATGTCCAGTACCGAGTAACCGGTGCCGGTCCCAAGGTTCCAGGTGTGAACGCCTGTGTGTTCGGCCAGATAGTCCAATGCCGCCAGATGGCCCTGGGCCAGATCGACGACATGGAGGTAGTCCCGGACCCCGGTGCCGTCCGGGGTGGGGAAGTCGCCGCCGAAGACCGAAAGCTGCTTCAGCCGCCCGACGGCGACTTGCGTGATGTAGGGCAGCAGATTGTTGGGGATGCCGTGCGGATCTTCGCCGATGCGCCCGCTGGCGTGGGCGCCGACCGGATTGAAATAGCGTAGCAGTGCGATCGACCAGCGCGGATCGGACCGGCCAAGATCCTGCAGAATCTGTTCCACCATGAGCTTCGAGCGCCCATAGGGGTTGGCGGGGATGCCGGTCGGGCAGCTTTCATCGACGGGCATCGTGGCCGGGTCCCCGTAGACAGTGGCCGACGAGCTGAAGACGAGGCGGCGTACGCCCGCCGCCGCCATGGCCTCGCACAGCACGATGCTGCCGCTGACGTTATTGTCGAAGTACCGCAGCGGCTCGGCGACGCTTTCACCTACGGCCTTCAGGCCTGCGAAATGCACCACGCCGGCGACGGCGGTGTCGGTGAAGATGCGGTCCAGCAGTGTGCGGTCGCGGACGTCACCCTGGATGAAGCCTGGCTCGCGGCCCGTGAGCGCCGTGACTCGTCGCAGGGATTCGCGGGAACTGTTGCTGAGATTGTCGAGCACCAGAACGTCCTGGCCGGCGGCCAGGAGTTCCAGTACGGTATGGGAGCCGATATAGCCGGCTCCGCCGGTCACCAGTAGTGTCATGAGTCAGACAGAGGCATCGTTCGAGCCATGCATGCTATCAGATGGCTGCGGAGGACGCGGTGCGCCACCGGCTCGAGGGACGCTAGTGTCCCGTCCGGTTGGTTCGTGTCCTTGAATTCGGATGCATGCGCCATCCAGACAAGGCGCGAACCGCAGTGATAGCAAGGGCTATCACGAGGATTTGCAACGCAGTATGGGTGGTGTAGGCGCCGAATTCAAACATCAGGATCAACCGAACGGGACACTAGGCCTTGGGCGTGTAGGCGCTGCACCAGCCCTTCTCGGCCACGTCCTGGCCCGAGAAGATCGGACAGGGCCCCCAGGGGTCGCCCGGTTTGCCTTGGTAGAGCTTGCAGGTGGCACAGTGTTCACCTGGCTTGAACTTCGGTTGGGCCTTGGCATCCACCTGGGATGCATCGTGTTTGTAGCCAAGCTGCTTGGCCAGTGCGCTGTTTTCGTCGACGTGCTGGGCGGCCGTCGCCTGGCGCGAAAGCGCCAGGGCGGAGACCACGCCCGCACTGGAAATCAGGAAACTGCGTCTTGTTGTCGACATGCGAACTCCTTGACAAAGAACCCTCGCGGCCTGAACAGGCTTTTTGGCCTTCATTATTCGCCTCGCGGCCCCTGCTGACAAGCCGGCCTCCGCCAACAGCCCCCATGCCGAACCTTTTCTCTAGCGGGCCGTCAACCGGTAGACGCCGGTTTCCAGGCGAGTCAGCCCACGTGCGGCAAAGTTCGGTTCCTGATCCAGGATGTCGCGGGTCTCCAGCGGTTCGATGCGCCAGCGATCCCCGAACCGCATGGTCACTTCGGTGTCGGGGACCGAGAAGGGCGGCCCTTGCATTTCCTGCTGCGGATAGTCGAGCGTCAGCAGCAGCGTCCGGCAGCCTTCCGGCAGGCGATGGTAGACGCGTTCGACGTAGCGTTGGCGCAGCTCGGGCGGCAACGCGATCAGGGCGGCGCGGTCGTAGCACCCCTCTATGGTGGCCAGCGTGGCGGCGGAGAGCTTCAGGACGTCTCCGCACAGATACTGGATGTGGCCGGCCTGGTAAATCGTCCCTTCGGGTGTCTGGCGGGTCTCCGGATGCAAATCGTGCTCGCGAAAGAACTGATCGACGGCCAGCGGTGAAATCTCCACGGCCAGCACCTCGTGGCCCTGCGCGGCGAGCCACGCCACGTCGAGCGATTTGCCGGCAAGGGGGACCAGTACGCGGCCCGGCACGGGGACGCGCAGGCCGCTCCAGTGCTTTTGCAGTAGCGGCATCACACGTGACTGGTGAAAGCCGATCTGGCCCTGCTGCCAGCGTTGCAGCCAGAAATCTGTATCCATGGGTTTGGCTCCTGACGAGTGTATCGTCCAAGTGTCGCAGAAATTGGCCGGCATGCGGCCCGTGGCGCGGGATGCGTCCCCCCCGGGGAGGCAGCCGGGCGGTGCCCGGGAACCGTGGCATGCCGATACAGGACCATACATCGCGAAACTTGCCAGGGGCTGGTGTGATGCGGATCATGAAACGGTCTTTTCAACTGCTACAGGAGCCGGATATGAATCAGGCGATGAAAGCATTCCTGGCCGCATCCGCGATCGCCCTCGGACTGACAGCGCCTCTGGCGTTCGAGCGCACGGCGGATGCGCAGGCCGCCTACGAGAGGGTCGACCAGCCCACTGACGAGCAGCTTCAGCGTTATGCCACGGCCGTGCGTGAAGTCAGCGCGGTGGCAGCCGAATACCAGCCCAGGCTGGAGGCGGCTCAGGGCAATCAAGCCAAACAGGCGGTACGCGTCGAGGCGGATCAGCGTATGGTTGAACGAGTCCAGGCGCGCGGCATGAGCGTCGCGGAATATAACGGCATCAGCGAGGCCGTGCGGGCGGATCCCGCCCTGCGCGCGAAGGTCGAGCGCCTCGTCGGGCAGTAGAGCCGGTGAGGCGCCCGTCATCAGCCGGGCACCGGTATGGCTGCCGTCACGGTGTGCCGGGGGGGCTCCGAGGGCTTTCGGGGAAGCCCGCCGCCAGCCGATATGTTGCAAATATATTTACCGGATATTAGACTGGGGTCTTCGCTCTGCAACCGAGTAGGAAATCTCATGAACGTCGAAGGAATCCTGGTCCCCATCGTGACGCCCTTTGCGGCCGATGGCAGTGTCAATCTGGCCGCTCTGCGCCAACTGGTGGAACATTTCGTCCGGGCCGGGGTGGGCGGCATCGTGGCCTGCGGCACCACGGGCGAATACTACACGCTCAATGAGTCCGAGCGCGAACAAGTGCTGCGCACTGTGATCGAAACGGTGGGTGGGCGCATCACCACAGTGGCTGGCATCAACGCCCTGTCCACGGACGACAGCATTCGTCATGCCGCACAGGCCCGCGAACTCGGCTATGACGGATTGCTGTGCACGGCCCCGCCTTACAGCCTGGCCAGCCAGGACGGCATTCTGCTGCATTTTCGCAAGCTCGCGAAGGCCACGCCGCTGCCCATCATTCTGTACGACTTTCCGCAGCGCGTGGGGGTGCAGATCGCCGAGGAAACGGTGCATGAACTGGCGAAGGTCCCCAACATCGTCGGCGTGAAGGAAAGCAGCGGCAACTTCAATCGGGCGCTGTCGCTCATCCAGGCGCGCATTCCGGACTTCCACATCATCTGCGGCGCCGACGATACGGCGGCCGATTTCCTGTTCTGGGGCGTGCGAAGCTGGATCAGTGGCGGGGCCAACGTCTTTCCGGCCGAGCAGGTGGCGATGGTGAAGGCGGCCATCGCGGGGCGCTGGGACGAGGTTCGTTCACTCATGACCGGCATGTACCCGGTCATCCAGGCCATGGAGTCGGGCGACTACAACCAGAAGGCCAAGCTGGGTTGCCTGCGCCACGGTGTGGATGCGGGTACCGTACGCGTGCCGCTGGCACCGCTGTCGGGTGCCGACCAGCAGGCCTTCCGGGCCATGCTCGACGCCTACGGGCGCTGAAGGAGCGACATCATGCCATTGACCAAAGAGCAGGTTTTCGAGCACGCCCGGCTGGGCCAGTTGTGGGCCGGGCACCTGATTCCGGGCCACGACGTGCCGGGAACCGAATTGAACAACACCACACCGATCGACAACAGCGTGATCGGTGCCATCGAGAATGGCACGGCCCGCGATGTGGATCTGGCCGTGCGCGTGGCCCGTGCGACTTTCAAGTCCGGGGAGTGGTCGGCGCTCGCGCCCGCCGAACGCAAGCGCGTGATGCTCGCATGGGCGGACCTCATGCAGGCCCACATCGAGGAACTGGCGGCGCTGGACTGCGTAGACGCGGGCAAGCCGATTTCCGAATGTCTGAATACCGACCTGCCGGCCACGCTGGAGACCTTCCGCTGGTACGCCGAGGCGATCGACAAATGCTTTGGCCGGGTGGCGCCGACTGGGCCTCAGGCCATGGGTCTGATCGTGAAGGAGCCCATTGGCGTGGTGGGCACCGTGCTGCCGTGGAACTTTCCTGCGCAGATGTACGCCTGGAAAGTCGCACCCGCGCTGGCGGCCGGCAACTCCGTCATCGTCAAGCCCGCGGAACTGACCTCGTTGAGTGCATACCGCATGACGCAACTCGCCCACCAGGCGGGCATCCCGGCCGGCGCGCTGACGCTGGTCACGGGGTTGGGAGAAGAGGTCGGCGAGGCCCTAGGCCGGCACATGGACGTGGACGTGGTGTCTTTCACCGGTTCGACCGAGGTCGGGCGCTACTTCCTGAAGTATTCCGCCGAGAGCAACCTGAAGGAGATCGTGCTGGAGTGTGGCGGCAAGAGCCCGCAGGTGATCTTCGACGATGCGGACCTGGACGGCGCGGTGGACCACGTGCTGGCCGCTGCGTTCTGGAACATGGGCGAGAACTGCAGTTGCGGCTCGCGCCTGATCGTCCAGTCCGGCGTCAAGGATGCGCTGCTTGCGCGCCTGCGCGAACGCCTGGCGCAGTGGAAGGTCGGCCTGCCGACCGATGAGTCCGTGCAGATCGGACCCATGGTGGAGCAGGTGCATTTCGAAAAGGTTCGCACTTTCCTGCAGGGCGCGGAGGCCGAAGGCGCCCGTCTCGTGCATGGTGGTCGGATCCATGCCGATCTGGGCAGTGGCTGGTATGTGGAACCCACCATCTTCGACCATGTGTCGGCGGATTCCAGGCTGTTCCAGGAAGAGGTCTTCGGGCCCATTCTGGCGGTGACCCCGTTCGAGACCGAAGAACAGGCGATCGAGCTGGCCAACGACAGCCACTACGGCCTGGCGGCCTCGCTCTACACGACCGATGTGCGCCGCGCCCAGCGGGTGGCCCGGGCGATCCAGGCCGGGACTGTCTCCATCAACGGCTTCTCCGAGGGTGACATCACCACCCCGTTTGGCGGCTACAAGCAATCCGGTTTCGGCGGCCGCGACAATGGACTGGAAGCGCTGGATCAGTACCAGCAGATCAAGACCATCTGGTACGTGAATTGATCCGCTAGTGACCCGTTTGGTTGGTTTGTGCACTTATATTCGAATTAGCCAAAAGGGACACTAGTTCTCGATCACCGTGTGGGTGAATTCCATCAGGTAATCCATGAGGGCATCGGCGCCGGCGATGGCCCTCTCCGGATCCTTGGCGTGGATCCCCTCGGCCTCGAGCAGATGGCAGCGAGCCCCCCGCTCCAGGTCGCCTTCGTGCTGGAAGGCATACCAGAAGCGTCGGCATTGGATGATCATGGGCACGATGGCCTGCACCGCATAGGGATTGCGGCTCGCCTCGTGGTTGACGCGGTCCAGCGCCTGGTCCGCCTGCATGTAGCCTGCAAGGTCGCCACGCTCGGCGGCGCTGACCATGTCGCGGGCATGCTGTAGGAGACTGTCGCTCTGGCTCGGGCTGGCCCTGCGCGCCGACGATCCGGCAATCAGGCGCTCCAGCACGCGGCGCGTATCGATCAGGATCAGATGCTCGGCGATGCGGATTTCGCTCACGCGCAGGCCGCGTCGTGGCTGCTGCTCGATCAGTCCGCTGGCCACCAGCCGCATCAACGCTTCCCGAATGGGGGTTCGCCCCAGGCCGGTCATCTGGATCAGGTCGCTTTCCACGATCGGCTGATTCGGTTCCAGCTTTAACGTGGCGATCATGTGCTCGATCTGGTCGTAGGCCGCTTCGGTTGCGCGGACCTTCGTGGCATGGTTGGAGACGATCATGGCGCTATCCCCCATTGGAAGGGATCGTCGTCCTGCAGGATCAGGGTGGTCTCGGCGCTGATATGGGCGTTTCCTCGAATCGTTGGGATGATGGTGCCGTCCTCGCCGGGCTCATAGCTGGCCTGGAAAAGACTGCCGATGGTGCTGGCCTGGCGCCACACGGCGCCGGGGGCCAGCTTGCCGTCGGCGGCGAGGCAGGCCAGCTTGGCGCTCGTGCCCGTGCCGCAGGGCGAACGGTCGTAGGCCTTGCCCGGGCACAACACGAAGTTGCGGCTGTCGGCCTGTGCGTCGGGTCCGAACAGCTCGATGTGATCGATGCGCCCGCCGTCGCGCCCGCGGATGCCCTGATCCTCGAGCGCCCGGCCGATGGCGGCCGTATATTCCGTCAGCTCGGCCCGGTCGGCACCGGGGACCACACGGTCCGGCGCGTCCACCAGAAAGAACCAGTTGCCGCCCCAGGCGATGTCGCCGGTCGCGGCGCCGTATCCCGGCACCTGGACCGTCACAGCTTTTTGGTAGCGGTACGCCGGTACGTTGCGCACGCTCACCGAGCCGTCCTGGTGCAGCGTGGCCGTCACTGTGCCGACGGGGGTCTCGATGCGATGGACCCCTGGCCGGATGCGTCCCAGGTAGGCCAGGGACACCAGCAGGCCGATGGTGCCGTGGCCGCACATCCCGAGGTAGCCTGAATTGTTGAAGAAGATCACGCCGGCTGTCGCCGACGGGTCCTGCGGCGTGCAGAGCAGGGCGCCCACGATGACATCGCTGCCGCGCGGCTCCAGGATCACGGTCTTGCGCCAGTCGTCGTGGCGTTCAGATAGCAGCGCGCGCCGTTCGCTCATGGTGCCGTGGCCCAGGTCGGGAAATCCGTCCAGGATCAGGCGGGTGGGTTCGCCGCCGGTATGAGAATCCAGCAAGGAAATGCGTTTCATCGGAGGTCCTTGAACAAAGAGAAGCGCGTGGGGCGATAGGGATGCAGATCGATCGCCGGCACCCGGCCGGTTGCCAAGTCGCAGACCAGGCGGCCGGTGGCGGCGGACTGGGTCAGTCCCAGGTGGCCGTGGCCAAACGCATAGAGAAAGGCCGGATGGCGTGACGCCGGACCGATCACGGGCAGAGAGTCGGGCAGACTGGGCCGAAAGCCCATCCACTGCTGTCCGCCTTCGGTGCGCAACCCCGGCAGGAATGCCTTGGCCTTGTCCAGCATGGCCTGCGCGCGGCGGTAATCGGGCGCCCGCTTCAGGCCGGCGAGTTCGACGGCACCGCCGATCCGGATGCCGCAGGTCAACGGCGAGATGACGAAGCCGTGGTCCGCGAACGTGATTTGCCGGTGCAGATCCAGCGCGTCGGGCGGCAGCGTCGTGTTGTAGCCGCGTTCGGTTTCCAGCGGGATGGCATCGCCGAGCTGGCGCGTCAGGTGGTGCGACCATGCGCCGGCCGCAATCACGATCTGGCGCGCCTCGATGACGTTGCCGTCTTCCAGCGTGATGCGGCCACCCTGGGGAGTCGGGCTGAGCTGGCGGGCCGCGCCGCGGACCAGGCGGGCTCCATGCGCAAGCGCATGGTCGGCGATGTCCTGCGTCAGCTGCAGTGGGTCATCGATATTGCGCCAGTTGGGGATGTGGATACCGTGAGTGAATCGTGGCGAAAGGCCGGGCTGGAACGCCGCAAGTTCGGAACCCTGCAGCGGCTGGCTTTCGATGCCGTGCTTTGTGCGTTCCCGGACGACTTCCTGCGCAATGGAAAATCGGTCGGCGCCTTCGTAGACTTCCAGCATGCCCTGCGTGTGCAGATGCCGGTCCAGGCCCGTGCGGCCCATCATGGCGAGCATTTCGGTTTGGGCCAGCGACATCAGCGATACCTGCGACTGGACGTTTGCCTGGTAGTGACCGGGCCAACTGGCACGCCAGAGGCGCAGCAGCCAGGGCGCAATGCGGGGAAGGTAGGCGGGCGGCAGGCTCAGCGGTCCCATCGGATCGCGCATCCAGTGCAGGGCCTTGCGGATGATGCGTGGCGAAGCCAGCGGCAGGATTTCGGCGAAGGCGAGGCCCCCGGCGTTGCCGCGGCTGGCGCCGCTGGCAATATCGGTGCGTTCGATCAGCACCACGTCCAGGCCGGCTTCCCGCAGGTACACCGCGCAAGTGGCGCCAATGACGCCGCCACCGATGATGGCGATTTCGCAGCTAGATGTGGCCATGGGATTCTGGATCGGGGTGTTCCGACTATGATTCCACAGTGGCGCTAAATATGCAATGAATATATCTAAGCTGGGGCGAGCCCGTGTCGCCTGTCATTCGTTGCCCCAGCGGCGAGCGATAACGGCCCGTTCCAGCACGCCGATGAACTGCTGGATGGTGATCTGGCGGTTGCCAGGGAGATTGAAGAAGCGGAACGCGACGGCGTGCAGCGGCTTGCCGTTTTCCTGGATGAGCTGGGCGTGGCGCAGCAGCCGCAGGCTCACGTCCACCGGGTCGGCGCCGGGCAGATCGAGAGTGCAGTCCGGCAGGATGGTGCCGATATCCATTTTGGAGAGGAGTCCCTCCGGGTCGGCCAGGCGGACCCCGCCCGCACTCAGATCCAGCATGCGAAAGCGCGCTCGGCCCGACGGCAGCAGCCGATCTTCGATCAGGCAGTCCGCAGGGTTGCTGGGGGGGATGTCCACTCGAAAGGAGTCGCGCCGCTGCATGCGGCGGATCCTCGTGGGGGCGGCCATCGAGAGTGCGGGGCGACCGCCGTGCTGGGCGGGTGACAGTGGGCCGGAAAATTCGATCATCACGCGGTCCAGCGTGCCCTGAAGGCGGACCGACCGCGCCCGCAGAAGCTGGGCGTTGACCTCGTCCTCGGATGCGTTGTCCAGCAGCACCGCCCCGGTTCTCTTGTCGAGGGCGAGCAGTGTGGAAATGATGGAAGCGGTGTGGCCCGGGACATCCAGGCGCACCAGCGTGCGCTTGTTCAGCAGCCCGTTCAGGATGGCCTGGATCTGCAGCGGCTGCGAGACGGCAAAGGGATCGTCTTCCTGAAAAGCCATGGCAGGTAAGAATTCGTTGCAATACTTCAGTGTAAACGATCCGGCACTGGAGAAAGAGCCCCGGATCATCAGGGAAAATCATAGCTGCCGGAGGCAATCCCGACGCACTATTCCAATGCCTTGACCATGTCCTCCAGCACCTTCTTGGCGTCGCCGAACACCATCATGGTCTTGTCCATGTAGAACAGCTCGTTCTCCAGGCCCGCATACCCGGTGGCCATGGAGCGCTTGTTGACGATCACCGTGCGGGCCTTGTAGGCCTCCAGGATGGGCATGCCCGAGATGGGCGAATTGGGATCGTTCTTGGCGGCGGGGTTGACCACGTCGTTGGCACCCATGACCAGGACCACGTCGGTCTGGCCGAATTCGCCGTTGATGTCATCCATTTCGAAGACCTGATCGTACGGGACCTCCGCCTCGGCGAGCAGCACGTTCATGTGTCCGGGCATGCGCCCCGCAACGGGGTGGATCGCGTATTTCACCGTCACGCCCTGTTCGCCCAATTTGGCGGCGAGTTCCTTCAGCGCGTGCTGGGCACGCGCCACGGCCAGCCCGTATCCCGGCACGATAGTGACGGACTCCGCGTTGCTCATGAGGAAGGCCGCGTCGTCGGGGCTGCCGGACTTGACGCTGCGCTGGGTCTCGTCGTGCGCGCCCGCGGCCGACGGTTCAGCGCCGAATCCGCCCAGGATCACGTTGAAGAAGGACCGGTTCATGGCCTTGCACATGATGTAGGACAGGATGGCGCCCGAGGATCCCACCAGCGAACCCGCAATGATGAGCATGGGGTTTTCGAGCGAGAACCCGATGCCGGCCGCCGCCCACCCGGAGTAGCTGTTCAGCATCGAGATCACCACCGGCATGTCGGCGCCGCCGATCGGGATGATGATGAGCACCCCCAGCGCGAAGGCGATGGCTGCCATCAGCACATAAGGCAACCAGGACTGCGTGGCCATGAACCACAGGCCACAGGCGATCATCACCACGGCCAGCAGCAGGTTGAGCGGGTGCTGCCCGGGGAATACCACCGGTGCACCCCGGAAGAGCCGGAACTTGTATTTGCCCGACAGCTTTCCGAAGGCGATCACCGATCCGGAGAAGGTGATCGCCCCCACGAAGGTGCCGATGAACAGTTCCAGCCGATTGCCCACCGGGATGGGCGTGCCGGCTGCCGCGATGCCGAAGGCATGGGGTTCGGCCACGACCGCGACGGCAATCGCGACGGCCGCCAGGCCGATCATGCTGTGCATGAAGGCGATCAGTTCCGGCATCTTGGTCATCTCGACCTTGCGGGCCAGCAGCGTGCCTACGCTGCCGCCCACCAGCAGCCCCAGCAGGATGCGCCCAAGGCCCAGTGCCACGGTGCCCTCTCGTGCCAGGCCGATGATGAGCGCGGCCGTAGTCAGGATGGCAATGACCATGCCGATCATTCCGAAGAGGTTGCCGCGGCGCGAGGTCGTCGGGTGCGACAGGCCTTTCAGCGCCTGGATGAAGCAGACCGATGCGACCAGGTAAAGCAGCGTGACCAGATTGGCGGAGATCATGCCGGGCCTCCCTTGCGGTCCTTTTTCTTGAACATCTGCAGCATGCGCTGCGTCACCAGGAACCCGCCGAAGACGTTCACGGCGGCCAGCGCGACGGCGATCGTTCCCATGGACTGCGCCAAGCCGCCGTCTGTGAGGGCGGCCGCCAGCATGGCGCCGACGATGACGATCGCCGAAATGGCGTTGGTGACCGCCATGAGCGGCGTGTGCAGGGCGGGCGTTACGTTCCAGACGACGTGGAAGCCCACGTAGACCGCCAGTACGAAGATGATGATGTTGACGAGGGTGGGATTGACCGCTTCCATCAGGCGCTCCTCAGGACTTGGCCGTCCTGGCAGACCAGGCAGGCTTTGACAATGTCGTCGTCGGGCGGGATGGCCAGGCCGCCTTCGGCGTCGATGATGAGTTTCAGGAAATCCAGCACATTGCGCGCGTAGAGGGCGGAAGCGTCTGTCGCCAGCAGGGCTGGCAGGTTGGTAAGCCCGATGACGGTGACGCCCTGGTGTTCGGTGATTTCGCCGGCCACCGAGAGCGGGCAATTGCCGCCGCGCTCGACGGCCAGGTCCACGACCACCGAACCGGGCTTCATTGATGCGACGGTGTCGGCCTGGATCAGCGTGGGGGCCGGACGTCCCGGAATCAGGGCTGTGGTGATGACAATGTCGGCCTGCTTGCAGCGTTCGGCCACCAGCTGGCCCTGGCGCGCCATCCAGGCCGCCGGCATGGCGCGGGCGTAGCCGCCGGTACCCTGTGCGATTTCGCGTTCTTCATCGGTCTCGAACGGCACGTCGATGAACTTCCCGCCCAGCGACTCGACCTGTTCGCGTGCCGCCGGGCGCACGTCCGACGCTTCGACCACCGCCCCCAGGCGCCGTGCCGTGGCGATGGCCTGCAGGCCCGCCACACCGGCACCCAGCACGACGACGCGCGCGGCCTTCAGGGTACCCGCAGCCGTCATCAGCATCGGGAAGATGCGCCCGTAGTGGTGCGCCGCCAACAGGACCGCCTTGTAGCCCGCCAGGTTGGCTTGCGAGGACAGCACGTCCATGCTCTGAGCCCGGGTCGTGCGCGGGGCCGCTTCCAGCGCAAACGCCGTCAGCCGGGCATCGGCCAGGGTGCGCAGTCCGTCGGTGTCGTATGGATCCAGCATTCCCACCAAGGCTTGGCCGGGCCGCATGTTGGTCAGTTCGCCCGACGTCGGCCGGCGGACTTTCAGGATCAGCGGACAGGCCAGGGCGCCGGCTGCATCGGTAAGTGTGGCACCGGCCTGCTCATAGTCGGCATCCGGATAACGCGCAGGTGCGCCTGCGCCGCGCTCCACGAGCACGGAATGGTCCGCCTTGATCAGCTTCTTCACGGTCTCTGGCGTCGCCGCCACCCGGGTCTCGCCCGGCACTGTTTCGCGCGGGATGCCTATCTGCATGGTGCGCTCCGGGAGGGGAACATCGGCGTGGACGGCATGAAGGCCTCCTCTTTGAGTGCCTGTGATTTAATTTCTGCTTGTTTCCGTATAACAGAATTTCGCCGCCAAAGTCCGAATGTGCCGGCAGCGCCATTTCGAAATGGTCCTTATTCGCAACAGAATGCTGCAGCCGCGGCGGTTGGGTCCACGAGGGCGTTTGGCATGGGTTAGCATTCGGTTTATCGTCCGTGCACAGCGCGGAGTGCCGATTTCAACGCAGGATCCACCATGAATGTCTGGTTGAAGCGGGTGTTGTTCGGTCTTGTCATCGCGCTCATCATCGCGGTGGTGGGCCTGGCAATCTTCCTGCTGACCTTCAATCCCAACGCCTACAAGTCCAAGCTCGAAGATCTGGTCTACGCCCGCTATGGCCGCACGCTGACCATTGAAGGCGATATCGGCCTGTCGCTGTTTCCGCGTATCGGCCTGTCGGTCAAGGACGTGTCCCTGTCCAATCGCGGCAGCAAGGATCTGTTCGTATCGGTCGACAGCGCGCGCTTTGCGGTTGCCATCTGGCCGCTGCTGTCGAATCGGCTGGTGGTGGACCACGTGGCCATCAGCGGACTCAAGGCGTGGGTGGTGCGCAGCCCCAAGGGTCGCTTCAATTTCGACGATCTGCTGGAGAATCGCCGCCCGGTCCCTCGGGCTGTCGGGACGACGGCGGCCTTGGCGGGAGCCCTGGCCGCGCCCGTTGCGGGCGCCGATGATTCGGACCTGAACATCGACATTGCCGGCCTGGAACTGAAAGGCGGCCAGATCCATTACCACGACTTGCGCGACGGCGTGTCCACCACACTGACCGGCATCGAGGCCAATACGGGGCGCGTGACCTATGACCAGCCGTTCGACGTGGCCATCAGGGCGACCCTGAAGGGCGACGATCCTGTACAGGACGCCAAGCTGGATGCCCAGGCGCTGCTGCGCCTCAATCCGGGCGGACGGGGCTACTCGGCGCAAAAGATCAGCGTGCAGCTCGCCGGCCGCCTCGGCAACCTGAATCAGGCGCGTGCGACGCTGAAGGGCAATGTGGCTTTTGAGGGCCGCGCGCACGATTTCTCGGCCGGCAACCTGGAACTCGCGATCGCGGGTGATATCGTGGGTGCGCATCCCATCCAGGGACTGCAGGCCAGCCTGTCCGCCAGCCAATTGCGGCTGGACTCCCGCAATGCTGAACTGAAGGTTTCCAAGCTGGCGCTGCGGGCTTCCGGCAAGGACCAGGGGCGTGCCCTGGAACTCGCGCTGGACGCGCCGTCACTGGCCATTTCGCCGGACTCCGCCAAGGGCGACCCCGTGACGGGGACCTTCAAATGGACGGGTAGCGATACGCTGGCCATGTCGCTCAAGCTGGATGGCCTGTCGGGCAACGCGACGGAATGGCAGCTCCGGTCGGTGGACCTGGACGGCAATCTGACGCAGGGCAAACGCCTGCTGCGCCTGAAGCTGACCTCGCCGCTTTCCTGGAACAGCAGCCTGCGCAAGGGGACGCTCTCCGCCATCAAGGGGGATATCGCGATCCAGGACCAGGAGTTGCCCCAAGGCGGCTACGAGGCTCCCATGATTGGCAGCGTGCATGTGGACTTGGTGCGCGACGTAGTGGATGCCGATCTGAATGCCGTGGTCGACGGCGGGCAGGCCGCCTTCAAGGCCCAGGTGACGCAGTTGTCCCAGCCCGCGCCCGCGGTCGACTTCTCGTTCGGCACGGAAAAGCTGGACTTGAATCGCTGGCTGCCGGTGCCTCCGGGGGCGATCAAGGTCCAGACTCCTTCGAAGAGCGGCGAATCCAAGCCCGATGACAAGGCCAAGCCCGAGCCCAAGCCTGCCGCCGCGCCCGCCAAGGCGCCCGTGCCCGTGGGTTTTGACTGGTCTTTCCTGAAGGGGCGGAACATCCATGGAACGGTGAAGATCGGCGATTTGCGCGTCCGCGATGTCCAACTGACCGGTCTCAGCGCCCAGGCCGATGTGCAGAAAAACGCCCTCACGGTGTCCAAGCTGGCGGCGAAGCTCTATCAGGGTACGCTCAGCGGTCAGTTCACCGCCTCGACCGATCAGACACTGGGACTGCACCTGGCGCTGGACAAAGTCTCCGTGGCACCCCTCCTGCAGGCGCTGGGTACACAGGGTTCGCTGTCGGGGCTGGCCGACGCCCAGATTGACCTGACCGCCCAGGGTACGACGGTCCCGATCCTCGAAAAGTCGCTCGCCGGAAAAGCCGCCTGGCAGATTCGCGACGGAGCCGTGCACGGTCTGGATGCTACGCAGACGCTTTCCGACGTGGCTGGGGCTCTGGGCAATGTGCTCAAAGGGCGGCTGGATGCGGTGCCGTCGCCGTTCCAGAAGGGGCGCAGCACTGCCTTCACCAGCCTGGACGGGCATATCGACCTGAAAGACGGTATCGGCACGCTGTCCAAGTTGGCGCTGGTGTCGCAGCTCGTGCACGTAACCGAAGGCAAGCCGGCCCGGGTCGACCTGCCGGCGCGCAGTCTGGACGTGCTGCTTCAGGTCCAGGTTGCCGCCCATCCGCCCAAGGTCCTGGCGACCCCGCTGGGTTCCCTGCTCGGGGCTACCATCCCGGTGCGGGTGTCGGGCCCATGGGCTGATCCCAAGTATGATGTCCTGTGGAGCGACGTCCATAATCAGACCATCCAGCAGGCCCTGAAATCGGGACTGATGCAACTGCTTTCGGGCAAGGACCTCATCCAGCAGGCGCTCCCCGTGCCGGTGCCCGACGCCGAAACGCACCCCAAGCCTGGCTCCAAGGCCGACACGGTCGAGCGGTTGGGCAATGCGATAAAAGGCCTGCTGGGCCAATGAACAGGAGATCAAGGTGACCGAATCTTTTCATCCGATTGCCGGAGGCGCCGGGCTGGGGCAGGCCGGTGCTGGCGACTACGACCGCCGCTGGCTGCTGGTGGATGACGACAATGCCTGGCTGACGGGCAATCAGGCTCCCCGGCTGGGCGAGCTGGAGCTGTCGCTGCGATTTGGCTATCTGGTGATTCGCGCGCCCGGCATGCTTCGCCTGGACATTCCGCTGGATGTCATCGAAGACGACGACAGCGTGGAACGCGTCGCACGCGTCGGCAATCAGGACGTGCGAGTGGTGGATGAAGGTGATCTGGCCGCCGCCTGGTTTGCAGAATGGCTGGGACAGCCCTGCCGCCTGATGAAAGTGCATCCCGAGGCCGCCCCGGTCGCCTGGGCCGTTTGAGCGGGCTCGACCGGCCCCGCCCGGCCCGCGGGCGGACACGGCAGCCGAACGTCAGTCGCCCTGTTGTTGATCCTGCTGTTCCCTGAGCGCCTTGGCTTTGGTGTGCAGCCAGCGTTCCACCGACGGGAAGACGAACTTGCTGACGTCCCCGCCCAGGATGGCGATCTCACGCACGATGGTCCCCGAGATGAACTGGTACTGATCCGAAGGGGTCATGAACAGCGTTTCGACCTCGGGCAGCAGGTGGCGGTTCATTCCCGCCATCTGGAACTCGTATTCGAAATCCGAAACGGCCCGCAGCCCCCGCACGATGACGCGGGCGCTCTGCTCGCGCACGAAGTCCTTCAGCAGGCCGCCGAAACTGCGGACCCGCACGTTGGGATAGTGGCCCAGGACTTCCTCGGCGATCTTCAGGCGCTCTTCCAGGGTGAAGAAAGGCCGCTTGTTCTGGCTTTGGGCAACCCCCACCACGACCTGATCGAACAAATTCGCGGCACGGCGTACAAGATCCTCGTGTCCGCGAGTCAACGGGTCGAACGTGCCCGGATAGACGGCGGTAATCATGAGGCCTCCGTGATGTGTTTATTGCCATTATTCATGTTTTCTTGCGCCGCAGCAAACTTCAGCAGGTGGTAGTGGACCTGGCCGGCCCGGCCCTGCCGCAAGAGCTGCCAATCGCCCGGCGGTTCGGCCAGCGCAGTTTCGGCCTCCAGGTAAAGCAGGCCGCCCGGGCGCAGCGCCCGCCCCACCAGCGGCCACAGGCGTGGCAGCCACTGTTCGCCGAAAGGGGGATCCAGCAGGATCAGATCGAAGCTCGGCTCGGGCTGCTCCCGAAGGTACATCAGGGCGTCGCCGGCGTGAATGTGGACGGAGGCAGCCTGGAGGCGTGATTGGACGGCTCGCAAGCCCGCCAGGGCGGCAGGCGCCCGTTCCACCATCTGGACGTGATCCACGCCGCGGGATGCGGCCTCGAATCCCAGCGCGCCGGTACCGGCAAACGGGTCCAGCACGCGGTGTCCGCCGAAAGAACCGCCCCAGAAATGGGCCAGCCAATTGAATAGCGTCTCGCGCACACGATCAGGCGTGGGGCGCAGGTGTTCGCCTTCGGCGACGGCGATGACCGTGCGGCGAAAGCAACCGCCTACAATACGAATCTGATGCTTCTTCATGCGCCTGGCACGATGTCGGGCGTTGGCCGGAACCGTTCAGTGTAAAGCCTATGTTCAGTTTTTTTAAGCGCAAGAAAGCCGATCCGGCGCCGCAGGCCGCCCCGGCCCCTGCGGAAGTCCCGGATGTGGCGCCGGTTGCACCGACGGAATTGCCGCTGGAGCTTCAGGTGTCCCGCCCTGCGGAGGACGTGCCGGTCGGCGTGGAAACACGGGTGCCGCCCGCGGCACGCGGCCAGGGCGGCGGGGAGGGCGATCACCCGGCGCCACAGGGTCTCGTCGGAGAGACGGACCGCACCAGCCAGCCGCCCGATGCCTGGTCGGATCGTCCGGACGACGTGTCGGCGGATCCGCTGGCGCGACTGGAACAGTCCCCCGACTCCGAGGCGGCGTCCTGGCTGGCCCGCTTGCGCCACGGCCTGTCGCGCACTGGACAGAATCTGGGAAGCCTATTCCTGGGGGTAAAGGTCGATGAAGCCCTCTTCGAGGAACTGGAGACCGCCCTCATCATGGCCGACGCTGGTGTGGAGGCCACCCAGAAACTTCTGGACCAGCTTCGGGCCCGTGTCCGGCGCGACCGCATCGACCAGCCGGATGCCGTCCGCGCGGCGCTGCAGGCGATTCTGGCCGATCATCTGAAAGTTCTGGAAAAGCCGTTCGTGGTGGGCGAAATCGCTCCTATGGTGGTGATGATCGCGGGCGTCAACGGCGCGGGCAAGACCACCTCCATCGGCAAGCTGGCCCATGCACTGCGGGCGCGCAGCGCCTCGGTGCTGCTCGCGGCGGGCGATACCTTCCGCGCAGCCGCGCGCGAGCAGCTCGTGGCCTGGGGAACACGCAACGGCGTCACGGTCATCGCCCAGGAAGGCGGCGATCCGGCGGCGGTGGCTTTCGACGCAGTGAACGCTGGCCGCGCACGTGGGGTCGATGTGGTGCTGGTGGACACAGCGGGGCGGCTGCCCACGCAGCTTCACTTGATGGAAGAGCTGAAAAAGATCCGGCGCGTGATCGGCAAGGCGGATCCCGCGGCGCCTCACGAGATCCTGCTCGTCGTGGACGGCAACACGGGGCAGAACGCGCTGGCGCAGATCCGGGCTTTTGATGCGGCCCTAGGTCTGACGGGCCTCATCGTCACGAAGCTGGACGGGACAGCGCGCGGCGGCACGCTGGCGGCCGTGGCGGCCGGCAGCCAGGGCGTGCGCCCCGTTCCGGTGTATTGGATCGGCGTGGGCGAGAGCATGCAGGACCTGCAGCCCTTCGTCGCCGCCGAGTTTGCCGAGGCCTTGCTGGGCCGGCGGGCGGACTAAAATCCCGACAGATCTGTTTGATGAGAGACCGCAAGTATATGAGCATGGATGTTGGGGCAGCCTTTGAAGCTGCACAATCCCTGGAAATTTCCCCGGTCCAGGAAATCGTGGCCGAGCTTCGCGCCGGCCGAATGGTCATTCTGTGCGACGAGCAGGATCGGGAGAACGAAGGCGACCTGCTCATGGCGGCCGACTTCGTCACCCCGGACGCCATCAATTTCATGGTGACTCATGCGCGCGGCCTGGTGTGCCTGACGCTCACCCATGAACGCTGTGAACAGCTCCGGCTGTCGCTGATGTCGGACCGCAACGGCTCCCAGTACGGCACGAATTTCACGATTTCCATCGAGGCCGCCCAGGGCGTCACCACGGGCATTTCGGCGGCGGACCGGGCGCGGACGATCCAGGCTGCCGTGGCGCGGGACGCTCGTCCGGGCGACGTGGTGCAGCCCGGGCATATCTTCCCGGTGCGCGCTGTTCCAGGCGGTGTGCTGGTGCGCGCCGGCCATACCGAGGCGGGTTGCGACCTGACGGCCATGGCCGGACTGACGCCGGCCGCCGTCATCTGCGAGGTGCTCAAGCCCGACGGCACCATGGCGCGTTTGCCGGACCTGAAACTCTTTGCCCGCGAACATGGCCTGAAGATCGGCACCATTGCGGATCTGATCCAGTACCGCAGCGAGCATGAGTCCATGATAGAGCGACTCGTCGAACGGCCGGTGTCCACTCCATGGGGGGATTTCCGCGCGGTGGCCTATCGTGATCGCGCCTCGAATGCGCCGCATCTGGCGCTTGTGCACGGTGCCATCCTGCCCGATCAGGAAACCCTGGTGCGGGTGCACGAGCCCACCAGCGTGCTGGATCTGCTGTGCGAAACGGCGCCCGGTCATAGCTGGACGATCCCGCACGCACTGCGAGTGATCTCGCAGGCTGAGAGCGGTGTCCTGGTCCTGCTGAACTGCCAGGGAGGCGCCGACCCGCTGTTCGCGCAGTTCGGCGCCTGGGCGCGCGACTCGGCGGCGGACGGTACACCCGACGCCGCCGCGGCGGGCGAGCGGCATGGGCTGCGTACTTTCGGCATTGGTGCGCAGATCCTGCGCGACCTCGGGGTGAAGCAGGCGCGCCTGCTGGCGCGCCCGCGGAAAATGCCCAGCATGGCAGGGTTTGCCCTGACGATTACGGGTTACCATAACGAACCTGGCGTCTCGAACACGCCCCTCTGACCACGGAGTTTCGACTATGAACCCTTATGTGATGACCCCCGACATGAACGGGGAAGGCCTGCACATCGGCATCGTGCGCGCCCGGTTCAATGCCGAAATCGGCGAAGCCGAGCTGCAGACTTGCCTGGACGAACTGGCTGCCCTGGGCGTGGATGAGCGCGATGTCATGGTGGTGTCAGTGCCGGGCGCGCTCGAGCTCGGTGTGACGCTGGCCCAGATGGCAGAGACCTTCGAATTCGATGCGCTCATAGCGCTGGGCGCCGTGATCCGCGGCGAGACCTATCACTTCGAGACCGTCAGCAACGAATCCGCCGCCGCGATGAGCCGCGTGGCTCTCGAAACCGGCATCCCCGTGGCCAATGGCGTCCTGACCGCCTACACCGAGGAGCAGGCCAAGGCGCGAGCGGCCGACAAGGGGCGCGACTGCGCTCGCGTGGCCGTGGAAATGGCCAACCTGGTGGCGGCGCTGGAGCCGGAGTCGGATGATGACGACGATGACAGCGACGACTTCGAAGACGAGGACGAAGACGAAGACGAAGACGATAACGAGGGCCGCAATGAGTGATCCCCGGCCGGCGCGCAACGGGCGTGCCAATGCCCGCAGCGCGCGCCGCATGGCGCGTGAATTTGCCCTCCAGGGTGTTTATGCCTGGCTGCTGCGCGGGGACGCCGATGCGGCCGAACTGGGCGAAATCGATGCCCATGTGCGCGACGGCGAGGGCTTCGAACAGGCCGATGGGGATTGGTACCGTACGCTGCTCCAGGGCGCCATTGCCCAGGCGCCGGTGCTGCGCGAGCGTTTTGTCCCCTATGTGGACCGGCCATTGGCCGAGCTCTCGCCCGTCGAGCACGCGGTACTGCTCATCGGCAGTTTCGAGCTGGTGCATCACCTCGAGGTCCCTTACCGGGTCGCCATCAACGAGGCTGTGGAACTTGCCAAGTCGTTTGGCGGAACAGACGGCTATCGCTTCGTCAACGGCGTGCTCGACAAGCTGGCGGCCGAAGTCCGCGCAGCCGAAGTCCACGCGCCCGTCCGCCACTGATCCATTTGGCGCCATCATGTCCGCGGACAGTGAATTCGATCTGATTGCCCGCTATTTCGATCGGCCGGTGCCGCCCGGAATGCTGGGGGTCGGAGACGATTGCGCGCTGCTGCCTCTGTCTCCCGGATGCGAGCTGGCGGTCAGCACGGACATGCTGGTCCAGGGCCAGCACTTCCTGTCCGACGTGGACCCGCGATCCCTGGGGCACAAGGCGCTGGCGGTGAACCTGTCCGACCTGGCGGCCATGGGAGCCCGACCATTGGCCTGCACGCTGGCCTTGTCCTTGCCGGGTATCGACCATCCATGGCTTCAGGGCTTTTCCGACGGTTTCCATGCGCTGGCGGAAAAGTCGCGGTGTCCGCTGGTGGGCGGGGACACCACGCACAATCCCGACGGCATCGTCATCAGCGTGACGGTCATGGGCGAAGTTCGCCGCGCGCACGCGCTACGCCGCAGCGGCGCCCGCGAGGGCGACGATATCTGGCTGTCGGGGTCGCTGGGAGCCGCCTACGTTGCGTTGCTGCTGCGGCAGGGCTATCTGCCTCCGGATGCGGCCCGCCTTCAGGCGAGCTGCAAAGCGATGGACTGGCCTGTTCCGCGTCTCCATCTGGGGCGATATCTGGGCAGCGTGGCGCATGCCGCGATCGATCTTTCCGACGGTCTCCTGCAGGACTTGGGCCATATCCTGGAACAGAGCCACTGCGGCGCGGAGCTCCAACTGGATGCGTTGCCCGCGGATCCGAGCCTGGAAGGGCTGGAGGAGGCCGTGCGACGCGAGGCCATCCTGGGCGGCGGAGATGTCTACGAACTCTGCTTTACCGCGCCCCCGCTGCGCCGAGAGCAGATTTACGCCCTTCAACAGCGGCTTGGGGTGCCGCTCACGCGGGTCGGCACCATCGTTCGAGGCGCCGGTGTGCGTGTGCTTGACGCACACGGGGACGAGATCCCCATCACCCTGCGCGGTTTCGATCATTTTTCTCGGGCCACGTCACCGTCGCCGACACCTACCGGCGGACCCCTTCCATGACGTTTCCCAAAAACGCTTTGCCCGATTCCAGCCGCCCGACGCTGGCCTGGATGTTGGCCCGGCCGGAGCGCATCGTCGGTTTCGGTTTGGGCTCGGGCCTGATCCATCCGGCGCCCGGGACCTGGGGTACCCTCATGGGATGGCTGCTGTGGTGGCTGTTCGTGGGGCGATTGCCCGGTGGCTGGGTGTTTGCCGTGCTGGTGGTCGCGTTTGCGGGCGGCTGCTGGGTGGCACAGCGTTGCAGCGATGACTTGGGCGTCGCGGATTTCGGGGGCATCAACTGGGACGAGATCGTCGCCATCTGGCTGGTGCTGTGGCTGCTGCCGTCCACGTTCTGGATGCAGGCGGCGGGCGTGGTGCTGTTTCGTGTGTTCGACATCCTCAAGCCTGCCCCCGTCAGTTGGCTGGACCGGAACTGCAAGGGCGGCTTTGGCATCATGATCGACGACATTGCTGCCGCGCTTTATGCTGTATTGGTGGCCTGGCTGTTGATCCGATGGGGAGTGCTGCCATGATCGTCCGTGAAATTCGTGCCCTTGCGGGCGAACTCGGCTCCGCCCTGCGGGTGGCCGGTTCGCTGTGCGCCACGGCGGAATCCTGCACCGGCGGTCTTCTGGCCGGGGCCATTACGTCATGCCCGGGATCCAGCCAATGGTTCGAACGCGGCTTCGTGACCTATAGCAACGCCGCGAAGATCGCCGAGCTCGGCGTGTCGGCCGATACGCTGGAACGCTATGGTGCGGTCAGCGAGGAAACGGCCATGGAGATGGCCGCCGGTGTCTTGGCCGTGGTGCCGCAGGCGCGTCTGGCTCTGTCCACGACGGGCATCGCGGGTCCTGGCGGCGCGGTGCCGGGCAAGCCGGTGGGCATGGTGTGCTTCGGCATTGCTCGCCGCGCCGGCTCCGGCATCGTCACGCGGGCCGTGACTCGAGTCTTCGAGGGCGACCGCGAAGCCGTCCGGCTGTCGTCCGTGCACCATGCCCTGCAGATGGCGCTGGAAGATCTGCGCAAGGCGAGAGCTTAGCGAACGGGCTGCCGTCCGATTACGCGCCGCGATCCGCCCGCAGGCAGCGCATCCGGATTCCGCCCGGCCCCGGAGCGGTCCGCTTGCGGCCGGTTCAGTCCAGCAGCGCCGAGCGTATCGCGTCGCGTGTCCGCCGGGCAGCATCCCCGGCCGCTTTTGCCCAGTCTCCGTCGGCCCCGGCATAGAGAATGGCGCGCGACGAATTGATCATCATTCCCCGGCCGTTGTGCGTGCGACCCGCATGTACCGTTGCGGCAATGTCGCCGCCCTGGGCACCGATGCCCGGAATCAGCAATGGCATGTCTCCGACACGGGCGCGAACCTGGGCGATCTCCTCCGGCACTGTGGCGCCCACTACCAGGGCACATTGGCCGTGCGAGTTCCAGCGTTGTGCCACCTGGTCGGCGACGTGCAGGTAGAGCGGGGTGCCGTTTTCCAGCCGCAGATCCTGCAGATCCGCGCCGCCGGGGTTGGAGGTACGGCAGAGGACGATCACCCCTTTGTCGCCATATTCCAGATAAGGCTGTACGGAGTCGTACCCCATGTAGGGATTGACCGTCACCGCGTCGGCGGCGTAGCGCTCGAACGCTTCGCGGGCATATTGGGTGGCGGTAGCGCCGATGTCGCCGCGCTTGGCATCCAGCACGATGGGCAGGTGCGGGTATCGACTGCGAATGTATCGGCAGATATCCAGAAGCTGGTCTTCCGCCTTCAGCGCGGCGAAGTAGGCGATTTGCGGCTTGAAACCGCAGGCGTAGGGCGCCGTGGCATCCACAATCCCCCTGCAGAACGCGTCGACGGCATCCGCGCGGCCGGATAGTCCGGCCGGAAGCCGGCGCTCGTCGGGGTCCAGCCCCACCATGAGGAGGGAATCCTGGCGGGTCCAGGCGCGGTTCAGTTTGTCGGTGAAGGTCATCAATCCGTCCATGCTCGGGGTCCCAGTACCGCCAGCCAAGTCGCCGCCGCAAGCAGCAGCGCGAACAGCACGGCTGCGCTGCCGATATCCTTGGCGCGCCCCAGCAGCGGATGGTGGTCTGTGCTGATGGCGTCGGCCAGCGCCTCGATTGCGGAATTGATCAGTTCCACGATCAGCACCAGCACCAGGCATCCGGCCAACAGCAGGCGTTCCAGCGCTGTGTGGCCCAGCCACAGCGCCAACGGCATCAGCACGATGGCGAGCGCGACTTCCTGACGGAACGCCGCCTCGTGGCGCCAGGCCGCTCCGAGTCCCTGCAGCGAGTAGACCAGGGCCCGCGCGATGCGTCGGAGTCCGCCGGTGCTTTTGTAGGGGGAGGGTTGGTTCATGGGGCAATGCGGTCGGGGTGTCTGCGCATTGTACGCAATGGCGCGGCCCGGCATTGAATCTTCATGGTAGCCTTTGAGTGAGGACGCCGCCTGTGGTGGGGGCGCCCCTGTTGCATGGCTCCGGTGAGCGAGCCGCGAAAGGACTCGGATGATCAACCTTCCCACTTTCGACGATGTCGTGGCAGCGTCGGAACGCATCAAGGGCCACGCTCACGAAACCCCCGTGATGACCTCGCGCACGGTCGACGAAGAGTTCGGCGCCAAGGTCTTCTTCAAGTGCGAAAACCTGCAGCGCATGGGTGCCTTCAAGTTCCGCGGCGGGTTCAATTCCCTCTCGAAGCTCGGTCCCGAACAGCGCAAGGCGGGTGTCGTTGCCTTTTCTTCCGGCAACCATGCGCAGGCCGTTGCGCTGTCGGCCACGCTCCTGGGCATACCCGCCACCATCCTCATGCCAGACGACGCGCCGACGGCCAAGATGGCTGCCACCAAGGGCTACGGCGGCAATGTGGTGACCTACGATCGCTACACGGAAGACCGCGAGCAGATCTGCCGGGAACTGGCGGAAAGGCGCGGCCTGACACTGATTCCGCCCTACGATCACCCGGACGTGCTGTCTGGCCAGGGGACGGCCGCCAAGGAATTGTTCGAGCAGGCAGGCCCTCTGGATGCCTTCTTCGTGCCGCTGGGCGGCGGCGGGCTGCTGTCCGGCTGTGCCTTGGCTACACGGGCGCTGTCGCCGGACTGCCGGCTGTACGGGGCGGAGCCTGAAGCGGGTAATGACGGCCAGCGTTCGTTCCGCACGGGCAGCATTGTCCATATAGACACGCCCAAGACCATTGCCGATGGCGCGCAAACGCAGCACCTGGGAAACGTGACGTTCCCGATCATCCAGCGTGATGTCAATGACATCCTGACCGCTTCGGATACGGAACTCGTCGAGTGCATGGCCTTCATGGCCGCCCGAATGAAGCTGATTGTCGAGCCCACCGGCTGCCTGGGTTTCGCGGCGGCCCGGAAGATGAAAGGCGAGCTGAAGGGCAAGCGCGTCGGTGTGCTCCTCAGTGGCGGAAACGTCGACATGGCGCGCTTCGCCGGCCTGCTCGGCGCCCGGCCTTGAGCCTTCGTTTCAGACCTTGGGCGGGGTGAAACGAAAAATCCCCGCCACGGTTGCCCATGGCGGGGATTCGTACGAGCCGTCCGGAGGATGCCGACGGATCGGCATCCGGTTCCGGATCGGGCAGGCCAGAGCTTAGAAACCGCCCATGCCGCCCATTCCACCCATCCCACCCATGTCGGGCATCGGGGCAGCCGGCTTGTCGTCCACGATTTCCGCGACGGCGGCTTCGGTCGTCAGCAGCAGGCTGGCGACGGAGGCTGCGTTCTGCAGCGCCGTACGGGTCACCTTGGTCGGGTCGATCACGCCTTGTTCGACCAGATCGCCGTATTGACCGGTGGCCGCGTTGTAGCCGAAGTTGCCTTCGCCCTTTTCAACGGCGTTCACGATCACGCTGGCTTCGTCGCCGGCGTTGGCCACAATGGTGCGCAACGGAGACTCGATAGCCCGCAGGATCAACTTGATGCCGGCGTCCTGGTCGGCGTTGTCGCCTTTGAGTTTGGCCACCGCTACCTTGGCGCGAACCAGCGCCACACCGCCGCCGGGGACAATGCCTTCTTCCACTGCGGCGCGCGTGGCGTGCAGGGCGTCTTCGACGCGGGCCTTCTTTTCCTTCATTTCGACTTCAGTCGCAGCGCCGACCTTGATCACTGCCACGCCGCCTGCCAGTTTGGCAACGCGTTCCTGCAGCTTTTCACGGTCGTAGTCGGAAGTCGCTTCCTCGATTTGCGTGCGGATTTGCTTGACACGCGCTTCGATGTTCTTTGGCTCGCCGGCACCGTCGATGATAGTGCTGTTTTCCTTGGCCACTTCGATGCGCTTGGCCTGGCCCAGCAGTTCCAGCGTGGCTTTTTCCAGCGACAGACCGGTTTCTTCGGAAATCACCGTGCCGCCCGTCAGGATGGCGATGTCTTCCAGCATGGCCTTGCGGCGGTCGCCGAAGCCCGGCGCCTTGACGGCGGTGGTCTTCAGGATGCCACGGATGTTGTTCACGACCAGCGTGGCCAGGGCTTCGCCTTCCACGTCTTCCGCCACGATCAGCAGCGGGCGGCTGGACTTGGCAACCTGTTCCAGCACCGGCAGCAGATCACGGATGTTGCTGATCTTCTTGTCGAAAATCAGGATGTACGGATCTTCCAGGATGGCGACTTGCTTGTCCGGGTTGTTGATGAAGTAGGGCGACAGGTAGCCGCGATCGAATTGCATGCCTTCGACCACGTCCAGTTCGTTTTCCAGCGACTTGCCGTCTTCGACGGTGATCACGCCTTCCTTGCCGACCTTGTCCATCGCGTTGGCGATGATTTCGCCCACGGACACGTCGCTATTGGCCGAGATGGAGCCGACTTGCGCGATGGCTTTGCTGGTGGTGCAGGGCTTGGAGAGCTTGTGCAGCTCATCCACGGCCACGGCCACGGCCTTGTCGATGCCGCGCTTCAGATCCATGGGGCTGATGCCGGCGGCCACGTACTTCAGGCCTTCTTCGACGATCGACTGGGCGAGCACGGTGGCGGTGGTGGTACCGTCGCCGGCGTTATCGGAGGTCTTGGAGGCGACTTCCTTCACCAGTTGGGCACCGATGTTTTCGAACTTGTCTTTCAGTTCGATTTCCTTGGCGACGGATACACCGTCCTTGGTCACCGTCGGGGCGCCGAAGGAGCGGTCCAGCACCACGTTCCGACCCTTCGGGCCCATGGTGGTCTTGACGGCGTTCGCCAGGATGTTGACACCGCGCACGATGCGGGCGCGGGCGTCGTCACCAAAATAGACTTGCTTTGCAGCCATGTTGAAATTCCTTGGTTTAAGCGGTTCAGAGGATTACTGGATCACGGCGAAGACTTCTTCTTCGCGGATGACCAGGACTTCGTCGCCATCGACCTTCACGGACTGGCCGGCGTACTTGCCGAACAGAACCTTGTCGCCGACTTTCAGATCCATCGGGATCAGCTTGCCGTCTTCGGTCTTCTTGCCCGGGCCGACGGCCAGGACCTCGCCTTGATCGGGCTTCTCGGCCGCGCTGTCGGGGATCACGATACCCGAGGCGGTGGTGCGCTCGTTGTCCAGACGCTTGATGATCACGCGATCATGCAAAGGACGCAGTGCCATGGAGGAACTCCTGTACTTGAATAATGGGATGGACACGAGGGTTGAGCCGCTGTTAGCACTCAACCCTATCGAGTGCTAATTATAAGGATGATCCACGGGATTTCAAGGGGGGCCGGGGGGGCTTCCGCATTGCGGGGCGCCCCAGGCGGAAGGCTGGCTGTCGTTGGCCGTCAGTTGGCGCCCGATATCTCGGCCAGACACGCGTCCGGGCCGCCCGGCACGACCCGGATGCTGCAGGCGAGCATGAGATTCAGCGGAAGGCCGAAGTCCTCCACCTGGAGGCCTTGTTCGTCGACCAGCCGCCCGTCTGGATTCACCCGGTGGGTCACTCGATCGACGATTGCGCGGGCGTCCTCCAGGTAGCCCCACACGGGTTTGCCCAAGGCCGCAGCGTAGCCTACTTCGAATACCGTACCCGAATCCGGCTCCGCGCCGCGAAAGGGGTTGAGATTGGCCATGACAATATCCGCGCGGCGGATAAGCGCGAGGTTGGCCTGGCAGATCCAGGCGGCAGCTTGTGGCTTGGACAGCCCGGGAGGCAAGGCATTGTCCAGGGGATACAGGCCTTCGAGGCCAAACCGTCTGCAGGCGGCCTTGAGGGATTCGCCATAGGGAATAGCATCGGGACGGAAGACGTCCGGGCCGGCAAGATAGACGGATGTCATGATTTCTCCTCAGGGGGTACGACATGGCCCTGCGCTCGCTGGCGCGGACCGGCTGGCGGCTGCAGGGGCAGCAACAGGCGCTGATGGCCGTTCTTTTAGCACCCGTCAGGCCGCAAGCCCTATAAAATAAAGCGGTGCCGATCTCTTGGTCGCGCACCGCGGCCAAGTGGCCCCGCGCCTGGCCCAACGCAAGGGCGCAGCGTAGCTGTCGATGCGTCCTGGCATGGGCGCAATTCATGGATTCTCCCACTGGAGTGCAGTATGTCTGAAGTAGGTGCTCAATTGCTCAGCGGTCGTTGTGTCTGGGATGCGGCTGAGATCGTCCGGCGGACGAGCTGGCGGAAAGCCATGCCGGTGCAGCTTCTTGACCAGATCGACGCGGCGGTCAAGGCGTGGCGCCTGCCCGACTGGAGGCAGGTGAACCGCCAGAATTTCCCCCTGGAGGGCAGTGAGCCTTTCTTCAACGAGGTGCGGGAGGAGCTCGAGAATGGCACTGGCATGGTGCAGATCACGGGCCTGGACGTGTCCCGATACCGCATGGACCAGTTGCGGTGCATCTGGTATGCCTTGGGCTGCTACCTGGGCACACCCATGTATCAGAACCGGCGCGGCGAGGCCATGCGTGACATTGAGGACGAGGGCAAGGTCGGAGTCAGCCTCTATGGGGAGACAGTGGACACCAAGGGCCAGAAATTCCTGTCTTCCGGGGCGCGGACGCTGTCTCCGGGCAAGCTGAGATTCCATACCGACCGTTGCGACGTCGTCGGGCTGCTGTGCATCCGGCAAGCGGCGGAGGGCGGCGTCAGCAAGCTGGCCAGCAGCGCGACGGTCTATAACGACATCCTGGTCAACCACCCGGATCTCCACGCGTTGTTGTGCGAACCGATCCCTCGAAGCCGCTTCGGCGAGGAAGCGGGCGGGGAATTCATCAGCTACGATCTGCCCGTTTTCGGCGTCAGGGACGGGAAGCTGACGAGCCATTTTTCCTTGACCTATATCGAAAACGCACAGCTGATGGACGGCGTCCGCAAACTCAGCGCCCAGGAGTTCGACGCCATCCGGCTTCTCCTGGAAACCGCGGACAAGCACAGCTTCTCGATGACATTCAGGCCCGGTGACATCCAGCTGCTCAACAATCATGTGATCTATCACGCCAGGACCGAGTTCCGGGATGATGCGGAGGCGGGGAAGAAGAGGCTGCTGATGCGTCTTTGGCTGTCAATGCCGAATTCCCGGGCGCTGCCGGCCACCCACGCTGTCTTGTGGGGAAATGTCGAATCGGGCCAACCGCGCGGCGGAATTGCCCAGCCCTCGGTCGTGGCCTCGGTCGCCTGAACCCCGGTGGGGCGGAAGCCCGCCTGCTTGTGAAAGAACCTGCAGTGCAGTTACGATCGATGCTCGTGCCTCACTTGGCGGTCTGCCGGGTGAGTCCTTACGAGCCCGCCAGCAGGCCACGATACTGAACGGAGATAGGTATGGCGATGAAAAACCTCAGAACAATGACAACGGTGCTTTTGGCGGCCGGCATGCTGGCGTTGGGCAGCGGTCCCGCTACGGCGGCCGGCTTTGGAAACTGCGAGATCTCGGGGCCGGATCATGTGGCCACCTTGAAGACGCTCTCGCCTGACACGCTGACGGTACGTCCCTACCTGCCGTCGCCCGGTTTCTGGAATGGGAATTCGCCGGATTCGATCAAGGACGGATTCGAATACTGCCTGGCCGCCAACATTGCGCACCGGGCCGGCCTGCACAATCTCAAGCTGGTCTCGGTGTCCTTTGCCCAGGTCGTAGCCGGTCAAACAGACGCCTTTGACATTGCCTTGAGTCAGATCACCATTACGGACGAGCGCAAGAAGGTCGTCGATTTCACGATTCCATACTATGACGTGCTGACGGCCGCAATGGTGCGCAAGGGAACCAAGGTAACGGCTGATTCGATCAAGAACGACCTGCGCATCGGGGTCGAGCGCGGCACCACCATGTTCGATTTCGTCAGGGACACCATCAAGCCTCAGAAAGACATCAAAGTCTTCTCCGACACGGCGGGGATGTATTCCGCGCTGGCGGCGCGCCAGGTCGATGTGGCTCTGTTTGACGCTGCCACCCTCTTGAGCGTTGCTGCCGGTTCCGACGGCCGATTCACCGTGGCGGGGGTCTACCCGGATAGCGAAATGGGCATCGGTGGACTGGTCGGAAAAAAGTCCTCCAATCTGGGCGCTTTCGACAAAATACTTTCCAGCCTCAAATCGGACGGCACCCTCGCCCAGCTTGAAAAGAAGTATCTGTCCCCGGCGATGGGCGGCAAGCTGCCCTCCGAACTCCCCGTCATCAAGTGACGTGAGCGGCCTTCATAGACACGCGACAGGATCCGCATGAGGGAGGTAGTGCGGCTGGATTTTTCGATCCGGGGCGGAACCCCTGTCATGCTTCTGTCGGGGGCCTTTCTGCTTGCCGCGGCCGCTGCCGTCAGCAGCTGGTACGCCTTGCTGGAGATCGATCGCTGGGTGCGCGCAGCTTTTCCGGACAAGGCCTCGTGGGCTGACAGCATCTTGATCGCCTTGGCCGTCGGTAGTGGGGCCTTGTTCTGGCCCTGCCTGCGGGCGTTTGCCGGTTGTGTGGCAGCGCGCGGGGCCCGCTTGGCGGGGCAGCGGGTGGTTGCCAGAGAAAAGCTGGCCGACGTCCGGGTAAGTTGCTGGGTCACGATCGGTTATTCCGTGGCCGTACTTCTGATCGTGCTGGTGGTCCAGTTTTTCCTGCTCAATGACCATGCGGTTGCAAAGACCTTTCTCGATGTCCCGCTGATCGTCGAAACGTTCCCCCTCGTCGTGAGCGCCTTCTGGCTGAACGTGAAGCTCTTCGTGACCAGCGGCATTGTCTGCCTGATCTTTGGGCTGGTGCTCGCCATCGCGGAAATTGCACCCGGGCCGGCGGGGAAGCCGCTGCGCATTCTCGCGACTGCGTATGTCGACATATTCCGGGCGATCCCGGCGATTCTGGTATTGTTTCTCGTTGCCTTCGGCATCCCGCTGACCGGGGCGCCGCTTCTGAGCGACATGCCGCAGATGGTGCTGATGGTCATTGCGCTCTCGATCACCGTCAGCGCCTATATGGCCGAGATCTACCGCGCGGGTATCCTGAGCGTCCAGTGGAGCCAGGCCGCCGCGGCCCGCTCGCTGGGCATGACGTATTTCCAGAGCTTGAGATACGTCATCGTCCCGCAAGGTGTCAGGAACATCATTCCGCCGTTGTTGAATTCCCTGATTGCCCTCCAGAAAGACACGGCGCTCGTGACCGTGGTGGGGGCGATCGATGCCTTCAATCAATCCATGATCATTGCGGGCAACGTGTACAACCTGTCGGCCGTGACGAGCGTCGCGATCCTCTTCATCATCGTGTCCATTCCGCAGACACGCCTGGTCGAGCGGATGATGCGGCGGGACAGGATGCGGCGCGTGAGGACTTGAAGATATGGCGGCAAGCTTCATCGAGATTGACGGCATCTCCAAGCATTACGGCATGCAGAAAGTCATCGATCAATTATCCCTGTCCGTCGGTGAACACGAGGTGGTGACGTTGATCGGGCCTTCAGGGTCCGGGAAGTCGACGCTGCTGCGCTGCCTGAATGGGCTCGAAACCGTCGACGGCGGGCAGATCCGGGTGGGCGGCGAGTGCATCACCGACCGCGGCGTCGATCTCGACAAGGTTCGCCGCCATATCGGGATGGTGTTTCAGAGCTACAACCTCTTTCCGCACATGACTGTCCTGGAGAACGTCATGCTGGCGCCCTCCATCGTCCTGCGCCAGCCGAAGCGCGACATTGAAGAAACGGCCACCCGGCTGCTCAGGCGGGTGGGACTGCTGGACAAGGCCAAAGCGTACCCGGACCATTTGTCGGGCGGCCAGCAGCAGCGCGTTGCGATCGCACGGGCCATCGCCATGGACCCGATGGTGCTGCTGCTGGACGAGATCACGGCGGCGCTGGATCCCGAACTGGTGGCGGAAGTGCTGGATATCGTACGCGACCTGGCCGGCAACGGCATGACGATGATGCTCGCGACGCACGAAATGCGATTTGCCCGAGAGGTCTCGACCAAAGTCTGCTTCCTGTACGACGGGCAGGTCCACGAAGAAGGGTCTCCGGAGGAAATTTTCGGCGACCCGAAACGCAGCCGCACCCAGGAATTCCTGCGGACCATCACCAGCGCCAATCGGCTGTAGCGTATCGTACTACCCCACCTTGGCGCCCTTGCGATATCCTCAAGTATTGACGGGGTCAGTGCTCGATCGTTCACCCGACCTCCCCGGAAGCCTGGATCGAGCAAGCGCGCCATCAAAGGAAGACAGCATGAGCAAGATGCCAGCCCTCTTCATCGGGCACGGGAGCCCGATGAACACCCTCGAACGGAACGGCTACACCGATGCATGGCGAGCGTTCGGGCAGCACCTGCCGCGGCCCAAGGCCTTGCTTGTCATTTCTGCGCATTGGTATTTCGGCGCCACGGCGATTACGGCAATGCCGAATCCCAGGACCATCCATGACTTCTATGGCTTTCCGCGTGCGCTATTCGACTTCCAGTACCCCGCGCCGGGCGACCCCGACCTTGCCGGCGAGATCGCCGAGCGGATCAAGCCGCTATGGGTCGGCCTGGACCATGACCAATGGGGCCTCGACCATGGGACCTGGTCGGTATTGGCGCATATGTATCCAAATGCGGACATCCCCGTGCTGCAACTTTCCATCAATGCGCTCAAGCCCCTTGACTATCACGTGGATCTTGGCGCCCGCCTGGCACCGCTGAGAGAACAGGGAGTCATGATCGTCGCCAGCGGCGATGTCGTACACAATCTGCGGGAATTGCAATGGCGCGAACCCCAATTGGCGTATGACTGGGCGGAACGCTTCGATGACGCCGTGGCCGATCAGCTCGTCCGTGAGCCCGGCGATATCCTGCGCGTCGTGAACCATCCCGACTACGATCGGGCCGTCCCCACGCCCGATCACTTCATCCCGCTGCTCTATGTGGCTGGGCTGGCGACCGCGGAGGGCAGCACGCTCGAACCGTTGGTCCGGGGCCATGCCATGGGTTCCATCTCGATGAGCTGCTTCGGCGTCGGTGCGGAAATGGAGCTGCGGAAAAACGCAGACTGCGCGGCAAGGTTGCCTGAAGGCGTACCGCCGGATCAGACAAACATCTAGAGGCCGCCGTCTTCATGTCCGCGGTTGCTCAGGAGGAAATATGTCATGAGTACAACCGAATCTGATGTCCCTGTTTCGATTCTGCGAGGCCTGGCGCCGCTCGTGCCGGACATCGAGCGATTCTACAAAGACGTGCATGCGCATCCCGAACTCTCCATGCAGGAGACGCGCACCGCCGGGCTGGCGGCCGATCGGCTGCGCGCCGCGGGGTACGAGGTGGCGGCGGGCGTGGGACATACGGGCGTGGTGGGCTTGCTGCGTAACGGCGCAGGTCCGACCATCATGCTGCGCGCCGACATGGACGCGCTGCCTGTCGAGGAAGCCACAGGTGCGGACTACGCCAGCACCGTCAAGGCCACCGATCCAGAAGGAAAAACGGTGCCCGTCATGCACGCGTGTGGCCACGACATGCACGTCGCCTGGCTCGTGGGCGCTGCGGCGCTCATGGCGCAGGCTCGTGGCGACTGGCATGGTACCTTGATGATTGTGTTCCAGCCGGCTGAGGAAACCGCCGCAGGCGCCCGGGCCATGATCGATGATGGCCTGTTCGACCGTTTTCCCAAGCCGGACGCCATCCTTGGACAGCACGTGATGGTTGGGCCAGCGGGCGCTGTCGGGGGGCGGATCGGGCCCATCACGTCGTCCGCTGACAGTTTCCAGATACGCCTGTTCGGCCGAGGCGCCCATGGATCCATGCCCCAGGCCAGCATCGATCCGGTCGTGATGGCGGCGTCTGTCGTGCTGCGGCTGCAGACCATCGTGTCACGCGAAGTCGCCGCGTCGGAAGCAGCTGTGGTGACTGTGGGCGCTCTACAAGCAGGCACCAAGGAAAATGTGATTCCGGACGAGGCCATCATCAAGCTCAACGTGCGCACGTTCGACCCTGGCGTGCGCGAGCGCGTGCTCGCAGCCATTACCCGCATTGTCAACGCGGAGGCCGCGGCATCCGGAGCGCCCAAGCCGCCGGAGTTCACCCCGCTGGATCGATATCCCCTCGCGACCAACGATGCAGCAGCCACGGATCGCGTGGTTGCGGCGTTTCGTCGGCATTTCTCCGCCGAGCGGGTTCACGAAGTGGGCCCCGCCTCAGCGAGCGAGGACTTCGGGTCGTTTGGTGCCGAGTGGGGCGTGCCATCGGTGTTCTGGTTCGTCGGCGGGACGGATCCGGAGGTCTATGCGAAGGCCAAGTCGCAGAACGCGCTGAACGATCTTCCCACCAACCACAATCCGCATTTTCTGCCCGTCATCCATCCTACGCTGGAAGCAGGGGTGGAGGCCCTGGTGGTCGCCTCCTGCGCATGGCTGGCCGCGTGATGGCGGCGCGCCGATGATGATCGCTGCGCTCACCTGCTGGAACTGAAAATGGCTGCGGGAAACATCTTGCTGATGGATCATGTGCTTCTGACGGCACTGGATTTGGGTGGGACCTTCGTTTTTGCGATCAGCGGCGCTGTGGCGGCGGTCAAGTACCGTCTCGATATCTTCGGCATCATGGTGCTGGCCTTCGCGGCGGGCAATGTTGGCGGCATCACGCGCGATGTCCTGATCGGCGCCACGCCGCCCGCGGCGATTGACCATCTGAGTTATCTCGGTGTGTCGGTTCTTGCCGGGTTCATCGTGTTTTTCCGCGACTCTCTCGTGATGCGCTTGACCAACGCCGTGCTCTGGTTTGATGCGGTGGGCCTGGCATTCTTCGCGGTCGCCGGCGCCCAGAAAGCCCTGCTGTTTGGCCTCAATCCCGTGATGGCCGCGCTGCTGGGCATGCTCACGGGCATCGGCGGCGGGATGATGCGCGACGTACTTGTCATGCAGATCCCCACGGTGCTGCGCGCCGATCTCTATGCGCTGGCCGCACTGGCCGGCGCAGCGATTGTCGTCGGAGGCGATGCACTCCACATACAGCCGGTTGCGACCACGATTGCGGGCGGAGTGGCATGTTTCTTGCTGCGCTACATGGCGATCAGGCATGGGTGGCATCTTCCGTCCGCACGACCTTCCGAACGCGGCCAGCCATGAACGGCCACCACGATCCGCTGTGCGGACAAGCCACGTCGACGGCAATGGAGCGCGCGCTGCCACGGTAGTATTCTGCGTCGTAGGTACACACGTAAAGGACGAACATCATGGCCAGGAATGTGGATGTTGCTGTTATCGTTGGAAGTCTGCGCAAGGAATCGTTCAACCGGAAAGTCGCCCTGAATCTCGTGTCGCTCGCGCCCGAGCCGCTGGCGCTTACGATCGTTGAAATCGGTCAGCTTCCGCTTTACAACCAGGACTACGACACTGACAACCCGCCCGAATACGAGCCATTTCGTGCGCGCATCAAACGCGCAAACGCGGTGTTGTTCGTCACGCCGGAACACGATCGTTCGATGCCGGCGGCACTGAAGAACGCGCTGGACATTGGCGGACGGCCCTGGGGCAAAAACGTGTGGGCCGGGAAGCCGGCGGGTATTGTTTCAGCGTCGATCGCTGCAACCGGCGGCTTTGGCGCCAACCATCATCTCCGACAGTCCCTGACCTATCTTGATACGCCAACCATGCTGCAGCCTGAAGCCTACATTGGCAAGGTGGATACGCTGCTGGATGAAAAGGGCGGCATCAACAACGACGGCACCCGCGACTTTCTGCGCAAGTTCATCACTGCTTACGCGCAGTGGGTGGGGCGTTTCGTCACGGTATGATCGCGGCGGCGGGGCGGAAGAGGGCCTTCAGCGCCGCTGTCTCCGAGAGCACCGGCGTCCACGTTCAAGGGCTCCGGTTCGTCGACGGACGTAATTGCCGAGTCTTCCCATGACATCCCGCGCCGCCTCGGCCCGGCAACGGCGCCCACCGCCTCACCTCTGAACTGCTTCCGGACGTTCAGCCGGGCCGCGGCGCCCTCCAACGACGGTTGGGACGGCGCTCGCGGGCCCTTGGCGCTAAGTCCGTTTCTTTTCGCTGGCTGACGTGTCCGCCTGTCCGGACGAATGGCTGCCCATCGAGCTTTGCCCTTGGTGGTCTTGTTCGCCCTGATGGCTCCGCCCACCCTCCGGGTTCACCCGGATGCGGTTGTCCACTTCGCGAACCCCCATGCTGTCGTCGGCGCAATCTTCGATGGCGTGCTTGGTGTACCGGTCCTGGACAGTGCCTTCCAGCGTGACCTTCCCGCCGCTCACCTCGACCGAGACGTCTTTGATGTCGTAGCCACTGCGGCTCAGCTGCTCGCAGACATCATCGCGGATGCGCTCGTCCGAGCGCTGGTAGTTCTTGGGCATGCTTCGTGACGCGCTGGACCGCTCTCCGCGCCCGCTGCCGTACTCGCCCCCGCCATAAGTTCGTCCCCCGTATCCGCTGCCGTAGTCGCCTTCGCCGGATGTCCTTCCGCCGTATCCGCTGCCGTAGCCGCCGCCGTAGCTGCCGCCCGAGCTTCTGTCGCCGTAAGCGCTCCCGAACTCGCCGCCGCCGCTTCTGCTCCCGCCGCTATAGCTGCTGCCGTAGTTGCTGCCGCGGTACCCGGTCCGGCCGTAGCGGCTTCCGCCCTCGTTGCGTTCACCGTATTGGCTCCGACCGCCCCATCCTTCATTTTGTCCGAAACGGCCTTCGCCATAGCCATAAGGGCCACCCTCGTCACTCCGGCCGAAATCGTAGTTCCGGTCCCGGCCGCCTTGATTCCGGCTGCCGTAGCGCTCTCGCTCGTACTCGCCCCCGGAGCCATACGGACGGTCGCCGCGCTGTCCCCACTGCGACGTACGGCCGCCATAGCCGACGTTCTCCCTGAAGTCCTCGTCGGGTTCCGAGCCCCAGTGCTCGTTCAAACGGGAGCCGCCTCGGCCGCGCTCGCCGGAGTAGCCTTGTTGGCCATGCGCCCCGCGTGAGCCGTATCTGTCGTCGTTGCCTCTGTTGTCGTCCGATGGATCGTAGCCTTCCCGGATTCTTCGATAGTCGTCGCGCATATTGCTCTCCTTGAATGGGTCAGTGCATGTGTTCCAGCAATTGCCAGAACCGGAGGAGCAGCATCCTTCGTGCCTGACGGCGAAGGCCGCGACATGCCTGGGCTCGCGCCTCGATGTTCGGGGCTGGACCGGCTGAACGCGAGGCGGCCTCGTCCGAGAGGCGGGCGGGGCGTCAGGCGGGTTCTGAAACGGACGCCCTGGCGGGTACCGTATCCGCGCGTGTGTCAGACGCGGCACCATGGGTCTCCCGGTCAATGTGCGCCAGGTGACGCCGGGATCTGGCCAACACCATGGCGCCCATCAGTACGGCGGCGGCGCCGACCCAGTACGGTACGTGGTCGTTGATGGTCTCGCCCAGGTAGCCGGCCAGCCACGGTGCGACTGCACCGCCCGTGAATCGTACGAAGCTGTAGGCGGCGGAGGCCACGCCCCGCTCGACGGGCGCTGCGTGCATGACGGTCTCCGTGACCAGCGTGTTGTTGATGCCCAGGAATAGTCCCGCCACGACTACGCCGGCCACGAGCACCGCCCGGTGATCGGTCCAGACGGCCATGGCGATCAGCACCATTGCAAAGCCGGCGAGCGCGCCCAGCGCCGAGGGAATGGTGCCGAAGGCTGACTGCAGGCGCGGGGCCAGGATGACGGAGGCGAAGGCCAGGGCCATGCCCCAGCCGAAAAAGGTGAGCCCCACTCCTTGGGCGGTCATGTTCATCGGGAACGGGGTATAGGCCAGCAGCGTGAAGAAGCCGAAGTTGTAGAGCAGGGCGGTGATGGCTACACCCAGGAGCCCCCGATGCTTCAGCGCCCGAAACGGGTCGCGCAGAGAGCTGCGGTTCGGCCGGGACTGGGGCTTGGGCAGAAGAAATACCGTGACCAGCAGCGCAAACGCCATGAGCACCGAGACGCCGAAAAAAGGTCCGCGCCACGAGATGGACCCCAGGACGCCGCCGATCAATGGACCCGCGGCAATGCCCACGCCCAGTGCCGCCTCGTAGAAAATGATGGCGTCGCGCACAGATCCTTGGGATGCGCTGACGATGGCGGTCAGCGCCGTGGCGACGAATAGCGCGTTGCCCAGCCCCCAGACAGCGCGGTAGCCGACGATGGCTCCGATCGAATCGGACATGCCGGCGGCACCGGCGCCGACGATGATGATGAGCAGTCCCAGCAGCAGCGTGCGTTTGACGCCCAGGCGGCTGGATACGACGCTGGTGATCAGCATGGCGACCCCCATCACCAGCATGTAACTGGTAAACAGCAGCGATGTCTGCGAGGGCGTGGCGCCCAGCGAATCGGCGATGGGTTTCAGGATGGGATCCACCAGCCCGATGCCCATGAAGGCGATGACACACGCAAAGGCCACGGCCAGCACGGCCTTGGGTTGTTGCAGCAATTTCATGATCCGGATTGTTCCTGTTGAAGCGGTGTCTGGCGGTAGGCGGCGGCGAGCAACCCGGTAAGCGCGTCGAGCGCGCCCTGCAGGCGCTGCCGGTCGGCCGGGGCAAGTCGCCTGATCAGTGATTCGATGATGTCGGCACGAGCCCGACGAATCCCGGCCAGCGTCCGCCGGCCGTCATCCGTCAGCGAGATCCAGGCGGCCCGCGCGTCGTCAGGGTCGGGCGTACGGGCAATGAGGCCCTGGTCCTGCAGGCGCCGGACCTGACTGGTCATGGTGGGCTGGCTGCAGTGCTGGGCGCGGGCCAGGTCGCTGACGCGCGTGGTCCGCATCTCGTCGATCTGGGACAGCACGCGCGCCTGCGCAACCGGGAGTGGCCAGTCTGTGTGGCGCGTGACCCAGCGGTTGAGCCGGACGACGACATCCAGCAGTTCGGCGCCTACGAGATCGGGTCCTGAGGGTTCTGTCATGGGGGTATCAGGCGGAACAGCAGGTCCCCTCAATTGCATAGATTGACTATGTATTTTAACAGCGGATCCGAGCTTTTCAATCGGCGCCTCTGGTGAGGCGTCTGGCGGTCGCGTGGGTGTGGGGTTTGCCCCGGTGAGCCCCGGCGGCGCGGCCGGCCGATACAGCCATGAAAATCTATGGTCAGCCCGATTTTTGCAAGCGGGACGACGTTGACGTAAATTGGGCTTGCTTAAATCTATCCGGGGTCGTGGTGGAGGAATCCCCCCGCCCCATGATGAGAGCCGCGCCGGACAAACCTCAAAAAGCCCTCAGTGTCATGCACTGTTTTTTGTGCCAGGTTCGTTGTCCGGCCGTTGAGCCGTTTATGTCTTCACGTATCTCGCGTCGCAAAACCAGGAAGTGGGTACTGCTGAAGGTTGCTGTGTAAACGGTGTGCGTCAGGCTGCTGTCACAGCCTGCTCGCTACGGTAGTTCGTCCCTCTGGCGAGGATGGCCCAGGCTATCCTCGCCAATTTGTTGGCCAGCGCGCAGGCCACGACATTCGAGTGGCGTCGGGTTAATAGGCTGCGGACCCAGACGCCCAAAGTATCGGTGCGTTTGTCGACGCGCTGCATGATGGTCCGCGCGCCTTGCACTAGCAGCCGTCGCAGATTCTTGTCGCCGCGCTTGCTGATGCCCAACAGCGTAGGCTTGCCGCCGGTGCTGTACTGGCGTGGCACCAACCCCACCGAGGCGGCAAACTGTCTTGCCGAACCGAACTGTCGAGCGTCGCCCAGCTCGGTCGTCAGCACGCTGGCGGTGATCGGCCCGATGCCGGGTATCTCCAGCAGCCGCTGGCCGCGCTCGTCCTGGCGCAGTTGTGCCGACAGCTCTCGCTCTGTCTGGGCGATCTGCTCATCAAGGTATTTGAAGTGCGCCTGCAGCCGTTCGAGCAGCGCCACCAAACGCGGCGGCAGTTCATGCGCGACCAGTACCGCCGGTAATTTGCGGATGATCGCCGGCCCCTTGGGCAGGCCCACACCAAACTCCAGCAGGAAGGCGTGGATTTGGTTAATAGCGCCGGTTCTGTCGCGTACCAAAGCCTCGCGCACCCGGTGCAACATCGATACCGTCTGCTGAGCCTGATTGCGCGGGCTCACGAACCGCATACTCGGGCGACTGGCTGCCTCACAGATCGCTTGCGCGTCGGCGAAATCGTTCTTGTTGCCCTGCACGAAGGGCTTCACGAACTGGGGAGAGATCAGCTTGGCCTGGTGACCCAGATCTTGGACTCTACGGGCAACCCAGTGTGCCCCAGCACACGCCTCCATCACGACGGTACAGGCCGGCGTATTGCCTAGCAGCGTGAACATCTGGCTGCGCGTGAGCTTCTTGCGAAACACCATCCTGCCAGCCCTATCCTGACCGTGAAGGTGAAAACTATGCTTGCCCAGATCAATGCCAATCAGCGCGACGGTGCTCATGACGGTCTCCAAGAAAGAACAATCCCCACTCAGCGTACCGCTTCGTGGGGATCGGGCTGACCATCTCATTAAGCCCGGACGGCCCTTATGGGCCGCCCGGGCTTCAGGGGAAAGACCGGTCCCGGTTATTTGAACATCTTGTCGTAGTCCGGTTCGGACGACGTCCCCGTGGCGTCGGTTCCTGTGTCGCCGTAGCCGGCGGAGCCGTAACCCTGGAAGTTCCCCGTGTCTATCTGGATGTTTTCGATGTTGACCTGAGCCCTGTCGGCCTTGTAGTGGGTCACCATTCGCGGATAGGCCAGGACCAGCACCACCATCAGGATCTGGATGGCGATGAAGGGCAGCGACCCCCAGTAGATCTGTCCTGTGGTGACCTTCGCGATTTTGCGGCCGGTCACCTTGTCCATGTAATCATCTTTGGGTGCCACCGACCGCAGATAGAACAGCGCAAAGCCGAACGGGGGATGCATGAACGAAGTCTGCATGTTCACGGCCAGTACGATACCCAGCCAGACCAGGTCGATGCCCATCTTGTCGGCCACCGGCCCGATCAACGGCACGATGATGAAGGCGAGTTCGAAGAAGTCCAGGAAAAACGCCAGGAAGAAGGTCAGCATGCTGACGACGATCAGGAAGCCCATCTGGCCGCCCGGCAGGCCGGTCAGCAGATGCTCCACCCAGAGGTCCCCATTGACGCCACGGAAAGTGAGGCTGAACACCGAGGAGCCGATCAGGATGAACACCACGAAGCAGGTCAGCGTCGTGGTGGTGTCCATGGCCTGGCGCAGCAGCCCCAGCGTGAGGCGCCGCTTGATGAGGGCCATGATCAGGGCCCCGACGGCACCCATCGCGCCGCCTTCGGTGGGGGTGGCCACGCCGATGAATATGGTGCCCAACACCAGGAAGATCAGGGCCAGCGGGGGGATCATGACGAAGGTGACCCGCTCGGCGATCTTCGATAGCAGGCCTAGGTGCAGCAGCTTGTTGAGGCTGGCCATTGCGAAGGCCGCCGCGCCCCATATCAGGATGCTGGTGACGATGAGCTCGTCGACGTGCGCGTCGGCTCCCAGCAGCCGTTTGACACCGAAGACCGAGATCAGCGCGGCCAGGACCATCAGCACCAGCAGCGAGGGCAGACCATGGCTGCCGTTCGGTTCGACGAAGGTGCGAGCCTCCGGCGGGATGGCCGGAGCGGATTTGGGTCGGAACAGCGAAATGCCCACTACGTAGAGGATGTACAACCCCGTCAGAGCGAAGCCCGGCAGGAAGGCACCCTTGTACATATCGCCGATGGAACGGCCCAACTGGTCGGCCAGCACGATGAGCACGAGGGACGGCGGAATGATCTGCGATAGCGTGCCGGACGCGGCGATCACGCCCGCCGCGAGCCGCCGATCGTAGCCGTAGCGCAGCATGATGGGTAGCGAGATCAGGCCCATGGAGATCACTGAGGCCGACACCACGCCGGTGGTGGCCGCCAGCATGGCGCCCACCAGCACCACGGCAATGGCCAGCCCGCCCCGCAGGGGGCCGAACAACTGGCCGATGGTCTCGAGCAGGTCCTCGGCCATCCCGGAGCGTTCCAGGATCAAGCCCATGAACGTGAAGAACGGCACGGCGAGCAGCGATTCATTCGACATCACGCCAAATACGCGCTGCGGCAGGGCCTGGAAGAGCGACGGCGACAGCAGACCGAGGTCGATCCCGATCAATCCGAACAGAACGCCGTTGGCCGCGAGTGAAAAGGCAACCGGAAACCCCAGCAATAGCAGGATGACCAGCATGCCGAACATGATGGGTGCCATATTGGCCAGAAATAGAGCTTCCATGGCGTTACTTCCCCTCGTGCGAGCTGGCGCCGCGTTCCAGCGCTTCGCGCGCGATTTCTTCGGCCAGTTCTTCCTCGGCCGACTTGCCGGTGTGGGTGTCGCGTGGATCGGGACACAGGCCACGCAGGCAGCCGATGCACTTGATCAAATGTGAAACGCCCGCGGCGACCAACAGTGCAAAGCCGACGGGCAGTATCAATTTGGCCGGCCAGCGGATCAGACCTCCTGCGTTGGAGGACTGCTCGTTATTGATCAGCGAATCCATGAAATAGGGCCAGGACAGCCACATGATCAGACTGCAGGCGGGCAGCAGGAAAAAAAGCACGCCGAAGATTTCGATCCAGAGCTGGGTGCGGCGCGAAAAGCGGCTGGCCAGCACGTCGACTCGGACGTGCTCGTTCTTCAGCAGTGTGTAGCCTGAGGCGAGCATGAAGACCGCGCCGAACAGATACCATTGGAGTTCCAGCCAGGCATTGGAACTGACGTTGAACAGTTTTCGAACGGTGGCATTGGTGGCGCTGATCAGTACCGCGAGCAGGATCAGCCAGGTGACGGCCCGGCCGACGCGGCGATTCACGGAATCGATCGCTCGGGATAGGGCGAGAAGTGCGTTCATGGTGAAAATGGATCAAAGGGTAAGTAGGGCGGGAGCGACTCGGCTTCCGTGGAGTCGCTCCCGCCAGGACGCGCAAAAGCCCCCGAAGGCGCGGGGGCTTGGAACGGCCATGTTCGGTGGCCGGCGCGAGACGCAGGCGCGGCCTATTTGGCGACCGTCGCCAGATACTGGTCGAAGCTGCCTTCAGCGACGCGGAACCATGGGATTTCATGATCACGGAAGCCCATGTAGGCGTCGTGAATCTTCTTGAACCCTGGATCCTTCGCGCTGAGCTCGGCGTAGGTCGCCTGAGAGGCCTTGTAGCAGGCGTCCATCACGGGCTTTGGGAATGCGCGCAGCTTTGCGCCTTGGCCGATCAGCCGCTTGAGCGCCTTGGGGTTCTCGGCGTCGTAGGTGGCGATCATGGTGTTGGTCGCCAGTGCGGATGCCTGGGCGATCACTGCCTGGTAAGCCTTGGGGAGAGCTTCGTACTTGTTCTTGTTGACGTACAGGGAGACCTGCAGCGTGCCTTCCCACCAGCCCGGGAAGTAGTAATACGGCGCCACATGATGGAAGCCCAGCTTTTCGTCATCATAGGGGCCGATCCATTCGGCCGCATCGATGGTGCCCTTTTCCAGCGACGGGTAGATGTCGCCGCCGGCGATCTGTTGCGGCACGACGCCCAGTTTCATCAGGACGGCACCGGCAAATGCCGCCGTACGGAACTTTAGTCCCTTCAGGTCGTCTACTGTCTTGATCTCCTTGCGGAACCAGCCGCCCATCTGGGTGCCGGTGTAGCCGCACGGGAAGTTCACGATGTTGAATTTGGCGAACAGCTCGCGCATGAGTTCGCGCCCGCCGGCCTTGGTAACCCAGGCGTTGTGCTGGCGGGTATTCAGCCCGAAAGGCACCGCGCCATCGAAGCACAGCGCGGGATCCTTGCCGTAGTAGTAATACGAAGCCGTGTGGCCGCATTCCACCGTGCCGTTCTGCACGCCGTCGAGCACGCCAAGGGCGGGCAGCAGCTCGCCGCCCGGGAAGGCGCGGATCTGGAACTTGCCGCCTGTGGCTTCGGAGACGAATTTGGCGACGTTTTCGCCGCCGCTGTAGATCGCGTCCGCGCTGCGCGGGAAGCTCGAAGCCAGGCGCCATTGCAGGGTGGGAGCATCTTGAGCGAAGACCGGGGCGGCCAGCGTGGCACCGCCGGCGGCGGCTCCGAACGCTGCCTTTTTAAGGAAGGAACGACGTAGCATGAGAAAGTACCTTGTGGGTCTGTGAATAGGGAAGAGGTTCTGTAGAACGAGTCGCTATATGAACTTCTATATAGAATCGTCGATATATTGTTTTCGAAATTGTCGCGTATGATGCGTCAGCGATTCCCGTTTTAGCAATTGGTAATAACACTTATTTTTGGCGCGACGGGATTCCCAGGCGCGTTGCGATTGGAGCAATATCGTACCTGGGGGGCGGAAGCCGGCGGATCCGAAGGTCGCCGGTAGCTGTGTAGGCTTCTTGAGAGATGTTGTGTGATGTAAATATATCGTTCGTGGTATGGCCGTCGAAGGACAAATATGCACGATGTAGCCATTGATTTGCCGGTAATGCGGGAGACAGCCGCTGTGGTGGCGGGGCAACTGAAGATGATCGCCAATCCCGATCGTCTGCTGCTGCTATGCCAGCTTGCCGAGGGCGAGCAAAGCGTGGGAGAGCTGGAGGAGCGGCTGGATATCCGGCAGCCGACTCTGTCCCAGCAGCTCGCGGTGCTGCGTACGGAGGGAGCCGTGAATACGCGGCGCGAAGGCAAGCACGTGTTCTACTGCATCGCGGATGACAAGCTGCTGCACCTGCTCCGGGTGCTGTACGACTTGTACTGCAAGACAGGGCCTTGAAGGGCGATGGTCGGGGGGGCGGGCGCATCGCAATCCCGGACTGCTCCTGCAACGAGAAATGGCCACTGACCCCATGAGCGGTCCGTGGCCACGAACGGGACGAGCCGGCGCATCTGGCCGTGCCGGCGCCGCCAGGCCTACGCCTTGCCGGGATCCCGGACGGCTTCCACCTTGTCGAACTCCACGTTCCGGAGTTCACCGTCCACTTTTTCCACGCGGCGAATGTAAACGTTCTGGATGATGTCGCGGGTCTTCGGGTCAATCTGCACGGGGCCGCGCGGACTCATCCATTTCAGTCCTTTGACGGCGTCCATGAGTGCGTCGCCGTTGGCGTTGCCTCCGGTTTTCTCCAGGGCCTGATAGATCAGGTGCATGCCGTCATAGCCGCCCACCGACCAGAAGTTGGGGCGCTCGCCCGGATAGGCCTTTTTGTAGGCCTGTACGAACTGATGGTTTTCGGGTGAATCGTGGGCGTCCGAGTAGTGGAAGGACGTAATGAGCCCCAATGCGGCATCGCCGATCGCGTTGATGACGTCTTCACTGTCGATGTCACCGGTGGCGATGAGTTTGATGCCTGCCTTGTCCAGCCCGCGTTCCCGGTAGGCCTTGATAGCCGCCACGCCTTGCTCGCCCGCCGGGACGAACAGGAAGACGGCATCCGGGTGCAGATCCTTGGCCTTTTGCAGAAAGGGGGCAAAGTCCGGATTCTGTGTCGGTGTGCGTACGGTGCCGACCATTTTGCCGCCTGCCGCCGTGAAGGTTTTCACGAACTGCGATTCGGCATCGTGGCCCGGGCCGTAGTCGGCCGAGATGCTGTAGACCGTGCGGATGCCGTTTTTGGCCGCCCAGGCCGCAATCGGCGCAGTGACCTGCGGCAGCGTCATGGACGTGCGCACGATATAGGACGACTGGCTGGTGATGGCCGAGGTGGCCGCATTCATCACCACCATGGCGGTCTTGGTCTCCGTGGCCAGCGGCGCGACCGCGAACGCGGATGGTGTCATGCCGAACCCGGCCATGACGTCGACCTTGTCCTGGATCAGCAGATTCTGGGCCTGGCGTTTGCTCACGGCCGGTGCGATACCGGTGTCGTCCTTGATGATGAGTTTGATCTTGCGGCCGGCAACGGTGTCACCGTGCTGCTGCATGTACAGGCGTGCGCCGTTTTCGAGCTGCTGTCCGTGCCCGGCGAAGGGGCCGGACATGGGCAGGATCATGCCGATCTTCAGGTCCTGGGCAGCGGCTGTGCCGACGGCCGCCAGGCCGATGCATGCCGCAACGAGAGTCTTGGGGATGTTCATGTGTCTCCTCCGTGGAAATGGCGGCGGTCAGTGGTCCAGACCGCAGAAATTTTCAGCGATGGCCGTCTGTGCGGCCTTCGAACCTCGGGTGTATTCCAGCTCGGCGAGCTGGATCTGGCGCTCGAACGGTTCGCCCGTCAGCTTGTGCATCAGCGTGGTCATCCACCACGAGAAACGCACGGCCTTCCAGATGCGGCCAAGTGCGCGGTCCGAATACTGCTCGATGGCATCGGGGCGGGAGCCGCTGTAGTGGGCCTGCAGCGCATGCGCGAGTTCCTGCGCGTCGCCGATGGCGAGGTTCAGTCCCTTCGCCCCGGTAGGCGGAACGATGTGCGCGGCGTCGCCCACGAGGAACAGCCGGCCGAAGCGCATCGGGGTGCAGACATAGCTGTGCAGGGGCGTGATGCTCATCTCAAGCGCCGGGCCGGTCTGCAGGTTCGCGGCCAGGTCGCGCGGCAGCCGGCGCTCGTATTCCACCCAGAACCGGTCGGCGCTCCATTGGCCAATGTCTTCGTTCTTCGGCACCTGGAGGTAGTAGCGGCTGCGTGTGCGCGATCGCAGGCTGCACATCAGAAAACCTTCAGGGTGGTTGATCCAGGAGACTTCCTCGGAGACCGGCGTGACGTCGGCCAGTATGCCCAGCCAGCCAAAGGGAAAGGCCGTCTCGAATTCCTGTTTCCGTTCGGCAGGAATGGATGGTCGCGACACGCCGTGGAAGCCATCGCAGCCAGCGATGAAGTCGCAGTCGATCCGGTGCTCCTGTCCATTCTTGCGGTAGCTGACCCAGGGTCTTTCGCCGTCGAAATCGTGTGGCTGGACGTCTTCAGCCTCATAGTGGGTGGTCCCTCCTCCGGCTTCGCGCGCCTGCATCAGGTCGCGGGTCACGCGCGTCTGGCCGTAGACCAGGGCGTGCTTTCCGACCATTCCGAAGTCGATGTGACAGCGTTCTTCGCCCCAGCGGAGGTTGAAGCCGTGCATGTGCAGGCCTTCGCGTTCGGGCTTGTCGCCCACGCCCGCTTCCTTCAGAGCCTGGACCGTCGGAGTCTCCAGGACGCCCGCGCGGATTCGTCCCAGAACGTATTCGGCGTCGCGGCGCTCCAGGATGATGTTGTCGATACCGTTCTTTTGCAGCAGTTGACCCAGTACGAGGCCGGCGGGACCGGCGCCGATGATCACCACCTGGGTGCGTTCAGTAGGCATGTGATGTGTCTCCAATGTAGTCGTCTCGGAATGGCCGGTGCCTTCCGGCCGTCAGGGTTCTTCGAAGGTGATCAGGCCCATGCCTGTCGTCATGGGGGCGTAATAGTGCTTGTGGATGCGGCGCGGGTTGGGTGAAAGCGCCCCCCGCATGGTCAGCCACATGATGAGTTCGATGCCCTCGGCACCCGCCTGTTCCATGAGTTGCTGGTGGGTGAGCTGCGTCAGGCTCACCGGATCGTGTTCGATGCGTTCCAGGAAGTCGCGGTCGAAGTCGCGGTTCATGGCGCCGAACTGCGGCCCCTGGAGCTGGTGCGACATGCCGCCCGTGCCGATGACGACGACGCGGAGATCCCGGGGGTCCGATTCCACAGCCTTGCGGATCGCCTGCCCCAGCCGGTAGCAGCGTCGGGCGGTGGGCAACGGGTGCAGGAGTACGTTGACGGCCAGCGGGACCGCCGCTACCGGCCATTCCGGCTCGGGGTCGAAGCAAAGATGCATGGGGACCAGGAAGCCGTGCTCCACGGACATTTCCTGGCACATGGTGAGATCGAACTCGTCGTAGACCAGTGATTCACACAGATGCCGGGAGAAGTCGAAATCGCCGCGCAGCGGCGGCAGGGGACGCACTCCCATGCCTTCGTCGGCGATGGGGTAGGTGTCCGCGCATCCCATGGCAAAAGTGGGATATTTGTTGAAGAAGAAATCGGCGCCATGATCGTTGTAGACCATGACGACTACGTCCGGGCGCAGCGACCTGAGCCATTCGCGCACGGGGATGTAGGCGTCGAACAGCGGCTTCCAGGCCGGCTCGTTCTGCGCTTTGCGGTCGTAGGCGCCGCCGATGGAAGGGACATGCGAGGTGCCGATGCCGGCAATGATTCTGGCCATGGTCAGCGGGCTCCTTTGGCGGTGCGCGAGGTGAGGAACTCTTCGTAGCTTTCGCCCCGCATCTGGGCGCCCATGCGATACAGGCCCTGCCCCACGACGAAGCCGAGCTTCAGCAGAAAGTAGATATTGCCCCCGGCGGCGTTCAGACCAGCCCAATCGCGCTGTCGTACAAGCTGCTTCTCGGTTTCGTTCAGGCCGTAGTCTTCGAGGTAGGCTTCCTCGTCATCACGATAAGATTGCCGGTTGGCCTCCACGGTCAGGGAATTGCACATCCGGTTGATGCGGTATCCCCGATGGGATTCTTCGAGGTTGAACACCCGGATACCTGGAATCGGATGTTTCGGATCGAGCTGCTGCGCGGTCATGCCTTGCTCCTTCTGCGTTGCCTTTGCGCCGTCTCGAGAAAGGGGACGGATTACTGGCGCCTTGAACGATAGGTCATGACCATGATCGTAGGAGGGGGGACAATACGGAAGGGTTAAAAAGGACGATTGATTGCACTTTACGGACACGCTCGGCACCCGATAGCTGAAGACGATCAACTTCATTGAAACAATCAATTTTACTTATCCATGGGGTCCCACTACACTGGGTCCCGTGGGCACTTTCGCCACTCACCCATCAGACAAGGAGTTCTTCACATGTCTTTGATCAACACCAAGATCAAGCCTTTCAAGGCTACTGCCTACCACGACGGCAAGTTCGTCGAGGTCACCGAGCAGTCCGTGGCCGGAAAATGGTCCGTGTTCGTGTTCTATCCGGCCGACTTCACGTTCGTGTGCCCGACCGAACTGGAAGATCTGGCCGACCACTACGCCGAATTCAAGAAGCTGGGCGTGGAAGTCTATTCGGTGTCGACCGACACCCATTTCGCCCACAAAGCCTGGCATGACACGTCCGACGCGATCAGCAAGGTCAGCTACCCGATGCTTGGCGACCCGACCCAGGTGCTGGCCCGCAATTTCGATGTACTGATCGAGGAAGAAGGCGTGGCGCTGCGCGGGACGTTCGTGGTGAACCCGGCGGGCGAAATCAAAGTCCTGGAAATCCATGACAACGGAATCGGCCGTGACGCCACCGAGCTGCTGCGCAAGGTGAAGGCTGCGCAATACATTGCGGCGCACCCGGGCGAAGTCTGCCCCGCCAAATGGGAAGAAGGCGCCAAGACGCTGACCCCGTCGCTGGATCTGGTCGGCAAGATCTGACCGGCCCAATCCCTTCTGGCCTTAACCTGCCGCCGTCCGCCGGGCGGTGGCGGGCTCCTCCTCCCGCCGCACGTCGACTGCGCGCACTGGATCTTGAATCCTTGCGCGGGGAGGGCTACTGTTTTCTGAAAAAGGTGAATGAGATGCTGGATGCCACGCTGAAAGGACAATTGGGAACCTACCTCGAGCGGGTGACGCTGCCCGTCGAGCTGCGTGCCTCCCTGGACGGCGGCACCCAGTCGCAGGAGCTGCGCAGCTTTCTCGATGAGATTGCTGCGCTCTCGGACAAGCTGACCGTCGTGGACGAAACAGCGCCGGGCGTCCGCGTGCCTTCGTTCGCCATTGCGCGGGCGGGAACGGACATTGGCGTGCGCTTTGCCGGAATCCCGCTGGGCCACGAATTCACGTCGCTGGTGCTCGCGCTGCTTCAGGTGGGGGGCCATCCTCCGAAGATCGATGATGCCGTCCAGGAACAGATCCGCAACCTGCCCGGCGACTATCATTTCGAGACTTATTTTTCCTTGTCGTGCCAGAACTGCCCCGATGTGGTGCAGGCGTTGAATGCGATGGCGGTGATCAATCCGCGTATTCACCATGTCGCCATCGACGGGGCGCTGTTCCAGGACGAGGTCCGGGACCGTGAAGTCCTCTCGGTACCGGCAGTATTCCGGGATGGCGAACCCTTCCAGCAGGGGCGCGCCGGGGTCGAAGAGCTGCTCGCCAAGCTGGGCGCCGGCGACACTGAGGCGAAGGTCGAGGCCTTGAACGCCCGCGAGGTGTTCGATGTGCTCGTCGTGGGGGGGGGCCCGGCCGGTGCGGCGGCGGCTGTCTATGCGGCCCGCAAAGGCATTCGCACCGGGGTCGTGGCCGAGCGCTTCGGCGGCCAGGTGCTGGACACCATGGCCATCGAGAACTACATCTCGATCCTGGAAACCGAGGGCCCGAAGTTCGGCGTGGCGCTGGAGCAGCACGTCAAGGCCTATGAAGTCGACATCATGAACCTTCAGCGGGCGGCCAGGCTCGTGCCGGGTCAGCCTGTCGGGCTGGAACTGGCCAGCGGGGCGTCCTTGAAGGCGAAGACGGTCATTCTGTCCACGGGGGCACGCTGGCGCCACATCAACGTGCCGGGCGAAGACGAATACCGCAATCGGGGCGTGGCCTACTGCCCGCACTGCGACGGGCCGCTGTTCAAGGGCAAGCGTGTGGCTGTCATCGGAGGCGGCAATTCCGGCGTGGAAGCGGCGATCGATCTGGCCGGCATTGTGGGACACGTGACGCTCATCGAATTCGGCGATATGCTGCGCGCGGACGATATCCTGCAGCGCAAGCTGCGCAGCCTCCCGAACGTGGACATCCTGACCTCGGCACAGACGACCGAGATTCACGGTGACGGCAAGCGCGTCGTAGCCCTCAGCTACAAGGACCGCGCGACGGACGAGCTGCATCGCGTCGAACTGGAGGGGGTCTTCATCCAGATCGGGCTGGTTCCGAATACGGAATGGCTCAAGGGCGTGGTGGAGCTCAGCCCGCACGGCGAGATCGTGGTGGATGCGCGCGGGCAGACCTCTGTTCCGGGCGTGTTTGCGGCCGGCGATGCCACCACGGTGCCCTACAAGCAGATCATCATCGCGGCGGGCGAGGGTGCCAAGGCGGCGCTGTCCGCCTTCGATCACCTGATCCGCACGTCGGTGGACAGCACCGAAGCGATCGCTGGCTGATCACCGCTGCGGGGGCGGCCCGGACGGCCCCCGCAGTTCCGGCAAACCCCTAAAATGAGGCCTTCCACAGCCCGGGAAGGCCTCATGGCGCATTATGGCGTGATCAATCTGTGGACCTATGTGGCGGGGGTGATCTTCATCATCCTGCTCCCGGGTCCGAATTCCCTGTTCGTGCTGGCGACCGGCGCGAGCCGTGGCGTACGGGCCGGTTATCGCGCGGCGTTCGGGGTGTTTCTCGGGGATTCCATTCTCATGACGCTCACGGCCGCGGGGGCGGCCTCGGTGCTGCATCTGCTGCCGATGCTGTATCTGGCACTGAAGACTGTGGGCGTCTTGTACCTATGCTATCTGGGCATCCACCTGCTGCGCTCGGCCTGGCGCCCGGGGCCGGCGCACGCCCAGGTCGTGAGCGGGGGCACGGACGCGCGCTTTCGCAAGGCGCTGCTGCTCAGTCTGCTCAACCCCAAGGCGATCCTGTTCCTCCTGTCGTTTTTCGTCCAGTTCGTGGATCCGCATTATTCGCATCCTGCGCTGTCGTTCCTCATTCTGGCTGCGATTCTGCAGACCTGCAGCATTCTCTACCTGTCGGTGCTGATCTTCGGGGGGACGCAGCTCGCGGCGTTCTTTCGCCGGAGGCAGATGCTGGCGCGCGCCGGAAGCGGCCTGGTGGGACTGCTGTTCCTCGGGTTTGCGGGGATGATGGTGCTTGAAGAGTAGCCGTCCCGTTGTGTGTTGTGGCGGGCGCCACTTATACTGCGGGGCAAATCCTCGCGCGATGGCGCGCACGACAACCGGTGGAGGAGCACATGCGGGATCCGATGGATGGGGCGGCGAAAGCCGAACCGGCTGTGGCTCCTCTGCTGGAACTCCGGGGCATCACCAAGCGCTACCCCGGTACGCTCGCCAACGACGCCGTCGACCTCCGCATCCTGCCGGGTGAGCGGCATGCGCTGCTGGGCGAAAATGGTGCGGGCAAAAGCACCCTGGTGAAATGCATTTACGGCGTGATCCGGCCCGACGCGGGGTCCATCCTGTGGCAGGGTCGGCCGGTGCGCATCTCCAGCCCGTCGGAGGCCCAGCGGCTGGGCATCGGCATGGTGTTCCAGCACTTCTCGCTCTTCGAGACTCTGACGGTGGCGCAGAACATCGCCCTGAGCCTGCGGCATGCGGGCAGCCTGCGGCAACTCTCCGAACACATTACGGCCGTTTCGCAGGAGTATCGCCTGTCGGTACGGCCCGACCAGCCCGTGCACAGTCTGTCGGTAGGGGAGCGGCAGCGGGTGGAAATCGTGCGCTGCCTGCTGCAGGCTCCGCAACTGCTGATCATGGACGAGCCCACGTCGGTACTGACGCCGGGCGAAGTCGATTTGCTGTTCGAAACCTTGCAGCAATTCACCCAGGGCGGGCGCAGCATCCTTTACATCAGTCACAAGCTCGAAGAAGTCCGTGCCTTGTGCACTGGGGCCACTGTCCTGCGTACGGCGCGCCGGGTGGGGTGCTGCGATCCGCGTACCGAGAGTGCTCACAGTCTGGCACGCATGATGATGGGCAGCGAGCCGCCCGTCCTGAAAGCGCGCGAGAATCCCGTTGCGGGCCCCGGCCGGGTGTGCCTGCAGCTTGACGATCTGACCTGCCCATCGACGGATCCCTTCGGCACTGCGCTCGAACATGTCGACCTCTCGGTTCATGAGGGTGAAATCGTTGGTATTGCCGGCGTCGCCGGCAACGGCCAGCAGGAACTTCTGGCGGCCCTGTCGGGAGAGCGCTCCGGTTTGCCCGACGAGATGCTGCGGCTCGATGGCCGGGCGGTGGGCCGCCTGAACCCGGCCGGCCGCCGGGCTCTCGGCCTGGGTTTCGCTCCCGCCGAGCGTCTGGGCCGCGGTACCGTCCCCGAGATGTCCTTGGTCGACAATACGTGCCTGACGGCCTACCAGAAAGGTCTCGTGCGCCATGGGTTCGTGCGCGGCGCGGCGGTGCGCGAGATGGCCGAGGGGATCTGCCAGGCGTTTCGCGTCGTGGCGGGCAGCACGGACGCGGAGGCCCGCAGTCTTTCGGGCGGCAATCTGCAGAAATTCGTGATGGGGCGTGAGATCCGGCTCGCTCCGCGGGTCCTGATTGCGGCCAATCCGACCTGGGGGGTGGATGTCGGAGCGGCGACGGCGATCCGGCAGGCGCTGATGGATCTGGCGGGTACTCAACGCACGGGGGTGTTGCTCGTGTCCGAAGACCTCAATGAACTCTTCGAGGTCTGCGACCGGATCGCCGTGCTGTACGAGGGCCGCCTGTCGGCGGCCGTGGCCGTGCCGGACGCGGATCGGGATGAAATCGGCCGTTGGATGGCGGGCCTGTCGGCGATGTCGCACATCCGGGACGAGGGAGGACGTAGTGCGACTATTGCTTGAGCCGAGGCTGCGGCATTCGCGTGTCATGCGTTGGGTCTCGCCTTTGCTGGCGGGGGGGCTGACCTTGATTTTCGGCGCCATCCTGTTTGCTGCCCTGGGCCGGGATCCCCTGGAGTCGCTCTACGAATTTTTCATCAGCCCGATCAACAGCCTCTACGGGGTCAGCACTTGGTTGCTCAAGGTCGCGCCACTGCTGATGATCAGCATGGGGCTGGCCATCGGGTTCCGGGCTGGCGTCTGGAATATCGGGGCCGAGGGGCAGCTCACCCTGGGCGCCCTCTGCGGTGGCGGTGTGGCACTGCTGTTTCAGGGCCACGGCGGATGGTGGCTGCTGCCCCTGATGACGCTGGCGGGCGCCGTCGGCGGCGCACTCTGGGCAGCCATCCCCGCCTTCCTGAAAACCCGGCTCAATACCAATGAAATCCTGACCAGCCTGCTGCTGGTGTACGTGGCGGAACACCTGCTGCAATATCTGGTTCATGGTCCGTGGCGCGATCCGCAGGGCTACAACTTCCCGCAGACGGTGATGTTCGATGCGTCGTCGACCCTGGCGCCCATCGTGCAGGGCACCTTGCTCAATGTGGCGACGGTCGCCAGCATCCTGGTGGTGCCGTTGGGCTGGCTTCTGATGCATCGCATGTTCTTCGGTTTCCAGGTGCGGGTGTCCGGCCTCTCCGAGCAGGCGGCGGCCTACGCCGGGTACAGCCGCACGCGCATGGTCTGGATCACGATGCTGCTTGGGGGGGCGCTGTCGGGCCTGGCGGGCCTGTTCGAGGTCGCGGGAACCATCGGCAAGCTGCAGCCCGTCATCTCCCCGGGCTACGGCTTTACGGCGATCATCGTCGCTTTCCTGGGGCAGCTCGAACCGATCGGCGTGTTGCTCGCCAGCCTGCTGGTGGGCCTGTTGTATGTGGGCGGCGACCAGGTCCAGATTTCCTTGCATCTGCCCAGCGCGGTGGCGGGGGTGTTCCAGGGCATGCTGCTATTCCTGGTGCTGGCGACGGACGTGTTGATCCGTTATCGCATACGCATCGTGCGCACGGCGCCGGCGGATCAACCGGGGGAGGCCTGACATGGCGGATGGGATTCTGGTGTCGACGATCGTGTCCACCGTGCAGGCCGGTACGCCGCTGGCGCTGGCGGCCATGGGCGAACTGATCGTGGAGCGTTCGGGGGTTCTCAATCTCGGCGTGGAGGGCATGATGCTCGTGGGCGCCGTCGCCGGTTTCATCACGGCGGTGGTGACGGGCAGCCCCACGCTGGGCATGATGGCGGCGATTCTGGCTGGGGCGCTCATGTCGCTCCTCTTTGCCTTCATTACCCAGCATCTCATTGCCAACCAGGTGGCAACGGGTCTTGCACTCACTATTTTCGGGACCGGCCTGAGCGCTTTCATGGGCAAGAGCTACACGGGCATTTCCTTGCCCGGCGTCGCTGCATGGCACCTTCCGGTTTTGAGCGATCTGCCATTCGTCGGGAAGGTGCTGTTTTCGTACGATCCCCTGGTTTACGTGTCCTGGCTGTCGGCATTGGGCCTTTACATCTATTTGTACCGCAGCCGGTCGGGATTGAAGCTTCGGGCCGTGGGGGAATCTCCCGACGTGGCGCATGGCCTGGGATATCCGGTCGTGCGCATGCGTTATCTGGCGATTCTGTTTGGCGGCGGCCTGGCGGGCCTCGGAGGGGCCTACCTGTCGGTGGTGTACACCCCCTTGTGGCAAGAGGGCATGGTGGCCGGCCGCGGGTGGATTGCCCTGGCATTGGTGGTATTCGCCACTTGGCGCCCCGGCCTGGTGCTGGTGGGCGCCTACCTGTTCGGGTTCCTGACGGTCTTCCAGTACCAGGGTCAATCCATGGGGCTGGGCATACCCCCCGATTTCCTGGCCATGCTGCCCTATCTGATCACCATCGTCGCGCTCGTGTTCATTTCGATGGATCGCACCCGCGTGCTGCTGAACACGCCGGTGTCGTTGGGCAAGTCTTTCCATCCCACGACGTGAAACGCCGGGGAAGAAATGGGAGTAGATTGGAGCGGCCGTCGCGCGGGAGCGCGGCGGGCTGGGACGGATTCGTAACGCAACAGTGAACCGGCAGGGCACCGGGGAGGAAATATGGACAAGAAGCGTAGGGATTTACTGAAGACCGTGGCGGCGACTTCCGCCATCGTTGGGACGGCCGGTTGGCCCGGACTGGGCATGGCGGCCACGGACAAGCCGCTCAAGATCGGATTCGTCTACGTCGGCCCCACAGGGGATTTCGGCTGGACCTATCAGCACGACCTGGGGCGCAAGGCCATCGTCAAGGAACTGGGTGACGCGGTCAAGACCACCTATGTGGAAAACGTGGCCGAGGGTTCGGACTCCGAGCGCGTCATCCGCGAGCTGGCGGCCAAGGGTCACAAACTCATTTTCACGACGTCCTTCGGGTTCATGGATCCGACCATGCGGGTGGCCAAGCAGTTCCCCGACACCGTCTTCGAGATGTGCACCGGCTACAAGCTTGCCCCCAACGTCGGCACCTACATGCCCCGTTTCGTTCAGGCACGGTATCTGACCGGCCTGATCGCCGGACACATGACCAAGAGCAACGTCATCGGCTACGTCGCGCCATTCCCCATCCCCGAAGTGATTCGCGGGGTCAATGCCTTTACCATCGGCCTGCACCAGGTCAACCCCAAGGCCCGGGTCAAGGTCGTCTTCATCAATAGCTGGTTCGATCCGGGCAAAGAGCGCCTGGCCGCCGAAACGCTCATCAACCAGGGCGCGGACATCCTCAACAAGCACACCGATTCCCCCGCCGTGATCCAGGTGGCAGAATCCAAGGGCGTCTATTCATTCGGCTACGACTCGGACATGCGGCAATTCGGGCCGAAGAGCCAGCTCACGTCCATCATCCTGAACTGGGAGCCCTTCTACGTGGAAACAGCCAAGCAGGTTCTGGCCGGCACGTGGAAGTCCCGCGATGCCTGGTATGGATTTGCTCATGACTGGCTCCGACTGGGACCCATGCTGCCCGCCATTCCCAAGGACGTCGTGGACCTCGTCGAGAAGCAGAAGCAGGCCATCATTTCGGGCGGCTACGAAATCTTCAAGGGGCCACTGCGCAATCAGGAAGGCAAAGAGGTACTCGCCCAAGGCAAGACGCTCGGCGACAACGACATTCGCAACATGAATTACTTCCTGGAGGGCGTGGACGGCCAGCTTCCCAAGAGCTGATCGTTTCGCCGGGGCGGCGTGGTCAGTGCCTGGGCACTGACCAGGTGCTGATCACTTGCGCCACCGGGTCTCCGCCGGCCTCGGGGATGAGCAGGGCCTCGCCGGCGGCCAGCCGGCCGGTCTTGAGCAGCCTGGCCTGAGCCAGGACGCCGCCCGCCGGCGCTTTGCGCAGGAAGTTGATCGTCAGGCTGGCGGTGACGGCTTCGGGGTTGCCGGTGGCGCCGACGATGGCGGCGTAAAGCGCCAGATCGGCGAGCCCCATCAGCATGGGGCCGGCGATGATGCCGCCCAGCCTCTGATTGGCCGGGTTCGGGGGAAGGCGCAAGGTGGCCCGACCGTTGCCGATTTCCAGGATTTCGGCGCCCAGCACGGCAGCGAACGGATGCTGACGCCGCAGCAGGTCTTGAAACTCTTCCACGGTGATCTGTGGCTCGTGGGGAGCCGGGAGAGGGCTGGTCGCCCGAGGCGCGGCAGCGAGCGGTGACATGGCGGTGGCGACCTCGAAAAGGCCATGGAAAGAGCCATAGTACACTGGGCGCCACGAGCGGTACGCCTTTGAAAGGATGGTGGATCATGCAGGGAATGACGAGAAGTGCTCTGGGGTGGCTGGCTGCTGCTGCGCTGGCCGCTTCCGCATGGGGGCATGGAAATATGGATCATGGTGCGGCCGCCACGTCGACCGCGGCCGGCCCGGTGAGCGCTTCGCAGTGCTGGATCCGGCAGCTCCCGGCTCCTGCACCATCGGGCGGGTTCCTGGTCATTCACAACTCGGGCACTTCGGCTGAAGTCCTGGAGAGCGTGCGTTCGCCTGATTACGGCCAGGTCATGATGCATCAGACGACCGAGTCCGGAGGCATGAGCGCCATGTCTCCGGTGCACGATCTGAAGGTCCCTGCGGGTGGCGACGTGGCGTTCAAGCCGGGCAGCTACCACTTGATGCTGGAGCAGCCGCGCGTCGGATTGAAGGTCGGGGATACCGTGCAGATGCATTTCCGGCTCGCGGGCGGGGGCGAGTTCTCGGCCGCGTGCGAGGTCCGACCCGCCAATGCGATGCCTGACATGCAGAGCATGTCAGGCATGAAGGGTATGCACGGGATGTCGGGTCACGGCATGCACTGACGGGAGTGCGGCCGCGTGGCGCGCGGCCGTCAGGCGCGGGCGACTGGCGCCGCGCAGCTCTGCACGAATTCCAGCACGGCGCGGTTGAACGCCCTTGGGTTGGCGAGGTTCATGCCGTGGGCGGACAGCGCGATGCGCACCCGCTCGGCCTGGGGCAGTATCTGCTGCAACCTGTCCTGCCGGCTGCCGTACTTGGAGGGGCTCTGGCTGCCGCCGACGAGCAGCAGCGGACACCGGATGTCGGCCACGTCAGCCGGTGCGACCGCCACGTTGGCCTCGCGGATCTGCGACAGCAGTGTCATGGCGTTGTCGCGGACCATTTCCTTGAACCACGCCACCATCTTGCGCCAGGTGTTCGCACCGTTGACGGTGTCGACGAATTCTTCCAGCGCTTCATCGATTCGGCCAGCCTGGAGCTGTTGGACGGCACCCGTGTAGAAGGGTGCCGTTTCGAGCTCGTCATCGAAGCGGAATCCGGGATCCGCGAGCGTCAGCGAGCGGCATAGTTCGGGCGCCGACAGCGCGAAGGCCAGCGCAACCTGTGCGCCCCGAGAGTGACCCACCACGTGGATGCCATCCGAGATGCCCAATGCCCGCACCAGTTGCATCAGGCTCGCGGCGTGGGCATCGATGGCATAGGCGGCCTGCGGGTGGTGGCCGGTGTCGGGCCAGCAACCGTACAGGCTAGGCGCGATCACGCGGCATGTTTCGGCCATGGCGGGAATCTGCCAGCGCCAGTAGCGGTAGTCGCACAGCGACCCGTGGACCAGCAGGATGGTGGCCCCACGGCCGGCCTGCGTGTAGTGCAGGGTGCCCCCCGGCAGGCTGATCCGCTCGGGCGGGAGGTCGGGGTGCGACGGCATTACAGCAGCTTCAGGCGGCTCTTGGCGGTGTCGGCGGCCGAACTCTTGGGGTATTCCTTCGTGATCCGCTGGAGGCTGGCCTTGGCGCCTTTCATGTCGTTGAGTTCGATCTGGTCCGCAGCCACCACCAACAGGGCGTCTGGAGCCTTGGGCGAATCGGGATGAGCCTTCACCAGCGCCTGCATCGTCTGGATGGAGTTCTTGAAGTCCTTCGAGGCGTACTGGCTGCTGCCCAGGTAGAAACGGGCGTCGGTCGCCAGGTCGCTGCTGGGGTAGGACGAGACAAAGGTCGAAAAGGCGGAAGCCGCTTCCTTGTAGTGTCCGCCTCGGTACAGGTCGGCCGCGGCGCTGTATGCCGCCTGCTCCTGCGGGTCGCCCGCTGCTTGCTGCTGGTTGCCCGCTTGCTGAGCGTTGTCAGGTTGGGCCGAGCCGTTATGCTGTGCTGCGCTGGTGACTGCCTGGTTCAATTCCTCGACGCGGCCGCGCAGCGTGGCGATTTCCTGGCGCATCATCTCCACCTGGTCGGCCAGCTGCAATTGGCCTTGCTGGTTCTGGGTCTTGAGCTGATTGACCTGTGCCCGCAGCTCCAGGATCGCCTGTCGCGCTTCATCATCGGAAAATGCCTGCGCAGGGGCGGCGGCCGAAAGCGCAATCAGCGTCGCGGCGGAAATCAGGCTGAGTCGGTGCGTGAGTGCATGCATAGTGATTCGTCCCATAAAAAAACGCCGTAGCGTCAGCCGCTACGGCGCTGTTTGACGCCTTTCGGCGATCAACGCTGATAGTCGATATCAGCGCGACGGTTCTCAGCGTAGTCGGCGTCGGTTGTGCCCGTAGCCTTCGGACGTTCCTTACCATAGCTGATGGCTTCGATCTGGTTGGCGTTGACGCCCAGCAGAGTCATCGTGCGTGCCACGGCATCGGAACGGCGTTGGCCCAGTGCCAGATTGTATTCCGCACTGCCGCGAGCGTCGGTGTTGCCTTCGATACGGACCTTCTGGCTGGTATGGCTAGTCAGATAGTTCGCATGCATTTCGATCATCGGACGGTATTGGTCTTTGACCACATAGCTGTCGAAATCGAAGTAGACCGAGCGTTGTTGCGCGAGCGGGCTTTGAGGATTGAACGGATCCATGACTTGCCCTGCGGACGCCGAATTCGAACCGGCCGATCCGTTGCCGTTGTGATCCAGCGGCACGGAGCTGCATGCTGCCAGGGAGGCGGCAAAGGCGGCGACTGTCAGAGTCCTGGTGATGCGCGAGCTCATTTAATGTCCTTTAAGAAAAAAGAGTCACACGAAAAAATCAGTTTGTGAACGGGCCCCAGGCTGGTTCGCGGACCTTGCCGTTGAGTACCGAGAGAGTCTGCCGGACTCGGCCGTCGGTCGACGTGACCGCCAGTACGCTGCGTCCGTTCTGGACGGCGCTATACAGCACTTGCATGCCATTGGGCGCGTAGCTGGGAGACTCGTCGTCGGGACCGTCCGTCAGGGTCTGTGCAGAACCCGAGTTCAAGGCTTGGCTGGCAATCCTGAAAGCACCATTACTGCGTGTAACATACACCAGTTGCTGTCCATCCGGCGATACCCTAGGTGAGACATTGTAACCGCCCGAGAAGGTCAGGCGCTGCGCTTCGCCACCCGATACTGCAACCTTGTAGATTTGCGGGCTCCCGCCGCGGTCGCTCGTGAAAACCAGCGACTGTCCATCGGGCGTGTAGTACGGTTCGGTATCGATCAGTGGCGACCGCATGACGCGACGCAAATTGGAGCCGTCGGAGTTGATGGTATATATCTGCGAGATGCTGTCCATAGAGAGCACGATCGCCAGGTGGCTGCCATCTGGAGCCCATGCGGGGGCGCTGTTGTTGCCCTTGTAATTGGAAATGGGAACCCGCTGGCCCGTCGTCAGTGTTTGTACGTAGACCACCGATTTGCCGGATTCAAAGCTTACGTAGGCCAGTTTGCTGCCGTCCGGAGACCACGCGGGCGAGATGATCGAGTGCTTGGAGCGCAGCATGACCTGGGGATTTTGGCCGTCGGCGTCAGCAATTTGTAACTCATAGGTGTTGCCTGTCTGCAACACATACGCGATCCGGGTCGAGAAAACACCCCGCACGCCGGTGATCTTTTCGTAGATGCGGTCGGCAATGCGGTGGGCAATCCGGCGCATTTCCGCTGCGGTGCCGCTGAAGGTGGCTTCGTCGAGCTGCGCCTTGCGTACATTGTCGACAAGACGGTAGCTGACCGAGTATTGGCTGCCGTTCTGGCTGATCGATGCGTAGGCCAGGTAATTGGCTCCCCGCGATTGCCACGTCCCGTAGTCGATCTGGCTCTGGACGTTCAGGTTGGCGCCGGCGGCGCTGATCAGCTTGAATTGGCCGGAGCGGGTCAGGTCGGCGCGGATCACCTCCGGGGCCGAGGTGCCGCCGCTGGTGCCGGCAAAATCAGCGATCGCGATCGGGTATTGGGTGGCGCCGACACCGGAAATGTCGACGCGCAATTGGGCGTGAGCGCCGGAGGCGCCGGCGGCGACCAGGGCGAGGCCCAGCCCGGCAGCCGCCGTGCGCCGCCACAGGCGCCCGATAAAGCTGGAGGCGTTCAGTACGGTCATATGTCGATCTCCTTAGTCGTACATGTAGTAGTTCACATCAATATACGATGGGTATTTGCCGTTCGGGGGCGGAGGGAAGGGTGAGCAAGCCAGGATACCTCTGTGCACCGCTTCGTCAAAATTGGGGTTGCCCGACGAATGGGTCATGGTGGCGTCCTGAACCTTGCCGTTCGAATTCAGCTTCGTGCGGAATTGCACGGTCGGATTGGCGGAACCGGCGCGTGGCGGCACATTGAAAATCACGCCCGGCTGCACGCAGGCACGAACCTTCGCCGCGTAGCCGTCGTTGCCGCCACCGCCGCGCTGGTTGTGGTCGGCCGTGCCGTTGGGCATGCCGGCGGCTTCCATCGCCGCGCCCCGCATGGCGGCCTTCAGCGCGTTCCGCTTGGCGGCTGCGTCCTTCGCAGCCTTCTCTTTGGCTGCTTTGTCAGCGGCGGCCTTGGCTGCCGCCTCTTTGGCGGCCTTTTCCTTTGCGGCCTTCTCTTCCGCCGCCTTTTCCTTTGCGGCCTTCTCTTCTGCAGCCTTTTCCTTGGCCGCCTTCTCCGCGGCTTCCTTGGCGGCTTCTTCCTTGGCCGCCTTCTGGGCAGCAGCCTTTGCGGCCGCCTTTTGAGCGGCAGCCTTTTCAGCCGCTTCCTGCGCAGCCTTCTGCTGCTCCGCCTTTTGCGCCGCAGCCTTCTCTGCGGCTTCCTTGGCGGCTTTTTCCTTGGCGGCCTGTGCGGCTGCCGCTTCGGCCTTGGCCTTTTCAGCGGCTTCTTGCGCCTGACGCTCAGCGTCCTCCCGCGCCTTGCGCTCCTTGGCCAGCGCTATTTCGGCATCTGCCTGTGCCTTGGCGGCTGCCGCCGCTTGAGCCTGGGCCTGGGCCAGCGCCTGTGCCTGCTGGGCGGCCTGGGCTTGCGCGGCTTCTTGCGCCGCCTTTTGCGCGCTATCGTCCGGTTGGGGGGCCGGCTGCTTGGGCTCCGGTTGCGGTTCGGGCTCGGGCTTGGATTCCTCGGGTTGCTCTTCAGGGGGTGCCGCTTCTGCGACGGTGCCCTTGGCCCAGAGTTCGACCTGGACCGGCCCGGGGTTGTCGGGAGCCGAAGAAAACCCGAACACCATCAGCAGGATCAGCAGACCGTGCGCGGCCGCTGAAATCATGAGGCCCAGGCGGTCGTCCTGCTGGTCCGGTCGGGCGTCGGGATTCGATTCGCTGGAGTGATGAAACAATGTCATGAGACGAAAATCCACCCGGGTGCGTGGCTAGCGGCTGCCGGAAGCCGTTTGGTTGACCAGCAGGCCCAGCTTGCCCACGCCCCCGTTGCGCAATTCGTCCATGACGTGCATGACAGATTCATAAGGAACCTTTCCGTCCGCCGAAATCACGACAGGCGTCTGAGGTGTGGCAACCGCCTGGACCTCGGCCAGAAGGTTGGCTTTGTCGACCGGCCGGAAAGAGGCGCCTCCTTCGCGCACCCGCATCGATAGATTCCCCTCGGCGTCGATCTGGACTTCGATGGGTTGCGTCGTGACCTGCGAGGCCGTCCCTACGGACGGCAGCTCGATCTGGCCCGGAGTGATCATTGGCGCGGTCACCATGAAGATCACCAGCAGCACCAGCATGACATCGATGTATGGCACTACATTGATGTCGTTGTTCATCCGACGCTTGCGGTTGCGACCACTTGGAGTGCGCATGTCAGTGCACCTGCCGTTGGAGAATGTTCAGGAATTCTTCCACGAAGCTCTCGAAGCGGATGGACAGGCGGTCGATCTGGCTGGTGTAGCGGTTGTAGGCCAGCACGGCCGGGATGGCGGCGAACAGGCCGATGGCGGTCGCTATCAGCGCCTCGGCGATGCCGGGAGCGACGGCCGCCAGCGTGGCCTGCTGCATGGTCGACAGCCCCATGAAGGCGTGCATGATGCCCCAGACCGTCCCGAGCAGGCCCACGTACGGACTGACCGAGCCGGTCGACGCCAGGAAATTCAGATGCGATTCCAGGCCGTCCATTTCGCGTTGCAGCGCGGCGTTCATGGCCCGCCGGGGGGCGTCCAGCAGCGTATCGCCCCGGTTGGACGAGCGCCGCGCCTTGACGAACTCGGTCATGCCGGCATCGAAGATTCGCGCCAGAGCCCCATGTTCGTTGCGCCGGCTGGCGATGGCCTGCTGCAGGACCGTCAGATCGCCACCCGCCCAGAAATCGTCTTCGAACCGACGGGTCTGGTCGGCGGCACGCCGCAGCGCGGCGCGCTTGCTGAAGATGAAGGTCCAGGACAATACCGATGCCGTAAACAGCAGCAGCATGATGACCTGGACGGGGAAACTGGCATGGCCAATGAGGGATAGCAGCGACAGATCGCTAGAGGCTTGCATGGTTAGTGAAGGGCCTTTTGCAGAAGATCCCTGAGTGAGGGGGATAAACGGGTGGGTTTGAATGTGGCCGCGTGAACGGTGCAGACCTGAACGTCCGCCGTCACCAGCAGGGTGCCATTGCGCCGGGCCTGCTGGTGGAACTGGAGGGTTGATGCCCCCAGGTCGTCCACGGACGTGTGGATGTCGAGGCAGTCGTCCAGGCGCGCGGGCTGCCGATAGGCGAGTTCCGCGTGCCGGACGACGAACATGAGTTGTTCCCGTGCTGCCAGTTCACGTTGGTCGATCCCGAGCGCGCGCAGCCATTCGGTGCGGGCGCGCTCGAAAAACTTCAGGTAATTTGCGTAATAGACGACACCGCCGGTGTCGGTGTCCTCGTAATATACGCGAATCGACAGCACGCCGGCCGCCTGTGTAAGCGCAGAAGTCATTTTTTAGTGAGGCCGTGTGACAGATGCTGGGAGTCCGACCGACAACAGGCATGCTGCACCACAGCAGCCTACAAGGATTTTAGCGTTTCCAGAATGGTTGTGACAGCATCGCCGGGGGCCACCCGGTGAACCTGGCTCTCGCGCCGAGACTGGATTTCGACAATTCCTTCTTTCAGACCCCGGTCGCCCAGGGTGACGCGCAGCGGCACGCCGATCAGTTCCCAGTCCGCGAACATGATGCCCGGCCGCGCGTCCCTGTCGTCCAGGATGACGTCGACGCCCTGCGCCCTCAGATCCTGATACAACTCCTCGGCGGCGTTGCGTACTGTTTCACTTTTGCCCATGCCGATGGGGCAGAGCACGACCTCGAATGGCGCGATCGCCCGCGGCCAGATCATGCCGCGTTCGTCGTGGTTCTGCTCGATGGCGGCCGCGGAAATGCGGCTGATGCCGATGCCGTAGCAGCCCATCTGCAGCACGGCCGGCTTGCCGTCGGTTTCCAGGAAGGTGGCGCCCAGGGCGCGTGAATACTTGTCGCCCAGAAAGAATACGTGGCCGACCTCGATCCCGCGCTGGATGGCCAGGTGGCCGCCTTCGGGGGAGGGGTCGCCGTCGACGACATTGCGCAGATCGGCCACCAGACCAGCTTCAGGCAGGTCCCGTCCCCAGTTCACGCCGGTCAGGTGGTAGCCGGGCACGTTGGCGCCGCAGACGAAGTCGCCCATGTGGGCCACCGTGAGGTCGGCAATGATGGTAATGGCGTCCGCATCCAGGCCGACCGGCCCCAGGTATCCTGGCGCGCAATGGAAGACCGCGTCGATCTCGGCTTCAGAGGCCAGCCGGTAGCCCGCCTCGAAGCCAGGCAGCTTGCCGATCTTGATCTCGTTGGTTTCGTGGTCGCCGCGAATGAGCAGCAGCCAGATGCGCGCGGGTCCCTTGGCGGAATCGGTCGCCAGCACCACCGCTTTCACGGTTCGGGAAAGGTCGATGCCCAGATGCTGCGCCACGAGTTCGCATTTCGGGCAATCCGGTGTCTCCGCGCGGGTCAGGCTCTCGCGCGCCGGTTCGCGGCGTGGCAGCAGGTTGGGAGCGTCGGCGAGTTCGATGTTGGCGGCGTAGTCGGTGTCCGGGTTGTAGACGATCAGGTCTTCGCCGGTATCCGCAATCACCTGGAATTCGTGGCTGCGCGACCCGCCGATGGAGCCGGTATCAGCCGCCACGGCGCGGAAGGTCAGTCCCAGGCGGGTAAAGATGCGCTGGTAGGCCTCGTACATGATGTCGTAGCTGGCCAGCGCACCGGCCTCATCGCGATCGAAGGAGTATGCGTCCTTCATGGTGAATTCCCGGCCCCGCATCAGCCCGAAGCGCGGCCGGCGCTCGTCGCGGAACTTCGTCTGGATATGGTAGAAGTTCAGCGGCAACTGGCGCCAGCTATGGATCTCGTTGCGGGCGATGTCGGTGATGACTTCCTCGGAGGTCGGCTGCAGCACGAAGTCCCGTTGGTGGCGGTCCTTGATGCGCAGCAGTTCCGCACCGTACTTTTCCCACCGTCCCGATTCTTGCCAGAGTTCGGCGGGCTGGACCACCGGCATCAACAGTTCGATGGCGCCGGCACGGTTCATCTCGTCACGCACGACGGCTTCGATCTTCCGCAGAACCCTCAGTCCCATGGGCATGTAAGTGTAGATGCCGCCGGCAATTTTCCGGATCATGCCGGCCCGCGTCATCAACTGGTGGCTGACGACTTCCGCTTCCGCGGGGGCTTCCTTCAGGGTGTTCAAGTGGTACTTGCTGGCGTACATGGTAGGGATTCCGGTTGGTACGTATAATCGACGGTAATTGTATTGAATTCACAACCGAGGTGGCCCATGTTGGATCGCGAAGGCTACCGTCCCAACGTCGGCATCATTCTCGTCAACCAGAAAAACGAGGTTTTCTGGGGCAAACGGATCCGGGAACACGCCTGGCAGTTCCCCCAGGGCGGCATCAAGCACGGTGAAACGCCCGTGCAGGCGATGTATCGCGAGCTTCACGAGGAAGTCGGCTTGCGCCCCGAGCATGTGCGCATTGTGGGTCGGACGCGTGACTGGCTGCGCTATGACGTGCCGGAGCACTATGTGCGGCGCGAATTGCGCGGCCATTACAAAGGCCAGAAACAGATCTGGTTCCTGCTGCGCATGGTTGGCCATGACAGCGATGTGACATTGCGCGCGAGCGATTCGCCGGAATTCGACGCCTGGCGCTGGAACGCCTATTGGGTACCGCTGGAGGCTGTCATCGAATTCAAGCGCGAGGTCTATACCCTGGCGCTGAACGAGCTTTCGGCCCTTCTGTTTCGGCGTGGGCGTGAAAACCGCTATCTGCGGCATCGCAGCCCGCGCGGCGGCACGCGGCGTGACGATACCTCCGCCGGCCGGCGGGTCCCTCCCGACCCGGCTCATGCAACCAAGCCGGGTCCCGACTGAAAAGATTATGATGGACTCCTTTTTTGCGGCGCGCCGCGCCGGCACTCCGAAAGGTTTGATTGCATGCTCCAAGACCTAGATGCGTTATCCCAGCGGATCCAGCAAATCGTGCAGCTCGCCGGCGGCCTGCAATCCGAGCGTCGTGCGCTGCAGGCGCGCATTCGTCAGCTCGAGCAGGAATCCCAGGTCCTGAAGGACCAATACCAGCGGGAGCAAACAGAGTTCACGCGCATGTCCGAGCGGATCGCGCGGCATGACAAGGAAATCCAGGCCGCGCGCGACGAATCGCTGGAATTGCGCACGGCGCTGGAAGCCCAGGTGCGCGAGCAGCAGGCCCGGGCGGACGAGCTGGAACAACGCCTCGGCCGGGCCGAGGCCGATCGCGGGCGGCTGCGCCAGGCAGCGACAGGCGCGCGTCAGCAGATTCAATCCATACTCGAGCGCCTTCCCGGCGCGGAGGCCTGACCGTGGAACGTATTGATGTCTCCATCCTGGGGCGCGATTATTCGCTCGCCTGCCCCCCGGACGAAAAGGCGGCCCTGCTGACGGCCGTCCGGCATGTCGATCAGCGCATGCTGGCTATCAAGGGCAGTGGCAAGCTCGTCAGCAACGAACGCATTGCCGTGATGGCCGCCATCCAGATCGCCAATGAGCTGCTCACCATGCGCGCGCCCGACGGCCCCCTGAGCCATATTGCCCTGGGGGATTTCAAGGGTAAAATCGATGTCATGAACGGCATGCTGGACACTGTGTTGGGCGCTGCCGAATAGAACATTCCGGGCGCCTTGCGGTGTCCGGCCCGGTAAGTCCCTGCCGTGTTCGTGACCTGGCCATACATTCCTTGAACCAATGCTAAAGGCATAGGTTGCCGGATTGCCTGGTAGGAGTGCTACCTTAACTGGATAGCCCGAAGCCTCGCTGATGGCGACCACCGTGAACCTCAGGTTCCGGGATGCCGGCCTCGACGGCACAGGTGGGGCATGCTTGGAAGGCCCGTCGTGTTGATCGACGGGCCTTCGTTTTTCGGAGGCCTGCCGCAGGCAATGCGGCGGTCACGACCCCGGCCCCATTGGCGGGCAGCATTCACGTCGCCGGAGGCATCATGCAGGCAAACGCATCTTTCAGACATTTCTGGCTTGTGTCCTTCATGGGCCTGGCACTGCTGGCGGGGCCGGCTCGCGGTGCCGACGTCTCCGACGGTCCGGAGCCGCGGGCAACGCTGACGGCGCAGGCCACTTCCGAGGTCGCTCAGGACCAGGTGACGATCACGTTGGCCGCTGAAGTCTCCGGCGCATCCCAGGAAAAGGTGTCGCAGGCCCTGAACCAGCGCTTGCAGGATGCGCGCAAGCAGGCCGGCAGCCCCGCCGGTGTCACCCTGCAAAGTGGCGCGTACCGGATCTGGGCCATGAACGACCGCGATGGCAAGCTCTCGGAATGGCGCGGCCGTGCGGAGATGCTGCTGCGGTCTCGCGACTTTGCCGCGGCCTCCAGCCTGGCGGCGGATCTGAGCAATCGCATGCCGGTTGCGGGGTTGTCGTTCTCGGTTTCGGACGAGCGCCGTTCGGCAGAGGAGGAGAAGCTGCTGAGCCAGGCGGTAACCGCTTTCGGGACACGCGCGCAGGCCCTCACGCATGCCTTGGGTTTCGACCATTACCGCCTGAAGTCGGTGGATCTGGGGGATTCGGCGATGATCCCAGAATCGCCCGAGCCGCGCATGATGCGTGCGATGGCCGCCGATTCGGCGCCCGTCCCGCTCGAAGGCGGTCGCGAGCGTGTCACCGTGTCGGTTCGAGGCGTGATCTTTTTGCAGCCCAAATGAAGAGTGCCGCGCCGATGATGACCATGGGGATCGACAGGAGCTGCCCCATGGACATGCCTCCGATCAGCAACCCCAGGAAGACGTCGGGTTCGCGGGTGAATTCGACCAGGAATCGAAAAATCCCGTATCCCATCAGGAAGACCGCGCTGATTTGGCCGACGGGGCGCGGCTTGCGGGCGAACCACCAGATGATTCCGAAGAGCGCGAATCCTTCCAGCCCCATTTCGTAGAGTTGGGAGGGGTGGCGCGGGATGCCGTCCTGCGATCCGGGAAAGATCATGCCCCAGGGCAGATCCGTGGGGCGTCCCCACAGCTCGCCGTTGATGAAGTTGCCGAGGCGGCCCGTCGCCAGGCCCAGCGGGATGAGCGGAGCGATGAAGTCGCCGATCTCCAGCAGTGTGCGTCCCCGGCGGTGAGCGAAGAGCAACATGGCCAGCACCACGCCGATCAGGCCTCCGTGAAAGGACATGCCCCCTTCCCAGACCTGGAAGATCGCCAGCGGGTGAGCCAGGTAATCCTCGGGCTTGTAGAACAGCACATAACCCAGGCGTCCGCCCAGCACGACCCCCAGAACGCCGTAGAAGATAATGTCTTCCAGGTCATTCAGTGTCAGCCCACATGGGTGATGGCGAATGCGCCACCGCCCCAGCACCCACGCCAGCCCAAAACCGGCCAGATACATCAGGCCGTACCAGTGGATGGCCAGGGGGCCGATCTGCAGGGCGATGGGATCAATGTGGGGATAGGCGAGCATGGGCGAGTGCGGCTGAAAAAGTAATCAAGGATAATACCGTGATCAGGTTTGCGCGAGGACGAACTGTGCAGCATGAAGGTAAGGGTGGGCGACATCAGGCCGGATCCCAGCCGGTCCCGAGGCGCTGGGCACAGATCTTGCGCGCGTTGGCCTGGGTGGCGCTCGGCGGTCTGGTGTCGGGGCTGTCGACCGCGCGAGCCTCGGACAGGGCGGCGGCCGGGGCGCCGGTGCTCTCGGTAGCCGAGGGGCAGGCGCTGGCGGCGAAGAGTCGCTGCCTGGGTTGCCACCAAGTGGATAGCCGACGCGTGGGGCCTCCCTTTCGGGCGGTCGCGAAGCGGTTCCGGGGGCAGCCAGAGGCGGCACCTTATTTGGCCCGCGTCATGCGCCAAGGCAGCAGCGGTCAGTGGGGCGCCATTCCGATGCCGGCACAGACGCAGCTTTCGCCGGGGGACGCACTGGCTCTCGCGCAGTGGATTCTGTCGCTGGGGCAGCGCTGAGGCACGGCGAATCTCTTGACGTCGGGCCGGCGGGCGGTCGCGCCCGCAGTATGATTTTGCAACTGGCTTCGCGGCCACGATCGGGTACCGGGCGGGCCGTGCGGGGCACTGGATGGGTGTGATGGAGCAAGCCATTTTTGGCGGGGGTTGTTTCTGGTGCATGGAGCCCGTCTTTCGGGCGCTTCCCGGAGTCGAGACTGTCCAGGCCGGCTATTGTGGCGGGCACTTGGCGGCGCCCACGTATGAGCAGGTCTGCCGTCAGGACACTGGGCACGTGGAATGTGTGCGTATTGGTTTTGACGCCGGGCTGGTGTCGTACCGTACGTTGTGCGACGTTTTTTTTGGCACCCATGATCCCACCACCCTGGACCGCCAGGGGCACGACGTGGGGCCGCAGTATGCGTCGGTCATCTTTTATTTGGGCGAGGACCAGCACATCCGTGCCATGGACGCGCGGCGCGCTGCCCAGGCGGCTTTCGAGGCGCCCATCTGTACCCGGATCGAGCCGGCCGGCATTTTTTGGCCAGCGGAGGCCTACCACCAGGAATACTACCGGCACAATCCCGATCAGGGATACTGCCAGTTCGTCATCGCACCCAAAATGGCCAAGTTCCGCAAGCGTTTCGCGGCATTGCTGCGCGATGCCGGATAGCGTCTGAACGGCCGAGCGTCGCTCGGATCGATCTTTTGTTCGAAGCGGGGTGGCTTGGGGAGTACGCGCCGGAAGTTGAGGGGCTCAGTCCGTTTCGAGCCGTCTGCCCCAGCGCGTTCCCGGGCGGGTAAGCGCGGCCATGCCGGCCAGGATCGCCAGGGTCATCAGAACGCGGCCCAGCAGGATCACCCAAAGGCTTGCGCCCAACGCCACGATCAACAGCGTGTCCTCGATCAGCGCGTGGCACAGCGACAGCCAGGACAGGGCAAGCAGACGGGTTCTTCGGCTGTACTTCTCGCGCTCCGCCGCGTCGATGATGAGAGCGCCGCCGTAGGCAAGGCCCAGCAGAACCCCGACCGTGGTCAGTGGCGCGGCGCGTTCCTCCAGCCCCGACAGCTTGAGCACAGGCGTGAGCAGCCGCGTGATGACCGGTGTGATCTTCAGCCGTTCCAGCACGTCCAGCAGCACGACCAGGGCGATGATGATCAGCAGGATCAGCAGCATGGATTCGCCTGTGGACCAGAGCCAGCTTGCCAAGGTCTGAGGTCCCTGGCTCAATGAGGTGTCCTGCCGCATCCAGTTCAGCGATACTGGCGTCTGCATCCAGTCCATCGCTTCGGAGATTCGCGCGACCGCTGTGCCGCCCACCAGGGCGGCGGCCAACCGCAGTCCACCCGTGATCAGTGCACTGGCGCCTGCGCGCCTCGCGATGGATTGCTCCGTCGGCATATTGTGGGCGAACAGCATCATGAGCCCCAGCGCGCTGACCTGCGCCACCGTCATCTGCATGCCGTCCGCGAGGGCGGCCATGGACGCCATGCCGCCGTAGATGTTGGTGATGGCTGTCGTGACCCATATGATCCCCGCTTCCGGAGGCAGCCCCACCAGGGAGAGGGCCGGGGCCAGCGCTTCGCCGGCCGTCTGTACCCAGCCCAGCCGCTCAGCCACATAGACGACCGCCATCACGGGCAGCATGATGCGCGCGACCGTCAGGAACATATGGATGCTGCGTTGGCGGATGGTCTGGAGGTAGACAAACATGAAGGGACGAGCGCGGGGCCACAGGGTGAAGAGGCATTGTAGGCGGAGGCACACCCTCGACATTCTAGGGAAAACGGCAGGACGTCGAAGGGCGAACATGCAGTACCATTCCCGTGATGGCGCTATTGAGTCGTCAGCAAATGGCGGGAGACGATATGATGCCCACTGAGAGCCTGGATCAGACGGATTGCCTGATCCTGATGCATTTGCAGCGGGATGGCCGGATCAGCAATCAGGACCTGGCCCAAAAGGTCGCGCTGTCGCCCAGCCCCTGCTTGCGCCGGGTCCGGCGCCTCGAGGACCAGGGCTACATCCGGCGCTACGTGGCGCTGGTGGATCCAGAAAAGCTGGGCTTGGATCTGCTGGCTTACATCTTTGTCCGGCTGGACAAGTCACACCGGCCGGAACACGGGTCGATCCCCGACTTTGCCCGCGATGTCCAGGAATGGCCAGAAGTCGCCCAGTGCTATGCCATGTCCGGGGAAATGGACTATCTGCTCAGAGTACAGGTCCGGGATCTGCCGGCGTTCTCGCGCTTCGCGATGGACACGCTCATGCGCCACCCGGCCGTGGTGGATATCCGCAGCAGTTTCGCGCTCCAATCCATCAAGGAAACAACCGAACTGCCCACGCTCGCCGGCCCCGCTTGCGCGGGCTGAAACAAGCGTGCTATAGTTCGGTCTCTTCGCGGCACGGCCGCCCGGGTTAACCCGGACGACACAGGCGCAAGTCATTGATCTGCAGGCATTTTTGCCCGATCGACGATGGCGCCGCGGCGGGGAGCGCGGCGCGAGCCGCGGCGGTTTTCGGGTTTGACCTTGGGACGCGTTTCGTGTTTTAATCTCGGGCTCGACGGCAAGGTTTGAAGGTCTGGTTTTTCGGGTCTTTGGGCGCTTTCCGGGTGGTAGTGGGCAGGGCGTGGGGGGGTTGGTTTTTCCACGGTTTGCCGCCCCGGTGGCACTTGACAGGATCGGTTAAGTCCTTCATAATCTCGCTTCTCTGCTTGACCGCAGAATCGTTCTTTAACAACTTAACAGCCGATAAGTGTGGGCGCTTGACCGACCCTGGACCTGGTCACAGGCACAGCAAAGCAAGTGCTCACGCATACAGAAATGAAGAAGTAAGGTTGAGTTATCAATCTTTGTCTTTTTCTTTTTGAGTGATGCATAGCGAACGTATGACCCGTTCTACTTCGGTAGATGGGAAGTACACAAAACAGAGATTGAACTGAAGAGTTTGATCCTGGCTCAGATTGAACGCTAGCGGGATGCTTTACACATGCAAGTCGAACGGCAGCGCAGGGAGCTTGCTCCCGGGCGGCGAGTGGCGAACGGGTGAGTAATGTATCGGAACGTGCCCAGTAGCGGGGGATAACTACGCGAAAGCGTGGCTAATACCGCATACGCCCTACGGGGGAAAGGGGGGGATCGCAAGACCTCTCACTATTGGAGCGGCCGATATCGGATTAGCTGGTTGGTGGGGTAAAGGCCTACCAAGGCGACGATCCGTAGCTGGTTTGAGAGGACGACCAGCCACACTGGGACTGAGACACGGCCCAGACTCCTACGGGAGGCAGCAGTGGGGAATTTTGGACAATGGGGGCAACCCTGATCCAGCCATCCCGCGTGTGCGATGAAGGCCTTCGGGTTGTAAAGCACTTTTGGCAGGGAAGAAATGGGACGGGCGAATAACCCGGCTCGATGACGGTACCTGCAGAATAAGCACCGGCTAACTACGTGCCAGCAGCCGCGGTAATACGTAGGGTGCAAGCGTTAATCGGAATTACTGGGCGTAAAGCGTGCGCAGGCGGTTCGGAAAGAGAGGTGTGAAATCCCAGGGCTTAACCTTGGAACTGCACTTCTAACTACCGGGCTAGAGTACGTCAGAGGGGGGTAGAATTCCACGTGTAGCAGTGAAATGCGTAGAGATGTGGAGGAATACCGATGGCGAAGGCAGCCCCCTGGGATGATACTGACGCTCATGCACGAAAGCGTGGGGAGCAAACAGGATTAGATACCCTGGTAGTCCACGCCCTAAACGATGTCAACTAGCTGTTGGGGTTTATTAACCTCAGTAGCGCAGCCAACGCGTGAAGTTGACCGCCTGGGGAGTACGGTCGCAAGATTAAAACTCAAAGGAATTGACGGGGACCCGCACAAGCGGTGGATGATGTGGATTAATTCGATGCAACGCGAAAAACCTTACCTACCCTTGACATGTCCGGAATGCCGAAGAGATTTGGCAGTGCTCGCAAGAGAACTGGAACACAGGTGCTGCATGGCTGTCGTCAGCTCGTGTCGTGAGATGTTGGGTTAAGTCCCGCAACGAGCGCAACCCTTGCCATTAGTTGCCACATTGAGTTGGGCACTCTAATGGGACTGCCGGTGACAAACCGGAGGAAGGTGGGGATGACGTCAAGTCCTCATGGCCCTTATGGGTAGGGCTTCACACGTCATACAATGGTCGGGACAGAGGGTTGCCAAGCCGCGAGGCGGAGCCAATCTCAGAAACCCGATCGTAGTCCGGATCGCAGTCTGCAACTCGACTGCGTGAAGTCGGAATCGCTAGTAATCGCGGATCAGCATGTCGCGGTGAATACGTTCCCGGGTCTTGTACACACCGCCCGTCACACCATGGGAGTGGGTTTCACCAGAAGTAGGTAGCCTAACCGCAAGGAGGGCGCTTACCACGGTGAGATTCATGACTGGGGTGAAGTCGTAACAAGGTAGCCGTATCGGAAGGTGCGGCTGGATCACCTCCTTTAAGAACGTTGCCTCAAAGCCCGGCTCACGGGTTGGCGCAAGCGCTCACGCTTATCGGCTGTTGACAGTCACATGGTCTGCAAGTCCACGGCCCCGGGGCGCTGTCTGCCCGGAGACGAAGACGCGGGGTCAGTAGCTCAGTCGGTTAGAGCACCGTCTTGATAAGGCGGGGGTCGATGGTTCGAATCCATCTTGACCCACCACCGTTTCTCGCGGCAAGCGCACACGCACGGGGTCCTTCGCAAGGTGGCGGGGGGCGCGCGCGCCGGGTCGCGCTTGGCGGCGATGGGTTTCGGGGGATTAGCTCAGCTGGGAGAGCGCCTGCTTTGCATGCAGGAGGTCATCGGTTCGATCCCGTTATCCTCCACCAACGCCGCGCGTCGGCGAGGCGGACCATCCAAGCTCTAGTCACGAGCGCTTGTCTCTTGGGATGAGAAGGCGAGCGCTTCTGACTGGAAGGCGCACCCCTTGGCGGGGCGGCGTCCGACGGTGACCATGTTCTTTAACAATCTGGAAGAAGCACAACAATGTAGAAGCTGTGAGTTCACTTAAGTGTGAGCGCGCGGTGACTACGGGTTGTGATTGCAAAATCAATTGTTTAAGTTCTCAAGACAAATTGAGTCGTGCCCCTCCTTGGATGGACGCGACTTGACCTTGATGGAATTAGACGGCACAAACACGCGACACTCAAAATCCTAGCAACTGCAAAGTTATAGGATCAAGCGAATAAGTGCATATGGTGGATGCCTTGGCGATCACAGGCGATGAAGGACGTTGTAGCCTGCGAAAAGCTGCGGGGAGCTGGCAAACAAGCTTTGATCCGCAGATGTCCGAATGGGGAAACCCACAGCAGCGATGCTGTACCGTTGACTGAATACATAGGTCAACGGGGCGAACCGAGCGAACTGAAACATCTCAGTAGCTCGAGGAACAGAAATCAACCGAGATTCCGGCAGTAGCGGCGAGCGAAACCGGAGCAGCCTTGACGATTTAGCAGATTCGATAGTCGAACGGCCTGGAAAGGCCGGCCGTAGCATGGTGATAGCCCTGTAGACGAAATCGAGTCGGTGGAACTAGGCGTCAGACAAGTAGGGCGGGACACGTGAAATCCTGTCTGAACATGGGGGGACCATCCTCCAAGGCTAAATACTCGTGATCGACCGATAGTGAACCAGTACCGTGAGGGAAAGGCGAAAAGAACCCCGGAAGGGGAGTGAAATAGATCCTGAAACCGTATGCATACAAACAGTCGGAGCCTCCTTGTGGGGTGACGGCGTACCTTTTGTATAATGGGTCAGCGACTTACATTCAGTGGCAAGCTTAACCGAATAGGGAAGGCGTAGCGAAAGCGAGTCCGAACAGGGCGTCTCAGTCGCTGGGTGTAGACCCGAAACCAGGTGATCTATTCATGGCCAGGTTGAAGGCACGGTAACACGTGCTGGAGGACCGAACCCACTAACGTTGAAAAGTTAGGGGATGAGCTGTGGATAGGGGTGAAAGGCTAAACAAACCTGGAGATAGCTGGTTCTCTCCGAAAACTATTTAGGTAGTGCCTCACGTGATTACTGCTGGGGGTAGAGCACTGTTATAGCTAGGGGGTCATGATGACTTACCAACCTATGGCAAACTCCGAATACCGGCAAGTACAGCGTGGGAGACAGAGCACCGGGTGCTAACGTCCGGACTCAAGAGGGAAACAACCCAGACCGCCAGCTAAGGTCCCTAAAACGGGCTAAGTGGGAAACGAAGTGGGAAGGCACAGACAGTCAGGAGGTTGGCTTAGAAGCAGCCATCCTTTAAAGAAAGCGTAATAGCTCACTGATCGAGTCGTCCTGCGCGGAAGATGTAACGGGGCTCAAGCCAGTTACCGAAGCTGCGGATGCATGCGCAAGCGTGCGTGGTAGGAGAGCGTTCTGTAAGCCTGTGAAGGTGACTCGTAAGGGTTGCTGGAGGTATCAGAAGTGCGAATGCTGACATGAGTAGCGATAAAGGGGGTGAAAAGCCCCCTCGCCGTAAGTCCAAGGTTTCCTGCGCAACGTTCATCGGCGCAGGGTGAGTCGGCCCCTAAGGCGAGGCAGAGATGCGTAGCTGATGGGAAGCTGGTTAATATTCCAGCACCGTCGTGAGATGCGATGGGGGGACGGATGATGAAAGGTGATCGGGGTGTTGGATGTCCCCGTTGCTGCACCATAGAAGGCGCTTAGGTAAATCCGGGCGCGGGATTCAAGGGTGTGGCTGGACAGAGGTTTAGGCCTCTGGACTCATTGGCAGTTGTCCCAGGAAAAGCCTCTAAGCTTCAGTCTCACGAGACCGTACCGCAAACCGACACAGGTGGACGGGATGAATATTCCAAGGCGCTTGAGAGAACTCAGGAGAAGGAACTCGGCAAATTGATACCGTAACTTCGGGAGAAGGTATGCCCTGGTAGTGTGAGAGGCTCGCGCCTTGAGCACGAAGGGGCCGCAGTGAATCGGTGGCTGCGACTGTTTATTAAAAACACAGCACTCTGCCAAGACGAAAGTCGACGTATAGGGTGTGACGCCTGCCCGGTGCCGGAAGGTTAAGTGATGGGGTGCAAGCTCTTGATCGAAGCCCCGGTAAACGGCGGCCGTAACTATAACGGTCCTAAGGTAGCGAAATTCCTTGTCGGGTAAGTTCCGACCTGCACGAATGGCGTAACGATGGCCACACTGTCTCCTCCTGAGACTCAGCGAAGTTGAAATGTTTGTGATGATGCAATCTACCCGCGGCTAGACGGAAAGACCCCATGAACCTTTACTGTAGCTTTGCATTGAATTGTGAACCGGCCTGTGTAGGATAGGTGGGAGGCGTTGATACCGTGTCGCCAGATGCGGTGGAGCCACCCTTGAAATACCACCCTGGTCTGTTTGCGGTTCTAACCTTGGCCCGTTATCCGGGTTGGGGACAGTGCATGGTGGGCAGTTTGACTGGGGCGGTCTCCTCCTAAAGTGTAACGGAGGAGTACGAAGGTACGCTAGGTACGGTCGGAAATCGTGCTGATAGTGCAATGGCATAAGCGTGCTTGACTGTGAGACTGACAAGTCGAACAGGTGCGAAAGCAGGTCATAGTGATCCGGTGGTTCTGAATGGAAGGGCCATCGCTCAACGGATAAAAGGTACTCTGGGGATAACAGGCTGATTCCTCCCAAGAGTTCATATCGACGGGGGAGTTTGGCACCTCGATGTCGGCTCATCTCATCCTGGGGCTGTAGCCGGTCCCAAGGGTATGGCTGTTCGCCATTTAAAGAGGTACGTGAGCTGGGTTTAAAACGTCGTGAGACAGTTTGGTCCCTATCTGCCGTGGGCGTTGGATACTTGACGGAGCCTGCTCCTAGTACGAGAGGACCGGAGTGGACGCACCGCTGGTGTATCGGTTGTCATGCCAATGGCATTGCCGAGTAGCTATGTGCGGAAGAGATAAACGCTGAAGGCATCTAAGCGTGAAACTCGTCTGAAGATTAGGTATCCCGGGGGCTTGACCCCCCTGAAGGGTCGTCCGAGACCAGGACGTTGATAGGCTGGGTGTGGAAGCGCGGCAACGCGCGCAGCTAACCAGTACTAATGGCCCGTGCGGCTTGATCCTATAACCTTGCGGTTGATCCCCGCGCGCGCTCCCCCGTGGAGGTCGCGCGCACCGGACACCCGGGTTCATACGGATGCGCGTGTGTGTGCGTGTCGCTGCCCCAGGGACAGCGGCCGCTGATTTTGCAAACCTGTGTTGCGCTTCTTCCAATTGCGCGAGCCGGCCCCCGTCAGAGGGCCCGCCCGCAACCCGTTATGCTTGACGACCATAGCAAGGTGGACCCACTCCTTCCCTTCCCGAACAGGACCGTGAAACGCCTTTGCGCCGATGATAGTGGATGAACATCTGTGAAAGTAGGTCATCGTCAGGCTCTTATCGCCCAAAGCCCCTGCAGCGTATACTGCAGGGGCTTTGTCTTTTTTTGCGTACCGCTATGGAGATCCCATGATCCAGGATGACGACACTCCCGAGGCCGACAAGGGCCTGGCTCAGCGCCCCCTCATCCATCTGATCTACGGGCTGTTCGCGCTGGGCATCCTGTCGTTCGGACTGTTCGGCCCGGCCGTCATTGCGGCGGTGGTGCTGGCGTATCTGAAGCGTGCGGACATGGTGGGGACGGTCTATGCCGGCCACATCGACTGGGTCATCCGTACGTTCTGGTGGGGACTGCTGTGGATGGTGCTCAGCGCAATCGCCGCAATGGTGTTCGTGGGCTTTTTGACCGGCGTGGTGGCGATGATCTGGATCATCTATCGGCTGATCAAGGGCTGGCTGGCGCATTGCGCCGGGGAAACGCCGATGCCCGGATTCTGATGGACCGGTCAACGTCGGCGAAGAGCGAGCGGGCTTCGGCCGCGCTGCGGCCAGCGTCCCGTTTGATCAAAGCCGGCCAAACGGGATGCCAGGCACTTATTTCAGATGCTGACTGACCAGCTTGGTCAGCTCGAACATGGAAACCTGGTCCTTGCCGAACAGCGGCCGCAGCTTCGCGTCGGCGTTGATGTTGCGGCGGTTCGCGGGATCCTGAAGATTGTGCTTCTTGATGTAGTCCCAGATGCGCTTGGTGACTTCCGTACGGGGTACGGGCTCCTTGCCGATCACTGCAGCCAGCGTGTCGCTGGGGGTCAAGGGCTTCATGAATGCCGCATTGGGCTTGCGACCAGACTTTTCCGTGGTTGCCATGTAATCAGGCTCCTGTTAAATGAATTGCCCCCGCAGCATACCGCGCCTTTCCCCTAAAGACAAAGCGCTCCGCTGACTTTCGTCCGGACCGCTTCTCTCCGAACTCTTCTCTTGCGAGCAATCGAATGACTGCGCCTTCCTCCCTCATGCCGTCCACGTCCCGGTCCGCGAGACCGGCGAAGCCTTCAGCACACGCCGACGGACCGCTTGAAATCACGCTGATCCGGCCCGACGACTGGCACCTGCACTTGCGGGACGGCGACACCTTGTTGTCGGTGGTCGCGGATTCCGCGCGCCAGTTCGGCCGCGCCATCATCATGCCGAACCTCAAGCCGCCGGTCACCACGACTTCGGCCGCGGAGGCTTATCGAACCCGAATTCTGGACGCCCTGGAACAGGCGGGGGTCCCGGCGGGAGCCTTTGATCCGCTCATGACGCTGTATCTGACGGACAGGACACCGCCGGACGAGATCCGCCGGGCGCACGACAGCGGTTTCATTCATGGTGTGAAGCTCTACCCGGCGGGCGCCACCACCAATTCCGATTCCGGTGTGACCGATCTGCTGGGCAACTGTCGCCCCACCCTGGAAGCCATGCAGGAGGTCGGGATGCCGCTGCTCATGCATGGCGAGGTGACCGATCCGCAGGTGGATGTTTTCGATCGCGAGGCCGTCTTCATCGAACGCGTGATGCGGCCGCTGCGCCGAGATTTTCCCGCGCTGAAGGTGGTCTTCGAGCATCTGACCACCGCCGACGGGGTCGCTTATGTCCGCGAGGCCTCCGGGCCGGTGGCCGCGACGCTGACGGCGCATCATCTGCTCTATAACCGCAATGCACTTTTCCGGGGTGGCCTGCGGCCGCACTATTACTGTCTGCCCATCCTGAAGCGCGAGAGGCACCGGCAGGCGCTGCTGGAAGCCGCGACCAGCGGCGACCCACGTTTCTTCCTGGGAACGGACAGTGCGCCGCACCCGCGGGATGCCAAGGAGCAGGACTGCGGCTGCGCCGGCTGCTATACGGCCTTTCATGCGATGGCACTCTACGCGACTGCTTTCGACATGCAGGGCCGCCTCGATCGCCTGGAGGCGTTCGCGAGCCTCAATGGGCCACGCTTTTACGGTCTGGCGCCCAATTCTGGAACGATCACGCTCGAACGCTGCGAGACCGCCATTCCGCATTCGTTGGCGATGGCGGGCACCGAGGTGGTCCCGCTGGCAGCGGGCGAGACGCTGGGCTGGCGGTTGCGGCGATGAATCTTGATCGCCGCCAGCGGGCCGCCGGCGCGCCCATCGCCCGGTTACCGGCCCTGCTTGTCTTCGAGCGCGGTCCAGCGCTCGAAGAGGGCATCGAGCCGAGTCTGCAGCGATTGCAGCGACTGCTGGATCTGCTCCGCCTTGGCGGCGCCTTCCCGGTAGAGATCAGGATCGGACAGGGACTGCGCCAGACCGGTCTGCTCTGCCTCCAGCGCCGCGATTTGGGCTGGCAATGCCTCCAGCTCTTCGCGCTCCCAAGGTGCCAGGCGGCCCTTGCGGGGCTTGGCGGGGGATGCGGGTGACGCCGCCGTGCCTGGCTCGGCAGCCGCTGCGGCCGGACCCGTCCCGGGAGCCGCGCCTCCGTCTGGCACGCCCGCCGCTGCGCGCGGCCGCTGCTGCTCCCAGTCCTCAAATCCCCCCACATATTCCCGCCACAGGCCGTCACCCTCGGCCGCGATGGTCTGGGTGATGACATTGTCCAGGAAGGCCCGATCGTGGCTGACCAGCAGCACCGTTCCCTGGTAGTCCTGCAGCAGGTTCTCCAGCAGTTCCAGCGTGTCGATGTCGAGGTCGTTGGTGGGCTCGTCCAGAACCAGCACGTTGTGAGGCTGCGCGAACATGCGGGCCAGCGCCAGGCGCGCGCGCTCCCCGCCCGACAGCGTGGACACCGGAGAGCGGGCCCGGGCCGCCGGGAACAGGAAGTCCTCGAGGTAGCTCATGACGTGCTTGCGCTCGCCGCCGATCTCGACCCATTCGCTGCCCGGGCTGATGGTGTCGGCGAGAGTGGCCGACTCGTCCAGGTGGTCGCGCATCTGGTCGAAATAGCCGACCGACAGATTGGTGCCCAGGCGTGCCTGGCCCCGCAGCGGTTTGAGCTCTCCGAGCAGGATGCGCAGCAGCGTGGTCTTGCCGGCTCCGTTGGGGCCGATAAGGCCGATCCGGTCGCCGCGCTGGACCAGCGTGCTGAAGTCCCGGATGAGGGTACGATCGCCGAAGCCGTGCGTGATGTGCGACAGTTCGACCACGCGTTTGCCCGATCGCTGCCCGTCGGACAATCCGAAGCGCACCTGCCCCTGCTGGTCCCGCCGTGCCGCACGTTCGCGCCGGAGCGCTTCCAGCCGCCGCACGCGCCCCTCGTTGCGGGTCCGCCGGGCTTCGATGCCCTTGCGGATCCACACTTCTTCTTGCGACAGCAGCTTGTCGAACCGGGCGTTCGCCTGTTGTTCAGCCGCCAGCCACTGCGCCTTGCGGGCTTGCCAGGCGGAGAAGTTGCCCGGGAAGCTCAGGAGCTGGCCGCGGTCCAGCTCGATGATGCGGGTGGCCACGGCATCCAGGAAGCGCCGGTCGTGGGTGATCACGATGACTGTGGCCCGCGTTTTGCGCAGCGCTTCTTCCAGCCACGCGATCCCTTCGAAGTCCAGATGGTTGGTGGGCTCGTCCAGCAGCAGCAGATCAGGCTCGTCCACAAACGCATGGGCGAGGGCGACGCGCTTGCGCGTGCCTCCGGACAGCCGCTCGAGCCGCAGATCGGGTGAGAGGCCCAGTGCGTCGATGAGCGCCCCCGCCCGGGCCGGGCGCTGCCAGTCTTCGGAGACCAGCAGGTCGCCGCACAGATAATCCAGCAGCGTGATGCCCTCCGGAAGTTCCGGTTCCTGTTCGACGGTGGCCGTGCGCAGGCCGCTGCGCCGCTGGAGGTCGCCGTCATCCAGTTGTACGCGCCCGTCCAGGACGCGCAGCAGCGATGATTTGCCGGCACCGTTGCGGCCGATGAGACCGATGCGCTCTCCCGCAAGCAGGGTCAGATCCGCGTGGTCCAGCAAAGGGTGATGGCCGTAGGCGAGCTGGGCCTGGGCCAGTGTCAACAAGGTATCGGGCATGGGCGTGCAATCAATGCGCAAACCCCATTGTCGCAGTTTTGCGCCGGTGGCTTGGCCGGAATCCCGTACAATGCCGTTGCGGGGCAGATCGGGCGATCGCGGTGCCGTTTCACGGTAACGAGGAAGGTCCGGACTCCATCGGGCGCGATAGCGGCCAACGGCCGTCCGGCGACCCCTTTTGGGCGAGCCGAGGAACAGGGCCACAGAGACGAGTCTGTTGCGGGGGTGCGCGTCAGCGCACACGGGTACGGCGACTTCCGTACCGTCCGGGCAGCATGGCTGCCTGGCCGCGGCAGGGTGAAACGCGGCAACCTCTATCGGGAGCAACACCAAATAGGCATGCGCCGGCTTCGTGCCGACAGGGCGGCCCGTCCTGGTATGCGGGTAGGTGGCTAGAGCGCGCCAGCAATGGCGCGACCAGAGGAATGATCGTCCGCCGGGGAAACCTGGTGTACAGAATCCGGCCTATAGATCTGTTCCGCACTTTCGATTTCAGCGGGCGGGGTTCCGGTCCCCATGGCAGCCCGCTTCGCACCACCGGCCTGAGATAGGGAATTGTTCGCATAGGGTGCAGCCATGAGGCTGTGCTACTCTGGGCGGCAATCTTTTGAAACCGACGGGCTCATTTCCTCTGGTGAAATGGGTGCAACGACCGGACAGCCCTCCTACAGGAGACATCGGTGGCACACACGACGGACTCGCCCCAGCAGGGCGGGGAGCAACCCGCATCCTGGCTGCTCGAAGTCCAGGATCTGACCAAGAGCTTCGGGGGCCTGCGGGCTGTCGACCACTGCTCCTTCCGGGTGGCGCAGGGCACCATCACCGGCCTCATCGGCCCCAATGGCGCCGGCAAGACCACGGTCTTCAATCTGATCACCGGTTTCATCGCCCACGATTCCGGCCGCATCGTGCTGGATGGCCAGGATATCGGCAGCTTGCGCCCGGACCAGATTTTCGCCCGGGGGTTGTGCCGCACCTTCCAGATCCCCCGCGAGCATGGCACCATGAGCGTGCTCGAAAACCTGCTGCTGGTGCCCCCAAACCAGAGTGGAGAGCACTGGTGGCGCGCATTGTGGGGCGGCCGTCGGCTTCGCGACGAGGAAACGGGCAATCTGGCAAAGGCCCGCGAAGTCCTGGAATATCTTCAACTGACCCACGTGCAGAACGAATACGCGGGCAACCTTTCAGGAGGCCAGAAGAAGCTGCTCGAACTGGGCCGCACGCTGATGGCCGATCCCAAGATCATCCTGCTCGATGAGCCGGCCGCCGGCGTGAACCGCACGCTGCTGCAAAGCATCGTGAGCAACATCCGCTATCTGGCGCGCGAACGCGGCATCACCTTCCTGCTGATCGAACATGACATGAACATGGTCATGAGCCTGTGCGATCCGGTCATTGTCATGAGCGAGGGCCGCAAGCTCGCCGAGGGCGAACCGGAGATCGTACGCAACGACAAGGCAGTCCTCGAAGCCTATCTGGGGGGGCAGTATGCCACTGCTGAAGGTTGATGCCGTGACCGCCGGCTATGGCGACACGGAGATCCTGCGTGGCCTGTCGATCCGTGTGGAACCCCATGAAGTCGTGTCCATCATCGGCCCGAATGGCGCCGGTAAGTCCACGCTCATGAAGACTATTTTCGGGCTGCTGCACCCGCGAGAGGGCTCCATTACGTTCGATGGCCAGGACATCACTCATTTCGCGCCGCACCGCATCGTGCGCCAGGGCATGTGCTATGTGCCGCAGGTCGCCAATGTGTTCACCACGCTGACGGTCGAAGAGAACCTCGAAATGGGGGCGTTCCCGTTGGGCAAGGCCGATCTGACCGAGAGCAAGGACCGTGTATACGCCATGTTCCCCAAGCTGCGTCAGCGGCGGCGCCAGCTCGCGGGCAAGATGTCCGGCGGGGAACGGCAGATGGTGGCCATGGGAAGCGCGTTGATGCTCAATCCCAAGCTCCTGCTGCTGGATGAGCCGACAGCGGCGCTGTCTCCCAAGCTCGTGGACGAAATCTTCGGGCGGATTGCGCGAATCAGCGAAACCGGCATCTCGGTGCTGATGGTGGAGCAGAACGCTCGTCAGTCGCTGAACATGGCGGATAGGGGTTACGTGCTGGCCAGCGGCGAGAACCGCCACGAGGGCACCGGCAAGGAACTGCTCGAGGACCCCAATGTCGGGCGCCTCTACCTGGGAGGTTGAAGTGATGGTCGATAGCAGGCAAGCCGTGACTGACGCCGTGCCGGACCAGGCCGCCGCGGTCGAGGCGCGAGACGAGGAAGGCATGCGCAGTTCCCGGTTCGTGGGGGCCGTGCTGCTGCTGGTGCTGATCGCGATGTGGGTCGCAGGCTGGCTTTCCGGAACCAGCGCCGAGCAGATGCTGTCGCTGACGGTATGGGGCGTGATGCTGGGCGGCATCATTGCGCTGGGCGGCATTGGCCTGACACTGTGCTATGGCGTGCTGAAGTTCCCCAACTTTGCTCACGGCGAGTTCCTGACGCTGGGTGCCTACGTGACGTATGGCGTCGTGCTGGCGCTGCCGCAGAGCAATCCGATCTGGCGATTTTCGTTCGGCTGGGAATTGATCGCCGGTCTGCTGGTTTCCGCCGTCGTCACGGCTATCGTGGCGATCATCCTGGATCATTTTCTGTATCGACCGTTGCGCAAGCACATGTCGCCGCTGGTGCTGCTGGCCATGGCGTCGCTCGGGATGGAGTTCCTGCTGCGCGGTGCGGTCTACCTGATCTGGGGATCGGATTTCCACTTTTATTATTCGGGACGATCCAATCCCGCCTTGCAGCTGCCGTTCGGGCTGCGGATCCAGGCCGACCAGTTCTTCGTCTTTGCGCTGGCCGTGATCCTCGTGGCGACCATGTACTGGATGCTGACGCGTACCCGGATCGGCAAGGCCATGCGCGCGTCCGCCGACAATCCCGATCTTGCCCAGGTGCGCGGCATCAATACCGAACAGGTCATCGCCTGGACCTGGATCATCGGCGCCGCCATGGCGGCAGTCGGCGGGGCGATGTACGGCCTGGCCTCGCAGTTGCGTCCCGACATGGGGTTCGTGCTGCTGCTGCCGCTGTTTGCGGCCGTCATCATGGGCGGGATCGGCAGCGCCTGGGGCGCGCTGGTCGGGTCTGTCATCATCGGTGTGGCCATGCAGTTGACCTCGGCCTTCATGAACCCGGCCTATGGGCCGGCCGTTGCCTTCGTGCTGATGGTCCTGGTGCTGCTGATGCGGCCGCAGGGCCTTTTCGTTCAACGTTAGGAGCTTGATCACCATGGATTCGGCACATGTGCTCAAGGCTTGTTTCCTCCTGATTCCCGCCATATTGCTGGGAGTGCTGGTGTTTTCGAGCTGGCGCTGGCGCGCGCGGCTGCCAGCCGCCGTCGTGCTCGGGCTGGTCCTGGCCTTCGGGATTTCGGCGTGGGTACCGGGGATCATGGACTACCTGGTGTCCTTCTGCATCATGGCCACGATCTATGCGGTGCTTTCATTGGGGCTGAACGCGCAGTGGGGATACAACGGTCATCTGGATTTCGGCATTGCCGGCTTTTTCGCGGTGGGCGCCTTCACCATGGCCCTTTTCGTGACGGCGCCGCCCTCGGGGTTGATGGCGGCGTACGCCCAGCAGTGGTTTGGCCTGAACACCCCCTTCCTGATCGGGATGGCGGCGGCGGGCATCATGTCGGGGGTGGTCGGCTATCTGATTGCCCAGCCCATCCTGCATTTGCGCACGGACTTCCTCGCCATTGCCACGCTGGGGATCGCGGAAATCATCCGGTTGATCTTCCAGAACGAGCGCTGGCTGGCCAACGGGCCGCAGCCTCTGTCGGGCATTCCGCAACCGTTGTCCTGTCTCTCCGATTCGTCGGGGTGTTCCTGGCTGCCCGCCGGCGTCAATCATCTGTTTTCGACGCTGCAGCCGCGGGATTACGGGTACGTGTATCTGGTCGTCGTGACCGTGACCTTGGCGGTCGTCTATGTGGTCCTTGAAGCGCTGGTGCGTTCGCCCTGGGGGCGGGCCCTGCGCGCGGTGCGCGACGAGGAAGCGTCCGCCGCGATGAGCGGCAAGCCCGTCAAATCCTTGCGGGTGCAATCGTTCGTGCTGGGAGCGGTCATCATCGGTGTCGCCGGGGCCCTCTATGCACCGTATATGGTCACGATCGACTACAGCCACTTCAAGCCGCTGTTTGCCACATTCCTGGTGTGGGTCATGCTCATGCTGGGGGGCAGCGGCAATAACAAGGGGGCCATTCTGGGCGCGTTCGTGATCTGGGCGGTATGGAGCGGCACGGGATTCGTCACGGACATGCTGGCTACCGAACTCCAGGGCATTGCGCCTGACCTCGCCTCGCGCATGTCGTTCCTGCGCTGGGCATTTGTGGGCTTGCTGCTCGCGGGCATCGTGCTGTACCGCCCCCAAGGCATCCTGCCCGAGAAGAAGCGCGTATCTCGCTTCCTGAAGGGCGTGCCCGAAGACTGATCACCGCGGCGGCGCGGCCTTGATGGGCGCCGTTGTGCACGCTTGCCGCTCAGTGGAGATGGCCGCTTGATGAAACGGCCATTTCCAATTGTCCGGTGGGGGCCAACGGGTGAGACACGCCCCGCCGGCCGGGCCACCCGTGCGGATCAGGAGGTCGGGATGTCCTTTGCGGGGATCATGTTCACGGTCTTGATCTGGTCGCCCTCGTACTTCCAGATGCTGATGGGCGTGACGACGTCGCCGTTCTTGTCGAAGTCGCACGGACCGGCCACCCCGTTGTAGTTGATCTTCTTGCCGGCTTTCAGGGCCTTCAGCATGTCGGTGACACGGCCCGGGTCTCCGCCGTCGATCATGTCGCCGGGCGGGTTGGAGACCTTGCGCAGTTCATCGCGCAGCATGGTGCCCGTGATTTTCGAGGCGTCCTTCTGGCCGCTGGCCACCACGGCCGCCATGGCGAGGCCCGCGACCAGTCCCGCGTCGTACGAGCAGGTCGTGAATGGCGGGAAGTGGTCGTATTTGAACCTGGCCGTGAAGTTCTTGGCGAAGTCCTTGTAGGACTGCGTGGTCGTGTCTTCGCCCGGCGCCGTTCCGTAGTGGCCGTCCATGTCTTTCTGGCCCACCTGCTTGATGAGGTCGACGCTCGAGTTGCCGTCCACGAATTGCCAGTTGGTGAAACTGAAGGTGTCGCGGGATTCCTTGCAGATGGCGATGGTATGGGCCGGGTAGCTGACGATGATGAGCAGGTCGGGCTTGTCTTTCAGGGCCTGCGACAGCATGGACTTGTAGGTGGGCTGGACTTCCTCGGGGTGCGGAACCTGGGCAAGCACCTTGCCACCCAGTTTCTGGAATGCGGCCGCGAAAGAGTTCGACAGGCCCTGACCGTACGGGTTATTGATGTAGATGGTGGAGACTTTCTCGTATTTGTACTTCGGGTCGATCTTGCCGGCGACCAATTGCGCGGCGACAACGCCTTGCAGCGCATCGGACGCGCAGGTCCGGAACAGCAGGTCGGCCTTGGCGTCGGCCGGCAGGACGCTGATCAGCGGCGAGGTCGCGCCGTTGGCGATCTGCAGTACCCCCGAAGGAATCGTCACTGAGGTCGCCACGGCGACCGTCACACCACTGGACCAGCCGCAGACCACCACCGGTGTGTGCTGCGTGTCGATCATCTGGCGCGCGGCCTGCACGCCGACCGTGGGAAGCGTGGCGCTGTCCACCGTGATGTGGTTGGCGATGATCGGACCGCCGAAGACTTCCTTGGCCGCCGTGTTGATGTGGTTCACGGCGAGCTGCACAGCATCGCGGTAGTACGGACCGAATTCAGCGGCCGAGCCGGTCATCGTGGCCTCCTGGCCCAGATTGATGGCCGGCGGGGTGTCGGCTGCGAAGGCCTGCCGCAGAGGAAGCGCACTGGCGAGTGCAAGGGAACCTCCGGTCGCGCCCACCGAGAGCAGGAACTGGCGGCGGGAGGATGGGGTGTGGGAACGACGATCCGACATGAGAGTGACTCCTTTCTGTTGACTGGCGATGAGGCAGGCAAACGCAAAAAAGGCCCGGATGCTTTCGAGTCTTGCATCCGATACGGATGCACGGGGCAGCGGATGAGCTGCGAAGCCATTACATCGGTTCGCCGTAGGCCTGTCAATCGGGAGTTGGAGCAGGTTTCCGGTGCGGCACCGGCCCCTCCCGCTGGATGCCCAAGTCGTGATAAAGGACTTTGAGTTCGTCCCGCAATGCATTGATTTATCAGACGTTTGTTTTTCATAAAAGCATCCAGGTTGGATGTAAGTGCTTGTTGTCATTGATTAAATCTCAAGAAGACGCTTGACCGGTGTGCAGACATCCCTTAGAGTGGGCGGAAGTAGTTTTTTGTGTGAAGAAGTGGGAGGAACCCCATGTTTCAGGGAAGCAGCGCGCTGACGTTGGATGCCAAGGGCCGGATGTCGATTCCGTCCCGGCATCGCGACGTGCTGCTGGCCACTGAAGAGGGGCGCCTCACCCTTACGCGGCATCCCGACGGGTGCCTGCTGCTGTATCCGCGTTCCATCTGGGAAGCCAAGCGGGAGCAGATTGCCGCCCTGTCCGCCAGCGCGCGCTCGCTGCAGCGGCTGTTGCTGGGAAGCGCTCAGGATGTGGAGATGGACGGCGCCGGCCGCATTCTGGTGTCCCCGGAGCTGCGTGTCGCAGCCGGCCTGGAACGCGAGGTGATGCTGCTGGGCCTGGGGTCGAATTTCGAGCTGTGGGACCGGCCCACGTGGGAGGCGCGCAGCATCGAGGACGTGAACAAGCTTGATGCGTCGATTCTTGAACAGATTTCTTTTTGAGCCCGCCCATGGCGTATTCCCACCGAACCGTCCTGCTGGAACCGGCTATCGACGCATTGTTGAGTCCGGTATTCGGCCGTCGGTCGGCGGGTGATGGGACGTCTCCCCGGTTGACGGGGGTGTTCGTGGATGGGACGTTTGGCCGAGGTGGCCACAGCCGGCTGCTGCTGCAGCGTCTCGCCCCCGAGGCCACGTTGGTGGTGTTCGACAAGGATCCGGAAGCCATTTCGGTGGCGCATGCCTTGCAGGCCGAGGATCCTCGCGTCCGCGTCGTTCATCAAGGATTCGCCACACTGGCGGAACAACTGGATCGCCTGACCATCCCTAAGGTGGATGGGATCTTGCTGGATCTGGGCGTATCTTCCCCGCAGATCGACGATGCCCAGCGGGGGTTTTCTTTCATGCGTGATGGTCCTCTGGACATGCGCATGGACACCAGCCGCGGGCCGACGGCAGCCGAATGGCTGGCCGGCGCCGACGTGGATCAGATCAAGGAGGTCATCGCACATTATGGCGAAGAACGGTTTGCTTTCCAGATTGCAAAGGCGATTGTTGCGGGCCGCGAATCCCGCCCGTTGCGCACCACGGGCGAACTTGCCCAGCTCGTCGCCGGTGTCGTCCGTACGCGCGAAAAGGGTCAACACCCGGCCACCCGCACCTTTCAAGCTATACGGATTTACATCAATGAAGAGCTCGAGGAGCTCGCGTGCGCCCTCCCGGCAGCGCTGACCCGGCTGCGCCAGGGTGGACGCCTGGCGGTCATCAGCTTCCATTCGCTGGAAGACCGCATGGTCAAGCAGTGCCTCGCAGCCGCTGCGCGACCGGGGCAGGCGCAGGCCCGCCTGCCGATTGCCGAAAAGGACATGCCCAAGCCGTATGTGACGCTGCTGGGCAAGCTGCAGGCGGACGACGCCGAAGTCGACGATAACGTCCGTTCGCGTTCCGCTGTGCTGCGCGTGGCGCAGCGTACGGCGGTGCCGCTCACCCTGGCCCACGCCTGCACGTTCGTGCACAGGCCCGGCCAATCAGGTCGGCCCGCGGCGCGCAGGAGGCAGCGATGACGCGCCTCGCCATGCTGCTGACCCTGGCGCTCATGACGTCGGCGATTTCGCTGGTGACGGTGAGATTTCAGACGCGCGAGCTCTTCGTGGCGTCAGAGCGCCTGAAGTCCCAGTCTCATGAATTGGACGTCGATTGGCGGCGGCTGCAGCTGGATCGGGCGGAACTGGCCCGGAATGCGCGCATCGATGCGCTGGCGCGCACGGAGCTGCATCTGGTTCCGGTGACGCAGGGACGCACCATTTATCTCCAAGAGTCCGCTGCGCCCGCGCACCCGGACGCGTCGGGAGGCCGGCCATGAAGCGGTTCGGCTTCCATGAAAGTCCGGTGCTGTCTTCCAAGCCATCCTTCTGGCGGGCCCGGCTGGTTCTCATTGTGCTGGCGCTGGCGTTTGTCGCGGTGGTGGCGAAGGCGCTCAGCGTCCAGATCTTTTCCAACGAATTCCTGCAACGCCAGGGCGAACGCCGCTACGAGCGCACGCTGGTTCTGCCGGCCACGCGCGGCAAGATCTTCGACCGCAGCGGCTCGGTCGTGCTGGCCTCCAGTGTGCCGGCCAAAGCCATCTGGGTGATCCCCGAGGATTTCCACAAGGCAACACCTGCCCAGATTGCCACGCTGGCGAAGCTTTTGGGGGTGGATGCGCGCGACATCGAGCAGCGCACCCAGGACGAGGACAAGAATTTCGTCTACCTGCAGCGCCAGGTCCCGCTCAATGTGGCCGAGCAGATTCGTCAGCTGAAGATTCCGGGGGTGCAGCAGCTCACGGAATCGCGCCGCATCTATCCGGAAGGCGAAGTCATGGCGCACGTCATCGGCTTCACCAATATCGAGGATCGCGGAATCGAGGGCATTGAACTGGCCTTCAACGATCGCCTGTCGGGGCAGCCGGGGTCCCGGCGCGTGATCAAGGACCGGCTGGGGCGGGTGGTGGAGGACGTACAGGCGGCGGTGCCGGCGGTCGATGGCCAGAATCTGCAGCTTTCCATCGATGCCGGCATCCAGTTCGATACGTATACCGCGCTGAAGGCCGCCATCGACGAACATCAGGCCAAGGGCGGCGCCGCGATCGTGGTGGACACGCGTACGGGCGAAGTGCTCGCCATGGTGAACCTGCCATCCTATGACCCCAATGACATGGCCCAGCGGACCGGCCCGGCACTGCGCAACCGGGTGATGACCGACACGTTCGAACCCGGCTCCATCATGAAGCCGTTCACTGCGTCGCTGGCGCTCGACGAAGGCAAGATCACCACGAAGACGCTCTTCGACACCGGAAACGGCCGCTATCGCTATCAGGGGGCCCTCATTTCCGATGTGGGCCACTTCGGGACGCTGGACGTCGGCGGGATCATTCAGCATTCGAGCAACGTGGGCATGACCATGATTTCGGAGCTGCTCTCGTCCCGCGATATGTGGACCAAGTTTTCGCAGCTCGGGTTCGGCCGGGTGCCGCAGACCGATTTTCCCGGGATGGCGGCGGGGCGGCTGCGCCCCTGGCAACGCTGGCGCGCCATCGAGCGCGCCACCATGGCGTACGGCTACGGTCTGTCCGTCTCACTGATCCAGATCGCTCATGCCTATACGGCGTTTGCACGCGATGGTGACATGGTGTCTCTGTCGCTGCTGCGCCGCGATGGCAAGCCGACGAGCACACAGGTCTATTCCCCGCGCGTCACGAGTCTCATGCGATCCTTTCTGGAAGCCGCGGCGGGTCCCGATGGCGCCAAGCTGGCGCAGGTTCAAGGCTATCGGGTGGCCGGCAAGAGCGGCACGGCGCGCAAGATCGTCGACGGCCAGTACAGCAAGACCAAATATCGGGGTTCGTTCGTCGGCTTCGCGCCTGTTTCAAATCCTCGCATTGTGGTGGCCGTTTCCATCGATGAACCCAGTACGGGGGGGTATTATGGCGGCCGCGTAGCCGCACCCGTGTTTTCCGATATTGTTTCGAGCACCCTGCGCCGTCTTGGGGTGCGGCCGGATGCCCCTGTGGATTCGCTGGTGGCCGTGGCGGATCAGGGGGGACACGCACGATGACTATCCTCGACATCATGACCTGGCTGGACGAGCGGGTCGAACGGCACGCCGACCTCTGCCTGGATTCGCGCCAGGTCCGCCCCGGAGACGTATTTTTTGCCTGTCCCGGCATAGCGGCCGATGGCCGCGCCTATATGGCGGCGGCCATCGCCGCAGGCGCGGCTGCTCTCGTGGTCGCGGCAGGCGGAGACCAGCCGGTGCCCGATCAGGTGCCGGTGCTGATCGTGCCGGACCTGCCCGCTTCGCTCGGGGAGATTGCCCATCTCTGGTACGGGCGGCCTTCCGATGCGCTGACGGTGATGGCGGTCACCGGCACCAATGGCAAGACCTCCACGGTTCGATGGATCGCAGACGCGCTCAATTCCGAGGACATGCCGTGCGGGACGGTCGGTACCCTCGGGGTGACGCTTCCGGACGGCCGCAATCTGGGCGGTGTGCTGACCACTCCCGATGTGCTGACCCTCCATCGCAGCCTGGCAGCCATCGTCCGGGCAGGCGGTGTGGCGGCAGCCATAGAAGCGTCATCCATTGGACTGGAACAAGGGCGCCTCGATGGCGTGCGGATCCAGGTCGCCGGGTTCACCAATCTGACGCGTGATCATCTCGATTATCACGGTACCCTGGAACACTACAAGCAGGCCAAGTTCCTGCTCTTTGCCCGCTCCGGGATGCGCGGCGCCGTCATCAACGCCGACGATGCGGCTGGCGCCGAATTGCTTGCGGGCCGTGCGCCGTCCGGGCACCGGGTGGGCTACAGCCTGAAGGCTTCAGCGGCGGAGCCGTTTCGCGCGGAGGATCTGCAGCACGGCGCGGACGGCCTGGTCTTCAGGCTCGTCACTCCCGATGGCAGTGCTCAGATCGTGACGCACCTGGTGGGCGAACACAACGTCTCCAACCTGCTGCTGGTGGCCGGCGTGCTACGCGAACTGGGGTGGGGGCTGAGCCGGATGGCGCGCGCCCTGGCCGTGCTGCATCCGGTGCCGGGGCGCCTGCAAGCCGTGGCGGGACTGGCCGGCAACCGCCTCCAGCCTCTGGTGGTGGTGGACTATGCGCACACGCCGGATGCCCTGGAACGGGTGCTGGCGGCTCTGCAGCCGGTAGCCCGGGAGCGCGGCGGCCGGCTGGTGTGCGTGTTCGGTTGCGGAGGCGACCGCGATACGGGCAAGCGGCCGCTCATGGGCGCGGCGGCCGCGCGATTGGCCGACGCAGTGGTCGTCACTACCGACAATCCCCGCACCGAGCCGCCGGAAGCCATCATCGAGGCCATCGTGGCCGGCATGCCGCAGCGTCCGCAGGTCGAAGTCGATCGCGCCTGCGCGATCCTGGGTGCCATCTGGCGGGCCGGCGAACGCGATGTGGTGCTGCTGGCGGGCAAGGGGCATGAGACCTACCAGGAGGTCCACCATGTGCGCAGTCCCTTTGACGACCGCGAGTGGGCGCGCCTCGCACTGACCTGGCAATCGGGGGCCCGGCTGTCCACGGATACCCGCAACCTGAGGCCGGGAGATCTATTCCTGGCGCTGCGGGGCGAACGGTTCGACGGACATGATTACCTGGGCGCGGCGGAACAGGCCGGCGCGCGCGCGGCTGTTGTGGCGCACCCGGTGGCCGACGGCACGCTGTCGCAGATCGTGCTGGGCGATACCCGGCATGCGCTCCAGCGCATTGCCACGGTCTGGCGCAGCGTTCATGCACTCCCGGTCATTGCCGTCACCGGCAGCAATGGCAAGACCACCACCAAGGAAATGATCAGTGCCATCCTCGCCGCCTGGCTTGGCGAAGAGGGGCGCCTGGCGACCCGCGGCAATTTCAACAACGAGATCGGCGTCCCGCTGTCCGTTCTGCGGCTGGGTCCTTCGCATCGGGCGGCCGTGCTGGAACTCGGCATGAATCACCCGGGCGAGATTGCCGTGCTGGCCGCGATTGCTCAGCCCACGGTGGCCTTGATCAACAACGCCCAGCGCGAACATCAGGAGTTCATGGCCAGTGTCGAGGCGGTGGCTCGTGAGAACGGATCGGTCATCGACTCCCTGCCGGCCGATGGCGTGGCGGTTTTTCCGGCCGACGACGCATACTCGAACGTGTGGCGCGAGCTTGCGGGTGATCGTAGGGTGCGCTGCTTTGGCTTCTCGGCGCAAGCCGACGTCCGTGCCTCGCAGGTACACGCCGGCACTGAGCTGACGGAGTTTCGGCTGCACGTCGGGCACGAAGCCGTCCAGGTCGCGCTGCACGCGCCCGGGCGGCACAATTTGCACAATGCGCTGGCGGCGGCGGCTTGCGCCTGGGTGGCTGGCGCGCCGGCGGCCGCCATCGCCGCCGGTCTGGCCCGCTTCGTCCCGGTGGGCGGCCGCATGCAGCCCCGGCTTCTGGCGGACGGGTTCCAGCTCATCGACGATACCTACAATGCCAACCCGGACTCGGTGCGGGCCGCGATCGATGTGCTGGCGAACCTGGACGGTCGCCGGGTGCTGGTGCTGGGCGATATGGGCGAAGTCGGCGACCAGGGGCCTTCCATGCATGAGGAGGTCGGCGCCTATGCGCGACAACGGGGCGTGGACGCCGTGCTGACGCTGGGCGTCGCATCACGCGCCACGGCTCGGGCCTTCGGAGCGGGCGGCCAGGCGTTCGATACATTGGATGCGCTGCTTCCGGCCGTCTTGTCCTCGCGTCCGGGCCACATTCTGGTGAAGGGCTCGCGCAGCATGCACATGGAGCGCGTGGTGCAGGCGCTGCTGGCGGGCGCACCCATCAGCGAGGACAACCATGCTGCTTGAACTCGCCCGCTGGCTGTCCGACGAACATTTCCGCGCCTTCGGGGTAGTCGAGTACATCACATTCCGCGCCTTGCTGGCTTGCGCAACGGCTCTGGCGATCGGGTTGCTGGCCGGCCCCTGGCTGATCCGCCGCCTGACCGAATTGAAGATCGGCCAGGCCGTGCGCAGCTACGGCCCGCAGTCCCATCTGCAGAAGAACGGCACCCCGACCATGGGCGGCGCCCTGATCCTGATTGCCATCGGCATCAGCACCCTCTTGTGGGCGGACTGGACCAACCGTTTCGTGTGGGTCGTGCTGCTGGTGACGTTCGGCTTTGGCTGGATCGGCTGGGCCGACGATTACCGCAAGGTCGTGCACCACGATCCGGAGGGCATGCCGGCCCGCCAGAAATTCTTCTGGCAGGCGCTGATCGGCGCCGTCGCGGCCGTGTATCTGAGCTTTGCCGTGGCCGCCCCGGCCAATGCCGACCTGTGGCCGCTGTTCCGGGACTGGGTCTTGAGCGGCTTCACCATGCCGCTGCCGACGCGCGCCGACCTCATCGTGCCGTTCTTCAAGACCGTGAGTTACCCGCTGGGCGTCTTCGGCTTCGTGATCCTGACCTGGCTGGTGATCGTGGGCGCCAGCAACGCCGTCAATCTGACCGACGGCCTGGACGGGCTGGCCATCATGCCCACCGTCATGGTGGGATCCGCGCTGGGGATTTTCGCCTACGTCGTGGGGCGCGTGGACTATTCGCGCTACCTGCTGTTCCCGTACATTCCCGGAGCGTCGGAGCTGATGGTGCTGTGTGCGGCGCTGGCGGGCGCCGGACTGGCGTTTCTGTGGTTCAACACGTATCCGGCACAGGTGTTCATGGGCGACGTGGGCGCGCTGGCGCTGGGTGGCGCGCTGGGGACGATCGCCGTGATCGTGCGCCAGGAGATCGTGCTTTTCATCATGGGCGGGGTGTTCGTGGTCGAGACGCTGTCGGTCATGATTCAGGTCTCGTGGTTCAAATACACCAAGAAGCGCTATGGCGAGGGCCGGCGCGTCTTTCGCATGGCGCCGCTGCACCACCATTTCGAAGTGGGCGGCTGGAAGGAGACGCAGGTGGTGGTCCGCTTCTGGATCCTCACCATGATGCTGGTCCTCATCGGCCTGTCGAGCCTGAAGCTGCGATGAACGAGCGATATTCATTCCCCTCCGTGCGCCGCGATGGCCTGACCCTGATCCTGGGGTTGGGAGAGACGGGCGTGGCTGCGGCGCGCTGGTGCGCGGCGCAGGGGGCCTCGCTGCGCGTGCTCGACACCCGTGCCCAGCCCGCCGGCCTGGAGGCCTTGCAGGCGGCGCAGATTGCCGCTGACCTGCGCCTGGGACCGGATGCGTGGGGCGGCGACGCTTTGGCTGGCGTCCATACCGTGGTGATCAGCCCCGGGCTGAATCCGGGCCATGCGCCGGTGTCGGATCTGCTGGCGGCCGCGCGCGGGCTCGGGGTCGAGATCCTCGGGGAGGTCGAGCTCTTTGCACGTGCGCTGTCGGATCTGCGCTCCCAGGGCTATGCGCCGCTTCTGGCGGCGGTGACCGGCACCAATGGCAAGACCACGGTGACTTCCTTGACCCGGCATCTGGCCGAGGCGTGCGGACGCCCGGTGCGGGCCGCCGGCAATATCGGCCCGGCCGCCTTGAGCAGCCTGCGGGATGCCCTGGAACGGGACGATCTGCCCGAGATCTGGGTCCTGGAATTGTCCAGCTTCCAACTGGAATCCACCACGTCTCTGGCCCCCGATGTCGCTGTCGTGCTGAACCTGACGCAGGATCATCTGGACTGGCATGGCAGCATGCAGGCCTACGCGGCTGCCAAGGCGCGCCTGCTGAAGATGGCCCGTGTGTCGGTGATCAACCGGGACGATGCGTGGGTGCGGGCCATGGTGGACGATGCAAGCGCCGGCGAGGTCCGCGGCTTCGGGAGCGATGCGCCCGTGTTCGCCGGCGATCTGGGGCTGCTCGTGCGGCAGGGCCTGACCTGGCTGGCGCAGGCTCAGCCGGCGGAATCGGAGGCGCCATCGCCGCGCGCCCGCAGGAAGCCGGCGGATCCCGTGCGCCGTGAACCCGGCCGCGTCCAGGTGCTGATGCCGGCCGATGCGCTGCAGATTCGCGGGCGGCACAATGCGCTCAACGCGCTGGCGGCCCTGTCGCTGGGGGCCGTGCTCGGCCTGCCCTGGGCGCCCATGCTGCATGCGCTGCGCGAGTATCGCGGCGAAGCGCACCGGACCGAGCTTGTCCGCACGGTGGCCGGCGTGGATTTCATCGACGACAGCAAGGGCACCAATGTCGGTGCGACGCTGGCCGCGCTGCAAGGTCAGGGCCGCCCCGTGGTGCTGATCGCGGGCGGTCTGGGGAAGGGGCAGGATTTTTCGCCCCTGGCGCCAGCGGTTCGCGATCATGCGCGTGCGGTGCTGCTGATCGGCCAGGACGGCCCGGCCATTGGTGAAGCGCTGGCCGATTGCGGCGTGTCGCTGGAGTCCTGCCAAACGCTGGAGCAGGCTGTCGTACGGGGCATGGCGCTCGCCCAGCCAGGGGACGCGGTGATGCTGTCGCCCGCTTGCGCCAGCATGGACATGTTCCGCAACTATGCCCATCGGAGTGCCTGCTTCGTGGCGGCCGTACGCGAGTTGGCCATCGAACGCGGGGAGGTCGCATGAGCATGCTTGGCGGCCTCACGTCCAGCCTCAACACCGTGCGTCCCGGGCGCACCACCATGCCCAGCGTGGACGTGGGCGTCCTCATTGCAGTGACGGCTCTGGTGCTGTTCGGATTGCTGATGGTGTATTCGGCGTCCATCGCCCTGGCCGACGGGCCCCGCTATGAAAGCTATGGCCGCTTCTATTTCGTCGGCCGCCACGCCGTCTTCATTCTGGTGGGCCTGGTCGCAGCCCTTTTCACGGCCAGCGTGCCCATGAAGGTCTGGCAAAAGGTGGCGCTGCCGCTGTTTGCCGTGGCGCTGTTGATGCTGATGGTGGTTCTGGTGCCGGGGATCGGCCGCGAAGTCAACGGCGCCCGCCGATGGATTCCGCTGGGGCCGCTGAACTTCCAGCCGTCGGAATTCATGAAGCTGGTGGTGCTGCTGTACGCGGCCGACTACGTCGTGCGCAAGCAAGCTCACTTGCAAGGTTTCCTGCGCGGTTTCCTGCCGATGGCGATGGCCCTGGCGCTGGTCGGACTGCTGCTGCTGATGGAGCCGGATCTGGGCGCCTTTATCGTCATTGGCGCGGTCGCCGTGGGCATCCTGTTCATCGGCGGCATCAATCTGAAGCTGTTCACCACACTGTTGGGCATCGTGATGAGCAGTTTCCTGTTGCTGATCTGGGCCTCGCCCTGGCGCCGCGAGCGAATTTTCGTGTATCTGGATCCCTGGAATCCGGACAACGCCTATGGCAGCGCCTATCAGCTTTCGCACTCGCTGATCGCGCTGGGGCGCGGCGGCTGGTTTGGCGTCGGGCTGGGAGCCAGCGTGGAGAAACTGCACTATCTGCCGGAAGCCCACACTGACTTCATCGTGGCGGTGATCGGCGAGGAGCTGGGTTTCGTCGGGGTGCTGTGTCTGCTGGCCGTATTTGCCTACATGGTGGTGCGCGGGTTCGAGATCGCGCGCCAGGCCATGGTGCTGGAGCGCGTCTTCGATGGTCTGGTGGCCCAGGGCGTAGCGCTCTGGTTCAGTGTGCAGGCCTTCATCAACGTGGGAGTCTGCCTGGGCCTGCTGCCCACCAAGGGCCTCACGCTGCCGCTGGTCAGCTACGGCGGTTCGGGCATCGTCATGAATCTCGTGGCGGTGGCCATGCTGCTGCGCGTGGATTATGAAACCCGTTGCATGATGAGGGGGAAGCGGCGATGACGCGGCGCACTATCCTTGTCATGGCGGGCGGCACGGGCGGGCACATCATGCCGGGGCTGGCCGTGGCTGAGGTCCTGCGGGATCTGGGCTGGCGGATCCTGTGGCTGGGGAACCCCGAGCGGATGGAAGGCCGGCTGGTGCCGGCGCATGGCATCGAGCTGCTGCCGCTGCATTTTGGCGGCGTTCGCGGCAAGGGCGTGCTGACCCTGCTGAAACTGCCCTGCACGCTGGCGGCGGCCTGCGCGCATGTACGCGCACTGCTCAAGCGCCAGCGCCCCGATGTCGTGCTGGGGATGGGCGGCTATGTAGCCTTCCCGGGCGGCGTGATGGCGCGGTGGCTCGGCATCCCGCTCGTGGTGCATGAACAGAACGCGGTGGCCGGGACCGCCAACCGCTGGCTGGCCCGCCTGGCCGCTCGCGTGCTGGAAGGTTTTCCCGGTGCGCTGCCGGGTGCGGAAATGGTGGGCAATCCGGTGCGCGCCGCGCTTGCCGGCGTGCCGCCTCCTGCCCAGCGTTATGCCGATCGTACCGGGCCCCTGCGCCTGCTGGTGCTGGGCGGCAGCCTGGGGGCCGGCCGGCTGAACGAGCTGGTGCCCGAGGCGTTGGCGCGGCTGCCGGAGGAATTGAGGCCGCAAGTGCTGCACCAGGCGGGTCAGCACCACGCCGAAGCGGTCCGGCAAACGTACGACCGCCTGTCCGTGTCTTCGGAGGTGGCTGCTTTCATCGACGATATGGCTCTGGCCTTGTCGGAGGCCGATCTGGTGATTTGCCGGGCGGGTGCCATGACGGTGGCTGAGGTCGCGGCCGTCGGTGTGGCCGCCCTGTTCATCCCGCTGCCGCATGCCATCGACGACCACCAGACGGCCAACGCGCGCTATCTGTCGGAAGACGGCGCAGGCTGGATGATGCGGCAGGCTGATCTCGATGCAGCCACGCTGGCTGCGTGGCTCCTGGCGCGCCAGCGCGCCGAGCTCGCGCGGGTAGCCGGCCGCGCCCACGAACATGCCCGTCTGGATGCCGCCAGGCTCATTGCCGAAGCGTGCATCCATACCCAGGAGAAATCGGCGTGAAGCACAGGATTCATCATATTCATTTCGTCGGCATCGGCGGTTCGGGAATGAGCGGCATTGCCGAGGTACTGCTCAACCAGGGCTACGTCGTCAGCGGGTCGGATATCCAGGAAACGCCGGTGACCCAGCGCCTGGCATCGCTGGGTGCGCGCATCATGATCGGCCACGCGGCCGAGCACATTGCGGGCGCAGGGGCCATCGTCACGTCCAGCGCGATCCATTCCGACAATCCCGAGCTTTTGGCGGCGCGTGCCGGCCGCGTACCTGTGGTGCCCCGTGCGCTGATGCTGGCCGAACTGATGCGCCTGAAGCTCGGCATCGCGGTCGCCGGGACCCACGGCAAGACCACCACCACGAGCCTGGTGGCCAGCGTGCTGGCCGCGGGCGGCCTGGATCCCACCTTCGTGATCGGCGGCCGGCTGAACGCCGCGGACGCCAACGCGCGGCTGGGCCAGGGCGACTACATCGTCGTCGAGGCGGACGAGTCCGACGCATCTTTCCTCAATCTGCTCCCCGTCACGGCCATCATTACCAATATCGACCTGGACCACATGGACACCTACGGGCACGACGTGGCGCGCCTGAAGAGCGCCTTCGTCGAGTTCACGCATCGGCTGCCGTTCTACGGCACCGCCGTCCTGTGCGTGGACGATCCCAACGTGCGCGAGATCGTCCCGTTCGTGTCGCGCTCCGTCACCACCTACGGTATCGACACGCCGGCCCAGGTCCGTGCGCATGACATCCGCACCGAGGGGACCGCGATGCGTTTCGTGGCCGAGCGCGAGGGCACCGATGGCAGGCTGCCCCCGTTGGCCGTCAGACTCAATCTGCCCGGCCGCCACAATGTCCTCAATGCGCTTGCGAGCATCGCCGTGGCCACCGAACTGGGGGTGCCGGACGAGGCAATCCTGGCGGCCCTGACCCAGTTCCGCGGCGTGGGCCGGCGCTTCACCCAGGTGGGGTCCTTCCCCGTGCCCGCCGCGCAGGGTGGCGGGACTTTTACCGTTGTGGACGACTATGGCCATCATCCGGTGGAAATGGCGGCCACCCTCGCGGCAGCGCGGGGTGCGTGGCCCGATCGCCGGATCGTGCTCGCGTTCCAGCCGCATCGCTACACCCGGACCAGGGATTGCTTCGAGGACTTCGTGCGCGTGCTGAGCTCGGCGGATGCCGTGCTGCTCACCGAGGTCTATGCGGCCGGCGAGCCGCCACTGGTGGCCGCCGACGGCCGGTCGCTCGCGCGCGGCCTGCGGGTGGCCGGCAAGGTCGAGCCGGTCTTCGTCGAAGACGTGACCGATATGGCGGCCGCGATTCGCGAATTCGTGCGTGACGGGGACGTGGTCCTGATCATGGGGGCCGGGTCCATCAGCCGGGTGCCCGTCCAGCTCGGGGGGGCGCTATGAAGCCGTCCTTTGGTCGTGTGGGTGTCCTGTACGGCGGTACCTCGGCGGAGCGGGAGGTCTCGCTGATGTCGGGCGCTGGAGTCTGCGAGGCTTTACGCGCGGAAGGCGTGGACGCCCATCTGTTCGATACCGGAATCCGCAGCCTGGCGGATCTGGCGGGCGAACAATTCGACAGAGTGTTCATTGCGCTGCATGGACGCTATGGCGAAGACGGCACCATCCAGGGCGCGTTGGAGCTGCTGAACATCCCCTATACCGGCAGCGGTCCGCTGGCCTCGTGCCTGGCGATGGACAAGATCGCCACCAAGCGCCTTTGGCTGCAGCATGGCCTTCCCACGCCGCGCTTTGCAACGCTGGATTGCGATGCCGATCCGCGCGGGCTGATCGACGAGCTGGGCTTGCCGCTGATCATCAAGCCGCCGCACGAGGGCTCGACGCTGGGCGTGACGCGCGTGGACGCACCGGAACAACTGGTACCCGCGCACGCGCTGGCGTGCCGCTTCGATGATCAGGTGCTGGCGGAACAGTTCGTCGTGGGGCGCGAGCTGACCGTGCCTGTCCTGGGGACGGGCGCCGGCGCACGCGCGCTGCCCGTGATCGAGATCGTCGCGCCTCAGGGCAACTACGACTACGAGCATAAGTACGTGTCGAACGAGACCCAATATCACTGCCCGGCGGATCTGGATCCGGCGCTGGCCCGGCACGTACAGATGCTCTCCGAGCAGGCCTATCGCGTATTGGGCTGCGAGGGGTGGGGGCGCGCCGACCTCATGCTGGACGCGCAGGATCGCCCCTGGCTGCTGGAAATGAATACTTCGCCCGGCATGACCGGGCATTCGCTGGTGCCCATGGGCGCCAAGGCCGCAGGCATGAGCTACAGCCGCCTGTGTGTGGAAATTCTGGCCACGGCGCGCTGCAAGGTGCGCGCCCCGGCCGGGGCGCATTGAAGGAGCACGGAACGTGTTTGCGGAAGCCCGCCTCACCAACCTGATTGCCAACCTGCTGGCGTTGCTGGCAGTGTTGGCCATCGTGGCCGGCGCGCTCATGTGGACCATCCGGCGCCCCTATTTCGCCATCGAACGCATCGAAATCGCTCCGCTCTCGGCTGCCGGCCTGCAGTACGTCACACCCCTGAGCCTGCAGACGGCGCTGGCCGGCCGTGTCGAGGGCAATTTCTTCCTCGTCAATCTGAACCAGGTGCGCCGCATGATCGAGACCACGCCGTGGGTGCGGCACGCCTCCGTGCAGCGCGTCTGGCCGGCCACCTTGCGCGTGCGCATCGAAGAAGAGCAGCCGCTGGCGTACTGGAATGAAAACCAAATGATCAACACGTGGGGGGAGGCCTTCACGGCGAACCGGGGCGAACTGCCCGACGACCTGAGCCTGCCGCAGTTGAATGGGCCGGCCAGCTCGGAGCGCCTGGTCGTGCAGCGCTATGCCGAGATCGCGCGCTGGTTCGCGCCGCTGGGACTGAGTGTGCGCGAGGCCACCCTGACCCCGCGCTACGCGTGGGAAGTCGTGCTGTCGGACGGCGTCCGCCTGACCCTGGGCCGCGATCCGGCAGCCGACACCACGGATCCTCACGGCCGTTCGGGGGCCCTGCCGTTTGCCGCGCGCATCGAGCGTTTCGTGCGCGCGTGGCCGGAGCTGACCCGCCGGCTGGGCACCCGCCTGATTGCGAGCGCTGATTTGCGCTACCCGAATGGATTTGCCATCACCCTGGCCCCTGAAAACAACGCCTCGAAGTCCAAATCATGACCCGTGACATCAAAGATCTGATCGTTGCACTCGATATCGGCACCAGCAAGGTGGTCGCCGTCGTCGCCGAGATCCTGCCGGATGGGGGGTTCGAGGTGCTCGGGCTCGGACAGCATCAGTCCGAGGGCATGCGAAAAGGCGTGGTCGTCAATATCGAGTCCACCGTCAACTCCATCCAGCGGGCGCTGGAGGAAGCGGAGCTCATGGCGGATTGCAAGATCCGCGAGGTCTACACGGGAATTGCGGGGAGCCACATCACCAGCTTCAACTCAAGCGGGATGGTGGCGGTGAAGGACAAGGAGGTCACGGCTACGGACGTGGCGCGGGTGATCGAGACGGCGAAGGCCGTGAACATCCCGACCGACCAGCAGGTGCTGCACGTCCTGACGCAGGAATTCATCGTCGATGCCCAGGAAGACATCCGCGAGCCCATCGGCATGAGCGGCATGCGTCTGGAAGTCCGCGTCCATATCGTGACGGGCGCGGTGAGCGCGGCCCAGAACATCGTCAAGTGCGTCCGCCGCTGCGGACTGGAAGTCCAGGACCTGATCCTGCAGCCGCTGGCCTCCAGTCTGTCCTGCCTGACAGTGGATGAAAAGGAACTGGGCGTGGTGCTGGTCGACATCGGCGGCGGCACCACCGACATTGCCATCTACACGGGTGGCGCGATCCGGCATACGTCCGTCATTCCGATTGCCGGGGACCAGGTGACCAGCGACATCGCCGCCATGTTGCGCACTCCCACGCCGGATGCGGAAGAAATCAAGCTGCGGTATGGCATCGCCAAACAGGTGCTGGTGGATGCCGAGGAAATGATCGAGGTCCCGGGGCTGGGCGACCGTCCGAATCGCAGTGTCAAGCGTCAGGCGCTGGGAGCGGTGATCGAGCCGCGTCTGGAAGAATTGTTCGGTTTCGTGCAGCAGGTCGTCCGGGAGTCCGGCTACGAGGAGCTGCTGTCGTCGGGAGTGGTGCTGACGGGCGGCACAGCGCTCATGCCGGGCATCGTGGAGCTGGCCGAGGATGTCTTTCTCAAGCCGGTCCGGGTGGCCGTTCCGATGTACGAGGGAAGTTTGTCCGACGTGATGCGCAATCCGCGCTTCGCGACGGTGATGGGCTTGTTGACCGAGGCGCGCATGCAGCGCGCTCGCGGCCGCAAGGTTGCGCAACAGAAAGGGGCGGTGAAATCCATTCTGGCGCGCATGAAGGAGTGGTTCATGAACTAGCCAGGTCGCCGAGAGGCGGTTGCCCGGGAGCGTGTCTCCCGGACGTAGTGGGCCAGTCATGGATTTTCAGGGGCAGTTGTTCTGTTTTTCAGTATGTGAGGGAGTCAGACATGATGAATTTCGAAATGTTGGATACCAGCCGCAACGGGACCGTGATCAAGGTCGTCGGCGTGGGAGGGGCGGGCGGCAATGCCGTCGCGCACATGATTCATTCCGGGGTCCAGGGCGTGGAATTCATTTGCGCCAACACGGATTCGCAGGCGCTGGTGACCAGCGAAGCTCCGGTGCAGATTCGCCTGGGCAGAACTGGCCTTGGGGCTGGCGCAAAGCCCGACCAGGGGCGGGCGGCAGCCGAAACAGCACGGGAGGAAATTCGCTCGGCCCTGACGGGGGCGCACATGGTCTTCATCACCGCCGGCATGGGGGGCGGGACGGGCACCGGGGCAGGTCCCGTAGTGGCCGAAGTCGCGAAGGAATTGGGCATTCTCACCGTGGGCGTGGTGACCAAGCCTTTCGTCTTCGAGGGCAACAAGCGCATGCGGCTGGCCGAGGAAGGCATCCGCGAGCTGTCGCGCCACGTGCATTCGCTGGTGGTGGTGCTCAATGAGAACCTGTATGAGCTGATGGACGAGGACGCCACTCAGGAGGATTGCTTCCGTGCCGCCGACGACGTGCTCCATAACGCGTGCGCGGGCATTGCCGAAATCATCAACGTGGAAGGCAATGTGAACGTGGACTTCGAGGACGTGAAGACCATCATGGGCGAGCAGGGCCAGGCCATGATGGGAACGGCCGTCGCTGCCGGGACGGAGCGCGCCCGCATAGCGGCCGAACAGGCGATCGCCTGCCCGCTGCTGGAAGGTGTGGACCTGCATGGCGCCCGCGGCATCCTGGTGAACATCACCGCAAGCCGCACCCTGAAGATGCGCGAAACGCGCGAGATCATGGAAACCATTCGTAGTTATGCGTCTGAGGATGCAACCGTGATCTTCGGGACGGCATACGAAGAGTCGATGGGCGAAAACCTGCGGGTGACGGTCGTGGCGACCGGACTCGGGGCTTCAATCAACCGGCCTCAACTGGTGTCCAGCAACGCCGAAGTCCAGCGCAACGGCACGGACAACATGCCCGTGGTCGGTGGCCATGACTTCGCCGGTACGGACGTTCCCTCGGTCATCCGGCATCGCGGCAATGCCAGTGCCACGGCCCAGGTCCGCGCGCTGGAAGGCGCAGGCATGGATCACTTCGATATCCCGGCCTTTCTGCGCAAGCAGGCAGACTGACCCTTTCGGTCAGGTTTTGTAGGCCCTCACAGTATGGCTGCGTATCCCCGCGGCCAGGCGTCTGACGCGCGTGCCCCTGCCCCCTGGGGGTATGCGCGTCTTCGCATGCCGGAAGGCCGCCACTGACGGTTTGATACGCAAACCGTGGGGCTGAAACATCGTGGAAAACCCTCAGACCGGTTACAATGACCCCATTCCGGCGGCTCGCGCCAGCGTCGTGCGTCTGCCTTTCAGAAAAAAGAAATCCATGCTCTTACAGCGCACCCTCAAACAAGCCATTTCCACCAAGGGCGTCGGCCTGCATTCGGGCCGCCGAGTGGAAATCACCTTGCGTCCGGCCGAGCCCAACACCGGCATTGTGTTTCACCGTGTGGACCTGCCGGAAATCGTCGATCTCCCGGCGCGTGCCGACGGGGTGGGCGACACTCGCATGGCGTCCGTCCTGCAACAGGGCTCGGTGCGTGTCTCCACCGTGGAGCATCTGATGTCGGCTCTGGCGGGGCTGGGCGTCGACAATCTGCACGTGGATCTGGATGCCGAAGAGGTCCCCATCATGGACGGCAGTGCCGGGACCTTCGTGTATCTGCTGCGTAGCGCGGGCCTGCTGGAGCAATCCGCGCCCAAGCGCTTCCTGCGCGTGCTCAAGCCGGTCGAAGTCCGGGAGGGCGAGGGCCCCGCGGCGAAATGGGCGAGGCTTGAACCCTACGATGGTTTTGCGCTGTCGTTCTCCATTGATTTCCGCCATCCTGCCATCGATGCGACCGCCAATGCGGCAGAGGTCGATTTTGCGCGGGACTCTTACGTGAAGACCATTGCCCGGGCTCGCACCTTCGGTTTTGCCAGCGAAGTCGAGGCACTGCGGTCCGTGGGGCTCGCCCGGGGCGGGAGTCTGGACAACGCCATCGTGCTCGATGAATACCGCGTTCTGAACTCGGACGGGCTGCGCTACGACGACGAATTCGTCAAGCACAAAATCCTGGACGCCATCGGCGACCTGTATCTGGCCGGCAAACCGCTGGTGGCCCGCTACTCGGCCTGCAAGTCGGGGCATGGCCTCAATAACCAGCTCGTTCGTGCGCTCCTGGCGCAACAGGACTGCTGGGAAAGCATCACGTACGAGTCGCCCGAACTCGCGCCGGCCGCATATACCCGCGATTGGAAGCTGGCCTGATCCGTCTTTTTGGCGATCTTGGGGCTGCGCTCCGTCCGGATCCGCTGTTCACCACCCTGCGGTGATTGCCGGCCGTCCGGCACGAACGCCGCGGCGGGCGCATCGTCAGCCCTTGTGGTGGATGATCAACCGGCGGATGGCGTCGGCCAGGGGGCCAGGGGCTACCTGGCCGCCCAGCGCTTCGAATGAGCGCAACGCTTCCGTCCCCAGGGGCTGGATTTCCCGTATGGGCTGTTGAGTCCTGTTCAGGTCCGGGCGGGCGTCGATCCGGACGACAATCTGTTCGATAGGCCAGCCGGCCTGCTGCAGCCGACGGATCATGGCCGCCGTCATCTGGCGCAGCCGGGCGGCGTGGGCGGCCCCGGGTACCACCACCGTCAGCACGGGTCCCTCCCGTTGTGCGGCCCGGATGCGCCGCCCGAGCGCCGGGGCCAGTGTGCCGGCCAGCACGGCCTGCAGCGCCAGCAGTTCATGGGCGGTTTGCAACAGGTCCGATCCCCTGGGGTGGCGACCCAGCCAGTCCAGGGCCGGCACGCCGGATTGGCGCGAGCGCTGGACAGGTGCTGTTTTGGACATGAGCGAGATTCTGATTGAAAAGATTTTCCAACGAAACGAGAGACCGTTTGCTGTCAGGACATTCTAGCGTGTGGCTGAAGACTGCCGGGGTTTGCGTGGCGCTCGCGCTCGCCGGGTATGCGGGGGCCCGCTGGCAGGCCGCCCAACAGGCGGCGCGGGCGGAAATCCCGCCACCGGTGCAGCTATCCCTGGTGGGAGAATCGGCACGGTTGCAGGGCGGCCTCGCAGACCTGGCCATCAGGGTCGGCAAATTGCAGGGGCGTCTGGCGGCCATGGAGGCGCTGGCAGCCCGCGTGGCCGAAACGGCCGGCCTGGACTATACGGCGCCGGAACTGGTGCCGGCTCCCCGGGGCGTCGCCGATGCGGGGGCCGGCGGAGACCATGCCGGATCTTCGGCCGGGCGGGACGCGGAAACGGGTACGGCCGAAGAACTGGGTCGGCACATGGATCGCCTGGCGCGGCGTCTGGCGCGCCAAGAGGATGCCTACACCCTGGTGGGATCGGCGCTTTCGCGTCAGTCCGGACGCCAGGCAGGTCTGCCGACGGCGGCTCCGGTCGATTATCCGTACCTGAGCTCTTCCTTTGGCTGGCGGCGCCACCCTGTGCACGGCCGGCAGGCCATGCACGAGGGCCTGGACTTCGTGGCTCCCCGCGGCGCCGGGATTCGGGCCGCATCGGGCGGGATGGTGGTCCGTGCCGGGCTGGTGCGAGGATATGGCAGGATGGTCGAGATCGACCATGGGAATGGCCTGCGCACTCGCTATGCGCACGCCTCGCGGGTGTTGGTCCGGGTGGGCGACATCGTCCGGCAGGGCGACCTGATCGCCCGCGTCGGCAGTACCGGGCGCTCCACCGGCACGCACCTCCACTTCGAGATCCGGATGGCGGATTATCCGCTGGATCCGACTCTTTTTATTCACCGGGGCGTCCGTACACTCACGGCGGGGGGCGAGATGCGGCTGACCCACGAGGGCCGGGTCGGCCATGCGGGGGGTTGATAGCTGCGTTAAACTGCAGCGTTTACCTGTGATCGCGTAGGCGGTTGCACCTGACAACTCTTCGGGTCCGATTCTTTGCTGGCCCCTCGCGACGACACATTATGGTTTCTCTGCTAAAAACAATTATCGGCAGCCGCAATGACCGGCTGCTGAAGCAGTATCGCAAACAGGTCGCGCAGATCAACGCGTTCGAACCCGCCATGCAGGGCCTGTCGGACGACGAGCTGAAGGCCAAGACCGACGAATTCCGCCAGCGCATCGCGGGCGGCAAGTCGCTGAATTCCCTGTTGCCAGAGGCCTTCGCCGTGGTGCGCGAGGCCAGCAAGCGCGTCTTTGGCATGCGGCACTTCGACGTGCAGATGATAGGCGCCATCGCCTTGCACAACGGCAAGATCGCCGAAATGAAGACCGGCGAGGGCAAGACGCTGATGGCCACTCTGGCCGTCTACCTGAATGCGCTAAATGGCCGGGGCGTGCACGTCGTGACCGTCAATGATTACCTGGCGCGCCGTGATGCCGAATGGATGGGACGCCTCTACGGTTTCCTGGGCATGACGGTGGGCGTCGTGGTTCCCCAGCAGGAAAACGACGAAAAGCGCGCTGCTTATCGGGCTGACATCACCTACGGCACCAACAACGAATACGGCTTCGATTATCTCCGGGACAACATGGAGTACCGGCCGGGTGACCGGCGCCAGCGCAGTCTGGCGTTTGCCATCGTGGACGAGGTGGACTCCATCCTGATCGACGAAGCGCGCACGCCGCTCATCATCTCCGGCCAGGCCGAAGACAACACCGAACTCTATGTGCGCATGAACGCGGTTCCCCCGCTCATGACGCGGATGACCGAGGAGCCCAAACCGCACGAGCCTGAACCCGAAGGCGACTTCTGGGTGGACGAAAAGGCACAGCAGGTCCACTTGTCCGAGGCCGGCCAGGTCAAGGCCGAGCAGATCATGGTGGACCGCGGCATCCTGCCCGAGGGCGAATCGCTCTACGATCCACGGCATATTGCGCTCATCCACCATCTGCTGGTGGCGCTGCGGGCCCATAATCTGTTCCATCGGGACCAGCAGTACGTGGTACAGAACGACGAAGTCATCATCGTGGACGAATTCACCGGCCGCCTGATGGTGGGGCGGCGCTGGTCGGACGGTCTGCACCAGGCCGTCGAGGCCAAGGAAGGCGTGCGCATCCAGAACGAGAACCAGACGCTGGCCTCGATCACGTTCCAGAATTACTTCCGCATGTATGACAAGCTGGCCGGGATGACCGGCACGGCGGATACGGAAGCCTACGAGTTCCAGGAGATCTACGGTCTGGAAACCGTGATCATTCCGACCAATCGGCCGATGGCCCGCAAGGACCAGAACGACCAGGTCTTCAAGACGGACGCCGAAAAATACCAGGCCATCCTCGCCGATATCGTGGATTGCCACAAGCGCGGCCAGCCGGTGCTGGTGGGCACCACCAGCATCGAAAACTCCGAGCGGTTGTCGGCGGCGCTGGAAAAAGCGGGGCTGCCGCACGATGTGCTCAATGCGAAGCAGCACGCGCGCGAGGCCGTCATCGTCGCCGAAGCGGGCAAGCCTGGGCACATCACGATCGCTACCAACATGGCCGGCCGCGGAACCGACATCGTGCTGGGCGGCAGCGTGGACAAGCAGATCGACCTGGTGCGCGCCGACGCCGAGCTGTCCGCTGCGGACAAGGAAGCACGCGTGGCCCAGATCCGCGCCGAGTGGGCGCCGGCGAACGAGGCCGTCAAGCAGGCAGGCGGGTTGCGCATCGTCGGCACCGAGCGCCATGAATCGCGGCGCATCGACAATCAGCTCCGCGGCCGCGCCGGCCGCCAGGGCGACCCGGGATCGTCGCGCTTCTATCTGTCATTGGAAGACTCGCTGATGCGGATCTTCGCGGGCGACCGCGTGCGCGCCATCATGGAGCGTCTGAAGCTGCCCGAGGGTGAGCCTATCGAGGCGCGCATGGTATCGCGTTCCATCGAGTCGGCGCAGCGCAAGGTCGAGGCCCGCAACTTCGACATCCGCAAGCAATTGCTGGAATACGATGACGTGGCCAACGACCAGCGCAAGGTACTCTACTCGCAGCGCAACGAGGTCCTGGAATCGGAGTCCGTGGCCGACACCATTGCCAATCTGCGCGATGCCGAAATCACCTCGGTGTTCCGGCACTACATTCCTGAAGAAACCATGGAAGAGCAGTGGGATGTGCCGGCGCTGCAGTCGGCGCTGGAGTCCGACTGGGGCATCGCCATGCCCCTGGCGGAGATGCTCGAGAAGGAGCCCAATCTCACCGACGATGACCTGCATGACCGCGTCGTGGCCGAGGCGCGCCGGCTCTACCAGGAAAAGGTCGATCTGGTGGGCCATGAAGGCTGGGAACCGTTCGAGCGATCCGTGCTCTTGCAGGCGTTGGACACGAACTGGCGCAGTCATCTGGCGTCCCTGGATCACTTGCGCCAGGGCATCCATCTGCGAGGCTATGCCCAGGTTGATCCCAAGCAGGCGTACAAGCGCGAGGCCTTCACCCTGTTCTCGGATATGCTGGATCGCATTCGTACCGAGACCGTCCGGGTCCTCCTGACCGTGCGCATCGAATCCCGGGAGCAGGTCGAGGTCGAGGAACCCGCTGCGCCGGCGCTCGAGAACGTGCGCTACCACCATGCCGATTACGATGCGGCGCTTCGCGGCGAGGACCCCGGCCTGGATCAGGAGCAGGACGTGGCGGTTGCCCGGCGGCCCGAGCCGCCCGGCGGATACCCGCGCGTGGGACGCAACGATCCCTGCCCATGCGGCAGTGGGAAGAAGTACAAGCATTGCCACGGGCGGCTGGCCTAGGGGCCGGGCGGTGTCCGACTCCGCGTTCCGGAGGCTCACCTGGTTTTATCGGGTCGGGGCCACCTTGGCCTGACCCGGTCGTAGCTGGGCCGCCCCCGTAATGCCAGCCTTCCGAACGGAAGGCTGGCTCGCAAGGGGCGCGAGCGCCGGGCCTGAATCGCAGATGCCGCCCTTGGCGCAGCAAGCGTTCAGCGGGCCGATACGGAAAATCTCAATAAAGCCGGATCCGGGACTCCCACCGTCCCGGTTCCGGCTTTATTGTTCACGTTCCCTGCCGGCGGCAAAAGAGCCTTTGCCGCTCGATGACGCCGGGGTGCAAGACCCTGTCCGCGGGCTCCGCAGGCCGATCGTCAGTGACGAGGACGTCACACGGGACCTCTTTGACCCGAAGGAGGGACGGCCCTTGTTCCGCGGATCCCCTGGGGTCCAATTCATCGATGCCATCTATCGAAAACATCAAAATAAAGAATTTGATTTATATAGTGGCGTCCGCTAATCTACGCAAAACAATATCGAGGCGATGCTTTCGCCGCCAACAATAAGAACAAGCTTCACAGCCAAAAATAGAGCCGTGCCCCAAATACTCTAGCCGTCTTCGCTAGAGCGTCTGCTGTAACACTTCCGATTCTGCTGCAGTTTCACGTTTTGCAGAACTATCCAAAAAAGGTGGTTGAGCTTGGACGCATCTACCCTAATGAAGCCCGCCATGAAAAAAACCGCAAATCGGGTGGTTGAGCTTGAGAACGTCGACTACGCCATCGCGGGGCGGGAAGAACCCATACTGAGTGACATCTCTTTGACGGTTGGAGAGGGTGAGTTCGTGTGCATCCTTGGCCCCAGCGGATGCGGGAAGAGCACGCTGCTTTACATCATCGCCGGGTTCATCAAACCCGCGTGTGGCAAGATCAGGACGGGTCTCAAATTACAGGAAGCCGGGACCGACACAATAATGGTCTTTCAGGACGCAAATGCCGCGTTATTCCCCTGGATGACAGTAAGTCAGAATGTCGATTATGGGCTGCGGCGCAATGGAAAGAGCCGTTCGAGAGGAGAGGCGTCCAACGCCTCAAGAAGACATGAACTGCTCGACCTTGTGAGGCTGATTGGACATGAAGACAAATATCCACACCAGCTGTCGGGGGGCATGAAGCAACGCCTTCAATTGGCCAGGGTGTTGTCCGTACAGCGACCCATCCTGCTGATGGACGAGCCACTGGCTGCGCTGGACGCGCTGTCGAAGGTCCAACTGGAGCGTGAAATCCGGGAAATGTCTCTGGGCAAGGGCACGACGGTCATCTATGTCACCCATGATGTTCAAGAGGCCGCACTGTTGGCGGACCGCGTCCTGGTCATGAGCAGAGGGCCTGCTTCCAGAATCGCACACGATGTTCCCAGCACGGTGATCAATCGACAGATCGGAGATCCCAAGGTCGCTGAATATGCGGGGCTTCTGTACAGCCTGGTGACGGGACAGTGAAGCGATCAGAAAAATCCTGACTTTAGAAAAACCCAGTAATTGGAGGAGGTCTTATGAAATTGATGTCCTCGCTTTTCTCGAGCAATCGAAGCCTCGCGGATCTGGCCGTAGCGGTTGTGGTGATGCTTCTTGTCTGGTGGGCAATATCGATTGCTGCCAATCCCATCCTTTTTCCCTCGCCATTCCTGGTTTTCCACACGGCGATGGAAATGGCGAAATCCGGTTCGCTATGGGCAGATGCATCCATCACGACTGCCCGAGTCATCGTCGGATACGTTCTCGGTGTGATCGGCGGAGTGGCTATCGGCATTCTGATTGGCCGGCTGCACTGTATCGGTCGTTACGTCGAACCTTTGATCGGGTTCATTCGCACCATACCGCCGGTTGCGATCATACCTCTGGCCGTAATCTGGTTCGGTATTGGAGAGACAAGCAAGTATTTCGTGGTGTTCTATGGAACCATCTTCGTGGTTGTGTACAACGTGATTGACGGGGCGCGCAATGTACCTATAACGAGGTTGCTGGCGGCAAGAAGCCTTGGCGCTTCACCCCTCCAGGAGTTCGTGGATATCGTGATGCCAAGCCTGGTCCCCGCCATTTGGACCGGCATGAAGACAGCGGTGGGCTTTGCCTTCATGGCAGTTGTCGCTGCGGAGCTGATTGCGGCAAGAAGCGGCATAGGCAATCTCATCATGCAATCAAGGACGTTGCTCGAAACGGATCGTATGTTCGTCGGCCTTGCGGCGCTCGCGACGATGGGAGGCGCCGCCGATTGGGCATTCGGCAAGGTTGGGAGGAGGTTGTTGTTTCGCTATTTGGACTACCTGAAGCACTGACAAGTCAAGGGGAAGATCATGATCAAGCGTCTTTTGTTGCTACTGATTCTGTTGAAAGTGACCATTGTTGCAAGCGCGGCGGGCGCCCCTGGGGCGGACAAGCCGATAGATTTATTCGTCGGCACGCAGCCCTTTACAACGGTGTTCGTGGCTGAAAAAGAAGGATATTTCGCGAAACGAGGGGTAAATGTTCGGGTTCACCGCTTTTCCAGCGGTACCGGGGCCACCGAAGCGTTCAGGGCGGCGGGTGCGGGTTTATTTGTCGCTGGAGATATGCCGTCGATACTGGCTTGGGAGCACGGAGACGTCATGGGTGTTGCCCCGGTTTCCAATGATACGACGACTTTTTCGTTGGTAGTGGGGCCGGGAATCAAGACTGCGGCGGACTTGGTGGGCAAGAAATTGGCGACGGTGCAAGGATCCACCGGAGACATTTTCATCCGTTCCTATCTGGAAGAAAACCACATTGCCCCCGGCAAGGTGGAGATCCTCAATCTGGGCCCGGGAGACTTCATCGCGGCGTTGCTGAAGAAGGAGATCGATGGTTTCGCCTGGCTCGGCCCCGAAACGAGGAACGCTCTCAAGGTCGTCAAAGGGAGCGGACTATTGCAGGACGGGACGAAGGGCTATGTTGTCAACCATATTATTCTGAGCGCCACCAAAAACCTCCTCGCCGACAACAGGGATGGCGTTGTGAAGGTCGTTCAGGCCCTCTTGGACGCTCAAGAGATGACGCTTGGAAGGCCGGCGGAAGCGGCGGCCGACGTGGTCCATATAACGGGGATGAAAGAATCTCAGGCGCGAGACGACATCGACCGGATCCATTACGACATGACGTTCACGAAGGATTTCAGACAGGAGATGAACAATATCATCGGGATCGCATATAAAGCGCGCTTTATAAAGAAGCAGACTGACGTCGGAAGCATGTTCGATACAGGCCCGCTGGCGACGGTATCGAAGAAACTCGTGGAGGGTGATTGAATGAAAAATGCAACTGATGCTTCCGGGAGCGTTGATTGGCTCTCTTTGGTCGATGACAGCCTGATCGAATCGCTGGCGAGGAAGATCATCGAGACTCCGAGCCCGACCGGCCATGAGGGCGACATGGCCCGGATGCTCGGGGAAGCGATGCGCAGCCTTTCGTTGGATGTGTCGTATCAACCCATCTATGACGATCGGATCAACGTCGTGGGAAGCTGGTGCGGCACCCAACCCGGGCCGACGATATTGCTTTCGGGGCACATGGACACCTCCGTTTCTGGCGACGAGGAGTGGTTGCAGGGGAGTGGCTGGAAGAACGTTGCGACCTTCGAAGATGGCTGGGTTTATGGAAATGGGATCTTCAATATGAAGGGGGCATTCGTTTCCTATCTGGCAATGATCGATGCGCTCCAGAAGGCAAACTTCGATCTCCGCGGGAAAATCGTGGTGGCGGGCGTAGTCGGAGAGATTGAACTGAGTCCGGTCGACGAATTCCAGGGTAAGGAATACGACAGTTACGGCGTGGGGACGAGATTTCTGTTGAATCATGGGGTGGCGGCGGATTATCACATATTGGGTGAACCATCGGCACTGACCCCGCTTACCGGCATGATGGGTACAGTGTGGGTCAAGATGACGACATATGGCGACTTCGTGCACACGGCGTTTTCAGGAGAGCATCAGGACGCGATTCTGAACGGCGAAAAATTGTGGCGGGCGCTTAGGGGTTGGAGAGAGAAATTCATCGACGAATTTTCCGTGAGTTCCGTGCGGGCCAAGATAAACAGGGCGGCCGTTCGTGGTGGCCTGCCTTGGCGCGCCGCACGAACCGCCGCCCAATACAGTCAGTACCTTGACGTGCGCTTCAATCCCGCGGTACCACCGATCGATATACAAAGAGAGATCGCCGAAGGGATAAAGAGCGCAGCCGACAGTATTGGGATACCGAACGTTGATGTGCAGTTTTATATGTCAAGACCGGGCACGAGAATACCTTCTTGTCATCCTCTTGTCTCCACGATAGCGGCCAGTCACGAGGATGTCACCGGAGAGAAAGCAAATGTGCAGTTTGCTCCACCTTTGTGCACGGACGCGATCGATGCGAATCGCCTCGGGATACCTACCGTCGTATACGGCCCCGCTGGCAGAGCAGCGTCCGGGCAGAGGGATATCAGCCGGGACCCCAGGGCAGCTCAGGGTGAAGGCGTGAGATTGCATGATTTGAAATTGGCGGCAGCGGTTTATGCGGAGACGGTGAGAAGGTTGACGGCAAAAAGCATGGAGGAAATGTACGCGGAGCGTCTGCCCATGCCCTCCGTCTCCGTCGAGTAGGGGCCTGTCGACGCGCGGGTCGCGGCCGTCGCGCGTTTTCAGATGGCGTGAACTCCCAGGGGAATTTTCCGTGGAAACGAACACCCGAAAATTTCCCTGAACATTCATTGGCATTGATTGAGGTCATTATGGGAAAAATCTCTGTTCTGAACGAATACCGTGATGTCGGGCGCAGCGTGGTCAGCGTGCCCATCACCGAGACTTCTTCCGGGCACCGGCTTGCCGCTACGATACATATCGTCCGTGGGAAACATGACGGCCCGACGATGGTTGTAGCAGGCGGTATGCACGGGGATGAATTCGGTTCTTTCCCTGTCATCCGGAACTTCCTGGATTCGCTGGTGCCGGAAAACATGAAGGGAACGGTGGTCGCGCTTCCCGTGGCAAACCCGTTGGCGTTGGGGATGATGTCCCGGTTCACCCCGGACATGCACGGAAATACCGACCTGCATGCCGCGTTTCCAGGTGCCGAGAAGGGCACGCTGACCCAGAAGATTGCGGCAGCGATAGATGCCAGCATCATCGACGGTTTGACCGCCGATGACCTGTTCGTTGATATTCACTCGGGTGGCGCGGGCGGAAGACTGCAGTTCAGGGTGGATTACGATAACAAGTTGAAAGAAGATCTGAAGTCCCGGGTCGTTGAATTATGCAGAGCATTCGGCACTTATCTCATTCACGAGAATAACCTTGCCGGGACGTCGTCGCGGCTGGCCAATTCTCGAGGAGTTCCTACGGTCAATGTGGAGGTTGGCGGATCGTATCTGGACGAGCCCGCGGAGGCCGAATTCACGGAAAAGGGTGTTCGTGGTCTCCATTCGCTCGCGTCGTTCATCGGCATCGTTGACGGAACCCCGTTGTACCGCCCGGAGCAGTGGGTTTACGACACGGCGAATCGTATAGAGGTCAATCCAAAGGCGGGTGGCTATCTGGTTTCGCGCAAACCCGACATCACGGATCTGGATCAGCTGATCGCTCGCGGTACCTTGCTGGGCGAGGTGGTGAATCCGTACACGCTGGAGGTAGTGGATCAGTTGACTGCGCCTGTCGATGGGTTTCTGTTTTTCACTCGTCGATCCGGGATCGTGGAAGCGGGCGCCAAGGTTTATGGCTTGGCCCAACATAGCGGGGCGGTATGTCTAAGATAGCACTGCAGCTCGATGCGAGGGACTCGGTTGCGAGCGTTTTGGCAGACGTGGCCGTCGGAGATATCGTGGATGTGCGTCAACCGGATGGCGGCTGCTGTCAAATTACAGCCGCCGACCCGGTGCCCTTTGGCCACAAGATCGCGTTGAGGCGCATCGATGCCGGCTCGACCATTTTGAAATACGGTGTGCCCATCGGGCGTGCCACACGTGCGGCGGATACGGGGCACCATATCCATGTACATAATGTGGCGGGCTTTGTGGGATCGGGGACTCCTGCTGCCGATGGCATGCCGGATTCTCATACCGACGAAGGGTCGGTGGCGTACGACGTGGCGGCCTTGAAAGCCTGGGTGCAAAACGTCAGCGCCGAGTTTGGAGTTGCAGCGGACGCTGCGGGAGACCTCGCGGAATCAATCATCGAGGCAGAACTCTGTGGGGTGAAGACACATGGGCTGCGCCGTCTGGCAGCCTATGTGAAACGCATATGCGATGGCGCCGTCGATGGAACGGCCACGCCCCAGTTGTCGAGCAATGGTCCCCTGGTCGAGGTGGACGGCAAGAATGGCATTGGCGCGCACATTCTCAGAGTCTCCACTGATGCGGCGATTGAAATTGCCCGTTCTGCGGGAATTGGCCTGGCCCTCGTGCGCAACAGCAATCATGCGGGGGCGATTGGATGGGCGGCAGACCGCATTGCCGCCCATGGAATGATCGGCGTCGTCATCAGCAATGGCCCCCCTCTGATCGCCCCTCCTGGGGGGGCTGCCCCATTTGTCAGCAATTCGCCGATTGCCATATCGGCACCTCTGCCTGATGGCGACGTGTTTCAGGTTGACATGGCGACAAGCATGGCGTCGCGCGACAAGATCAGGAGCGCGGCCGAAATGGGTTCGGCAATACCGGCCGGCTGGGCGCTGGATTCCGCGGGGTGTCCGACCCAGGACGCAGCCGCCGCGATGAGCGGGACACTGTTGCCCATCGGGGGACCAGCGCGCGGGTTCGCCCTGATCCTGGGCCTTGAGATTTTGGCTGGCCTGCTGCCCAATGCGTTGACTGACGTCCTTGTGTCCTCCAAGGAAAGCGGTGCGAAACCGGAGGGAGTCGGACATTTCGTTCTGGCGATAGATCCGGCGCATCTGTCCGCGGGGCATTCGTTGCCGCAGCGCTTGGCGCGTATGGAACAGCGTCTTCTGGACTTACCGCGTCTTCCCGCGGCGGTCGGCCCGAGATTGCCCGGGCGTGGGCGGCAAGGACGAAAACAGGCTGCTCGGCAAAACGGAATCATCGTTCCAGAGGCCACTCTAAGGGCGCTTGCCGGTCTGGCGGATCGGTCAGGCTGCCCGCTGCCACCAGAAAAGCGGAGCGTACTCTAATGAAAAAATCGACTTTTGCTCGTTTGACCGGGTACCAGCGTCCCGATGGAACGTTCGGCGTCCGTAACAAGGTGCTGGTCATGGCGGCCGCTGACAACGTGAATCGGCTGGCGCAGGCGATTTCCGATGCGACTCCCGGCAGTGTGTTCATCCCTGCGACGTTTGGCCGCGGGCAGCTCGGGGAGGATCTCGAAGTAACCCTCCGTACTCAGAGCCACATTGCCGGCCACCCCAACGTGTCCGATACGCTGATCGTTTCTTTCGAATCGGCGTCGGCTGAGAGGATTGCAGAGAGGACCGAGCGCCTTGGGCGGAGGGCGAAATGCCTCTCGCTGCTTGACAGTCATGGGCACCATGCCGCACTTGCAAAGGGGGTGCGAATAGTGACTGAAATGCTGCATGCCGCAGCAAAGGGACGAAAGAGACCCATGCCGATCTCGGCATTGACCGTCGGCTTGGAATGCGGTGGATCGGATGCCACGTCCGGCCTGGTGTCGAATCCGGCGATCGGGCTGGTTACTGACGAGCTGGTTGAAGCCGGTGCGACCGCCGTGTTTTCTGAACCTATAGAACTTGTGGGATGTGAGCCAATTCTGGATAACCGAACCGATGCGGCCGTTGCGGCTCGAATACGCGGTGTGATCGCAAGATACGAAGATATTGCGAACAAGGCCGGTGTGGACTTGGTCGGCATCAATCCAACCGCCGACAATATCGCAGGCGGATTGACAACGATTGAGGAAAAATCGATGGGGGCGCTTGCCAAAACCGGCACTGTGCGCATTGAAGGCGTGGTGGATTACGGAGAGCGCGTCGCTTGGGCAGGGTTATGGTTGATGGCCGCCCCCGCAGCCGCGATTGAGAACATCGTCGCCCTCAGTGCGGGCGGCTGCCAGGCGATTCTGTTCTCCAGTGGCAGTGGCAACCCGAGCGGAAGTGCTGTGTCGCCTACACTGAAGATATGCGCGAACCCGATCAGTTGCGAGACCATGAGGGAGCACGTTGACGTCGACCTGTCTGATGTCCTGGAGGGTGGCACGAGCATGGAAGGGGCGAAAGAGAGGATTATCGAAAGCCTTGTCGGGGTGCTGTCCGGGAATGAAACGACTGCCGATATTCTCGGATATACGGAAACACGCATCAGCAGGCTGGGGTTGTCGGTCTGAGAGGCGAAAATGGAACTCAGGCATATCCGTTATTTCCTCGCCGCTGCACGTTCGCAAAGCTTCACGGTTGCCGCGGATTATTTGCATCTCACGCAGCCCACTCTGTCGCATCAGATCAGGCAGCTGGAGGAAGAAATCGGCTGTAATTTGTTCGACCGTATCGGAAGGACCGTGCGCCTGACGCAAGCGGGCGAGCTGTTCTGCGAGTACGCAAAGCGGATACTTCAGGACGTGGATTCCGCGACTGACGCCATATGCGATTTAGGTAATCTCAAGCACGGAAAACTGACCATTGGCGTTTTTTCCTCATTTGGCGCATCCCTGCTTCCACCGGTCCTGGCTCGCTTTTCGGCGACTTATCCCGGGATAAAAGTCACGATATTGGAGCTTCCGACGGGTGAACTGGAAAAGAGGCTGCGTGAAGGGGAACTCAGTTTCGGAATCGCTTATGGGCCGCCCGCGGGGGATCAGGTGACGGCGATCGAGATGTTCAGGGAGCGGCTGGCGCTGATCGTGGGCTCTTCGCACCCGCTCCATGACGAGCCGTCCGTGGACCTGAGCGAGTTGAGAAAATATGGCCTTATTATGCTTACGCACGAATATATTTCCAGGGGCCTTGTGGAGGCGGCATTTACCACGAACGGCCTGAAACCTCACATCGTAATGGAAATGAATTCGATCGAGGCTATTTTGCAGACCGTGTGCTGCAGTAATCTCGGTGCGATTCTCCCGGAACGTATGGTGCGTTCGATTGCAGGCTTGCGCGCAGTGCCGCTTACACCCCCCATTGTGCGCACGGTGTCCCTGTTCGCCCGGCAGGATGCCAGTTTCTCCGCTGCCGCGAGCGCGATGGCGGAGATGATCAAGGACAGCTTCTAGCGCGCTGTCACCTCGAAGTGTTCAGCCGTCACGGCGTAGTCAATCGTGCGGCGGGTTGGACGTCCGCTCATGGCTTTGGGCCGGCGAATCAGGAAGGCTGGGGATATGTGATGATGAAATCGCCCGTGACCGTTCTAGCCCTCGGCGGCACGATCGCCATGACGGCTGGTGAAGAAGGCGGAGTGGTGCCGACTCTGAGCGGAGAGAGCCTGGTGGCCGCGGTGCCGGGGCTGGAAGATGTCGCTGAGGTCGACGCATGGTCTTTCCGGCAGCTTCCAGGCGCTCATCTCCGATATGAGGATCTGGAGAAGCTGGCGGAGACCATCGGCGGCCTCGAAGCGAGTGGTCAGCGCGGAGTTGTCGTGACACAGGGAACCGACACGATAGAGGAAACAGCATTTGCTCTGGACCGGTTGCTCGAGCCGGGGATGCCTGTGGTCGTCACTGGCGCAATGCGCAACCCGACGGTTGCGGGGGCGGACGGGCCGGCCAATCTGCTGGGGGCGATTCGGGTCGCGGTCAGCGATGAGGCCCGTGGTAGCGGATGTCTGGTCGTTCTGAACGATGAGATCCATGCGGCACGCTTCGTGCGCAAGACCCACACGAGCCGCCTGGACGCCTTCAGGTCGCCGCTTTGTGGACGGATTGGCTGGGTGAGCGAGGGCCTGGTGCAGATGGGCTGTGCACTTCCGAGGGTTCCGGCCATCCCGATGACGGGGGTGGGATCGGGCAAACGCACGGCGCTGGTGACGATTGCCATGGGCGATGATGGCGACCCGATCAGGGCTCTGGAGTCCTTAAGGTACGACGGTCTGGTTGTGGAGGCGACCGGAGGTGGGCACGTCCCACCAGACGTGGCCGACGCGCTGGGGGAAGTTGCCCAAAGGATTCCGGTGGTACTTGCTTCTCGGGCGGGGGCTGGCCAGGTGTTGGAGAAGACATATGGGTTTCCGGGCAGCGAGATTGATCTTCAACGGCGCGGCTTGATTCGGGCTGGCTGGCTCGATGGACTCAAGGCCAAAGTGCTGCTCACGTTGCTGTTGCGGCATGGCGTGGGAGGCTATGACGCCGTCTGCGAGGCGTTCCGGCCATGGGGTGGGGGTGGCGGGAAGGCGCCGTGAAGGGATTCCGGATCGCGCATTCGGCCGGTTCATTGGCGGCCGATCTTTCCCGCCCGTTACAGCAGAAAGACTGTCGCGAGGCCGAGGAACAGGAAAAAGCCCAGAGAGTCCGTGGCGAACGTCAGCAGCACCGACGATCCCACGGCCGGGTCCTTGCCGAACCGGTCCCGCAGCAGCGGGATCAGCACCCCCAGCGCCGCGCCAATCAGCATGTTGCCCACCATGGCGGCCATCATGACGCCGGCGACGGCGTAGGACCCCGAGATCAACCACGCAAACGTGGCGGCCACCAGGCTGCCGCAGGCGCCCACCATGAAGGTCACTTGAAGCTCCCGCCGGACCAGCGGCCAAAGGTTCGACCCGGTGACGCGGCCCGTGGCCATCGCGCGGATGATCATGGTCATGGTCTGGTTGCCGGAATTCCCGCCGATCCCCGCCACGATGGACATCAGGAACGCCAGGATGACGATGTGGCTCACCGTGTCCTCGAAGCGGGATGCAACGAACGATGCGGTGGAAGCCGTACACAGATTGATGAGCAGCCAGGGCGCCCGGTTGCGCAGCGCCGCCAGCGCCGGCGCGAATATGTCTTCTTCCTGCAGGCCGGCCCGCGACAGCTGTTGCTCCTGTGAATCTTCCCGCAGCACGTCAACCACCTCGTCGATGGTGACCCGGCCGATCAGTCGCCCCTGTTCGTCCACCACCGGCGCGGACACCAGATCGTAGCGCTCGAACGCGCCGGCGGCGTCGGTGTCCGAATCCGCGGGGTTGAGACTCAGCACGTCCGGTTCCATGGCGGTGCTGACCAGGGTGTCGGGTTCGCTCAGCAACAGCCGTGACAGTGACAGCGTGCCGCGCAACAGATCGTTGCGGTCCACCACGAAGATCTGGTCCGTGTGATCGGGCAGTTCGTGCAGGCGGCGCAGATAGCGAAGCACCACCTCCAGCGTCACGTCTTCGCGCACGCGCACCATGTCGAAGTCCATGATGGCGCCCACGGTGTCCTCCGGGTAGCCCATGGCGGCCACGAGCTGCGCGCGTTCGGCATCAGTCAGGCCCTTCTGCACTTCGGTCATGACTCCGGCGGGCAGATCGGGGGCCAGATCGGCGATCTCGTCCGCGTCCATGGTGCCGGTGGCGGCGATCAGGTCCTCATGATCCATGGACTCGATCAACGACTCCCGGACCCAGTCCTCCACCTCCAGCAGCACGTCGGCGTCGTACTCCTGGGCGACGAGCTGCCAGACCGCCTGCCGTTCGTGGACGGGCAGCGATTCCAGGATGAAGGCGATGTCGGCGGGATGCAGAGCGTTGATGATCTGGCGGATCTCGTCCTCGTGCTGGCGCAGCAGCATGCCTTCGAGGAGATTGGATCCGTCTTCGTCTTCCGTGCCGCGCTGGCGTTGTGCGAGCGCCTCCACGACCTCCTGGCGTTTCAGGATGGCCTGCAGCTCCTGCAAGGCAAGTTGGGCGTCCTCGGGGTCCAGGCGGCGCGGAACGATGACCGGGTGGGCCGGTTCCAGGCCGGGTTGCTCGTCAGCCATGAGGGCGGATCTCAGATCGGAGGCAGGGGCCGGCTGCGGCGGTTTTCGTCCGTCGCCACGTAGGTCAGGGTTGCTTCAGTGACCTTGACGACCTCGACGTCGAGCCGCTGGCGTTCCGCGAAGACTTCGACCGCCACCGTGATGGAGGTGCGGCCGGTGCGGATGATCTCCGCGTACACGCTGAGCAGATCGCCCACGAATACCGGCTGCTTGAAGGTGAAGGCATTGACCGCCACGGTCGCCACGCGCCCGCCGGCGCGCCGGGCGGCCGGGATGGAAGCCGCGATGTCCACCTGGGCCATGATCCAGCCGCCGAACACGTCGCCATGGACGTTCGCATCGGCGGGCATGGGCATGACGCGCAGTACGGCGTGCCGGTCCGATGAGGGCAGGGTGACGGGGGTAGAGTCGGGCATGACCACCTCGGGACGAAATGAGCGGGGGACTGGCGCCGCGCAATGCGCTGCGCCAAGGCGCGTATTTTACGGCAATCACCGAGCCGGGCCTGGCGGCTCCCGAAGAAAGCGATGCGAAAGGGACACCCAGTAGGCGGCACCCAGTGGGATCAACGCGTCGTTGAAATCGTAGCTGCTGTTGTGCAGCATGCAGGGACCCGGACCGTGGCCCCCCGATCGATGGTCGCCCATGCCGTTTCCGATCCATACATAACAGCCGGGACGCTGTTGCAGCATGAAGGCGAAGTCCTCGGCGCCCATGGAGGGGCGTACCTGGGTGTTCACCCGATCGGCACCGACCAGGTCGCACAGGACCTGGGCGCAGAGTTCCGCCTCGGCGGGGTGGTTGATGGTCGCCGGGTATTCGCGCAGGAACGTGAAGGTCGGTTCGCAGCGCAGGGCGTGTGCGAGGTGTTGCGTCAGCTCGCGCATGCGCGCTTCGATCAAATCCAGTGCCTCGTCGGTCAGCGCGCGCACGGTGCCCCGCAGTGTGGCGCTGTCCGGTATCACGTTGTCGGCGGATCCTGCGCGCAGTTGTGTCACGCTGATGACCCCCGCCTCGAGCGGATCCTGGTCACGTGTGAGGATGGTCTGGTAGCCCAGGATCAGCTGTGCGGCCGCCACCACCGGGTCCACGCCCAGATGCGGCATCGCGCCGTGAGCGCCCCGGCCCTTCAGGATGACTTCGAAGGTGCTGCTGGAGGCCATGATGGGGCCTGCGGTCAGACCGAATGAACCCACCGGTATGCCGGGCCAGTTGTGCATGCCGAACACCGCATCCATGGAGAAGTCTTCGAACAGGCCGTCCTGGATCATGCGGAGGGCGCCGGCGCCGCCTTCTTCGGCCGGCTGGAAGATCACGTACACCGTGCCGGGAAATTCGCGGGCCTGGGCCAGATAGCGGGCGGCGGCCAGCAGCATGGTGATGTGACCATCATGACCGCAGGCGTGCATCGCCCCCGGATTGCGGCTGGCATGCGCGAAGGTATTGGCCTCCGGCATGGGCAATGCGTCCATGTCCGCCCGCAGCCCGATGGACCGCCCCGGCTGCCGGCCGTCGATGCGACCGACCACGCCGGTCTCTCCCAGACCGCGGCTCACGGCGATGCCCCAGGATTCGAGGAGGCGTGCAATGGTGTTCGCGGTGCGGGTTTCCTGGAAGGATAGCTCGGGCCAGGCATGGATGTCGCGCCGGATGCGGGCCATGTCCGGCAGCCATTCTTCCAGAGTGGTGATGAGGTGGGTCGTCATAGGTGTCTCGCGATGAGCGCATCCAGGGCTGGCGCGACGTGAGGATTGCCCGCGTAGACATAGCCGCCTTCGGGCCAGGGTTCGCGATGGTGGATATCTTCGCAGACGCCGCCTGCGGCGCGTACCAGTGCCGTTCCGGCTGCGACGTCCCAAGAGGCGAGCCCCATCTCCCAGTAGCCGTCGTAGCGCCCGCAGGCCGTCCAGGCCAGGTCCAGTGCCGCCGAGCCGAGGCGGCGGATGCCCCGGGTCTTGTGGAGCGCCTCCTGCAAGCCGGGCATGTACTGAGCCTCGAACGAAAAGTCGCGGTAGGGAAGGCCTGTGGCGATCACTGACTGGTCCAGGCTGGTGATGCCGGAGCAGTGGATGCGCCGGCCGTTGAGCCAGGCCCCCAGCCCGTGCAGTGACGAAAACAGCTCCTCGCGGTTGGGGTCGTAGACCACGCCGATGAGGGGGGTGTCCTGTGGAAGCGGAATCTGGCCGTCCGGGCGGCAGCCTTTGTGCCCGATGAGGGCGATGGACACCGCGTAATGCGGGATGCCGCTGAGGAAGTTGGTCGTACCATCCAGCGGGTCGATGAACCAGGTGGCCGCCGCGCCGCGTTCGCCGCCGGATTCTTCGGCAATGACGCCGATGCCGGGCGTCCGGGCCCTGAGGATGTCGAGGATGGCGCTTTCCGCGTCCCGATCAGCCTGCGACACCAGGTCGTTGCGGGTCTTGAAATCCACCACCAGGTCGTCGCGGTGCAGCGCGTGTGTTTGTAAAATGGCGGCAGCCGTGTGCGCGGCCGTGACGGCGGCATCCAGGGAGTCGGCTGACAACAGATGCGGTGTGGACATGGAGGAAGCCCTGTGCTGTGCTTCGCCGCGGAGCCGTCGTGGCCCGCAAGGCGGGTTGTTCTGATTGTACTTGACCGGATGGTGGTATCCCCGCATGTCGGGCAATTTTGAAGTCCTGAGTCCTGCCGCTTGGCACGAGGACGCGCGCGGGATTCCGCGTAGCGATCGCTATGGCGACGTGTATCACAGCGAGGCGGGCGCCCTTGCACAGGCGCAACACGTCTTTCTGGGAGGCAATCGCCTTCCCTCGCGGTGGCAGGGGCGTGGCACGTTCACGATCTGCGAGACCGGCTTCGGACTGGGGCAGAATTTTCTGGCTACGTGGCGCGCCTGGAGCGATGATCCCCGTCGCTGTGCGCGCCTGCATTACGTGGCCTTCGAAGCTCATCCTTTCCGGCTGGAGGACCTGCGGCGCTCCTGGCGGAAACTGGCCCCGGGGGCCCAGCCCCTGGCTCGTGCGCTGGGCGAACGTTGGCCGTCGCTATTGCCAGGGCTGCATCGCATCGAACTGGCTGGGGGCGCTCTCACGCTGACCTTGGCTTTCGGGCGCATCGAGCGGATGGCGCGGCAGGTGCAGGCGTTCGTGGACGCCTTTTACCTGGACGGGTTCGCGCCGCGCGTGAACCCCGAGATGTGGACGCCACATGTGTTTGGGCAGATGCGCCGGCTGGCTGTGCCGGGAGCCACCGCGGCGACGTGGTGCGCGGCCGGACAGGTGCGGCGCGATTTGCGCGACGCGGGGTTTCTGGTGTCGCGCGCGCCCGGTTTCGCGGACAAGCGCGACATGACCGTTGCCGTCTTGCGGCCGGGGTTGGGACAGTCGCCGCCATCAGTGCAGCGCCGGATCGCTGTCATCGGCGGCGGCCTTGCCGGGGCCGGGATTGCGCAGGCGTTGGCGTTGCGGGGCGACGAAGTCGACATCTGGGATCCTGCGCCGGGCGGGGGTGCGGCACGGCAGCCCTCGGCCGGCGCCGCGCTGATCCCGGCGTTGAGCCCCGACGACGACACCCGGTCACGGCTTTCCCGTGCGGGCCTGGAGAGAGCCCGGGCCCGCTGGATGACGCTGGTCCCCGAGGTGCGCCCGCGCGCGTGCGGGGCGCTGGTCTGCGCGCGCACGCCGGACGAGGCGGATCTGCAGCGGCGCACCCTGGCGCGGCTGCGGTTTCCCGACACATGGGTCGGCCGTCTGGACGCGGCGGCAGCTCAAGAGCGGTCGGGTGTCCTCTTGCCGTGGGGCGGGCTGTGGTTTCCGGAAGCGTTGCAGGTTTCGCTGGCGGAACTGCTGGGCGCATTGCAGGCTGGCCCAGGGATCCAGCTGCGCGACCAGCGCATCGAGGGCCTGCGCCGCAAGGACTCGGAAGGCTGGGAACTGCTGGGCTCCGGTGGGCGCGTGCTGGGGGTCGCGGAGCAGGTCGTGCTGGCCAATGCGCGCGAAGCGGGGCCGCTGCTGGCGCGACTCGCTTCGCTGGCACCCTGGCCGGTGCTGTCGGGCGTGACTCCCCTTGCCGGGCAGCTCAGCCTGTATCCGGTACACGACGGCGATGCCGCCCAGGTGCCGCGCTGCATCCTGGCTGCGGACGGCTATTGCCTGCCACCGTGGCGGGGCTGGGGCGTGACGGGCAGCACCTACCGATGCGCCGTGCAGGACAGCGTGGCGGATGCGCCCGGGCACGCCGAGATTCTGGGGCGGCTGGCTGGTTGGTTGCCCCCGGGGAGCGTTCCATGGCTGGGGAGAGGCGAGCCCAGCGGCTGGGCCGGCTGGCGGGCCGCTACCCGCGACCATTTGCCCATCGTGGGCCGGGTGCCGGGCGAGGACGGCTTGTGGTTGGCTTGCGCCTACGGGTCGCGTGGCCTGAGCTGGTCCGCGCTGATGGGTGACCTGATTGCCGCACAGGTTCACAGCGAGCCTTTGCCGCTCGAACGGGAGCTGATTCACAGAATCCGCATCCGGTGAATCCCCTTCTGACGGCGGATTTTATTTTATGGCGCAAATCCGTCAGAATAATGTCTTTTACAAGTCTTGAGCGGGCCCTATGCCCAGAGGATCACGCTGTGTCGCCCACCACTGAACTGGCGGACCCAATTTTTGAAACCGGCCCGGTCGACTCGTCGCCATCCTGCGTTGAATGGGCACTTCGACCGGATGGATGGCGCTTGCGGATCGAGGCCCATGCGCCAGGGGTGTACCGATTGCGATGCGGTCCGTCCAGTTGGCTGTCTCCGGCCAAACCTTCGGCTCGCGCGCAGCGTCATGCGGCCTTGCTGTTGGCTCGGGAGGAAGCGGTGGGCGAGTTCGAGCTTTCCTCGCCGCGGCCCGGCCACTGGCGCCTGACACAGGGGGAAACCTCCCTGCAGATCGGCGGTCCCGCTCCGGCGCTGCAACTGCTGCGCGGCGGCGAACCGGTGGCCACGGCCCATTTTCCGTTGCCCGAGGATGAGCGCTCCTGGCGGATGGATTGGCGGCTGGGCGAGGACGAAGGCCTGTATGGATTGGGCGAGACGCAGGGAGATCCGGATCGCCGGGGCGAATGCCTGGCTTCGGATCGTGCGGCGGACCGCACTCTGCCGCTGGCCTGGAGCCCGCACGGCTGGGGGGTGTACGTCAATACACTCGATCGGGTGGTCCACGATTTGCGGGATGATGGTCGGTACGACATACGGACGGCTGCTATCGGGCTGGATGTCTTTCTGTTCGTGGGAGATCCCTCCGAGATTCTGAACCAGTACACGGCGCTCACCGGGCGTGCGGGTCAGCCGAGCCTGTGGCCGATGGGGGTGTGGCTGGATCAGGCTCCCGGCCAGTCTCTGGAAGACAGCGTCGCACAGATCCGTAGTCTGCGGGCACAAGGTATGGCGCTGGACGTGCTGGCGTTGTCGGACCCGGCGGTTGTCGGCTTTCAGGCCGACAAGCCGGTATTCGAATGGGCCGGTCGGGTTGCCGACTGGCGCGAGACGCTGGCCAAGGCCCGTGCGGTCAATGTGCATCTGGCTGGCTCGTGTCTGCCCGGTGTGCTGCAGGGCACGCCGCTGTTCGAAGAATGGGCGGATCGCGGCTGGCTGCTCGGCGACGCCGAGGGCGATGTCTGGGTGTGTCCGGGGAACGCCGCGTCGGGTGGCCGGCCGTTCGGGCTGCTGGATCTGACCCACAAGGACGCTCGCCGCCTCTGGACCGAACGCCATCTGCAGACGGTGGAAGAGGGGCTGGACGCGCCGATCTGCCAGGCCCGGCTCGATTTTCCGCCTCAAGTCGAGGCTCGCGGCGGTGAGTCGGGAGCCGTCCTGCGCAATGTCTATCCGCATCTGGCGCGCCAGGCGCTGTTTGACGCGGTAGCTGGCCCGCACACGCCCCAGGAGGGCGTGATGGTGAGCCGCGATCTGTTCCCGGGCGTTCAGCGCTATGCCTGGCAACAGGGGCCCGCCGTGGATAACAGCTGGGCGGGCTATGCCGCCTCGCTGCGCGCCGCGCTATCCGTGGGAAACAGTGGTGTGGCCGTGCAGACCCACCGCTTGGGCGATTCCACCCGGCCCGTGGATGGCATGACGTCAGAGCTGTATGTGCGGTGGCTGGCCATGGCCGTGTTTTCAGGCAATTTCAGTCTGCAGGGCCTGCCCGCGCTGATGCCGGACGCTTTCGATGCCCGTACCCGTGCCCTCGTGGTCCACTGGCTGCAGTGGCGCTATCGTCTGCTGCCCTATGTGGCGGGCATTGTGGATGACGCCGTGCGCACCGGCTTGCCCGTGCAGCGGTCCATGGCCCAGGCTTTCCCGGCGGACGAACAGGCTCACCTTTGGGATACTCAATATCTGCTGGGACCGGCGTTGCTGGTGGCCCCCGTCATGCAGCCGGGGGACACACTGGAAGTCTATCTGCCCAAGGGCGACGCCTGGTGGGACCTGAATACCGGCTGGCGCTACGAAGGCGGCACGCACTGGACGGTTCATGCCGGGCTCGACACCTTGCCCGTGTTCGGGCGTGAAGGCCACATCCTGTGCCTGGGGCCGCTCGCCCAGCATACCGGCGAGATCAATTCCGCACGCATCCTGGAAGAGGTCTGGATGTTTGGCATGCCGGAACACAATCCGGTCGTCATGCGCAACAAGATCCGTGTCATGCAGATGCAGGGATCGAGCTATATCAAGGGTCTGGAGGGGCTGCGCATCCTGTCGTCGCAGGGACTGGAAGTCAAGCGCCGGGGCGCCGAGGTCAGGATCTCGAGGGCACGCTGAGTCGCGCCGGATCCAGCACCCGCTGGGCTGGAACCTGGATGCAGAGCGCCGGGTCGAAGGCGGGGTTCTCGTCCACGCCGTCGCGACAGTAGCCGCGCGGATTGCACAGTACACGGGTGCCGTAGACTGTGTAATCAAAGCTGTCGTGGGTATGGCCGTGGATCCACAGATCGGCCCGGCCCAGCAGGCTGGTGCAGTCGGAGACGAAACCTGCGCTGACCAGCGATTCGGCGAATCGGGGATGCACGCTGCGCATGCTGGGTGCGTGATGGGTGATGACCACCGTCGGACCATCGAAGGGCTGGTCCAGTGCGGCGTCCAGCCAGGCATATTGTTCGCGAAACAGCTCGATCGAGTCTTGGGGCGTGTAGGTCGAGCCGTCGGCGTTGCGGATGACCTGGAAGTCGCGCATGAATTCAGCTGAGCGCTCCATGGCGAGATCCCGGCATTCGGCGCCGAACAACTCGAAGTCGGTCCATAGCGTCGTACCCAGGAACCGCACGCCACCGATTTCCAGCGATTGCTGATCCAGGAAGTGGACGCCGCAGGCCTTTGCGCATCGGGCGAGATCCTCGCGCACGGCCGGGATGCTGCCGCCGTAGAATTCATGGTTGCCCGCCACGTACAGTACGGGACGATCAAACTGGCTGGCCCACCGCATGGCCGCCTCCGCGCGGGCGATGTCGCCCGCCAGGACGGTGATGTCGGCCCGCACCTGCGGCAGGGGCATGCCTTGGACCCCCAGGTGCAGATCCGACAGGATGTGCAGTGTCAGTGGTTTTGGGTGATGGGTGGATGTCATGGTGCTTTTCCGGAAAGATGGCTGCAGCTTGACGTGAATTTTTGATGCTGTCAGAATAGCGGGCTTGCATTGGGTCGTTAGCTCAGTTGGTAGAGCACCGGACTTTTAATCCGTTGGTCGCGCGTTCGAGCCGCGCACGACCCACCATTTTGCCGCGCCAGTCCTCTGCGACTGGCGTTTTTGTGTCGGTTTCCTGCATTGTCTGCGGCGGCACCGGGTCCCGCCATCAGGGGTTACCAGCATCAGGACGGCGTGCCAGGCAGGCCGCTCGCCCCGTCGCGTTTCATATTCCCATCGGTAATATGCTATCGAATCAATCTATGAAACCGTCATGCTAAATTTACGTCTTGTTTCCGGCGGATCCGGGACTGCAAGTCTTCCACATGGTGATTGCGCATCTTGATCGACCTCGAGAATATCCATAAGACCTACCGATCCGGCGGCCGCGTCGTCTCCGCGCTGGCGGACGTCTCCCTGAACATCCGCGAGGGCGAGGTCTTCGGCATCATCGGTCGTTCGGGGGCTGGCAAAAGCACCCTGATCCGTTTGCTGAACCTGCTGGAGCGCCCGACGGAAGGCCACGTGCGGGTCGATGGCGCGGACATCACGACGTACTCCGATGGCCAGTTGCGGGAATACCGGCGCACCGTCGGCATGGTGTTCCAGCACTTCAACTTGCTGCGGTCGCGCACGGTCATGGAAAACGTGTGCTTTCCGCTGCGTCTGTCGGGCACCTCTCGCAAGGCGCGCGAAGCCCGTGCGCGCGAAATGCTGGATCTGGTGGGGCTGGCGGATCACGCTGACCAGTATCCCAGCCAGCTTTCGGGCGGCCAGCAACAGCGGGTCGGCATCGCCCGGGCGCTGGCCAGCGCCCCCCGCATCCTGCTCTGCGACGAGGCCACCTCGGCGCTGGACCCCGAGACCACCCAGTCCATTTTGCGGTTGCTGGGCGACATCAACCAGCGGCTGGGGCTCACCATTGTGCTCATCACGCACAGCATGGACGTCATTCGCGCTGTCTGTGACCGGGTCGCGGTGATCGAGCGTGGGCATATCGTGGAGACCGGCCAGGTGCTGGAGGTCTTTCTGCATCCCCAGCATGATGCGACCCGCGCATTGCTCTCCGAGAGCGGGCTGGATGGCGGCGAGGGGTGGCGTGTGCTGGCCGAGGGCGTCGCCGGTCGCTTGGTGAAACTCAGTTTTCGTGGCGAGACCACGGGCAGCCCGCTGCTCAGCCATCTGAGCCGGGATCTGCATCTGGACCTGAGCATCCTGCAGGGGTCGGTGGGGCGGATCAAGGAAACCCCGTATGGCCAGCTCATCGTGGCCGTCGGCGGATCGGCCAGCGACCTGACCGCGTTGGAGCCTGCGCTTGCCAAGGCAGGCGTTCATTGCGAGGTGTTGCGGCCATGATGGCGAACGTGGATTGGGCAATGATGCTGGGTGCCACCATCGACACCTTGTTGATGACCGGCTTTTCGCTGCTGTTTACGGTGATCATCGGTTTGCCGGTGGGCGTGCTGCTGTTTCTGACCAGTCCGGGCCAGGTGATTGCGAACCGCCCCGTCTATCAGAGCGTCGCTTTCGTCGTCAACGTGTTGCGTTCGGTGCCTTTCCTGATTTTGCTCATTGTCATGATCCCGCTGTCGCGGGTGATCGTGGGCACCGCCCTCGGGGTCCAGGGCTCCATCCCTCCGTTGGTGGCCAGCGCCGCGCCGTTCTTTGCCCGACTGGTGGAGAACGTTTTGCGAGAACTCGATCCGGGAGTGAGTGAAGCCTGCCGCGCCATGGGTGCGACCTCACGCCAGACGGTGCTGCTGGCGTTGCTGCCCGAGGCCACCACCGGCATCCTCGCCGCTACCGTGGTGACCGGCATTGCGCTGGTGGGGTATTCGGCCATGTCGGGTGTGATCGGCGGCGGCGGGCTCGGCGACCTGGCGGTGCGGTATGGCTACCAGCGTTACCAGGCGGACGTCATGGCGGTCACCGTCGTGATCCTGGTCGTCATGGTGCAGGTTTTTCAGGGAGTTGGCGACCGCTGGGTGGCCAAGCTCAACAGGCGGTAATCCACAGGAGATGTTCATGTTCAAGAGATTCGTGCCGGTCCTGGCACTGGCCATTCCGTTGGCGCTGGGCGCCACGGCGCATGCTGAAAAGCTGTCCATCGCGGCGACACCCGTGCCTCATGCCGAATTGCTGGAGTTCGTCAAACCGGATCTGGCCAAGGAAGGCGTGGAACTGGACATCAAGGTGTTTACCGATTACGTGCAGCCCAACCTGCAGGTCTCCGACAAGCATATCGACGCCAACTTCTTCCAGCACAAGCCCTACCTGGACTCGTTCAACAAGGAACATGGCACGCACCTGGTGTCCGTCGGCGCTGTGCACGTGGAGCCCTTTGGCGCCTACTCACAGAAGATCAAGGATATCAAGGACCTGAAGGACGGCGCGCAGGTGGCCATCCCCAACGACCCCTCCAATGGTGCCCGCGCACTGCTGCTGTTGCAGAAACAGGGGCTGATCAAGCTGAAGGATCCCACCAATATCCTGGCCACGGCGCGCGACGTGGTCGATAACCCCAAGCACCTGAAGTTCCGCGAGCTCGAGGCGGCAACGCTGCCCCGGGTGCTGCCGGACGTGGATCTGGCGCTGATCAACACCAACTATGCGCTGGAAGCAGGGCTGAACCCGATCAAGGATGCGCTCTTCATCGAAGACAAGCATTCCCCGTATGCCAATCTGGTGGTGACGCGCCAGGACAAGGTGAACGATCCCGGCATTCAAAAGCTGGTGAAGGCCCTGCAATCGGAAAAAGTGCGCGCCTTCATCGAGACCAAGTACAAGGGCGCCATCGTTCCGGCGTTCTGATCGGAGCCGTGCAGGCACTGCCTGCATGCCACTCGGGAATCACTCGGACGGGTTCGCGAACCATTCGCGGACCCGTTTCCATTAGTGGCGGGAGACGCGGAAGGTCCGCGTGGAAGTGACCTTGTCCGAGCCATCGGCCGTGATCTGGATCGCCACCTGGAACGGGCGAAAACCTTTGGGAAGGTCCGTCCAGTCGCCCTTGATGACGGTATAGCGTCCCATGTCCAGCGGTTGGCTGATCACGTCCTGGGAGCCGCGGTTGCCATTGGGGTAGGTGCCCATGGCCACCAGCTTGACGGTCCCTCGCAGATTCGGGGCCTCGGTCTGCCCTTGGGGGATGTCCTGGATCAGCAGGACCTGATAGTGCAGCCCGTCTTTGCTCAGCACCATGTCGCCGGCCCGGATGCCGGGCGTTCCCTTGCGGGGATCGGCCGGAATCGCCTCGATCAGGCTGGCGACGCTCGCCTGCATGTCGGCGGCATGCAGGCGTGCCTGTTTCATTCCCTGGCTGGCTGTTTTTTCGGTCTTCTGCGATTGGCCCAGGGCTTCGCGCAGCTTCTTGGCGTCGGCCGTCAGTCGCTGGTTCTCCATGTTGGAGGTGTTGAGGTCCGTGCGCAGCTGTTCGGACTGCTCGATCGTGAGCCGCTGCGGGCCGTAACTGCGCTGCAGGAACAGCACGCCGCCCGCGCCCAATACGATCCCGGTGATGAGCAACAACAGCCAACGGGGAATTCCCCGGCTGCGTCTGGTATAGCCATAGGGAGTGGGCTTAAAGGTCGGGTGTTTGGGACCAAAAGACATAACGGAGTTCCTGGACAGCATGCGGCACCGCGTGCCGCGGAAATTCTCAAGGATAAACGCTTTACCGACCCTGCTGCGGGGTCGTGAACAGATGGTTTCGATTTGTAATGCAGTTTAGCAGGAGGCGTCCGGTCGTTTCCGGAGCATCCTGTCCAGTTGCGTCAGGCGTTGCGGCGTGCCAATGTCGGCCCATTGTCCGCGGTGGTGTTCGCCCGTGACGACGCGCTCGGCCATGGCCGAGCGCAACAGCGGCGCCAGCGCCGCAGGCTGGTCGGGGTGGATGCCCGCGAACAGGCTGGGGTGATAGACGCCGATGCCGGCAAAGGTCAGGGCGGTGCCGGCCGGGCCGCGCGGCGCCACACGGCCATTGGCGTGCAGCGTGAAATCACCCTGCGGGTGGTGTTCCGGATTGTCCACCAGCACCAGATGCGCCAGCCGCCTTGTGGACATTTGGGTGGCCAGAATGAGGGCCCGCTCGGGATTCCAGTCGCACCAGATGTCGCCATTGACGACGAGGAAGGGCTCGCCGCCAAAGAACTCCAGCGCGTGGGCGATGCCGCCCGCCGTCTCCAAAGCTGGCGATTCGGCCGAGTACCGCAGCCGCGCGCCCAGGGACCGGCCGTCGCCCAGCGCGGTCACGATGCGTTCTCCCAGCCAGGCATGGTTGATCACGATGTCGCACAGGCCGGCACTCACCAGTTGGCGGATGTGCCAGACGATGAGAGGCTGGCCGCCTACCGGCAGCAGAGGCTTGGGGCAGACGTCCGTGAGCGGGCGCATGCGCTCGCCCCGGCCGGCCGCCAGGATCATGGCTCGCATCAGAACGAATAGCCGTCGGTGAAGGACACCTTTTCCACGGTATCCAGAAGGCGTACCAGTGGGTGAAAGACCTGGTAGCGCTCGGCCACCTGACGCACATAACGCCGCACGCGCGGCATATGGTCCAGGTAGTGGTGCTTGCCGTCGCGGTGCGAGAGGCGCGCGAAGACGCCCAGGATGCGCAGGTTGCGCTGCAGGCTCATCCATTCGTATTGCCGATGGAATTCGGCGAAATCCGCAGGGACCGGCAGGCCGGCGGTGCGCGCATACTCCCAGTAGCGGATGGCCCAGTCGAGTTGCTGCGGCTCGTCCCACGAAGTCCGCGCGTCCATGACCAGCGACGCAATGTCGTAGGACAGCGGGCCATGGAGCGCGTCCTGGAAGTCGATCACGCCGGGCTCGAAATCCGGCCCCCCCGGACCCAGCATCAGGTTGGGCGAGTGGTAATCACGGTGCACCAGCACACGCGGCTGCATCGCCGCCTGGCGCACCAGCAAGTCGAAAATCCGCGCGAGCTGCGCCTGAGTTCCGTCGTCCAGCGCGATCCCGTGGTGGACGTTCAGGTACCAGTGCGGAAAGACGGTGAGCTCGTCCTGCAAGCGCTGTTCGTCGTAGGGAGGCAGGTCGCTGGCCGGGCATTGCTGGATCCTGACCAGCGCCCGCAGGGCCCCGCGGTAGTGCTGCTGCAGATCGTCGCCTTCCAGGCCCGCCTGAAGCGCCTCGTAGAACGTCTGGGTGCCCAGGTCCGAGAGCACCAGGAATCCCTGCTCCAGGTCCATGGCGTGAACCGTCGGGGCGCGCAGCCCGCCCTCGCTCAGGCGCTGCGCCATTTTGACGAAAGGCGCGCAGTCCTCGTGCGGCGGGGGCGCGTCCATCACGATGTAGGAATGGTCCTCGCCGTGGATGCGGAAATAGCGGCGGAAGCTTGCGTCGCCCGAGACGGGTGCGAGCGTCGCGGGATCCAGGCCGGCCGGCGTGTGGAGTTTGTCCAGCCACCGGTGCAAGGCGGCAAGGCGGGCGTCGGGCGGGATATTCATCATGGAAAAGGCTTTCAGATGTAAACGAGCCCCGGGCAGCATGCGTGAGGCTTCTCTATAATACTGGGTCGCTGGTCGTCGCGGGTGTGCGGCTCGGGCGCTGTTCAAATCACGCTGTTCAAATCAATTTCGGGAGACCGGGTCTTCGTGCATCGGATCGGCCGCATCGTTGTGACAAGCTTGTGCCTCTCGGCGACGACGCTGGCTGCGGAGCCGCCGGTCGAGCTGAATGGCCTGCGCGTGGCCGACAGCCTGGAAGTGCACCCCGTCAAAAAGGACGACTCCCTGCCGTCGTTTCTGATCGGAGATGACATCACGCGTGATGCGGACGGGCGAATCACCCTGAGCGGCCACGCCCAGGTGCGCCGGCTGGATTCGGTCGTGAAAGGCGACCGGATCGAATACGACCAGAAGACCGGCGAGACCGACATTCGCGGCAACGGCCTGCTCATGCGCGACGGCAACATCGTGCAAGGTCCGCACCTGCGCTACAACGTCAATAACAGCCAGGGCATCGTGGACGACCCGCAGTTCTGGCTGGGCGGCTCGGGAGGTGCCGGTACGGCCGCCCAGGCTGAAATCTTCAGCCGCCAGCATGTGCGCCTGAAGAATATGCACTACAGCGGCTGGTCCGGGCCGGATCCGGCCTGGTACATCGGCGCCAGCCGGGTGGACCTGTACCTGGACAAGAACGAGGGGGCGGCGCGCAATGGCGTGCTTTACTTCAAGGATGTGCCCATCCTGTATTCGCCGTACCTGACGTTTCCCATCAGTAACCAGCGCAAGTCGGGATTTCTGCTGCCGACGTACGGGACGTCCAGCAACGGCGGTTTTGAGATCACCACTCCGTATTACCTCAATCTCGCGCCGAACTACGATGCCACGCTGATGCCGCGCTACATGAGCAAGCGCGGACTGCTGATGGGTACCGAGTTCCGCCATCTGGGGGATTCGTCGACTTCCCAGTTGTTCGGCACCTACATCATGCGGGACCAGCAGACGGGCAATCCGCGCTGGATGTATTCGGTGCAGCACAATCAGGCGCTGGGTGGCGGCTTCAACGCCTATCTGGACGCCCGAAGAGTGTCGGACGACGATTATTTCCGCGATTTCTCGTCCTTCGGATTGACCGATGCGGCCATTGTCTACATGCCCAGCCAGGCACTGCTGACCTGGTCGGGCAGCCGGTATCTCAGTGGCTCGCTGCAGTTCTATACCTATCAGACGCTGCAGGACCGCACGGGATCCTTCCTGGCCCCGCCGTACGACAAGCTTCCCGAACTCAGCTTCGTGGCGCAGCGCTATGGCTGGAACGGCCTGGATGTGGTGTCCACCAATACGATCACCCGCTTCGTGGCCCCCCGGTACTCTGGTGATGCCTTCCCGCAGTTCGCCGGCGTGCGGCTCATGCCCAACGGGACGCGGGCGACCTCCTACACCACGATCGCACGTCCCTTCGTGACGCCCAGCGCGTATTTCACGCCCAAGATCGGCCTGCACATGACGCGCTACGAGACGCAGTGGTTCACGGATCTGGGCAACGACGTCAACGGCCTTCCGTATTCGGATCGCCCCAGCGGCCAGTCGCGCGTTCTGCCCATCGCTTCCGTGGATACGGGCCTGACGCTGGAACGGTCCGCCTCGCTCTTTGGCCGCCCCGCCACGCAGACACTGGAGCCCCGGCTGTATTACCTGTATGTCCCCTATCGGGACCAGTCCACGCTGCCGGTCTTCGACACCGGGGTGGCGACTTTCAACTACCAGCAGGCGTTTGACGAGAACATCTTCAGCGGCGGCTGGGACCGGATCGCGAATGCCAATCAGTTGACGGTGGGACTGACCAGCCGCTGGCTGGATCCCGACTCCGGTTTCGAGCGTCTGTCGCTGTCCGCGGCGCAGCGCTTCTATTTCGCGGACCAGAAGGTCTCCTTGCCCAGTCTGGCGCCCCGCCAGGGGTCCGAATCGGATTACCTGGTGGGTGCCAACGCTGCGCTGACCGACAAGTTCTCTGTCTACTTCGATGGCCAGTTCAATCACAAGACCCAGCAACGCGAACGCATGAGCACCGGAGTGCGCTGGACGCCCAAGCGCCTGGCGACCGTGTCGCTTTCCTATCGCTATGAGCGCGATCCAAACGTGTTTGCGGACCCTTATCAGATTCTGACGTCCGATACCATGCTGCGGTCGACCGAGCAGGTCAGCGTTTCCGGCCAGTGGCCGTTGTCGCGCCGCTGGTACGGCGTCGGACGTTACGACTATTCCCTGGCCGAGAAGCGCAATACCCAGGCTATCGTGGGACTGGAATACCGGGGGGATGGCGGCTGGGCAGCCCGCGCGGTGATGCAGCGCTACGCCGTATCGGCCCAGCAGACCAATACCGCCTTCTTTCTGCAACTGGAGTTGACGGGATTGGGATCTCTGGGTAACGATCCCATGTCGCTGTTGGCCGATCGCGTCAACGGCTATCAGCCCGTCACGGTTCCCACGCCTGAAAAATCAGTTTTCGAGAGGTACGAATGATGTCCGGACTGCGTCACCCCGCCTGCGCCCTGGTGCTGGCGCTCGCGTTGGGGGGCTGGATGCTGGCTCCCTTACAGGCCACCGCAAGGACCGCGGCGCACAAGGCGGCGCACAAGACGGCAACCACCAGCCAGCCGCCCGCCTCCGAGCAATTCGTCGACGGGATTGCGGCGGTGGTCAACAAACAGGTCATCACGCTGGGTCAACTGGCCGAGAAGGTCGGACTGGTGCGGGTACAGCTCCAGCAGCAGCGGGTGCCGGTCCCCGACGATCCGGCGCTGCGCCACCAGGTCCTGCAGCAAATGATCAATCAGGCCCTGCAGGATCAGGAAGCGAAGCGGGCGGGCATTACCGTCAATGACGCCCAGGTCGATCATGCCGTTCAGCAGGTCGCTCAGCGCAACGGGCTCACGGTGGATCAACTGAAGCAGGCCATTCCGCACACTGGCATGGCCTGGGATCAGTACCGCGAGGAGCTGCGGACCCAGATTCTGGACGACGTGCTGCGTCAGCGCTTCGTCGAAGACCACATCACCATCAGCGACAGCGATGTGGACGCTTTCCTGAGCCTGCACCAGGGTGAGCCGCTGACGCCACCGCCCGCTCCGCAGCCGCCGCCACCGCCCAAGCCGCGCCCGGCTCCGCAGCCGGAGCGCGTGCCGTACGGCCCCGAGCTTGTCGAGCTGGCCCAGATTCTGGTCGAGGTACCCGACTACGCATCCAGCGATGTGGTGGCCCAGAAGCGCAAGAAGGCCGAAGCCATTCTCCGTCGCCTGAAATCCGGCGCGAACTTTGCCGGAGTGGCGGCCGCGTCCTCGGACGGGCCGCAGGCGCTGCAGGGCGGCAATATGGGCATTCGTCCGCTGAAGGACTGGCCGGACCTGTTCGCGCGTGCCATCAAGAGCACGAAGCCGGGCGGCATCACGGGGATCCTGCAAAGCGGCCGGGGCTTCCATATCCTGAAGGTTCTGCGTCGCGGGTATGCGACGCGGCCGGCGCCGAAGGGCAAGGCGCGCCCCGCACCGCAGCCGCAGCCTCAACCTCAGCCAGAGCCCCAACCGCCCGCGGCCGCGCGAATTCCCGCGAATGGCCCCGTGATGGTGACCCAGACGCATGCGCGCCACATCCTCATCAAGACCTCGAAGATCGTGGACGATGCCAAGGCGAAGCAGACGCTGGAGACGCTGCGTCAGCGCATCGAACATGGCGAGTCCTTTGCGGAACTCGCCAAGCGCTATTCCGAGGACGCCTCTGCGCCGCAGGGCGGTGATCTGGGGTGGCTCAGCCCGGGTGATACGGTGCCGGCTTTCGAGCAGGCCATGAACGCGCTGAAGGACGGCCAGATCAGCCAGCCGGTGAAATCGCCTTTTGGCTGGCACCTGATCCAGGTCGAGGGCCGCCGCACCAAGAACATGGAAGAGGAATACCGCCGCATCCAGGCACGCCGCCAGCTCATGGAGCGCCGCATCGGTCCCGCCTATGAGGATTGGCTGGATCAGCTTCGCAGTCAGGCTTATATCGACAATCGGTTGGACAAGAAGACCACCGGGCAATAGGCCATGACGCATCAGGCGCGCAAGCGTTTCGGCCAGCATTTCCTCAGCGACCTGTCGGTCGTGGACGAGATCGTCCGGGCGATTGCGCCTCAAGCGGGCGATCTCATGGTCGAAATCGGGCCAGGGCTGTCGGCCTTGACGCAGCCGCTGCTGCAACACCTCGATCACCTCACGGCGGTCGAGCTGGACCGTGACCTGGCGGCGCGACTGCGCCAGACCTGGCCGGATGGCCGCCTGACGATCATCGAAGCCGACGCGCTGGAGGTGGACTTTGGCGCGCTGGGTACTCCCCAAGGCGCATTGCGGGTGGTCGGCAATTTGCCCTACAACATCTCCACGCCGCTGCTGTTTCATCTGATGCGCTGGGCCGGACACATTCGCGATCAGCATTTCATGCTCCAGCGCGAGGTCGTGGACCGCATGGTGGCCGTGCCGGGTGACAGTTCGTACGGGCGGTTATCGGTGATGTTGCAGGCCCGCTATCGCATGGCTGCCCTCTTCGAGGTGCCCCCGCAGGCCTTCGATCCACCTCCCAAGGTCATGTCGGCGGTGATCCGGATGCGCCCGTTACCGCCGGACCGGTTGCGTCTGCCGCGAGATGTGGACCTGTTCGAGGCGGTGGTGGCTCGCGCGTTCGAGCAACGGCGCAAGATGGTGCGCGGCAGTCTGGCACAGTGGTCACAGTGGCTGGATTGGGAGGGTGCCGGCGTGGCACCCACCGCGCGCCCCCAGGAGCTGTCGGTTGCTCAGTTCATGGATGTGGCCGACGCGCTGTCGGCTGCGGGCGCGCCCGTCACCCCGGCGGCCTGAGCGGTCGGTTGCTGGCTCAGCTTTTGCGCGAATTGCGCTGGACGAGCTCGATCTTGTAGCCGTCGGGGTCTTCGGCGAAGGCGATCACGGTGGTGCCATGCTTCATGGGGCCCGCATCGCGGACCACCAGACCGCCGCGGGCCTTGATGGTGGCACAGGTGTCATAGGCGTCTTCGACTTCGATCGCGATATGGCCGTAACCGTTGCCGATGTCGTAGGATTCCGTGTCCCAGTTGTGGGTGAGCTCGATCACGGCACCCTCGTCTTCGTCCTGGTAACCCACGAAGGCCAGCGTGAAGCGCCCCTCCGGGTAGTCTTTGCGGCGCAGGAGATGCATGCCCATGATGTCGGTGTAGAACATCAGGGAACGATCCAGGTTGCCGACGCGCAGCATGGTGTGTAACAGGCGCATGGTGAGATCCTCTGTGAGAGCCAGACTTCATCATACGCAAATGCGCGGCCCGCCGGAAACCGGGCGCACCCGCGGGAGGCCCTCGGCCGGCATGCCGCCCGTTGGCCCGCGTCCGCCGTCAGAACAAGGGCAGGGTTGCGGGCGTGTGGCGCGCCAACATGTCGCGCGCCTGTTTGAAGCCGGGATACAGGCGGTCGACTTCGCGCCAGAAGCGGGGGCCGTGGTTCATGTGTCCCAGATGCGCGACCTCATGGGCGACCACGTAGTCGATCAGGTGGGGCGCAAAGTGGATCAGCCGCCAGTTCAGGCGGATATGGCGCTGGACGGTGCAGGATCCCCAGCGCCCCTGGGCTGACGACAGGCTCCAGCCGGCCATGGACCGCCCGGACCGCATCAGGCAATCATGGAGCCGCGCTTCGAAGTCGATTCGGGCGCGCTGCTGCAGCCATCCCTGCGCACGTTCCTGGATCCGGCCGGAGTCCGCGTCCCGTGGCAGCGGCAGCCACAGACTGTCGCCGGTGTGCGGGGCCAGCGGGTCCCCTTGGTAGCGCAGCGGACCGCTGCCATCCAGGTGCAGTGTGACGGTTACGCCCAGGTAGGGGATTCGGCCGCCGTCCCGCCATTGTTCGGCCTGCAGGGCGAGCAGTTCCAGCCGTTCGCCGCGCGCACGAAGCTTGTCGCGGATCCAGGCCGACTTTTGCGCGATGGCTTCTTCGATCTGGCGTTGGCTGGCCCAGACGGGAGCCTGGATGAGCAGTCCCGTGTCGCGCACCACCAGGCCGATCGATCTTCGGCGTGATCTCCGCAAGGCATAGCCCAGCGCTTCGCCCGCCACGGTCAGGACGTGCCAGCTGCAGTCGTCGGGCAGCGTGGCCGGCGGCGTGTCGGGCCGCGCCGGAAACAGGGCGAGCTGCTGCGGGGCCACCTCAGTGCGGCGCATACCTTTCGGGGTTCAGAACACGCATTTCCCCCTCGATCCAGTCGCGTACCGCACGGTTCAGAGTGGCCGGGCTGTAGTTCGCCGGATCGATGACCGGACCATACGACACGGTCACCACGCCCGGCGTCTTGATGAAGGCATTGCGCGGCCAGCGTTCGCCGGCATTGTGAGCCACCGGGATGACCGGGGTTCCGGTGCGGCAGGCGAGCAGGGCTCCGCCCTGCTTGTAGCGGCCTTCCTTGCCAGGGGCGACGCGGGTCCCTTCCGGAAACAGCACCGGCCACCGGCCTTCCCGGAGCCGCTGGCCGCCGATGCGGACGACCTGCTCGAACGACTCCCGGCCCTTGGTGCGGTCGATGGGAATCATGCTCAGCAGCGCCAGGCTCCAGCCGAAGAACGGAACGTGGTGCAGTTCCCTCTTGTAGACGAACACGACGTCACGCGGCATGCTGACGGCGAAATACAGGGTTTCCCAGGCGGACTGGTGCTTCGAAAGGATGATGACCGGCCCGTCGGGCAGGCGTTCCATGCCTTGGGTCCGGTAGCGGATGCCGAGGATCCAGGTGGCCGCCCACAGCGCCAGGCGCGGCCATCCCAGCGTCAGCCGATAGCGCCAGGCCAGCGGCAGCGGCGCCCACAGGATGCAGCACACTGCGTAAGGGACCACCGTGATCACCAGAAAGACCATGAAAAGCAGGGAACGCAGGAAAGTCAGGGAGCGCGCGAAAGTCATGGCGTGCTTTTGATCAGTGCGTCGGCCACGGCGGCCAGGTCGTCCCGGACTTCGGTGCCGGCGGGAAGCCCTCCGGTGGGGCCGTGCGTATCCCAAGTCGCCCGGCCCTTGCCAGTGAGTACCAGCCAGGGGCGGCAGTTGCACGCGGCGGCCGCCTGCAGATCGCGCAGGCTGTCGCCCACCACGGGGACGCCTTCCAGGCGGACGTCGAGCCGCTTGGCGATGTCGTGCAGCATCCCGGGGTTCGGTTTGCGGCATGCGCAGCCTTCGTCCGGCCCGTGCGGGCAGAAGAAAATCGCATCGATGCGGCCCCCGGCGGCGGCGACGGCCTGCCGCATCCTGGTGTGAATGGCTCCCAGCGTTTCCATGGTGAAGAGCCCGCGCGCAATTCCGGACTGGTTGCTGGCGACCACCACGGTCCAGCCGGCCTGCGTCAGCCGCCCCATGGCTTCCAGGCTGCCAGGCAGCGGAATCCATTCGTCGGGCGTCTTGATGAAGGCACCGCTGTCCTCGTTGATGACGCCATCCCGGTCCAGGATGATGAGCTTCACCGGGCCAGCCTCGAGAGATCCGCGACCTGGTTCATCAGCGCGTCCAGCGATTGCAGCAGGGCCAGCCGGTTGGCACGGATGCGGAGATCGTCGGCCATGACCATGACGTCGGCGAAAAAGCGGTCGACGGCCGCACGCGCCTGTGCCAGGGTCGTCAGGTTGCCGGTGAAGTCGCCCTGGGCCAGCGCGGCGGCCGCTTGCGGCGCCAGCCGCGTGATCATGGCCGCCAGATCGCGTTCGGCGGGTTCGGCCATCAGGTCCGCATCGAACGCCGGCAGGGTGTTTTCCGCCTTCTTCAGCAGGTTGCTCACGCGCTTGTGGGCGGCTGCCAGAGCCTCCGCCTCGGGAAGCGTGGAAAACTCCATGCAGGCCCGCACGCGCGCGCCGACCTGATGGATCGGGGGGTGCAGCGCCAGCACGGCATCGACCGCCGCACGGTCGCAGTCGCCCGAGAGCTGGTTGCGATACCGCTCGTAGACGAATTCCAGCACGTCCTGGGCGGTGCCGTCGGCCAGCGTGCCGACCGGGAAGCCGGCGGCGGCCCGTTCCAGCAGGGTCGAGAGGCGGGCCGATGTGTCCTGGCTGGCCCGCAGGAACCCCCCCGCGGTCAGTTGTTCGTACGCGCTGATGAGCCCCAGGGCCGCGCGGCGCAGGCCGTACGGATCGCGCTCTCCCGTCGGGACCAGGCCGATTCCCCAGATGCCGACGAGCGTCTCTGCGCGTTCAGCCATGAAGAGCGCCGCAGAGGTCAGGGTGTCGTCGGCGATGGCCTCATCCAGGCGGATCCGGTACTGATCGCGCAATGCACGCACCACGTCGGCACGCTCCCCGTCGTGGGCCGCATAATAGGCTCCCATGATGCCCTGAAGCTCCGGGAACTCGCCCACCATCTGGGTGCCCAGGTCGGCATGCGCCAGCCACGCGGCCCGGCTTGCGGACTCGGGGTCGCCGCCCAGTTGCGGGGCCAGCCACTGCGCCAGCGCCTGAACCCGTTGCGTGCGTGCGAGCTGGGATCCCAGTTTGTTGTGGTAGACGCTGTGTTCCAGTTGGGCGACGCGGTCGGCCAGGCGAGTCTTCAGGTCGGTCTGGTAGAAGAACTGGGCGTCGGCCAGGCGTGGCCGCACCACGCGCTGATTGCCGTGGATGATGTGGCGGGGATCCTGCGGACGCATGTTGCTCACGATCAGGAACTGATGCGTGAGCCGCCCGGTCGTCGGATCGAAGAGCGGGAAGTACTTCTGATTCAGGCGCATCGTGAGGATCAGGCACTCCGGCGGTACGCTCAGGAATTCCTGTTCGAAAGCGCCCACGTACACTGTGGGGAATTCCACCAGCGCGGTCACTTCGTCGAGCAGGGCCTCGACTTCCGGTCCCTGGCCGATGGTGGCGCCCACACCTTTGGAGGCGCTGGCCAGTTGCTGCTCGATCTGGTGTCGACGATCCTGGAAAGACGCCAGGACGTGGCCTTCACGCAGCGTGTCCAGCCATTGATCGGCATGTTCGACCGTCAGGACGCCGCTGCTCATGAATCGGTGTCCCAGCGTCGCGCGGTCTGCCTGCAGACCGAGGGCGTGTACGGGTATGACCTCGTCGCCCCAGAGCGCCAGCAGATGATGGGCGGGGCGCACGAACTTCACGCTGGTGTGCCCGTCGGCCAACTGGTATTGCATGACCTTCGGAATCGGCAGGTGCGTGATGGCGTATTCGAGCGCCTGCTGCAGCCCATCGGCGAGCCGCGCGCCCGGCGCCGTGCCTTCGGCGTAAAGGAGTTCCTGCTTGCCGTCGTGGCGGCGTGTCAGGCTGTCCACCGCTGTGTGTGCCAGTCCCCGGGCCTTCAGCTTCTTCAGGAGGGCGGGCGTGGCGGCGCCCTGGGTGTCCAGGCCGATCGCGACGGGCATGAGTTTTTCGGCGTAAGGCTGATCCGCCGCCTGACCGAGAACAGCGTCCACGCGCACGGCCAGGCGGCGTGGCGTGGCATAGGCTTGCCAGCTGGCGTCGGCCGCCACCAGACCGCGATCCCGCAGGACCCCGTGGAGGCCTTGTGCAAAGGCGGTGCCCAGCGCGTTCAGCGCCTTCGGCGGAAGCTCTTCGGTCACCAGCTCGACGACCAGCGGACGCGTGGCGATGCTCATGCGGCCTCCTGGCGCTGCATGGGGAAGCCCAGGCGTTCACGCGAATCGTAATAGGCCTGGGCCACGGCGCGGGACAGGTTGCGGATGCGGCCGATATAGGCAGCACGCTCCGTCACGCTGATCGCTCCGCGCGCATCCAGCAGATTGAACGTGTGGGCAGCCTTGAGGGTGGCCTCGTAGGCCGGTAGGGCCAGCGGGACGGTGATCAGCCGCCGGGCCTCGGCCTCGTAGTCGTTGAAATGGGCAAACAGCATGGTGGTGTTGGCGTGTTCGAAATTGTAGGTGGACTGTTCGACCTCGTTCTGGTGGAACACGTCGCGGTAGTAGACCTTGCGGCCATCCGGCGCCTGTGTCCAGACCAGGTCGTAGACCGATTCCACGCCCTGCAGGTACATGGCCAGGCGCTCCAGACCATAGGTGATCTCGCCCATGGTCGGATTGCAGTCCAGGCCGCCGACCTGCTGAAAATAGGTGAACTGGGTGACTTCCATCCCGTTCAGCCACACCTCCCAGCCCAGGCCCCAGGCGCCCAGCGTGGGGTTTTCCCAGTCGTCCTCGACGAACCGGATATCGTGCTGCTGGGGATCGATGCCCAGGCTGCGCAGGGAGCCGATGTAGAGATCGAGGATATGCAGGGGGGCTGGCTTGAGCACGACCTGGAACTGGTAATAATGCTGCAGGCGGTTCGGGTTTTCGCCGTAGCGGCCATCATTGGGACGGCGCGAAGGCTGGACGTACGCCGCGCGCCAGGGCTCCGGCCCGATGGCGCGCAGGAAGGTGGCCGTGTGGGAGGTACCTGCGCCGACTTCCATGTCGTACGGTTGCAGCAGGGTACAGCCCTGCTTGTCCCAGTACTGCTGGAGCGACAGAATCAGTTGTTGGAATGTGAGCATGACGGGGCAGGCGGCGCCTGCAAGGTTGGTCCGTATCATGGGTTCGACCGAGGCCGTACCCAAAGCGCCCATTTTATCCACTAATGGTATCGTCTGATTTGTCGTTGGGGAGAACGGTATGAGCGATTGTGTGGCAGTGCAGCGTCTGGACGGGGTCTGGATCATGCGGTTGAACCGTCCGCAGGCGCGCAACGCCGTGAATCTGGAAACGGCCCAGGCGCTGGCGGCCGCGCTGGACGTGCTGGATGATGATCCGGAGCTCCGGATCGGCATCCTGACCGGCGAAGGAGGAAATTTCTGCTCCGGCATGGATCTGAAGGCTTTTGCGGCGACGGGGCAGCGGCCCTATGTCGGGGATCGCGGCTTTGGCGGCCTGTGCGAGCGGCCCCCCGTAAGGCCGCTCATCGCGGCCGTCGAAGGCTACGCCCTGGCCGGCGGCTGCGAGCTGGCGCTGGCCTGTGACTTGATCGTGGCCTCCCGCGAGGCGCGCTTCGGCGTGCCCGAAGTCAAACGCGGGCTGGTGCCGGGTTCGGGCGGGATGCTGCGCCTGCCGTCGCGGATCCCCTACCATGTGGCGATGGAGGCCGTGCTCACCGGCGATTTTCTGGGCGCCGAACGCCTGCATCAACTGGGGCTCGTGAATCGCCTGGCCGAGCCCGGACAGGCGCTGGATGCGGCCCTGGATATGGCGCGCGGGATTGCGGCGAACGGGCCCCTCGCGGTGCGCGTGGCGAAGTCCATCATTTCCCAGTCGCGCAATTGGCGCCCTGAAGACCAGTTTGACCTGCAGCGGCCGCGTATTGCGCACGTGTTTGTGTCCGAGGACGCGCACGAGGGCGCGACGGCCTTTGCCGAGAAGCGCAAGCCTGTCTGGAAGGGGAAGTGATGCCCGAAGCCGCCCTGCGTTCCGCGTTGTTCGTCCCGGCCATCCGGCCCGACCGTTTTCCCAAGGCCATCGCCAGTGGGGCCGATGCGGTGATCGTGGATCTCGAGGACGCCGTGGCGCCCGAACAGAAGGCAGCCGGCCGCGAGGCGCTGGCGCGCTATGCGCAGGAACATCCCGACGACCGGCTGTGGGTGCGGATCAATGATGGCACGACCGCGTGGTTCGAGGAAGATCTCGCGCTGTGCCGTTCGCTGCCGTCGATTGCCGGCATTGTGCTGCCCAAGGCCCAGAAGGCGGAGCACGTCTACATCGTCTCGGGCGCCGGCAAGCCGCTCATGCCGGTGATCGAATCTGCCGCCGGCGTGCGGGAACTGAGCCACATCGCGGCGGCAAACGGAGTGGTGCGCCTGTCCTTCGGCATCCTGGACCTGATGGTGGAACTCGGTACGCGTCCGGGGTCCCGCGCCGCGCAGTTCGTGCTGGATCAGATGCGCTTCCAGATTCTGGTAGCCAGCCGCATGCATGGTCTCGCTTCTCCGCTGGACAGCGTGTTCGCCGATTTCTCCGACCTGGAAGGCCTCGCGGCGGCCGCCGGCATGGCCCGCGACATGGGGTTTGGCGGCATGCTGTGCGTGCACCCGGCCCAGGTTCCGGTGGTCCACGACGTGTATCGGCCATCGGCCGAGGACCTCGATTGGGCGCGGCGCGTGGTTGCCCATGCGGATGAGACGGGAGAATTCGCGTTCCGGCTGGATGGCCGTATGGTGGATCGGCCGCTCATCGAGCGCGCGCGCCGCGTTATGAGGCAGTCCGCATGAAGCCGTATCTGGATCTGGTGCGGACCATTTTCGAGCAGGGCAGCTGGCAGGACAACCGGACCGGCGTGCGTACGCTCAGTCTGCCGGGCGCCTGTCTGAGATTCGATCTGCGCGACGGTTTTCCGGCCGTCACGACCAAGCGCCTCGCATTCAAGTCCGCCATCGGTGAACTGGTGGGGTTTCTGCGGGCCGGTGACAGCGCGGCCGATTTCCGCGACCTGGGGTGCCGGGTCTGGGACCAGAATGCGAATGAAAATTCGGCTTGGCTCGCCAGCCCCTGGCGCGATGGCGAGGACGATCTGGGCCCCGTCTATGGCGTGCAGTGGCGGCAGTGGCCCGCCTACAAGCTGCTGCCTGAAGGGCAGGCGGCCCGCATCGAAGCCGCGGTGGCCGACGGGTACCGCCGTGTCGCCGCCATCATGGACGGCGGCCAGCCCCAGGTATTGCTGTACAAAGCCATCGACCAGCTTCGGGCGTGCCTGGATGCGCTGATCCGGAATCCGGGCAGCCGGCGCATCCTGTTTCATGGCTGGAATTGCGCCCAGATCGAAGAAATGGCGCTGCCGCCGTGCCATCTGCTCTATCAGTTCCTGGCCAATCCGCAGACCCGCGAATTGTCCTTGTGCCTGTATATCCGCAGCAACGACGTGGGCCTTGGCACGCCCTTCAATCTGGCCGAGGGCGCCGCGCTGGCGCACCTGGTCGCGCGCCTCACCGGCTACGAGCCGCGCTGGTTCACCTACTTCATCGGTGATGCCCACATCTATGAGACGCATGTGGACATGCTGCGCGAACAGTTGCAGCGCGCGCCGTACCCCGCGCCCGTCCTGCGCCTGTCCGACCGCATCCCGTCGTATGCGCGGACGGGCCGCTACGAGCCGGAGTGGCTGGAACAGGTGAAACCGGGTGATTTCAGCCTGGAAGGCTACAGACACCACCCCCCGCTGACGGCGCCCATGGCCGTCTGACGGCGCCCGGTGCTCCGGTGCGTTCGCCAGGAGGCTTCGGGACTTCGGCCCCGCCCGCGGCATCCGGAATCAGGGCGCTCCCCGCGCCCGTAGCGCGGGTCAGCCTTCGGCGATATCGACCGAGAAGGTGATCTTTGCGGTCTTTTCAAGCATGCCGACGGCCGAGCAGTATTTGGTGTGCGAGAGTTCCACCGCTCGTTCCACGGCCTCTCGCGGCAACTGGTGGCCGGTGACTTTGAAGGCGTAGTGAATCAGCGTGAAGACCTTGGGGTCGGTTTCCGCGCGTTCGGCCGTGAGCCTGGCCTGGCAGCCAGTCACGGCATGGCGGCCGCGCTTGAGGATCAGCACGACATCGTACGAGGCGCAACCGCCCGCGCCCACCAGGACCAGTTCCATCGGGCGCGCGGCCAGGTTGTTGCCGCCGCCGGCGGGGTTGCCATCCATGGCCAGGACATGCCCGCTGCCCGTTCGGGCCACGAACAACATGCCTTCCGGGCCTTGCCAGTCGATGGTGCATTCCATGATGCGCGATTCCTTGAGTGGGTCTGGCCGCGGGCTATCGCAGCCGGTTGGAGGGGGCCAAGTTGTCCTTGTCCAGCATGGGGTAATTCAGGATTGAATTCGGCAACGCGGTTTATCATAAACCAAATCTCAGACTACAATACCGTGTTTGCCTAGGGCTCGATTTTCGGGGCCCTGCGTCACTTTTTTGAACCTCGGAAGCGCTGTGGATACCGTAACCGTATTACTCCTGACTTTCATCCTGTCCGTGACGGGGCTGTTTGTCTTCATCTGGTCGTTGCGCCGGAGCATGTTCGACGATAATCCCGAGGCCGCGAAGGTGATCTTCTCGACGGGCGAAATCGGCCACGTCGAGGATCCCTCCGCCACGCCTGAACAGCGGGCCGGCCTGCAACAGGTCGTGATCGACAGCGGCAAGGCCGTGATCGATCCGTCGCTCGCCCAGCAGCTCAAGGAAGAGCTGGCCGAGCGCCTGGAGGCCGACCGCTCCACTTCTTATGTCTGTTTCATCTTCCTGGCCTGTGCCATCGTCTGGTTGATCGCCGCGTCGACTTTCGGGCTCATCAGCTCGATCAAGCTGCATGATCCTGAATTCCTGACGCAGTACGCATGGCTGACCTTCGGGCGCACGCGCACCCTCCACCTCAACATGGTGGCGTATGGCTGGTGTCCGATGGCGGCCTTCGGGGTGGCCATCTGGACGCTGCCGCGTCTGTTGAAGACGCCGCTGATCGGCGGGCGTTTCGCGCTGCTGGGCTGTGTGCTCTGGAATGCCGGGCTGATCGCGGGGCTGGGCGCCATTGCGGCCGGCATCAACGACGGGCTGGAATGGCTGGAAATTCCCTGGCAGGTCAGCATCCTGATCGTCCTGGGCGGCGCGCTCATCGCGCTGCCCCTGGTGTTCACGCTGCGCAACAGGCGCGTGCAGCACATCTACGTGTCGATCTGGTACATGGGCGCGGCGCTCTTCTGGTTCCCGGTGCTCTACCTGGTCGGCAAGGTTCCCGGCGTGCACTTCGGCGTGGAGCAGGCCACCATGAACTGGTGGTTCGGCCACAACGTGCTCGGTCTCTACTACACGCCGATCGCGCTGGGCTCCATTTATTACTTCCTGCCCAAGATCATCGGCCGGCCGATCCAGTCGTACAACATGTCGCTGATCGGCTTCTGGGCATTGGCATTTTTCTACGGCCAGGTCGGCGGCCACCACCTGGTCGGCGGCCCGGTGCCACACTGGCTGGTCACGCTGTCCATCGTGCAGTCCATGATGATGATCATCCCGGTGCTCGCCTTCTCGGTGAACCAGCACCTGACGATGAAGGGCCACTTCAAGACCACCTACTATTCGCCCACGCTGCGGTTCATCCTGCTCGGGGCGATGATGTACACGCTCAGTTCGTTCGAGGGTTCGTTCGAAGCCTTGCGCAGCGTGAGCACGGTCGCCCACTTTACCCACTTCACGGTAGCGCACGCGCACCTGGGGCTGTATGCGTTCTTCACGCTTACCATGTTCGGTGCGATCTATTTCGTCATGCCGCGCATCATGTCGTGGGAATGGCCACACCCCAAGCTCATCATCGTGCACTTCTGGCTGGTGGCGCTCGGCTTCGCCATCTACTTCGTGAGTCTGTCGATCGGTGGCTGGCTGCAGGGACTGGACATGCTGGACCCGGCCAAACCCTTCATGGATTCCGTGCGCGTCACGCTGCCGTATCTCGAGGGCCGCTCCGTGGGTGGTGCTCTGATGACCCTGGGGCATCTGGTCTTTGCGGTGCATTTCGTCCTGATGGCTCTGCGCTATGGCACGAAACGCGTCGGCCCCGCCTTGTTACACAAACATCGTTTGCCTGAGCAGCAGGCGATTGCAGGTGCCTGAATCATGGAAAGCGAATACAAACTCCTCAGCGGCGCGATGGTGACGCTTGCGCTGGCTACCGCCACGCTGGTGGTGCTGCCTTACATGCAGCTCGACAATGTGCCGCCGTCGCCGGGCCTCAAGCCCTATACCGAGCAGCAGCTTCGCGGCCGCGAAGTCTACATCGCAATGGGTTGCCTCTACTGTCACTCGCAACAGCCGCGCAGCCAGTCCCAGGCGCCGGACTTCGAGCGCGGCTGGGGCCGCGCACCGGTGGCGGGCGATTACTACTACGATCACCCGCACCTGCTCGGAACCAGCCGGACCGGGCCGGACCTCTTCAATATTGGCGCCCGCCAGCCCAGCGTGGACTGGAATCTGGGCCACCTGTATGAGCCGCGCGCCTATACGCCCGGCAGCATCATGCCGGCGTTCCCGTTCATGTTCGACCTCAAGGACAAGGCAGAGCCGGGCGACAAGGTCGTGAATCTGCCCCCCAGCTATGCGCCCCCCGGCAAGGTGGTGGTCGCCAAGCAGGAAGCGCTGGACTTGGTGGATTACCTGGTCAACCTGAACCACACTTATCCCGTGGATCCGGGCGCACAGTTGCCGCAGTTGTCTCCTGAGCAGGCGGCCAAGGACGGAGTCAAGCAATGAGCGAAAAAAGAGATGCCCAGCAGCGCCGCGAGTACTCCGAACCGTACGAGGGCGGTCACCCGGTCCCCCGGGTAGTTCTGGTCATCATTGGGCTGCTGGTGGTCTGGGCGGTGTATCACCTCTACGTCAGCTTCAATCCGATGCCGGCCTCGGTGGGCGACGACCGTGTCGCTCAGGACTTCATCGTGCCCAAGACGGCCAACGGCGGCCAGCTCTACACGGCCAACTGTGTGGCCTGCCACCAGGCCAATGGCGCAGGCGTGCCCGGCGTGTTCCCGCCGCTGTCCAAGTCCGAATTCGTCGATGCCAAGGATCCGGGCGTGATGGTACGCATCGTGTTGCACGGCATCCACGGCCCCATCACGGTTGAAGGCAAACAGTACAACGGCGAGATGCCGCACTTCCAGGACAAGTTCTCCGACGAGGAGGTTGCGGCGCTGGTCACCCATGTGCGTTCCAGCTTTGGCAATAGCGCTTCAGCGGCTGATGCAAAGCTCGTGGCCAAGGTCCGTGAGGAAACCAAGGACAGGACCACTCCCTGGAAGGGTGACGAGGACTTGCGTCCCTTGTTGAAGTAGCCAGGTTTTTGCGGGGTTGCCGTGCGGCTGGTATTGGCCCTGGTGTTGGCCCTGGCAGCGGGCTTGGGGTCGCTGTACGCGGTGACCTCGGGCTTCACCGTCCTGACCGCCGAGGGCGCGCGGCGCCAGAGCGTCGCTGCCCATCCGCGCGTCTTGCCCGACGCGAGGGTAGTGGATTCGGCCGGCCATGCGTTCCCGCTCGATGTCGACCTGCGCCGTGACGGCCGCGTCGCCATCGTCAATTTCTTCTACACGCGGTGCGTGGCCCTGTGCCTGGCCCAGGGGGCGCTGACCGATCGTTTGCAGCAGGCGATCACTGCTGAAGGTCTGCAGCATCGCATCCGACTGATCAGCATCAGTTTCGATCCCCGCGACAAGGCGCCCGACCTGGCGCGCTACGCCCAGCGGATGGGTGCGGACCCGGACACCTGGCAGTTTCTCTCCTTTGCGGACCCCGTGCAGGCACAGGCCGTGCTGAAGGCGTTTGGCATTCTCGTGGTGCCGGCGCCATTGGGTGAATTCGAACATAACGCCGCGTTCCACCTGGTGACGCCGGATGGGCGGCTCGCCCGCGTTCTCGATCTGGATCAGGCCGGCCGGGCGCTCGAGGCTGCGAAACAGTGGCTGGCGCTTCGAAGCCCGGGCGGCACCCCGACTTCCATAAGGCCCCAGGCATCGTCGGTGGGGGTGCCCCGCTCATGATGAACGTGGCGCGCGGCTGGAAGTTCTCGCTGTTGGCGGCCGTTGTTGCGCTGGGTCTTGCGCTGGGATTGCGCCATGCATTGACGGCGCTCATGAGCCTTCATATGCTGGTGCAAATTCCATTGCTCGTGTTGGCGGGTCTGTTTGCCGAGCAGGCCTGGCACCGGTTCCACGCGGGTGCGGCATCGGCAGTGGGACGGTCCGCGGCACCGTCCGTCCGCTGGTCCTGGAATGCCCATGGTCTGCCCGGCCTATTGCTGGTCAGCCTGATCGGCGCCTGCTGGATGATTCCCAAGGCGCTCGACGATGCCCTCGTCGACTGGCGGGTGGCGGCGTTCAAGTATCTCGGCCTTCCGGTCTGCGGCTGGGTCCTCCGGGCCTCGCTGCGGGAGTCGAACGTCGTCGTTAAACTGTTCTTCCTGGGCAATTTTTGCTGGATGAGCGCCATCGTCGGTATCGAATACATGAGTGAGCCCATCCGGCTGTGCAACGCCTATCTGCAGGATGATCAGGACTGGTCGGGCAGGGGACTGATCGCGCTGGCCATCATTCTGCCGTCCTGTTGGCTGTTGGCGGAACTCAAGCCTATCTGGCGTTTTCTGAATCGTTGAACGGAGGGCATCATCATGGTGGATGCGGACAATGCGACGACCGCGGAAGCTGTCTGGACACGCGAGGGGTTTCGCCACGAGGATTCGGCATCGACCGGGTGGCAGCGCCGGGATCGCTGGGTGGACCGCGTGTTGGCGGAGGCTGGGCGGGCGCTGAATGTACTGGACGGATCGGTCCCGCATGCGCGGCCGTATCCGGCTGGTCCGGCCCTGGGTGGGGAACCGGCGCTTTCCGAGGCCGAGGCGCGCCATGCGGCTGGCCTCATGCGGGTCAACCATGTGGGCGAAATCTGTGCGCAGGCGCTGTATCGAGGCCAGGCGTTGCTGTGCCGCGATGCCTCCGTTCGTGGGGTGATGCAGCATGCCGCCGAAGAAGAAGTCGATCACCTGGCATGGTGCCGTGAGCGTCTCAACGAATTGCACAGCCGGCCGAGCTTGCTCAATCCCGTGTGGTATCTGGGCTCGTTCGGGCTGGGTCTGATGGCCAGCCGCGCCGGCAGTGCACGGAATCTCGGTTTCATGGCGGAGACCGAGCGCCAGGTCGAAGAGCATCTCGACGGCCACCTGTCGGCGTTGCCGGCGCAGGACCTGCGCTCGCGCCAGGTGGTCACGCAGATGCGCGATGATGAAATCGGCCATCGCGCGACGGCGGAACGACACGGGGCGGTGTCGTTGCCGGCGCCCGTCCGGATCGCCATGCGCTGCATGTCGCGGGTCATGACCGTCACGGCTTACCGCCTTTAGCGACGCCACGGGAAAGCGGGAAGATGTAACGATATCTGAGGAACAGGGCCATGGCGGCAGCGTGCGCTGTCGGGCGGGCGGGCTAAACCCTAGGAATCATAACGTTTTCCCTTTGTTGTTGCCCTGGTGCAACGAAACTAAGGCCGATATCTATTGACAACAATTTGAACTTGATCGGCGGTGAAAGCCTTCTATATAATTTGCTTATTGGATGTCGAGACGTGATTGCAGCGGGAAAACCCTAGCCAAAGTCACGGGCGGCTCGGACCCAGGTCCTAGTAGCCGCGACATGCCCCGGTTGTCTCCTCCACCCTCCTCCTTTGGTGGATTTAGCCCAGGATCTTCGGATCTTGGGCTTTTTTTTGGCCTGATTCACCGCCATTGCCGTACGCGGGGCGGCTTTTTGTTGCATTTGGGCCTCCCCATAGGCGCGCATGTGTCACAAATCGACCGATAATAGGGTTTATCCTCGCTTTTCGTGACTGACTTGAACCCCTCCAACCTGTCTGCTTCCCTCGGCTGGCCCATCATCGGCATTGTGGCCTTCACGGTAGGGGGGCTGATCGTAGCGTCGGAACGCTGGCATGGCCGGTTCACGGATGATACGGATATGCACAAACCCCAGGCCATGCACAAAAAGCCTGCGCCCCGGGTGGGCGGCCTGGCGGTGGTGGCGGGCAGTCTGGCGGGGCTGCTGGTGCTGGGGCCGCACAATATGACGCTGACCTGGCTGTGGCCGGCGCTGTTCGTCGCGGCGCTGCCGGTCTTCGTGGCGGGCCTTCTCGAAGATATCACCAAGGACGTGGGCGCGGGCAAGCGTCTGCTGGCCGCGTTCATCTCCGCCGGCATCGCGTGGTGGCTCCTGGGCGGCGTGTCCCGGGTGGGCCTTCCATGGGCGGACGGGCTTTTGTCGAACTGGCCCATCATTTCCCTGGTCTTCACGATCGTGGCGGTCGGTGGTTGCACCCACGCGCTGAACATCATCGACGGCATGAACGGGCTGGCCGGCATGATTGCGACCCTGATGGCGGTGTCGCTGGCGCTGGTGGCATTGCAGGTCCAGGACACTCCCATTTTTCTGATTTCGACGGCCCTGGCCTCGGCCGCGCTGGGCTTTCTGGTCTGGAATTTTCCTTTTGGCCGTGTCTTTCTTGGGGACGGCGGAGCGTACTTCCTTGGCTTCATGTTGGCCGAACTCGCCGTGCAGCTTGTCGTGCGCAATCCCGGCGTCTCGCCTTTCTATGCGTTGGCCGTGTTGTTCTATCCGGTGTTCGAGACGCTGTTTTCAATCTGGCGGCGCAAGTTCAAGCGTGGCGTCCCTGTCGATCAGCCGGATGCCCTGCACTTGCATCAACTGGTTTTTCGCCGCCTGGTGCGTGTGACCTTCAGCCGGGATCGGCGTCACGCGCTGCCCGCGCTCTGCAATGCCATGACATCGCCTTATCTCTGGGTGCTGGCCCTGATCGGACTGGTACCCGCGACGATCTGGTGGGACAACGCCTGGGCTTTGTGCGTCAGCATGCTTTGCTTTGCGGCGGTGTACATCTGGCTGTATATCCGCCTGGTCAAATGGCGCCGGCCACGCTGGCTGTTGCTGCCGTCGCTGGGCCGAGGCGGCCGGCACCATTAGAGTGGGATCATCAACATTATTCTGCACAACACGGCACATGAGCCGGGGAGAATCAACTTGAACATTCAGGACGTCAAACTGGCCGTTGTGGGCCTGGGTTATGTGGGCCTGCCGCTGGCGGTGGAGTTTGGCAAGCAACGATCCGTTCTTGGTTTCGACATCAACGCGCGGCGCATCGACGAGTTGCGCGCGGGAAGAGATCACACGCTGGAGGTCAGCGGTCAGGAGCTGGGCGAGGCCAGCCATCTGCGGTTTTCCAGCGATCCGGCGGAGCTCGCCTCGGCCAATGTCTTCATCGTGACCGTGCCGACCCCCATCGACGAATACAAGCAGCCAGACCTCACACCGCTGGAGCGCGCCAGCGAACTCATCGGCCGCATCCTCAAGCGCGGTGATACCGTCATCTATGAATCCACGGTCTACCCCGGCGCAACCGAGGAGGTCTGTGTCCCGGTGCTCGAACGCGTGTCGGGGCTGAAGTTCAACGTGGATTTCTACGCGGGCTACAGTCCCGAGCGCATCAACCCGGGCGACAAACAGCACCGGGTATCGACGATTCGCAAGGTCACCTCCGGCTCGACGCCGGAAGTGGCCGATCTCGTGGATGCGCTTTATCGCCAGATCATCAAGGCCGGAACCCACAAGGCCTCGTCGATCAAGGTGGCCGAGGCCGCGAAGGTCATCGAGAACACCCAGCGCGATGTGAACATTGCGCTCATCAACGAACTCGCACTCATCTTCAACCGCATCGGCATCGACACGCTGGACGTGCTCGAAGCCGCTGGCACCAAGTGGAACTTCCTGCCGTTTCGCCCCGGGCTGGTGGGCGGGCACTGCATTGGCGTCGACCCCTATTATCTGACCCACAAGGCGCAGGCCATCGGCTACCACCCGGAGGTCATCCTGGCGGGGCGCCGCCTGAACGATTCCATGGGCACCTACGTGGTGGCGCAGCTCGTCAAGGCAATGACCAAGCGTCGCATCCAGGTCCAGGATTCGCACGTGCTGGTGATGGGCCTGACCTTCAAGGAAAACTGTCCGGACCTGCGCAATACACGGGTGGTCGACATCGTGCGCGAGCTGCGCGAGTACAACATCAAGGTCGACGTCTACGATCCGTGGGTGGATCCCGCGGAGGCCAGGCACGAGTACGGCATCACGCCGATCGCCAAACCGGAGGCCGGCTCGTACGACGGTGTCATCGTTGCCGTTGCACACCACCAGTTTGCCGAGATGGGCGCCGCTGCCCTGCGCGCGCTGGGCAAACCCCAGCATGTGCTCTATGACCTCAAGTACATTCTCGCCCGTGGCGAGTCTGATCTGCGTCTGTGAGGCGGGCATGACGACACGTTATGAGGCGGTCCGTGCTGAATTGCAGGCCAAGCCGCGCACCTGGCTGGTGACCGGGTGTGCCGGCTTCATCGGCTCGAACCTCCTGGAAACCCTGCTTTCGCTCGACCAGACGGTGGTGGGGTTGGACAACTTTTCGACCGGCTATCAGCACAATCTGGACGAGGTCCGGTCGCTCGTCACTCCGACGCAGTGGGTGCGCTTTCGGTTCATCGAAGGCGACATCCGCGATCTGGATACCTGCCGCCAGGCGATGGAGGGCGTGCAGCACGTGCTGCATGAGGCCGCGCTGGGCTCGGTGCCGCGTTCGCTGAAGGACCCGATCACCACCAATGCGGTGAACGTCGGGGGGCAGCTCAATATGCTGGTGGCTGCGCGCGATGCGCAGGTGCAATCCTTCGTCTATGCGGCCTCCAGTTCGACCTATGGCGATCATCCGGGCCTGCCCAAGATCGAGGACCAGATCGGCAAGCCGCTGTCTCCCTACGCGATCACCAAATACGTCAATGAGCTTTACGCCGATGTGTTCGCGCGCGCCTACGGGTTCAAGGCGATCGGGTTGCGGTACTTCAACGTCTTTGGCAGGCGCCAGGACCCGGATGGCGCCTATGCGGCGGTGATTCCGAAGTGGGTCTCGTCGATGATCCGCGACCAGGAAGTCGTCATCAACGGCGACGGTGAAACCAGCCGGGACTTCACCTTCATCGAAAACGTGGTCCAGGCCAATCTGCTGGCCTCCCAGGCGGGCCCGGAGGGCCTGAACCAGGTTTACAACGTGGCGTTCAATGCCCGCACCACCCTGAACGAGTTGTTCGGCCATTTGCGTGATGTCCTTGGGCGCAACGGCGTCAGCTACGCGCGCGAACCGCGCTACGGCGACTACCGTGCGGGCGATGTGCGCCACTCGCAGGCCGATGTTTCGAAGGCTCGGCGGCTGCTGGGCTACGATCCACTCTTTGACATCCTGCACGGGCTGGAAGTCGCCATGCCGTGGTACACGCAGTTTCTGCGCTGACAGGCAGGGCGCGATCACCGTCATGATCGGGAGTGCCGCGTGTTTGCGCCCCTGAAGCGCTGGTACGGCAGCCTGCCGGCTGATCATCTGCGGATTGCGCAGGGGGCTGCCCGCGTCGCGTTCTTCCTGCTCATGGGCAAGGCGGTCGGTGCGTTCAAGGAGATGGCGGTCGCCTACCGCTACGGCGTCAGCGACGTGGTCGATGCCTATCAGTTCACGCTGACGCTGGCGAACTGGCTGCCGCTGACCCTGGTGGGTGCTTGCTCGGTGGTTCTGATCCCGGTGCTGGTGCGCAGCCGCCACGGCAATCGGAGGATGCACGGGCGGTTCGTAGGCGAGCTGCAGGGCTGGTCCTGGCTGCTGGGCGCCCTGATTGCGCTGCTGCTGGCCCTCGGGTGGCCCGTCGTGTTGCGCGTGGCCGGGTCCGGCCTTTCTCCGGCCGTGCGCGGCATGAGCCTGGAACTGATCCTGGCTTTTGCCCCCGCGGCGCTGTTCACGATCTGGACCGGCCTCAGCGCGGCCCGACTGCGCGCGCATGAGCGCCACATCAATACGCTGCTCGACAGTGTGCCTGCCCTGATGATCATGCTGTGGGTCCTGCTGGCCTCGCCCGGGGCGGGCGTGCTGCCGCTGCTGTGGGGCACGCTGCTCGGGTATGCGCTGCAGTCCTTGCTCGTGGAATGGCTGGCGAGGCGCGCGGATGCCGTGCCGGTCCGGGTCCGTTTGCACCGCCGTGCGCCGCAATGGACCAGCCTGACGGCTGCAGCGAGCATCATGCTGCTCGGGCAGCTCGCCATGAGTTTCGTGGGGCCCATCGATCAGTACACTGCCGCTCGGCTCGGACAGAACGCCAACGCTACGCTGGGCTATGCGGCGCGGCTGCTGTCGCTGCTGATCGGACTGGGCGCGGCATCGGTGGGGCGAGCGGCGCTGCCGGTGCTCTCTGACGTGCAGGCGCGTGGCGACGCGGCTCACGCCCGCGGGATGGCGCTGAAATGGTCAGCCGCCATGCTGCTGATCGGTGCTGTGGTGGTGGGACTGGGCTGGTGGCTGGCCCCCTGGGGCGTGTCGGTGCTGTTCGAACGGGGCGCCTTCACCGCACAGGATACGGTGCTCGTGGCCGAGGTCCTGCGCTGGGGGCTGTTGCAGATTCCGTTTTACTTCGGGGTGCTGATCCTCGTGCAGTTGCTGGCCAGCCAGAACCGCTATGGCTGGATGGCCACGATCGCAGTCGTGAATTTTCTCATCAAGGCATGGATGAACACGGTGCTCGCACCGCGGATGGGTGTCGCCGGCATCATGCTGGCTACCAGTATCATGTATGCCATGTCGTACGTGTGTTATCTGGGGCTGGCCCTGAAGGGGCTTCCTGATACAGCACGCCGGACGGAGTAGATACAGGTGGACAGTATCCGGGAGCGGTCGCATCTGATGATCGTGATTCATTCCTTGCAAGGTGGCGGGGCCGAAAGAGTGGCCGTGGATATGGCCGGTTACTGGCTGGAGCGCGGCTCCGGGGTGTCCGTGGTGACGCTGATGGACGCGTCCGAAGACGCCTATCGCCTGCCCCAGGGCGTCACCCGGTATGCGCTGCGCCTTGCCGCGGATACCGGTGGCGGCGTGCGGGCATTGTGGAGCAATCTGCGGCGCATTCTGGCGGTGCGCCGGCTGGTGCGCCGGCACCGGCCGACCGTGGTACTTGGGATGATGACCCGAGGTTCCATCCTGGCCGTGGCTGCCGCGAGGGGACGGTGCCGCGTGGTAGCCACCGAACATACCCATCCGCCGATTCAGGCTCTTCCACCCTCTTGGCAACGCCTGCGGCGCTGGGCTTATCCACGCGCCGACGCGGTGGTCGCATTGACGCATGGCACCGCGCGGTGGCTGGACAGCCACGTACCCGGCGTGCAGGCGCAGGTCATTCCCAATGCTGTCCATTGGCCGCTTGAAGCGGGCGAGCCTGCCGTGCCGGTCGCCCGGACCACCGGGCGGCTGCGCCTGCTGGCCGTGGGCCGCCTGCATGCCGTCAAGGGCTTTGCGTGCCTGCTGCGCGCCTTTGCAATGCTGGCCGCGATCTTTCCGGACTGGGATCTGACCATCCTGGGCGAGGGAGGCGAGCGCCTGGCGCTCGAGGCCTTGCGCGACGAGTTGGGGTTGCAGGAACGTGTCAGCCTGCCCGGGCGCGTCGGGAACGTGGGGGCGTGGTACCAGGCCTCGGACCTGTACGTCCTGAGTTCGGTGGCCGAGGGGCTCTCCAATACGCTGCTGGAGGCGATGGCCAGCGGTTTGCCCTGCGTGGCTTTCGACTGCGAGACCGGGCCGCGCGAAATCATTCGTGATGGCATCGACGGCGTACTGGTGCAACCCGTCCAGGATCCTGACGCACTGGCCGCCCGCCTGTCCGAACTGATGGCGGATCCGGCCCTGCGCATGCGCTATGCGGACCGGGCGGTGGACGTGCGGGATCGTTTCAGTACCGCACGTATCATGGCGCTGTGGGGCCAGGTTTTTTGCGGCAATCGGGTAAATTGACATGCGGATACTGTTTCTCGTCAGTTCCATGCATGGAGGCGGCGCCGAACGCGTGGCGGCGACGCTGGCCAGTGCCTGGGCGCGTCGCGGGGACGAAGTCATCCTCGTGAGCTGCTACACGGGTCACGGGGGCTGTGATCAGCAGCTCGATCCGGGCGTCCGGCTGCTCTGGCTGGCGGACCGTATCCGGGGTCCCGCCTGGTTGCGGCCGGCGAGCAAGCTGCTGGCTTTGCGCGCGCTGGCGCGTGAGTTGCATCCGGACCGGGTGTTGTCGTTTCTCACCAATGTCAATGTCACAGCGCTGCTGGCGCTCTATGGACTGGGCTTGCGGGTGGTCGTGTCCGAGCGCACGGATCCGGCTCAGGGCGCGCTTCTGCTGGAACGTTCCTTGCGCGGGTTGCGGCGCCTGACTTATCCCCTGGCGCATTGTGTGGTCGTGCAGACCCGGCAAAGCGTGCCGCATCTTCGCCAGGTCGCGCCGGGCGTGCGGCGCATCGCGGTCATTCCCAATCCCCTGCCGGACGGCTTGCCGCCCGTGCGCGACGCCGAGGCTTCGGCCGGGCGTTTCGTGCTGGCCGCGCTGGGCCGGTTCGATCCCGCCAAGCAGTTCGACCGCTTGATCGAGATCTTTGCCGGGCTTGCCAGTCAGTTCCCCGACTGGGATCTATGGATATGGGGCGATGGCCCCCAGCGCGAGCCGTACCAGCGGCGGGTCCGCGATCTGGAATTGGAGGATCGCATCCATTTGCCGGGCTTCAGCCGCACTCCGTGGGAGAACCTCCGCGCCGCGCACGGGTTCGTGCTCAGCTCCCGGGTGGAAGGCTTCCCCAACGCGCTCCTCGAAGCCATGGCACTGGGATTGCCGTGCGTCAGTACCGACTGCCCCTCTGGTCCGGCGGAGTTGACGCGCAACGGCCAGGATGCGACGCTGGTCCCCCTGGACGACTCCTCGGCCATGGCCGACGCGCTGGCCGCGCTCATGCGGTCAACGCCGGCGCAGCGGCTTGCGAGCGGGCTGTCCGCGGCGGCCTCCGTGCGCAGCCGGTATGGACTGACCGCCGTTCTGCGGGACTGGGATGCCGCCTGGGAGAGCGATCCCCCCCCGACAATATCCGCCGCCGCAGGCGACACCGACATCGAATGAACGCAAAGGACATCATGATGGCAGACCGCACAGAAGGCGATCTTCCCGAGCCAGATTTCCAACAAGGCACTTCCGGCGTCGCCGCGCCGCTGCACGTCGTCCACATCATCTCGGGTCTGCTGCATGGCGGCGCGGAGACGGTACTGCGCAGACTGGTGACGGCGCCCGGAACTTCCATGCGGCATACCGTCATCTCGATGGGCGGCGAGGGCGTCATAGGGCCGGTGTTGCGCGAGGAAGGCGTCGAGGTGCTGACCCTGGAGATGCAGGGGGTCTGGGGCGCGCTGCGCGGATTGTGGCGATTGTTCCGGATCCTGCGCGAGCGACGGCCGGATGCGGTGCAGACATGGATGTACCACGCCGATTTGCTGGGGGGGCTGGTGGCCCGCCTCGCGGGCGTCCGGGCGGTGGCCTGGGGGATTCGCAATTCGGGGGTGGGTCTGGCCGAAACCAGCCGCTCCTCCCGCGCCGCCGCATGGGTCTGCGCGCGCGTGTCGGGCTGGTTGCCGGGAGTCATCGTGGCGTGTGCACGCCGTGCCGCCCAGGTGCACCAGGAGTGGGGCTACCGTGCCGATCGCATGCTGGTGGTGCCCAACGGCTACGATCTGTCAGTCTGGCACCCGGACGCGGAGGACCGCGCCCGCTGGCGTAGCCAGTGGGGCGTCTCGGATGGCACCGTGCTGCTGGGCAGCGTGGCGCGCTGGAACCCGCAAAAGGATCACGCCAATCTGCTGGCGGCGATGGGGCTGGTGGTTCGCCGTCATCCGGCCTTGCGGTGTGTGCTGGTCGGCCTGGGCATGTCGCGCGACAATGCGGCGCTCATCGATCTGGCCCGGCACTATGGACTGTTGGATCATCTGATCTTTCTCGGGCGCCGTGACGATGTGCCGTCCCTGATGCGCGCGCTGGACGTGCACGTACTCTCCAGCAAGGCCGAAGGCTTTCCCAATGTGGTGTCCGAGGCCATGGCCTCGGGGGTCGCGTGTGCCGTCACCGACGTGGGCGATGCCGCCGATATCGTGGGCGAACATGGATGGGTGGCGCCCGCCCAGGATGCGGCCGCGCTGGCCGAGGCCATCGAACAGGCCATCGCGGCGGTGCAGGGTCCGCAATGGAGGTCGTTTTCCGAGGCGGCTCGCGCTTCCGTGGCGCAACGCTATAGCCTTCAGGCCATGGTGGACCGCTATGAGACTGTCTGGCGGCGACTGGCAGCCGATTATCCCGCGCGACGACCGGGTGCAGGCCGCGCGTCCGCCGCGGCACGGGCCGGCGAGCCTCGCGCCACCCGGCCTGCAGGGTCCGGCGACGCCGTTCCGGCGGCCTCCCGCCTGCTGTTCCTGGTCAACAACCCGGCCTTCTTCCTGTCGCACCGGCTGCCGCTGGCGCTCGCCGCGCGCGATGCCGGTTACGACGTGCATGTCGCGACCATGGACGGGCCTTCGGTTTCTGAAATCCGCTCCCATGGCCTTGCGCACCACGTCGTGCGGATGTCGCGCAGCGGGATGAACCCCTGGGCGGAGGCAAAGACCCTGTGGGCGTTCTGGCGCTTGCTGCGGGCGCTTCGCCCCGACCTGGTGCATGCCGTCACCATCAAGCCCGTCCTGTATGGCGGAATTGCCTGCCGGTTGGCCCGGGTCCCGGCGTTCATCGCGGCGATCTCGGGACTGGGCTATGTGTTCCTGCAGCCTTCGGGAAGCGGGGGCCTGTTGCGGCGGCTGGCGCTCGTGCTCTATCGATGCGCGTTGGCGGGCCGCAACAGCCGCGTGATTTTCCAGAACACTGCCGATCGGGACGTGCTGGTGGCCGCCGGGGCCGTGCGACCTGAACAGGCGGTGATGCTGCGCGGCTCGGGGGTGGATCTGGACCGGTTCACCCCGCAGCCGTGGCCTGAGGAGCCCGTCACGGTCTGCATGGCATCGCGCCTGCTGCGGGACAAAGGCGTCGAGGAGTTCGCCGCTGCCGCGCGCCTGGCGCGCGAACAAGGTGCCGCGCTGCGCTGGCGTCTCGCGGGCAGCCCGGACCCGGGCAACCCTGCGTCAATCGATCTTGCGCTGGTACGGGGCTGGGAGTCCGCGGGATTGCTGGAATACGTCGGCGAATGCACGGACGTCGCCGTCCTGTATGCCCAATCGCATATTGTGGCGCTTCCGTCCTATCGCGAGGGTCTGCCCAAGTCCCTGATTGAGGCGGCCGCCTGTGGGCGTCCGGTGGTCACCACCGATGTGCCGGGGTGCCGGGATGCCGTGGAACCGGGGATGAGCGGCCTGCTGGTTCCCGCGCGCGATGCACGGGCATTGGCAGAGGCCGTCCTTCGGCTCGCCGGGGATTCGTCGTTGCGGGAACGCATGGGTGCGGCGGGACGTGCGCTGGCCGAGCGGGACTTCGGCCTGGCGGGGATCGTCCGCGCTCACCTGGACCTGTATGCGGAACTGACCGCCTCAGAAGGGCAGCGCGTGGCCGGGCAATAGCGCGCGGATCGCGTCGCGGAATTCATCCTGGATCTGTTTCAGCGCCTCGGGGGTATCGCCCTCGAAGCGCAGCACGACGACGGGGGTGGTGTTCGAGGCGCGCGCCAGCCCGAAACCGTGAGGGTATTCCGCGCGGATTCCATCGATCGTGATGCGCTCGGTTGCGCCGGGGAATTTCCCTTCGGCCTGCAGCCGGGCGATGAAGCGGTGAGGTTCGCCCTCGGCCATGGCGAGCTTCAGCTCGGGCGTCGATTGGCCTTGCGGCAGGCTCTCCAGCAATGCGCCGGGATCGGTACTGCGCGACAGGATCTCCAACAGGCGCGCCCCGGCGTACAGACCGTCGTCGAAGCCATACCACCGTTCGTTGAAGAAAATGTGGCCGCTCATTTCGCCGGCCAGCGGCGCGCCCGTTTCGGCCAGCTTGGCCTTGATGAGCGAGTGCCCGGTCTGCGACATGGTCGGTACGCCGCCGGCGTCGCGGATGGCCTGCACCAGGTGGCGGCTGCATTTCACATCGAAAATGATAGGGGCGCCCGGAACCCGTTGCAGAATGTCGCGTGCAAACAGGATGAGCTGGCGATCCGGCCAGATGATCTGGCCATTGCGGGTGACCACGCCCAGCCGGTCGGCGTCTCCGTCGAAGGCCAGGCCGAGTTCGCAGTCGGTGTGCCGGAGATGGGCGATCAGATCCTGCAGGTTGGCCGGATCGGCGGGATCGGGATGGTGATTGGGAAACGTGCCGTCCACCGTGGCGTAAAGTTCATCCACCGTGCAGCCCAGCGCGCGGAACAGTCGGCCCGCGACCACAGCGCCCACGCCGTTGCCGCAATCGATGGCAATCTTCAGCGGACGCGCCAGGCGGATGTGGTCGGTGATGTGGCGGATGTAGGTGTCGACCAGATCCTGGCTGTTGCCCTGGCCCGGCGCGATGCCTTTTGGCGCCTCGATGTCGGCCATGGCCGTGCGCAATGCCTGGATGTCATCGCCGTGCAGCGTGCGGCCGGCGATCATGAGTTTGAAGCCGTTGTACTCCGGCGGATTATGGCTGCCGGTGATTGCCACGCCGGATCCGCTGCCGTCCAGGTGCGTCGCAAAGTAGACCAGCGGCGTGTGGACGAGCCCCAGGTCCACGGTATTGAGGCCGCCCGTCTGCAAGCCCGCCTGCAACGCATCAGAGAGCGCCGGACTGCTGATCCGGCCGTCATGTCCCACCACCATGCCGCGGACGCCTTCCTGGCGCGATTGCGCGGCCAGCGCCAGCCCAAGGCGATAGGCAAAGCGCTCATTCAACTGGGCGGGGACGGTTCCGCGAATGTCGTAGGCCTTGAAGACGGCGGCGGGCAGGGAAGTTTGATCGGTCAAGGCAGTCTCCAGAGTTGGGTTTCATTATCGCCGATTACAATCGGGGATCGATTCGTTGACCGGATGCAGAAGGCCCTGACCATGGAAACTCTGGAAGCTTTGCGCGCGATGCTGGGAGCACCGCATGTCCTCACGGGCGCCGACGCGCAGCCCTTTATGGTGGACTGGCGCGAACGGTACCGCGGCCAGGCCCTCGCTGTCGTGCGGCCTGCTGATACGGGCCAGGTCGCCCAGGCTGTGCGTTTCTGCGCGGATCACGGCATCCCGCTGATCCCCCAGGGCGGCAACACGGGGTTGTGCGGCGGCGCCACGCCGGACGCATCGGGCTCGGCCATCATCCTGTCCCTGCAGCGGCTCAACCGCATTCGGGGCATCGACACGGACAATGACACCATGGAAGTCGAGGCGGGCTGCGTCCTGCAGTCGGTGCAACAGGCCGCCCGTGAAGCCGGCCGCCTGTTTCCGCTCAGCCTGGCGGCCGAAGGCAGCTGCACGATAGGGGGTAACCTGGCCACCAACGCGGGCGGCACTCAGGTGCTGCGCTATGGCAACATGCGCGAGCTCGCATTGGGGCTCGAGGTCGTCACCGCGCAGGGCGACGTCTGGCATGGCCTGCGGGGCTTGCGCAAGGACAATACCGGATACGATCTTCGCGACCTGTTCATCGGCAGCGAGGGAACGCTGGGGGTGATCACCGCGGCCACACTGAAGCTCTTTCCATTGCCGGTGGCGCGGTGCACGGCCTTGCTGGCGCTGGAATCCATCGAGGCGGCCATCCAGATGCTGGGGCGCGCGCGCGCCGGGTTGGGAGCCTCGCTCACCGGTTTTGAACTCATGGCCGGCGACTGCCTGCGCGACGTGGTGCGCTGCTTCCCGCAGCAGCGTTTTCCCTTCGAGGGTCCATCGGCCCAATTGCCGTGGTTCACGCTGCTGGAGCTGTCCGACAGCGAATCCGAGACCCATGCGCGCGAACGCTTCGAGGTCGTGGTCGGCGAGGCCATCGAGAATGGCTGCGTGCAGGACGCCGTGATTGCCGAATCGGTGGCGCAGAGCCATGCCCTGTGGCACTTGCGCGAGAGCATCCCGTTGGCCGAAAAGGAAATCGGCAAGAGCATCAAGCACGATGTCTCGATCCCGGTCTCCCGCATGGCCGAATTCGTAGAGGGCACCAATGCGGCGCTCCAGGCTGCGTTCCCGGGGATTCGCCATGTGATCTTCGGACACCTGGGCGATGGCAACCTGCACTACAACGTAGCGCGCGGCGCAGACTGGGCCGAAGGCCAGCTCCTGTCACGCCAGGACGATGTGTACGCGCTGGTGCACGACCGGGTTCACAGGGTCGGCGGGTCGATCAGCGCCGAGCATGGCGTCGGTCAATTGAAGCGGGATGCCCTGCCGCGCTACAAGGACCCCGTCGAAATGGCCCTGATGCACAGGATCAAAGCAGTACTGGACCCCCAGGGCATCATGAATCCCGGGAAGGTGCTGCAGTAGAGCCGTTGCCTGTCGCGGACGCCTTGCCGTGAATCGGCGGAGCGCTCCGCAGGGCGCGCGCCCGGAATCGTCAGGCCGCTGGGGCGGGGGGCCGGGTGCGGGCGCGAATCGCCAGCGCGAGCAGGATCCCCAGGGCTGACAGCGTGCTGGTGGCGACCCAGGTCCACTGCCAGTCGTTCCCCGCCGTGTGCACCACCCAGGCCACCAGCGGCGGGCCTGAGAACTGCCCCAGCGACGAGCATTGCTGCATCCAGCCCACAGTGGCGGATGCGGTCTGCGGGGTGGGTGCCAGCGTGAGGGCCAGCACGAACAGCGTCGCCGGCACCAGGCCGCCCACCAGCGAAAACAGCAGCACGGCCACGAACTGGCCTGCGGCCGGCAGGCCGGCGCCGAAGGCTCCCCAGGCGCAGACGATCATGGTCGCCAGACCGAGCACCAGCAATTGCCAGGCGGCTGCCCCGCTATGCAGCAGCCGCCCCGCCAGCAGGTTGCCGATGGCGTTGGATCCGGCGACGATGGCAGTCAGCAGGCCGGCCGTCGTGCCCGAGACCCCTTCGGCGGCGTAAATGATGGGCAGGAAGCCGATGATGGCGATCCATTGCCCTGAATACATGCCGAAGGTCAACGCCACCAGCCAGGCGTTCAGCGATTTCAGCGTTGTCGCCGCCAGGGCGAACGCGGAGACAGAGCCTCCCGGAGGTGCGGTGACTTGGTCGGCCGGAACGAGGCGAAGAACCAGGATCAGGCAGAGTGCCGTCAGGGCCGACAGCAAAAACCACAGAACCTGCCAGTGGCCAAAATCCAGAATCCACGAGCCCGCCAGCAGGATGACGACTGTGCCAACCGGCATGTAGCAGCCCCACAGGCCCATGACGCGGCTCAGGCGCCGGGGAGGGACCAGACGGCGGATCAGCGCGGGAATGGGCATCACGACCATCAGGAAGCCCACGCCTTCGACGGCGCGGCCCAGCAGCACCATGAGGCCGGAATCGAAGACGGCGCCCAGGGCCGACGCAATCGACAGGATGCCCAGGCCAAGGATGATGCAGCGGCGCAGGCCCACGCGTTCAGCCAGCAGGCCGACAGGCAGGCCCAGCAGCATGCCGCCCATCTGGACGACCGACAGCAGGAACCCCGAGGCCACCAGTCCCAGGTGGAAGTCCGCCTGCAATTGCGGGAGGGCGGGTGGAAGCTTCCAGATGTGCAGGGCCGCGCAAATGCCCACGAGCACCAGAAACAGGGCCGCGCGCGCGTGGTCGCGTGACGGAGGGAGCTCGGGGTGGGCGGGTTCGGGCGAGGACGCGGTGGCCGGTGGTGTCATCGTGTGGCGGGGCTGCGGAATCGTCGGGCTCCTATTGTGGCATAGGCGGCGGCCCCGAGCGGCCGCGCCGCGAGCGGGCCGGGAGCGGATTCAGCGAGTCTGGCAGTGAGGGCAGAAGTAGGTCGCCCGCTGCCCCTGCACAATGCGCCGGACCAGCGTCGCGCAGCGCGGGCAGGGCTGCCCCTCGCGTTCGTACACCGCCGCGTGCAGCGTGAAATAGGCGCCCGGTGTGCCCTGGGCGTCTACGTAGTCGCGCAGGGTGCTGCCGCCGGATTCCAGCGCCTGAGTGAGAGTTCTCCGGATGGCGGCGTGCAGCCGCGCGCAGCGGGGACGGGACAGGCGATCCGCGCGCGTGCGGGGGTCGATTTCCGCCTGGTACAGCGATTCCGAGGCGTAGATGTTCCCGACACCCACGACGACATGGCCGCCCAGCAGCACTTGCTTGATCGTCTGGCGATGCGCGTGAATGCCGGCGTGGAGCGCTTCGGGGGTGAAGGCCGGATCGAATGGCTCCAGTCCGAGGCTGGCCAGCAGTGGATGCGCCAACAGGGGGCCGGCGTCCGATGGATGCCACAGAAGGGCGCCAAAGCGCCGGGGATCGTGTAACAAAAAACGCGCATCGTCGAACAGGAATTCGACGTGATCATGCTTGCGCAGTGGGGCTTCCTGGGGGACGCGCCGCAACGATCCCGACATACCCAGATGCAGGATGATCGTGCCGTGCACAAACCGGATCAGCAAGTATTTTCCGCGCCGTTCACAAGCGACGACCTGGCGGTTCCGGACTTGCTCCGGCAGGGTGGGTGGAATCGGCCAGCGCAGTCTGGATTCATGGACGATGAGCGCACGCAGGACGCGCCCCGGCATGACCGTGGCGATTCCACGACGAGTTGTTTCAACTTCGGGCAGTTCGGGCATGGCGGGGTGATAACATCCACTTTCGTATGACGCAATTTTGCCACCAGACGCGATGATGATCCGCGTACCGGCTCATGGTTACCGCAAATGAGATTCCCCGCTTCTGTGTTTCCCGTTGTGCTGGCGCTGGCCGCCGCACACGAGACGGCATGGGCTGCGCCGCCATCGGCGGTACCGGCCGACCCGGTCGAAACGATTCATTTGCGTAGCGGCGAGCCGCCGGCCGTCAATCTCTCTCCCGATCTGCTGTATCGCATCCTCGTCGCCGAACTCGCCGCGCAGAATGACCAGTTCGACGATGCGTCGCAGGAACTGCTCTCGCTGGCGCATGACACGCTGGATCCCCGCCTGGCGCGGCGCGCCTTCCAGATGGCGATGTCGGCCCATAATTTGAACCTGGCCCTGCGGGCGGCCCGCGAATGGGCATTGCTCGCGCCCAAGGACCCGGAGGCGGTTGCTGCGTCGCTTGCGCTGTCGGCCTCCAGCGGCCAGACCGAGGGACTGGCGCGGACGCTGGCGCGCCGCATCCAGTCGGCATCGGACCGGGATGAGGCCATCGTGCAGGCGGCCGGCATTGTCGGCAAGATGACGGACAAGCGGCTGGGGCTGGAAGTGCTGGACCGTGCGTTGGCCGGCGTGCAGGACGCTCCGCTGGCTCACCTGGCGCTGTCCGATGCGGCCTGGGCGGCCGGCGAGGCGCGCCGTGCCGTGGATGAGGCCCGGAAGGCGCAGAAACTGGACCCCGATTCGACGGATGCGGCCCAGCGCGTGCTGGAATACGGCTTGCGGGTGGCCCCGCAGCGCGCACTGCGCGACACCTACGCCTTTCTGGACAAACACCCCAATGAACGGGCGCTTCAGCTTTTGCTGGTGAGTCGCCTCACCGGGATGGGTTCGTACGATGATGCGCTTTCGCTGCTGGGCAAGATGCTTCAGCGCACGCCGGAGGACTTTGATCTTCTCTACACCGAAGCCGAGGTCAATACGCGGGCGGGCCGGTATGACGCGGCCAAGACTCTGCTGGCCGAATACCTGACGGTGCAACAGTCTCGCCGCAAGGCCCTGGCTGAAGGCGCCACCAATGCGCAGGCCGATACCTCGGATGCCCGTCTGCTGCTGGTGCAGATTGCCGAACGTCAGCACGACTACCAGGAGGCCATCCGCCAGTTGCGGCTGATCGATGAGCCTTCGTTGCGTTTCCAGGCACGCACCCACGAAGCGGTGCTCTACGGGAAGATGGGGGATCTGGCGCGTGCCCGCGCCACGCTGGATGCGATCAAGCCGACGGATCGGCACGAGCGGGTGGTGGTCCAGCTCACGCTGGCATCGATTTATCGCGATGCCGGGCGCACGGATCAGGCCGCCGAGATCCTGAAAGCCGCCGACCTGGCGATGCCTGATACTCCCGAAATCAAATACGACCTGGGGATGCTGCTGCACCAGCAAGGCAAGGCGGCCGAATTTGAGCGGCTCATGCGGCGTGTCATCGAGCTCGATCCGGACAATGCCAACGCCTACAACTCGCTGGGCTACACGCTGGTCGAACAGAACCGGCGCCTGCCCGAGGCGCGCGATTTGCTGGAGCGAGCCCTGGAGCTGGAGCCGGACAACGCCTATGTGCTTGACAGTGTCGGCTGGTACCTGTTCCGCACCAAGGACTACCAGGGGGCGCTGGAATACCTGCGCCGTTCCTACGAACAGTTGCAGGCGCCCGATGTGGCGGCACACCTGGGCGAGGCGCTCTGGATGCTCAAGCGCCATGAAGAAGCCCGGGCCGTCTGGTCCGAAGGACTGAAAAGCGATCCCGGGAACGAAGCGCTGCGGTCCACTCTCAAGCGCCTCGGGGTCCATCTGCCATGAAGGGGCCATTCAGCGTCCGGCTCGTGCGCGCATGGCTGGCCCTGGCGCTGATAGGGCTCCTGGCCGCCTGTGCCACGCCGGGCCGCATCGCTGGCGAGGGGGCGGCTTTTGAACGGGTAGGGCGCTTCGCCGTGAATCTGCAGCCGGTCGCCGAGGCGCCCTACGCCGCCCAAGGCGGATTTTCGTGGCGTGATGACGGCCGCGCGCTGCGTCTGGATCTCACCACGCCGCTGGGCAGTGTACTGGCCCGGATCCAGGTGGAGTCCGGGCAGTCAGTGCTGGAACGCGCCGACGGCAGCCATGAGGCGGCCGCCGATCCGGACGCGCTGCTGGCGCTCATCTGGGGGCATGCCATGCCGGTTTCCGGACTGCGTGCCTGGATCCGGGGACGGCCTGTATCGGGGCGGCCGGTACAAGACGCCCGGCGCGACGGGCAGGGCCGTCTGGTGGCGATGGAACAGGATGGCTGGCAGGTGGAGCTGTCCGACTATGATGACCAGGGGCCCCGGCGGATTCGCTTGCAGCGGCGCGACGATCAGGGGCAATGGCGGCTGCAGCTCATCGTCGACCGGGGTTGAGGGGTGCAGTCCCTTCACGACGTGCCGGCCCCGGCCAAGCTCAATCTCTTTCTCCATGTGGTCGGGCGGCGGGCGGACGGCTACCATCTGCTCCAGACCGTTTTTCGCTTCGTCGATTTGTGCGATCTCCTGCACTTTGAGCGCACTCCGGACGGCCGTGTCGTGCGTGAGGGCGATGGTCTGGCCGGGCTTTCGCCGGACGATGACCTGGTCGTGCGGGCAGCACGGGCACTGCGGGTCGCGACGGGCGCCCGGTACGGGGTCCGCATCCGCTACGAAAAGCGCATTCCGGCGGGTGGCGGCCTGGGGGGCGGCTCCAGTGACGCGGCTTCCACCCTGGTGGCTCTCAATCGCCTGTGGGGAACTGGACTGCGGCGCGCGGAACTGGGCCGGCTGGCGGTCACCCTCGGTGCTGACGTCCCGATATTTGTGTTCGGGCAGCCGGCCTTCGCCCAGGGCATCGGTGAGGAGCTGACCGCCGTCACGCTACCGGACTGTGCGTATTGGATCGTCCAGCCTCGGGCCCAGGTGTCCACGCGGGAGATTTTTGCAGATCCTGATTTGACAAGAAATTCTGAATCGGTAAAAATCGCTGTCTTTACTGATTGGCAGAAAGGGCGATCAGGCCTATTTGGCCGCAACGACCTTGAAGCCATCGTCTTTCGACGACATCCGGCGGTTTCGCGGGTAGCGCAGGTCATGCGCGAAGCGGGACTGGAAGTTCGCATGACAGGTTCGGGCGGATGCCTCTTTGCTCCCTTCGAAAATCTGGCCGATGCGCGGCTGCAGCAGGATCGAATAATCAGTAAAATATCCAGCCTGCCTGGTGGCGCGGTTGGCGGATCCTGGGTTTGCCGGGGTTTGGCCGATCATCCGCTGCGCGGTTGGATTGTGGACTGAATATTGGGGAATCGCCAAGCTGGTTAAGGCACCGGATTTTGATTCCGGCATGCGAAGGTTCGAATCCTTCTTCCCCAGCCACTTCTGCGCTTAGCAGGCAGTATCCAGGCTGTTGAGTCGGCCCCTTCGGGGAGCAGTTCAACAGCCTTGTCATTTGACACATTGGTTCGAGACCATGGCACAAGACAGATTCATGATTTTCACCGGCACGGCCAATCCTCGTCTGGCGGTCGATGTGGTGAATCACCTGGACATGTCGCTGGGCAAGATGACCGTCGGCCGTTTTTCCGACGGCGAAGTCATGGTCGAGATCAACGAAAACGTGCGCGGCAAAGACGTCTTCGTGCTGCAGCCGACTTGTGCACCCACCAATGACAACCTGATGGAAATCATGGTGATGGTCGATGCGCTGCGGCGTGCTTCGGCCCGCAACATCACGGCCGCCATTCCGTACTTCGGGTATGCCCGCCAGGATCGCCGGCCGCGGTCGGCGCGCGTGGCCATCTCGGCGCGCGTTGTGGCCAACATGCTGCAGGTCGTGGGTGTGGACCGGGTGTTGACCATGGACCTGCATGCCGACCAGATCCAGGGGTTCTTCGACATTCCCGTGGACAACATCTACGCCGGTCCCATCCTGCTGGGCGACATCTGGAGCCGCAACTTCCGGGACCTGGTCGTGGTGTCTCCCGACATCGGCGGCGTGGTTCGGGCACGGGCACTGGCCAAGCAGCTTGAATCCGACCTGGCGATCATCGACAAGCGCCGCCCGCGGGCGAATGTGTCCGAGGTCATGAACATCATTGGCGACGTCAACGGTCGCACTTGCATCATCATGGATGACATGGTGGATACGGCCGGTACGCTGTGCAAGGCCGCGAAGGCCCTGAAGGAACGCGGCGCGGGTGCCGTCTATGCGTATTGCACGCACGCGGTCCTGTCGGGCGAGGCCGTCAAGCGCATCGTGGAATCCGACCTGAACGAGGTCGTGGTCACCAACACGATCCCGCTGTCCGAAGCGGCCCGCCAGTGCGGCAAGATCCGCCAGTTGTCCTGCGCGGCGCTGCTGGGTGAAACCATCCAGAGGATTTCCACGGCGGAATCCGTCAGTTCTCTGTTTGCCGATTGATTTTTCGTCTCCCGCTGGTCGCGGCGGGAGATTTTCGGGTGGCGTAGCCGCCCACAGCCACGGGGGCCGATCATGGCACCCGCCATTTGGAGTTTTCCATGCAATTCACCGCTTCTTCGCGTGGCGTTCAGGGTTCGAGTGCGAGCCGCCGCCTGCGCCGCGCCGGTCGCGTCCCTGCCATCGTCTACGGTGGCAAGTCCGCTCCGGCCAACATCGAACTGGATCACAACGAGATCTACCACGCACTGAACAAGGAAGAGTTCCACGCCTCCATTCTGGATATGATCCTGGACGGCAAGAGCGAACAGGTCCTGGTGCGTGCTGTGCAGTGGCACCCCTACAAGCAACTGGTCCTGCACGTGGACTTCCAGCGCGTGGATGCCACCCAGGCCCTGACCACGCGTGTGCCAGTGCACTATCTGAACGCCGATCAAAGTCCGGCCGTGAAGCTGGCCGGTCAAGTGATCACCCACGGCCCGTCCGAGCTCGACATCTCCTGCCTGCCGGCCAACCTGCCGCAGTTCATCGAAGTGGACCTGAGCGGCCTGATCGGCAGCGCTCGCCTGTACCTGGCGGACATCACGCTGCCGATCGGCGTGAAGTACGTCCCGCATGGCGGCGATACCAACCCCATCATGGCCCAGGCCGCCGATGTCAAGGAAGTGAAGGACGATACCGCCGCCGGTACGCCGGCCGCCCCGGCCGCGCCGGAAGCGCCGGCTGCCGAGTAAGCCTGCTGCTGTCGTGATCTTCGGACCCCCGCACGGCGTGAGCCGGCGGGGGTTTCGTCCTATGATGGACATCGCTCGAAATACGAACTGATAAGGTTGCCTGCCAGATGACTACGCCGATCCGTCTCATTGTGGGGCTGGGAAACCCGGGCCCGGAGTACGAGGCGACCCGTCACAACGCCGGCTTCTGGCTGGCGGATCACTTTGCCGACGATCTGCATGCCGCCTTTCAGCTCGAAAAGCCTTTCTTTGCCTGGGTGGCCCGTGCCCGCCATGCCGGCCAGGGCGTAGTCCTGGCCAAACCGATCACGTTCATGAACAAGTCGGGCCAGGCTGTGGGTGCGCTGGCGCGGTTCTACAAGCTGCAGCCCGAAGAAATCCTGGTGCTGCACGATGAACTCGACCTGCTGCCGGGCGCCGTGAAGCTCAAATTCGGCGGCGGCCATGCCGGCCACAACGGTCTGCGCGATATCCAGGCTGTCCTGGGCACGTCGAAATTCTGGCGGCTGCGCATCGGGACGGGTCACCCGCGCAGCCTGGGACTGGATCAACCCGTGATCAATTTCGTGCTCCACCCGCCGCGCAAGCAGGACATGCCCGGTATCGACGATGTGATCGACCGGTGCCGCGGGGTGTTGCCGCAGTTGCTGGATGGGGATCTGGACCGCGCCACGGAGCGATTGCACCAGAGTAACGCTCATGCCTAGCGTCCCGTCGGGCTGGCTCGCGACATGAACGGACCGAACAGGACTCTTGCCGCCATGCTTGGCTTTTGGCGCCCGCCCGGTCTGCCCACCATGGGCGAGGAGATCCTCGATTTCCTGCGGTTCCTGAAACGGCCGCGGCTTGGTCCGCGCCTGGGCGCCCATGCCGCTGGGCGTAGTATTCGCGCAGACTTTTCTCCCGGGGTGCCCTGGTGGCGATTGCTCGGCTGGGCGCTGCTGCTATGGCTGGTGAATCTCTTCGTGTTTGCGCCGCTGGCCCTGTCGGCCGCTCAGGCCACGGGTGCCCAGCATCGCCTGGATCTCTACAACTTGCCGTGGCTGACGGCGCTGATCTGGGCTCCGGTGATCGAAGAGCTGACTTTTCGTTATGTCCTGCGGCGCCCCGCCATGATCATCTGGTTCGTGCCGCTCATGATCGCCATTCTGGTCCAGGGGCCCGGGGCCACTTCCGCGGCCATGGCTATCCTGGCGCTGTTGCTGTTGGCGGCGCCGGCCTGGTATCCGGCCGGCCATCGGTGGCAGCGGGCCTGGACTCTTTCCTGGCCTCAGCGCAGGGCGGCGCGTCGGCTCTATCCCTGGTTATTTCACTGCAGCGCCGTGGCGTTTGCGGCCGTTCATCTGTATAACTTCCGTTTCGATCGCATGTCGCTGTTTCTGTTGCCCCTGTTGGTACTGCCGCAGTGGGTGACCGGCATGGTGCTGGGCTGGATGCGGACCCGTCGCGGGGTCGGCGCTTCGATGGTGCTGCACGCACTGTTCAACGGCGGGCCGTTGCTGTTGCTGGCGGTGATCCTGCATTTTGCCTCAGGGCTGGCGCCGGGGTGAGGGGTGCTCAAGAGGCTCCGCCGTGCGGCCCCCTCCGGGGGCGGGTAGGCGCACGGCGCCGACGGTACAATAGCGGCGGCGGGTGGCCTCTCGGGGAGTCGTATCCGGCCTCCGGCCACGGGCGTGCGCCGTCGCCCCCGTCCTCTTTTCTTCTCTGATTCGGAATCCTCATGGCACTGCAATGCGGCATCGTTGGCTTGCCCAACGTCGGCAAATCCACCCTGTTCAACGCCCTGACCAAGGCAGGCATCGCGGCGGAAAATTATCCGTTTTGCACCATAGAGCCCAACGTCGGCGTCGTGGAAGTTCCCGATGCGCGGCTGGCGAAATTGGCCACTATCGCGAAGCCGGAGCGTATCGTCCCGGCCGTCGTGGAATTCGTGGATATCGCGGGCCTCGTCGCCGGCGCTTCCAAGGGCGAGGGCCTGGGCAACCAGTTCCTGGCCAACATTCGCGAGACGGATGCCATCGTCCACGTCGTGCGCTGCTTCGAGGACGAGAATGTGGTGCACGTGGCGGGCCGCGTGGATCCCATCTCCGACATCGAAGTCATCAATACCGAACTGGCCCTGGCGGATCTGGCGACAGCCGACAAGGTGCTGCAGAAAAACCGCAAGCTCGCGGGGTCCGGGGACAAGGAAGGCATCCGGATCGCGGCCCTGATGGAACGCATCGTGACGGCCCTGGATGCCGGAAAATCCGTGCGCAGCCTGGGGCTTGACGAGGACGAGCAAGCCACTATCAGGGGCTATTGTTTCATCACCGCCAAGCGGGTCCTGTACGTGGCCAACGTGAAGGACGATGGTTTCACCGACAACCCGCACCTGAAGGCCGTCCAGGATTATGCCGCTGCCGAACATGCGCCCGTGGTCGCCGTCTGCGCCGCCATCGAAGCCGAGATCGCCGATCTGGACGATGAGGACAAGACGGTCTTCCTGGAGGACATGGGCATGACCGAACCCGGCCTGGACCGCGTCATCCGTGCGGGCTACCAATTGCTGGGGCTGCAGACCTACTTCACCGCTGGCCCGAAGGAAGTCCGGGCCTGGACCGTGCGTGTGGGCGCCACCGCGCCGCAGGCGGCGGGCGTCATCCACACTGACTTTGAAAAAGGCTTCATCCGCGCCCAGACCATAGGCTTCGAGGACTTCGTGGCCTGCGGGGGTGAGCACGGCGCCAAGGACGCCGGAAAAATGCGCGCCGAGGGCAAGGATTACGTCGTGCAGGACGGCGACGTGATGAACTTCCTGTTCAATGGGTGAGCTCCGGTCGCCGAATCCCGCTGTCCAGCCACGCTTGGGGCACCGGGCAAGTCGCTAGAGCGACTCCTCCAGCATGCGGATGTAATCGTCGCGCGTGGCTTCGCGCGGGTTGGTCTTGTGGCTGTGGTCTGCGAAGGCGCCTTCGATGATGTGCTCGAATGAGCTTCGCTCCACGCCGAGTTGGCTCAGCTTTGCCGGAAGGCCCAGGCGGTCGTTGATCTCCTCGACAGCGCGGGCGATGTCGCCGTTGGCCGGCAAGCCCATCGCGCGCGCCATGCGCTGCAATTTCTTTTCTCGAACCATGGATTCGCACGGGGCGTTGAAGCGGATCACGGCGGGCAGAAAAATGGCATTGAGCGTGCCGTGGTGCAGCTTCGGATTGATGCCCCCCAGCGAATGGCTCAGGCTGTGGACGCAGCCCAGCCCCTTCTGGAAGGCCATGGCGCCTTCCATCGACGCGCACATCATGTTCAGCCGCGCCTCCCGGTTGGACGGCTCCTGGGTGGCCAGTTCTATGTTCGCCCAGGCCTTTTGCAAACCGTCGAGCGCGATCCCGTCCGCGGGTGGGTTGTACGCGGCCGACATGAAGGTCTCCATGCAGTGCGTCACGGCGTCCATGCCTGTGGCGGCGGTGAGCATCTTGGGAAGGCCCAGGGTGAGCGTGGGGTCGCAGATGGCCAGCTTGGGCACGACGTGAGGCGAAATGAGGGCGACTTTGCGCCCGTCGTCCAGGATGATGAGCGCACCCCGGCCGACTTCGCTGCCCGTGCCCGCCGTGGTGGGAATGGCGATCAGCGGGGCCGTCGCCGCGGTGATGTGGGTCGCGCCCCCTTCGATGAAGGCGAAGTGCTTCAGGGGGCCCTCGTGGGTGGCGCATACCGTGACCGCCTTGCCCAGGTCGATCGAAGAGCCGCCGCCAATGGCAATGACCCCGTCGCATTGCTGGTCGCGGTAAATTTTCGCGGCGGCGCGCACCGCGCGCTCGTTGGGGTTCGGAGGCGTCTGATCGAATATCTCGTAGGGGATGTCCAGATGCCGGGTGACCTGCGCCAGGATGTCGGTCCTGGCAATGCCGGGATCCGTGGTGATCAGCGGGTGTTTCAGGCCCAGTTGCCGACAGCCTTCGTTGAGCGTATCCAGGCTGCCGAAGCCGATCTGGACCTGGGTAATATAATGGATCGTTGCCATGGAGTCCCCTTTGTTTTCTGGGTGCGCCGGGCTCCGTGGTGCGATTCACGGAGACGGGCCACAATGCCTCCAGGCAGCGGAAATCGGCACGGATCCCCGCTCCAGAGGTTCCCTTATCGGAAGAAGCATACGGGAACCGGATGGCGGGGGCAATCGACGGGGCGCTGTCCGCGCCTGTGGCGGATGTCATACGGAAGCGCAGATGACGGCATTGACGATCGCATTCCCTCCTGAACGGATTCGCAACAACCCGTCATTGAATGGCTGATCAACCCACACAGCGTTCCATCGAGTGGCTGCTGGGCGCCTGTTGTTTCGCCAGTTTGGCCTCCATGCGGGCCTGCGACACGCTGTTGCCGGCGCTGTCGGACGAGTTTTCAGTGACGGTGGGACAGGCGGCGCGGGTGATCTTCGTGTTCGCGATTGCGTATGGCGCCTGCCAGCTATGTTTCGGTCCGCTGGGGGACCGTTGCGGCAAGCTGCGCACCATCGCAGGGTGCGCGCTGGCGTGTGTGTTCGGCAATGGCATGGCGTTCGCGGCGCCCGACCTGCACTGGCTGGTGACCGCCCGCATCGTCTCGGGGGGCTGTGGGGCCGGCATTTTTCCCCTGGCGATGGCGTGGATCGGCGATAACGTTTCCTATGGCAATCGTCAGGAGGCGCTGGCGCGCCTCGTCAGTGCCGGCGTCACGGGGATGCTGGCCGGGCAGTGGCTCAGCGGCGTGATCGCGCAGTGGATAGGCTGGCGCCCGGTCTTTGTGTTGCTGTCGGGGGTGTTCCTGGTGGCGGGCGGGTTGCTGCTGCGGGCCTCATCGGCGGATGTCCCGCAGGCCAGCGGAGCCGTCCGGGGCCTGAAGGCGCTGGCGGCCGTGCTCGCGGTGCCCCGAGCCCGCTGGATTCTCGCCGTGACCACGATCGAAGGTGCGTTTGCCTACGGCGCGCTGGCCTTCATTCCCAGCCTCTTGCAGCGCCATCATCAGGTGTCACTGTCCACGGCGGGGGGGATTGCCGCGTTTTATGCAGTCGGCGGCTTCGTCTACAGCCGCCTGGCCGCCAGGCTCCTGCGGCGCATCGGCGAAACGGGCCTCGCGGCTTTGGGCGGGATCCTGTCGTGTGCGGGATACTTGTCCTTCGCTTATGCGCCTTGGCTGCTGTGGACGCCGGTGGCGTGCGCACTGGCGGGTTTCGGATTCTACAGTCTGCATAACACGCTGCAGACGAATGCGACCCAGATGGCGCCGGGGGCGCGCGGTTCGGCCATGTCGCTCTTTGCCTGCGTCCTGTTCCTGGGCCAGTCCGTCGGAATCATGGCGGCTGCCTGGGTGGCCGATCATCTCACGGATGCGCTCATATTTGCGTGGGCCGGGAGCGGCCTGCTGGTTCTGTCGCTCGTCGTGGCGCGCGCTCTCCGCGTGCGGTTGCGCGAGTCCGTGCCGTGACGAGTGGTGCGGCCCCGGCGTGAGGGCCGGCGTTTCACCGTATTCCGAGCCAGGGTACAGCGAGGACGGAGATCATAAGGCCTGAACGTCGCGGGGATACGCCATGCAGGAACCCTGGATCCGCAGGCGAACGCGGTCATTCAACGGCGGTGCCGACAACGAAGGCATGCGCAGATCCAGACACAACTCACCCAGCGTCAAGCGGACCAGCGTGTGGTCGCCCCGGAACGATCGGTGGTCGACATGCGCCGGAACGCCCGGCCCATCGGTCGCCCATTGGACCTGTTCCGGCCGCACCATGACCACGGCCGGTCCGGCGGCCGCGACGCTGGCGTGCACGGGCAGGTCCCCCAGGGGGCAGACGACGCGGCCGGCGTGGGCCTCGCCGGGTACAAAGATGGCGGCGCCCGTCAGTCGTGCCACATCCGGGTTGGCGGGTTGCCAGTAGACGGCCTCGGGAGGTGCGCATTGCATGATGAGGCCGCCCTGCATGGCCGCCAGTTGATCCGAGACGGCAAATGCCTCGCCCGGGTCGTGCGTGACCAGCACGGCCGTCGTGCCGGTCCGCCGCAGCATTCCGGTGACGTCTTCGCACATGCTGCGGCGCAGGTCCAGGTCCAGCGCATTGAAGGGTTCGTCCAGCAGCACCAGCGAGGGGTCAGGCGCCAGTGCACGCGCCAATGCCACGCGCTGTTGCTGGCCGCCGGACAATTCATGCGGAAAGCGCTCGCCCAGCCCTTCCAGCCCGGTGAGCGCCAGAACCTCCTGGATGCGGCGCTGGCGGTTCGCCCGGCTGGGCAGGCCGAACCGGATGTTGCCCTCTACCGTGAGGTGCGGAAATAGCGTGCCTTCCTGAGGCACGTAGCCGATGCCCCGACGCTCCGGCGGGACATAGATTCTTGGCGAGGCGATGGTCCGGTCATCGAATGCGATGCGGCCCTGCTCCAGGGGGTCGAAGCCGGCGATGAGCCGCAGCAGCGTTGTCTTGCCGCATCCGGACGGCCCCAGCAGTGCCAGCACGGAACCTTGGGAAAGCTCCAGATTGACGCCACGCAGGACAGTGGTCTCGCCAAAGCGCTTGTGAACATCGGTGATGGTGATATGGCTCATGAATTCAGCGATTCAGCGGCCCTGATGCAGCATGCGGCGCGTGAAGACCCAGACAGGGATGATGGACACGACGACCAGCAGGGCCGCAAAAGGCGCTGCCGCCGCGTATTCCGCATCCGCAGTGTACGACCAGACCTCGGTGGCCAGCGTCACGGTTCCGGTGGGCGCCAGCATCAGGGTGGCCGTGAGTTCGCGCACGATTTCCAACATCATGAGGGCCAGCGCGGCCCCGATGCCCGGTGCGATATTCGGCAGGACGACGGCCACGAACGCCTGAAATGGCCGGCGCCCCAGGCTGCGGGCAATGGCTTCGAACTGCGGCGGCACCAGCTCGATGGAGGCTCGCAGCGACGATTGCGCCAGCGGCAGGAAGAGGATGGCATAGGCGATCAGCAGCACGGTGATGCCCTGGTACAGCGACGGCACCGCCCGGATGGACAGATAGACCAGCGCGAGCGCGATCACCACGCCCGGCAGGCCATGCACGATGTAGGGCAGGCGTTCCGCGAGCTGGGCCAGACGGCCCCGATGGCGCACCGACAGCAGGACCAGCGGGATCGCCAGGATGCTGGTCAGGATCGCTCCGGAGCCGGCCAGCGTGACCGTCCCGCGGATGGCGGGCCAGATCTGGTCGTAGCCCGCGCCTACCGATCGGCCATGGATCAGCCAGTAGCCCAGGGTCGTCAGGGGTACTCCCAGCGACAACACCCCAAGCAGCAGGAACGCGGCCAGGATCGCCCCGGTGAGACGGCCCAGGCGGATCGGCACTGCGACGCGCGCACTGCCCCGGCCGGTGCGCGCAATGCGGCGCCGGCCGCGCAGCCGCATCTCGGCCCACGCGGCCGGGATGCAGAGCAGCATCAGTACGATGGACTGCGTGGCGGCGGAGGCGCTGTCGAACTGCAGTTCGTAGGATTGGAAGATTGCTGTGGTGAAGGTCTGGACGCGCAACAGGGCCAGCGCGCCGAATTCCGCGAACATATGGGTCAGGACCAATAACGATCCCCCTCCCAGCGCGGGCAGAAGCTGCGGCAGCAGTGCCCGGGTGAAGGTGCGCCAGGGACCATGTCCCAGCGAGCGGGCCACATCTTCCACTCCCGGGTCGGTGCCGCGCAGGGCGGCGGCCACCGGCAGATACACCAGCGGGTAGGTGGCAAGGGCCAGGATGAAAATGGCACCCCAGAGATTCTGGAAGCTGACCGCGATGGACGACCAGGCGTAGCTGGACACGAAGGCGGGGACCGCGAGCGGGAGGCCGGCCGCGACTCGCCATACCTGCCGGCCTGGCAAGTCGGTGCGTTCGACGCACCAGGCGACCGATAAGCCGATGGCGGCCGCCAGCACCATGACGCCGGTCGCCAGGATCACGGTATTGGCGAGCAGTTCGGCCGTATAGGGACGGAACAGTTCGCTGGCGACACCGGACAGCCCCGAATGGACGGCCCGTACGGCAACGTAGAGCAAAGGAAGAGCCACCAGGAGGGTGGGTACCAGGGCGGCACCCGCCATCCAGTTGGGTCGCCGGGTAAAGTGACGACCCATCAGGTGGCTCGCAGAGGTCACGCCAGCCCGGCCTCTCGGCGCAACGCCAGCGCATCGGCGGCATCGCCCAGATCCGCTGGCGTGACGTCCGGCGGGTTCAGGTCAGCGAATGGCTTGAGCGCGAAGGGCGACTTCACCCCGGGACGCAACGGGTATTCCGCGACCGTGTCGACGATGGCCTCCTGGCCCGCCTGGCTCGTCATGAAGGCCAGCAGCTTTTCGGACGCTGCCCGGTTCTTGCCGGTCTTCAGGATGCCCGCGGCCGACACGGTGATCAGCCCGCCTGGGTCCTTGGGACCTGCATAGTGGATCGCCGATTTCATCTTGTCGGCGCCGACCTCGTTGGCCACGATGAACCAGTAGTAGTTGTTCACCAGCCCGGTGGCAACCTCGCCGCGCTCGACCGCGCGCATGGCCGCCATATTGCCGTTATAAGCCCGGCCGTATTCCTTCAGACCCTTCAACCAGCTGAGTGCCGCGTCGCGGCCCTTCAGCAGCTTGATGGCGATGATCTGTTCCTGGAAGGAACCGCTGGTGGGAACGAATCCCACCCGGCCCTTCCAAGCCTGGGTGGCCATGTCCATGATCGAAGCCGGCAGTTCGGATTCTTTCACCATGTCGCGGTTGAATACTGTCACGCGGCAGCGGGCCGACACGCCCGTCCAGCTCCCGTCCTTGGCGGTGTATCCCGGCATCACCTGCTGGAGCGTGCCGGCTGGCAGTTGGGTCAGCAGGCCTTTTTCCGCCAGTGCGGCGACCGGGGGGCTTTCCTCGGCGTAGAACACGTCGGCGGGCGAGCGGGAGCCTTCTTCAATGATTTGATTGGCGAGTTGCGTGCTGCTGCCCTTGCGGATCTCTACCTGGATGCCGGAGGCTTTGGTGAAAGCCGCGACCAGCGCCTGCGTCGTCTTGGCATGCTGGCCGTTGTACAGCACCAGGGTCTGGGTATCGGCTGCGTACGCGCCGCGCAGCGCAGGTGCGCCGATCAGGGCGCCCGCACCAAGGATCAATCCGTTGCGCAGGAACGTGCGGCGGGTGGTTTGCATCATGACAGTGGCTCTCGGAGTGGGAACGAGGGCCATTGTAAGACAAATAAGAATTATTATCCTTACGGTTTGAGACCTTCGGTTCGTTTCGAGCAACAGGGCGTGGAGTCTCACCGGGCACAGGGTGGCGCCGTTCCGCCCTCCGCCCCAGGTGGCCCCGCGCCCCCTCTGAACGGTGATTTGAACGCCGGGGGCTCCGCCTTTTACACTGGAACTTTATTGAATTCGGGCGGAGCGCGCCCAAGTTGTCATGCATTCCATTTTTTCGCAGATTGTGGCTTTTTATCTTGAGTGGCAGACCATCATTCTGGTGTTCCTGACCGTACTGGGATCATTGTTCGTCGGTGTGGTGGTGCGCACCGCGCTTCTGCGGGCGACCCGGCGCCTGCACCCCGTTCGCCATTCGTGGGTCCATGGCTTGGTGGCGGGTTCAGCGACCCCCGCTCAGGCACTGGTCTGGGTGCTGGGGGTGACGGTCGCGGGCCAGCTATTGCTGCAACACAAGGTGGGCGAAGTCTCCAGCGACTCGTTGCTCGCGCATGGGATCGGCCCCGTGAGAGACGTGGGCATCATTCTCGTCGTGATGTGGTTCCTGTTGCGGGCGGTGGGGCAGATCCAGGACAACCTGCTCGCTCGTTCGCACGAGCGGGGCCGGGATCTGGATCCTACGGCCGCCGATGCCATCGGCAAGCTCACCAAAGCGTCGGTGGTGGTGACCGCCATCCTGATGTTGATGCAGGCATTGGGCTTTTCCATTGCCGGGCTGCTGGCGTTCGGCGGCATGGGCGGGATCGCGGTCGGCTTCGCGGCCCAAAGTCTGGTGGCCAACCTGCTGGGCGGCCTGACGATCTTTGCCAGCCGGCCCTTCAAGGTTGGCGAATACATCATCATCCCCGGGACGGAACTGATGGGCGGCGTGGAGCATATCGGCTGGCGAGCCACACGGCTCATCGGCTTCGATTGCAAGCCGTTCTATGTGCCCAACGCGATGTTCAATACGCAGCCGGTGATCAACCATACGCGCATGACCAGCCGGCGCATCATGGAAGACATCCACCTGCGGTACGCCGACATCGACGCGGTTCCGGCCATCGTGGCCGAAGGGCAGGCCATGCTGGGCGGCCATCCCGGCATCAAGCATGATTTCTTTGCCTTCAACTTCAGCAGTTGTGGCAGCTATTCGCTCAAGCTCTTCCTGTATGCCTTCACGGTCAGCACGGACTACAACGAGTACCTGGAGGTGCAGCAGGACGTGCTGCTGAAGATTGCGGATATCATCCGCCGCCATGGGGCGCAGCTTACCGGCCCCGTGTCCACGGTCGAGATGCCCCAGCTTCAGGCATTGCCGCCCGGCCGCGCGCACGTGGGAGGACCCGACCCGCATCAGCCCTTGCCGCCGCCGGTGCCGCCGTCCACGCCGTAAACGCGCTGGCCACCGCGCCAGAATTTTCGAGGAGCGGAGGCGCACCGACCGGTGGCTGCGGCTCTCGTCTTGAATTCCGGCTGGCAGTCCCCACTTGTACGGGCAGCGGGGGACGCCGCTGGCTGGCGCGCCGCCCCAATCCTCAACCCGAAGCCTACCAATACCATGAGTCAAATCGAAACCGAAGCCAAGACGCCTGAAACCTTGGGTTTTCAGGCCGAAGTCAAACAGTTGCTGCAGTTGATGATTCACTCGCTGTACAGCAACAAGGAAATCTTCTTGCGCGAGCTGGTATCCAATGCGTCCGATGCCTGCGACAAGCTGCGCTTCGAGGCGATTGACCATCCGGAGCTGATGGACGGGGACACGGATCTGCGCATTCGCGTGACGTTCGACAAGGCCGCGCGTACCATCACGATCGCGGACAACGGAGTCGGCCTGTCCCGGGACGAGGCCGTTGCCAATCTGGGCACCATCGCCCGTTCGGGCACCCGGGAATTCTTTTCGCAATTGACCGGTGATCGGCAGAAGGATGCCCAACTCATCGGCCAGTTCGGCGTGGGCTTTTATTCCTCCTTCATCGTCGCGGAGAAAGTCTCCGTACACAGCCGGCGGGCCGGCCTGCCGGCCGACCAGGCCGTGTTGTGGGAATCCGATGGACAGGGCGAGTTTTCCGTCGCTGCGCTGGACAAAGCCGAGCGTGGTACTTCCGTGACGCTGACGCTGCGCGCCGACGAAGACGAATTCCTGTCGGGCTGGAAATTGCGCGAGGTCCTGCGGCGCTATTCGGACCACATCTCGCTGCCCATCCAGATGCTGAAGGAAGAGTGGGACGAGAAGAAGTCCGAGCAGGTCGTCACCGACGAGTGGGAAACCATCAACCAGGCCAATGCGCTCTGGACGCGGCCCAAGGCCGACGTCACCGACGAGCAATACAAGGAGTTCTACAAGCACGTTTCCCACGACTACGAGGATCCGCTGGCGTGGACCCACAATCGCGTCGAGGGCCGCAGCGAATATACGCAGCTGCTCTACCTCCCGAAGCATGCGCCGTTCGATCTGTGGGATCGTGATGCCCGCCGCGGGGTGAAGCTGTACGTGCGCCGCGTCTTCATCATGGACGATGCCGAACAGCTCCTCCCCGCCTATCTGCGTTTCGTGCGCGGTGTGGTGGACTCGTCCGACCTGCCGCTGAACGTTTCACGCGAGATCCTGCAGGAAAGCCGCGACGTGCGCACCATCCGAGACGGATGCGCCAAGCGAGTCCTGGGTTTGCTGGAAGACATGGCGGAGAACAAGCCGGATGACTACAAGGTCTTCTGGGAGCAGTTTGGCCAGGTATTGAAGGAGGGCACTGGCGAAGACCCCGCCAACAAGGACAGGATCGCCAAACTGCTTCGGTTCGCCTCCACTCAGGCCGACAGTCCCGCCCAGACGGTGTCGCTGGCCGACTACCTGGGCCGCATGAAGGAAGGCCAGGACAAGATCTACTACCTGAGCGCGGATTCCCATGCGGCGGCGGCCCATAGCCCTCACCTGGAAGTATTCCGACGTAAGGGGCTGGAGGTCCTGCTGCTGTCCGACCGAGTGGACGAGTGGATGCTGTCGTACCTGCGCGAGTTCGACGGCAAATCGCTGGCCTCCGTGGCGAAGGGGGACCTGGACCTGGATGCGCTCGCCGACGAGGCCGAAAAGAAACAGCAGGCCGAGGCTGCGGAAGCCTTCAAGCCCACCATCGAGCGCTTGAAAACGGCGCTGGGCGACCGCGTGAAGGACGTGCGTGCCACCTCGCGCCTCGTGGATTCACCGGCCTGCGTGGTCGTGGACGAAAATGAATTGAGCCCGCATCTGTTGCGCATGCTCAAGGCCGCGGGACAGGAAGCGCCGGACGTGAAGCCTATCCTGGAGGTCAATCCCGAGCATCCTCTGGTCAAACGGCTGGAAGCGCAGCCCGATCCGTTTTTCGGCGACTGGGCCGAACTGCTGCTGGACCAGGCGATGTTGGCCGAAGGGGCTTCTCTGAAGGATCCGGCAGCCTTCGTCAAGCGCATGAATGCGCTGCTGTTGAAGGCGTAAGGGCGAGGCTGTCGAGAAGGCGGCCGACAGGCCGGGGGGTGTCCTGGAGCCTGACAGTGGGTTTCGGGCTCTCTCCTTGCGGTCAAAGCGTCGGGTTGGCAAGCCCGGTTTCACGTGTGAAGCGTCCCCAGTCGAAGGCGGGGCCGGGGTCTGTCTTGCGACCCGGCGCGATGTGCTCATGGCCTTGGGCCCACCGGATCGCGTGCCGCGTCCGGAGCGCCGCCGTCAGCCTGTGGAGGCTCGTGTATTGCGCCTCTGTGTAGGGAAGGACATCGGTGCCCTCCAGCTCGATCCCGATGGAGAAGTCGTTGCAGCGCTCGCGTCCCTGGAAGCAGGAGACGCCGGCGTGCCATGCGCGCAGCAGTGTCGACACGAACTGCACGATGGTGCCATCGCGGCGGATCAGAAAGTGCGACGACACATGCAGGCTGCGGATGTTCTCGAACCACGGGTCCGATGACATGTCGAGCTGGTTCTGGAAAAACTCGATGATCGCGTCGCCCGCGAACACCCCGGGCGGAAGGCTGATGTTGTGAATCACCAGCAGGCTGGGATCCTCGGCGCCGGGCCGCTGGTCGTGGTTCGGGGAAGGGCGGTGCAGCACCGCCGTGCCGGCGTGCAGCCACCCGTCGGAATCGAGGTGGAGCGGTGGCGCGGGCGGCTCGGCGGCAGGCCGGCTGGCCTCGCAGCCCGCGTCGTTTCCGCTCGCGGTCGGTGACTTCACCCTTTCAGCCCGAGCCGCGCATGTTCGGCGCAGCAGAATGTCTGCCCCTGGCTCATGTAGGCCTCGGCGCGCGGCAGGTAAATACGGCAGTGCGCGCACCGCACCATGGTCTCGGCTGCAGCTTGCGAGTCGGCCGATTGTCGACGGGCGGCCTGGCGCGCCTGGTGCTTTTGGGCGTTCAGAATGCGAGAAACCAGCAGGACGGCCAGGATGATGACGGCCCAGATGAGTAGCTTAGCCAACGGTGCCTCGATGCAGGATGACTTCCAGGACGAAACGGCTCCCGGTGTAGGACAGTAGCAGGAACGCAAATCCGGCGAGCGTCCAGCGCAATGCAAGGCGGCCTCGCCAACCCTGGATGTGGCGACCCGCCAGCAGCACTCCGAAGGTCACCCACGACAGCAGAGTGAACACAGTCTTGTGGTCGAACGGCAGTGGATAGCCGCTCAGGCGCATGGACACCACGATGCCGGTGATCACCGTGAGCGTGAGCGCGCCGAAGCCGATCCAGATCAGGCGGAACAGCAACTGCTCGAGGGTGAGCAGCGGCGGCATGGCAGCCATTGCACGCGCCATGGGTCCCTGGTCGCCCCTGGCCTCGATCGGCCGGTGCAGATGGCGATCGAGTACGGTCATCAGCATGGCGTGCAAGGCCGCCACCGTGATGAGGCCGTACGCCATCATGGCGATCAGCAGATGCGTGCGCAGCCAGTCGCTGTTGGCGTGCGGAACGACGTACCCGTGGGGAAAGACGGCCGCCAGAAGGCTGACGACGGCTGCTACGGGCAGCAGCAGCAGAAGCAGGCTGTCCAGCCGCAGCAGGAAATTTTCGACCCAGAATACGATCATCCCCAGCCACATGGCGGTGGACAGCGCCAGCGCCCAGCCCAGATGCAGCCCCGCGGGCACAATGACGGCTGCTGCCAGCCCAATGCCATGCAGCGCGATGGCACCGAGGAGGCAGCTGCGGCCGATGACGCCGGTGGGTGCGACCTGGTCCACCCGGGCAATCGGCCGCCAGAGCGCAAGGCCCAGGGTTGCGTAGGCCAGCGCGGCAAGCAAGTGAAATACAATGCTGACAGCCATAAGTCCTATCGGTGTCCGGCGCGGTGGGCGCTCCAAAAGCTTCCATTTTATGCGCGGATCGGTGGATCAACCAGTTTCGTGGATACTGCATCATGCTCGATAACCTGACTTCCCGACTCTCGCGCATCGTCAAGACCATGCGCGGCGAGGCCCGGCTTACGGAAGCCAATACCCAGGAAATGCTGCGCGAAGTCCGTCTGGCCCTGCTGGAGGCGGACGTTGCGCTGCCTGTGGTCCGCGAATTCGTGGCTCGCGTCAAGCAGGCGGCGCTGGGTCAGGACGTGATCGGCAGCCTCAATCCGGGCCAGGCGCTGGTCGGCGTCGTGCATCGTGAATTGACCGCGCTCATGGGGGGCGATCTGGGCGACGAGGCCGCCGAGCTGTCGCTGGCCACGCAGCCGCCCGCCGTGATCCTGATGGCCGGCCTGCAGGGCGCCGGCAAGACCACCACCACCGGAAAACTGGCCAAATGGTTGTCCGAGGGCGGTCATGTGCAGCATGGCCGCAAGACCGGCCGCAAGAAGGTTCTCACCGTCAGCGCGGACGTCTACCGCCCGGCTGCCATCGACCAATTGCGCACGGTGTCCGAGCAGGTGGGCGTGGATTTCCTGCCGACCGATCCGTCGCAGAAGCCAGAGGACATCGCGCGACTGGCACTGGATCATGCGCGCCGTCACCATTATGACGTGCTGCTCGTCGATACCGCGGGGCGCCTGGGTATCGACCAGATGATGATGGACGAGATCCGGGCCTTGCACGGGCTCCTCTCACCCATCGAGACGCTGTTCGTGGTGGATGCGATGCAGGGTCAGGACGCGGTCAATGTCGCGCGGGCGTTTTCCGATGCCTTGCCCTTGACCGGCGTGGTGATGACCAAGCTCGATGGGGATGCGCGGGGCGGCGCCGCGCTGTCGGTGCGTCAGATCACCGGCAAGCCTCTGAAGTTCGTCGGCGTATCCGAGAAGCTCGACGGGCTGGAGCCTTTTCATCCGGAGCGCATGGCCCAGCGCATCCTGGGCATGGGCGACATTCTCTCGCTGGTCGAGCAGGCCCAGAAGAACATCGACATTGCCGAGGCGCAGAAGCTTGCGGCGCGGCTCAAATCCGACAAGCGGTTCGACCTGAACGACTTCCGCGAACAGTTGCAACAGGTGAAAAAACTGGGCGACATGGGGTCGCTGCTGGAAAAACTGCCGGCCCAGTTTGCGCAAGCGGCTGCGCAGGTCCAGGGCGGGCAAGCCGACAAGCATCTCGCGCGCACCGAGGGCATCCTGAACTCCATGACCCCGCGCGAGCGCGCCAAGCCCGATCTCATCAAGGCCTCGCGCAAGCGGCGCATTGCCACCGGCGCCGGGGTGCCGGTCCAGGAAGTCAACCGCCTGCTCAAGCAGTTCGACCAGATGCAAGGCATGATGAAGCAGATGAAAAAGGGCGGCATGGCCAAGATGATGCGCGCCATGGGCGGCCTGAAGAACCTGGGCGGTTTCGGGCGCGGCGGGTTCCGCTGAGAACCCGCCCTGTCGGGACACTAGTCCCGGGCGTAGCGGTCCGTTGCGGCCAGGAGCTGCTTCAGGTTCCCGGGCTCGTCAAAGGCGTGGCCCGCGTCCGCAATCATGTGAAAGTCGGCCTTGGGCCACGCACGGTGCAGGTCCCAGGCTGAGCGCGCGGGGGTGCAGCAATCGTAGCGCCCCTGGACGATCACTCCCGGGATGTCGGCCAGCCGGCTTGCATCGCGGAGAAGCTGGCCATCGTCCATGAAGCCGTGATTGACGAAGTAGTGGTTCTCGATGCGCGCAAAGGCCAGAGCGGCCTGGTCCGTCGCGTGGGCCCGGATGTGCTCGGGGTTCAGCAGCAGGCTGATGGTGCGGCTTTCCCATTGCGTCCAGGCATGGGCGGCCTGCAATTGGCGAGCCGGGTCACTTCCCGTCAGACGCCGACGATACGCCCAGATCAGGTCGCCCCGCTCAGCTTCCGGAATGGGGGCCAGGTAGCCTTCCCAGTAGTCAGGGAACAGCCACGAGGCGCCCTCCTGGTAGAACCAGCGCAATTCTTCCGGACGCAGCAGGAAAATCCCTCGCACGATCAGCGCCCGAACCCGCTCGGGATGGGCTTCGGAATAGGCCAGCGCCAGCGTGGAGCCCCAGGAGCCGCCGAACACCAGCATCTGTTCGGCTTTCAGCACTACGTCCCGCAACTGTTCGATGTCGGAGACCAGGTCCCACGTCGTGTTGTGGTCCAGGCTGGCCGAGGGGGTGGACCGGCCGCAGCCACGCTGGTCAAAGATCAGGATCTTGTAGCGCTTCGGATCGAAGAGCCGGCGGTGGGCGGCCGAGCATCCGGCACCGGGCCCCCCGTGCAGGAAGACGGCCGGGCGGCCCTCCGGGTTGCCGCACAGTTCCCAATACACGCGGTGGCCGTGCCCAGCATCCAGGAAGCCACTCGCATAGGGTTCGATTTCCGGGTACATCATGCATTCTCCAGGGTTGGAGCGGCGTGCGCCGGCGCGCGTCGCGTGAAAATCAGGTCCCAGACGCCGTGTCCCAGGCGCAGGCCCCGGTTCTCGAATTTTGTCAGCGGCCGGTAGTCGGGCCGGGGAGCGAAGCCGTTACAGGTGTTCCGGAGTTCCGAAGCGCCGGAAAGCACGTCCAGCATCTGGAGCGCGTAATGTTCCCAGTCAGTGGCGCAGTGGATGTATGCGCCCTCGGCCATGCGGCTCGCCAGCAGCGAGATGAATGCGGGCTGGATGAGCCGCCGCTTGTGGTGCCGCTTCTTCGGCCAGGGGTCGGGGAAATAGATATGCACGCCCGCGAGCGCCCCGGGCGCGATCATGTCGCGCAGGACTTCGACGGCGTCGTGCTGGACGATGCGCACGTTGTGCAGGTCGTTCTCGTGGATGCGTTTGAGCAGAGCGCCCACACCGGCGTTGAAGACTTCCACACCGAGGAAGTTGTCCTCTGGCCGTGCTTGTGCGATCTGCTGCGTGGTTTCTCCCATCCCGAAGCCGATCTCCAGAATGGTGGGCGCCGTGCGGCCAAAGGCCTGTGCCAAGTCCAGGGGTTCGTTCCGGTACGGGACGGACCATTGCGGCAGCCATTGGACGATGGCGTGTTCCTGGCTGGGAGTGATGTGAGCCCGGCGGTGGACGAAACTGCGGATGTGGGTGCTGCCGGACGGATCCTGGGCTGTGAGAGGGGGCAAGGGAGCTTTGGAGAAATTCAAAATGGGGTAAACTGTTGGGCTGCAGCTGGGTTGGGTAGACTCTGATTTTACTCAAACGCCGCGACACGCGGCACCCGGGCGGCACAGGCCAATCTTCAGGCCTCGTAAGTCAAAGGCTTACGAACGCGGGCGTAGTTTAATGGTAAAACTTGAGCTTCCCAAGCTTACGTCGTGGGTTCGATTCCCATCGCCCGCTCCAGGATTCGGTCAGAGCTCGGACTTCGGTTTGGGCTCTGTCGTTTTGGGCTTTATCGGCGGCCACGTCCCGGCGTGTTGCCGCGTGGCCTGCGCAAGCCCAGGTGGCCGCGCAGCGTGCTGGTCCCGTAGTCCGTGCGGAACAGCCCGCGTTTCTGCAGCACCGGGACGACCTGCTCGACGAAATCCTCGATGCCCCCGGGCAGGGTGGGCGGCATCAGGTTGAATCCGTCGGCGCCTTCGTGGGTGAGCCAGTATTCCATCTGGTCGGCGATCTGCTCGGGTGTGCCGACCATGGTGCAATGTCCGCCGCCGGCGGCCAGCCGCCCCAGTAGCTGGCGCACGGTGGGCCGTTCGGCCTCGATGATGCGCAGGATCGTGGCGTAACGGCCTTTCGGGCCTTCGAACGCCGACAGCGGTGAGAGGGGCGGGACGGGCGCGTCCAGGTCCCAGTCCCCGCAGTCCTGGCCCAGATACATGCCCAGTTGCCTGAGCGATGCCTCCGATGGCAGCAGCTCGTCGAGCTCGCGCTGCTTGGCGCGGGCCTCCGCTTCCGTCGAGGCCACATATGCCACCAGCCCGGGCATGATGGGTACCGGCTCCGTCCGGCCGGCTTCCCAGACGCGGCGCTTGATGTCCCGGTAGTAGGACTGGGCAGCCGGGAGATCGTAGGCGACCGCATAGATGGCTTCGGCGCGGCGGGCCGCCAGGTCGCGCCCTTCGGCGGACGCGCCTGCCTGGAACAGGACGGGATGGCCTTGCGGGGGACGAGGCACGGTCAGCGGGCCGTCCACCAGAAAATGGGTGCCGTGGTGATTGATGGGCCTGATTCGGTCGGCTTCCCCGTAGATGCCCTGTGCGCGATCCAGCAACAGCGCGTCGTCGGCCCACGAGTCCCACAGCCGCAGCACGACGTCGATGAATTCCTCTGCTCGGCCGTAGCGCCAGGCGTGATCGGGCATGGCTTCGTAGCCGTGATTGCGCGCCTCCGCGTCGAACATCGACGTCACCACGTTCCAGCCCATGCGCCCGCCCGAGATATGGTCCAGCGAAGCGACCAGGCGTGCCGCGTGGAACGGCGTATAGAAGGTGCTCGAAACCGTGCTGATCAGGCCGATGCGCTCGGTTGCGCGGCTGATTGCCGCCAGCATGGTCAGCGGCTCAAGATACCAGCGCGGTCCGTCCTCGATGTGGCTGACCGAGGCGCCGTCGGCGAAGAAGATCGCGTCCAGCTTGCCGCGTTCTGCGATGCGTGCCAGTTCTTCGTAGTAGCCGATGTCGCCCAGGCGTTCCACAGCCGAGGCAGGATGGCGCCAGGCCGCCCGATGATGTCCGCAGCCGAATATGAAGAGATTAAGGTGCAGCATGGTGCTCTTGCGGCTCAGTTGTGCACCAGGCCGCCGTCGACCACCAGGTTCTGTCCCGTGACGGAACGCGACCAGGGCGATGCGAAGAACAGCAGCGCGTCGGCGAATTCCGTCGGGGTGGTGACGCGCCGCAGGGGCGTGCTGCCAGCGATGAGTTCGAACACGGCCTCGGGCGTGGCGGCGGACGCGTCGGTCGTGCGCAGCAGGCCGCCCGAGACCATGTTGACGGTGATGCCGTCTGGCCCCAGGTCGTGCGACAGCGTGCGCGTGAAGGCCAGCAGCGCCGCTTTGGCCGCTGTGTAGTCGTGATAGGGTACGACCGGATTCTGAAAAAGGTTGGTGCCCACGTTGATCACCCGGCCAAAGCCCGCGGCGCGCATGCCGGGCAGCACCGCCTGGACGGTGTTCAGGGCGCCGCGCAGGGTGCCTTCCATCTGCTGGCTGAGGTTTTCCCACGACAGCGTGTCGGCGTGCGGGCGCTGGTCGCCGTTGAACTGGAAATCGGGCAGGGCATTGTTGACGACGGTGCTGATCGGCGTTCCGAAACGCCGGCTCGCCTGGCCGACCATGGCCTGCACGGCGCCCGCATCGCGCACGTCGGCCTGGACGGCGAGTGTGCGGTCGGGAGCCTGCGCGGCCAGCGCGGCGGCTGCGTCGGCACTACGGAAATAATTGACGATCACGCGCGCACCTTCGCGCTGGAAAGCCTGTACGATGTGCGCGCCCAAGCCACGCGCGCCTCCGGTGACGAGGACTGTTTGTTCGTTCAGGGGTAGAGCTTGTTTGGGTCCGGGCATGATGTCTCTCGCAGGGCAGGCGAAAGGCCGAACCGCGGGCACGATGTGCCCCGTCGCGAACATCCCTCCGCCAGTATGAACTGAATCAGGTTCTACGGGTGTCGTCTCAGCCCCGACGTCGTCGGGACACCCCGTGTCGCTATTGCGCAATTTACCACACAGACTCGGCGAACGTCGTTGACAGTCGGGCCCGGCTCTTTTAGTCTTACGCCAGTCCTGGGGGAGCTCATAGCGAGCTGAGATTGCGCCAATTCCGCGCTGACCCTTAGAACCTGATCCGGGTAATGCCGGCGAAGGGAAGGAATCGCGTCATGCGCGAGCGCCCTTGGGCGCGTTCTTCCCGCCAATTCACTGATGGGAAGGACTTTTGCCATGCTCAGCACTTCAACGGCCATTTCCTGGCTGCTTCTTTGTGCGTTCGGCTATGCCGCCGCGGGCATTCTGTATACCCGGCGCTTCAAGAAAGGCCTGGAAGACTACATCACGGCCCGCAACAGCCAGAGCGCCGTTGCCACCATCTTGACCCTGATGGCTTCGACCTTGGGGGCGTGGATTTTGTTCGCCCCCGCACAGGCCGCAACGTGGGGCGGGCTGGCGGCCATCATTGGGTACGCGCTGGGCGCCATGTCGCCGCGCATTGCCATGATCCCGCTGGGGCGGCGTATGCGCGAACTGATCCCCAACGGCCACACCCTGACCGAATTCCTCATTGCCCGCTATGGCCGGCCCATGTACGGCCTGGCGCTGCTCATCATGGTGTTCTATCTGTTCATCGCCATGTCGGCCGAGGTCACCGCCGTGGGCAAGCTGGTTCGGCTACTCGCGCCGGTTCCCATCTGGGCCACGGCCATCGTCGTCGTCGGCGCCACTCTCATATACACTTCTTACGGCGGCCTGCGCGCGTCGATTTTCACCGACCGGGTGCATATGATCGTCATCGTGCCGCTGCTGCTGTTCCTGGTCGCATTGGGCTGGTACACGGCGGGCGGGGCGCTGCCCACGATCGAGGGATTGCGCGCCCGGGCCCCGCGGCTGCTGGACCTGAGCGATCCGGCGGGGGTGAAGGCCGGCTTCACCTTTTTCGTGGCCATCCTTCTGACCGGCCTGTTTCACCAGGGCAACTGGCAGCGAATCTACGCCGCGCGCGACTCGCGCACCATGCGCACCGGCTTCCTGCTGGGCGGCTTGATGGTCGGGCCGTTCATCTTCCTGATGGGCCTGTTCGGACTGGCCTTCATCGGCCTGGCGCCGGGCGGGGACAGTTCCGTGGCCTTGTTCAGCGTACTGATTCCGCACGCCTCGTTGTGGCTTGCGCTGCTCTTGATCCCCCTGGGCCTCGGGTTGGTGATGAGCAGTTCAGACACCGCCATCAGCGCCGTCTCCAGTCTCATTGCCGTTGACCTGGGCAGGTTGCTGCCCGGTGCGGGCAGTGCCACCATGATGCGCCTGGCGCGGGGGTTGATCTTCGTGCTGGCGATTCCCGTCGTGGTGGTCGCGGCGCAGGGGTTCAGCGTGCTTTACCTGTTCCTGTTGGCCGACCTGCTGTGTTCCGCAGCGGCTTTTCCCGTTTTCTACGGCCTGTTCAGCAAGCGTCATGACGGCTTCGCCGCCATGGCTGGCACCCTTTGTGGTCTGGTCGCCGGCCTGTCCCTGTTCCCGCTGCCCGGCGCCAAGCCCGAGCATCTGCTGGAGTCGTTCCTGGCGGCGGCATTGGTGCCAGTCGTCGTGATCCTGATCATGCGTCCGCTGCGCCGCTCGATGCGGGAGTTCGATTTCGCCACGCTGGGCGCGTCGGTGCGATTGCTTGACGATAACGGGGCATAGTGGGCGTTCCACCCATAACCCTATGTATTGACGGGGAAATAGCGCAAGACTAGCATGTCCAGTCGGACCGGACATACACAATAATTTCCCGGCCGATTTCCCCAGGAGGATTTCGATGAGACAGCTACGCTTCGTTTTGGCGACCGCGGCGGCGGCCATGCTGGGCTTCTCCGGCGTCGGCCACGCAGCGAGTCAGGATCCGATTCTGATCGGTGTGAGCCTCACTCAATCGCCCCCCGGTTCGGTGGTCCAGGGCACGGAAGTCAAGCACGGTCTTGACATCATGGCCAAGATGATCAACGACAAGGGCGGCGTTCTGGGCCGTCCCCTGAAGCTTCTTTACGAGGACGATCAGGGCATCCCCGAAAAGGGACGCGCCGCCGTTGAAAAGCTCATCACCACGAACAAGGTCGTGGCGATAGCAGGCGGGCACCAGAGTTCGGTATGTCTGGCTGAAATCGAAGTCGTGCACCGCTACAAGGTTCCCTACATCGACACCAACTGCTGGTCCGACGACATCCGTACCAAGGGCTACCCGGAGGTCTTCAATCCGGCCAATTACAACACGCACGTTGCAACCGCCATGGCCGAAACCATTGCGGCCATGAAGGTCAAGAGCGTGGTCGCCCTGGCTGAAAACACCGACTACGGGATCGGACAGGCCAAGGTGCTGGGCAAGCTGCTGGCAGAACATTCTCCCAACATCAAATACAAGTACCTGACGCTGGACCGCGCCAGCAAGGATTTCACGCCCACCGTCCTCGCGTTGCGCGCCGATCCTCCGGATATGGTCGCCAACATGGCCTTGCCGCCGGCGGCCTACATCATGATGAACCAGCTCTACCAGCAGGGGGTTGCTCCCAGCAAGAAGACCTGGTTCTATGACGGCGGGGGCATCTCCGACTATCCCGACTTCTGGCAGAACGTAAAGGACGCCGGGAAATACATGATCTCCTTCGGGCTGTACCACCCCGGCATGCCCATGCCGCAAATCGGCAAGGACGTGGCCAAAGCCTACGAAGACCAGTTCAAGCATGGGCCCAACCGCCTGACCTTCCAGGCGGCGGATTCGATCCTTGTGATCGCACAGGCCATCGAGATGGCCAAGTCCACCGATCACGCGGCCATCATCAAGGCGCTGCAGACCGGGACTTTCAAGGGCGTGCGCGGGGAATTCAAGTTCTCCGAAAAACCCGGGATCACCTTCCAGCAATGGGTGGACATTCCCTACGTGACCTACCAGATCACGGCTGTCGACCAGCCGCTTGCCAAAACGGTGCTCGTCCAGGCGCCCGGCCAGCCGATCGACGTGAGCAAGCTCCAGCAGCCCGCCAACTAAGCTCGTGACACCGGCCGCCCCCTCGCGGGCGAGCCGATGCACCCGGTCCCCGGCCGTCCGGGCCGGAGAAAAGGACGCCTATCGTGCTGCAGCTAGACCTACTCGTCACCGGGCTGATCACCGGCCTGTATTACGCGCTCATGGCGGTCGGATTGACCATGATCTTCGGCATCCTGAAAATCGTGAATTTCGCCCATGGCGAGTTCTACATGATCGGGGCCTACACCTATACGCTCATTGCCGTGGGGCTGGGCGTGTCGCCCTGGCTTGCCTTGCCCGTCGCAGCCGTCGCAGGCGCCTTCATCGGCTGGGCCACGGAGCGGCTGCTCATGCGGCCGATGTACTCCGGCTACGGCTCGTGGCGCTTCATGAAAGACGAATACGCCGTGGTCGTCACCTTCGGCCTGTCGCTGTTGCTCATCAATCTGGTCAACCGCATCGTCGGACCGTACCCGATGCTCGGGCCGGCACTGTGGGATGCCCAGCGTGTCGCCATCGGGCCCTTTCTCATGAGCGGCCAGAAACTCATCACCTCGGGCCTGGCCATTCTGCTGCTGGTGGGGCTCGCGCTGTTCATCAAGTACTCGCTCTGGGGGCGGCAGATCCAGGCGGTAGCGCAGAACCGCTTCGGAGCCTCGATTGCCGGCATCAATTCGGCGCGTGCCAGCAACCTCGTCTTCGTTGCGTCCGGCGTGCTGGCGGCCACCTCGGGGGCCTTGCTGGCGCCCGTCATCAATCTGGATCCCGCCGTGGGCATTTTTCCCGCCGTGAAGTCTTATGTGATCGTGGTGATCGGCGGCATGGGCTCCATCCCGGGCAGTATTTTCGCGGCGCTTCTGCTGGGGGTCATCGAAAGCTTCGGCGCCGTTTATCTGTCCTACAGTTATCGCGACGCCTATGGCTTGATTCTGCTGATTCTCATCCTGGTGTTCCGCCCGCAAGGGCTGTTTGGCGAGCGGGCGCGGGAGGTCTGAGCCATGGTGCATGAGCACTCGAATCTTCACTCCAGCAAGCTGCGCAGCGAGATTCGCCTGAGTCTGGCGATTCTGCTGCTGTTGGCGCTGGTTCCGCTGGGGGTGCAGTCGCCCTACTGGCTGGGCGTGCTCATCGTCAGCATGTACTTCGCCATCGTGACGTCGGGCTGGAACCTGCTGGCCGGCTGCGCAGGCCAGTTTTCGCTGGCGCCGGCGCCGTTTGCCATGCTGGGCGGATACGCCACCGGGCTGTTCGCCTACCACCTGCATGCCCCGTTGTGGATCGGGTTGCCGACGGCTATCGTCATCCCCGCTCTGGTCGGGCTTGCGCTGGGGCGCATCGTGCTGCGCCTCTCGGGCGTGTACCTGGCACTCACCACGCTGTCGTTTGGGGAGATCCTGCGCGTGGTCGTCTACAACTCGATCGACTTCACCCGGGGAGACCAGGGCCTGAACGTGCCAGGCCTCGTTGAAAGCCGCGTCGCCTACTACTACATTTTTCTGGCGGCGCTCGCCGCCGTCGTGGTCCTTTTGTACTATCTGCTGCGCTTGCCGCTCGGCCGCTTCCTGCAGGCGATCCGCGATGATGAACTCGGAGCGGCGAGCCGGGGTATCGACGTGGTGCGCTACAAGACGGTCGCCTTCGTGATCAGCTGCGCCATCTGCGGCCTCGGAGGGGGACTCTACGGTACCTTTGCGCAGTTGGTCAGCCCCGAACTCGGCCTCATCCAGTCAACCGGACTGGTGATCGCGATGGCCATGATCGGCGGCATGGGTACGCTGGTCGGCCCGCTCATCGGCGCGCTCCTGGTCTATACGGCTTCGGAGCTGCTGCGCAGCGTGGGCAACATCCAGATGATCGTTTTCGCCGTGCTGGTCATCGTCTTCGCACGCTTCTTCCAGGAAGGCCTGTGGGGACTCGTGCGGCACGTTTTCGTGCGTCCGCGCGCCGCCAGGGAGACCGCTTCATGACGCTGCTCAGCGCATCTGATCTCAAGAGGCGCTTTGGCGGTCTGCGCGCCGTCGATGGCGTCAGCCTGGAGGTGCAACAGGGCGAACTCCTGGGCTTGATCGGGCCCAACGGTTCGGGCAAGACGACCCTGCTGAACATGCTGTCGGGGCATCTGCGTCCGGATGCCGGCGGCATTCGGCTCGAAGGCCGGGAGGTCCATGGCGGTCCGCTGGAATTCACGCGCCTGGGCATCCTGCGCATGTTCCAGATGACCCGGGTTTTCAACCGGATGTGCGCCTTTGACAATCTGGTGGTGTGTGGCATCGCGATGGGACTGGACGACGCCGCCGCCCACGAGCGGGCCGCCGAACTGCTCGAAGAACTGGAACTGACGCGCGTCATGTATCTGGATGCCGGACAGCTTTCGGGGGGCCAACGCAAGCTGCTGGAGTTCGGCACCTGCTTCATGGTGACCCCGCGTCTTGCTCTGCTGGATGAGCCTTTCGCCGCCGTCCATCCGGTCATGCGCCAGACCATGGCCCGCTTCATCCGCAAGCGCAACGCCGCAGGCCAGACCTTCGTCCTGGTCAGCCACGACATGCCCACCATCGTCGATCTGTGCCCGCGCTCCGTCTGCATGAATGCCGGCAAGGTGCTGGCCGAAGGCGAGACGCACGAAGTGCTGCAGTCGGCTGCCGTCATGGAAGCCTATCTGGGCGGGGGCGATGCTGAACACGAGGTGCGACATGCCTGATACGCCTCTGGAAGGTGCCGGCATCCCCCGTGCCGAAGGCGATGCCCACCGCCCGGCGCCCACAGCCGCGGCCGGGGCGGGACCGATCCTGGAAATGGCGCAGGTGACCTCCGGCTACATGAGCGACATCGATGTCCTGCGCGATGTTTCGCTCACCGTGTACCCGGGGCGCATCAGCGGCCTCATCGGGCTGAATGGCGCCGGTAAATCCACTCTCTTCAAAACGATTTTCGGCTTCCTGAAGCCCAAGTCGGGATCCATACGGCTCGAAGGGCGGGATATTTCCGGAGCGGAGCCCCATACGCTCATTGACCGCGGCATGTGGTACATCCCGCAGGAATCCAGCCTGTTTCCATTCCTGTCCGTCGAGGAAAACCTGCGTTTGCCGCTCGAGGGGCGCAGGAGGCAATTCGGCGTGACGCTCATCGCGCGGAGGCTGGACGATACTCTGAACCGGTTCCCCATGCTGCGACAGAAATTGCGGACTCAGGCGGGGGACCTCTCGGGTGGTCAGCAGAAGTCGCTCGAATTCGCCAAGGCCTATATGGTCCGGCCGCGCGTATGCCTGATCGATGAACCCAGCATCGGGCTCGCCCCCAAGGTGGCGGCCGAGACCTTTGATTGGGTGCGACAATTTGCCGCAGCCGGCATGGGCATCCTGCTCGTCGACCACAACGTCCGCCGCGTGGTGGCCCTGGCCGATCACGTCTACGTGCTCAGTCTGGGCGAAATTGCTGCTTCGGGCACCCCGGAAGACTTCCAGGGGGATCTGTATGCCCAGGTCAAGGGCTGGTTGGGCATTACCTTCTGAAGAAAGGGGACCGTTCCTCTTCATTCACAGGGGTCCATTCGGGCCCCTGTTGGCGGTGCGGGCGACAATTTGTCGTAAAACCCCTTGAAAGATGGAGAACTCGGAAGTCAAGGTAACGGCGGGAAAAAGACGGGAACGGCGGGCGGGATTAGGGTTCTAATCCTTATCATGAAAACTCACCTCTCTTCTCGCGCAAGGCAGCTTCTGGTGGCACTGGCTGCTGTTTCCGCCCTGGGCGGTTGCGCCGTCTACACCCCCGCGCCAGCCTATTATGGCGATGACAGCGGTGTCGTGTACGCGGCGCCGGCTCCCGCCTATGTCGGTCCCCCGGTGTACCTGAACTTTGGCGTCTGGGGTGGCGGCTATCATCGCGGCTACCATGGCGGTTATCGGGGCGGTTATCGCGGGGGCTGGCATCGCGGCTACCGCTAGCGGGCGGGTCCGAACGCGACGCGCAAAAAAGCAGTATCGTTGCGCAGTTCTGGCGCAGCAGCTCAGGGTGGCTGCTCGTCCACGGTCACGTTCGACGATTCGGTACCCCCATGATCAAGATCAATGAGCACCATCAAAAGCTGCAGGCCAGCTATCTGTTTGCCAACGTCAACAGGCGCGCGCGCGAATTCCAGCAGAAGCATCCAGAGCGCGAACTGATCTGGCTTGGGATCGGCGATGTCACCCAGCCCCTGCCCAATGCCTGCATCTCAGCCTTCCACAAGGCGGTCGACGAACTGGCATCCACCCGCACTTTCCGCGGCTATGGCCCTGAACAAGGCTACGATTTCCTGCGCGAGGCGATTGCCCGTCACGATTTCGCCGCGCGCGGTGCGGACGTCCAGGCCGATGAAATCTTCGTCAGCGACGGCGCCAAATGCGACGTGGGCAATTTCCAGGAGCTATTTGCGACTGACATCCGCGTGGCAATCACCGATCCCGTCTATCCGGTCTACGTCGATACCAATGTGATGGCCGGCCGGACCGGGACATTCGCGGATGGCCGCTATCCCGGGCTGGTTTATCTCGATTGCACTCCCGAAAACGGTTACTCGCCGCAATTGCCGGACGAACCGGCTGACCTGATCTACCTGTGCTCCCCCAATAATCCGACGGGCGCCACCATGAGCCGCGAGCAGCTGCAGGCATGGGTCGACTATGCCCGGGAGAACCGGTCGCTGATCCTGTTTGACGCCGCCTACGAAGCCTTCATTCGAGACGATAGGCTCGTGCATTCCATTTACGAGATCCCGGGGGCTCAGGACGTGGCCATCGAGTTCCGCAGTTTCTCGAAGACAGCGGGCTTTACGGGGGTCCGCTGTGCTTACGCCGTGGTGCCCAAGCGCTGCATGGCGTACACGGCGGCTGGCCAGGCTGTCTCGGTCCGCGATCTCTGGCTGCGCCGCCACACCACCAAGTTCAATGGGGTGTCCTATCCGGTGCAGCGGGCGGCGGAGGCGGTCTTCAGCCCCGAAGGCCAGCTTGAAGTGCGCAAGCTGATCGACTACTACCTGACCAACGCGGCCTATGTGCGCGAGTCCTTCCAGCGGATGGGGATCCCGTGCGTGGGCGGCGACAACTCGCCCTACATCTGGGTCCAGACCGACCGGGATTCCTGGTCGTTCTTCGACTTCCTGCTGGACAAGGCCGGCGTGGTGTGCACGCCGGGGGCGGGATTCGGGCGCTGCGGCGAGCACCATATCCGCATCAGCGCCTTCAACAGCCACGAGAATATCCGGCAGGCCATGCAGCGCATCGCTGACGCTGTGCGGGTATCGTCGCCGTCCAGTCAAGCTCGCTGAGGATTACGTCATGCCCATGCCTTCCGGCTTCCGGGAGCGGCTGTTGCCGTTGCTCCCCGATATCGCCGCCCGTTTTGGTACGCCGTTTCACGTTTACGATGAGGCCGGCATCCGCGGGACCGGCGAAGCGCTGAAACGAGCCTTTGCCGATGTCCCCGGATTTCGCGAATACTACGCCGTCAAGGCGCTGCCCAATCCTGCGATCCTGGGGATCATGCGGGAAATGGGGTTTGGCTTTGACTGCAGTTCGGTGGCGGAACTGGTCCTGTCCCGGCAGCTTGGCGCGCGGGGTGCCGACATCATGTTCACCTCGAACAACACGGCACGGGCCGAGTTCGAGGCTGCGTTGAGTGATGGCGGCTGCATCCTGAACCTGGACGATATCAGTCTGGTCGACAAGGCGCCCCGGTTGCCGGACCTGGTGTGCTTCCGCTACAACCCTGGGTCGGTGCGGTCCGGCAACAGCATCATCGGTGCCCCCGAAGAAGCCAAATACGGCGTGACGCCGGCGCAATTGCTGCCGGCTTTTCAGAAGGCCCGCGAGCGCGGGGCGAAGCGGTTCGGGCTGCATACCATGCTCGCGTCCAACGAGCTCAACGCGGACTACATGATCCAGACCGTCGCGATGCTGCTCGAAGTCATCGAGCGGGTCGGCCGCGAGCTGTCGGCGCCTTTCGAGTTCATCAATATCGGGGGCGGTCTGGGCATTCCGTACCGCCCGGAGCAACCGGTCTTCGATGTGAAGAAACTGGGCGCGGAAGCCGCCGTCCTGCTGCGGCAGTTCAAGCAGCGTAACGGCTGGCAGCCCAAGGTCTACATGGAAAGCGGGCGCTACATGACGGGCCCGCACGGCGTATTGGTGACCACGGCCATCAACCACAAGGACATCTATCGAACCTATGTGGGGGTCGATGCCAGCATGTCGGCGCTGATGCGGCCGGGCATGTACGGCGCCTATCATCATGTCGAGGTGCTGGGCAAGACGCTGGATGAGCAGGATCCCCTGGTCGATGTAGTGGGTTCGCTGTGCGAGAACAATGACAAGTTCGCGGTTCAGCGGCAGCTTCCGAAGGTGACGGACGGTGATCTGCTGGTCATTCACGATTCGGGGGCTCACGGCCATGCCATGGGCTTCAACTACAACGGCAGGCTGCGGCCGAAAGAGCTGCTGCTCAAGCAGAACGGCGACGTCGCGCTGATCCGGCGGGAGGAGACGCTGGCGGATTATTTCGCCACGCTCACCTTTGAACCGCAGGTTTTTCGACCGGACGCCGCCGCTACGGCGCGGGCTTCATAAGCAAATAGCAAGCCGTTCGTTTGCCGCTGCCCTGTCCGGAATTAACGTAATGACACTGCGTTTTTCCCGGTGCGGCGGCTTTGTCGCGCGCCCGTTTGCGACCTATGTCAAAGATCTTCGTCATTCATGAAAACAACGCCTGGGTGGAACCCCTGCGCGCGGCATTTGCGGAACTGAACCTGAGCTTCGAGGAGTGGTTCCTGGACGAAGGGGTGCTGGATTTTTCCGCTCCGCCCCCGGATGGGGTCTTCTATAACCGCATGAGCGCATCGTCCCATACGCGCGGACATCGTTACGGCCCCGAATACACGGCGGCGGTTCTTGCCTGGCTTGAGTCGTATGACAGGCGCGTCGTCAATGACAGCCGCGCCTTGCGGCTGGAGGTAAGCAAGATTGCCCAGTATGCCGCGCTGCGCCGTTACGGGGTCCGCACGCCCCGGACGCTCGCCGCGGTCGGTGCGGATCGTATCGTGCAGGCTGCGCGCAACATGCCGGCGCCATTCATTACCAAGCACAATCGTGCGGGCAAGGGGCTTGGGGTCCATCTGTTTCATGACATCGCCAGCCTTGAGCGCTATGTCGCCAGTCCCCAATTCGAACAGTCCGTCGATGGCATCACGCTGATTCAGGAGTACATAGAGGCGCCTGAGCCCTGCATTACGCGGGCTGAATTCATCGGGGGAAAGTTTCTGTATGCCGTGCGGGTGGACACGTCCCAAGGATTCGAGCTGTGTCCCGCCGATGTCTGCCAGATTGGCGACCTGGCCTGCCCTGTGGGGGGTGAAACCGCCGCGGTTCGTCCTCGCTTCGAGGTCATTCCGGACTTCGATATCCCCGACCTTGAGCGCTACCGGCGTTTCATGGCCGACTACGGCGTCGGTATTGCGGGGATTGAATCCATCGTCGACGCGCGCGGCGAGCGCTACACCTACGACGTCAACACCAATACCAATTACAACAGCGAAGCCGAGGCGCAAGCCGGGCTGTTCGGCATGCGCACGATCGCGGCGTATCTCGGGCGTGAATCCGGCCAGATGTCGGAACGCGGGCCCGCCTCGCAAGCCGCTTGAAAACAGGAGAAAAAATGAACGGAACATTGGCCCTCGCGGCCATGGCGGCGACGCTTGGCTTTTCCATGGTGACGGCGGCGCATGCCGACGCTGTCAGTGACATACAGGGTCGAGGAACCTTGGTGGTCGGGGTGAAGGCCGACTATCGGCCCTTCGGCTACCTGGATACCTCGGGGACCATCGTAGGGTTCGGTCCCGATCTGGCGGCCGATATTGCCAAGCAACTGGGTGTGAAACTCCAGATGGTCCCGGTGGTGGCGTCCAACCGCGTGCAGTACTTGCAACAGGGCAGGATCGATCTCATCCTCGCTACGCTGACCGATACGCCGGAACGAGACAAGCTCATGGAGATGGTCCAGCCCCATTATTACGGGGCCGGAGTCAACATCCTGGCGCCCAAGTCCGCCGGTTTCAAGAATTGGGACCAGTTGCGCGGCAAGAAGGTCTGTCTAATCCAGGGAACGTTCACGAACAAGGATCTTCAAGCCAAATACGGGGTGCAGGGATTGGCATTCCCGGGTACGGCCGAAGCGTACACCGCTCTCAGAAACGGCTCGTGCGCTGCGTTCGCCTACGACGACACGGCCATCCAGGGCGAGCTGCTCAAGCCGCAGTGGAAGGACTATGACATGCCGCTGACGTCGATCTTTTTCACGCCGTGGAGCGTAGGCGCGAAAAAAGGCGAGGACCATTTTGCATCCCTGCTGTCCGGGATGGTCACGGGGTGGCACAAATCGGGCAAGATCCTGTCTCTCGAAAAGAAGTGGGGTATCAAGCCAATCGCCTTTGCCCAGCAGGAACATGACAAGTACCGGTGATCTCGGTCGGCGCGGACCCCTCGCGCGCGCACCTGGCTCGCCGTTCGGTGAACTCGTCGATCTGACCTGACCGGACAGTAACGCCGGGTGGCTGCCATGCAGGATTTCTGGGACTGGTTTCGCTGGTTGTACGAGGCGACGGGGATCAACCTGTCGATTTTTTACGATGCCTTCGACAGGGCGCATTTCCTGGCCGGCGCGATCATGACGCTGCGCCTGTCGGCCGTCTGCATTGTGCTGAGCGTCGTCATCGGGATCGTGGGCGCCTGGCTGCAGGAGTCCAGGCTGAAATTCGTTCGTTTGATGGTGTACTGGTATATCCAGTTCTTCCGCAATACGCCGCCCCTGGTTCAGCTCTTTTTTTTCTACTTCGGGCTAGGAGGCTTGCTCACCTCCGCCACCGGTTCGGGCGAGCATGTCCCGCTGGTCGGCAATGTCACGTGGGCGATCGTGTCGCTATCGTTTTTTGCCGGCGCCTTCAATACCGAGATCTTCCGGTCTGGCGTCCAGGCGATCTCGAGCACGACCATCGAGGCGGCCGAGTCCCTGGGGTTCAGCAGGCTGCGCATCTATTGCCTCATTGTGTTCCCGCTCGCGCTGCGCGTCAGCCTGCCGGCATTGACCAACAATCTCGTCAATCTCGTCAAGACCACTACGCTGGCCTATGCCATCGCCGTGCCGGAGATGCTGTATGTGACGAGCCAGATCTGGTCCGACGAGCTGAACGTGCCGGAGCTGATGAACGTGTTGCTGGTCTCTTATGTGATCCTGGCCGGAGCGCTGGCGTATCTCATGAGGCGTTGGGAGCGGGCCCTCCATTTGCCGGGCTTTGGCGCATGAAGCCCGATTGGCGGACCGATCTGCCCGTTCTGGTCCCGGAAGCGCTGCGCGCCGTTTCGACGACGACCTTTCCGAATGACTGGAGAGGGCGCCATTGGAGACCGACCGTGCCGGCGGGCTTGGGCCTGTTGCTGCTGTTTGTCGCCTGCTGCGGCGTGGCGCAGGCCCAGGCGGGTCCGGATCAACCGTCTGTATGGGCCACGCTCTGGAAGTGGACACCGCTGCTGCTGCAGGGCTTCCTGCTCAATCTCGCGATCAGCGTGCTGGCCATGCTGCTGGGTACGGTCCTCGGACTCTTACTGGGGTTTGCGCAGATTGCCCAGTCGGCCTGGGCACGCAAGCCATCGTGGCTTGTCACCCAATTCTTTCGCAATGCCCCCTGGCTGGTACTCCTGTTCTATTGCATGTATCTGCTGCCGTTTCGCGTGACTGTACTGGGAGGCACGGTTGCGATTCCGGGATGGGTCAAGGCGACGCTGGGGCTTTCTCTTCCTGTCATGGCGAACGTGTCGGAAATCCTGCGCGGCGCCGTCCAGTCCATCCCGACCGGGCAGTGGGAGTCCGCCGCGTCTCTGGCGTTTTCCCGCCGCTGGATCCTGTGGATGATCATCCTGCCCCAGTGCATCAGGCGCATGCTGCCGCCATGGATGAACTTGTATTCGATTCTGACAATGGCCACGGTGCTGGCCTCGATTGTCGGTGTTGACGAACTCCTGACTCTGACAGCGCGCGCGCTCAGCGCAGAGGACAGGCCAGGATTGCTGTTGCCTTTTTATAGCTACGATCTGCTGTGGTTCTTCATCTATTGCTATCCGATCGCTCGACTCACCCTTTATCTGGAGCGCAGGTATGCCGTTCCCGACTGAAGGCGCCGCGATGAGCACGCCCGTGGCCGTGAGTGTCCGGGAGGTCCACAAGTCATTCGGCCGGACCGAGATCCTGAGGGGTATGTCCCTCACCGTCCCTCAGGGGCAGGTGGCCTGCGTCATCGGCCCTTCGGGTGCCGGGAAATCTACGTTGCTGCGCTGCATCAATGGCCTGGTGTCCATCGATGCAGGCAGCATTCGTGTCGGGGATTTCGACGTTCAGACGCTGAAGACCGAAGTGCAGAAAATCGCCTTGCGTAAACGCGTTTCCATGGTGTTTCAGCAGTACAACCTTTTTCCGCACAAGACGGCGCTGCAAAACGTCATGATGGCGCCGGTTCACGTCCTGCGCGAGGACAGGCTCGAAGTCCGGACGCGCGCACTGGCGCTACTCGAGCAGGTTGGATTGGCCAGCAAGATCGATAGCTACCCGGGCGAATTATCGGGAGGCCAGCAGCAGCGGGTCGCCATCGCGCGAAGCCTCGCCATGCGCCCGGAGGTCATGCTGTTCGATGAAATCACGGCCGCCCTGGATCCCGAGGCGGTCAAGGACGTGCTGGATGCCGTGCGTCAACTGGCGGACGGCGGCATGACCTGCATTCTGGTCACGCATGAGATGCGCTTTGCGCGGGAAGCGGCGGACATCGTTTATTTTACCGACGGTGGCGTTGTCGTCGAAGCCGGCGCACCTTCGGAACTTTTCGATCATCCGTCGAATCCGCGCACCGCGGCGTTCCTGTCACGCGTTTTGTAGGGCCCGGGTTGATGGCCGTTTGGCGGCGACCGGACGCAGCAGTCTGAGGCCGTTCCCGATCACCAGCAGGCTGGCGCCTACGTCGGCGAAGACCGCCATCCACATCGTTCCCAGACCCGCGACCGTCAGGATCAGGAAAATGAGCTTGATCCCCAGGGCCGCCACGATGTTCTGTACCAGGACTCGGTGGGTGGCGCGCGACAGCCGGATGAACCACGGGATCTTGCGCAGGTCGTCGTCCATCAAAGCCACGTTGGCGGTCTCGATGGCCGCATCGGCGCCCATCGCACCCATGGCAAACCCGATGTCGGCCCCCGCCAGGGCCGGCGCGTCGTTGATGCCGTCGCCCACCATGCCGACCACGGTGTCGGGCCCCGACAATTGCTGGATGGCTTGCAATTTGTCCTCCGGAAGCAGGTTGCCCTGGGCGCGCGTGACGCCCGCGGCCTGCGCGATGGCCGCAACCGTATGCGGGTTGTCGCCGGAGAGCATGGCGGTCTGTACGCCCAGGGCATGCAGATCCCGGATTGCGGCCGCACTTTCCGGTTTGATGGTGTCTGCGACGGCGTAGAGCGCGAGTACCGACGTGGTGTCAGAGAGCAGCGCGACGGTGCGCCCCTGAGCCTCCAGTGTTTCCAGTGCCTGTTCCAGCGCCGGCGAGCATAGGCCCCGCTCGTGGACGAGCCTGTGGTTGCCCAGCAGGTAAGGGTGCCCGTCCACGACGCCCCGGACCCCCCGGCCGGCCAACGCCTGGAATTGCGAGGGCGCCTCGGCCGATGTCTGGCCCAGTCCGCGGGCAATGGCTTGCGACACCGGGTGGTCCGAGTGTCGCGCCAGCACGGCCGCCAGCCTGTCGCACTGCGCGGCCTCCAATGGACCTAGCGGTCGGCAGTCGGTCAGGCTGGGGCGGCCTTGTGTCACGGTACCTGTCTTGTCCAGCGCCAGCCAGTGCAGCCGATGGCCGCGCTCAAGATGGGTGCCGCCCTTGATCAGGATGCCATGGCGCGCGGCGGCCGCCAGCCCGCTGACGATAGCGACCGGCGTGGAAATCACCAGCGCGCAGGGGCACGCAATCACCAGAAGGACCAGCGCCCTGTACACCCAGTCGTACCAGCCCCCGAAGCCGGCGAGCGGGGGTGCGATTGCGATGATCAGCGCAAACAGCACGACCACAGGCGTGTAGATTCGGGCAAACTGGTCCACGAATCGCTGGGTGGGTGCGCGTGAAGCCTGGGCGGTCTCGATGGAACGGATGATGCGGGCCAGTGTCGATGCGCTGACGGGTGACGAGACGCGGTATTCGATTGTACCGGTGGTGTTGATGGTGCCTGCGTAGACGGCGTCGCCCACCGCCTTGTCGACAGGCAGGCTTTCGCCGGTGATGGGCGATTGATCGATGGCCGAGTGGCCCGAGACGATCTCGCCGTCGAGCGCGATGCGTTCTCCGGGGCGGGCGCGCACTTCTGCGCCCGCTGCCACGTCAGCTGCCGGCATGACGATCCATTGGCCATCGGGCTGTCGGACCGTGGCATGGTCCGGCGCCAGCTGCATCAGGTCGCCAATGGCGTGGCGGGCTCGGGCCAGCGACCGCTCCTCGATGCGTTCGGCGACGGTGAACAGCACCATGACCATGGCGGCCTCGGCCCATTGCCCCAGGATCAGGGCGCCCGTGACGGCAATGCTCATGAGCGCGTTGATATCCAGCCGGCCGTGGCGGATGGCGATCCATCCCTCGCGGTAGGTCCCCAATCCGCAACCGGCAATGGCCAGCACGGCCAGGGCGGCCGGAATCCAGTCCGGCGCGGTCAGCCAGTGCGCCGCTTCGGCTGCGACGGCTGCGGCACCGGCCAGCGCCATCAGCGGCCAACGCGTTGGGGCGGGGTGCGCATGATCGTGTTCATTGCCGTGTTCATGGCCGTGCCGCCCACTGGGCGCGTGGGGCGCGTGCCCGTCATGATCATTGGCCGGTGCGGGCCCCGCGGTGTGGCACGCGCAAGATTGCGGAGAGGTTTCGAACCCCATGGCGGTTGTCCGGAATACGTTTTATGATGGTATTGAACACCCTGAAGTAACTATAGGGTCAACGTCCGTCTGACCACCGATCCGCTGGGTGCCCCGGTTCGGACGTGGTCGATGGGACCCAGGACACCCCCATGAAAATCGGTGAACTCGCGCGTGCGGCCCGATGCTCGGCCGAGACCATCCGCTTCTACGAAAAGGCCGGGCTGCTGCCCGAGCCTGCCCGCAGCCAGGGCAATTATCGCCAGTATGGCCGGGGCCATCTGGATCGTCTGAGGTTCATCCGGAACTGCCGCAATCTGGACATGGCGCACGATGAGATTCGAGCGCTGCTCGACATGGTGGATCTTCCGGCGCGGGACTGCGGCACCATCAACCACCTGCTGGATGAGCACATCGCCCATGTGGACGTGCGCTTGCGCGAACTGGCGGACCTGCGGGCCGAACTCGCGGGTCTGCGGGATCAATGCCATGCGGCTCAGGCCGTGGACGCCTGCGGCATTGTCCGGGGGCTGGCCCATATGAAAACCGCAGCGGCACCGGCGCGGGCCACGCATCTGGGTTGAACCCTGTTCGGGATGCTCCGCGGGCCGGGACAGGCCTGATGGTTCAGACCGGGTCGAAGTGCGTCATGACGTCCAGTACCGGCATATCCGCCATCACCCGCCGGCGGGCCTCGACCGCGATGGCGTGTCCTGCCTCGATGGTGAGCTGGCCGTCCATTTCGATGTCCACTTCCACCCAGATCATGTCGCCCATCTTGCGCGTGCGCAAATCGTGGATGCCGCGCACGCCCGGCGTGCTAAGGATGCGTTCCCGGATGGCGCGCTCGGTGTCGCCGTCGGCAGCCCGGTCCACCAGATCGTTGAAAGCCTGCCAGGAAAACTTCCAGCCCATGCGCATGATCATGAGTCCCACCACCAGTGCGGCCAGGGGATCCGCCAGCGGCAGCCCCGCCAGATTGGTCGCCACGCCCAGTGTCACCACCAGGGAGGAGGCGGCATCCGACCGTGCATGCCAGGCGTTGGCCACCAGCATGGTCGAGCGCACCCGCTCGGCGACTTTCAACAGGTAGCGGAACAGTCCTTCCTTGGCCAGCAGCGCCAGGAGCGCCGTGTACAGCGCCGATACGTGCACCACGGTGATCAGGGTGGGGTCCTCCAGGCGCCGAAGGCTGCCCCACAGCATGCCCGTGCCCACGACCAGCAGCAGGGCGCCGATGCCCAGCGTGGCTGCGGTCTCGAAGCGGAGATGACCATACGGGTGGTCTGCATCCGGCGCCTTGGCGCTATGCTTGTTGGCAAACAGCACCACGGCATCGGAGACCAGGTCCGACAGCGAATGAATGGCGTCCGCCACCAGCGCCTGCGAGTGTGCCAGCAGACCGATGGTGAGTTGCGCGGCCGTCAGCATGAGGTTCACCCAGACACTCACCCAGGTGCTGCGGCGCGCCGCAGCGTGGCGTTCGGGCGACTCGGCGGGTGAAAGGCTGGTGGGTGGCATGCGAGCAGTATACGGGCAGCGACACCGTGGCTGTGCAGTACACTGCAAGCCTTGTCGGTGATAGAGGCATGGCATCGGGATGCTGATTCCAAGGGCGAACTGGCTGGCGCGGCCGCTGCGCCTGCTGCGCACGTTCTGGCGCGCATTTCCGTGGCACTGGCTGTTTGCCGTGCTCGTGGCCGTGGACGGGTATCTTTTCCTGGACCCCGTGCTGACAAGGCTTTCGGGCCACGGGGCGCTGGATTCTTTGCGTACGCTGGATAGCGAGCAGCTCGCCTCATTTGTGCAGACCGGCGGCATTTCGCAACTCTCGCGCCTGATGCTGGGCCTGGGCGTGCAGGTGATGGCCATCGGCCTGTTCATGCGGGCGCGCCTGGCGTGGGCCATGAGCATCCTGCTGCTGGCCGTCGTGGGCACGTTCTCGTTGTGGCGCGGCCAGGGGCACTTGGGGCTGCTGGTCTACACCGTCGTGCTGGCGGCCATGCTGACGGTCTACTGGCGGCATTTCGACCGGTCCAGCCTGACGGCGGGCAGTCTGTTCGCCATCATCAGCGTCGGCTTCCTGCTGGTGTATTCGGTGTTCGGGGTGCTGTATCTGGGCAACGAATTCAATCCCCCCATTCATGACCCCATCACGGCGTTCTATTTTTCCATCGTCTCCATGTCCACGGTGGGGTATGGGGACATCACGCCGCACACCGGGGCGGCCCGCCTCTTCACGGCTTCCATCATCATTCTGGGAATCACGGTCTTTGCCACCTCCATCAGCGCCGTCGTGGGGCCCCTCATCGGCGGCAACCTGCGGCGCCTGATGCAGGGGCGGATCTCACATGCCATGCGAAAGAATCACATCATCATTGCGGGAGTGAGCCCGCTGGCCCAAAGCGTCTATGGTGCCCTGCGCCAGCGCGGCCACGACGTCACCGTGATCGTCCCCACAGCCGAGCCGCATCCGTATCCGCCGGACGCGGATGTGCTGGTGGGAGATGCGTCGGATGCCGACGTGCTGCTCCAGGCCGGCGCGGCCCAGGCGCGCTACGTCCTGGCGTTGCGCATGGACGATTCCGAAAATGCGTTCATCATCATGGCGGGGCGCGAAGTCGCGGGTCCATCCACCAAGCTGGTGGCGCTGGCGAATTCGTCCGTCCATCTGGCCAAGATTCGCCGCGTCAACCCGGACATCGTGATTTCGCCGCAGATGCTGGGCAGCGAGATCCTGGCACGTACGCTTAGCGGCGAGGCCATCGATGAGGCGATGATCACGCGGCTGTTGTTCGGGGAGAATGCCCCCGAGGGCCAGGCCTGATCGTTCCCGGGCCGCGCTGGAGCGGGCCGGGCCTAGTGAATCCGCATTCCCGGCTGCGCCCCCGGCCATGGTTCCAGCAGGTAGATGCCGGGCTGCGCCTTTTCATCGGCATGGCTGGCCGCCAGCACCATGCCTTCGGACACGCCGAAGCGCATCTTGCGCGGCGCGAGATTGGCCACCAGCACGGTGAGCCTGCCCGCCAGTTCCTCGGGCTTGTAGGACGATTTGATGCCCGAAAACACCTGACGCAGGCGGCCTTCGCCCACGTCCAGTGACAGGCGCAGCAGCTTGCTGGAGCCTTCGACTTCGGTGCATTCCACGATGCGGGCGATACGCAGGTCGATGCGCGCGAAATCGTCGATCCCGATCGTGTCAGCGATGGCCTCGCCGCCGGGGAGGGCCACGGCTGCGGGCTCGGGCGGCTCGAACAGGGCGTCCAGTTGCGCCGGATCCACGCGTTGCATCAGATGCCTGAAGGCAGCAACATGCACGGGCAGATCGTCCGCGTCGGTCCAGCGATACGGGTCACTGCGTCCGAACAGCTCGCGCGCCACGCGTTCGGTCAGTGCCGGCAATACCGGCGAAAGCATGACCGAAAGGGCCTGGAACCCGGCCAGCGCGCGCGAGCAGATGTCCTGCAACGTGGCCTTCTGGGCGGCGTCGGCTTGAGCGATGCCCTTGGCCAGCACCCACGGCTGCGCCGCGTCGAACGCCTGGTTGATCCGGTCGGCTTGGGCCATGATGCGGCGGATGGCCCGGCTATAGTCGCGGTTTTCGAAATCGCCGCGGACCTCGTCGGCCAGCAGGCGGAGCTCGCCGCGCAGGGCCTCCGTGTCGCCGGTGTAGGCCAGCTCGCCGCCAAAGTGGCGGGTAATGAACGGTGTGGCCCGGCTGGCGATGTTGACGTATTTGCCGATCAGATCGCTGTTGACCCGCGCGATGAAGTCCTCGGGATTGAAGTCCACGTCTTCCACGTGGGCGTTGAGCTTGGCGGCGATGTAATAGCGCAGCCATTCCGCGTCCATGCCGATGTCCAGGTATCGCAGCGGCGAGATCCCGGTGCCCCGGCTTTTAGACATTTTTTCACCGCTGACGGTGATGAAACCATGCACATGCAACAGGTCGGGCGTCTTGCGGCCCGAGAATTTCAGCATGGCCGGCCAGAACAATGCGTGGAAGTACACGATGTCCTTGCCGATGAAATGGACCTGTTCGGTCGCGCCATCGGGCGACAGCAGGGCGTCGAAGTCCAGCCCCTGCTTCGCGCAGTAGGCCTTCAGAGAAGCGAGGTAGCCCACGGGGGCGTCCAGCCACACGTAGAAGTATTTTCCCGGCGCGTCCGGGATCGGGATTCCGAAGTAGGGTTCGTCGCGCGAGATGTCCCAATCAGCCAGATTGGCCTGGGCGCCGTCGGCCGTACCCAGCCATTCGCGCGTCTTGGCCAATACTTCGGGCTGCAGCCGCAGACCGCCGTCGGCGCGGGCCCCCGTGGTCCAGTCCTGCAGGAAAGCCACGCAGCGCGGGTCCGAGAGACGGAAGAAGAAATGCTCGGAGCTGCGCAGGACGGGACGCGCTTTCGTCAGGGTGGAATAGGGCTCGATGAGTTCGGTAGGGCGGTACACTGCGCCGCAGACCTCGCACGAATCACCATATTGGTCTTTCGCGTGGCAGCGCGGGCATTCGCCCTTGATGTAGCGATCCGGCAGGAACATGCCCTTCACCGGGTCATAGAATTGCTCGACCTCGTGCCGGTCGATGAAGCCGGCGGCTTTCAGCGCACGGTAAATGCCTTGCGACAGGACCACGTTTTCCGACGTGTCGGTGCTGTGCCAATGATCGAAGCGGATGTGGAAGCCGTTCAGGTATTTCGGACGCTCGGCCGCGTAGCGGGCCACCAGGGCCTGGGGGGTGATGCCCTCGGATTCCGCCTTGAGCATGATGGGCGCCCCGTGCGCGTCGTCCGCCCCCACGAAATGCACCGTGTGGCCCGCCATGCGCATGGCTCGCACCCAGGTGTCGGCCTGGATGTATTCCATGATGTGGCCGATGTGGAAAGAACCGTTGGCGTAGGGGAGGGCGGTGGTGACGAAGATCGTGCGCGGCATGGGACAGGAGTGAGCAGGCAAAAACTCCTATTCTAGGGGATTTCGCGCATCTCGATGTCCACTACGTCCCGGTCGCGCCGGCTGGCGTGTTGCGACCCGGCGCCCCGGTGCCCGGGCATGTTCGGCCTGCGCCGCTCGTCCCAGTAGGCCTTCACGCCAAAGGGCCGCCCTTGAAGGCGCGCCACGATGTACAGCACCCCGATGGCCAACGCCGTCGAAGCCATGAAAATCAGGGCCATGATCACGCCGAAGAAGGCGAGAACCAGGAACAGGGCGGCGCGCAGAGTGTGTTGAATGATGTTCATGTGGCTCTCCTTGCCGTTGAATATCGGTCGCCGCACGGGCGGACCGCCGCGATCTTGTGTCCATATCGGGGTCAATGCAGCGGATTCCAAGGGCGATCCGCTATGCTTTGAGTTTCGAACGATTTCATCCGGATCCCGACATGACTGCCACTATTCAGGACGTCCGCACGGTTTTGTCGCGCGTCGTCGACCCCGAAACGCACAAGACGCTGTCTGTGACCGAGCCCGAACTGCAGATCGTCGCCGCAGGCGACGCTTTCAATATCACTGTAACTCTGGGCTACCCCATATTCAATGGCGTCCAGACGCTGCGGGCGGCGATCGACGCTGCCCTGCAGGCTGCGGGACAGCGTCTTGGGCATCTGGACGTGCAGATGAAAGTGCGCACCCATGCTGTGCAGCGAGGCTTGCGTCCGCTCGATACGGTGCGCAACATCATCGCGGTGGCCTCCGGCAAGGGCGGTGTGGGCAAGAGCACGACGGCCGTCAACCTGGCTCTGGCCCTGCAGGCCCAGGGGGCGCGCGTGGGGCTGCTGGACGCCGATATCTACGGGCCCAGCGTGCCCATCATGCTGGGGCTGTCGGGCAAGCCCAAAAGCGTGGATGGCAAGAGCATGGAGCCTTTGATCGGCCATGGGCTTCAGGCCAATTCCATCGGCTTCCTCATGGATGACGACGGCCCGGCGATCTGGCGCGGGCCCATGGTGACGCAGGCGCTCACGCAGTTGCTTTCACTTACGAACTGGAACGATTTGGACTACCTGATAGTGGACATGCCGCCGGGAACCGGCGATATTGCCCTGACGATGGCGCAGAAGGTCCCCCTGACGGGAGCGGTGATCGTGACCACTCCGCAGGACCTCGCGCTCGCCGATGCCCGCAAGGGCCTCATCATGTTCCAGAAGGTGGATGTCCCGGTGTTGGGGATCGTTGAAAACATGTCGGTGCACGTGTGCTCGAACTGCGGGCACGTGGAACCTATTTTTGGACAGGAAGGTGGTCGGCACCTGGCCGCCAACTATCATTTGCCCTACCTCGGGGCGTTGCCTCTGCAGCTCGACATCCGCGAGGAAACCGATTCCGGGCGGCCCAGTGTGGTGGCCTCCCCGGCCGGCAAGGCCGCGCAGCTCTACCATGAGATTGCCCACCAGCTTGCCATTCACGTGGCGGGCCAGCCGCTGGACGACTCCGGCACGAAGCCGCGCGTAGTGGCTCGCAAGTCCTGATGCTGTGGCGAGGCGTTGCCTTCCTGTGCTGCGTCGCGCTTTCCATGACGCAGTCCGCGCAGGCAGCGCCTCCCCAGGTGATCATCGACCCTGGAGGCGCGCCTCCCAAGGTGCTACGAGACATTACCGCTGCGGTGGGCGCGATCACGCGTCTGACGCAGGACCAGGACATACGCGAGGTTTCGCGCCTGCGCCGTCGCGCCCGGGACGCCGCGGTGGCCGCCCTGCAGACCCAGGGGTACTTTGCCGCCCAGGTCACGCTGGACGCCGAGCCGGGCGGGCCGGGTGAAGGCGAGTTCTGGAACATCACGATCGATCCGGGCGAGCGCACTCAAGTCCGACAGCTTGGTCTGACCTTCAGCGGCGCGATCACGGGCGACGCCTACGCTTCGCGCCGCGAGCGCTTGCGGCAAAGCTGGCTGCTCAAGCCCGGCATGCCATTCATCAATGACGACTGGAGCAAGGCCAAGTCCGATCTCTTATACGACGTGACGTCCGAGGACTTTTATTTCGGACGCGCTGACGAGACACGCGCCGAGGTGGACCCCGTGCAGGCGCAGGCCAGCCTTCAAGTCGATGTGAACAGCGGCCCCCCGGTGCGCCTGGGCGAGCTGGAAGTCATCGGCTTGAAGCGCGTGCCTGAATCGCTGATTCGGCGCTATGTTCGCTACGCTCCTGGGGACCCGTACAACAGGAAGCAACTCGAGGATTGGCAGCAGGCCCTGCAATCCACGACCTTCTTTCGCGGGGCGTTCGTGACGCTGGACGACGGCACCACCCAGCCTGCCGGCCAGGCACAGACGGCGGCCAGACCGCGCAAGGCCGTGGAGGCAGCTCGCAACGGTTCCGATGCCGGCACCGGGCTGGTGGATCCGGGCCGGCTGCGTCAGGGTGACGCGCCGGTCACGCTGCCCGTCCGGATCCAGGTGACCGAGGCGCCCGCGCGCCAGTTCAGCGGTTCTCTGGGGGCCGACAGCGATCATGGCGTGCGCGTCGAAGGCCTTTATCGGCAGAACGTGGTGGCCGGCCTGCCCATCTGGATCGAGACCGGCGCGGGTGTGGACCTGCACCAGCAGCGGGCGTTCTATGACGTGCATTTGCCGCCGGGGCTCGACGGCTATCAGGACAGCTTCGGCGTGTTGTACGACCATTCGGACATCGAGGGCCTGGAGAACAGCCGCACGGGGATCGGGTGGAAGCGCAGCCGCCAGCATAAGGCCGCGGATGGCAGCCGGGTGGAATACGAGGTTCGCTGGAGCACACAGATCACCTATGACAAGACGCGAATTGCGGACGCGTATCGCTATGAGGTTCCGAGCGCGTCGGTGACCTGGCAGGGGCTGCGCCGGGATGTGGACAACAAGTACGATCCCCGAGAGGGGAACCTCGTTGAACTGGGAGTGGGCGTGGGCACCACGCTGGACGACGGCAAGCCGTTTTACCGCGCCAGCCTGCGTGCGCAGAAGTGGTGGCCGATCGGCGAGCGGGACGTGCTGACCGTGCGCGGCGAAATCGGGCAGGTCTGGTCGCAGACTGACCGGCTGCCCCAGGATTTTTCCTGGCGCACTGGCGGCGCACGGACTATCCGGGGCTATCGCTATCAGAGCATCGGGCTGCAGCGCGGCGATGCCATCATAGGGGCTCCGGCGCTGGGCGTTGCCAGCGTCGAATACACCCACTACTTTACTGATGTGCTGGGCGCCAACCTGTTCGTCGACGGGGGCGATGCGGCGCCATCCTTCAGGCAGTTCGACTGGCATCTCGGATATGGCGCGGGGCTGGCCGTGCGTACGCCGGCCGGGCCGTTCTTCGTTGATGTGGCCTGGGCCCAGAAAGATCAGCGCCTGCGGCTGCAGTTTTCCATGGGGATCGCGTTTTGAAGGGCTTGCCGCGCCTGTTGCGCCTCCCGTTACGCGGCCTGCGGCTGCTGGCGTTATGGGTGCTGCCGCCGGTGGTGCTGGCCTTGCTGTTGGCGTTCGGGTTTGCCTGGTGGTGCGTATCCAGCCAGGCGGGGACCCGCTGGGTACTGCACACGGCGGTCGGCTATCTCCAGGGCGACATACGCGGCATCAAGGGCACGATCGCCGACGGCGTGTCGGTCGATGATCTGTCGGTGTCGCTGCCGGATGCGAACGTCCGGCTCACCGGCCTGCATCTCCAGGCCGTATGGCGTGATCTGTGGGGGGGACGCCAACTGCACCTGGCTGACCTGTCTGCCGTGCGCGCCGACGTGGCCGTGAATACGCATCATGCGGCACCTTCGACCGGGCCGTTTCACTTTCCGGTGCTGCCGGTGGACGTGCGCGTGGATCGGCTGGCCTTGGGCGGGCTGGACCTGACGCTGGACGGCCGGCCGCTTCCGGTGGCGGTCGGGGCGGTATCCACGGGGCTGACGCTCGATCGTTCGGGTGCCACCGTGGCACTGAATCAATTGCAGGTGTCGGGGCATGAGGTGCAAGCAACGTTGACCGGACATGCGGTCCTGCATGCCCTGGCGGCGCCCTGGCCCTTCGAGCTTGATCTCCAGGCATCCGCGGGCGCGGATGGACCCGATTCTCCCGTCTGCCTTCAGCACCTGTTGCCGGACGGAGGGGCGGCGGCCGACCCCGCCTGCGATATCCGGCTGAAGGTCCGCGCGGCCGGCACGATCGAGGATGTGCACATGCAGGCCAGCGGTGACGGCCAGGGGCTGCGGCTCCAGGCCGATGCGCGCCTTACGCCGGGTCGGGCGTTTCCGCTGAACCGGGCGCATGTGGATCTGGCGCTGCCGGGCGACACCGCGCTTCAGTTGACCGTGTCGCCGCAGCCGGCGGCCGCGGACGGTTCACGCACGGTGCAGGCCCAATGGGCTGTACGGCAATTGCGGCTGAACCCCTGGCTGCCCAAGGCCGTGGGGCCCTCCGTGCTGAATGTGACGGGCGATGCTCAAGTCCGCCTCACAGCGGCACGGCAGCTCGACGATCTGGCGGTACAGATCAATCTCGATGGCCCCAATCGCTGGAACGGAGAGCCGCTCTCGGGGCATGTCACGATCGGCCGCCTGGGGCGAGCCCAGGGCGTGCTGCTGGATCCGGCTGCACCCGGCCCCTGGAACCCGCGTGCCCTGCGGCTTTCGGGTCTGGACGTGAAGTTGGCGCTAGGGCCGAATCACGTCGAGGCGCACGGCGATGTTGCGGTCTCCAGCGCCAGCCTGTCGTTGCAGGCCCAGGTTCCGGCGCTGAAGGCTGCATGGCCCGGTTTGTCCGGGGGCGGCTCGGTCAGCCTGACCAGCGACGGGTCGATCGCGGACCAGCGCAGCGAGCTGAAACTGCGGCTGGTGCCGGATCATCCTCGGAAAGGTATCCCCGGCCGCGCGCCGCTGTCCGCGGACCTGACAATGGTCGGGGGCTGGACGGAGGGTCAGGGCTGGCGGGGGCAAGTCTCCGCGCTGCAGCTGGACCACGCCGGCCTGGCGGTGCGCAGCCGCACGGCCGTTCCCGTGTCGGTGGCCGATTCGGGTGCCTGGGAGGTGGGCCGGGCCGTACTGGATGTGACGCTGGAGGGCCAGGAACTGTTGCAGCTTCAGCACCAGGGTTCCAGCGGGTCGCCGGGGGAATGGGCGACGCGCGGACAGATCGACCCGCTGCTCGTGACGCCCGGGCGCATTCAGAAGATCCGTTCCTGGCTGCAACCTGCCGGCGTCCCGACGGGAGGCGTTCACACAGCCCTGTCCGACCGGGTGCGCGGCAGCCGGCTTGAAGCCCGGTTGACCTGGAATCTGGCATTCAAGAAGGCCTTGAGCGGCGACATCCGGCTCGTGCGCACCGGCGGCGACCTGGTCGTACCGGGGGATGTGCCCATCAAGCTGGGCCTGCGAGCCGCCAGTCTGGACCTGAGCCTGCGCCCGACGAGCGGGCCCACCAGCACGGCCCGGCTGGATCTGCAGCTTCAGACGACGAAAATGGGCAGCCTGCGATTGCAGGCGGATATGCCCGTGCATGCGCAGCAGGGGGGCGGTATCGTGCTCCATCCCAAGGACGTGAAACATGTGCGCCTGGAGGCCGATTCCGAGGATCTGACGTGGGTGAACCTGCTGCTTGCCGGCACGGTGGAAGTCGGCGGCACCGTGCACGCCGACGTGCGCGGGCAGAGCCGGCCTGATGGCCGCTGGACCTTCTCCGGGCCCATACGAGCCGAAGGTTTGCGTGTCCTCGTGGTGGATGAAGGCATCCGTCTGCTGGATGGAACGCTGCAGGCTCACCTGGACGGCTCGCGCCTGGTGCTGGATCACCTGCGGTTTCCCGCCCAGCGCCGTGTGACTCCCAAGGAATGGCGTACGGCCACCTGGGTCGCCGAGAATCCCGATGCGCAGAATGGAAGCCTGGACGTCTCGGGTGCATGGGATCTGTACCAGGACCAGGGCGAGGTGCGGATCGCCTTTCGTCGTTATCCGATCGTGCAGCGCGCCGATCGCTATGCCATGGTGACCGGCGATATTTCGGTGCAGGCCAGCCTCCCGTCGATCCGGGTGACCGGCAAGATCGTCGCCGACGCGGGCTGGTTCGACCTGGACATGCTGAACAATATCCCGAGACTGGATGGCGACGTCGTGATCCTGCAGCCCGGCAAGCCGGCGGCGGCGAAGCCGGAAGCGGAACCTCCCGTGCCGATGGATCTGGACGTGGATCTGACCGTGGACCTGGGGCCGCGCTTCTATCTGACGGGCTTCGGCGTGAACTCCGGCCTGGTGGGCAGTCTGGATCTGCGCATGCGCGCCGGGAAGCTGACCGCCCTGGGAGCATTGCGCACGCGCGGCGGGTCCATTGATGCCTATGGCCAACATCTGCAGCTGCGGCGCGGCACAGTGACCTTCCAGGGTGACATCTCCGATCCTGTGCTGTCCATCGAGGCCTTGCGCACCGACGTGGCCGTGCAGGCCGGGGTGCGCGTGGCTGGAACGGCCCGCCGTCCGCGCATTGACCTGGTTTCGCACCCCGATGTGAGCGAAACCGAAAAGCTCACGTGGCTGCTGCTGGGCCATGGTCCGGACGAAGGGGGGGGCGGCGACGTATCGTTGCTGTTCTCGGTCGGCAGCTCACTGCTGTCGCACGGCGAGCCGTTCTACAAACGCTTCGGGCTGGACGAATTGAGCATGCGTTCGGGCGAGCTGGGCAGCCCCGGCAGCGTGCTTCCAGCGCAAAGCGTGGTCACTGACCTGGATACCGGCGCGAGTCTGTCCGAGCAGCGCTTCGCGGTGGCCGGCAAGGCACTGACCGACAACCTGCGGGTCAGCCTGGAGCAGGCGTTGGCGCAAACCGGAACGGTTGCCCGTCTGACCTACCGGCTCACTCGTCGTCTGCGTGTCGAAGTCACGGCCGGGACCGTCAGCGGTCTGGCGCTGGTCTACCGATGGTTTTCCATGGAATGACGGCCGAGCGCGCATGTCGCGGCGCCCGCAGGGGATCTTGACTAAAATATCTGAAATTTCAGAGGGACTCCATGAGCATCAAGAACGATCGCTGGATCCGGCGCGCCGCCGATGCGGGCATGATCGAACCTTTCGAGCCTGGGCAGGTGCGTTCCGTCGACGGGCAGCGCATCGTCAGCTATGGCACCAGCAGCTACGGGTACGACGTGCGCTGTGCGAACGAGTACAAGATCTTCACCAACATCAATTCCACCATCGTCGACCCGAAAGCCTTCGACGAGAAATCTTTTGTGGATTTCCGTGGTGATGTCTGTATCATTCCGCCGAATTCGTTCGCGCTGGCGCGCACTGTGGAATATTTTCGCATTCCGCGTTCCATCCTGACGGTCTGCCTGGGCAAGAGCACCTACGCGCGCTGCGGCATCATCGTGAACGTCACGCCGCTGGAACCGGAGTGGGAAGGCCATGTCACGCTGGAGTTCTCCAACACGACGCCGCTGCCGGCCAAGATCTATTCAGGCGAGGGCTGCGCCCAAATGCTGTTCTTCGAAAGCGATGAGGTGTGCGAGACTTCATACGCCGACCGGGGCGGGAAGTACCAGGGGCAGCGCGGGGTGACCTTGCCCCGCACCTAGGGTTCCACCGGCCGCCCCGCACGGGCGGGCCGGACGGGACATGAGCCATTCGCATGGCGGGATTCCGGTCCATGCAGACCTTCTCTTTGAGGTCAGTGCAATGAAATTTCGTTTTCCGATCGTCATCATTGACGAAGACTATCGCGCCGAAAATACGTCCGGCTTCGGCATCCGCGCGCTCGCTTCGGCCATCGAGGCCGAGGGCGTGGAGGTCCTGGGCGTGACCAGCTACGGCGACCTCAGTTCGTTCGCCCAGCAGCAGAGCCGTGCCAGCGCGTTCATCCTGTCGATCGACGACGAGGAATTCGACGAGGATTCCCCCGAGGACGTGGCCAATGCCATCAAGAACCTGCGCGCCTTCATTGGCGAGCTGCGTTTTCGCAACGAGGAAATCCCCATCTACCTGTACGGCGAGACGCGGACCTCGCAGCACATCCCGAATGACATCCTGCGCGAGCTGCATGGCTTCATCCACATGTTCGAGGACACGCCGGAGTTCGTCGCGCGCCACATCATCCGCGAGGCTCGCGCCTACCTGGACAGCCTGGCGCCTCCCTTTTTCCGCGAGCTGCTGGAGTACGCCTCGGATGGTTCGTATTCCTGGCACTGCCCGGGGCATTCGGGCGGCGTGGCGTTCCTGAAAAGCCCCGTGGGGCAGATGTTCCACCAGTTCTTTGGCGAGAACATGCTGCGGGCCGACGTGTGCAACGCCGTGGACGAACTCGGGCAGCTCCTGGACCACACCGGGCCGGTGGCAGAGTCCGAAAAGAACGCGGCCCGCATCTTCCATGCGGACCACTGCTTTTTCGTGACCAACGGCACGTCCACTTCCAACAAGATCGTCTGGCATGCCAACGTGGCCGCCGGGGACGTGGTGGTGGTGGACCGCAATTGCCACAAGTCCGTGCTGCATGCCATCACCATGACGGGCGCGATCCCGGTATTCCTGCGTCCGACACGCAATCACCTGGGCATCATCGGGCCCATCCCGCTCGAAGAATTCGATCCGGAAAATATCCGGCGGAAGATCGAGGCCAACCCGTTTGCGCGCGCGGCGGCGAACAAGCGCCCGCGCATCCTGTCGCTGACGCAAAGTACCTACGATGGTGTCATCTACAACGTGGAGATGATCAAGGAAAAACTCGGTTCCTATATCGATACGCTGCACTTTGACGAGGCCTGGCTGCCGCACGCCGCGTTCCACGAGTTCTACGAGGACATGCACGCGATCGGGCCCAACCGCCCGCGCAGCAAGGACACGATGATCTTCGCCACGCACTCCACGCACAAGCTGCTTGCAGGACTCTCGCAGGCGTCGCAGATCGTGGTGCAGGACTCCGAGACGCGCAAGCTGGACCGCAACCTGTTCAACGAAGCGTTCCTCATGCACACCTCGACCTCGCCGCAATACGCCATCATTGCGTCGTGCGATGTGGCCGCTGCCATGATGGAACCGCCGGGCGGTACGGCGCTGGTCGAGGAATCGATCCGTGAAGCCATGGATTTCCGCCGGGCCATGCGCAAGGTCGAATCCGAATATGGCCGCAACGACTGGTGGTTCAAGGTCTGGGGGCCGAACCGGCTGGCATCGGAGGGCATCGGCAACCGGGAGGACTGGCTGCTCACGTCGGGCGACGAGTGGCACGGCTTCGGCGATCTGGCCGAAGGCTTCAACATGCTGGACCCCATCAAGTGCACGGTAGTGACGCCTGGCCTGGACATTTCCGGCACTTTTGCCGACAGCGGCATTCCCGCGGCGCTGGTCTCGCGCTATCTGGTGGAGCACGGCGTGGTGGTCGAAAAGACCGGCCTGTATTCATTCTTCATCCTGTTCACCATCGGCATCACGAAGGGTCGCTGGAACACGCTGCTGGCGGCGCTGCAGCAGTTCAAGGACGAATACGACCGCAATCAGCCGTTGTGGCGCGTGCTGCCGGAATTTGCCAAGGCGCACAAGCGCTACGAACACCTGGGGCTGCGCGACCTGTGCCAGGAAATCCATGAAGCCTACCGCCATTACGATTTCGCGCGTCTGACCACGCGTGTGTATCTCAGCGATATGGAGCCCGCCATGCGCCCGTCGGATGCCTACGCCCGCATGGCGCACCGCGAGGTCGAACGCATCCCTGTGGCCGATCTGGACGGCCGGGTGACTGGTGTGCTGCTGACCCCTTATCCGCCGGGCATCCCCTTGTTGATCCCCGGCGAGCGTTTCAACCGCGATATCGTGGACTATCTGAAATTCACGCAGGAATTCAATCACCAGTTCCCCGGGTTCGAGACGGACGTGCACGGCCTGGCCTACGATGCGGATGACAGCGGCCAGCGCCACTACTATGTGGACTGCATCCGCGAGGACGCGATCGATGCCTGAATCCGGCTCGGGGGCGTCCTTGCCCAAACCGCTGTCCGGCATTCGGGTGCTGGAAATGGGCCAGCTCATTGCGGGTCCGTTCGCGGGCAAGATGCTGGGGGAGTTCGGCGCCGAAGTCATCAAGATCGAGCCGCCCGGTCAGGGCGATCCGTTGCGCAATTGGCGCCTGCTGCATCGGGGCACGTCCGTGTGGTGGCAGGTGCAGTCGCGCAACAAGAAATCCATCACCCTGGATCTGCGCGAGCCGGAGATCCAGGATCTCGTGCGCCGCCTGGCCGGCGAGTGCGATGTCGTGATCGAGAACTTCAAACCGGGTACCCTCGAATCCTGGGGCCTGGGTTGGGAAGCGCTGCATGCGCTGTATCCGCGGCTGGTCATGCTGCGGGTCTCCGGATACGGGCAGACGGGGCCCTATCGTGATCGGCCGGGTTTCGGGGTGGTGGCCGAGGCCATGGGAGGCCTGCGGTATCTCAGCGGCGAGCCCGGCCGTACGCCGGTGCGCGTCGGGGTGTCGATCGGCGATTCGCTGTCGGCCCTGCATGGCGTGATCGGCGTGCTGCTCGCTTTGCGGGCCCGGGATCAGCAAGGCGTGGGGCAGATGGTCGATGTGGCGTTGTATGAGTCCGTCTTCAACATGATGGAGAGCCTGCTGCCGGAATACGCGGTGTTTGGCGAGGTCCGCCAGCCGGCCGGCAGCAGCCTGCCGGGCATTGCCCCTACCAATGCGTACGCTTGCCGCGACGGCCATGTGTTGATCGCCGGCAATGGCGACAGCATCTTTCAGCGGCTCATGCACGCCATCGGTCGCGCGGATCTGGCCGCCGATCCGGCGCTGGCGCACAATACCGGGCGCGTCGCGCAGGTGGCGCGCCTGGACGCCGCGATCGGCGAGTGGGCGGCCAGCCGTACCCAGGACCAGGCGCTGGAGGCGCTCAATGCGGCCCGTATCCCGGCCGGGCGCATCTACAGTGTTGCGGATATTGCGGCCGACCCCCATTACCGCGCGCGCGACATGATTCTGGATCGTCCCTTGTCCGACGGGACCCCGTGCCAGGTGCCGGGCATCGTGCCCAAGCTGTCCGCAACGCCGGGCGGTATCGAGCGCCCTGCGCCCACTCTCGGCCAGGATACTGGCCAGGTTCTGGATGAACTGGGCGTGGAGGCGGAGACTCAGGCGCGCTGGCGGGCCCTCGGTTACATCTGATTCCCACCGCATTTTTCGATTGTTGGGCAGCCGCTTTTCAGGGTATGCTTTGCCCTTGCTGTCACCCGATGCGGGTGGGAGAGCGCCGCCCGCATGGGTTGGCCGCCGAAGGCGCAATTCGCCCGGAATCGCTCAGGCACCCCGTACCATCCGCATGATGCCGTGTGCGCATCGCAGCATTCTGGAGAGACCCGCCCGGTTGGGCTGGGCGCCGAAGGTGAACCCCCGGTTGTTGTGGGGCAACTCTCAGGCAAAAGGACAGAAGGGCGTTGCCGGCACATGTGCCGCCCCCATTTATTGTCCGGAGCCTCCATGTCCGCCCAGACCCCCCTGTTCGAGACCCATGTCGCCTTGGGCGCCAAGATCGTTGATTTTGGCGGCTGGGACATGCCGCTGTCCTACGGTTCGCAGCTCGAAGAACATCATGCCGTGCGCCAGGCGGCGGGCGTATTCGATGTCTCGCACATGCTCAATCTGGATATTGCCGGCGACCGCGCACAGGATTTCCTGCGCCATTTGCTGGCCAACGACGTCGCCAAGATCGCCGGCCACCCCGGCAAGGCGTTGTATTCGTGCATGCTGCGTCCCGATGGCGGGGTGATAGACGATCTGATCACGTATTTCTTCGCGCCTGATCGCTGGCGCATGGTGGTGAACGCCGGGACGGCCGACAAGGACACCCGCTGGATCCGCGAGCAGGCTGTCGCGTATGGGGTGACGGTGACGCCGCGCCGCGATCTGGCCATGCTCGCTGTCCAGGGGCCGAAGGCGCGTGAGACGGTCTGGGCCGTGCATCCCGAATGGAAGCCTGCGACCCAGGATCTGAAGCCCTTTACCGGAGCGCTGGTCGACGAAAACACGCTGGTGGCCCGCACGGGTTACACCGGCGAGGACGGATTCGAGATCGTGCTGCCGGCGGTTGCGGTGAAGGCATTCTGGGATGCCTTGCTCGCGGCGGGGGTGCATCCCTGCGGTCTGGGTGCGCGCGATACGCTGCGATTGGAAGCGGGCATGAACCTCTATGGCAACGACATGGACGAGACGGTCCATCCCCTGGAATCCGGCCTGGCCTGGACAGTGTCGCTGAAGGACGCCGAACGCCATTTCATCGGGCGCGAGGCCCTCGAATCCGCTCCTGCCTCGCGCGAGCTGGTGGGCCTGAAGCTGCTCGAGCGCGGCATCATGCGAGGCCACATGAAGGTGCGCACCGCCCAGGGAGAGGGCCAGGTGACCAGCGGCACCATGGCGCCGACCATTGGCGTTTCCATCGGGCTGGCCCGCGTGCCGGTGGGCTCGACGCCGGGCGACGGCGCTGAAATCGAGATCCGCGGCAAGTGGGTGCCGGCACAGATCGTGCGCCCGCCGTTCGTGCGCAATGGCAAGGTCCTGGTGTCCGCCCCGGGGAATCCTGCGTCAGGCGCGCCGACTCTTCACACAGGGCACTAGCTTGAACACTGACCGGCTTTCTTCCATCCATTCCTTTTCAGAGGTCCATCATGTCCATTCCCAACGATCGCAAATACACGACCTCCCACGAGTGGGTCAAGGCTGACGGCGACTGTTTTCTGGTCGGCATTACCGACGACGCCCAGGACCAGCTCGGTGATCTGGTGTTCGTCGGCGACGTGCAGATCGGCGCCAAGGTCGCCGCTGGCGACAACGCGGCTGTGGTCGAGTCGGTCAAGGCCGCTTCCGACATCTATGCGCCGGTCGCAGGTGAAATCCTCGCCTTCAACGAGGCGCTGAACGACCAGCCCGGCCTCATCAACGAAGCAGCCTACGATCACTGGATCTTCAAGATCCGCGCCGACAATCCAGCGGATGTCGACGGGTTGCTGGATGCCGCCGCCTACGAGGCGCAGGCCTGAACTGAAATCGCAATACTCAGATTGATCCCGGAGAACTCCATGCTGCGCGATCCCGCCACGCATTCCGAATTTGTATCCCGTCATATCGGGCCGTCCGAAGACGATCAGCGGGCCATGCTGGCCGCGGTCGGCGTCGCCAGCCTGGATGCGCTGGTCCGTGAAGTCGTGCCGGGCAATATCTTGTCCGAGGCCCCGTACCTGGAACTGCCCGGCCCGCTGGGCGAGGTCGAGGCACTGGCGGACCTGAAGGCAGTGGCCGCCCATAATCAGGTGTTGCGCAGCTACATCGGCCAAGGCTATTACGGCACGTACGTGCCGCATGTCATCCTGCGCAACATCCTCGAGAATCCCGCCTGGTATACGGCCTACACGCCCTACCAGCCAGAGATTTCCCAGGGTCGCCTGGAGGCGCTTCTCGTCTATCAGACCATGGTGACGGATCTGACCGGCCTGGACATCGCCAATTCGTCCCTGCTGGACGAGGCGACCGCGGCGGCCGAGGCCATGACGCTGGCGCGTCGCGTTTCGCGGGCAAAGGCCAAGCATTTCTTCGTCTCCAGACACGTGCATCCGCAGACGCTCGAAGTCGTCCGCACACGGGCGGCGGGTCTGGACATCGAAGTGGTGGTGGGCGACGAGTCGCAGGGCCTGCCCGATTGTTTTGGCGTGCTGCTGCAATATCCCCATAGCCTCGGCGGCGTGGGCGACTATCGCGCGCTGGTCGAGCAGGCGCATGCCGCCGGCGCCGTGGTGGCGGTGGCTACGGATCTGCTGGCGCTGGCATTGCTCACGCCTCCTGGCCAGTGGGGGGCGGACATTGCCGTGGGCTGCACGCAGCGCTTTGGCGTTCCCATGGGATATGGCGGTCCTCACGCCGGGTTCATGGCCTGCAAGGACGCCTACAAGCGGCATCTGCCCGGTCGCCTGGTCGGGGTCTCACAGGACGCACGGGGCGAGCCTGCGCTGCGGCTGGCGCTGCAGACACGCGAGCAGCACATTCGCCGCGAGAAGGCGACTTCCAATATCTGCACGGCCCAGGTGCTGCTGGCGGTCATGGCGGCCATGTATGCCGTGTGGCACGGCCCGCGCGGCATTGCGCGCATCGCGCAGCGCGTGGCTACGCACACCGGGCAGCTGGCTGCCGCGCTGAAGGCGTGCGGCTTGACAGTCTGCAACGACACCCATTTCGATACGCTTTTGCTGGAGACGGGCGCGCGCACGCAAGCCGTGCTGGACGCTGCGGTGGACGGTGGCATGAATCTGCGCCATGTCGACGATTCCCACGTCGCGCTGTCGCTGGACGAGACGGTCGGCGAGGCCGACATCGAGACGCTGGTCGGCGTGCTGGCGGCCGCCACGGGCGCGCATCGCGTGGCACCGGATTTCACGCGGACGGACGACGGTATTCCGTCCGGCCTGCGCCGCCAAGGCGCGATTCTGGCGCATCCGGCCTTCTCGCGCGTGAAGTCCGAAACGGACATGCTGCGCTATCTGCGCTCCCTGGCCGACAAGGACCTCGCCCTCGATCGGACCATGATTCCGCTCGGCTCCTGCACCATGAAGCTGAACGCCACCGCCGAAATGATCCCGGTGACGTGGCCCGAGTTCGGCCATATGCATCCTTTCGCCCCCGCCGGGCAGGCCCAGGGCTACCAAGAACTCATCGATCGCCTGTCGGCGGCCCTGTGCGAAATCACGGGATATGACCGCGTCAGCCTGCAGCCCAATTCCGGTGCTCAAGGCGAGTACGCTGGCTTGCTCGCCATCCGTGGCTATCATCAGGCCAACGGCGAGCACCAGCGCAATGTCTGCCTGATTCCGGCTTCGGCGCATGGCACCAATCCCGCGTCGGCTCATCTGGCGGGCATGGACGTCGTGGTCGTGGCCTCATCGGGAGACGGCAGCATCGACATGGACGATCTGCGCGCGAAGATTGCCCAGGCAGGCGACAGGCTCGCCGCGCTCATGATCACCTATCCGTCCACGCACGGGGTGTTCGAGACGACGGTCACTGAAATCTGCGATCTGATCCACGCGGCAGGCGGGCAAGTCTACCTGGACGGCGCCAACATGAACGCCCTGGTGGGCGTGGCACGGCCCGGTCGTTTTGGTTCGGACGTCTCTCACTTGAACCTGCACAAGACCTTCTGCATTCCCCACGGCGGCGGCGGCCCGGGCGTGGGCCCGGTGGCGGTGCGCGAACACCTGGCGCCTTACCTGCCGGGGATTGTGGGCGAAGACGGTCGTCTGCCGGCCGGCCAATCCGGTCCCGTGTCGGCGGCGCCCTACGGTTCGGCCAGCATTCTGCCGATCTCGTATATGTACATCGCCATGATGGGCGCGAGCGGTTTGCGGCGCGCGACTCAGGTGGCGATCCTGAACGCCAACTACCTGGCTACGCGCCTTGCGCCGTACTACCCCATCGTGTACGCGGGGGCCAACGGCCGCGTGGCGCACGAGTGCATTCTGGACGTCCGGCCCATCAAGGAAGCCAGCGGCATCGACGCCGAGGACATTGCCAAGCGCCTGATGGATTACGGGTTTCACGCGCCGACCATGAGCTTCCCGGTTCCGGGTACGCTGATGGTAGAGCCCACGGAATCCGAAGGTCTGGAAGAACTGGACCGCTTCATCGAGGCCATGATCGCCATCCGGGCGGAAATCGCCGCGGTCGAACGTGGTGAACAGACGATCGAGGACAACGTGCTGGTGAATGCGCCGCATCCGGCGTCAGTACTGCTGGTGCGGGACTGGACCCATCCCTATACGCGGGAACAGGCGGCCTACCCGGTTCCTGGGCTGGCAGCGCGCAAGTACTGGCCCCCGGTTGCTCGGGTGGATAATGCCTGGGGGGACCGGAACCTGAGCTGTGCCTGCCCGCCGGTGGAGGCCTATTTGCCGGACGAGGAACACGTCACGGCCTAGGGCGGTCGCGGGGACTTCGGGCCGGCAGGCCCGATGCGCTTTCCATTCGGCCCCGCCGCTGCGGCGGGGCCTTTTTGCATCACATGAGAAGAGGAGACTTCGATATGCCGTTCGTCAACATCAAGATCACACGTGAAGGCGCGACTGCGGAACAAAAGGCCAAGCTCATCCAGGGCGCGACCCAACTTCTGGTGGACGTGCTGGGCAAGAACCCCAAGACCACCTTTGTGGTGATCGAGGAAGTCGATACCGATAGCTGGGGAATCGGGGGCGAGACCGTGACCACGCTGCGGGCGCGCGCGAAGGCTCAGTCCGGGAAGTCCTGACGCCGAGGAGCGGCGCTGCGGTATCGGCGGTACGAGTACCGGCCGCCGCAGTTCGTGAATCCGCTGGCCACGAAAGACATTGCCCCTGTCTCGCGCAACGCGAGACAGGGGCAAGTCGTCTATGGCCGAAGCTGTAAGACGGGGAGGCCGGATCTCTGACCCGGACGGGCTCTCAAGCGACCTCGCCCAGAACCTCCGACACGGTATCGAACAGCTCGTGGATCTGGGATTCTTCGATGATGAGCGGTGGCGAGAAGGCCAGCGTGTCGCCGGTGTAGCGCACCAGGACGCCCCGGTCGAAGCAGCGCGAGAAGATCTCGGCGGCGCGGGCACCCGGTGCGCCTTCGCGCGGCGCGAGCTCGATGCCGGCCACCAGCCCGATGTTTCGGACGTCTATCACGTTCGGACGACCGCGCAGGCTGTGAGCAGCATCCTCGAAGAGCTTGGACAGCGAGTCGGCGCGCTGGAACAGTCCGTCGCGCTCGTAGATATCCAGCGCCGCCAGGATGGCCGCCGTCGCCATGGGGTGCGCCGAATAGGTGTAGCCGTGGAAGAACTCGATGCCGCTGTGGCTGGCCGACAGGATGGCGTCGTAAATGCCGCGCTGTACGGCCACGGCGCCGGCCGGAATGGCTGCGTTGCTGATGCCCTTGGCCATCGTGATCAGATCCGGCGTGACGCCAAAGTGCCCGCTGGCGGTGGCGGCGCCGAGCCGGCCGAAGGCCGTGATGACTTCGTCAAAAATCAACAGGATGCCGTATTTCGACGTAATTTCACGCAGGCGCTCCAGGTAACCGACGGGCGGTACGAGCACGCCCGTGGATCCCGCCATGGGTTCCACGATGACGGCAGCGATGGTGGAGGCGTCGTGCAGGGCCACGATGCGTTCGAGTTCGTCGGCCAGATGTGCGCCCCACGCGGGCTGCCCGCGGGAGAAGGCGTTGTGGTCGGGCGCATGCGTGTGCTGCAGGTGATCCACACCCGGCAGCAGTACGCCTGAAAATGTCTTGCGATTGGGAGAAATCCCGCCGACGGAAATCCCGCCAAAGCCTACGCCGTGGTAGCCGCGTTCACGCCCGATGAGGCGCGTGCGCTGGCCTTCGCCACGCGCGCGGTGGTAGGCCAGGGCAATCTTCAGGGCAGTGTCCACGGATTCCGACCCGGAATTCGTGAAGAAGATGCGGTCCAGGCCGTCCGGCATGAGCGCCGCCACGCGCGACGCTGCGCGGAACGAGTCTTCGTGACTGATCTGGAAGCTGGGCGCGTAGTCCAGTTCGCGGGCCTGGCGCGTGACGGCCTCGATGATCTCCGGACGGGCGTGTCCGGCGTTCACGCACCACAGGCCGGCCGTGCCGTCCAGGATGCGGTGGCCGTCCGCCGCCGTGTAGTACATCCCCTGTGCACTTTTGAGCAGCCGCGGGTTCGCCTTGAACTGGCGGTTTGCCGTAAACGGCATCCACAGATTGGACAGATCGATGGGAGGGGATTGCGTGCTCATTGCGGCCTCATGGACGAATGTGGAAGTGGACATAAGAACCTCTCATTCTGGGCCAGACACGCGCGGCTCACAAGCGCACTTTCCCTGATGGGATGGAAGGCCTCTGACGCACGGCCGCATTCCGCCCCCCGCGACGAGCCAGGGCGACGAGCCACGCCGACGAGCCACGCCGACGAGCCACGGCGACGCGGCGGAGGGCCGCCTCGAACCGCGGCTGCCGGGTCAGCGGATCCGCTGATAGGTCACGAAATCGAACGCCAGGCCGTTTTCGGGTGGCTGCGGCAGGCGTTCCGCTTCGCGCCATTGCTGGTTGGGCACGGCCGGAAACCAGGTGTCGCCGTCGATTGAAGCGTGGATTTCCGTGGCAATGATTTCGTCGGCCAGGGGCAGCGCGAGCTGAAAGAGCTGCTCGCCGCCGATGATGCAGACCCGGTGCGCGCCGGCGCATGCGGCCAGCGCGGCGTCCAGGCTGGCGAACCGTTCGGCGCCCTCGGCGGTGAAACCCGCGTCGCGGCTGAGCACCAGATTGCGGCGCCCCGGGAGCGGCTTGCGTGGCAGCGATGCCCAGGTCTTGCGCCCCATCAGGATGGGGTTGCCCAGCGTGCTGCGCTTGAAGTGGGCCAGATCGGAGGACAGGTGCCAGGGCATGGTTCCGTCCCGCCCAATGACCCGGTTGTCGCAGTAGGCGACGACCAGACGGATGAGCGGGCGGGTGGCGGAAGCAGGATCGTTCATGCGCGCAGTGTAACCCGGCCGTCGGGCCTTTCCGTGCCCGGGCGGGGATGTGGGGTGACGCGGCCTCTCAGTTCGATCCGTCCTGGTTCGGAGGCGCGTCACCCATCCGCTCGACGGCCTGGCCGGTACAGCGGCGGAGCAGCTCGGCGATGGGTCCCTGGTCCAGGACCAGACCGGGGGCCAGGTCCTGAAGCGGCCGCAGCACGAACGCCCGCTCGTGCATGCGGGGGTGGGGCACCGTCAGCAGCGGCTCCCGGATGTGGCGTCCGTCATACCACAGCAGGTCCAGATCCAGCGTGCGCGGTGCGTTGCGGTAGGGGCGTTCGCGCCCGTGCCGATGTTCGAGGGCCTGCAGCGCGACCAGTAAGGCCAGCGGTGAGTGAAGTGTCCGGATCTCGGCTACGGCATTCACATAATCCGGTCCCGAGCTGTCCACCGGCGCTGTGCGGTAGAGCGCCGACAGGCGCAGGAATGGAATTCCGGGATCCTGGCGCAGCGCGCCGGCGGCTTCCAGGACGCTGGACGCCGCATCGCCCAGGTTGGCGCCCAGGCCGACATAGGCCAGCAGGGGCGCGGATCCGTCCGGTCCGGCGGGCGTGCGGGTCGGGGTCATTGCGGGGCGGTCGCTATTCGCCGAGCGCGTTGCCGCTGGGAAGAGAATCGTCGGGAGAAGCGGCTTCTGATGAGCGTCTGCCACGCCGTTTCGGCTCGTCGTTTCCGACCGTTGCGTCCGGGTGCGGGCTCGTGCCGGAGGCGTCATCCGAAGATGCCGCGGCGTCCGACGTGCGGTGCCGGCGTCGGCGGCGCCGCGTCGTACCGGCCGTCAGGCGCCGCGCACCCGAGTGTCCCGCCTGCCATGTGTCGATCATCTGTGAGCGGCGCTCGTCCCCGCTGTTGGACAGATCCATCCACCATTGCGCCAGCACGCTGTCGACTTCGCGCGCTTCCGCGCGCAACTGCAAGAAATCGACCGACGCGCGGAAGCGAGGCTGTTCCATCATGCGCCAGATGGAACGGACCGTTGCGCGCTCGAAGCGCGCCTGCATGAGCCAGATCTCGCGCATGTCGGCCTGGTGACGCCGTTGGATGGCGAGCTTGTCCATCTGTGCTTCGATCACCGAATCGGCGGCGCGAATCAGCGCCTCGTTGCGCTGGACGCCCTGGGCGACTTCCGCCCCCCAGCGCTTTTCGACCAGCCGCCAGAGCAGGGCGGCAAACAGGAAGCTGGGGCTCACGGCCTTGCCCTGGCGCACGCGGTCGTCGGTGCGTGACAGCGCGATTTCCACGAAGGCCTCGCCGCCTTCTTCTTCGAAGATGCGGTCGATGAGCGGAATCAGGCTTTTGGTCAGACCCGATCGGGACAGCTCGCGCAGGCAGTCCATGGCATGGCCGCACGTCAGCAGTTTCAATGTCTCGTCGAACAGACGGGAAGCGGGCACGTGCTCGATGAGGGCCGCCAGGCGGCTGATGGGTGCCTCTGTGGCGGGGTCGATGCGCGCGCCAAGCTTGGCCTGGAAGCGCAGCGCTCTCAGCATCCGCACCGGATCTTCGCGAAAACGCGTTTCCGGGTCGCCGATCATGCGCACCACGCGGTTCTTCAGGTCGGCCACGCCCTGGTGGAAGTCGATCACTTCCTCTTTCAACGGGTCGTAGTACAGCGCATTGATCGTGAAGTCGCGCCGGGCGGCGTCTTCCTCGTGCGTGCCGAAGACGTTGTCGCGCAGGATCCGGCCGTGCTCGTCGGTTTCCTGGTCGCCCGAAGAAGGCGCACGGAAGGTGGACGTCTCGATGATTTCCTGGCCGAAGACCACGTGCACAAGCTGGAACCGCCGCCCGATGATGCGCGCGCGGCGGAACAACGGCCTGATCTGGCCGGGCGTGGCGTTGGTGGCGACGTCGAAATCCTTGGGCTGCAGCCCCACGATGAGGTCGCGCACCGCGCCGCCGACGATATAGGCGTCGAATCCTTCCTGGTTCAGGACCTCGCAGACTTTGATCGCGTGCCTCGACACCAGGCGGCGGTCGATGCCGTGTTTGTCGCGCGGCAGGCGCACGGGTCCATTGGCGGGCGTCGTGAACAGGCGCGAGACGAAGTGTTTGATGGTCTGCTTTAGCATGGCGCGTATTTTAAGGCCGAATGTCCGCGAAAAGGTCCAGGATTTGCCATCCGCGCCCCTTGGCAAGCTCGCGCAGCGCCGGGCTGGGGTTGGTTGCCACCGGGTGGTCGACCACTTCGAGCAGAGGCAGGTCGTTCACGGAATCGCTGTAGAACCACGATTCCTTGAAGCTTTCCAGATCCAGTCCCAGTTCTTGCAGCCAGGCGCGTACGCGCAAGACCTTTCCGGCCTGGAAACTGGCCGTGCCCGATATGCGGCCGGTATAGCACCCCTGGGCATCGCATTCGGGGATCGTGGCGATCAGATCCCGAATCCCCAGGGCGTCTGCGATGGGTCGCGTGACGAAGGCGTTGGTGGACGTCACGATGGCGCACAGGTCGCCGCGATCCTGGTGGCGTGCCACCAGCTCGCGCGCCACCGGCAGGATGCCCGGCAGGATGATCTCTTCCATGTATTCGCCCTGCCACTGAGCCAGCTCTTGCGGGGTTCCCAGACGCAGCAGGCCCAGCATGAAGTCGGCCGCCTCTTGGGCGCCCAGCGTGCCTTCATCGTAGCGCCGCAACAGCTCATCATTGCGCTGCCGGGCGATTTGAGGATCGCCTGCGCGTCCCGTGCGGGCCAGAAAATCGGCCCACAGGTGGTCGCTGTCAAACGGCAGCAGCGTGTGGTCCAGATCGAAGAGGGCAAGGCGGTCGGCGAGGGTCATGGGATTCCTGGTGCGGACGGGTGGGCCAGCAGCTCCTTGAGCAGCGGCAGCGTGATGGGGCGGTGGCGCTCCAATGAGTAGTGATCCAGCGTATCGATGAGGGCCGTCAGGCGCCCCATGTCGCGGTCGTGATGCGTCAGGATCCAGTTCAGGACCTCTTCGGACAGCTTCAGGCCCCTGTTCAGGGCGCGTTCCTGCAGGGCCCGGGCCCGTTCGTCGTCGGTGAGCTGTTCCAGCCGGAACACCAGGTCCCAGCCCAGGCGGGTGCGCAGGTCCTCGCGCAGGGGCATCGTCAGCGGCGCCCGCCCGCCTGAGGTCAGCAAGGCAAAGGCGCCGGACGTGGTGGCCGCTGCCCGCCATCTGTTGAAAAGCGCAAACAGCGCGGCCTGACCCGCGTCGTTCAGGTCGCCCACGTCGTCCACGGCGACCAGCGCGAGCGTGCGATCCTCGTCGGTTGCCAGCGCGCGCAACAGGTGGACGGGTGCCCGCGCATCCAGATAGTGGCAGCCTTGGCCCTGGGCCCGCGCGCGCAGCAGGTGGCTGCGGCCTGAGCCGGCGCTGCCCCAAAGGTACACGGCATGGCCCGGGGACAACGCCCGGATCGATGCGACGGCGGCTGCGTTGCCGCCGGGCACAAAGCCGTCCAGCGTCGGGACGGCGCCGGGCAGGATATCCAGAAGCAATTGCTGCGTCATGTGGATCGGTACTTCATCGTAAAATCAGGGTTGTACGTCGTCCAAACCCGCAATTCTTGCACATTCGGCAGCTTTTCTCATGACTCACGGAACCCCACCCTCCATGACCTACCGCGATGCCGGGGTCGACATCGATGCTGGTGACGCGCTGGTCGATCGCATCAAGCCTCTGGCGGCGCGCACCATGCGTCCGGGCGTGATGGCCGGCATCGGCGGTTTCGGGGCGCTGTTTCAGGTGCCTGTGCATCTGCGCGAGCCCGTGCTGGTGTCCGGTACAGACGGCGTAGGCACCAAACTGCGTCTTGCCTTCGAGTGGCAGCGCCACGATACGGTCGGTATCGACCTGGTCGCGATGAGTGTCAACGATATTCTGGTCCAAGGCGCGGAACCACTCTATTTTCTGGATTATTTCGCTTGCGGCAAGCTGTCCGTGGACACGGCGTCCCAAGTGGTGGCGGGCGTAGCGCACGGCTGCGAGCTGGCCGGCTGTGCCTTGATCGGCGGCGAGACGGCCGAAATGCCGGGCATGTACCCAGATGGCGAATACGATCTTGCCGGTTTTGCGGTCGGGGCGGTCGAGAAATCCGCCATCATCGACGGCAGCACCATCCAGGTCGGCGATACCGTACTGGGGCTCGCCTCCAGCGGCGCGCATTCGAACGGTTATTCGCTGGTGCGCAGGATCCTGCAGCGGGCGGGTGCGCGCCCCGATCAGGATTTGGGCGGCAGGCCGCTGGCCGATGTGGTCATGGAGCCGACCCGCATCTACGTGAAGCAGGTCCTCGCCGCACTGGCCGCGCACGGCCCGGCTATTCGCGGGCTGGCCCACATCACGGGGGGCGGGCTGCTGGAAAACGTGCCGCGCATCCTGCAGCCCGGCCTGTGTGCACACATCCATCGCGACGCCTGGCAGTGGCCGGCCCTGTTCCAGTGGTTGCAGGCCCAGGGCGGCGTGGACGATCACGAGATGGCCCGCGTCTTCAACTGCGGCATCGGCATGGTGCTGGTGGTTGCACAGGGCCAGGCCGATGCCGTCGCCGCCACGCTGCGCGCCCAGGGGGAGACCGTTCATGTGCTGGGTGCCATCGAGCCCCAGGCGCCCGACGGTGTCCAGACCCTCGTGGATTGAGCACGTGTTGTGCCGTCCGCCCGCAGCTTCGCGTTCCTGCCGGACAGCGGTGCGATGCCGTATTGGCGGCGCCCCGGCATCGGCGGGCGGCTTCAGCCCAATGATCGCCTGAATTGCGCGACGACTTGATGGGCCGCGTGCTCTGAAAGACAGTCGATGATCGTGCGCTCCGGCATGGCCCGCAGCCACGTTATCTGGCGCTTGGCGAGCTGGCGGGTGGCGGCAATCGCCCGTTCGATCGCCTCCTCCCGCGTCACCCGTCCGTCCAGATAATCCCACAGTTGCCGGTAGCCGACGCAGCGGATGGAGGGCAGGCCGGGATGCAGGTCTGATCTTTCGTGCAGAGCCTTTACCTCGTCCAGCAGTCCTGCGGCCATCATGTCGCGATAGCGCCGGCCGATGCGTTCATGCAGGACACTGCGGTCCACGGGCTCCAGGCTGATGGTCGCAAAGCGCCACCCCGGCAGGATCGGGCGCAGCGGCTGCGACAGCCATTCACTCATGGTGCGGCCGCTGCTGCGCCAGATCTCCAGTGCGCGCTGCACCCGCTGGCTGTCGTTGGGTGCCAGCCGCGCGGCGGTTGCGGGGTCCACGCGCGCCAGTTCGGCATGCAGCGTGGGCCAGCCGCGTTCTCGCGCCTCATCGTCCAGTTGCCGTCGGGTGGCCGGGTCCGATGCAGGCAGATCGTTCAGGCCCTCGCGCAGCGCCTTGTAGTAGAGCAGGGTGCCGCCGCAGACGACCGGGATGTGGCCTCTCGAACGGATGTCGCACACCAGTGCGGCGGCGTCCTGGGCGAAGTCGGCTGCGGAATACGACTGCGCCGGGTCGCGGATGTCGAGCAGATGGTGCGGAAACCGTGCCCGTTCCTCGAACGTGGGCTTGGCCGTTCCGATATCCATGCCGCGGTAGACCGTGGCGGAATCCATCACGATGAGCTCGATCGGCCAGCGGCGCCCCAGCGCCATGGACGCTGCCGACTTGCCCGAGGCCGTGGGGCCTGTGAGACAGACGAGGATCGAAGTCGGGTCCGTGTCAGCCGGTGGAGGCGTAGGGAGTCCCATGTGCGCTACTGCCCGCGCATGAACAGCTTGTCCAGGTCGCTCATGGACCACTGGAACCACGTGGGGCGTCCGTGGTTGCACTGGTCCGCGCGTTCCGTGCGCTCCATCTGACGCAGCAGGGCGTTCATTTCGTCCAGTGTCAGGCGCCGGTGGGCGCGGACGGCTCCATGGCAGGCCATGGTGGACAGCAACTCGTTGCGTTGCTCCGTCAGCCGGGCCGACTGGCCGATGCGCTCCAGGTCCGCCAGCACGCCCACGGCCAGCGCCTCGACGTCGCCCTGAGCCAGCAGTGCCGGCACCGCGCGCACCGCCAGCGAGGCAGGCCCTGTGGCGCGGATGCGCAAGCCCAGGTGGTCCAGTGTGTCCTGATGTTCCAGTGCAATGGCGACCTGGGTCTCGGTTGCCGTGAACACCGCTGGAACCAGCAGTTCCTGGGTGGGCAGGGTCGCTTCATCCAGGGAGCGCTTCAACGTTTCGTATACCACCCGTTCGTGGGCGGCATGCATGTCCACCAGGATCAGACCCTGGGCGTTTTGCGCCAGGATGTAGATGCCGTGAAGCTGGCCCAGCGCCATGCCCAGCGGCAGTTCGGCCGCCGCTCGTGGGTGCTGCAAGTCCGGCGTATCCTGCCGGGGTTGAGGCTCCGGCGGATCGCCGTTGCCCGAACCTGTGCCGGTTTTCCCGGGCAGCGGCGCGTAGAGTGCGCGCCAATCCGGGGTGTGTTCCTGCAACTGAAATCGCTGCTGGATGAGTCGACCTGCGGGATAGCGGGGGAGCGGTGCTCCTGTGGGGCCGGTGCGCCCGGCCTGGTCCGCCGCGACGGACACGCCGGCGGCGGGACGTTGGGTCGCCTGAGCCCCCGTTGTTGTGTGGACGACGGTCAACACGCCGGCGCCGCCCAGCGTGGGCGCGGGCGGCGCCTCCACCGGGCCGCTGGCCGCCGCCCCGCCCCGCTGCGCCAGAGCCTGCGCGAGGACTTGGCCGACGTAGCGGTGTACCGCGCCGCTGTCCCGGAATCGGACCTCGAGCTTGGCGGGATGCACGTTCACGTCCACCCCGGCGGGGTCCAGGCTCAGGAACAGCACATACGCCGGCTGGCGGTCGCCGTGCAGGACGTCGGCGTAGGCTTGGCGTACCGCGTGCGAGACCGTGCGGTCCCGCACGAAACGTCCATTGACGTACAGGTATTGCCGGTCGGCCCGGTTGCGCGCGAATGTGGGCCGAGTGATGCAGCCTTCCAGCAGGATCAGGCCCTGGCCCGCCGATACCGGAAGACTCTGGTCTTCGAATTCGTCACCCAGCACGTCCCGGATCCGGCCGTGGATGTGTGTGGCCGGCCAGTTGCGCTGGGGTTTGTCGTTGTGGAAGACGCGGAAGCTCACGCCGGGGTTGGCCAGCGCGATCCGCTCGATGGCGCCCAGACAGTGGCCGTATTCCGTCGCGTCGGTCTTCAGGAACCGGCGGCGGGCCGGGATGCGGTCGAAGAGCTGTCGCATGTCGACGCGCGTGCCGACGCTGCCCGCGGCCGGCGTGACTTCGCCGCCGCCCGCGGTCATTTGCCAAGCTTGGTCCTCATCGGCGGTCCGGGAGGTCAGCGTCAGTTGTGCCACTGAAGCGATCGACGCAAGCGCTTCGCCCCGGAATCCCATGGTGGTCACCGATTCCAGTTCCGATAGTGAACCGATCTTGCTCGTTGCATGGCGCTGCAAGGCGAGCGCCAGTTCGCCCGGTGGAATGCCGCCGCCATCGTCCGCCACCAGTATCCGCCGAATCCCGCCGCCTTCCAGGCGGATCTCGATCGCCTGCGCCCCCGCGTCGAGCGCGTTTTCCAGGAGTTCTTTCAGAACGGAAGCGGGGCGCTCGATGACTTCGCCAGCCGCGATCTGGCTGACGAGCGTATCAGGCAATGCGGCGATCGGTCGCGTCATGAAAACGATTATAGTGGGGCGTCATCCGAACCTGCGGTTGCCTGGCCCAGGCAACCGCAGGCCTTCGGTGTGCTTCATGCGCTTCTTTTGTCGGGGACACTGCCCTTCATGGCTGAATTTCTGAATCTGGTCTTGCATATCGACCAATCACTGGGGGTGTGGGTGACCCAGTATGGCGCCTGGATATACCTGATCCTCGGGCTGATCATCTTTGGCGAGACTGGCTTGGTGGTCTTGCCGTTCCTGCCGGGCGACTCGCTGCTTTTCATCGCGGGCGCGTTTGGGGCCTCGGGCCTGTTGGACCCGGTTTTGCTGGGAGCGCTGCTCATCGTGGCCGCCATCCTGGGGAATACGGTGAACTATAACGTGGGGCGATACATCGGCCCGAAGGTCTTTTCACGCGACTACCGATTCCTGGATCGCAAGGCACTCTTGAGGACCCACAGCTTCTATGAGCGGCACGGCGGCAAGACCATCGTCCTGTCGCGTTTCCTGCCGCTGTTCCGGACTTTTGCGCCTTTCGTCGCCGGCGTGGCGGGCATGGGCCGCGTGCAGTTCCAGCTCTACAACGCCATCGGGGCCGCCTCGTGGGTGGGCCTGCTCATCGCCCTGGGGTATTTCTTCGGCAATGTGCCCATCGTCAAGGAGCATCTGAATACCATCGTGCTGGTTGGCGTGGCGGCCGCCGCCGTCCCGGCCGCCCTGGGCGTGCTGTGGAAGATGTTCCGGCGCAAGAAGCCCGAAAACGCGTAGCACTCAGGCGCGACGCGCCAGCGCCGGGCTGTTGGAGAAATAATCTTTCACCCCGCCCAGGATCGCACTGGCGATCTTTTGCTGGTGGGCTGGCGTGCGCAGCAGCGCTTCTTCCTGGGAATTGCTGATGAACGCCGTCTCCACCAGGATCGAGGGAATGTCGGGCGCCTTCAGCACCGCGAACCCGGCCCGTTCGATGTGGTTTTTGTGCAGATCGTTGATTTTGCCGATTTCATGCAGCACCTGGGTGCCGACCTTGATTGAATCGTTGATCTGCTGGCCGGTGGACAGATCCAGCAATACTTCGGCAACCTGGCGATTGTGCGCCCCGAGATCCACTCCGCCAATCAGGTCGGCGTCGTTTTCACGCTTCGCCAGCCAGCGTGCGGCTGTGCTGGTAGCGCCGTGTTGCGACAGCGCCCATACCGACGAGCCTCGCGCGGAGGCGTTGATGAAGGCGTCGGCGTGGATGGAGATGAACAGATCCGCCTTCACGCGGCGCGCTTTTTGCACCCGGACCCCGAGCGGCACGAAGTAATCCCGATCCCGGGTCATGTAGGCCCTCATGTTCGGTTGCGCGTCGATGAGCTTTTTCAGGCGGAATGCAATCTGCAGCACGATGTCCTTTTCGTGCGTGCCGCGCCGCCCGGTGGCGCCTGGATCCTCGCCGCCATGGCCAGGATCGATGGCAATGAGGATAGGCCGGTTCTGCCGGCCGCCCGACAACGGAGGCACCGGTGGCTCGGACGGCTTTTCGTGCGCAACCGGAGGGAGCTGTTGTCCCCGGACGGACGGAATGGGAGCCTGATCGGGTTCGTTTTGGGCCAGGCTGTCCAGGATGCCGGCCAGCGGATCGTTCTGGGAATCCTTCAGGAGCGCCATCAGGGGGTCCTGGGCCACTTTGGGATACAGGTCCAGCACCAGACGGTACTTGTATTCGCCGATGGGTTTGAGTGTGAAGACCTGGGGCGCCACGGCCTGCTTCAGATCGAACACCAGCCGGACCACGTTCGGCCGATTCTGGCCCACCCGCACCGAGCGAATATAAGGGTCATTGGGCTTGATCTTCGACACCAGGTCATTGATGGCCCGGCTCATGCTCAACCCGTCGATGTCCACGACCAGACGGTTCGGATTTTCCACGGTGAAGTGCTCAGCCTTCAGTTCCGTGTCCATTTCCAGCGTCACGCGCGTGTATTCCTCCGCCGGCCAAGTGCGCACGGCCAGGATGGTCGCGGCGTGGGCGAGGGTGGGAATGACGGGCAGCGCCAGTAGTGTGCAGCCGCGCACCAGCAGCTTGCGCCGCAGCGGTTTGGCGAGTGGGTTCAGTGGGCGGGCGGATTCAGGGATGTCAGCCATCGTTGTCCTTTTTCGCTGCTGGCGCGCAGCCGCGCGGAGCGCCCGGCACCTGCATACGCCAAGTGGATGTCCAGATCCGGTGGGGGCAGACGGGTCCCAGCCTGTTCAGGCCATTCGATCAGAACGATGGCGTGTTCGTCGAAAAGCTCGGCAAACCCGGCGTCCCGCCATTCATGGGCATCGCTAAATCTATAGAAATCAAGGTGATAGAAGTATAAGTTCGAAATATTATAGCTTTCAAGCAGTGTGTAGCTCGGACTTTTGATCCGGCCCGTCACTCCGGCCGCTCGCAGCAGGGCCCGCGCCAGGGTGGTTTTGCCGGCCCCCAGTTCACCGCGCAGGTAGATCCGCCCGCCTGGGGAGTGGGACGGGCCGGGCGGCGTCCCCTGGCCTAGAGCCAGCATTGCCAGGCGTTTCCCCAGGGAAAGGGTGGCCTCTTCGTCGGGAAGTGGGAGATCGAGAATCGGATCGGCAGCGGACATGATGGGTCGAGGAACCGGAGAAAACAGGCGCGGCATTTCAAGAGGACTTAGGGATTGTACGGGTATGAGGTGTGGCCTGATGACAACGTTGAGAGAGGCCCGTGATGCGTCCGTTCCACGCCGAAAATCGGGGGTTTCCCTAGACCTTCTTCTGAATAGGGTATTTACATATGTAAAACACTGCTCACGCCTGCAATATCTGCGTACAATGCAATCGCGTTCTGCAATGGATCGCGATTTAGACGCAAGTTCATGCCCCAAGAATATCAGCCAGAAGCTGATAGCTCCGACTTGCCTTCCTATTGAGCCCAAGCGGGCTCGTGTATCAGTCACAGAGGCGCCACCGCGGCGTCCCACTCGATAGGTATTTCGTTTACATGTGACACGTGCCGTCTCTTCTGTAACAAATAGATAGATGGCAGTGTCGACGTCCGGTCTTCAGCAGCAGTGCAACGGATGCCGATTTTGATATATGGGGTCTCTGGCGGCAAGCCCGGGATCCGCTACAGGAGCGTTCATCATGGGTAGTCCGAAGCTGTCATCGTCTCTTCTGGGGGCCGCCGTTGCGCTGGCGTTTTCCGCAGGCGCCATGGCCGAGAACACCACCTTGCCCCAGGCGGTAGAGTCCGCCGTCCTGCACAACCCCGAAATCTCTGCACAGTTCCATAACTTCCAGTCCAGCACCGAAGGCCAGAAGGTCGGCCGCGGCCGTTTGTTGCCGGAGGTCAATCTCCAGGGCTGGACAGGGCGCGAATGGCGCGGAAGCGGTGAGAATCAGACAGCTACCGACTGGACCCGCAACGGCTACAGCCTGTCCTTGCGCCAGCTTTTGTTCGACGGGTTCTCGACCATCAATGACGTGCGCCAGCTTGGGTTCGAGAAGCTGGCCGACTACTACAAGCTGAAGGCCACGGTCGACGACCTGGCCCAACAGACTGTGCAGGCCTATCTCGATGTGGCCCGCTACCGCGAACAGGTGGCGCTGGCCAGGCAGAACTATCAGTTGCACAAGGACATCCTCGGCCAGATTTCCCAACGCAGCGCGTCGGGTGTGGGGCGCGGGGTGGACGAGGTCCAGGCCCAGGCCCGCCTGGCGCTGGCCCAGACCAATGTGATGACGGCCACCGGTAACCTGAATGACGTGACCCAGCGCTACCAGCGTCTGGTCGGGCGAGTACCGGGGGATACGCTGGCCGAAACGCCGGACGTGGAAAAGGATCTGCCGAAGAACCCCAAGGACTTCAGCGCTTCGGTGCGCATCAACCCGACAGTGCTGGCCAAGCAGGCGCTGGTCCAGGCCGCCGAGCGCGGGAAGGCCTCCGCCCAGGGGCATTTCGCGCCGACCATCACCGTGCAGGCTGCCACGGGCCGCGACCCCAACCAGCCGCCGGGGTTCCCGGGCCGCGATTCCCAGGCCTCCAACGTTCAGCTTCTGGCGAATTTCAATCTGTTCCGCGGCGGTTCCGATCTGGCGCGGGTGCGCCAGACGGCGGCCCAGACTTATGCTGCGCGCGATGTCCGGGACTTCACCTGCCGCAACGTGCAACAGGAACTTGCGATCGCCTGGAACAACGTGGCCCGTCTGCGCCAGCAGATGCCCTTCCTGCAAGCGCACGAACGTGATATCTCCCAGGTGCGCGTTGCCTACCTGCAGCAATTCAAGATTGGCCAGCGCAGCCTCCTGGACCTGCTGGATACCGAAAACGAACTCTTCGATGCCCGCCAGGCACTGACCAACGGCATTTTCGATCTGCGGATCGCCGAATACCGGTGGCTCAGCCTGTCGCACCGCCTGTTGCCGGCGCTGGGCCTGGGCGATCCATACAAAGACCAGCCCGACGAGGCGTCCAAGCTGCAATTTCCGGACGAAATCCTCAAAGCCTGCCTGACGCCGCTGCCCAACATCGGCGACCTGCAGCCGATCCAGGTCGACTACAAGTCCGGCCTCCAACCTCCGGAACTCAAGCCGGCCGGGGGCAGCAAGAAAGCTGGCGGCGGCTGGAACTGACGGCGTTCCCAGGTCAGTTCCAGCGGATGGCGCCGGTCGGCTTGGAATGTTGGCGACGGCTGTCTGACTGACCGAGGAGATCTGATGACGATGGACGATACGCGCCTTCGGCAGGATCTTTCCGCCCTGGACGCAGATTTCGTCCGGGTGCTGGAAGACCTGATCGATGCCCTGATTGCCAACGGCTCGCTGCGGCTGACCGATCTGCCGCCGCGAGCTCTGGAAAAGCTCAACCGGCGCAAGCAGACCCGTCAGCGTCTGCAGGATGCGCTGGATCTCATCCCTGACGATGATGCCATTTTGTAGGCCGGAAGAATAAATGGCAGCGCAACCCGAAGCTCCGTCCGGAAAGGAAATCCTGCAGGATGCGCCCCAGGCCCCGCCTGGGCCCGGACTCGCCGGGGTGACGGCGCAGCAAGTGCATGACGACTCGCTGCTCGCCAGCCTGGTGGTGATCACCCGCTTGCTGGGGCGTCCTTGCACCGCCCAGCAGCTCTCTTCCGGACTCCCCCTGGAAGATCAGAAACTCACTCCTTCGCTCCTGGCGCGGGCCGCCTCCCGGGCCCAATGCAGCGCGCACATCGTACGGCGCCGCCTCGGCAGCTGGTCGCGGGCCGTGCTGCCGGCCATTTTGCTGCTGAACAACCAGCGAGCCTGCGTGCTGATTCAGGAGCACCCGAAGTTCTATGTCGTGCATTATCCGGAGGCCGCCGAACCTGTCGAGGTCCCGCGCGCCGATCTCGAGGCCGAATACAGCGGCTTGGCGTGCTTCGTGCAGCCGCGCTATCGCACCGAAGGACGGACTCAGGACGCGCACATGCGCGCACGCAGCGGCCACTGGTTCTGGGCAGCGATGCTGGGCAACTGGAAGCTCTATCGCGATGCCGTGGCGGCTGCGGTCCTGATCAATATCTTCGCGTTGGTGATGCCGCTCTACACCATGAACATCTACGACCGGGTGGTGCCCAATAACGCGGTCGAAACCTTGTGGGCGCTGACCATCGGAATCGCGCTCGCCATGGTGTTCAATCTGGTGCTCACGGCCATCCGCGCCTTCGTGGTCGACATCGCCAGCAAGCGGGTCGATGTGGAATTGTCGTCACGCATCATGGAACAGGTCCTCGATCTGCGCATGGAAAGCCGTCCGGTCTCGGTGGGGTCGTTCGCGTCCAACCTGCGGTCCTTCGAGTCCGTGCGCGACTTCATCGCCTCCGCCAGCCTGACGACTTTGGTGGATCTGCCTTTCGTGGCGCTGTTCCTGGCGGTGCTCGCCTGGATCTCGCCCTGGATGGTGCTGCCTCCGCTGGTGGCCATTGCGCTCATCGTCGTTGTATCGCTGGTGTCGCTGGCGCGCGTCGAGAAGATGACACTGGAATCCTTCCAGGCGGGCGCCCAGCGCAATGCCGGCCTGATCGAAGCCCTGAACGGCATGGAAACCGTCAAGGCCCTCAATGCCCAGAGTTACTCCCAGCGCATGTGGGAGGAATCCACCCGCTGGCTGGCGGAGCTGGGCGCGCACATCAAAGTCACCTCGTCCGTGACGGTCAGCTTCGTGCAGACCTGCCAGCAGATCGTGAACATCAGCGTGGTGGTGATTGGCGTCTATCTGGTCCAGTCGGTGGGACTGACCATGGGCGGCATCATTGCGGCGTCCATGATTTCGGGACGCTGCCTGGCGCCTCTGGGGCAGGTCGTGGGCCTGATGATGCAATACCACAACGCCAAGGCTTCGCTGAAGTCCATCGACAACTACATGTCCATGCCGGTGGAACGTCCCGCCCATCACTCTTTCATGCCGCGGCCTGTCCTGCAGGGCGGTATCGAGTTCCAGGGGGTGACCTTCGCCTATCCGAATACCCAGGTCCCTGCGTTGGACGAGGTGAGCTTTCGCATCCAGCCGGGCGAAAAAGTCGGCATCATCGGCCGCATCGGGTCGGGCAAGACCACGCTCGAGAAACTCATCCTGAAGCTTTATGCGCCCACCGCCGGCACACTGCTCCTCGACGGCATCGATCTGAATCAGATCGATCCCGCCGACGTGCGCCGCGCCATCGGCTACGTGCCCCAGGACCCGGTGCTGTTCTACGGCACGCTCAAGCACAATCTGACCATCGCCACGCCGTTTGCTTCAGACGAGGACGTGCTGGCCGCTGCCCGCATGGCGGGTGTGGACGAGTTCGCGGCCGCGCACCCGGAGGGCTACAACATGATCGTGGGCGAGCGCGGCGATTCACTGTCCGGCGGCCAGCGCCAGTCCATTGCCATTGCTCGCGCGCTGGTGAACAACCCTCAGATTCTGCTGCTGGATGAACCCAGCAGCAACATGGATTACCAGAGCGAATCCCAACTGAAGGCGCGCCTGAAGGCCGCCGGTCAGGACAAGACGCTGATCCTGGTGACGCACCGCACGTCGCTGCTGGATCTCGTCGACCGGCTGATGGTGATCGACCACGGGCGCATCATGGCCGACGGGCCCAAGGCCCAGGTGGTGGACGCCTTGCGCCATGGCCGCATCGGCAGCGCGCGGAGGGTCTGACATGGGACTGTTGCCATCGTGGTTCGCTGGCTTGCAGCGCCCGTTCGCGCCGCGCCACGAAAAGAGCGCCGAACCGCGCGACATGATCGGCGACGCGACTTGGGCGCTCAGCCAGCAGCGCATGCGCGGCTCCCGCCTGCTCATCTGGGTGTCCTTGCTCGCCACCGCCGTGCTGATCGGCTGGGCCTCGACGGCCAATATCGACGAGGTCGTGCGCGGCGAGGGCAAGGTCGTGCCGTCGCGCCAGGTCCAGGTCATCCAGAGCCTGGATGGCGGCGTAGTGCAGAAGATCCTGGTGCGCCCGGGCGACAAGGTCCAGAAAGGCCAGGTGCTGCTGCAGATCGACCCGACGCGATATTCCTCTTCCCTGGGTGAAAACCGTGCTGAAACCCTCGCCCTGAAGGCCAAGGTCGCCCGTCTCGAGGCCATTGCCAATGGCACGCCGTTCCAGGCGCCCGAGGACGTGCAGACGCAGGCGCCCGAGTTGGCCGAACAGGAACGTCATGTGTGGCAAGCCCGGACGCGCGAGCTGCAGGCCAACCTGGAGGTCGCCAACGAACAATTGAACCAGCGCCAGCAGGAACTGCGTGCGACCATTGCCAATCGTGATCAGGCCGCCACGAGCTGCGGGCTGGCCTCGCGCGAATATTCGATGACTCGGCCGCTGCTGGCCAGCGGCGCGGTCTCGCAGGTCGATCTGCTCCGGCTGCAGCGCGATGTGGCGAAGTTCTGTGGAGACCAGAAGGCTGCCGCTGCGCAAATCGACAAGATCCAGGCGGCCATCCAGGAAGCCGAAGCCAAGGTCAAGGAAACCGAGGTCACTTTCCGCAACCAGGCGCGCACCGATCTGTCCGATTCGCGGGCCAAGCTGTCGTCCCTGCTCGAGGGCCAGATCGCGCTGGCGGATCGTGTGACGTCCTCCAACATCCGCTCCCCCGTGAACGGCACGGTGAAGACGCTGACCGCCAATACCGTGGGCGGTGTGGTGTCACCCGGAAAGGACATCATGGAGATCGTCCCGTCCGACGATACGCTGTTGCTGGAAGTCCGGGTCAATCCCCGGGACATCGGGTTCCTGTATCCGAGCCAGCCGGCCGAAGTGAAATTCACCGCCTACGACTTTTCCATCTATGGCGGGCTCAAAGGCCACGTCGAGGAGATCGGCGCGGACTCGATCACCGACGAAAAGGGCAATTCCTATTACATCGTGAAGGTTCGCACGGTCGGGACCGACGTGGGCAGCGCCGACCGGCCCATCATCCCCGGGATGATGGCCGAGGTCCACATCCTCACCGGCAAGCGCACGCTGATGCAGTATCTGCTCAAGCCCGTGCTGCGCGCCCACGAAAATGCCTTCCGTGAACGCTAGGGTTTTGGGGGAACACCATGACCATTCCGGTTCTGTTGCTGACGGCTGACGACCTTCTGTACCGGCACTGGGCCGGGCTTGGGGCCATGGTGTGGGCGCCGGCGCGCGCCACGCGCCTGATCGAGCTCGAACCCTGGGGACGGCGCGGCGTCCTGGCGCTCATGGACGAGCGGGCGCTGGCGAAGCCTTCGGGGGCCGGTGCTCCTTTGGCGGCATTTCCCGCAGGCCTGCAGGTCATCGTGGCCAGCGCCCACCCCAGCGACCCGGATGGTCAGCGCGTGCTGGTGGCGGGCGCTGCGGGCTACATTCACGCATATATGCCGGTGCAGGGCATTGCCCGCGTGCTGGAACATGTCATGGGCGGCGAAATTTGGGTGGGCAAAAGCATGCTCAGCCGCATGCTGTCGCAGATCGGCCACGCAGCGCCTGAACCCAATCAGGACTGGGCGCGGGAGCTGACCGTGCGCGAGCGCGACGTCGCCCGCTACGTGGCGCTGGGCCATTCCAACCCGTCGATCGCCGATGCGCTGGGCATCACCGAGCGCACCGTGCGCGCGCATGTCTCCGCCATATTCGAGAAGCTGGGCGTCGCCGACCGCCTGATGCTGGCGCTGCGCGTGCACGGAATCGACCGCCAGACAGTACCAGAGTGACACGGCTTCTGCCGTGATGATGTCGCGAAACCTGTCGTCCGCGCCAATATCAGCCTTCTGAGCGAGTCGGTAGCATTTGTCCCCATGATGGCCGCCATGGCGCAGCATGCGCGATGGCCGGCACTAACGAATCAACCCCGGGGAATCCACATGGCTACCGATACCGTCCTCATCACACACGTCACTGGCAAAGCCTGGATGCGCGCATCCGACGGCACCTTGATCGCCCTGCACGACGGCATGCGGGTTCCCGTCGACGCCCATATCCTGACGGATGAAGGCGCCTCGGTTACGCTGCAAGCGACCGGCGTGCCGCCGGTCATCGTCGGCCAGAACACCGACATGCTGGTGAGCGAAGACCTGGCATCGGCCCAACCCCAGCCGGCTGACCACGCGGTGACGCCCCCGGCTGACACCCTGGCGGGCCAGGTCCTGGCAGCCCTGGAAAACGGCCAGGACCCGTTCTCCGTCCTGGATCCCACGGCGGCCGTGTTGACCGGCGGCGGCAGCGGCGGTGCCAGTTTCACCCGCCTGGCCAGCATTGTCGAAACCGTGAGCCCGCTGGCATTGTCCTATCCGCGTCCGGGAGCTGAAACGCCGGAGTTCGTGGATCTGAGCGGGGCCGGCGGCGGGGCGGCCGCTGCGGACGCCCCTGTGCCGGCCAGTCCCACGCTGACCATTCCGGATGAAAACAATCATCCCGGCGAAGGCCAGGAACAGCCTGCGGTGCTGCCTGGCATCATCAATCTGTCCGAGGACAACACCTTCGCAGGCGGGCATCCGGGCGCGTCCGGCGCTTTTGCCTTCACGGCGGCGGCTGGGCTGGATCATCTGCAGTTCACTTTCGTGAACGAAGGCGGCTCCATCGAATCCCTGTCCGTGACCGCCGCGCAGTTGAATGCGCTGGCCGCCGCCGGCGCCGAGCCTGTGGTGATCGATACCCAGCGCGGTCTGATGCACTTGACGGGCTATGACCCGGCCACGGGCACCGTCAGCTATACCTACTGGTCCGACGGGGCGCAGAACCACGGCGGCGCGTCTTCGGATCCGGCCTTTGGCGGCGATCCGCGCACGAACGATTATGTGATGGATTCCATCCAGATTACCGTCGTCGACGGGCTGGGCCGGTCCTCCACATCCGGAAATCTGGACGCGGCCATCACGGATACCGCGCCCGACGCGAATCCCGATACGGCGACCGTGGTCGAAGACACCACCCTGGTCGCGGAAGGCAATGTCATCACCGGGACGGGCGAGCCGTCTGCCGGAGCCGATACCTTGGGCGCGGATGCGTCCACGGTCACGGGGGTGAAGGGGCCGTTGGACATCAATACCACGGTAGTCCCTACAGGCGCCGGCGGTGTGACGGTGCACGGGGCCTACGGGGACCTCGCGATCCACGCAGATGGTTCCTATACCTACACCCTGGTCAGCGACGCGGGCGACCCCCGCTTCGAGGCCGTCCAGGCGTTGGCGGACGGGCAGACAGTGCAGGACGCGTTCAGCTACACCTTGTCGGATGCCGATGGTGACAGATCCATCGCGACCCTGACGGTGAACGTCAATGGCACCAACGATGCGCCGGTGATTACGTCGGGCACGCAAGGCGCGACGGTGACCGAGATTGCGGACAACGCGGCGGGCGAGAACGTGGACAACCATGTGGCCGACGGCCTGGTGAGCTTCAGCGACGTGGATGTGCTCGATACGCACACGGCGACGGTGACGCCGCAGGGCGCGGACTACCTGGGGACATTCACGCTGGGCGCAGTGGATCAACCCAGCAAGAGCGTCGCGTGGGACTTCAAGGTCAACGATGGCGTGCTGGATTCGCTGGGCGAAGGCCAGACGCTCACGCAGGTCTACACGGTGACGGTGGACGACGGCCACGGCGGGACCGCCACCCAGGACGTGACCATTACGCTGGTGGGCACGAACGACGCGCCGGTGATCACCTTCGGGAACAACGGCGCCGACGCCAGCGCGGCTGTCTCCGAAGAGGGCCTGGGCCGGTCTGGAGTGTGGGACGGCCTGGTGCTCAATCCTCACGGTCCCGGCATTCCCGATGGCACGGGTACGCCCGATACAACCAACAGCGTAAAGGACAGCGGCACGTTCTCGGTTCAGGATGCCGACGCGGGTGACACGCTCGCCGTCCGGCTGGGCGTGCCCACCTCCGGAGTGCCGCTGACTTCGGACGGTCATACGGTGACGTGGACGGTGTCCGGGGACGGGCAGACGCTCACCGGACATGTGGGCAGTGGCCCGCTTGCGGTCGATGTCATTCGAGTGAGCCTGCATAACGATGGCGACGGCAACTACTCCTATGGCGTGAAGCTGCTGGCGCCTGTGGATCACTCCGATGCGACGATTGAAGATGCGCTGAATCTTGGCGTCCCGATCCTGGTGTCGGACGGTCATACGACCAGCACAGGCAGTCTGACGATCAACATCCAGGACGACAGTCCGGTTGCGACCTCCGAGGACGGCGGTTCAGTCAAGGAGGACACCGCTGGGCACTCGTTCCTGATTGGCAACGTATTGACCAATGGCGACGCATGGGGCGCCGACGGGCCCAAGGACGCCATGCACGGATTCGCGTGGAACACGGCCGACAACGCGGCCGCGCAAGGCGAGCTGTCGCAGTATGGCTTCCTCGCGCTGGGCACCGGTGGGACCTGGACGTTTGCGCTGAACAATCACAGCGCGGCCACCCAGGCGCTGGCCGAGGGCCAGACCCGTGATTTTGCGCTGACGTACACCCTCACGGACAACGACGGCGACACGTCCCGGGCGACCTTGACGATTCACATCGTCGGCACCAACGATGCGCCGGTGATTACGTCGGGCACGCAAGGCGCGACGGTGACCGAGATTGCGGACAACGCGGCGGGCGAGAACGTGGACAACCATGTGGCCGACGGCTTGGTGAGCTTCAGCGACGTGGATGTGCTCGATACGCACACGGCGACGGTGACGCCGCAGGGCGCGGACTATCTGGGAACACTCACGCTGGGCGCGGTGGACCAATCGGGCAAGAGCGTCGGGTGGGACTTCAAGGTCAACGACGGCGCGCTGGACTCCCTGCAGGCGGGCCAGACGCTGACGCAAAAATATGACGTGACGGTGAGCGACGGGCACGGCGGGACGGCCACGCAGACGGTGACGATCACGATCGTGGGCACCAATGATGCGCCCACGATCACCTCGGGCGTGCAGGCCGCGACGGTGACGGAGCTGGCCGACAATGCGCCGGGCGAGAACACGGTGGACCACACGGTCGCGGGCGCGGTGAGCTTTGCGGACGTGGACGTGCTCGACACGCACGCGGCGACGGTGACGCCGCAGGGCGCGGACTATCTGGGGACACTGACACTGGGCGCGGTGGATCAATCGGGCAAGAGCGTGGGGTGGGACTTCAAGGTCAACGATGGCGCGCTGGATTCGCTGGGCGAAGGCCAGACGCTCACGCAGGTCTACACGGTGACGGTGGATGACGGCCATGGCGGGACCGCCACCCAGGACGTGACCATCACGCTGGTGGGCACGAACGACGCGCCGGTGATCACCTTCGGGAACAACGGTGCCGACGCCAACGCGGCCGTCTCCGAAGAGGGTCTGGGCGCCTATAGCGTCCGCGGCGCGCTGTTGACCAATCCTCACGGCCCGGGAATCCCGGATGACGACGGAACTTCGGACACGACCAACAGCGCGACCAAGGGCGGCACTTTCTCCGTGCACGACGCGGACGCAAATGATGCACTGACGGTGACGCTCGGCTTGCCGGCATTGGCCGCGCCGCTGACCTCGGACGGACGCGAGATCCACTGGGCGGTCACCGATGGCGGACAGAGCTTGACTGGCCAGATCGGGTTCATGCTCGGCCGCCACTTCGTGGCGACCGCCGACGTCATCAAGGTCACGCTGCACAACGATGGCGACGGCAACTACTCCTATGGCGTGAAGCTGCTCGCGCCTGTGGATCATCCGGCTGCCGGGGTGGAAGACGCCTTGAGCCTCGGAATCCCCATACTGGTGTCCGACGGCCACACCACGACGACAGGCAGTTTGACCGTGAGCGTCGAGGACGATAGCCCGAAGGCCGTGTCCGAAAGCGGTACGGTGACGGAAGATGTAGCGGGCCACTCGTTCCTGATTGGCAACGTATTGACCAATGGCGACGCATGGGGCGCCGACGGGCCCAAGGACGCCGTGCACGGATTCGCGTGGAACACGGCGGACAACGCGGCGGTGCAAGGCGAGCTGTCGCAGTATGGCTCGCTCGTGCTGGGCGCCGACGGGTTGTGGATGTTTGCGCTGAACAATGACAGCGCCGCCACGCAGGCCTTGGCCGAGGGCCAGACCCTGGATTTTGAGCTGAAGTACACCCTCACGGACAATGACGGCGACACGTCGCAGGCGACCCTGACCATTCACATCGCGGGAACCAACGATGCCCCGGTGATCACCTTCGGGAACAACGGGGCCGACGCCCATGCGATCGTCTCGGAAGAGGGCCTCACCATCGCAGCCGGCAATTACGACAATGGCATCCCGGGTTCCGGAAACGACAGTCCCAGTGGCGATCTGACCGACGCCACGGTTGCGACGGGTAGGTTCCGGGTGACTGATGTGGACACCGATCTGTCCAGCGTAAAGGTCACGCTGGGCAACGGCGTCACGGCCATCAGTGTGGACAACCCGACCCTGGGCGCCACGACGCCGGAGGGCCTGACCTCTCACGGGCAGCCCATCCATTGGGCGCACAGCGACGATGGGCACCAGTTGGTCGGCTATACCGGCACTTTGGACGGAGCCGATTATCGTGTGATCCTGCAGGTGGATCTGGTGCAGGGCGAGACCGACGGTCAACCGAACGGTGAGTACACCTATACCGTCACCCTGAAGGGTGCGATCGATCACCCCATCACATCCGGTGCTGCGGAGGACGTCCTCAATCTGAACATTCCGCTCCAACTGAATGACGGACAGGGCGGCATTACGGAATCCTCGGTCACGGTGCGCGTGGAGGACGACAGCCCCCATGTCGGAAACGAGGCAGTGACCGCGACGCTGACCGCGCCGCAGATGACGGATGGTCTCGATGCGCACTTCGACTTCTCGGGCGACAAATCGGCTGGGACCATGAACTTCAAGCTGGACGGCGGCACCATGATCATGGTGACGGCGCTTGGCTTCGACAATCAGAACGGCCACAAGCCATGGACGGATGGCCACGACGCTTTCGTCCATCTTTCCAGCGGTGGGCTCGGGGTCGAAAGCAAGAAGGGAGACCCTTCCTACACCCTTCCAGGCGAGATCGACTATCGCGACTATCCGGAGGGCTCGGGCGGGACGGAGAGCCTGAGCATTGCGCTCAAGCAGCACCAGGTCGCCACCAGCGTGACCGTCAATCTGTCCGGCTTCTTCGGCGGCGAAGCTCAAGGCGCTGAACAGGGATCCATCGCGTTCTACTACCAGGGCCATCAGGTAGGAACCGCGCAGGACTTCGCGGCCAATCAGACCGATGGCCACTTTACCGGTACCTTCAGTGCCGGGAATGGGATCATCTTCGACGAGGTCCGCTTTACCGCACGCGACAACAGCCCTGGCGTCTTCAACGACCAGGACAACAGTGATTACGCGGTGAGCGGGATCACGTTCCACTCCGATACGGTGAGCCCGAATCCGATTCTGGCCACGGCCGAGGGCACGGCTTCCGTCGAATACGGGGCGGATGGCAAGGGTACCCTAGGTCTGGACGTCAATCTGACGGATGTGACCTCCGCCGGCACCCCCCTGACACTGGAGAAGTCTTCCGACGGTCTGACGGTAGCCGCCTATACGAACGACGCAGCTCACCAACTGGTGTTCTCTTTCACGATGAGCGGAGACGGGCAATGGAACTTTGCACAGTTCCGTTCGATCGATGCCAATGGCGCGCAGCCGGGCCATGGCGCGCTGGATGTCAGCTATACCGTTACTGATGCCGACGGCGATGGCTCGACGGGACATATCCAGATAGGGTTGCCGAACAGCGCCCCGGTTCTGACGTTGACGGATGCTGTCGCCGAGGTCAGGGAATCCGATCTGGCGGCTCATGATGCCAGCTTCGTCGGCCACTTCACCGCGAGCGATCCGGACGGCGACGCGACGACGGTGTCGCTGGCACCGCTGGCCACGGATCCCGGTCTGACCTCGGGCGGTCATCCCATTGTCTGGACACTGACCGATGGTGTCCTCCATGGCGCAGTGGCGGGGGGGGCCGACGTCCTCACGATCGCCTTGGACGCGTCCGCCGGCACCTACACGGTTACGCTGCTCGGGCCGGTCGATCACGGGATCCAGGGCTCGGGTACGGATGCGGCCGTGTCCTTCGATGTGCCCCTCCTCGCGTCCGACGGCAACGGCGGCAGCGCGCCCGGTACGTTGACCGTCACGATCGATGACGCGGGCCCCACGGCCGTGGCCGACACGGGCGATGTGCATGAGGGTGCCACGCTGACTGTAGACGCCGAACATGGTGTCCTGCGCAACGACGCATTGGGTGCTGATGGGCCGGCCACTGGTGGTGGCGTGGTCGGGGTCGCGACAGGCAGCGACACCACGCACTCGGTCTCCGGAAACCTGGGCGGTGCCGGTATCGACGGCCAATATGGCACACTGATCCTCAATGCGGATGGGTCCTACAGCTATCATTCGACCGCCAATGCCGTGACAGCGAATGCGGTTGACGAGTTCGTCTACACCATCCGGGACAGTGATGGCGACTTGTCCACCACGACTCTGAAGATCAATGTGGCCGACGTGACGCTGACGGCGGATACGAGCCACAGTACCGGTCAGGTGTACGAGGCGGGGCTGGGCAATGGCTCCGAGCAGGGGAGCGACGCCAGTCCCATCCAGGCGAAGGGCGCGCTTGACGTCCAGGGCGAGGGCGTGACGTATGTCCTTTCCTCCAGCGGTACGACATCCCACGGCACCTTTGCCCTGGATGCGGCCGGCAACTGGACCTATACCCTCACGGCTCCATTTACGGACCCCGCGGGCTTGAATGACGGCGCCGTGGTCGACGGGCATGAGGCTTTCACGTACACCGCGACCGACGCCCACGGCAATACGGTCACAGGCACGGTTGCGATCGACGTCATCGACGACGTGCCGCAGGCCGTGGCCGATACGGCGGCCATCAACGAGAACGGCAACGCGGGCGTCATGCATGTCGACGGCAATGTCCTCACGGGCACCGGCGGCGATCATGCGGGTGCTGACGTACAGGGCGCCGACGGGGCAACAGTCACGAATGCCCAGGTGAATGGTGTGCCGGAAACGGCGGCTTCTGTCACGGCGGCCGGCGTGGTCGTGCGGGGAGCCTACGGCGATCTGACCATCCACGCCGACGGGTCCTACGTCTACACGCTCGCGGCGCAAGGCGACGGCCGTTATGCGGCATTGCAGGCACTGGGCTCGAGTGACCATCCGACAGAGGTATTCCAGTACACGATCACCGACGGGGATGGCGATGAGTCGTCCGCCAATCTGACGGTGACGGTGAACGGCATCGACAACCCGCCACAAGTCATCGTTCCCGACGTCAATGGCATCGCTGGCGGTGAACTGTCGGTCCAGGAGCACGGCGCGGCGGTTGATGGTTCGTTCGTCGTGGAATCCCATGGCACGGGGCTCAGCCTGACGCTTTCCGAGGATGGCGGACCCACCACGACCATCGACGCGGCCGGCCTGGCGGCCCTGCACGGCGGTACGCCTCAGACCATCAATCTGAGCGACGGCAGCGTGATGACCCTGACAGGGTACCATCCGGACACCGGCGTGGTGACCTACACCTATCAGTCCACCCAGGCGCGCGACCACAATGGTGGCGACAATTCCGTCCTGGACCATCTGACGATCACGGCGACCGACACGGGGGGTACGGCCAGCGGGAATCTGGACGTGCTGGTCACGGATACCCAGCCGGACTTGAAACCGATTACGCAGGACGTCACAGTGGGGTCGGGGGGCACCAACATCGTGCTGATGCTGGACACCTCCGGCAGCATGGCGGAATCGAGCAGCATTTCGGGCAAGACTCGTATTGACGCGCTGAAAGAGGCGCTGGGCCATCTCTTCGACGCCTACGGCAGCCAGGCTCAGGATGTTCGGGTCATGGTCGTCGGTTTTTCCTCCAGCGCAAGCGTCCTGGGAGACAACACCTGGGTCGACCTGGCTACGGCGCGCACTTTGGTGAACGGGCTCAGCGCCAATGGCAACACGAACTACGACGCCGCGTTGCAGCGGGTTTATGACCATTGGGGGGATTCCGGCAAACTTACGGGGACGGACGTCCAGAACGTGTCGTACTTCTTCTCCGATGGTGAGCCGAACCGACCGAGCGATTCGTCGGGCATCAACAACACCGAGCAGCAGGCCTGGGAGAGTTTCCTCGGCACCCACCACATCGATTCCTACGCGATCGGGCTGGGAAGCGCGTCCAGCGTCGACGCGTTGCAGCCGATCGGATATGACTTGAGTCTGTCGTCCCACACGTCCGGCGAGAACACGATCCGGGTGACCGACTACAGCCAGCTCAACAGCACGGTCCTGAGCCTGGTCCAGGCGCCCGTGACGGGGGATGTGACCGAGGGCGGAACGTTGATCGGTGCGGACGTGACCGGGTCCCATATCGAGTCGGTGACGGTCGGTGGACACACATACAGCTACGCATTGGACGGCACGGTTTCCACCGATGCGCCCAGCGATGTGTGGTCGTTTGATACCGATAGCGACAAGCTCACGATCCGGACCGATGGCGGCACGCTCGTCATCGACCTGCAGGGAACCGGAATCGGCCAGTATTCCTTTGTGGCCTCCAAGCCGGGCTCGACAGTCGTCCACTACACGCTGCACGATGGCGACAATGACACGCAGTCGTCCACCCTGACGCTGAATGCCGTGGCGGACAGGCCGACCATCGTCGATCCGGCGGACAACACCGTGTTGGCCAATGAAGTCGGGCTGACCACGCAGGGGCTGACCGGTATCGACGTTGGCAAAGATCTGGCGGGCGCTTCCATCGCCATCACGGGAGCCGGCCAGACAAGCCTGGACGGCAAGGCAGTCACCGCCAGCGTGATGGTGGATGGCGCAGCGAAGGACGTCACCCTGACCTCCAGCGGCCACGATCTGACCTTCCAGCAGAACCCGGACGGGACGCTGTCGGCGGGATACCAGAGCGGAGGGACGTGGCACGACGTCTTCACGGTGACGGGCTCGGCGGCGGATGGCACCTACTCGGTGCACATGGTCGGAGCCCTGGATCCGGTGGTGTCGTATGACACGCTGGTGCCTGGGATGAACGGTTCCTCGAGCTTCAGCTTCACCGGCAACGGTTCGACCACGCTCAGCCAGAACGGAATCACCCTGGCCTTGTCGGCCTTCCTGGACAAAGGCGGAGTCGACGGCGTGAAGGAGGGGGGCGATTCGGCCGCGAATGTCGTGATCAGCGGGGGGACAGGAATCAGTGTCGACAACCCCGACTGGACATCGGGGCAGGGTGGCGGCAGCAAGAAGGATATGTATGACAGTCCGTTCATTCAAAACAATTCGGTGACGGGTAACGGTACGGATGGCTTATATGGTGAGAAACTTGTCCTCGACTTCAGCAGCACCACGGGCCAGCACATCACCGAAGTGGTGTTCACGCTGAATCAGTTCGGCGACCGTCAGCCGGATGAAAAACATAGCTACAATCGTGGCGATGAGGACGCCGCTCACATCGTCGTTTTCTATACCGATGGAACGAGCGCTACGCTCGACGTTACTGCGGACCCGCAGGTCTATTACAAGAACGTATCCAGCAATACCGACACGGGAACGCATGCCGTGCAGATCGATGCGCCAACCGGCAAGTACATCGATCACATCGTCATCGGAGCCGGTGACAACGACAGCCAGTTCTCGGTGGACCAGAACTCCATCAAGGCCACCTGGCATACGGATCCCACCAACGAGACGCACACAGTCACCCAGGACGATCTGACCCTGCACCTCGGCGCCACGGTCACGGACGGCAACGGCGACCACGCTGCTTCCAACTTTGACGTGTCCATCGACAACTCGTCCGGCCAGGCCAATACCTTGCATGGCGCGGATGGCAACGATTCACTGTTCGGTGGACTGGGCAATGACCATCTGTATGGCGGTGCCGGTAATGACCATCTGTATGGCGGCGCTGGCAGCGACACCCTGACGGGCGGCGCGGGCGACGACGTCTTCGCGTGGAAGCTGGGCGACCAGGCGAGCGCGGGCAATCCAGCCACCGTCGATCATGTCACCGACTTTGGCGTCGCGGCGCCGGGCCACGCCGACTCCAACGGGAAGGACATGCTCGATCTCAGTGACCTGCTGCAGCATCATTCCGGTCCGGGCGACCTTACCCAGTACCTGAGCATCAGCGGTGATGGCGACAAGACCACCGTCGATGTGAGGGTCAACGCGGACGGCTCCGCCGCAGATCATGTGACGCAGCAGATCGTCATCGACAATGCGGATCTGACGACGGCTTACGCGGGCCTGGATCAGGCCCACATGATCCAGCAGATGATCCAGGACGGCAAGCTGAAGGTGGACCACAGCTAGCGGCTCGCCGTTCTTTCTTTCCGTCTGCATCCGGCTTCAATGGGTGCGGACGGATTTTTATCTTCACCAATAGCCGGCTGGTGAAGTAACCAGTAGCATTTCCCCTCGGTTGGCACGCTGCAGTCATTTGTTACACATCATTCTGTATCAAAATTCGTGCATGCCCTATCGCCATCTTTCTGCTGCCGGGCTCCGCGCCCTGTTGCGGGGGGCGTCGGCGCTCATGTTATGTCTGGGGCTGGCCTTGGAGCCGGCGCCGGCGATCACTTTCGATCCGGCACATCTGGTGGCGTACGCCAGCAGACACTACGGGGCGGGTGCGGGGCGGGCCGTGCAGGCCTGGCAGGACATGCTGCGCCAGGCGGCGGGTGGGTCCGAGCAGGAAAAACTTCGCATGGTCAATCAGTTCTGGGATCAGGCTCTGATGGAAAGCGAAGACATCACGGTTTGGGGCCGGGTCGATTATTGGGCCACGCCACTGGAGTCCCTGGCGAAGGGCGCGGGCGACTGCGAAGACTATGTGATCGGCAAGTATTTTTCGCTGCTGTATCTCGGGGTGGCGCCCGAGAAACTGCGGTTGGTGTATGTGCGCGCCCGGGTGGGCGGCCAGAACATCGCACACATGGTCCTGGGCTATTACCCCCAGCCGATGGCCGAACCGCTGGTGCTGGACAGCTTGGTGGATCGCATTCAACCGGCGCATCTGCGCCCGGACCTGACACCGGTTTTCAGTTTCAATGCCGAAGGGATCTACATTCCGGGGGGCAAGCAGTCCTCGGTGGACCGGATCGGCCGCTGGCGCGATCTGCTGTCCAAGATGCAGGCGGAGGGCTTTCAGCCGTGAACAAGGTGGACGACTATGTCATTGCTTAAACAGCTCCTGATCAGTATGACCCTGGCGATCGTGGTGATCCTGTCGGGTGTGATGATTTTCAGCATCGACTCGGCCCGCCAGTATCTGGATACCCAGCTTCAGGCTCAGGCCGACTCGACGGCGACGTCGTTGGCGTTGACGCTGTCGCAACCGTCGAACCAGGAGCCCTCGGTGCGCGAGCTCCTGATTTCGGTGCTGTTCGATAGCGGAGAGTTCCGCGTGATGGAGTTTCTGGATCCCACGGGACGGATTCTAGTGCGCCGCCAGTTGAACAATGACGCCGGCGGCTCTGGTGCCGCTCCTGCGTGGTTCAGCCATCTTCTGCCGCTGGGCCGGCACGAGGCGCAGCGCCAGGTCTCCGGTGGCTGGAGCCAGCTCGGCGTCGTGCGGCTGCAGGCCAACGACGCGTATGCGCGGGACGCGCTCTGGTCCGGCTCAGTGCGCATCGTTTCGCTGACGGTGGCGGCCGGGCTCCTGTGGGCTCTGTTCGTGCTGGCGCTGATGCGCTGGCTGCGGCGGGCGATCCAGGATGACGTCATGGGGCGGGTTCAGGCCATGGCGCGCACCGATGCCGGGGCGGAACTCCCGCCCGTCCGGCACCCTGCGATCGTCGAGCTGCGCGAGGTTTCGCAGATCATTGCGCACACGCACAAACAAGTCCGCGCCACTGCCTTCGAGCGCGAGGCGCGGCTCGAATCCCTGAGGCTCGAATTGAACCGCGACCAGACCACGGGGCTGGCCAACCGAAAGTATTTCATGAACGAATTCCGGCGATTGCTGGAACAATCCGACCCCGCGAAGACTCAGGGCGGTCACGTGATGTTGTTCCGGCAATGCGACCTTCAGGCCATCAACCAGTCGGTCAGCCGCCGGGTGGTGGATCAGTGGCTGACCAACATGGGTCAGCTCGTGCGCCAGATATTGGTGGAACGCCTGGGGCACGAGGCCTGGCTGGGGCGCCTGAACGGTTCGGACTTTGCCTTTGTGATGCCTATGGTGCCCGGGCCCGTCGCCGTTCGTATCGCTCAGTCGGTGGGCGAGATGCTGCATGCGCAGCGCATTCAGTTGGGCCATGCGGGCTTGTGCCGCTGGCGACTGGCACTGACCGACTACGAGCCGGGCGAGGACCTCAGTCATGTCCTTTCTCGGCTGGATGAGGCGCTGATGCGTGCGGAAAGCGCCGGGCACGAAAACGTGGAGTATCTGCCAGGTTCGGATCTATTGTGCGTGTCGGGCGGCCGGGGAAGCGGCGAACAGGTCTGGCGAGGGCTGCTGCACGATGCGCTGGCCGAGGGGTGGTTCGAACTCGACACCCAGCCGGACCGGTTTGCCGACGGTGGCAGTCGGCGAATCGGCATGCTGATGGTCCGCGAACCGGGCGCGTCGGAACCGCTGTCCGGGTACTTGTTCATGCCGCCGGCCGTGAGGCTGGGGCTGTCGGCCGCCTGCGATGTGCGCGGGATCGAGCTGGCGCTGGCGTGGCTGCGCGCGCAACCTGGAGAACTGGTGCTGCGCGTGTCACTCGCTTCCATCCTCCAGGGAGAATTTCTGGTCAATGTGACGGCGATCCTGGGCGCCGCGCCCGAGCAGTCCTGCCGGCTCGTGTTCGAGCTGGACTCGTATGGGCTGGTCGCCAATCGTGAACAGGTGGTGGCGTTCGTGGCGAAGGTGCGTGAATATGGTGTACGTCTGGGGTTACGCCGCTTTGCCGAGCAGCCTGATGCGCTGCTCTACCTGCATGAAGTCCGCCCGGAGTATCTGAGGGTTTCGGGCAATTTGCTCGCGGCTCAGGAAGACAGCGCGGGAGCCCGGCGGCTCTTGGAGGCGGTCCACGGAACGGCACGCGACGTGGGAGCTGTCGTGGATCTGACAGCGGGGTCTTGAGCCTGGGATGATGCAAGCTTTGCCCTCCGGGCTGCAGTAGGATATACCGTCCGCGTATTCTGTTGTTTCATTGAGCGACATGGCCAAGACCGTCAAGCACACCTCCGAGACTCCTGCCACTCATTGGCTGCGCCAACAGAAGATTCCGTTTGGCGAGTTTCCTTACGAATACGTGGAGCACGGCGGGGCCAGGGAAGCGGCGCACCAGTTGGGCGTGCCACTGCACCAGGTGGCCAAGACGCTCATCATGGAAGACGAGCACGGCCAGCCGCTCGTGGTGCTGATGCATGGTGATTGCGAGGTTTCCACGAAGAATCTGGCCCGCCAGACGGGCGCCAAGAAAATCAGCCCCTGCACACCGGACACCGCCCAGCGCAATTCGGGCTATCAGGTGGGCGGTACATCCCCCTTTGGCACCCGCAAGCGCATGCCGATCTGGGTGGAGTCCACCCTGCTGGACTATGACACGATCTACCTGAACGGCGGGCGGCGCGGGTATCTGATCAGTGTTTCGGCCGACGTGCTCACAGGGGCGCTGGGGGCCACGCCGGTCGAGGTGGCACTGGACCGCGAACACTGACATCTCAGGAATCGCGCCCGCCATGTCCGTCGCCAAGCTCCGCTCGCTGCGGGTCAATCTGGTGGTTCCTTATGTGCTGCTGGTGGCACTGGTGTCCATCGTGTTGGGGGCCACCTATTATTGGTCGGCCAGCCGCACGATTCGCGCGTTTTCCGACCAGTACATCCGTGAAGTCGCAGCCCGCATTGCGCAGGCGGTCCATTTCCATGTACATGGGTCGGCCGCCGTGCTTGACGCCGCGTTTCCGGAAGGCATGTCCGCACCCGGCGACATCGCCGATGAGTTGACTGCGTTGCGTCAGCGGTTCTGGATCGCGACGTCCATCTACACCGATCCGAACGACTACGTGTATTACGGTAATCGTGCCGGTCAGAGCTTTGCCCTCAAACGCCGCAGCAGCCATGAGGCCGAGCTCCGCCTGAAGCTGCGGCCCGGCGAGCATCGCGCGTACTACCGCTATGATGAGGTGATGGGCGCCCCGCATTACGTCCGGCATGAATCCACTCTGTTCGATCCGCGCACCCGCATCTGGTACACGCTGGGCGAACACACGACCGGGCATTTCTGGACGGCGGTCTATATCGACTTCACCACGCGGGACCTGGTGGTGACGCGGGCGCGGCGGGTGCTGTCGGATACCGGCCAGTTCGAGGGTGTGGTGGCCACCGATGTTCCCCTGAAGGATATCAATCAGTTCATCGATACGCTGAATATTGGCGGGCGCGGCCGTGCGTTCGTGGTGGAGCGCGACGGCAACCTGCTGGCGGCCACGCGGGTCCGTCGCGTCGGGCGGAACGTGGACGGGCAGACCACCCGGGTCAGCGCGCTGGATACCGATGATCCCGTCATCCGCGCAGCCTACATCGGCATTGTTCCCTTTCTGGATGCCACGCAGGCGGACGGGCCAGCCGGGACAGCGGACCGTGAACAATCTTACTGGACGACGACCGAGGCCCCGGGCGGCCAGGTCATAGCGGTCGCAGCCCGCCGCATCATCGACGATGCAGGGCTGGACTGGACTGCCATCGTCGCCATGCCGCGCAACGAGATCTTTCTGGGTATCGACCGGCAACTCTGGATCGCGCTCGGGGTGGGGCTGTTGGCCGTGGGTCTGACGATCCTTTTCGGCATGCGGCTGTTCGGGCGGATCGCGCAGGACATCATTTCACTGTCGCATGCCGTCACGCGCATGCGGCAGGGGGCGCCGGATGTGGAGATCGACATCCGCCGCCGGGATGAGGTCGGTGACCTGGCGCGCAACTTCAAGGCGATGCGGGCGGAGCTGTTCACGGACCGGCTGACCGGGGCGGCGAATCGGACGGCTCTCGAGAGCCTGCTGATGGCGGCGACGCGCGCGCCAGGCGGCGTCCCGTTCACCCTGTTTTTCCTGGACCTGAATGACTTCAAGCCGCTCAATGATCGTTATGGACACGATAATGGAGATCGGGCCTTGGTCGAGGTCGTCCGTCGGCTGCAGGCGTGCCTGCGCCCGACTGATCTTGTGGCCAGGTTGGGCGGTGATGAATTCGTCGTGGTCGTCTCGGGCGCGGAAACGTCTGCGGCCGTTGCCGCGTTGTCGGCGAAGCTGGCGGCCGCGGTCGAGGCGCCTTTGCAGACCCTGCACAATATGCCGCAGGGGCGAACCGTGAGTCTGGGCGTGGCGATCGGCCATGCCGTCTGGCCGGCGGACGGCCTCACTGCGGACGAACTGATGCAGTGTGCCGACGCGGACATGTACCGGCAAAAATCTTACTTTGGCCTTTCGCCATGACGCCCCCGGTTTCCGATCTTCCAACGGTGGATGCCTTTCTGGATGCCCTATGGCTGGAAGATGGGCTGGCCGCGAATACGCTGGCCGCCTATCGGCGCGACCTGACCGCGTTCGGGCGTTGGCTGCGCAAGGAATGCGGGCGGGGGCTGGAGTCGGCGCAACGCGCCGACGTCCAGGACTGGCTGGCCGCGCAGCACCTTCGGACCAAGGCCAGCACGGCAAACCGGCGGCTGGCCGCGTTACGGCGCTATTACCTGTGGGCCATGCGGCACGGACTGTGTGCGGAGGATCCCTGCCTGGGCGTGCACAGCGCCCGCCAGCCCGCCCGCTTTCCCAGGACGCTGTCCGAGGCCCAGGTCGATGCGCTGCTCTCGGCGCCGGACATTGCCACGACCTTGGGACTGCGTGATAGGGCCATGCTGGAAACCCTGTATGCCACGGGCCTGCGGGTGAGCGAACTGGTCCACCTTGCGGTTTCGGACACCAGCCTGAATGATGGCGTGGTGCGAGTGGTGATGGGCAAGGGCGCAAAGGACCGCCTGGTCCCGCTCGGCGAAGAAGCCTTGCACTGGATCACGCGCTATCTGGCCGAGAGCCGCCCTGGCATCCTCGGACCGCGCGCGTGTGACGCCTTGTTTGTGACCGCCCGGGCGGCCGCGATGACGCGTCAGGCCTTCTGGCTGCTGATCCGCAAGTATGCCGATCTAGCGGACATCCGCGTTCCGCTGTCGCCGCACGTGCTGCGCCACGCGTTTGCCACGCACCTGCTCAACCACGGCGCCGATTTGCGCGTGGTGCAGATGCTGCTGGGGCACGCGGACATATCCACCACGCAGATCTACACTCACGTCGCTCGCGAGCGGCTCAAGATCCTCCATGCCCAGCATCACCCGCGAGCCTGAGCGCGGGCGCCGTTTCGGCGGGCGGGCGTGCTGTGGCTTCTGGCCAGGATTGCGGCGGTTGCGGTGATCCGGCGTCCGGGGCGCTCATTCCCGCCAGGCGTCGTGGCGGCGTCCTTTATAATTGCGCCGGGGATCCCGAAGCCGAAGAGGATCCCCCGGGTCTCCTTAGTTAAATGGATATAACTTTCCCCTCCTAAGGGAAGATTGTGGGTTCGATTCCCGCAGGAGACGCCACACTTACGGGCGCGCGGCCTTTTCCAGCGCCTGCGCCAGGTCGGCCTTCAGGTCGTCGATATGCTCCACTCCCACTGACATGCGCACGAAGTTCGGCTCGATGCCGGCGGCTTGCATGTCGGCCTCGGTCATGGAACTGGCCCACATTGATGCCGTGTGCACGGCCAGCGTCTCCACGCCTCCCAGGCTCACGGCCTGCGTGGCCAGACGCAGCCCCGACACAAAGCGCTGGGTGGCGGCGTAGTCACCTCGCAGCGAATACGCCACGATGGCGCCGAAACCGCGCATCTGGCGTGCGGCCAGCGCATGCTGAGGATGGCTCTCCAGTCCCGGGTACAGGACCTGCGAGACTTCGGGGCGGCCTTCCAGCCAGCGGGCCAGCTCAAGTGCATTGGCGTTGATGCGTTCCATGCGCAGCGATAGCGTGCGCAGGCCGCGCAGCAGCAGCCAGGCATCCATGGGAGAGAGCACGGCGCCCAGCGTCACGTGCATCTTCCAGATGCGCTCGGCCAGTTCGTTGCTGCAGCAGATGGCGCCGGCGACGATGTCGGAGTGGCCACCCAAGTACTTGGTGGCGCTGTGCACCACGATATCGATGCCGTAGTCGTGCGGGCGCTGGTTCAGCGGAGAAGCAAACGTGTTGTCCGCCACCGTCAGGATGCCCCGGCTGCGTGCGATCTTGCCCACGGCGCCGAGGTCCGTGATCGACAGGCTGGGATTGACGGGCGTTTCCACCATGATGAGCCGCGTGTCAGGGCGCAGCGCGGCTTCCAGGCTGCCCAGATCCGTCTGGTCAAAGAAGCTGACCCGCACTCCGTAGTTCGTGAGCACCTCGGAGAACAGCTTGGATGTGCTCATGTAATGCCGCTGCTGGACGGCCACGTGGTCGCCGGCTTTGAGCAGCGCGAGGATGGTGGTGCTGATGGCTCCCATGCCGGAGCCCGTCAGCAGCGCCGATTCCGTACCTTCGAGCTTGGCCAGGATGGCTTCGACGTGCTTGTTGACGGGGTTGCCGTGGCGCGTATAGAACGCGGCAGGGCGGCTGGTGGTCGCCATCGCCGCGAACTCCTGCGCGTTGCGGGCCTTGAAGGTGGCGCTGTAGTAGATGGGTGGCACCACCGAAGATTCCTGCCCACAGCCTTCGTCCCCGTGCAGGAGCAGCGACTGCTCGTGCCAGTCGGAAGTATCGGGGAAGGGCGGCTCTTGCGTGGTCATGAAAAGGGCTCCTGGCTGCTGTCGTGAAAGAGAAGGATTCATCATACGCTGGCGGCTGTGGCGATCAGCAACGCTGCCGCGCATAAGCTTCATCGGCCAGGTTTCGGCGTAGTGGCCGAGGCCGTGGGGGTCTGCGCCGGACTTCGATGCGGCGCGTCGTTCCCCTGAATCGGGGAGCTCCGTTATAATGAGCTTCACTTCTTCCAGATTCTTCTGGACCGTCGGGGACGACCCCGGCTGCGAATCGCGAACGCGGTGACGACACCGCCCATTCCGCGTTTTCCAATGTCAAATTTTGATCGATCGCCGGCCGAGCGCATGTTCCATGCCTTGGCATTCGAAGTGCTGGCTATCGGCATTTCCGCACCGCTGGCGGCCTGGATCACCGGGCACTCCGTGGTCAGCATGGGATTGCTCACCGCCATCATCGCCACCATCGCCGTCATCTGGAACATGCTCTATAACTGGGCGTTTGACCGTCTGCAGGCGGCTCGCGGCTTTGCGCGTACGTACGCGGTGCGGGTGGCGCATGCCGTGGGGTTCGAGGCAGGACTCATCCTGATTGTCATCCCGCTGATCGCGGCGTGGCTGGCGGTGTCGCTGTGGCGGGCGCTGGTTCTCGATATTGGCCTGGTCCTGTTCTACCTGCCCTATGGCTTTCTGTTCAATCTGGGCTACGACAGGATTCGGGAGAGTCTGGTGGGAGGCCGATAACCCTCGGGCCCGGCGAAGCGAGGCATTTGGCATCCGGCGTTCGGGCGCATGGGTTCGCACACGGGCCTCGGGTTTGGTTATTCTATTCAGGCGCCGGACTTTGGCGCACCAATCGACAGACGGGACGCTGCTTCATGGGAAACTTGATGAATGCCTCTGCCGTGCCTGACGACGGGCCGGACTGGTCGCTGGCACCGCCGGGTTGGGATTGGACCGCCCAGGATGCGGACGGCAAATGGTATTGGTATCGCGTCGAGCCCGTACTGGGTATTGGCGGCGGTATCTGGCGCTCCAACTCGCGCAATCAGCAATTCGCCACCCAGGGCGAACCCAATCCCGACTGGCTGGACTCGCTGCTGCGGCGGCCCAGCCCGGCCCCGTAGGTCGGCGCCGTGGGGGCGGTGACCGCATTCCTGACGCACTACTGGCCCCACATCGTGGCCCTGACGTCGATCGTCGTGGGCGCGGTGTCGGCGGCCCACGCGGCGATGAATAAAAACGACGTGCGCGCCGCCATTGCCTGGGTGGGCGTCATCCTGGCTTCACCGCTCTTCGGGCCGTTCCTGTACCTGATTGCCGGGGTCAACCGTATCCGCCACGATCAGCTCTCCACCCAGCGCAGCAGGCTCATCAAGGATTACGTCCACAGTGCCGGCGAGCCGGTGCCCGACGTCAGCCCCGTGGCGGGTGCGCAGTTCGCTTCGCTGCGCGTGCTGTGCGATCAGGTCAGCCGCTTCCCGCTGCACAACGGCAACCACATCACCTTGCTCGATGGGGGCGATGCGGCCTACCCCGCGATGCTGGAGGCGATCGCTTCGGCCAGCCATTGCGTGGCGCTGCAAAGCTACATATTCGATCACGATCGTGTCGGCCTGCAATTTGCCGAGGCCTTGCGCGAGGCCCAGGACCGGGGCGTGATGTTGCGGGTGCTGATCGATTCGGTCGGCTCCCGATATTCTCGGCCTCCGATCATCCGCCTGCTGCGTGAGCACGGTATCCGGGCGGAGCTGTTCATGACCAACCCCATGGGGTTGCGCATGGCCTACGCCAACCTGCGCAGTCACCGCAAGGTGCTCTTCATTGATGGACATGTGGGCTTCATGGGCGGCATGAATATCCGGGAGAATTTCATGCGATCGCTTGCCGGGCGGCACGCCAACGCGGATACGCATTTCCGCATCGAGGGCCCTCTGGCGACTCAGCTTTTTGCGGTCTTTGCCAATGACTGGGAGGTCACGACGCGCGAACGTCTGCGGATCGACGACTGGTGCAAGACCACCCCGCGGGCCCCGCTACCGCACGTGCCGGCGCGCTGCATCCGTTCCGGGCCCGACCGTTTCATCGCCGCGACGCATAATGTGCTGCAGGGCGCGTTGGCCGTGGCCCAGCACCATGTGCGCATCCAGTCGCCGTACTTCCTGCCCGACCAGACGCTGCTGGGGGCGCTCAATACCGCCGCGCGCCGCGGCATTCAGGTCGATATCCTGATCCCGGGGCGCAACAACCTGCGCCTGGTGAACTGGGCCATGACGGCGCAGCTTGCCCAGGTGATCCGCGGCGGCTGCCGGGTGTGGCGCAGCCGGGCGCCTTTCGATCATTCCAAGCTATGCACGGTGGACGGCGGTTGGTCCTATGTGGGGTCGTCCAATCTGGATCCGCGGAGTTTGCGGCTGAACTTCGAGCTGGACATGGAAGTCTATGACCGCAACCTGGCGGCGCAGATCGCCGATCGTATCGACCGCGAAATCCGCCAATCGGACCCGGTCACGCTGCAGACGCTGGACGCGATTCCTTACGTCAAACGTCTGCGCAACCGCATCGTGTGGCTGGCCAGTCCGTATCTGTAGGGCATGCGCAGTTTTTATTTTGATTGTCATGCATGCACAGGCTCCCGCTCATCGCAGCGGGCCATTGGTGGTGCATGTCACCGATTCCAATTCTTGTCACCGTTTTGGATTTCGGCAAGTTCCCAGGAACCGTTGAATTCAGTGGGGTGACCGATGGGGCTCGAACCCACGACAACCGGAATCACAATCCGGGACTCTACCAACTGAGCTACGGTCACCGTTGAAGAACCGCGATTCTAACATGTCTGCCGTGTGTTTGCAGGCCTGACTGACCCGCTGGGCTGGCCCCCGGAGCCCCTTGATTGTCTGCTGGTTTTCGGTCATGTTATGGGGGCAAGCCCCGCGTGGGCTGGTGCTGCCGGGCGTCCTCTCGGCACGTCGAGCAAAACCCGGGCGCCGTGTCTGGTGTGGGCAATCCTCGGCACTCATTGGGCGCAATCCCCAGCACTCATGGTTGCAAACCGGAAATTTTCATAGGAAACGCTCATGACCCAGATATTCGTCGTTCACCCTGAAAATCCACAATCCAGGCTCCTGCACCAGGCGGGTCAGCTGCTGGCCGAGGGCGGGCTGGTGGCCGTTCCGACCGATTCCAGTTATGCCGTGGTGGCCCGGTTGGACGACAAGGCCGCGTCCGAACGCCTGCGCCGATTGCGGGGTCTGGATGATCGGCATCATCTGACGCTGTTGTGCCGCGATCTGGCCGAAATCAGCCATTTCGCCAAGGTCGAAAACACCCAGTACCGGCTGTTGAAGCTGGCCACGCCGGGGCCTTTCACATTCATTCTCGAAGCCACCAGGGAAGTCCCGCGTCGGGTTTCCCACCCTTCGCGCAAGACAATAGGGATCCGGGTGCCGGATCACCGCGTTGCGCGGGCGCTGATCGACGCGGTAGGGTCGCCGCTGCTGTCCACTACGCTGATTCCCGAGGGCGAGGATCTCCCGCTGAACGACGCTCAGGACATCTTTGCACGCTACGAGCACGATCTGGCAGCGGTCGTCGATGGGGGGGCCTGCCCCTTCGAGCCGACCACGGTCGTGGATCTGACGGGGGCTGCGCCGCAGGTCGTGCGGCGGGGGCGCGGGGATCCGGCCAAGCTTGGCCTGTGATCCGTGCGGCGGCTTTTCGTCGGGCGTACCTCCACCTCACGGCCGCTTATTGACGATGCGGGATTCGTGCGGAGCGCCGTCAACGGTTATGCTGAACGCTTCCGCTGACGTGGGTCGGCTCCGGATCCCTTGTTTATGGACAATCTCATCCAGACCATCACGGTCTACGCGTTGCCCGTGCTGTTCGCCATCACGCTCCATGAGGCGGCGCATGGCTATGTGGCCCGGCATTTCGGCGATCTGACCGCACAGGAAGCGGGGCGCATCAGTCTCAATCCGCTGCGCCATGTGGACCTCATGGGCACCATTGTGGTGCCTCTGGCGCTGCTGCTGGTCACTCGCCTCATGGGGGGCGGCCTGCTCTTCGGCTGGGCCAAGCCCGTGCCGGTGAACTGGAGCCGGCTGCGCAATCCAAAGCGGGACATGCTCTGGGTGGCATTGGCGGGTCCCGCCTCCAATCTGCTGCAAGCCATTGTCTGGGTCCTGATCTGGCGTGCCATTCTGGAAACCGGCACGGCGGGTGGAGGCAGCTTCTGGGTCCTCATGGCGCACGCCGGGGTGCAGGTGAACTTGGTCCTGATGGCGCTGAATCTGATCCCCTTGCCGCCACTCGATGGCGGCCGTATCGTGTTCAGCCTTTTGCCTGCGCGGGCGGCGTGGCGGTACGGCAAGATAGAGCCCTATGGCATCGTGATCCTGCTGGTGCTCATGATGACCGGATGGCTGTGGCCCATCATGGAGCCGTTGCTGGCGGCGGGCGAGTGGGTCGTCAGAGCTTTTTTGTAAATTGACCCTCTGAATCCGTTAAACTTGGCCTTTTATTCTGCCCGGCCCTGCACCGGGTGACTTTCGGAGCGCGTCTTATCATGTCCGGCTCGGATTCCCGTTTTCCAGTCTTTCAGGGCAGCATGGTGGCCCTGGTTACGCCCATGCATCCGGATGGGCAGTTGGACCTGGAAGCCTATCGAAAACTGATCGACTGGCATATCGAACAGGGGACGGACGTGCTCACGGTGGTCGGCACCACGGGCGAGTCCCCCACGGTGACGGTCCAGGAACAGGCCGAGCTCATCGAGCTGGCCGTGCGCCATGTGAACGGCCGCATTCCGGTGGTTGCCGGTACAGGCGGAAACTCGACCGCCGAGGCCATCGAATTGCAGCGCCACGCCTATGCGGCGGGCGCCGATGCCGGCCTGACGGTGGTGCCCTACTACAACAAGCCCACCCAGGAAGGCCTCTATCAGCACTTCCGGGCGATTGCGGAATCCGTTGAGCTGCCGTGCATCCTGTACAACGTGCCAGGCCGCACGGTGGCCGACATGTCCAATGAAACCGTCCTGCGCCTGGCCCAGATTCCCAATATCGTAGGGGTCAAGGACGCAACCGGCAACATTGGCCGGGTGGCACAACTGATTCCCCAGGTTCCCGAGGACTTTGCCGTGCTCAGCGGCGACGATCCAACCGCGGCCGCCTTGATGCTGCTGGGTGGCCGGGGCAATATTTCGGTAGTGGCCAACGTGGCGCCGCGGCTGATGCACGAGCTGTGCGCAGCGGCGATCCGTGGCGATGCGCTGGAAACCCGCCGCTTGAACGCCCGGCTTACAGCCTTGAGCCGAGTGCTCTTTGTGGAAGCCAATCCTATCCCCGTCAAGTGGGCGCTGGCCGAGATGGGGCTGACCCAGCTCGGTTATCGCCTGCCCCTGACGCCGCTGTCGGAATCGCACCGCGCGACCGTGCGCCAGGCCTTGATTGAAGCAGGTGCTCTCTAAAATGACGAAACGCATGATGGCCCCCTGGGCCAGCCTGGCTCTGCTGAGCCTGTTGACTGTATCCGGCTGCTCTTCGATCGGCCAGTTGACAGGTCAGACCGAGTCCATCCAGTACAAAAGCACGGTCACCGGCGATCCGCTGGTGATTCCGCCCGACCTTACCCAGGCCAACGAAGACACGCACTACAAGGCGCCCGAAGGCACTGCGACGCTCAGTTCTTATGCCGCGGCCCGGCAGAGCCAGAGCGCCAATCCGGCCGATCGCGTGTTGCCTCAGTCGGCCAACATGCAGGTCATGCGTGACGGTTCCTTGCGCTGGCTGGTGGTGGACGAGCCCGCCCAGACGCTGTACCCCAAGCTCATTTCCTTCTGGGGCGACCAGGGCTTCACCATTCATTCCCAGGATCCGAAGGCGGGCCTGATCGAAACCGATTGGGCGGAAAATCGCGCCAAGATCCCGGAAGGCTGGCTGCGCAGTGCGCTGGGCAGCATTCTCGACCAAGTGTTCGACAGCGGAGAACGGGACCGCTTCACCATGCGACTGGAGCGTGACAGCGCCGGCAAGACCGAGGTCTACATCAGCCACCAGCATATGGAGGAAACACCCACGAGCGACGGGACAGCCTTCAAGTGGGTGTTCGGCAAGGAAGATCCGGGCCTGAACGCAGCCATGATCGCCCGTCTGATGGTCTATCTGGGCGCGGATCAGCAAAAGGCGGCCCAGCAGCTCAAGCAGGCGACCAACGATACGGGCCCGGCCGCGACGGCCGACATCGCCCGCGGCCAGGCCTCGCTGACGCTGGCCGAGACCTTTGACCGGGCCTGGCGCCGGGTAGGTGTCGCGCTGGACTCGGCGCGCTTCACCGTGGAAGATCGCAATCGGGATCAGGGCGATTACTACATCCGCTACCTGGATACCGACAGTGGCCAAAAGATCGAGCAGCAGAACATCTTTGGCCGCATGTTCGGCTCCCGCAACACCGCCGAGCCGCTGAAGCTGCGGGTCCACGTGGCGCAACAGGGCGGCGGGTCGGAAGTCACCGTGCTGGATGCGGCGGGCAAGCAGTTGACCAACGGCACGGCTGACCGCATTCTGACTGTGCTGTCCACCAATCTGAAAACCACCCGCTAGCATCCATCCGTACCGGTCCGGAAGGACAGACCGGCTCCCGCATCACAAAGGCCTCGTCCATGGACGAGGCCTTTTCTCGCGTGTTGCCGTCGACTGCGGCGCGGGCGCCGTTGTCTTCAGGGCTGCGGATCCCAATGCGCCCAACCTTCCTGCAGCCATTCGTCCAGCAGGGTACGGACCGTACCGGGCAGGCCCTGAATCGCCGTGGCGCCCAGCCGGCGATTGTCGGCCAGGGCCTGCAATTCGGGTGGCACGCCGACGGGCGCGACCTCTCCATTGACGAAGAGCTGCGCACCGAAGTACATCAGCCGGGTGCAGCGATCCAGTACCAGGCTGCCCGTGGCGGGCACGTTTTCCTGTAGGGTCGGACGGTCGTCCGCCGGATCAAAGAAGGCATTGTCGGGCAGCGTGGTCAGCCACTGTCCCAGGAATCGCGCGGCGACCGGTTCGTCCAGACGAATCCGCTGCAAGGTATCGAGGGTGGCTCGAACCAGAGCGGCTGGAAGCGCGGCCGGGTGGTCGGTCGCGTCGGAGCCGGCATCGGAGTAGAGAGCGGACAGATCCGCGCCTGGCAGCACGGGGTCGCCATACAATCCCGAGTCGCCCAGATGCTGCGCCGAAATCTGGTCGGCGGCCGCCTCCAGCAGTCCGCGCGCCAGTGTCGCCTCGCTGGGCACCCGAAACCCGATGGAAATCGTCATGCAGCCGTCGCCCACCGCAGTCCCATCGTGGCAGGCGTTGGGCGGCAGATACAGCATGTCGCCCGGCTCCAGGACGTCGTCGGTACCGGGCTGGAAATCCGCCAGGATCTTCAGCGGCAGGCCTGGCACCAGGGTGCGGTCGGCCTGCTGGCTGGTGCGCCAGCGGCGCCGGCCGTGGGCCTGCAGCAGGAACACGTCATAGCTGTCGTAGTGCGGACCCACCCCGCCGCCGTCGGTGGCGATGCTGATCATGGCGTCGTCCAGGCGGGCGTCCGGGATGAAACGAAACAGGCGCATGAGCGCGGCCGTTTCATCGTCGTGCAGGTCCACGCTTTGCACCAGCAGCGTCCAGTTCGGCTGATCGGCGGCGGGCAGCCGTCGGAATGGGCCCCGCTTCAGCGTCCAGCCGTTTTCCTTGCGCGTGACCAGGCGTGACTCGACCTCGTCACGGCGCGCCAGTGTCTGCACCTCGCGCACCGACAGCGGTGCGCGGAATTCCGGAAACGCCTGCCGGATCAGCAGCGGCTTCTGTTGCCAATAGTCCCGCATGAACTGGCGTGGCGACAGGCCGCCGAGCAGGGGAGTAGCCTGATCGAGAGCGGGAGGTCGTGTGGACGAATACATGGGCAGCTCCTGATGGGTCGGTGGCTACAGGAAATCGCGGCGCAACTGGTAGAGCAGCTCCAGCGCCTCGCGCGGACTCAGGGTATCCGGATCCAGGGCGCGCAGCGCGGTGCGCAGGGGTTCCTCGGGGTCGCCGGTTTCATCCTCGACGCCCTGGACGAACAAGGCCAATTGGGATTCGGCACGGTTGCGGGCTTCGAGTTCGGCCAACTCCTTGCGCGCATGGCGGATCACCACCGGGGGAATGCCGGCGCGCTGCGCGACGTGCAGCCCATAGCTCTGGCTGGCCGGTCCGGAGCGCACCTCATGCAGGAAGACTACGCCATCGGCGCCATCGGCCGCCGCCAGGTGAACGTTGACGACTCCGTGGGTCTTCTCTGGCAGGCGGGTCAGCTCGAAATAGTGGGTGGCGAACAGCGCCAGGGCTCGGTTGTGCGTGAGCAGACGGTGTGCGATCGCCCAGGCCAGCGCCAGTCCGTCGTACGTTGACGTGCCGCGTCCGATTTCGTCCATGAGCACCAGGCTGCGGGGGGTCGCCGCGGCCAGGATGACGCTGGCTTCCATCATCTCCATCATGAACGTGGATCGGCCGCCCGCCAGATCGTCGGCTGCGCCGATGCGCGTGAAGATCCGGTCCAAGGGACCGATGGTGGCCCGGGCCGCGGGTACGTAGCTGCCCGTGCGCGCCAGCAGCGCAATCAACGCGACCTGGCGCATGTAGGTGGATTTGCCTCCCATGTTCGGCCCGGTGATCAGCAGCATGCGGCGTTCGTCATGCAGGCTGCAGTCGTTGGGGGTAAAAGCTTCAATGGTGTGCTCCACCACGGGGTGGCGACCTGCCTGGATGTCCAGGCGGCTGTCTTCGCAAAGCGCTGGCGCCGACCAGTTATGGTCGCGCGCATGGACCGCGAGCCCCGTCAGCGCATCGATCCGGGCCAGTGCCGCCGCGCTGCGGGCCAGCGCCGTCGCTTGTCCGGCGCATTGTGCCAAGAGCTGGTCGAAGAGCTGCTTTTCGCGCGCCAGGCCGCGATCCCGCGCCGAAAGAACCTGGTCTTCCCACGCTTTGAGCTCGGGCGTGATGTACCGTTCGGCGTTTTTCAGCGTCTGGCGCCGGCGGTAATCGTCGGGGACCTTGTCCGCCTGGCCGCGCGTGACTTCGATGAAGTAGCCATGCACGCGGTTGTATTCCACGCGCAGATTGGCAATTCCGGTGCGCTCGCGCTCGCGCGCCTCGACCTCCATCAGGAAGGTGCCATTGTCGCCGGCAAGCTGCCGTAGCCGGTCCAGTTCATCGTCGTAACCGTCAGCGATGACGCCACCGTCGCGGATCGCCAAGGCAGGCTCGGGTGCGATCGCCTCAGCCAGCCTTGCATGGAGAGACTCGTCCACGGGCACATCCCGCAGGCTATCAGCCAGCAATCCCTGAGCTGAAAAGGCGGACCGGGTTGTCTGAGCGAGGCCGGGCAGGGCGGCCAGCGCGTCACGCAGACTGGCCAGCTCGCGCGGCCGAATGGTGCCCAGAGCGAGCCGGGTGGCCATGCGCTCCAGATCCGGCAAGGTCTGCAGGCCATCGCGCAAGGTGCGCAGCGCCGTATCGGCGTCCGGCGCCTGCATCAGTTGGGTGATGGCATCCTGGCGCTCTTGCGCCTGTACATTGGTCCGCAGGGGCGCCTGGAGCCAGCGCCGCAACTGTCGGCTGCCCATCGGCGTGCGGCAGTGGTCCACGGTGCTGAAGAGCGTGGGGCCATCGGTGCCGCTCAGGGTTTCGGTGATTTCAAGGTTGCGGCGGGTCGCCGGATCGAGCACCACGTAGTCCCCGCCCGCGTCCACGGTCAGGCCCTGCACGTGGCTGAGCGTCTGCGCCTGGGTCGTTCCAACATAGCGCAACAGCGCTCCGGCCGCCCGCATCGCTTGCGGCAACCCGCCGAGCCCAAAAGCGCCCACGTCATCCACGCCGAAGTGCTGAAGCAATGTGTCGCGCGCACCGGTCTCGTCGAAGTGCCAGTCCGGAACCCGGCTGATGGCGGCGGCCACCTCCGGCGGCTGAGACTGTTCCGCACACACCAGCTCGGCGGGCGAGATGCGGCTCAATTCCGTATCCAACAGTTCGGGCGTGCTTTCACAGGCCCTGAAGTCCCCGTTGGCCAGGTTCATCCACGCGAGTCCGATCACCTCACGCCCGTGCGTGCGGGCCGCCACCCAGGCCGCAATGGTGCGGTCCGCCTTGGCGGGCAGCAGCGCGTCGTCCGTGAGCGTGCCCGGCGTCACCACGCGCACGATCCTGCGTTCCACCGGGCCCTTGGCCGTGGCCGGGTCGCCGACCTGCTCGCAGATGGCGATTGATTCGCCCATTGCCACCAGTCGGGCCAGATAGCCCTCCATCGCGTGATACGGCACCCCGGCCATCGGGATCGGCGAGCCGTTGGACGTCCCGCGCTTGGTCAACGTCAGGTTCAGCAGCTTCGCCCCGCGCTCGGCGTCTTCGTAGAACATCTCGTAGAAGTCGCCCATCCGGTAGAACAGCAGATGCGAGCCCGCCTGAGCCTTGAGCTTCAGGTATTGCTGCATGACGGGGGTGTGGCCGGAGAGATCGGGGGGCATGGGGCGGGCAAAGAGGGAGCGAACCAGGGGGATATTATCGTGCATTGGACAGCGGGTGTCGGGTGGTGCGCCTGCCCCGTCGCCGTCCCCTCTGATGGCCGTTCCGTGACCGCCGGTTCTAACCCGTTGTCCGGTCGCAAGAATCCGGAATAGCACCCAGCTTGTCCATGGATTTGTCCACAGAGAGGGTGGATAAATGGAGCCGCAACCTTTCGGGTCCATGACCCGACCTGCGTACTCCTTGACCGCCGCGTGCAAGCCGCTGTCGTCAAAAGACAATTCCGGGTAGCACTCAGATTGTCCATGGATTTATCCACAACAAGGGTGGACAAGTCCGCCATGGCCTGGACACCACGATAAAATCGCGCTGACGTCATCTTCCGGAGCGCAACCATGGATCGACTGCACGCTTTCTGGGCATCCCTGCCCGGCATGGGCGGGGTGGCGGTGAATTTCGTGATCACTTTGGCGATTCTGCTGATCGGCTGGACGGTGTCCGACCTGCTCGGCCGCTGGGTGCGGCACTTGGCCACCCGCTCGGCGCGCATCGACCCCACCATCGTACCGATCGCGCGCAGCGTGACCATCTGGTCCGTCCGCATTGTCGTGCTGCTGGCGGTGCTGGCGCGCCTGGGCGTGCAGACGGCCAGCCTGGTCGCCATGCTGGGTGCATCGGCCCTGGCCATCGGCTTGGCGCTGCAAGGGGCCCTGCAAAATTTCGCCGCCGGCATCATGCTCTTGATCCTTCGGCCGATCCGCGTGGGCGAATTTGTCTCCATCGGAGACCGGGGCATGGGAACCGTGGACGAAATCGGTCTGTTCATGACGCGGTTCGTGCAGGCCGAGGGGACTCATCTGCTGCTGCCCAACACCCTGGTGTGGGGCAATCCGATCGTCAACTACAGTCGCAACAAGATGCGGCGGTTGGATATGATGCTGGGCGTGCGCTACGACGACGATCTGGAGGCGGCGCTGGCGGCGCTGCGCAATCTGGTGTCCGGCCATGCGGGTGTCCTGGCCGATCCCGCGCCGCAGGTCATGGTCATGGAATATCGGGATAGCACCATCATGGTGAACGTACGCTTGTGGGCGAAGGTGGAGGACTACTGGGATGTGTCCTTCGACCTACGCCGCCGGGCGCCGCAGGTGTTGCGTGAAGCGGGCCTGCGCTCGCCCATCCCGCTGCGTGAAGTGCGTGCGGTCAGCGTGCCGCCCGCAGGCTCCGTCAGTCCACCATCCGGTTGAGCCGTTCGGCGTCCAGCGGCCGCTGCCCATTCTCGATGCGCTGACCCAGCTCCTCCATCGCCTCGCACAGGCGGTGGATGCGGGCGTCCTGTTCGGCGGTGTGGTTGATCAGCTCATGCAGCACCTTCACCAGCGGGTCGTCGTCGGTGCGGCCCACCCCGTAGGGCGCAAAATCATCCGCGGCGTTCGCCCCTGGCTCCGCACCGCCTCCGTTGCGTCCGCCCTGCAGCAGATCCTGCAGGGGCTTGGTCGACCACTTCGACGGGGGCTCGTCGGGGCCGCATAGTGGACCCGGGCCACCGGGCTGCCAGCGGGGACTGGGGGCGGGCACGTCGTCCGCTCGCGCTTCAGCCTCTGGGCGTGGGGCAGCGATGTCCGTCAGGGGGGCGGCCGCGAGATCGGGGGCACCGGTCCCGACGCCGCTGCCGGTCTGGCTGGCGGTGTCCGTGTGCCGATCTTCCCGCAGGATCACGCGGGCAGGGTTGCCCACCGCTGTTGCACCCGCCGGCACCGGCTTGATGACCACGGCGTTCGATCCGATGCGCGCATGCGCACCCACCGTGAAGCCGCCGAGTATCTGCGCGCCGGCACCCACCACCACGCCTTCTCCCAGCGTCGGGTGGCGCTTTTCGCCTTTGTACAGGCGCGTTCCGCCCAGGGTGACGCCCTGGTAGATGGTGCAGTCGTCGCCGACGTCGGACGTTTCACCGATCACCACGCCGAAGCCATGGTCGATGAAGACGCGCCTCCCGATGCGGGCGCCGGGGTGGATTTCGATGCCGGTGAGCATGCGCCCCAGATGCGATGTGAAGCGCCCTGCCCAGTGCCAGCCCTGGACCCACAGCCGGTGGGCCAGGCGATGGATGAGGATGGCATGCAGGCCCGGATAGCAGGTCAGGATCTCGATGCGGCTGCGCGCCGCCGGATCCCTTTCCAAAATGCAGCCAATGTCTTCTCGGAGTTGCTTGAACATGGGTGGGACGGTCAGTTTGCAGGATCTGGGGTATCGGCGGTGTGCGCCACCGACTGGATCATGGCGGTGCACACCCCGCGCATCATATCAACCTCGTCCACGCTCAGGCGGTTGCGCATCCACATCTGCCGCACGCGCGGGACGAGTTTTTTGGGGTGCCGCGGATCCAGGAACCCCACGGCAACCAGCGCCCGCTCGAAGTGATCCAGCATGGCCTGCACGCGTTCGCCGTCGGCGGGGTCGGCGCCAGCGTCGTGATGCTGCGCATGCGTGTCGGGCAGGCGGGCTTCGCCCGTGAGCGGCAGCAGCGCGTAGCGCATTTCCCAGGCGGCCAGTTGAAGGGCCTGCGAGACATTCAGCGAGCTGTAGGACGGATTGGCCGGGATATGGCAGACCTGCTGGCACAGCGTGATGTCTTCGTTGGACAGCCCCGAGCGTTCCGTACCCAGTACCATCGCGACTTCCGTGCCAGGTTGCATCAGGTGCCGTGCGGACTGTGCGGCCGCTTCGCGGATGTCGCAGGGCGGTGATTCGATGGCTCGCGCCCGCGCCGTCAAGGCGAAAGCCAGCGTGACCGGCCCCAGGGCATCAGCCAAGCTATCGTGGATGCATGCCTGTTCCAGGATGTCGCCGGCACCGCTGGCCAGGGCGTGCGCGTCTGGATGATGCAGCACGTCCGGGTCGTGCGGCGTGACCAGATGCAGCGCGCCGAAACCCATGGTCTTGATCGCGCGCGCCGCCGACCCGACGTTGCCGGGGTGGCTCGGGCTCACCATGATGAAGCGGACATGGGCGAAAAGTTCCCCGCCATTGTGCGGGGAATCTGAGGAATGCGGCAGAGTCATTTAAAATAAGGTCCGATTACCCGTGATCTTTGGAAATCTATGCATCCGATGCTCAACACCGCCATCAAGGCGGCGCGCCGTGCTGGCGCCATCATCAATCGTGCCAGTCTGGACCTGGAGCGCCTGAACGTCGCCCGCAAGGGACCCAAGGACTATGTCACCGAAGTGGATCGGGCTGCTGAAGAATCCGTCATCGACATTTTACGCACAGCCTACCCCGAGCACAGCTTTCTGGGCGAGGAATCGGGAGCGCATCCAGCGGGCGGCGATCACCCGGAGCCGGAATTCCAGTGGGTGATCGATCCGCTGGACGGCACCACCAACTTCATCCACGGATTTGCCCATTACGCGGTGTCCATCGCCCTGCTGCATCGGGGTCAGGCGGCTCATGCCGTGGTCTACGATCCGACGCGCAACGAAATGTTCACGGCCAGTCGCGGCAGCGGGGCCTTCCTCAACGACCGCCGCGTACGCGTCTCATCCTGCATGCGCTATCACGACGCGTTGCTGGCCTCTCATATCCCGCACTCGACCGCGCTGCCCGTATCCTCGCCCTTCGTGGGCCTGTTGGCTGAGTGCGGGGCCGCGCGCCGCACCGGTTCCACGGTTCTGGACCTGGCGTGGGTATCCTGCGGCCGCCTCGATGGGTTCTGCGGTGTTGGACTCAAGCCGTGGGACATGGCGGCGGGCAGCCTTCTGGCGCTGGAGGCGGGCGGCCTGGTGGCGGACTTTCGGGGCGAGCAGGACTGGATGGCCTCGGGCAACGTGCTGGCGGCAGGCCCCAAGATGCTTGCCCAGATGCTGTCGTATCTGCGGAACTGACGGGACTGCTCTATGGAATGGTTGCTGGATCCGGCAGCCTGGGTGGGTCTCTTCACCCTGATCGTCCTGGAAATCGTTCTGGGGATCGACAACCTGGTGTTCATTGCCATCCTGGTGGACAAGCTGCCGCCCAAGGAGCGTGATCGGGCGCGGGTTCTTGGTTTGAGCCTCGCGCTGTTCATGCGGCTGCTGATGCTCACCCTCATGTCGCACCTGATTCTGCTGACCGATCCGCTGGTGCATCTGGGCAGCTTTGCATTCTCCGGGCGCGATCTTATCCTGATTGGCGGCGGATTCTTCCTGCTCTTCAAGGGCACGTTCGAACTTCACGATCGCCTCGAAGGGCGCACCCAGCACGCCACGGGGTCGCGCCTGCATGCAAGCTTCTGGGTCATCGTCACTCAGATCGTAGTTCTGGATGCGGTGTTCTCGATCGACTCGGTAATCACGGCGGTGGGGATGGTGGATCACCTCGTGATCATGATGGCGGCCGTCATCATCGCCATGGCCATCATGCTGGTTGCCTCCAAGCCGCTCACTGGCTTCGTCAATGCTCATCGGACCGTGGTGATCCTGTGCCTCGGGTTCCTGCTCACGATCGGCTTTTCATTGATTGCCGAAGGATTCAGCTTCCCTGTGCCAAAGGGCTACCTCTACGCGGCGATCGCCTTTTCGGTCTTGATCGAGACGTTGAATCAATGGGCCACGCGGAACGTGCGCCGGGCGGAGATGCGCCGTCCGATGCGCGAACGCACGGCCGAGGCGGTCCTGCTCATGTTGGGCCGAAAACCATTGCCGGGAGTGGAACCCGAAGGCGAGCGCATCGCGCCGCCCGCGGCCGCGTTCGGCGACGAGGAGCGGAACATGGTGAGCGGGGTGCTGACGCTCAGCGACCGGAACGTGCATTCGGTGATGACGCCGCGCACCGACGTGTCCTGGATCAATCTCGAGTCCCCCGCCGAGGAATTGCGCGCGCAGATCATCCGCGAACCGCACAGCTTCTTCCCGGTGTGTCGCGGCACTCTCGACGAGGTTGTGGGCATAGGCCGCGCCAAGGAGCTGCTGCTCGACCTGCTCGAGTATGGCCACATCCGGGAGACACGGCTGCGCGAGCCGATCATCGTGCACGAGACCATCCAGATCCTGCCGCTCATGGAGACGCTGAAGCGTTCTCACGGGCTGCTGGTCATGGTGGCTGACGAGTTTGGCTCGATTGTCGGGGTGATTACACCCATCGATATCTTCGAGGCCATCGCCGGCGAGTTCCCCGACGAGGACGAGGCGCCGGACATCATCGTCCAGGGCAAGGGCCGCTGGCGCGTGGATGGTGCGGCCGATCTGCACCATCTGGAGCAGATGCTGCACACCGACGGGCTGGTGGACGATCGTGAGGAATACTCCACCATCGCGGGCTATCTGCTCAGCCGGTTCGGCCGGCTGCCCGAGGTGGGCGACTTCTGCGAGCTCACGCATGATTACGATGGCTTTCGATTCACCGTCGCCGCGTTGGAAGGCCGCCGCATTGCCGCCGTCCAGATCGAGCGGATCAATCCTGCGGACCCTGAAGCGGAACTCGAGCAACTGGCCTGATGCCCTGCGCGTCCACTTCGATCCAGCCGCCCCGCGCGGGATCTGCCTGATCGAAGTCCCAGTCTGGAAGCACATAGCGCCGCGCGGGGCGTCCGGCGACCGACATTTCGTGCAGGGCGGGGCGATGCGTGTGGCCGTGGATCATCTGGGTGCATCCGGCCTCGCCCAGGACTCGTTCGATGGCTTGGGGCTGTACGTCCATGATCTTCATGGTCTTGCGGCCGCGCGCCCGCCGGCTGCGGGCGCGGGCGCCCCGGGCAATGGCCCGGCGCAGGCCCAGCGGCAGGGCCAGGAACAAGGACTGGATCCACGGTGTGTGCACAATGCGGCGGAACCGCTGGTAATGGATATCGTCCACGCAGTATTCGTCGCCGTGGGCGATCAGGATGTCGCCTGCATCGGTGCCCAGGACTGCGGGCGTGTCCAGCAGCCGGGCCCCCAGCGCACGGGCGAGCGCCGGACCCATGAGAAAGTCGCGGTTGCCGTGTACCAGCCAGAGCGGGATGGCCTGGGCTGTGGTGCGCAACTGCGTGATGGCTTCGGCCAGCCACGGAGGAGGCTGTCTGAGCGCGTGATCGTCGCCGATCCAGGCGTCGAAAATATCGCCGCACAGGATGAGTGCATCGGCGTCCCGGCGCGCCCACGCCAGGAATGTGTAGAAGGCCCCGGCCGTATGTGGAACGCTGTCGCCCAGGTGGATGTCCGAGGCGATCCAGACGGTGCCCCGGATGCCGATCTTATTCAACCAGCGTGGCGCTTTCGATGATCACGTCTTCGACCGGCACGTCCTGATGGAAGCCCTTGTTGCCGGTCTTCACTTTCTTGATTTCGTCGACCACGTCCGTGCCTTCGATCACGCGCCCGAATACGGCGTAGCCCCATCCGTTCGAGGTCGGCGCCGTGAAATTCAGGAAGTCATTGTCGGCCACATTGATGAAGAATTGCGCAGTGGCCGAATGCGGGTCGGCGGTGCGCGCCATGGCCAGTGTGTAGCGATCGTTCTTCAGCCCGTTGTTGGCTTCGTTTTCGATCGGCGCATGGGTCTGCTTTTGCTTCATGCCGGGTTCGAATCCGCCGCCCTGGATCATGAAGTTGTTGATCACACGGTGGAAGATCGTGCCGTCGTAGAACCCTTCCTTCACGTAGGACAGGAAGTTTTCGACGGTCTTGGGTGCCTTTTCGGCATCCAGTTCAATGAGCATGTCGCCCTTGTTGGTGTGCAGTTTGACGTGCGGATGAGAGCTCATGGATGTGCCTTGAGTGGGAGTGAGGGGAGCGGACGCGGCGCCCGCCGGAGGACTGGCGAGAACCAGGGCGCAGCCCAGGCCGAAAAGACGCATCCAGCCAAGCAGGATACGCGGAAAAGTCATAACCATATGCGCCTGCAAAAACCGTCATTGTGCCGCAGGTTGGGGTTTCGTGCCGCCTTTTGCAGGAACGGTCGCGGGAACCGGAGCGGGCGCGGCGGCCGGTTGCCCGGGGCGGGCGGCGCGGGCGCGGGCGAAGGATTCATGGGCCAGCTGCATCTGCACGCGGCCCAGGTTTTCCAGAGCCGGCGCGAAATTCGGCACCGAGACCAGCGCCATATTCAGTGCATCGCGGGCCTGTTCGAGCGAACCGCGGCGAGCATACTCGATCGCCAGTGCATTCCAGGGCTCGGGGAGCTCCGGGAAATCGGTCGTCATCTGGCGCCAGACCGCCAGAGCCTGGTCGTGTTCGCCCAGCGCGTCGAGTGCGCGGCCGCGCTGGTATTCGAGCTGCACGTCCGTGCCGATGGCACCGGACCGGGCACGTGCCTGCGTGCGCTGCTCGATCAGGGTCATCGCCGCCCGCGGATTTCCGGCGTCTATCAGTGCCGCGATACGGGCAGTCACCTGGGCCGGCGTGAAGGGGACGCCGGTGTCGACCGAAGGCGTGATCTTTTTGAGCAGGTTCGCGAAGGCCTCCCAGCCGCCCTCGGGCGCTTGGGGCTCCGTGAAGGTCCCTGTCTGGGCGTCGTAGGTCAGTCCCGTCCCGGTGGATGGCTGGGCCGCGGATGCCGCCGGACCGCCTCCGACGTGCGTCTCGGCGCTGAGCGCCGGCGTGGCCGCCAGGCAGGCACACAAGGTTGCCAAGGTGAGCGAAAGACGAATCACGACACGCCTATGGGGTTCTGGGTTTGAGTCGGAGGGCAGTATACTTGGGGGCTCATTTTACATCCCCGTAGGTCGCCGCATGCGTGCGGTACATGGGGTTCGTTTGCACTTTTCCACCCCACCATGCTGCACGTCCACAATACGCTCACGCGCCAGAAGACCCCGCTCAAGACGGCCCGACCCGGTGTGGTGCGCATGTACGTGTGCGGCATGACGGTTTACGACTTCTGCCACCTGGGCCATGCGCGCATGTTGGTGAGCTTCGACGTGGTGCAGCGCTGGTTGCGGGCGTCCGGCTATCGGGTGCAGTACGTGCGCAACATCACCGACATCGACGACAAGATCATCCGCCGTGCCGTCGAGCGGTCCCTGTCGATCCGCGAACTGACCGATTTTTTCATTTCGGCCATGCACGCCGATGAACGCGCCCTGGGGGTGCAGCCTCCCGATTTCGAGCCGCGCGCGACCGAACACGTGGCGGGCATGCTGGACATCATCGGCGTCCTGGAGTCCAAGGGGCTGGCCTATCGGGGAGCCGATGGGGACGTCAATTTCTCGGTGCGCAAATTTCCGGGTTACGGAAAGCTCTCGGGCAAGTCGCTGGACGACCTGCGTGCCGGCGAACGGGTCGCCGTATCGGCCGGCAAGCAGGATCCGCTGGATTTCGTACTCTGGAAGTCGGCCAAGCCGGATGAGCCGCCCGATACTCGTTGGGATTCCCCGTATGGCCCGGGCCGCCCGGGGTGGCACATCGAATGCTCCGCCATGAGCCACAGCCTGCTGGGCATGCCGCTGGACATCCACGGCGGGGGGCCGGACCTGAAATTCCCGCACCACGAAAACGAGATCGCCCAGAGCGAAGGCGCGTTTGGCGGCACGCTGGCCACGACCTGGATGCATTGCGGCCCCATGATGGTGGACGCCGAAAAGATGTCCAAGTCCCTGGGCAATTTCCGCCGCATCCGCGACACGGTGGCCCAGGCGGGTCAGGACGACGCACAGGCGGACTACGCTGCGAATCCTCGCGAAGCCGAGATGCTGCGGTTCTTCCTGGTGCGCAGCCATTACCGCAGCATGCAGAATTACGCGCCCGACAATCTGCGCGATGCCCAGCATGCGCTGGATCGCCTGTATCAGACGTTGGTGAACGTGCCGGCCGACCCTGTCTCCATCGACTGGGCGGTGCCGGCGGCACAGGCGTTCCGGGCGGCCATGGACGACGATTTCAACACCGCGGGGGCCGTGGCCGTGCTGTTCGACCTGGCCGGTCAGGCCAATCGCGAGTCCGACCGACAGGCCAGCGGCCTGATGCGGGCGCTGGCCGGCATCCTGGGCCTGCTCCAGTGCGATCCCATGGCCTACCTGCAGTCGCCCACGCGCTTTCTGGCCGAAGGCGCTCAGGCCGATGCGGCCGCGCTGTCGTCTCAGGCGATCGATGCCCTGGTGGCCGAACGCACTCGGGCCAAGGCCGCCCGTGACTTCGTGCGCGCCGATCAGATCAGGGACGAGCTCAAGCATCAGGGAATCGAACTGGCCGATGTCCAGGGCGGTGCCACTCGGTGGCGGCGGGTGTAGCCGTGGACGCTCAAAGGCCCGAACAGGCATTGGCGCGGCCTGCGTATTGGTCCCAGGCCTGCGATTTCCTGATCCAGCGCGACCGTATCATGCGCCGGCTCATTCCGGTCTATGGCCATGAAAGCATGGGCGCCTGTCATAGTCCGTTCCAGACACTCAGCCGCATCATCGTCGGCCAGCAGATTTCGCTGAAACTGGGGCGCACGCTATGGGCTCGCCTGGTGCAGGCCTGTGGCGAGGACATGCGGCCGGACTGTATCAGCCAATTTTCCGAGGCGGACCTCCGCGCGTTGGGACTGTCTTTGCGAAAGGCTCAGTACCTGCGAGACGCGGTGGCGTTCTTCACGGTGCCCGAGCGCATGGACGCGGCTTGGTGGCACAATCAGGAAGACGCAGCCGTCGTGTCGCGGTTGTGCGAGATCCGCGGGGTGGGCCGCTGGACCGCGGAAATGTTCCTGATCTTCTTCCTCGGGCGGCCCGACGTGCTGCCGTTGGACGATACGGCGCTGTTGAAGGCGATTTCGCATCATTATTTCAGCGATGAGCCTGTCTCGCGTTTCGAAGCACGCGAGGTCTCACAGGCCTGGGCCCCATGGCGCACGGTGGCGAGCTGGTACTTGTGGCGCAGCATGGATTCAGCGGCCGTCGAATATTGATTTTTCCACTGGAATTCCCGCACACATGCGAAATACCTTTCTAGAATTCGAACAACCTCTGGCAGAGCTCGACCAGAAGATCGAGGAGCTGCGTTATGTCCAGACCGATTCAGCGGTGGACATCTCCGAGGAAGTCGGACGCTTGCAGCAGAAGAGCCAGTCCCTGGCCAAGAGCCTCTATGCCAAGCTCACCCCCTGGCAGACGGCCCAGGTCGCGCGCCATCCGCAGCGCCCCTACACCATGGATTATGTGGATGCCGTGTTCAGCGATTTCCACGAGCTGCACGGCGACCGGATGTACGCCGATGACCAGTCCATCGTGGGCGGGCTCGCGCGCTTCAACGGCACGGCGTGCATGGTGATCGGGCACCAGAAGGGCCGCGACACCAAGGAACGCGCCATGCGCAACTTCGGCATGCCGTTGCCGGAGGGCTATCGAAAGGCCCTGCGCCTGATGAAGCTGGCGGAGAAATTCCAGCTTCCGGTCTTCACTTTCGTCGACACCCCGGGCGCCTATCCGGGGGTGGGGGCCGAGGAACGCGGCCAGTCCGAGGCCATTGGCCACAATCTGTTCGCCATGGCGGGACTGCGTGTCCCCATCATCACAACCATCATCGGCGAGGGCGGCTCGGGCGGTGCGCTGGCCATTGCCGTGGCCGACACGGTCATGATGCTGCAGTACGCAACCTATTCGGTGATTTCCCCCGAAGGCTGCGCTTCCATTCTGTGGCGCAGTGCCGACAAGGCCTCCATCGCCGCCGAGGCGCTGGCCATCACGGCGCCCAGACTCAAAGAACTCGGTCTGATCGATCGCGTCGTCAATGAGCCCGTCGGAGGCGCACATCGAGACCCCTCCACGATGGCGCGCCAGTTGCACCGTGCGCTCGCCGACGCCCTGCGCGAGCTCTCCGGCCTGGAACCCGACGAGCTGCTGCGCCGGCGCCGCGCGCGGATCGCGTCGTATGGGCGCTACACCGAGTCTCGCTGATATCCGGGCTCCAACGACACAGATTCGCCAGGCGGGGTAGATCGCCCTTCGTTCATCGCCCTTCGTTCGGACGCAGCCGTGGTTTCCTTCGATATCGCTTCAGCATGTGACCCCAGACTGCTGCAGGATCTGGGCGATGGGCTGGGACCTTTGCCGCCCGGCACTGCGGTCGGCGTGGCGCTCAGCGCAGGGCCGGACTCCGCCATGCTGGCGCTGCATGCGGCATGCATGGCGCGCGACCGGGGCTGGGCGATCCACTGTTTCCACATCCATCACGGGTTGCAGGCGGGCGCGGACGCCTGGCTTGCCCAGGCACATCGCCTCGCCGCGTTGCTCCAGGTCTCCTGCCACAGCCGCCGCGTCCGGATCGATATCCGCGGGCGGGGCGTAGAAGCGGCCGCGCGCGAGACGCGCTACGAGGCGTTGGCCGAACTGGCATCGCTGGCCGGTGTTCGCCACGTGCTGCTGGCCCACCATTTGGATGACCAGGCTGAGACGGTCCTGCTGCGCTTGTTGCGGGGCGCCGGACCCGAGGGGTTGTCCGCCATGGCGCCCGTGGTTCAGCGGGATGGCCTGGCCTATCATCGCCCCTGGCTGGATGAGCCTCGGAGCCGGATTTTGGCCTGTGCCGAGCGCTTCGCTCTCATCACGGGCTGGCGGCCCGTGCGGGATCCCAGCAATGGCGACGTCCGTTACGCCCGCGGAACCGTCCGTACCCAGTTGGCGCCGCTGCTCGACGCTCGCTGGCCAGCTTGGCGCCGGACGCTGGCGCGGCATGCGCGCCAGGCGCGTGAATTGGCGTCGTGGCACGCCGAGGCGTCGGCCCGGGATTGGACCGCGCTGGATCCCGACGCCGATGACCGCAGCTTCTCTCTGGCGGCGTGGCGAGCGCTGCCCGCCGTCCGCCAAGGGCTCCTTCTGCGCTACTGGCTGCGGCAACTGGGCCTGCGCATGCCGACGGATGCCCGCCTGCAGTCCTGGTTGCGCCAGTTGCGGGGCGTCCACGCACTGGGCCACGACCGCAACGTGCGGTTGCGGCATGGCGATGTCTGGATCGTGGTCCAGCGCGGACGCGTGCGGATTGTGGATGCGTGATGGACTCGCCCGATGAGGTCCGTCCAGCTGCCGTCCCGGAAATCGCAGGTAAAATAAGCAGTTTTGGCGCTGGCGCAACTGTCTGGCCGGCCGTTTTCCTCAACCCTGATTCATCATGCTGATCGTCCAGAAATACGGTGGCACCTCCATGGGGTCCATCGAACGTATCCAGAACGTGGCCCGGCGGGTGGCCAAATGGCATGCCGCCGGCCATCAGGTCGTGGTTGTGCCGTCGGCCATGTCGGGCGAGACCAACCGCCTGCTGGGGCTGGCCCGCGAACTGTCTCCCCAACCGGATCCGCGCGAACTGGACATGCTGGCCGCGACGGGCGAGCAGGCCAGCAGCGCGTTGCTCGCCATTGCCCTGATGCGTCAGGGCGTGTCCGCACGCAGCTATACGGGCTGGCAGGTGCCGGTCCTGACCGACAGCGCCTACACCAAGGCCCGCATCCAGTCCATCGATGACAGCCGCATCCGTCCCGATCTGGAGTCAGGGCGTGTGGTCATCGTGACGGGATTCCAGGGCGTGGACGCCGATGGCCACATCACGACGCTGGGCCGTGGCGGCTCGGATACGTCGGCTGTCGCCGTCGCCGCCGCCATGAAAGCCGATGAGTGCCTGATCTTCACGGACGTGGACGGCGTCTACACCACCGACCCGCGCGTGGTCCCGGAAGCGCGCCGCATGAACGTGATTTCGTTCGAGGAAATGCTGGAGATGGCGTCCCTCGGCTCCAAGGTCCTGCAGATCCGTTCGGTGGAATTCGCCGGCAAATACCAGGTGCCCCTGCGTGTGCTGTCGTCATTGACCGATCCGATGATCCCGGTGGACGTGGAAATGCATTCCGGCACCCTGATTACTTTCGAGGAAGACCAGAAAATGGAAACCGCCGTTGTCTCCGGCATCGCCTTCAGCCGCGACGAAGCCAAAGTCACTCTGCGCAACGTACCCGACACCCCGGGCGTGGCCTATTCGATCCTGGGGCCGGTAGCGGCCGCCAACATCGACGTGGACATGATCCTGCAAAATATCTCGCAGCAGGGCATGACGGACTTCTCCTTCACGGTCAACCGCAACGACTTTGTCCGCACGCTGGAGCTGCTCAAGCACCAGATCGGTCCCACCGTGGGCGCGGGCGAGGTGGTCTCCGACGACAAAGTCGCGAAGGTTTCTATCGTCGGGATCGGCATGCGCAGCCACGTGGGCGTCGCCAGCCTGATGTTCCGCACCCTGGCCGAGGAAGGCATCAATATCCTGATGATCAGCACGTCCGAGATCAAGACTTCAGTGCTGATCCACGACAAATACATGGAGCTGGCGGTGCGGGCCCTGCACAAGGCCTTCGAACTCGACCAGGTCACCGCCGTTCCCGAGGCCTGATCGCGTTTCGGGGCCCGCCGAACCCGCCGGCGCCTGCGTTCAGCAAGGCGGAACGCGGGTTTCGGGGGAGTGCGGGCCCGGCTTTCGGGCAAAATTTCTATGCTAGAATGCCCGTCTTGCTGGAGACATGGCCGAGTGGTTGAAGGTACTCCCCTGCTAAGGGAGCATGCGGCTTATACCCGCATCGAGGGTTCGAATCCCTCTGTCTCCGCCAGTAACACCGATCAAGAATGACCAGCACCATGGGCTCTACCCGGCTCTACCCCATTAACGGGGGATGGGCATTCATCAGACACGGTTGATGACACCGTTCCAGCCGCATTGAGCCAAGACTCTCAAGCGGTAATTCTCAAAGTTCCTGAAGCCGTACGCCCTGCGCGAGAGCATTTCCATTTTAGTGTGAAAGCCCTCGGTAATCCCATTGGATTGTGAGAAGCGCCCCATGCGCGCGATGGGCTCCAGCCACGATGTTGACGTAGCGGCCAGTGCCGGACCGGGCTGCAGGCTCAATAGGGCAACCGCGGGAATCTTTCCTTCATCAATTTCAGGAAACGGGCCCGGTCCTTGACGCGCCTCTTGAGACGTTCGATCTCGTCGAGCGGAGAGGGAGGGGGGGCGGCCAGTCCATGTTCACTGCTTGCAGCTTGGGGCCAGGGAGGCTGGCGACTAATCGATATGAAGTCATAAGGGGCTCCAAATGTCTGGCTCAGTTTGTCGTTTATTTCAGGCCAGTGGTTGCCCGTTGCCGGACGTTCCAGCTTCGAAGAGGCTGGTGCGCAACGGGCAGCATGCGTGACGCATGCGATTGTGCCGGAGACTGGTTCAGCGACTCGCCGAGTGGCGGCGCCGGGGAAGAGTATCTTGCTTCGGTCTGCTCAGTGTGGGGCCTGCAGGAGCAGGTAGCGAGCTTTGCTTTGTATATGTTGTTACGGCTGAATCACACCAATCGCATGGTGGCGCCCGCTTTCAGGGCGGCGGCAACACTCGCGGCAGAGGCACAAAAGCTCTCGTGATTGCATGCCGCGTGCGTATCGCCTATGGTTGAATCCAATACATCACCGGAAGGCTCCGCATGGATAAACTCAGGCTCGACAAATGGCTGTGGGCGGCACGCTTTTACAAGACGCGCAGCCTCGCGGCACAGGCTATCGTCGCCGGCCGAGTCAAGGTCAATGATCAGATCGTGGCCAAGCCCGCGCGCGAAGTCGCCTTGGGCGACCGTGTCCGGATACGCAAGCCGAATTACGACGCGGAGGTCGAAGTCCTGGGCTTGAGTGCCATGCGCGGGCCGGCGCCGCAAGCGGCGTTGCTTTTTCACGAAACGCTGTCCAGCATTGCGGCGCGCGAGCAATTGGCCGAACAGCGGCGCCTCGCGCCGGAACCGGCGCTGGACTACGGTACCGGCCGGCCCACCAAGCGCGACCGCCGCCTGATTGACGAACTGCGGGGGCGATGAGCGGGCTTGCGCGTCCGCGCCCGCCCCTACGGACAATGAACGACACAACGGTGTCCGTCGGCGCAGCAGCCCTTCGCCGCACCCGTCGGCGCAGCGGCCCGTCAGCGCAGCAGTTTGACCCGGTTGCGGCTTCGCTTGGCCCTGTAGAGCGCCCGGTCGGCGCGTGAGAAAAGCGTCTCGAAATTCTGGTCGTCGGGCCGCAGCGTGGCAACGCCCAGGCTCGCCGTGACCCGGAGCTCGGGATGCTGGATGCTGACGACACGCTCCGCCATCCATTTCCGGATGCGTTCCGCGATCTCCGCGCCCATATCGATATCGGTGCCGGGCAGGAGCACGGAGAATTCTTCGCCGCCCGTCCGGGCCAGCAGATCGTCGTCGCGGAGCGCCCGGCGACCGCATGCGGCAAGATCCTGCAGGACCGCATCGCCGACCGGATGGCCGTGGCGGTCGTTGACAGCCTTGAAGTGATCCAGGTCGATCGCGATGATGGTCAATGCCATATCGTAGCGGCGGGAATGTGCGAATTCGTATTCCGCGCGCTCGAGGAACGACCGCCGATTGGCGACGCCCGTCAGGCTGTCGGTGCGGGCTTCCCGGCGCAGGCGCTCGCGGAGGTTGCATAGTTCGGTGATGTCAGTGTTCACGCCGATCAGCGCGGGTGTTCCGTCCGCGCATTGCCAGGGAACCTTGACCACCCAATAGTGGCGCATCCTGCCGTCCGACCCGACGAACGACTCTTCGCCGACCTGCCGTTGGCGGGATTCGAAGACCTGCCGGTCCAGTATCCGGTGCGTTTCGACGGCCCTCAGCGGCATGACGTCAATGTCCAGCTTGCCGATGATGGACTCCACCGTCCGGCCGAAGGTCTCGGCGACGCGCCGGTTGACGTAGCGCATCCGGCCCTTGGCGTCCTTGATGTAGACGTGAGCGTCGATGTTGTCGAGAATGGTGTCCAGCAGGGTCTTTTGCTCGCGGATCCGGTCCTGGAGCAGGCTCTCGGCCCCGGCTGCAGTCGGATCCGCCTCACCGGGGTCGGGATCCGGATTGTCGCTTCGCGGGGGTAGCGGTCGGGGCTCCGGCATGGGCTGTGCGCTTGTGGGTCAGGGGAGCGGCGTCGTGGGCCGCCGGTGTAGTGTAGAGGAATCAGAACTCGCCGAACATCCGGTCATGTTCGTACATGGGATCGGGCCCGGGATTGAAGTGCGTGACGTGGCTGCCATCGTGGCCGAAGTACACGTACATCAGCGAGTTCCAGACGTGATCCTGCCGGTAGCGGTAGCTCCACACGAGTTGCCGCACGCTGGGCAGCCCCACGGTGTCGATGATGGCGGGCGGCCCGAATTCGCAGCGGACCTGCTCGGGTGTCCAGGTGCCCTGGCGCAGGACCTCGAAATGCTCGTCAGTGAGAATCGGTACGACGGCCTGCACGCGCCCCTGGGTGTCGAGGTTGCCGCCCCAGGCGTATTGCCCGACCGGCTGCTGGGACCAGATGACCCGTTGCCGGCCGTTCCGGTCAGTGCATTGGAGGGTCGGCGCACCGAACTGAGTTTCGATCCGGGCGAGCGGCGTGTCGGGCGGTGTCTGGGCAATGTCGGCGCAGCCTGTCAGCATCAGGCAGGATAGGAGAAATACCAGTGTTCGTGTCATGATGCTAGGCCTCCCGGGGTTGACCCGCGCCCCCTCGATGTTCGCGAATTCCGCAGCGTCAAGAGGTTTGGAGTGGCATATGCTTATGTTACTACGCGCGGTCGGTCAGCCAAAGAACCAATAACACACGCCAATCGAGGCCAGGACTCCGGCCAGATCAGCCAGCAGGGCACAGCCCACGGTGTGGCGCACGCGCTGCACACCCACGGCCCCGAAATAGACGGCCAGCACGTAGAACGTGGTTTCCGTACTGCCCTGCACGGTGGCGGCCAGCAGCGCGGGGAAGCTGTCCGCACCGTAGTGCTGCATGGTCTCTATCATCAGGGCGCGCGCGGCGCTGCCGGAAAACGGTTTCACCAGCGCGGTGGGCAGCGCATCGACGAAACGCGGATCGAGCCCCATGGCATGCACGCCCCAGCGAACGCCGTCCAGCAGGACGTCCAGCGCACCCGAGGCGCGTAGCACCCCCACCGCGCAGAGCATCGCCACCAGGTACGGCAGCAGGCCCTTGCAGACCTCGAAGCCGTCCTTGGCGCCCTCGATGAAGCTTTCATAGACGGGGACACGCCGCAGGGCCCCGGCGATCAGAAACGCCACGATGATGGCAAACAGCACCAGATTGCCCAGTAGCGAGGACAGCGCCGCCACGGCGGTGGCGCCCATCGAGGCGAGCAGCGCCATGAATCCGCCCAGCAGCAGCGCGCCGCCGCCCAGCCAGGCCATGACGACGGGATCATGCAACCTGAGGCGCTGCATGAAGGCCACCGAGAGCAGCCCGACCAGGGTGGAGGCCGAGGTGGCCAGCAAAATGGGCAGGAAGACCAGTGTGGGGTCGGCGGCTCCTTGTTGTGCCCGGTACATGAAGATCGTCACGGGCAGCAGGGTGAGGGACGACGAATTCAGTACCAGGAACAGGATCTGCGCGTTGGTGGCTGTGTTCGGGTCGGGATTCAGTGTCTGCAGCTCGCGCATGGCGCGCAGCCCGATGGGCGTGGCCGCGTTGTCCAGGCCCAGTGCGTTGGCCGCAAAATTCAGCGTGATCAGACCCAGTGCCGGATGCCCTGCCGGGACTCCCGGCATCAACCGCCGGAAAAGCGGCCCCAGCAGTCGCGCCAGCGCGCTCACCAGGCCCGCCGACTCCGCGATGCGCAAAATGCCCATCCAGAGCGTCAGCGTGCCGAACAGCAGCAGCATGATCTTGACCGACAGATCGGCCATGTCGAACAGGCTGGCGATCAGCCGGGCGAAGACGTCCGGATCGCCCAGTACCCACCACTGGAACAGCGCCGCAACGGCCGCCACCAGGAAAAACCCGAGCCAAAGCGTGTTCAGCATGGGCGGAGCGCGGCCAAAACGGCGCGCGGCGGACGGGGGCTGTTCCGGTTAAGCATTCACCAGCACGCTCTCGTCCACGTCGCCGATATCCGTGCGGCCGCAGAAGGCCATGGTGATGTCCAGTTCCTTGGCGATCAGTTCGAGGCATCGAGCGACGCCGGCCTCGCCATAGGCTCCGAGTCCGTACAGGAATGCGCGGCCGATCAGCGTACCGCGTGCCCCCAACGCCACCGCGCGCAGCACGTCCTGGCCGCTGCGAATGCCGCCGTCCATCCAGACTTCGATCCGGTCGCCCACTGCCTCCGCGATCGCCGGCAATGCCGCAATCGACGAAGGCGCACCGTCCAGTTGACGGCCGCCGTGGTTCGAGACGATCAGCGCGTCCGCTCCCGCGTCTACTGCCAGGCGGGCGTCCTGGGCATCCAGGATGCCTTTGACGATGATCTTGCCGCCCCAGCGTTCCTTGATCCATGCCAGATCGCTCCAGCTCAGCGTCGGATCGAATTGTTCCGCCGTCCAGGCGGCGAGCGAACTCATGTCCGAGACCCCGCGCGCGTGCCCGACGATATTGCCGAAGCTGCGCCGCTGTGTGCGCAGCATTTGCAGGCACCATTCGGGCTTGGTCGCCAGGTTCAGCAGGTTCAGCAGGGTGGGCCGCGGCGGCGTGGACAGGCCGTTCCGGATGTCCTTGTGGCGCTGGCCCATGACCTGCAGGTCCAGCGTCACCATCAGCGCCGAGCAGCGGGCCGCGCGGGCGCGATCGATCAGCCGCCCGATGAAATCCCGGTCGCGCATCACATAGAGCTGAAACCAGAAGGGCTGCGTCGTATGTGCCGCCACGTCCTCGATCGAGCAGATGCTCATGGTCGATAGCGTGAAGGGCACACCAAAGCGTTCGGCCGCCCGGGCCGCGAGGATTTCCCCGTCGGCGTGCTGCATGCCCGTCAGCCCCGTGGGCGCCAGGGCCACCGGCATGGCCACGTCGCGCCCGAGCATCTGTGCGCGCACGCTGCGCTGCGAGATGTCCACCGCCACCCGCTGGCGGAATTTCAGCCGTTGCAGATCGGCTTCGTTGGCCCGGTAGGTGGATTCCGTCCATGAGCCCGAGTCGGCATAGTCGTAGAACATGCGCGGCACGCGCCAGCGCGCCACCTGGCGCAGGTCCTCGATACAGGTAATTCTGGAAAGCGGTGTGAGAAAGGGGCACATGGGCGGCGATGTTCAGCGGACGGAGGGTGAAAAGGACCGCTTCCAGCCCGCGTTCTTCAGTGTGCGGACGAAGGGGTCCTGAAACTCTTGGTAGTATAGGCATAAAGCCGCGTAGAATCGGTGCCGTCCGGTGGCCCGATCCTTGCCTAGGGTAAGTCCTGAAGCCGGCGGCGGGGAGCCTGCAGCGTGTTGTGGCTTTGCAACGCATTGCGGACAAACTGGGCCCTTTCCCCAAGCCGCCATGGCGTCCGGTCCGATTTTTTGATGCAATACCTACAACTTCCCTTCGCGGAGTTGGAAGAGCAGCAGCAAAGGATGTTGTTGGCCTGCTCTGATTCACATAAATCTACGGAGATTTCTTACATGAAAAAGACTCTGCTCGCTGCTGCTCTGCTGGCCGGTTTCGCCACCGCCGGCGTTGCTCAAGCAGAAACGTCCGTGACGCTGTACGGTATCCTGGATACCGGCTACGGCTACCAGAATTTCAAAGACAGTCACAGCAATCTCGACTTCCGTGCCCGTTCCTCCGGCCTGCGTAGCGGTTTCGTCAACGGCAACCGCTGGGGTCTGAAGGGTGCCGAGGATCTCGGCAACGGCCTGCGCGCCATCTTCCAATTGGAAAACGGCTTCCAGATCGGTACCGGTTCCCTGGACGGTGGCAACATGTTCAACCGCCAGGCCTTCGTGGGCCTGTCCAGCGACAACTGGGGCTCGCTGACCCTGGGCCGCCAATACTCCGCCGGCGTCGACACCTTCACGGGTGAAGAAGGCAACGGCCTGGGCGACTTCGATAAGGTCTTCGGTGCCGTCGGTCTGTCCTCGGGTACCCGCGTCAACAACTCGTTCAAGTACACCACCCCGTCCTTCAGCGGTTTCAAGGCCGTCTTGCTGTACGGTACCGGCAGCACCGCCGGTTCGAACAGCACGACCGTCGTCCGTAACGGCGATGCGGATCTGGGCGATCGTGGCGCGCGCGCGTCGGCTGGCCTGTCCTACACCAATGGCCCGCTGGGCATTGGCGCCGCTTATGACCGTCAAAGCGTTTACGGTCAGAACCCCGCCGGCAGCAACGTTGACGCCATGAGCTCCTGGAACGTCAACGGCGCTTACGACTTCGAAGTCGTCAAGCTGTCCCTGATGTTCGGTCAGGACCGCAACGGCAAGATCGGCTGGAACGGCGACGCCAACGGCTACGACGGTACTTCCGGCCTGCCCATCCCCGCGGGTGCTGGTGCTGGTCTGACGTCCTATGGTCTGGGCGCTGGCTATCAAGACTTCAAGTCCAACAACTGGGCTGTGGGTCTGAGCGCACCGGTTGGCCCGGGCAAGCTGTATGCCTTCTACAACGGTTCGCACTCGAACCTGAACGACGCCGACAAGTGGGGCGACGCGGCTGGCAACATCAATGCCTACCAGCTGCAATACCAGTACTTCCTGTCGAAGCGCACCAAGCTGTACGTCTACGGTTCGTACATGCAGAACGTGGGTTACGTGAAGGACCTGCGTGGTACGGAAGCCGGCGTCGGCATCAACCACAAGTTCTGATCGCTGCGCGTGGCGTGTCCACGCTGGCGATGCGGCCCGATTCGTCGGGCCGTCACGAACACCGGGGATGCGAATCCCCGATTGCTAAAACCACCCTTCGGGGTGGTTTTAGCATTTTTATCCCCCCTTGACAGAGTGCGGACATAGGATCGTGGTCTGGCCATCTCCGCCTCTTGCGGAATGGCGATCATGCGGGCATCTTCAGGCCTTTGAAAGCCGTTCTGTGCTGCGGTTCGGCGACCGACGCACGGATGCCCCGAACATGTGCCAGCCACATGGCCTGTGCCCCGACCGGGTCTGTCGAAATGCTACAATCCCATAGTTTTGACATTCGCAACGGGGCTTCCCATGAACCTGCAACAGTACTTTCCCGTGCTGCTCTTTATCGTCGTCGCAGTGCTCATCGGGGGAGCGCTCATCGCGGGGGGGCGGCTGCTCAGCCCGAACGCCCCTGACAGCGAGAAGCTGTCCGCCTACGAATGCGGATTCGAGTCCTTCGACGACTCGCGCATGAAATTCGACGTGCGCTATTACCTGGTGGCCATTCTGTTCATCATGTTCGATCTGGAAATTGCCTTCCTCTTCCCATGGGCCATCGCCAGTGGCACGCTGGGTATGGTGGGGTTCTGGGCCGTGGCGGTCTTTCTGGCGGTGCTGACCGTGGGCTTCATCTACGAATGGCGCCGGGGCGCGCTGGACTGGGAATAATCTGGGGGTTTGATCATGGCAGAAGGTGTGATGGAAAAAGGCTTTATGACCACCAGTGCGGACAAGTTCCTGAACTGGGCGCGTACGGGGTCCATGTGGCCCATGACGTTTGGTCTGGCCTGCTGTGCGGTGGAAATGATGCATGCCGGCGCCGCGCGCTATGACCTGGATCAGTTCGGCATCATCTTTCGTCCCAGCCCGCGCCAGTCCGACCTGATGATCGTGGCCGGCACGCTGTGCAACAAGATGGCCCCGGCGCTGCGCAAGGTCTATGACCAGATGCCGGAACCGCGTTGGGTGGTGTCCATGGGGTCGTGCGCCAACGGCGGCGGCTACTACCACTATTCATATTCGGTGGTGCGCGGCTGCGACCGTATCGTGCCGGTGGATGTCTACGTGCCGGGCTGCCCGCCGACCGCCGAGGCGCTGGTCTACGGCTTGCTGCAGATGCAGAACAAGATCCGCCTGAACAACACCATCCCCCGCGGCTAGGCCGGCGGACTTCTGAATCGATGCTTCCATGACACGGCTACAGACTCTACATGACAACCTGCGCTCGGTGCTGGGCGAATCGGCCGACCTGACCGAGTCGCTGGGCGAGCTGACCCTGCAGGTACCCGCCAGCGCCTGGCTGGAAACCTGTCGCACGCTGCGCGACCACGCGGATCTGCGATTCGAGCAGAACGTGGACCTGTGCGCGGTGGACTACTCCGGCTGGAAGGCGCCGACCTATATTCCCGACCCCGCGGTGCATGCCAAGCGCTTCGCGGTCGTCGTCCACTTGTTGTCGGTCACGCACAACTGGCGCCTGCGCGTGCGTGCTTTCACCGACCACGAAGAGTTCCCCATGATCGGGTCGCTGGTCGACGTCTGGCCATCGGTGAACTGGTATGAGCGCGAAGCCTTCGATCTGTTCGGCGTGGTCTTCGAGGGCCACCCCGACCTGCGCCGCATCCTGACCGACTACGGGTTCATCGGCCATCCGTTCCGAAAGGACTTCCCGATCTCCGGCCATGTGGAAATGCGCTACGACGCCGAGCAGAAACGCGTCATTTACCAACCCGTCACCATCGAGCCACGCGAGATCGTTCCGCGCGTGGTGCGCGACGATCACTACGGAATAGAGCGGTACTGACATGGCAGAGATCCAGAACTACAACCTCAACTTCGGCCCGCAGCATCCGGCCGCACACGGGGTGCTGCGCCTGGTCCTCGAGCTGGACGGCGAAGTCGTCCAACGCGCCGATCCGCACATCGGGCTGTTGCACCGCGCCACCGAAAAGCTCGCGGAAACCCGGACTTTCCTGCAGACGCTGCCGTACATGGATCGATTGGACTACGTGTCCATGATGTGCAACGAACACGCCTATTGCATGGCGATCGAGCGGCTGATGGGGATCCAGGTCCCCATCCGCGCCCAGTACATCCGCGTGATGTTCGACGAGATCACCCGGATCCTGAACCACCTGATGTCGCTGGGGTCGCACGCCCTGGACGTGGGCGCCATGGCGGTTTTCCTGTACGCTTTCCGCGAGCGGGAAGACCTGATGGACTGCTACGAGGCCGTTTCGGGGGCGCGCATGCACGCGGCGTACTATCGCCCTGGCGGGGTCTACCGCGATCTGCCGGATTCCATGCCGCAGTACAAGCCGTCCAAATACCGTTCGGACAAGGAAATGCGCGTCATGAACGAGGCGCGCCAGGGCTCGCTGCTGGATTTCATCGAGGACTTCACCGACCGCTTCCCGAACTGCGTGGACGAATACGAGACGCTGCTGACCGACAACCGCATCTGGAAGCAGCGGCTCGTGGACATCGGCGTGGTGTCCCCGGAACGCGCGTTGGCGCTGGGTTTCACCGGACCCATGCTGCGCGGTTCGGGAATCGAGTGGGATCTGCGCCGCAAGCAGCCCTACGAGGTTTACGACCGCATGGATTTCGAGATCCCCGTGGGGGTGAACGGCGATTGCTACGACCGCTATCTGTGCCGCATCGCCGAGATGCGGGAGTCCAACCGCATCATTCGCCAGTGTGTGGAATGGCTGCGCAACAATCCGGGGCCGGTGATCACGGACAACCACAAGGTCGCGCCGCCCCGGCGGGCCAGCATGAAGGAAGGGATGGAAGATCTGATCCACCACTTCAAGCTGTTCTCCGAGGGCATGCACGTTCCCGAAGGCGAGGCCTACGCCGCCATCGAGCACCCCAAGGGCGAGTTCGGCATCTACCTGATTTCCGACGGGGCGAACAAACCCTACCGTCTGAAGATCCGGGCGCCGGGCTTTGCGCACCTGCAGTCCCTCGAAGAAATGTCCAGGGGTCACATGATTTCCGACGTGGTGACCATCATTGGCACCCAGGACATCGTGTTTGGCGAGATCGACCGCTAGCCGGCCGATTCACAGGAATAGGCATATGTTGCTTTCTGAAGAAGCGTACCGGGAAATCGACCGGGCAATCTCGAAGTATCCACCGGAACAGAAGCGGTCCGCCGTGATGGCGGCACTGACGGTGGCTCAGGACGAAAAGGGGTGGATCTCGCCCGAGGTCATCCGCGACGTGGCGGCGTATCTGGGCATGCCGCCCATCGCCGTGCAGGAATGCGCGACCTTCTACAACATGTACAACACCCAGAAGGTGGGCAAGTACACGCTCACCATCTGCACCAATCTGCCCTGTGCGCTGCAGGGTAGCGCGAAGGCTGCCGAATACCTGAAGGAAAAGCTGGGCGTGGATTTCCACGAAACCACGGCGGACGGCCTGTTTACGGTGATCGAAGGCGAGTGCATGGGCGCCTGCGGCGACGCGCCGGTGGTGATCGCCAATGGCAAGCACATGTGCTGCCGCATGCAGCCCGAAAGGATCGATGCGTTGATCGCTGAACTGAAACAGCAGGAGTCGGCATGAGCGGGTTGGACGTATTGCGGAAATTCTCGACCGACGCGCTGTCGCCGGATCTGGGCGGCGATCCCTCGCTCAGCATGATTTTCCATGGCCGTCACATCAGCCCGCAGATCCTCGCGGGGCTGGATGGTCATAACTGGGGCATCCAGGATTACATGGCGCGCGGCGGCTACGAGTCGCTGAAGAAGATCCTGACAACCGGTATCACGCCGGACGACGTGATCGCCGAGCTCAAGGCCTCCAGCCTGCGCGGGCGTGGTGGCGCAGGCTTTCCCACCGGCCTGAAGTGGTCCTTCATGCCGCGGAACTTCCCGGGCCAGAAATACGTGGTCTGCAATTCGGACGAGGGCGAGCCGGGTACGTTCAAGGACCGGGACATCCTGCGCTTCAACCCGCATTCGGTGATCGAAGGCATGATCATCGGCGGCTATGCCATGGGCGCGTCGGTCGGCTACAACTACATCCACGGCGAGATCTTCCAGATCTACGAGCGCTTTGAAGAAGCCCTGGAGCAGGCCCGTGCGGCCGGCTTTCTGGGCGAGAACATCCTGGGGTCGGGGTTCAGCTACGAGCTGCATGCCCACCACGGCTACGGCGCCTATATCTGCGGCGAGGAAACGGCACTGCTGGAATCGCTCGAGGGCAAAAAGGGTCAGCCGCGTTTCAAGCCGCCGTTTCCGGCAAGCTACGGACTGTACGGCAAGCCGACCACGATCAACAACACGGAAACCTTCGCGGCCGTGCCGTTCGTCTTCAAGCTCGGGGCGCAGGCCTATCTGGAGCTGGGGATCGAAAAGGCCGGCGGCACGAAGATCTTCTCCATCTCCGGCGATGTGGAGCGCCCCGGCAATTACGAAATCCCGCTGGGCACGCCGTTCCCGAAGCTGCTGGAGCTGGCGGGCGGCGTGAAGGGCGGCCGCGCGCTCAAGGCTGTGATTCCGGGCGGGTCCTCGTCGCCCGTGCTGCCGGCCGACATCATGATGCAGACCAACATGGACTATGACTCGATCGCCAAGGCCGGGTCCATGCTGGGGTCCGGCGCGGTGATCGTGCTGGACGACACTCGTTGCATGGTGAAGTCGCTCATGCGGCTGTCGTACTTCTACTTCGAGGAATCCTGCGGCCAGTGCACGCCGTGCCGCGAGGGCACGGGCTGGCTGTATCGCATGATGAACCGCATGGAGCATGGCCGGGGCACGATGGAAGACATCGCTACCCTGGATTCGGCTGCCAGCAACATGATGGGCCGCACGATTTGCGCCCTGGCCGATGCCGCCGCCATGCCTGTGCGCAGCTTCATCAAGCACTTCCGCGACGAATTCGTCTACCACGTTGACCACAAGGATTGCGTGGTCTCCAAATATCTGTAGGTTTCACACCATGGTAGAACTCACCATCGACGGTTTGAAGGTCGAAGCCGAAGAAGGCAGCATGGTCATCCAGGCTGCGCACCGAGCCGGTATTTACATCCCGCACTTCTGTTATCACAAAAAACTCAGCATCGCGGCCAACTGCCGCATGTGCCTGGTCGAAATCGAGAAGCAGCGCAAGGAAATGCCCGCCTGTGCGACGCCGGTGACCAACGGCATGGTGGTGTACACCAAGTCCGAAAAGGCAGTCGCCGCACAGCGCGCCGTGATGGAGTTCCTGCTCATCAACCACCCGCTGGATTGCCCGGTATGCGATCAGGGAGGCGAATGCCAGCTTCAGGATCTGGCCGTGGGCTATGGCGAGTCGGCATCGCGCTATCACGAGCCCAAGCGGGTCGTGTTCCACAAGCCCATGGGGCCGCTGATTTCGGCTGAATGGATGCAGCGTTGCATCCACTGCACGCGATGCATCCGGGTAGGCGAGGAAATCGGCGGCATCATGGAAATTGGGATGCTGAACCGGGGCGAATTCTCCGAGATCACCACCTTCGTGGGCGAGGCCGTGGAATCCGAGCTGTCGGGCAACATGATCGACGTCTGTCCGGTTGGCGCGCTGTTGTCCAAGCCTTTCACCATGAAGGCACGTACGTGGGAACTGGCGCGCCGCCGTTCCGTCAGCCCCCACGATAGCGTGGGCGCCAATCTGGTCGTGCAGTCCAAGATGGATCGCGTGGTGCGCGTGGTGCCGTTCGAAAACGAGCCGGTCAACGAATGCTGGATCAGCGACCGTGACCGCTTCGCCTATTGCGGCCTGTACACCGATGATCGACTGCGGCATCCCATGGTGCGCGGCTGCGACGGCGAATGGCACGAGGCCTCCTGGACCGATGCGCTGCAGTCCGTGGTGACGGGGCTCAACCAGGTGCGCGAAGACGGGGCCGGTGCCCAGATGGGATTCCTGGCCGCCGAGACGGCCACGCTCGAAGAGATGGCGTTGCTGTCGCGCCTGGCGCGCGCCCTGGGATCGGACAACGTCGACTTTCGCCTGCGCGGTGACGGCGCGGCGCTGGATGCGGTGCGCACGGGCGCTCCGTGGCTGGGCATGCCCATCGCCGACTTGAACACACTGGATCGCGCGCTGGTCGTGGGATCCTTCCTGCGCAAGGATCACCCGCTCATGGCGCAACGCCTGCGCCAGGCGGCCAAGCGCGGCATGCAGCTGTCGCTGGTTGACAGCGTGGCGGTGGATCCGCTGGTACCGGTGACCGGCCGCATGACGGTCAAACCGTCGGCGATGGCCGAGGCGCTGGCGCAGATCGCGGTGGCGCTGGCCGGACTCAAATCCCAGCCGGTGCCGGAAGGCCTGGCGGGTGTGCAACCCGGCGACTCCGCACGGGCCATTGCGGCCAGCCTGGCGTCGGGCGAACGCGTGGCAGTGTTCATGGGCAATCTGGCTGCCAGCGATGACCAGGTGGCGCAGCTCGCGGCCAACGCCCAGGCGATCGCCCAATTGGCGGGCGGCCGGTTCGGTTTCCTGACCTCGGGCGGCAATACGGTGGGCGGCTATCTGGCGGGTGCCGTCCCCAATCAGGGCGGGCGCGATGCGCGCCGGATGCTCTCGGGCGAGCCGTTGAAGGCTTATCTCGTGCTGCATGCCGAACCCTTGCTGGACAGCGAGTTGGGCGAGCAGGCAGTCAACACCCTGAAGGGCTCGGCCATGGCGGTCGCATTGACGCCTTTCAAATCCGCCGCTCAGGACTGGGCCGATGTGATGTTGCCGATCGCTCCGTTCACGGAGACGTCCGGTACGTTCGTGAATGCCGAGGGCCGCGCCCAGAGCTTCAAGGGCGTGGCCGCCCCGGTAGGCGATACACGACCGGCCTGGAAAGTGCTGCGGGTGCTGGGTAATCTGCTGGGGCTGCAGGGCTTCGACGACGAGACCTCCGAATCGGTCCGCGACACGGTGATGGTGGGGGGGCTGGAGGATCGCCTGTCCAATGACATCAACCGCGCCCCGGCAACGGTGGCCGCGGGCGCCGGCGTGGAACGTGTCGCCGAACTCCCCATCTACCGCACGGACGCGCTGGTGCGCCGCTCGCAGCCGCTTCAGGAGCACGTGGCTTCGGCACCGCCGCGCGCGGCCATGAACGGCAGCACGCTGCAGGCACTGGGCTTGTCGGCGGGTGATGCGGTGCGGGTCAGCTCGGCCCAGGGCTCGGCGGATCTGGAAGCCGCGCTGGACGAGGCTGTGGCCGATGGCGCCGTGCGCATTGCCGGCGGTTTTGAACAGACAGCCGCTCTGGCCATGGGCTCGGGCGCAATCAAGGTGGAGCGTCGCTGATGGATTGGTTGAACACTTTGAACGCCTACGGTGCCGGTCTGATCGGCCCGACGCCGTGGCTGGTGGTCTGGACATTGGTGAAGATCCTGGTCATCGCCATTCCCATCATTCTGTGCGTGGCTTACCTCACGTACTGGGAACGCAAGATGATCGGCTTCATGCACGTGCGCCTGGGGCCCAACCGCGTGGGCTATCGTGGGCTGCTGCAGCCGTTTGCCGACGTCTTCAAGCTGCTGTTCAAGGAACTGATCGTTCCGGCCAAGGCCAACAACGTGCTGTATATCGTGGCGCCCATCGTCACGCTGATGCCGGCGCTGGCGGCTTGGGCCGTCATTCCGTTCGGTCCCGAAACGGTGCTGGCCAATATCAATGCGGGTCTGCTGTTTTTCATGGCGATCACCTCGATCGGCGTCTATGGCGTCATCGTGGCGGGCTGGGCGTCGAATTCGAAGTACGCGCTCCTGGGCGCGTTGCGCGCTTCCGCGCAGATGGTGTCCTATGAATTGGCCATCGGTTTCGTGCTGGTAACGGTGCTGCTGGTGTCCGGGTCGCTGAATCTGTCCACCATCGTGGTGGGCCAGACCAAAGGTTTCTTTGCGGGCCATGGCCTGACGTTCCTGTCGTGGAACTGGCTGCCGCTGTTGCCGCTGTTCATCATCTACGTGGTGTCGTCGGTGGCGGAAACCAACCGGCTGCCGTTCGACGTGGTCGAAGGGGAGTCGGAAATCGTGGCCGGCCACATGGTCGAGTATTCCGGCATGGGTTTCGCGCTGTTTTTCCTGGCCGAGTACGCGAACATGATTCTGCTCTCGGCCATGGCTTCGGTCATGTTCCTGGGGGGCTGGACGTCCCCGATCGACATTGCGCCATTGACCTGGATTCCGGGCTGGATCTGGCTGGGCATCAAGACGTTCGTCGTGGTGTCCCTGTTCATCTGGTTCCGCGCCACCTTCCCGCGCTACCGCTATGACCAGATCATGCGCCTGGGCTGGAAGGTCTTCATCCCGCTGACGGGGATCTGGCTGGTCGTGGTGGCCATCTGGATGCGGACGCCCTGGAATATCTGGCAGTAAGGAGAGCGACATGGAAGCGATCAAGGATTTCTTCGGCAGCCTGATGCTGAAGGAAATGTTCGAGGGCATGCGCCTGACGGGCAAATATTTCTTCAAGCGCAAGATCACCATCCGGTATCCGGTGGAAAAGACGCCCTCGTCCCCGCGGTTCCGCGGACTGCATGCGCTGCGTCGCTACGACAACGGCGAGGAGCGCTGCATTGCCTGCAAGCTGTGCGAAGCCGTCTGCCCGGCGCTGGCCATCACGATCGAATCCGAACAGCGCGAGGATGGCACACGCCGCACCACGCGCTACGACATCGATCTGGCGAAGTGCATTTTCTGCGGGTTCTGCGAGGAAGCCTGTCCCACCGACTCGATCGTCGAGACGCATCTGGCCGACTATCACGGTGAAAAGCGCGGCGACCTGTACTACACCAAGGACATGCTGCTGGCCGTGGGCGACCGGTACGAGCCGGAAATTGCCGCCCGCCGCGCCGCCGATGCGCCTTACCGTTGATGCCAGGACACCAACCATGAGTTTCGATATCGTTCTGTTCTACCTGCTGTCCATCGTGCTGGTGGTGGCGGCGTTTCGCGTCATCACGGCCACCAGTCCCGTGACGGGGGTGCTGCACCTGATCCTGACGTTTTTCACGGCTTCCATGATGTGGATGCTGATCCAGGCCGAATTTCTCGCGCTGGTGCTGGTCATCGTCTATGTGGGCGCGGTGCTGGTGTTGTTCCTGTTCGTGGTGATGATGCTGGACATGCGCCTGGAAAACCTGAAAGAGGGCATGCGGGTCTACCTGCCGCTGGGGCTGACCATTGGCGGGATCATGGTGGCCGAGATGGCCTTCGTGGTGGTGCGCGCCTGGGGTCATGTGGGGGACGCGCCGGTGCCGGCCCCCGGCTTCGACAACACGCGGGCGCTGGGCGTGGCCATGTACACGCACTTTCCGTATGCCGTGGAAATCGGCGGGGTGATCCTGCTGCTGGGCATGATCTCCGCCATTGCGCTCACCATGCGCAGGCGCTCCGATTACAAGCGCACCCATCCGGACAAGCAGACGCGCGTGAAATCCTATGACCGCGTGCGCCTGGTGAGCATGCCCTCGGAGGTCGAGACGGCCGCCCCCGCGCCGTCCACCGAAGGAGCCGAAAAATGATGACCCTGAGCCTGAGCCACTATCTGATCATCGGGGCCATCCTGTTTGCCATCGGTGTCTTCGGTTTCTTCCTGAACCGCCGCAACCTGATCGTGCTGCTGATGTCGATCGAACTGATCCTGCTGGCGGCCAACATGAACTTCGTCGCCTTTTCCATCTGGTCGGGCAATCTCGCCGGGCAGGTCTTCGTGTTCTTCGTGCTGACGGTGGCGGCGGCGGAGGCCGCCATCGGCCTGGCCATTCTGGTGCTGCTGTTCCGCAACCTCAGCACGATTGCCGTCGACAAACTCGACCATCTGAAGGGGTGATGGGGTCATGAGTCCACAGAATCTTTATCTACTGATCGCGCTGGCACCGCTGGCGACCGCCATCGTGGCGGGGCTGTTTGCCACGGGCTTCATGGGCTCGTGGATCGGCCGGCGCGGCGCTCACCTGCTGACCATCCTGGGCGTCGCCGTCTCCTTCATCGGGTCGCTGGTCGCCTTGCAGCAGGTCATGGATGGCCACACGTTTGACGGCACCATCTACGTCTGGTCCATGATAGGCGCGGTGAAGTTCGAGATCGGCTTTCTGATCGATCCGCTGACTGCGCTGATGATGGTGGTGGTTACCTTCGTCTCGCTCATGGTGCACATCTACACCATTGGCTACATGGCTGACGACCGGGGCTACAACCGGTTCTTTTCGTATATATCGCTCTTCACGTTCTCCATGCTGATGCTGGTCATGTCCAACAACATGATGCAGATATTCTTCGGCTGGGAGGCCGTTGGCCTCGTGTCGTACCTGCTGATCGGTTTCTATTACGGCCGGCCTTCGTCGGTGTTCGCGAGCCTGAAGGCCTTCCTGGTGAACCGCGTCGGCGACGTGGGGTTCGTCCTCGGCATCGGATTGCTGTATGCGTATGCGGGCACATTGCACTATGCCGACATCTTTGCGCAAGCCGACAAGCTGGCCGCCATCACATTCCCGGGTACCGACTGGCACATGCTGACGGTCGCCTGCCTGTGCCTGTTCGTCGGCGCCATGGGCAAGTCCGCGCTGGCGCCGCTGCACGTCTGGCTGCCCGACTCCATGGAAGGTCCCACCCCGATCTCCGCGCTGATCCACGCCGCGACCATGGTCACGGCGGGCATCTTCATGGTGGCGCGCTTTTCGCCGCTGTTCGAGCATGCCCAGAACGTGCTGTCCTTCGTGCTCATCATCGGAGCGTTCGGGGCGCTGTTCCTCGGGCTGATCGCACTGGTCCAGACTGACATCAAGAAAGTCGTGGCCTATTCGACGCTGTCGCAGCTTGGCTACATGGCGGTGGCGCTGGGGGCGTCGGCCTACCAGGTCGCCATCTTCCACCTGATGACGCACGCCTTCTTCAAGGCACTGCTGTTCCTGACTGCCGGCTCCGTCATCCTGGGCATGCATCACGACCAGGACATGCGCCATATGGGTGGCCTGCGCAAGTACATGCCGATCACGTGGATCACCACGCTGATCGGCTCGCTGGCGCTGGCGGGCATGCCGTTCTTCTCGGGCTTCTACTCCAAAGAACATATCGTGGAAGCCGCGGGCGCGGCCGGCATCTGGGGCGCGAACTTCGCCTACTTCTGCACGTTCGCCGGGCTGTTCGTCACGTCGCTCTATTCGTTCCGCCTGTATTTCCTGGTGTTCCACGGCAAGGAGCGCTTCGATCTGGAGCACGGCCCCAAGGCGCTGGTGCACGAGGAAGACTTCGAACCTTTGCAGGGAGAGGCGCGTGAGCACGCCATCGCGGAACACGCCCACCACCACGGCCTGCCCAAGGAATCGCCGTGGGTGGTGACGGTGCCGCTGATCGCGCTGGCATTCATGTCGGTGGTCGCTGGCGTGTGGTTCATCCAGCCGTTGCTCTTTGGCGACTTCTTCGGTCATTCCATCACGGTGCTGCCGCAGCACCCCGCCATGGCCGACATGGCCGGCGAGTGGCACGGCTGGGTCGCGTTCGGGTTGCATGGCTTGACCAGCGTGCCGTTCCTGCTGCTGGTGGCGGGATTCGTGGTGGCCTGGTATTGCTGGCTCATCAATCCGCGCGTGCCGGAAGCCTTTGCCCGCAGTCTGTCGTGGATTTATCGCGCGCTGGTCGAGAAGCTCTATTTCGACTGGTTCAACGAACACGTCCTGGCGCGCGCCACTCGGGCGCTGGGCCACGGACTGTGGCAGCGAGGTGACCGCAACTTCATCGACGGCATCATGGTCAACGGCAGCGCTCGCATGGTGGGCCTGGCGGCCGCCACGGGGCGCCTGCTTCAGTCCGGCTACATCTACCATTACGCCTTCGCCATGATCATCGGCATCATGGTGTTTCTCACATTCTTCGTCTTGATGGCTCACTGATGACTAGCGAAATGGCGTCTTCATCACTTCCCTGGCTGACACTATCGATCTTCGTCCCGGTCATCTTCGGATTGCTGGTGCTGCTGATCGGGCGGGATGATCATCCCGGCCCGGCCCGGGTACTGTCGCTGATCGGCTCCATCGCCGGCTTCCTGGTGACATTGCCGCTGTACACGGGTTTCAACCCGCACACGGCCGACATGCAGTTCGTCGAGAACAAGCCCTGGATCGATACGTTCAACCTGAACTATCACCTGGGAATCGACGGGATCTCGGTGTGGTTCGTGCTGCTGACTTCCTTCATCACCGTCATCGTGGTGCTGGCCGGCTGGGAGATCATCAAATCTCGCGTGGCGCAGTACATGGCGGCGTTCCTGATCCTGTCCGGGCTCATGATCGGCGTGTTCTGCGCGCTGGACGGGATGCTGTTCTACATCTTCTTCGAAGCCACGCTGATCCCGATGTACATCATCATCGGGGCCTGGGGGGGGCCGAACCGGGTTTACGCGGCCCTGAAGTTCTTCCTCTACACGTTGCTGGGATCGTTGCTCACGCTGATCGCCTACATTTACCTGTGGCATGAGTCCAATGGCTCGTTCGATGTGGCGACCTGGCAGCACCTGAAGCTGAACTATTCGCAGCAGATCTTCATCTTCATCGCGCTGCTGGCCGCCTTTGCGGTGAAGATTCCCATGTGGCCCATCCACACCTGGCTGCCGGATGCGCACGTCGAGGCACCCACGGGCGGTTCCATCGTGCTGGCGGCCGTGATGCTGAAACTGGGCTGCTACGCGTTCCTGCGCTTCCTGCTGCCGATTGCCCCCGATGCCTCGCACAGCCTGGCGGGGCTCATGATCCTGCTTTCACTGATCGCCATCATCTACATCGGCTTGGTGGCCATCGTGCAGGACGACATGAAGAAGCTGGTGGCGTATTCGTCGGTCGCCCACATGGGGTATGTGACCCTGGGCTTCTTCCTGTTCAACGTCACGGGCATGGAAGGGGCCATCATCCAGATGCTGTCGCACGGGTTCGTGTCGGGGGCCATGTTCATGTGCATCGGCGTCATGTATGACCGGCTGCACACGCGGCGCATCGACGCCTATGGCGGGATCATCAACCGCATGCCGAAATTCGTGACCTTCTTCGTGCTGTTTTCCATGGCCAATGCGGGCCTGCCGGGGACCAGCGGGTTCGTGGGCGAATTCACGGTGATCCTCGGTGCCGTCCAGTTCAATTTCTGGGTCGGGCTGCTGGCCGCGACCGCCCTGATCTGGGGCGCGGGCTATTCGCTGTGGATGCTCAAGCGCGTGGCCTATGGGCCGGTCGCCAACGAGAACGTCTCGGGCATGAAGGACATCAACGGGCGTGAATATCTGATACTGGGACTGCTGGCCATCATGGTGCTGTTCCTTGGGATCTTCCCGAGCTTCTTCACGGACCTGATGCACCCCTCGGTCAATGCGCTGATGCAGCATGTGGCTGTCTCGAAACTGTAGGCCTGACTAATCATGCATACTCTATTTGATTTCGCACTGGCGACACCCGAGATCGTGCTGCTGGCGCTCACCGGCCTGGTCCTGCTGCTGGATGCCTTCGATCATGATGCCGGGCGCCGCGTGACGTTCACGTTGACCATGGCGACCTTGCTGATCGTGATTCTGGTGTCCTGGGGGCAGTGGAGCAGCGATCTGCACGGGCGCACTTTCAGCAGCCTCTATGTGGCGGATTCTCTGGGTCATTTCCTGAAGATCCTGTCGGCGATTGCCGTGGGCGTGACGCTGATCTACGGCCGCTCTTATGCGGAAAAGCGCGACATGACGACGCGGGGCGGCGAACTTTATTCGCTCACGCTCCTCATGCTGCTGGGTGAGTTCGTCATGATCTCGGCCGGCAGCATGCTGACCGTGTATCTGGGCGTGGAACTGATGTCGTTTGCGCTCTATGCGCTGGTGGCGCTGCGCCGGGATCACCTGGCGTCGACCGAAGCGGCCATGAAGTACTACGTATTGGGCTGTCTGGCATCGGGCATCCTGCTCTATGGCATGTCCATGATCTACGGCGCGACCGGCGAGATCGGGCTGGCTGAAATCGCCGCGGTGATCCGGGGCGGCCACGCTCAGGCCTTGCCGCTGGCGTTCGGCGTCGTGTTCATCGTCGCCGGCCTGGGGTTCAAGCTCACGGCGGCCCCGTTTCACATGTGGACGCCCGATGTCTACCAGGGGGCGCCGACCACGGTCACCCTGCTGGTGGGCGCGGCGCCGAAGTTCGCGGCCTTCTGCATCACGCTGCGGCTGCTCATCGAGGGCCTGCACGGCATTGCCCTGGACTGGCAACCCATGCTGCTCATCATGGCGGTGCTGTCGCTGGCGCTGGGCAATATCGTCGCCATCGCGCAGACCAACTTCAAGCGCATGCTGGCGTATTCGGCGATCGGGCAGATGGGCTATGTATTCCTGGGGCTGCTGTCGGGCGTCGCCAGCGGCCAGGCCGGCGCCAATGCGTCCGCCTATGGCGCATCGCTGTTCTACGTCGTGATCTACGTGCTCACCACCTTGTCCACCTTCGGCCTGATCCTGCTGCTGTCGCGCCAGGGTTTCGAGGCAGAGGAAATCTCGGACCTGAAGGGCTTGAATCGCCGCAATCCGCTGCTGGCGGGCGTCCTGCTGCTGTCGATGTTCTCGCTGACCGGGATCCCGCCGCTGTCGGGCTTCTACGCCAAGCTCATCGTGCTGCAGGCCGTGGTGAGTGCCGGTTATGTCTGGCTGGCGGTGTTTGCCGTGATGTGCTCGCTGATCGGCGCCTTCTACTACCTGCGGGTGATCAAGATGGCGTATTTCGACGAGCCCGAGGACGGCATGGTGCTCAGCACCGGGACCTTTGCCACGCGCGGCGTCATGTCGATCAACGGTCTGCTGATCATTGGCTTGGGCATTTTGCCCGGCGGTTTGATTGCGCTGTGCGAACGCGTGATCACGCAGTCGCTGGTGTTCTGATTTCAACGGCGGCTGAGCGAGACGCATCATGACCCTGTCGGTGGCAGTGTGGCTGGTCATCTTCAGTGCGCTGGTGATGGCGAATCTTCCGTTCGCCCTTGACCGGCCGCTGGCGGCCTGGGGATGGGCGGGTCCGAGCGGGACCGGCCCGGGCTTGCGCTGGTTGCGCTGTCTGGTCTTTCTGGCGGGTGTAGCCCTCTGGTCCTATGGGACGCTCGCGCTGGTTGGCGGCGCGTTTGCGGGCGGTGGCGGGGCAGCCGGACTGTTCCTCGTCAAATTGCTGGTCAGCGTAGCCGTCATGGCTGCCTGGCTGTACTGGCCGGGATTGCCGGGTCGGGCGGGAGCTTCCGGCACGGGATCTTCTGATGCGCCAACGGTCGCGGCTCAATCGCAGTCTGCCGAACCGACGGCGCAACCGGCGCCGCTTGCCGGTCGTCGGCCGGCCGCGCCCGTCAAGCCCTTCATTGATCGCTTCCTCGAAGTTCTTGTGAGCTACGTATTGGTCGGGACCCTGGGCAACGCTCTGGAGCTCAATCTGGGCAATGCGTTCACCCAGGGCTGGGAATTCTATGCGGTGACGCTGGCTCTGTTCCTGGTGCTGGCCTATCCTGGCTTCGTCTGGCGCTACATGCTCAAAGCCAGGCGCCACCACTAGCTGGAGAACACCGCGTGGCCCACGTCATCCTGCAGGCACCGCGCTTGGTGCGCGACGACATCGAGCGGCTCGCCGCCGTTGGGTGCGCCAGCGGCGTGCAGGAACTCACGCCCACCGCCGTGCGGCTGCTCAACGTGGAGCCCGATACGCGGGCCGAGGTGATGGAGCTTGCGCAAGCTGCACGCATCGATGCGGCGTGGCTGGAGACCATTCATCGCCTGGCCGACTGCAAGCTGTTGGCGATGGATATGGATTCCACGTTGGTCAATATCGAATGCATCGACGAGATCGCCGCCGCCGTGGGCCGCAAGGCCGAGGTGGCTGCGATCACCGAGGCCGCGATGCGCGGCGAGGTAAAGAATTTTTCCGAGAGCCTGCGGCGGCGCGTGGCGTTGCTGAAGGGCGCGCCGCAGTCCGCGCTGGAACAGGTCTTCGCCCAGCGCCTGAGGCTCAATCCGGGTGCCGAGACGCTGATCCACACGGCGCAGAAGCACGGCATCCGGGTGGTGCTGGTGTCCGGGGGATTTACGTTCTTCACGGAGCGCCTGCGGCGGGGACTGATGCTGGATGAGGCGCATGCGAATACGCTGGAAATCGTCGATGGCGTGCTGACGGGGCGACTGTTGGGACCCATCGTCGATGGCGCGGCCAAGGCGCATCATGTGCAGGCTGCGGTGCAGGCGGTCGGTGCCACGCCGGAGCAGACCATCGTGCTGGGCGACGGTTCCAACGATCTGCCCATGATGGCCCTCGCGCACTATTCGGTCGCCTATCGGGCCAAACCGATCGTGCGGGCCCAGGCGCGATTCACGCTGGACGTCAGCCCGCTGGACGCCGTCCTGAACTGGTTCCGGCGGCAGCATTAGTCTGCCTGGCCGCTCCCGTTTACGCCGCCTCCCCGCATTGGAAAAGGGGCTCTCGGGCGCCATGGCGCAGGCGTAGCTCCTCCACTCTGGAAAGATAGACGGCCCGCAGGGGGGCATGGCGTTCCCGATCAGCCGGGTGCCGCGCGGGCATACCCGGCAGCGCCTGCAGCCAGGCAGTCGCCTTGTGCAGGAATGCGGGGGTGGCGGAAGTCGGGACTTTCGTGAGCCAGGGCAGGGCGGCGTCGATGCGGCCTTCGCCGATCAGCAAGCGGGCCGTATTGAACTGGCCGCGGAAGTCGCCGCGTTCGGCAGCGCGCCTGTAGTGGCGCGCGGCGGCCGCCAGATCGCGGTCCACGACCCAGCCGTCTTCGTGGAAGCTGCCAACCATGTTCATGGATTTGGCATGGTCCAGCGCTGCCGCTTGGAGAAACCAGTCCAGAGCGGCCGCGCGATCCATCTCCACACCCTGGCCCATCGTCAGCGCCGTGGCGTAGTTGTACATGCCCCAATCCAGTCCGCCCAGCGCCGCCAGCCGGAACCAGTAGGCTGCCATCAGGAAATTGACGGCCACACCCCAACCCTGCGCATGGCATTGCCCCAGCATGTTGAGCGCCATGGGTTCACTGCGGCGCGCCGCATGGTGGAACCACTGCACGGCTTGCGCCGGGTCGCGGGTCATGCCCCGCCCGTCCAGCAGCCATTGCCCGTAGACGAGCTGGGCCTGGACGACCCCGCCCTCCGCCGCTGCGCGCAACGTGGCGGCCGCCGCGCAGGGCGGACCGGCAAGAATGCGCCGCAGGTCGGCCGCAAGGTGCTCCGGCTGGGCCTGGTTGATGGTGCGGCCGTCCAGTACCGCCGCCGGGGTCGCCGAGCCGCCGCAGGCCCCGGCGTGAGGCGCTCCGGCGGCCAGCGGAGCCGATACGCTTCCCATCAGAAGTGCAGGTTCAATGTGGCGACGGCCGAGCGGCCCGGCGCGATGGAAGCGTAGTGCGCGGCGTAGGCGGCATCGTAGTAGGCCCTGTCCGTCAGGTTGTTGACATTGATCTGCAGATCCGCCGTCTTGCTGAACTGGTAGCGCGCCATGGCGTCGAAGCGCCAGTAGGCTGGGATGGTGGCCGTGTTCTGCACGTTGCCGTATTGCTTGCCGACGTAGAAGGCCCCGACGCCGGCCGATACGCGTGGTGTGAAGGCATACGTGTTCCACAGGCTCAGGCTGTTTTGCGGTGTGTTGGGGAAGGCGTTGCCCTCGTACTGGCTGTCCCTGCCGTTGTCGTCGATGCGGCTCTTCAGATGGGTGTAGCCACCGTATATCTGCCACCGGGACGTCGGGTTGCCTGAAATGCCCACCTCGACGCCATCGACGTGCTTCTTGCCGGCCATGGCGTAGTCGCCGTTGGGCAGGGTGACGCGCGCGTTGGTGGTGTCCACGCGGAAGACGGCGGCCGTCAGCCCCAGGCGCCCGTCCAGCATGTCCCACTTGGTGCCCAGTTCCAGAGTGCGGTTCTTTTCCGGAGCCATGTCTGCGGCGTTCGGTCCCACGTTGTTGCGCCCCGGAGTCAGGCCCTGCGTTTCGCTGCCCTCCTGGAGCGTTGCGCCGGCCGGTGTGGAGGAGGTGCCGTAGGATATGTAGAAGGTGCCGTTCTCGATGGGTTTGTAGGCCAGTCCGAGCTGGTAGTTGAACAGCGTGTCGTGGCGGCTGATGGCATTCGCCTCGAACGGGCTCAGCCGCGTGTCATAGTCGTCCACACGAAGGCCCAGCGTGGTTTGCCAGTGCTCGTCGAGCTTGACGGTATCGAAGCCGTACAGGGATTTGGTGAGGGTGCGGGCGTAGATGGGCTGGCCCAGCGGGCCGCCGCTCTCGGTATTGACCCAGGGGTCGCCCGGGTCGGGATTGTAGAGGCCGGTGCAATGGTAATTGGATCCCGGCCCGAAAGTCCCTGGCGAGCATGCTTTGTTCATGGCGCTGTCGTTGCCGTCCCGGTCCACGGCCAGGCTGTCCTTGCGGCCATCCTCCATGGACAGTTCGATCCCGGTCAGGAAGCGGTGTACCCAGGATCCGGTGTTGAACTCGCCCTGTAGTTCCGTCTGGTTGGCCCAGGTACTGACGCGGCTGTCACGGGTGTTGGCGCGCCGCCAGACTTGGCCATCCAGCACGTTGCCCTGGCTGTCGTCGGGCTGCGTCCAGACGTAGCGCTGCGTCCCGCGGGTATAGCGGGTCTGGTTGCGCAACGTCAGATGATCAGCCAGATCGTGCTCGATGCGCAGTGTGCCCATGTCGCTGCGGGTGTGCCGGTAGTCGCTGGTCAGGCCGTAGAAGTTGCTGCGGTCTACGTCCGCAGGGCCAGTGCCGGTCATGGCGGGATCGTAGCCCGGTTTGGCCTGGTTCTTGCCGCCGTCGTTGATCCAGCTGCTGGGATAGGCGTATGGAATCCCGCTGTCGGGCGTATCGTCCGACTCCATGTGGTAGTAGCTCAAGGTGAGTCGTGTCGGCGTGCCCAGACCCAGACTGAGGGTGGGAGCCACGCCCCAGCGTTTATAGTCCACGGCGTCTCGCCCCGCCACGTCCTGGCTATGGTTCATGGCGTTGAGCCGGAAGGCCGTGGTGTCGCCCAGCCTCCAGTTGCTGTCCACCGTCTGGCGGAAATAGTCATCGGTGCCCGCTGTCAGAGACACATCGGTGAAGTCGCGCAGCCCGGCGGTCTTGCTGATCAGGTCGATGCTGCCCCCAGCGCCGCCTCGGCCCGCGTAGGCGCTGTCTGCCCCTTTGATGACTTCGACTTGCTCCAGGTTGAAGACATCGCGCGATGTGGCGCCGATGTCGCGCAGGCCGTCGACGAAGGTGCTGGATTGGGCATCGTAGCCGCGAATGAATGGGCGGTCGCCCAGCGGATTGCCGCCTTCGCCCGCCCCGAAGGTAATACCGGGCGAGTTGCGCAGTACCTCGGCCAGCGTGGTGGCGGCCTGGCTGTGGATGAGCTCCTGAGGGATGATCTGCAGAGACTTGGCGGTGTCCAGCACAGGTGCCGTGAATTTGTCCGAGGCTGAGTCCTTGACCAGAAAAGGGGCCGGTTTTTCACCCAGTACCTTGACGGGAGCGAGCTGCACCGGATCATCGGCCTGTGCGGCCTGTGGCAGCAGGAACAGGGTGGGGGTGGCGATGGCCGCGGCCAGGCCGCCGGTCAGCCTGGCCGCGCTCGAAGGGTGAGGTCCCTCCATTTGATTTCCTCCCGTTATTGATATAAGTCATGAGAATGATTTGCAATTCACAACGATTCTAGTTGAGAATGATTATTGTTTCAAATGAATTTCAAACGATGACGGGCAAAGTGGGGGGAAACTACGCGGCCAGCTTCTGCAGCAGCCCGCGCAGCTGATGCACGCGGCCGGGCACGTCCACCGCGCCGCCGTAGGCGACCTTCAGGCGGTCCGGGCCGTTCAGGCGGATCTGGCGATCCTGCTGGACCAGCTCGATGATGCGCAGCGGCTCCACGCTGGGCTGGGCGGAGAACTGGATGGACGCCTGCGTTTCGCCGGCGTCGATCTTGATGACGCCCAGCGGCTCCGCGAGCAGGCGCAGGCGATGCAGCGACATCAGTGTCTGGCCCGCCTCGGGCAGCTTTCCGTAGCGGTCGATCAACTCTTCCTGGATTTCGGTCAGGCCGTCCGCGTCCTTGGCGTGCGCGAGGCGCTTGTAAAGGCCCAATCGGGCCTGTACGTCGCCGCAGTAATCGGACGGCAGCAGAGCGGGGGCGTGAAGATTGACCTCGCATTGCGCATCCAGCGGCCCGTCCAGATCAGGCTCTTCGCCCGATTTGAGCGCCCGCACCGCGGCGGCGAGCATGTCGTTGTAGAGCGAATAACCCACTTCCTGGATGTTGCCCGATTGGGATTCGCCCAGGATCTCGCCGCTGCCCCGTATCTCCAGGTCGTGCATCGCGAGAAAGAAGCCGGCGCCCAGTTCCTCCATGGACTGGATGGCTTCCAGCCGCTTTTTGGCGTTGGACGTGATGGCGTCCTCACCGGGAGTGAGCAGGTAGGCGTAGGCCTGGTGGTGCGAGCGTCCCACCCGTCCCCGCAGCTGGTGGAGCTGGGCCAGGCCGAGCTTGTCGGCACGATGGATCAGGATGGTGTTGGCGGTCGGCACGTCGATGCCGGTCTCGATGATGGTCGTGCAGAGCAGCACGTTGCTGCGCTGCTGGTAGAAGCCCTTCATCACCTCTTCCAGTTCCCGCTCGCCCATCTGGCCGTGGGCGACCGCGATGCGCGCCTCGGGCACCAGCTCTTCCAGCCGTGCGCGGCGGTTGTGGATGGTTTCGACTTCATTGTGCAGGAAGTACACCTGGCCACCGCGTTTGAGTTCGCGCAGGATGGCCTCGCGGATGGTGCTTCCATCCTCGCGGCGCACGAAGGTCTTGATGGCCAGCCGCTTCTGCGGGGCCGTGGCGATGACCGAGAAATCGCGGATGCCTTCGAGCGACATGCCCAGCGTCCGGGGGATCGGCGTGGCCGTGAGCGTGAGCACGTCGACCTCGGCCCGCAGCGCCTTCAGGGCTTCCTTTTGGCGCACCCCGAAGCGGTGTTCTTCGTCGATGACGACCAGGCCCAGTTGTTTGTAGCGGATCTCCCTGGACAGCAGTTTGTGCGTGCCGATGACAATGTCCACCGATCCGTCGGCCAGCCCGGCGATGGCCCGAGCTGTCTCTTTGCCGGTCCGGAAGCGCGACAGTTCCGCAATGCGCACCGGCCAGTCCGCGAAGCGGGTGATGAAGTTCTGGGCGTGCTGCTCGGCGAGCAGTGTGGTGGGGCAGAGCAGCGCCACCTGCCGCCCGTTCATGACAGCGAGGAATGCGGCCCGCAGGGCGACTTCGGTCTTTCCGAAGCCCACGTCGCCGCACACCAGCCGGTCCATGGGGCGGCCGGAGGTCATGTCTTGGATGACGGCCTCGATGGCGGACGCCTGGTCGGGGGTCTCCTCGAAGCCGAAACCCTCGGCAAACGCTTGGTAGTCCCGGGCCGGAAGCTGGAAATGCAGGCCGTCACGGGCGGCGCGCTGCGCGTACAGGGCGAGCAGTTCGGCAGCCGTGTCGCGGGCCTGGCGCGCGGCTTTGCGGCGCAGCTTTTCCCACTGGCCCGACCCCAGCGGATGCAGGGGCGCGTGTTCGGGGTCGGCACCGCTGTAGCGCGCAATCAGGTGAAGCTGCGACACCGGGACGTACAGCGTGGCCTCGTGGGCATATTCCAGGTGCAGCAGTTCAATGGGACCTTCGCCAAGGTCCATGTTGACCAGCCCGCGGTAGCGGCCTATGCCGTGCTGCGCGTGAACGACAGGGTCTCCGACGTGCAGCTCCGCCAGGTCGCGCACCATGGAGTCGACGTTGCTGGCGCGTTCGGCGCGGCGCCGGCGGCGGCCGGCCGGACGACCGGACTGGCTGGGGTACACGTCATTTTCCGTCAGGATGGCCAGCCGCGCCGGGGGCATCAGGAAGCCGGCGGTGAGTGGCGCGATGACCAGCGCGAAACGGGATTGTCCTGCCAGATAATCCTGCCAGGTATCGAAGGCGGCATCCGGGGGCAGGCGGTAGTCGGTCAGCAGCTCCGTGATAGTCTCTCGCCGACCGGCGGAGTCCACGCAGATCACGGTGCGTTCCGGGCTCTGGTCCAGATGCCGGCGCAAGTTCGCCAGAGGGTCCTCGGCGCGCCGGTTGATGGCCACGTTGGGGCTGGGCGCGAAATCCGGGTGAGGTTGATCATTGATCAGCGCCAGGCGCGAGGTGACCTTCAGGTGACTGTGGAATTCATCGTCGGCCAGGAACAGCGCCTCAGGCGCCAGCACCGGGCGTTCGGGGTCCGACTTCAGGAACTGCCAGCGATTGTGGGCGTCCTGGTGAAAGTGCGTGATCGCCGTGGATACGTCACCCAGCGTGAGCGTGATGGTGCCCTCGGGGAGATAATCGAACAGCGATGCCGTGTGCTCGAAAAACAGCGGCAGATAGTATTCGATGCCCGCGAACGCGATGCCGTTGCCGATGTCCCGGTAGGGCAGTGCGCGCGAAGGATCGCCTTCGAAGACTTCCCGGAAGCGGGCGCGGAAGCGGGTGCGGGCGGCCTCGTCCATCGGGAACTCGCGCCCGGGCAGCAGCTCGATGTCGCGCACAGGATATAGACTCCGTTGCGTGTCGATGTCGAAGCTGCGGATGGATTCGATCTCGCGGTCGAACAGGTCGATGCGGTAAGGCAGCGCGGAGCCCATCGGAAAGAGGTCGATCAGCCCACCCCGGATGCAGAATTCACCCGGTGCGCTCACTTGCGTGACATGGCTGTAATTCGCCAGCGTCAGTTGTGCGCGCAGGCGCTCCTCGTCCAGCGTGTCGCCCTGGCGAAAGGCGAAGGTGTAGGCGGCCAGGAATGCCGTGGGCGCGAGACGCACCAGCGCGGTGGTGACCGGCACCACCAGCACGTCGACCGCATTCTGGGTCAGCGAATGCAGCGTGCGCAGACGTTCCGAGATCAGGTCCTGGTGCGGTGAAAAGCTGTCGTAGGGCAGCGTCTCCCAATCGGGCAGGAAGCGTACCCGCAGGTCGGGATCGAACAGCGCGATTTCGTCAGCCAGGCGCTGGGCCGCCAGCGGGTCGGCGCAGAATGCGGCCAGCGTATGGCCCGCTTCGCGGGCCAATGCGGCCAGCAGGCAGGCGTCCCCCGAACCGGGCGGGCGCGGCTGGGCGTAGCGCTGGCCTGGCTTCAGCGCCGCCAGCGTGGTCGCGACCGAGGGAATGAGGGGGGTGAAAGCGGCGGAATCCATGAAGGCGATAGTATAGGAGAGGTGGCCCACACCCGCATGCGGAGAGGCCTATCCCGTGGAGACATCGTACCTTTGCAGTACACTCGTGAACCGGTTTCAGAACGGTTGACGGGGGCGCCATGCCCACCCATATCAAGGAGACAACGCATGTTTACTCATCGTACCCTTCGCCGCATCGTCGGTGCCGCCGTATTGGCCGCCACAGCATCGCTGGGACTGGGGTTGGTCCCCGCCGCGCAGGCCGCGACCATCGATCAGATCAAGCAAAAGGGCGAGCTCACTGTCGGAATGCTGGTGGACTTCCCCCCCTATGGCATCATGAACGCCGAAAACAAGCCCGATGGCTATGACGCCGACGTTTCCCGGGCGCTGGCCAAGGACCTGGGCGTCAAGCTCAACATCGTGCCCGTGACCGGGCCGAACCGGATTCCCTACCTGTTGACGGGCAAGGTCGACCTGTTGGTGGCCTCGCTCGCCATTACGCCGGAGCGCGCCAAGCAGGTACAGTTCTCGCACCCCTATTCGGCGGCCCAGATCGTGGTTTTCGGCGGCAAGAAGCTGAAGATTTCAGGCCCCGAAGGCCTTTCCGGCCTGCGGATCGGTGTGGCTCGGGCCAGCACCCAGGATATCGCGGTCACCAAGATTGCACCGAAGGATGCGAAGATCCAGCGCTTCGACGACGACGCCTCGGCCATGCAGGCGCTGCTTTCGGGTCAGGTGGACGCCATCGGCTGCTCCACCACCGTGGCGGCGGGGATCGCCAAGCGTGCACCGGATCGCTTCAACCAGAAATTTGTGCTGCTGCAGCAGGAAATGGCCGTTGCGATGCGTCAGGGCGAGCCCGATACGCTGAAGGCTATCAACGAACTGATTGACCGGAATATCCAGAACGGCGCATTCAGCACGCTCTACGAAAAATGGCTGGGTACGCCGCTGCCGGCGCTCAAGAAATCCTGACGCGGCGGCTTTTCCGTTTCCGCCCAGCAGAACTTTTCCGGGTTGACGATGACTGAATCCTGCGTTGCGATGATCTCACTGACGGCTTTTGGCGCATCCGAAGTCCGGCGCCATGGCCAGGCCTGGTTCGCGCGCCTGTCCCACGACGCCGGAGCCGACGGCGTGGAAGTTCGCGGCGAGCTGCTGCGAGGCGAGCCGGGCGAGCTGGACGACCTGGCGCGGATTGTGGCCGACACGGGCATGCGCTGCGTGTATTCCAGCCCTCGCGGCCTGTGGGACGACGCGGGCCGCTTCGCGCAGGAGGCGGTGGTTGAAGATCTGGCGCGCGCGCGGACGTTGGGAGCGGCCGTCCTGAAGATGTCCATCGGCCGCTTTACGCCGGGGGACGCGTCGGGCCTGCCGATGCTGAAGTCCCTGCTGGCGGGAAGCGAGGTGGCGCTGCTCGTGGAGAACGATCAGCAGGCGTGTTCGGGCAGCCAGCCGGCGTTGGAGGCATTTTTCCGCGAATCCGATGCCCACGCCGTGCCGCTGGGCATGACGTTCGATGTGGGAAACTGGCACTGGGTGGGTGAATCCCCGCTGGAAATGGCGCGCATCTTCGCCAGCCGCGTGCGGTACATCCACTGCAAAGGCGTGTTTCGCCGGCCCGACAAATGGGTGGCGGTGCCGCTGGAGCAGTCGGCAGCGCCCTGGCGTGCGATTTTGCGGGCTTTGCCGGCGAATGCCATGCGGGCCATCGAATACCCGCTCGTGGGCGAGGACCTTTGCGCGGTGACGCGCCACGCTCTGGACGGTCTGCGCCATGCCAAATGAGGGCGCCATGCCAAATGACGGTGCCATGGCGGCGAAACTCGATGCGGTGACCTTTGGCGAGGCCATGATGATGCTGGTCGCTGACCGGCCGGGGCCGCTGGAATCCGTCGATCTGTTTCACAAGTGCACAGCGGGCGCAGAGACCAACGTGGCGATTGGCCTCGCGCGCCTCGGCCTGCGCGTGGGCTGGGCAAGCCGGCTGGGCCAGGATACGGTGGGACGCTACCTGCTGAAGAGCATCGGTGGCGAGGGCGTGGACTGTTCCCGGGTGATCTGCGCGGCCGGCGAACTCACCGGCATGCTCTTCAAGGGCAAGGTCACCGATGGCAGCGATCCGTTTGTCGAATATCACCGCCAAGGCTCCGCGGCAAGCCGCATGGCTGTGGCCGACGTGGACGAGGCGTGGCTGATGTCGGCCCGGCATCTGCACGCCACGGGTGTGTTCGCGGCGGTATCCGCCTCTACTCATGCGCTCGTGAAGCACACTATGGGCCTGATGCGGGCGGCCGGACGGACGGTGTCCTTTGATCCGAATCTGCGGCCGTCATTGTGGGCCTCGCCGGAGGCGATGCGGACCTGCATCAACGGTCTGGCGGCGTCGGCAGACTGGGTATTGCCCGGCCTGGAGGAGGCCCGGTTGCTGACAGGCCTCGAATCGCCAGCGGATATTGCGCGCTTCTACAGGGACCTCGGTGCGAAGGTCGTGGTCGTGAAGCTGGGCGACGCGGGCGCCTATTTCGATGACGGTCGCCAGCAGGGGATTGTACCCGCCGTCCCGGTAGCCCACGTGGTGGACACCGTGGGGGCGGGCGACGGCTTCGCGGTGGGTGTGGTCAGCGCCCTGCTCGAGGGTCGCACGCTGGAACAGGCCGTGGCCCGGGGAGCCTGGATCGGCGCCCGCGCCGTCCAGGTCCGCGGCGATACCGAAGGCCTGCCGACGCGCGACGTTCTGGACGCCGCCGGGCTCTGACGGCCCGTCGCGCGCCTGCGCCACCCGTGCATGCGGGCCTGGGCCGGCTTATCATGGCCCCACCTATCAAGTCATTGGAGTCCTGGGCCATGAGCCGTCAGTCCGTCTTGTTGTATCGCAAGGTGCCGCCCGAGCAGTTGCAACGACTGCGCCAGGAACATGAGGTCATCGAGGCCTACAGCCCCGGCGAGGCCGACCGCGAGACCTTTCTGGCCGCCTTGCCCCGGGTCGCGGGCCTCATCGGGTCGGGGTTGAAGATCGACGAATCCGTGCTGGACCGCGCCCCGAATCTGCGCGTCATATCCAGCATCTCGGTTGGTGTGGATCACTATCCGTTGGCCGCTTTGCACTGTCGCTCCATCGTGCTCTGCCATACCCCGGATGTGCTGACCGATTCCGTGGCCGACCTGCTGTTCGGCATGGTGATTGCCACCAGCCGCCGCATGTTCGAGATGGCGCGTCTCGTGCGCGAGGGCCGCTGGCGCCACAGCCTGCAAGCCGAGGATTATGGCTGGGACGTCCATGGCAAGACGCTGGGCATCATCGGCTACGGCCGTATCGGGAGGGCCGTGGCGCAGCGTGCGGCTCTGGGGTTCGGCATGCCGGTGCTCTATCATTCCCGGCGCCCGGTGGACAGCGGCCTGCCGCCGGGCAAGGCGCGGGCCGTTGCGCTGGACGAATTGCTGGCCGAGTCCGATTTCGTCGTCGTGATGGTGCCACTCACGGAGCAGACGCGCGGCATGATAGGCGCCCAGGCACTGGGGCGGATGAAACAGGGGGCCATCCTCGTCAATGCGGCGCGCGGCCCTATCGTTGACGAATCGGCGCTGTTGGCCGCGCTCGACAGCGGGCATTTGCGCGGGGCGGGGCTCGATGTGTTTGCGGTCGAACCGCTGCCCCTGGATTCCCGGCTGCTCGATCATCCCCGGGTCCTGGCGCTTCCGCATATGGGGTCCGCCACCCATGAGACGCGCACGGCGATGGCCGACATGGCCGTGAGCAACCTGCTCAGCGTCTTGCGAGGCGACCCGCCGCTGGCGGCTTTCCCGACCGCGTGAGCCCATCGGTCAGGATTTGGGCGCCCCCGAACCGACCGCGCCGAGTTCTGCGGCTTGTCGGGCGAGACCCGTGATCGCGTCCCAATCATGGTCCCGTACGGCGGCAGGTGGCGTCAGCCACGAGCCGCCTACACAGCGGACATTGGGCAATGCCAGATAGGATGCCATGTTGCCGGCATGGACGCCGCCGGTGGGGCAGAACATCAAATCGGGCAGGGGACCGAGCCAGGACTTCAGCAGCGCCGCGCCGCCTGCCGCCTCGGCCGGAAACAGCTTGAGCGCGCCGAAACCGAGTTCGGCCGCGCGCATGGCCTCCGACGCAGTGGCCACGCCGGGCAGGAACGGTACCCCGGCCGTGCTGGCCGCCCGGGCCAGGTCTTCTGTCAGGCCGGGGCTCACGCCGAAACGGGCCCCGGCACGCAAGGCCGCATCAAGCTGAGCCGGCGTGCGCACGGTGCCTACGCCCACCACGGCCTCGGGCACCTCGTCGTGAATGACGCGGATGGCCTCCAGCGCCGTCGGGGAGCGCAGGGTAATTTCCAGCGCCCGGACGTGCCCGGAGACAAGCGCGCGCGCCAGGTCCGCCGCCGTGGCGATGTCGTCGATCACGATGACGGGGATGACGGGGCCGATCTCCAGCAGTTCCAGGGTGTTCATGGCGGGTGCTGCTCCAATAGGCCGTTGGTGGCCGGACGCGGGACATTATGGCATTGAACGACGCGCGCCGGGAGTCGCCCGGCGTGCGTTTTGGAGTGACTGCAGGAGGGGTGGACCGTGTACTGGTCTACAATCAGCGACCATGAATGCTCCAACCCTGGTGGCCATCGTGCCGGCGGCTGGTGTCGGCGCGCGCGCGGCCATGGCCGGCGGCCATCCCAAGCAATACCGGCTGCTTGCAGGCGAGCCCATGCTGCGGCTGGCCGTTCGTGCGCTGCTGGCCGATGCCCGCATCGCTCAGATCCGCGTGGCCGTTTCGGCGGCCGATGTCTGGGCGGAGGCGGCATTGCAGGGTCTGCCGCGCACCGTGGTACGGCACTGCGGTGGTCCCGCTCGAGCCGATACGGTTCGCGCCGCCCTGCGGGACGCCAATCTGCCCGGAACGGCCTGGGTGCTGGTGCATGATGCGGCGCGTCCGGGGCTGCCAGCCGCGGCCCTGGGGAGATTGATCGACACCTGCCTTCAGACGGGGCGCGGCGGCATCCTCGCTGTGCCGGTGGATGACACCGTCAAGCAAGGCCGCCCGGCGTCCGCCATCGCGGCGGCGGATCACGCCCGTGGCGCGACCCGGGTCTCCGCACCGGGCAATCTGTGCGAGATAGCGGCCACGCATTCACGCGAGTCCCTGTGGTTGGCGCAGACGCCGCAGATGTTTCCGGCGGCCGAGCTGCTGGCGGCGTTGGAGAGCAGCCAAGGCGACGCCGCGGTCACGGACGAGGCGTCGGCGGTGGAACGGACGGTGGGGTCTGGCCGGGCACCTTTGCTGGTGCGGGGAGCACGCGAAAATTTCAAGCTCACCTGGCCAGAAGACTTCGCCTGGTTTGAGCGCTATGCGGTGGGAGACCGGCCATGACGAACACGGCACCCTTTCGGGTGGGACAGGGCCAGGATCTGCACCGTCTGGCCGAAGGCCGGCCCCTGATCATCGGGGGCGTGACGATTCCCCATACGCATGGTCTGGTGGGCCACTCGGATGCGGACGTGCTGCTGCATGCCATCACGGACGCGGTACTGGGCGCTGCGGGCCTGGGAGACATCGGGCGCCATTTCCCGGACCGGGATCCCCGCTGGGCAGGCGCCGACAGCCGTATGTTCCTGCGGGAAGCGGCGCGCTTGGCGCACGATGCGGGATGGGCAGCGGTGAACGTGGATGCCACCGTGCACGCGCAGGCCCCCCGGCTGGCACCCTACGCGGATGCCATGGCAGCCTGCATTGCGGCCGATCTTGGAATCCAACCCGTCGACGTGAACGTCAAGGCCAAGACGGGCGAGGGGCTGGGCCCCGTGGGCCGGGGCGAAGGCATCGCCGCCGACGCCGTGGTGTTGCTGGCGCGCGGCTGAGCGGTGGCCCCGTCAGAGCGTGTCGCCGCCAATGGCCCGGTTGCAGGCGCACAGTCCGTCCGTCAGCAAACCGTCGAGGATCCGCAGGGTTTCGGCGGGGCTGCGTCCGACTTTCAGGCTGTTGACCGACACATGCTGGATGACGTTGTCGGGATCCACGATGAAGGTCGCGCGTAGTGCCACGCCGGCCGTGCGGTCGCGGATGCCCAATTGGTCGATGAGGGCCCCCGGCGTGTCGCTGAACTGGTAATGGTTCAGCCGGCTCAGTTCCGGGCTGTCGCGCCGCCAGGCGAGCTTGACGAATTCGTTGTCCGTGGACCCCCCCATGAGGACCGTGTCGCGCTCCTCGAAGTCTTCCGCGAGCGCATTGAACCCCACGATTTCGGTCGGGCAGACTCGCGTGAAGTCCTTGGGGTAGAAGTAGATGACCTTCCACTTTCCGGGGAAGGATGATTCCGTGATGTCTTCGAAAGCCGAGACGCCGTTTTCCTCGTGTTCATTGAATCCGGGTTTGACGCCGGTGACACGGAAGGCCTCGAGCTTGTCGCCTATGGTCTTCATCGGGACTCCTAAGGTGGCATCGGTCCGTGCGACCGACGACCCCATTCTACGCCATGGGTCTGTCGGCCGGCCGGGCCTTGATCTTGGGGATTTCGATGCGTGCCAGCAGCCCTTGGGAAGGTCTTGAAATGAGTTCGAACTTGCCGCCGACCTGGCCAAGCAGCCGTTCAACGATCGCCAGGCCCAGCCCCGCCCCGCTGACACCGGTGCGGGCGGTTTCGCCCCGCGCGAACGGGCGTAGCAGCCGCTGGATGTCGGCGTGCGGGATGCCTGCCCCCTGGTCCTGAACGTCGATGCGCAGCAGGTTGCCGATCTGGTAGGCATTCAGCGCGATGTGGACGCGGTCGTCGCTGGCGCTGCGGCCGTAGCGGCGCGCGTTCTCGATCAGATTGCTGACGATGCGCTTCAGATCATTGGCGCTGATGCGGGCCTGCAGGCCCGGTGCGATGTCGGTCTTGAGCTCCCCGCCCAGGGATTCAGTGTGGCTGCGCTCGCGTTCGAGCAAGTCTTGCAGCACGCGCGAGACATCGATACCGGCCTCGGGGACCTGCCCGGCCGGGCGCGCGTATTCCATGAGTTGCCCGATGCTGTGGTTGATCTGTGCAAGGTCCTCGTCGATCGCCTGGCGGGCCTCGTCCGTCATGTGGCTCATCTCGATTTCCAGCCGCATGCGCGCCAGCGGCGTGCGCAGGTCGTGCGAAATGCCAGCCAGCATGAGTTCGCGGTCCGCTTCATTCTGGCGCAGATCGCGCGCCATCCGGTTGAAAGCGGTGTTCAGGTCGCGGATTTCGGTCGGTCCCTTTTCAGGCAAAGGGGTGGGCATCTCGCCCCGGGTGAGCTGCTGGGTGACCCTGGCGAGTTTGGCCAGCGGCTGGTTGATGAAGCGGACGCTGATGGCGGCGCCCAGCAGGGCCAGCAGCAGCGAGGCGCTGATCCAGCCCAGCCATTCGCGGCCGGTAGTCAGGCGCAACTGATCGCGGTCGAATACCAGCCAGTAGTGGTCCTGGTCGATGTGGAAGCTGATCCAGATGCCGGGCGCCTGATTCACGGACCACATCATCACGGTCTGCCCGCCCAAGCGGTTCTGTATCTCTTTCGACACCCGGTCCCAGTAGGCGGTATGTGGCATTGGCTCGAGGACATCGCCGGGTTCGCGCGGCTGTACCCGCAGGCTTTCCTTGGTCGCGAGGTCCAGCAGCAGCGCGGGCCGCACCTGGGGTGGCGCATACACAAGCGCCGAGCGCGTGATGCTGACGGTGGAAGCGACACGTTGCGCCATCTGGGCGGCGCGCGGACTTTCCTCGATGTTGAAGACCACCTGCAGCCAGGCGCCCAGACTGACCAGCATCAGCGATGCAATCAACAGAAAGGAACGGCTGAACAGCCCCAGCCGGGGCCGGAAACTTCGGCCCGATCGTTTCGTGGACGTCGTCATGAAAACGGCCCGCGGGTCCGGACCCGCGGGCGACAGAGGGGTTACTGACCGCCGTCAGGGACGAACACGTAGCCCAGGCCCCAGACCGTCTGGATGAAGACGGGCTTGGACGGGTTGGGCTCGATGAGTTTGCGCAGGCGCGAAATCTGGACGTCCAGGCTGCGGTCGAAGGCCTCGTATTCGCGGCCGCGGGCGAGTTCCATGAGCTTGTCGCGCGAGAGCGGAACTTTCGGATGGCGGGCGAAGACCTTCAGGACGGAGAACTCGCCGGTGGTGATTGGCACGGATTCCGTGTTGCGGGTCAGCGTGCGGGTGGACAGGTTCAGGACGTAAGGACCAAACTCGATGGACTCGTTTTCCTGGCTGGGAGCGCCCGGGTGTTCGTCGGCCCCCCGGCGCCGCAGGATGGCGTTGACCCGGGCCAGCAATTCGCGCGGGTTGAAGGGCTTGGTCAGGTAGTCGTCCGCGCCCATTTCCAGCCCGACGATGCGGTCGATTTCCTCGGCCTTCGCCGTGAGCATGATGATGGGGGTGTTGTCATGGTTGCCGCGCAGGCGGCGGCAAATGGACAGACCGTCCTCGCCGGGAAGCATCAGGTCAAGCACCAGCAGATCGAAATGTTCGCGCTGCCAGAGTTTGGCCATTTCCTTCGCATCTTCGGCAACGTAGACGTTGAAACCTTGTTCGGACAGATAGCGGCGGAGCAGATCGCGCAGCCTGGGGTCGTCATCGACGATCAGGATTTTGCGTGTCAGGGTCTGATTTTGAGTGTTCATGCGAAAAATGTAACAGGGACAAGGAGGGGGCACCAGTGCTTATCACAACAAATTACATAAAAAACATTGGAGGGGCGCGGCGCGGAATGGTTCCGTGCAAACGCCCGCAATGCTCTGCCCGCAGCGCGGAATCTTCAATCCGCCCGGATGGCGGCGGCCGGCGTGCTGTGGACTTTTTCGCGGAGGCGGGGAGTCCCGGCCTCCATTAAAATGATCGGCCATGGACGATTTTCACATTCTTGCGTTTGAATCATCAAGCACTTTGTGCGGGGCGGCGCTGTTGTCGCGCGTCGCTGGCCGCATGCGGCTGAGCGCCGAGCAGCACGACGGGCGCAGCGAGCATACCGAGCACATCCTGCCCATGGCCCAGGCGCTGCTCTCCGCGGCGGGCCTGCACCCGCGCGACCTGTCCGCCGTGGCTTTCGGCCAGGGCCCGGGGGGGTTCACCGGCCTGAGGGTATCCTGCGGCGTGGCGCAAGGCATGGCGGTGGCTCTGGGCTTGCCGGTGATCCCAATCGATTCCCTGTGCGCGATCGCGGTGCAGGGGGCTGGTCAGGATGCCGCGGGCGTCCAGGTGGTCCTCCAGGATGCCCGCATGAACGAGATCTATGCGGCGGCCTACCAAGCGGCGGGTTCGGAGTGGTCCACCCTGCAGGCACCGGCGCTGCTCGCACGTGCCGATGTGGCGGCCTGGGTGACGGCCGAGTCGGCCCATTGGGACATGCAGGCTGGCGGCGGCTGGCAGGTCCATGGCGATGCGACGGGCGTATTCGAAGGCCTGGCCGACGAACTGACAGGCTTGGGCGCGAGCCAGGTGTCCTCCGCCGGGCCGGCCACGGCGCAGGCTTCGACCATCGCGCGTCTGGCGGCTCGGGCATGGGAGACGGGCCGCGCAACGGACGCGCAATACGCAACGCCCGCTTACGTCCGTGACAAGGTCGCTTATACCACCCAGGAACGTCTGACGGGCTTGGGCGGGAATCCGGCCGTGGAAACCCAGGCGCTGACCGTCCATGTCATGGCGCCTGCCGACGTGGACGAGGTCGCTGCCATCGAGCGCCAGGTTCAGTCATTTCCCTGGACGCGCCAGAATTTCCTGGACAGCCTGGCGGCGGGCCAGCATGGGTGGGTGGTCCGGCGGATGGGAGGCATGCAGGGCTTTGCGCTGGTGCTGGATGCGCCCGACATGGCGCACCTGCTGGTGATCGGCGTGCGCCCGGATGCCCAGCGCCATGGGGTGGGAACGTTGCTGCTGAAGTACTGTACCGACCACTGCGAGCGAGCGGGGCTGGCCGCGCTCACACTCGAGGTTCGGCCGAGCAACGCAAAGGCCATCAATTTTTATCACCGCCACGGATTCAAGCAGGTGGGATTGCGGAGGGCTTATTACCCCGCAGGCCAGGGCAAGCGCGAAGACGCCTGGCTCATGACGCTGTCACTCGAGCAGGCGGCGCCATGAAACCCCGCGTACTGTTGTCGCCGCTCCAGCTCGCCTGGCTAGCCGAGCTGGGGGCGGACACCCACTGGCTGAACGCCCGAGAATCTTCCGGCCCGCCGCCGGTGGGCAATGGAGCGCCACCCGGGGTGTCGCCTGGGACGGGCGCCGCCCCGCAAACCGGCCCGGCGCTGCCGCGAGCCCTGCAGGCGCGTCCCCCGGTGTCGCGCTCGCCGGTGCCGGATCGCGCGCCGGCCGCCGCTTCGGGAGAGATGGCCACGTTGGCGGCCGCCGACCTCGATGCGCTGTCGCAAGCGGTCCAGGTCTGCACCCGTTGTCCATTGCACGCCCAGCGCAGCCGTGCGGTCCCGGGCGCCGGGGTACGGAGCCATCCCCTGTATTTCATCGTGGGCGAGCAGCCGGGCATCGAGGATGACGCCTCGGGGATGCCTTTTCAGGGCGACCCTGGGACTCTGTTGCAGGCCATGATGGCAGCGGCCCGCTTGCCGGAGGTGGACTCGGCGTACCTGACGAATGTCGTGAAGTGCCGGGCGGTCGGTGGCCAGGTGCCCGATGCCGGGGAAATCGCGGCCTGTCTGCCTTATCTGCATCAGGAAATCGCGCAGGTGCGGCCGCGCTGGATTCTGGCGCTGGGGAAGACGGCCGCGCAGGCGATTCTGGGGTCGACCCGCGAACTGGACGCCTTGCGGGGCGGCCCACACACCTGGAGCGGACCGGATGGCCACACCGTTCCAGTGTGGGTGACTCACCATCCCGCGTCGCTGCTGGTCCGCTCGGCAGACAAGCCAGAGGCGTGGCGGGACATGGTGGCCTTTGGGCAGGCCGTGCGAGCGGCGCAGGCATGATCCGGGGGGCTGCTGGCCGGAGCTGATCCGGCGCCGCGTGCGCTCAGTGCAGCGCCGTTCCGTGAGTGGTCTGGCCGATCAATTTGCCCAGATCCGGATTGGCCCGGTGGTTCAACTGGTTCCAGCGCATGAAGGCCAGCATCAGGCACGCCACCAGGATGCCAAAGAGCGCAATGATGCTGTTGATGGGAAGCCCCAGCCATAGCATCAGGCTGTAGGCGGCCAGCATCAGCAGGATATTGAGCTGCTCGTTGAAGTTTTGCACGGCGATGGAGTGTCCCGCCGACAGCAGGACGTGCCCGCGATGCTGCAGGAGGGCGTTCATGGGGACCACGAAGAAGCCCGACAGCGCGCCGATCAACAGCAGTAGCACGTAGACGGCCCATGGGTTGTACACCAGGGGCATGAGCAGCACCACGAGTCCCATGGCCACTCCGACCGGCAGCACGACCAGCGCCTTGCGCAGCGGCACGCGGCCCGCCATGACGGCCCCGATGACAGTCCCGAAGGCGGCCACACCCATCAGGATGGAGGCCTGGTCCAGGCGATAGCCCAGGTGTTGGGCGCCCCATTCGATGACGATGAATTGGAGGGTGGCCCCGGCACCCCAGAACAGTGTGGTGACCGCCAGCGAAATTTGCCCCAGCTTGTCCGTCCACAGGACGTGGACGTAGTGCCGGAAATTCCGGATCAGCGCGGCCGGGTGCGTTTGCTGGCGGGGGTAGAAGGCGTGCGTGTCGGGGATGAGCAGGTTGCAGATGGCGGCTGCGATGTAGACCACCCCGATCACCAGGATGGCGCTTTGCGCGCTGTTGTCGACCAAGGCATCCACCCAGTCGAAGGACATCAGCCAGACCGAGACGCGCGGGCTGATGAGCACGCCGCCCAGCACGGTGCCGACGATGACCGAGAGCACGGTCAGTCCTTCGATCCAGCTATTGCCCTTGACCAGCAGCTCCGGCGGCAGCATCTCGGTGACGATGCCGTATTTTGCGGGCGAGTACGCCGCTGCACCTACGCCCACCACGGTGTAGGCCATGAAGATCAGCATGAGCTGATGCAGATGCCCCAGGCCGAACGCGCCGTAGCTGAACATCATGAGGCAGCCCAATGTCTTCAGGGCGTTGGTGGCGAACATTACCCGCCCCTTGGGGAAGGAATCCGCGAATGCGCCCACGAAGGCTGCGAGCACCACATAGGCCAGCGCGAACCACCACTTCATCATGGGGGCCATCCAATCCGGGCCGCTGAGATCGGCGATCAGCCCGATGGCCGCGATGAGCAAGGCATTGTCCGCAACGGAGGACAGAGCCTGCGCAGCCATGACCATGAAGAAGCCCTTGTTCAAATCGCGAACCCCGTGGTGTTGGACGACCCGGCGGCATTGTGATGCGGCCGTAAAAAAGAGTTGCAGTATAGCGGGTTGCCACCCCCGACACCGCAAGGGAAATACCCGATTCGGGAATCGGGGCGCCAGTCTGGTGCGTTATCATACGCTGGTCATACGAGACACTAACTTACCGTGCGCCTCACGCAAATCAAACTTGCCGGATTCAAGTCTTTCGTGGATCCGACCGTGATTCCCACGCCCAGTGAATTGGTCGGCGTGGTGGGGCCCAACGGCTGCGGAAAGTCGAACATCATCGACGCCGTGCGGTGGGTCCTAGGGGAGACCCGGGCCTCGGAACTGCGGGGCGCCTCCATGCAGGACGTGATCTTCAACGGATCCGGCCAGCGCAAGGCGGCGGCACGCGCTTCGGTGGAACTGGTTTTCGACAACAATCTGGGCCGCGCGGCGGGTCAGTGGGCCACTTTTGCCGAGATCGCGGTACGACGCGTATTGACGCGCGATGGCGCGAGCAGCTACAGCATCAATAACCAGCCGGTGCGGCGCCGCGACGTGCACGACATCTTCTTGGGCACGGGGCTGGGCACGCGCGGTTACGCCATCATTGGACAGGGCATGATCAATCGCCTGATCGAAGCCCGCCCGGAAGAACTGCGCGTGTATCTCGAAGAAGCCGCCGGTGTCTCCCGTTATAAAGAGCGTCGCCGCGAAACCGGGAATCGCCTGGACGACACCCGCGAGAATCTGGTCCGCCTCGACGACATTCTCCGCGAGCTCACCACCCAATTGGAAAAGCTCGAGTCCCAGGCCGGCGTGGCAGCGAGCTACCGCGCCCTGCAGGCTGAGGGCGAACTCAAGCAGAATGCGCTGTGGCTGTTGCGCGAAGAGGCTGCGCGCACGAGCCGCCAGGCGCTCGCCGTGGAGACAGAGCAGGCCCAGGCCTCCCTGGAGGGAGCCATTGCACGGCTGCGCGCGCTCGAATCCGACCTGGAAACGCGCCGCGGCCGCCATGCCGATGCCAGCGAACAGGTGCATCAGGCGCAGGCACGTCTCTATGACGCCGGCGCGCAGGTCAGCCGCCTGGAGGCGGAAATCCATCATGTCGTGGATGCGCGCCAGCGGCTGCAGGGACGCCGCCTTCAACTCCAGGCGCAACTGCAGGAGTGGGGCGACCAGCAGACGCACAGCCGGGCCTCTATCGAAGACGTCCAGGCGCAGATCGAGGAAGCCCGGGCGCGCGCGGAGCAGTTGTCGGAAGAGCTGCAGGTGGCGCAGCAAGGTCTGCCAGCCCTGGATGCCCGCCTGCGCGAGCTGAATGCGCAGCGCGAGGCGTGCCGGCGCACGCTGGCGCGCACCGAGCAGGACCTGGCCCTGCTGGCGCAGTCGCAACGCGATGCCGACGGTCAGTGGCGCCATCTGGACGAGCGGCGCGAACGCCTGGAGGCGGACCGTCGGAATCTTGGGGAGCCGGACCCGGCCGAGCTCGATCGCGGGGAAAGCGAGTGGGCGATGGCATCGGCCCGGCTGGAAGAAGCCCAGGCGCGGCTGCTGGAACTGGAAGACCGGCAACCCGACCTGGAGGCACGCCGCGGGCAGGCGCTGCGGGCCAGCCAGGAAGCCCGGGCGGAACTGGAACGGCTGGATGCCCGCCGCCAGGCGCTTCTCGCCTTGCAGGAAAAGATCCAATCCCAGGACGCACTGATGCCGTGGCTGCAGCGTCAGGGCCTGGGTGAACTCAGCCGCCTGTGGCAGCAGATCGAGGTGGATCCGGGATGGGAAACGGCGCTGGAGGCGGTGTTGCTGGAGCGCATGAATGCACTGGAATTGCGCACCCTGGATCATGCCCGGGCGTTTACCGGTGATGCCCCCCCGGCCCGGCTGGCGTTTTTCCAGTCGCCGGCGCAGGTGGCGGAACTGCCTGCGGGGCTGACGGGCGCGCGCCGCCTGCTGGAGTGGGTGCACGCCCGGGATGCGGCTCTTCAGACCATTTTGCAGGTCTGGCTGCGGGACGTCTATGTGGCCGGCGATCTGACCGAGGCGCTGTCGCGGCGCGCCGAGCTTTCCGATGGAGCCGCCTGGGTGGTGGCGGCCGGACACGTGGTGACGCGCCATGCGGTCCGGTTCTACGCAGCCGAGTCCGAGCAGACCGGACTGCTGGCACGCCGACAGCAGATCGACAATCTGGCTCGCGAACTGAAGGCGGCGCAGCTCATCGTCGATGAGGCGGTGGATGCGCACGCGCGTGCGGACGCCGAGGTGCGGTCGCTGACCGCAGAGCTGCAGCCGGCGCGCCAGCGCATCGGCGAGCTCATGCGGACTCAGCATGAGGCGGAGCTCCTGCACCATCGCTTGGCGCAACAACAGGCACAGTCGGACGAGCAGGCGCGTCGCATCGTCCGCGAACTGGATGAACTGGGTGTCCAGCAGACCGCGCAAGCCTTGCGTCGCGATGAGGCCGAGGCGCGCTTCGAGGCACTGGACGAGACGCTGGCGGCCCAGCAGCAGCAGGTAGCGGATCTGGATCTTCAGATCGAGGACGTCGCCGGCCGTGCGGAGCAGGCGCGTCAGCAGGGGCGCGATCGGGAGCGGGCCGCGCAGGAAGCGGAGTATGCCGTGCGTACCTTGCACAGCCGCCAGGAGGAGCTGCAGCGGACGCTGCAGTTGGCCGGTGAGCAGGCGCGTCGTTCGGGAACGGAACTCGAATCCTTGCAGGGCGAGCTGTTCGAGCTCGACGAAACGGCAGCCCAGGCCGGGTTGCAGGACGCATTGGCGGCTCGGGTGGCCTGCGAAGACGCCTTGCGGGCGGCCCGAACTACGCAGGACGAGCTGGCCGCTGCCTTGCGGCAGGCTGATGAAGGCCGCCTGATGCTTGAGCGTGAGCTGGACCCCTTGCGGGCGCGCATCACGGAACTGCAGTTGAAGGAGCAGGCTGCGAGGCTGGCGGTGGAGCAGTTTGCCGAACAGCTCGACGGTCGGCGGGTCGACCGCGCCGCCTTGCGACGCGAACTCTCCGATCAGCCGGCGTCCTGGCGGAATCTCGATTGGCTGCAGTCCGAAGTGCAGCGAGTCTCGCGGCGCATCGAGGCGCTGGGGGCCGTCAACCTGGCCGCGCTCGATGAGCTGACCGCGGCGCGCGAGCGCAAAGGCTTTCTGGATGCCCAACGGGCCGACCTGCTGTCGGCGATCGACACACTGGAAAATGCGATCCGCAAGATCGACCGGGAAACCCGGGAGTTGCTGTCCCAGACGTTCGAGACGGTCAATCGGCATTTCGGCGAACTCTTTCCACGCCTGTTCGGTGGCGGAGAGGCCCGGCTGACCATGACCGGCGACGAGATCCTGGACGCAGGCGTCCAGGTCATGGCGCAGCCGCCAGGCAAGCGCAATACGACCATCCAGTTGCTGTCGGGGGGCGAAAAGGCCCTGACAGCGACGGCGCTGGTGTTTGCGCTCTTCAAGCTCAATCCCGCGCCATTCTGCCTGCTGGACGAGGTGGACGCGCCGCTGGATGATGCGAATACGGAACGTTACGCAAATTTGGTAAAGAGTATGAGCGATCAGACGCAGTTCCTGTTCATTTCCCACAATAAAATTGCGATGCAGATCGCCCGCCAGCTTGTTGGCGTGACGATGCAGGAGCAGGGTGTGTCGCGCATCGTGGCCGTCGATATGGATGCTGCCCTGCAATTGGCAACAGCAGACGCTTGAACGGCATAGGCAGGGGATTTCTTATGAGCGATTTGCAGATTTTGCTGATTTCGATCGGGGTGGTGCTGATTGCCATCGTCCTGCTCTATAACGGCTGGCAGGATTGGCGGGTGCGGCGCAGCATGCGCAGCAGCTTGCCCGAGACTGGCCACGATGTGCTGATGCAGGATAGCGGCGGCTCCAGGCGCGAGCCGGGGCTGTGGGCGGGCGACCGCACACCGGCCGCCGCCGTGGACGACAGCCCCGAAGTCGACCCGACCTGCGAAGCGGTCATCGATATTTCCCTGGCGCGCCCCGTCTCCGGAGAATCCTTGGCGGATGCCTTGCGGACTATCGCTCGGGTCGGAAAAAAGCCGGTGAGGGTGTTCGCGGAATCCGAAGCCGGGGGGCACCGCACCGAGGTGCAGGCCGGCGAATCCTACGTGTCGCTGCAGCTTGCGGTGGTGCTGGCCAATCGCAGCGGACCGCTCTCCGCGATCGAATGGTCGAACCTGTGGACCTTGGCCCAGAATCTGGCAGAACGTTTCGAAGGCTTGATCGAGGCTCCCGACCAGGATGAAGTGCTCAAGCGGGCGGCGGAACTGGATACGCGCTGCGCCGCGATGGACGCTCAGGTCGGCCTGCTGCTGCAGCTTGCCTCGCCCCGACCAGTATCCGTGATACTGGAGGCGGCCCGGGAGGTGGGCTTCGTGCAGGCTCGCGGCCAGTGGGCCTGGATGGCCGAAAACGGCATGCCCCGATTTGTGCTGCAGGCCGCAGGCCCGGACGGCACCCCGCTGCATCGGGTGGATCTGGTGCTGGATGTGCCCAATAGCCTGCCCGATGACCAGGCTTTCAGCCGCATGGTGGCGGTGGCGCGCGATCTGGCGACGCGCCTGGATGCCCATGTGCTGGACGATCAGGGCCGCACCTTCCAGGACAGTTCCGCAGCCGGGATCGATCGTCAGATCAGTGGGCTGTATGACCAGCTCGACCAGGCCGGCTTCCTGGCCGGCACCGAACGCGCTTCCCGGGTCTTCTCGTAATGCCGGACGATCCGGAACGAGGGCGGCTGGCGGCATTGCGAGCCGAGATCGACGCGCATAACCGCCATTATTACGTCGAGAACGATCCGCTGGTTTCCGACGCACAATACGATCGCCTGATGGCGGAACTCCAGGCGCTGGAGTCCGCACATCCCGACTGGGTGACTCCCGATTCACCCACCCAGCGGGTGGGCGCCGCTCCGCTGGCCCGCTTCCGGCCGGTGCGCCATGCCGTGCGCATGCTGTCCCTGGGCAATGCTTTCGAGGCTCAGGACGTCCACAGCTTCGACGAGCGCCTCCGCGGCCTTCTCATCCGCGCCGGGCTGCTGGCGGAAGCCAGCGGCCACGCTGAAGTGCAGGGCGCTCTGTTTGACGAGGCATCGAGAGCCGTCGAGTACGTCGCGGAATACAAGTTCGACGGTCTGGCCGTCAACCTGCGCTACGAAGGAGGCCTGCTCGTCCAGGCGGCGACCCGTGGAGACGGCGTCAACGGCGAGGACATTACCGCCAATATCCGTACGCTGCGTTCGGTCCCGTTGCGGCTGGTGGGGGATGCGCCCGCCGTGCTGGAGGCGCGGGGCGAGGTGCTGATGGCTCACGCGGATTTCGAGCGTCTGAACGCGGCACAGGCGGCACGCGGCGAGAAGCTCTTTGTCAATCCCCGCAATGCGGCGGCCGGCAGCCTGCGCCAGCTCGATTCCCGTGTGACGGCCGTGCGCCCCCTGCGCTTCTACGCTTATGGCTGGGGCCAGATCGAGGATGCGTCCGGACGTGATTTCGTGCCGCGCGAGACGCATGCCGACATGCTGGACTGGTTGGCGGGATTCGGCTTTGTGGCAAGCCCGGGCCGGGGCCTCTGTCACGGGGCGGACGAGTTGCTGCGGTTCTATGAGACCGTGGGTGCCCGGCGCGCTGAACTGCCCTTCGATATCGATGGGGTGGTCTACAAGGTCAATTCGCTCCGGGCGCAGGAGGTCCTGGGGTTCGTCGCCCGGGCTCCGCGGTTTGCCATTGCCCACAAGTTCCCGGCTCAGGAAGAGACCACCCGTCTGCTGGATATCGGCGTCCACGTCGGACGGACCGGTGCGATCACGCCCGTAGCGCGCCTCCAGCCGGTCTTCGTCGGCGGCGTGACGGTCACCAACGCCACGTTGCACAACGAGGACGAGATTCGCCGCAAAGACGTGCGCGTCGGCGATATGGTCGTGGTGCGGCGCGCTGGTGACGTGATTCCCGAAGTTGTGGGGCCGGTGCTGGCGCTGCGTCCGGCCGATGCCGTACCCTTCGATCTGATGGCCGCCTGTCCAGTCTGTCCCGAATGCGGCTCGGCGGTGGAGCGTCCAGAAGGCGAGGCCGTGACCCGCTGCACGGGGGGGCTGTTCTGCCCGGCGCAGCGCAAGCAGACGCTCTGGCATGCGGCGAGCCGCAAGGCCCTGGATATCGACGGCCTGGGCGACAAGCTCATTGACCAGCTCGTGGAGCGAGGCCGTGTCCATACGCTGGCGGATCTGTATACCCTCACGGAACTGGAGCTCTCTACTTACGAACGCATGGGCCGCAAGTCGGCCCAGAATCTGGTGACGGCCATTGACCGGAGCCGGCATCCGCCCCTGTCGCGACTGCTCTACGCGCTGGGCATCCGCCATGTGGGGGAAACCACGGCGCGCGACATCGCCCGGCATTTTGGTTCGCTGGAGGCGATACTGGACGCCTCGGAAGATGACTTGCTGCAGGTTCCCGACGTGGGACCCATTGTGGCCGCGTCGATCTGCCGCTTCTTTGCCGAGCCGCATAATCGCGATGTACTGGTTGCGCTGAAGGAGGCGGGTGTCGAGCCGCTGCGGGAAGCCGCATCGGGGGGCCGCAAGCCGCTCGCGGGCAAGACGCTGGTGTTGACCGGCACGTTGCCCACGCTGTCGCGCGACGAGGCCTCGGCGCTCATCCTGGCCGCGGGCGGCAAGGTGAGCGGCTCCGTGTCGCGCAAGACCTCCTGGGTGGTGGCTGGCGAAGACGCCGGCAGCAAGTTGGCTCGCGCAGAGGAGTTGGGCGTGACCGTGATCGATGAAGCAGGCCTGAAGGCGCTGCTGACGTGACGCCGCCGAGGATCATCCGCCGATAAAAAACAGGGCCACCGTAAAGGTGGCCCTGTCGTGACGACGGTGTGCGGGAAGCCTACTTCGCCGGAGTGGACGCGGGAGCCGCCGGCGTTGCGGGCGTTGTCGGCTCGGCCGCGGTATTGTCCACGATCTTGGCGTCCTTCATCAGGCCCTTTTGATAGTCGGCGAGCGACTGCTGACGCATCATTTCCTCGAGCTGCGACTTGGATTCCTCGAATGTCGGGAACGCGACGGGGCGCTCGTCCTCCATCTGGATGACGTGCCAGCCGAATTGCGTCTGCACCGGCGTGGCGCTGAGCTCGCCCTTTTTCATGCCTTCGACGGCCTTGGCGAACTCGGGCACGTAGTTGGTTGCCGGCCCCCAGCCCAGTTCGCCGCCGTTCTTGCCGCTGCCCGTGTCGATGGAGTCTTTCTTCGCGGCTGCTTCGAAGGTGGTCTTCTTCGACTTGATGGCCTTGATGATGGCTTTGGCCTGAGCCTCGTCCTTCACCAGGATGTGGCGCAGCTTGTATTCCTTGCGGTCGGCCTGCTGGGCCTTCAGGGTGTCGTATTCCTTTTGCAGGTCGGCATCGCTGACCGGGTGGTCCTTCAGATATTTGGCCATGAGCGCGCGCACCAGAATGCTTTGCTCGGCAATCCGGGTTTCCTGCTTCACGGCGGGGTCATTTTGCAGGCCGGCCTTCTCGGCGGCCTGGACCGCCACGAGGCGGTTGATCATTTCCTGCTTGACCTGGGCACGCAACTGCGGCGAGTCCTGGGCCCCCTGGCTGATGAGCAGGGCCACAAACTGATCATACTGATCCTGGGTGATGCCTTGTCCGTTGACGGTCACGAGGTCCTTGGCGTAGACGGGCAGCGTCATGGCACAAGCGAGGGCCAAAGCAGCAATACGTTTCATGAAATTCCTTAGGTTGGAGTAGTGCCCGCCACCAGGGCCTGGGCATGAATCGGATGAGGCATCGGGTCTCGCCCGCCATCATACACAGTCGGCCCTTACGTAGGGCCATCCTGCGAGGATTCGCCTTCGGCCTGGATGTGGCGTGCCAGCCACAGCGACTGCACCACCACGAACAGGATGAGCAGGATCATCAGGCCGAAGACCTTGAAGTTCACCCATTGGGCCTCGGTGAAGCGTCCCGAGAATGCCACCCACAGGTTGAGTGCCCCGGAGGCCGCGAAAAACACCGCCCAGCTATCGTTGAGCCGGTTCCAGGCACGGTCCGGCATCACGATCTTTTCGCCCATCAGCTTGCGCATCAGGTTGCGTCCCGTGGTCAAGCGCGTCACCAGCAGGATGCCGCCGAAGAGCCAGTACAGGACCGTGGGTTTCCATTTGATGAAGGTATCGTCGTGAAACAGCAGGGTGGCGCCACCGAATACCACGATCACGGTGACGTTGATCCAGTGTGTCGCCTCGATCAGACGACCCGTGATCTTCAGCCACAGGATCTGGACGATGGCCGCCGCAATGGCCGCACCCGTCGCGACGTAGATGTCGGCGAACTTGAACGCCACGAAGAACAGGATCAGCGGGAACAGGTCGAACAGGAATTTTTTCATTCGGCCGGGATGAATTTCATCGAGAGGGAGTTCATGCAGTAGCGCAGACCCGTGGGCGGCGGCCCGTCAGGGAAGACGTGCCCCAGGTGCGCCTCGCAGGTGGCACACAGGACTTCGGTGCGGACCATGCCGTGGGTGGTGTCGGGCTGCTCGCGCACGCAGTCGGGGGTGACTGGCTGAAAGTAGCTGGGCCAGCCGCAGCCGGCGTCGAACTTCGTGTCCGAGACGAACAACGGCGTGCCGCAGCCCACGCACACGTAGGTGCCGCGTTGGGTGTTGTCCCAATAACGCCCGGTGAAGGGCCTCTCGGTATGCTTGAGCCGCGTGACTGCGTACTCTTCGGGAGAAAGCTGCGAACGCCACTGCGCGTCCGTGCGGGTGACCTTGTCCAAGTCTCGTCCATCGTTCGGTCGGATACCGTTCAATGATAATCGAGTTGCGCACGGCGCGGCACCGATAGGCGCGAGGCAGCCGCAGGAAGCGTATCAGGGTGTTGCGGGGGCGCCCCGCGCGACCGATCGACGCGGATCGGTGCCGCGGCGCCGGGTTTGGACGCCGATTGGGGATATGGCAGCAAATTGCGCGTGCGTGGGATAAGATACCGCCAAAACAGGATTGGATGCCGCGAATGTTGGGGTTCGTGGGCATGGATTGCACGTTCGCCCAAAAACACACGGAGACAAATCATGGAGTTGAGTCGCATCTTCCGCCCGACGTTGATGGCGGCAGCCGTACTGGCTGCGTTGCCGCTGGCCGTGTCGGCGCAGATCAAGGTCGGCGTCACGGTTTCGGCGACCGGCCCGGCCGCCTCGCTCGGCATTCCGGAACAGAAGACGGTGGCGCTGCTGCCCCAGAAAATCGGTGGGGAGTCCGTCCAGTACATCGTGCTGGACGATGCGACCGACACCACGCAGGCTGTGAAGAACATCCGCAAGCTGACGGCGGACGACCATGTGGACGTGGTGCTGGGCTCCACCGTGACGCCGGCTTCGCTGGCGATGACGGACGTGGCTGCGGAGACCGGCACGCCCATGGTCAGTCTCGCGGCGAGCGCCAAGATCGTGGAACCCGTCGATGGCCCGCGCAAATGGGCCTTCAAGACCCCGCAGAACGACGCGCTGATGGCGCACGCCCTGGCCGACGCGATGGTCAAGCAGCACATCAAGACGCTGGGCTTCATTGGCTTCAGCGATGCCTATGGCGATAGCTGGCTGCAGGAAATGAAAGGCGCCGCCGAAGCCAAGGGCATCAAGGTCGTTGCCGCCGAGCGGTTTGCCCGTCCCGACACCAGCGTGACCGGCCAGGTCCTCAAGCTGCTGGCCGCGCATCCGGACGGCATCCTGATCGCGGCCTCCGGAACCCCGGTGGCACTGCCCCAGCGCGAGCTGGTCGATCGCGGCTACAAAGGCCAGATCTACCAGACCCACGGCGCGGCGAACAACGACGTGCTGCGGGTCTGTGGCAAGGCATGCAACGGCATGATCCTGCCGGCCGGTCCGCTGTTGGTGGCCTCTCAACTCCCGGACAGCAACCCCGTCAAGAAAAGCGCGCTGGCCTATGTCCACGCCTATGAAGCCAAGTACGGGGCCGGCTCCGTGAATACCTTCGGCGGTCACATGTGGGACGCCGGACAACTGATCAATCGCGCCGTTCCGGTTGCGCTGAAGTCGGGTGCCAAGCCCGGCACGCCCGCTTTCCGCACGGCTTTGCGCGACGCCCTCGAAAATGTGAAGGAACTGTCGGCTTCTCAGGGTGTGTTCAACATGAGCCCGACCGATCACGCGGGACTGGACAAGCGCGGGCGCGTCATCGTGAAGGTGGTTGACGGCAAGTGGACCTATCAGCCGGACCTGTAATGGGGTCGTTTGACGGAAATGGCGGGATGGGCGCCTCGTGGACCTGACCATTGCGCTCATCCTGCTGCAGGACGGCATTCTGAATGGCGCCATTTATGCCCTGCTGGGACTGGCACTGGTGCTGGTCTTCCTCGTCACGCGGGTCATCTTCATCCCGCAGGGCGAGTTCGTCACCTTCGGGGCGCTGTCGCTCGCGTTCCTGGCCAACGGCAAGGTTCCCGGGACGGCGCATCTGCTGCTGCTCATGGGCGTGCTGGTCTGCCTGGTCGAGGCCTTCTCGGCCTGGCGGGCTCGCCGCTGGCGCGGCTACCCGCGCACACTGGTCTGGGCCCTCCTGCTGCCGCTGGTGCTGGAGGTCCTCGCGCCGCTGGCCGCCGGCCAGGGCGTTCCACTCGTGCTCCGGGTCGTGTTTGCGCTGGCGCTGGTGATTCCCATGGGCCCCATGATCTATCGGCTGGTCTACCAGCCGGTGGAGCAGGCCAGCGTGCTGGTGCTGCTCATCATTTCGGTTGCGGTGCATTTCGCGATGACGGGGCTGGGCCTGTTGTTCTTCGGCGCCGAGGGCTGGCGCACGCCTGCCCTGGTCGAAGGCAGCATCCAGCTCGGCCCTGTGGCCTGGACGGCGCAGACCTTCGCGGTGCTGGCGCTGACGCTGCTGCTGATCGGGGGGCTCTGGATCTTCTTTGGCCGCACGCTGTACGGCCGCGCGCTGCGCGCCACCGCTGTCAATCGCCGCGGCGCGCGCCTGGTGGGCATCAGCACGCGAGTTGCAGGCAGCCTGACCTTCACGCTGGCGGCGGCCATCGGGGCGCTCTCCGGCATGCTGATTGCGGCCATCACGACCATCTATTACGACACCGGGTTCATCATCGGGCTGAAGGGATTCGTCGCGGCCATCTTCGGGGGCCTTGTCAGCTACCCGGCGGCGGCCGCCGGGGCGCTGTTCGTGGGGCTGCTGGAGTCCTTCTCGTCGTTCTGGGCCAGTCCCTTCAAGGAAGCCATCGTGTTCACCCTGATCATCCCCGTGCTGCTGTGGCGGTCATTTGGCAGCGTCCATCTGGACGAGGATGACTGAGCCCATGCGCGTACGCCCGCTCCTGGTGCTGGTGGTCCTGGCGCTGGCTGTCCTGCCGTGGCTGCCAGTGTCCGCGTTCTGGATCACGCAGATGAATTACATCGGGCTCTACAGCCTGGTCGTGCTGGGTCTGTTGCTCCTGACGGGCGTGGGGGGGCTCACGTCTTTCGGGCAATCGGCGTTCGTGGGTCTCGGGGCCTATTGCACAGCGTGGCTTACGACGGCTGTGGGGGTATCTCCGTGGTTCGGCCTGGTGGCGGGGCTGTTGCTGACCTGCCTGGTTGCCTATGTGCTGGGCGCCATCACGCTGCGCCTCTCGGGCCATTATCTGCCCTTGTGCACGCTGGCCTGGTGCCTGGCGCTGTTCTATCTGTACGGCAATCTGGATTTCCTGGGCCGCTACGATGGCATTGCCAGCATTTCGCCCATCACGCTCGGCGGTTGGTCACTCGGCGCGAGCGACCGCATGTATATGCTGATCTGGCTGATCCTGCTGCTCGCGCTGTGGGGCACCCACAATCTGCTGGACTCGCGGGCGGGCCGCGCCATTCGGGCGTTGCGCAGCGGCGCCATGGCCGAATCCTTCGGCGTGGACCTGCGCCACTACAAAGTCGTGATCTTCGTGTATGCCGCCCTGCTGGGCGGGGTGTCCGGCTGGCTGTATGCTCACATGCAGCGTGCGGTGAGCCCCAGTCCATTCGGCTTGGGATACGGGATCGAGTATCTGTTCATGGCCGTGGTGGGAGGCTCGGGCAGCGTCTGGGGGGCCGTGGTGGGCACGGCCACCATCCTGATCGTGAAGGACCAGTTGCAGAATGTGCTGCCCGGCTTGATCGGAACCAGCGCGAATCTGGAGCTCCTGGCCTTCGGAGTGCTGATGATCCTGGTGCTGCAGTTTGCCCGCGATGGCCTCTGGCCGGTGCTGGCGAGAGGCTGGGAGCGTGTGGTGGGGACGGACAGGCCCCGGCGTGCGGCGGCTGCGCCCGCCGTTGGGGCCGCGGAACTCCCCCGCCGCGCGCTGCCACCCATGGGCGATGTGGTTTTGCAGGTGCAAGACGTACGCAAGGAGTTTGGCGGGCTGGTGGCGGTCAACGACATCAGCTTCGAACTGCGCGCCGGGGAAATCATGGGGCTCATCGGTCCGAACGGCGCCGGCAAGAGCACCACGTTCAATCTCATCACCGGCGTGCAGCCGCTGACGGCAGGGTCGGTGCGCTTCATGGGGACGCGCATCGACGGCCGTCCGGCGCGCCAGATCGCCCGTATGGGGATTGCGCGCAGCTTCCAGCATGTGCAGCTTCTGCCGGACATGAGCGTGCTGGAGAACGCCATGCTGGGGGCGCATTTGCGCGAGCGCGCCGGCGTGGTGGCTGCGGCGCTGCGGCTCGACCGGGTCGGCGAGGCCGCGTTGCGCCGGGAAGCGGCCCGCCAACTGGAACGCGTCGGTCTGACCGACGTCATGGATCAGCCGGCGGGCAGTCTGCCGCTGGGGCGCCAGCGCATCGTCGAAATCGCGCGCGCCCTGTGCTGCGATCCCATTCTGTTGCTGCTTGACGAGCCTGCGGCCGGCCTGCGCTATCAGGAAAAGCAGGCGCTGGCGACGGTGCTCGATCAATTGCGCTGCGAAGGGATGAGCCTGCTGCTGGTCGAACACGACATGGATTTCGTGATGCGGCTCACCGACCATCTGCTGGTCATGGACTTCGGCACGCGGCTGGCCGAAGGGGTCCCGGCCGATATCCAGGCCAATCCGGCGGTGCTGGAAGCCTATCTCGGGGGCCTCGATGAGTTCTGAGACGCTGCTGTCCGTCAAGCATCTGTCGGCACACTATGGCAAGGTGGCGGCCCTCAGTCCGCTGGACCTGCGGGTCGATCGCGGGCAGATCGTCACGGTGATCGGTGCCAACGGGGCCGGGAAGTCCACGCTGCTCAATGCCATCATGGGGGCGCTGCCGCAGCGCGGCCACAGTCAGGGAGCCATCCTGTTCCAGGGCCAGAACATCCAGGGCTGGGACATCGAGCGCCGGGTGGAGCAGGGCCTGTCGCTGGTGCCCGAGCGCCGCGAACTCTTTGCCAGCATGTCGGTGCGGGACAACTTGTTGCTGGGCGGCTTCAGGCTGTACCGGGCGGGTGTGCGGGGCTGGCGCGATACGCTGGATCAGGTCTACACGCTGTTTCCGCGCCTGCGCGAACGGGCGGCGCAGATTGCGGGCACGCTGTCGGGCGGCGAGCGCCAGATGCTCGCGGTGGGCCGTGCGCTCATGGCGCGTCCCTCGCTGCTCATGCTGGACGAGCCCAGCCTGGGCCTCGCTCCCCGGGTGGTCCGCGAGATCTTCCTCACGATTGCGCAATTGCGCAGCACCGGCGTGTCCATCCTGCTGGTCGAACAGAACGCCCGGGCCGCGCTGCACGTCGCGGATCGCGGCTATGTGCTGGAAACCGGTGATCTGATCCTCGAAGGCGCCGCCGCCGACCTGGCCGGCAACCCCCGAATCATCGAGAGCTATCTAGGGTTTGGGCGGACAGCGCCGCCCGCATCCCCTGCGCCAGCATGATGTGCAGATAGCCTGAAACAGCAGCGGCCCAGGCGGCGGAGTTCTTGAGCGCGTCCGGGAACAGGCCGGGCAGCGCCATCAGACGGCCGCACAACACCTGCGCATCCCGCTCGTGCCCCTGTATCGCCCGAGCGATTTCGGCCTCGCGGGGATCGCGCAGCACATACCGCTTTCCGGCATCGGTCGTCCCCAGGCAGTAGCGCATCCAGCTGGCCGCCGCGAACGCAAACGGGCGGGCGTCGCGTCCGGCGGCCAGGCAGTCCTGGGCGGCCTGCAGAATACGCTGCGGGAGTTTTTCGGTCCCGTCCATGGCGATCTGCCAGCATTCATGAGCCATCGCCGGGTTGGCAAACCGCTCATGCAGCTTCATTGCGTAGTGGCCGAAGTCCACTCCGGGCAATGGCTGGAGCGTGTCGGCCGCAGCCTGCATATAGTGATCGACGGTCCGTGCCAGGAGCGCGTCGCGCATGGCGTCCCGCACATAGGGGTAGCCCGCGACATGTCCTGCATAGGCCAGCAGCGAATGGGCACCGTTGAGCATCCTCAGTTTCATGTGCTCGTAGGGCGTAACGTCGCCGACCATCAGCACACCCGCCTCTTCCCAGGCGGGGCGGCCTGAGCAAAAGTTGTCCTCCATCACCCACATGCTGAAGGGTTCCGTCTCCACGGTGGCGAAGTCGTCGCACCCCGTTGCCCCCGCGGCATCGGCCAGGGTCCGCGGGGTCGACGCGGGTGTGATCCGATCCACCATGGAACAGGGAAAGGGCACGTGAGCGGCGATCCACGATGCCAGCGCAGGATCCAGCCGTTGCGCCATGTCGCACACCCCCGCCTGGAGCAGCCTCCCGTTGCTCGGCAGGTTGTCGCAACACAGGACGGTGAAGGGCGCGATCCCCTGTGCGCGGCGCTGGCGGATGGCCCGGAGCAGCAGCCCGATGACCCCGACGGGTGAATCGGGATGAGCGAGATCGTGCGCGATGGCGGGATGGTCCCGCTGGACCTGCCGGGTGCCTCGGTCGATCCCATAGGCTTTTTCGGTCACCGTGGCGGTGACGATCCGTGTCCGGGGGCTGGCGAGCGCCGCCATTGCCGCCTGCGGGTCGCGGCTGGCCGCAATGGCGGCGGCGATGCTGCCGATGACGCGGGCGCGAGTGCCGTCTCCGTCGCGCACCAGCAGGGTATAGAGACCATCCTGGGCGTTGAGGTCGTCCACAATCGCGGTGCTGCGCAGGCTGATTTCCGTCGTGCGCCAGTCGCCGCCCTGGCGCGCGAGCACCTCATCGGTGTAGACCGTCTGATGGGCGCGGTGGAAGGCGCCCGGGCCCAGATGCACGATGCCGGCTCCGTGGGCTTCGGGCTCGTAGTCGGGCAGCGCCAGGCGCGCCTCCAGTCGGGGAGCATGCCGGGCGTGCGCGAGCCAATGGCCATTCAGGCGGGGGCGTGTCATGAAATTCTCCGGGCGGGATGGTCGTTGGGGCCAGGTGCCGTGGGGTTCCGGCAGCGCCAGCGTTGACGCTACGGAACGTTGACACCCGTCGTTCCGACACTCTAATCTCGAATCCGGAATCCGGCTGGCCCACGGGGCCGTTCGGCGGATCCTGAAAAAACAATCATAGGATGGAGACGAGACATGAAGAAATTGCTGCTGTGCCTGGCGTTGGCGGCTGCGTTGCCACAGATGGCCAGTGCCGCGGATCCACTGCGGATCGGCGTGCTGAACGACCAGTCGGGCCTGTATTCGGATTTCGGTGGAAAGACGTCGGTGATCGCCGCCCAGATGGCGGTCGAGGACTTCGGCGGCAAGGTGTTGGGCCGTGATATCGAGGTCGTGTCGGCCGATCACCAGAACAAGACGGACGTGGGCACCGCCATTGCCCGGAAATGGTTCGACCTGGACCATGTCGAGATGATCGCCGACCTGACCAACTCGGCGGTTGCGCTGGCGGTGCAGGGGCTGGCGAAGGAAAAGGACAAGATCACCATCGCATCGGGGCCGTTCTCATCGGCGCTCACAGGCAAGTCCTGCTCGCCGACCGGGTTCCATTGGGCCTTCGACACCTATGCCGCCTCGGTTGGCACAGCAACAGGTCTGGTCCAGGAAGGCGCCAAATCCTGGTTCATCCTGGGCGCTGATTACGCCTACGGCCATCAGCTCGCGGCCGACCTGACCAAGGTCGTGGACAAGAACGGCGGGAAGGTCGTCGGCCAGGTCTTCCACCCGGTGGGGGCGTCCGACTTCGCCTCCTTCCTGTTGCAGGCACAGGCCTCCAAGGCCCAGGCGGTGGCGCTGGCCAACGCTGGCGGCGATACCAGCAACAGCATCAAGCAGGCCGCTGAATTCGGCCTGACCAAGGCCGGCCAGAAACTGGTCGCATTGGGTATCGTGATCAGCGACGTGCACGCCCTGGGGCTGGACAAGGCCCAGGGTCTGGTGGCGACCACGCCGTTCTACTGGAACCGGGACGACGCCAGCCGGGCGTTTTCCAAACGGTTCGAGAAGCTCACGCATCGTGAGCCGGGGATGGTACAGGCCGGGGTGTATTCCTCGGTCACGCATTACCTGAAGGCCGTGAAGGCGGCCGGCACGACCGAGGGCAAGGCCGTGGCCGAGAAGATGCGGGAGATTCCGGTGAACGACTTCTTCGCGCATAACGGCAAGGTCCGGGCTGATGGGTGGATGGCCCATGACATGTACCTGATCCAGGTCAAGACGCCCGCAGAGTCCAAAGGTCCGTGGGACTACTACAAGATCCTGCGCACCTTGCCCGCGAGCCTGGTATCGGTGCCTCTGTCCGAATCCGCGTGCCCCCTCGTGAAGAAGTGATCGGCTCGCGCGCACAATCGCCCCGGCGGGCGATTGTGTGGCGGGCGAATCGCAGCGGCCTGCGGGCGGTTCAGGCCACGGCCTGCAGGATCTTGCTGAACAGCGTGCTGGCGTGGGCAGAGTTCAGCCAGCGGACGACGACGACCATGCGATGGTCGGGATCGATCCAGCAGAAATTGCTGCCCGCGCCGATGCCGAAATAGCTGGTATCGGGCAGATCGGGAAAGATCGCGCGTCCGTGGTTGAGCCACACCAGATATCCGTAGTAGGGCGCAATGTCGCAAGGTGTACGCATGCGGCGGATCCACTCGGACGACAGGACCTGGCGGTCGCCGACTCTCCCGTCATCGAGCAGCATCTGCCCGATGCGGGCCTGGTCTTCCGCGCTGATCGAAAGGCCGCCGCCCCAGTGCGTGCCACCCGGGATGGATTGCACGCGCTTTCCGTTCAGCTCCACCCAAGAATTGTCGTAGCCCACCCAGTTCCAGTCGTCGCGAGCCCCTACCGGCTGCATGATGGCTTCTTCGAAGACTTCGGGAAGCGGCCGGCCGAACAGATGCAGCAGCGCCAGCGAGAACTGGTTGATCCGGACGTCGTTGTATTCCCAGTACGTGCCAGGCGCCTGGCGCGGGCGGAGTTCGCCTTTCTTCCCCGCAGGCTTTTTGCCGAACGTCACCGCCCGGTAGTGGTCCGCCTGGTCCGAGAAGTCGAAGCACACGCCTTCCCAATCGCTGGTTTGGTGCAGCAGGTGTTTCCAGGTGATGTCGCGGTTGTGTCCCTCGTCGAATCCGATGCCGCTGACTCGTGCGTGGACCGGCTCGTCTACGTCAGGCAGCAGACCCCGATCGTGAGCGACGCCTGCGAGCAGGGACAGGTAGGTTTTCGCGATGCTGAACGTGAGATCGGAACGCCGAGTCTCACCCCAGGACGCAATGGTCTCGCCATCCAGGAGGATGGTCCCCGCATTGGGCCCGCGGGCGTGTACCGGTCCCATAAGACGGTTCCAGGGGGGCGGATCATTGCGGTACACGCCCCAGTTCTCGGTCACCTCGCGGTCCCAGGTGGATTCGTGGTCGATCGAAAATCGGATGGCTTCATCGAGCGCTCGCTTGTTCATTGTCTGGCCTTGGGTATGTCACGGGTAAGAAACTGTAGACCGTCGGGACGGCCGTTCGTCCAGGGAGAGCCGCTCTGGAGGCGCTGGTCCGCCTTGGGTACCAGCATGGCGCCGAGCAGGGTCCGGGTGTAGGGATGCCGTGCATGGTTGAAGATCGCGTCGGTGTCGCCGTGTTCGACGATCTGCCCGGTTTGCATGACTGCGATGCGGTGCGCCATGTGATGGATCACGGCCAGATTGTGGCTGATGAGGACGATGGTGAGATTGAAGCGTTCCTTCAGCGCGGCGATCAGGTTGAGGACTTGCGCCTGCACGGATACATCGAGCGCCGAGGTGGGTTCGTCGCAGATCAGGATCTTGGGCTTGATCGCAAGGGCGCGCGCAATGGCCACGCGTTGCCTTTGGCCCCCCGAGAGCTGTCCGGGATACGCGCCGAACAGATGGGGCGAGAGGCCCACGTCCGCCATCAGCCCCTCCGCATGCTCCCTGCGTGTGCGCGCGCTGCCTTCGGATTGAATGGCGAGGGGCGCAACGATGGTGTCGCCTATCGTCATGCGGGGATTGAGCGAAGAGTAAGGGTCCTGGAACACCGGCTGGATCAGCCGGGCGCGCTCGAGACGGCCATAGCTGGCAATGGCGCGTCCCGCGATGCGCACGGTGCCTGATGTCGGCTCTTCGATTCCCAGCATCAGCCGGCTGAGGGTGGTCTTGCCGCAGCCCGATTCCCCGACCAGACCGAGTATCTCGCCTTCCGTGACGATCAGGTCGATGCCGCGCAGCACGTTGACCACATTGCGGCTGCGCCACATCCCGCCGGCAGCGTAGTCCCGTGTGGCCCCCTTGATTTCGAGCATTGGCTCCGGCACTTTCATCGCGCGGTCTCCGCCTGTGCGCGCGTCCAGACTTCGGCGTTTCGGGTGCTGGGATCGGGAGGCAGGATGCAGCGCATGGCGTGCGTCTCGTCCACACTCCGCAGCGCGACCGGAGCGGCCCGGCAGGCGGCCGAGACGTAGGGACATCGCGGCGCGAAAACGCAGGACTTGGGAGTCTCTATCGGCGGGGGAACGATGCCCGGTATGTAGCCCAGAGGCTGGCCCCTGGCCACGCGGCCCGGGATCGGGATGGACTGCAGCAGTCCCTCGGTGTATGGGTGAAGCGGAGCGGCCAGGAGTGCCTGTGCGGGACCGTATTCCACGATCTGGCCCCGGTACATCACCGCGATGTTGTCGGCGATGGAGGCGACCACGCCGATATCGTGTGTGATCAGGATGAGTCCGACCCCCGAGGCCTTCTGGATGTCGGCGAGAAGCTGCAGGATCTGCGCCTGTATCGTGACGTCCAGCGCCGTCGTGGGCTCGTCGGCGATCAGAAGGTCAGGCTCGCACATGAGCGACATGGCGATCACCACCCGCTGCCGCAAACCGCCCGAAAGCTGGTGCGGGTATTGCCGGAAGCGTTCGGCAGGGTCGGGGACGCGAGCCGTTTCCAGGAGCCTGATCGCATGCGCGCGGGCCTGGGCCGGGCTCATCGGGCGGTGCTGGCGCAACGCCTCGACCATCTGCGCCCCGATCGTATAGCAGGGATCCAGCGCCGTCATCGGATCCTGGAAGATCATGGTGATGCGGTCGCCGCGGATGGATCGCCACTCCCGGTCGGACAGCCCGAGCAGCGATTTCCCGTCGAAGCGGATGGCCTGGGCACTGACCTGCGCGCGCCGGGGCAGCAGCCCCATGACAGCCATGGCCGTCAGGCTCTTGCCGCTGCCTGATTCGCCGACGATGGCGAGCGTCTTGCCGCGCTCCAGCGTGAGGTCCACACCTATGATGGGTTTGAGCCGCACATGATCCGTGGCTATGTCGATGTTCAGGTTCCTGATTTCCAGCAGAGGCGTCATGTCAGGCCCGTCCTTCCGGTGTGGTGATGTCCCGCATGGCGTCGCCCAGCAGATTGATGGCGAGAATCAGCAATACCAGCGCGGCACCCGGGATGGCGATCATCCAGGGCATGAAAAAGATCTGGCTCTTGGCTTCGGCGACCATCAGCCCCCATGATGTCAAGGGAGGTTGCACCCCGAGACCCAGAAACGACAATGAGGCTTCCAGCAGGATGGCGTGGGCCAGTTCGATGGAGGCAACCACGATGAGCTGTCCCGTCAGATTGGGGAGGAGTTCCTTGAGAAACAGCCGGCGCCTGGAACTGCCGATGCAACGGGCCGCGATGACGAATTCGGAGCGTGCGAGCTGCTGGGTCACACTGCGTGTGACGATGGCGAAGCGGTCCCATAGCAGTCCGCCTATGACCACGATGAGCAGCGTGAGCGAGTTGCCGATCACGGCCACGACGACCAGCGCCACCAGGACGACGGGGAGCGTGAGCCGGATTGTGAGGATGAAATTGACGGCAAGGTCGATGCGTCCTCCCCAATAGCCCGCCGCCATCCCCAGGCAGGTCCCGATGAAACCGGATATCAGGACGGTGGAAAACCCGATCAGCAGCGAGATGCGCGCGCCGAACAGCAGCCGTGCGAGGTAGTCGCGGCCCAGCAGGTCGGTTCCCAGGGGGTGAAGCCAGCTTCCGCCTGACTGCCAGACCGGGACGATGAGGCGATGCGCCAGGTTTTGCGCGGCCGGGTCGTAAGGGGTCAGCCAGGGCGCCAGCAGTGCAATCAAGGTGATGAGCAGCAGCACCGTGCCGCCGAACCAGAAGCTGCCATTGCGCAAGGCTCTTCGCAGGGCGATCCGACGTGGGGAAAGGGTGACGGCCGGTGGGGCCGGCTCTATGGGGTACGACGAGGAAGTGGCCACCATGGATGCAACGTTGGGTCGTGGACTACTGCTTGCGCAGGCGGGGGTCGAGATAGGCATTCAACAGATCGGCGAGCAGCGTGAGCAGGGCGTACAGGCAGGCAATGATGAGCAGGATGGCCTGGATGACCTGGAGATCCGAACGCTGGATGGAGGTCCAGGCCAGGTAGCCCAGGCCTTTCATGGAGAACACTGTTTCGATGATGATGGAGCCGCCCAGCATGAAGCCGAGCTGGACGGCGCTCAGGGCGAGCACCGGCATGATGGCGTGCCGCAAGGCGTGCTTGATCACCACGCGCCACGTGGACAGTCCGTACGCCCGGGCGGTCCGCACGTGATCGGACTGCAACGCGTCCAGCATGCCCGAACGGGTCAGGCGCATGATGACGGGGGTTGCGTAATAGCCCAGTGCGATCGCCGGAAGGACGTAGCTGCGCCAGGAAGCGGTCCCCGAGAACGGCAGCCATCCGAGCTTGACGCCAAAAACATAGATGAGCGCGAGCCCGAAGAGAAAGGACGGCATGGCCTGCCCGGCGACGGCGATGGCGAGCGCGATCCGATCGATCAGCGTGTTGGGCCGCAGCGCGGCCAGCACCCCCAGCGGGATCGACAGAAGCAGCGCGAACGCGAGCGCGCTGATGCCGAGCGTGGCGGTGATGGGAAAGTGTTGCGCGATGATTTGGGAGACGGGAGCGCGCAGAAAAAAGGAACGCCCGAGATTGCCGTGCAGGACGTTGTCCACCCATGCGCCGTACTGGACGTACATCGGGCGGTCGAAACCGTAGTCCGTCCGGATGGCTTCGATGTCCGATGGAGAGGCATTCTCGCCGGCCATGGCGACCGCCGGGTCCCCGGAGAGGTACACCAGCGAGAATGCGATCATGGACACTACGACGACAACGAGCGCGCTGACGGCGAGCCGTCGGATGACGAGTCTAAGCATGACGGCCGGCTCTTCCTTGCATGAGGGTGCTGGCGGCCCTCGGGCCGCCACTGGCCGCCAGCGCGCGGGGTACGATCATTTCCAGCTGGCCATGTAGAAGTGGGCGGCCTCGTCGGGAGTGACCTTGTAGTTCAGGTCCGAGTTGATGGCGTAGATGCGCCCGTAGGTGAAGATGGGGATGAAGTACGCCTGGTCCGCAATCCGCGAGAGCGCTTTCTTGTACAAGGCCTTGCGTTCGTCGGAATCCACCGTGTGATCGGCCTTCACCAGCCAGTCGGTGACCTGCTTGTCGCGCGCATAGTCGTCGGTACTGCCCTCGAAGTAGTAGCTGGTCGAGGCGGACGTATCCATCATGCCCTGGGAGCCCCAGGTAAGCTGCGAGAGTGCGACTTGCCCCTTGCGGATGGTCGGCTGAAGCGCCTTCCATTGCAGGAATCGGATATCGGTGTTGATGCCGACGGCGCGCAGATAATTGGCCACCGCTTCGGTGTAGGGCCGATCCCGGTAGGCGTAGAAAGGCATGCTGAAGCCATTGGGGTAGCCGGCTTCGGCGAGCAGCTTTTTCGCGAGTGCCGGATCGTAGTCATACTGCCGGACGTCCTCGGTGCAGCCGAACTGCTCCGGGTAGCACATGGATTTCAGGGGCTTCGAGCCAGGGCCGACCAGATCCTTCGCGATGGCGTTCTTGTCGATCGCGTGCGCGATGGCTTGGCGGACTTGCAGCTTTTCCAGCGGGTTGGGTCCCGAACGCCCCGAGGCATCCAGTGACAGGAAGGACATCCGCGTGGTGGGGGCCGCCGTGACGGTGATGCCGGGCACGGCGCCGAGCTGCTTGGCGTTCTGGGGCAGCACCGACCACAGCCAGTCCACCTGGTGGGTCATGATGGCGGCCATCTGCGAGTCCGTGTCGGGAATGGTTTTGAAGACCAGTTTGCCGATGTGCGGCTGGCCTTTGGGGCTGTCCTTGAAATAATCGGGATTCTTCACGAGCGTGAAGGACGATCCGGAGTGGAAATCCTTCAGGATGTAGGGCCCCGTGCACATGGGCAGGACCGCACCGAAGTCCTTTCGGGCGTCTCCCTTGGCATTCGAGAGCGCGGGCGCGTTGTCGTAGTGTCCATCCGGATAGATCGGTGTCTGGTCGGCCAGATAGGTGAGCGCCGCGGGGGTGGGTTCCTTCGCGATGATGCGGACCTCGTAGGGCCCCACGACTTGGACGTCCTTGATCCAGTCCACGATGAGCCGCGTGGTCACGCCGCTGTCGGGCTGTCGGGCATGGTTCAGCGTGTAGGCGACGTCCTTGGCGCCGAAATCCTTGCCGTTCCAGAATTTGATGCCTTGGCGCAGCTTCACGTCCAGCGTGTGGTCGTCGGTCCACTTGTAGCTTTCGGCGAGCAGCGGCTGATATTCGTGGGTGATCGGGTTGAGATGCACCAGCGAATCGCACATGTTCAGTGCCGTGATGACGACCTCGCGCAACGCCTGGTAGTAGAGGTCGGTCGTGTCGACCTGGGAGGCCGTGGACCACACGACCGTATCGTCGCTTTTGTCGGCGAGTGCGGGAGCCTGAAGCGCAAACAGCGCGGCAATGCCCGTCAATGTCAGTTGAGTCAGTCGTTTCATGGTCGTCCCAGGAAGTGAATCATGGCTTGAAGTGCAACGGAAGGATGAGCAAAGAGCGCTGTTTCGGCTGGCGCAGCAGCGCGAGGCGCGGCGGCCTGCCGTGTGGAATCTGGATCGAATGGTCGGCATCGTGTCCGGCGATGGAAAGGCGGATACGGCTGCCCCTTGGAAAAGTCCATGAAACCGGCAGCAGCGCAAAACGCAGGTTTTGTGGAACGCCTGCCGGCATGGGCCGGATGTCCCGCCGGGCGTAGGCGCGAAAAGGCCAGGATGTCCGGCACGCGTCCGGCGCGATGCTTTCGTGGCGATGCAGCGCCCGCAGCAGGCCTTCGGTGACGTAATGGACTTTACCGTTCGGGGTGACCTCTGATATGAATGCGTGAATCGCAGCATCCGGTTCGCTGGATGTGAGCCAGAAATCGGCGACGGCATGGCCGGTGAGTTCGGCGTCGGCCGGCAAGGGCTCGCTGGTATAGGAAAGCAGCTGTCCCTCGCGGGCCTGCCAGTCGGTGTAATAGTTCTGGGTGTCGTGCCCCGCGATGCGCTCGTACCGCGTCTGATTGCCCGTGCCGAACGCGAAGTCCGCCTGCATGTCGTCCATGCCGTCGGCTTGCGCCTCAGTCGTCAGGCGCCCGCCGGGCGCCAGGTGGAACACGCTTTGTGCGTCGTGAGGCGGCCAGTCGTTCGCGCCGTGCCAGGCTTCCTCGTGGACGCTGAAGTAATGCACGGGTTGTTCATCTTGCAGCCCCGTGTCCATCCCGCGCAGATAATGGTCGAAGAAGCGGAGGATGGGATCCAGGATGTTGAATTCCGGCGCCGGCCGAGTGCGCCAGGGCGACGTATTGACGCGCGCACCGTGATCCCATGGCCCCAGTAGCAGATGGCGCGGGTTCCGATTCAGCGTGAGGAAACGCGAGATGGCCCCGTTTGCATAGCCTGCGCCATCGGTCCACCCCGAGATCGACAGCACGGCCACCGTGTCCCGAATACCCTCGCGGTAATGGTAGGGACTGAAGTTTGCCGACGTGAACGACCGATCATAGGGCAGTGAGTCGTCCCGACAGGGAAACTCCGTGATGAAATCCGGCATCCTGAAGTTGCCCAGATGCTCTTGTACCGCGGCTCGTCGCAGCTCGCCATCGGCGTCTTCGTCCACCGGTTGCGGGCCCGCGAAGTTCGGGTCCTTGAAATAGCCGAACTCTTTCAAGAGTTCGCGCCGGTCGTGATCGAGCGCCGTCATGAGGCGATCGTAGGTTTGCGACAGCCGGTTCAGGAGCACGCCGCCGGGGTAGTAATTGTCGGCCCAGGTGTCCCAGACGGCGGAAATGGGAGCGATCGCCTTGACGGCAGGGTGCCCCGTGCTGGCCAGGAAGTCGCTGGCGGCGCCCAGATAAGAAATTCCGGTTGCGCCGATGGATCCGTTGCACCAGGGCTGCCCGGCAATCCAGCTGGCGATCTCGCCATAGTCTTCGCGCTCGCGCGGTGAGCGGAAGCTGTCGCGCGTACCGAAGCTCGCACCTGTTCCGCGAACGTCGACCGCGACGAGCGCGTACCCTCGGGGAACGAAGTAGTCGCGGTACTTGCAGATATTCGGTGTGGGCTCGGTCGCCAGACTGGGGTCGGCCAAGGCAAAACGCCGGTAGTAGGGCGTGAAGATCACGATCGTCGGAAAGCTCGGATCCGGGATCGCGTCGTGGGACTGTGGCAGGTAATAATCGACGGCGAGGCGGCAGCCGTCCCGCATGGGGACATAGACGGACCGAGGATCCGGACAGGCGCAGTCGGGCGCCCGCAGTCGCGCATACTCGCTGGGAGGCGTCAGCCAGGAGGCGTTCCCTATGTCGGAATCGGACACGAGCGTTTTTCTCCTTGCCCGCTTTGCGGCGGCTGTCTCAATCGTTCTAATTTGAATGCATAATTCAAACTTAATGGGTACCCTGGCCACTGTCAAGCAGAGATATCACTAAGCCACCGTCACTCGGAAGGAGCCACCATGCGAGAACAAGCCATTGCCAACGCCGAAGGGATTTTCGATTCGGGCGAGTTTCGGGAGACGCTCGCCCGCCGCGTCGCCGTACCGACCGAGAGCCAGAACCCGGCGCGGACGGCCGAACTCAGGCGCTATCTCGATGTCGAGCTGCGCGCCGCATTCGAACAGATGGGGTTCGACTGCCGGATCATGACGCATCCGCTGGCGCGTGGGCCGTTCCTGTTCGCGCAGCGCATCGAAGACCCGTCCCACGCCACGGTATTGGGATACGGGCATGGGGATGTGGTGCGTGGCCTGGACCCGGAATGGCGGGACGGCCTGTCTCCGTGGACCCTGACATCCCGGGATGGCAACTGGTATGGCCGCGGCATTGCCGACAACAAGGGCCAGCACTCCGTGAATCTTCAGGCTTTCCGGTCGGTGCTGGAGGAGCGGGGGGCGCTGGGTTTCAATGCCAAGTACCTGATCGAGACGGGCGAGGAGGTGGCATCCCCCGGGCTGCGCGAACTGTGTGAGGAAAACCGCGAGCTCTTTGACGCCCACGTGCTCATTGCTTCGGACGGGCCCCGGCTCAGCGCCGAACGTCCGACGCTCTTCCTGGGGGCCCGAGGCTGTCTGAACTTCGACCTGAGCATCTGCGCGCGCGAGGGCGGCCATCATTCGGGCAATTGGGGCGGACTGATTTCGAATCCCGGCATCCAGCTCGCCCATGCGATCGCCAGCATCGTGTCGGACACCGGGCAGATCCGCATTCCCGACTGGGTCCCCCCGCAGCTTCCGGATTCAGTGCGCCGCGCTCTTGCAGGCTGTGAAGTCAGTGGCGGCGTGGATGGCCTCGTCGTCGAAGACGCGTGGGGGGAGCCGGGCCTGACGCCGGCGGAACGGGTCTTCGGCTGGAGCTCCTTCGAGGTGCTCGCGTTCAAGACCGGGAATCCTGAGACGCCGGTCAATGCGATTCCGCCCCGGGCCTGGGCGCGTTGCCAGTTGCGTTTCGTGGTCGGCGTGGACGCCGATGAAGTCTTGCCCGCGTTGCGGCGGCATCTGGATCGCCATGGCTTTCCCATGGTGGACGTGCGTCTGGCGGAAGGGACGCTCTTCAGGCCATCACGCACTGACCCCGACGACCCCTGGGTGACGTGGGCGGCGGCCTCCATCGCTCGAACGAGCGGCGAAACGCCCGCCGTGCTGCCGAACCTCGGGGGCTCATTGCCCAACGACATTTTTACCGATGTGCTGGGATTGCGCACCCTCTGGGTGCCTCATTCTTATCCCGGCTGCTCGCAGCACGCGCCCAACGAGCATCTTCCATCGCGGCTGTTGCGGGGGGCCCTGAGGATCATGACGGGGCTGTACTGGGATCTGGGAGAGGGCGATCTTCCGCTGCCGTCGCGGTCGTAGCGGTCCTCACGAGCCGTGGTCAGCCGGCGTTCAGGGATAACACGGGCTTGAGCGGCGGGATCCGCCTATAGTATTTTGACAGTAATTATTAATTATTAATTACTGTCCGGAGTGCTTTCCGGAGGCCGGACCCGCCAGGACCCCATTCATGCCTCGAATCCCCCGAAAGATTCTTTATCAGGAGGTAGCCGACCAGCTCCGGGGCATGATCCGCTCGGGTGAACTCGGCCCCGGCGACTGGGTCGACGAGGCCTCGCTGACGTCCGTCTTGGGGATATCCCGAACGCCGCTGCGCGAGGCGCTCAAGGTGCTCGTGGCCGAGGGCCTGCTGCGGATCGAATCCAGGCGGGGCTGCTTCGTCAATGAACTGGCCCCGGGCGATCTGGAGAGCATCTTCCCGCTCATGGCTCTGCTCGAAGGCCGCTGCGCCTACGAGGCGGCATTGAAAGCGCGGCCGTCGGAGTGGGTCCATCTCGAACCGCTGCACGTCGAATTGCAGCGTTTTGCGCGAGCCGGCGATATCGACGCGTATTACCGGGTGAACGCAAAGATACACGAGGCGGTGCAGGCGATGGCAGCCAACCCGTGGCTGTCGGGCGTGCTCGACCAGTTGCGCGGCGTCCTTGGGCTGTCCAGGCATCACAGCTTGAGCCTGCCAGGGCGTATTGGGGAGTCATGCGTGGAGCACCTGGCCATATTCGACGCTTTGCGGGCGCGCGATGCACAGAAGGCCGAGCACCTGACTCGTGAACATCTGATGCATCAGCTCGACGCGTTGCGCCTTCTCATCCGACAGTCCGACGATGCTTTGGCGCAGTCGTTGGAGGCCGGAACGCGGATAGTTGAACGAGGAGTGTCTTCGGATGTCTGAACAACAAAACACAGCGACGGCCACGACCGGGTCGGATTACCCCCTCGTCAAGGCCGCCAAAGAGAGCGCGTTGCGGGGCCGGGCGGCCAAATTGCTGGAGCGCCTGGGGCGATGGCTGGACCGGGATCAGCTTCCGGATATCGAAGCGCTCGGCAGGCTTTATACCGCATCCTCCAAAGACAACGCCGCCAATGATCTCGCACGGAGTTGGGCCGATCAGTATCTTGCCGCGGGTGCCGATGAACGCCGTTCGCTGTTGGCGGCGTTGGTCCGGGCCGGGATCGAGTCGGACACGCCTCAGAAGGAGCAGTTGTTCCGCCGCCTTTATGCGCAAAGCGATCGGCTGGGTCTCATGGTCGAACTGCGCGCCGACATGCTGCGCTGGCGCAATCAGGTAGCGGGGCTGGCGGAACTGGAGCAGCCTTTGGCGCGGCTGCTGTCGAACTGGTTCGATGTGGGCATGCTCGAGCTTCGGCACATCAATTGGGATTCGCCCGCATCGCTGCTCGAGAAACTGATCCAGTATGAGGCCGTCCACGAGATCCGGTCCTGGGACGACATGCGCCGGCGCGTCGCGGATGACCGCCGCTGTTATGCGTTTTTTCATCCGCGCATGAGCGACCAGCCGCTCATCTTCGTGGAGGTCGCGTTCTCCGAGCACATTGCCGGTGACGTGCAGGCGTTGCTGGATCCGGTGCGGCCGGTGGATGGGCTCGAAAAGGCGCGTTGGGCCATCTTCTATTCGATCACCAATACACAGCCCGGCTTGCGTGGCATCAGTTTTGGCAATTTCCTGCTGCGCCGGGTGATCGACGACCTCCAGCGCGAGTTGCCGCACGTGCGGTCTTACGCGACGCTGTCTCCCATCCCGGGGTTCGCGTCATGGCTGGAGAAGCAGTCGGCCGACGAGGTGCATGCGGCACTGGAGCGCCTGTCGGGCCAGTCGGTTGACCCGGAAGAAGACGCAACGGGGGTGGGCTGGGTGGCGCGGCTGCGGGGCGGCGCAGCCGCGACGGCTGACGAAGACGTAGAAGAGCTCCGGCGTTGCGGTCTCCGGCTGGCGGCACGCTATCTGGTCAATATGCACAACGGCCAGCCGCTTGATCCGGTCGCCCGGTTCCACTTGGGGAACGGCGCGCGTATCGAGCATGTCAACTGGGCCGCCGACCTTTCGGTACGGGGTTTGGCGCAGTCGTGCGGCATGATGGTGAACTACGTATACGAGCCCGCACAGCTCGACGACAATCGGGCACATCTGGCGGCGGGGAAACCCAGCGTGTCCAGAAAGGTGCAGCGGTTGTAAGTGTGAAGCGGCTGAAATGCAATCGCTGAGATGCCGCGACTGAAATGCAGTACCTGAAATGCAGTAGCTGAAATGCAGTGGCAGTACCCGGGAGCCTAGCCTCCTTGCTGCCGTCGAAAGGGGTCGCGACAGTGGTTTTCCATAACATAATGTTTACGTGGGGAGAAAACAGTGAAAAAGCAACTTTTGTGTGCAGCCGTCGGTCTGGCGATGATGGCGGGCGCTAGCCTGCAGGTATCGGCAGCCGAAAGGGTGCTCCGGGCCTCGCACCAATTCCCGGGCGGGCAGGGAGACGCTCGCGACGAGATGGTCCAGATCATCGCGCGCGAGGTCGCAGCGGCCAATGTCGGGCTGAAGATTCAGGTGTTTCCGTCTTCTTCGCTTTACAAGGCCACCGAACAATGGGGGGCGCTGACGCGTGGGCAGCTCGACATGTCGGCTTTCCCGCTCGATTATGCATCGGGCCGCGTGCCGCAGTTTTCCGCGACCCTGATGCCCGGACTGGTGCGCAACTATGCCCACGCCGAGCGGCTGAACAAATCGCCGTTCATGAAGGACATCAAGGCGCTCATCGAGAAGAACGGCGTCGTGGTCATTGCGGATGCGTGGCTGGCGGGCGGCTTCGCCTCGCGCAAGGAATGCATCACGTCGCCCGACACGATCAAGGGCCAGGTGATTCGCGCGGCAGGCCCCGCCTTCGAGCAGATGCTGGCGTCCGCGGGGGCTTCCATCGCCTCCATGCCATCGTCCGAGATCTATTCCGCCATGCAGACCGGCGTGCTCGATGCGGCCAACACCTCGAACGACAGCTTCGTTTCGTACCGGCTGTATGAACAGGTCAAGTGCCTGACAGCGCCGGGCGACAATGCGCTCTGGTACATGTACGAGCCCGTCTTGATGTCCAAGAAGGTATTCGACGGGCTGGAGCCCAAGCAGCGCGAAGCGATCATGGCGGGGGCTGCAAAGGCCGAAGCCTATTTCGCCGACGCGGCGGGCAAGGGCGAGCAGAAGCTGACCGACGTCTATTCCAAGGCGGGCGTGAAGGTCGTCAAGATGACGCCGGAAGACTATCAGGCCTGGATGACCATCGCCAAGAACTCTTCGTACAAGAAGTTCGCCGAGCACGTCAAGGGCGGCGACAAACTCCTCGAAAAAGCCCTCGCTGTGAAATGACGAGATCTCCGTGCGGGGCGGTCGCCTCGCACGGGATCGTGACTTGAAATCTCATTCCCGGATTCTCATGACTAAAGCGTTCGTTCGAGCGGTCGAGTCGCTGTCGCGCCTGTTTGGCGTGGCGGCGGCCGCGCTCCTGGTTTTTGCCATGCTGGTGGTGTGCCAGATGATTTTCGTCCGTTATATCATGCGCGCCGCGACGATCTGGCAGACGGAAGCGGTGGTATTCGGTGCCACTGCGGCTGTGTTCCTCGGGGCGCCCTACGTGCTGCTGACCAAGGGGCATGTGGGCGTGGACTTCGTGCAGATGGTGGTGTCATCGCGGACACAGCGCTACTTGACCGCCGTTGGATCGTGGCTCGGACTGTTGTTCTGCGTGATCATGACGGGAGCCTGCTGCCTGTATCTGGGCGAGGCCATCGACGGCGGATGGACAACGCCGAGTCTGGCGGCCGTGCCGCTGTGGATGCCGCTGACGCCGGTGACGGTGGGCTTCGGCCTTCTCAGCCTGCAGTATGTGGCGGAAATCATCAAGGCATCTGGAGTTCGATCATGAGCCCTACGATGGCCGGAGCAGGTATTGTCATTGCGCTGTGCGCGATGCTGGCGACGGGCATGCCGATCGCATTTGCATTGGGGCTGGCGGCCTTGGGCGGGCTGTTTGCCAGCATGGGGTTCGACGTGGTCTATGTGCTGGCGGAAAACATGTTCGCCGGCATTGCGAATCTGGGTTATGTCGCCATTCCCATGTTCGTGCTGATGGGGGATATCGTGGCCGGCACTCCTGCAGGAGGCGATCTCTACAAGGCGCTCGATCGCTGGTTGTACAAGGTTCCGGGCGGCCTGGTGCTGTCGAACCTCGGGGCCTGCGCCATTTTTGCGGGCATGACTGGCTCGAGTCCGGCGACGTGCGCGGCCATCGGCAAGATGGGCATCCCCGAGATGCTCAAGCGCGGCTATCCGCCGTCCGTGGCCACAGGTTCCATCGCGGCTGGCGGGACCCTCGGGATTCTGATTCCCCCGTCGGTCACCATGATCGTGTATGGGATATCAACGGAGACTTCCATCGGGCGCCTGTTTCTCGCAGGTGTGTTGCCGGGGCTCATGCTGACTGCGATGTTCATGGCGTGGGCCCTGTACGACGCACACCGGAAAGGCTTCCGTTTCGATGCGCGCAATCTTCAGGTCTCCTGGCGCGAAAAATTCGAGATGCTGCCGCGCGTCCTGCCGCTGCTGATCATCATCGTCGGGATGCTGTTTGTCCTCTATGGCGGCGTTGCAACGCCCTCGGAGGCGGCGGGAGTCGGCTCGCTGCTGACGCTGATCGTGGTGGCACTGGTCTACCGGCTCGTGCGCGCGCGCACCTATATCGACGTCTTCAGCGCCGCGATGCGCGAGAGCGTCATGATCATGATGATCATGGCGTCGGCGGAGCTCTTTGCCTTTGCCCTGTCGTCGTTGTCCATCACGCAGGCGCTGGCGGGCGCCATTGCGGCCATGGAGATCAACCGATGGGTGCTGATGGGCGTCATCAACGTGTTTCTCCTCGTCGCGGGCATGTTCCTGCCCCCCGTGGCGGTCATCGTCATGTCGGCCCCTCTGCTGCTGCCCGTCATCGTGCAGGCCGGCTTCGACCCTTACTGGTTTGCCGTGGTGCTCACCATCAACATGGAGATCGGCTTGATCACGCCGCCGGTTGGCCTGAATCTTTTCGTGCTCAATGCCATCGCGCCCGACGTGCCCACCAAGGATATCCTGATGGGCGCGATGCCGTATGTGCTGGTCATGCTGTTGGCGATCGTGCTGCTATGCTTCTTTCCGGGCATTGTCACCGGACTGCCGGACTGGTTCATGGGCCCGGCGATCGTTCATTGATCATCGATAATTTTTCAGAGGACATAGGTCATGAGTTTGGCTTTGGCGGGGGTGAAAGTACTGGATCTGACGAGGGCGCTGGCCGGCCCGTTCTGCACCATGACCCTGGCCGACCTGGGGGCCGACGTGATCAAGCTCGAGCCCATGCCGGCCGGCGAAATGTCCCGCCAGTGGGGGCCGCGGGACAAGGACGTCACGGTTTATTTTCTTAGTGCGAATCGCAACAAGAAGGGCATCGCGGTCGATCTGCGCAAGCCCGAGGGCCTGGCTTTGGCGCGCAGGCTTGCTCTGGCGTCCGACGTGATCGTGGAAAACTTCAAGGTGGGTACCATGGAAAACATGGGCCTTGGCTACGAAGACCTCTCACGCGAAAAGCCTGGCATCATCGTCGCGTCCATTTCGGGTTTTGGGCCTGAAGGGCCCGCACGCTCGTGGGCCGGATTCGACCAGATTGCGCAGGGCTATTCGGGCTTCATGAGCCTGAACGGCACGGCCGATTCGGGGCCGATGCGCACCGGAGTGGCCATTGGCGATCTGACTGCCGGGATGTGGCTCACCACGGCGGTGCTCGCCGCATTGCTGGAGCGCCAGCATACGGGACGAGGGCAGCACGTCCAGACGTCCCTGCTGGCCAGCCTGATGGCATTGCTGACATTCCAGGGCCAACGGTACCTGAGCCTGGGGCAAGTCCCGCAAGCCACGGGCAACGATCATCCCGTCATTACACCCTATGGCACGTTCGACGCAGCGGATGGCCCGATGAATCTGGCGCCTGCGACCCAGGCGATGTGGGTCAAGCTGTGCTCGCTGCTGGGCCTCGACAGTCTCGTAACGGATTCGCGTTTCCTGACCAACGCGGAACGCTCGCAGAACCGGGATGCCCTGAAGACACTGATCGAGGGGAGCCTGAAGACCAAAACCCGCATGGAATGGACGCGCATCATGCTGGACAATGGCATCCCCGCGGGGCCGATCAACAATCTGGCGGACATCTTCGCAGACGCCCAGGTCCAGGCGTGCCGGCTGGTGCAGTCGGTCGACCATCCCATCGTGGGCGACCTGAAGCTGGTCGCATCGCCGATGACATTTTCCGGCCAATCCGCCGGCGAATCGTTGCGCAGTGCCCCGCCGCTGTTTGGGCAGCACACCACGCAGGTATTGGCAGACTTTGGTGTCGCCGACGATGAGATCGAGCGGTTGATCGAGCGGGGAGTGATCCACCAGGCTGGTGCGGCCCGTCCTGATGACCCGAAGAGCGGAACATGAGTGACTCTGGCCGATCATCCTCGCAAGAGGATGATGTCCCCGACCTCTCGGTGCAGGGTGCCATCGCCACCATACGGTTTCGCCGGCCGGCGCATGCCAATCGCCTGGGCCCGGACGATCTCCGTGTGCTGCGCGATCACCTGGAAGCCGTCGATCGTGATGAGCGGATCCTGGTGCTGCGCTTTTGCGGTGAAGGGAAGTACTTTTGCAGCGGCTACGACATCTCCAAACTGTCCTCCGAAGCCGCGCCCAGCTCCCTGTATTTCGGCGAGACCATCGATCAGGTCGAACAGGCCAGACCCGTGACGATCGCCGCCGTCCATGGCGGGGTATATGGCGGCGGCACGGACCTGGCGCTGGCCTGTGATTTCCGCATGGGCTCGCCCGGCGCCAATATGTTCATGCCAGCGGTTCGACTAGGTCTGCATTTCTATCCGCGCGGGCTTGCGCGGTACGTATCAAGGCTGGGCCTCGATCAGGCCAAGCGCCTGTTCCTGACGGCACAACGGCTGGAAGCCGAAGAGATGCTGCGGATCGGCTTCCTTACGGACCTGGTTCCCGCGGATCAGCTTGAAGGTTGTGTGGAGGATCGTTGCAGGCTGCTCGCCGGCATGGCACCGCAAGCCCTGGTGGGCACGAAGAAGCACCTGAATCTGATCGCATCCGGCACGCTGGATGTGGCGGCGATCGAGGCAGCGGTGCGGCGCTCAGAGGCGTCAAGCGACATCCGCGAGGGCGCCCGGGCCTGGAAGGAGAAGCGGGCTCCTGTCTTTACCGGCGATTGAGTCGTCCTGCATCGGGGAGCGCGCGTCTGCGCGCTCCCCGAGAGGTGGTCCGCCGCGCCGCATTGTGAAGCGCGGCAGTGGTTCAACCGCGTGCTTCGCGCGCCTGCCGCCAGTGCAGCCATTCGCCCACGATACCGCGACGGAAGGACAGCACGCAGATGACGAAGATCAGCCCGATGACGATGGTGACGGATTCGCCCAGGACGCGGAACCACTGGATGCCGGTTTCGTGCATCAGCCAGCGGCCCCAGTCGCCCACCTTGTTTTCCAGCGCCACGTAGATGATGGCACCGAGCACGGGGCCCGACAGCGTGCCCACGCCCCCGATGAGGACCATCAGGATGAGTGTCCCCGACATCTGCCACGTGGCGTCAGACAGCGTCGCCGAGACGAAGACCAGGGACTTGGTGGCACCGGCCAGCCCGCAGAGTGCCGCCGACAGCACGAAGGCAAGCAGCTTGAAACGGTTGACGTCGTAGCCCAGGGACACCATGCGCGGTTCGTTTTCCCGGATGGCCTTCAGCGCCTGTCCGAACGGTGAATGCACTGTCCGCCAGATGAGCGCGTAGCTCAGCACGAAGATCACCATCACCACGTAGTACAGATTGATGTCCTGGCTCAGGTCCAGCCCCAGGATGCTGCCGCGCGGGATATTCTGCAGCCCGTCCTCGCCGCCCGTGAAGTGGGCTTGCAGAAAGTAGAAGAACAGCATCTGGGCGAGAGCCAGCGTGATCATGGCAAAGTAGATGCCGCTGCGGCGGATTGACAGGATGCCGAAGATCAGGCCCAGGAGCGCGGCACAGGCGGTGCCGAACACCAGGCCGCCCACCGTGGGCCAGGCCCAGGTGGTGAGCGCCAGGCCGCACATGTACCCGGCCAGCCCGACGAAGGCGGCGTGACCGAAGGAGAGCAAGCCTGTGTAGCCGAGCAGCAGATTGAAGGCGCAGGCGAAGAGGGCATAGCACATGACCTTCATGAGGAAGATCGGGTAGCCGCCCATGGCCGGGAGGGCCGCGATCACGATGATCGCGATCAGAGAGGCAAGTAGTTGACGATTCATGATTCCTTCCCGAACAGCCCTGCGGGACGCAGCAGCAACACGATCACCATGATGATGAACACCACGGTGCTGGACGCTTCGGGCCAGAAAACCTTGGTGAAGCCTTCGACGATGCCCAGGCCCAGGCCTGTCACGATGGAGCCCAGGATGGAGCCCATGCCGCCGATCACGACCACGGCGAAGACGACGATGATGAGATTCGAGCCCATCAGCGGCGAAACCTGGAAGATGGGCGCTGCCAGCACGCCGGCGAAGGCCGCCAGACCCACTCCCAGCCCGAAAGTGAGCGAGATCATGAGCGGCACGTTCACACCGAACGCCTCGACGAGCTTGGGATTTTCCGTGCCGGCGCGCAGGAGGGCGCCCAGGCGGGTTTTTTCGATCAGGAACCAGGTCAGCACGCAGGCCAGGACGGAAGCCACCACAACCCAGCCGCGGTAGATGGGCAGGTACATGAAGCCGAGATTCACGCCGCCGCTGAGCAGCTTGGGCGTGGCATAGGGCTGTCCGGAGACGCCGTAGACGCTGCGGAACAGCCCCTCGATGAGAAGCGCCAGGCCGAAAGTCAGCAGCAGGCCATAGAGAGGGTCGAGTTTATAGAGGTGCCGCAGGAAGAGTCGTTCGAGGAGGATGCCGAACAGCCCCACCACGATGGGCGAGAGCACGAGCATCCACCAGTAATTCAGTCCCAGGTACTGCAGGCCGAGCCAGGCGACGAACGCCCCCAGCATGTAGAGCGCACCGTGAGTGAAATTGATGATATTGAGCAGGCCGAAGATGACGGCCAGCCCCAGCGAGAGCACGGCGTAGAACGAGCCGTTGACCAGGCCTAGCAGAAGCTGTCCGAACAAGGCCTGGATAGGGACACCGAAGAGTGTGGTCATAGGGCTGCAGCAAAAGCGGACAAAAGGAAAACCGGGAGTGACGTGGCGGCCCCGCCGCAGGCGGGGCCGCGTGGTTACGTGTCGCGCTTAGTGCTTGAGCAACGAGCAGGTGGACTCGGACTCCGGTCCGAAGACGGATTCGGCCGGAAGCTTGCGCACGATGTTGTAGTAGTCCCAGGGCGCTTTGGATTGCGCGGGGGTCTTGACCTGGGCGAGGTACATGTCGTGCATCATGAGGCCGTCCTTGCGGATATAGCCGTTCTTCACGAACATGTCGTTGATTTTGTGTGACTTCAGATAGCTCATGATGGTGTCGCCATCATCCGTCCCGGTCGCCTTGACGGCTTCCAGGTAGGTGTGGGCCACGGAGTAGTCGCCTGCCTGCAGGAACGACGGAGCGCGTTTGTGCTGAGCGAAGAACCGCTTGGACCATGCGCGCGAGGCATCGTCCTGATCCCAGTACCAGGGCGTGGTGAGGAACAGACCGGCGGTATTATCCAGCCCCAGGGAGTGGATGTCGTTGATGAACACCAGCAGCCCGGCGAGCTTCATGGTCTTGGTGATACCGAATTCCTTGGCAGCCTTGGCGGAATTGATGAAGTCGCCGCCGGCATTGGCCAGTCCCAGTACTTGGGCGCCAGAGCTTTGCGCCTGCAGCAGGAAGGACGAGAAGTCGGTCGTCGCCAACGGCGCACGGACTTCGCCCAGCACCTTGCCGCCTTCCTTCTTGACGACTGCGGCAGTGTCCTGTTCCAGCGAATGGCCGAAGGCGTAGTCGGCGGTCAGGAAGAACCAGGTCTTGCCGCCTTCGCGCATCACTGCCGAACCGGTTCCGCGAGCCAGCGCGACGGTGTTGTAGGCATAGTGAACGGTGTAGGGCGTGCACTTTTGGTTGGTGAGCTGTGACGAGCCAGGGCCCACGCCCATGAAGGGCTTTTTCTTTTCGGCTGCAACGGCGGCCATGGCCAGTGCCGTGGCCGAGTTGGTACCGCCGATCAGCATGTCGAGGTGCTGCTGGTCGAACCATTCGCGCGCCTTGGAGGATGCAATGTCGGCCTTGTTCTGGTGGTCCGCGGTCAGAAGTTCGATCTTCTTGCCGTTGATCTCGCCACCCATGTCGGCGATCGCCATGCGGATGGCGTCTGCGCCCGCATTGCCGTCGATGTCCGCGTATACGCCGGACATGTCGGCGATGAATCCGATGCGAATCACGTTATCGGAAATCCCGGCCGCATGAGCCGACAGGCTCATCCCCAGCGTGAGGCCCGTAGCGGCCAGTGCCGCGGATAGGGTTCGTAGTTTCATTGAAAATCTCCTGTGGTTGCCGGCGTATACGGCCGGAAGGAAGAAATTGAACGTCGCAAATCAGACGCCGAGCAGGCTGTCGAGGGTGGACTGCTTTTCCTGCAACTGGCTGGCGGGGAACTGCTCGATGATCTGGCCATGCTCCATCACGTAGAAGTGATCGGCCAGGGGCGCAGCGAAGCGAAAATTCTGTTCGACCATCACGATCGTGTAGCCCTTCGCCTTCAGGGTGCGGATCATGCGCGCCAGCGCCTGCACGATGACGGGGGCGAGGCCTTCGGAGATCTCGTCGAGCAGCAGCAGGTTGGCGCCGGTCCGCAGGATGCGGGCCACGGCCAGCATCTGCTGTTCACCACCTGACAGGCGCGTGCCGGGCGAATGGCGGCGTTCCAGCAGATTGGGGAACATGTCGTAGATTTCGGCCAGCGACATGCCACCCCCCAGAGTGTCGCCCACGGTGGGCGGCAGCAAGAGGTTTTCCTCGCAGGAGAGCGAGGCGAAGATGCCGCGCTCTTCGGGACAGTAGCCGATGCCCAGGTGGGCAATGCGGTAGGTGGGCAGGTGGATGGATTCGGTACCCTGGATCCGGATGGAGCCGGTGCGCTTGCCGGTGAGCCCAAGCAGCGCGCGCAGCGTCGTGGTACGGCCGGCGCCGTTGCGTCCCAGCAACGTGACGACCTGGCCCTGGTCCACCCGCATGTCGACGCCATGCAGCACATGCGATTCGCCGTACCAGGCGTGCAGATTGGAGATTTCGAGGGCGGCGCTCATGCGTGGGCTCCTTCCAGTTCACCCTGCGTGGTTCCCATGTAGGCTTCCATGACGGCGGGATTGTGTGAGACGGCGTCGTAGTCGCCTTCGGCCAGGACCGCACCGCGCGCCAGCACGGTGATGCGGTCGGCAATCGAGGAGACCACCTTCATGTTGTGTTCGACCATGAGAATCGTGCGGCCGGCGCTGACCTGTTTGATGAGCTGCGTGACGCGGTCCACGTCTTCGTGGCCCATGCCCTGGGTGGGCTCGTCGAGCAGCATCAGGCTGGGTTCCATGGCAAGGGTGGTGGCGATTTCCAGCGCGCGCTTGCGTCCGTAGGGCAGGTTGACGGTGATTTCGTCCGCGAAATCGGCCAGGCCGACTTCAGCCAGGAGCTCCATGGCACGCGGGTTCAGGTGGTCGAGACTGGAGTCGCTGCGCCAGAAGTGGAACGACGATCCGGTGACGCGCTGCAAGGCAATCCGCACGTTGTCGCGCACCGAAAGTTGCGGAAAGACGGCGGAGATCTGGAATGAGCGGATGATGCCCCTGCGGGCGATCTCGGCCGGCCTGTCGCGGGTGATTTCCTGGCCGTCGAAGAAGATCTGGCCCGCCGACGGGGTCAGGAATTTGGTCAGCAGGTTGAAGCAAGTGGTCTTGCCGGCGCCGTTGGGGCCGATCAGGGCGTGGATGTGGCCCCGCTGGACCTTCAGGTCCACGGCATCCACCGCCACGAAGCCCAGGAAGGTCTTGGTGAGCTGGCGTGTTTCCAGGATTATTGATTGTTCGATGGCCATGTTGCCCTGATTTCCATGTCGCAGTGCGGCGCCTGATGGCGAGTGGGCATCAGTATGCGACCTGTTTCGCGCGATCTCTATAGGGGTTTTACAGAGTTTTCGCAGCGTCAATGTGGTTGTTGTGGTGCAGCAAATTCCGGATCAGCCGTCTGGTTTTGTCTTGTCGGGGTACTCGCACAGGTCGCTGATGAGGCACTGGGGGCACTTGGGCTTGCGCGCTACGCAGACGTAGCGCCCATGCAGGATGAGCCAGTGATGGGCGTTGAGCCGATAGGCCTGTGGCACCCGCCGCAGCAGGGCCTGTTCGACTTCCAGAACGTTGCGGCCGGGTGCGATGCCGGTGCGGTTGGCTACTCTGAAAATATGCGTATCCACGGCCAGGGTCGGCTGATGGAAGGCCGTGTTGAGCACCACGTTGGCTGTCTTGCGGCCGACGCCCGGCAGGGCCTCCAGTGCTTCACGGCTGTCCGGGACCTCGCCGCCATGGCGCTCCAGCAACAGCTCGCAGGTGCGGATGACGTTGCGCGCCTTGGTCTTGTAGAGGCCGATGGTACGGATGAATTCCGTCAGCCCTGCCTCGCCCAGTGCCAGGATGCCTTGAGGCGTGCCATGTACGGGGAAGAATCGGCGGGTTGCGAGATTCACCGAACGATCCGTGGCCTGGGCCGAGAGCATCACAGCCACCAGGAGCTGGAAGGGGCTGCCGTATTCCAGTTCCGTGCGAGGTTCCGGATTGGCTGTCTGAAAGCGCCGGAAGCATTCATCGATGGCACTGCGCTTCATGGACGGCGTGCCCGCGCACGGGCCAGGGCCTGCGCGATGCGATCTTGTTTGGCGTGCGGGTTCGTCGGGAGCGCCAGGGCCGGCTTGTTGGCCAGCGTGCGCGCGGCGGGGCCAGCGGATTCAGTGTGCCTCGCATGCAGCCGGGCGTTGCGTGCTTCGTAGCGGTCGCGGGCCGAGTCAGCCGCCTCGGGCGTCCATTCGCGTTCGGAGGGCACCATGGTGATGCAATCGACGGGGCAGGGCGCCACGCAGAGTTCGCAGCCGGTGCAGTCGGCTTCGATCACCGTATGCATGCATTGGTTCGCCCCCAGAATGGCATCTACCGGACAGGCCTGGATACACAACGTGCAGCCGATGCAGTGTTCCTCGTCGATCAGTGCCACACGGAAGGGCCGGTAGGGTCCGCACTCGGGGTCCAGCGGTCGCTCGGGACGATTCAGCAGTCGTGCCAGCTTTGTGATCGTCTGCGGGCCGCCGGGGGGGCAGCGATTGATGTCTGCGTGTCCGTCAGCGATGGCTTGTGCATAGGGACGGCAGCCTCCGTAGCCGCATTGCGTGCATTGCGTCTGCGGCAGCAGCGCATCGATGGCATCGACAAGGGTAGACACGAAAGCTCAGGCGTGGGCACGGATGAAAGCAGAAATTTTAGGACAGATCTGCTGGCGCCAGCGGCTGCCGGCGAAGATCCCGTAGTGACCGCAGTGGCTCGCCGTATAGACTTCGCGCATCGAGGGGGGCAGGTTGGCGCACAGGGTATGGGCGGCATGGGTCTGCCCCTCGCCCGAGATGTCGTCGAGTTCGCCTTCGATGGTCAAGAGCGCAGTCTTGCGGATGGCGGCCGGTTCCACCAACGTGTCGTCCACGGTCCAGAGGCCGCGTGGCAGGCGGAATTCCTGGAAAATGATGCGGATGGTGTCCAGGTAGAACCGGGCCGGCATGTCGAGCACGGCGTTGTATTCATCATAGAAGCGCCGGTGCGCCTCAGCGTCGCTTTCGTCGCCCCGCAACAGATGCAGGTAGAAGTCGTAGTGCGACTTCAAGTGCCGGTCGGGGTTCATGGCGACAAAACCGGCGTGTTGCAGGAAACCCGGATACACCAGACGGCCCGCCCCCGGATAGCGTGCGGGAACCCGGTGGATCAGCGTATCTTCGAACCAGGCGTAAGGCTTGGTGGTCGCCAGGCGGTTGACCTGAGTGGGCGATTTGCGCGCATCGATGGGGCCTCCCATCATGATCATGGTGCGCGGTTGGCAGGCATCCCCTGCGCTGGCGAGCAGCGACACTGCCGCCAGCACCGGCACGGTAGGCTGGCAGACCGACATGACATGCGTGTCGGGCCCCAGATGGCGCAGGAACGTCTGGATATAACGGACGTAGTCGTCCAGACCAAAGGTGCCGGACTTGGCCGGTACCATGCGAGCGTCCACCCAGTCCGTCACGTAGACGTCGTGATCGGGCAGCAGCGTGCGGACCGTGTCGCGCAGCAGCGTCGCATGGTGGCCCGAGAGCGGTGCCACTACCAGGACCACGGGGTCACGGCGCCGGGTGTCGCGCCGGAAATGAACCAGGCGGCAGAAAGGCTGCGCCAGCGCGGTGTCTTCGAAGACCGCCGTTTCGCGGCCGTCGATGGTTGTGGTCGGCAGGTTCCAGGCAGGTTTCTGGTAATCCTTCCCGAGCCGATTGGCCAGCTCATAAGCAGCGGCGAACTGGCGCGACAGCGGCGTATAGGCCAGCGGGCTGTAGGGGTTGGAAAACAGTTGGGAACCCGTGCTGGTGAAGGCAGCCAAGGGTGCCAGAAAGGCGCGTTGGAGTTCGTGCAAATCGTACAGCATGAATGTGCGTTCCAGTCGGTCCGTCCTGGCGCATGTCCGTGCGCCCGGGTAGGGGGAATACAAGGTTAAGGTACCGGGAACCGTTACGAGGCGCTACCGGAATTTCGCCGACAGCGGAAATCCCGCGGCTTTATGTGGGGTTTAAGGCACAAACGCGCTGATTTTGCCAGCGTGGCGCAAGTCCCGCATGTTGCGCCCCTGTCAGGGCTTTTCCAGGTACTTGAGCTTGGCGGCCAGGCCGTTCCATTCGTCGGCGCCTTCCAGGGCGGCAATGGAGCGGTTGATGGGCTTGAAGGTCGGCGAAAGCTCCGCGTTCAGCGGGATGAAATCCACTTGGTCCTGGGGTACGTCTTCTTCGGCGAAAATCGCATTGGCGGGGCACTCGGGAACACAGACCGCGCAGTCGATGCATTCTTCGGGATCGATCACCAGGAAGTTCGGACCCTCGCGAAAACAGTCCACCGGGCAGACATCGACGCAGTCGGTGTACTTGCATTTGATACAGTTTTCGGTAACGACGTGGGTCATGAGGTACTCCGGCACGAAACAGGCCCGGAAAGGGCCAGGGGCGATTTTACCGAATTTGTCCCAAGGGGCAGGGAGTCCCCCATGTCGGGGCGCGGGTTTGCCCCTCCGGGCGTGTGTGTCCTCAAGTAGTATAGAGGTCTGAATCGGTCTTTCTTCGATATGCCGCGCCATGAATCCAAGCGTAGTCTCTGATGCCGTCGATCCCCTGGGGCCACAGTGGTTCCAGGCCGCCAGCCGGGGTCTGGATGCGACCGAAACGGCACTCCTGGGACAGGCGGTGGAGTGGGTGCGGGAGCCGCTGCGGGGAGTGCAGGCCAGTACGGGCGAGCCGCTGGTCGCGCACAGCGCAGGCGTGGTCCTGATCCTCCAGGACCTGGGAGCGGATGGGGTGACCCGTGCCGCGGCGCTACTGGCTGTCCAACCGGTGCCGGCCGGCGAGGTCGCGCGGTCGGATCCGTTGCGCAAGGTTTTCGGCCCTGAAATCACCACGCTTGTCCAGGGGGTGCGGGCGCTGCTACGGCTGGGGGCCGTGGCGGGGCAGGTCGGTAGCACGTCGGGTGCCGACCAAAAGGAAATGCAGCGCAAGATGCTGCTCGCCATGGCCGCCGACTTGCGTATCGTGCTGATGCGGCTGGCGTCCCGGCTGCAATCGCTACGCTGGTATGCCGCCAGCCGCACGCCTTGTCCCGCGGTGTTCGCCCAGGAAACCATGACGCTGTACACGCCGCTGGCCAATCGGCTGGGGATCTGGCAGCTCAAATGGGAAATGGAAGATCTCAGCTTCCGTTTCCTGCAGCCGGATACCTACCGGGCCATCGCGCACCAGCTCGAGGAAAAGCGCGCGGAGCGCGAGGCGTTCATCGAGGCGGCCGTCGCCCGTCTGCACGCCGCACTGGTCGACGCCCGTATCGAAGCGGAGATCAGCGGTCGCCCCAAGCATATCTACAGTATCTGGAACAAGATGCGCATCAAGCATCTGGAATTTCACCAGTTGTTCGATCTACGGGCGCTGCGCGTGATCGTGGAGGACGAACGCACCTGTTACGCCGTGCTGGCGCTGGTGCATGCGATGTGGGCGCCGGTGCCGGAAGAATTCGACGACTACATCGCACGTCCCAAGCCCAACGGTTATCGGTCCTTGCATACCGTGGTGGCCGACGGCCAGGGGCGAGCTTTCGAGATCCAGATCCGCACCCGTGAGATGCACCAATATGCGGAATTCGGTATGGCCGCTCACTGGCGCTACAAGGAGGCCGGCGCGCGCGGCGGCCAGGTGACTGCGTCGGGCGAGTACGATCAGAAGGTCGCCTGGATGCGCCAGTTGCTGGCATGGAAGGAGGATGGCGGCCCGGCGCCGGCGGGTGCGCCCGCGGGCGCCGGCCGCATCTACGTGATGACGCCCCAGGCACGCGTCCTGGAATTGCCCGAAGGTTCCACGCCCATTGATTTCGCCTATCTGCTCCATTCCGACCTGGGACACCGGTGTCGGGGAGCCAAGGTCGACGGCCAGATGGTGCCGCTGTCCACGCCGCTGAAGACGGGGCAGACGGTGGAGATCATCGCGGCCAAGTCGGGCGGCCCTTCCCGTGACTGGCTCAATCCCGATCTCTCCTATCTGTCCAGCGCCCGGGCGCGCGCCAAGGTGCGGGCCTGGTTCAACGCCGTGGAGCTGCAGCAGCGTATTGCCCAGGGTCAGGCACTGGTCGAAAAGGAGCTGCAGCGCCTGGGCCGCACAGCCGTCAACCAGGAGCACCTCGCGCAGCAGCTTGGGTTTGCGCGCGCGGATGATCTATATGTGGCGGCCGCCAAGGAGGAATTCAGCCTGCGGCAGCTCGAACATGCCTTCCGGCAGCCTGAACCCGCCGCCGAGCCGGCCGACGAGGCGCGCGTGTATGGACCGGACGCGGACAGCGTCGTGCATACCGGCAAGAGCGGAGTGCTGGTGGTGGGCGTGGATTCGCTGCTCACGCAGCTTGCACGCTGCTGCCGGCCTGCGCCGCCCGACCTCATCGAGGGCTTTGTCACCCGCGGGCGCGGGGTGTCCATTCACCGGCGGGATTGTCCGTCCTGGCAGGCGCTGTCCCGGCGTCATCCCGAGCGTTGCATCGAAGTCGCATGGGGCGAGACGGGAGACGCGACCTATCCAGTGGACATCACGATTCACGCGCAGGATAGGCCCGCATTGCTGCGCGATCTGTCTGAAGTCTTTGCCCGGTTGCGGTTGCGCGTGGTGCGCGTGACCACATACAGCCGCCAGTCGCTGGCGCATATGGTATTCACCATCGAAGTGCGTGACGGTTCCCAGATTCGCCTGGCCCTCGATGCGGTCAATGAGTTGTCGGGCGTGCGGGCCACGCGCCACTGAGGCGCGCTCCGGCGGGCGGGCGGCGGCATGCGCCCGCAATCGGTCCGGCTGCTAAAATGCCTGTTTGGCCGGCCGCTGCGATGCGCGGGTGCGCCGCCCCGGTGTTCTGTATGGAGCGAGTCTAGACTTGAAACCCTATCATTTGCCGGATGCCCAGGGGCATTTCGGAAAGTTTGGCGGTTCATTTGTCGCCGAGACGCTGGTGCATGCTTTGGATGCGCTGCGCGAGGCCTACACCCGTTATCGGGACGACCCTGAGTTCCAGCGCGAATTCGCCTACGAACTGGAACACTTCGTCGGGCGCCCCAGCCCGGTCTATCACGCCCGGCGCTGGTCGGAACAGCTGGGCGGGGCCCAGATCTGGTTCAAGCGCGAAGACTTGAATCACACGGGCGCGCACAAGATCAACAACTGCATCGGCCAGGCGCTGCTCGCCCGGCGCATGGGCAAGCCGCGCATCATCGCCGAAACCGGCGCGGGCCAGCACGGAGTGGCCAGCGCCACGGTGGCCGCGCGCTATGGCCTGGAATGCGTGGTGTACATGGGCAGCGAAGACGTCCGCCGGCAGGCCTCGAATGTCTATCGCATGAAGCTGCTGGGCGCCCGCGTGGTGCCGGTGGAGTCCGGCTCGCGCACGCTGAAGGACGCCTTGAACGAGGCCATGCGCGACTGGGTCACGAACGTCGAAAATACCTTCTACATCATCGGAACGGTGGCGGGTCCTCATCCCTATCCGCAGATGGTGCGTGACTTCCAGGCCATCATTGGCCGGGAATGCCGTGAGCAGATGCCGCGCGATGCGGGCCGCCAGCCGGACTATGTGGTCGCGGCTGTGGGCGGCGGCTCCAACGCCATCGGGATCTTCCATCCCTATATCGAGGACGAATCCGTCCGGCTGATTGGTGTGGAAGCGGCCGGCGAAGGGCTGGATTCCGGGCACCACGCCGCGTCGTTGAATCGCGGGGTGGTGGGGGTGCTGCACGGCAACCGCACGTATCTGCTTCAGGACGCCAATGGCCAGATCACGCAGACGCATTCCATCTCGGCGGGCCTTGATTACCCCGGGGTGGGGCCGGAGCATGCCTGGCTGAAGGATTCGGGCCGGGCACAGTACGTAGGCATCACCGACCAGGAGGCTTTGGCGGCGTTCCATGATTGCTGCCACATCGAGGGCATCATGCCGGCGCTGGAATCGGCGCACGCCATCGCTCACGCCGTGAAGCTCGCTCCCACACTCCCGCGTGATCAGATCATCCTGGTGAACCTTTCGGGGCGGGGCGACAAAGACATGCACACAGTCGCCGAATTCAGCGGCATCACGCTCTAGGAGGCGCCATGACTACCGAGAATGTCCGTCTGGCGACTCGTTTTGCCGGCTTGTCCGGCCGGGCGGCACTGATTCCCTACATCACGGCGGGTGATCCGCTGGCGGGCCCGACGCCGGCCCTCATGCACGCGCTGGTCGAGGCGGGCGCTGACGTCATCGAGCTGGGCGTGCCGTTTTCCGATCCCATGGCCGATGGCCCCGTCATCCAGCAGGCCGGTGAGCGCGCCATCGCGGCGGGCACCAGTCTGGCGGGCGTCCTCGACATCGTCGCGCAGTTTCGGCAGCAGGATGCCACGACGCCCGTGGTGCTCATGGGGTATGCCAATCCCATCGAATGCCTCGGCGCCGAAACGTTCATTGCCCGTGCCGCCGAAGCCGGCGTGGACGGCGTGCTGGTGGTGGATTACACGCCCGAGGAGTCAGTGGGGTTTGCCGAGCAGCTCAGGTCGGCGGGACTGGATCCCATCTATCTGCTCGCGCCTACGTCCACCGAGGCGCGCATGCGGGACGTCGCGCAATTGGCGCGCGGCTACATCTACTACGTGTCGCTGAAGGGTGTGACGGGGGCTGGAAACCTGGATACGGACGATGTGGGACACCATGTGGACGCGATTCGCCGCCATGTACACATTCCCATCGGGGTGGGCTTTGGCATCCGCGATGCGCAAAGCGCCGCCCGCGTGGCACGCCATGCCGATGCCGTCGTGATCGGCAGCAAACTGATCCAGGTCATCCAGGACGCTTCGCAGCAAGGCGGGCCGCAGGCCGCCGTTCATGCGGCCGCCCAATGGCTGGGCGGAGTGCGCCAGGCCATGGATCATGTTCAGAAAGGTCAATCATGAGTTGGTTTGAAAAAATCCTGCCGCCGCGCATTCACCGCAGCAGCGAGCCGGGCACCAAACGCGTCCCGGAGGGACTCTGGGTGAAGTGCCCCGCCTGCGAGGCGGTGCTCTACAAAGAGGACCTGCAGGCGACCCTCAATGTCTGCCCGAAGTGCGGGCACCATATGCGTTTGGGTGCGCGTGCGCGGATAGACTCCCTGCTGGACGCTGAAGGCCGCGAGGAAATCGGGGCACAGATCCGGCCCATGGATCCGCTGAAATTCAAGGATTCACGCCGGTATCCCGAGCGGATCACCGCCGCGGTCAAGCAGACGGGCGAGACCGAGGCCCTGATCGTGGTCAGCGGCACGGTGCTGACGGTGCCGGCGGTCCTGGCCTGCTTCGAATTTGCTTTCATGGGCGGTTCCATGGGATCGGTGGTGGGCGAGCGTTTCGCCCGCGGCGTGCAGCACGCGATCGACAAGCGCATGCCTTTTGTCAGTGTCACGGCCACGGGCGGTGCGCGTATGCAGGAATCCCTGTTTTCGCTGTTGCAGATGGCCAAGACCACGGCCATGCTGCATCAGCTCGCCGATGCGGGCCTGCCTTATATCAGTATCCTGACGGACCCGACCATGGGAGGGGTGTCGGCCTCGTTCGCCTTCATGGGCGACGTGGTGATCGCGGAACCCAATGCGCTGATCGGCTTTGCCGGGCCACGCGTAATCGAACAGACGGTGCGCGAAAAACTTCCCGAAGGCTTCCAGCGCGCGGAACTGCTGCTGGCCAAGGGTGCGATCGATCGAGTGGTGGACAGGCGCGAGATGCGTGCCGAAGTCGCGCATCTGCTGGCGCTGTTCACGCGCCAGCCGATCGAGGTCGTGGGGCAGCTTGCCTAGGCGTGTCCGCATCGTCACTGATCGGCGGGTACCGGTCCGCTATGCCGGGGGCCGGCCGAGCCAGAACACTCCGGGTCGGACTGGAGTTCGTAGTTGACGATGAAGTCATCGGGCACGGGCGGACCCCAGACGTACAGCGAGTCTTCCGGCGGGTAATCGCCGGCCGGCCAGTCCACGTTGGCGGACACATAGTCGATGTCGAAGGAATATTCCGCGTAGCCGCCCCAGGGGTCGCGCACATAGCGGAAATAGTTCGAACCCAGCACGTGCCGGCCCAACCCCCAGCCGCGCGGATGGCCCGCGTTGGCCATCTGCTGTGACCCCAGCCCGACGTCGTCGATGGAGGCGACGTCCCAGCTGCAGTGATGCAGCCCGTAGCCTCCCGATTTCGCAATCGCGATCAGGTGATGGTCGCTGCCGTGCGGCGTGTGAATGAAGGCGATGATCGATCCTGAACGGTCCGACAGACGCAGCCCCAGCACGTTCTCATAGAACGCCAGCCCAAGGTCCACATCGGGCGAAAACAGCAGGATGTGCGACAGCCGCCGGGGTTGCACGGTCCAGATCTGGTTTCGGTGCGGTGAGCGGCCCCGGGTGCTGGACTCCGGGGGGAAGATGCGTGCCGCCTTGTGGCTGGGAGAGGTTTTTTCGGCCACCACGATCTGGTGGGCGAGCCCGTCGGGGCCCGCGATCCAGAAATCGCCTTCGGTGCCAGCCTGTACCGGGCGGGGGATGCGTGGAACATGCAGAGTCTCGATCCGCGTGTGGAAGGCCTTCAGGTCGTCGGCAAAGACACCCCAGGTGATCCAGAGCAATCGCTTGACGGCGCCACGCAGGATGCGGCCCCAGCGGTGCGGGTTGCCGAAGGTGTAGAGGCCCAGCGCGCCGTCTTCGTCGCGCACATCCAGTCCGAAGGATTCGTAGAACTGCCGGGCAGCGGCCAGATCGGGCACGCTGAAGACGAATTCATGGACCGAATGCGCCGCCAGAACGCCCGGCCGGCGCGACGGCGGATCCGAAGATGGGATCATGGTTGTCTCCTGACTTTGGCGGTTGCCCGCAATCGCATCGGCTCCGATCGGGCACCGTGCGATTGCGGTCCCGTCTTTCGCGTTACACCACTTTTTGAGTCTGCGTCCCCAGCTTGTCCATGGCCAGCGTCACGGTGTCGCCTTTTTTTAGGAACTGCTGGGGCTTCATGCCCAGGCCCACGCCCGACGGCGTGCCGGTGATGACCACATCACCCGGAAGCAAGGTCATGAAGCGGCTCAGGTACGACACCAGGTAGGCCACCGGAAAAATCATGTCGGCCGTGTTGCTGTGCTGGCGGATCTGGCCATTGACCTTCAGTTCCATGTTCAGTGTCTGAGGGTTCGGAATTTCGTCAGCCGTGACCAGCCACGGCCCGATCGGGCCGAACGTGTCGAAACTTTTGCCCTTGGTCCACTGGCCGCCGCGCTTCAGCTGCCAGTCCCGCTCCGAGACGTCATTGGCGAGGCAGTAGCCCGCAACCAGGCCCAGGGCGTTCGCTTCGGACACATTCCGGGCGGTGGCTCCCATGACGAATCCCAGTTCGATTTCCCAGTCGGTTTCCGTGGATCCGGCCGGCAGCACGATGTCATCGTTGGGACCGCTCAGGCACGGAATCGCCTTGTTGAAGACCACAGGCTCCTTGGGGAGTTCCATCCCGGACTCTTCGGCGTGCTTGCGGTAATTCAGGCCGATGGCCACGAACTGGCGGGAGCCGGCGACGGGCGTTCCCAGGCGCGGAGCGCCGTTGACGGTTGGCAGCTTCGTCAGGTCAATGGCCTGGATGGATTGAAGCCGTTCGGGCGATAGCCAGTCGGGGGTCCAGTCCGAAACGATTCCGGACAGGTCGCGCAGATGTCCCTGGGCGTCCAATGCGCCGGGTTTTTCCGCCCCCTTGGGGCCAAAGCGTAAGAGTTTCACGGTGGGTTCCTCATGGTTGATGACGGCCGGGGACTAATTTCCATCCGTCCGCATGGAGTCATTCACTTTAGGCCATTGGCGATCTCGACGGAAGGGCCGCCGTAGCGCCTTGGGGGAGAGGGCCGCGATTTGCCGCCCTGGACTCCTCGCCGCCAGGCGGAAACAAGGCGCCTCACGTGGATGCCTGGCAAAGAAAAGCCTGGAGGTCCGTACGGACTTCCAGGCTTTGTTTGCAAGCTATACGGCCGCCGCGGGTCGTTGGACGCCCCGGCAGAGTCGCCTAGTGCGTTTCCACCTGCTGCATGGGTTCGCTTTCCACGACCGCGCGCGGCTTGCGAGGGCGGCCCAGCGGCTTGGCAGGCGCCTCCGGTTCCGCAGACGCGGGCGTGTCCGGCCGGGTTTCCACCATTTGCATCCCGGCGGCGGCCAGGGCCTCCTCGGCGGGCGGCACGATGATGGGATGCGCGCCGTGCGCCGCCGCAGGCGGGACAGGTTCCGTGTCTGCCGCTTCCGGGACCGTCTCAGCCAGCGGTTCCGCCGGTGTCTGCTCCTCAGGTTCGGCGTGCCGCGTTTCCCATTGTGCCGCAGGCGCCTGGGCTTCCGGCTCCGCGGCAGGCGCTTCCGCTTGTGGTTCGAACGCGACTGCCTGCGCCTGGGGCGCGGCTCCCTGCTCCGATTCAACGGCTTCGCCAGTGCGCAGCGGCGCTGCGGCGGAAACCGACGCGTCGTGCGACTGCGGCTGGCTCATTGCTTCCGGTTCGAAGTGGGGCGTCTCGTGGGTCGCCAGAGGCGCGCCACCGTCTTCTTCGGTCGACGACTGCTCGCCGGATTGAGCCTCGCCTGCCTCACCGCCGCGGCGGCCACGGCGACCGCGACGGCGGCGGCGCTTGCGTTCCGGGTCGGGAATTTCAGCGTTTCCGTCGTTTTCGAGGTCCACGTCGGGGCCGGCCGTGCGCGAGTCCGAATCGTCTCCGGCGGCGGGTTCGGCCTGTGCCGGTGCGGACTCTACCGGTGCTGCAGCAGCGGTTTCGGCGTCGTCAGCGGTGATGACCGTGTCCAGCGACTCATCGTCGCGCGGCGTGCCTTCTTCCTGCCGATGGCGTCCCCGGCTGCGGCGGTTGCGGCCACGGCGCGATTCGCCGGCTTCTGTGCCGACGGCTTCCGGGCTGATCTCGGTGGCCGAGGTCTGGACTGCTGCGCGGTCGCCGGTGTCGCGTTCGGTCATGCGTTCACGACGGTGGCGGTTCTCGGCCGATTTTTCGGTCCGTTCGGCGCGGTCCGCCCGTTCGGTCCGCTCCGCCCGTTCGGCGCGGCCCGCGTGTGCGCCCCGTTCACCCCGTCCTTCCGGACGGCGATCACCTCGGCGGCCGGAGCGTCCGTTCGCGCTGCGCCGGCGTTCGGAAGCGGTCTCCGGTTTGGCGGGTGCGGCGGGCGTTTCGGCAGCCGGCGCGGCCGGTTGTGCGGCACCGCCGAGCCATCCGAAGAGCCGCTTGATCAGGCCTCCGGACGCGGCTTGCGAGGCAGGGGCGGCGGCCGGCACGGTGTTCTCTGGCTGGGGCAGCCGTTCCACATGATGGGGCGCCGGCTGGGCGGGCTGGATCCCCTTGACCAGCGCTTCGGGACGCGGTTTGGCTTCCTGGGCCCGGTTGGGCTGCCAGATGAGTTTCTCTTCGGGCTCCTCGACGAGCTCGAAGCTGGTCTTGCTCTCGTCCAGCCGAGGATCGTCGTGGCGCAGGCGCTCGATGTGATGATGCGGAGTTTCCAGATTCTTGTTGGGGATCAACACCAGGTTGACCTTCAGGCGCGATTCGATCTGGCTGATGTCGTGCCGCTTCTCGTTGAGCAGGAATGTGGCCACGTCGACCGGCACCTGCGCATGCAGGGCGGCCGTGCCTTCCTTCATGGCTTCTTCCTGCAGCAGCCGCAGCACGTGAAGCGCGCTGGATTCCGCATCGCGGATCACACCGGTCCCCGTGCAGCGCGGGCAGGTGACGTGCGAACCTTCGTTCAGGGCGGGGCGCAGGCGCTGGCGGGATAGTTCCATCAGCCCGAAGCGCGAGATCTTGCCCATCTGGACGCGGGCGCGATCGAAGTGCAGGGCGTCGCGCAGGCGCTGTTCCACGGTGCGCTGGTTCTTGGTCTCCTCCATGTCGATGAAGTCGATCACGATCAGGCCGCCCAGGTCGCGCAGGCGCAATTGGCGCGCGACCTCATCGGCCGCCTCGACGTTCGTGCGCAGCGCCGTTTCCTCGATGTCGGCACCGCGTGTCGAGCGGGCAGAGTTCACGTCCACGGCAACCAGGGCTTCCGTGTGGTCGATGACGATGGAGCCGCCCGACGGCAGCGTGACCGTGCGGGAATAGGCCGTCTCGATCTGGTGCTCGATCTGGAAGCGCGAGAACAGCGGTACGTCGTCCTGATAGCGTTTCACGCGGTTGACGTTGTCCGGCATGACCACGCTCATGAAGGCCGTGGCCTGGTCGTGGATGTCGTCAGTGTCGACCAGGATTTCGCCGATCTCGGGCGAGAAGTAGTCGCGGATGGCGCGGATGACCAGGCTGGATTCCAGGTAGATCAGGATAGGGGCCTTGTTTTCGCGCGCGGCACCATCGATGGCGGTCCAGAGCTGCAGCAGGTAGTTGAGGTCCCATTGCAGTTCCTCGACGCCGCGGCCGATGCCAGCCGTGCGCGCGATCATGCTCATGCCCGAGGGCACCTCGAGCTGATCCATGGTATCGCGCAGTTCCTGGCGGTCGTCGCCTTCGACGCGACGTGAGACACCGCCCCCGCGTGGATTGTTCGGCATCAGGACCAGATAGCGCCCGGCCAGCGAGATGAAGGTGGTCAGTGCAGCGCCCTTGTTCCCGCGTTCTTCCTTTTCGACCTGGATGATGAGTTCCTGGCCTTCGGCAAGTGCGTCCTGGATGCGCGCCGTGCGCACGTCCACGCCTTCCTTGAAGTAGCTCCTGGCGACTTCCTTGAAGGGCAGGAAGCCGTGGCGTTCTTCGCCATAATTGACGAAGCAGGCTTCGAGGCCCGGTTCGATGCGGGTGATGACCCCTTTGTAGATGTTGCCCTTGCGCTGTTCGCGCCCGGCGGTTTCGATGTCCAGGTCGATGAGTTTTTGGCCATCGACAATCGCGACGCGTAATTCTTCTTGGTGCGTCGCATTGAACAGCATGCGTTTCATGAGTGGGTTTCTCCGTTGTCAGGGCGCGTCGGGTTCGACGCGCGACCACGGGTCGCCCGGTGTACAGCGCTGCAGTCTGCGGGAGACGGACGGTGCCGGCCAGTTACGCCGCGCCGACCTTCCGGGTATGAGGCACGGCGCGCCAACGGGCGCGAGGTTCTGGCAGCAGGGAGGTCAAGGGCACGATGGTGATTGACGAAAGTTTGCTGGGAACTGCGGACGCGTTCCAGAGGATCGCGCCCGGTGCGGAAGAGCGAGCAGAAATCTGCAACGTCGCACGCGGCAATCTGTCGATTCCTGCATTGGCATTGAGGCGCATGCACGAAACCGGGACAGGCCGGCGACCGGGGACCCGAAGACCTGGAACCTGGGCAGTACAATGTGATCCCTGCTGTCTGACGGAGATGCGCATTGGGCGTCTCTACGTCGGTGGTTCCGGGCCTCTACAGGCTGTTGCGATTATATGACGCTTTCCCCCTTGCGCAAAGTAGTTGTTTCTCCCCGTGTCGCGCCGACCGTGCGACTGGTGTCGGTGGGGACCGAACAGGCTGGTCAGCGCCTGGATAATTTTCTGTTGCGGGAATGCAAGGGCGTGCCCAAAAGCCATGTGTACAAAGCCATCCGCGACGGCCAGGTCAGGGTGAACAAAGGCCGTTGCCGGGCCGACACGCGCCTCGAGGCCGGTGACCACGTCCGCATTCCACCGTTACGTCTGCCGGACCCGGGCGCGCGCCGTCCGGCGCCGCCGGCAAACTTTCCGGTCATTTACGAAGACGCGCATCTCCTGGTGGTGGACAAACCCGCCGGCGTGGCCGTGCATGGCGGCAGCGGGGTTTCCTTCGGCGTCATCGAGCAGTTGCGTGCCGCGCGCCCCCAGGAGCCGCTGCTGGAGCTCGTTCATCGCCTGGACCGGGAAACCTCCGGGGTCCTGATGGTCGCCCGCAGCCGCAAGGCGTTGGTGGCCTTGCATGACATGATGCGTGAGCACCTGGGCCATAAACGCTATCTCGCCCTGGTGGTGGGGGATTGGGTCAATGATCGCCAGCATATCCGGTTGCCGTTGCTCAAGTACCTGACTCCTTCGGGGGAGCGACGCGTGCGTGTGGACGCGCTGGGGAAGGCGGCCCACACGATCATCGCGCTGCGGCATCGGTATGGCGGGGCGTGGTCGCTGGTGGAAGCCGAGCTTCGCACCGGCCGCACCCACCAGATCCGCGTGCATCTGGCCTCGCAGGGCCATCCCATCGCCGGCGACGAGAAATATGGCCCCGACGGCATTCGCGCCGCCCTGTCGTCTCAGGGGTTCCGGCGGATGTTCCTGCATGCGTGCAGCCTCGACATTCCGCATCCCGTCACGGGTGACCTGCTGCAGCTGCGGGCGCCGCTCCCGCCGGATTGCGAAGCGCTGCTGCGGCGTCTGGAAAAGGCGGGCTGAGATGGGCGCGCAACGCTCTTTCGAGCCGGGGGTGGACCCGTCGCGCGCGCGGTTGGCCGCGGGCGGCGGCTTCGGGCCCTACCGCGCGGTGATTTTCGACTGGGACGGCACGCTGATGGATTCCACCCATCACATTACCGGCGCGCTGATCGAGGCCTGCCGCGACCTGGGCCTGCGCGAACCGACCGTCCGGGAAGCCGGCTGGGTGATCGGCCTGTCGCTGCAGGCGGCCCTGTATCGATTGCTGCCCGATCTGCATGCCGACCGTGTCGATGCCTTCATCGAGCGGTACAAGACCCATTTCCGGGAATTGCAGCACGATATCGTGTTGTTCGAGGGGCAGATGACGCTGCTGCGCGAGCTGCGCGGCAGCGGGACCATCCTCGGCGTGGCCACCGGCAAGAGCCGTCGCGGGCTGGATGCAACCATCGAACGCCTGGGCCTGCAGTCCGTCTTCGATGCCACCCGCTGCGCGGACGAGGCGCGCGGCAAGCCCGATCCCGACATGCTGGAACAGCTCATGGTGGAACTGGCCCTGGCGCCCGGCGAGGTGATCATGGTGGGCGACACTACCCATGACATCCAGATGGCCCATGCGGCCCATGTGGACAGCCTGGCGGTAGCCTACGGGGCCCACTCGCTGGCAGAGCTGGAATCCGTCCAGCCGTCCGCGCTCGTGCGCACCGTGCCGGAGATGCAGGCATGGATCCGCGGCCATGCGGCGCCCGGGGCGGGCCGGTAGCCACGCCGTGCCGCCTAGCCAGCCAGGTACAGGAACAGCGTCGGCTTCTTTTCGAAATCGGGCGCCCCGTCCTTGCGCCATTGCGCAATCGTGCGGGTGCCGATCCATTCGTCCTCGCAGGTCAGGGAACAGGCGACGCACAGGCGTGTGGTCTCGCGCAGCGTCTGTATCAATGCTTCGAAAAGGGCTGCATTGCGGTAAGGTGTCTCGATCAGGATCTGGGTCTGTTGCTGTTTGTGCGAGATGGATTCCCAGGCGCGGAGTTGGGCATCGCGTTCATGGGCTTTGACGGGTGCGTAGCCATGGAAGGCGAATCGTTGCCCCTGGAGCCCGCTGGCCATGAGTCCCAGCATGATGGATGAGGGGCCGACCCACGGGACCACGCGGATGCCCAGGCGGTGAGCCTGGGCCACCACCTGCGCGCCCGGATCCGCCACCGCGGGGCAGCCGGCCTCCGATACCAGGCCCAGGTCCTGGTCGGGCGGCACGCTTTTCAGCCAGGCCAGGATGTCCTGGGCTGGCGTATCGGGCTTGAGGGTCTGGATTGAGATTTCCTGCAGCGGGATGGGAGTACCGATCTGCTTCAGGAACAAGCGGGCCGTCTTGGCGTTCTCCGCAATGAAATAGCGCAGTGCAATGGCGGCCTCGCGGGCGGCGGCGGGCAGCCAGTGCCGGGGGTCGTGATGACCCAGTCCGACCGGGATCAGGTGTAGTGTCGTCATGGGGATCTCAGGAAGGGGCGCCGGGCTGCAGCGGGTCCACGCCGCATTGGCGCAAGAGCCGGCACAGGGCGATGAGGGGCAGCCCGATGATCGCGGTGGGGTCGTCGCTGCGCACGCGTTCCAGCAGTGCGACTCCCATCCGCTCAATCTTCGCGCTGCCGGCTACGTCGTAGGGCTGTTCGGTTTGCAGGTAGTGCCGGATCTGGGCGTCGGTGAGTTGCAGGAACCGGCATTCGGTCGTGGCCAGATCCACCAGCCGACGCTCGCCCCGCGCAACACACACTGCAGTGTGAAACAGGACGGTCTGTCCGCTGAACCGCTGCAACTGTGCATGCGCGGCTTCGAACCCGTGCGGCTTCCCGAGTGGGACGCCCTGGAAGTCCGCGACTTGGTCGGAGCCGATGACCAGGGCGTCGGGGTGGCGGGCGAGGATGTGTTCGGCCTTTTGCCGCGCCAGGCGCCTGGCCAGCGCGGCCGGGGACTCCCCATCGAGTGGGCGTTCATCCAGATCCGGGGCGATGGCTTCAAAAGGCAGCGCCAGACGCTGCAACAGTTCGCGTCGATAGGCTGAGCTGGAGGCCAGGATGAGTTGCATGTCGCAGTGCGGGATGGGAAAACGCGTCAGTGTACTGCGGGGCGGATGTCTTCCTGGGGAAACCGGGCGACGGGAATTGACCTGGCTTGCACCGATCTAGTATCATCTAGAGTTTTCCTGGGTGCCAGAAGTTGCAATCACCGGCCATGGTCATCGATACGCTTTTGTTTGCGCGGTCGGCACGGACGATGGACGGGCGGCTGCCAGCCTTGTCATGCACGCGTCTGTGCCAGGATCTGCCGATGGAGCAGCCGGGAATTTTCGAGTGGCGGCTTGTCGGGCGGACCGATGCCGGCCGGTCGGATGCGGCGCGCGCTTGGCTGGATGTGCGGGTGCGCGGCCAGGTACGGGTGGTCTGCCAGCGGTGCCTCGCGCCTTTTGATCTTGAGCTCTGTGTGGATAGCACGCTGGGCCTCGTCGATGACGCGGCGCAGCTCGAGGCGGCGGATGCTCTGGAGACCGGGGGATGCGGATCGGAGACGGAGTATCTGGTCGCGGATCCGCATCTGGATGTGCAGGCACTCATTGAAGACGAGCTGATTTTGGTGTTGCCCTATGCGCCCAGGCACGACGTGTGTCCTGGGGCCGGGGCCGCCCCCGATCCGCTTGACGCGAAACGGCCTTCGCCGTTTGCGGCGCTGGCACGGCTCAGGAAGCATTGATTTTTCATTCAACACGTGGGCACTTGCTTCCCTTAAAATGGGCGGCCCCCGATTACAGGAGTCATCATGGCTGTTCAGCAGAACAAAAAGAGCCCGTCCAAGCGCGGCATGCATCGTTCTCACGATTTTCTGGCCGCTCCGGCGACGGCCATCGAGCCGACCACCGGTGAGCTGCATCTGCGCCACCATATCAGCCCCAACGGCGTGTACCGCGGCCGCAAGGTTCTGAAGACGAAGAACGACGACTGATCGCTGCGCCTCTTTCGTCGCATCGATGCCCAATCGCAACATCACTGTCGCCGTGGATTGCATGGGCGGCGATCATGGGTTGCCGGTCACTGTGCCGGCGACGATCGCGTTCGCCCGGAATCACCCGGACGCCCGCTGCCTGCTGGTGGGCGACGAGTCGCTGATCCGCCAGGCGCTGCAGCAGAATGCGGCACCGGCGGGCCAGTTCGAGATCCTGCACGCCTCCGAAGTCGTCACCATGCACGATTCGGTCGAGGTCGCGCTGCGCCGGAAAAAGGACTCGTCCATGCGTGTGGCTGTTCAGGCCGTGAAGGACGGACGTGCCGACGCCGCGCTGTCGGCCGGCAATACCGGCGCCTGGATGGCCATTTCGCGCTATGTGCTCAAGACCCTGGAAGGGATCGACCGGCCGGCGATTGCCACGGCCTTGCCCAATCAGCAGGGGGGGTCGACCACCGTGCTGGATCTGGGTGCCAACGTGGATTGCTCGGCGGAACACCTGTTGCAGTTCGGCTTGATGGGTGCGGCGCTGGTCTCCACGGTCGACGGCAAGGCGCAGCCAGTCGTAGGATTGCTGAATATCGGCGAGGAGCTCATCAAGGGCAACGACGTCGTCAAGCAGGCGGCCGAGCTGTTGCGGGCGAGCGGGCTGAACTTCCACGGCAACGTCGAGGGCAACGACATCTTCAAGGGCACGGTGGACGTGGTGGTCTGCGACGGTTTCGTGGGCAACGTGGTACTGAAGTCCGTCGAGGGCCTGGCGCGCATGATAGGCCTCATGATGCGCGAGGAATTCCGTCGCAACCCGCTGACCATGGCCGCTGGTCTGGTGGCCACCCCCGTCCTCCAGCGCTTTCGCTCGCGCGTGGACAATCGTCGCTACAATGGGGCGGCTTTGCTGGGGCTGCGCGGTGTGGTCTTCAAGAGTCACGGTTCGGCGGATGCCTATGCATTCGGCCAGGCGCTGCGGCGCACCCGCGAAGCTGTCGTCAACGACCTGCTGGCCGGCATCGGACAGCGGCTGGATGCACTGCGGGCGCACATGCCGGCCGCGGTTGCGGAACCAAGGTCGACGGATCAGCCTGCCTAGTCACTTTTTTCCGGAAACGATATGCCATACGCCAGGATCACAGGAACGGGCGGCTTTTTGCCCCAACGTATCGTCAGCAACGATGATCTGGCTGCGGATCTGGCGACGCGCGGTGTCGAGACGTCGGACGCCTGGATCGTGGAACGCACCGGCATCCGCCAGCGGCACATCGCCGAGCCGGGAACCAAAACCAGCGACCTGGCGACCCGCGCCGCGCGCGCCGCGCTGGAAAACGCCGGCATGTCGGCCGATGCCATCGACCTGATCATCGTCGCGACTTCCACGCCGGACTTCATTTTCCCCAGCACGGCCTGCCTGGTGCAGGCGAATCTGGGGTCGGGCGGCGCCGCGGCCTTTGATGTCCAGGCCGTGTGCAGCGGTTTCGTCTACGCGCTCGCCACCGCCGACGCTTTCATCCGGGCCGGCCGGGCGCACCACGCCCTTGTGATCGGCGCCGAGGTCTTCTCCGGCATTCTGGACTGGAGCGATCGCCGCACCTGCGTGCTGTTCGGCGACGGTGCCGGCGCAGTGGTGCTCAGCGCCTCTGAAGAACCCGGCATTCTGGCCGCGCGGCTGAATGCCGACGGCACCCAGCACCACATCCTGTGCGCGGCCGGCAACGTGGTTCGCGGCCAGGTGACGGGCGACCCATTCCTGCGCATGGACGGCCAGGCGGTCTTCAAGCTGGCCGTGAATTCCCTGACCCGGTCGGCGCGCGAAGTCTGCGATGACGCCGGCATCCCCGTTTCGTCCATCGACTGGATGGTGCCGCACCAAGCCAACATCCGCATTCTGAATTTCATCAGCCGCAAACTTGATCTGCCCGAGGAAAAGCTCATCGTCACGCTGGACCGCCATGCCAATACCTCGGCGGCCAGCGTCCCCCTGGCACTGGACGTGGCCTGGCGCGACGGTCGCATCCGTGCTGGGCAGACGGTGCTCCTACAGGGGGTTGGCGGCGGTTTCACCTGGGGCTCCGTCCTCGTGAAGATTTAGTCAGACGACACTGGACACTTCAAGATGAAGATCGCATTCGTATTTCCCGGTCAGGGATCCCAGACGGTCGGCATGATGGACGCCTGGTCGGGGGATGCTGCCGTACAGGCGACGCTGCAGGCGGGCAACGACGCGCTGGGTGAGGATCTCCGTGGGCTTATCGCGCACGGACCGGCCGAGACCTTGAACCTGACCACGCATACCCAGCCCGCCATGCTGCTGTGTTCGGTGGCGATGTATCGCGCCTGGCGCGAGGCGGGAGGCGCCGAACCCGCGCTGGTCGCGGGCCACAGCCTGGGCGAGTATTCCGCCCTGGTGGCAGCCGGCTCGCTCGATCTGGCCGACGCCGTACGCACCGTGCGGGTGCGGGCCCAGGCCATGCAGTCCGCAGTGCCGGTCGGAGAAGGCACCATGGCGGCCATCATCGGGCTAGACGATGATGCCGTTCGCCAGGCTTGTGCGCAGGCCGAGCAGGGACAGGCCGTCGAGGCCGTCAACTTCAATGCGCCGGGTCAGGTCGTGATTGCGGGCCACACCGGTGCCGTGGCGCGTGCCTGCGATCTGGCCAAGGCGGCTGGCGCCAAGCGGGCGCTGGCCTTGCCGGTGTCCGCGCCGTTCCATTCGCGGCTGCTGGAGCCCGCGGCCCGTGTGCTGGCCGGGACTCTGGCAGGGATCGTCGTGGCCCCACCCCGCATCCCGCTCATCAACAACGTGGATGTTGCGCAACCCACGGCTCCCGCCGATGTCCGGGACGCGCTGGTCCGCCAGGCCTGGCATCCGGTTCGTTGGGTGGAGACCATCATGGCCATGAAGCAGGCGGGGGTCACCCACATCGTGGAGTGCGGCCCCGGCAAGGTCCTGTCGGGCCTGACACGCCGAATCGACCGGGACATCCAATCATTCAACATTACCGATCCGGCGTCCTTGCAACAGACGCTGGAAGCCCTGGGAGGCTGATATGTCCGACTCTCCACTCGCCGGCAAGACGGCGCTGGTGACTGGCGCTTCGCGTGGCATCGGGCGCGCCATCGCGCTGGAGCTCGCCGCGGCGGGCGCCACGGTCGTGGGCACGGCCACTTCGGATGCGGGGGCGCAGTCAGTGACCGAGGCGCTGGCGGCCCAAGGCGGTCGGGGCGCTGTGCTCAACGTCAACGACGCAGCCGCCTGCGACGCGCTGTTGGCCGAACTTGCCGGCAGCGGCGCGCCTCATATTCTCGTGAACAACGCGGGCATCACGCGCGATGGACTGATTCTGCGCATGAAGGACGAGGATTGGGCGGCCGTGCTCGACACCAACCTGTCGTCGGTCTTCCGCCTGTCTCGGGGCGTGGCCAGGATCATGATGAAGGCCCGGTGGGGGCGTATCATCAATATCACATCGGTGGTGGGCTACAGCGGCAATGGCGGTCAGACCAATTACGCGGCGGCAAAGGCCGGCGTGGCCGGACTGTCGCGCGCGCTGGCCATTGAGCTGGGCAGCCGCGGCATCACAGTCAATTGCGTGGCGCCGGGATTCATCGATACCGACATGACGCGGACGCTGTCCGAGACCCAGACGGCTGGCATCCTGAGCCAGATCCCCTTGGGGCGCCTGGGCTCCCCGGCGGATATCGCCTGCGCCGTCGCGTACCTGGCCAGTCCTCAGGCAAGCTACGTGACCGGTACGACGCTGCACGTGAATGGCGGCATGTACATGTAGGGCTTACGGAACGGGGCTTGCCCATCTAAGGTAAAATCCGTTCAATTCTTTTTTTGACCTAGAACCCGCTGCCCGTTCCACCTCATTTGGCTATAATTCGCGGGATTTTTCCTAACTGGAGAACATGCATGGAAAGCATCGAACAGCGCGTCAAGAAGATCGTCGCTGAGCAGCTCGGCGTCAACGAAGCCGAGATCAAGAACGAATCTTCCTTCCTTGACGACCTCGGTGCCGATTCGCTCGACATGGTCGAGCTTGTGATGGCCCTCGAGGACGAATTCGAAACCGAAATCCCGGACGAGGAAGCCGAAAAGATCACGACGGTGCAGCAGGCGGTGGACTACATCACCTCGCACAGCAAGCAGTAATCTTTTCGATGTTCCGGCAGCGGCGCGCCGCCGTCGGGCCCTCGGGCGGTTCGTGGCGAGACATTTTCGGTTTCCGCGCTGGATTCCGGTTGGGATGGCCTGCCATGAGTCCGCCCCTTTCATTTTCAGGAGCCGTATGTGAAACGACGTGTCGTCATAACCGGATTGGGCATCGTATCGCCCGTAGGCAATGATGTCGAAACCGCTTGGGATAATATCATCCAGGGGCGTTCGGGCATCGGGCGGGTGACACGCTTTGACGCATCGGTTCTCAGCTCCCAGATCGCCGGCGAGGTCAAGGACTTCCAGGTTACTGATTACATGGGTGCCAAGGAAGCCAAGCAGATGGATACCTTCATCCATTATGGCGTGGCGGCCGGTATCCAGGCCTGGCGCGATTCCGGGCTGGAAATCACCGAGGCCAATGCGGACCGCTGTGGCACCATCATCGGCTCTGGCATTGGCGGCCTCCCGCGAATCGAAGAGACACAGATCGAGTACCTGCAGCGGGGCGCCCGGCGGATTTCGCCGTTTTTTGTGCCGGCCTCGCTCATCAATCTGATTTCCGGCCAGCTTTCCATCATGCTGGGTCTGAAGGGCCCCAGTTATGCGGTGGTGTCGGCCTGCACCACCGGCCTGCACTCCCTCGGCGATGCGGCGCGCCTGATCGAATATGGCGACGCCGACGTGATGGTGGCGGGGGGGGCCGAAAGCTCTGTCTCGCCCCTGGGCATGGGCGGGTTTGCGGCCATGCGGGCATTGTCTACGCGCAATGACGATCCCACCACGGCCTCGCGCCCCTGGGACCGGGACCGGGACGGTTTCGTGCTGGGCGAAGGCGCAGGCGTCCTGGTGCTCGAGGAATACGAACACGCCCGCCAGCGTGGCGCGCGTATCTATGCGGAATTCCGCGGGTTCGGCATGAGTTCCGACGCTCACCACATCACCAGCCCGGACCAGGACGGTCCGCGCCGCGGCATGTTGCATGCCATGCGCAATAGTGGCGTGAACGCTGAAGAGATCAGCTACGTGAACGCGCATGGCACCTCCACGCCGCTCGGGGACAAGAACGAGACCGAGGCGCTCAAGCTCGCTTTCGGTGATCATGCGCGCAAGCTGGTGGTGAATTCGACCAAGTCCATGACCGGTCACCTGCTGGGCGCTGCCGGTGGCATTGAGGCCGTCTTCACCACGCTGGCGGTGTGCCGCCAGATCTCTCCGCCGACCATCAATCTGTTTCATCAGGATCCGGAGTGCGATCTGGATTACTGCGCAAACGAGGCCCGCGACATGAAGATCGATGTGGCGTTATCGAATTCCTTCGGGTTCGGCGGGACCAATGGCTCCATGATTGTCAGCCGGATCTGATCCGTGCGCGCGCAGGTCACTCCGAGGAGCCGGTATGTCCGAGCGCGAGGTTGATCTGGCGCTCGTCGAGCGGGTGCGCACTGGAGACCGTCGCGCGTTCGACTTGCTGGTCCTCAAATACCAGCGCAAGATCATGCGGTTGCTGTCGCGCATGATCCACGACCCCGCCGAAGTCGAGGACGTGGCCCAGGAAGCGTTCATCAAGGCCTACCGGGCGCTGCCGCGGTTCCGCGGGGAAAGCGCCTTCTATACCTGGTTGTACCGGATTGCGGTGAATACGGCGCGTAACTGGCAGAGCGCCAGTTTTCGCCGGCCCGTCGCTGTTACACATCTGGAGACCGAAGAAGGTGAAACTTTTGACCAGATCGATGGCCTAAGCGATCAGAGCACGCCCGAGTCGGTGCTGGCCAGTCGTCAGATCGCACAAACGGTCAATGAGGCCATCGAGGCGTTGCCGGAGGACCTGCGGACGGCCATCGTGTTGCGGGAAATCGAAGGGATGAGTTATGAGGACATCGCCAGCGCCATGCAGTGTCCGATCGGAACGGTGCGCTCGCGCATCTATCGGGCTCGCGAGGCCATTGCGGCCCGGCTGCGGCCTGTCATGGGACAGGATTCGGAGCACCGTTGGTAAGGAGTCGTCATGAATACTCGTCGTGAACCGCAAGCGGGGGATCAGACCTGGGAGTCCTCGGTGTCGGCCTGGATGGATGGCCAGGAAGATCTTCGCGCCGACGAACTCGATACCCCGTATGCCCGCCAGCTCTGGGACACTTATCACCTGATCGGCGACGTGATGCGCAGCGAAGAGCTGGCGATTCAGCCCTCCAGCCGGTTTTATGCGCGTGTATCGGCGGCGCTGGATGACGAGCCCGCCATTGTCGCGCCCGGGCCGATCGGGCGGCGGCATCTGCTGCGACTGAGCCTCTCCGGTGTGGCGGTGGCCGCCGCAGTGGTGTCCGTGGTCTGGATGGCGCGGCCGGCGCTGTTTGGCGGTGACGACATCGCAGTCACGGCGCCGGTGGTCGCGGAGGTCGGGCCGGCCGATCCCGGGCTGGCCCCCTACATGGACGCGCATCAGGCCATGGCGGGCACCGGCCCCGTTCGCCAGGTTTCCTATGATGGGATGGAGTCGAACTGATGGCCGTCGAGGCATCGGAACCTGCCCGACGGTGGGCGCCGGGCTTGGCCCTCGCGCTATTGTTGTCCGCAGGCTGCGGTCCTGCCCTCGCGGCTTCGCCGGCCATTGGCGGGTTCCTGCGGCAGGTCCAGACGGCCGCCCGAACCCTGGATTATTCCGGGGTCTATGTTTATCAGCAAGGGACGATGATCCAGTCCACGCGTCTGACGCATGTGGTCGATGGTCAGGGTGAGCGCGAGCGCCTTGAGGCCCTGGATGGCGATCCCCGTGAATGCCTGCGGCAAAACGATGTCGAGCATTGTCTGGAGCCCGGTCGCAAGCTGGTCACCGTCCAGCCAGCGCGCGACGACCACTTTCCGGGGCTGTTGCTGGGCGACGGGCGAAGCCTGGAAGAACACTATGAATGGAAGCCGTCCTCGCGTTCCTACCGCGTAGCGGGCCGCGACTGTGCCGTGTCCGAACTCATCGCGCGCGACCATCTGCGTTACAGCTATCGCATCTGCACGGACCAGCAAACGCATTTGCTGCTCAAGTCCCAGACGCTGGACCCCAAGGGCCATCTTGTGGATCAGGTGGCCTTTGGCACCATCCGGCTGGGACCCGACGTGCCCGCGAATGCGTTGGACTCGCCTTGGGATACCCGCAACTGGAGCCAGGAAACCGAGTCCGGCAGGCCCACGGATCTTCGGGCCAAGGGCTGGCGGTTTTCCCCGCCGGCCGGCTTTGCGCCCGTGGCCCAGCTCTCGCGCAAGATCGGTCCGCATCATGGCGTGGATCAATTGGTGCTGTCGGACGGTCTGGCCGCCATTTCCATTTTCATTGAAACCTTTGACCCGAAACGCGATCAAAACGTCAAACAGGGCGGCATGCGCCAGGGTGCATTGAATATCTATCGGTTGCGTCTGGCGTCCTACTGGCTCACTGCTGTGGGCGAGGTCCCGGCGCAGACGGTGCGGGATGTGGCGCATGCCGCGCAGTATGTGTCAAAGGCTGCTCATTGAACTTCGCTGACAAGGAGAATTCCATGGCTTTCGATTTGCGCGGTACTCCCGCCATGAGACGGATGGTGGCGGGCGCGGCCGCCAGCCTGGTGCTGGCGGCGACGCTGCCTGTGGCGGTTGCCCAACCGCAGCCCGCGGCCCCGACGGTCGCGCTGCCCGACTTCACCCAGGTCGTGGCGGAGACCGAGGGCTCGGTCGTCAATATCCGTACGACTGAAGCCGTCCCGGTGCGGCGCTCGCCCATGGGGCCGGGCGGTGGGGCCGATCCATCGGACCTGTTCCGCTGGTTCTTCGGGCCCGACTTCGTGCCGCCCGGGTTCGGTTCGCAGCAGCAACCACAGCAACAACAGCAGCAGAAGCCGCGCGCGCCGTCGTCCAAGCAGCCTCGTCCGCAGGAACGGACCGTGCCGCGCGGCATCGGCTCGGGCTTCATTCTCTCCAGTGACGGCTATGTCCTGACCAACAACCATGTGGTCGACAACTCCAACGGCATCTTCGTCACCATGACCAGCGGCAAGGAATACAAGGCCAAGGTCATCGGCACGGACGCCCGTACCGACATTGCCTTGCTGAAGATCGACGCCAAGGACCTCAAGCCGTTGCCCATCGGGGATTCCGACAAGCTGAAAAAGGGGCAATGGGTGCTGGCCATCGGATCACCCTTCGGGCTGGATTCGACGGTGACCGCCGGCATCATCAGCGCCATCAACCGGGATACCGGCGATTATCTGCCTTTCATCCAGACCGACGTGGCGGTGAACCCCGGCAATTCGGGCGGGCCGCTGATCAATCTGGCGGGTCAGGTCGTGGGGATCAATTCCCAGATCATTTCGCGCAGCGGCGGCTTCATGGGCATTTCGCTGGCCATCCCGATCGATGAAGTCATGCGGGTCGTCGACCAGCTGAAGGCGCATGGCAAGGTCACGCGCGGCAAGATCGGCGTCCAGATCACGGAAGTCCAGGACGATGTGGCCAAGGCCCTGGGGCTGCCCAAGTCCGAAGGCGCGCTGGTGAGCAGCGTCGAGCCCAAGGGGCCGGCCGCCAAGGCGGGCGTGCATCCGGGTGACGTTATCACGGCCTTCAATGGCCACAAGATCGAGCACATGACGGACCTGCCGCGCATGGTGGGTGCCACGCAGCCAGGGACCGACGTCACGATCCAGGTCTGGCGCAAGGGCAAGACGGTCGATCTGAAGGCCAAGGTTGCCGAACTCAGCGAAAAGGACATCGCGGCGCAGCAGTCCGAGGAAGTGCCGGGGCCCACCAAGGCGGACCGGTTGGGACTGATCGTGAAAGCGCGGCCGGCTGACTCGGGTGACACCCAGGGCGTGGTGGTTGATCAGGCGGAAGGCGCAGCGGCCGATGTGGGCATCCAGCAGGGCGACATCATCCTGCGCATCAACGACATCGACATCACCAGCCCGCAGCAATACGCCGAGGTGGTGAAGGAACTCGACAAGTCCCGTCCGGTGGTGCTGCTGGTCAGCAGGGATCAGCAGTCCCAGTGGGTAATCGTCAAGCCCCAATGATGCGCAAGGACGGAAACCGGTAAAATACCGGCTGAACGAAAGGGGGCGCCCTGCGGCGTCCCCTTCCTTTTTACGACGATCCTCCCCATATGGACCTCATCCGCAATTTCTCCATCATCGCGCACATCGACCATGGCAAGTCCACGCTGGCCGATCGCCTGATCCAGCGTTGCGGCGGGCTGCAGGACCGGGAGATGTCTTCCCAGGTGCTGGACTCGATGGATATCGAGCGCGAGCGTGGCATTACCATCAAGGCCCAGACCGCTGCACTGCGGTACTCGGCCGCCGACGGCCAGGTCTATGAGCTGAATCTCATCGACACCCCGGGCCACGTCGACTTTTCCTACGAGGTCAGCCGTTCGCTGTCGGCCTGCGAGGGGGCGCTGCTGGTGGTGGACGCTTCGCAAGGCGTGGAAGCCCAGACCGTCGCAAATTGCTATACCGCCATCGAACTCGGCGTCGAAGTGCTGCCGGTGCTGAACAAAATGGATCTGCCGTCGGCGGATCCGGATTCGGCGGCGGCTGAAATCGAGGACGTCATCGGCATCGACGCGTCGGGCGCCGTCCTGGCCAGTGCCAAGACCGGGCAGGGCATCGACGAGATCCTGGAAGCCATCGTGGCGCATGTGCCGCCGCCGAAAGGCGATCCGCAGGCACCGCTGCAGGCCCTGATCATCGATTCCTGGTTCGACAACTACGTAGGCGTGGTGATGCTCGTGCGCATCGTCAACGGCACGCTGCGTCCGCGAGACAAGCTCTTGCTCATGGCCACGGGGGCCACGCACCTGTGCGAGCAGCTTGGCGCGTTCACGCCCAAATCCGAGTCCCGGGCTGTCCTGTCGGCGGGCGAGGTCGGCTTTGTCATCGCTGGCATCAAGGAACTGCAGCATGCCAAGGTCGGCGATACGATCACGCTGGCCTCCAGGCCCGCCGCGGGCCCGTTGCCGGGCTTCAAGGAAGTCAAGCCGCAGGTCTTTGCCGGTGTGTATCCGGTGGAGTCCAGCCAGTACGATCAGTTACGTGATTCGCTCGAAAAGCTGAGCCTGAACGATTCGTCGCTGAAGTTCGAACCCGAGGTCTCCCAGGCGCTGGGTTTCGGATTCCGCTGCGGATTTCTCGGACTGCTGCACATGGATATCGTGCAGGAGCGGCTCGAACGCGAGTTCGACATGGACATCATCACCACCGCGCCTTCGGTGGTCTACGAGGTGGTGGACGGCAGCGGCACCGTGCTGAAGGTCGACAGCCCGGCCCGCATGCCGGAAGTCGGCCTCATCCGCGAGATCCGCGAACCCGTCATGACGGTCACGCTGTTCATGCCCCAGGAATACGTCGGCCCGGTGATGGCGCTGTGCACCAACAAGCGCGGCGTGCAGCTCAACATGAGCTATCACGGCCGCCAGGTGCACCTGAGTTACGAGATTCCGCTGGCCGAGATCGTGCTGGACTTTTTCGATCGCCTGAAGTCGGTGTCGCGCGGCTATGCGTCCATGGACTACGAATTCAAGGAGTATCGTGTGGCTGACGTGGTGCGCGTGGACCTGCTCATCAATGGCGACCGGGTCGACGCGCTGTCCATGATCGTGCACCGCAGCAATGCCCGTACGCGCGGGCGCGATGTGGTCACCCGCATGCGCGGCCTGATTCCGCGCCAGATGTTCGATATCGCCATCCAGGCGGCCATCGGCGCGGAGGTCGTGGCGCGCGAGAACGTCAAGGCGCTACGCAAGAACGTCCTCGCCAAATGCTACGGCGGCGATATTTCGCGCAAGAAGAAACTGCTCGAAAAACAGAAGGCGGGCAAGAAGCGCATGAAGCAGGTCGGTAATGTCGAGATCCCGCAGGAGGCCTTCCTGGCGGTGCTCCAAGTCGAAGAAAAATAGGCGGAATCAACATGAGCTGGGATTTTGCACTGCTGCTGTTCGTGGCCCTGGTCGTCACGGGGCTGGTCTGGCTTCTGGACCGCTTTCGGCTGCGCAAGCGGCGCCGCGCCCGTGCCGACGCGGCGGCGCAGGCTTGCCGCAACAATGCGGCGGGGCTGGATCGGGCCGCGCTGGATGCCGAATGTCTCGAGATCTACGAGAAGACCCTGCGCGCGCCATGGTGGGTGGAGTATTGCGTCAGCTTCTTTCCGGTCATTCTGTTCGTGTTCGTCCTGCGCTCCTTCGTGGTGGAGCCTTTTCGCATTCCGTCGGGCTCCATGCTGCCGACGCTGGAAAATGGCGACATGATATTGGTGAACAAGTTCGAATACGGCATCCGGTTGCCGGTCATCGACCGCAAGATCATCCCGATTGGTGCGCCGCACCGGGGTGACGTGGTGGTCTTCCGCTATCCGGTGGATCCATCCGTGGACTACATCAAGCGCGTCGTCGGCGTGCCGGGCGACGTGGTGGAATACCGCAACAAGGTGCTGACCATCAACGGCCAACTGATTGCGCATGAACGGGACGGCGACTACTTTGAACCGGATCGGGCCGTCTACGTGGGCCAGTACGGCGAGCAGCTCGGTTCCGTCGCGCATCAGATCCTGCTGAACGTCCATGCGCCGCAGGACTTCATGCCCATCACCCGTTTTCCGGACTTCCAGGCCTGCACCTATCTCTCCGACGGCATTCGCTGCACCGTACCGGCGGGGCATTACTTCATGATGGGTGACAATCGGGACAACAGCCTGGACAGCCGCTACTGGGGGTTCGTGCCGGACGCCAACATCGTGGGCCGCGCATTCTTCATCTGGATGAATTTCGGGTCGCCCAGCCGCATTGGCGGGTTCAAGTGATGACGGTGCTGGATACCTTGCAGGAGTCGCTGGGCTACCGCTTCCGCGACCTCGGGTTGCTGGAACAGGCCCTGACCCACCGCAGCCACGGGATGCCGCACAATGAGCGACTGGAGTTCCTGGGCGATTCGGTGCTGAATTTCGTGGTGTCCGCGCTGCTGTTTCGCGAACATGACGAAATGGACGAAGGCGATCTTTCGCGTGTACGGTCGAACTTGGTCAAGCAGGCGGCGCTGGCGGACATTGCGCGTACGCTGGGGTTGTCAGGGCTGTTGCGCCTGGGGGAAGGCGAGCTCAAAAGCGGCGGCTTCCGGCGACCGTCCATCCTGGCCGATGCGGTCGAGGCGATCCTGGGGGCGCTGTATCTGGATGGCGGCTTTCCGGAGGTCAGTGCGGCCATCGATCGCCTGTATCGCCCCATTCTGGCCAACATCGATCTGCGCACTTTCGGCAAGGACGCCAAGACGCTGTTGCAGGAAATGGTCCAGGGCCGCGGTCTGGCGCTGCCGCAGTATACGGTCGCGGGGACGCACGGCGCCGCCCACAACCAGACTTTCGACGTGCTCTGCGAGATTCCGTCCCTGGACCTGCGCCAGCAGGCGTCGGGCAGCAGCCGCCGTGCGGCTGAGCAGGCTGCCGCGGCCCAGTTGATCATTGCGATCGAGGCGCTAGGGCCGGTGCGGCGATCAGGGCGCCGCCATCATCGCCGGTCTCAGCTCAGTCTGCCGGTTGCAGTCTCCCAGGAGAAAAAATGAGCGACTCCCGCTGCGGCTTCGTGGCGCTGGTGGGCCGCCCCAACGTGGGGAAGTCCACGCTGAGCAATGCATTGGTGGGTGCCAAACTTTCCATCGTGTCGCGCAAGGCCCAGACGACGCGCCATCGGATCCACGGGGTGCTGACGCGCGGTGGCGACCAGTTCGTCTTCGTGGATACGCCTGGCTTCCAGACGCGGCACGGCGGTGCGATGAACCGCATGATGAACCGCGTCGTCACCCAGGCGCTGGCCGAGGTCGACGTGGTCATTCACGTCGTGGAAGCCGGGAAATGGTCAACCGCCGACGCGGCGGTGCTGGCGCTGCTGCCGCAGCACCGGCCAGTCGTTCTGGTCGTCAACAAGATCGACGAGTTGCGGCAGAAAAATGATCTGTTCCCCTATGTCTCGCGCTTGATGGAACAGTTCCCGTATGCCGCCGTGGTCCCCGTCAGCGCCTTGCGCGGTGTCCAGCTCGATGCTCTGGTGGACGAGCTGGCGCAGCGCCTGCCGGCGGGCGAGCATCTGTTCGAGGAAGACACGCTCACGGATCGGCCGGTGCGTTTTCTCGCAGCTGAGCTGCTGCGCGAAAAGATTTTCCGCTTGGTGGGCGACGAGCTTCCCTACGCCTGCACGGTCGTCATCGAGCAGTGGGAAGAAGGCGATGAAGGGGTGCGGATCGCCGCCTGCGTGGTGGTGGAGCGTGAAAGCCACAAGCCGATCCTGCTCGGGGCAGGCGGCCAGCACATGAAGCGGATCGCCACGGAGGCCCGCCAGGACATGGTGAAGCTGCTCGAGAAGCCGGTGCACCTGGACGTCTACGTGAAGGTGCGCAAGGGCTGGTCGGACCGCGAATCGGCGCTGCGCGATCTGGGATATGAGTAAGCGCGCCCAGCGGGTCCAGGATGCGCGCGCCTATGTGTTGCATACCAGCCCGTGGCGCGAGACTTCGCTCATCGTGCAGGCCTTCGCGCGGGACCAGGGCCGCGTGGCTCTGGTGGCCAAAGGCGCCAAGCGCCCGTATTCCATTCTGCGTCCGGTCCTGGTCGCTTTCCAGCCTCTTTGGCTGACCTGGAGCGGCGAGGCCGACGTCCACACGCTGATCCGGGCCGAGGCCGGGCCGGTACGCCTGCTGCGGGGGCGCGCGTTGATGTCGGCTTGGTACATGAGCGAGCTGCTGCTGCGCCTGCTGGCGCGCGAGGATCCCCATCCGGGGGTGTTCGACGCCTACGAGGACGCGCTGGACGTGCTCGCGGATCCTTCCGGCGGGACGCAGGCCGCCGTGTTGCGGCGGTTCGAGTGGCTATTGCTGGAGCAGGCGGGCTATGGTGTCGAGGCGGCCATGCCCGATTTCGACGATCCGGCTGTCGAGCCGGGCGCGCGTCAGGCCTTGCGGGAGCGCTTGGACCAGTTGCTGGATGCACCGCTGCGCACCCGTCAGGTGCTGATGGATCTGCAGCGGTACTGAAATGAAGTCCGCCCCGCGCGACGAGCGGGGCGGAAGGCCCGATCAGGGACTGGCGCGGCTCGTTCGAGGCCGCACCAGGCAAGCGTCAGTCGCGGTTGCCGCCGAAGATGCCCAGCAGCATCAGCAGGTTGGCGAAGATGTTGTACAAATCCAGGTACACCGCCAGCGTGGCCGTGATGTAATTGGTTTCGCCGCCCTGTACCACCCGCTGCAGGTCTACCAGCAGGAAAGCCGAGAAGATGCCGATGGCGAGCACCGACAGCGTCAGCATCAGGGCCGGGATCTGCAGGAACATGTTGGCCAGCATGGCGACCAGCAGCAGTACCACCCCGATGAAGAGGAACTTCTGCATGTGCGTGAAGTCGCGCTTGGTCGTGGTCGCGACCGTCGCCATGGTGCCGAAGACGGCCGCCGTGCCGCCGAAAGCCAGCATGATGAGCTGGGACCCGTTCGAAAGCCCCAGGACCATGCCCAGCAGGCGTGACAGCATCAGCCCCATGAAGAAGGTGAAGCCCAGCAGCAGGGCCACTCCCAGCGAGCTGTTTTTATTGCGCTCGACGAGGAACATCAACCCGATTGCGCCCACCAGGAACAGCAGGGTGCTGGTGCCCGGATTGGCGGCCATGGCCTGGCCGGCCCCGAAGTGCAGCCCCACAGCCGCGCCCAGCACGGTCGGGATCATGGACAGCGCCAGCAGCCAATAGGTATTGCGCAGCACGCGGTTGCGCGCCACGACGGACGTCGCGCCGAACGCGCCGTCCTGGGGTAGGGTGTGACGAAGATCGGACATAGTGATTTCCTGTCTCTGTGTGTCTTGGCAACGAGCCAATCCTAACATGTCTTTATCTTACAGTAAGCTGAATGCTGTCGTCCATCGCTGTATCGTCATAGTTTATGGCTATGCAGCTCGTGTCCGGCCCGCTGGTAGTGGGACCAGCGCAGGCGCGCGGCCTGTACGTCGGCTTCGTGGTGCGAGACGATTTCCAGCACGCGCTGGAACCGTTCCACTTGCGGCGGGCAGTCCAGGTCCAGATTCAGAAGCCAGTCGGCGGGCGCCAGGCTTGCCAGCGCGGCCTTGTCCTGGGCCAGCACCACGTCGGCCAGACTTGCCAGGGGATCCGAGGCCAGTGCGTGGGGGATGAAGCTTGCCGGCTCGAATTCCCACAGCAGGGCGTCGAACCGGTGCAGGCGCCGCGCGTCCGTGCAATAGACGATCAGCCGATGCCCCGCCCGTACGTGGCGCGCTGCCGTGCGGCATGCCATCCGCAGCCGATGGGCGGCGCCATGCGCGAAATCGATGCGGCTCATGCGCGGCATTGTGCGAGCAGATACTGCACGAGCAGCGGCACCGGACGGCCGGTGGCGCCTTTTTGCTTGCCTTGGCGCCAGGCGGTGCCGGCGATGTCCAGATGCGCCCAGCGGTACTTCCCGGTGAAGCGCGACAGGAAGCAGGCCGCCGTCGTGGCGCCGGCTGGCCGGCCGCCGATATTGGCGGTGTCGGCGAAGTTCGATTTCAGCAGATCCTGGTAGGCATCCTCCAGTGGCAGGCGCCACGCGGGGTCCAGGGCCTCGCGGCCGGCCGCGAGGAGCTCCGCCGCCAGGTCCTCGTCGCGCGTGAACAGCCCGCTGTTGACGTGGCCCAGCGCCACGACGCAGGCGCCGGTGAGCGTCGCCATGTCGATTACGGCGGCTGGCTTGAAGCGTTCGGCATAGGTCAGGGCGTCGCACAGGATCAGCCGGCCTTCCGCGTCCGTGTTCAGGATTTCGATGGTCTGGCCGGACAGGCTTGTCACGATGTCGCCGGGCTTGTTGGCGGTGCCGCTGGGCAGGTTTTCGCAACTGGGGATGAGACCGATGATCTCGCGCGGCAGGTCGAGTTCAGCCACCGCCCGCAGCGTACCCAGCACGCTGGCGGCCCCGCACATATCGTATTTCATCTCGTCCATCGCGGCGGCGGGCTTGATCGAAATGCCGCCGGCGTCGAAGGTGATGCCTTTGCCCACGAGCACGATGGGGGGCGCCTTGCGCGCCTGCGCCGAGCTGGGCGTGTGGCGCAGCACGATGAAGGCCGGCGGCTCGGCTGAACCCTTGGCAACCGACAGGAACGAACCCATCTTCAGGGCTTCGATCTTCTTCTGGTCCAGCACCTCGGCCTTCAGCGTCTTGAATTCCCGTGCCAGGTCCTTTGCCGCGCGGCCGAGGTAGGAGGGCGTGCAGACGTTGGCCGGCAGGTCGCCCAGCAGGCGGGCCAGATTCACGCCCGCGCCCGTCGCGGCGCCTTGGGCCAGCCCGGCGCGCGCCCGTGCAGCCTGCGCACGCGAGAGGTGCACGCCCAGGTTGCGCCATTGGATTGCCGGCCGCGGCGTGCTCAGCGTGGCGTCATAGCGGTAGGTGGCGGCCGTGACGACACGGGCCACCAGCCGGGCGCGTTGCGGAAGGTCGGCGTCCGGGCATTCCAGCGCACACAGTGTCGTGACCGCGCTGGACACCCCCGCCTTCAGGCAGGCACCGGCGAGCGACTCATGGGCCTGCGCGAGCGCCTCGGCGCGATAGTCGGGCTGCCGCCCCAGGCCGAGTAGAATGATCCTGTCCGCAGCGACGCCATCCAGGCTGTGCAGCGTCAGGCTGCTGCCGCGCGCTGCGTCGAATTCGGCGCGCACGATGGCGCGCAGCTTGCCGCCGCACGCCTGATCCAGCGCATCGGCCGCCGGGCTCAGAATGCCGTCCTGAAAGATCCCCACGGCCAGGGCCGGGGTCTCGATCAGCGGCAGGGAGGCGGCAGTCGTTGTGCTAAATTCCATGAGTTTTCCTTTCGTCTTCGGATAGTCGGTCCATTATTCCGCATTTTTCATGTCACTGTTCAAGCGCGCCGTCTTCTCCGAGATCACCAGCCACGCGGGCATCGTGTTTTCGACGCTGCTGGTGGTGTGGCTGAGCGTGCTGATCGTGCGCCTGCTCGGGGAAGCCGCGTCCGGGGATATCGGCGCCAACGTGGTGCTGGGGCTGGCTGCGTTTTCCAGCATCACCGCGCTGCCGGTGATCCTGTCGGTGTCCCTGTTCGTGGCGGTGCTCACTACGGTGACTCGCAGCTACCGGGAATCCGAAATGTCGGTGTGGCTGGCCAGCGGGCTGTCGCTCGCACAATGGCTGCGGCCCGTCATGCAATTTGCCCTTCCGGTGGCGGCGGTCGTGGCCGTGCTGACGCTGGTCGCCTCGCCGTGGTCGTACGGCCAGATTGCCGAATACCGCCAGCGATTCGAACAGCGATCAGACCTGTCGCGGATCTCCGCCGGACAGTTCATCGAGACGGACGAAGGCAACCGGGTTTTCTTTGCCGAATCGCCGAAGCGTCCGGGCGACGAGCTGGGCAAGGTCGTGGCCCGCATCGTCGAACCCGACTGGCTCAGCGTGATTACGGCCGAGAGTGCCGCCATCCGCGCGGAGCCCAACGGGGACCGATTCCTGGTGCTGGGGCCCGGCCATCGCTACGATCTGAAACCCGGCACGCCGGAAGTCCGCTTGCTGGACTTCGATCGCTACGGGGTGCGTATCGAAAGCCGTACCGACCCGAGCTCGCTGGAAGCCGCCCGGCTGGCAGCACTGCAGGAAATCAAGGCGCGCCCCACGCTGGAATTGCTCCATGGCGGCGATCTGGAATCCCTGTCGCAGCTCATGTGGCGCCTGGCCCTGCCGCTGGCCGTGCTCAATCTGGCCCTGATTGCGCTGCCCCTGGGGGCGGTCAACCCGCGCCTGGGGCGATCGGGCGACCTGATGATCGCCGGACTCGTGGCGCTGCTCTATATGAACCTCATCAATCTGTCGCGCGGCTGGATCCTCAATGGCGTGCTGCCGTTCGGCGTCGGAGTCTGGCTGGTCCACGCAGCGTTCCTGGCGCTGGGCCTGATCATGTTGTGGCGGCGTACCCGGGTGTCCCGGCCCAGGCGGCGGCGCAAGGCGGTTTCCTGACGTCCGGGGCCTGCGAATCGTCGGCGGCGTGACAAATATTCTTCCTGCTTTGAGACTACACTGGAACCGATCCCGGCGGATGCCGTCAATACTCCGGCTGCCCGCGCAGCCGGTTCGCCGTAAATAAGTACATCCATTGATGAACAGGAGACTTGAATGAGTGATATTCCGCGCATTCCGCTATTGATCGGCGGGAAACTGGTCCAGTCCAACACCAAGGAATGGCGCGACATCATCAATCCGGCGACCCAGGAGGTCATCGCCCGGGTGCCGTTCGCGACGCCCGAGGAACTCAACCACGCCGTATCCGATGCCGCCGAGGCCTTCAAGACCTGGCGCAACGTCAGCCAGGCCAAGCGCCAGCAGGTCATGATCAACCTGGCGCGTCTGCTGCGCGAGAACACGACCCGGATCGCCGAGGCGCTATCTCATGAACATGGCAAGACGTTGCCGGATGCCGAGGGCGAAGTCGGCCGGGGCATCGAGGCCGTCGAACATGCCATTTCGGTCAATACCCTGCAGCTCGGGGAGTTCGCCGAGAACGCCGCGACGGGCATCGACGTGTACTCGATCATCCAGCCGCTGGGCGTCTGCGCCGGCATTACGGCGTTCAATTTCCCCGTGATGCTGCCCTGCTGGATGTTCCCGGTGGCCGTCACGGTCGGCAATACCTTTGTGCTCAAGCCGTCCGAGCAGGACCCCACCGCTTCCCTGATGGTCGCGCAACTGGCCCTCGAAGCCGGCTTGCCACCGGGCGTGCTCAACGTCGTGCATGGTGGACCTGAAACTGCCAACGCACTTTGCGATCACCCCGACATCAAGGCCATTTCCTTCATCGGCTCCACGCGAGTGGGCACGCACATCTACGAACGTGCCTCGGCCGCCGGCAAGCGCTGCCAGGCCATGATGGGCGCGAAGAACCACAGCGTCATCATGCCCGACGCCGACCGCGAGGCGGCCCTGAACTCCATGCTGGGGGCGGCCTTCGGCGCTGCCGGAGAGCGTTGCATGGCCATCTCGGTGCTGGTGCTGGTGGGCGAAGCCCAGAAGTGGCTGCCGGATTTCGTCGAGCGCGCCCGCAAGCTGAAGGTCAACGTGGGGATGGACCGCAAGGCCGACCTCGGGCCGCTGGTTTCGCCGCGTGCCAAAGAGCGCGTCATGGGCCTGATCCAGAAAGGCGTGGACGAAGGCGCGGAACTCGTGCTCGACGGCCGCAACATCAAGGTCGCCGGCTACGAGAAGGGCAACTTCGTCGGCCCCACGATCTTCAGCAAGGTCAAGGGCGACATGACCATCTACAACGAAGAAATCTTCGGGCCGGTGCTGTCGGTCGTACTGGTCGATACGCTGGAAGAGGCCGTGGATTTCATCAACGGCAACCCCAACGGCAATGGCACCTCGATTTTCACGCAGGACGGGGGCGCTGCGCGCTACTTCCAGAATCACATTGGCGTGGGTCAGGTAGGGATCAACATCCCGATTCCGGTGCCGGTGGCCTGGTTCAGCTTCACCGGGTCGCGGGCGTCCAAACTCGGCGATCTGGGACCCAATGGCAAGCAGGCGGTGTACTTCTGGACTCAAACCAAGACCGTGACGGCCCGCTGGACGGCCCACCATCGCGAGGTCAACACGACGATCGCCATGCGCTAGCGCATCGGCCAGCGCGGCGCGATCCCCCGGATCGCGCTGCGGCCCGGTCCCTGTGCGGCAAGGGCCGCGACCCCTCGGGTCGCGGCCCTTTTCCATGGTGCGGATCCCGCGCCCTGCATTTAAACAAATGACTAGAAGTTATGATGAGGCCGATCTATATTCCATATAATAGCTGCTCTTATAGGGTGTGGACCCATGAACCTCCAGCAATTTCGGTTTGTCCGCGAGACGATACGCCACGGCTTCAACCTGACGGAAGCGGCGCGGTCGCTCTACACCTCGCAGCCCGGCGTCTCGAAGGCCATCATCGAATTCGAGGATGAACTGGGCGTCAAGATCTTCGAGCGGCATGGCAAGCGTCTGAAAGGCCTGACCAAGCCGGGACATGCCGTGTCGGGCGTGATCGATCGCATCATGCGCGAGGTGGACAACCTGAAGAAAGTCAGCGACGAATTCGCGCAGCGTGACGAGGGCGCGCTCGTGATCGCCTGCACGCACACGCAGGCCCGCTATCTGCTGCCGCGTGTGATCCCCGCCTTCCGGGCACGATTTCCAAAGGTTCACGTTTCGTTGGCGGAAGGCAATCCCGAGCACCTGGCCCGCCTGGTGCTGCATGAGCAGGCCGATCTGGCGATCGCAACCGAAACGCTGGCGGAAACCTCAGGCCTGGTGGCCTTGCCGGTCTATACCTGGGAACACACCCTGGTGGTGCCGCCCGACCATCCGCTGACCAGCCTGACGTCCAGCGCGGCACGCAGCCTGTCGCTGGAACATCTGGCGCAATATCCCATCGTGACCTATGACCGCGCGTTCTCCGGGCGGCGGGCCATCGACGCTGCTTTCGAGCAGGCGGGCATCACGCCCGACATCGTGCTGGAGGCCATCGACGCGGATGTGGTCAAGACCTATGCCGATATCGGTCTGGGCATCGGCATTATCGCAGGCGTGGCCTTCGACCCTCGCCGCGACAAGACCCTGGTGGGCCTTCCGGCTGGCCATCTGTTTGGCAAGCACGTCACCAGCGTCGCCATCAAGCGGGGCGTTTTCCTGCGCGACTATGTCTATACGCTGCTGGAAATGCTCGCGCCCGAGCTGTCCCGCGACGTGGTGGCGCGGGTCGTCGCTCAGCCCGCGCCGCCGGTGCGGGACGCGGCCTGAAGCGACGGGCTTCAGACCCCCAGATAGGCGCGCTTGAGCTCCGGATCTTCGATCAGGTCGCGGGCGACGCCCTCGCGCACGATGTTGCCGGTTTCCATGACGTAGGCCCGGTCGGCGGCCGCCAGCGCCAGGTGAATGTCCTGTTCCACCAGCAGGACCGTCACGCCCTGGTCGCGGATCGCCGTCAGGTTTTCCATCAACTGGTCCACGATGATGGGCGCCAGGCCCAGGCTCATTTCGTCGACCAGCAGCAGCCGGGGCCGCGCCATCATGGCGCGCGCCATCGCGCACATCTGTTGTTCCCCGCCGGACATGCTGCCGGCGAGCTGCCGGCGCCTTTCGGCCATGCGAGGAAACTGTTCGTAGACCTTTTCCAGGTCCGCACGGACGCCGGCCTTGTCGTCGCGCCGGTAGGCGCCCATCAGGAGGTTGTCCTGGACCGACATGCGGGGGAAGAGCTGCCGCCCTTCGGGCAATTGCACCACACCGTGGCGGAAGATGGTGTCCGGCGTGCAGCCGACCAGCGATTCCCCGGCCAGGGTGATGCTGCCCGACAGCGGCGCCAGCAGGCCGGAGAGGGTGCGCAGCAGCGTGGTCTTGCCCGCGCCGTTGCTTCCGACCAGCGCCAGGAATTCGGCTTCGTGGACGTCCAGCGAGATCTCGTGCAGGACCTTCACCAGCCCGTAGCCCGCTGACAGGTCACGGATCTTCAGCAGGGGTTCGCGGGTTTTTTCGGGGGCGTTCATGTGCGCTTCTTTCCAAGATAGGCTTCAACCACGCGGCTGTCGGAGAGCACGCTGTCCGGGGCGCCATCGGCGATCTTTTCGCCGTGGTGCAGCACCATGATGCGGTCGGACAGATTGCGGATCGCCTTGATGACGTGCTCGATCACGATAATGCTGATGCCGGTGTCGCGCACCTTGCGGATGATGTCGATGACTTCGTCGATTTCGACCAGGTTCAGCCCGGCCATGACCTCGTCGCACAGCAGCACCCTGGGTTGCATGGCCAGTGCCTTCGCCAATTCCAGGCGCTTGCGATCCGGTCCTCCCAGATCTTCGGCGCGCTGGTCGATGTGCTTGCCCAGCCCGACGAATTCCAGGCACTCGCGGGCGCTTTCGCGAGCCAGCGCGAGCTTCGACTGCCCCTCGCCGCGCCCGAACAGCGCGCCCACGGCGACGTTGTCCAGGACCGAGAGGCCGGGAAACGGCTGCATGATCTGGAACGTGCGGCCGATGCCCAGGCGAGCGCGCCGGAAAGCGGCCATGCGGTCAATGCGTCGTCCGTCGAACCAGACTTCGCCTTCCGTGGGCGGCAGCGTGCCGCTCAGCAGGCTGATCAACGTGGTCTTGCCGGCGCCGTTCGGGCCGATGAAGCCGAGGATCTCGCCTTGCGCCAGCGAAAAGCTGACATCGTGCACCGCGAGCAGACCGGCAAAGCGGCGCGTCAGTTGGCGGGCTTCCAGAATGGGACTCATATGCGGTGCATCCGGATGTTTTCGATGAAGTAGTGCCAGCCCGTGCGGCGGAACCGGCGCATGACGTCGGCCAGGCCGCGCGGCATCAGGACCACGGCCACCACGATGACGATCCCGAAGAACAGGCCCGCAATGCTGGTGACTTCGCTGGAGAGCAGCTCGGAGATCGCCGACAGGATGAACGAACCCACGATCGGGCCCAGGATGGTGCCGGGGCCGCCGAACACCGCCATGATGATCATCTTGACGTTGAGGGTGATGTCGAAGGCGCTCTCGGGATCCAGGAAGGTGATCCAGTAGGCATGGATGCCGCCGGCCAGTGCGCTGAAAATGCCGGCCAGCGCAAACGCCAGGACCTTGTATCGCGTGGTGTCCACCCCCATCACCACGGCGCCCTCTTCGTTCTCGCGGATGGCGATGAGCCCGAAGCCGAAGCGGCTGCGCGTCAGCCACCAGATGGTCAGGGTCGCGAGGACCAGGAGGACCAGGGACATTTCGTAGAAGAACGGATCATTGTTCAGCGGCGGCAGCACCAGGCCGATGTTCTCGCCCGCCAGCGGCACGTTCGACACGATGGCCGCCATGATCTGCGCCAGCGCCAGGGTGGCGATGGCGAAGTAGTGGCCTTTCAGCCGCAGCACCGGGATGCCCAGCAGCAGGGCAAAGGCCACCGCCAGCACGACGCCGAAGGCCATGCCGACGGCAAAGGGAAGCTGCCACTGCACCATGGCGATGCCCACGCCGTAGGCGCCCAGGCCGTAGAACACGGAGTTGCCGAAGGACGGGTACCCGGTGTAGCCCCCGATGATGTTCCAGCCCTGGGCCAGAACCGCGAGCAGCAGGGTGCTGATGCCGAACTGGACCATGGTGTCCGTCCCGTAGAGCGGCAGCAGAGCCAGCGCGACCAGCACGACCAGAATCAGGGGAAGGCGCAGATGCTTCATGCCGTTCTCCCCAGAATGCCGGTGGGCCGGATGATGAGTACCAGGATCAGCACGCCGAAGCTGGCGACATCAGCGTAGGTGGGGCCGACGTACAAGGTGGTCAGGGATTCGATGAGTCCCAGGATCAGGCCGCCCACGATCACCCCCAGCGGGGTGTCCAGGCCGCCGATGATGGCGATGGCAAAGGATTTGGCGGTCAAGGTCGCACCAATGTAGGGATTGATCTGCGAGACGGTGCCGTACAGCCCTCCGGCCGCACCCGCCAGCGCCAGCCCGAGCCCGAAGGTGACGGCGTACAGGTGACGCGGCTCCACGCCATACAGGCGTGCCGCCGACAGGTTCTGTGCGGTGGCGCGGATGGCCCGCCCCAGGCGCGTATGCAGCAGGAAGTACCACATGACCAGCGTCAGCAGGATGGCGACGACGCACGCCGCCAGGCGGACCAGCGGAATCGTGATCCCGAACACCGTGGTGTTATGTCCTGAATAGACGGGATTGATGGTGCGGAAGTCGGCCGAGAAGACCAGCTGCGCCAGGTAAGTGAGCACCACTTCCAGCCCGAAGGTGATCAGCAGCGTGTTGAACATGGGCGCGCGCACGATCAGGTTCAGCAGGCCGCGCTGGATCGCATAGCCCAGCACGAACATCACCACGGCTGTGAGCGGCAGTCCCAGGAAAGGATCCAGGCCCCACCAGTGGAAGGTGTACCAGGAGATATAGGCGCCCAGCATGATGAAGGCGCCATGGGCCAGGTTGACGATATTGAGCACCCCCCAGACCAGAGCGAGGCCGAGCGCCACGATGGCGTACAGCCCGCCCTGCAGGATGCCGTTGACGAGTACTTGCAGCAGAAGGTCCAAGGGGGGTTCTCCAGGGCTCGTTGCGAGCGATCAGCGTTTCGTCCAGTCGGGCATCGGGTAGTGGGCGTCTTTCAGGAACTTGGTTCCGTCAAACACCGCGACCGGCTTGCCGTTCTGGACCTGAATCACCGTCTGGTCCAGATGGATCTGGCCGTTGTCGGCGAACTTGATGCGTCCGTACAGGCTGTTGAAGTCGCTGGCAGCCAGCGCGTTGCGCACGGCCTTGGGTTCCAGCGTGCCGGCCTTCTCGACGGCCTTCACGATGGCTTCCACGTCCGCCACACCGGAAGCGGCGTGATAGTCGGGTTCATAACGGTACTGGGCGCCCCAAGCCTTCGCGAATTGCGCGCCATCGCCAAACCAGTCGTCCTTCAGCGTATCGCTGGGCAGCCAGGCGGTCATGCCGAAGGCATAGTCGGCGTCCTTGCCGAGGGCTTTGCGGAAGTCTTCGCTGGGCACCCCGACCGTGAACGAGTAAAGCTTCGGCGAGACGTCCAGGCTCTTGGCCTGACGGATGAAATTCAGGATCTCGGTTTCGTGGCCGGCCACCAGCACGGCGTCCGCCTGCTTGGACTTGATTTGCGACAGCAACGTGTTGAAGTCGCTGGCATTCGAGCTGTAGCGCTCGTCGAGTACCGTGTTCAGGCCCGCATCTTTCAGCATGGGGCGAGTGCCCTTGGCCACAGACACGTCGAACGAGTCGTCGGCGTAGAGCAGGGCGACCTTGGCGGGCTCGGGCTTGAGCTGCTTGAACATCTTGATCGTGCTGCCGAAGTAATCACTGGCGGGCGCCAGGGTCCCGAAGACGTACTTGAAGCCGCGCGAGAAGATCTGGTCCGAAGCGCCGCCGCCCTGGACCATCGGGATCTGGTATTTTTCGGACACGGCCGAATCGGCGAGCGCGAAGTTGCTGGCGAACGGTCCGAGAAGGAAATTGACCTTGTCCTGAGACACGAGCTGCGTGTATTGGCGCACGCTGAGGTTCACGTCGGACTGGTTGTCATAGAGCTTCAGCGCCAGCGTGTACTTCTTTCCGCCGACCGTCACGCCGCCCTTGCGGTTGATCTGGTCGATGGCAAGCTGGTAGGCGTCGCGATAGTAGCGACCTGTGTTGGCGATCGGGCCGGTGAGCTGGACAGACGCGCCCAGAACAATCTGGTTGTCGGCTGCCTGGGCGGTGCCGCCCAGAGCAAGTGCCAGAGCAAGAGCGGCGAGCGGTATTCCGTGCCGGAGTGCAGTATGCATGAAGGAGCCTCCTGTGGATGGTTTTGGGACGCTCCCATGCGATGCCCTGCGGTATGGCGCCCTATCAAGGGGGTGCGAAAGGACAACGCGACCCTTCCGGAGCGTCTCTTACCGCGTATTGTGCTCTTTGTGACATGACAGTTGTCTGAATGTAATCTGACTTATCGCTGAATCGGCGCATGATCTCCAAGCAACAGCAGCTGTTCGTGTATCGATTTGACCGGCTTCCCAATGCAAAAATCCCGAACTTCCGGCTTTCCTCCTGTGGAGTCTGATACATTTACTAAAACCACGCGGGACACGCCGTCATTGCCATCGATAATGAGAACAATTATTATTATCATGTGTAATCGCCAGCCCCGGCGCGGATGCGGATCTGGCATAACCCTCAGGTTTCAGGAGAGCCACATGGCGCAAGTACCTGTCAGTGCATTGGTCGTCGGTGCGGACCGGCTGGGGAATATTCCCGAGCTGTTGCGGCTCCGAAACATTACCATCCAGCACCATATCAGTGGGCGGGAACCAGGGCACCAAAAAAAACTGCTGGCGCTGCCGTCGGGAACTGAACTGGTGATTTTGCTGACGGACTTCCTCGGCCATAACGTGATGAGGACCTTCAGATCTGCTGCGCAGCGCGCCGGCATCCGGGTACTGGCGTGCCGCCGCTCGGTGTGCAGCATGCAGCGCGCGTTGGACCAATGTGGCTATTGCGAGATCTGCTCGCTGGGCGGCGGCAGCCCCCGGAAATTGAGCGCCTGACGGGGTCCCCATTGGACGGCCCGGAAAAACGGCCCCATATCGTGCGATGAGGGGCCGTCGAACGCTGGCTGTGCGGGATGCCGGGCTTTAGCGGCGTGCTGTGCGGACAGGTTTTTTAGCCGTGTGGCTGGTCCGTTTGGCGGTTGCGTGCGTCTGCTTGGCCGTATGCGAGGATTTTTCCGCGCGCGTCGCCTTGGCCGTGTGAGCCGACTTGGCCGAGCGAGTGGACTTGGAGGCGTGGTCTCGTCGCGACTCGTGGGCCGACCGGGAACTGCGCGCGTGTTCGCCGGACTCGGTCCGTTCGGCGGCCGCCCGGCTGGCGATCTTTTCGCCGCCGGCCATATCCAGTCGGCGGGCACCGTTGTAGCGCGACCGCCAGTAGGCCATGTCCATGTCGTCCACCCGGATGGCCGAGCCGGTGCGGGGAGCATGGACGAATTTGTGGTCGCCGAGGTAGATGCCCACGTGCGAATAGCGCCGGCCCAGGGTGTTGAAGAACACCAGATCGCCCCGGCGCAGCTCGTCGCGGTCCACCGAGGTACCCGCCTGGGCCTGGTCACGCGCCGATCGAGGCAGCTTCAGCCCGAGGGACTTTTCAGCCGCGTAGGCCACCAGGCCGCTGCAGTCGAAGCCTTCTTTGGGCGTGTCGCCCCCGAATCGGTATTTGACCCCAAGGAACCGCATCGCCGTGGAGACCATGGTCTTGGGGACGGGAGAAGAGGCGCTCGGCTGGGAGTCGTCGTCGGGGTAGTTGATGGCGAGACTGTCGTCGTTCTTCAGCCAGGCCCCCAGTGGATCCGACTGGGTTCGGGCGAGGTAACTGTCGCGCAGGAGATGATTGGAGGAGTCGCTATTATCGGCCGTCTGTCGGGGCTGCGTCGCGCAACCCGCCAGCACCATCATGCCCGTACATAGAAGCAGCTTGAAGAAGCGGGGGGGGCAGAACAGGGCCGACAGCGCGGTGGAAGAATGTGGCGGTGGCATGGGCTGTAAGTTTTTCTCATCAGCGCTTCTGTCCGAACCGGTCTCATGATGCCGAGACTGACACAAAAACTGCTTGTTGGCCCGAGATTGCTTGGGATCACGGGGTGGACGAACGGAAACACCGGGTTGATGGATGCATACCCGCCCTGCGGGCAACCCCGTGAGTTTATTCAATCGTCCTTTGGCTGGCAACCCGATCGGACGTCCTGTTACGTAACAGAGGCGGGCGCCGTCAGGCTCGCGTCAGGGGATGCCGTTAGTTTCCCCGGTAGGTGTAGCATTGGGCGCACCATGACTGCAACGACAAGAAATGTCCGCGGCCGTAGTCTGTCCGCCGGACGATACCGGAGACAAACGCATGCAGAAGATCCATGAATTCCATCGTCAATCGGTCCAGGACCGGGAGGCGTTCTGGGCACGCGAGGCGCGGCGCATCCATTGGGAGACGCCATTCGAACGCACGCTGGATTATTCCCGTCCGCCCTTTGCGCGCTGGTTCGTGGGTGGCCGGACCAACCTGTGCTACAACGCGGTCGATCGCTGGCTGGCGACGCAAGCCGATCAGCCGGCCCTCATTTGGGTGTCCACGGAAGTCGAGCAGGAAATCGTCTACACGCGAGCCGATCTGGCGCGCGAGGTCAATGCGGCGGCTGCCATCCTTCAGGAACAGGGGGTGGTCAAGGGCGATCGGGTCCTGATCTATCTGCCCATGATTCCGCAGGCCGCCTTCTTCATGCTGGCTTGCACGCGCATCGGCGCGATCCATTCCGTCGTGTTTGGCGGCTTTGCCGCCCACAACCTGGCGCAGCGCATCGACGACGCGCAACCCCGGTTGATTGTCTCCACCGATGCGGGTTCTCGCGGGGGGCGCCCGATCGCCTACAAACCGCTGCTGGACCAGGCGATCCAGCAATCGAGCCACGCGCCGGAACGGGTGGTGCTGGTGGATCGCGGCCTGGTGCCCATGGCGCTCACGGCGGGGCGGGATCTGGACTACGCCACGCTGCGCGCGCGCCATCTCGATGCCCAGGTTCCGGTGGTCTGGCTGGAGGCCAGCGAGCCCAGTTATGTGCTGTATACGTCGGGCACCACGGGCAATCCCAAAGGCGTGCAGCGGGATACAGGCGGTTATGCGGTCGCGCTGTGCGCGTCCATGGAATACATTTTCGGCGGCAAGCCGGGCGACGTTTACTTCTCCAGCAGCGACGTGGGCTGGGTGGTCGGGCATTCCTATGTGGTGTATGGGCCGCTTCTCAACGGTCAGGCTACTGTCATGTACGAGGGCACGCCGGTGCGCCCCGACGCGGCGATCCTCTGGAAAATCGTGGAAGACCACCACGTCAACGCGCTCTTTTCGGCGCCCACGGCCATCCGCGTACTGAAGAAGCACGATCCGGCGCTGCTGCACCGGCATGATCTGTCCTCCCTGGACCGCATTTACCTGGCGGGCGAGCCGCTGGACGAGCTCACGGGCAAATGGCTGTCGGAGGTCCTGCACAAGCCGGTCGTGGATAATTATTGGCAGACCGAGACGGGCTGGCCCATCCTGTCGGCGCAGCCGGGCGTCGAAGAAGTCCCGATGCGGTTCGGCAGCCCGACCTTCCCGGCCTACGGATTCGACGTGCGGGTGGTGGACGAACTGACTGGACGCGATTGCGGTCCCAATCAGAAGGGGGTGGTGGCGATCGAGCCGCCGTTGCCTCCGGGGGCGCTGAGCACCATCTGGGGCGATGATGCGCGGTTCGTGAAGACCTATTTCGAGTCGTTCCCCGGGCGCCTGACGTATTCCACCTCGGACTGGGGCCTGGTGGACGACGATGGCTATTGGTACATCCTGGGCCGCACCGACGACGTGATCAACGTGGCCGGCCATCGGCTGGGCACGCGCGAGATCGAAGAATCCGTCAATACTCATCCCGCGGTGGCCGAGTCGGCTGTGGTGGGGGTGGCCGACGAGATCAAGGGCCAGGTAGCGGTGGCCTTTGCGGTGCTGCGCAACCAGGACCTGCTGGCGGAGGAGGGCGCGCGGGACCGGTTGGCGACCGAAATCCAGCGCGTCATCGAGCAGCGCAACGGTGCGGTCGCTCGCCCGGCCCGCATTCTGTTCGTCACGGCTCTGCCCAAGACACGTTCGGGCAAAGTGCTGCGGCGCGCCATTGTGGCCCTGTGCGAGCGCCGGGATCCGGGCGACCTCACCACCATCGAGGATCCCTCCGCCCTGGAGCAGATCCGCCAGGCGCTGTGACGGGGGCCGGGACCCCACGTCGGGACGGGAATCCCGCCGAACCCTCGAGCGGGCGCGGCGGGGACGGGACCGTTTCGTGCCCGGCCCCCGGCCCCCGCCCGGTTTCGCCGCTGTTGCCCGGCGTGGGCCGCCGCGAGGTCTGGTCCTGGGCCATGTATGACTTCGCGAATTCGGGCTATACCACGGTGGTCCTCACGACCGTATTCAATGCCTATTTCGTGGGTGTTGTCGCGGCCGGCCACCACTGGGGCACGCTCGCGTTGACCGCGGCGCTGTCGCTGTCCTATCTGGTGGTGATGTTCATCATGCCGATGCTGGGCGCGCGGGCCGATGCGCGGGGCGGCCACCGGCGGCTGCTGTATGCCAGCACAGTGGGCTGTGTGGCGGGCACGGCCGTGCTGGCAAGCGTGGCGCCGGGCGACATCGCGTGGGGCCTGCTGTGGCTCGCGCTGTCCAATGTCTGCTACTGCATCGGCGAGTCCGCCGTGGCTTCCTTCCTGCCGAGCCTGGCGCGTCCGGAGTCCATGGGGCGAGTGTCCGGCTGGGGGTGGAGCTTCGGCTATTGCGGCGGGATGCTCACCCTGGGGCTGTCGTTGTGGGTGGCGGCTTCGGCCGGGGCCGAGGGCCTGGGAGCGCCGCATTATGTCCCCTGGATCATGCTGCTCACGGCCGGCGTGTTTGCCCTGGCAGCCGTACCGTCGTTTCTCTGGCTGCGGGAACCGGGGGCCGGCGACGTGCAGGCCGCGTCGTCCATGCTGGCCCAGCTGCGCCGCGCCTGGCGGGAGACGCGCCGCGATTTCCCCGACTTTCGGCGACTGCTCATGTGCATTGCCAGCTATCAGGCCGGAATCACCGTGGTGATCACGCTGGCGTCGGTCTATGCTACCGAAGTCATGGGCTTCACCCTGCAGCGGACCATGCTGCTGGTGTTCCTGGTCAATATCGGCGCGGCGGTGGGTGCCTTCAGCTTCGGCTACGTGCAGGACAGGATCGGCCATCGCCGGGCGCTGGCCCTTACCCTGTCGGGCTGGATCGTCATGGTGCTGCTTGCCGCCCTGGGTCATTCGCCCGCATTGTTCTGGACGGCGGCGGGGCTTGCAGGCCTGTGCATGGGCACCAGCCAGAGCGCGGCGCGTGCCATGGTGGGAGTGCTCTCGCCGCGCCGGCGCCCGGCGGAGTTCTTCGCGCTCTGGACGTTCGCCGTCCAGCTGTCGGCGGTGGTCGGCCCCTTGTGTTATGGACTCCTGGTGTGGGCCACGGGTGGCAACCACCGCGTGGCCTTGCTGGCCACGGGGGTCTTCTTCCTGGGGGGCCTGCTGCAGCTTGCTCGCCTGGATTTCGATCGCGGGGTGCGGGCGCGCGATGCATCCAGCGGTGAGGCCGCTGTCAGTATGGAGTAAGACTCGGGCAGTACGGTGGCAGCGTGCCCGACTTGGGCCGGATCTGGCGGGCCGCCGCAGGGGGAATCGTGGCGTGTCTGCCGCTTCGGCGCGTAGTGCGTCTGGCGTGAAAGTCGCTATTATTATCGATGTGTTTGGGCCGGGGAACGGTTTCCTTGACGCAAGTTCGAAGAACGCTGTGCGCGGCTCGCTTTGGAGAAAGGGAAAGAGACATGACAGACAAAACCGTGAACCGTGACGATGCGGCCGCCAACGAGGCCCAGATCGCGGTGTTGTGGCAGGAAGAAAGCTATTTCAAGCCGTCGCAGTCCTTCATCGACCAGGCCAACATGAAGGATCCGGACATTCGCAAGCGCTTTGGCGAGGAGAACTTCCCCGACTGTTACCGCGAATACGCCGACATGCTCACCTGGTTCAAGCCTTACAAGCAGGTCCTGGATACCAGCAACCCCCCGTTCTGGAAGTGGTTCACCGGTGGCAAGATCAACGCCTGCTACAACTGCGTGGATCGTCACCTGGACAAATACCGCAACAAGGCAGCCTTTATCTTCGTGAGCGAGGTCGAGGATGAGTCGCCGGTCGCCATGACCTACCAGGAACTCTATGTTCGGGTCAACGAGATGGCCGCGCTGCTGCGCGACTACTGCGGCCTGAAGGCCGGCGATCGCGTGACGCTGCACCTTCCCATGACCCTGGACCTGCCGATCACCATGCTGGCCTGCGCCCGCCTGGGCATCATTCACTCCCAGGTGTTCGGTGGCTTCTCGGGCAAGTCCGCTGGCCAGCGCATCCAGGATTCGGGCAGCCGGTACCTGATCACGTGTGATGCTTACTGGCGTTCGGGCCATCTGATCGACCACAAGGAAAAGGCCGACATTGCCGTGCAGGAAGCCCACGACCTCGGTCAGGAAGTCGACAAGGTCCTGGTCTGGCAGCGTTATCCCGGCAAATACAGCGCGGCCACGCCGATGGTCGAAGGCCGCGACGTGTTCATCAATGATGTGCTCAAGCAATATCGGGGCCAGCGCGTGGCGCCCGAGCATCTGGATCCGGAAGCGCCCCTGTTCCTGATGTATTCCAGCGGCACCACGGGCAAACCCAAGGGCTGCCAGCACCGCACGGGCGGCTACCTGGCCTATGTGACCGGCACTTCAAAGTGGGTGCAGGACATTCATCCGGAAGACACCTACTGGTGCATGGCCGACATCGGCTGGATCACGGGTCACTCCTACATCGTCTACGGCCCACTGGCGCTGGCGGCCACCAGCGTGGTCTACGAAGGCGTGCCCACCTACCCGGACATGAACCGCCCGTGGCGCATTGCCGAGCAATTGGGCGTGAATATCTTCCATACCTCGCCGACCGCCGTCCGGGCACTGCGCCGCGTAGGGCCGGAAGAACCCATCAAGGGACCGCAGAACTTCAAGCACATGACGACGGTGGGCGAGCCCATCGAGCCCAGCGCCTGGCGCTGGTACTACGAGCAGATCGGCAAGGGCAAGGCGGTGATCTGCGATACCTGGTGGCAGACGGAAAACGGCGGCTTCCTGTGCAGCACGCTGCCGGCCCTGGACAAGATGAAGCCGGGGAGCGCCGGCCCGGCCTTGCCGGGCGTCTACCCGGTCATCTACGACGAAGACGGCAACGAGCTGCCGGCCGGCTCGAACAAGGCGGGCAACATGTGCATCCGCAACCCGTGGCCCGGAATCATTCAGACCATCTGGGGTGACGACAAACGCTTCGTGAAGACCTACTTCGAGCGCTATTGCAAGAACCCGGACAGCAAGGACTGGCGCGACTGGCCCTACATGTCGGGAGATGGCGCCATGCAGGCCCAGGACGGGTATTTCCGCATTCTGGGCCGTATCGACGACGTGATCAACGTATCCGGCCACCGCCTCGGGACCAAGGAGATCGAGTCGGCGTGCCTGACGGTGCCGGACGTGGCCGAGGCCGCGGTGGTGGCGGTCAACGACGAGATCAAGGGCAAGGTTCCGGAGGTCTACGTTTCGCTGGCGGCGGGATCGACGGCCTCTTCCGACGCCATCGTGAAGGCGGTCAATCAGGCTTGCGAGGACATCATCGGCAAGATCGCCAAGCCGAGCCGGGTGCACGTGGTGCCCGACATGCCCAAGACGCGGTCGGGCAAGATCATGCGCCGGGTGCTGGCGTCGATCTCCAATGGACGTGACGTGGGCGACGTGACCACGCTGGCCAACGCCTCGGTGGTGGAAGACATCCGCAAGCAGGTCCAGGGCTGACCCGCGAAAGCCGGCCCGCTCCGGTCACATGACTGAGGCAGGCCCGGCGGTCCGGCTCACCGGGCGGCTGTCCTCCCCGATTCCTGTCTACCCCTGGGGGCCTCGACCCCCGGGGGTAGAATGCATTCGGACGCACCAAAAAGGAACTGAACGATGACGCAGCTTGTGGACGACGAGGCCCGGCGGTTGCTGGCCGAGGCCGTGCGCGACGCCTGTGTGCGGGCCGCGCTGGATGGCTACGAGCAGGCCGGCATGAGCGGCCTGTGCGCCGAGGGCCGCTGGGAAATGGCGGTCGATTCGATGAGATCGCTGGATCTGGCAGCCGTGCTGCCCGCCCAGGCAAACGCCCAGACCTGAAGGCGGCCGCCGCCGGGCATGCCGGCGCCTGCTGGCTCTACATCCCGTTGTAGACCGGGCCCTCACCGCCCTGGGGCGTCACCCAGACGATGTTCTGAGTGGGATCCTTGATGTCGCAGGTCTTGCAGTGAACGCAGTTCTGCGCATTGATCTGCAGGCGGTCTCCGCCCGATTCGGTCTTCACGTATTCGTAGACCCCGGCGGGGCAGAAGCGCGCCTCCGGCCCCGCGTATTTCGCCAGGTTCACGGCCACGGGGACGGTGTCATCCTTCAGTGTCAGGTGGACCGGCTCGTTCTCGTCGTGGTGGGTGTTCGAGATGAATACCGAGCTGAGCCGATCAAAGGTCAGCTTGCCGTCGGGCTTGGGATACGAAATGCGCGGGCATTGCGAAGCGGGCTGCAGGCAGGCGTGATCGGGTTTGTCGTGATGAATGGTCCAGGGGATGTTGCCCTTCAGCAGCCACTGCTCCACCCCCGTCATCAGCGTCCCGACCGTGCGTCCTTTCTTGAACCACTGCTTGAAATTGCGCGATTTGTTCAGCTCGGCGTGCAGCCACGAACGCTCGAAAGCGGCCGGGTAGGCCGTAAGCTCGTCGTGGCGGCGGCCCGCCGCCACCGCCTCGAAGGCCGCCTCGGCGGCCAGCGCGCCGGTCTTGATCGCGGAATGGCTGCCCTTGATGCGGGATGCGTTCAACACGCCGGCCTCGCAACCCACGAGCACGCCGCCCGGAAAACACATTTTGGGCAACGAAAGCAGGCCGCCCGCCGTCAGCGACCGCGCGCCGTAGGCGATGCGCTTGCCGCCCTCGAACGTGGTCCGGATGGCCGGGTGCGTCTTGTAGCGTTGGAATTCGTCGAATGGGGACAGCCAGGGATTGGCATAGTCCAGCCCCACGACCAGCCCCACGGCGACGAGGTTATCGCGCAAGTGGTACAGGAACGAACCGCCGTAGGTGTCCGAGTCCAGCGGCCACCCGGCGGTGTGCATCACCAGCCCCGGATGGGCCTTCCCCGGCTCGACCTCCCAGAGTTCCTTCAGGCCGATGGCGTAGCTTTGCGGGTCGCGGCCGGCATCCAGGCGGAATTTTTCGATCAACTGGCGTCCGAGGTGGCCGCGCGAGCCTTCCGCAAAGATGGTGTAGCGGCCCAGCAGCTCCATTCCGGGCTGGTAGGCGTCCGTAGGCGTGCCGTCCCGCGCCACGCCCATGTCGCCGGTGACGATGCCGCGCACGGCCGTGCCGCTCTCGTCGTAGAGGATCTGCGCGGCGGCAAAGCCCGGGAATACGTCCACGCCCAGAGCCTCGGCCTGCTCGCCCAGCCAGCGCGTGACGTAACCCAGCCGGACGATGTAGTTGCCGTGGTTGCGGAAACAGTCCGGCAGCAGCCATGCCGGCGTGCTGCGGGAGGCGGTCTCTGTGAGAAACAGGAAACGGTCTTCCGTTACGGCGACATCCAGCGGCGCGCCCCGTTCCTTCCAGTCGGGGATCAATTCCGTCAGCGCGCGCGGATCCATGACGCAGCCCGAGAGCACCTGCGCGCCGATCTCGGCGGCCTTTTCCAGCACGCAGACGCTGACTTCCTGGCCACGTTCAGCAGCGAGCTGCTTGAGCCGAATGGCGGCCGACAGGCCGGCGGGTCCTCCGCCGACGACGACCACGTCGTATTCCATCGATTCGCGTTCAGTCATGGCTAGGTGGCTCCCGGAATGGATTGGCGTGGGGGGCCGGTGGGCCGATAGCCCCCGGTTGATTGCCGGCCATTGTATTGCAGATCGTTATACTGGCGCTTGTCACAGCCGCTGCCGCGGTCACCATCAGGAGTCGGGCGATGCCGTCGGAACCCATTGATATTCAAATGCCTTCCGGGGTCTTCGAATCCCGGATCGAGCTTCGGTGGGGCGACATGGACTCCCTGCATCACGTCAACAACACGCTCTACTTCCGCTATTTCGAGGAAGCCCGTGTTCGCCTGTTCGCCCGGATGCACCCGGACGGCTTTTCGCAGCGGGCCCTGGTGCTCGCCCACACCTCGTGTGATTTTCTCAAGCCTCTGTTGTATCCTGCCTCTGTCATCGTGGGGCTGAAACGGGCGCGCACGGGGCGCAGCAGCATGGAACTCGACGGCTGGATCGTGGATGCTGAAGACCGCCAGTGTGTTCATGCCCGGAGCCGCAACGTCCTGGTCTGTGTCGATGTGCGGACGCAGCGGCCGGTTCCCTGGACGCCCGATGAGCTCCAGGCCCTGCAGGGCTGTTTTTCTGAATGACGGGTGGTCATTTCGCGGGTTCCTGAACCCTGCGTGGGGCCGCCTCCGGATTCTTGGTTGATTGGTCTTGAAGGAAACGTCGTATGGATAAAGTCTATAAAACTGCCGCCGACGCATTGCGCGGCGTGGTGGCCGACGGTCAGATGATCGCCGTGGGCGGGTTTGGCCTGTGTGGCATTCCCGAAGCCCTGATTGCCGCACTGCGGGATTCTGGGGTGCATGATCTGACCTGCGTCAGCAACAACGCCGGGGTGGACGATTTCGGGCTGGGCAAGCTGCTGGGCACGCGCCAGATCCGGAAAATGATCGCGTCGTATGTCGGCGAGAACAAGGAATTCGAACGCCAGTTCCTGGCGGGCGAACTCGAACTCGAATTCACGCCCCAGGGCACGCTGGCCGAGAAGCTGCGCGCCGGTGGCGCCGGGATTCCGGCCTTCTTCACTGCAACCGGCGTGGGTACCGTAGTGGCCGAGGGCAAGGAAACTCGCGAATTCGATGGCCGCGCCTACCTGATGGAACGCTCCATTGTGCCGGACGTGTCGCTGGTCAAGGCCTGGAAGGCCGACCGCAGCGGCAACCTGCAGTTTCGCCGCACGGCCCGCAACTTCAACCCGAACGTCGCGATGGCGGGCAAGATCACCATCGTTGAAGTCGAGGAAATCGTCCCCACAGGCAGCTTCGATCCCGATGAGGTGCATCTGCCCGGCATTTTCGTGCATCGCATCGTACTCAATGCGCATCCCGAAAAGCGCATCGAACAACGTACTATCCGCAACGCATAAGGAGCACCACGATGGCATGGGATCGTGAACAGATGGCTGCGCGCGCAGCCAAGGAACTGAAAGACGGTTTTTATGTAAATCTGGGGATCGGACTGCCGACCATGGTGGCCAACTATGTCCCCAAGGGTATCGAGGTCTGGCTCCAGTCGGAAAACGGTCTGCTGGGTATCGGGCCGTTTCCCACCGATGACCAGGTCGACGCGGACCTGATCAATGCAGGCAAGCAGACGGTCACGACGCTCCCGGGTTCGTCGATCTTTGCGTCGGCGGATTCGTTTGCCATGATTCGCGGCGGAAAGATCAACATCGCCATCCTGGGGGCCATGCAGGTCTCCGAGAAGGGCGACCTGGCCAACTGGATGATTCCGGGGAAGAAGGTCAAGGGCATGGGCGGCGCCATGGATTTGGTCGCAGGCGTGGGCAAGGTCGTCGTGCTCATGGAGCACGTGGCACGCGCCAGGGATGGGTCCGAAAGCCTGAAGCTGCTCCCGGAATGCACTTTGCCGCTGACCGGCGTGGGCGTCGTGGATCTGGTCATCACTGACCTGGGTGTGATGGAAGTCACCCCCGATGGGCTGCGCCTGACCGAACTCGCTCCGGGCGTGACGGTGGACGAGATCAAGTCCAAGACAACCGCGAAACTGGACGTGTCGGCAGTCGCCTGAAGGAAGCTTGCATGAAACCCCTGGCAACGGCGGCCGCCCGCGTCGAAGCATTGCGTGGACAACTGGTACGGGCGGGCCTCCAGGCCTGCTGGGTGCCGACGGCTGATCCACATCTGTCGGAGTATCTTCCGGAGCACTGGATGGCGCGGGCCTGGCTGTCCGGGTTCGACGGCTCGGCGGGCGGCGTGCTGGTGACGGCGGATTTCGCCGGTCTCTGGACCGACAGCCGCTATTGGGTGCAGGCCGAGCATCAACTCCAGGGATCGGGCATCACGCTCATGCGGGCCGGGGCGCCGGACGTGCCGGATGTGCTGGCCTGGATGTGTGCCCATCTGCGGGCCGGGGATCGGGTGGCGGTGGACGGCCGGGTGCTGGATTGTGCCACCGCGCAGCGCTGGCACGATGCGCTGCCGGGCGCCGGGCTTTCCCTCGTGCTGGATCAGGACCCCGTGGGCGCTGTCTGGGCGGGGCGGCCGGTGCTCCCGCGGGCCCCGGTCTATGAACACCAGGCGCCTTATGCCTGCCGCTCCCGCGCCGACAATCTGGCTGCCGTGCGCCAGGCGATGCGGGCACATGGCGCGACGCTGCATCTGATTTCGTCGCTGGATGACATTGCGTGGCTGCTCAACCTGCGCGGCGCGGACGTCGGCCACAATCCGGTATTCCTCGCCCATGCGCTGGTGGCGGCCGACGAGGTCCATCTCTACGTGGCGCCCGGCAAGATTCCGGCGGACCTGGCGGCGGCGCTCGCTGCCGACGGGGTCGCGTTGCGCGACTATGAGGCGCTGGCGGCGGACCTGGCGGCGTTGCCCGTCAATACGGCGCTGCTCGTCGATCCGGCGCGGGTGACGGCCGGTACGCTATCGCACGCGGCACAGGCTCGCCTGGTCCAGGCCATCAACCCATCGCAGCTCCTGAAGTCCGTCAAGACCACCGCGGAGGCGCAGCACATCCGCGAAGCCATGGCCCAGGACGGTGCAGCGCTGTGCGAATTCTTCGCGTGGTTCGAGGCGGCGATGGCCGCCGGCGAATCCGTGAACGAGCTGGATGTGGATACCCACATCACGGCAGCGCGGGCGCGGCGGCCGGGATTCGTCACCACCAGCTTTGCCACCATTGCCGCCTTCAACGCCAATGGTGCCATGCCGCATTATCAGGCTAGCGCCGAGGCGTTTGCCCGGATCCATGGCGATGGGCTGCTGCTGATTGATTCCGGCGGACAGTATCCGGGCGGCACGACGGACATCACCCGGGTGGTGCCCGTGGGATCTCCATCACAGGCCCAGAAAGAGGATTTCACGACGGTGCTGCAAGGCCACATCGATCTCGCCATGGCCTGTTTCCCGGCAGGCACGCCGTCTTCGGTGCTGGATACGCTGGCGCGCATGCCCCTGTGGCGGCGGGGGCTGGATTATGGACACGGCACCGGGCATGGCGTGGGCTATTTCCTGAACGTCCATGAAGGCCCGCAGTCGATTTCGGTGCGGGGGCATGCCCGCCCCCACCAGGACATGCTGGCGGGGATGCTGACCTCCAACGAGCCGGGCTTGTACCGGCCGGGCCAGTGGGGCATCCGCATTGAAAGCCTGGTGCTGGCGGTGCCGGCCGAGCGCACGGAGTTCGGGGATTTCCTGCGGTTCGAGACGGTCACGCTGTGTCCCATCGACACTCGCTGTGTGGTGCGTGCCCAATTGTCGGACACCCAGCTCGCCTGGTTGAATGCCTATCATCGGCAGGTGCGCGAGCGGTTGTCGCCGTTGGTGTCGGGGGCGGCGCGGGATTGGCTGTTGGTTCGAACCGAACCGTTATAATCCAAATTTCCTGCTTCGCCCGGTGGTCCCGGGCGCCTATCCGACATGACCAAGTACGTATTCGTCACAGGGGGGGTGGTATCCTCCCTGGGCAAGGGCATTGCTGCGGCGTCACTCGCCGCGATCCTGGAATCCCGCGGGCTGCGGGTCACGATGCTGAAACTGGACCCCTACATCAATGTGGATCCGGGCACGATGAGCCCTTTTCAGCATGGCGAAGTCTTCGTGACCGAAGACGGTGCCGAAACCGACCTGGATCTCGGCCACTACGAGCGGTTCGTGTCGACCAAGATGCACAAGGTGAACAACTTCACCACCGGCCAGATCTACGAATCCGTGCTGCGCAAGGAGCGGCGGGGCGATTATCTGGGCAAGACGGTCCAGGTGATTCCGCATATCACCAACGAAATCCAGGACTTCGTGGCACGCGGGGCCAAGGCCGCCTGGAATGGCCAGGCCGACGTGGCCATCGTTGAAATCGGCGGCACGGTGGGCGACATTGAATCGCTGCCCTTCCTCGAGGCGGTGCGGCAGATGAGCCTGCGGCTGGGCCGCAACCAATGCGCTTTTGTCCACCTGACGCTGGTGCCGTTCATCGCTTCGGCGGGCGAGCTCAAGACCAAGCCCACCCAGCACTCGGTCCAGAAGCTGCGCGAGATCGGCATCTATCCCAACGCGCTGCTGTGCCGCGCCGATCGTCCCGTGCCGGAAGAGGAACGCGCCAAGATTTCACTGTTTTCCAATGTGCCCCAGGATGCCGTCATTTCCGTGGCCGACGCCGACTCCATCTACAAGATCCCGGCGATGCTGCATGAGCAGGGGCTGGACAGCCTGGTCTGCGACGCGCTGGCGCTGACGCCGCCGCCGGCGGATCTGACGGTCTGGGACCGGCTGGTGCACGACCTCGAAAACCCGCGTGATGCGGTCACCATCGGGATGGTCGGGAAATATGTGGATCTGACCGAATCCTATAAATCCCTGTCCGAGGCGCTGATCCACGCCGGGATCCACACCCATTCGCGGGTCCACATCGAATATCTGGATTCCGAGGAAATCGAACGGGACGGCACCGCCTGCCTGGCGGGCCTGGATGCGATCCTGGTGCCCGGGGGGTTCGGCAAGCGGGGCACCGAAGGCAAGATCAAGGCCATCCAGTACGCACGTGAAAACGGCATCCCCTATCTGGGCATTTGCCTGGGAATGCAGCTTGCGGTCGTGGAGTTCGCACGCCACGTTGCGGGTCTGGGCGGGGCCAACAGTACCGAATTCGATCCGTCGGCGCCCCATCCCGTGGTGGCGCTGATCACCGAATGGCAGGATCGCGAAGGCCGCGTCGAACACCGCGATGGCGAGTCGGATCTGGGGGGCACCATGCGCAAGGGCGCACAGCGCTGTCCGGTCCGCCCGGGTACGCGGGCTCACGAAATCTATGGCGACGAGGTCAACGAACGGCACCGCCATCGCTACGAAGTCAACAACGTCTATGTGAACCGGCTGGAGCAGGCCGGCATGGTCATCAGTGCCCGTACGCCGACCGAGAACCTGCCCGAGATCATGGAAATCCCCAGCCATCCATGGTTCGTGGGGGTGCAGTTCCACCCGGAGTTCACCTCGACGCCGCGCGATGGGCATCCGCTGTTCACCGGCTTTGTCCAGGCGGCCCTGGCCTATCAGCAGCGTCAGGCCACTCACTCGTAGGAGCCTTCCATGCAACTGTGTCACTTCGAGGCAGGCCTGGATCAGCCGCTGTTCGTGATCGCGGGCCCGTGCGTCATCGAGTCCCGCGAACTCGCGTTCGAGACGGCGGGCATCCTGAAGGAAATGACGCAGTCGCTGGGCATCCCCTTCATCTACAAAAGCTCGTTCGACAAGGCCAATCGCAGCTCCGAGACATCGTTTCGGGGCCCGGGCATGGATCGCGGCCTGGCCATTCTGGACGACGTGCGCAAGGCGCTCGATGTGCCCGTGCTGACGGATGTCCATGAGGCCGGCCAGGCGCGCGAAGTCGCCGCTGTGGCGGACGTCCTGCAGACGCCGGCCTTCCTGTGCCGCCAGACCGATTTCATCCACGCCTGTGCGGCCACCCTGAAGCCGGTCAACATCAAGAAGGGGCAGTTCCTGGCCCCCGAGGACATGATCCAGGTCGTGACCAAGGCACGCGCAGCCGCCATTGCCGCCGGCGGCGACGGGCAGAACATCATGGTGTGCGAACGCGGCGCTTCTTTTGGCTATCACAATCTGGTCTCGGACATGCGTTCGCTGGCCATCATGCGGGATACCGGCTGCCCGGTGGTGTTCGATGCCACCCATTCGGTGCAGTTGCCCGGCGGCCAGGGCACGCGATCCGGCGGGCAGCGGGAATTCGTGCCGGTCCTGGCGCGCGCCGCGGTCGCGGCTGGGGTGGCGGGAGTGTTCATGGAAACGCATCCCGACCCGGACAAGGCGCTGTCCGACGGGCCCAATGCGGTTCCGCTGGATCGGATGCGGGAGCTGCTGGAAACGCTGGTTGCGCTGGACCGCTGCGTCAAACAGGGCGGCGCCCTGCAGCGCGGCCTTTGATGGAGGTTGCGGCGTAGCCGCGCGGTACGATCGTTGCCCGCACGCAGGGCGAGCGCGGGGCGCCCGGTCATCGCGCATGGGGTCACCCAGCCCGAACCCGGTACAATACCCAGGACTTTCGAATCGTATCCACCCTCACAGGCAGGACTGTCAGACCATGAGTGCAATCGTAGACATCATCGGGCGCGAGATTCTGGACTCGCGCGGCAACCCCACCGTGGAATGCGACGTATTGCTGGAATCCGGCGCCATGGGCCGTGCCGCCGTGCCGTCGGGGGCGTCTACCGGCTCGCGCGAAGCCATCGAGCTTCGGGATGGCGACGGTTCCCGCTATTCGGGCAAGGGCGTCCTGCGTGCCGTGGAGCACGTGAATACCGAGATCTCCGAAGCGCTGATGGGGCTGGACGCCCAGGAACAGAGCTTCATCGACCGGATCCTGATCGACCTGGATGGCACGGAAGACAAGAGCCGCCTGGGCGCCAATGCGATTCTGGCGGCCAGCATGGCGGTGGCCCGGGCAGCCGCGGATGACGCCGGCCTGTCGCTGTACCGGTATTTCGGCGGCAGCGGCCCCATGCAGATGCCGGTGCCCATGATGAACGTCATCAACGGCGGCGCGCATGCCAACAACACGCTGGACCTGCAGGAGTTCATGATCCTGCCGGTGGGGGCCTCGAGCTTCCGCGAGGCCTTGCGCATGGGCGCGGAGGTCTTCCACGCCCTGAAAAAGATCATCGGCAAGGCCGGCATGTCCACGGCGGTGGGCGACGAGGGTGGTTTTGCGCCCAACGTGCCCAACCATGAGGCGGCGATCGAACTGATCCTGAAGGCGATCGGCGAGGCGGGCTACGAGGCGGGCACCCAGGTCCTGCTGGGTCTGGATTGCGCCAGTTCCGAGTTCTATCGGGATGGCAAATACCACCTGGCCGGCGAGGGCGGCATTTCGCTGAATTCGCGCGACTTCGCCAATCTGCTGGCCTCCTGGTGCGACAAGTATCCCATCGTGTCCATCGAAGACGGCATGGCCGAAGACGACTGGGACGGCTGGCGGCTGCTGACCGAACAGCTCGGACGCAAGGTCCAGCTCGTGGGCGACGACCTGTTCGTGACCAATACCCGGATCCTGCAAAAAGGCATCGCCGAGGGCGTCGCGAATTCCATCCTCATCAAGATCAACCAGATCGGGACGCTGACGGAAACCTTTGCCGCCATCGAAATGGCCAAACGAGCGGGTTATACGGCCATCATCTCGCACCGTTCGGGCGAGACCGAGGATTCCACGATCGCCGACATCGCCGTGGGGACCAACGCCATGCAGATCAAGACCGGTTCCCTGTCGCGCTCTGACCGGATGGCCAAATACAACCAGCTTCTGCGGATCGAGGAAGAGCTGGCCGAGGTCGCCGCCTACCCGGGCACGTCGGCTTTCTACAACCTGCGCTAAGCCAGCCCACACGGCCGCCATGCGCCTGCTCTGCCTGATTCTGCTGGCACTGACGCTCGCCACCCAGTATCCCCTGTGGTGGGGCAAGGGCGGGTGGCTGAGTCTGCGCAGCCTGCAGGCCCAGGTCGATGCCGAGTCCGACAACAATCAGGCGCTGACCGCCCGGAACAATGCCTTGGCCGCCGAGGTCCAGGACCTGAAGACCGGGACCTCCGCCGTCGAGGAACGGGCGCGCAACGAACTCAACATGATTCGCGAAGGCGAATATTTCGTGCAGATCTTGCCGCCCGAAAGCGCTTATTCCGCGAACCCCGGCTCCACCACCCGGTAGGTTGCACCGGCGGGCGCGGCTCGCACCGCATTGCCGATGCCCGGATCATCCGCCGCCATCACGGTGGTGGGGCATCTTGCCCGGACAGCGAATCTCTGCGGCTCCAAGGCCACGAACTCGTCCAACTGGACATTCTAGTGTCCCGTTTGGCTAATTCGAATACTTGTCTTCGGCGCCTGGGCTCGCCATACGGCGTTGCAAATCCTCGCGATAGCCACTGCTATCGCTGCGGTTTGCGCCTTGTCTGGCAAGCCCATGCATCCGAATATAAGTGCACAAATTAACCAAACGGGACACTAGGAGACGCAAGCGTCTTCGAGGACGGTCTCGCCGTCCGGATCGGTCGTTGATGTCGGATGCTCCCCGTCCGGGCCGGGTACGCCCGGCTCGTCGAAAGCGCCCGGGATGGCGTCCGCGCTGTCGGCTCCTTCGCCATTCGCACTACCCGTCCCGCCGCCATTTGTGCCGCCGGAGCCTCGGGCTGCCGGTGTGCCCGGAGTGGAGACGGCGGCATCCGCATCCGAGCGGGACGCCCGCGCCTGGAACGATAGTGCTTCATGGGTGATTCGGCCGTCGGGGAGATCCGGCCATGCGGCGGGGTGGGACTGCATGGCGACGGTCACCATCCGCCGGAAGGGCAGATACCCCGCCGCCATCCAGTGACGGTTGCGCGCATCCTGTGCCAGCGGTGCCAGCGATTTCAACAGCGCGGAAGCGCCGGGGAAAAGAGGCTTGTGGGGCCACCTCAGCGTGATCCTGAGCGTGTTCGCCTCGTAGATGGTGAGTCCGGACTGCGGTCCCCGACCCTGCGGCCATCCCCGGGCCTGTCGGGCGGCATGTTGCGCCGCCTGGTGATCATTGCGGATCAGCGCCTTCCCGCCGCCTCGCGATCCTTGCAGCGTGGGGTCGGCGTGGTCGCCAAAGGCTGCACGGCCCGGAAGCTGGATGGCGATGTGCCAGGGCCGGCCCAGGTCCCGGCGGCGTCTGGCCAGGATCGCGTGGACTTCGCCGGCTGCGGGGTGGATGCGGCGCAGGCCCTGTTCAAACGCGCGCGCCATGGCGTCGGGTTCGGCCTGGCGCGTGGCGCCGACGCGGGCCGCGTCCATCAGAATCAGGCTCAGCGACTGGCGAAGCTGCATCCAGTGCGCGAGCTCCACGCCGCCCAGTCCCAGCCAGATCACCGGAACGGCCGTTGCCAGGAACCCGATCAGCCCCAGGCCGCCTTGGGCGGGAGGCAACACGGCGCTGGGGTGCGGGTACGTTGTCGGGCGACTGATCTTCATGGCATCCATTCTCTCCCCGTGCCGACGCCGAGGGTACTGTGGAAACTTCGGCTGGATGAATCGGTCCCGCCAGGCGACCGTGGACGAATCCGTCGACCGCACGACGCCGCAATCGCTGCCGCTGTGGAGGGCGACACCCCGCAGTGGTGCTGCAAGCGGCCGGGATGAAGGTCAGCGTGCCGTCCGGGCAGCCCGCGGCACCGGGATCGCGGAGAGGCCTAATGCAGCCGGCCCGATCCGGATGTCGGCGGCTGCATGCCCTCGGCGAACAGGGCGGCGCAGTCCACGGCATCGAAGTCGTAGGGCTTGCCACAGAAGTTGCAGCCGATGTGAACGTGGCCCTGTTCGGCCAGGATGCCATCGATCTCGGCCCGACCCAGTGTGCGCAGCATGTTGGCCACGCGCTCGCGCGAGCAGGGGCAATGCCAGCGTACCGCCTGGGGCGCAAACGACACCAGGTCATCTTGCCAGAAGAGGCGGTGGATGAGCGTGTCCGCAGGCAGCTCCAGCAGTTCCGGGTCAGACACCGTATCAGCCAGCGTGATGCAGTGTTCCCAGGTCCGGTCGTCGTCTTCCGTATGCCGCTCGGGGGCGTGGCTGCCGCTGTGCTGGCTGCTGGGCATTCGCTGCAACAGCAGGCCGGCGCAGAACTGGTCGCTGGCCGCCAGCCAGAGCTGGGTGTCGAGCTGCTCGGAGTGCTTCATGTAGTATTCCAGCGCGTGCGCCACGCTTTCCCCCTCCAGCGGCACGATCCCCTGGTAGAGGCCCGCGCCTTCGCCGCGAGTGGCGGGATCCAGCATCACGGTGAAGCGGCCCTTGCCGTCCGGGTTCATGAGCGCCTGCAGGCCGGTATCCTCTGGCAGGTCGGCGGCGGCGTCTCTCAGGTGAGCCGTGGCTCGCAATTCCAGCCCACCGGTGCATTCGGCCACCATCAGGCTGACGGGGCCGCTGCCCTGGACCTGCAGGACCACGGAGCCGTCGAATTTCACGTTGCCGGCCAGCAGCACGCAAGCCGCGGACAGCTCGCCCAGCAGGCGAATCACGGCCGGGGGCAACGTCTGATGCGCCAGCCCCTCCTGCCAGGCTTGCGACAGCCTGAGCGACTGGATGCGGGTGCTGTGATCAGTGGTCAGGTATTTCTTGAGCGTGTCGGTCATGGATGTTTCCGGAGTGCCGCTCAGGGTGCGGACGCTGGGGCGGGCGGCTTCAGATCGTGCAGTTCGGTACCCAGCAGCCGGTCATGCAGGAACTGTCCCTGCGGGTCGAACCAGGTCCAGGCGAAGATGGAAAACGGCGCGAGGACGATGAGCATGTCGAACGCCGGCCAGTTCAGCGAACGGGAAATCGCGCCCACCACCAGGGCCGTGATCAGCGGCAGCGGCCAGATGAGCAGATACCGCAGCAGCAGCCGGGAGCCATGCAGCGGGCGGGCATCGCGGTCGGTCAGACGGATGGCCCAGGTCTTCATGGGCAGCGTCTGGCCGCCCCTGCGCCAGCAGGCGATAAAGTACAGGCCGATGGCCAGGAACAGGAAAGCCTGCCGGCTGTGGCGCAGCATCAGGCCGCTGCGGCTCTGCGTCAGCGTATCGAACACGTAGCCCGCCAAAAACACGACACCGAAGAGCAGGACGCCTTCGTACATCATGCAGGCCAATCGCCGCAGGCGCGCCGGGGCAGTCGGGACGGGCGAAGAGGTGTCAGGCATGGGTCGGGGCCTCTGGACAGGACAGGCGGGAAGCAGGCGCGATGAGGGGGATTATCCAGGCAAATCCTGGCGCTTCGAACCTGAAATTATCGCCCAGAAATGCAGAAGCCGCCCGGCAGGGGCGGCCTCGGTGTTCTGCCGGTACGCTCAGTGGGCGGTGCGGGCAGTGTGATGCATCAACTGGACTTCAGGCGCCTTGAACAAGCGGGCGATCTTGTGGAAGGTCCGCACGATCGCGCGGTCAAGGGCATAGCTTTGTTGATTATCGATCGCTTCCTGCAGGAGTTCGCGTTCCAGGGCGTCGGTCAGGCGGACGTCAATGCTTTCCAGGTTCTTCATAGCAAGCCTCTTTGCTTCAGAAAATGAGCGTTTCGCTCGAACTGAAAGCATTATAGGGTTAACCCTAATATGAAGCAAGCTCGGTGGTGGAAAAGAGACGTCCGTGTGGGACCCGGCGGCCTGTACGCTTCATGAGGCTTCGAGCTCCGCGGAGCCGCTGTCCAGAGTGTCGCGGTACCCGGCGCTCACGAGATCGAACTGGAACAGGCGGCAGTCCAGGTCCCCGTTGTACAGCGGGTGCCGCCGGCGCGCCTTGAGCCGCAGGTGCTTCGGGAAGTCCATGTCGCTGGTGATGACATTCAGCTGCCAGCCGCCATAGTGCCGTTTCAGGTGGGTGGCCCATTGTGGCCAGAGATCGGTGTCGTCTTCGGTCAGGCGCTCGCCGTAGGGCGGGTTGGTGACGATCCAGCCGGCGCTGTCGGGGGCCGGCATGTTCCGGGCATCGCAGACCTCGAAGCGGATGGCCTCGGGGGCCAGATGGGCGCGTTCCACGTTCGACCGGGCTGCGGCAATGGCGGCTGGCTGCAAATCACCGCCCACCAGCGGCTGCTCGAGCCGCGTGGCGATCCTCGCCCTGGCGTCCTCTTTCAGGTCGCGCCAGAGCCGCGCGTCATGGGGCCGCAGGCGCTCGAAGCCAAAGGGCCGCCAGATGCCGGGGGGCACACCCAGGGCGATCCAGGCGGCCTCGATCAGGATGGTGCCGCTGCCGCAAAACGGGTCCAGCAGAGGAGATTCCGGCGTCCAGTCGGACAGCGCGAGGAGTCCCGCGGCGAGGTTTTCCCGCAAGGGCGCCTCGCCCTTGTCCAGGCGCCAGCCGCGCTTGAAGAGCGACTCGCCGGAGACGTCCAGATACAGGGTGGCGGTGTGCGCGTCCAGAAACAGGTGGACCCGCGCGTCCGGGCGGACCGTGTCGATGTCCGGGCGGGCGCCCTCGCGCTCGCGCAGGCGGTCACAGATGCCGTCTTTGGCGCGCAGATTGCAGTATTGCAGGCTTTGCACCGGACTGCGGATGGCCGAGGTGTCCACGCGCAGTGTCTGCTCCGCACCGAACCAGCGCTCCCATGGGGTCTCGCGAGCCAGCTCCAGAATGTCGTCTTCGGTATGGATTTCCGCGTGCGCGACCTGCACCAGGATGCGCGTGGCCAGGCGCGAGTACAGGTTCGCGCGCAGGATGCCGGTCCAATCCGCATGGAAGTGGCAGCCGGCTCGGCCGGCCCGCACGGGCTCGTAGCCCAGCGCCTGGAGTTCCAGCGACAGGGCTTCCTCCAGCCCGTGGGGGCAGGGCGCGAAGACCGGAAAGGTTTCGGCGATGCGCGGCGTTCGGGCCGCCCGCGGCTTGCGCTCGACGCGGGGCACGGCAGGGCCTTCCGTCGGTATCGCCTCCATGCGCTCGGCTGGGGCGGGCAGCGGTGGTTCACGCCGGGGTTCCCTTCGGGGGCGGGGTCCGCCGGCGTGTGCGCCATGTGGCCGTTTGCGATCGTCGCCGCGCGGTGCGGCGCCGCCGCCCGCGGCGCGCGGTTGTTTGCGCTCCTCACCATTGGGCGCGGCGCGGCTGGCCGCGGCCGGCATCGCAGGACGGCTGGCTTGCTGGGCGTGCTGCTGCAGCGCGGCTTGCCGCGCACGCGCGCCGGAGCGCTGGCGTTCCTTGCGCTCGGGCGCCGGAGACGCGCTGCTTGGGGAGCGCGGTTTGACGCTCAAGGTCTTGCGGGAGGGTGTATCGCTCATGATGACTCAGAAGGGTTTGATGACCACCAGGATCAGGATCAACAGAAGCAGCACCACAGGAATCTCGTTGAACGCCCGGAAAAATCGGTGCGACCGGCTGCATGTGCCCGATTCAAAGGCGCGAAGGTAGTGCCGGCAGGCCAGGTGGTCGATGATCAGCAGTCCGACCAGCAGCAGCTTGGCGTGCATCCAGCCCTGCCCGTGACCGATGCCGTATCCCAGCCAGAGCCAGAGACCCATGACCAGCGCGAGGACGCCCAGCGGCGTCATGAACCGGTAGAGCCGCCGCGCCATTCCCAGCAAGGTGGCGCGGGTGCCCGAGTCGCTGGCCTGGGCCAGGTTGACGTAGATTCGCGGCAGATAGAACAGTCCGGCGAACCACGAGACGACGAAGAGAATGTGAAAGGTCTTGACCCAGAGCACGCTCAACCCCGCAACTGGCCATCGCCGGTCAGTACCCATTTCTGCATGGTGAGTCCTTCCAGGCCGACGGGACCGCGGGCGTGCAGGCGGTTGGTGGAAATGCCGATTTCCGCGCCCAGACCGTACTCGAACCCATCGGCAAAGCACGTCGGCAGGTTCACGTACACGGAACTGGAGTCGACTTCACGCTGAAAGCGCTGCGCGGCGGCCAGATCCTCGGTCACGATCGATTCGGTGTGCTCGGAACTGTAACGGGCGATGTGGTCCATCGCCTGTTCGAGCGAGTCCACCACACGCACGGCGAGAATGGGTGCGAGGAACTCGGTGGCCCAGTCTTCGTCGGTGGCCGGCACGGATTGCGGCAGCAAGGCCGCCGCGCGGGGATCGGCGCGCAGCTCCACCCCCAGTTCGGAGAAGCGGGCTCCGGCGCGTGGCAACCATTGGGGCGCAATGCGCTCGTGAACCAGCAGCGTTTCCATGGCCCCGCAAATCCCGGTGCGGTAGGTCTTCGCGTTGATGGCGATGGCCAGGGCCTTCTCGGGATCGGCGGCCTTGTCGACGTACAGGTGGCAGTTGCCTTCCAGGTGTTTGATGAGCGGCACGCGCGATTCCGCCGACAGCCTCGCGATCAGGCCTTTGCCGCCGCGCGGGATGATGACATCGATGAAGTCGGTCAGCGTGACCATTTCGCCCACTGCCGCCCGATCCGTCGTGGGGACGACCTGCACGGCGTGGGCGGGCAGCCCGGCGGCGCGCAGGCCCTCCTGGATGATTTCGCCCAACGCACGGTTCGAGTGGAACGCCTCGCTGCCGCCGCGCAGGATGGTCGCGTTGCCGGATTTCAGGCACAACGCGGCCGCATCGATGGTCACGTTGGGACGGGACTCGTAGATGATGCCGATGACGCCCAGCGGCACCCGCATCCGCGCCACGCGCATGCCGTTGGGCCGCGTGATGGTTTCGCTCAGGCTGCCGATGGGATCCGGCATGGCGGCGATCTGCGCCAGGCCTGTGGCCATGGTCTCCAGCGCTCTGTCCGACAGACGCAGGCGATCCATCAACGGCGCGGCCAGTTGCTGGTCGGCGGCGGCCTTCAAGTCATGGGCGTTTTGCGCCTGCAGCCAGGCGCGGCGGTTCCGCAATCCGTCGGCCATGGCCAGCAGCGCCATGGACTTTGCGGAACCCGGGGCCACGCGCAGCGCGCGCGCGGCCTCCCGGGCCTGGCGGCCCAGGGTCTGCATGGAAAAACCGCTGTCGTTCATAAAAAGCCTGCGTGTCATTCAGAGAGAGTCAGGGCCGTGGGAGTCCCGCCGTGGCCATGCGCATCACCAGTCTGGCAAGCTCATCCCAAGGGTCGCCGAGCCGGCCCGCAACCGGTACGCCTTTGATCATACGATCGATTTCGTGGACGTGGCGCAGCGCCAGCGGCCAGACTGCGGGCGGAATTCGCCGCAGCGCCTGGCGGGCCAGTTTTTCGCGGGCACCGAAGAGCCGGTTGGCCCGCAGACCGGCCTCCAGGCCCGCTGTTCCCAGGTCGCACAGCCGGCCCAGGATACGGATTTCTTCGCCCACGGCCCACAGGACGAGGAGCAGGGCCTCGCCCTCGGCGCGCAGGCCTTCGAGCACGGTCGAGGCGCGGTCAGCCTGTCCCAGCAGCATGGCGTCGCGCAGATCATAGAGATTGTAACGGGCGACGTTCAGCACGGCCGACTGGACCTGCTCCGTCGACAACGCGCCCGGCGGGTAGATCAGTGCGAGCTTCTGGATTTCCTGGTGGGCGGCCAGCAGATTGCCCTCGACTTTGTCAGCCAGCCAGGCCAAGGTTTCCGGGTCCGTGCTCTGTTCCTGGCGGTGCAGCCGATCGTCGATCCAGCCGGGCAGGTCGTCGCGCGCGATGCTGGGAATGTCGATCCAGCGCGCCTGCTGGCGCAGGGTGGTGGCCCACTTGCTTTGCTGTGTGGCGCGGTCCAGCGCCGGCAGCTGGATCAGGATGCGCACATCGGGCAGATGGCCGTCAGCAGCCATTGCCGCGAGGCCCACCAGTGCCTCGGCACCCGTCTTGCCCGGCTTGCCGCCCGGCAGGCTGATCTCCAGCAGTCGCAGGTCGCCGAACAGCGAGGTGTTTCGGGCCGCCGCGAGCACGGGGCTCCAGTCGCTGCGAGCGTCCATGACCCAGTGGCTGCGTTCGGTACAGCCCAGCCGGGTGGCGCTGGCGCGGAAGGCGTCCACCGTTTCGGTCAGCAGCAGGATTTCCTCGCCGGCCAGGACACAGCAGGCCGGGAGTTCCTGTGCTCGGGCCAATTGCTCCAGGCTGCGGTTGAAATCCCGAGCCCGGCTGCTCATCGGTACAACGAGCCGGGCATGCCGGGCATGCCGGTCGCGCCGGAATCCCGCCGCCGGCGGATTTCAGTCCCGGGGATGGGCGCCACGGGGAGGCTGTCGGCGCCGCGGTAGGCAGCCTGCACGTCCGGAGCGCTCATGCGGCGCAGGATCTGGTCGATCAGGCTGTTGCGCATGTCGCTGAAGGTGCGCGTGATTTCGCTGTCCTTCGCCTGGACGATGTTGACGTTGTATGGCAGTTCACGTACGCTGCGCAGCACGGTGGGCGCGAGCAGCACGTGGCCGGCCTTGTCCAGCAGTTCGAAGCTGAAGTTCAGATCCAGTTCATATTCGTCGACCTGGCCCTGGGGGTCGATCGAGAGTTGCCGCAGGCTCTGCTCGTCGGAAATCTGGTGCAGGTAGACCTCGGCCTCGTTCCGGTTTTCGACGAAGTGGGTATCGGGGGAATTGGCTTCCACGACACGTCGCAGACGCGCGCCGAAATCCGTGTCCAGATTGATGTTGGTGTAAAGAGTCTTGAAGGGCAGCGGTGTCGCGGCCTTCAGGTGAAAGCCGCAGGCGCTCAGGGCGGCCAGGCACGAAAGAGCCAGGCACAGCCTGCGCCTGCGTCGGAATTGTTCGGAAAAGGCCATGCGCGTCACCCCACCACGTTCACCAAGCGCCCCGGGACCACCACGATGCGCTTGGGAGAGCGGCCTTCGAGAAAGCGCTCAACGGCCTCGTGGCCGCGGGCCAGCGCGTCGATGGCGGACTTGTCGGCATCGTGGGGGACGGTGAGCTGGCCGCGCATCTTGCCGTTGACCTGCAGCACGAGATCCACGGTCTCGGCCTTCAGAGCCGACTCGTCGACATGCGGCCATGGCGCATCCAGCAGGTCGCCGAGCGTGTCCGCAAATCCCAGGTCGCGCCACAGCCGCCAGGTGATGTGAGGCACCACGGGATACAGCACGCGCAGCAAAATGGACGCCGATTCGGTTATTGCCGCGTCGTCGGCACCCTCGTGGGCGGCCGCCTCAATCGTGTTGAGCATCTTCATTGCCGTGGAGACCACGGTGTTGTACTGGATGCGCTGGTAGTCGTAATCGGCCTGCCGCAGCAGCGTGTGGATCTGGCGGCGCAGCGACGCACCCTGGTTGCCGAGTCCGCTCCAATCGGTCGTGGGAAGGCTGGCGCGGATGGCCTCGTGGTGGGCGTGACAGAATGCCCACAGCCGGCGCAGGAAGCGGTGTGCGCCTTCGACCCCCGAGTCCGACCATTCCAGCGTCTGTTCCGGCGGGCTGGCGAACATGACGAACAGCCGCGCTGTGTCGGCCCCCATGGTTTCGATCAACGACTGCGGATCGACGCCGTTGTTCTTGGACTTCGACATGGTTCCGATGCCGCCGTAGTCCACCATGGAACCGTCGGCCTTCAGGCGGGCTCCCGTGATGGCACCCTTGTCGTCGGTGATGTTCTCGACCTGGTCGGGCCAGAAGTATTCGATGCCGCCGCGTTCATTGCGCCGTGAATAGATATGGTTCAGGACCATGCCCTGGCATAGCAGCCGCGTGAACGGTTCGGAAAACTTCAGCAAGCCCAGGTCGCGCATCACGCGCGTCCAGAAGCGTGCGTACAGCAGGTGCAGCACGGCGTGCTCGATGCCGCCGATGTACTGGTCCATCGGCATCCAGTAATCGTTTCGAGCGTCGACCATGGCCTGGTCGTTGCCGGGCGAGGTGTAGCGCATGAAATACCAGGACGAGTCGATGAACGTGTCCATGGTGTCGGTTTCACGCCGCGCCGGCTTGCCGCAGCGCGGGCAATGGCAGGACAGGAAAGCCTCGTTCTTCGCCAGCGGGTTGCCGGTGCCGTCGGGCACCAGGTCTTCGGGCAACCGGACGGGCAGGTCCTTTTCCGGCACGGGAACGGGGCCGCAATCGGCGCAATGGATGATGGGGATCGGGGTTCCCCAGTAGCGCTGGCGCGAGATGCCCCAGTCGCGCAGGCGCCAGGTGGTGCGCAGCTCGCCCAGCCCCATCGCCTTGAGGTCGGCCGCCACGGCCTGGATGGCCGCGCCGGTGGTCAGGCCATCGTATTTTCCCGAGTTCACGGCATGGCCGATCTGCTTGTCGGCGTACCAGTCCTGCCATGCCTCGGTGGAGTATGTCTGGCCCTCGGCCGCGATGACCTGACGAATGGGCAGATCGTATTTGCGGGCGAAGGCAAAATCGCGCTCGTCGTGCGCGGGCACGCCCATGACGGCGCCGTCTCCGTAGCTCATGAGCACGTAGTTGCCCACCCAGACCGGGACCGGCTGGCCGGTCAGCGGGTGCGTGACCGTGAGCCCGGTAGGGAGGCCTTCTTTTTCGCGCGTGGCGAGCTCGGCTTCGGTCGTGCCGCCCTTCCGGCAGGCTTCGATGAAGGCGGCCAGTGCCGGGTCGGCCAGGGCCGCCTGCGTGGCGATCGGGTGCTCTGGCGCCACCGCGCAGAACGTCACGCCCATGATGGTGTCGGCACGTGTGGTGAAGACGTGCAGCAGCCCGTCCTGAATGAGCGCGCCACTGTTGTCGCGGATGTCGTGGCGGAAGGCGAAGCGCACGCCTTCGCTGCGGCCGATCCAGTTCTCCTGCATCAGACGCACCCGCTCGGGCCAGCCCGTCAGGCTCTCGTCTTCCAGCGACGACAACAGTTCGTCGGCGTAGTCAGTGATGCGCAGGTAGTAGCCGGGGATCTCTCGCTTTTCGACCAGCGCGCCCGAGCGCCAGCCACGCCCGTCGATCACCTGTTCGTTGGCCAGCACCGTCTGGTCCACCGGGTCCCAGTTGACCACCTGGGTCTTGCGGTAGGCGATGCCCTTTTCCAGCATCTTCAGGAACAGCCACTGGTTCCACTTGTAGTAGTGGGGGTCGCAGGCGCACATCTCGCGCGACCAGTCGATCGCGAGCCCCATGGCCTGCATCTGCTGCTTCATGTAGGCGATGTTGTCATACGTCCATTTGGCCGGCGGTACACCGTACTTCATGGCGGCGTTTTCGGCCGGCATGCCGAACGCGTCCCAGCCCATGGGCATGAGCACGTTGTATCCGCGCATGCGCAACTGGCGCGTCATCATGTCGTTGATGGTGTAGTTGCGCACGTGCCCCATGTGCAGCTTGCCGCTGGGGTAGGGCAGCATCGAGCAGGCGTAGAACTTCGGCTTTGGGGAACCATCCGCGCCGGTCGCGTTTTCCGTGACGCGGTAGACGTCGTCTGCACGCCAGTGTGCCTGGGTGTCGGATTCGACCTGGGTGTGGAGGTAACGTTCCTGCATGGGGCTGTCTGTGGAGTGAATGAGAAAAGGCAAGCCCTGCATTATAGGCTGTGGGGCCGGCGTCTGGTCCGGCAAAAAAAACCCCGCGACGAGTCGCGGGGTCTTCGAGAAACCGGTGAGACGGTCCGGCAGAGGCAGCCGGATTATTTCAGCTTGGTTTCCTTGTAGTCGACGTGCTTGCGCGCGACCGGATCGTACTTTTTGATCAGCATTTTTTCCGGCATGTTGCGTTTGTTTTTCGTCGTCGTGTAGAAGTGGCCCGTTCCCGCAGAGGATTCGAGCTTGATCTTTTCGCGAGCGCCTTTTGCCATGATGTGCTCCTATGCGGCCATTCAGGCCAGTTCGCCGCGTGCGCGCAGGTCGGCCAGAACGGAATCAATGCCGTTCTTGTCGATGGTGCGCAGGGCTTTGGTGGATACGCGAAGGCGCACCCAGCGATTCTCGGATTCGACCCAGAACCGGCGCGATTGCAGGTTGGGCAGGAAACGACGCTTGGTCTTGTTGTTCGCGTGCGAGACGTTGTTGCCCACCATTGGGCCTTTGCCGGTTACTTGGCATACGCGTGCCATGGTCCCACCTCTGTTTGTATGTCAGGAAAGCCCCGCATTCTATACCGAAAACCTCTGGTAAATCAAGCAGGTCCTCTAGAACGCCGGAGAGGCCGCGGGCGCGGTCGCGCAGCGAGCCCCACGAGGCTTCGCGGGGCGTACGGCCGCGCGAAGAGCCGGGAACGGGGAGCGCCCGGGGCGCCTGGAGACGCCGATATTTGGCGCTATATTAACAGGGTCCTTTTTGAACTGAGGGAGGCTCTGTTGACTGCGATCACGCCCATCATTGAGAAGAAACTCGGATCATTGCCCATGCCGGTCTCGCTGGAGATGCCGGACGGGGAGAAGATAGGTGCCGCTGATGCGACCATCCATCTGCGGATCAAGGATCCGTCGGTCCTGACCCACTTTGCGGCCGGCCAGGTCGGGGTGCTGGGCGAGGACTATGTCGAGGGAAAGTTCGATTTCGAGGGCTCCGTGCGCGACCTGATGCGCATGGCCGCCACCATCCTGCCGGGTTCCCCCATCGATGCTGCCCAGCTTGGCTGGCTCTCCGGATTCGTGCGGCGCATGATTTCGGTCTGGCACCATTCGATGGAGCGCGACGCGCGCCAGATCGAATTCCACTATGACTTGTCGGATGATTTCTACGCGCTGTGGCTGGATCCGCGGCGGGTGTACTCGTGTGCCTACTATAAGGAGCCTGACTACACGCTGGCCCAGGCCCAGGATGCCAAGCTCGACCATATTTGCCGCAAGCTGGCGCTGAAGCCGGGCGAGCGGTTTCTGGATTGTGGCGGCGGGTGGGGGGGGCTGATGCTGTGGGCCGCCGAAAACTATGACGTCGATGTGACGGGCATCACCTTGTCGCACAATCAGCATGCGTACGTGAACAATCTGATTCAGCAGAAGGGCCTGACCGGGCGCGTGCGCTTCGAACTGCTGGATTACCGCAAGCTGGACGAATCCAGGCCATTCGACAAGATCGCCTCGGTGGGGATGTTCGAACACGTGGGCCGCGCCCAGTTGACCGGGTATTTCGCCAAGCTGCGCCGCCTGGTGCGCCCGGGGGGCCTGATCATGAATCACGGCATCACGGCCGGTGGCCTGAGCAACACCGAACTGGGCAACGGAATGGGGGATTTCATCGAGAAGTTCATCTTTCCGGGCGGCGAGCTTTCCCACATCCACTATGTCCTGCAGACCATCTCCGAGGCCGGGCTGGAAATGGTGGACGTGGAGAACATCCGCCCGCACTATGCCCGCACGTTGTGGGCGTGGAGCGATGCGCTGGAACAGCACCTGGACGAGGCGCGCTCATTGCTGAATACACCGTCGGGGGAGCGCTCATTGCGCGCCTATCGCATGTACCTGGCCGGGTGCGCCATGGGATTCGAGCATGGCTGGGTCGCGTTGCACCAGATTCTGGCCCAGGATGTCCCCACCGGACGTTCAGACGAGCTCGACTACCGGCCGGATCTGTCCTACCCCTGGCGCCGCGACTATATGTACACGGACCGTTGATCCGCGCGGATCCGTGCCGTTTTCCGGTCCGCCGTCGGGCTGCCTGTTCGGTCGGACCGGGCGGGCGTCTCGCGGCGCGTCCGAGCCCGCGGGCGACCGGAAAACGGGATCAGGGTTTATTTTCTGCGATCCTGAGTGTAAAGTAACGCTTCTGCTGTAGTATTGGATGTCAATTCTGGCGGCGCCGATTCTGGCCCCGCCTGCCTACCCGGTGCCTTGTGGCACCTGCAGTGTCGGTATGTATTGGCGGCCCCCCTGGCCGTTTTCCGCACACCCTCCCCTAAGCTATGGCGTCGGATGCCCGCATCCGGCGTCTCCGTAACCCAAAGGAGGCTTCAATGTCTATTTTTCGTTCCCGGTCGTCGTGTGCGACTTCACCCCGGTCCGCTTTGCTGCCGGGTCTGGTACTGGCCACGTCGCTCGCCGTGCTGTCTGTGGCGCCTCTCGCGGCACAGGCGGCCGCCACTCCCGAATGCGAGCTGCAGCGCCCCATGCGCTTTGGCGGCATGAATTGGGAATCCAATCTCATGCTGGTGGAAATCGAACGCTTCATCGTCCGGCACGGCTACGGCTGCAAGACCGAGGTCCTGCCCACCGATACGCTGCTGGCACTGGCCTCGCTGGAGCGCGGCGATCTGGACGTCAACAGCGAGCTCTGGCTGAACAGTACGCTGGAGCCCTGGGACAAGGCAAAGGCGACCGGCAAGGTCAAGCGCATCGGCGACATCTTCAATGGCCGGGAGGCCTGGTACATCCCCAAATACACCGCCGAGCGCCTGCCGGGCCTGAAGAAGGCCTCCGATCTGCCGAAGTACTGGAAGGAATTCCAGGACCCCGAGGAACCGTCCAAGGGCCGCTTTTATACCTGCCCGGCCGGCTGGGCCTGCGAAATCATCAACGGCAACCTCTACAAGGCCCTGGGCTTGGAGAAAACCTACACGCTGTTTTCCCCCGGCACCGGCGCCACCCAGAAGGCCGCGTTGATGTCGGCGTACCAGCGCAAGCAGAACGTCGTGTTCTATTACTGGTCGCCGACTCCGCTGGTCGGGGCGCTGGACCTGGTGAAGCTGGAGCTTCCGCCCTACGATCCGGTCAAGCAGAAGTGCCTCACCGATGCCGACTGTCCCGATCCGCAGGCCACCGACTTCCCGGACAATCCGGTGTTCACGGCCGTGAACACCAAGTTCGCCGAGCAGGCGCCGAAGCTCATCGCCTTCCTGGCCAAAGTCAAGATCCCGCTGGCGGTCGAAAACGAAGCCATGGCCTATATGGAGAAGAACGAGGCCGAGCCCCGGGATACAGCGCTGTGGTTCCTGAAAAACAAGCAGGACGTCTGGACCCGGTGGCTTCCAGCGGACGTGACGGAACGGGTCAAGGCTGCACTCTGAGGAGGCGGCCATGTTCCCCGAACTGATTTCCGCGCGCGATCTGCAGCGGCCCATCGATGCGTTCGTCAATGGGCTGGTGAACCAGTATTCCGACGTTCTGCGGGCGCTGACCCAGCCGCTGCTGGACCTGCTGGTCTGGGCGGACCACCTGCTGCGGGATTCGCCCTGGTGGGCCATCATCGCGGTGATCATGGGCATCGCCTGGCTGGCCAGCCGCAAATGGCGATTCAGCCTTGCCATGGGAGCATTGCTGGCGCTCCTGGGAGCCATTGGCCTCTGGGAACCGTCCATGCAGACGCTCTCCCTGATGCTGGTGGCCGTGTCGATTTCCGTCCTGCTGGGGATCCCGATAGGGATCGCCATGGCAAGCTTTCGCGGGGTGCGCGCCGTGATGCTGCCGATTCTGGACGTCATGCAGACCATGCCGAGTTTCGTGTACCTGATCCCGGTGGTGATGCTGTTCAATCTGGGGAAGCTCGCAGCGCTGTTTGCCACCGTGATCTATGCCGTGCCGCCGGTCATCCGGCTCACCGATCTGGGTATCCGGCTGGTGGACGCCGAGGTGCTGGAGGCCTCCCGCGCGTTCGGTGCCAGTCGCAGCCGCCAGTTGTTCGGCGTGCAGCTTCCGCTGGCGCTGCCCAACATCATGGCCGGCATCAATCAAACCACCATGATGGCGCTGGCCATGGTCGTGATCGCTTCCATGATCGGGGTGCGCGGCCTGGGATACGAGGTGCTGCAAGGCATCAACCGCCTGCAGGTGGGCCGTGGCCTGCTGGCCGGGCTGGGCATCGTGATTCTGGCCATCATTTTCGACCGGATCACCCAGCAGTTCGGCCGACGCCGCCAATCGCGGGGGAGCTGACATGAACAAGATCGAAGTGCACAACATCTACAAGATCTTCGGACCTCGTCCAGAACGATGGATGGGAGCGGTGCGCGATGGAGCCTCCAAGGACGCCTTGCTGGAACGCAGTGGCCATACGCTGGGGCTGCGCAATATCAGCCTGTCGATCGAAGCCGGCCACATCCACGTCATCATGGGGCTTTCCGGTTCCGGCAAATCCACGTTGATTCGCCATTTCAACCGCCTGATCGAACCCAGCGCGGGGAAGATCCTGGTGGACGGCGTCGACGTGATGGGACTCAAGCCGAGAGAGCTCGAAAAGTTTCGCCAGCGGAAGATGAGCATGGTGTTCCAGCGCTTCGGGCTGATGCCGCACCGGACGGTGCTGGAGAACGCGGCCTACGGCCTGGCGGTGCAGGGCGTGCGCCGGGCGGAGCGCGAATCGCGGGCGCGCCAGTGGCTGGAACAGGTGGGCCTTTCCGGCTTCGAATCACAGTACCCGCACCAGCTCTCGGGCGGGATGCAGCAGCGGGTGGGCCTGGCCCGCGCACTGGCCACCGATGCGGAGATCCTGTTGATGGACGAGGCCTTCTCGGCGCTGGATCCCCTGATTCGCCACGAGATGCAGGATCAGTTGCTGGCGCTGCAATCCCGGTTGAACCGGACCATCGTGTTCATCACGCACGATCTCGATGAAGCCCTTCGCCTGGGGAACCGGATCGCCATTCTCAAGGATGGCGAGCTCGTCCAGGAAGGCACACCCGAGGACATCCTGCTGTCGCCGGCCAATGACTATATCGAGTCATTCCTGCAGGACGTCAACCGGGGCAGGGTGCTGAATGCCTCGCATGCCATGGTGGAGCGCACGCTGACCCTGACCATGCGGACCCAGCCCGTCCATGCGCTGGAGCGTCTGGTGGCGCGGGGTTACGACTACGTGACGGTGCTGGATGGCAAGCGGCTGGCGGGTGTGCTCATGCGCGCCGACGCCCAGCGTGCAGTCCGGGAGGGCGCGCGCGACGTGTCGCGCTATCTGTCCGACATGGCCTCGGTGCCCGCATCGGCCGGTCTGGACGAGGTCCTTGCCCGATTGCTGCGCAATCCGGAGCCGGTGGCCGTCACGGACGACCGGGGGGAATTCGTCGGCGTTCTCTCGCGCACCAAGGTGCTGGAGCTGGTGACGCCCAATGGGACCGGCGACTTGCCTCAGCAGGCAGCCTGAGCGCTGGTGTTTCGTTCGGTCGCTTTGTGTCGTTGAATTCGGGACGCCCGGCCCCCGCGCGGGCGATCGCGATGACCGTCGCCGCGGCCGCTTCGTTTCGTGGTGGCGTCAGGCCGGTCGGCGGGCGTATTGGCGCAAGACGCGCCCGTACCAGCCGAACAGCGTCAGTGCCGTGAGCGCCAGCCCTGCCATGGCCATGAGCCACATGGTTGCAGCCCCCACCGGGGCTCCGGGCATGAGCCAGGCCGCGATGGGGGCGAGACTCCCGGCTGCGGGGCCGTATCCCAGCCACCAGCCGCCCACCAGCCCCAGGCCAATCAGCGACGTGACCTGCAGGATCAGGGGCACCATGGCGACCTTGTAGGCGCGCAGCAGATAGGAGCTCACGCAGTGCATCGCGTCGCAGAAGTGGAACCAGGGCGCGATCTGGAGCAATGCCAGCGTCAGCACGGCCACTCTGGCCTCGTCCGTGTAGGCGGCCACGATGGAGTCGGCCCCCATGATCAATACGGCATCGGTGAGCGCCGCCCCCGCCACGACCAGCAGGATGCCGTGCCGGCCGGTGGACCGTGCCAGGCGCAGGTCATTGCCGCCCACCGCCTGTGCGACCAGCGAAGCGGTGGACAGGCTCAGCGACATGGGAAGCATGTAGCACAGCGCGATCAGGTTGCCCAGGATCTGCTGGGCGCCGCTGGCATAGACGCCGTCGCGGGCGACCAGCAAGGCCATGAAACTGAAGGCGCAGATCTCGATCAGATACGATCCGCCCATGGGCAGGCCGAGGCGCAGCAGTTCCTTCTGATCCGCCAGGCGCGGGCGGACCAGTCGGAGTGACAGCGCCCGGAAAGCGGGCCGCCTGCCTATCATCCACAAGCCCGCCGCCAGCATGAGCCAGTCGACCAGCAGCGTGGCGAGGCCCGCGCCGATCGCGCCCATGGCGGGGATGCCCCAGCCGCCGAAGATGAACCACAGGTTGAAAACCAGCTTGAAGACGATGCTGCCCAGGTTGATGGCCATGACTTCGCGCGTCTGGGAGATGGCGGTGGCCATGGCGTAGATCGTGCGAAAGAGCAGCGCGGCGGGGAGGGCGCCCGCCAATGCCAGCAGATAGCCGGCGATGCGGCGGCGGACCTCCGGTTCCACCTGCCCGGACAAGGACAGCCAGATGTCCGGAAAGAGCAGCGTCGCGGAGCCCAGCGCGGAGAGGCCCAATGCCAGCCAGACTCCCTGGCCCCACGCATGCCCGGCGTCGGAGAGGCGCTGTGCGCCAAAAAGCTGTGCGATGATCGGAATGAGGGCATGAACGACGCCCATCAGGCCGATGAACACGGTGATGTAGATGGAGGCCCCGAGCGCCATGGCCTGCAGGTCGGCGGCACTGGTGTGTCCGACCATGGCGGTGTCGAGGACGGCAAAGATGATGCCCGCCCAGGCGCTGACCAGGATGGGCCAGGCCTGCTGGAGAATGGTGCGCCAGGGAGCGGGTACGGCGGTGAGACCTGGAATCATGAAGCCGGTTTCAGCCGCAGCAGCCGGAACATTTCGTGCCGGTCCGGTCCGCGCCGGCCCTGCCATAGCGCAGGGTGGTCCGCGTATTCGGCCGTTCCGGCCCGCAGGCTGTCGGGGCTGAGCTGCTGCAGCAGCAGCGGGCACCGGGAGTCGAAGCTGAAGGCGATGTCATCGAAAACCAGGAACGAGGCGCGCTGGCCACTGCCGAGATTCAGAGTCCGGACGCATTCTCCGGGTTGGCGATACAGCGTCAAGGCCTGCGCCAGCGACGCGGATACGTCGCGATAGCTTCGGATGTAGTCCAGCACCGGCATCCAGAGAGTGGCCAGCAGCAGCCAGGTGGTGATCAGGCCTCCGGCCGACAGGGCGGTGCCTCGCCACAGGCCCTTGGGATGGCTGTGCAGGCGCCAGTACACCAGGGTGATCCACGCCAGTGTGCCCAGGCCGGCGATGAGTGTGGCAGGCCATGCCACGTGGACATAGTAGCCCTGTGTCTGGCGGCTGATGTTGTCCGCGATCTGGTGAGGCCAACCCGCCTGCAGGGCGATCCACCCCAGCCAGACCGTGGCAGCCGTCAGCGAGAAGCACATGACTGCGAACCAGTCCAGCGTGTTCACGACGCCTCGGCGCAGCGTGGGCAGCGCAAAGGCGGCCAGCACGGCGCATGGTACGGCCAGCGTGCTGTACTCGGGTTCGAACGGATCCGTGTTGACCAGCAGCACCAGGGCGGCCGCCGTCAGGAAGCCCAGCGGGATGCGGATGTGGGGGGCGCCGAACCAGCCCCGCCAGCGCCACAGTGCCAGCACGGCGAGCGGCCAGGTGGGCCACAGGAACCAGGGCAGGTCGCGGGCGATGTTCGCCCAGGCGCGCGGGTGCGGCAGGCTGAAAGCGCGTTCCGTCCAGCGCAGCCAGCTCGTGGTCCAGTACGTCCCGAATTCCCGGGCCGGTATCCACCACAGCAGGATCATCGTGGCGCAGATCAGTGCGCTCACGACCAGCCATTTGCGCTCGCCGGCCAGCAGTCCCCCCGGCAGGAAGATCAGCGGAATGGCGAGCATGAGCGGTAGCGCGCCCACCCAGCCTCGGGCCAGGAAGGCCGCCCCCAGCGCGACCCCGAGCGTGATGGCCCCGGAAACGGGGTGGTCCATCATGCGCGCCACGGCGTAGTAAGCCAGGGCCTGGCAGGCGATCAGCGCCGGGACCTCGGAGGTCTCGTGCATGCGCCAGACGATCCCGACGGTCGCCACGATGAGCAGCAGCGCGGCATCGGCCAGCATGCGGCCATAGTCGCGCGCATCCGGTTCGCCTCCGAAAGGCAGGGCCAGCGGTTGCGCCTCCGAGCGCCGGCCCAGCAGGTAGGTTCCGTACCAGATCGAGGCGGTAAGGATGCCGAACCAGAGGATGTTGGGCAGCCGCGATGCGACGATAGCCGAGTCCAACGGGTTGAAGAACAGCTCGAAGAACGGCCGGAAGATCTGGATGAAGACGGCGCCGACCCAGGTGACCAGCGGGCCGTCCTGTGCCTGGGCGAGATGCCCGATCTGGGGCAGCAGCCAGGCGTGTTCCTGGCCGGAGAGCGCCGTGAGCATGGTGGCCAGGCCGGTGACGTCGTCCGTTTTCCAGGGGTCGCGGTAGAACAGGCCGGCCAGGATGTAGACCAGGCCGACCGCAGCCAGGAACAGGCGCGGGAGCTTGGCTGCCGCGATCGCCGGCAGGCGGGCAGGGGTGGAGCGGATGACTTCAGGAGGCACCGGAAAAGGTCTCACGAGTCGCTAGGGGAAAACCCATATTAAATGAAAAGAGGCAGCCTGAAGGCTGCCTCTTGCGTGAAGAACCCGGCGCGCGGCGCCGGGGTTCCTGGGGCGCAGCGTTATTTCTTGACGGTGCCGGCGGTGCGGGCAAAGCGCGCGCGAAACTTCTCGACGCGGCCCGTCTCCACGATGCGCGTCTGGGCGCCGGTGTAGAACGGGTGCGACTCGGACGTCACATCGCACTTGAAGAGCGGGTAGGATTTGCCGTCGATCTCGGTGGTCTCGCGTGAAGCGAGCGCCGAACGCGAGATGAATTTGTGGCCGGTCTGCAGATCCTGGAAAACGACCTCGCGGTATTCGGGGTGAATGCCTTCTTTCATGGTGTACTCTCGACAATGGTGGGGGTCGCCAGCCAGATGACCGTGGGGCGGGTGCAAACCAGGCGCAACCCCTGTGCCGGTCCAAACCAGCACTCGGCGGCGCCAGCCCGAAGACGCGCAAAGAAGCCGCGCGAAAATGGCCCTGACTACGTATCCAGATTGAGCCGTGCATTTTAGAATGCCGGGCGACGAAGCGCAACCACGGGCGATCAGTCAGATCTGGCCGCGCTCGGCGAGCGAGCTGACCTCGGTGGCGCCCACGACCAGATGGTCCAGCAGCCTGACGTCCACCAGCGCCAGCGCCTGCTTGAGCTGGTGCGTGAGGCTGATGTCGGCCGGGCTGGGTTCGGCCAGCCCGGACGGGTGGTTATGCGCCAGGATCAGTGCCGCCGCATGGTGGGCAAGTGCCGCCTTGACGACTTCGCGAGGGTAGATCGATGCCTGCGACAAGGTGCCTCGGGCGATTTCCACGCAATCGATGAGTTGGAGCTGGGTGTCGAGGAACAGGGCAATGCAGTGCTCCACCCGCAGATGTGCCAGGCGCATGGCGCAGAATTCCTTCACTCTGCCCGGCTGGTTCAGGATCTGCGCATGGCGCAGGGGTTCTTCGAGTGCCCGGCGGCCGAGCTCCTGGACCGCCAGCAGTTCGCAGGTCTTGGCCGTACCCAGGCCGGGAAAGGCGAGCAGGGCGGCCGATTCGGCGGCGAGCAGGGGCTGCAGGCCGCCAAAATGCTCGATCAGCTCGCGACCGATCGTGACTGCGTTGCGCCCGCGTGTGCCCGTGCGAAGCAGCACGGCCAGCAGTTCGGCGGATGTCAGTGCATGAGCGCCGTGCCGCAGCAGGCGTTCGCGGGGACGCTCATCGCAGGGGGATACCGTGTCTTGTGGCATGATAGGCCCTAAAATTGGCATGTTTGACTCGAACCGCTACGGTGACACACTTTGATTTCCGCAACCGATGTGGTGAACGCTTTTGTCCACCCCGATTCCTACGTAACGCTGCACTATCGCATCGAGCCCCTGACGGGCCCCGCCGCCGGCACGGCCTTTGTCGATACCTTTCTGGATCGCCCGGCCACCCTGCAGATGGGGGTGGGCCAGTGGGCGCCCGGCCTCGAGGCGCTCTTGCTGAACCGCGCGGAAGGCGACCATTTCACGGTGGACCTTCCCGCGGACCAGGCCTACGGTGACCGCAATCCGGAACTGCTGCGCTGGATTTCGCACGAGGAAATGGTCCAGAACGCGCCCCCCGGCACTGAATTCGAGGCGGGAGACATGGTCGAATTCGTCGCCCCCAACGGCGGGCGCTATTCCGGCGTCCTCAAGACCTTGCAGGACGATGCGGCACTCTTCGACTTCAATCACCCGCTGGCTGGTATCGCCTTGCAGGTCGAGATCCGGATTCTGGGGGTCTTATGAGCACATCGCCATCGCCTGACCGTTCCGCGGCGGACGAGCCCGAAATCCTGCTGGCCCAGCCGCGCGGCTTTTGCGCGGGGGTGGACCGGGCCATCAGCATCGTCGAGCGAGCGCTGGAAATCCATGGCTCGCCCATCTATGTGCGCCACGAGATCGTCCATAACCGGTATGTGGTGGACGATCTGCGGTCGAAAGGCGCGGTGTTCATCGATGAGCTGGCGGACGCCCCGTCGGGCGCGATCGTGATTTTCTCCGCGCATGGCGTGTCCCGCGCCGTTCGCGCCGAGGCCGAGCACCGGGGTCAGCGGATCTTCGATGCAACGTGTCCGCTGGTCACCAAGGTCCACGTCGAGGTTGCGCGCATGCGCAAGGAAGGCCGCGAGGTCATCATGATCGGCCACAAGGGCCACCCCGAGGTCGAGGGCACGCTCGGTCAGGCGGACGGCGGCATGTACCTGGTCGAAACCGTGCGCGACGTGGAAACCCTCGAGGTCCGCGATCCGCACAGCATCGGATTCGTGACGCAGACGACACTGTCCATCGATGACGCGGTCGAGGTGGCCGAGGCATTGCGCAAGCGCTTTCCCGGCATTGCGGAACCGAAGAAAGGCGACATCTGCTATGCGACTCAGAATCGCCAGGATGCCGTGCGCGTCCTGGCACCGCAGTGCGATCTGGTCATCGTCGTGGGCAGTCAGAACAGTTCCAATTCGAACCGCCTGCGCGAGGTCGCCGAGCGCAAGGGTGTGAAGGCGTACCTGCTGGACCGGCCCGAGATGATCGATCCGGCCTGGCTCGTGAATGCCCACCGCGTCGGTGTGACGGCCGGGGCGTCGGCACCAGAGGCCCTGGTGCAGCAGGTCATTGGCCGCCTGAAGGAACTGGGCGCCCGTTCGGTGAGGCCGCTCAAGGGCGTGAAAGAGCAAGTCTCCTTTCCGCTGCCCCGCGAGCTTTCCCGCAAGATCACCGCTCAGCCCTCGGACGCGGCCGACGTTGCATAGCGTCCCGCCTGCTTCCTTCAAGTGGCCCCTTTGAATCAACCCTATGGGACAGTGGGCCATCAGGCCCCTGGAATCATGATGAATCACCGCAATCTGAAAATTGCCGGCGGCTCCCTGGCCGTGCTGGTCCTGGCCTATGCCGGCGCGTCCTGGTATGCCGGCCGTCTGGCCCGGCAGACCATCGAATCGTGGGTGGCCCAGACCAACCAGAACATGGCGGCCCAGTGGGCGGCGAAGACGCCCGGCCCGGCGCTGCGGATCCAATCCTATGAGCGCGGCCTGTTCCGCTCGGACATCCGGTTCCTGCTCGAATATCGGGATGCGCGGGGCGCCCATCACGAACTGGGGCTGCGGGATGCGCTTCAGCATGGGCCATGGCCGTGGGGCGCATTGCGCGCAGGGAGCTGGCGGCCGCTGGCCGCCTATAGCCGCGTGACGCCGGCGCCGGATGGCGACTGGAAGCAGTGGACGGCGGCCATGCCGGAGGGGACGCCTCCCTGGGTGGCCCGTTCGCGTATCCACTTCACGGGTGACGTGACCACCGAAGTTCAGTTCGCACCCGTCAAGACCCCGACGGTCGATTTTGGCGGCGGCGCGTTGCACGTGGGCTATGCGTCCAAGGAACGCCGGACGCAACTTTCCGGCCATGTCGATACGCTGGCCTTGACCGACCCGGCGGTACAGGCGACGCTCAGGTTCAGCGGGCTGGACCTGAGCGCCCGCAGCCGCAACAGCGGCGAGTCGGACTTTCAGTCGCACCAGGAAATCCGCCTGGCGGGGCTGGAGCTTGCGGCGGCCGATGGACAGCCCATCGTCCTGAAACAGCAGACCCTGACGCTGGATGTGGCGCAGACGGGCAGTCTGATGGACAGCCAGGCCACCTTCGACGTCCGCCACCTGTTGCTCGGAACCCAGGATGTGGGCGCGTTGGACGTTGCCACGTCAGCACAGAACCTGTCGGTGCCGGCGGTGCAGTCGCTGGCCCGCACGCTGGCGGCGATCGATGCGGCGCATGAGCCGGGCACCGAGCTTTCCGCCGGGGAGCGGCAGCAGATCCGCGCCGGCCTGTTGCCTCTTCTGGCGGCTTCGCCGCGCATCGCGCTGCGCAAGCTGCGCTGGGCCAATGGCCAGGGCACGTCCGAACTCAGCGCCCAGGCCGATTTCCGGCCGGTGGGCGATGACGCTCCCCAGGACCTGGGGGCCGTCGTGGAGCAAGGCATCCGCGGTCTCTCGCTGCATGCCCAGCTTTCCAAGCCCATGCTGTTGCAGGTCCTGCGCCAGACGCAGTCGGGATCGGATGCCGATATGGCCGTGGCCCTGGTGAGCATGGTGTTCGACCAGTATGCCGGTCGCCTGGCGCGGGCGGGCGTGGTTCGACAATCGGATAAAGGGTTGGTGCAGACGGATCTGGCGTACGCCGACGGGCAGGTGACCGCCAATGGCGTGAAGATGACCCCGGAGGAATTCAGCCAGCGGCTGGCTGACGTGGCGGCGGGCAGCCTGCGTTAAGAACACCGCACGCGAACCCGTGTCCCGCCGGGACCGACCCGGCGGGACACTAGGGGCGAGGCGCGCGCTTGTAGACCTTCTGGCCGTCGAATTCCCAAATGTCCAGCTTGTCGGGATTGGCGGGGTCCGGCGTCTCCATGCGCAACATCCGGCCCTTGGCACTCATCCGGATATCGTTCGAGCATGACCCGAAGGGGTCCGTGATCCGGTAGCCCTGTTCGCTGATCACCACCCAGTAAAAACTGATCGGGCAGTTCGTCTGCCCATTGTCCAGGCTGACCAGGGCCATCTGCTGGCGGCCGACTTCGTAAGCGTACGGGATGTTCAGAACCCCCTGCAGGCGGGGTGTCGTGGGCGTGTGGTTGAAGGTGAGCGTGGCGCCGTACATATAGTCGCTGGGGCGCACCGCCAGCGTGCCGTACGGCGTTTCCAGGCTGGCGCGCTGGGGACTGACGGGCCATTGGTCCGCAGCGGCGCCGACCGCCACCGAGGCTGTACCCAAGGCAGCCAGGCACAAGAGGCCAGTGGAAAACCGCATGATGAAGGCCCGCAACGTGTTGGATAGGGAAGCAATTTTCGATGCGTTATTACAGGGCATTTCGCGGCCTCGCGCAATAGCCCGAAGGGCTGTCGGATCATTGGATCAGTCCCGCTTTTTGGTTTCAGTTCAGGGAAAGCCATAGCTGACGTTTTCCCTAGGGTGCCGCCATTCAAGGCATTACGTAAGTTTTGCGTAAGTTTCAAATCCCCTAATGACGTCACGCAGAGATCCGGGGCCGGCCTTGCTGATCCCGTGACCTGCCGGAATAAAAACAAAGCTGTTCATAGCCATAAAAACAAATCGCGGGTCAGGCGGGATTCCGGATGGATCCGGAACTTGCCCGGAAGCTGAATCGCAGTACTCAGCCGGGCCCTTGGTGCCCGGGACACTCAAATCAGGAGACAAACCGATGGATGACAAGAAAACTTTGGGCCAGGCCCTGCAGACTCGCGTCAAACGCCGTTCCGTACTGAAGGCTGGAGCCGCCGGGGTGGCCGGCAGCATGCTGGTGCCGGGCGCCGTGCGGGTGGCCATGGCAGAGGACAAGGCGCCTCTGGGGGCCTGGCCGGCCGGCTCCCAGGGAGATTCTGTGTTCGTTGGCCTGACCGTGGACCTGACCGGGCCGTATTCCGCCCAGGGCGCCGAACAAAAGAACGCCTACGAACTGGCCGCCGAAATGATCAATGCCGGCGATCCACGGATCCAGAAGATCTCCCCCCTGCTTAAAAAAGGGGTGATGGGCAAGACCATCAAGGTCGGCGCAGCGGACTCCGAAACCAAACCGAACACGGCTGTGCAGGCCGCGACACGTTTCATTCACGACAACAAGGCCCTGATGGTGGCCGGCAGTACCAGCAGCGCGGTGGCCATTGCGCTGCAGAAGGTCTGCAATCGCGAGCACACGCCTTATTTCACGGCGATTTCGGGTTCCACCGAGACCACCGGCGTGGACTGCCAACGCTACGGTTTCCGTCCCGGCTATTACGCGTACATGTCCTGCAAGGCCATTGCGCCTGTCGCCGCCAAGGAATTCGGCAAGAACCGCAAGGCCGCCTACCTGACCCCGGACTACACCTACGGCCATACGACCACCAAGTCGATGATCGAGTTCTCCGAAAAAGAAGGCTGGAAGACCGTCACCAACCAGGTCCACCCGCTGGGCGCAAAAGACTACAGCTCGTACCTCATCAACATCGCCAACACGGACGCGGATGTCCTGGTGGTGGTGGCGTATGGGGCGGACGCCGCCAACGCGATCAAGCAGGCCAAGCAGTTCGGGCTGCTCGACAAGATGAAGGTGCTGCTGCCCTACATGTCGGGCTACCTGGAAAAGGAAATCGGCGCCGATCTCATGCAGGGTGCGCTCGCGGTCAATGGCTTCTGGTGGACCATGCAGGACACCAATCCGCTGGCCAAGGACTTCGTCGAGGCCTATGACAAGAAGTTCGGTGCCAAGCCTCGTGACGCCGCGCTGTATGCCTATCTGGGCCTGATCCTGTGGGCGGACGCGGTGGAGCGCGCCAAGAGCTTCTACCCGCCCGACGTGGTGAAGGCGCTGGAGGCCGGCGTGGTTCGTGATACTCCGGTGGGCAAGATGACCTTCCGCGCCGAAGACCACCAGGGCGACGCCAGCTTCCCGATCATGCGCGGCAAGAAACCGGCCGACATGAAGAATCCGGATGACTTCTTCGATGTCATCGAAGTCGTGAATGGCAAGAGCGTGTTGCCGCCGGTGGGGCTGCTGGGCTGCAAGCTGGGCGGGTACGTCTAAGTCCTGAGCCTGTCCGTCGCCCGGCTGTTGCGGGTGCCGGACAGGTCCGGATTTTCAGGTCTTTGTAGGAGGCAACTCGATGCCGAGCATGTCTTTAGTCTTCTCTCAACTGTTCAACGGGCTGTCCGTGGGCTTGCTGCTTGCGCTCATCAGCACCGGTCTGACCATTATCTACGGCACGCTCGGTGTCATCAATTTCGCGCACGGCGCCCTGTTCGTGGTGGGCGCCTACGCTGGCTACACCACTTATGCGCTGACGGGCTCGTTCGTGCTGGCGGTGGCGGGCGGTTCGGCAGTCGCGCTGGCCGTGGGCCTCGTCATGGAACGCGGCCTGATGCGCCAGTACTACAGCCGCCCCCCGGAGGACCAGATCCTGGTGACCTTCGGCATAGGCATCGTCCTGGTGGAAATCGTCCGGGGCCTGTATGGCGGCGTCAGCCTGTCGGTTGCACCCCCATCCTGGGGCACGGGCATCGCCCGCATCGGCTCCCTGATTTATCCGCTCTATCGCCTGGAGACGCTGGGCATTGCCGCGGTGACGCTGCTGCTGCTGTATTTCGTCCTGTACCGGACCAGCCTGGGCCTGATCGTGCGCGCCGGCATCGAAGACTCCCAAATGGTCAATGCACTGGGCATCAACGTCAAGCGCACCTTCCTGGTGGTGTTCGGGATCGGCGCCATGGCGGCCGGTTTCGCGGGAGTGGTCAACGCCCCCATCGTGGCGTTGACGCCCGACATGGGCTTCCGCTACCTGGTCGATTCCTTCGTGGTGGTGGTGATCGGCGGCGTGGGATCGTTTCCGGGCGCTGTGGTCGGCGGCATCATTGCCGGTGAAATCCTCAGCCTGACCGCCATGGTCAATCCGCAGTATTCGGATGTGATGCTGTTTGCAGCCATGGCGCTTGTCCTGATTTTCCGTCCCCAGGGACTCATGGGCCAGGAGGGTCGGGAATGAGCACTCTTCAAACAACGACCCTACAGGGTGACGCGGCCGTCGCACCAAAGCAGGCCGTCAATTCTTCGCGAGGTGGCATCATGCGCAGACAGTTGCCCGAAATGCTGGTGGGCCTCGGCCTGCTGGCCGCTCCCTTCATTCTGCCGGTGGTGGGCATGAGTCCGGATCTGCTGACGCGGATCCTGATCTGGGGGTTGTTCGGGCTGGGTTTCGATCTGCTGTTCGGCTATACGGGCCTGCTGTCCTTCGGGCAGGCCGCGTTCTACGGGACGGGCGGCTTTGTCACGGCTTACCTCCTGACCAGCGGGGTGGTGTCCAACCTGCTGCTGGCGCTGCTCATCGGCACCGTCATGGCATCCATCGCCGGGCTGGCGATCGGGTACCTGACCTTGCGGCGCACGGGGATCTACTTCGCCATGAGCACGCTCGCCTTCGGCGAGATGTTCTACTTCCTGGAGAATTCCTCGTTCAAGGAATACACCGGTGGCGAGAACGGCATTGCGGGCGTACCGCCGCCCGAACTTTCCCTGGGGTTCGTGAACATCCACATTTCCAGCGGCTGGCCCATGTACTGGTTCGTGGCGATCTTCTTCTTCGTGGGCTACCTGATCGCGCGGCGCATCGTGCGTTCGCCCTTCGGCACGGTGCTCAAGGCCATTCGCGGCAATCCCAAGCGTGCGACGGCACTGGGCCATTCCATCCAGTCCTACAAGCTCACGGTATTCGTGGTGGCATCCGCCTATGCCGGGCTTGCGGGTGGCCTGCTGGGGGTATTCCAGTCATACATGCCGCCGGATGCGTTTGCGCTGGATACCTCGGCGCAACTCGTCATCCAGACAGTCATGGGAGGCGCGGGTACGCTGCTCGGGCCGCTGCTGGGAGCCACCATCTGGCTGTATCTCTACGAGGGCCTGCAGCAGCTCGGCGACATCGGTGCCTACTGGAAGCTGATCCTCGGCATCATCTTCGTGATTCTGGTAACCGTATTCCGCCACGGGGTGGCCGGCGGGATCCTGGATTTTGTGCGCCATCGCCGCGCGCGGCCGCTGGCTGCCGATGAAGAGGGCAGCGACCGCGTGGCCGGTGCGCTGGATATCGTGCCGCCGCTCTCGTCCACGCAGGCCGGGTCGCCGGTGCTGGAAGCCCGTGGGGTGACCAAGCATTATGGCGGCCTGAAGGCCAATACCGACATCAATTTCACGCTGCGCGAGGGCGAACTGCACGGAGTCATCGGTCCCAACGGGGCCGGCAAGTCGACCTTCTTCGCCATGCTGGCGGGTGAGCTGGCCACCACCTCCGGGAAGGTCTTTTTCCGGGGGAAGGAGATCACCGGTATCGGCGTGACCGAGGTCTGCCAGCTCGGAATGAGCAAGAGCTATCAGATCAATCAGCTCTTCGAGCACCTGACGGTCCGCGAGAACGTCATGATCCCGGTGCTGGCGCGGTTACGCGGCAAGTACCGGAACGACATGCTGCGCGGCCTGCATTCCGACGAGCTGGACTCCCAGGTGAATGCGGCGATCGGCATGGTCGACCTGACGCGCCAGGCCGATACCCGCGTGTCGGACATGTCGTATGGCGAGAAGCGACGCCTGGAAATCGGCCTGGCGCTGGCCACCGGCGCCAATGTGCTGCTGTTTGACGAGCCTCTGGCCGGCCTGGGGCCGGAAGAACGCGTGCTGGTGGTGGCGCTGCTGAAGTCGGTCCGAGAAGGGCGCAGCATGGTCATCGTCGAACACGATATGGACGCCATGTTCGAGCTGGCCGAGCGCATCACGGTGCTCTACGAAGGCCGCAAGCTGGCCGAGGGCGGTCCGGACGAGATCCGCCGCAATCCGGATGTCCAGACGGCCTATTTGGGGGGGATGGACGATGAGTCTGCTTGAAATCGATCGGATCAACAGCTTTTATGGCGACTCGCACATCCTGTTCGATGTCTCGATGCGGGTCGAGGAGCACGAGGTCGTCGCACTGCTCGGGCGTAATGGCGCTGGCAAGAGCACGACGCTGAAGTCCCTGATGGGCATGGTGCAGGTCAAATCCGGCACCATCCGCCATCGCGGCGTGGAAATCCAGCACCTGCCGCCCTATGCGCGCGCCCAACTGGGGATCCAGCTCGTCCCCGAGGAGCGCCGCGTGTTCGGCTCAATCTCGGTGCAGGAAAATCTCCAGCTTGCCGCCATGACCGCTGAAAAGCCCCGCAGCCTGGATGAAATCTACGCGACATTCCCGCGCCTGGCCGAGCGCAAGCGCAATCGCGGCAAGCAGCTCTCGGGCGGCGAACAACAGATGCTGGCCATTGCACGGGCCATGATTCGAAACGCCGAAATCATTTTCCTGGACGAGCCCTTCGAGGGCCTGGCGCCGCTGATCGTGCGCGACCTGATCTCGGTGTGCCGCCAGCTCGCCGATTCCGGGCACACCATCGTGATCGTGGAGCAGAATGTGCGGGCCGCGCTGGCGCTGTCCGACCGCAGCTACATCATCAACAACGGCCACGTGGTCTACGAGGGCACGCCCAAGGACCTGCACGAGAACGGTGACATCATCGAGCGGTATCTGGGGGTGAAAGCATAGGAATCCGGCCCGCAACCGGGCTGACTCGGCAACCGCCGCAGCCCCACCGCGGCGGGCCCGTGCTCTGCTGGTGGTAATCTATACGCCACCCCAACTTGACCCTTTGACATGTCGTTCCCCTCGGGAGTTTCCACGGATTCGAACGCCGATATCCTGCGGTTCGTCGCCTCCAGCCAGTTGCCCACGCCGTGGGCTGTGTTCCAGATCCATGCCTTCGCTGAAACAGCCAGCGGCAAGGAGCACGTTGCCCTGACGCTGGGCGATGTCAGCACGGATGAGCCCGTGCTGGCGCGCATCCATTCCGAATGTCTGACCGGCGATGCGCTGTTCAGCCAGAGATGCGACTGCGGGGCCCAGCTCGAGGCGGCGTTGCAGCGCATTGCAACCGAGGGTCGAGGCATTCTGCTGTATCTGCGCCAGGAAGGGCGGGGCATCGGTCTGCTCAACAAGATCCGCGCCTATCATCTGCAGGACGAGGGGGCGGACACGGTGGAAGCCAATGAGCGGCTCGGGTTTCCGGCCGACCTGCGTCGCTATGATATCTGCCGGCCGATGCTGGCGCACTTCGGCATCCGCCGCGTGCGGTTGATGACCAATAATCCGCGCAAGGAAAGATTCTTGAACGGGATCGGCGTGACGGTGACGGAACATATTCCGCTGCAGGTCAATCGCAATCCGTACAACGAGTTCTATTTGCGCACCAAGGCCAGCAAGCTGGGGCACGAGTTCAAGGAATACTTCGGCGAAGCGCCCTGATGCCGATCCGGCCGCTCTGTTGCCATTGGTCCACGAATAACCCTCCACGGTGGTTTTATGGATGGTCATTCGCGTAACAAGATGATAAAAAGGAAAGTATTGCCGAGCGTTCAGGATTTGCGGTGAAACCAGATATGCGTTCCCTCTCATCCCACTGATGTTGCCCCTGTCTTCTTCGTTGCGGCCGGCCTCGACCCCGCATTCGCGCGGCGTTGTACCGGCTCCGGTTCCCGAGGCATTGGATCGCTCCCACATTCTGGCTCTGTTGCGCTTGGGCGACTTTTCCCAGGACTCTTTCCTCGCCACCAATTCGACCGGTTCCGTCCTCTACCTCAATCGCGGCGCTGAGCGGCTGTTCGGCTATAGCCGCGAGGCCGCGCTCGGCCTGCATATCGGTGTGCTGCTGCCCGACATCCGGCGGGTCAACGAGCGCCTGAGCTCTTCGGGGGCGCGCGACAGTCTGCTGTGGCGGGGCCGGGGAGTGGATCGCCAGCGCGGAATCCTTGCCCTGGTCGGGGCCGCCACCCATATCCCGGGCCCGGCCGGCGACAGTTTCCTGTACGTGATGCGCCAGCGCCAGCCCGGACAGGCCGACGAGGGGCGCCAGTCGGAGCTGGCATCGCTGGTCTACCACAACACCAGCGAGGGCATGCTGGTGCTCGACCCCAAGGGTTTCATCCTGGACGTGAATCCCGCCTTCGCGAAGCTGCGGGGGCGAGCCGCCAGCGAGGTCATCGGGCGCCATGTACGCTGCCTGAATTCTCCCTGCCATGACCGCGATTTCTATCGTGCGGTCTGGCGCACCGTCATGGAGACCGGAAGCTGGCAAGGCGAACACTGGGGCCAGCACGCCAACGGCGAACTCTACCCCGAATGGCTGAGCATCAATACCTCCTTCACCGAGGACAGCCGTGTCTACCGCCGGGTGATGATCTTTTCCAACATCACCGAGATCAAGCAGGCCGAAGCAATCATCTGGAAACAGGCGAATTTCGACCGCCTGACCGACCTGCCCAACCGTCAGATGTTCCATGACCGGCTGGAGCAGAGCATTCGCAAATCGCGGCGCTCCGGCAACCGCACCGGCCTGCTGTTCCTGGACCTGGACCGGTTCAAGGAAATCAACGACACGATGGGCCACGCCATGGGCGACGAACTGCTGAAGGAAGCGGCGCGCCGGCTGAGCAGTTGCGTGCGCCAGAGCGACACGGTGGCGCGGCTGGGCGGCGACGAGTTCACCATCCTGCTGAACGACATCCGTGAACCGCGGGATGTCGAGCGGCTGTCGCGCAGCGTGCTGCGGCGGCTGGCCGAACCCTTCCGGCTGGGCGTGGAAACCGTCTTCATCTCGACCAGCATCGGCATTACGTTCTATCCCGACGACGCCACGGACGCCGAGACGCTGCTGAACAACGCCGATCAGGCCATGTACGCCGCCAAGGCCGAGGGACGAAACCGCAGCTGCTATTTCACGGCTTCCATGCAGGAACAGGCCCAGACGCGCATGCGGCTGGTCAACGACCTGCACCTGGCGCTGGACCAGCAGCAGTTTTCGCTGGACTATCAGCCCATCGTGGATCTGTATACCGGGCGGGTCGCCAAGGCCGAGACGCTGCTGCGCTGGCATCATCCGGTCATGGGGCGGGTGCCGCCCGCGGAGTTCATCCCGCTGGCCGAGGAAACCGGGATCATTCGCGCCATCGGTGATTGGGTGTTCTGCGAGGCGACCCGGCAGGTCGCGCAGTGGCGCAGCCGTTTTGGCCAGGATATCCAGGTCAGCGTCAATATCTCCCCGGCGCAGTTGCGCCACGAGGGGCTGGATCACGCCTTCTGGCAAAGCCATCTGAACACGCTGGGCCTGTCGCCCGAGCACGTCATCGTGGAAATCACCGAGGGTCTGCTGATCGACTCGGACGACAACCGCATCCAGAAGCAGCTCGCCCTGTTCCGCGACTCCGGCATCCGGGTGGCGCTGGATGATTTCGGGACCGGCTATTCATCGCTGTCCTATCTGCGCAAGTTCAACATCGATTTTCTCAAGATCGACCAGTCGTTCGTGTCCCACCTGGGCGCGTCGGGCCCCAATCTGGCGCTGTGCGAGGCCATCATCCTGCTGGCCCACAAACTGGGCCTGCAAGTCGTGGCCGAGGGCATCGAAACGCGGGAGCAATTCCATCTCCTGCGCGATGCGGGCTGTGATTACGGGCAGGGCTATCTGTTTGCACGTCCCTTGCCCGCCGATGATTTCGCGGCCCTGCTGCTGGGTGATATGGCCCTGAGCGCGGAGATCTGAGGCCTGCAGCGTCACCGTGGCGCGGGCTGCAGGCAGTCGGGTCCGGCCGGAATCACGGCCCAATGCAGGTCTATCATGGGCCCTTTCGGCCCCCACCGCACATCATCCACGCCTTTCCAGGGGGCTGCATCGTACAGCGCCCGCACCGCGGGCGTTGCGGGGCCGCGGCCCGTGTCGCTGAAGGCCACCAGGGCGCCGCATCGCAATGCCGTACCCGGGGCAAACCAGGGCGATTCGGCATCACTGGCGTCGATGTAGACCTGCGTGGCCGGATTGGTGTGGATGGCCATGTTGCCGCCCAGCCAGGTGTTGGCCACGATCACCCGCAGCGGGCGCCCCGGTTGGTGCGCGCTCCAATGCGACCACGCCTGCGCGGCTAGTGCCTGTGCCGGGTAGTTCGATCGGCTGGCGCGGCCGGTCAGGTCCGCCAGCGGCCCTCGCGCGAGGGCGTAGCCCATCGCCATCGCGATGTGCAGGCAAAGCGCAATGATGAGGATCCGGCGAAGCTGGACGGCTTCCTGCCCGCGCAGCCACCAGAGGCCATAGAAGCCCGCCATCACAAAGAACGTACTGGCCCAGGAGGCCTCCAGCCGCGTCCCGAGAGCGGCGGAGATCAGGACGGTGCACACAAAAGGCGCGAGTCCGACCCAGAGCAGGAACTGGCGATCTTCTGGCGTGAAATCCCGGAAGTAGCGGCTGCCGGCGGCGGGAGACTGAAAGTGCTCGTCGTTGGCGGCGTAGCCCGGGGCCCGGTCGCCGCTGCGGCGGTGCCAGACTGACCACGCGGCGAGCGCCACCAGCATGGGGGCCAGGCGGCCGGCCTGGTCCAGCACGAATGACACCATGTCGCCCAGCGCCTTCAAGCGCCCGCCCGCCTGCAGTGAGTCGTCGGCGTAAAAGAGCGGTTCGAAGTGGTGCTGCGCGAGCCACACGATATGCGGGCTCAGGACCAGGCAGAAGGTGGCGGCCGCCCAGGCGATGCCGCACCAGCATGGGCGCTGGCGCAGCTTGCCGGCGCGCAGCAGATACAGGAAGAATGCCGCGAACTGGATCAATGCGCTGTACTTGGTGAGCATGGCCAGTCCGCAGACGGCGCCCAGGAGCATCCAGTCACGCCGGCGATCATCCCGCAGCGCGCGGTAGAACAGCCAGATGGACGCCGTGATGGACCAGAGCTGCGCGGTATTGTGGTTGTAGATCGTGCCGCGTAGCGAAAAGTACGCCGTGACCGACACCAGCAGCACGGCGATGAACGCCCGATGCCGGGTCGTGATTTCGCAACCCAGCTTCCAGATGAACCACAGGCCCAGCGCCGAGAAAAGCTGCCCCATCAGGAAAGGTAGCCAGGCGGGGCGTCCCAGAAGCTCGGTGGCGAAATGCATGAACCAGGACGGCAGCGGGGGATGCTTGGTGTAGCCCAGCTCCAGGCTGGCGGCCCATACCAGCTCTTCCATGCCGTCCAGGTCGGGCGCCTTGTGGCTGATGGCGCACAGTATTGTCCACAACGCGATCATGGCCAGCAGGCAGGCCACGACCAGCGCGGAACCGGGGCGGCGCGCGAGCAGCGGAATCTTGGGCGGCGTGATGGCCAGCATGGCGGCCAGTATACTAGCGTCCTGTCTGGCTTTTACTCCGTGAACTTACAGGTTTCCCATGACGACCGAAGTCCCCATCATCCGCGCACGCGTCCGCTCCGGTGCGAAATTCGTCAGTCCCCAGGGCACGAAGGCCGTGAAGGACGGCATGCGGCCCAGCGATCTGACCGGCGTTCCGGATTCGGCTCCCAAGCCGAGCTGGCTGCGGGTGCGCGCGCCAGCGGGGGAACAGTACCAGAAGGTCCGTGACATCGTGAAGACGCACCAGTTGAACACGGTCTGCGCCGAGTCCAAGTGTCCGAACATTGCGGAATGCTGGGGTCGCGGCACGGCGACCCTGATGCTCATGGGGTCGGTGTGTACGCGCGCCTGCAAGTTCTGCGCCGTCAGTACGGGCAATCCGCACGGCTGGCTGGACCACAACGAGCCGGCCAGCGTGGCGGACGCCGTGGTGTTGATGCAGCTCAAATACGTGGTGCTCACGTCAGTGGACCGCGACGATCTGCTCGATGGCGGCGCGGGGCACTATGCGGCCTGTATCCGAGCCATTCACGAACGCTCGCCCGGCACCGCGGTCGAGGCCTTGACGCCGGACTTCCAGGGCAATCATGGCTGCGTGGCCAAAGTCCTCGATGCGGGCCTGGTAACGTTTGCGCAGAACATCGAGACCGTGGAGCGCCTCACGCACGTGGTGCGCGACGTGCGTGCCGGCTACCAGCAGACGCTGGACGTGTTGAAGTACGCGAAGGAGTATGCGCCGCAGACCCTGACCAAGACCAGCATGATGCTGGGGCTGGGCGAGACGGACGAGGAAATCGAGCGGGCCATGGACGACATCCGCGCGCACAATGTCGACATTCTGACGATGGGGCAGTACATGCGCCCGACGCAGAACCACCTGCCGGTGCAGCGCTTCGTCACCCCCGAGCAGTTCCGCGCCTATCGCGCCATGGGGCTGGCAAAGGGCTTTCGCGAAGTCGTCTCCGGCGCGCTGGTGCGTTCCAGCTATCGCGCCGAGCGTGTGCTGGAGCACGACAACGTCGGGCTCTGAGCCTGCCCTCCATGACCGGGCCCACCGCGGGCGGGCCGGGTCGTCCCGGTCCGTTTGGTCGCTGTCGTCAGGTCAGTCGTCTCCGCAAGGCATCGGATTCACCTCGCGGCACATTTGCTGCAGGATGGCAGCCAGTTCCTTGCATGCGATGCCCGGAAATTCCGGATGCGCAAAGATGCGGTACAGCATGGCGTAGCGGTGGCGGCCTTCGACCAGCGGCAGCGGCTTGAGCCGTCCCTCGGCCAGTTCGGTCCGGATGCGCAGCTCCGGATACCAGGCGAAGCCCAGGCCGGAGCACGCCGCCAGGATCGAGGCGGGGAGATGGCTGAACGTCCACCGCTGGTCGGCGTCCAGCCACCCGGCATCCTGCCGCTGACTGCCTGAATCCCGAACCACGAGCTGGCGATGCTGGCGCAGATCGGCCCATTCCAGTGGGCGGCCCAGCGCGCTCAACGGGTGTTCCGGCGCGGCGACCGCGACGAACCGTACCTGCAGCAGCGGCTCGCCGCTGAATCCCTGTGGAATGCGCGGACTGATGACCAGATCGGCCTCGCGGCGCAGCAGTGCCTCGTCTGTGCCGCTGAGCACGGTTTCCTGGACCTCGATGCGGGTGGTTGCACAGCCTTCGCCAAAGCGCTTCAGCGCCTGCAACAGCAACCAGTCCGGGAACAATCCGTCGACCGCCACGCGCAACAGAGGCTCGCGGCCGGCGGCAAGCTGGCGCGCGGCCGATTCCAGGCCTTGGGCGTGTTCGACCAGCAGGCGCGCCCGCTGCAGCAAGATCTGCCCTGCGGGGGTGGGGACGGCGCGGCGCCCCTGCTGCCGGAAGACGCGCAGCCCTAATTGATCCTCCAGCCGCTGGATGGCATAACTGACCGAAGACTGGCTCTTGTCCAAGGCTTCGGCGGCCTGCGCGTATCCGCCGTGGTCCACCACCGCGAGCAATGCCTGCCATTGAGAAATGGGAATGATGTCCGCCATATCAATCCATTAGATCAAATAACACCGGAATTTGCCATTGATCATCTATTTATATGATTCATAATGCTCCTATCCACGTTTTGGAGTCAATCATGACAGTACGTTCAGTCACGCGCATCACGCCGGCACAGGCGACGCAGGATGGGGCGGGCGTGCGCCTCTTGCGCGCCCTGGGGTATCAGCACCAGGTCCGCATGGATCCCTTCCTGATGCTGGATGCATTTTCTTCCGACGATCCCCAGGATTACATCGCCGGCTTTCCCGCGCACCCGCATCGCGGCTTCGAGACCATCACCTACATCGTCGATGGCCATATGCGCCATCGCGACCATCTGGGCAACGAAGGCGATCTGAGGGCGGGCGGCGTCCAGTGGATGACGGCGGGGCGCGGCATCATCCACGAGGAAATGCCCCAGCAGGAAAACGGGCTTCTCCGGGGTTTCCAGATCTGGCTCAATCTGCCGGCGGGCGAAAAGATGCAGCCCGCGCATTATCGCGATATTCCGGCGTCGGAAATCCGGGTGGCGGAACTGCCGGAAGGCGGATTCATCAAGCTGATTTCCGGCACGATTCCGTGGGCGACTTGCCCCCTGAAGGGTGCCGAGCAGGGAGAACGCCAGACGCAGCCCGTGATCGCCGACGTGTGCGTGATGGCCGGGCAATCGGTGGATCTGCCGGTGCCCGCCACGCATAGTGCCTTGCTCTATGTGTTCGAGGGTCGACTTCTGGCCGGCGATCGCCGGGTCGAATCGGGCAACGTGGTCTGGCTCGCGGAACAGGGCGAAACGGTTCGCGTAGCGGCCACTCCCGATGCCGCTGTGCGAGTGCTGCTGCTGGCGGGCAAGCCGTTGCATGAGCCGATCGCGCAATACGGTCCGTTCGTCATGAACACCCAGGAGCAAATCGAGCAGGCACTGCGCGATTACCGCGATGGGGTGCTGGCACAGTAAGTAGCGCAACGGGCTCGCTACGCGGGCCTGACGAAAAACGCCCCAGGAACCGGATCTGTATCCGGTCCCTGGGGCGCTGTCTTTCACAAGTCGTGCGGCGCGCGCTGCGCCGATCTAGCGGCGCCAGTGGCCGCGATCACCCCGGTGCCCGTTCCATCGCGGGCCCCCGCGGTGGTCCCAATGGCCGCGGCCGCGCCAGCCGCCGTAGTAGGCGGGTCCCGGCACGTAGACGGGTTCAGGCACCACCACGACGGGTGGCCGGGTGTAGTAATAGCGCGGCGGCGGTGGCGGCGGGTAGTAGGCGGGCCCCCCCCAGACCACACCGGGCACACCGATGGAGATCCCGAGGTTGACACCTCCGGCCTGCGCCACCGGCCCTGCGGCCATGGCGCCAATGACCAGCGCCGCTGCGAGCATTGCTTTTTTCATGGCGGTTCCTGTGGATGATGTGAATGTCGTTGAGGCCATTGTCTCCGATCCCGGCTGGAGATTGTGAGTTTCCCATGGACAGACGCATCCAAACGCTACCTGCAGGGGCGCTTTCCCGGGGTGTGGAACAACTGTTCACGTTTGTTGCGGTTGCATACCGCGTCTTCAGCGATGGCGGTCGAAGAACGCCAGCGTCCGCTCCCAGGCCAATTTCGCGGCACCGGCGTGGTAGGCGGAATTGCCTTCCCGCCCGAATGCGTGCCCGGCGCCCGCGTAGGTGTAGATCGGGAGCTCGGGATGTGCCGACTTGATGGCCTCCACGTCTTCCCGGCTGATGTGCTGGTCTTCTTCGCCGAAGTGCATCTGGACGGGAATACGCGGCTTGTCCTCCCGGTGGTTGACGATACCGCCGCCGTACCAGCATGAGGCCGCGCTGAAGCGGTCGCTCATGCACGCAGTGCGCCAGGTCAGATAGCCGCCCCAGCAGTATCCCGTTACCATGCACCGGTCCTGTGGCGCCATGGCCGCGGCCGCAGCCTCGATGTCGAGCAGGGCGTCCTCGTCTGTAATGCCCTTGCGCAGGGCCATGCCGCGATGCCGGCCCGGCAAATCGTAGTCCAGTTGCACCCCGGCTTCCACATTGGGCGCTCGGTCGAAAAGGGATGGGCAGATGGCCCGATAGCCGTGGTCCGCGAAGTGTTCCGCCATCTTCCGGATGTGGGCATTGATGCCGAAGATCTCGGGCAGCACGACAACCCCGCAGGCGGCGTCTTCCGGGCCCGTGATCCATGCCGTGAATCGGTGGCCATCCTTGGCTGTAAGCAGCATATCCATGAGTGGGATCCTTGTTCGTTGGTCGAATGTCCGTCCGGCTCCCATCGTACGCCCGACGCGCTCGCAACGAAAACTGATGCTGTCAATTTCCTGAATGGACTCAAAGAGTTACGGCGATTACACACAGTCTGCAAAGATTGACAGAAACCTTTCGCGCGGGCGATGGAACCGGACGCATAATGACACATCCAGTCAAACGATCGGCCGGTACTGTCACCGGCCCCCCCGCCCGGAGCCCCGACATGGCCACATCCGTTTCACCCGTTGGTTCGACCGACACCTCTCAGTTTTCATCCCTGGGGGTGGGTTCCGGCCTGCCGCTGGACACCCTGATGACGCAATTGCAGACCAGCGAGCAAGCGGCTCTGCAGCCCATCCAGTCGCAGGAGGATATCACCAACGCGACATTGTCGGCCTATGGCCAGGTCCAGAGCGCCGCCACCGCCCTGCAGACGGCGGCGGAGACGCTGACCACGGCTGGAACCTTCAATGCGCTGCAAGCGACCACCACCGGGTCCGCCTTCAGCGCCACGGCCGGATCGGGCGCCGTAGCCGGGCAATACAACGTCACGGTTGACCAGCTTGCCAAGCCGCAGACGCTCGTCACGACGGCGCAGGCCAGCGCAACAGCCGCCAACGGGACCGGGGGCACGATCACGCTCACCCTCGGAGACGGTTCAGTTCATACCCTGGACCTGACGGGCAAGAATACGTCGCTGAACGGTCTGGTCAGCGCCATCAACCAGGATTCGAGCTTGGGCGTGTCCGCGACCCTGGTCAACGACGGGTCGTCCTCGCCTTATCACCTGCTGCTGATTGCCAACAACCCGGGTGACCAGGGCGCCGTCAAGAGCATCAGCAGCGACAATGGCAGCATCCAGGGCCTTCTGGGCTTCACGCAGGGTTCCACATCCAACGTCACGGAGGATCCCGCCGTGGACGCGCAACTGCATATCGACGGCATTGCGGTCACCAGCCAGAGCAATACCGTCCAGGACGCCATTGCCGGCGTCACGCTGACGCTGAACGCCGTCGATTCCACGCCCGCCACGCTGGCCGTCACCCAGGACAACACCCGCGTCACGCAGGCGGTGCAGGGCTTCGTCACGGCGTACAACACCCTCCAGTCCACCGTCCAGTCGCTGACAGCCTACGATACGACGTCGAATTCCGGCAGCGTGCTGACCGGCGATTCACTCGCCCTGGAGGTCGAAGGCCAGACGCAGAACGCCCTGGATACCGTCTTGCCGGGCGGCACCCTCGGTTCGCTGTTCCAGTTGGGCGTCAGTTCGGACCCGACGACTGGCAAGCTGTCCTTGGACACGACTGCCCTGACGCAAGCGCTGGCGAAGGATCCCACGGACGTGCAGAACGTGCTGGGTGGTCCGGCCGGCGTGGGGAGTGCCGTACAGACGCTGACCACCAACATGCTGGAGACCGGCGGCCTGTTCTCGAACGCCGAGGACGGGTTGAACCAGACGTTGAAGGACCTGCAGTCGCAGTACACGGAGACCTCGAACCGGATCACGGCGGACATGGACAACTATCGCCAGCAATTCACGGCGCTGGATTCCATGGTGGCGCAGATGAATTCGCTGAGCTCCTACCTGACCCAGCAGTTGTCGAGCCTGAGCTCGTCGAGTTCCGGCAAGTCGGCAGGGTGATCGTCCTGTGGGGGACGTGGGCTTGTGGTTGCGACTGTCCCGGTGCAAACCCGCAGGCGGGATGCCGGCATTCCACTATCCGGAAATTGCAGGTAAAATGATGGTCATGGGGCCGACTTGGCTTCGACGTGGGTCGCAAAACAGGATAGTGCATACCGAGCCCCAGTTCGCTCGTAAATCCACTGGAAAACTACAAACGCCAACGACGAGCGTTTCGCTCTGGCCGCTTAGGCGGTGAGCCGCTGCACCGACTGGTCCCTGGGTCGGGTGGGGTAAAACCTACAGCAGCGTCATCTACAGGGAATCGGGTTCGATCAGGTCACTGGGTCGGGTCTTAAACCAAAGTGAATCGCCAAGGAAGGGCCTGTCGTCCGGCATGATCCAAGGTTAAAACTTAAAGTAGGCCGACTAAGTATGTAGAGCTACTTGCAGAGGGCTTGCGGACGGGGGTTCAATTCCCCCCGGCTCCACCAGTTTTCTCAATAAAATCAATATGTTGTAATTTTACAGTGTCATTATTTTGGGGTTGTTTGGGGCTGTTTTGGCTCCGTAATGACACGATAAATGACACGCTCAGCCGGCAGCACGGAACGCCTCTTCGGCTCGACTGCCGGCTTTTTCATCTGCGGCCGGCATCCACTTCCCATAGACGCGAATAATCATGGCCCAGTCGCTATGCCCCATCTGTTTGGCGACCCACATAGGGTGCTCGCCGGCGGACAGCATCATGGATGCATAGGTGTGCCGGGTTTGATAGGGGCGCCGATACCGGACCTGCGCCTGGCGTAGCAGGGGGACCCAGTACTTCCTTATCTCCTGGTCGCCGGTCCATTGCGTGGCCTTCACCGGGTGCAGGAAAACTGGCCCACCCTTCATGTACGTGTGTGTTTTCTGTGCTACCAGCGCAGCACGCGCGGGGCCTAATAGCTTGACTTCACGGCGGCCGGCGCGGGTCTTGGTGTCCTCGACTTCACCCTTGGCTGCTTGCGTCAGGGCTTTATCCACGATGATGACGCCGCGCCGAAAGTCAATGTCGTCCCAGGTGAGCGCGATCAGTTCGCTGGTGCGCAGGCCGGTCCACAGCGAGAATCGCACCTGGTTGGCCATGGTCGGCAAGCATTTGCCAATAATCGCCTGCTGTTCTTCCGGTGTGAACGGATCCACGACGTCGCGACCGCGCGGTGGCTGCTTTTTGCGGTATGTCCACCTCGCCAGTGGGTTGTCCTCGATCAGCTCGTCGTCCATCGCGTCTGAAAGGGCTTTGCGCAACACGCTTTGGATGTTGGCCAGGCGCTTATTCGTCGCCGTCAGTTCGTCCAGCCATTCGCGGATATCGCGGCGCTTGACGTCCGTGAGCTTCAGTTGCCCCAGGCGTGGAATCAACTGGTAATCAACGATTTTTCGATACCCGTCATGGGTTGACGCTTTGAGATACTTCTTCTGATCGCGCAACCAGTCGGTCAGGTACTTCTCTACACTGAGGATCTGGCCGGGCAGATCTGCGAATCTCGCAGCATTCGCGCTGTCAGGAAACGTGGCCGCGTAGTCGAAGGTGCCAGCTTCGATCGCGACCAAAACGGCCGCCCGGTGGCGCTCGGCGCGTTTCAGGTTAGCGGGGGTGGGCTTGAGCCGAATTTTCTCGCGGCAGCGCCGGCCCTTGTACTGGAACGTGATCTGGATGCTGCTTTCCGAGGCGGCGGCAACGCCCCTTCCGTCCCTACCCATGAGTCATATCCTTCCGTGTCAATCAGAATGCGGCCGTCAGGTGCCTTGATCCATTCGAGGCTCTCCCGCCAGACCTCGTCACGAATCTTGGTGCGGATGGCATCTTCGGAGTATCCGGACATCTCAGCAAAGCGGCGGATCGTGACGTAGCGAACTGTCATCTTACCCTCCGATCCTCCGGAACCCGATAGCCCAGATCAACGGGTTCGCGCCCTTCATCGCGCGGGCGGCGTCGGTCTCGGCGGTCATGATGCGATCCCCAGTTTCGTGATTTTCCGGCGCGGCACGTCGGCCATCTTCAGGGGCTCGCGCAACAGCCACACGCGTCCCGCGCCGTCGTCGCATTTGACGATGTGCCGCACGCGATAGCCGGTCTTCCCATGCGCCTCCAGCCACTTGCGCAGAGCCTGCGAGATGCTGTTGGTCTTGGCCGAGTCGCACTTCACGCACTGGCCGGGCAGCAGCGCGGCGAAAACTTCGTCGTACTTGCTGCCGACTTTGCGCCGCGTCGGATACGGGGTGGTATCGATTTCGAGCATGTGGGCCTCAGGCAGCTATGGCGTTGATGTCAGGCTCTTTCGGCAGGCCGTTGGTTGTCGGTTCGGCCTGGTCGGCTGCAGCCTTCTTGGGCGTCCTGGGCCTGACGGTCGGCGCCTGGGTGCGAGCCTTGACGGCCTTGGGATCCACGCCATACTGCGCGCAGGCCGCGAGCAGCTCGTCGGGGGTGTCCAGATCGGTCCCCCAGGATCCGCAGTATGTGTCCGGCGCTCGGATGCACATCAACATGAGCAGGGCGAGTTCGGAGACATCCTGCTGATGCACCAGGTGCTCGACCGCCTCCAGATCCTGTGCCGGCCACGCCCACAGTGCTGCAATCGTAGAGCGGAGGTCGTGGCCAATGTCGCGGTACATCTTGTACGCGATCTCGCGCATTTCCTCGATCGTGAGGATGCCGCCGGCACCAAGGTGCGCGCGGGCATTGTGGTGGATCTCTGTGAGCAGCGACCGGCGGTAGGCACGCTCGGCTTTGGCCTTCTTCTCCTTGGCGCTATTCTCGGCGCTATACGACGATGTGGACCGGCTCATCTTGACGCCAGCAGCCTTCAGCGCCTCCCGGGCGGCGTCCTCTGGGACAGCCTCGATCAAATCGCCCGTGTGTGGATCTTCGATCAGCACCGTTTCGGGCATATCCTTTTTCAGGACGTTCTTGATCTTCTTGTCGCTCTGCATCCACCACGGGCTTTCGTTGACGTCGATGTAGCCCTTCATTTCGCTGTAGCGACTGGGCTTGATCTTCTCCGCCGCCTTGCCACTGATGACCTTTTTTCCGGCATCAAGCGCAGTCTGGCGCGCGCGGGCCCGGAATGCTTCCTTCTTGGCCGCGAAACACACGGGGTCCGTGCAGACGTCTGCATTGCCTACATCGCTGAACATATCCGGGTTGGCGCCCGTGCGCTTGGGGCACGTCGTGCAGGGGCCCGCGTCGGGCAGCAGCGCTTCGTCGGAGAGACTAAAGGGCGCCTGGTCCAGGCGCGTCATGTAGTGGTCCTGGATGTGCCTGGCAGCTGCGCGGAAGGACATTGGCTGACCCTCGTTTGGCCAACTGCCATTGGTGATCTCTGCCAGAGCCTTGTCCTGCAGGTCCGGCACCGGGATGCGGGCGAGCAGCAGAGCGGTGGACGGGTTCAGGGTGCCACCATAAAAGGCCTCCCGTGCTGCTGGCCGCAGGGCGCAGAGCTTCAGGCGGGCGTAGATGTAGGCCCGCGATTTCCCCAGTTTTGCCGCCACCTGGTCGACCGTGTAGTTCGGATCATCCTTGCGCTGGGCGAGCAGCGCTTCGTAGCTCTCGGCCTCCTCAAGCGGGTGCAGATCCTCGCGCTGCAGGTTCTCGATGATCTGCAGCTCCAGGACGTCCATGTCGCTGATCTCGCGGACCGTCGACGGAATCGTCACGAGACCAGCGAGCTTGCTGGCGCGGTAGCGGCGCTCGCCGGCCACGATCTCATAGAGCGGTACCGGGTCGAGCGGTGCGTCTGGTGCCGGGCGCAGCAGGATCGGCTGCATGATGCCGTACTTTTTGATGCTCTCGGCGAGCTCCGCCAGGCCTTCCTCGCGGAAGGTTTTGCGCGGGTTGGTTTTCGAGGCGACGATGCGGTCGAGCGGGATCTCGACGGGCAGGGCGGACGTGATGGCGGGAGTGTCCATGGTGGCTCCTAGAACGGGCAATCATCATCCAGGGTCGCGGGAGCCTTGGATGGGGTGGGGGTGCGGGATTGAGAGGACGCAGGCGCAGCGCGGCCGGCGTCGTCATCGCGGCTGCCCAGCATCTGCATCTGGTCGGCGATGACTTCAGTGCTGTAGCGGTCTTGGCCGGTTTGTTTGTCCTGCCATTTGCGAGTCTTTAGGCGACCCTCGATGTAGACCGGCCGGCCCTTGGTGAGGTACTCGCCAGCGATCTCAGCCAAGCGGTTGTAGAAGACCACGCGATGCCATTCGGTTTCTTCGCGGCGTTCACCGGTGTTGCGATCTTTCCAACTGCTGCTGGTGGCCAGCGACACATTGCAGATGGCAGCGCCGTCCGCGTTGTACCGGACTTCGGGGTTGCGGCCCAGGTGTCCGACCAAGATGACTTTATTGACTGATGGCATGGGCCGTCCTGTAGGTTTTGGTGAGATCGGATTTGATGGAGTGGCCGCGCCGGCGCAGCTCGTTGGAAAGCCGGGCCCGGTCGTGGTGGCTGTGGGTGGCCTGGCGCAGCAGCCCGTAGTAGCTGTTCGCTGTCTCGAAAAGCTCGCGGGATGCGGTTTCGCGGATGCGCGCGATCGCGAGGTTGTAGGTCCGCCGGCGCAGGGTGCGATGCCAGGGTTTCACGACCTGGCCAATGAAGTCGATGCCGCGCGCGACAGGCTGCCGGATTGTCTTGCGCGGGTTGAGCTGCGCGGCCAGGCGGCTCACCAGCAGTTCCTGGATCTGGACGTGAGCGTCGGTGAGCCACTGGGCGGACTCGTGCAGCAGCACGAAATCATCCACGTAGCGGATGTAGTGCCGGCAGCGCAGGCCGTGCTTGACGAACTGGTCCAGCACATCCAGGTACACATTTGCGAAGAACTGCGAGGACAGGTTGCCGATGGGCAGCCCCAGGTGGGCTGGATGATTGCCCAGCCGCTTGTGCGGCGGCACCAGATCCAGCAGACGCGGGTCGCCGCGCAGTTCGTAGTTCAGGCGCGGGTCGTGAAACAGGATGGTCTCGGCCAATTGCATCCACCACGGCTCGTGGATCCGGCGCGCGAGCAGCTCACGCAGAATGTGTTTGTCGATCGCGACGAAGAAGTTGGCCAGGTCACACTGCAGATAGTGCGCAGGCCGGCTCCAGTTCTGCGTGATGCTGCGCACCTTGGACTCCAAGCGCTGCGCAGCGTACAGCGTGCCGCGCCCGGGGATGCAGGCGCAGGTGTCGGCGACGAACCGAGCGTAGAAGCGAGGCGCGATGCGGTTGTGAAGCAAGTGATGCACGATGCGATCGCGGAAGGCTGCAGCCCACACCTCCCGCGGGCGCGGATGCGTGATGATGAAGCAGACGGAACGGCCGGGCCGGTATTGCCCGCTCACCAGCTCGTCGTACAGATCCCGAAGGTTTGTCTCCAGGCGCTCTTCGAATGCCAAGGCGCTCGCCGTCTGGCGCTTCGTGCGCCGGCAGTCGAAATAGGCGTTCACGAGATCCGCGAACGAAGGGAGATCAGCAGATGCGCTCCAATCTGCGGACGGCCACGGCGCGAAGCCGATTGTTCTTGTGGTTGTAGTTCTGGTTGCCGTTGTTGAAGTTCTGGTACCAGGCGTAGCTGGACCCATCGTGCTTTCCACGTCGCCTGGCCGAGCTTTCAGCCAGGAAACTGCGCCAGGCCGTGCCGGCGTGCTGCCGGAGGTTCCTGCGGTGCGCATATCGGTGCCCTTGTGGGGCAGCGGCACGACCAGATTGAAATGTCGCTCAGTCATGAGGGCCTTGGCCTCCATGAAGCGGGCGAACTGCGGCGCGACGCCATCCATTGGCCTGCTTGCCGATGCTGGTCGTGAGCTCGATTGCGGCTGCGTAGCCGCTGCGCGCGATCAGACGCTTGTCCTGGGCAAGCCTGAGCATCAGTTCGATCACCTGCAGGCGCTCGATGAGCGCGACCAGGTGCGGACCTTTGTCCTGCGCGACGTTGGCGCGAAACACCAGGATCGTGATCTCGATACACTCGTCGGCGATCTTGCCGCCGATTGAGCGCTTGAAGTCACGCCGCATGTTGCGCACCAGGTCGGTGACTACGTCGAGCAGCTCGTAGGCGGCCCTATAAATGGGCAGTCGGGTATGGATGGCCATGCTGATCAAATGGCTAAATTACTCAATGACCAATCTGCGGACGGCCACGGCGCGAAGCCGAAGGTTCTTGCGGAAGTAGGTCTGGCTGCCGTGGCTGAAGCTCTGGGACCAGGCGTAGCTGGACTCCTTCGCGTGCGTTTCGGCTGACCAGTACGCGGCCGGCTGAAACCCGCGCAGGTTGGCAAACAGCAGCGACTGCTCATGGCGCGTGGGCAGATCCCCGCCTACGCCCTTGGCCCACGCCAGCGCGTTTTCATGGTTCAGATCCTCTTCGTCGCCGGCGAGCAGGATCAGGTGATGCGACGGCTGGCCGTCGTCATCCAGGACGATGCCGGCGTATTGCTCGCCGGCGGCAAGCTCAATCGTGGCTTGCGGAATGCCGTAGGATGTTGGAGCCTGCTGGCGCACGTAGGCGTCGATCAGACCGTTCACGCGCGCCTGTTCGGCCTGGATGGATTCGAGAGTGACTGTGGTCATGGTTGCCTCAAGTCGTAAGGGTCAAATGGATGAAGGACTAAATGGGCAATCTGCGGACGGCCACGGCGCGAAGCCGATTGACCTTGCGGCTGAAGTACTGGTAGCCGTTGAGGAAGTCCTGGCACCAGGCGTAGCTGGATTCCGTGTGGTGGACCTCATTGGTCCAGTAGAAGTCCTTCTTCATCTGATCGCGGTTGTGCTCCCAGATCAGGCCCAGCTCGACGCGGGTCGGCAGGTCGCCGCCCTGGCTCTTGGCCCAGGCCATTTGGTCCTTCCAGGGCGCGTCGTCGTTGTCGGCGGCCAGCTGGATGACGTGGTGCAGGTTGCCCTGCTGGTCGCCGATGGCGCCGATGTAGGTCTCGCCGTCGGCGAGCGGGGGAAGTTGCAGTGCTTGCATGACAGGGTTACTCCTGTGGGTTGGGATTCTGTGGGGTGGGCATGGGATTGGGACGCTCCAGTTCGGCGACCAGCGTTTCGAGGTAATGCATCGCTTTGCGCAGATCCTCGATGCCACCCTTGACCCGAAACCGGGCGATGTACTTGATGGCATTGCCGCGCAGGTAGCCCTGGAATTCTTCGGGGCTCATCCAGGCCCGCATGGCGTCCCAGGGCTGGATGCCCATGTCGGTGTAGTGATGGCCACCGACCTGGTAGCTCTGTGATGAGGGAAGGGCGCCTGCCAGATCCTCACTGGCGATGAACTGCTCCAGCGACGATTTGAGGGCGGCCTTTGATGGACGCGGCGCGGATGTGGTCACGATTGGGTTTCCTGGGGTTGGTAGGTTTCGCGCGCGAGCGAGTCCGTGCTGCGCTGCAGACGCTCGACGGAGTCGACCAGCCGCGTGCAGACGTCTGCACTGCTGATATCGATGTTGTGTGAGCGGATGAGCTGCAGCAGCGCGCGGCTCGCCGCGACCTGGCGCTTGGCGGTGCGTCGATTGATCATGGCGTTCATGGATTGTTGGTACCGGCCCGCAGGGCCTGATGGTCGAGATCCCCGACCAGGCGCCGGAGGCGTGCTGCCCAAGGTGCCAGGGCGGCGGATGATGGCAGGGCGGGGGTTGGGTTGGCCTGGCGACGCATGGCGTCGACGGTCAGCTCCAGACAGCGAGCGAGGGCCGGGCTTGCCAGCGCCGTATCGAGATCGATACGACAGCCAGCTTCGCGCAGCGCGCGTTCCAGCTCGACACGGTCCGGTGCTGTTTCGACCATGTCAGCATCCGAGAAAGAAGGCCACGGCGATCAGCGCTGCGCAGCCGAAGATCACAAGCAGCGCGATTGCAATCAGGATGTCGTACACCCAGGTATTGATGTCCGGCTCCATTTCAGTACCCGGCGAGCAGAAGGCCAGCGACGCCCGCGAGCCCGATGAGCGTGAGCGGCCACCCCCAGCGATGGAAGGGGAATTCCTCCGCCAACTGAACGGGCGGCAAAATCCGGATTGGTTTTGTGGACTCGCGCGGGATGCCGATCCGCGTGCCGCTCTCCAGGCGACGGCGTACGTAGGCAGGTACGTCCACGCCAACGCCGTAGCGGGCTGCGCGGCGCCGGGCAAGCAAAAAGCGAGGATTGATGGGTTGCATTGCTGTCTCCCGTGTTGTTGGGAGACATTATTAGGCACAGCCTTATGTCATGTCAATAGGCGTAGCCTAATTTAATTCCGTTTGGCCGGGCCTTATGCCGTTCTGTAGATCCAGACGATGCTGAAGCGCCGCGTCGCGCAAGCTCTCAATGATGTCCGTGCATTGAGAGCCACTCATCTCGCGCACGATTTCTTCCCAACTGAGCAGGAGCAGCTCAAGGCGGCTTTCCAGAATTTCCGCCTGCCGCCTCAGTTTGTGTGCGACGTCCCCGTCCATCTCGATGCACTCCATGCGATGCTCCAGAACCTATCTTTCCACCCATAATACTGTACGTAAACGCAGTAAAAACATGTGCGTCAGCATGGATATTGGCGTCATGGTCACGAGCGGTAATACCGATGCGGGTTTTCGGCCGCACTGAGGGAAAACCCCACCGGTCATGGCGACCATGACGGAACGTCACGCCATTACATCATCAGGTCGCCGTAAGCAAACAGGCGAATAGAGGCCATTGCTGGCACGGTGCCAGCATTCTCCGCGACTGCAATAGTATTCTCGCTGCCATGAAACGAGAGACCGCGATCGTCCCGAAATGGGCGGACAAGGGGACCTACAGGTTTCCGCCTGGCGTGCGTGAGCGCTTGAAGGAGGAAGCCACCAAGCGCGGCCGATCTGTCAATACGGAGTTAGTGGAACGTGTCGTGCGGTCTTTGGATAAGACCGACGAATCGGAAATCAGCGAGCTGCGGGAATACATTCGGGAAGAGTTCGAGGACCTGCGCCGCGAAATCTCCAAGTTGCGAGAGCTGGTGGTGATGAAGAGGTAGCGCGCTCCGGCTAGCCCTCGAAGCGAAGAAGTAGGGCGCAAATAGGTGGCGGCGCCGCCTACAGTGGGGCGGACCACCTGGATCCACCTGCTCCGGCGGCCTGCCAGGCCGATCTGGGTTCTAGTGAAGGTAGGACTTTATCAAAGATCCAAAATCGGAAGCGCTGAAAGCCACGGTCTTCCCGGTGTAGTAGTTGGCACGTTCGAATTGTTTGGTGCCCACCGACTTCTGGCTCTCGACGGCTGCTATAACTGTGGCTGGAATCTTCTCGGCGCGGTATTGCATGTGGATGATCTCGGCTTCTAAGAGGCGCTGAATCCCGCTAGCAGCGATGATAATAAGAGGTGCATCGGGGGATGAGATTACGTGATCGGCAACGAAATCCCCAGAGATCCCCAGTGAGACATCGGATTCATAGGTAAACCCGGCGGCTGCAGCAGCAGACTCCACAGCTTTGGTCACCTGTTCTTTGAAGTCGCTCACGCGCCGCGCGGGCCGAGAGGTCGCGAGGGCAAAGAGTTGTTGGGCCGACTCCGCAACCCGAAATATGCAAGGGGCAATCAAACGCTCGTCGTGCGCGAAAGCCATAAGCGTTTCGTCTTCACTCAGGCGGACGGGAGACTGACCCTCGAGGTCCTGAGCCCAGCGCAACACGCTCTCTGCGGTAGGGTCGCCTTCTGCCATGCTGGCGTAAAGCGATGCTTCGCCGTTCTCATCGACCTGATACCCGCCACTCATAGGGCGAACCCGCACCACCACCCGATCTCCACTGCCGCTGTACTCCAGGGGCGTGACTATGCGTTGCACACCAGCTTCGTCCTGGTGTACCTCGAAAAGTGCACATATGGCGTGCTTGAGATTCGCTGTCACTTCCATAGCGGGATGGTTACTGTGTCGTTCGGGTCGGCTATAGAAATCCCACAGGCCTTGCAAAACTCATCGATCAACGCGTCTCGGCCATCTTCGGTCCGAGGGTCTAAGTCCCGGCGTGTGCTGATTTGCAGCTCGGGGGCCCCGGGGAGCATCCTGTCAGTGTAGTCTAGCTCGGTCCTGCATGGCATCTTCGCGTGAAATCCCTTATGGCTTGGGTGCCAATGGAACTCGAACAACGGATACAGGGATCCTCCGCGGAGGTTGCACATAAGGTGGCCGAAAAAGGCGGAATCACTGAGGATTTCGCCGTCTCGGTACATGAATACTACGCAATGCGTTTCGGACAAGTCGATGAGATCTGTAGCATAGAGACGGGACCCTCCCATTCTATGGAAAGGCTTAGGCAGTTTTCCGCGCTTTAGTCCCTTGAAAACCGGCCGCACAGCAAGCCTCTTGGCAGCGTTCTTATGGCTTCGCAAATCTGCAGGCGTCATCGTATATATCCCTTTCCCCACAACCGAGATCCCTCGGCAAGCGAGGGTCAGAAGTTCCTGGCCTTACGACTGCACCAGCATTTCTTCGTGCTGAGAAACCTGGCTGCTGCCGCCTCTCCGAGCCGCATCGAAGGCTCGCCGGAACTCCATCGGCTTAGAGATCCCCTTGAACGGTGCCTGGGGATTGCCGGCGCCGGCAAGCACAATAGCCCCGAAGTCGCACATGCGTCCAAGTAGCCCCTGCTGCACTCTGATGCTTTCGATTCGGTTCAGATCGATCTCCACGGTGTCCCGACTGATGAACCCCTTCTTTGCTATCACCCTCTGGTTCGTGATAGCCATTTCGGTTGAGATATAGCGCACAAAGAGGGCCAGTAAGATGAGCAAGCCGACGACGACAAAGCTTAGGATCACGCCCACAATGATCTCCGGAAGCATGCTCCAGACGCTGATTTTGGCCGAATAGGTGACCCGCTCACCAGGCATCAGGTTTTTGTTGATGTAGCTCATTTCTCTCACATTCCTACACTGTCGTTAATGGTTTGTTACCTTCCACGGTAAAGTAATCCTCTAGGGCGGCGCTCTCAATCAGGGTTTCTCAGCGTGTCGCCGCCTCAGAATGCTCAGCGCGTCAATCTCTGTCAGCCTCAAAGCCCTTCAGAACGGCGTCGATCATGTCGTCAAGTTTTTGCCGTTGCTGCGCGGTGAGGGCATGGACTCGCTCCGGCGTAGATTTACTGAAGGGCCACCAGTGCACGCTATTTCGTACCGCCTGAGCATCCTCATTGCGCATCCGAGCGGAGAGCCCGGACGGCCATTCGTTCTCGGTCAGTCCCCAGTGTTGGGGGCCGACTACATCGGCAAAGTATGCCCAGAGGGCAGGCAACCGTTCTTTCGCGATCGAACCCTTTTTCACCCAATCCACGAGCGATGGCGGCCTCACATCGAAGTGGCGCGCAATTTCGGCTTTCGAGCGCGCGCCTCCTGAAGAGATCTTCAGGGTGATGGCCTTATCTATGGCTTGCCCAAATTCTTTGCCTTTAAGCATTGCCTAATAAACCACGCCGCGTCTTGATTAGGCAATTCCTATGTTGTAGCATTAGGCGTAGCCTTACATAAACAGGAATATACATGTCGGGAATTTCCGATGCGTGTGAGCAGCTTGGCGGGCTCTCGGCCCTCGCACGCGCCATAAAGGTAACGCCTCCGACCGTTCACCAATGGATCTCGGGTCGCCGACCAATACCGGTGCTGCGCTGCATGGACGTCGAGCGGGCCACAAACGGCGGTGTTCGTTGCGAAGACTTGCGCGCCGACGTCGATTGGTCGGTGCTGCGGCGGCCTACACCTTCGCGCGATGAGGTCTCCCATGCCTGACCCATGCATCGTCGTTCTGCTCCGCTGGGCTCAGTTTCAGTGCACTGCATGTGGCGGATCATGATCGACGCCATCCTCTGTCTCGGGCGGCATGCCCGCATCAAGATGCAGTGCACGGAAAACCTCAGCTACCACTGTGGCCGGTGTGCTGCCCAGCGTCTCCTGGGTGATGTCCCGGGCCTGTGCAAGCAGCCTCGCGATCTGTTCTTTCAGTGTCGTATCCATTTCCGCAGTCTCGCCGATGGCGTGGCGCGTTTCCATTCGTGTTTCCCGCGTGTGCCGATTTTGTCCTGGTGCATGTCTCCATCATTGCCCGGCGCACGCCTGGGCGCCATGTCAACTTCGAGGTACCAATGACAACAGCCAGCCCTTTTATTCGATCCGGTTCCCGCCTCCGGCTGCCTAGCGGCAGTCGAGCAACCATCGTTCGCTGGGCCAGCCGGCACATCGACCCCAAGAACAGGGCCGAAGGTATGGAGCGAATTGCGATCGTACAAATTGAAGGGGGCATCGGGAACGCAGAATTCTCCGAGCGCTTCATGCAACTGTGCCAGGTGGTGTCGTCATGAGTGTCCTGGGCGCATACGCATACGAGGTCGCCGCGTTCCAGACGATCAGCCAGTGGAACGGCGGGGCGCACGCTCTGGGCCCCATCGTAGGCATCAACGGGTCAGTGTTGGCGCACAAAGTCAGTCTGACGGACGATGCCAATCAACTCACGGTGCCGCAGGCCCGCACCGTCATGCAGGCTACTGGTGACTACCGGATGCTCGTCGGGCTCGCTCAGGACCTCGGCCATGTCTGCACGCAGCAGGATAACGACAAGTCCGCCGTGTCGCTGGAGCTGGCGATTGCGCAGGCGACGAAAGAGTTCGGCGAGTACCTGTCCGCCGTGAGTGCCGCGGTTACGGATCGGGTGGTCACGACGAACGAGCTGCGACGCATCGATCGTGAGCTGGGCGAGCACCAGGCCGCCGTCAACCGCCTGCGGGCTGTATGCGCGGCGCTGTTGTCACCCAAAGGGCGCTGACAATGGCCAGGCCGCTGGGCGACATATCGGCTGCTGTGCTGGCCAGGCTCGCTCAAGATGGGCCGACCACCATGCGTGAGCTCGCGCTTGCTGAGCAGATCCATATTCGCGCGCTCTGGTGGACGATGGAGCGCCTGGTGGCGTCTGGGCGCGTGATCGTCACGGAATCGGCGAGCGTGTCCTGGGCCCGGCGTCCGGTCGCGCGCTATGCGTTGCCGATGCGGCCTGGCCTCACAACATCGATATCTCAACTGTGGCGCTCGACATGACCGAGCCGCCCCGAACTTCCCAGTCCCTGACCGCACGCATTGCGGTCGATCGCCACCGGCCGCCTTGATCGGCTGACGGGGTCTCTTCATTCGTGTGATCTGTCGCTGTGCCTTCTGGCACCGCGCGGGTTTCTTTTTGCCTAAAAAAGGTGATTTATGCACACGCTATTCGATGAGCTGACGGCGTCAGCTCAGGATGCCGCGCAGCAGGCGATCGAGCGCGCCCGCGCAGTCGGGCCATCGTTCGAGGACTTCTGGGCTGCGTGGCCCAAACGCGAGGCCAAGAAGGACGCCAGGCGGGCCTGGGACAAGCTGACGACCGCCAACAAGGCTGCGGCCCTGGCGGCACTACCGGCGCACGTTGCGCGCTGGCGGCGTGAGGGCAGGGCGCGCAATCACATTCCGCACCCCGCGACCTGGCTCAACGGTGAGCGTTGGGAGGATGAGCTGGGTGAGGTATTCGCGCCTCGCCAGGCGTCCGCGCGACCAGGTATGCGGCAGCACGAACCTGACATTGAAAGGCCGTGGCCATGCACTTGGTCGGGGATTGTCGATAAGGGCAGGGCCCTGGGATTGGAACAAGGCGTTGATGAGGTGGCACCGGCATTCAAGGCGCGCGTGTACGCGGCTGCAAGCCTCGACGATGCACAGCGTGCTCGGATTCTGGCGGACTGGGGCGTGCGCGTGTAGAGGCGCCTGGCGTGGGCCCCGCGCATTGACACGCAACTGAGCCTGCATGGGCTGACAGGGCAAGAAACACAGAGCGCACCCGGGAGCTCTTGATATTCCGGTACCGGTACCGTCTCAGCCGTGAGCTGCGACTAGGGGTGCAACTCCCCGAACAATCCGGCGGGCTGGCCGCATCCACAGGCCCGGGGGGCGCGGTACGCGTGAAGTGTGGATCCGGCAGTGCCGGGCGAACGGTCGGTTCTCTCTGTTCTCCGACGTCTTTTGGCGCTGGGGGGTAGGGGGGGCCTTTGGCGAACGTTATTCACAGATTCTGGAGGACATAGGCATGCGGCAACCCATTTTCGGCCAGGTCTCGGCGGAGCGACCATGAACGGGCCGCGGCGCATTCCAGAGATTCAAGCGCGGTTGGACCGCTGGGCGATCTGGTGTGACAGGTCCGCATCGGGCGGCGGCGGCTCGGCCTCGTGGCTGGCGTATATGGTCGACCTGGCGGCCGGTCGGCGGGTGCACGATGGGGACCGATCGTACGGGTGCGAGATTCCGGTGGATAACATCGAGTGTTCGCGGACCAACCAAGCGGTCCAAGCGCTGCCGATGGAGCTGCGCCGGGCGGTGGGTGCGTGGCATGGTGCGCGCTCGGGCACGCTGGACGAAGTGGCGCGACGACTGGGCGTGGTGCGGGGTACGCTCCACCGGCGACTGTGCCAGGCTGACCAGCGCATCGCCGAATGGCTGGCTGGTGCCCAGCACAGTAACATTTAGAATTACGCGAGGTATACCGGAACGCGTAGTATCTGGCATATTCCGCAGGAAGTCGCGACTACAACGCGATCGGCCAAGGCCTGGTGACCACAATCACCGGGCCTTTTTCATTGGAGAATTGGTCATGAGTTACCTCATATCGACGGGCCTAGTGGCCTTCGTGTTTGGTGTTGCGGCAACGCTCGTTGCCTTGAAGGCCACCGGCCGCCTCTGAGTGTCCCGGCAGTCTCCCAAGCCTTGCGCTCATTCGGCCTGCCCGGCGCTGGTGTATGACGGCTCGGGCTGGTGCGACAAGCACAAACCAGTTGAGGGCAAGTTCAGTGACGAGCGTCGAGGAACCCGACACGAGCGCGGGTACGGATCGGACTGGGACAGGCTCCGCATACGGATCCTCGAACGCGACATGTATCTGTGCCAGGTCTGCCAGGCGGCAGGACGCGTGAGCCCAGGCCGCACAGTGGACCATCGCATCCCCAAGTCGGCCGGTGGTACTGACGATCCATCGAACCTGCAGACCATCTGCGATGCCTGCCACCGCGTGAAGACGCAAGGCGAGGCAGCTCGGGGTCGTGGACGGCCCTGGGTGGCCGCGCGGGGCCGCTAGCGTTGCGGATCAGCAACGTTTTGCGTGTTGTTGCGAGAAAACGACGGTAGGGGGGGTCGAAAGTCTGGGGAATCCTGGCTTGCGTACCGGTCGCCCCGCCTTCTTTTGCGCAGGTTAAATTTTCGAATAGGGGGGGGGTTGAATTTGCCCTCCCAGTGCAGTGATGTCAGGTCATCTTCAGATGCTCTCGTCGATTCAGGTGGGCGAGAGCGGGAAAGGTGTGCCTGGCGCGCCGGCACAAGCAGTTCCGGCCGAGGTCCCCGCGCCTCCAGCGAAGCTCTCCTCGAAAGAGAAAAAGGTCTGGAACTACATCGGCCAGGCGCTTCTGGAATACGGTCTGGTGCATCGCACGGATGCGTTGCTGCTCACTGTCATCTGTCGTACGTTTGTGCGCTGGGTAGAGGCCGAAGAGGCGCTCTCCGCGCTGATCGCTGAGAACGACGGCTATATGGTGGAGACGCCAAACGGCTACGCCCAACCGCACCAGTTGTTTTACGTGTCGCGGACCCTGAAGAAGGAACTGCTGCAGTGGCTGCCCGAGGCGGCGCTCACGATCCCGTCCTTTGCGAAAGCCGTGGAAGAGCGCCAGGCCCCGACGCAGGGGACCCTCTTTGAGGACCCGGTCGCAAAGCATCAGGCCGGCAAGCCTCACGTCATGCGAGCGGTCCAGTGAGTGCGGTGCGCGAAGTGGTCCAGTCGTTCGATTGGGATGTCTACGGTCGCGCGGTTCTCGCCGGCGACGTTCCCGTGTCGCGTTGGACGCGGCTTGCCGTCGAGCGCCACTATCGCGACTTGGAGACGGGGCCGGCGCGCGGCTTGTGGTTTTCAGAGGCGCTCGCGCAGCATGCGCTCGAATCGTTCCTGTTCCTGCGCCATTCGAAGGGCGAGTGGGCTGGCCAGCAGTTCGAGCTCTCGCCGTGGCAGCAGTTCTGGGTGGCGGTGGCCTTTGGCTGGATGCGCAACGATGGCACGCGGCGCTTTCGGGAGGTGTGGCTGGAGGTCCCCCGCAAGAATGGCAAGACCACGCTGCTGGCCGGTGTCGGCATCTACCTGTTTCTGTTCGATGGCGAGGGCGGTGCCGAGGTCTACGCCGCAGCCACGAAGATGGACCAGGCGAAGATCCTGTTCGGCGAAGCGGTGCGCATGGTTCAGTCCTCGCCGCTGCTGCGCCGGCATGTCGGCGAGCGGGTGAACGAACTGTACATTCCGATCCCCGGGCGCGCCGATGTCTTTCGACCGCTGGGCCGCGACAGCAAGACGCTGGACGGACTGAACCCGCACGCGGCGCTGCTTGATGAGGTCCATGCGCATCCGACACGCGAGCTGTACGACGTGATCAAAACGGGTCTCGGCGCGCGTCGGCAGCCGATGATCTGGGAGATCACCACGGCCGGCGAGAACTTGAGCGGCTTTGGCTACAGTCAGCACGAGTACGCGGAAAAGGTTCTGGAGGGCGTGCTTGAGGACGATTCGATCCTTGCGGTCATCTACACCGTCGATCATCCGGAACGCTGGACAGATCCGCTGGAGTGGGAGAAGGCCAATCCGAACCTGGGGGTATCAGTCTACCTGGAGGGTTTGCAGACGTCTGCACAGCGCGCGCAGCGGCTGCTGAGCGAACTGCCGAACTTTCAGACCAAGCGGCTGAATATCTGGCTGCGCGGTGGGTCCAAGTGGATCGCGGTGGACGACTGGAAGGCCTGCGGTGACGCTGAACTGCGTATTGAGGACTTTGCGGGCGAGCCCTGCTGGGTGGCCCTGGACCTTGCCGAGAAAAAGGACATTGCCGCCGTCTCGGTGGTGTTCCGCCGCGAGAACGATTACTACGCATTCTTTCGGCTCTATCACAATGAGGATCAGGTCAATGCACCGGAGAACCGCCACTTCTACACCTGGGCGCATTCGGGGCACCTGGATGTGTCGGCCGGCAACGCTACTGATTTTCTGCATATTCGAGCCGAGCTCATTGCGCTGCGCGATCGCCACGAGGTGCGCGAGGTCCTATATGACCCGAAGTTCGCTGCCTATTTTGCAGCGCGCCTGGCTGAAGATGACGGGTTGCTCATGGTGGAGGTCCCTCAGACGTCGAGCCGGTTCACGCTGCCGATCGTCTCGATCGAGAACCTCGTGCTCACTGGGAACCTTCACCACGATGCGAATCCGGCCGTCGCATGGATGGTGAGTAACGTGGTCATGCGCGAATCGAAGTTCTCGGGCCTGCGGCACCCGACCAAGGAAAAGCCGGAAAACAAGATTGACGCGGTAGTGGCGCTCATCATGGCGATGGGCCGCGCGATGAATGAGGACCCGGACACGGGCGTTATCTCTCAGGGCTTTGTGGTGATCGACTGATGTTTGGCTTTCTGACACGCTCGCACGAGTCCGCCAGGCAGGCCAGGCGCGACCCGGTTATCAACCTGGCCGACGGGGAGACCGTGGTGTCCTCCGATGCCGTGAAGATGTTCGAGATCTTCGGCGACCCCCGCACGGCGTCCGGCGCTGTCGTGAATACCGTCACGGCCATGCGGGTGTCGGCGGTCTACGCGTGCGTGAGCCTGCTCGCCGGCGCCATCGCCCAACTGCCGCTGCCCGTCTATGCTCGGGTTGACGCCGAGCGTGAGCGCGTCGCGGACGATCGCTGGCGCCTTCTGAACCGCGCGTTCTGTGATGGCTGGTCGGCAACCGCGGGGTGGGAGTACCTGGTCGCTCAGATGCTTCTGCGCGGCGATGGTATCGCGCTCATTCGTCGCGGGCCAGGCAAAAACGCGGCGGATGTCGCTGAAATCGTTCCCTGGGCGCGCGATCGTGTCAACATCGAGCGGTTGCTGGGGCGAGATCCGCGCGAACCGGGACGGTTGCTGTACACGTTCCAGGCGGACAACGGGTCGTTCACGGTCGACCAGGCCGATGTGCTGCACCTGCCCGGCTTTGGCTTTAATGGCCTGCAGTCGATGTCCGTCATTCAGTGGGGCGCACGCAACGGCATCGGTATTGCGCTGCAAGGTGACGAGCAGGCTGGAAAGTCATTCGCCGAGGGCGGAAAGCCCGAGGTCGCAATCACGACGCCCAACAAGATGGGGGCCGACCAGCAGGCGGATTTTCGTGACGCATGGGTCGCGAAGTACGGTGGCATTCAGGGCAACCGTCGCATACCGCTTATTCTCACCGAAGGCCTGTCGATCAAGGAACTCAGCGTGTCGGCGGTCGATCAGCAGTTGCTGGAATCCCGCCAGTGGCAAGTAATCGACATCGCTCGCGCCTTTGGAGTGCCGCCGCACATGATCGGCGAGACGACGAAGGCCACGAGCTGGGGCTCGGGCATCGAGCAGATGTACATCGGGTTCGTGCGCAACACGCTGGGCCCGCACTTGAAGCGCATCGAAGATGAGCTGAACCGCAAGCTCTTCACGCGCCCCGGCGAAGACCGTTTCGTGGAATTCAACCTCGAAGGGTTTCTGACGGGCGATAGCAAAGCACAGTCCGTGTATTTCGGACGCGCGCTGGGCGGGCCAGGCGCTCAAGGCTGGATGACCGTGAACGAGGTGCGGCGTCTGAAGAATCTCGCGCCGATCGCGGACGGTAACGCGATCTTCAAGCCAGGACCAGCGGGGGCCACACCAGACACAACCGACCCCGGGCTTGATCCGGGCACGAACCCGAAAGACCAAAAGGATGATGGCAATGAAAATCCCTAAACTGCTCCAGCTGGCGCGCGATAACGCCGCCGGCTCCAAGCCGATGCGCTGCGAATCGAGCAACAGCGAGGCGACGATTTACCTGCACGGTGTCATCGGTGGGTGGTGGGGTGATATCGACGAAGTGCAGTTTGCGCAGACGATGGCCGGCCTCGACGTGGAGACCATCCACCTGCGGATCAACTCCCCGGGCGGCGATGTGTTCGCTGGCCGCGCCATGATGACCGCCATCGCGCAGCACAAGGCCCGCGTGGTCGGACATGTGGACGGTCTGGCGGCCTCCGCGGCATCGGGCCTTTGCATGGCTTGTGACGAAGTGGAGATGTCGCAAGGCTCCCAGATGATGATCCACGAGGGGTGGACCGTCACTATCGGCAACAAGCGAGATCATGGCAAAGCAGCTGATCTGCTGCAGCAAATCGATACGGCCTTGGTAAACGACTACGCCAGGCGCACGGGGAAGAGCGCCGCCGAGATCGACTCCATGCTCGAAGCGGAAACGTGGATGAGCGCCGATGAGGCGGTTGCGCAAGGTTTCGCTGACCGCTCGGTGGATGTCGTCGAGGAGCGGACCCAGAACGCCTGGAACCTTGCGGCCTACAAGAATCCCCCAAAAGGTCTGATTGAGAACGCGCGGCCCAAAGCTGCGGTAGACCTCGCGGCTCACCGAAACGAGCTGGAGCGGCGATTCTCGCTGCTTGAGCGCGCCCCTGCGTAAGCGGCTCCCGCCCGCAGTTGTTCCGCCGCCTTCGGGCGGCTTTTTATTGCAAGGAAATCACACCATGTTCAATCTGCAAGCAGAGCGGGAGCGTCGTAATACGCTGGCGAAAGAAACCCGCAATCTCCTGGACCAGAACCCGGGCGCAAGCTGGAACTCTGACCACCAGAAGAAGTATGACGAAAACACAGCGGAGATCGAACGCATCGACGCGTCGATCGAACGTCATCAGAAGCTCCTCGACCTGACCGCTGAGGAAAACGCGCGCGATGCAGTTCGCGGCGCCGCACCCGCCGCGAAGAAGGACCAGGCCGTCGTGCTGTTTGACCGGTGGTGCCGGGGCGGCGATAACGCTCTCACGCCCGACGAATGGCGGGCAGTGCGTAACACCATGTCCACCACGACGGATTCCGAGGGCGGCTATACGGTGCCCACCACGGTGGCCTCCACGATCCTGGATGCGCTGAAGGCCTATGGCGGCATGCGCGCCGTCGCTGAAGTCATTCGCACCACCACGGGCGAAGCGATGAACTTTCCGACGTCGGACGGTACGAGCGAGAAGGGCGAAATCGTGGGCGAGAATACTGCGGCCACGGACGCTGATATCTCGTTCGGCGTGAAAAACCTGCCGGTCTACAAGTACAGCTCGAAGGTGGTCACCATTCCGTGGGAGTTGCTGCAGGATTCGAGCTCGGACATCGAAGGGTTCGTGCGTAACCGTCTTCAGGTGCGCCTGGGGCGGATCACCAATGCGCACTTCACCACGGGTTCCGGCACGGGGCAGCCCACCGGCCTTATCACCGCAGCGTCTGTCGGGGTCACCGGCGCTGTGTCGGCAACTGCGAAGATCACCTATGACGATCTGGTCGACGTGGAGCACTCCGTGGATCCGGCATATCGGCGTAACGCCTCCTGGATGATGCACGATGACATGCTGCGCCTTATCCGCAAGGTGAAAGACCTCGACGGCCGTCCCATTTTCGTGCCCGGTTACGAGCAGGGAAATCCCGGCGGCGCCCCGGACCGGCTGCTCAACCGTCAGATCACCATCAATCAAGACATGGCTTCTCCGGCCGTATCGGCGATCTCACTCGCATTCGGCGACTTCAGCTATTACAAGATCCGCGACGTGCTGGCCGTGACGCTCTTTCGGTTCACCGATTCGGCCTACACCAAGAAGGGCCAGGTCGGGTTCCTCGCCTGGATGCGTTCGGGCGGCAACCTTGTGGACGTGGGTGGCGCAGTGAAAACCTTTAAGCACGGCGCTGCGTCGTAACAGTACTGGAGGCGGCGCTCGCCGCCTCCGTTAAGGAGAGTGCAATGGCACCAAAAACGAAAGACACGGTTATCGCAGACCCGGCCGACACCGCCCAGGTCCCTGAACAGGCGCAGGCCAACCTTGCAGTCGATCAGTCTGCCCAGGTATTGCCCGGCATTGTGGACCCCGCTGTCGCGGTGACCGATCAAACGACAGGTCAGGCCCCGAAAGGAGAGAGCGATCCCGTTGACCGCATCGAATGCGCGGTGCGGATGGATTGCATCTACGGCCGGCATGACGACATCATCACGCTCACGCGTGACGAGGCGCGCGCGGCTGAGGTTGGCGGCTACGTCGATACCCATCCGAACGCGATCGCGGCCATTCGGGGTGCCTGATGTTGCGCTGCATCAGCGATGTTCTGCCAGATGCGGAACCCGTCACGGTTGCCCAGGCGAAAGAGTTGCTGCGCATCGACGATGACATTTTCGATGCGCAGCTGCCGACCCTCATTGCCTCAGCTCGTGAAGTGGTGGAGCGCCAGACCGGCTGGGCACTGGTCGCTGCCGACTATGAGTGGACGCCGGTGGGCGATCGGCGCGCACCGCTGCCTCTATTGCCGGCAACGGTCACCAGCGGAGTCGATGTATACCCGGTGCTTCTCACAACGAGCCCTACGCGGACTCCAGTCGCGCTTCGCGCCGCGATTGTGCTTCTGGTGGGTGACGCGCTGCGAAGTCCCGAGGCGGCTGTGTCTCAGGACATGGTGCAAAACCCCGCATTCGAACGCCTTATCTGGGCCTATCGCAGGATGGACATGTAATGCCTGATCGTTCCGTCGATTTTCCGCTGCCTGGGGCCGGAGACCTTGATAAGCGCGTGCAGATCCGGCTGCGCGAGGATTCGCCGACCGGGATCGCGGGCGTCGATACGCAGTATCCGGTTGTCTTTACGCGCTGGGCAAGCCTGAAGCCGGTGGGGACCGCCGTTTGGGCCGCCTCCGTTCAGACCGATGAGCGCGTCACGCACCGTTGCATCATCCGATACATGGATGGCATCACGGACCATCACGAGGTGGTCTACCGAAGTCGCGTCTACCAGGTGCGGCGCTGCGCGGATCTTCAAGGCAAGCGTCGATTCCTGGTGATGGAAGTCGAAGAGCTTGGCGAGGATGCGGCGCTATGACGACAGGGATCGACGCAAAGCTCACCGTCGAGGGGTTCGATAACATTCCCCGTGTGCTGTTTAACAAGCGCAAGATGCGCCGGGCCTTTCGTCAGGCCGGCAACGTGGTCGCGAAGCGCGCGCGGCGCAACATCTCGGGCTCTGGCAGCGGATACCCTGCCAAGCGCACGGGTCGCATGCGCAAGTCACTGAAGGTGCGTGTGGGCTCGGGCGGCATGTACGCGAAGGTCGCACACGTGATGCCGGCGCCGGCCAGCACCTGGCGAAGGGACCCTCGCAACCAGGCCTTCTACCCCGCGTTCCTGTTTTCGGGCACGTCGCGCGGCGTGCGCCGTCACCAGAACTGGATTGGCGATGCGCTCGCCGCCTCGACAAGCGAGGTGCGCAGCACTCTGCAGACAGGTCTGCTGGAGGCACTGTCGTGAAGCTCTCCGATGTGGTGGCGCACCTGCGGCAGTATTGCCCGACGTTCGACGGGCGTGTGGCTGTGGCGCTCGAGTTCGAGCCCGATCGCGGTCAGGTGCGGCTTGCGGTACCCGCGGCTGTCGTCATGCCAAGCGATGATGAGGCCCAGCCTGTTGCGGCCTACTCGCAAAACGTGTCGATTCAGTCGGTGGCGGATCGCTTTGTGGTGGTGCTCGTGGTGGCCAGTGCCGACCCAAAGCGCGGCGATACGACAGCCGACGTGCTGCATGACTTGCGTGCGGAGCTTTGGCGGGCGCTTATTGGCTGGCGGCCAGGTGCGGGGTACGAGCCGATCGAATACGTGTCGGGCGAGGTCTCGCACATGGACCGCTCGGCCACGTATTACGCCATGACCTTTTCAGCCGAATTCACGGTCGGCTACCCGAACGGTCTGCCTGATGGCGCCACTCCGGAGACCTGGCAGGAATACGAACTCGCCGGGCTGCCGGCCCTGGAGGGGCTTGATGTGGATGTGGATGTGATCGATCCCATCGCCGACCCGAACCTCAAAAAGCCCGGCCCTGATGGTCGGATTGAATTCAACCTTCAAGAGGACACGCAATCATGACGCGTATGCATGTGGTGCCGGTCGACGGCCGATCGGTACCGGACCTGGACCGTGGCGGGCTGCTCGCCGCCGACGGCCGCGAGGTTGAGAAAAATCAGTACTGGATGCGGCGCCTGGTGGCAGGCGACGTGGTGATCAAATCCGCACCCGGCCGGGTCGTGGATAAAAAGAAGGAGGCCTGACGATGGCTGTGAGCATGAATCAGATCCCGGCTGACATCCGGGTCCCGCTCTTTTATGCGGAGATGGACAATTCCCAGGCCAACAGCGGCGCCACGCAGCTGCGCCGGCTGCTGATTGGGGTCGCAAACGATGATGTGACGGTGGCCTCCGGGATTGTGCTGCCGGCATCCTCTGATGAGGTCGCAGTGCTCGCCGGCACGGGATCCGTGCTGCATGAAATGCACAAGGCCCACCGCGCAATCGACGTGATGGGCGAGACCTGGGTGCTTCCAGTGAAGATCGCAGCGGGCGCAAAGGCTTCCGGCAAGGTGACCCTGGCCGGTACCGCGTCGGCAGGCGGCGCACTGAACGTGTACGTGGGCGATGCAAAGGTCGCGGTGTCGGTAGCGCAGGGTGATGCGGCCGCTGACGTGGCCGCGGCACTGGCCGCCGCCGTGGGAGCCGCTGGACTTTGCGTGAGCGCGAGCGCGAATGCAGGCGAAGTGACCCTCACGACCCGGTTCTCGGGCGTGATCGGCAATGACTTGCGCATCGCCGTGAATTTGCGCGGCGCCGCCGGTGGCGAGACTTTGCCCGCCGGCATCACGGCTGCCGTCACCCAGATGGCGGGCGGCACGGGCGTGCCGGATCTGGATACGGCGCTGGCGGCGCTGGGCGATGCGCCGTTCGAGTTCATCGTGCATCCGTTTTCCGACTCCGGTGCTCTGGCTAGCCTCAAGAGCCTCATGGATGACACCTCGGGCCGGTGGGCGTGGTCCAAGAAAATCTATGGCCACGTCTATGGCGCAAAGCGCGGGACGTTGGGGGACTTGGTCGCCTTTGGGCGAGGGGCCACGAACGACCCGCACGGCACCGTGGCGGCGGCCGAGCCTGAGGTTCCCACCACTGTCTGGAAGTGGGTGGCCTCCTTTGCCGCGCGTCAGGCGGTCTTCATTTCCGCCGATCCCGCGCGTCCCACGCAGACGGGCGCCATGGGCGCGGCCATGCCGGCACCCGAAGGCAAGCGCTTTGGGCTCACGGAAAACAACTCGCTTCTGTGGGCGGGCGTGGCCACCACCTACTACGAGGGCGGATCGGTGCGCATTCAGCGGGCCGTCACCCTCTATCAGAAGAACGATTTCGGACTGCCCGACGACAGCTACCTCGATTCCGAGACGATGCATCAGTCGGCGGCGATCCTTCGCCGTCTGGAATCCATCATTACGAGCAAGTTCGCGCGCCATAAGCTCGCTGACGACGGGACGCGCTTTGGGCCTGGCCAGGCAATCGTCACACCAAAGACGATCCGGGGCGAGCTCATTGCCGAGTACGCGCGCATGGAAACCGTGGGGCTGGTGGAGAACGCGGCACTTTTCGCGAAGTACCTGATCGTGGAGCGCGATGCGACCAATGCAAACCGCGTGAACGTGCTCTTCCCGCCCGACTACGTGAACCAGCTGCGCATCGTGGCGCTGCGCAATGAATTCCGCCTGCAGTATCCGGCGGAGCTGGCGGCTTAGGGCGCCTTGTCATCAACCGATAGGCCCGCCTGAGTTGCGGGCCTTTATCTTTGGAGCAGGCCATGGGCCAGAAAACCGCAGGGACCGTCTACGTCAAGGTGGACGGCCAACAGCTTGTGATTACGGGCGGCGTCGAGTGCCCGACGATGGATGTGACGCGCGAGACGATCGATGGCGCCCCGGGCTACTACTCGGAAAAGGACCGCACGCCCTATATCAAGGTCGATGCGTTGCACACGCCGGACTTTCCGCTGGATGTGATCGCCAAGGGGACCGACATGACCGTGCAGGCGGAGTTTGCCAATGGCAAGGTCTACGTGCTCTCGGGCGCGTACCAGGTCGGGGAACCCGCGAGTTCGGGCGACGATGGCAAAGTGTCGCTTGAATTCAACGGCAACAAGGGGATGTGGCAATGAGTGCGTACAAGCTTGCCACGCCGATCAAGGCCTACGGCGAAGAGGTTACCGAGATCACCTTGCGCGAAGCGACGACCGCCGATGCTCGCGCGATTGGATCGCTGCCGTATGCCGTAGTGGGCGAGGACGGCGCCGTGCAACTCGCGCTCGCCGTGTGCGCCAAGTACATTTCGCGCCTGGCCGGCATTCCGCTTTCAGCGGTCGACCAGATTCCGCTGGCGGACTTCCACGCCATGGCCTGGGAGGTGGCGCAGGATTTTTTGGCACAGGGGCAGGCGGTCTCAAAGGCGTAGCTGAGCTCGTCGACTACGCCTATTCAGCGGCGTATTTCTGGCGGCTGGATCCGTTCTCGGTGATGGACCGGCCGCTCTCGGACCTGATGGAACTGACCCAGCAGGCGCACCGCTTGCACGATGAGATGACAAGGGGTTGATGTGGCAAAGGAATTCCAGCTCAAGGCCCTCATCCTGGGAGTCGACAAGCTCTCGCCGGTGTTGGACCGTGCGCGCAAGCATGCAATGGGGTTTCGCAAGGGGTTGCTGGCCTCTGGTCTTGGGCGCCCGATCAGCCTCTCCAGTGTGCTGCAGGGCGGGGCGCTGGCTGCGCCGTTTGTCGCCGGCGCCAAGGCTGCGGTGGATTTTGAATCCTCCATGGCCGATGTCCGCAAGGTGGTGGACTTTGATACGCCGCAGCAATTTGCCCAGATGGGCCGCGATATCGTGGACATGTCAAAGCGCTTGCCCATGGCGGCCAAGGATATCGCGGCGATCGTTGCCGCGGGTGGCCAGTCCGGCATCGCTCGCAAGGATCTGGCCGCTTTTGCCGAGGACGCTGTGAAGATGGGCATCGCCTTTGATGCGAGCGCTGACGAAGCCGGTGACATGATGGCCAAGTGGCGCACGTCGTTCAAGCTCACGCAGCCGCAGGTGGTGGACCTGGCCGATAAGGTGAACTTCCTGTCCAACAACACGGCGGCCAGCGCGCAGCAGATCAGTGCCATCGTGACGCGCATCGGGCCGCTGGGTAGCGTCGCGGGTCTTGCCTCTGGCGAGATCGCGGCCATGGGCGCCACCCTCGCCGGCATCGGCGTAAACGAAGAGCAGGCCTCGACGGGGCTTAAAAACTTCATGCTGGCCATGACCTCGGGGCGTGCAGCGACCAAAACGCAGCAGCAGGTTTTCAAGGCACTGCGGTTAAACGCTCAGGCGATTGCCGCCGGCATGCAGAAGGACGCCAAGGGCACCATGCTGAAGGTGCTGGACGCCATCTCGCACGTGGATCCCTCCAAACAGGCGGGTGTGTTGCAGCAGCTCTTTGGCAAGGAATCCATCACGGCCATCGCACCGCTACTCACCAATCTGGATCAGTTGCGCGCGAATCTTGATCTGGTGGCGGACAGAACCCAATATGCGGGCTCCATGCAGAAAGAGTACGAGGCGCGTTCGGCCACGACGGCCAATGCCATCCAGCTCATGTGGAACCGCGTCAACGCCCTTGGCATCACGATTGGCAACATCCTGCTGCCACCTATCAATCAGTTCCTCGCTTTTGCTGGGCCGCTCGTCGACATGATCACGGCATTCGTGCAGGCAAATCCGGGGTTGGTGACTGGCGTGCTGGGTGCGGCCGGTGCGTTCGTCACGCTGCGCTTGGGTGTTGCGGGTGTCGCCGCTGCGATGCGGATTCTGTCGATGGTGCTGAGCATGAGTCCGATCGGTATCGTGATCCGCGCCCTCGCTCTGGGCGCGGGCCTCATCATCGCCAACTGGTCCACCATCGGGCCGTGGTTCGCGGATCTGTGGGCCTTGATCAAGGCACCGGCCATGGCCGTCTGGAGTTGGCTGAAGGAGGCGTTCTTCAATTGGTCTCCGCTTGGCATCGTCATCAAAAATTGGGAACCGATCGTGGCCTGGTTCAAGAGTCTGTGGGATCGCGTGAAGGCCTTCATCGATCCGATCCTGAACGGTATCGACAAGGTGAAGGCGGTGACTTCGGGCATTGGCGACACCGTCTCGAACGCTGCATCGAGCGCAAAAGAAACCGTCTCGAACGCTGCATCCAGTGCCTGGAACAAGGTGACGGGTTGGTTTGGTGGCGGTGACCAGGCGCCTGCGCAGGCACCGGTTGCGGGCGACACGCGCCTGGACGGGCAGCTCACCGTGCGCTTTGTCGATGCCCCGCCGGGTACGCGGATTGATCCCATGCAAACCAATCAGCCACGGCTGCGCACGAGTGAACGTGTCGGCTACCGGACGCTGGCGGGAGCGCACTGATGGGATGGCGTGAGAGACGGCAACCGGCATCCTTCAAGGGGGTGCCCTTCGAGGTGGCAACCGATAGCCAGCCCGCGGGCCCTCGCACTCAGGTGCATGAGTATCCGCAGCGCGACAAGCCGTTCGTGGAGCCTCTGGGTCTGAAGGCGCGCGAAATCAAGGTCGCGGCGTTCGTCGCCGGCGATGATTGTCTGGATCGCCGCGACGCGTTGCTGAAAGTCATCAATGAGCCGGGCGCGGGCGAACTCATCCATCCGTGGCTTGGAAGCCTCACCGTCAGCTGCACGGGTTGCGACTATTCGCATGATCGCGGCGCCATGGGTGTGGTGCGGTTTGATCTCACATTCGTTGAAGGTGAGTCGGATCCGTCATACCCGGTCGCGGGCGAGGATGTGGCCAGCGTCCTGAATAGCGCTGCTGACGGCGTGCAGACGTCTGCACTGGGCCGGTTCACGGACGCGCTGGATGCGATCGACTTAAGCCAGGTGAATCTGCCGGCCGTCATGCCGGCGGTCAGCGCGATCGTCGCAACGCTGCAGGATGTGTACGGCTCGGCATCGGGTGTGCTGGATTCCGCCGATGGCGTGATCGGGCGATTGCTGGCTGGACCGCTCGATTTCGCCAACACCCTCTTTGGGGCTGTGCGCGAGGCGGTGTCCTCATTCTCGGGCTTCTATGGTCGGGTGAGCGGCGCCCCGTCGCTTTTCGGCCTTGGCGGACGCGTGGACGCGCTGCGGCGTCTGGCGGATGTCGCAATTCCCGCCGGCGGCATCAATGGGACATTTGTGCGCGCGACACAGGCGCTCGGCCAAGATGTGGTCGTGGCCGATGTCATTCGCGGTGTATCGACGTTTCCGGCAAGGGTGCCCGCGTCAGCGGTGGCTGGTGTGATGGCGGTGGGCGGCATGACGCCTCGCGCCGTTGATGTGGCCGTCTCCGGGGCCCACACGGTGGTCGGTGATGTGCTCGGCGCATCGGGCGTCGCCCCACCAGTTGCCGACGATGTGCTCGCGCTGCGTGGCGAGCTCACCGATGCGTTCTGGTCGGTCGCCGAACAATCGCCGGCTGCGCACTATGAACGGCTGGCCGCCGGACGTGCAGCCGTTGCGCGTCAGCTCACGTCTGTCGCCCGCCTCGGTGTGCAGCTTACGCAAATCGAAAATCCGGCGACTGTGTCGGCGCTCGTGCTCGCTTATCGGCGCTACGGTGATGCCACACGGTCCGCGGACATCGTGGCTCGTAATGGCGTGCATCATCCGGGGTTCGTGCCGGCGGGTGCGTTCACCGTGCCGAGGGTCTGACCATGGACGATCGCAACCACGTCACGTTGACGGCGGACGGCCGCGAGTACGGTGGCTGGAAGTCGGTGTCGATTGCAGCTGGCATCGAACGCCAGGCGCGAAGCTTTGATCTGGCGATTACCTGGCGCTGGCCGGGCTCAGGTGCGGCGCCTGCGCGAATCCGCAACGGCTCCAGGTGCGAGGTGCATATCGGCGCCGATCTGGTGGTGACCGGCTACGCCTACGCCGCTCCGGTGTCGTACGATGCAACCCAGGTGATGACGTCCGTGTCCGGGCGGTCACTCACCTCGGACCTCGTGGACTGCAGCGCCGCGCGTGGCCAGTGGCGAGGCCAGTCTGTTGCTGCCATTGTGCGCGCGCTCGCGGCGCCGTATGGCCTCGTCGTAGTGGATCAGGGCGGTGATGGTCTGACGGTCGCTGACCACCAGACCGAGCCAGGAGAGACGGTCTTTGCATCCATCGACAGGCTGTTGCAGATGTCGGCGCTGCTCTCCACCGATGATGCGCAGGGGCGCGTCGTGATTGCGGCCCTGGGGGCGGCGGGTTCGGCCACCGATGCGCTGCAGCTCGGTGTGAACGTCCTGTCGGGGTCCGCCCCGCTCGACTTTTCGGATGTGTTCTCCGCGTATGAGTGCGTGGGTCAGCGTGCCGGCACCGATGATGTATTTGGCGAAGCTGCGGCGGAGGTGCGCAGCGCTGTCTCCGATGATCGCGTCGAGCGGTACCGCAACCTGACCGTACAGCCGTCGGGGCAAGTCACGCCGCCCATGGCAGCCCGGCGCGTCGCCTGGGAACGTGAAAGCCGGATGGCCAAGGCGCTCGCCACTGAATATGTCGTGCAGGGCTGGCGACAAAGCGACGGCCGGTTGTGGGTGCCCAATCAGTTCGTGCGCGTACGTGATTCGATGATCGGGTTTGACCGCGACATGCTGGTGGGCGAGGTGACCTACACGCTGGACGATCAGGGTATGAAAACGCGTCTGTCGGTCGCCCCGCCAGGCGCTTACTCGCCCGAACCCAAAGCGCCCAAGAAGGGCAAGAAGGGCAAGGGCGGCGATGCGTTCGAATACCTGTTGCCCGAGAACTGGGAGAAAAAGTGATGGCTGGTCGCATCATGGATTTCATCGCGCGTGGAACCGTGGCGCTGGTGGATGCCAGCCGCCGGCTGCAGGCCCTGCAGGCGCGCCTGACCGCCGGTGAGGTGAAGGACGCGGTGGAACATTTCGAGCCGTATGGCTACACGAGCAATCCGCTGGCCGGTGCTGAGGCGATCCTTGCGTTCGTCGGTGGCGATCGCTCGCACTGTGTCGCGCTCATTGTCGCGGATCGTCGTTATCGGCCAACGGAATTGCAGCCAGGCGAGGTGTGCCTGTTCACGGATGAAGGTGATGAGATCCGCTTTAAGCGAGGACGGATCATCAGCGTCATCGCCGGCGCCAAAGTGGACGTGACCGCGCCCGAGGCGGCGTTCCATTGCTCCGCGAAAGTCACGCTGGACACGCCGCTCGTTCATGCGCTGGGAGACTTTAAGGCCGATGGCCAGGTCAGCGATGCGGCGGGCTCTATGCAGGCCATGCGCGACGTCCACAACGTCCACGACCATACTGAAAATGACGCGGGCGGCCCGACCGACCCGCCCAATCAGCGGATGTGACCATGACAGTCAAGAATTTTGTGCGTTCCACGGATGCGCTCGAGCGCGCCGTGGTGATCAGCCTTTTTACCTGGCGGCGCGCTGAGGCCTCTGACCCGGTCGATGACGATGAGCGCTATGGCTACTGGGGCGACTCATACCCGGATGTCCCGCGCGATCGCATTGGATCACGCTTGTGGCTTTTGCGGCGTCGAACCATCACGGCACAGACCGTGCGAGATGCTGAGCGTTACGCCCGCGAGGCGCTTGCCTGGATGACCGAAGACGGTGTCGTGCGGGGGGTCTCGGTGCGCGTCGATCGCCCGAGCTCGACCCGGCTCGATCTCTTTGTCACGCTCACGCTGGATGGCGCCCAGCGTGAAATGCAGTTCTCCGATGTCCTGGAGGTCCTCAATGCCCTTTGAAATTCCAACCCTGCCGGCGCTCGTCGCGCGCGCAGCCGATGATCTGGCCCGCGGCGGCGTGGACGGCGTGCTGCGGCGATCCGATAGTGCCGTGCTTGCGCGAGTCATGTCTGGTGGCGTCTTCGGACTCTACGGCCTGCAGGCCTGGCTCGCGCGCCAGATCCTGCCGGATACGTGCGAAGAAGAGTCGCTCGGTCGTTGGGCGCAATTGAAGGGCGTCGTGCGCACGCCCGCAACTCGCGCGGTCGGGGCCGTGGATGTCACGGGCACCGTCGACGTCATCGTGCCGGCGGACTTTGTATGGCAGACGAATGACGGCGTGCGATTGGTCGTCACGGCGGATACCGTGCTCACATCAGGCACCGTGAGCGTTCCAGTGGCAGCTGAGGATGCCGGACAGGCGGGCAATCTCGCCGCCGGTGTGCTTATCACCGCGATCTCGCCGCGCGCGGGCGTGTCTGATCGGGCTGTCGTCGCAGCCGCTGGAATCACGGGCGGCACCGATGTCGAGCAGCTCGAGCGCTGGCGGCGCCGCGTCCTGCGCTCGTTTCGCGTGCAGCCTCATGGTGGCGATGCGGCGGACTATGAGACCTGGGCGCTGGAGGTGGCCGGCATCACGCGCGCGTGGGCCCGGCCGCAGTGGTTGGGCCCCGGGACCGTTGGTGTGTTCGTCGTGCGCGACGATGATGATGTCATCGTGCCCGACGCATCCGAGCTGGCTGCGGTCAAAGCGCATATTGATGCCGTGCGGCCAGTGACGGCCGAAGTTTATGTGATGGCGCCGACGCTCCTTGTTGTGCCCGCCACGATTGCGCTCACGCCTGACTCGGATCTGTTACGGGCGAAAGTCGAGGCAGCGCTGCAGGATCTGTTTATGACGGAAGCAGACCTCGGCGGGCGGCTTTACCGCACACACATTGCGGCCACCATCAGCAACGTGCCCGGCGAAACCGATCACGTGCTCGCCGCGCCGGTCGCCGACATCGTGCCCGCTGCGGGTGAATTGCCCGTCCTCGGAGCTATTACATGGCTGTGAGGTCTGAATCCGATTACCGCTCGCAGCTGCGCGCGCTGATGCCGCCTGGGCCGGCGTGGGATCCTGATATCTACCCGGTGCCGACCATGGTGTCGGATGCCGCCGCCGCCGAGCTTGCGCGTGTCGACGCCAGGGCCAATGCGCTGCTCACCGAAATGTTCCCGGGCACGATCCGCGAACTGCTCGCGGACTGGGAACGCGTGATGGGGTTGCCCGATGCATGCCTGGGTGCAACCGCTGCGCCTGGCGAGCGGCTGACCGAGGTGGTGCGGCGCTTTGCCGAAGTCGGGCGCCAGGATGTCGCCTACTTTGAAGCGGTGGCTGCGCGGCTGGGTTACCCGGATGCGCGCATCGAGGAGTGGCGCACGCCGCGCATGGGTCGCTCGCGGTTTGGCGCCGCCAGGTTCGGTGACTGGGGTGCGCAGTTTGTCTGGACCATGCATATGGGCGCGCGGCTGCCTGGCGGCGCACGTTTCGGGGCCAGTCGTTTTGGTGAGCGGTTTGGCGCAAACCCGAACGACATCGTTGAGTGCGTGGTGCGGCGCTATGCGCCTGCACACACGATCGTGTTTTTTGATTACAGCTGAGGATCACCATGGATTATCCAATTAGCGTACCCGGAATCGGCCTTGTTGGCGGTCGATTCGTCGATGAAAACCCTGTCACTGGCCAGGTGGGATCCATCATTTCGTCGGCGTGGGCGAATGCTGTCATGGATGAACTGCTCGCAATCCTGGCGCATGCCGGCATCACCCCAGATGAAGACACGCTCGATCAGGTGCAGCAGGCGATCTGGAAGCCCGCAAGCGAGTCGTTTGCTGGGGTCGCCGCTCTGGCGACGGCTGCCGAGGGACAGGCGGGCGTTGACGCCGCGAAGATCATCACGGCGGCGGTGCTGAAGGCGGTGCTGGATGCGCGGCCGGTAGGCGTTCCTGCTGCCACGTTCGCTGAAGTCGATGCTACTACGTCGGATCAGGGTCCCGTGTTGCTGACGGACATGGCGGGTGAACTGTACACATGGCAGTTCAGCCCGTACTTCAATGGTTACCGCAGCGCACGGTGCGGGCTCATTTATGGCGGTCCGTGGGACGATCCGGATCCGTGGGAAGCTCTACTGACCGGCGGCGTCTGGTCCGTGGACGATCCACGCCAGGCGCGATTGATTGCAAAGTTCCGGGAAAAGGGTCGGACGACGCCTGCGGTCAACTGGGCGAAGGGTGTCGGCTTAATTTCCGACATCGGTAACGGGAACTGGAAAGCCCCAGATTACCAGGACGTCTTCTTGCGAATGAGCGGAACTGACGCTGACACTGCGAATGCGAGGCTGGCAGGAGCCCACCAGAATGATGCCTTGCAGAACATCGTCGGAACTCTGAATGCGTCGAATATTCGGAACGGCGTCGCTACTGGCGCATTCGCCGCGAATCTGGCCGGAGCACAGGCCGCCGGTTCAATTAGCGATAGCCTTTCCGACACAACAGGCTTCAGTTTTGATCCTTCGCGTGTCGCCCGGACGTCCGTCGAAACGCGTGGGTCCAACACCGCTGTCGCTCCGGTCATCCTCATTTAAATCAGGATCACAGGCGCCACGCGAGTGTGCTTTGGGGCCGTTTCCATACCGACGCGAGGGCTTCCATGGACACCGTCGCTGATGGCCTCTTTGACGTATTCACCGCCGGTGTTTCGCACATTATTGGGACCTGCCTGAGGCCAATTACCCGGTGACGCGACGACATTGTTGAACTGCCTATCGCCGGCATTAGCGTACGTCGAATGCCAGTGTCCCTGTACGGTGTCGCCCTTAGAGCTGCCGGGCCCCGCCGCATTCGCAGCGCCGCAGTCAGATCAGAATGCACGGAGCGACACGAGTATGCGCGGGCGCTGTTTCCATGCCAACCCTCGGTGCTCCGTGGACACCATCGGTGATCGGTTCTTTCACGCCAGATCCATCGCCTGAAGTTGTGTTGCCCGCGTTGAAAATACTAGTGCTTGAACCGCTCCCGCCCTCGGACGATGTGTAGTGCTGATGATGGTGTCCCTGCAACTCATCAATCTTGTAGATTCCGGGCCCCGCCGCATTCGCAGCGGAGAGGTCAGATCAAAATGCACGGAGCGACACGCGTGTGTACCGGCGCCGTTTCAGCGGTGCCGTACGACTTGGATTGCAAGATCGTGCCCTGTTGGCCCATATCGGCAGCTCGTGCTGTGTTGCCGGTGGCGGCAATATATCCGTGTCCGATGCCGTGGCTATGCGTTTCCATTGTGTGGGTTTTGTAGACGCCAGTGGGCGCCGGATTCGCAGTTCTGTAGTCACTTAACTTTTTCAAACCCTGTTGCCCTGCCTGTCGGGGCTGGAGTCGTTATGCTTACCGTCTATCAGATCGATCATCGAGCTCTGCTGCTGGGCGACCCGCCGTATGCGCGTCAGGCGCCCGCGAAGGGACATCTGCAGGTCCTGGTCGCGCCGCCGGCGGTCCCAGCCGGTCATGTCGCCCGCTGGGTAACCGCTCAGCATCCCGTCATCGACACGAAAACCTATGGCGAGCCGGCCACAGGCACTTGGGAAACTATCGAGGATCACCGCAAAGACAAACTGTGGCTGGGACATGGCCAGCCATACGTCGTGAATGAGGATCACGACGGCCAGGCTTATGACGGCCTGGGATCACTGCCAGCGTGGTTGTACCCCGAAGAGCCGCCGGCACCCGAACCGACTCTGGCCGAACTGCGCGAATCCAAGCAGGCGAATGCCACGGCGAAGCGCTGGGAGGTTATGACAGGCGGTATCACGCTGCCCAGCGGCGTACGCGTGGGCACCTCAATTGACGACCAGAACCGGATTACATCCGTCGTGGCCAATGCTGCGCTGGCAGGCCTATCGGATGCTGATGAGGTCGATTTCAAGGCGGAGTCCGGCTGGGTGCGCATCACGGTGGCCGACGTCAAGCAGATTGCCGGCTCAATCGGGCAGTTTGTCCAGGGGTGCTACACGGCCGAGCGGACGCACCATGATGCCATCGCGGCGCTACCGGCTGATCGTGCTGCGATCGAGAGCTACGACATCACGACCGGCTGGCCATCAAGCGGCCAGGCGTAGCTGCTCGGATTGCCAGCGGCCGAGCTTTGAACGCATGAGCTGCTGTGCCAGATCTCGGCCTCTGGGGTTGTAGTAACGCAGGAGCATGCGGGTGTCCCGGTGACCAGTGACTTTCGCGAGCGCGTGGGCTGGATACACGTCAGACAGGATCGTGGTGGCCTCGTGGCGTAGGTCATGCAGTCTCAGGTCGACAAAGTAGGCCCGCACCGGCCGCCGGCCGTGCTGCTTGCACAGGACCTCATACTGTCCGCGGGCGCGATCCCGGGCGCGAGCGAACGCGCGGGTGGCAGCGCCAGGCGTCACGTTGAATACGCGGCCGCGCATCGGGCGGCCAGCGAGCCATTTGCGCAGCGCGTCGCGGGCGAACGGGGAGAGCGGCACGTATCTGGTGTCACCGTTTTTGGTATCGACCAACGTCACTACGCCGTGTGTCAGGTCGATCTGCTCACGGCGCAGCATCACGATCTCTGATCGGCGCATGGCGGTCTCGCTGGCCAGTCGCAGGATTGTGGGTAGGGCTTCGGACCTGGTGGCGCGGATGAGCCAATCGAGCTCGCTGCGCGGACATTCCATCGGCGACAGGCCGTTCAACCGGATCCGGGTGAACAGGCGCCGATCGCGGGCATCATCCACGACGGGGCGCGTCACCAGTTGCACGGGATTTGCCAACCAGTGCAGGCCCCACTCTTTGCGGGCCACTGTGTAGAGGTGTGAGAGCAGCGCTAGCCGCCGGTTCACGGTGCCTGGCTTTCGTTCACTCAGCCAGTGGTCGCGCAGGCGCTGGAGATCCAGCGCAGTGATACGCGCCAAGTTGCGGCTGGCCAAGCCCGTGCGCAGCCAGATCCGTGCCACCGATTGTTCCTGTGTGTGGGATTTCTTCCTGACCGACACGTCGGCCAGATAACGTTCGAGGGCGGCGGCGAGGGTGGGGCAGTTGCGCACCAGGCGCAGGCGGCGGTGATCGTTCATGACATCAAAAAGCCCCCGTTGTAGGGCGCGTAGGCAGATTTATCAACCACCCGCCTTGTGCGGGTATTTTTTAGTCCAAAAGGAAGATCATGGGTCTAAGCGCAGTGGACGCAACAGCCGCGAGTGTAGCGAGCAAAGCGAGTGTGGCGACTTACGTTACAGCAGCGTTCACTGCGCTGTCCGGATGGTTCACATCACTCGATTGGGTCAGTCTGGCGAGTCTCGGAATCGCTGCCGCAACCTTTCTCACGAACTGGTTCTACAAGCGCAAGCACTACGGCCTGGAGCGGCAGCGAGTAGCGATTGACGAGCAGAAGGCTCTGGTCGAGGAAGAGGAGCGGCGGGCGCGCATTCGTCGCGAGGATTTTCTGGCCCAAGCGCGCGTCCACCTGATGGAGGGCGGCCATGATCCCGATAAGGCTTAAGCGGTCGATACAGATCGCGGCCGCCGGCGGAGCTTCGGCCATGGCCGCCGTGCTGATCCAGTGGCATGAGGGCATCCGGTATGTTCCCTACACGGATCCTGGCAACGGGACGCTGACCGTCTGCTATGGCCACACAGGGCCGGATATCGTGCTCGGCAAGCGGTACACGCCAGCAGAGTGTCAGACGCTGCTGCGCGCCGATCAAGCCAAGGCGGAGGCGGCTGTTGATCGCTTGGTCAAAGTGCCGATCGACAAATACCAGCGGGCGGCGCTGATCGATTTCGCGTTCAACAAGGGCCCGGGCAATCTCGCTTCGTCCACGCTGCTGCGGCTGGCGAACGCAGGTCAGGCCATGGCTGCCTGTGAGCAGTACGCACGGTGGGTAAAGGCTGGTGGCCGCGTGCTGCCGGGTCTGGTCAATAGGTCGGATGCTGATGCGTGGGTGTGTGGGGGGGCGCAATGATAGACGTGAGGACGATAGCGATCTCTGCACTGGCCGGTGCTGCGCTGGCGGCCACCGGCGCCGTGACTGCGACACGCTGGTACTACCGTGCCGAGATCGCGAACATGCAGCGCGATCGAGCACAGCAACTGGCAGACGCCACGCAGTTGGCCAGGATGACAGAGCAGGCCCGCTGGGCCGCAAGAGAAGGAGTGATCAATGATGCCAAGAAACAGGCCGCCGCTGCGGCTGCTGACGCTAATACTGCCCGCGCTGCTTCTGAGCGCCTGCGCCAGCAAATCGCCCAGCTACAACGTCGTGCCCGAGACGCCGCCACTGCCGGCGGAAGCCAGGCAGCCGGTGACCCCATCGGAGTGCTTGCCGTCGTGCTCGGCGAACTTGACGACCGCGCGGGAGTCCTGGCGAAGTACGCTGACGCCAGCCGAATAGCAGGGCTTGCGTGTGAGAGGGCGTATCAGTCGCTGCGGTGAGGAAACATTGACCTTGTTCCAGCCTCCCTCCAGGCCCGGTGTTGCTGTCCTTCGCGGACAACTGTATATTTATACAGTTTTAAACGTGTGCCCATCTGATTACTATTTGTTTCATCAGGAGGTGAGACGAATGACATCAGAGCGTAAACCAGTCAGAGTGCATTACCGGCGGTACGTCCGAGAAGGTGCGGACCCAGGCCTTGAAGAGATGATCCATCGAGCGATGAACGCGCGCGATGCCGCTACGGGGGCGATGGTTCGCGAGCGTTACACCATGAGGGTTCAGACTCAGGCGGCCGACAGTTTCCTCGCCAACATCTTTTACGATCAGGGAGGCGCCGGGCAGACGCTTGCCTTTGGTGACGTTATGCATTTCACCAAGGGATACATGCAGGCGGTGCTCGAGATGTCCGATCAGGCGGCTTCGCAGCTTACCGTGGCACAGATGGCCGCACCTGCCAAGAGTGAGTACGTGCACTCGCAGATGTTCTGGATGGTGAAGGGAGATCATGTGTTCATCATCCAAAGCACTTCGTTACAGACCGAGGCGCTGGAGCGGTATCTTGCTTGGTTATTGTCCACATATGTTCCAGGTTGGACCGCGAATGTGACGCTTGCAGCAAAATTTGACTCTGCTGTCGTTGCTGGCGATTTGGGTGATATAAATGAAATAGTGATCGGCGGAGCCCTGAGTGGAGCGCAGGCCCCCACCCAAACAGTTGGTGCCGAACCGGCGCCGGATGAACGTGCGGTATCTCGAGTTCGGGAGGTGACCACAAGCGAAGATCTCATGTCTCGCGTCAGTTCTGGTCAGGAGATGGTGCGCGGTGTGTTAGAGGCTCTACTCAATCATGACTCAGCGGCTGCCGACCAGGTTCTTCAGTCCGTGCCCGCGGACGCTGAGCTGCATGTTCAGGTTCATATTGGCTACAAGACGCGTCGTCGTAAGGTCGATCGAACTCCGTTGAGAAACTTGGAAGTGGGTCTTCGGCATATCCCTGACAGCCAACTCAGTGTTTTGGCCAAGGGGTCAAAGACGGCGCCCGATGGAAGTGTACGGCTGCATCATGACGCTTCCGTCAAATTGATCAAGTCGCGCAACGGAGACTCGGAGATCGTTGGGTCGCTCCTCGACCCTCAAGATGTGCTGCGCGCCATGTGGCAGGCATATGGGAACATGATCGCAGATGGGAAGATTGTCGACTAGGTCGTTATCATGAGGCGCTTGTATCCAGTCATCGCTTTGTCTATCAGTGTGGCGTCAGGCTACTTGGTAGACCTGAGCGTGTGGATTGGAATGCGGGACGGATTGATTGCGTTCTTGGGACTGACATCGGCCGCATTGCTGCAGCTTATTCCTGTGACAACGAACTTCCTCTCGGGTGATGAGCTGACTGTGGTCGAAGCTGACAAATTATCCAGTGCACTTCAGCGGCAGCAGAACTTTTGGGTAGGGATGCTCGCCGTAAATGTGATCACGGTGACTGTTCTGGTGCTTGCCACGTTGTTAGAAAAAGCTCTTGTCGTCCAGATCCCACACCTAGGTGAAGTCGATTTTTCCGTCGTCTTTAGCGGCCTGGTTGGAGGGCTGTTGGCCTTCATTTTGATGCGCCTGATTTCTGTTCTGGAGGGGGTTCTAAGCCTACAGAGAATTCGCACATCGTTGGTGATAGACGCTGCGAAACGCAGGGCAGCGCGTAAGGCGGAAGAGATCCAGAGGCAATTGGCGGCACCTGTGAACATCGTTCCCTCCGACTACGGGCGAGTTATCCGTCCACCTCATTGACCCCCGGCTTCTGAGTGGGCTCGCATTGGTGGCTGGGTCCCTGCATGTTAATTTCCGGCGCCTACGTTGTAGGTCGAAAAAGTTAGCATTGGCTGCCGGTCTCTCTAAGGAGGGGCCGGCGGCTTTTTGCGTTTGTGGGGCCGCAGATGGTCGCGGTGGCTACTTGCAGGGGAACGCCTGCCTTAGTGCCGCAATAACCAGCATCCCTGCTGACATATTCCAGCTTTCAGGATTCGCGAGAAGATGCTTCCTTACTACACCCATCAGTTGGCCGAGCTTGGCGTTCGACGGAGGGCAAAAGAACAGTCCATTGACAGTGTCACTGACGCCGGAGATGTATCCAATAAGAAGCGCCTCGTCGTGGACGTCCGACCATGATTTGCTGCCGTGCTCAACCCTATAGTTCCCGTCAGACCATGCTTTTAATTGGGATCCGTCAATATAGGTGGCCGATGCAACGGTCCCGCATAGCGTCAGACCAGAAATGAAAATAGCAGCGAGCGCTTGTGATCGCATCATTGACCCCTCCGAAAGTTATTGTTTTCATCATTGTACGAGGGCGGGCGGTGCCCTTGTCGCCCGTCCACTCGTACCATCCGTCCGGGGGCATGATGATGCGGCGCGCCAGAAGAGGGCACCACTGCGCGTATGGCATGGCCGGAGTTGGACCGGTAATGACACGATTACGCCACGGTATGTTCGGACAACCGCATAGACACGGAAAAGAACGCGGGTTCAATTCCCCCCGGCTCCACCAGCTACCACCAGGGCTCGGAACATCTCCGGGCCCTTTTCTTGCCTGTCATTTCCGCACCAATAACTTGTGCGCATCGGTTCGTTGTCAACCAAGGTGTCCGGTCAGGCATCTAACGCCATTTGAGGGAGTGGCATAGCGTCCCATCTTGCTCTATCATGAAACATCAAGATTGATCATGATGGAGGTGGTCATGACAACTGTCATCCGTGAAAAATTCTCCTCTCAGGCTGCGCCAGATATCCTGGCGGCCTTGCGTCAGATCGCCGAGAGCCAAGGCCGTCAGTTCCAGGCGGTGCTTGACGAGGCCCTGCGTGACTACATCGACCGCCAGCAGAAGGAACGCCCCCGCCGCCACGTCATGGACTCGTTCGCATCGAGCCTGGACGAGTTCGACAGTCTTTACCGCGAACTGGCCAAGTAAGCCGTGGCCCACGATTACCTGACCGTGGCCGATGTGCTTGGGATGCACACGGTCTTGGTGCAACGGTATGGTGGTGCATCAGGCGTGCGCGACCCCGGAGCGCTGGAGGCGGCGCTGTTTCGCCCGCAGACGGGCTACTACGACGACATTGTGGCTGAGGTGGCTGCGTTGCTTGAGAGTCTGGCGATCAACCACCCATTCGTGGATGGCAACAAGCGCATCTCTTTTGCCGCGGTCGACGTGTTTCTGCGAATCAACGGCTGGCGCCTGCAGTGCGCGCCGATGCAGATTCACGCGGAGATGATTCAGATGTTTGAGTCAGGGACGTTCGACATCGCCCATCTCGATCCTTGGCTCCGGTCTTTCGCTGTCGCAGCGGAGTGATGAACAATTTCACTCCGCTGGCGCGCAAGCGCCAGGAGGTCATTTCCCTCGGCCGACGCCAACGGCTGCTTTTTTGTCCGCACCCCCCACCGCCATGAGCCTGAGTTCGGTCTCCGTGATCACCAACGCACTCAGGTTGCGCAGAGCGAAACTGTAGCGGTGTGGCAGGCGCTCTGGCTTTTCAACGATGTCGAATAGCCAGGCCGCTAGAACAGTGATACCCAGAGCGGCGGTCTCGGCGAAGTTTAGTGGTATGAAAGCCCACTCGCCGACGACGACACCTGCGATAGCGCCGGCGAGACACCCGACGCCTCCGCCCACCTAGCTACCCGTCAGGGTTCAGGGTAGCCCGCTGCACTTGTTCTTTAAGTTTCCGCTCATTGCTCGCAGTCCGAGACTTTCGCAGAAATCACTCTTTCGCTGGCAGGACGTACGATGCGAACAGGGCATCCACTGGCGTGTTGAATACTTTCTCCGCGATCATGCTGTGCGCGGCGATACAGTAATGACAAGTGTTTTCTCGGCTGATCGTCAGCAATATGACTTCCTGCTCGGCGGGAGTGAAACTGGACTCCTTTCGGAACCAATCGTAGCCGTGCAAGTATGTTGAAAGGGCTCCGGGCGCATGGACCATTTCGGCGTACATGTTGGGTACGCGCCCCTGCTTCTTGCGCACGTTTCTGAGAAGCTCTCCGCCTTTTTCTCCGGCATCTTCTTCGGACAGTAACCCCAGGGTCAGTCTGGCATTCATAATCTCTCCTTATCAAGAGCGTGATATCGTCGCGGCAAAGCCATGGACGCACACTGTCAATTGCGCTTTCGCTTGCCAAGCGCCTGTGTGTTTAGAGGTCAGGAGCCACCAAAACGGTTCGACCCGTGCGCATACATGTCCGCTTGATTTTTCCGTGGGCACGTGTGCATGAAGACCTTATCACCAAGTCGCACGGCGCGTTCGCACACTTCCGGGGAGAACTTCATTTGGTTCGCCATGACTCCGTTCTCTCAGGGGTTGGAGCCTCATCAAAACCCTGGGCGATTCAGTCACGATGCCGGAATGGCTGGTCACGATGCCGGAATTGGAGAAAATAGCTTGTCCGGCGCCAGGTGGTCACGATCACCGGAATCAGTGGTCACGATCATCGGAATACGCGACCGCGCGCACCGTCGATAGCCTGGAGGCTATGCTCACCGAGCTCATCAGGCGCCTGGACGCGAAGTAGCGCTGAGCCGCGCAAGGAGGCGAGCGGTCCGATGTCTGCGAAGAGGGAGTGGTGTCGGCCTGGGCACTCGTAGCTACAAAAACAGCTTGCTCAATAGTGTTTCCGTAACTACAATAAAGACTATGGAAATCACCTTTGATCCAGCCAAAGACAAGAGCAACCAACGCAAACATGGTGTGTCTCTGTCGCTCGCCCAAGAGATCGACTGGCCAGAGGTGATGGCTAAGCCCGACGCGCGCCGGGACTACGGCGAGGTGCGGGAAATCGGCTACACGGTCATAGACGACCGCTTGTATTGCGTGGTGTTCACGCAGCGCGGCGACAGCATGCACATCATCAGCCTGCGCAAGGCCAATTCGCGGGAGGTACGGAACTATGTCGAACAAACGTAAGCTGATCTTGCCGACGCCTGAAGAAGACGCGGCGATCAATCGAGGCATCGCGGCGGACCCGGATACCTTCGAGCTGGGCGCGGAGGAATTTAAGCGACTGCGGAGAGTGGGGCGCCCGCGCCTGGACAATCCCAAGGTTGCCGTGACGATCCGCTATGACAAGGCTGTGATCGACGCCTTCAAGGCCGGCGGCCCGGGGTGGCAGACCCGGATGAATGAGGCTCTGAAGAAAGCCGTGTCCAGGAAGCACGCATAGACAGCGAAGAGCCGCTCTAGTGGCTGTGGACGGTGGGCGACCAGGTGCTGGGGGGGTGCGCGTATCCATTCGCCGCGGCGTTGTTCAACGCCCCAGTGCCTTCGCGATCTTTTTGTCAGTGTTGTATTGGCTAAGCGAGTACACGGCCCAGATCGCCGCCGGGATCCAGCCGATCACGGTGAGCTGCAGAATCAGGCAGATGATCCCAGCCAGGGGGCGGCCGATGGTGAAGAAAGCCAGCCAGGGCAGGAGCAAGGCGATGAGCAGGCGCATGGAGGGTCTCCGATGTGGGTTGACGGGGCTAGTTTAATTCACACCGCACCATGCCAACCCCCGGGACTGCACCGCCGCCAGGCGGCCTGCTCCAAGATACACAAATTCCATCAGTCGCCTCCCGGCGTCCTGGATATCCTCTAAGATGCGGCTTGGCGAATTTGCCATGTCAGACCTCGGCACCGACCCCCCCATGAAAAAAACAGATCTGGAAAAGCAAAAAGCCCTGAAACTGATGGGCAAGCTCAATGCTGCCATCCCGCCGGGTCGCTACGCGGGCGCTGCGCCTGCTCTGGATCGTCGCGAACAGCGGCGCCTGGACCATGCCGCCGGCCTGGTGTCTTTCCCCGTCAAGCTGCGCCAGCCGCTGATTTCGGCCTTGAACGCCAAGGCACAGGCCGATCACGTCAGCGTCAATGAATTGGTGAACACGCTGCTGGCCGAAGCGCTGAAGGGCTAGCTCGTGCATATATGGGTCGATGCCGACGCCTGTCCGGCCGTCATCAAGGACATCCTGTTTCGGGCGGCCCAGCGACTGCAGCAACCGCTTACGCTGGTGGCCAATCAGATGCTGCGCACGCCACCATCGCCCTGGATCCGATCCGTCCAGGTGCCGCAAGGATTCGATGTGGCGGACAACTACATCGTCGAACACGCCTCGCCCGGTGATCTGATCATTACCGCGGATATCCCTCTGGCGAGCGAAGCCCTGCGCAAAGGCGCGCTGTTGCTCAGCCCACGTGGCGAGTGCTACACCGCCGACACCATCAGCGAACGGCTCACGATGCGAGACATGATGGATGAATTGCGCAGCGCGGGTATCGATACGGGCGGACCGGCCGCCTTCGGGCAATCGGACAGGCGTGCCTTTGCCAATGCGCTGGACAAGCTGTTGCAGAAGGCGCTACGAATGCAGCCATCGATTCGCGACACGCCCGCGCGTAGCGATCTATCCCGCACATGACCATGCGGCGTCATCATCGCTTGATGGGGCGCTAACGGACAATCTCAGAGCGCGATAACGACACGGCGGCCATTCACACGCATGTGCCGGTTCGCGGAAGGGCGTACTTACCGGTGGCCGTGGCGCTTCAAGCCGGTGTGTCACGTCGGGCAGACGTGGCATCGCGATGGCCGGGCCCATCACGCAATGCCTCTACCACGAGCGAGAATGCTGGTGAGGGCTGCCGACGGCTGGGGTAATAAAGGTAGTACCCCGCAAAGGGGGCACACCAGTCCTGCAACACGCGTACCAGGCGTCCTTCCTCTATGTGCGGATCGAATTCTCCGTCTGGTAACCACGCTACGCCCAGTCCCGCCAGGGCTGCGTCCACGATAGCGGGCGAGGTGTTGATGATGAGTTGACCCTCCACGCGAACATTGACCTGCTGACTTTTGCGCTGGAAATCCCAGACGAAGAGGCCGCCCCCGGACTGCATCCGCATGTTGATGCATCTCATGGCGGCCATTGCGATATCTTTGGCCGAATTCGGTGGCTGGCCGGCCGCTGTGGTGGTATTACTGGGCTTCTGGGGGCTGATCGCCACTGCCGCACCGGTAGGGTGGTGGGTCTGGGTACCGCGCACGTTTCCGCAGGACGCTGAAGCGGGCGGCGGCTTGATGGTGGCAATGGTCCAGTTTTCAATCGCACTGGGCTCTACCGCGGGTGGCCTGCTCTTCGATTACAGCGGCTACCAGAGCATGCTCGCGGCCAGTGCCGCCGTCTTGCTGGTGGCAGCCTACCTGATCTTCCTGACTGCGCGTGCCGAGATGACGCGATCTTATGAGTCATGCAGCCTTCAGGGAGCAATGCCATGACGATCAACCTCTGGCAGCGCGGGAATGCTGACGCGTGCGTTCGTGAATTCATCAAGATCTCATGGTCCGGCCTCGATTTTGAACAGGAGCAACAACATGCAAATGCGTAATCTTGGAAATCTGGAAGTTTCATCCATTGGCCTAGGCTGCATGGGCATCAGTTTCAGCTATGGCAGGCCGCTGCCGAAGGACGAGGGCGTCAAGCTGATCCGCGCGGCGGTGGAGCGCGGTGTGACCTTCTTCGACACGGCGGAGGTCTACGGCCCGTTCACCAACGAGGAGGTGGTTGGCGAGGCGCTGCGCCCATTCCGCGATCGGGTCGTGATCGCCACCAAGTTCGGTTTCGACATCGATGACGAGACTGGCGAGAATCGTGGCGTCTGCAGCCGGCCCGAACGCATCCGCCAGGCCGTCGACGGCTCGCTCAGGCGGCTTGGCATCGAGACGATCGATCTGCTGTATCAGCACCGGGTGGATCCGAACGTGCCGATCGAGGATGTGGCCGGTACGGTCAAGGCGCTGATCGCCGAGGGCAAGGTCAGGCACTTTGGCATGTCCGAGCCCGGGGTGCGGACGCTGCGTCGCGCCCACGCGGTGCAGCCTGTGACGGCCGTGCAGAACGAATATTCGCTGTGGTGGCGTGCGCCAGAGAGCAACGGTATCTTGCAGGCCTGCGACGAACTGGGCATCGGGTTCGTACCCTACAGCCCGCTTGGCAAGGGGTTTCTCACGGGAACGATGGGCAAGGACACCAAGCTCGGCGACGATGATTTCCGCAAATCGGTACCGCGCTTCTCACCTGAAGCCATGCGGAAGAACCAGACCTTGGTCGACCTGTTGAGGCGGGTTGCCGGTGACAGGGGCGCGACACCTGCGCAGATTGCATTGGCATGGCTGCTCGCGCAACGGCCATATATCGCGCCCATCCCGGGCACGACCAAGGTTCATCGGCTGGAAGAGAATCTCGCTTCGGTCGATGTTGAGCTCTCGCGAGCCGATCTGGCGGATATTGGGAAGGCCGCCGCACAGATCCTCATCGAGGGTGAACGTTACGCACCCTCGCAGTTGGCGATGGTCGGGCGCGAGGCCCCGCCACGCCAGACACATGCGTGACCTGCGCCATCACGCAAGGAATCCATACATTTGGCGGGAAGCCTGACCGGCCGCTGGTGGTGGTTCCGAGCGTGACGCAGTTTTTTAAACGATCCATAAATTCAAGGAACACCACCATGACCATCAAAGCCTACGGCGCCCGCGCCGGCAATCTGCCTCTGGAGCCTCTGACTATCACGCGCCGTGCACCGGGCGAACATGACGTGCAGATCGACATCGCCTACTGCGGCGTCTGCCACTCGGACCTGCACCAGGTCCGCTCCGAATGGGCCGGCACGCTTTACCCCTGCGTGCCCGGTCACTCGACGCGTTCTTTGCCCTCCTCAAGGGCGACGTGAAATACCGTTTCGTCATCGACTGCGCGTCACTGGCGGCCTGAGCCTCGGGGAGGAACACGAGTCGGCGTGTCAGTTCGCAGCGGCCCCATTCGCTATTGCGATCTCGTGATAGAAGGGCATCATGCGGTCGCGTGAAGCAATGATGTGGGCCCTCATGGCCGCGCGTGCCGCCGCGGCGTCTCGATCTTGTATGCCATGGACGATTTCTTTGTGCTCGTCGATGGCATCTTCAGCGACAGAGGCGTGGTAGCGCAGCCGGAACAGATGCATATGAGCATGCAGTCCTTCCAGGATGTGCCGCATGATCTCGTTGTCGCCGATCTCGATGATGGTGGCATGGAAGGCGTCATCGAGAATTGCGAAGCGCCCGTAGTTCTTCCGGGTATCTTCGTAGACCAGATTTTCCATCTCGTCGCACAGGCGGCGCAGCTTGCGCACGTCCTCCGCTCGCGCGTTTTCGGCCGCCAGGGCAGCGGCTTCCGGTTCCAGGAGCTCACGGACCAGGTAGGTTTCGCCGAAATATTTCTCGGTCGGGATCGGAGCAACCCAGAATCCCGCATTGTGTTTTCCCGCAATGAGCCCCTCCGTTTGCAGACGAATGAGCGCGGCCCGGACCGGCGTTTGGGATACGCCGAAATTTCGGGCGAGCGTGTCGACGGTCAGTCGGCTGCCCGGGGGAAGTTCCAGCGATACCAGCTGTGAAATGAGCGTTTCGTAAACGTCATCACTCAGGGATCTCTTGCTGTGATGCTCATCCTGCTTGTCGCCCGCTATGTTCATGGTGCGAGATTTGAGTGTCATGTCACTGGAAGAAGGGGGCTGCTTCCTGATAGAGGAGCGGCACAAGGTGGATTATAGGTGGCCCAGGGGGTCTGGGAGTACTGGATCCTATCGTTTTCCCTAGGATCGTATATAGCGCTTGCTGACCCTGATCGAATCATATACGATTTTGTGAATCGTGTTTTTTGATCTTGATGAAGGGGCGTGGTTGATGGGGGCGAGCACCGTCAGACTATCGATCGGGGAGATCACGCAGCGGGGCCGGTCCGCCCTGCACGCTGCGGGTGTGCCGGCCGACCATGCAGAGATGCAGCTGGCACTCTTGCTGGACGCGGAACTGCGCGGGGTGCGTTCACACGGTTTGCTCCGCCTGCCGAGAGTCATCGAGCGGGTTCGCAACGGCGTATGTGACCCGGTCACGACAGGGCTGGGCTCCTGGAAAGGGGGGGCGCTGTACGAAGTCGATGGCCGCCACGGACTGGGGCCTGTCGTCGCCTGTCACGCGCTGAATGCGCTGTATGAACGGGTCCCCACGACAGGGGTGGCGATGGCCGCGGTGCGTGATTCCGAGCATCTGGGCATGCTTGCCTGGTACGCGAAACAGGTGACCGATCGAGGCCTGATACTGATCGCCCTCACCGTCAGCGAAGCGTTGGTCCACCCATGGGGTGGCAGCCGGGCCATGTTGGGGACGAATCCGATCTCGATCGGGATACCGGCCCAGCCCCACGCTTTCATCCTTGACATGGCCACCAGCCTGGTGCCCATGGGGAAGATTCATGATCATGCCAACCGTGGCCTGCCGATTCCGCCCGGGTGGGCGGTGGGTGCGGATGGCCGACCCACCACCGACGCCGAAGTGGCAAAGGGCGGTGCGATCGCGCCCTTTGGCGGCGCGAAGGGATATGGGCTGGGGCTGGGCTTCGAGCTGCTGGTGACGGCCTTGGCGGGCAGCGCCATCGGCACGGATGTCGTCGGCACCTTGGACAGCACCCGGCCGTGCAACAAGGGCGATGTCCTCATCGTCATGAAACCCGGATCCCATACATCGACGTTGATTGATCACTATCTGGAGGCGCTGCGCGCGTCTCCAGCGACAGATCATGAACGTCCGGTTCGTGTGCCCGGTGATCGAGGATGCGAGACGCGGGGGCTTCATGAGCGGGACGAGATAGAAGTGGATGGTGGGGTATGGGCACGGATCGAACAGATGGCGAGCGCCTAGTGCGACCGCCGCTGCATGGTGAGGCTTACTGCTGAGGCTTAATGATGAGATATCGGTACGGGGTGACTCGCCTTCCGGGGCGCGTGATATTTGGGGCGGGGCAGCGGGCCGCCTTGGGCCGTGTGGCTGCATCGCTGGGCCGCCGCGCCCTGATTTGCACGGACAGCCGCCTGGGGCAGCTGCCAGTGGTGGGCGAGCTGGTGGACAATCTCGCCGCGCACGGCGTGACGGCTCGCGTTTTCGACGGCACGGAGGCGGAGCTGCCGCTGGAGGGAATCCGCGATTGCGTGTCACGTTATCGCGACTTCGATGCTGATGTGTTGGTCGGCTTGGGGGGTGGCAGCTGTATGGATCTCGCAAAGGTCGTCAGCTTGCTGATGACCCATCCCGAACCGGCTTCCCAATACTACGGCGAGTTCAAGGTGCCGGGCCCGATCAAGCCGGTGATCGCCATGCCGACGACGTCGGGCACTGGGTCCGAAGTGACACCGGTCGCTGTGTTGGCCGATCCCGAACGGGCCGTCAAGGTGGGGATTTCCAGCCCTGAGCTCATTCCGACCGTGGCAATTTGCGATCCGGAACTGACCTTGAGCTGCCCCAAGGGGCTGACGGCAATCACCGGGGTTGACGCTTTGTCACATGCGATCGAATCCATCTCGGCCATCCGGCGAGAACCTGATCCTGAAATGGTCATGGAGCGTGTTTTCGTCGGCAAGAACACGCTGAGTGATCACTACGCCCTCCACGCGATCAGGCTGATCACCGAAAATCTGGCTCGGGCGGTGGAGGATGGGTCGGACCTGGATGCGCGCAGCGCCATGATGCTGGGGTCCACGTACGCGGGCATGTCCTTCAGCACGGGCGGCACTTGTGCGGCACACGCCATCCAGTATCCCGTGGGCGCCCTGACGCATACACCGCATGGGCTGGGGATTGGCGTGCTTCTTCCCTACACCATGGACTTCAATCTGCCCGCTTCGGTCGAGGTTTATGCGGATATTGCGAATGCCATGGGGATTTCCGCCGAACACGGTGCCGAAGACGCTGCCCGAAAGATGATTTCGGCCATACGCACCCTGCTGGAGCGCATCGATATTCCGCGAAGCCTCAAGGATCTCGGCGTGAAATCAGACGACCTTGACGCGATCGCGGAGCAGGCGGCGCTCGCGATCCGGTTGGTCGACAACAATCCGCGGAAACTTGATGTGCCGGCGATCCGCTCGATCCTGGATGCGTCGATGGAGGGAGCTTGAATATGTCAGCGCAGAAAGAACGATTTTCCATGGTCATTGAAATGAATCCCGATTTGTTCATTGGTGGCCAATGGCGCAAGGGTTCCCGCCAGGGGCGGATCGATGTCGTCGACCCTGCAACGGGAAATCGGATCGGGTCCGTTGCCGATGCGGATGCCCGGGATGCCATCTCCGCGGTGGATGCCGCGTTCTCGGCGGGGCGGGCGTGGGCGTCCAGACCGGCCCGCGAGCGTTGCGAGATTCTGCGCAAGTGTCATGAGCTGATCATTCGCGATACGGATGCGTTGGCCCGACTGATATCACTGGAAAATGGCAAGGCACTGAAGGATGCACGAGGCGAGGTGGCCTATGCCGCGGAATTTTTCCGCTGGTTCTCGGAAGAGGGGGTGAGAATCAAAGGAGACCTGGGCAATGCCCCTTCGGGAAATAACCAGATTCTGGTTCAGTATCAACCCATCGGCGTGTCGTTACTCGTCACCCCCTGGAATTTCCCGGCTGCGATGGCCACGCGCAAGATCGCGCCAGCGCTCGCGGCCGGTTGCACCTGCATCCTGAAGCCCGCAACAGCGACACCCTTGACTGCCTACGCAGTGGCAAGAATCCTGGCAGAGGCGGGAGTGCCGGACGGGGTCGTCAATGTCGTGACAACCTCGAAAACGGGTGAGGTGGTCGATACCGTCCTGAAAGACCCGAGAGTCCGCAAATTGTCGTTTACCGGATCGACCGAAGTCGGCCGCACCCTGTTGCGTGAGGCGGCGAATCAGGTGATCAGCAGCTCCATGGAATTGGGTGGCAACGCGCCGTTCCTGGTTTTCGAGGATGCTGACCTGACGCAGGCGATCCAGGGCGCCATGGTGGCGAAGATGCGCAACGGCGGCGAGGCCTGTACGGCAGCCAATCGATTCCTGGTCCACAGGTCCGTGGCCGAAGATTTCACGAATCTGCTGGTGGAGGCGATGTCAGCCCTCAAGCTCGGACCAGGCATCAGCGAAGAGACCGATTGCGGAGCGATGATCAATGCCGACGCGGTCCAGAAAGTGCAAGAGCTGGTGGACGATGCCAAGGCATGCGGTGCACGTGTCCGCTGTGGCGGGCAACTGAAACAGGGGGGTGGACTGTACTACCCGCCCACGGTTCTGGATCGCGTTCCGACGACTGTAAAAATGTTCCATGAGGAGATTTTTGGACCAGTGGCGCCGATTTATGTGTTCGACGACGAGGAAGAGGCGGTCACTCTGGCCAATGATACGGAATATGGCCTGGTGGCTTACCTGTATACACGGGACCTGAGCCGCGGCCTACGGGTTTCCACCGCTTTGGAAGCAGGGATGGTGGCCCTGAATCGCGGCCTGGTATCGGATCCCGCGGCACCGTTTGGCGGTGTCAAGCAAAGTGGACTCGGCCGCGAGGGGGCGCAACACGGGATATTGGAGTTCCTGGAGCCGAAATATATCGCGACAAGCTGGGGAACCTGAGAACGGAATTCGTTTTGTACCGGCTCTTGGGTGACGAGCGGTCGCACAAAATGCCTGCCTCGAGCCGAGCAGTTGAAATTAAAAGCCACGTATATATCAACCACCAAGGAGAGACGTCATGAAAAAGCTGGGAAGAGGAATGTTGAGCGCCCTGCTCCTGATCGGAGCGCCCGCGGTTGCCCAGGTTCACTGGGACATGCCGACGGCATATTCAGGGGACAATTTTCATACACAGAATATCAAGCAGTTTGCTCGTGACGTCGACGAGGCGACCAACGGTCAGTTCAAGATTACTGTCCATGATAGCGCTTCTCTGTACAAGGCCACCGAGATCAAGCGAGCGGTGCAGACCGGCCAAGCCGAAATCGGCGAGATCTATCTGGCCAATTTCAATAACGAAAATGCGATCTACGGACTGGATACCATACCCTTTGTTGCCGCCAATTACGGCGAAGCCCGCAAGCTGAACGATGTTGCGCAGCCCGTGCTGGATAAACTGTTTGCCAAGCAGCGAATGAAGCTTTTGTTTTCGGTCCCTTGGCCTCTGAATGGAATATACAGCGTCAAGACGATCAGTTCAGGCGCGGACCTGCGCGGCATGAAATGGCGCGCATATAACTCCGTGAGCGGGCGCATGGCGGAATTGCTGCATGCCCAGCCGGTGACGATACAGGCCGCTGAATTGTCGCAGGCCCTGGCTACAGGGGCGGTGGAGGCGTTCATGACCTCGAGTGCGGCGGGCTATGACAGCAAGGTGTGGGAACAGGTGAAGTATTTCTACAACAGCAACATATCCATGCCGAAGAATTTCGTCATCGTGAACAACAAAGCCTTCGACGCGCTTGACGACGGTATGAAGAAGGCGCTTCTCGATGCGGCCGCCAAGGCTCAGAAGCGTGGATGGCAGGTAAGCGAGGAGAAGAACCAATGGTATCTCGGACAGCTGAGTGCCAATGGCATGTCCGTTGAGACGCCCACGCCCCAGTTGGAGGCCGATCTGAAGAAGATAGGCCACACCATGTTGAATGAGTGGCTGGAGAAAACTGGTGCTGAGGGCAAAGCCATCATCGAGGCTTATCGGGCGAAATAAGGCATTCAAAACGTTGCCTGGCGGTATCCGGACCGGGGAGATGATGATGGGCGAGATCGCTATGCGCGTCCTGAATCGAGCCGACTTTCATCTCCCCCGACTTCGTTTGGCGTAAAAAGCTTTCGCCCTACTGATTGAATCTGGCGAGTTTGCCTCATGACGTGAACCTGCCCCTCCGTGCCTCCTCGCAAGAGAGCGATGGACCTGACCGCCTATATTGAGTCGAACCTATGAGAAACATTCTGGATGGAATCTACATGGCCACGGGATGGTTGGCTGCGATATTCATGGTTGGCACCCTGGCGATGGTCCTGGCCGGCGTGCTGGGACGCGTGATGGATTTTCAGTTACCGGGTACGGACTCTTATGCCGGATTCTGCATGGCGGCCACGTTTTTTCTTTCTCTGGCACACACTTTCGTGAAGGGAGAGCATATACGCGTATCCCTGATACTGGAACGCCTGACTTCCAGAAAATTGCGTGTGCTGGAGGCGCTCTGCCACCTGCTGGGGACGGTCATCGCGTGGCTGCTCGCCGGGTTCTCGATCCATCTCGCCTGGACCTCCTACGAGCTGAATGACATCTCGCAAGGGATGGACGAGATGCCGCTGTGGATACCTCAAATTGCCATGGCGTTGGGAAGTGTCGTCCTCGCGGTGGCATTGACGGACAGACTATGCGGCGTCCTCTTTGATCGTCATTGGCAGCCACAGCGGTCAGACCTGAACTTCAGCGAGTAACCAAGGACCCATCATGGAAGTACTGACGATATCGGCGCTGATCGTGGCCCTGTTCGCATTGCTGGCATCGGGCGTCTGGATCGGGCTTGCACTGATCGGTGTCGGCTGGATTGCGATGGAGCTGTTCACTTCGCGCGAGGTGGGCAGCGCCATGGCCATCACCATATGGGGGACATCTTCGGCGTGGACGCTGACAGCGCTGCCGCTGTTTATCTGGATGGGGGAGATCCTGTTCCGATCGCGTCTTTCCAAGGATATGTTCAGCGGGCTGGCACCTTGGCTGGAGTTCCTGCCGGGGCGCCTGCTGCACACCCAGATCGTCGGCTGCACGATCTTTGCGGCGGTCTCCGGATCGTCCGCCGCAACGTGCGCGACGATAGGAAAAATGTCACTTCCGGAACTCAAGCGTCGCGGCTATCCGGATCATATGGCAATCGGCACGCTGGCTGGCGCGGGAACGCTCGGCTTGTTGATTCCCCCGTCCATCATCATGATCGTGTACGGCGTCACCGCGAACGTATCGATTGCCAAGCTTTTCATCGGCGGCATCCTTCCCGGCATCGTTCTGGCACTTCTGTTCATGGGGTACATCGTCTTCTGGGCACTATTCCACAAGGATCAGGTTCCAAGTCCTCTGAGGAAATATCGGTTCATGGAGCGGATAGCGGCTTCGCGGAGCCTGATTCCGGTGGTGCTGCTCATCGGAGGGGTCCTGGTGACGATCTATACCGGCATCGCCACGGCGACTGAAGCCGCCGCGATCGGCGTGGTGGGGTCCCTGCTGCTGACGGCGAGCCAGCGCATGTTGACCTGGCGCGTATTTTTGGACGGGGTGCTGGGCGCCGTCCGGCTGTATTGCATGATCGCGCTGATTCTGGCCGGCGCCGCTTTCTTGACCCTTGCCATGGGATACATGGGGTTGCCCCGGCAATTGGCGGAATGGATAGGCTCTCTCGGCCTCTCCAATTTCAATCTGATTCTGGCCCTCCTGGTGTTCTACATCATATTGGGGTGCTTTCTGGATGGTGTCTCGGTCATCGTCTTGACGATGGGCGTGATTTTGCCGACGGTCCAGCTTGCCGGCATTGATCTCGTCTGGTTTGGCATCTTTCTGACGCTCACGGTCGAGATGTCGCAGATTACGCCGCCCGTGGGCTTCAACCTGTTTGTCCTGCAGGGAATGACGGGCAAGCAGATATTATGGATAGCGCATGCCGCACTGCCGATGTTTCTTCTGCTGGTAACTGCTGTTTTGCTCGTCTATTTCGTTCCGGGATTGGTTACCTGGTTGCCCATGCATATGAAAGGCTGAATTTTTCTCGCATACTGGATTATGGAACGTCATTTTTGGGTGGAAGGAACATGAGAGTTGGGGTGGAAGTTGGAGGCACGTTTACTGACCTCGTCGCCATAGAAGAGGGTCGCGTCAAAATCACGAAGGTGCCCAGCACGGCAGCGCCGGAGATAGGGGCGTTCCACGCGCTGGAAAAGGCGGGATTGGTTGCGGCCGAGATTGCGGATTTTGCTCACGGCTCGACGGTGGCCACCAATGCGGTGCTTGAGCGCAAGGGAGCCTCTGTGGCTTTCGTGACGACACGTGGGTTTCGTGATCTGCTGCACCTGCAGCGACATGATAGGCGGAATATCTATAACCTCCAATATCAAAAGCCGGCGCCTCTCGTCAAACGCGAGTTTTGCCTGGAGATTCGAGAGCGGATACTGGCGGATGGCAGCATCGAAACGCCCCTGGACGTTGATGCCGCGGCCTTGGAATTGGCTGGAATGATCGGCGAGTGGAAGGTCGACGCAGTGGCCATCTGCCTGCTGAACGCATATATCAATCCGGTGCATGAACAGGCCTTGGCGCGGGCGATCCGATCTCGCATGCCGACGTTGACGGTCACCTGCTCCAGCGACGTCGTGCGGGAGTTCCGGGAATATGAGCGGGCATCGACCACGGTAATGTCCGCATATGTCCAGCCGGTGGTGGCGGGCTATCTCTCCCGGTTTCAGGAACGGTTGCGCGCGCAAGACTTTTCCGGGCGCTTCACGGTCATGCAATCGAACGGCGGCCTCTTGCCAGCAGGGATGATGACAAAGAACGCCATCGCCGCCTTGCTATCCGGGCCGGCGGCAGGCGTGGTGGGAGCGGCGAGACAGGTGGCCCACTCGGGGTTCCGCGATCTGATCACTTTCGACATGGGCGGCACCAGTACCGACGTGTCGCTGGTGGTCGATTCGAAGCCGGAGCTGACGACGGAGACCCAGATAGACGGATTGCCCATTCGTACGCCGATATTGGATATCGTCACGGTGGGCGCCGGGGGCGGCAGCATCATCTGGCTCGATGATGGCGGCATGCTGCGAGTCGGGCCTCGCAGTGCCGGCGCCGTTCCGGGGCCCGCCTGCTATGGCAAGGGTGGTGAGCACCCGACGATCACGGATGCGCATGTCATCTGCGGCTCCATCCATCCGGATACTTTGCTTGCCGGGCAGATAAAGATGAACAGGCATGCCGCTCATGCGGCATTTGAACCCATCGCCCGGCGCTTGAACCTGTCGGTCGAAGATACGGCGGAAAGCGCCGTTCGATTGGCGAATGCGAATATCGTGCGGGCCATTCAACTCGTCTCGACGGAGAGGGGACGCGATCCGCGGGATTACGTGATCGTCCCGTTCGGGGGGGCTGGCGCACTGCATGCGACCAGCATCGCGGAAGACCTGGGGGTGCAAAAAGTGATCATCCCGCCGAATCCGGGCGTGATCTCGGCATTCGGCCTCCTCGCTTCCGACTACGTCAAGCACGGCAGCTTGACGCATCGCCTGGGCCTGAATGCCAGCACGCCCGACCTCGTGCGCGCCGATTTTCATGCATTGCGCGATGACCTGGAAGGGCAGATGCGGGAGATGGGGGTGGGTGGTCCGTATCGATGGACCTATGGCATCGACATGCGTTTCGTGGGACAGGCGTTTGAAGTGACGGTCGAGTTTGATGATGCCGTTGTGCGCGAGATGGACGAGAACGAGATCAGGAGCCGCTTCATTGACAAGCACCAGCGCACCTTTTTCCACGGTGAGCATTCAAGTCGATCGGTAGAGGTCATTTGCATGCGCCTCGAGTGCCGCAAGGAACTGGTCGAATTTCCGCGGATCTCCCGGGGCAGGGGCCATGAGCGGGAACTGCCCTCCGCCGAGCTTTATCTGGGTGGCAGGTGGATCGAATGCAGGCGCATCGCGGATGGCGCGCTCACGCAGGATCAGGAGATATGTGGTCCCGCCATCATCTACGGGGAAACCGCATCCATTGCGATCGGACCCGGCTGGAGCGGCCGTATTGATTCGAATGAAAATCTGATTCTCGGGAAGGACCAGACATGAAAGTCTCACCCATTGATTACGCAATAATCAGTCAGGCGATGCATGCGGTCGCCAGCGAGATGGGAGCCAAGCTGGTTCGGTCGGCATATTCGACCATATTGAGGGAGGCAAGGGACGGTGGGGCCGCGCTGCTGGACAGCTCCGGACGCGTCATCGCGCAGGCGGACCTGATACCCATACAGCTGGGGCCAATCGGGAGGACCATCCAGCCCTGCCTCGATCTCTTTCCCGCTGACACCTTGCAGGAAGGAGATTTTCTGATCAGCAATGATCCGTATAACGGCGGCCAGCATCTTCCGGATGTCTTTATTTACACGCCCATATTTTTCGAGGGGCAAGTCGTTGGTTTCAGCGCCAGCGTGGCGCATCACCTGGATCTTGGCGGGGGGAGCGCGGGGCTGGACAGTGAGGCCACTGATATTTTTCAGGAAGGCCTGCGCATACCCCCGTCGCGCTACAACATCGATCGAGACTGGAATGGTGGCCCTTTCGAGCGTCTGCTGATGGCGAATGTGCGTGTCCCGGACCTCACGCTTGGAGATTTCAACGCACAGCACGCGGCCAATGCTGTCGGGGTTACCCGTATCCGGCAGCTCTGTGAGAAATACGGTGCGGAATCCGTTTGCGAGGTCATGGATGAATTCATCAACTATACCGAGCGACGCATGCGTTCCGCCATTTCACAGATACCGGACGGCGTGTATTACGGAGAAGATGCAATCGACGATGATGGCGTGACTGATGAACCCCTGGAAATCAAGGTCAAGGTCGAAGTCAAGGGTGAGGACGTGTATGTGGATTTCGAGGGAACCTGTGCGCAGGTTCCCCGCAACGTGAACGTCCCGCTGTCGTCCACTTATGCGGCGGTACTGAGTTGCATCAAATCCATCGTGACCAGTTCGGAAATTCCGTTCAATGAGGGCGTGAACCGTCCGATCCACATTTCGGCGCCACTTGGCAGCATTCTCAACCCGCAATTCCCGATGCCGGTGCGCGCCCGTCTCGAAGGCAGCTACCGTGCATTTGGCGCGATCATGCGGGCCTTGAGCGCCGCCGTGCCCGATCGTGTGATTGCGCAAGGTTTCGATACCACGACGGCGATTTGCCTGTCGACGCAGGAAAACAGGAAGTTCAGGGTGAGCCTGGAGGTGCTGGGCGGCGGTTACGGCGCTTCTGCCGTTCATGACGGATGTGATGCCGTCGATTCGCCGCTCTCGAATTGCTCCAACACGCCGATTGAAGTGATGGACATGGAATATGACTATTTCAGGGTCTCGGCCTATCAGCTTGAATCGGAGTCCTTTGGGCATGGACGATTCCGGGGTGGGGCGGGATTCAGTCGACACTACAAAATTCTGAAGGACGGGGTCAAGCTCGCGATCTACTCGGATCGCTTCCGCCTGCGACCGAATGGCCTGATGGGCGGGACGCATGGCGTGCCCGGATACTGCCAGATTCATCGCGGCGAGCAGCGCATCCGCATCGGCTCCAAGGATTCATTTGAGCTCCGCAAGGGTGACGTCGTCGAAATTTTCCTGGGTGGCGGCGCTGGCTATGGGGTGCCGAATGAGCGCGACAAGGAAAGTGTTCGGGCTGACGTCCGAGAGGGCCTGCTGTCAACGCAGTCGGCGAACGAGGTTTATGGGGCGGGGTTCTGACGGGTTCGACGCGTGCAGGGCTCAAGTTGATGAATCGGTGGTTTGACTGGAAGGGTGACATGAAAAATACGATACACGAGGCAGCACGTGATGTGCCGGTGCGGGCTCGACCTGATGTTCTGGTCGTGGGGGCGGGTGCCGCCGGGATGATGGCGGCGTGCGCCGCGGCGCGTGCCGGAGCCGACACCTTGCTGATCGATTCCCATGGAAGTTGCGGTGGAACACTGGCGCTGACCACCTTGGGCGGATTTTGCGGAACCCACGCAATCATCGACGATGAAAGGCTTGGACGTACCGTCGGGGGCCTCTATCTGGATCTGGAGGATCGTCTCAGGCACCGTGAGGCGTTGCTGGCGCCACGGCGCCATGGCAAGATCATCGGTGTTCCCTATGATGCGGTTGTCCTGCGCCTGGTAGCGGATGAGTTGCTGCAAGCCCATGGCGTCAAGGTGCTGCTGAACACGTTTGCCGTCGATGTCCAGGCTGATGACGGTCGTGTGCGCGCAGTGCTGATAGAGAACAAGGGCGGTCGGGGCGCCATTGTGCCGAAGGTCGTCATCGATTGTTCGGGAGATGGGGATGTGGCGGTCAGGGCTGGTGCGGCATTTGCCCTGGGCGATCATGGCGAGACTCAGTACGGTTCGGCAATGTTCCGGCTGGCCAATGTGGATCAGCAGCAAGCGGAGCGATTGACGCGCCCCCTGATTCGGGAGCGACTTGAACAGGCCGTAGCGGATGGCTACGTGCTGCCGCGAACGGCCGTCGGGTTTCACGTCAATCCAGTTCCTGGCCTGGTCCATTTGAATGTCACGAAACTCGGGGCGGCAGATGGCTCCCCGTTCAATTTGGTCGATCCGGGACAGCTGAGTGAAGCCGAGCGTGAAGGACGCCGGCAGATATGGCTATATGAAGAGGTGTTTCGTAAGTACGTGCCAGGTTTTGAGCATGCGCGAGTGGTGGATATCGGTGCCAAACTCGGCATTCGCGAGACACGGATGATTGGGGGAGATAGTGTCCTGACGGAAGAAGATGTGCGCGGTTGCCGCAAGCCCGACGATCGTATCGCCTGCACCAGCTGGCCTCTGGAGGTCCATGGCAGGGGACAGGGCACCCATTGGGAATTCCTTCCGGATGGCGAATATTATGGTCTGTCCTGGGGAACCCTTCTGGTGAAGGGCTTCGATAATCTCCTGGTGGCGGGCCGTAACCTCTCGGCCACCCATCTGGCGCAATCGTCGGCTCGTGCGGGGGGTATATGTTTCGCGATGGGAGAGGCCGCTGGGCTTGGCGCGGCACTGAGCCTGAGCCAGGCGGACAATGATATCCGTTCCGTGCCAATCGGGGCGCTGCAGAATCAACTGGAGCGCCAGGGCGCCATCCTTACGCCCGAACTTGTTTAGGTGGCGAGGGGCTGGGCGATGGCGTTCACATGGATGTCACTCTCGCCCGGCCCGGATGTGATATCACTTTCGCGGCTATTCGCGCGTACTCACGCCGACGCCATGAACATGCACCATCTGGCCTCCGATCCAGCCGGATACGGCAATCAGCACGACGCCGACGATGGACAAGGTGAGAGGCGCCTTCATGCTCGTGGGGTGGCCGCTTCGGATCCAGATATTGATGATATAGAGGACCACGGCGACGAGGTTGATGACCATGTGGGCTACCGCAAGCTTCTGAACCGAGGGGACGGCTTTGAGCGAGACGAGATCCACGAGCCCCGGGATGGCGGCACACAACGCGCCGACCGTTCCGCCCACCATGGTATAGAACGCTACCGTCTGCCACGTCGCGGGCGTGCTGGCCCATGTGCTGATCACGTCGCAGATGAGCGAGAAAATCCACAAGCCGATCGGGAAAACCACCAGCATTGGGTGGATGGGATGTTGGGCAATGCTCGCAGGGGTGCGCATGGGATGTTCCTCTTCGCCATAGACGACGCGGGTCGGGGCTTGTTGTCATGTTGCGCCCGCTCGTCGTGACGGGCCCGCAATCCACTCCGCCCAGCCCGTACTTGCTCCGTTACATCATTTCGGCAGCAAAACTCGTGCCTGCGGCCCCGGTCGCCGAATCCGTGATATACAGTGATTGCAAAGTTTATGGTCTATCAAGCGGTCACGCCGGGGGAAACATGAGCAAAAGTCAGGACGCCAAAAAGTCTCAGAAAAAGGAACCCACACGGACTCCGAAGGAGAAAAAGGAACTCAAGCGGCAGAAGAAAGAGGCGGCCGGTCGTTAGTTCCGACCGATACGCGTCCCTCAATGCAGCTTCACACGCGGGTTGCCGCGGTTGAGCAATAGCCGCCCGAGGGCGATCGCGCCGGTCCGTACCACCCCTAACACTACCAGGTGGTGCCTGAGATGCAAGCTCATGTACATGAGGCGGGCCAAGAGACCTTCGACGAACCAGCGTTTATCGAATAACACGCCCATCAGGCTGCCCAGCCCGTCCGAGCGCCCTATCGAGACCAGTGAGCCGTGGTCGCGGAAACGAAATGGCGTTGTCCCCGGGGGATGTCCCTTGATGCGCGCCTGCAACGTGTCATAGAGATACGCAGCCTGCTGGCTGGCTACCTGGGCCTTGGCCGGTAGCGACTGGTTTTGGCCCGCCCAAGGTGCTTGGGCGCAATCGCCGAATGCAAGAATATGAGGATCGCTTGCCTGCAATCGTTCGTCCACCACGATTTGGTGGCGCCGGTTGGCCTCCAGGCCCAGTTCCGACAAAATGGACGGCGCTTCTATCCCGGCCGCCCACACGCACAAATCGGCCGGGTAGCGGTGTCCCTCGCTGTCCTCGAGGCAGTCCGCGTGGACGGCGGCCACTCTTACCGACGTCTTCACGATGATGCCGCGTTCGAGCAATAGCTGTTGCGCCTTGGATGACACCTTTTCCGGTAGGGCGGCCAGGATGCGGTCCCCACCCTCGAGCACGGTGATCGCCACGTCGCGGGCAGGGTGCAGATCTTCCATTCCGTAATACGCGAGGCCTGCCAGCGAATCGACGAGCTCTGCCGCAAGCTCGACGCCGGTCGCTCCGCCGCCCACGATGGCAATATTCAGTGCGTCGTTCTGCCGTACGGCAGTGTGGTCATCAGCGGCCGCATCCCGGGCGGCGTCGACACCCTCCGGTGTGCCGGCGCGCGCGTCGACCTGTTTTGCGATCCTTCTCCCGTTGAGCAGCGCAAGGGCCCGCAATATGTTTTGACGAAAGTGTTCTGCATCGGCGGTGGAATCGAGCGCAAAGGCATATTGGGATGCGCCCGGCGTACCGAAGAAATTGGACTTGCTGCCGATTGCCAACACCAGGGTATCGTAGGGTACGGTGCGCGCCGGGAAAATCTGTTCTCCGCCAGCCTCATGCACGGGCGCCAGCAGGGCGTGTCTTGTGTCGCGGTCTATGCCCCGAATCGACCCATGCAGGAAGGTGAATCCGCAGTCGCGTGCCACCGTGAAATACGACAGCGCTTCGCGGTGGACGTCCAAGGTGCCGGCGGCCACCTCGTGCAGCGACGGCTTCCAGATATGACTGTCCACCTTGTCGATCAGGATAACGTTTTCGGGACCGAATCGGTGTCCCAGGCGGGCCGCCAGTTCCAACCCGCCGGCTCCGCCGCCAACGATGACGACCCGGTGCGCATGCTGCCTCATTCCTGTTGCTCCTTGTGCGGGGAGCCACGCCTGAGCCGGTGGCGCCCTCCGAGCCCCTCGCTGCGGCTCTACAGAAGCATCGCACAGCACGCCGCATGCCGCAGGGCGCCATCGGAACTTACTGTCACGGTGGGCCGACAAAATCTCCCGCGGCATCTTCCTGTGCGTTGATATCGCTCATGCTCACGCCGGCAAGGAGCTTCCCGGCCTCCTTGCACGCCTTGTGCATCACCGGTTTTCGGCCTTTATACACGAGTAGGCCCTCAAAATTCCATCCTCTGCCGATACCGCTGTAGGCGACGTAGCTGTATGCACCATGGGTGAAGCGCACGTAGATGGCCCCGCCGCCGGAGAACATCGGTTCGGCCTTGTAAACCTGGCTTCCGGAAGCTGGGCCGGAAAGGGTCATTTCGATCTTGTCGGCCTGACCATAGGTGTAGGTGGGGCGGGTGTCGAGGCGGGTCAGGGCGAGCGTCCTGCCGTTGGTGAGGACGCAGCTTGTGTCGCGCGCTTCGGCGGATACCGCAAACAGCGAGGCCGCCGCAAAGACTACAGAAATAGCGGTGTTGAGCTTCACTGTTCTGATGCGATTCCTCGCCGAAGATCCCGGCATTTCATTCGGCTCCCAGCGCGAGATAGGCCGCATGGACCGCCTGCTCGCCGTATTTCCGCTCCAGACGGCGCACGGTGAAATGGCCGCGCGCCATATCCTGGAAGTGGTCGATGAACAGCGTGTTGACCAGGGCGCCTCCAGCGGCACCTAATGCGGGAATCGCCTGGGCGGCGAGCTTCTCGGTCACCTGGATGCCAAAGCGGTCAGCCACGGCTGAAATCAGCCGGGCGATTGCGGGAGCGGTCGCACTATCGACCGCCGCTTGTGCAGCCAGGTAGTCGGCGGCTTGAGCGACCGCCTGGACCAGCGCCACGCGCGCGGCGTAGTAACCGCTTTCCGCGGCGTTGTCGCTGGTGGATTGGCCGCCCAGCGCGAAGACGGAAAGGCACGCCTGGCGTGTGCCGGCATCTTGCAGGGATTCACCTTCGCTGCGAGCGATGGCCGCGATGGAACGCATCATCAGCGTGGTGGAGATCGGCAGTTCGACGGCGAGCCCCGCAATACCGAAGAATCCTCCGACACCGCCGGTGATGGCGGCTCCCCATTTATGCCAACGATCGGCGCTTTTGCTGCCGGGGGCGTCGTCCAGCGTGAAGATCGCGGCTTCTGTCGCCTTGCCGAGCGCCGTTCGCGTCAGATCTCCGATTCGCGCCGACCAGCCTGCGGGGAGCATGTCGAGCCCCTTTTCGATGGGCGTTCCGATCAGGTTGGTCATGCGCGCCGCGAGGCCTGGGTTTTCAAGCAGATGGCGCGCCGTGCGCAGGTCGTTCAGATCAGTGCTGTCCAAGGGCGTGTCCATATCTCCCGCCGATCTATCCTCAGGCGTGCGCCGACGAGTTCATCAATGGTGCTGTGCCGGCCGACTCTGCATTCGCTTCTTCGCCGGTCGGTGGACGTACGTCCGGCAGGAACACCGCCAGCAGCCCGATCAGCGGTAGAAACGAGCTGATTTGATAGACGAAATCAATGCCGTAGCGATCGGCCACCGCCCCGAACAGTGCGGCGCCGAGTCCGCCGAGGCCGAAGCTGAATCCGTAGAACAGGCCCGAGATCATCCCGATTCGGTGAGTGAGCATGTCCTGGGCGTATACGATGATGGCCGGATACGCGGACGCCAGCACCAGACCGATGACGACACTGAGCGCGACAGTCCAGCCCAGCCCCACGTAAGGCAGCATCAGCGTGAAAGGCGCGCAGCCGAGAATCGAGAACCAGATGACCCACTTGCGGCCGATACGGTCGCCCAGCGGGCCGCCGATCAGCGTGCCACCGGCGACCGCCAGGAGAAATACCCCCAGCAGATACGCGGCATTGTGGTCGGACAACCCGAAGCGGTGGATGAGGAAGAACTCGTAGTAGCTATTGATGCTCGCAAGGTAGAAGAATTTGGACACCATCAGGACGAACAGCACGCCGATCGTGCGGCGCACGACCGGCTTGGAGTAGCGGCGTGTCCCGTGTCTCCGCTTGGACTGGCGCAGGTTGAGATGATGCGCATACCAGCGGCTGACCTGCAGCAGGATCACGATTCCGATCAGGGCCGCAAGTGCGAACCAGGTAATGCGCGCACGCCCCTGCAGGCCGTACTGCAGCACGAGGGCACCGGCCACGATCGGGCCCAGGGCTTGCCCCGTGTTGCCGCCAATCTGGAAGAGCGACTGGGCCAGGCCGAAGCGTCCGCCGGCGGCCGTGCGGGCGACTTGCGCCGATTGCGGATGGAAGATGGAAGAGCCGCAGCCGATCAGCGCGACGGCGAGCAGCAGTAACGTGTAGTTGGGGGCCGCCGACAGAAGAATCACACCCGTCAGGGTGAAGCACATGCCGACCAGGGTCGCGTACGGCAGCGGATATCGATCCGTCACCATGCCCACGACGGGCTGCAGCAGCGATGCCGTCATCTGGAAGGTCAGCGTGATGAGCCCGATCTGGACGTAGCTCAGATGGAACTGCGCACTGAGCAGTGGGTAGACGGTGACGATCAGCGACTGCATGATGTCGTTCATCATGTGGCCGACGCTGACGCCCGCGATCACGGCGTAGTGGGTGTGGTGGGACGGTCGGCGCACGGCATGGGCCGATGGCTGGCTGCCTGCTTCAGGAGCCGTGGAAGTCGGGATGTTCGAACTCATATGAGAGGTGGCATTTTTTGATGCGCGGAAATCCGCCCTTTCGCAGCATAAACCAGATCGGGAGGACGCCTGCAACGCTGATCGGGCACCGTTTTTGGCTCAACGTCCCTTGCGCGCGTCCTCGGACAGCAACTGTTCGAGCTCCTCGGCCACTTGCCGCGTGGTTTGCAGCAACTGCTTCTCGTCGTGAAAAACCGCGTACTGTCGATCCAGCAACTCGTGATCGTAGCGTCGGAAGCGCTCGAGCGCGTCTCGCGTCTCATGAGCGGGCTGGCCCAGTCCCTCCAGCACATTCTTGGTCAGTTCCAGGCTCGAGTACAGCGTCTCCCGCACGCTGAGCTTCACGCCCAGTTCGCGCAGCAGGTGAGCATGATGCCGGTTGCGGGCACGCGCGTAGATCTGCACGCCTGGAAAATGATTGCGTACAAGGGTCGCCACATGGACCGAGTCCTGCACGTCATCGATGGCCAGCACGAAGATCCTCGCCGCGGCCACATGCGCGGCGCGCAGCAGGTCGAGCCGCGTGGCGTCGCCGAAGTAGACCTTGTTGCCGAAGCGGCGAATCGTGTTGACTTCATCCAGATCCGCGTCCAGCGCCGTGAACGCGATGTTCTGCATGGCGAGCACGCGCCCCACGATCTGCCCGAATCGTCCAAAGCCGGCGATGACGACTTCCGTGCCCTTGTCGGTGATGACATCGAATTCAGGCGGCGCGTGGCGGGCCGCGCGAACGTCCAGCACCTTCTCGTTGACCATCACGAGGAATGGCGTCGCCACCATGGAGAGCGTCACGGCCAGATTGAGCAGGTCGGCGGTGTGCCGGGGGAGCATGTGATACGCCGCCGCCGTGGCGAAGATCACGAAGGCGAACTCGCCCCCCAGTGCCAGCACCGCGGCGAAGTGGCGCGGCGCCGGCGCCGGCAGGTTAAAGAGGCGGGCCGCTCCGTAGAGCACCAGCGCCTTCACCACCAGGAACCCCGCCGTGACGCCCAGCACCCGCAGCGGAATGGCGGCGAGCAAACCCAGGTTCACCGACATGCCCACGGCCACGAAGAACAAACCCAGCAGCACCCCTTTGAACGGTTCGATGTCGGCTTCGAACTCGTGTCGGTACTGCGAGTCGGCCAGCAACATGCCGGCCACGAATGCGCCCAGCCCCATGGAGAGCCCCAGGCGTTCGGCGGCGAGGCTCGCGCCGATGACGATCAACAGCGCCATGGCGGTGAAAATCTCCGGGGTGCCGAAGCGCATGATGAAACTGAACGCCCAGCGCACCACGTATCGGCCGCCCAGGAACAGCAGCGCCACGGCAGTCGCGACGATCAGCAGCGCCGATGCAAGGCTGGTGCCGGGCTCGCCACCCCCGCCGCCCGAGAATACCTTGAGCAGGGCGAGCACCGGTATGGCGGCGATATCCTGGAACAGCAGCGTGCCGAACGCCGCACGGCCGTGATGGGTGGTGAGCTGCTTTTTCTCGGCCAGCATTTGCAGGACGAAGGCGGTGGAGGAGAGCGAAAGCCCGAATCCCGCGATGAGGGCCGGCACCCAGGCCACGCGGAGCGCACGGGCGGCCAGCACCAACAAGACGGTCGTCGCCGCCACCTGCAGCGCCCCTACGCCAAACACGGTGCGCCGCAGTGCCCACAAGCGGGACGGCTGCAGTTCCAGCCCGATGATGAACATCAGGAGCACGACGCCGATCTGCGAAAAGCTCAGCAGTGCACCCACCCCGGTGATGAGCCGCAATCCCCACGGCCCGATCAGAACGCCGGCAATCAGATAGCCGAGGACAGAACCGAATCCCGACTTGCGCGACAGAGGCACCGCCACGCAGGCGGCAATAAGGAAAATGAGAACCTGGGGCAGGAAGGTCATGGGCGGCGGCTCTCTGCTTCTTTTCTATGCGGAAGGGCGGCCATGGAGCCGCAATCAAGGCTACAACAAAAGAGTGCGGCTCTGCATCCGCAAAATGGGATGCGTCAGGCGAAAGTGCGCTCCTGACGCAAGCGGATACACACGTCGCGTTGCGACGCACGCGTGCCTATCCCACAATGACAGGGTAGTCTGGGCGGGCGCCAGCGTGTCAGACGTCGTCGCTCCCACAGTTCTGGGTGATTGGACCCATTCAGGAGGCCATGAGTCACGACTGATCTGATCTCCATCATCGGTTGGCGCCTGCTTGCAGCGGCGGGCCTGCTCGCTGGGTCGGCGTCCGCGGATGCCGCCACGCCCATGGGCTACTTTTCGCAGGCGTCCGGGCCCGCCGCAGTCCCGACGATGCACTTGGCCTGGGCCATCACGGCGCTGTCTGTTGCGGTCATCGTCATCATTGCCGTGATGCTGGCCGCGGCGCTGCTCAGGCACCGGCCGCCGGCAGAGTCCGATGCAGTAGGTCCCGACCATGGCGGCATGACATTCGTCTACGTCAGTGTGGGCGTCTCCGTGGTTGCATTGCTGGCGGCGCTGGTCTACACGCTCATGACGCTGGAAGCCGTCGCCCGGCCGTCGTCCGCACCGGCCTTGACGATTACCGTGACCGCCCACGACTGGTGGTGGGAGGCCCGCTATCAGGACTCCTCGGAGCCGGGCCGGTATTTCGTCACCGCCAACGAGATCCATATCCCGACGGGCGTGCCCGTCCGCATCGAACTTCAGAGCGTGGACGTCATCCATTCATTCTGGGTGCCGCATCTGGCGGGCAAGACGCAGGCGATACCCGGCCAGGTGAATCATCAGTGGATCCAGGCGGACGCGCCGGGCGTCTATCGGGGCCAGTGCGCCGCCTTCTGCGGCGCGCAGCACGCCCACATGGCATTTGAAGTGATCGCGCAGGCGCCGGCGCAGTTCGAGGCCTGGCGCGACGCTCAGCTGCGGCCGGCCGAGGATCCTGCGGACGTTCCCGGTCGCACGGGCCGGAAATTTTTCATGGAACGCTGCGCGGGTTGCCACACGGTACGCGGCACCGAGGCGCAGGGTGCTTTCGGGCCGGATCTGACGCATCTGGGTTCGCGCCGGCGAATCGCCGCTGGCACGCTGGCCAATACGCCTGAAGAGTTGCTGGATTGGGTCCGTCATGCGCAAAAGATCAAACCCGAATCCCTCATGCCCAGTTTCTCGCTGAAGCCGCGGGAGGCGGCGGCGCTGGGCGCCTATCTGGCGACGCTGCACTAGCGCCCGCGCCCCGAGGAGACCCGCATGCCCCATGACGCGCCGAATTCCCTGGACCTGCATTTGACCCGTGAGCCCGAGATCGGCGGGCTCGCGCAGGGGTCGGAGCGGGAACAGAGGTTGCGCGAATTATGGGAAGGCCGCTCGGGTTGGCGCGGCTGGCTCGCCACCGTGGATCACAAGCGCATCGGCCTGCGTTATATCGTCACGGCGTTCATTTTCCTGATGGTGGGCGGCATCGAGGCGCTGATCATGCGGGTGCAGCTGGCGCAACCCGGCCTGCATGTGGTGTCGCCCGAACAATACAGCGAGCTCTTCACGATGCATGGCATCACGATGATCTTCCTGTATGCCTCGCCGATCCTGTCGGGGTTTTCCAATTATCTGTGGCCGCTGGTGCTGGGTGCGCGCGACATGGCGTTCCCGCGCCTGAACGCCTTGTCCTACTGGGTGTTTCTGTTTGCGGGCATTTTCCTGTATGCCAGTTTTCCGCTGGGACAGGCGCCGGATGCCGGCTGGTTCAATTACGTGCCGCTGTCGGGGCTGACGTATGACCCAGGGCCGAACATCGATGTCTACGCGCTCGGCATGGTGTTGCTGGGGGTGTCCACGACGGTGGGTTCCATCAATTTCGTGGTGACGCTGCTGCGCATGCGCGCGCCTGGCATGTCGATCAACCGCGTGCCGATCCTGGTGTGGGGAACGGTGACGGCCTCGGTGGCTAATCTGCTCGTGGTGCCGGCGGTCAGCCTGGCGTTCGTGATGCTGTGGCTCGATCGGCAGTTCGGCACCCAGTTCTTCGACGTGGCCGGCGCGGAGCGGCCCATGTTGTGGCAGCATCTGTTCTGGATGTTCGGCCATCCCTGGGTCTATGTCGTCGTCCTGCCGGCGATGGGCATCGTCTCGGACGCGCTGCCGACGTTCTGCCGCCGCCCGCTGGTCGGCTATACGGCGGTCGCGGTGGCCACCGTGGCGACGATGGCGGTCGGCTTTGTCGTGTGGATCCACCATATGTTTGCCAGCGGCATCGCGCCGCTGGCGCTGTCGTTCTTCGGAGCCACCAGCACGATCATCTCGATTCCCAGCGCGGTGGCGACATTTGCCTGGATCGCCACCATCTGGCTCGGGCGTCCGGTGTACCGGGCGCCTTTCCTGTTTTTCGCCAGTTTCATCCTGATGTTTGTCGTGGGCGGCGTGTCGGGTGTGATGACGGCGGCCGTGCCGCTCGACTGGCAGTTGACCGGCACCTATTTTGTCGTCGCCCATCTGCATTATGTGTTGTTGGGCATCAATGTCTTTCCAGTGCTCGGAGGCCTGTATTACTGGTTCCCCAAGGTCACCGGGAAGATGCCCAATGAGTCGCTCGGCAAGCTGGCGTTCTGGGTGATTTTCATCGGCTTCAACGTGGGATTCTTTCCGATGCACATTGCCGGCCTGCTGGGAATGCCGCGCCGCGTCTATACCTACCCGAGCGGCCTGGGATGGGCGGCACCGAACCTGGTCACCTCCGTGGGTTCGTTCGTGTTCGCCCTGGGGATCCTGATCTTCCTGGTTGATCTGGCAGTCAGCCTGCGGCGGGGCAAGCCGGCGGGCGACAACCCCTGGGATGCGGCGTCGCTGGAATGGACGATCTCGTCGCCGCCGCCGCCCTACAACTTCGCCGTCGTGCCGTTGGTGGCGAGCCGCCATCCATTATGGGAGAAACGCCTCGGGCATCTGCCTCGCTCCTCCGTGGATGAGGGCTATGTGCTGGACCACGGCCGCGAGGCGATGGGCACGACTTGGCTCGATGCGCGGCCCGACATCATTCTGAGGATGCCCGAAGACTCATTCGCCCCGTTGCTGCTGGGGCTGTCCAGCGCCATGCTGTTCGTGGCCTTGTTGCTGCATGGCTGGATTTTCGCGGGGCTGATGGTCGTGGCATGCGGGATATCCATCCTGGTATGGCTGTGGCCCGAGCGCCTGCTGATCCAGCGTGAACCCCGGGCAGTGCAGGACGCGGGGGAGACGCCATGAACGAACTGCATTACTACGATCTTCGCGCCTTCCCGGTCGGCAGTGCAGGGGCCCGATCCAGCGGCTGGTGGGGCATGATGGCCCTGATCGCGACCGAGGCCGCCTTGTTCAGTTATCTGATCTTTTCCTATTTCTATCTGGGCTCCCAGACGGGGCAGCACTGGCCGCCCGAGGGGCTGCCCAAGCTCGGCATCGGCGCGCTCAACACGGGCGTGCTGCTGTCCAGCAGCGTTTTCGTGTGGCTCTGCGAACGCCTGGTGCGGCGCCGCAGGATCCGCTGGGCAGCGGCGTCGATGGGAACGGGCATCCTGCTCGGCCTGATCTTCGTCGGGATCCAGCTCAGGGAATGGCACAACCATCCGTATGGAATCGCCACACACCAGTATGGGTCGCTGTATTTCACGATCACCGGCTTCCATGTCCTTCATGTGTTGGTGGGGCTCGTCGTGCTGTCCATGCTGCTGATATGGGTCGCGATGGGTTATTTCGACGAAAGGCGCAGCGCGGCGTTGAAGATCGGCAGTCTGTATTGGCATTTCGTCGATGTCGTGTGGATTTTCATTTTCACGACGCTGTATGTGACACCTTTTCTTTTCTAGGAGAGTGACCATGGCAGCCACGGGGATTTATCCGGATCGCGCCCGCCATCGTCGGCCATCCGGGTGGGGTGCCGTCCGAAGCGAGCGGTACCGGGATCCTGCCGCAGTTTCCTCTCGGCGTGCCGATCCGCGTAGCGGTCGGCGCCGGGAGTCGCGGCCGGGGGGGTGGGCCATGCTGTTCGGGCTGGTCGGTACGGCCGCCGCCTGGTTCCTGCTGACGGAGTTTGGCGAGACGCTGACGGCCCAGGTCTGTTTTCGGCACGAGATGGCATCGTCCCTGCCGCGATGGCTGATGCCGTCGATCCACGCGATCACGGTGCTGGCCTTGGTGATCGGCCTGATGGGCGTGGCGGTTGCGGCGTGGAACTGCTGGCACACGCGCACGGTCCCGTCCAGCCCCAGGCATGTGCTGGATACCCGGCCGGGGCGGCGGCATTTTCTGGCGACGGCAGGCTTGTTGTTCAGTCTGCTGTTTCTGTTCGGACTCGTGGCGGCGGGGCTTGCCGTGTGGCTGGTATCGCCCTGCGGCCCATGGCGGTGATCGACATGAATCGCTTCCTTCGGCGCGCCTTGCATGTCGCCCTGACCTTGTCGGCGCTGGCGGCCGCGCTGTACGGCCTGGCCTGGCTGAATATCCCGGCATACGCGCTGCCGTCGGATGATTCGGGTTCGGTCGACTTCACCGATCCGGCTTTGGTGGCGCGCGGGGCCTACGTGGCTCGACTGGGCGACTGTGCCGGCTGCCATACGGCGCTGCAGCCCGGCAGTCCGCCATTCGCGGGCGGCCAGCCCATGAATGCTCCCTTTGGCATCATCTACACCACCAACATCACGCCCGATCCGCAGACCGGCATTGGCCGCTACAGCTACGCCGACTTCGAGCGAGCCGTGCGCGATGGCGTTAGGCCTGACGGCAAGCGACTGTACCCGGCCATGCCGTATCCGTCTTTCACCAAGGCCAGTGATGATGATATCCGCGCCTTGTATGCGTACTTCATGCATGGCGTGGCTCCTGTGCGGCACCGTCCGCCCACTACCCAATTGGCGTTTCCTTTCAACCAGCGCTGGGGGATTCTGTTCTGGGATTGGGCGTTCGTGCCGCATGGCCGCTTTCAGCCCCCTTCGGGCAACCATGACGTGCAGTGGCTTCGCGGCGCGTATCTGGCTCAATCGCTGGGGCACTGCGGCGCCTGCCATTCGCCCCGAGGTCCGGCCTTCGAAGAACGCGGCTACGACGAGTCGTCCGCCGCCTTCCTGACGGGCGGCATCAATGACAACTGGTTTGCGCCCAACCTGACCGGTGACCCGGGTTCGGGGCTCGGCCGGCTGTCCGAGCAAAATATTGTCGAGTTCCTGAAAACCGGACACGGCAAACCGCTGCATATCGTCGCGTTCGGCAGCATGGTGCCGGTGATTGAAAAGAGCACCCAGCACTACACCGACGACGACCTGCGCGCGATCGCGCATTACCTGAAGAGTCTGCCCGCGCAACGCGCCTCGGGCGATTTTCGGCCGGCTACCTCGCGCGGTCGGCTGGTGATGGACAATCGGCGCGCCGCCGGCCAGGTGCAGCCGCCGGGCGCGGGCCTCTACATGTCATTTTGCGTCAAATGCCATGTGGCCGATGGGGGCGGCAAGCCGGATAAATTCCCGGCCCTGGCCGGGAATCCGGCCGTGCTGTCGCCCGACGCCACCTCGCTGATCCGGCTCGTCCTGAAGGGCGGCGCCACTGCACAGACCGAGGAAGGCCCCGAGTCTCGCAAGATGCCGGCTTTCGCGGACAAGTTGACCGATACGGAAATCGCCCGGGTGCTCACCTTCGTGCGCACAGCGTGGGGGAATCAGGCACGGCCAGTGACTGCGCGCCAAGTGTCGGGCTTGCGCGGCCAGCTCGCACCGTGATCCGCCCGGGCGACGCCCGGCGGGCCGGCGCGCGCCGTCACGATGCAGGGACGATGTGCGCAGTAGAACGCCCGTCAGTCGCTGCCGTAGGCGATCGTGCTGAGCAGCGCCAGCGCGGGCTGGCGAGAATCCAGCCGCGTGTGTTGCACCACGATGGGCTTCGTGGACTCCAGCACGCTGGAGTAAGGGGTATCGCGCGGGACGGTTTCGGGATCCGCCAGGTCGTTGAAACGCAGGTGGAGCGTACGGCGGGCCGGCACGCTGACCCGGTAGGGGCCCACCGGCTCGCGGTCTTCGAAGTACAGCGTGATCGCCACCTGCACGTCCTCGTCGTTCGTGTTGAGCAGGCAGGCGGTCTCGTGGCTGACGAAACGCGGGTCGTCCCCGCCGGTGCTGGCGGGCGGTATGTAGCCTTCCGCGATGGCCCAGTGCATTTTTCCGATGGTCATGAGGGTCGTCCTCTTCAACGTTGCGGGCGTTCTTCGGGGCTGCGACCCGATCACCGCATTCTGGAGAGCCGTGGCCGGCTGGTCTCGTGATTGGTCCAGAGCAATGCGCCCAGGCCGGCGACTGCGCCCAGGAGCAGCCAGTTCCGGTGTTCGGTGGCCCAGAGTGCGGGACTGCGACTGCGGGCGCGGTCGCTGAAGCGCCCCTGCGCTCCCTGATCGCCTTCGATGGGCGTGAACAGATTGTCGGGGCGGTCCTCTTCGTCCGGCTCTGACTCGATCTGCTGGGCCCGGTAGCCCACGGAACCGAGGTAGCGGTCCGCCACTCCGGGGGCCAGCCACTGGGCGTACCGGGCCAGAATCGTGGGGTATCCCACGGTGACCCGGCGCCGGTTCTGTTCGGTAGCCCATACGATGGCCTGGGCGGCAACTTCCGGCTCGAAGATCGGCGGGACCGGTTGCGGCCGCTTCGGCATGCGGTTGCGGGCCCACCCGAATTGCGGGGTGTTGATCGCCGGAAGCTGGACCTCCGTGATGCGCACGTGGCTCTTGTCGTGCAGCAGCTCGCTGCGCAACGAATCGGTATAGCCGGTAATCGCATGTTTGGCGCCGCAATAGGCCGATTGCAGCGGAATGCTCCGGAAGGCCAATGCGGAGCTGACTTGGACGATCGTGCCGCGATCGCGGGGCAGCATGTGCTTGAGCGCGGCCCGGGTGCCGTGTACGTTGCCCAGATAGGTGACCTCGGTGACCCGGCGGAATTCATCGGCGGTGATCTGGCGGAAGGGCGCAAAGATCGTCACCATGGCGTTGTTGATCCAGATATCGATGGGGCCCAGTACCTGTTCGATCTGGTCGGCCGCGTCCTCCACGGCTTGGGCGTCGGCCATGTCGACAGGGATGGACAGCGCCTTGCCGCCCGCCAGTTCGACCTCGCGGGCAGCGGCGTTGAGCCCGTCCTTGCCGCGGGCGAGCAGCCCGATGTGCGCGCCGCGCCGCGCGAATTCGCGGACGACCGCCCGCCCGACTCCGGCCGATGCGCCGGTGACGACGACGACTTGCGGTTTTTCAGTCCGGCTTTCGTTCGAATGGTTCATGCGTGGTTCTCCTTAACGGTCATGCGCCGCATCGTGACGCTGATGCAGCGCGCGTTGCAGCACCTGTGCCAGGTGCAGGGGCTGGTGCCCCGTGGCCTGGCGGATCTGTTCCCGGCAACTGAAGCCGTCGGCGATCAGCAGGGTGTCCTCATCGGCTTTCCGTACGGCGGGGAGCAGCCGCTGCTCGCCGATGGTGAGCGACATGTGATATTTGGCCTTTTCGAAGCCGAAGGCGCCGGACATGCCGCAGCAGCCCGTATCGGGCCACGTGTCATCCAGCCCCAGCCTCTTCAGCACCGCTTTCTCGGCGCCCAGGCCAATGACGGCCGCATGGTGGCAGTGCGCATGCACGATCGCCCTGCCGCCCAGCACGGGAGGCCGATACCCGACGTGCTCCAGGAATTCGCTCAGCATGTACGTCTGGCTGGCCAGGCGCTTGGCGTCTTCGTTGGCGGGAAAGAGGTTGCCGAGTTCGTCCCGGAATGCGGCGACGCACGCGGGTTCCAGCCCGACCACCGGCGTGCCGGCACGGATGTCGTCGGCCAGTGTCGCGAGGATCCGCTGCCAGTAGCGCATGGCGCGGTCCAGCATTCCCCAGTCGTACAGTGCGCGGCCGCAGCAAAGCGGCCGGCGGGGCAGCACGACCCGATAGCCGGCGTCTTCCAGGACTTCGACCGCCGCTTTGCCGGTCTCCGTCAAAAAATGATTGGTGAAGGTGTCCGGCCACAGGATGACGCTGGGGCTGTCGGCGTTCACCACGGGCCGCTGCGCAAACCAGGCCACGAAAGTCTGCCGGGCGAACACCGGCATCTGGCGCTTCTGGGCGATTCCCGCCAGCGCCTTCAGGGCGGGAGCAAACGGCCGCGCATGCAGCGCATAGTTCACCAGGCGGGGAGCGTGGGAAGCCAGGCGCGCCCAGCGGTCGATCAGGCCCATGGCATAAGCGGCACGGGGCCGCAGGCGCCCGGCGTAGTGGTGCGACAGAAACTCGGCCTTGTAGCTCGCCATGTCCACGTTGACGGGGCACTCTCCCTTGCATCCCTTGCAGCCCAGACACAGGTCCAGGGCGTCCTTGACTTCGTGGCTGCGCCAGCCGTCCGTGATGACTTCACCGCGCAGCATCTCGAAGAGCAGGCGGGCTCGCCCCCGCGTGGAGTATTTTTCTTCGCGTGTGGCTTGATAGCTCGGGCACATGGTGCCGCCGCTTTCGCGACGGCAGTTGCCCACCCCCACGCACCGCAGCACCGTGCGCCCGAAGTTGTGGCGATCCTTGGGGAACTGAAAATGGGTGTGGGGCTGCGGCGGGTTGTAGTCGACGCCGATACGCAGATTCTCGGTCGGCAGATACGGGCGCACGATCTTGCCGGGGTTCATGCGGCCTTGCGGGTCCCAGATCGCCTTGAATTCGCTGAAGGCCTGCACGAGCTCGGTGCCGAACATCTTCGACAGGAATTCCGCTTTCGATTGACCGTCCCCGTGCTCGCCGGACAGCGATCCCCCGTAGCGCACGACCAGATCGGCGGCGTCGTTCAGGAACCGGTGAAACGTGTCGATGCCTGCCTGCGTCTCCAGGTCGAAATCGATGCGGGTATGCACACAGCCTTGGCCGAAATGGCCGTACAGGTCGCCCTGGTAATGGTAATCGTCCAGCAGCTTGCGGAAATCGCGCAGGTAAGACCCCAGGCGCTCGGGCGGGACTGCGGCGTCCTCCCAGCCCTCCCAGGTGATGGCCTTGTTGGGGACGTGTGCCGTGGCACCCAGGCCCGACTCGCGCACCTTCCAGATCATCTGTTCTTCGGCCTTGTCGTCGAACAGCTTCATGCTGGGTGCGTCGCTCTTCTGTTTCAGCGCGTGCATGAGCGCGTGGGCCTTGTCGTCCGCCTCCGCCTTGGTCTGCCCGCCAAATTCGACCAGCAGCCAGCCGCCGCCAGGGGGCAGCAGCGCGACGTCCTCCGGGTGCAGCCCGATGACCTTCATGTCCTGGATCAGACCGTCGTCTATGCCTTCCAGCCCGATGGGCTTGAAGGATAGGGCTTCCATGACGTGGTCGCCCGCACTGAACACGTCGTCGTACCCCAGGGCCAGCACGGATCGCACCGGGGGGCTGTCGACCAGGCTGACCCAGGCACGCAGGATGACCACGCAGCTTCCTTCGGAACCCACCAGCGCCCGCGCAACGTTGAAGCCGTTTTCAGGCAGCAGTTCGTCCAGGTTGTAGCCCGACACCCGGCGCGGAATCTTCGGGTAACGCTGCCGGATCAGGTCGGCATACCGGTCCCGCAAGGCTTTCAGCGCGAGGTAGATTTCGCCCCGGCGCCCGCCTTCACGGATGATGGCCTCGAGCTCGTAGTCGGGGGTCGGTCCGACCCGCAGACGCAGGCCGTCGTACGTCAGGATGTCCAGCTCCTGGATGTTGTCGCTGGTCCTGCCGCCCATGATCGAATGCACGCCGCACGAATTATTGCCGATCATGCCGCCCAGTGTGTTGTGCGTGTGCGTGGAGGGATCGGGCGCGAAGGTCAGCGCGTATCGTTCGGCGGCATCGCGCAGGTGATCCAATACGCATCCGGGCTGCACTTCGGCGAGCTTCTGCCGGGGATCCAGTTCGATGATGCCATGCATGTACTTGGAGAAGTCCATGACCACGGCCACGTTGCAGCACTGGCCGGCCAGGCTGGTGCCGCCACCGCGCGACAACACCGGCGCCCCATGGCGCCGGCAGGCTGCTACGGTCGTGATCACATCGTCGATGCTCTTGGGCAGCACCACGCCGATGGGGACCTGCCGGTAATTCGATCCGTCGGTCGCGTACAGTGCGCGGCTGCCGGTATCGAACCGCACCTCGCCCTCGATCGTGTCGCGCAATTCGTGCGCCAGCGCGCCGGCGTATTGCGGCAGCGGCCAGCGCGTCTTCACGTGGGCCGTGTACGGCGGAGCCTCTTTGAGTGCAGGACGCGACGGTCCGTCATTGTCGCGAAGCGTCCCTGATGCGGGTGTGGAGGACATTGTCATCTCCTTTTCCTAGAGCGCGTACCGTTGGGCGTCGGCTTGCTTGAACTCCAGGCCCAGGCCCGGCCGGGACAGGTCGGGGTGCAGGGATCCTCGGATTGGCGACAAGGCTCCATCGAACAGCAAGTGCTCGATGCGGACGTGATCATGAAAGAACTCGATATGCCGCAAAGGTCCGGCGGCGCAGGCGGGATGGACGTGGATCGACGGCGCGCAGTGGGCCGAGAGGGGCAGCCCATAGGCCTCGCACAGCGCGGCCGTGCGCATGAATCCCGTGATGCCCGCGCAGCGGGTCGCATCGGCCTGCAGCACGTCCACGGCGCCGGCTTCCAGCATGCGGCGAAAATAAGGCAGGTCGTACCCATATTCGCCGGCGGTGATTTCGATGCCCGCCGGGGCGCGGTCACGCATCAGCCTCAGGCCGTCCAGGTCATCGGATGAAACCGGCTCTTCGAACCAGGTGACGACCGATTCGGCCAGATGCTCGCTCATGTCCAGCGCCTGCTTGCGGCTGTAGGCTCCGTTCGCGTCGACGAGCAGGCCCACGTCCGGGCCGATGGCCCGGCGGGCGACGCTCACGCGCTGCGGATCGCGCCCGGGTTCGCGGCCGATTTTCATTTTGACCCGGGTGATGCCCTCCCGCGCCCAGCCGCCCAGCTGGGCCTCCAGTTTCCGGTCGGTGTACGAAGTGAATCCGCCGCTGCCATACACGGGGACGCTCGGCCGCGCCGCCCCCAGCAGGGTGACCAGCGGCAGCGCGAGCCACCTGGCTTTCAGGTCCCAGAGGGCGATGTCGACGGCGGCGATGGCCATCGAAGCGATGCCGGGGCGGCCGAGATTGCGGATGGCGCGCCGCATGGCCTCCCAGCACGCGGGGATGGCCAGCGCGTTCTGGCCCATCAATAGCGGCGTAAACCGGTCCCGGATGAGCGCTGCCGTGGCCGTATCGGCGTAGCTGAAGCCCAGCCCCCATTGGCCACCTGCGTGAAGGTGGACCACGACCATCGTCGTGGACGTCCACTCGAGTGTGCCATCGGATTCGGGACCATCGGTTGGCACGGTGTAGGCCTCGACCCCGATCCGGTCGATGAAGACGGTCTCGTCCGCCGCCTTGGGGACGCCCGGCGCATCGATGCCTGTGCCCGCCATCTCAGTCTTCTCTGTCGTTGGCGGGGCTCAGGGCGGCCAATGTCTGCTTGACCGACTGCGCGAGCATGCCGCCGGTATCGCTGTCGCCCTTGAGCATCGAGGAAGCAAAGGCGGCAGCCTGCTTCAGGCTGATATGGGGCGGAAGCGGAGGAACGTCCGGGTCTGTGATGGCTTCGATCACGCAAGGCCGATCGGCCGACAAGGCTTCGTCCCAGGCGGCGCCCACCTGGTCGGGCAAATTCACCATGATGCCCTTCAGACCCAGCATTTCGGCATAACGCGCGTAAGGGAAATCGGGTACGTGCTGGGCGGCGTCGTACTTCGGGTCGCCCGCCATGGCGCGCTGCTCCCACGTGACCTGATTCAAGTCACGGTTGTTCAATACCAGGATGACCAGGCGCGGATCCGACCATTGCTTCCAGTAGTCCGCAATGGTGATCAATTCGGCGTTGCCGTTCATCTGCATGGCGCCGTCGCCCACCAGGGCGATGGCCACACGATCCGGGAAGGCGAACTTGGCGGCAATGGCATAGGGAACGCCTGGGCCCATGGTCGCCAGGCCGCCCGAAAGAGAGGCCATCATGCCCCGGCGGATCCGGATGTCGCGGGCGTACCAGTTGGCGGCTGATCCCGAGTCCGAAGACAGAATGCAGCGGTCGGGAAGGCGCGGCGACAGTTCTGAAAACACACGCTGCGGGTTGATGGGCACTGCGTCCATCAGGGCGCGTTTCCCCAACAGCTCCCACCACTCCGACACGTTTTTCTGGATTTTCTCGCGCCACGCATGCTCGGTCTTTTGCTGCAGAAGCGGGATGAGCGCACGCAACGTGGTCGCGCTGTCGCCCACCAGATTGACCTCCATGGGATAGCGTATCGACAGCATCTTCGGGTCCAGGTCGATCTGGACCGCGCGCGCCTGTCCTTCCTTGGGCAGGAATTCGGAATAGGGGAAGCGCGAACCGATCATCAGTAGGGTGTCGCATCCCATCATCATGTCCCAGCTTGGCTTGGTGCCCAGCAGCCCTATCGATCCGGTGACATAAGGCAGGTCGTCGGGCAGCGCTGCTTTGCCCAGCAAGGCCTTGGCCACGCCGGCATCGAGCAGATCGGCGACCTGCATGACTTCGTCAGTGGCCGCGAGCGCACCCGCGCCGGCCAGGATCGCCACCTTTTTGCCGCTGTTGAGGACCTCGGCCGCGCGTCCCAGGTCGGCATCGGTCGGAATCACCCGCGGTGCGCTGTAGCCGACCCCCGAATGGATCGTCCCATGGGCTCGCGGAGGCACCTCGACGGCGTCCAGCTCCTGTACGTCATTGGGCACGATGATGCACGTGACGGTTCGCCCGGCGATGGCAATGCGCATGGCCCGATCGATCACGTGGCGCGCTTGAGCGGGCACCATGATCATCTCGACGTAGTCGCCGGCGACATCCTTGAACAGCGATACCAGGTCGACTTCCTGCTGATACTGGCCCCCCAGCGCGCTGCGGGCCTGCTGGCCCACGATGGCCACGACGGCCTGGTGGTCCAGCTTGGCGTCGTACAGCCCATTGAGCAGATGGATGGCGCCGGGACCGGAAGTAGCCAGGCAGACACCCACCTGCCCGGTGAATTTGGAGTGCGCGCACGCCATGAACGCCGTCATCTCCTCATGGCGCGCCCGCACCAGCTCGAAACGGTCTCCCGCCCGGTCCATGGCACCCATGATGCCGTTGATGCCGTCGCCCGGGAAGCCGTAGATTCGCCGGATACCCCAGTCGCTGAGTCGCCGCAGGAGAAAATCGCTCACTTTTTCGCTCATGGTGCCCTTCCTTTTTGATAAGGTGCTCATGCCCGGCGAGGCAGTACAGGCGGTGATCGATCCCTCGGGGCGTCGGCACAAGCGCGAGCTGCTGCAAGTTCTGTGCCCGGATCGGGTCGTCCCAATGGCGGAGGGGCCCCGGGGATATTCTGCCTGTTGTCCAAGGCGTTCCGGCAAGATACGATGTGAACCAGACCGTTCTCCGCGACAGGATGCCGTGGCTTTCGATATCTCCGGTTCGGCGCTCCGCTTCAGGCGACGCTTGTTCAGCGATCACAGAGGCGGTCCGGTGGGCAGGTGCCCCCGCTGCCTCAGAGGATTCGTATTCGTCGCCGCCTTGCTGCTGGCCGGATGCGCCAGCCTGCCCAAGGACGTCCAACGGCCCGTCTCGCATGCGCTGACTCAGCCGGATGACACGCCGCTGGGGCAGCTCGTCGAGCATAAGCGGCCGCCCACCGTTCAGCGGGATTTGTCGGGTTTCGCGTTGCTCGCTTCGCCCAACACCGCCTACGCGGGTCGGCTCGCGTTGACGCAGCAGGCGAGCAAGACGCTCGACATCCAGTACTACTCCATCCACGTGGACCCCACCGTGACGAACCTGTTGCGCGCCGTGCGCGATGCCGCGCGTCGCGGGGTGCGGGTGCGTATCCTGCTCGACGATTTCAACAGCGTGGGGCGCGATGCGCAGGTGATGCGCATGGCCGGCGTGCCCGGTGTGGAGATGCGCATGTTCAATCCGCTGCCCGGCGACCGCAGGGCGGGCATGATGCGCGCGCTGTGGTCATTGGGCGATTTCAAGCGCATTCAGCACCGCATGCACAACAAGCTCTACATTGCCGATAACGCCTGGAGCATCATTGGCGGCCGCAATCTGGGTGACGCCTACTTCGGCACGGCCGATGGCAGCGATTTCATCGATATGGACGTGCTGACCGCCGGTCCCCTGGTGCGGGATATTTCAGCAAGCTTCGACCGTTACTGGAACAACCCCTTGGCGTATCCGGTGAGCTCGCTCATCACGCCCGCGGAGCTGGCGCGCTTGCGTGAACTCACTCCGCCCGCGCCCAAGTCCGCTGCAGCGAAGCCCGCTGAAGCGAAGCCTGCTGAAGCGAAACCCCCGGAGCTCCAGCCGGCCGAAGACAGGTCTGCTCAAGCCACATCCGACGATGCAAAGCCCGCCCCGAAGGCCCCTCCAAAGCTGCCGCCCGCCCTGGATCTGACGTCTTTGCCGCTGGCCTGGGCGCCGGCCGGACTGCTGGTCGACAGCCCGCTCAAGCTGATGCCCGAGAACGGCGACACACAGGTCGGGGGGGAGGTGATAGAAGGCCTGCTGTCCTTGTTGCGGACGGCGCAGCAGGACGTGATCATCGTCTCACCGTACTTCGTGCCAGGTGCGCAGATGATGGCGTTGTTTGCCACGCTGAGATCCCGCGGCGTGCGCGTGCGCGTGCTGACGAATTCCCTGGCGTCCACCGACGCCTTGCTGGCGCAGGTGGGCTATGCCCATCACCGCAAGCAGCTCCTGCGGCAGGGCATCGAGTTATACGAAATGCGGGCGCGCGAGCGGGCGCGGCTCAAGGAAACCGTGCTGGGCTCCGACAGCCAGGGTTCGCATGCCGGCTTGCACGCAAAGCTGGTCATCGTGGACGGGCGCACCATCGCCATCGGGTCCATGAACCTGGACCTGCGGTCCAAACTCCAGAACACGGAGATTGCCCTTGTGATCCGCAATTCGAGGCTCGCGCGTCAAGCGGCCGGACAGGTGCTGGCGGTGATCCGGGTGGGGGCCTGGCGGGTTGCGCTCGAGCCTGACGGCGCGCTGCAGTGGCATGATCCGCCAGGCCCACATGCCCGTATCTACAGTCACGATCCGGATACCAGCGTTTGGCTGCGGCTGATCGCGAAGATGCTGTCGCCCCTCACGCCCGATGAAATGCTGTAGCGGTGGCGAAGCTCTCCGGACGTGCTGTTGCGACTATGTGCCTCGCGTCATCAGTCGATGACGGCCGGACGGCGAGGCCGCCTCACGCAGCCGCAAAAGCCTTCTCGACCTGTTCACAAACGGCGGCTGTGACCTGGACCGTCGAAGCGTGACCGCCCAGGTCACGGGTATGCAGGGCCGGGTCGGATGTCACTGTTTCGATGGCGCGCATGACGCAGGCGGCTGCCTGCGCCTCGCCCAGATGCTCCAGAAGCATGACGATCGACCAGAAGGTTCCCAGCGGATTGGCGATGCCCTGGCCCATGATGTCGAAGGCCGAGCCGTGAATCGGCTCGAACATGGACGGGCTGCCCCGCTCAGGGTCGATGTTGCCGGTGGGCGCAATCCCCAGGCTTCCTGCCAGCGCGGCCGCCAGATCGCTCAGGATGTCGGCGTGAAGATTGGTCGCCACCACCGTGTCCACGGTGGCCGGCTGATTGACCATGCGCGCGGTCATCGCATCCACCAGCATCTTGTCCCAGCTCACGTCCGGGAACTCCTGTGAGACCTGACGTGCGATCTCGTCCCACATCACCATGGCATGCCGCTGTGCGTTGCTCTTCGTGACGACGGTCAAGTGCCGGCGGGGGCGGGATTGCGCGAGCCGGAAAGCGAAGCGCATGATTCGCTCGACACCGGCGCGTGTCAGGATCGACACGTCGGTCGCCGCCTCGATAGGCAGCCCCCGGTGCACCCGGCCGCCTACGCCGGAATATTCGCCTTCGGAGTTTTCACGCACGATGACCCAGTCCAGATCCTGCGGCCCGCAGTGCTTCAGCGGGGTATCGATACCGGGCAGGATCCGGGTGGGACGCACGTTGGCGTACTGGTCGAAGCCCTGGCAGATTTTCAGGCGCAGGCCCCAGAGGGTGATGTGATCCGGGATCCCCGGGTCGCCCGCCGAACCGAACAGGATGGCATCCTTGTTGCGCAGGGCCTCCAGCCCGTCGTCGGGCATCATCACCCCATGCTCGCGGTAGTAGTCCGCCCCCCAGTCGAAATTCTCGCATTCGAAGGCAAGGCCGCTTGACGCGCAGGCGAGTGTCTCCAGAAGCCGGATCCCCGCGGGGATGACTTCTTTGCCGATGCCGTCGCCCGGGATGGTCGCAATGCGGTAGGTCTTCATTCCTGTGCCTTTCATGGGTATCGCTGTGCGGATACTGTAATCAACTGGAAGGAGCGGGATCGTCGGTTGAATTCACAGCATTCTCAACTCTGGTTCATCAATGACGTCCTGTCTTTGCCGGACTGACTGCGAAGGCGGGCATCTTGCGTGGCGTGGGGGCGCGGTGGGCGCCGGGGCTGGCGTTCGCGTACATGAACTTTCATCGCGTGACTGGGACGGTGCCGGAGGCTTTTGTGAAGACATTGTGCGGCATCGTGAAGATTATGGAGATGAAAGCATGTTCCTGGCAGGTTTAGTAGTAGAAGTGACCTATGTGCTACAGGTTTGGACGATTGATGCAGGAGGGGCGTCGTTACAATGGCTTCAAGCTCAGCCGATGGGCGGAGCTGGAGATGGGTCATGAAGCGTATTGCCTCGACTGTGTTGCTGGCGGGCTGGATGGTGTTGCCCGCCTTGGCATTTTCGCCGATGGCGGCTGCGGCCGTGAGCGTGGGCGTGGGCGTGGGCGATGGAGCCTTCGGTGCGGGGATTTCGATCAGCACGGAACCGCCGCCGCTGCCCGTCTATGATCAACCCATCGCGCCGGACGAGGGGTATGTCTGGACGCCCGGCTACTGGGCCTGGGCACCCGCCGGCTATTTCTATTGGGTCGACGGCGCCTGGGTGCGGCCGCCGGCGATCGGACTCCTCTGGACGCCCGGCTGGTGGGGCTGGTCTGATGGGTTCTACCGGTGGCATCCTGGCTACTGGAGTCCCCGGGTGGGCTTCTATGGCGGCATCGACTATGGCTTCGGCTATTTCGGGGTGGGCTACGGCGGCGGCTACTGGAGGAACAATCGCTTCTACTACAACACGGCCGTCAGCCGTGTGAACAGGACCCGGATCCACAATACTTATGTCGACAGGACCGTGGTCCGCAATGTGACCGTGAACCGGGTGAGCTACAACGGCGGACGGGGCGGCGTCGCAGCCCAGCCCACGGCGCAGCAGCGGGCGCTTGCCAACGAGCGCCGGGTGGCCGCCACGCCGGCGCAAATCAACCGCAGGGACGAAGCCCTGCGCAATCCGGCCCAGCGCTACGACACCAATCGCAGCCGGTTCTCCGGTGACCGTGCCCCGCAGCCGGCAGCGCCAGGCGGCCGCGCGCCCCAGACCAATGTGATACGTGCGCCGGGAGCGGGCGGAGAACCTCGGACCAACGGTCCTCAGGCCATCCCGCAGTCCCGCAACCCGAGCGTCCAGGGAACGCAACGGCCCGCGGCGCCGAATCGTCCGCAAGTCGAGCGGCCATCCGCGCCGGTGCAGCCTTCGGTACCCGGCACACCGCGTGTCGAGCGCGGCGGCGGCTCTTCCACTATCACGGCGCCGCAGCGCGGCCCGGCGGTCCGGCCAGTCCCGCCTGAGCCGGCGCCGCGTGTGGAACCCATGAGCCGGCCTCAGGTCCAGCAGTCCCCCGCGCCTCGTTTCGAGCCAGCCAGCCGCCCGCAGGCAGCGCCGGCGGCTCCTCCCCGCGTCGAACAGCGTCCGTCCCGGCCCGACGCACCGCAGCAGCCTCGTTTCGAGCAACGCGCGCCTCATCCGCAGGCACCGCGGCAACCTCGTTTCGAGCAGCGCGCCCCCCGTCCCGAGGCCGCCCCGCGAAGCGAAACACATCCGGCCGCGCCGCGCACACAAGCGCCGGCCGAGCATCGTGGTGGCGGTCAGGATCGGGGCGACGAAAAGCGCCGCCACTGACCGATCGGACCGGCCTGAGCCGGTGTCGGTGTCGGTGTCTTGTGGGGGGCCGTTCTTCGTTTATAATTCTCCGCGTCAGGGGGAGTAGCTCACTTTCCGCCGCATCGTCAGGACGGCGCCTTCACAGGCACCCGGTGCGCGGGCGATTCAGATCGCGAGCAAGACCTTGCCTTCATGGGCAAGGTGCGTCTCCTCTCCAGGAATGACCTGTGCTCCGAAGGGCCCGGGTCATTTTCATGTCGGGCGGCAGAGGCTCATCTCATGCTCGCCGGCCGGCAGGGCGCGCTGACCTGGGCCGAAGTCCCTACCACTTCGACGACAGGAGCCGTCATGCTTGATCTTCTATACACCCTGCATTGGGGAGCCGTCTTTCAGATCGTGCTGATCGACATCCTCCTTGGAGGCGACAATGCGGTGGTCATTGCGCTTGCGTGCCGCAAGCTGGAACACCGGCAGCGGCTGCAGGGAATCGTTTGGGGCACGGTGGGCGCCATTGGCCTGCGCGTCGCCCTCATTGCTTTCGCCCTGACCTTGCTCCAGGTCCCTTTCCTGAAAGTCGTGGGCGCTGTGCTGCTCCTGTGGATCGGTATCCGGCTGCTGCTGCCCGATGATCATGCAAAGGGCGATGTGCATGCGAGCGCTTCGGTGCTGTCGGCGGTCCGAACCATCATCGTCGCCGACCTGGTCATGAGCCTGGACAATGTCGTGGCCATCGCCGGCGCCGCGCAGAACGCGCATGAGACCCATCAATTGGGCCTGGTGGCCTTCGGGCTGGTACTCAGTGTGCCCATCATTGTCTGGGGCAGCACGCTGGTGCTGCGCTTGATCGACCGTTTTCCGCTGGTGGTCACGGCGGGCGCTGGATTGCTGGGATGGATTGCCGGCGGCATGCTGGTGACTGACCAGGTCATCACGGCAGCCATCGGCACGCCCACGGGCCTGAAAATCGGCGCCGAAATCGTGGGGGTCATTCTGGTCGTGGGGATAGGCAGCTTGCTGGCACGCCGCCGCGCGGCCGCTGCGCCCAACGAAGTCGTTTGATGCCGATGCAAATCCGGCCGGCCGCGGAAGATTGCGGTCGGCCGGCGCGGTCGAAGAGCGACGGGATCAGGGCGGACGGGGCGCCGCGCTGATGCCGCCGCGTCGCTGCTTAGTGCAAGGAGGCCAGCTTCACGTTCTTGTCACCCAGCGCCTGCGCGACGTCGTGCATGGCCTGATTCAGGATCTTGTGGGTGTTTTCATCGGCACCGTGGCCGAATTTGACGTCGATGTCGGCCATCACTTGATTGTGCAGCTTGTGCGAGATGGCCTTGTCGAACAGGTAGCCCGACCAGAACGTGTTGTCAGGGGCCGTGCCCGCCGTGACCAGCGTCTTGGCGAGCTTGACGCCCGTCAGGTCGGCGGGAGCAGCCGGCAGCTTGACGCCGGCTTCGGTGGCGCGCTTCAGCCCGTCGTTGATGGCGAAGGTCATGCCGGCGATGAAGTTCTTCACGTTCTGCTCACCGTATTGCTGGGTCAGCTTGGCGACTTCGGCGTTGACCGTCTTCTCGCCCAGCATGGATACCAGCGCCTTGTCGAAGGTGAAGTGCTCGGCGCCGCCGCCCGCCTTGACCAGCGCGGCAGTCACTTCCAGCGCGGGTGCGCCTTCATAGGCCGGGCCTCCAAACCAGTTCATGGTGTGGGATTCGGCTTGCGTGTGAGCGGGTGCGGCGACAGCCGTCAGGGTGGCGCCGCCCAGGGCCAGACCCAGTGCAGCAGCCAGCACAGCGGGCGCTGTCGCAAATTTGCGGGAGATCTTCATGATGCATTCCTTTTCAGGTAAGGAGCCCTGCGTACCGGCGCCTTCAGGCGGCCCGGCTCCCCAGGGCTTGTAGATAGGCGGGAAACCCCCCGTCCGGGTATAAATCGTTCAACTGCGCCAGCGTCTGTGGCGACAGCAGTCCTTCGAGACGATCGCCCAGGCTCTGGCAGATGGCGGCCAGTCCCAGGTTCTGCCGGATGAAATCCGCCGCCAGCTCGACCACTAATTGCTGATGGGTCGTCATGCCTTCGGAAGCGCCGCCGCCGATCTGGCCCACGAGCGCGATCTGCTGGTCGGCCACCAGCACCAGCCAGCGCAGGACGCCTCCCCGTGCCAGCGCGTAGCGGTGGACGGCGCCTTGGCACCCGCGGCACACTCCTTCGCACGCCTGCAGACAGAGCGTCGTGATGTGAACGCCGCGATCGCTGGCGCGTTGCAGGGCCGGCGCCAGGGCGGCGGCGTCGGCTGGCTGGATGGCCACCAGCAGGGAATCGTGGCAGTCGTCAATGATCGCCGCAGCCTTCGCAAGCAGTTCACCGCCGCGCAGATTGAAGACAGGAGCGGGTTCGTGTTTGGCTGGCTCCAGCGTCAGAGACTGTTGTGCCGTGTCCAACGCACGCTTGTGTTCGGTGGCGAGCTTGCGCAGCAGTTGCGCCGGGGCCACGGCGACATAGCGTTGGCCGCCTTCGTGTTCCACCCGCAGGAGCGCCCCGCGCGCCAGCAATTTTTCGGCGACGGCGTAGATATTGGCGCGCGGAATGCCCGACTGTTTGGCCAGGCCGTAGCCGTTGAGCTCTCCGGCGCTGACCAGTGCCGTGTAGGCCCGTGCCTCGTATTCGGAAAACCCCAGTTGCTGCAGGGCGGCTATGGTGTCCATGGTGGAACTAGTAGTTGTGTGTATGACTACTATAATCCGAAAAAAACGGATGTCAAGAAATGCAGCGTGCAAAGTCAGTGGGGCATTGCATCCTTCGGCGGCCCGCGTCACACGCGCCCGATGCGTGTTGACCTATGATGATCACAGTTCTTCCTGGAGCGTACCCATGAAAATTGCAGTTGTAGGAGCGGGCGGAGTCGGCGGCTATTTCGGGGCCATGCTGGCCCGGTCCGGTACGGACGTGGCGTTCATTGCGCGCGGCGCGCATCTGGCAGCGCTGAAGGAAAAAGGGCTGCTGATCGAAAACACCAAGGGCGAGAACCTCTGCCTGGACCGCGTGCAGGCCACGGACGATCCCGCCACGGTGGGGCCCGTGGATCTGGTGCTGTTTGCCGTGAAGCTGCCGGATTCCGAGACTGCGGTCCGCGCGCTGCGCCCGCTCTTCGGCCCCAGGACCGCGATTGTGTCCTTTCAGAACGGCGTGCAGAAAGACGATCTCCTGCGCCGGGAATTTGGCAATGAAGCCGTGATGGGTGGGGTCGCCTACATCTCCGCATTCATCGCGCGGCCGGGCGTCATTCGCCACGTGGGCGGCATGGGCCGGCTGGTATTCGGCGAATTCGATGGCCATCGCTCGCCGCGGGCGCTGGCTTTTCTGGAAGCCTGCCAGCAGGCTGGCTTCGACATCGAGCTGGCGGAGGATATTCGCCGGCGGATCTGGGAAAAATTCGTGCTCCTGGTGGGATTGTCGGCTGCGACGGCCTCCATGCGCATGCCTGTGGGCCCGATCCGCGAAAATCCGTTGACCCGCCAGTTCCTGCTGGACCTGATGCGGGAAACGGCGGCGGTCGGCCGGGCGCTCGGCGTCGCGTTGCCAGACGGCTATGCCGAGGACCGGCTGGAGTTCACCCGGAAGTTTCCGCCGACCATGACGGCTTCCATGTGCCACGACCTGGAGGAAGGCAAGCCGCTCGAGGTCATGTGGCTCAGTGGTGCGGTGGTTGACCTGGGCCGGCAGGCCGGCGTCGCCACCCCGGCGAACCGCGCGGTGCGCGATATCCTGGTGCTCCACGCCCAGGGGCACGGCGCGCCGGCGGCTGCCTCGCACTGACGGCGCTAGCCGTTCTGCCGTTAAACTGCGGGGGATGAAACACGGATGGTGGTGATGAGACCGGAACCCTTGCTGATTCTGCCGGCAACGACGCCGTCAGCCCAGTTGTTCGTGCTTCTGCATGGCGAATCTGCGGATCCCGCACAGTTGCTGGACGTGGTGGCTGCCATTCGGCAGGCTTTCACTTCGGCTGTGATCGTTCAGCCTTATGCCCCCTTCGGAGAGGGGGCAATGCGGCGCTGGATCGCGCAGGCGGCACCCGACGCCGCGGGCTACCTTCGGCTCGTGGAGCAGGCGGCGGCGTTGCTGGCGCGCGAGGTCCATGGCTGGCAGCGTCAGTACGGACTGGGGGGCGAGCAGACGGCCCTCGTCGGTTTTTCCGAAGGCGCCGCTGTGGCGCTGGAAGCCTGTGCGGTGCCGGGGCTGGCCGGACGGGCGCTGCTGTTTTCCACCCGTTTTGCGACGTTGCCGGGGTCCGCGCCCCAGGCGACCACGCTGCATTTGCTGCACGGTGAGCGGGATCCCGTGGCGCCCGTGGATCAGGCGCAGCAGGTCCATGCCCGTTTTGCGGAGCTGAACGCCGATATCACGCTGGATATCGCCTCGGGCGTGGGGCACGAGCTGCACGCGGCGCTGATCCATCAGGCCATCGTCCGGCTGCAGACCTGCGTCCCGCTGCGCAGCTGGGAGGCCGCGATGGGCGCGCCTGACCTGCGTGTGGATGAATACAGCGCCGTCGACCCGGACAGCAAAGTGCCGCCAGGTTCCCGAACGCTGCATTGATTGCCGCGTCGGGACGGGGCGCGAGGCCGTGGCCCCCGAACGCTGCGTCGATTGCGACGTCCAGGCGCATGGCGGTCGCGGCCGCGGGCTCGACGCAGGCGCACTCCCCGCGATGCGAGGATCCTCGGCTACTTTGCGCCGTGCAAATCGTGCAAGGTCTGCAGGGCGAGGTTCGAATGGGCATAAGCGCCACCCGCCCGCATTTCGGCCGCTACCCAGATGGCCTCCATGATTTCTGCATCCGTGGCGCCAGCACGCGCCGCACCTTCCGTGTGCCCTTTGATGCAATAGGGACATTGGGTCACGTGGGCCACTGCGACGGCAATCAGCTGCTTGGTCTTGGCATCCAGGGCGCCGGGTGCGAACACCGCCTTGCTGAAGGCCCGGAAAGCGGCCAGCGGTTCAGGCGCAAGTTCCGAACGCTGCTTGGCCAGATCGGCAGTCGGGTGGGGATAAATCGGCGAGTCCATGGGAAGCCTCCTGGAATGTCGGGCGATGAGAGGCGTCCATCATAGCCCCGCTTCAGGTGCGCGAGCGTGGTGTCCCGGCCGCCGACAGGGATGTGCCGGCACAGGAGACCGCTAACCGGCGAATCCGCCACCGTCCAGAAACGCCTGTTCCGGGGCGCTGGTGTCCCGGCCCAGCAGCCGGTTCCGGTGCGGGAAGCGCCCGAAGCGTGCGATGATGTCCCGATGCTCGATCGCCCAGTGGAGGGAATCCGGAATGCGGTCGCGGTAAAGCAACACCGATTCTTCCTGTACCGGCAAGCTCTCCGCGTGCATGAAGGGGAGGCAGATGAAATTGCGCAGTGCGGGTTCGATGGCGTCGAGATGAGGCAGACTCAAACGTGCATAGTGCAGTGCGAGGCCGTCGGTGGCAAACATGTGCGCCGTGTCGCGGAATGCATTTCTCGGGTATTGGTCCAGCAACAGGATCAGCGCCAGCGCCGATTCAGGCTGGGGGAGCCATCCTTCAAGCTGCTGACGCGCGGCCGCGAAATGCGCGTCCTGGAAGCGCGTCCGGAATTCGGTGTCGAAGTCGACGTCCTTGCTGAACCAGCGCTCGGGACCCGCGTCGCGCCAGAAGGCGACGATGGCCGATGCATCGGCAGACCCACGAAGTGCTGTGTTTGAATGCGTCATGGTGGTGGAGGCGGCGGTCAAAGGGATTATGGCTACGGTACACCGTTTTTTGCTCGCTCAGCACGGCCCGGCGCCCGGAGTCAGGCGTCCAGGAAGCGGCAGCGCCCGGGGTCCAGCCAGATCTCGACGGCGTCTTCCAGGGCCAGGCGCAGGTTCGGCGCCGCGCGGGTACGGACCACCTGGTCGTTCACGCGGATCTCCGCGTCATAGAATTCTCCCGCGAATTCCAGCGCTTGCACACGGCCTTCGATCATGTTGAAGCCGGGGCCGGAGTCGGGCCGGCTGACACGGATGAATTCGGGCTGAATGCTCAATGTGCCGGGCGTACCCTCGGGCAGGTCACGTAGCTGGCAGTGGAGTGTGCCAAGCGGGGTGCGCGCCAACAGAAAATCATGTTCGACGCCCCTCACCGTAGCTTCGAACAGATTGGCGTGCCCCAGGTAGCTGGCGACCATCGGGTGCGCAGCGCTGAAATAGAGCGATTCGGGCGTTCCCGCTTCGAGGATGCGCCCGCCGTGCATGAAAGCCATGGCGTCCGATTGCGCCAGCGCGTCGGACCGGCTGCGGGTCGCCAGGATGACGGTGGCGCCGGCGGTTTTCAGGCAATGCCGCAGGCGCCGGCGTGGCGCAGTGCGGGATTCGTGAAACAGATCCGCCAGCGGGTCGTCCAGCAGCACCAGCCGTGGCGCGCTTGCCAATACCTGGGCGAGTGCGACGAACCACTGTGATTCGGCGTCCAGGCTGCCGGCGGGCTGATCAGCCGATCGCTCCAGTCCCACGAGCGCCAGGGCCTGGCGGGCGTGGGCATTGGCCTCCGACTTTGGCAGGCGCTGGACGCGCAGGGCGAAGGCGGCGTTCTCCAGGACGGTCTTCCGCGGCCAGAGTTGCGGCGGGCACGTGACGAGACCCAGGCCGCGTCTATCGGCCGGTACGAAGGTTCTGGGTTCGGCCGACCAGAGCACCCGATCGTCCATCTGTATGGACCCCGCGTCCGGTGCGTCCAGCCCGGCGATGCAGCGCAGCAGCGCGGTCTTGCCGCAGCCTGACGGGCCCAGCAGTGCGAGGATCTGTCCCGCCGGAACCTCCAGGCTGACGCCGTTCAGGACCGTGTGCGCGCCGGCCCGGTCGGTATGGGTCTTGCGCAGATCATCGAGGCGGATGTCCGCGCCGGCGGGCGGCTCGCTCAGAGCAGCTCCTTGCGCAGGGTTTCGGGCGACTTGGCCGAGAGCCACCCCGGAGCGACATCGAGGACGGTATGGGCGCCCGTTTGTCCCGACACCTTCATGCGCCAGGCCGCACGGGCGTAGGCCACCAGTACGTTGGCGGTGAATCCCGGGTTGCTGGCGAGCTTCAGCGAGAATTCCATGACCTGGGAATCACCGGTGCCGGATTGGCCGGTGCGCATGACGAATCCGCCATGTGGCATGCCGGCATGGTCCCGTTTGAGCTCGGCTTCCGAGATGAAGTGGGCCGTGGTGTCGTAGTCGGCAAAGTAATCCGGCATCGACGCGATGTCGTGCTCGACCTTTTTGGGATCGGCGCCGGGTTCCAGCACCACGAAGCATTCACGGGTGTGCTTGTCGCGCGTGCTCAGCGCCGGGTTTTCGCCGGCGCGCACCCGTTCCAGTGCCGACAGTACCGGGACCGTGTACTGGACGCCGGCGCGCACGCCGGCCACGTGGCGGATGGCATCCGAATGCCCCTGGCTGACGCCTTTGCCCCAGAAGGTATAGGGCGTGCCCTGCGGCAGGACAGCCTCGCCGATGGCGCGGTTGACCGAAAACAGACCCGGGTCCCATCCCACCGAAATCAGGCTCAAATGGCCGCTGGCACGCGCCACGTCGTTGATCCGGGCGAAGTACTGCGGGATCTTCGGGTGGGTATCGAAGCTGTCCACGGTATTGAACCACTGCGCCAGTTCGGGGCCCTGGACCGGCAGGTCATCCTTCGAGCCGCCGCACAGGATCATCACGTCGATGTCCCGTTGATGGGCTTGTGCGTCTTTCAGCGATTGGACGGGGATGGAGGCGTTTGGCAGTTTGACCGTACCCGGCTCGCGGCGGGTGAAGACCGCGACGAGCTGCATGTCGGGCTGCTGGGCGATGGCAGCCAGTACCCCGCGCCCCAGGTTGCCATAACCGGCGATGCCGACGCGGATGATGGGGGAGTCCATAAAGTTCCTTCTTGTCAGACTTCAAACATCCCGACCTTGTGCGGGATCGGAGCGATCGGACATCGTTTCAGCCCAACGCCGGATCAGCGGCCAAAGGTCGGAGGGAGCCCGCGCGACGGCGTCCGCGCCCCATCGGGCCGGGTCGTCCAGCGAGCAGTAACCGTAGCCGGCCGCGATGGTCGCCATGCCGGCTGCCTTGCCCGCCTGGATGTCGCGCGCATCGTCGCCGATGTAGAGACTCTGGGCAGGGGACAGGCCGGCCCTGTCCGCCGCGTGCAGCAACGGGGCCGGGTGCGGCTTGGTATGCGGCGTGGTGTCGCCGCAGACGACGACGCGGCAGTGCTCGTGCAGCCCCAGGTGCCTGACCATGGGCGCCGTCAGGACCTCAGTCTTGTTGGTGACGATTCCCCAGGTGAAGCCCTGGGCCTGGAGCCTTTCGAGCAGCTCATGCACGCCCGGGAACAGCGCTGTGTGCTCGTTCATGACCCGCGCGTAGTCGCGCAGGAACTGCTCCCGGACCGGCTCGTACTGGTCGCTTTCGGCGCTCAGGTCCAGGGCGGCCTTGAGCAGGCCCCGGGCACCGTGGGAAGCATGAGGCCGCAGTGCCTCGTAGGGCAGTGGCGGCAGGCTGCGGTAGGCGCGCTGCAGGTTGGCGGCCGCTGCCAGATCGAAGGCCGTATCGGCCAGCGTGCCGTCGAAGTCGAAAAGGACGAGTGCCCGCATGGTCAGCCCGGACGGCGCGTCGCGAGAAAATAGTTCACGCTGGTGTCCCCGGTCAGGTGGTAGCGGTGAATCCATGGCTGGTAACCCAGACCCGCCAGTGCGGTGGTTTCGAGCCCCGCCGCCCGGGCGGCGGCCGCGAGTTCGCTGGGCGTCACGAAATGTTCGTACTGGTGCGTGCCGCGCGGCAGCAGGCGCAGCACGTATTCGGCTGCCACAATGGCCAGCAGGAACGACTTCGGGTTGCGGTTCAGTGTGGAGAAGCATACCAGGCCGCCCGGGCGGACGAGCTGGCCGCAGGCCCGCACGACCGACGCCGGGTCCGGGACGTGCTCCAGCAGTTCCATGCACGTGATCAGGTCGAATTGGCCCGGTTGCTGCATTGCGTATTCTTCCGCGCTGACGCATTCGTAATGCACTTGCACGCCCGATTCGTGGCCATGCAGGCGGGCGATCTGCAGGGAATCGCGGGCCAGGTCGATGCCGGTGACCTGCGCGCCTTCAGAGGCCATCGCTTCGGCGAGCAGCCCCCCGCCGCAACCGACGTCGAGCACCCGCAGGTCCCCCAACGGCCCCGCCTGGCTGCGGATCCAGTCCAGGCGCAGCGGATTGATGTCATGCAGGGATTTAAGGTCGCCTTGAGGGTCCCACCAGCTCGATGCCAGGGCGCTGAATTTGTCGACTTCGGCCGGGTTGGCGTTGATCGGGGGCATGGGGGCGACGGCTCCAAAAAAATAGGGCTCCGCGGATGCGGAACCCTATTGTATCCGCCACGCGTAGCGCGTGGCGGCTCAGTCAGCCAGCAATTATTTGCGGGTACCGACGATTTCGATTTCCACGCGGCGATTCTTCGCGCGGCCTTCGCGCGTCTTGTTGGTCGCGACGAAGTTGGTCTTGCCCTTGCCTTCGGCGTAGATGCGGTCAGCCGGAACGCCCTTGCTGATCAGGTAGTTCTTGACCGAGTCGGCGCGGCGCTGGGACAGCTTCAGGTTGTAAGCCACGGAACCGATAGAGTCGGTGTAGCCGGTGGCGATGACCGTTTCCAGATTGATCGAGGTGGCTTGTTGAGCGACTTGGTCGAGGACCTGGCGGCCTTCGGGTTTCAGGTTCGATTTGTCGAAGTCGAAGAAGGTGTCGGCGTTCAGGACGACCTTGCTGGCGGTCGGAGCAACGACGGGAGCCTGGGCGACAGGTTTGCCGCATTCGGCGGCAGCCGTGGCCGGGGTCCAGTAAGCATCGCGCCAGCAGTCGCCGTAGCTGTTTTTCCAGACGTGGCCGTCGACGTTGGTCCAGTTGTCAGAAGCAGAAGCGGTGCCGGCGGCTGCCATGGCAGCAATGGCGAGCCCGATGGCGATTTTGGAGGGTTTGTTCATGTTTCTCCTCGTTTGAGCGTGATGCTTGAAAGTGACCGCAGCGAACCCCCGCCGCATCTCGATAGAACAATTCCAGTATAGCAATGTCCAAGTCATAAACTCAGAGTTGCGCTGGGTTTCATGCGTGTTAGGCGAAATCTTAAGGCATTTTCCCCCGGGCGGTTAAGCACAAATCCATTGGTATGCGCAGTTGTCGCGATTTCCTGCGGATGAGGCGGCCGGCTGTGGGATTTTCGCAACGGCCGGCGAAGTCGGCCTGTTTTCCCCGGCGGGATGGGCATCCTGCGGGCGAACGCGGCGCAATGATAGAATCATCGGCTGGTCGTACGCCTCTCTTATGGAGATATTGAGAGGCGCCTGCTTCGACACATGCCTGAAGGTTTGCGGATACGCCATATGGATTCCTTTGCGAAAGAAACCCTGCCCATTTCTCTGGAAGATGAAATGCGGCGCAGTTACCTCGATTACGCGATGAGCGTGATCGTGGGGCGTGCCCTGCCGGATGTGCGTGATGGTCTGAAGCCGGTTCACCGGCGCGTGCTGTTTGCGATGCACGAACTGAACAACGACTGGAACCGGGCCTACAAGAAGTCCGCGCGTATCGTCGGCGACGTGATTGGTAAATACCACCCGCATGGCGATACGGCCGTGTACGACACGATCGTGCGCATGGCCCAGGACTTTTCGCTGCGCTACATGCTGGTCGACGGGCAGGGCAATTTTGGCTCGGTGGACGGCGACAATGCGGCGGCCATGCGCTATACGGAAGTACGCCTGGCGAAAATCGCCCACGAGCTGCTGGCCGACATCGATCAGGAAACCGTCGACTTCGGCCCTAATTATGACGGCAGCGAACAGGAACCGCTGCTGCTGCCGTCCCGCCTGCCCAATCTGCTGGTCAACGGCAGCGCCGGGATCGCCGTCGGCATGGCGACGAACATTCCACCGCACAATCTGTCCGAGGTCGTCGAGGGCTGCCTGTATTGTCTGCGGCATCCCGACTGCACGGTGGACGACCTCATCGAGCGCATCCCGGCCCCCGATTTCCCGACCGGCGGCATCATCTACGGCATGTCGGGTGTGCGCGAGGGTTACCGCACCGGGCGCGGGCGTGTGGTGATGCGGGCGAAAGTCCACTTCGAGGACCTGCCGCATGGCAACCGCGAGGCCATCGTCGTTGACGCCATTCCTTATCAGGTGAACAAGAAATCCCTGCAGGAACGCATTGCCGAACTGGTCAACGAAAAGAAGATTGACGGCATTTCCGACATCCGCGACGAGTCCGACAAGGACGGCATGCGCCTGGTGATCGAACTCAAGCGCGGCGAGGTCCCGGAAGTCGTCCTGAACAATCTGTACAAGAACACGCAACTGCAGGAAACCTTCGGCATGAACATGGTGGCGCTGGTCAATGGACAGCCGCGCCTGCTCAATCTGAAGCAGATGGTGGAATACTTCCTGCAGCACCGCCGCGAAGTCGTGACCCGGCGCACCATCTTCCAGTTGCGCAAGGCGCGCGAGCGCGGCCATGTGCTGGAAGGGCTGGCCGTGGCCCTGGCCAACATCGACGAGTTCATCGCCATCATCAAGGCGGCGCCCACGCCGCCGGTGGCGCGCGACGAACTCATGGCGCGGGACTGGGACTCGTCGCTGGTGCGCGAGATGCTGGCGCGCGCCGATGCCAATGTGGCGTCGGGCGGACGCGAGGCGTACCGCCCCGAAGGGTTGGATCCCCGCTTCGGCCTGCAGGCGGAAGGGCACTACCGCCTGTCGGAAGTCCAGGCCCAGGAAATTCTCAACATGCGCCTGCAGCGCCTGACGGGGCTGGAGCAGGACAAGATCGTGGGCGAATACCGCGACGTGATGGACGCGATCGCCGATCTGCTGGACATTCTGGCGCGGCCGGAACGCATCACCACCATCATCAGCGACGAATTGCAGGCCGTGCGGGCCGAATTTTCCGATCCCGCGCGCGACCCGCGCCGCTCGGAAATCGAATTCAACGCCACCGAGCTCGAGACCGAGGACCTGATCACCCCCATGGACATGGTGGTGACGCTCTCGCGCACTGGTTACATCAAGAGCCAGCCGTTGTCGGAATACCGGGCCCAGAAACGCGGCGGACGCGGCAAGCAGGCGACCGCGACCAAGGAAGACGACTGGATCGACCAATTGTTCATCGCGAACACGCACGATTATCTGCTGTGCTTCTCGGATAGGGGGCGGGTGTACTGGCTCAAGGTCTGGGAGGTGCCCCAGGGATCGCGCAACTCGCGCGGGCGGCCCATCGTCAACATGTTCCCGCTGATCGATGGCGAGACGATCACGGTGGTCCTGCCGGTCAAGGCCTTTACCGACGATCACTATATATTCATGGCGACGTCGCGCGGCACCGTGAAGAAAACCCCGCTGTCTGATTTTTCCAATCCTCGCAAGGCCGGCATCATCGCGGTGGGTCTGGATGACGGCGATTTCCTGATCGGAGCCGAACTCACCGATGGCCAGCATGATGTGATGCTGTTCTCCGACGCCGGCAAGGCGGTGCGCTTCGACGAGAACGATGTGCGTCCGATGGGACGCACCGCGCGGGGCGTCCGCGGCATGTCGCTGGAAGATGGCCAGACCGTCATCGCTCTGCTGGTGGCCGGGGACGAGGCCCAGAGCGTGCTCACCGCGACCGAAAACGGCTTCGGCAAGCGCACCTCGATTGTGGAATACACGCGCCACGGACGCGGCACCAAGGGCATGATTGCCATCCAGACTACGGCGCGCAACGGCAAGGTGGTGGGCGCCGTCCTGGTCCAGCCCGCGGACGAGATCATGCTGATCACCACCGCCGGGGTGCTGGTCCGGACCCGCGTCTCCGAGATCCGCGAGATGGGCCGGGCGACCCAGGGCGTCACGCTGATCAACGTGGATGAAAACAGTCTGCTGTCGGGCGTGCGCCGCGTGGTCGAAAGCGATGCGGACGACGTCGAAGACGCCGCCGAGGAATCGCCGGCGGACTCGGGGACTCCCGGGCCGAATGCGCCGCTTCCGGACAACGGCCCGGATTCACCGGATACCAACGTTTAACCGAGGACGGGGATCTTTCATGAATCGCCCCTGGAATTTTGCGGCAGGTCCTTCGACCCTTCCGCTGGAAGTCCTGCAGCAGGCCGCTGCCGAGATGTGCGACTGGCACGGCAGCGGCGTCTCCGTCATGGAGATGAGCCATCGCAGCAAACAGTTCGGCGGCATTCGCGACGAAGCCGAAGCCAATCTGCGCACGCTGCTCGCTGTTCCCGATGATTTCGAAGTCCTGTTCATGCAAGGCGGGGCATCGGCGCAGAACGCCATCGTGCCGTTGAACCTGATCAACCGCGGCGGCGCCGGGCGTGCCGACTACGTGCTCAGCGGCCACTGGGCCAAGAAGTCGTGGACGGAAGCGCAGCGCTACGGCGACATTGCCATCGCGGCGACGGCTGGGGCCCCCGCCGACATCGACGGCCATTCGTATGGCCCGTGGTGCTGGTTGCCGGAAACGTCCCAGTGGCATGTCCGCCCCAACGCGGCTTACCTGCATCTGTGCGCCAACGAGACCATAGGCGGCATCGAACAGAGCGTCATGCCGGACATGGCGGCGCTGGGGGCGCCGGACGTTCCGGTCGTGGCTGACATGTCCTCCAATATCCTGACGCGCCCCGTCGATTTCTCCGGGCTGGGGATGGTCTATGGCGGGGCCCAGAAAAATGCAGGGCCCGCGGGCGTTACCCTGGCCTTTGTCCGCAGGGACCTGCTGGGCCACGCCTTGCCGCATTGTCCCTCGGTGTTCGATTACGCGAACGTGGCCAAAGCTCAATCCATGTTCAACACGCCGCCGACCTACGCCATCTACATGGCCGGTCTGGTGTTCAAATGGCTGCTGGCGCATGGTGGGGTCGAGGCCATGGCCGCGGCCAGCCAGCGCAAGTCCCGGGCGCTGTATGAGTGCATCGACGGCTCCGATCTTTACGAGAACCGGATTCAGCCGGCACGGCGCTCGCGCATGAACGTGCCGTTCCTGCTGCGTGACGAGTCGCTGAATGCGGCCTTCCTCGCCGAATCGGAAGCGGCCGGCCTGCTGGCTCTGAAGGGCCACAAGTCGGTGGGCGGCATGCGCGCGTCGCTCTATAACGCCATGCCTTACGAAGGCGTGCTGGCCCTGATCGATTTCATGCGCGATTTCGAGGCCCGACATGGCTGAGGACGAGCTGCAATCGCAGTTGATGCCCCTGCGCGAACGCATCGACACGCTGGACGAGCAGATTCTGACGCTGCTCAATCAGCGCGCGCAGGCCGCGCTGCAGGTGGGCGACATCAAGAAGCGGCTCGACACAGAAGGTCCCGTGTTGAAGCCCGATCGCGAGGCGGCGATCATTCGCCGCCTGCAGCGGGCCAACTACGGGCCGATCCCTGAAGCGGCCGTGGCGGCGATCTGGGGCCAGATCATCTCGACCTGCCGGGGCCTGGAAAGCGTGCTGACGGCTGCCTTCCTGGGACCCCAAGGGTCGTTCTCGGAGCAGGCGGCGTTCGAGCATTTTGGCCATGCGATCAACGGCCTGCGCTGCGAGTCCTTTGACGAGGTCTTCCGGGCCGTCGAAGCAGGCCAGGCCGACGTGGGCATGGTGCCGGTGGAAAATTCCACCGAAGGCGCCGTCAATCGCAGTCTGGATCTCTTGCTGAATTCGTCGCTCAAAGTCCTGGGCGAGCGGACCATCCGGATTCACCACAATCTGCTCACGCTCACGGGCGGCCTCGAGGGCGTCTCCCGGGTCCTCGGTCACCCGCAGGCGCTGGCGCAGTGCCAGGGGTGGCTGGGCCGCAATCACCCCCACCTGGAACGGATTCCCGTGGCGAGCAATGCCGAGGCGGCTCGGATCGCGTCCGGGGATCCCGCGTGTGCCGCGATCGCGGGCGATGCGGCCGCCGCGGCCTGGGGTCTGAGCGTGGTGGCCAGCGGCATCCAGGACGATCCGCAGAATCAGACCCGGTTCCTGGCCGTGGGGGCGCGGGATGCCGGCCCCACCGGTTATGACAAGACCAGCCTGATCCTGGCTGTGCCGAACCGGGCGGGCGCGGTCTACGAGATGCTCGCACCCCTCTCGGCGCATGGCGTCTCCATGACGCGGTTCGAGTCCCGCCCGGCCCGCACCGGTCAGTGGGAATACTATTTCTACGTGGATCTGCTGGGCCATCGCGAAGACGCGCCGGTCAGCCAGGCCCTGGCCGAGCTGCGCCAGCAGGTCGCATTCTTCAAGGTGCTGGGTTCCTACCCCAGGCAGTAAGAGACCATCCATGTCCCGATCATCCGCCCCTGTCCACATCCGGGCCATTGCGCCGTATCAGGCGGGCAAGCCCATCGAGGAGCTCGCCCGCGAATATGGGCTGGACCCGGCCATCATCATCAAGCTGGCTTCCAACGAGAATCCGCTCGGGTGTTCCGGCCGGGTGCGCGAGGCCCTGGCGGAAGCAGCCGCCAGCCTGCACGGACGTTATCCGGATGCCAACGGCTTCGATCTGAAGGCGGATATCGCGGCCTTCCAGAAGGTTCCGATGGACTGGATCACCCTGGGCAACGGGTCGAACGACTTGCTGGAGCTCGCCTCGCTCGCCTTCCTGGATGCCGCCTCGTCGGCGGTATACGCGGAGCACGCCTTTGTCGTCTATCGGCTCGCCACACAGGCGCGCGGAGCGCGGCACTTGATGGTTCCGGCGCGGAATTACGGCCATGATCTGCCGGCCATGCTGGACGCCGTGACGGACGACACCCGTCTCGTTTTCATCGCCAATCCCAACAATCCGACCGGCACCCATCTGCCGCCTGCCGACGTGCATGCGTTTCTGGTCCAGGTGCAGGCACGGCATGGCGATAGCGTTACGGTATTGCTGGACGTGGCCTACGACGAATATCTGGATCCCGGAGAACGCGCCGACTATGCGGCCTGGGTCCGTGAATTTCCGAATCTGATCGTGACGCGCACCTTTTCCAAGGCCTATGGGCTGGCCGGGCTGCGCGTGGGCTACGCGCTGGCCCAGCCGGCGATCACGGACCTGCTCAACCGGGTCCGCCAGCCTTTCAACGTCGGGGTGCTGGCCCAGCTTGCCGCCCGCGTGGCCTTGAAGGACACCGATTTCCTGGCCCAGACCCATGCCTTGAATCGGCAGGGCAGGGAGTTGCTCCAGACGGGCTTTGCCCGCCTGGGCCTGGATTATGTGCCCAGCCATACCAATTTCGTGCTGGTCCGCGTGGGCGACGCCCCGCGCGTGAACGAGGAACTGCTGCGGCGCGGCATCATCGTGCGGCCGGTCGCGGGCGACGGATTGCCGCACCACCTGCGGGTCACGATCGGGCTGCCCGCCGAGAACGACCGGCTCCTGCAGGCGCTGGCCGATATCCTGGTCGCTCCGGGGCACTAGCGACATGAGCGATCAACCGACCCCTCTGGTGCCGGTGCTGGCCGTGGTCGGCATCGGGCTCATCGGTGGTTCGTTCGCGGCGGCCCTGCGCCGAGTGGGCCAGGTGGGCCGTGTGCTGGGAGTCGGGCGCAATCCGGCGTCGCTGGAGCGCGCGCGGGAACTCGGCCTGATCGACGAGATCGCCGACTTTCGCCGCGCGGCGGCGCGGGCCGACCTGATCCTGCTGGCGACGCCGGTGGGCGCCATGCCAGCTGCCCTGGAGGCGCTGGCGCCGCTGCTGCGCTCGCCGACCCTGATCACCGATGCGGGCAGCACCAAGTCGGATGTGGCGCGCATGGCGCGCGAGCTGCTGGGCGACCGCTGTGGCCAGTTCATCCCCGGGCATCCCATCGCGGGGTCCGAGATGACCGGACCGGAGGCAGCCGATGCCATGCTGTATCACGGCCGAAAAGTCGTGCTGACTCCTTTCGAGGAAACCCCGGGTGCGGTTCTGCATCGCCTCATCCGCGTGTGGGAAGCATGCGGCGCACGAGTCCAGCTCATGGACCCGCCGTCTCATGATCGCGCGCTGGCCTCGGTCAGCCACGTGCCTCACTTTCTGGCGGCGGCCTACATGGCGCAGGTCGTCCAGGCAGCGGATGCTGACGCGCGCCTGGGCCTGGCCGGCACGGGTTTCCGGGATTTCACGCGGATCGCGGCAGGATCGGCCGAGGTCTGGCGGGACATCTTTCTGTCCAACCGCGAGGCCGTCCTCCGCGAGCTGGACGACTTCGATCGCGTGCTGCAGACGCTGCGCGCGACGCTGGAGGCCGACACCGATCCGGCCGGCCTGGAGGCCTTGCTGGAGCAGGCCGCCTTGGCGCGCAGGTTCTGGGGCGGCCGGAACACCATGTCATGACGGCAGAATCTCCCACCTCCCTGAAGCTGGCGCCCGCCGTCCATGCGTCGGGTACAGTCGCCTTGCCGGGCTCCAAGAGCATTTCCAACCGCGCCCTGTTGCTGGCTGCGCTGGCCGACGGCCAGACGGAGTTGACGGGCCTGCTGGATTCCGACGATACGCGGGTCATGATCGCGGCGCTGCGTACGCTCGGAGTGCCGCTCGAACAGCCCGGGTCATCCCGCGTCCTGCTGTCGGGATCCTCGCGCTGGCCGCAAAAGCGCGCGGATCTGTTCCTGGGCAATGCGGGCACGGCGTTCCGGCCGTTGACGGCAGCATTGGCCCTCATGGGCGGCGATTACCGCCTGTCGGGCGTGCCGCGCATGCACGAGCGCCCCATCGGCGATCTGGTGGACGCGTTGCGCGCTCTGGGCTGCCGCGTCCGCTACGAGGGACGTGAAGGCTACCCGCCCTTGCGCCTGGCCCCCGGGGGTCCGGCGGACGACCGCCCGATACGGGTGCGCGGTTCGGTCTCCAGCCAGTTTCTGACGGCGTTGCTGCTGACGGCGCCGCTCGCAGCGGAGCGCGGTGGGCGCGATCTCGTGATCGAGCTGGACGGGCCGCTGATTTCCAAGCCCTATATCGGCATCACGCTGGCGCTGATGGCGCGCTTCGGTGTGGCAGTGCGGCGCGATGGCTGGGAGCGGTTTACGGTGTCGGCGGACGCGCACTATCGCAGTCCCGGCCTGTTTCCCATTGAAGGCGATGCCTCCTCCGCCTCCTATTTTCTGGGCCTGGGCGCGATTGCCGGGGGGCCGGTCCGCATTCAGGGGGTGGGCGGCGACAGTGTCCAGGGGGACATCGCCTTTGCCGACGTGGTGCAAGCCATGGGGGCGAATGTGATGCGCGAATCCCAGGCCCTGGTCGTGCGCGGTCCCTCCGTGGCGCAAGGCGCCCGGCTGCGGGCCTTCGACCGGGATTTCAACCTGATCCCGGATGCGGCCATGACGGCGGCCGTGCTGGCCTTGTATGCCGACGGTCCTTGCCGCTTGCGCAACATCGCAAGCTGGCGCGTGAAGGAAACCGATCGCATTGCCGCGATGCAGTCCGAACTCGGCCGCCTGGGCGCACGCGTCGAGGCCACCGACGACAGCCTGACGGTGCATCCCATCCAGGACGGTCAATGGCGGGCGGCCGAGATCCGCACCTACGACGACCACCGGATGGCCATGTGCTTCTCGCTGGCAGCCTTTGGTCCGGTGCCGGTCACGATTCTGGATCCGGGGTGCGTGAGCAAGACCTATCCAGACTATTTTGCGGATTTCCAGCGATTGGTGAATGCCTGACGCGGCAAGGATGGGGGCGCGGGACTATGGGGAGGGATTCATGGAAGACAGCATGACGGTGCCGGTCATCACGATCGACGGGCCCACGGCTTCCGGCAAAGGAACGATCGCGCAGCGCGTAGCCCAGGCGCTGGGGTGGCACGCGCTGGACAGCGGTGCGCTGTACCGGCTCACCGCGCTGTCGGTGCTGCGGGCGGGGGGCGACGGTTCCGACGAGGCCCAGGCCGCCGGCCTCGCGCGGGCGCTGGATGCGCATTTCGAACCGGGCATCATTCGGCTGGGCACCGAGGACATCACGGACGAAATCCGCCGGGAAGCGGTCGGCAATCTGGCCTCCAGGGTCGCGGCCTGGCCGGCCGTGCGCAAGGCCTTGCTCGCGCGGCAGCGGGACTTTCGCCGGGCGCCCGGACTGGTGGCCGACGGCCGCGATATGGGGACCGTGGTGTTCCCGGACGCGCCGCTGAAGATATTCCTGGATGCGGATGTGGAAATACGCGCCCATCGTCGTCATAAGCAGTTGATGAGAAAAGGCTTTTCTGCTAAGCTATCCGACCTTTTGGAAGATCTTCGCGCCCGTGACTCACGGGATCGGGATCGGGCCCATGCGCCGCTTGTGGCGGCGCGTGATGCCGTGACGGTGGATTCGTCCCGCATCGGGATCGACGAGACCGTCGCCAGGGTGCTCGACCTTTGGTCGGCACGCGGGCCCGCGTAGGATTTGCCGGTAGGTCGGCCGTCCTTCTGCGGGATTTGTTCACTCCGCCGGGTATGGTCCCGGCGTGTCATGATCGCCCTTCGGGCGTTATGGATCAATCGTTCATGTCCACCCTTTCCACCGAAGCCGCAATCGGCGGCGAAAGCTTTGCCGACCTGTTTGCCGCAAGCATCAAAGATCAGAACATGCGCTCCGGCGAGGTCATCTCTGCCGAAGTCGTGCGTGTCGATCACAATTTCGTCGTCGTCAACGCCGGGCTCAAGTCAGAAGCCTATATTCCCCTGGAAGAATTTCTGAATGACCAGGGTGACCTGGAAGTCCAGTCCGGCGATTTCGTGTCGGTTGCCATCGATTCCCTGGAAAATGGCTACGGCGACACCATTCTGTCGCGCGACCGTGCCAAGCGCCTGTCGGCCTGGCTGCAGCTTGAACAGGCCCTGGAGTCCGGCGAACTGGTCACCGGTACCATCACGGGCAAGGTCAAGGGCGGCCTCACGGTCATGACCAACGGCATCCGCGCGTTCCTGCCGGGCTCGCTGGTCGACCTGCGGCCCGTCAAGGACACCACGCCCTACGAGGGCAAGACCATGGAATTCAAGGTCATCAAGCTCGACCGCAAGCGCAACAACGTCGTGTTGTCGCGCCGCGCCGTGCTCGAGGCCAGCATGGGCGAAGAGCGCGAAAAGCTGCTCGAGACGCTGCACGAAGGTGCCATCGTCAAGGGCGTGGTCAAGAACATCACCGACTACGGTGCGTTCATCGACCTGGGCGGTATCGACGGTCTCTTGCACATTACCGACATGGCCTGGCGCCGTGTCCGCCATCCCTCCGAAGTGCTGCAGGTGGGCCAGGACATCGAAGCCAAGGTCCTCAAGTTCGACCAGGAAAAGTGCCGCGTCTCGCTGGGCGTGAAGCAACTGGGCGAAGATCCCTGGATCGGGCTGGGCCGCCGCTACCCGCAGGGCACCCGGCTGTTCGGCAAGGTCACGAATCTGACCGACTACGGTGCGTTCGTTGAAGTCGAAGCCGGTATCGAGGGTCTGGTGCACGTGTCCGAAATGGACTGGACCAACAAGAACGTCGATCCGCGCAAGGTCGTGACCCTGGGCGAGGAAGTCGAAGTCATGGTCCTGGAAATCGACGAGGACCGCCGCCGCATCTCGTTGGGCATGAAGCAGTGCCGCCCGAACCCCTGGGAAGACTTCGCCGCGAACTTCAAGCGTGGCGACAAGGTCAATGGCGCCATCAAGTCCATCACCGACTTCGGCGTGTTCGTCGGTCTGCCGGGCGGTATCGATGGCCTGGTGCACCTGTCCGATATCTCCTGGACGGAAACCGGCGAAGAAGCCGTGCGCAACTTCAAGAAGGGCGACGAGATCGACGCCGTGGTCCTGGGTATCGACACCGAAAAGGAACGCATCTCGCTGGGCATCAAGCAGATGGAAGGCGATCCGTTCAACAACTTCGTCGCGACCTACGACAAGGGTGCCGTCGTCACGGGTACGGTGAAGTCCGTGGAACCCAGGGGTGCCGTGGTGACCCTGTCGGTGGACGTGGACGGCTACCTGCGGGCTTCGGAAATTTCCGCAGGCCGTGTGGAAGACGCCAGCACCGTGCTGCATGCGGGCGACTCGGTGGAAGCCATGATCGTCAACATCGACCGCAAGGCGCGTTCCATCCAGCTCTCCATCAAGGCGCGTGACAACGCCGAGACTGCGGAGACCATCCAGCGCATGACGGAAGCCAGCGCTTCTTCGGGGACGACCAATCTGGGCGCCCTGCTGAAGGCCAAGCTCGACCAACAGCGCGACGAGTGATGCCTGGTCTCACCAAGTCCGAGCTGATCGCCGCCCTGGCGAGCCGCTACCCTCAGTTGGCGGCTCGCGACATGGATCTTGCGGTCAAGACCGTGCTCGATGCGATGTCCGAGGCCCTCGCCCAGGGGCAGCGCATCGAGATTCGCGGTTTCGGCAGCTTTTCCCTGTCGCGGCGTCAGCCGCGCGTGGGGCGCAACCCCAAGTCGGGCGAGAGAGTGCATGTGCCGGCCAAGCTGGTCCCTCACTTCAAGCCGGGCAAGGAGCTTCGCGAGCGTGTGGACGAGGGTCCCGATGGCGGAGACGCCGACGAGCCGGTCACGGTGGCTGATCTTTATCAGGCGCGCCTGATGAACCAGTAAGCCGCTTTCGCTGTGCCGCCCATCGCGGCCACCTGGCATCATACCGACCGGCCCGCGAGGGCCGGTTCTTTTTGCCGGCGGACGGGCCGATTTTTCACCGTACAATGTCGGGATTCCCACTCGGAGCTGGAAGAATGCGCTACCTGGTCTGGATATTGCGGCTGGTGATTTTTGTCATCGTGCTGCTGTTTGCCCTGAGGAACACGGCGCCGGTGGACGTGGGCTTCTTTGGCGGCCACGTGGTTCAGCAGGTGCCTCTCATTGTGGTGATGCTGGCCGCTTTCGTCCTGGGACTGGCCTTCGGCCTGCTGGTGGCTGCAACCGCCATGCTCAAGCGCCGGCGCGAGATCAATCGCCTGCGGCGCGAGCTCGCGAGGGCCCAGGACGCCTTGCCGAAGACACGGGTCGTGCCCCAGCCCGTGATTCCCGAGACGGCGGCTCCGCTGGCTCCCTTGTGAAACGCAGGTCCGCGTGAATTTCGAACCTTGGTGGCTCATTATCGTTCCCGTGCTGTTCGGCCTCGGGTGGGTGGCCGCGCGCTTCGACTTCCGGCAGATGCTGTCCGAAAGCCGCAATCTGCCGGATTCGTACTTCAAGGGGCTGAATTTCCTTCTGAACGAGGAGCCCGATCGCGCCATCGACGCCTTCATCGAAGTCGCGAAACTGGACCCTGAAACCACCGAGCTGCATTTCGCCCTGGGCAGTCTTTTTCGCCGGCGCGGCGAAGTCGAACGGGCCATCCGCGTGCATCAGAGCCTGCTGCTGCGCGAGGACCTGCCGCTGCCCGACCGCGAGAATGCGCAGATCGAGCTGGCGCAGGATTTTTTCAAGGCCGGCCTGCTGGATCGTGCCGAGCACGGATTCCAGGCCGTGCTGCACACCGGCCACGCGGTGGAGGCCTTGCGCGCCCTGATCCGGATCTATGAGTCGGAGCACGACTGGCCTCGCGCGATCGAGGCGGTGCAGCATCTGCGGGGCCGCATCGATGAGCCGGTGCCTCAGCTCGCCCACTATCACTGCGAGCGGGCGCTCGCCTGCCTGTCCGCGCAGCCGCCTGATCAGGAGGGCGCCGCCCAGGCACTGGAAGCCGCCGAGAACGCCATCCGGCAAAACGGAGGCTCGCCGGCGTCCGAGACGCGGGTGCGAATGCTGCGCGCCAAATGGTGCGGGCTGCGTGGCGACATCGAGGGGCAGTGCGCGAATTTGCGCGATGTGCTGGCCAGCGCGCCGGAGTATGCCGGCCTGGTGGCGGACGCGCTGCTGCAGTGCCATGGCGCGCTGGGGCGTGCTGACGAAGGTCTGGCGCTGTTGCAGGCCCACTACGCGCGCACGCCCACGCTGGACCTGTTCAATGCGATATTCCGGGGGTTGCGGGAGCACAGCGGCTCCAGACCCGCCTGGGGATTTGCGCGCGATGCGCTTCGGGCTCACCCTTCGCTGCTCGGGCTGGATCGCCTGCTGGAGGTCGAGCTGGCCCATGCCGCGGACGGGGCGCCAACCAACGACGCACTGGTTCCGGGTGCGGACCTGGGACTGCTGCGCAGCATGATCCACAAGCATTCCCAGCGCCTGGACCGTTACGCCTGCTCGCAGTGTGGCTTCGAGGCGCGCCGCTATTACTGGCAGTGTCCGGGCTGCAATGCCTGGGAAACGTATAGCCCTCGCCGACTGGAGGAAATTCGATGAAACCGTATCCGTTGCAGGCGGCGCGAGCCGCCAGGATACTGGTCGTGGGCGACATCATGCTGGACCGTTACTGGTTTGGCGAAGTCGATCGCATTTCGCCGGAAGCCCCGGTCCCTGTTGTGCGCGTCGCGCGCCGCGACGATCGCCTGGGGGGCGCCGCGAATGTGGCGCGCAACATCGTGGCGCTGGGCGCACGGGCCAGTCTGCTCGGGGTCGTGGGCGCGGACGAGGCCGGTGCCAAGATCCGCCTGCTGGCGGGCGAAGCCGGCATCCGCGATTGCCTGGTCGAGGACGCCGACGGTATGGACACCACGCTGAAGATGCGGGTGCTGGGCCGCCAGCAGCAGCTCCTGCGCGTGGATTTCGAACAGAATCCCGGCTCCGCGGCTCTGGATTCCCTGGATGCCGCCCTGCAGGATCTCCTGTCGGAGCATGATCTGCTGGTGCTCTCCGACTACGCCAAGGGCGCGCTGGGCCGGGTGGAACACCTCATCGAGCTGGCCCGTGCGCGGGGCATGCCGGTGCTGGTGGACCCCAAGGGACACCGCTATCGGCGCTATCAGGGTGCCACAATGGTGACGCCCAATCGCAGCGAAATGCAGGACGCCGTGGGCCGCTGGGTCGATGAAGACGACCTGACTCGCCGGGCCGAGGGACTGCGGCGGGAATTGGGCTTGGAGGCCTTGCTGATCACGCGCTCGGAACAGGGAATGACGCTCTACTCCGCGGCGGGCCGCCAGCATGTGGACGCTCGGGCGCACGAGGTTTTCGACGTCTCCGGGGCTGGCGACACGGTGCTCGCCGCGCTGGCCGTCACGCGCGCGACCGGGCTGAGCTGGTTCGAGTGCATGCAGTGGGCCAACCGGGCTGGCGGTATCGTCGTGGGCAAGCTGGGAACATCCATCGTTACTGCAGGGGAGTTGTCATCATGATCGTCGTCACGGGCGCAGCGGGATTCATCGGCAGCAATCTGGTCCGTGGGCTCAATGCACGCGGTGTGACCGACATTCTGGCGGTCGACGATCTGACGGACGGCGACAAATTCCGGAATCTGGCGGGCCTGGCCATTGCCGACTATCAGCACAAGGACGAGTTCCGCCGCCGGGTGCTGAGCGGTGAACTGCCCCGGCCGGATGCCGTTCTCCATCAGGGGGCGTGCTCGGACACCACGGAGCGGAACGGGCAGTTCATGATGGACAACAACTTCCGTGTCACGCTGGAGTTGCTGGATTACTGCGAGGCGCGCGAGGTTCCTTTCCTGTACGCGTCGTCCGCCGCCGTCTATGGTGCCGGACCGTATTACGTCGAGGACCCCAGATTCGAGGCTCCCCTGAATGTCTACGGGTATTCCAAGCTGCTTTTCGACCAGGTTTTGCGTCGCCGCATGGATGGCCTGAAGTCCCAGGTGGTGGGGCTGCGCTATTTCAACGTCTATGGTCCGCGCGAGCAGCACAAGGGCCGCATGGCGTCGGTCGCATTCCACAACATGAACCAGTATCGCCGCGAACAGCACGTGCGCCTGTTCGGCGGCTGGGACGGGTATCCCGACGGTGGCCAGCGGCGCGATTTCGTATTCGTCGATGACGTCGTGAAGGTCAATCTGTTCTTCCTGGACCATCCCGGGATTTCCGGCATCTTCAATTGCGGAACGGGCCGGGCCCAACCCTTCAATGACGTGGCGCAGACCGTGGTCAACACGCTGCGCCTCAGCGAGGGGCTGCCGGCGCTGTCGCTGGAGAGCCTGGTGGCTGGCCGGCATCTGCGCTACATCCCGTTCCCCGATGACCTGAAGGGCCGATACCAGAGCCATACCCAGGCGGATCTGACGCAGCTGCGCGCGGCTGGATATACGGCACCTTTTTGCGACGTGCAGACTGGCGTGGCGGCCTATGCCACCACACTGCTGGAATCCGGCCGCCTGTCCTGAATTGTCCGTGCGGGTTGTCCCGCTGGGACAAAACCCGGCGCGGGGCCTGCCTCGCGGGGCGGCTGAGCGGCATCATGAGCCTACCTTTTTCATTGATGGGAGTGTGCTCATGAACCCCTTTCTCTCCTCGACGGTTGCGTTGCCCGGACGTTCGGGTTGGCCTCGCATTCTGCGGGCTGCCGGCCTGGCGGCCCTGACCTGGACGGGGGCAGCGGGCGCCGTGGATTTGAACACGGCCACGCTGGACCAGTTGCGCGGCGTGCGCGGCATCGGGCCCAAGACGGCCCAGATCATCCTTCAGGAACGCGAGCGGGGCGGGCGCTACCTGTCCTTTGCCGATCTGTCGGACCGGGTGCGCGGCATCGGTCCGAAGCGGGCGCAGACCCTGCAGTCCGCGGGGCTGACCATCGACGGTGGCGGTCTGCGGGTCTCGGGACAGGGCGAATCGGCGCGGCGGACTGCTTCGCCGGCGGCGATGGGGGCGGCCCCGCCAGGGCGGCCCGCAGCCCCCGCGAGGGCGCGCGCCCAGTAGGGTAGTCCCGCTTTCGCGGCGAATTCCGGGTGTATGATTTTGCTCATGAAAACGTACCCCACCATCGAAGACGTCATTGGTTCAACCCCCCTGGTGCGCCTGCAACGCCTCCCGGGGGACTCTGGCGCGGCGCGAGGCAACACGATCCTGGCAAAGCTCGAAGGCAACAATCCCGCGGGTTCGGTCAAGGACCGTACCGCGGCCAGCATGATCCGTCAGGCTGAACTGCGGGGTGCGATCAAGCCCGGCGATACGCTGATCGAGGCAACCAGCGGCAATACCGGTATTGCACTGGCGATGTTCGCGGCCGTGCGTGGCTACCGGATGATCCTCATCATGCCGGACAGTTCTTCCCAGGAACGCTGCGCGGCCATGAAGGCCTACGGCGCGGAGCTGATCCTGACGCCGTCGGACCAGGGCGGCATGGAATACGCGCGTGATCTGGCGCTGCGCATGCAGACGGAGGGTCGCGGCATCGTGCTGGACCAGTTTTCCAATCCGGACAATCCGCGCGCCCACCATGACGGCACGGGCCCGGAAATCTGGGCGCAGACCGATGGGCGCGTGACGCATTTCGTCAGCGCCATGGGGACGACCGGTACCATCATGGGCGTCGGTGCCTTCCTTCGGGAACGCAATCCCGCCATCCGCGTGGTGGGGGCGCAGCCCGCCGAGGGCGCCCATATTCCGGGCATTCGCAAATGGCCGGAAGCCTATCAGCCCAGCATCTATGATCCGTCGGCTGTGGATGCGTTCGAGCCTATCACCCAGGAGCAGGCCGAGTCCATGGCCCGCCGGCTGGCCGCCGAGGAAGGCATCTTCGCCGGTATTTCGTCGGCGGGCGCGGCGGTGGCGGCATTGCGAGTCGCGGCGACCGTGCGCGATGCGACCATCGTCTTCATCATCTGCGACCGCGGCGACCGCTACTTGTCCACCGGCATATTTGGCTGACATTCCCGCGGCGGCTCCGGGCGCCGCCCGGTTGTCCGTGTTGGCTCGATTGTTTACTAGTCGGGGCCGCCGTAGCCGACGCGGCGCGCAATCTCCTGGGCCAGATCGGCCACTGAGGCGGCGTAGAAGTAGCTGCGGTTGTAGTGCGTGATGGCAAAGAAGTTGGGCGTCGCGCTGCGGTATTCGTGGGTACCCCGGGTTTCATCCTGCAAGTCGATGACGCCAAGCGGCTGGCTCTGCCAGGCCGTCCCGGCGCCGGGACGAGCCACCGCCCCAGCGGCCCGCAGCGCCGGCCAGCTGCTCAGCGGTTGCAACCCGTCCTGCTCCAGACCGGCGGGATTTGCCGGGAGGCGAATCGGCGCGAAGACGGGTACACCACGAACCCACCCATGGGCCTGCAGGAAGGCGGCCACGGACGCAATGGCATCGGCCGGGTTGTTTTCCAGGTCGATGCGGCCCGTGTTTTCGCCCCGTGCATTCACCGCATAACGCATGATGCTGCCGGGCATGAACTGAGGCAGCCCGATGGCCCCCGCAAACGAGCCCTCCACCGTGCGGGCGTCCAGCTTGCCCTGGTGATCGAGCACCAGCAGGTCCGCAAGCTGATCACGGAACATCTTCTGCCGTTCGGGCCGGGTCGGGTCGGGGAAACGGAAGCCCAGCGTGGTCAAGGTGTCGAGCACCCGGTGGTTGCCGGTGAAGGTGCCGTAGACCGTTTCTATTCCCACGATGGCCACGATGATGGAAGGAGGCACGCCGGTGCGCGCGCTGGCGGCGTCCAGGCTGGCCCGGTTGTCTTCCCAGAACGCCACGCCGCGCCGAATGCGCACGGCATCCACATGGCGCTTCCGGTAGCTGGTCCATGCGCGGCGCAGCCGGCCTTGCGGGGTGGGCGGGGGCGTCATCAGGCGGACGGCCTGCGCGTTGTACCGCGCGCTGCGCAGCAGGGTGGTGACTTCGCTCAGGGGAATGGACTGGGCCTGGGACGTTTCCCGGGCAAAGCGTTGCAGTTCGGGCAGCAGGCGCCCATCGGGCTGAAGGAAATCCCCGCGTGCGGATTCCCCGGTGGCGGGGGCGATGGCGGCCGGGATCTGGTTATTCAAAAGCGGAAGCCGGTTCTGCCCCCCGGTGCCCGAGCCCCCGCTCGTGGCGGCACAGCCGGACAGAAAAAACGACGCTACGGCAACTTGCAAAATACGGGTGGGTCTGAACATAATCGCCCTTATGGAGACGCTCTATATTACCCATCCGCTATGCCGCCTGCACGAGATGGGCGCCTGGCACCCCGAGTCCCCGCAGCGCCTGGATGCCATCGGGGATCAACTGGTCGCCTGCGGCCTGATGGACTATCTCGTCCCCTGCGAGGCGCGCCTGGCCTCTCCCGCGGATCTGCTGCGTGTGCATGCACCAGACTATCTGGACTATTTGAGCCGACACGTTCCTGAGCGGGGCTATTTTCCGGTCGATTCGGATACGATCATGAATGCGGACACTCTGGGCGCCGCTCACGCCGCGGCCGGGGCCGGCCTGACGGCGCTCGATCGGATCCTGTCGGGGCAGGCGCGCACGGCGTTTTGCGCGGTCCGGCCGCCCGGGCATCATGCCCGGCCCGGCCAGGCGCTGGGGTTCTGCTTCTTCAACAATATCGCGGTGGCTGCCCGCTACGCCCTGGACCATCATGGGGTGTCCCGGGTGGCCATCGTGGATTTCGACGTGCATCATGGCAATGGCACCGAGGAAACCTTTCTGCACGAAGATCGTGTCATGATGTGCAGCTTTTATCAGCACCCATTCTTTCCCGATCTGCATGCGGCCGACCCGGGGCCCAATATGATCAATGTCCCCGTGGACGCGTATTCGGCCGGCGACGTGATCCGCGACATCGTCAGCCGGCAGTGGCTCCCGGCCTTGCGGCGCTTTCGCCCCGAGCTCATCCTGATCTCGGCGGGGTTCGATGCGCACCGCGAGGACGACATGGGCGGCCTGAAGCTGGTGGAGGCCGACTATGCCTGGATCACGGATCGCCTGGTCGAACTTGCGGCGGACTGTGCCCAGGGGCGTATCGTCAGTTTTCTCGAGGGCGGCTACGCCATGTCGGCGTTGGGCCGCAGCGCCGTGGCGCACATTCGTGCGTTAGGATGCTATTGAATCAGGGAATGTCGAGTGAAACGTGCGGCATGCCAGCCATCAATTTTTTTCTTCCCATTCTGGAGTAAGCCCGATGAAGGTCCTGGTACCGGTCAAGCGCGTCGTTGACTTCAACGTCAAGGTACGCGTCAAGTCCGATCACACTGGCGTGGACGTCGCCAACGTCAAGATGTCGATGAATCCGTTCGATGAGATCGCCATCGAAGAAGCTGTACGCCTGAAAGAGAAGGGCGTGGCCACCGAAGTCGTGGCCATTTCCTGCGGGGTCGCCCAGTGTCAGGAAACCTTGCGCACGGCTCTGGCCATCGGTGCCGATCGCGGCGTGCTGGTTCAGACCGACGTGGAGCTCCAGCCCCTGGCGGTGGCCAAGCTGCTCGCGGCGATTGCCCGCAAGGAAACGCCGCAGCTCGTGATCCTGGGCAAGCAGGCGATCGATGACGATGCCAACCAGACCGGCCAGATGCTGGCCGCGCTGCTGGACTGGCCGCAGGCGACCAACGCCAGCAAGATCGATATCCAGGGCGATCGCGCGCAGGTCACGCGCGAGGTCGACGGCGGCCTGGAGACCGTGAGCCTGGCGCTGCCCGCGGTCATCACGACCGACCTGCGGCTGAACGAGCCGCGCTACGTGACGCTGCCCAACATCATGAAGGCGAAGAAAAAGCCCATGGAAACGGTATCTCCGGCTGATCTGGGAGTCGACCCCGCGCCCCGCCTGAAGACCCTGAAGGTCTCCGAGCCGGCGGCACGCTCGGCGGGGGTCATCGTGCCCGACGTGGCCGCCCTGGTGGACAAACTGAAGAACGAAGCGAAGGTGGTGTAAATGAGCATTCTGGTAATCGCGGAACACGATAATGCGCATCTGAGCGCGGTCACGCGCAACGCCGTGGCGGCGGCCGTGGCGATTGGCGGCGAGGTCCACATTCTGGTGGCCGGGTCGAACGCACAGGCTGTGGCCGACCAGGCTGCGCAGCTCGCCTCGGTGGCGAAGGTCCTGCTGGCCGATGGGCCGGCCTTGGCCGACGGGCTGGCGGAGAACATCTCGGCCCAGGTGCTGGCGCTGGCCGATGGCTACAGCCATATTCTGTTTGCGGCCACGGCCGCTGGCAAGAACGTGGCTCCGCGCGTGGCGGCCAAGCTCGACGTGGCCCAGATCTCGGACATCGTCGCGGTGGAGTCGGCCGACACGTTCGTGCGCCCCATCTACGCGGGCAACGCGCTGGCCACGGTCCAGTGCGGCGACCCGAAAAAGGTCCTCACCGTGCGCACCACCGCCTTCGACCCGGTGGCGGATCACGGCGGCAGCGCAGCCGTGGAAACGGTGGCGGCTGTGGCCGATTCGGGCCTGTCCTCGTTCGTGGGCCGCGAGCTGGCGCGAAGCGATCGGCCGGAGCTCACGGCCGCCAGCGTGGTGGTCTCGGGCGGACGGGGGCTGGGCAGCGCGGAAAACTTCAAGATTCTCGATCCGCTGGCCGACAAGCTGGGGGCGGCGCTGGGGGCTTCGCGCGCGGCCGTGGACGCCGGTTATGCGCCCAACGATTGGCAGGTGGGCCAGACGGGCAAGATCGTGGCCCCGCAGCTCTACGTGGCCGTCGGCATCTCGGGGGCCATCCAGCACCTGGCGGGCATGAAGGACTCCAAGGTCATCGTGGCGATCAACAAAGACGCCGAGGCGCCCATCTTCGGCGTGGCCGACTACGGCCTGGTGGCGGACCTGTTCGAGGCCGTTCCGGAGCTTGCAAAGGCGCTTTGATTTTCCGCTCGTCGCGCGGCCTCTTCCCGGCGCGCATCGTGCGGGCGTCCGTTTTCACGCACAGGATCAGCCATGACGTTTCAGGTTCCGGTTCGGGATATTCGCTTCGTGCTGCGCGAGCTGGCCGATTTGCCCGGCGTGCTGGCGCTGCCCGGATTCGAGGGCATCAGCGCGGATCTGGTGGACGCGGTCCTCGAGGAAGGCGCGCGCTTTGTGGAGAACGAGATCGCTCCGCTGAATCGCTCGGGGGATACGCAGCCCGCACGCTGGCAGGACGGTGAAGTCCGGACCAGCCCTGGTTTCCGCGATGCCTTTCGGGCCTTCGTCCAGGGGGGCTGGCAGGGCCTGTCGCATGCGGCGGACTGGGGCGGCCAGGGCCTGCCCAAACTTGTGGCGGCACCCGTTGTCGAAAGCCTGAATGCCGGCAACTTGTCCTTTGCCCTGTGTCCTCTGCTGACCGATGGCGTCATCGAAGCCCTGTCGCTGGTTGGTACGGCCGAGCAGCAGCGGCAGTTCATCGGGCCGTTGATGGAAGGCCGCTGGACAGGCACGATGAACCTGACGGAGCCCCAGGCGGGGTCCGACCTGGCTCTGGTCAGGACGCGGGCCGTGCGCCAGGACGATGGCAGCTACCGCCTGCAGGGCCAGAAGATCTTCATCACCTATGGCGAACATGACCTGGCCGAGAACATCGTCCATCTGGTGCTCGCGCGCACACCCGATGCGCCCGCGGGCGTGAAGGGCCTGTCTCTCTTCATCGTGCCCAAGTTCCTGGTCAACGCGGACGGTACCCTGGGTCCCCGCAATGACGTGTATTGCGCGTCTCTGGAGCACAAGCTCGGCATTCATGGCAGCCCGACGGCAGTCCTGCTGTACGGCGCCGGCAAGGGCGCGGTCGGCGAAGGCGCGGTCGGCTACCGGATAGGCGAGGAAAACCGTGGCCTGGAATACATGTTCATCATGATGAACGCCGCGCGCTACGCTGTGGGTCTGCAGGGAGTGGCGCTGTGCGAGCGTGCCCTGCAACAGGCGCAGGCCTACGCATGCCAGCGCCTGCAAGGCAGCGCCCTGGGAGATCCGGCGGGACCGGTTCCCATTGCGCGTCATCCTGATGTAGCTCGCATGCTGGGCATCATGCGAGGCCTCACGGAGGGAGCACGGGCCGTGGCCTACGTCGCGGCCAGTCATCGTGACTACGCGGCGCATGCGGGAGACGAATCCGAGCAGAGCCGTCACAAGGCGGTTTACGAATATTTCGTACCGATCGTGAAGGCCTTTTGTACCGAGTCTGCCGTCGAGGTCGCTTCACTGGGCATCCAGGTGCATGGCGGCATGGGGTTCATCGAGGAAACGGGTGCTGCTCAGTATTACCGGGACGCGCGCATTCTACCGATCTACGAGGGGACCACCGCCATTCAGGCAAACGACTTCGTGGGCCGCAAGCTGCTGCGCGACGGCGGCGCGGTGGCGCGCGCGCAGATCGAGGCCCTGCAGGCCGGCGTCCCGGCATTGCGCGACGTTCAGGGACAACATGCCCCCGCCTTCGGTCTGCTCGCCGACCGCCTCCAGACAGCCGGGCAAGCCTATGCGTCAGCCGTGACCTTTATGCTGGACCATGCCCGAGCCGACGTCCGGGGTGTGTTCACGGGCAGCGTTCCGTGTCTGATGCTGGCCGGCACGCTATATGCTGGGTGGCAGCTTGCACGGGCGGCGCTGGCGTCGGCGGCCGCCATCGAGACGGGATCGACGGACCCGTTCTACCCCGCGAAGATTGCGACGGCGGTGCAGTATGCCGCCCATGTGTTGCCGCGCACTGCGGCGCTCGCCGACGCTGTCGAAGCGGGCGTCGTGGCCGATCGTTATGCCGTCGCGGCAGGAGAACATAACAGATAAACACATAACTCTATTGTATTTAATACGCGGTCTATATTCTGACAGAATCTTAAGTGTCGATTCCCGATGTTTCCCGGCGGCGCCGGGAAACGGCTACTTCAGTCCTATTTACGGAGTTTTCACATGGCTACGCTTCGTCTGGGCGATATCGCCCCCGACTTCGAGCAGGATTCCTCAGTCGGAAAGATCAAGTTTCACGAATTTCTGGGTGACGGCTGGGGAGTGCTGTTTTCGCATCCGGCGGACTTCACGCCGGTATGCACCACGGAACTGGGCTATACGGCGATCGTATCGGGCGACTTTGCCAAGCGCAATGCCAAGGTGATCGCCGTTTCCGTGGACAGCCGGCAGTCCCACCTCGACTGGATCAAGGACATCGATGACACCCAGAAGACGCACGTCAATTATCCGATCCTGGCCGACGTGGATCGCAAGGTCGCCACGCTGTATGACATGATCCATCCGAACGCCAGCACCACCGCGACCGTGCGCTCGGTCTTCATCATCGATCCGGCCAAGAAGATCCGGCTGATCCTGACCTATCCCGCCAGCACGGGCCGCAATTTCGACGAAATCCTGCGGGCGCTGGATTCGATCCAGCTCACGGACAACTACAGTGTCGCCACGCCGGTCAACTGGAAGCAGGGTGAGGATGTGATCATTGCTCCTTCGATCAAGGACCCGGCCGTGTTGAAGGAAAAGTTCCCCAAGGGCTACACGGAGGTTCGTCCATATCTGCGCACCACGCCGCAGCCGGACCTGTAACTGCGTTCTTGAGCCCGGGCGGTCCGTCGAGGATCCCCGCGGCCGATGAGAGGGACGGCCCGATCCCCACGAAGCATAGCTTCGTGGGGATCGTCCTTTCGGGAGACCCGCCGGGCAATCCCCTACTTGCGCCATCGACTGTTTTTTTATACAGTATATGGAAATACTGTACACAACTACAGGTCGGCGCTGCGGCCGGCCACAGGAGATCATCATGGCGAACACTTTGGTCTGGGAATCGGCGGGGGCCGGATACGCGTGGGGTGGGCGCTCGCGGGCGACGTCCGCCGCGCGGGCCCGGTCAGGCCGGGGTGTCGTCTCGGCACCGGCTGCGGCGCTCCGTGCGCCCGCTCGCCGCCCGCGCAGCTACCGGCGGCCCTTGGCGTGGCGGCATCTGATTGGCCTCGCGGGCGACGTGGTCATGGTCGCGGTCTGGGCGGCCATGATCCCGGGACTGATGTGGGTGGGGGCGGCGGCTGGATTCTGACCGCGTACTGTCCTATAATCACGTGTTTATCGCATCCTCTGTCGCGGCCACAATTTTATCCAATGCCGCGGATATGATGCCTGGAGCCTAGTGTGAATCTCATCGAAACCCTGGAACAAGAAGAAATCGCGCGCCTGTCCGCGGGCCGCACGATCCCCGAATTCGGCCCCGGCGACACCGTCGTGGTCAGCGTGAACGTTGTCGAAGGCGAGCGCAGCCGCGCCCAATCCTACGAGGGCGTCGTGATCGGCCGTCGCAATCGCGGCCTGAACTCCGCCTTCACGGTACGCAAGATCTCCTCTGGCGAGGCCGTGGAACGTACGTTCCAGCTGTATTCGCCGCAGATCGCCAGTATCGAGGTCAAGCGCCGTGGCGATGTGCGCCGTGCTAAACTTTATTATCTGCGCAGCCGTACGGGTAAGGCCGCTCGCATCAAGGAAAAGCTGGTCCGCAAGGCCGTCTGATTCCTCTGCGATCGTCCGTGTCAAAGGCACCCGACCGGGTGCCTTTGTCGTATCCGGAGCGTCATGCCGCTGACTCAACCTTCGCCTGTTCATCGCGCGGCGGCCTTCGACCCGAAGGCCCAGCCGGTGGTGCCGGGCGCATCGCTGCCCAGTCTGCCATCCGCCTATCTGACCCTGGACCACATTCGTCGGGCCTTCAGCCAGCCTTCGCCCTGGGAGGTCGAACCGCTGTTTGCCAAGGCTTTTGAACCCGAGCAAGCGGCGCATGCACGGGCACGCCGCGCGGCGGTATTGATGCCGCTGGTCCAGCGGTCCGACGGCCTTCATGTGGTGTTTACCCGCCGGTCCGAACATCTGCACCATCATGCGGGCCAGATCAGCTTTCCCGGCGGATGCATCGAGTCGGGCGATGCCGGACCGGTGGCCGCCGCGCTGCGCGAAACGGATGAGGAAATCGGGGTGGACGCTCATTTCGTCCGGATTCTCGGGACGCTGCCCACGCTGTTGACCACCACAGGGTTCCTCATGACCCCCGTAGTCGCCGAACTCGAGACGGGGTTTCGCATTCGCCCGCAGGACAGCGAGGTTGCCGAAGTGTTCGAGGTGCCCCTGGTGGTGCTGATGGATCCCTCCCGCTACGAGCTGCGGCACCTTCGGAGCCAGAGTGTGGAGCGGTATTTCTACGCGATCCCCTGGGAAACGCATTTCATCTGGGGAGCGACGGCGACCCTGGCGCGCAATCTCTACCACTTCCTGGCGGCTTCGTTCTCGGCCAATATGCGCTGATACAGGGCGTGGCGCTCCGGCGTGATTTCGCCGCGAGCCATCGCCGCCAGTACGCCGCAGCCCGGCTCGTGGCGATGTGTGCAGTTGTAGAAGCGGCAATCCGTGATGACCCGTGTGAATTCCGGAAAGCCCTGTTCGATTTCGTGCTGGGTCAGGTGCTGCAGGCCGAAAGCCTGGAAACCAGGCGAGTCGATCAGATCGCCGCCACCGGGCAGCGGGTACAGGCGTGTCTGGGTCGTTGTGTGCCGCCCGGTGCCCAGCGCCCTGGAATGTTCCTGGGTGGCTGCCTGGGCGCGGGGCACCAAGGCGTTGAGCAGCGTGGATTTGCCCATGCCGCTTTGCCCCAGCAGCAGCGTGCTGCGTCCCTGCAGCCAGGCGCCCAACCGGGCGTGGACCTGCTCCGCATCCAGCGCGCACAGCTCCACGATGGGGACCCCCAGGGCGGCGATGGCCCGCAACCGTTCCCGCGCACCGGCGATGGTGGGCAGGTCGGCCTTGTTCAGTGCGATCCGCACGGGGATCCCCGCGCTGCCAGCCGCCACCAGCGCCCGGCCCATCAGGTCCGAGGAGAATTCCGGCTCCGGGGCGACGATCAGAAGCAGCTGATCCAGGTTGGCGGCGAATTGCTTGCTTCTGGAGGCGTCGGACCGATAGAGCAGATTGCGCCGGGGAAGAATTTCGGTGATGACGCCTTCGTCGCGCCCTTCTGGCAGGACCCGCACCTGGTCGCCGACCGCCGGGCCGGCCTTTTTGCCCCGTGTGTAGCAGTGGCGCAGCTCGCCGGGTCCGAATTGCACGCCGTAGTGGCGCCCGTGGGCGGCGATCACGCGGCCCTGGCGAGCAGTCTCAGGCATCGTGCAAGTGCGCAATGCGCACCGCTGCGGAGGGGTGGCTGTCGTACCAGGCCGAATGTAGCGGGTCCGATGTCAGCGTGGCGGCGTTGTCATCGTAGAGTTTCACCAGCGCGCTGCCCAGTGGAGCGGCGCCGCATCGATCGACGGCGTAGCGGTCGGCCTGGAATTCGTCGCGCCGCGAGAGCAGGCTGGCGACGGGTGTCACCCAGAACGTGAATACAGGCATGACCAGCATGAACAGCACCAGCGCCAGGCCATCGTTCGGACGCCCCAGTTGGGGAAGCACGCCCAGCCCGGTGTAGAACCACACCTGTGTGGCAAGCCAGGCCAGGACCTGCAGCAGCACCCCGGCCGTGATGAAGCCCAGCAAGATGCGCCGCAGGATGTGATGGTGGGCAAAGTGGCCGAGTTCGTGTGCCAGCACCGCCTCGACCTCGTCGGTGTTCAGCCGCGAGAGCAGCGTATCGAAGAACACGATGCGGCGATGCCGGCCGAATCCCGTGAAGTAGGCATTGCCGTGCGCCGACCGGCGCGAGCCGTCCATGACGAACAGGCCGGACAGACCGAAGCGGCATCGCTGTGCCAGGCTATGGATGCGCGCGCTCAGTTCGGGGTCGTCCAATGGGGTGAAGCGGTTGAACAGTGGAGCGATGAAGCTGGGGTACAGCCACAGGACGAGCAGATTGAAGGCGACCCAGACCCCCCACGCCCACCAGGCCCAATCCCTGCCCGTGGACCCCATGACCCACAGGATCGCAGCAAGTAGCGGCACCCCCAGGACCAGCGTCACGGCCAGCATCTTGAGCGCATCAGTCACGAACAGCCGCGGCGTCATGCGGTTGAAGCCGAAGCGCGCCTCTACATGAAAGGTCTTCCAGGCGGAGAAGAGCAGGCCAACGGCGCCCAGCAGAATCAGCACCACGCCGACCAGCGCCATCTGGCGCCAGAGTTCGGATTCGATCAGGCGTCCCAGCCAGAGGTCGATCGCCTGCAGTCCGCCCAGCAGTGTCAGGGCCAGCAGAACGGCCGCTTCGATGATCCGCTCGATCACGGACAATTGGGTGCGAGCCACCGTGTAGTCGGCGGCACGCTGGTGGCTGTGCAGTCCGATGCGCCCGGCAAAGGCCTCGGGGATGTCGTCGCGGTGAGCCAGTACGTGACGGATCTGCCGCCTGGCGAGCCAGTAGCGCACCAGCAGGTCCGCGAGAAGGCAGACAAGAAACAGGATAGTCAGCAGGTCCATGCAGCCAGTGTGCGAAAATCGGTGTTTTGCAAGCAAGGATTATAGGGTATGGCTGCGAATGATCAGCGCCTGATCTGGCTGGATATGGAAATGACGGGCCTGGACCCGGAAAAGGAGCGCATCATCGAGATTGCGCTCATCGTGACGGAAGCGGATCTGACCGTCGTGGCGCAGGCTCCCGTGCTGGTCATCCACCAGAGTGACGCCGTGCTGGATGCCATGGACAAATGGAACCAGTCCACGCATGGCAAAAGCGGCCTGATCGGGCGCGTGAAGGCCTCGACCCTGACCGAGTCGCAGGCGGAGGATATCCTGCTGGAATTCCTCAAGCCGCTGGTCCCGTCCGGCAAGTCTCCCATGTGCGGCAACACCATCGGCCAGGACCGCCGCTTCATGGTGAAGTACATGCCGCGCCTGGAGGCTTTTTTCCATTACCGCAATCTGGACGTCAGCACGTTGAAGGAGCTGTCGTTGCGCTGGAAACCGGAGGTCTATCGCAGCTTCGTCAAGGCGGGCAAGCACGAGGCGCTGGCCGACATCCAGGAATCCATTGACGAACTCAAGCACTACCGTGAACATTTTCTCAAGCTCTGACGGGGCGAGGCAGCGTGTCCGGGCCCGGCCCTTGCTCGCGCCGGGGCGCGCCGTCTGAGGAGAAGCCATGAACGCGCCAGCCATTGCCGGCATTGGGACGGACCTTCTGCGGGTGGCGCGGGTCGAGCGCATCTATGCCCGCCACGGGGAGCGGTTCGCACGTCGGGTACTGGGAATCGACGAGCACCAGGTTTACGAGCGCAGGCGCCTGCGGGATCCGCGCCGGGGGATCCTGTATCTCGCGACGCGATTTGCAGCCAAGGAGGCCTTTTCCAAGGCGATCGGCCTGGGGATTCACATGCCCATGACTTGGGCGCGCGTGCAGATCCTCAATCGTCGTGGAGGCGCGCCCGAAATCCACCTGGCGGGACCGCTGGCCGATTGGTACGATGCCCGCTTTGGGGCTGCCCATGTCTCCATGACCGACGAATCCGATATCGTGGCCGCGTTCGTGGTGGTCGAGGCGCGGCCGCTGCTGTGAGTTCCGGGAGACTCTGATGACGACAAGGATGGCGCCGGGTCCGGTGATGGTGGATGTGGCGGGGCTCGACCTGAATGGGGCGGAGCGCAGCCGGCTCAGGCACCCCCAGGTGGGCGGGGTGATCCTGTTTGCGCGCAATTTCTCCGACCGGGCGCAACTGACCGAACTGTGCGCCGCGATCCATGCGGCGCGCGACGAACCGCTGCTCATTGCGGTCGATCACGAAGGCGGGCGCGTCCAGCGCTTCCGCACCGATGGGTTCACGCCCATTCCCGCGATGCGCTCCTTGGGACGGTGGTACGAGCGAGATCCGCACGAGGCGCTCGGGGCTGCCACAGACATCGGCTTCGTGCTGGCCAGCGAGCTGCGGGCGTGTGGCGTGGATTTCAGCTTCACGCCGGTCCTGGACCTGGATTATGAGGTCAGCGAGGTGATCGGCAACCGCGCCTTCCACTCCGATCCCGCCGTTGTCGCCCTGCTGGCCCGGGCGCTGGTGCTGGGACTGGCACGCGCCGGGATGTCCGCTTGCGGCAAGCATTTTCCCGGCCATGGTGCCGTGGCGGCCGATTCCCACGTCGATATCCCCGTGGATGACCGCAGTCTGGACGAGATCCTGGAGGCGGATGCGGCCCCGTACCGCTGGCTGGGGGACCTGTGCCTGCCGGCCGTCATGCCCGCGCATGTCATCTACCCCCAAGTGGCTCCGGAGCCCGCCGGTTTTTCCCGCCGTTGGGTAACCGACATCCTGCGCGGACAGTTCCAGTACGACGGGGTGGTTTTTTCCGACGATCTCACCATGGAAGGAGCCCGTGTGGCGGGGGACATCCACGCCCGCGCGCAAGCCGCTCTGGCGGCGGGCTGCGACATGGTGCTGGTCTGCAATCGTCCGGATCTGGCCGATGAGCTGTTGGCCGGGCTGGCCGACCGTGCGCTGGATGTCCAGTCGGTGCGCCGGATCCGGCGCCTCATGCCTGCCCGTCCGGCCCCCGACTGGATAGGCCTGCTGTCCGATACGCGATATCTCCGTGCCCGAAGCCTTCGATCTGAAAACCTTTCTGGCTGACCTGCCCCATTTGCCAGGCGTCTATCGGCACATCGATGCCGATGGCGAAGTGCTTTATGTCGGCAAGGCGCGCGATCTCAAGCGTCGCGTGAGCTCCTATTTCCGCAAGACCGGCCATGGCCCGCGCATCGAGCACATGCTGGCCCGGGTGGTGCGCACCGAGATCACCGTCACGCGCTCGGAGGCCGAGGCGCTGATCCTGGAAAACAACCTGATCAAGCGCCTCAAGCCCAAATACAACATCCTGTTCCGGGATGACAAGTCTTATCCATACCTCATGATCACGGACCATGAGGCTCCGCGCATCGTGTATTACAGGGGCAGTACGCGTGGCAAGGGCCACTTCTTCGGACCCTACCCGAATTCCTGGGCCGTGCGCGAAACTATCCAGATCCTGCAGAAGGTCTTTCGCCTGCGCACCTGCGAAGACAGCGTCTATGCCCATCGGACCCGGCCTTGCCTGCTGCACCAGATCGGGCGCTGCTCGGCGCCTTGTGTGAATCTCGTCTCGCCGGAGGCCTATCAGGCGGACGTGGACCGCGCGATCCGTTTTCTCGAAGGCCGTACGACCGAGGTCATGCAGGACCTCGAGTCGCGCATGATGGCAGCGGCGGCCCGTGAGGAATTCGAGCAGGCCGCTGCGTTGCGCGACCAGATGCGGGCGCTGGCCAATGTGCTGCAGCAGCAGACCATGGAGCAGGTCGGGGATGATAGCGTGGACGTCATCGCCGTTGCCATTGCCGGCGGCCGGGTGTGTGTGAATCTGGCGATGGTCCGTGCCGGCCGGCACCTGGGTGACAAGCCCCTGTTTCCCACGCAGACCCAGGACGAATCCGCCGAGGAGGTCCTGGCGGCGTTCGTGGCCCAGCATTACGCCGACAATCCTGCTCCTCCGGTGCTGGTATGCTCGCACCCATTGGCGGAGCCCGAACTGGTCGAGCTGCTGGCGCAGCAGCAGGGGCATGGCATCCGGGTGCTGATTCGGCCACAGGGCATTCGGCGGACGTGGCTGGAACAGGCGGAGCGGAACGCGCGGCTGGCGCTCGCGCAGCGCCTGACGCAAAGCAGCGCGCGCGAAGCCCGCACCCTGGCGCTGGCGGAAGAACTGGATCTGGATACGGACGAGGATTCGCTGGAGGCGCTGCACATCGAGTGCTTCGACATCAGCCATACCGCCGGCGAGGCGACCCAGGCGTCGTGTGTGGTCTACGAGCACCACGCCATGCAGCCGTCCCTGTACCGCCGCTTCAACATTGCGGGGATTACGCCGGGCGACGACTATGCGGCCATGCGCCAGGCCCTGAATCGGCGCTATGCGCGCGCAGCGGACGATCCAACGCTCATGCCGTCCATCGTGCTCATCGATGGCGGCAAGGGCCAGGTGGAGATCGCCCGCCAGGTCTTCGTGGAACTCGGCCTGGACGTGGGCGTCATTGTGGGGGTGAAGAAGGGCGACCACCGCAAGGTCGGCCTGGAGACGCTGGTGTTCGTCGACGGCCGGCCGCCCGTGGCGCTGGGTGTGGAGTCCGCGGCGCTCATGCTGGTCGCGCAGATCCGGGATGAGGCGCACCGCTTTGCGATCACTGGCATGCGCGCCAGGCGGGCCAAGGCCCGCAATGTGTCTCGCCTGGAGGAAATCGAAGGGATAGGCAAGCAACGGCGTCAGCGGCTGCTGGCGCGTTTCGGCGGATTTTCCGGCGTGGTCGATGCCAGCATCGATGAACTGCAGACGGTGGAAGGCATCTCGGAGGAGCTCGCCGAGCGTATTTACCACGCCTTGCGCTGATAGGGGATGCTTGAGCCCCGCAGCGCTTCTCCGGCCCTCCTTGCGGTAGTATTGCATCTATCATGCCGTTCAACTTCCCCATCGCCCTGACCTGGCTGCGCATTGCCATGATCCCCCTGCTCGTGGGGCTGTTCTACCTTCCCGAGACATGGCTGGCGATGGGCATGCGCGACATGGTGGCGGCGGCAGCCTTCATCGTGGCGGCGGTGACCGACTGGCTGGATGGGTGGCTGGCCCGCCGCTGGAATCAGACCTCGGCGTTCGGCGCCTTTCTGGACCCGGTGGCCGACAAGCTCATGGTCAGTGCCGCGCTGCTCATCCTGGTGGATCTCGGCCGTGTGGACATGCTGATCGCGCTGGTCATCATCGGACGCGAAATCACGATTTCCGCGCTGCGCGAGTGGATGGCGAAAATCGGCGCCAGCAGCAGCGTGGCCGTGCATTGGCTGGGGAAATTCAAGACGGCCGCCCAAATGGTCGCGATTCCATGCCTGTTGTATTGGCAGCCGTTGTACCGCGTACCCACCCGGCTCTTCGGAGGCATCCTCATCGTGGTGGCGGCCATCCTGACGGTCTGGTCGATGTGCTATTACCTGAAAAAGGCGTGGCCCGAAATGCGGGCCCGCGTCTGATTCGGGGGGTTACCGGCCAGCGGCGTAGCCGCTTGGTTCATTGCCGCAGCGTGCGAATCTGGCCGACCGATTCCGGATCATGGTTGGCGCGCCAGGGATTGATGTCCAGCCCGCCGCGGCGGGTGTACCGCGCATAGACCAGCAGCTGCTCCGGCGCGCAGCGCCGCAGGATCTCGCCGTAGATCTTTTCGACGCACAGCTCATGGAATTCCCGATGGCGCCGCAGCGAGACGATGTATTGCAGCAGGCCGGCGCGGTCGATGCGTGGCCCCGCGTAGCGGATCTGCAGGCTGGCCCAGTCGGGCTGGCCCGTCACCGGACAGTTTGATTTCAGCAGTTCCGACACCAGCGTTTCACGTACGAAAGGAGCCGGCTGCGCCTGTTGCAGGAATTCGGGATGGGGCGCCGTCGCGGGCTCGCAGGCGACCTCCTGATCGTCGATGCAGGTTCCCTGCAGCGGCGCGCAGCTCAATTCGAAGGCGGGACGCACCGACAGAATCTCGATATGTACCGGCTTGCCGCAGGCGCGCGACAGGTCCGTGTACATGCGTTGGCGGGCGACGTCCGCGTAGTCGAAGCGCTCCTCGTTGAAGCTGTTCAGATAAAGCTTCAAGGATTTGGATTCGATCAGCCGGGGCGTGTCCATGGGAATGGTGAATCGGCCCATCGCCACGACGGGCTTGCCGTTCTTGTCCAGCCACGACAGCTCATAGGCATTCCAGATGTCCGCCCCGTGGGTGGCTTGTGGCAGATCCAGCGATGCGCGCGTCTGGGCGCGTTCGATGGGGAATAGCAGGTCCGGGTCGTAATGGTCCGAGCCGTGCGCGCTGCGTCCGAGCGGACTGTCCGCAAGAGGAGATGAGTTCATGGTCGTATTTTACGGCGCGCCCCGCCGGGGCCCACCGCCAAGCCTGCGATTTTGCATGGTGAAACGCCTTGTCCGTGATGTGGAAGCTTAATGTTGCGGCGCCACGCGTCTTGTTTCGAGAGGAGGAATTTGATTCCATTACATGAAATTATCGTTCCAATTATTTGATATAGATGACATAAATTTATTGTCATCTATAAGATATAAGTCATGTGTGCGCTGCGTCATTCTCGTAGACTGGTTCCAACGGTTTTCGATTTTTTCCACTAGGAGCAACATCATGACGACTCGCGAAAACGAAGTGCGCGCCCTCCAACGCCAATGGGCGGAAGACCCCAGGTGGCAAGGCATCAAACGCGGCTATAGCGCGGATGAGGTGGTTCGTTTGCGGGGTTCCGTGGTCGAGGAACATACGCTGGCCCGGCGCGGTGCCGAGCGCCTCTGGGCGCTGCTGCATACCGAGGATTTCGTGGCCGCGCTGGGCGCATTGACGGGCAATCAGGCCATGCAGCAGGTCAAGGCCGGTCTGAAGGCCATCTATCTGTCGGGCTGGCAGGTCGCCGGCGACGCGAACGATGCTGGACAGATGTACCCCGACCAGTCCCTGTATCCCTCCAGCTCGGTGCCGTCCGTCATCCGCCGCCTGAACAATGCGCTGACCCGGTGCGATCAGATCCAGTGGATGGAGGGCCGCAATCCCGGGGATGATGGCTATGTGGATTATTTCGCGCCTATCGTGGCGGATGCCGAGGCCGGTTTCGGCGGGATCCTCAACGCCTTCGAGCTGACGAAGGCCATGATCGCAGCCGGTGTGTCGGGGGTCCACTTCGAGGACCAGCTTGCGTCCGTCAAGAAATGTGGCCATATGGGCGGCAAGGTGCTGGTGCCCACGCGGGAGGCCGTTGCGAAGCTGGTGTCGGCCCGTCTGGCGGCCGATGTGCTGGGCGTGCCTACGCTGCTGGTGGCGCGCACCGACGCGGAGGCCGCCAGCCTGCTGACCAGCGATATCGATGAGAACGACCGGCCGTTCGTGACCGGCGAACGCACGCAGGAAGGTTTCCATCGCACACGCGCCGGGCTGGAGCAGGCCATCGCGCGGGGACTGGCTTATGCGCCTTACGCCGATCTGATCTGGTGCGAGACCTCCACCCCCAACATGGAATACGCCCGCAAGTTCGCGGAGACCATCCGGCGGCAGTTCCCCGGAAAAATGCTGGCTTACAACTGCTCCCCGTCGTTCAACTGGAAGAAGAATCTGGACGATGCGACCGTGGCGAAATTCCAGCGCGAGCTGGGATCCATGGGGTACAAATTCCAGTTCATCACCCTGGCCGGATTCCATGCCCTGAACTACAGCATGTTCGATCTGGCCTACCACTATGCGCGCTCGAACATGACGGCCTTCGTCGAGCTCCAGCAAAAGGAATTCGCGGCCGCCGACCGTGGATTCACCGCGGTGAAGCACCAGCGCGAAGTGGGCGTGGGGTATTTCGATGCCGTGACTCAAGCGATCGAGGGCGGGCAGTCTTCCACGACGGCGCTGGCCGGTTCCACCGAGGAGGCCCAGTTCGGCGCAGCCGCGGCGGCGCGGGCGGCCTGATACGGCCCGACCGTTTTACCCGCCGTCAGTCTCCGCGAGCGCCTGTAGCGCGTGCCGGTCCAGGATATGGACCTCGCGGTGCCGGACGTCCAGAATGCCGTCGCGCGTGAAGCGCGACAGAAGCCGGCTGACGGTCTCCAGCGTAAGCCCGAGGAAATTGCCGATTTCCTCGCGGCTCATGCGCAGGATGAAGGCGCTTGGGGAGTAACCCAGCGCCTGGAATCGCTCGGACAGGTTCAGGAGGAAGGCTGCAACCCGCTGTTCGGACCTCAGGCCGCCCAGCGCCAGGAGCAGAGTGTGAGAGCGGTTGATTTCCTTGCTCATCAGACGCCGCAACTGGGTTTGAAGAATCGGGAGCCGGGACGCGATCTGGTCCATCTCGTCCAGCCGGATGACGCAGACCTCGGAGTCTTCCAGAGCGATGGCGTGCGAGACCTGGGTATTGTCCATCAGGCCGTCCAGACCGAGGATCTCGCCTGGCAGCAGGAATCCCGTGATCTGAGCCTGTCCGCGCCTGTCCTGAATCTGGGTCTTGAGGGAACCGGAACGCAAGCCGTAGATGGCCTCGGAGGCGTCGCCCTGCTGGTAGAGCGCGCTGCCCTTGGGCACGCGGATGCGTTCCTTGATGAGTTCGTCCATTTTGACGATCTCGTCACGCGCCATGCCCAGCGGCAGGCAGACGGTGTTCATCATACAGGTGGAGCAGTGCGTCGAGTCGGGAGCGACCACGATGCGCTTCTGCAGGCGTGCCCGTACGGCGGGTCCGAAAGGCGATGGATGCACGATGGTTCTACCTGAAGGAAACAGGCACACCCGGGATGTCGCGGATGCGCGGCGGAGCGTCATGGGCCCCGACCGCCATTTTATGATCCAGATCAAACTTTGTGCATGGGGTAGCGGCCGATCTTGTGATTTGTCAGCTTTTTGACCGAGGAATCGTGAAAGGATTCTGACGTTCGGATACAGTGGGACATGCAAAGGGCCTGGTATCACGACAGGTCAGTTTCGAGTCACGAGAGACGGGGAAATCATGAATCTCTACAAGACCTTCATGAGGCAGGTGCTGCTTGCAGTGCTGGGCCTCGGATTGATGGCGCCAGTCTGGGCGCAGCACCATGGCGAAGCCGAGCACGCTGCCAAGAGCGGCGGCGCCGTCAGCTACCGGCCCGATGTGACGTTCACGCTGCGCACCGCGATTGCCGACGGCAAGCTGGTGTTCGTCGGCGACCGCGGCCCCATCGACAAGCAGATCAACCCCGACCTGAAGGTGCCCGAGGGCGCGGTGGTGCAGATCAATCTGATCAACGGTGACGGTGCCACCCACGATATCGCGGTCCCTGATTTCGGTGCCCATTCGGATCATCTCTCGGGCAAGGAGGCGGCCACGGCCATTGTGTTCCGCGCCGGGAAGAACGGGACCTTCGAGTACTACTGCACCTTGCCGGGCCACAAGGCGGCCGGCATGGTGGGCAAGGTGATCGTGGGTGAAGCGTCCGCGCAGCCACAGGCCCAGGCTCCACAGATCGCCCACGATCCCCACGACGTCGGCGTTCCTGTGGGCAAGCGCGCGCCACAGGACGTGAAGGTCGATCTGCTGACGACCGAGGTCGAGGGGCGCCTGGCTGACAACAGCACCTATCGGTTCTGGACCTTCAACAACAAGGTGCCCGGGCCTTTCGTGCGGGTCCGCGTGGGCGATACGGTGACGATCAACGTCACCAACGCCAAGGACAGCACCCACATTCATTCCATCGACCTGCATGCGGTGACCGGACCCGGTGGAGGCGCGGCCGTCACTCAGGTGCCGCCGGGGCAGACCAAGTCGTTCCGCTTCAAGGCCCAGCACGCCGGGCTGTTCGTGTATCACTGCGCAACCCCCATGGTCGCGCAGCACATCACCAACGGCATGTACGGCATGATTCTGGTGGAGCCCGAGGGCGGCCTGCCCAAGGTCGACCACGAGTTCTACGTGATGCAGGGTGAGCTCTACACCGCACAGCATCACGGCGCCAGCGGGCCGCAGGAATTTTCGCTGGAAAAATTGCTGGCCGAAAATCCCGAGCACGTCATGTTCAACGGATCCATGGATGCTCTGACCAAGATCTACAGCATGGAGTCCAAGGTCGGTGATACCGTGCGCATCTTCTTCGGCGTGGGAGGGCCCAACCTGACTTCCAGCTTCCACGTCATCGGCGAAGTCTTCGATCGCGTGTATGACCAGGCGTCACTGACGAGCAAGCCGCTGACGGATGTACAGACCACCCTGGTGCCGCCGGGCGGCGCGACTATGGTGGAGTTCAAAACCGACTTCCCGGGCCGCTATCTGCTGGTGGACCACGCGCTATCGCGCGTGGAAAAGGGCGTTGGAGGGTTCCTGACGGTCAAAGGCAAGGCCGACCCGGACATCTTCCATAGCGACGAGCCCATCGACCCGCACTCGGGTCACTGATCCTCGACAGGGAACCGCGTTTCGGAGCTCCCCTGCTGATAGACCACGACGCACTCCCGACCGCGCTCCTTGGCCCGGTAGAGTGCGTCGTCGGCCGCATGCAGCAAGGCGGCGGCGGTCTGGAAGTACGACGTGCCCTCCATGTGCGTCGCAATGCCGGCCGAGAACGTCACGGTGCCGCTGGCACCGCTTCGCGTATGGAAGGGCGTGTCGCGCACGCTGGCCAGCATGCGCTGCACGATCGCCGTGGCCTTGAAGGTCCCGGTCTCCGTCAGGACCACCACGAACTCCTCGCCGCCATAGCGAGCCACCGTGTCCGTCTGGCGGGCCTCGCCCTGCAGGCGCTGCGCGACGGAGGCCAGCACCTGATCGCCGATGGCATGCCCGAAGGTATCATTGATGGCCTTGAACCGGTCCACGTCGATGAAGGCCACGCTCAGCGGCAGATGCTCCCGGGTCGCACGGCTGAATTCGCGCTCCAGGGCCGCATCCAGGTAGTTGCGGTTGTAGAGGCCGGTGAGTGAGTCGCGCTGGGTTTGCGTCTCCAGGGTGGCGATCCGGGCTTCCAGCTCCTGGGTGCGGGTGGCCGGATCCGCTTCCTGGGAAAGTTGCAGATTTCGCACCGCCAGCAGTTCGCGGGCGCTTTCCTCGACACCGCGGATCATGCTGGGATCCACCAGCTGGGTCTCGAACAACGCCTCCATCTCGGGGATTTTCTGAATCATCGCGGTGATGACGTCGCGGTAGCTTTCCAGGCTGATGGCCAGCAGCTTGTAGACACTGTCATGCGCGCCCTCCAGCGCATCGGGCATGGATTGTTCCTCCAGCCAGGCGTCCGCGATTTGCGCGGCAGCGGCTACGTACAGGGGAAGCTGGCCGCCTTCGACCGCAAGGTTCTCATGCGACAGCATCAGTGTTTCGTGGCTGAGCCAGGCCGATTCGCAGACACGATCAGGGAGACCCCAGATTTTCAGCAGGTGGGCTCCCGCCTGCGCGTGGGTAAAGCCGAAGCGCACCGCTTCCTGGGCCAACAGATCCTTGTGGGTCGGGCTCTTGCGGTACAGCGCCGCATAGGTGTCGCCGAACATCGCGTCCATGGCCAGCACGCCGATGTCCTGCAGCAGTCCGGCAAACAGGAAATCCTCGGGTTGCAGCTCGTCCATCTCGGCCGCAATGGTCCGGCAGGCCAATGCCGTCAGCAGGGCGCGCCTCCAGTAGGCACTGGTGTCGAATCCGGAACTGTGCGGCTGGGTCAGACATTCGCGCAGCGAAAAGCTGAGCGAGAGCGCGATGGTGGCATTCAGGCCCAGCAGGCCCATCGCCTGGGAAAGGTTGGAAATGCTGCGCCGGCGCCCATAGAACGATGAATTGGCCACGCGCAGCAGCTTGCCGGCCAGTGCCGGGTCGTAGGTGATCTGCTCGGCGAACTGATCCAGGGTGGCCGTATCGTCCCCTGCCAGCTCGACCAGTCTCAGGGCGACGGCGGGCAGCGTGGGCAGCCGTTTGCAATATTTCAGTCGCGCGGTCAGATCCGGCACCGCCTGGGGGTTTGTCACGTTTTATTTCCTTTTCCACCCGGTTTTCGTATTGTGAAGGTGTTCCTGGTGTTACAGGTGGTCTTACATGCACAACTGAGGGTGATTTTGATGAGGCTGCGGCCGGATGCGGCCGGGATGTTGTGAGAACGCAACCAGTGCAGGGCGTTGATCCGGATCCCGGGATGCACAAGCTCAGTGTTGGGGAGTGCGCGCGAGTCCCGCCTTGCCGGGCAAATGGGTGTGAAAATCCGGCTTGGAATTTAGGTCCCGCGTGTGCTAGCATCGATGCATGCACGCGATTTCGTACTTTTTCAGCTTTTTTACGTTTCCAATGCCGCTGGCGGAGGAAGGGAATCGTTGCATCAACAGGTAGTCGAAAATTTCCCAGAAAGCCGCCGGCGGTGCCAGGCGGCTTTTTTATTTGCCCCCGCATGCATCCGGTCCAACAGGAGCTTTACCGTGTCACACAATACTGACGACATCCGCATCCGAGAGATCCGTGAGCTGGCCCCCCCGGCGCATGTGATGCACGAATTTCCCTGCACGTTGGCCGCCTCGGCCACAGTGCATGGCTCGCGTCAGGCCGTGCACGACATTCTCCATGGACACGGGGATCGTCTGGTCGTCGTGATCGGTCCGTGCTCCATTCATGATCCGCAGGCAGCCATGGAGTATGCCCGGCGTCTGGCCGAACAGCGCATACGCTACGCGAACGACCTGGAAATCATCATGCGCGTCTACTTCGAGAAGCCGCGCACCACGGTGGGCTGGAAGGGGCTCATCAACGATCCCGCGCTCGATGGCAGCTTCGACATCAACCAAGGCCTGCGCACCGCGCGGCGGCTCCTGCTGGACATCAATTCGCTGGGGCTGCCAGCCGGCTGCGAGTTTCTGGACATGATCACGCCGCAGTACATCGCCGATCTGGTGTCCTGGGGCGCCATCGGCGCGCGCACCACCGAAAGCCAGGTCCACCGCGAACTGGCCTCGGGGCTGTCCTGCCCCGTGGGCTTCAAGAACGGTACCGACGGCAATACGCGCATCGCGGTCGATGCCCTGAAGGCTGCTGCGCACTCGCACTATTTCCTGTCGGTGACCAAGGGCGGACGCTCGGCCATCGTCTCCACGCGCGGCAATGAAGACTGCCACGTCATCCTGCGCGGCGGCAAGGCCCCCAACTACGAGGCCGAACATGTACAGGCGGCGGCGGAAGCGTTGGAAAAGGCCCATATGCGGCCGCGCGTCATGATCGACGCCAGCCACGCCAACAGCAACAAGGACTACACGCGCCAGCCTCTGGTGATCGAGGACATCTGCGCTCAGGTCGAGGCGGGCGATTCCCATCTGTTCGGTGTCATGGTCGAGAGCCATCTGGTCGGCGGCCGCCAGGATTTGGTAGCGGGCAAGCCTCTGGTGTATGGTCAGAGCATCACGGACGGCTGTGTGGACTGGGACACGTCGGTGGCGCTGCTGGATCGCCTCGCGCGCGCCGCGCGGGGCCGCCGCGAGCGCCTGTCGAGTGCCGAGCCGGCCGCCAATGCCGCCTGATCGCTGGCTCGCAAACTGACCCTTTCGTGGACGAAGATGGATACCTTGCATGTTGTGCAGCACGTACGGCCCTTGCCTGACGGGTTCCTGGCGGCGCTGCAGGCGCGGTTCGGCGAGCGCTGTTCGCGGGCCGAGGCCGTGCGCGGGCACCATGGCCGCGACGAGTCGCCCTATCCGCCCATGTTGCCCGATGCCGTGGTGTTCGCCCAGTCCATCGAAGAGGTTGCCTGGGCGGCGCGGCATTGTCACGACCATGGCATCGCCCTCATTCCTTATGGGGCGGGTTCCTCGCTGGAGGGCCACGTGCTTGCCGTGCAGGGCGGTGTATGCCTGGACCTGTCGGGCCTGAACCGGATCCTGAACGTTCACGCCGAGGATTTCACCGCGACGGTGCAGGCGGGTGTCACGCGCAAGCAGTTGAATGAAGCGCTGCGCGATACGGGGCTGTTCTTTCCGATCGATCCGGGCGCGGATGCCAGCCTGGGCGGCATGTCGGCCACGCGCGCCTCCGGCACCAATGCCGTGCGCTACGGCACCATGCGTGAAAACGTGATGTCGCTGAAGGTCGTGACGGCGGACGGCCGGGTGATCGAGACGGCCAGCCGCGCGCGCAAATCTTCCGCCGGCTATGATCTCACGCGACTTTTCGTGGGCAGCGAAGGAACGCTGGGCATCATCGTCGAAGTCACGGTACGGCTGTATCCGCAGCCTGAGGCCGTGTCGGCCGCCATCTGCAATTTCCCGACGCTGGACGCGGCGGTCAACAGCGTCATCGAAATCATCCAGATGGGGATTCCGGTGGCGCGTGTCGAATTCATGGACGAAGGGGCCGTGCGGGCGACCAATCGTTATAGTCACCTGACGCTGCGCGAGTCGCCATTGCTGCTGTTCGAATTCCACGGCAGTCCGGCGTCGGTGCGCGAACAGGCGCAGTCCGTCCAGGACATCACCCGAGAGCATGGCGGCCTGGACTTTCAGTGGGCCGAGCATCCCGAGGACCGCAATCGCCTGTGGACGGCCCGTCACAACGCCTACTTTGCCGGACTGCAGCTGCGGCCTGGCTGCCGGTCGAGCACGACGGACGTCTGCGTGCCCATTTCCCGCCTGGCGGAATGCGTCCTCGAGACGGCGCGTGAACTGGATCAGGCGAGTTTCCCGTACACCATCGTCGGCCACGTGGGAGACGGCAATTTCCACGTGCTGATGCTGCTGGATCCCGATGACCCCGACGAATGGGCGGAATCCGAGCGGATCAACCATCGGCTGGTGGATCGGGCCATTGCCATGGATGGCACCTGCACGGGCGAACATGGCGTGGGACTGCACAAGCAGGTTTTCATGCGCGCCGAGCACGGCCAGGATGCGCTGGACGTGATGGCGTCCATCAAGGCAGCCCTCGACCCGCACAACATTCTCAACCCGGGCAAAATCCTGCCCCCGGCCGCGGCCGACTGAATCAGGAAATCGTGATGGATACTGCGGCGAGTGCCATGGTGGACCAGTCTGTCGAGCCGGACTTTGCGGGCTTTCTGGCCAGGATCCGGCCGAGTGTGCCGGACCATTGCATCCTGAGCCGGCCGGATCAGACGCGCGCCTACGAGGCCGACGGTTTGCTGCTCTATCGGGAGCGTCCGCCGGTCGTCGTGCTGCCCGAGACCGAGGCCCAGCTCGTGGTGGTCCTCAAGGCCTGTCGCGAGTACAACGTGCCCGTGGTGCCGCGCGGCTCCGGCACGGGGTTGTCGGGCGGCGCGACACCCCATCCCCGCGGCGTGCTGGTGGGGATGGCCAAGTTCAACCGGATCCTGCGGCTGGATCCGGAAGCCTGCGTCGCCGTGGTGGGGCCCGGAGTGCGCAATCTGGCCATCTCGGAGGCTGCCGCGCCGCTGGGGCTGTATTACGCGCCTGACCCGTCCAGCCAGATCGCCTGCTCCATTGGCGGCAACGTGGCCGAGAATTCCGGCGGGGTGCACTGCCTGAAGTACGGCCTGACCACGCACAACGTCCTGCGGGTGCGTTTCGTGACCATCGACGGCGACGTCGTCGAACTGGGGGGCGAGGCACCCGATTCCCCGGGCCTGAACCTGCTGCAGTCTTTCATCGGTTCCGAAGGCATGCTGGGCATGGTGACCGAAGTCACCGTGAAGCTCATTCCCCGGCCCGAGCTCGCGCGCGTCGTGATGGCGAGCTTTCCCAGTGTGGAACTTGCTGGGGAAGGGGTGACGCGCATCATTGCCGACGGCATCATCCCGGCGGGCCTGGAACTCATGGACAAGCGGGCCGTCAACATGGTCGAGCCGTTCGTCCAGGCAGGTTATGACCTGGAGGCCGAGGCAATTCTGCTGTGCGAATCCGACGGCACGCCCGACGAGGTCGCCGAGGAAATCACGCGAGTGGAGAGGCTGCTGCGCGAAGTGGGTGCCACCCGTCTGCAGACCTCCACCACCGAAGAGGAACGCCTGAAGTTCTGGGCCGGGCGTAAAAACGCCTTTCCAGCGGCCGGGCGCATCTCGCCGGACTACTACTGCATGGACGGGACGATCCCGCGCCGCCATCTGGGGCGTGTGCTCGCGGCGATCACGGACATGGAACAGGAATTCGGCCTGCGCTGTTCGAACGTCTTCCATGCTGGCGACGGCAATCTGCACCCGCTCATTCTGTTCGATGCCAATTCCCCCGACGAGGTCCGGCGGGCCGAGGCGTTCGGGGTGGCGATTCTGGAACTGTGTGTCCAGGTCGGCGGCACCATCACCGGCGAGCACGGCGTGGGCATCGAGAAAATCGACCAGATGTGCACCCAGTTTTCCCGCGAGGAACTGGACGCGTTTTCGGCCTTCAAGCGTGCGTTCGACCCGTACGGGCTGCTCAATCCGCTCAAACTCATCCCGACGCTGGTGCGGTGTGCCGAGTACGGCAAGATGCACGTGCATGGGGGCCAGATTGCCTTCCCCGACATTCCCCGTTTCTAGAGCAGACCCATGGAATATGTTCTTTCTGAGTTGAGCGAGCAGGTCGCCACGGCCCGCGCGGCCAAGCGCACGCTGCGGATTCGGGGCGGCGGCACGAAGGCCTTCTATGGCAATCCCTGGCCTGGGGACGAAACGGCTGGCTGGCTGGACCTTGCGCCTTATTCCGGCGTGATCACCTACGAGCCGTCCGAACTGGTTCTGACCGCTCGTTCGGGGACGCCACTGGCCGAGATCGAGGCGCTGGTCGCCGGCCAGGGACAAATGCTGGCCTTCGAGCCGCCGCGATTCGGCTCGGGCGGCACGCTGGGCGGGTGCGTGGCCGCGGGCCTGTCGGGCCCGCGGCGCATGGCGGCCGGGGCAGCGGCCGACTTCGTGTTGGGGACGCGCCTGCTCGGGGCCGACGGCACCGTACTGCATTTTGGCGGCGAGGTCATGAAGAACGTGGCCGGCTACGATCTCTCGCGCCTGCTGGCGGGATCTCTGGGGATCCTGGGTGCCATCGTCGAGGTCTCCCTCAAGGTCGTGCCCAAGCCGCGCACGGAAGTCACCACGTTGCTGGAGCTGGACGAGCGGCGGGCGCTCGAGCAGTGCTTGCAGTGGCGCTCCCAACCGCTGCCCATTTCGGCCACCGCGTGGATCGGTGACGGAGTGGGCCGCGGATGTCTCTCCGTGCGCGTGTCCGGCAACGAGTCCGCCGTGCGGCAGGCGCTGGTCCGCATCGGGGGACAGACCCTGCTGGAGGCCGACGCGGACGCGTTCTGGACCGGTCTGCGCGATCAGACGCATGCGTTCTTTCGGCAGACGCCGCTGTGGCGGGTGGCGCTGCCGCCCAAGGCGCCCGCGCTGGATCTGGGCGCCACGCTGCACGAATGGGGCGGGGGGTTGCGCTGGCTGGCGGGGCCCCAGGATGCCGCCGCGCTACGAGCCCGGGCGCAGGCCCTGGGCGGCTCCGTTTGCCTGTATCGGCGTGGGGATGTGCCGGCCGACGTGCCAGCTTTCCATCCGCTGACGGCGGGCCTCTTGCACATTCACCAGCGGCTCAAGCAGGAGTTCGACCCTGCCGGGATCTTCAATCCCCACCGGCTGATTCCCGAATTTTAAGGACCGATTCAAGGACCCCTCATGCAAACCCAACTCGCAGACTGGGCTCAGGATACCGATTTCGGCCGTGAGGCCGAAGAGATCCTGCGTCGCTGCACCCACTGCGGCTTTTGTCTGTCGGCTTGCCCCACCTATCAGATCTTGGGCGACGAGCTGGACAGTCCTCGCGGACGCATCTACCAGATGAAACAACTGCTGGAGGGCGTGGAACCTACCTACGTCACCCAGCAGCATCTGGATCGATGCCTGACCTGCCATGCCTGTGAAACGGTTTGTCCTTCGGGCGTGAAATACGGCGAACTGGTGGACATCGGTCGCCAGGTGATCGCGGACCGCGTGAAACGGCCCTGGCGGGAACGGCTGCTTCGGACGGTGCTGCGCCGCCTGATGGGCTCACCCGCGTTCAAGTCGTTGTACGGGGTGGGGCGCTGGTTGCGGCCGGTACTGCCTGCCGCTTTGCGGGCCAAGATCACGGTGGCCCGGGCCGCCGGCCCGCTGCCGCGGTCTCGGGAGCGCCACCCTCGCCAGGTACTGATGCTGGCGAACTGCGTGCAGCCGGCCATGATGCCGTCGATCGACGCGGCTACCCTGCGGGTGCTGGATGCCGTCGGTGTGGGTGCTCGCTACGCGGCGGGGTCGGGCTGTTGCGGGGCCATCAACTTCCACCTGGATGCTCAGGAAGCGGCGCGCGACCAGATGCGGCGCAACGTCGATGCGTGGCTGCCGCTGCTGGAGTCCGGCGCAGTCGAGGCCGTCATCGTGAATGCGTCGGGCTGCGGCGGCATGATCAAGGACTACGGCCGCCACCTTGCGCATGATCCCGACTATGCGGAGCGCGCGCAGCGGCTCATGCCCTATGTGAAGGACATTGCGGAATTCCTGGCGCCGATGGCGCAGGAGCTCCGGGCCAAAATGCCGTCGGCTCCCGGACGCTGCGCCTTCCATGCCCCCTGTACCCTGCAGCATTGGCAGGGACTGCGTGTCGTCACGGAACGCCTCCTGCGCGACCTGGGATTTGATTTGCAGGACTTTGCGGAATCGCAGATGTGCTGTGGGTCGGCCGGCACTTATTCCATCACCCAGCCGGAACTCTCCCTGTCCCTGCGGGACCGCAAGCTCAAGGCCATTCAGGAGACGCTGCCGCAAACCATTGTTTCGGCGAACATAGGGTGCATCTGCCATCTGCAGGGCGGCACCGAGACGCCGGTGCGTCATTGGATCGAATCCGTGGACGAGGCCATGCGTGGCTGAGCATCGGTCCGGGCGCGGTGCGCGCGTGGTGATCGGCATGTCGGGCGGGGTCGATTCCTCGGTCTCGGCGTGGCTGTTGAAGCAGCAGGGCTATGACGTCGTCGGACTGTTCATGAAGAACTGGGAAGAGGACGACGACAGCGAATACTGCTCGTCGCGCCAGGATTGGCTGGATGCGGCCAGCGTGGCGGATGTGGTGGGGGTGGACATCGAGGCCGTGAACTTTGCGGCCGAGTACAAGGACCGCGTCTTTGCCGACTTTCTGCGTGAGTACTCCGCGGGACGCACGCCGAACCCGGATGTCCTGTGCAACGCCGAGATCAAGTTCAAGGCCTTCCTGGATCATGCGATGGGCCTGGGCGCGGACTACATTGCGACGGGGCATTATGCCCGCGTGCGGCATGTCGATACGCCGCACGGGGTGCGTAGCCAATTGCTGAAGGCGGTGGACCTGACCAAGGATCAGAGCTATTTCCTGCATAGACTCAATCAGGGGCAACTGGCCAGGACACTGTTCCCGCTCGGAGAAGTCCGCAAGACCGAGGTCCGGCGCATTGCGCGGGAAATCGGTTTGCCCAATGCGGCCAAGAAGGATTCCACCGGCATCTGCTTCATTGGCGAGCGCCCGTTCCGGGAATTCCTGGGCCGCTATCTGCCCACGCATCCGGGGCCCATGCGCACGCCCGAAGGCCTGGATCTCGGGCTGCACCGGGGCCTGGCGTTCTATACCCTGGGGCAGCGCAAGGGGTTGGGCATCGGCGGCGTTCACGGCGCACAGCGCAGCGACGGCACGGCCGATGCGTGGTATGTCGCGCGCAAGGACATGGCGGCCAACGTTCTCTATGTGGTTCAGGGTCATGACCATCCCTGGCTGCTCAGCCGTACCTTGCGGGCGGAGGATGCGAGCTGGGTAGCTGGCGAGCCGCCGGTGTCCGGATCCTACGGCGCCAAGACCCGCTATCGGCAGGCAGACGCCGACTGCCGGTTCATGGCGGCGGACGATGGCGCCTTCGACGTGACATTCGAAGAAGCCCAATGGGCCGTGACACCGGGCCAGTCAGCAGTACTCTACGAGGGCGACGTGTGCCTGGGGGGCGGCATCATTGCCTGACCGGGATGCCGGGGAGCCTGGCCCGGCTGGCCGTGGCGTGCGGCAGGTGGGTATTCAGGCGGCCGGCGGACGGGTTGCGATGAACGAGGCCCGGGTTTCGAGCTTCTCCACCAGTCGGGCCAGGTTGGCGTGGTGCGGGCGCCAGTCCAGATCGGGGTTGCGCAGATCCAGATAGGCCAGCGCTGTGCCCACGGCGATGTCCGCCAGACACAGATTGACGCCACAGCAGTAGGCCTGTTCGCCCAGGAGGCTGTTCATGTAGTCCAGCGTGGCGTGGATCTTGTCCATCTGGCGGGCCGTCCAGGCGGGATCCTGCAAGGCCTCGGCGCGTCGATGCGTTTCGATATAGGCTGCTGCGCAGGCATCCATCACGCCGTCCGCAGTCGCTTCCCAGCGTTTGACTTCCACCCGCTCGCGACCGGGAGGCGGGATGAGCCGGCCCACTGGCGAGAGCGTGTCCAGGTATTCGACGATCACGCGGGAATCGAAGATCGCGCCGTTTTCGTCGAGAATCAGGCAGGGGACCTTGCCCAGGGGGTTATGTGTCTTGACCTGCGTCGCATCCCCCCAGGGATTGTCGAGAATCAGCTCGTAGTCGAGTTTTTTCTCGGCCAGCACGATACGGACCTTGCGGACGTAGGGGCTAGTCAGGGAACCGATCAGTTTCATGGCACAACGAGGTAGTCTAAGGCTCAAAAAGTATAGCAGGCCGGGCCGGAGCGCGGATGCTAGAATCCCTGCTGATTTCCCTCATTGCCACATGGTGTTGTGAGCCGTTGACACCGGCCCGCCCCAACTTTCTATCATGCAGACCGATTCCTCCCTGAGCGTCCTGAATGCGCTATCGCCCCTGGATGGGCGTTACGCGGCGAAAGCCGACGCGTTGCGTCCCTATCTGTCCGAAGCCGGTTTCATGGCCCATCGGGTCGAGGTCGAGATCGCCTGGCTGATCGGCCTGTCCGACGCAGGCTTGCCCGAGCTGCCGGCCTTCAGCGCGGCGGCCCGTACCCGCCTGCGGGCGCTGGTGGCGGGGTTTTCCGAGGCGGATGCCGCCCGCATCAAGGCGATCGAGCGCACGACCAACCACGACGTGAAGGCCGTGGAGTATTGGCTCAAGGAACAGGTGGCGGATGACGCCGAGCTGGCCCGCGCGTCCGAATTCATCCACTTTGCCTGTACGTCGGAAGACATCAACAACACTTCTCACGCGCTGATGCTGGGGCGGGCGCGCGGCGAGTGTCTGATGCCAAGCCTGCAGGCGGTCGTCAACCGGCTGCGCGAACTCGCGCACCGCCATGCGGATCAGCCATTGCTGTCGCGCACGCACGGTCAGCCGGCTACGCCCAGTACCGTGGGCAAGGAACTGGCCAACGTGGTGGCGCGTCTGGACCGGGCCCTGCAGGCCATCGAGTCCGTGCAGCCCCTGGCCAAGATGAACGGCGCGACGGGCAACTACAATGCCCACCTCGCCGCCTATCCGGAGATCAACTGGCCGGCGTTTTCGGCCGGGGTCCTGGGTAGCCTGGGGCTGGTTCAGAACCCCTATTCCATTCAGATCGAGCCGCATGACTGGATGGCGGCGCTGTTTGATGCCATCGCGCGGGCCAATACCATCCTGCTGGACCTGAACCGCGATTTGTGGGGCTACATCGCGCTGGGCTACTTCAAGCAGCGCCTCAAGGAAGGCGAGGTCGGCTCGTCCACCATGCCGCACAAGGTCAATCCCATCGATTTCGAAAATTCCGAGGGCAATCTGGGCCTGGCCAACGCGCTACTGCGCCATCTGGCCGAGAAGCTCCCCGTTTCGCGCTGGCAGCGCGATCTGACGGACTCCACGGTGTTGCGCAACCTGGGGGTGGCGCTGGGCTATTGTCTGGTCGCGTACGACGCCTGCCTGCGTGGGCTGGGCAAGCTCGAGCTGAACGCTGCCGCGATCGACGCGGACATCGACGGATGCTGGGAAATTCTGGCCGAGCCGGTACAAACGGTGATGCGTCGTTACGGGCTGCCACATCCCTACGAACAACTGAAGGCGCTCACGCGCGGCAAGGGCATCACCCAGGACGCTTTGCGCGCCTTCATCGCCGGTCTGGATCTTCCGGACGAGCCCAAGGGCCGTCTGTTGGCCATGACTCCGCGCAGCTACGTGGGGCATGCCGCCGGCTTGGCAAAGGCCGTGTAAATTGCGGGACAGCCGCTCGGGGCGCGCTTCTTTGGCCCCGACCCGCGCTTTGCGCGAGCCGCGGAAACCGTGTATAGTTTCGTTCTTCGCGGAAACGCGAAGGGCTGTTAGCTCAGTTGGTAGAGCAGCGGACTCTTAATCCGTCGGTCGACAGTTCGAGCCTGTCACAGCCCACCAGAATGCGGGGGTCTGAACGAACGTTCAGGCCCTCTTTTTTGTTACAACTAAGGGTATACGCGAACGTCGCCAGGCGTTACCGTTGATGTGACCCGACGAAAGTCGGCCGCTATCTGATACGGGGAGCGCATGATGAAAACGACGATTCGACTCTTTGGTAGTGTGGTGCTGGCGACGACACTGCTTAGCCTCAGCGCCTGCGGCGGCATGTCGCATCAACAGAAAAGCACGGTGGTAGGGGCGGGTGTGGGCGCCGTGGGTGGCGCTGTCCTGACGGGCGGAAGCGCACTGGGTACGGTAGGCGGAGCCGCCGTGGGCGGCGTGGTGGGGCACGAAGTCGGGAAATGAGCACAGCGATCAGCGAGCAGCAACGTAATCAGATCAAGCTTCAGGGTTTTCTGGAAGACAAGCTGAAGTGGCATGACTACACCCACATTGCCGTGGATGACGAAGATCTTCCCTTGGCGGAGAGGTTCGTTCATACGGTGGGTCGCGCGCGGGCGGGCAGGCCGGAGCTCATCCTGACCGGATGTGCCGACCTTCAGCGCGCCATGGATCTGATTGCTGACGTAGTGGCGCACGAGGACCGCGTCGGGCTGTTGTCAGACGGCCTGATGCTGTCCGCCTCCGAGGCGCGGTCGCCTCTGCTGATCAAGGACGTCTCCACGAGTTTCGTGCGGGAAAAGCGCGTGGCCCAGGCGTCCAGCCGTTTCGGGTCAGCCATCCGTGTTTTCCAGGTGGCCTGGCCAGACGCACAGGGTCGCTTTCCGCACGAGGCCGATTATGATGCGGACGGTCATCCGCAGCAGGCGCTGTGGGAGGAAACGGACTTGCCGTCACCGGGCTAGTGGCGCGCTGCATCGGGACTTGGAGTATTGGGCCGGCAGACGCCGGCCTTTTTATGATCTATTTTTCAGATCAAAAAGAACGATACTACGCTGTTCTTCATCGATTCAATCAATATTAAAGTGTGGTCATTCCATCGCCCATATTCATGAAGGAGAATTGAATGGCCAAGGTACTGGTGCTTTACTACAGCACGTGGGGTCACATCGAGCAGCTTGCGCATGCGGAAGCCGAAGGCGCCCGCGCCGCAGGGGCCGAGGTCGCCATCCGGCGCGTTCCGGAACTGGTTCCTCTTGAGGTCGCCCAGGCTGCGCACTACAAACTGGACCAGGATGCCCCCGTTGCGACCGTGGCGGAGCTGGCCGAGTACGACGCGATCATCTTCGGCACCCCGACGCGCTTTGGCAACATGGCAGCCCAAATGCGCAATTTCCTGGATCAGACGGGCGGACTGTGGGCAGCAGGCGCGTTCATCGGCAAGGTCGGCAGCGTATTCGTGAGTTCGGGCCAGCAACATTGGGGCCAGGAAACGACCATCACGTCGTTCCATACGACCTTGTTGCACCAGGGGTTTGTAGTGGTCGGTGTGCCGCCTTCAGTCCCCGGTTTGCGCGTGCTCGACGAGGTCAGCGGCGGCACCCCGTATGGCGCTTCCACGATTGCCGGGGCCGATGGGTCGCGTCAGCCGACTGAAAATGAACTGTCCGTGGCGCGCGCCCAGGGCGAACATGTGGCGCGCCTCGCAGCCAAGCTGGTTGCGAACACGGATGCCTTGGCGGAGGCCGAAGCCGCGTAGGATCTGTGAGTCGTTCGGATGAAAGGCCGAGGGCGTCCCGTGTCTGGCACGGGGCGCCCTCGGTTCATGGGCATCCGCCCATCAATGGCGATCAATAGCCGTCGAATTCTTCGGTCCGGATGTTCTCTTCATCGATGTCCATCTGTACCAGCAGCTCACGCATGGCGCGCACCATGCTCGCGGGTCCGGACAGATAATAGATCGCGGAGGCCGGATCGGGGACGTGGCGCCGAATCATGTCGGCATTGATCCGTCCGCGCTCCGCGCCGGGTTCGACTCCTTGCGTATAGACCGGCACGAAGGTGAAGTTCGGGTTCTGCGCGGCGAACCGTTGCAGATCCTGTGTGAAAGGTGCGCTGGCCGGTGTCTTGTTGGCGTACAGCAGGGTCATCTTGTGGGCGGTCTTGTCGTGTGTCGCCTGAGCGACGATGCTGCGTACCGGGGTGATCCCCACGCCGCCAATCAGAAAGACCATCGGCTTGGTGTCGTCCTTGGGCAGCGTGTAGCTGCCCCAGACCGCTTCGATCTGGAGGGCTGAATTCAGCGGCAGATCCCGGAGGGCGTTCTTGAATGCCGAGCCCCGCATGCGGGTCGCGGCGGACAGGTAGTCCTCGTAGGGCGCGTTGACGAACGAGAAGCCGTGTACGTAGGTCTTCTTTTCGGCCCCCGGCGCTGCCTTCAGGAGGATATCGAAGAACTGCCCTGCCCGGAATTTGAAGTCCTTGGGCTTTTCCAGGATGAATTCCAGCGTGCCTTCGGCAATTTCCCTCCGGCCGGTAAGTCTCGTGTCATAAACTGCCATGAATGATCTCCCATTTCCAACAGTCGGCGCGCCGGCCGGCCACGACGCTCACCCCAGCGCCGGTGGCGACACCCGTGGATCCGGTCGCGCGCCTCGGATTCGGCGCTGCAAATTTGTGGCACTGGTATATCACAAAACCACGGCCGACCGTCGCTCATTCGAAGCCTTGGCGGGAAAACCGTGTATCTTGCAAGAGTCCGAGTTCGAGTCTTCGTCCCATGCGTACTTTCATCGATCCCCAGGGGAATGGCTGGCAGGCTGCGCTGCTGGATGGCTCCTATGGCAATGTCACGCTGCTGTTCAGCCCGCTGCGCGCCAGCGACATCCGGCAGTATCAAATGCCGGCCGACACCATGGCCGAGGCCGAAGGGCAGTTCGCTGATCTGAGTGATGCGGAACTGCTGGACCTATGGGAGCGGGCCTCGCCATGGAGTCCGGGCGCCTGACTCCCGGCCGGTGCCGGAGGCGTCCGAGCTTCGGGCGCGGCCAATCTAGTCGCCCCGTAGCGTCAGCATGACGCCGGTGAAGGAACTCCCCAGCATGGCCAGCACCAGCAGCCAGTAGCCGATGCGGCCGAGGCCGGATTTTCCATTTCGGACCGACAGCCCCATCCAGATCATGGCCAGGTCGTAGAGGACCGTGCCCCCCAGCAGCAACGTCAGGCTGGTGGCGAGCGTGCCCGCGATGACGCCGGCGTGTCCCAGATTCAGTAGAACCCACTGGCCCCAGATCATGGCGGGAGGCAATTCGCGCGCCGACAGCGAGGCCTGGGCAGCGCCCAGCACGTACTGGACGACGCCGACCACCAGCACCAGGTAGGCCACCATCCAGACGATTGGTTTGGTGGGATGGTAGGCGATGGCGGCGGCGATCAGCCCTGCCGCGATGATGGCCAGCGCGCCCAGGACTTTGAAGGGTGCTGATGCGAATTCCATTGACGAGTGTCCTTGATGGGTACTGACGTAGGCCCGGGCGGATTCGGAGGGATCGTCCTGCCACCTCGATGAGGGCGGAAGGCTGGGCGCAATCGGTTCGAACCGGTTGCCCCGCGCCAGTACGACGCGCCGGTGATCGCCTCGAAGGGCGGGCAGCGGGGCGGCACGATGCCCGGCACCATTGTCCTCCTCAAAAGCCCCCGCATCGCCGGAAGCCCTTTCCGGCACCGGGCATTTGGGGAAGAGTAGCGACGGGGCTGCCGGCCTCGTCCAGCGGAGCGCCCCAAACCCGATGAACGGGATCGGCGCCAGCCGCATGTGGAGACTATGGCGGCAAATGACGATAATGCTTCTAATGCCTGGAGATGGAGCAAGGCCATGCGCGCGGACGGCGGGCGAGTCCTGATCGTGGAAGATGAACCGACGATTGCCGGGAATCTGTACAGTTACCTGGAGCGGCATGGGCTGATGCCCGATGTAGCCTATGACGGGCATGGCGCGCTCGCCCTGCTGCACACCGGTGGATTCGGCGCCATGGTGCTGGACCTCGGGTTGCCCGGCCTGAGCGGCATGGATCTGTTGCGCACCCTCCAGCGCGATGCGAGTCTCTGGTGCCCGGTGCTGGTGCTCACGGCGCGCGACCGTCTCGAAGATCGGCTCCAGGCTTTCGATCTGGGCGCTGAGGATTATCTGGTAAAGCCCTTTGCACTGGCCGAAGTCCTTGCGCGCCTGAGGGTGCTCTTGCGGCGCGGGCGCCGCGAGGACCCTGGGATCATGATGCTGGGCGAACTCAGCTACGATCCGCGCAATCACGCCATTGCCATGGGGGGGCAGTCCCTGCCGTTGCCCCGCAAGTCGCGGCTGCTGCTGGAGACTCTATTGCGCGCGGAGGGCCATCTGGCGTCCCAATCCCAGCTCAAGGCCGCGCTATGGCCCGATGGGCCGCCGTCGGAGCGTGCCTTGAACGATCAGGTTCATTTGCTGCGCCGTCGCTTGCGCGCGGTGGGCGGGGGCGATGTCGTTGCGGCACCAGGCCTTGGATGGAGGTTGGTACTCGTGGCGGAAACCGGTGACGGTCCATTCCGTTCTCAACCGGGATCTTCTTGATGCGTCTCGTTTCATTCGCCAGCCGCGTGACCTGGGCGCTGACGGCGGCGGTGTCGGTTTTTCTGCTCGTCATGAGCCTGCTGGCGTACGCGGTCTTTGCCCGGATGGAAGATGATCTGGTGGACAACGTGCTCGCCGGGCAGGTCCAGGCGTTGCGGGACGACCTGTCGGCGGGGCAGGATCTTTCGTCCGTCCTGTCGGCGCGCGCCGGCGATGGGGGCCTGATCCAGGCCTGGGTCCAGTCCGCTACTGCCTTGCCGCCGGAGGGCGACCTGTTCGCGTCGGGCGCGGGGGGACGGGAAGTCCATCGCGACGGCCATACCTGGCATACCTGGGTGGAAGAGGTCCCGCAGGGAAAGCTTTATGTTCGCTATGATGCCACTGCCCACGAGGACAGAGTGCGCGACTTCGGCTGGATACTGGCCGCGGGCGCCCTGATCGGGCTGTTGTGTGCCTGGGGGCTGTCGCGCCGTTTGGCGCGCCGTGTGGTGGCTCCCATTCGCATGGTGTCCGATCGTCTTTCCGCCTGGAGCATGGATGGGGGGCGAACGGCGGCCGTCATGCCGGGCGACGACGAGGCCGCGCAACTCATCGAGGCATTCAATCGGCTCCAGGACCACGTGGATCGCGCCATGGCCTTCGAGCGCCAGTTTGCCGCTAACCTCAGCCATGAATTGCGCACGTCGCTGGCCGCGTTGCGTTCCGACGGGGAAATGGCCCTCCTGGAGGTCGCATCCGGGTCGCCCCTGCACGATCGCCTGCAACGCATGCTGAATCAGGTGGATACCGCCGCCAGCAGTCTGTCGGGAGCAGTGGCCATCAACAGTGCGGATCCAGCCCGCATGAAGGTCGTAGACCTGGCGGCCGCGCTCGATGAAGCCTGGTATGCGCTCGAGCCTTTGGCCGAAGGACGCGGCCTGGCGCTCATGAGCAGGATTCCCGAGGGCGCGTTCTGCTGGCTCGATCCCCACGCCCTTCTCATCGTGGTGCGCAACTTGCTGCGTAACGCCATCGAACACGCGGCACCCGCCACACTGACAGTGGCGCTGGAAGGCCCCACTACACTGTTGTTCCATGATGATGGTCCAGGGATTCCTCCCGACCGCCTGTTGGAGCTGCAGGAATGGCGTAGCGGCCGGGTCGACCTGGCCAGGCCTTCGCCGTCCGAGTGGGAGCATGGCCTGGGGCTGCAGATCGCCCAGCGTGTGTGCGATCTGCAGGGCTGGCGTCTTTCCGTGGATTCCGTTCAGGGCGAGATGTCGGGATGGACGGAGTTCCGCCTGGGGCTGCCGGCTTCCGCACGCTGCGATCCCGACCGGTTTTCAGGTTATAGTCAGCCCGATTCGTAGCCTTTTCGTGCCGAAGGTACTAAGGTTCCAGCTGACTTTGAATGGGAGACGATATGTCTGCATCAGCTTCTTCGTCCGGTAGCACGGAAACCCTGGAAGCCGGTTCCGCTCCGGATGCCGGCCTTGGAGCCGTCTGGGCGCGCCTCGCTCACGCTCAGGTCTTGCGGCTGCGGGCGCTGACGGTGCTCGGCGTGCTGGCTGTGGCGGTATTGCCCTGGGTGGGCTCGGCGTGGCCGGAATCCGGCTGGGTCAATCGGAGCCTGGAGTGGCTCGGCCTTGCCCTGATCCTGGTGGCGATCCTGGGCCGCACGGCGTGCATGCTCTACCTGGGCGGGCGCAAGGGTGCCGATCTGGTGGCCGAAGGTCCTTACTCGGTCAGCCGCAATCCGCTGTACGTGTTCTCCATTCTGGCTGTGCTGGGCATCGGGCTGCAAACGGGCAGTCTGGTGGTGGGCGGGGTGCTTGCCTTGGCGGCATTCGCCGTGTTTCGCTGGATCGTCATTGAAGAAGAGCGTCTGCTGCAGGCGGCCTTCGGCACCCGGTTCGACGCCTATTGTGTGCGCGTCCCTCGCTTCTGGCCTCGCCGCGGCGTCTGGCGCTCACCGCGCCATGTCATGGTCGACCTGCATGGCGTCTGGAAGACGGTGCGCGATGCGTTGCCTTATTTCCTCGCCGTCCCCGTGTTCGAGGCCATCGAGGTCGCCCAGGCCAACGGCTGGGTACACGTCCGGTTGTGGCTCTTTTAGCAGACCGACCGATTCATCCGGGCGCGGGGCAGCGGCCATGCTACAGTGGCCCGTGAATTTTGCAGGGGCCACTGGAAATGGACGTCATCTTCGCTTCGCGCCAGGACAAGCAGCCGCAGGACTGGGTGCGAGCCCTTCAGCAAGCCTTGCCGTCGGTCCGCGTCCGCCTTTGGGAGCCCGGTGCGGCGTCCGGGGCGGCCCAGGCGGCCATCGTCTGGGAGCCGCCGGCCGAGCTGTTCCAGCGCGAACCGCACCTGAAGTATCTGTTCAATCTTGGTGCGGGCGTGGACGCCTTGCTGCAGACGCCGGGGTTGCCGCCGGACGTCACCATCGTGCGGATGGAAGACGGGGGTATGGCGGACCAGATGGCCGAGTACGCGCTGTATTACCTGCTGAGGGAAGCCAGGGGGTTTGGACGTTATGCCGGGCAGCAAAGGCAGTCCCGATGGCATCGATTGGGCGGCATGCAGCGCGAGCAGTGGCCGGTGGGCATCATGGGAGCGGGCCGGATCGGCGCCCAGGTGGCAACCCTGTTCGCGGCGCTGAACTACCCCGTGGCCGTGTGGTCGCGCACCGGCCGCGCCGTCGCGGGTGCCGAGGCATTTGGCGGTGATTCGTCGTTTGGGGCGTTTCTGGCCCGCACGCGTGTGCTCGTCAACGTGCTTCCCCTCACGGCTGAAACCCAGGGCATCCTGTGCCAGCACACGTTCGAGCAGCTTCGCCCCGATGCCTATCTGATCAACATGGCACGGGGCGGCCATCTGGTCGAGTCGGACTTGCTCGCCGCGCTGGAGTCGGGCCGCTTGCGCGGCGCGGCCCTGGATGCGTTCGTGCACGAGCCGCTTCCGGTCAGCCATCCGTTCTGGACCCACCCGCGCATCCAGCTCACTCCCCACGTCGCCGGGATCAGTCTGATGGAGCAGACCGTCCATCAGATTGCGGACAAGATTCGGGCGCTGGCGCGAGGTGAAACGATTTCCGGGGTGGTCGACCGCATCCGGCAGTATTGACGCGTCTGCTCAGCCGTGCTCGGCAGCCGCCTGGCGGGCGATGGTGGCCGCCAGGGCCTGGCGCTGTGGACCGCGTTCCAGTCCGTCCAGGAATCGACGGGGGATGGCCTGTATGCCGCCGATGGCTCCGCTCAAGGCGCCCGTCAGAATGGCGCGTGCCTGGTTCTGGCCGCCGCCATTGACGGCGTGCAGGACGGCGGATTCGAAGTCCCCCTGGAAACGCCCCGCCAGATAGTACGCAGCCGGGAATTGGTGATACACCGCGCACGGCATTCCGTAGACCAGCGACGCCTTCCAGGCCGGTTCGATGCGGACCTCCGGGTCGGCAATGGCGCGCTGGATGTTCGACACGGTCAGCAAGGCGTCGGGGGATGGATACTGGCCGGCGTGCCGGGGTGCTTCCGGTCCCGCCGGCGGCCGCTTCTCGCCAGCGGATGTGACGCTGTGAAACGGCAGGCTGCCGTCACGCACCAGCGCCATCAGTCGGTTGGAGGTGTCGCCGTCCAGCGGCTCGCCGCGTACCAGGCTGCCGAGGACGCAGGCGTAGGCGACGGTCATGGCCATGACGGTGGTGTCGCATTGCGTCAGGGCCGTGTTGGCGGAGGCATGCCGGGCGAGTGCGCCGGGGTGCAGTGCGTCACGGACGGCCAGCACCAGAATGCGCTCGGCCGCTTCGGTCGTGTCGGCCAGGCCGCAGACCTCGCCCCATGGACGCTTGTCCTGGACCCGCAGCCGCCACGCCTCGCGAATCGACTGGCTGGTGTAGCCGCCGGGACCCTGCATGGGTGTCCCATCGAGCTTGGGGAACAGATCTTCGTCGAGCCGTCGGCAGAAGTCCGCCTCGTCGTAGGCGCCCGTGTCCGCCAGCGATTGCGCCAGCATTTCGAGGATGATGCCGGCCTGGGATGACTGACCCGCATGCAGCCCGGCATGGTAGTGGTCGGGCTTGGGATCGACGTAGTCGGTGATCCAGGCGCCGAAATTCTTGTGCAGTTCATCGAGATCGTAGTACCAGTGGGGACCGAGTGCGAGCGCGTCGCCGATGAATGCCCCCATCAGCGCGCCTTGGGCGCGCTGTTCGAAACTGACCGCCGTGTGGTGACTTTCCATGGAAACTCCTGTTGTTCCGGCGTCCATCGGGTCTCCGCGGCCATGGGCCGCCTGGCCAGCCGCGCGCTCGAAGACGAGGCCGCGAAGGGGGGGCCGGCAGCACGTGCCAGGGTGCCGACATGCGCCGTTCGTTCAGCATACGCCAAAAGCCGAACGTGTCGCTCGGACATGGACCGGCCCAGGGACAGGCCGTGCGTGACAGACGAGCCGCTGCCGGAACATGGGCCGCGGCAGTCCTGGCGCGGTGGGATCGCCGCTACTCATGAACGGGTGCTGTCCGGTTGTACCGGGTCGGCGTGAGGCAGCCAGTGCCAGAACACTGCGGCGGCGACGAAACCCAGGGCCCCCGTGGCCACGATCGCGGGCGCCAGCGTTGCCGCCGCGGTGATGGCGGACAGCAGGGCGGGGGCGCCGCTTGCCCCGATGTCGGAAATCAGTCGCCACACGCCGAGGAACTGCGTCCGGCCCTCTCGAGGCGCGGCGTCGGCTCCCAGGGTCATGACCAGGCCCGATCCGATGCCGTTGCCCAGTCCGATGGCCATGGACACGGTCAGGAAGCTGATGAAGCCGGCCGTCGATGGGATCAGGATCATGGACGCCCCCATGATGAGCACCGACGGCACTGCGACCCACAGGCGCCCGTATTGATCCATGGCCTTGCCGGAGGGGTAGAAGGCCAGCATGTCGATGGAGGCGACGATTCCGTAGATGACCGAGGTGGTGGCGGGGCTGATGCCCAGATGCTCGGCCCAAAGCGGGATCACGATCTGGCGGGACGCGCGCAGCGCGCTCACCAGCAGGATACCGAAGCCTACCGTGCAGTAGGTCCTTCGATATGCGTGCATGATGTGCAGGATCCGGGTCGAGCCCGGAGTCGCCGGGGCGGAGTGGCGGTTTTCCAGGTCGGGGATGGTGTAGGCCAGTGCGCCTGCGGCCACCATGGCCACGATGGCGACCCAGTAGGCGCCGCTCAACCCCAGGATCTGCATGGCCCCGGCTCCCAGGAATGGGCCGACGAACACGCCAATGCGCCGCATGCCGCCCAGCGTGGACATGGCCCGGGCCCGCATGGAGGGCGGCACGAGCTCGATCAGGTAGGACTGGCGCGCCAGCAGCAGCACCGAGGTCGCCATGCCGATCAGAGAAATGCCAAAGGCCAGGAACATGATCTGTCCGGGAATCAGGCACAGAATCAGCGCCAGCACGCTGAGCGCGGCTGCCCAGACCATGGCCAGCCGCTCGCCGTGGCGTGCGATGAGCAGCGCGGCCGGGATATTGCTGATCAGTGATCCGATGCCCACCAACCCCACGATGAGCCCGGCCAGCGCGACCGAAGCGCCATCGTTGCGGGCACTCAGTGCGATGACGGGCAGGATTGCCCCTTGACCGATGCTGAACAGCAGCGATGGCCCGAAGGCGGGCACGGCGATTTTTCTGAGGCTGAATGTGGTGTCGTTCATTCGGGAAAACGGGTGCCAACGTCGCTCTGTTTGCGCATTCCGATACGGGATGCATCAAATAGAATGGCGAAGGCGGGATGGCGAAAGGGCTCATCATCCTGCCGCCCGCGCTGAAAGTAAACCAGAAGCATATGAGCGGCAGAAAAATAGGGCCGGAAACGAAAATCGCCACCGGATGCGGTGGCGATAGAGCTGTGGTATACAAGCGAATTCCTGGTGGCGCACCCCTGATTCGAACAGGGGACCTGCGGATTATGATTCCGTCGCTCTAACCGACTGAGCTAGTGCGCCAAAGGACGCAATTTTAGCGAGTATCCCCATGGGGTGCAAGTAACCCGCGTACCGCCATTATTACGGTCGGCGGCGAGCCGTGGGTGGGGGTCCCGCCGCGTTTTGAAACCCGAATGGGAGGGACCCTGCGGATGCGCCCGGAGCGTAGATCCAGAATCAACCTGCGTCAATTGATGCTTCTGCTGGCCGTCACCAGCGGAGTCATCATGCTGCTGGCCGGCCTGCTCGGCGCCTATCAGGTTCAGCGCCAGCAGCTCATGGACACGCTGGCCTCCAACGAAGCCTTTGCCGTGAAGCTGGCGACGACGACCACGGATCTGCTTCGTCGGGCGCAGCGCAACCTGGCCTATTCGGCCGACGTTCTGCAGGGTGCGCGGATGAATCCGGCCGTCTTGCGCGCCGAGGTCGATCGCCTGCGCGAACAAGGCATCGGGTTCAACTCGGTCACGGTGGTGGACAACGACGGTCTGGTCAGGATCATCGCTCCCGAAAGCCTGGGCCTGGAAGGGCGCCGGATTGAATCGGGCGAGTCCCTGATGATTCGCCGCTTGCGTATCCCGCTAGTCAGCAAGCCGCTGGTCACCCCGCTGGGCAATCTGGCCATCGTCCTGTCGCAGCCGCTTTTCGGGGCGGACCATCGGTACCTGGGTTACCTGGCGGGGACGCTCTATCTCAAGACCGATGGCGGTTTGCACCGCCTGATCGGCGAGCAGTATTTCCATGACGGCACTTACGTCTATGTAGTGGACTCATCACGGCGGCTTCTCTATCACCCCCTGCCGACCCGGATCGGAACTCAGGCGGACAACGATGCCGTCGTCGATGCCGTGCTGCGGGGCCGTTCCGGCCAGCAGCGCGTCGTGGACCAGCGGGGCAACGACGTACTCGACGGCTACGCTTATGTCGATGCGGCCGACTGGGGCATCATCGTGCAGCGGCCCACCGAAGTCGCTTTGCGGCGGCTCGATGACCTGATGCAACGGGTGCTGTGGCTGACGCTCGGCCCCGCCTTGCTGCTGCTGGTGCTGCTATGGGTATCCTCGCGCTGGATATCGCGCCCGCTGGAGCAGTTGGCTGGCATCGTGCGCGATGGCTACGAGGAAGGCATGATCCCGCGGATCGAAGCGGTGCGGGGCTCGTACTACGAGGCCCAGCAACTGAAGCACGCGTTGCTGGCCAGCCTTGGCGCCGTGCACACGCAGATGGGCAAACTGCATAGTGATGCCCATACCGATGCCCTCACGGGCCTGGGCAATCGGCGCGGGCTCGAGGCCTTGCTGCATTCATGGCGCGAATTGGAGCGGGATTTTGCCGTCATCTCTCTGGATATCGATCTATTCAAGCGCATCAACGACACATTCGGCCACGACGTGGGTGATGAAGTCATTCGCAACGTCGGCGGCCGGATGCAGGCCCAGGCGCGTCATGGGGACGCACTGTTTCGCATGGGCGGAGAGGAGTTCCTGGCTCTGTTGCCCGACGTCGGCCTGGAGCGCGGTGCCGGTATTGCCGAGCGCTTGCGGGCCAGCATCGAGAGCGCGCCTATTTTGGCCCAGCAGCAGGTCACAGTGTCGGTAGGCGTAGCCGTTTGCATGGGACGGGATATCGACGGTGCATTGAAGGCGGCCGACCAGGCCCTGTATCGAGCCAAGCAGGAAGGCCGCAATCGCGTGGTGATCGCGGGGGCCGCATAAAATTCAAAGGCCCCGCCTTTTGGCGGGGCCCTACTGCCGATAGGGCAGTGAACACTGCATGGGCGCAGTGTCTAACCAGTGCCTCTGGGGCATTGGCGTGCTACCGTAGGGCAGCAAGTCCAGTATAGGCAAACGCTTCGGTCCTGGCAATATCATGGATTTCCCTATGCCTTGGGGATTCAGCTGGCCGCCTCGGGGATGGCCTTGTCGGGGTGGCCAGACAGTGCTGCGCTCAGGCTATACAAGGGTTCGAACGATTCGGCCTGCGCCATGGGCCAGGCGGTCCGGAAGATCGTGTTGCGGAACCGGCCTTCTAGGAGTTCGCCTTTTTCCAGGTCTGGAAACAGGGCGGACAGCACGCGGACCTCGCCGTTTGGGATGCGACGCGCGATATGGTGCGGGCGCAGCTCGCCGGGATGGTGCAGGCCGGCCGCACCCAGCAGTTCGCCGAGCGCTTTCAGTGTGTTGGCGTGGTAATTGGCCACCCGTATGGATTTGTCCGCCACCACCAGCGCCTTCTGTCGTTTGGGATCCTGGGTGGTGACGCCGGTCGGGCACCGCCCGGTATGGCAGACCTGGGCCTGGATGCAGCCGATGGCGAACATATAGGCGCGCGCGCTGTTGCACCAGTCGGCACCCAGCGCCATGATGCGCGCCATGTCGAAGGCGCTGACCACCTTGCCGGAGGCACCCAGCCGGACTCTTTCCCTCAGGCCTATCCCCACCAGTGTGTTGTGGACCAGGCGCAACCCTTCGCGCAGCGGCGTGCCCACATGGTCCACGAATTCGATGGGCGCGGCGCCCGTGCCCCCTTCGGCGCCGTCCACCACGATGAAGTCGGGGGTCACGCCCGTCGCCAGCATGGCTTTGGCGATGGCGAACCACTCCCAGGGGTGGCCGATGCACAACTTGAAGCCCACCGGCTTGCCGCCCGACAGCTCGCGCAGGCGCACGATGAAATGCATCAGTTCGATGGGGGTGCGAAAGGCGCTATGGCTGGATGGAGAGACGCAGTCCCGCCCGACGGCAACCCCCCGCGCGGCGGCGATTTCGGCCGTGACCTTGGGGCCTGGCAGGACGCCGCCGTGCCCGGGCTTGGCGCCCTGGGACAGCTTGATTTCGATCATGCGGATATTGTCGCGCCGGGCCATGTCGGCAAAGCGCTCCTCCGAGAAGCTGCCGTCGTCATTGCGGCAGCCGAAGTAGCCCGAGCCGATGTTCCAGATGAGATCGCCGCCATGTTTCAGATGGTATGCGCTGACCCCTCCTTCGCCGGTGTCATGGGCGAATTTCCCCAGGGCGGCGCCCCTGTTCAGCGCCATGACCGCGTTGGCGGACAGGGCGCCGAAGCTCATGGCGGAAATATTGAACACGGACAGTTCGACGGGGCGGGTACAGTCCGGTCCGCCGACGGTGATCCGGAAGTCGGTGTCGGTGATGTGAGCCGGCACCATGGCGTGATTGATCCATTCGTAGTCGTGGCCGTAGACATCGCCCTGGGTGCCGAATGGGCGCAGGTCCGTCTGGCGCTTGGCGCGCTGGTAGACCAGCGAGCGGCTCACCCGCGAAAACGGCTGCTCCAGCGTGTCGTCCTCGAAGAAGTACTGGCGGATTTCGGGCCGCACGAACTCGAACAGGAAGCGCAGGTTGCCGATGACGGGGTAGTTGCGCCGGATGGCGTGCCGGGTCTGCCGCATGTCGTTGATTCCCACGACAGTCAGGGCGCCGAAGAACGCACAGGGCACCCACCAGCCCGCGTCGGCCGCCAGCGCCAGCGCCGCACTCAGCACGGTGAGGGTGATCACCAGATGGAAGATGGTGTAGCGGGACAGCAATCGGCGCATGTGGACTCTCCGGGGTGAGATCGGCCATTACCTTAGCAGAACGAACGGACAGCAGCCTGAAATCCAGGAGGCTCAGCGAATCGGCGCCGTCCAGACCAGGTGGGCGACGGTCTGCTCATCGCACCAGACAAAGGCGTTCTGTCCGAACCGGCGGGCCCAGGCGTGCGCAACGGTTTTCGGCAGGCCGGGAATCCACAGGCTGGGCTCGTCGGGCCATCGTCCGGCCGGATCCAAGCCGCGCCCTGGCACCCACGAGTAGCCCGCCTGCCTCAGCGCGCGCTGCAGCGCTTTGAGGCGCCGGTCGTTGGCCGCGGGGCTCAGGAGACGGCTGCGCGGATTGCTCGCCGAGAGGAACACTCCCCATGAGGGCCGCTGAAGGGTGCGGGCGAGCGCCTTCAACTCGGGCTGTGCGGCGCCGATTTTCAACAGGATGGGGGTCGGAGTGTCGATCCGATAGAGGGCGGCGTGGTAAGTCTGCGCCAGCCGGTCGGGACCCGGTTCGCCCATCAGCGTTGACCGGGCACCGACGGCGCGCGCCCGGGACCAGGCGTCGTGAAGCTCGACAGCGCCGGGTATCGGTCACAGTCCGTGGTGTGGTCCATGAGGCAGCCGATGGCCTGGAGATAGGATTGGCAGATCGTGGGGCCCACGAAGGTAAAGCCGAGCTTCTTCAATCGCTTGCTGAGTGTCTGGGCTTCGGGGCCGGCCACCGGGATGTCGCCGGCCGTCGCGTAATGGTGGATGCGGGGATGCCCCTTCACAGAGGACCAGATCAGGTCTACCGGATCGGAAATCGCCCGCCAGGCGCGTGCATTGCGGCCGACCGCCTCCAGCTTCAGGCGGTTGCGGATGATGGCCGGATTGCGCAGGCGGTCCTGCACCCAGGCGTCGTCCGTGGCGGCCAGGGCCTGCGCGTCGAACCCCAGCAAGGCATCGCGGAAGGCCTCGCGCTTGCGCAGGACCGTGATCCACGACAACCCCGCCTGGAAACCTTCCAGCAGCAGCATCTCGAAAAGATGCGCGGGGTCCCGGGACGGGACACCCCACTCATGGTCGTGGTAGCCGATATAAAGCGGATCGTCGTTGCACCAGGCGCAGCGGTGGATGAGCGGAGCCGCCGAGGGCGCTGTGGCGGCGCCGTGCGCCGTGTTGTGTGGGGTGGCCGACGGCTCGCTCATGGTGGACTCCGGGTGTGTGATCAGGTCAGGAGACCCGAATGCCGGGGGTGCCGGACCGCAGTGTCCCGATCCGAGCGGCGAAGCCGAAGCCGTCGGTCCTGAGCAGATCCAGCACGGAATCGGCGGCGTCCGGTGTGCAGGCAACCAGCAGTCCACCCGAGGTCTGCGGGTCGGACAGCAGCGTGCGGGCGACGGAAGGCAGGCCGGCATCCAGGGCGACCTCCGATTCGCAGGCGCGCCAGTTGCGCGCCGAGGCACCCGTGAAAATGCCGGCCTCGGCGAGGTCGCGCGCGCCTGGCAGCCACGGCAGGGCGTCGAATGCGATCTCGGCCCGCAGTCCTGAACCGCGGCACATTTCGAGCGTGTGCCCGAGCAGGCTGAAGCCGGTGACGTCCGTCATGGCATGCACGGATTCCATCTGACCGAGCCGGGCACCCGGAGTGTTGAGTTGCGTGGTGCTGGCCATCATGGCCTGGTAGCCGACGACGTCCAGCCGCTCCTTTTTCAGGGCGGCCGACAGGATGCCCACGCCCAGCGGCTTGCTCAGGATCAGCACGTCGCCGGCGCGGGCCTGGTCGTTGCGCCGGATGTGGTCGGGGTGGGCCAGCCCCATCACCGCCAGTCCGTAGATCGGCTCTACCGAGTCGATGGAGTGGCCGCCCGCAATCGGGATGCCGGCCTGCTCGCAGATCGATGCGCCGCCCGCGAGAATCGTATTGATGGTGTCGGCCGGCAGCGTCTTGATGGGCATGCCCACCAGCGCCAGTGCCATGATGGGCCGCCCGCCCATGGCGTAGACGTCCGATAGCGCATTGGCGGCCGCGATGCGGCCAAAGTCGCGAGGATCGTCCACGATGGGCATGAAGAAATCCGTGGTGGCGATGAGCGCCTGCTCGTCGTTGAGACGGTAGACCGCCGCGTCGTCCGATGTCTGCGTGCCCACCAGCAGGTCGGGGAACGGGCCCACAGGGAGGGTGTTGCGCATCAACTGCGCGAGGACGTCAGGTGCGATCTTGCATCCGCAGCCCCCACCGTGCGACAGGGAGGTCAGGCGGGGTGGTGTTGCTTGGGTCATGCGTGTTCCTGGAGTGATAGAGGGAGACCGGCGCTGTCGGCGAGCTGAGCCATCAAGGCTCGCGCCTGCGCTCCGCCGTCGTCGACCGTGGGGTCGTAGTGGAAGATGTCGGCGGCGGCCAGCCCCTCGTAGTTGGAGTGGCTGCTGCGCCGGTAGGCCGGGTCGTAGTGGCTTTGCACCAGCGACTCGAACAGTTCGGCCCGGCGGTCGGCATCGATCAGGGCCTGCCATCCGGAGACGGTCTGGCGGCTGTGCAGGCCGACGAGCTGCTCCAGTTTCTCCTTGAAGTCGCCGGAGGCATGAAAGAGATGGCGGTAGTCCTGCAGCAGGAATGCAATGCGTTGCGGCATGTCCGCGTGGACTTGCACGCAGCGTCCCGCACGCATGGCCTGCAGCAGCGCGTCGGGCAGGCTCAGGCGTCCGATGCGGCGGCTTTCCGCCTCGACGAATACCGGACGGGTCGGGTCCAGCACGCGGATGGCCTCGTGCAGCATCGTTTCGAAGCCGCGCTGGCTGGGCTGCGGGCGATCCGGAAGATCGCCGAGCAGCGACCCCCGATGGCAGGCCAGGCCTTCCAGATCCAGGGTCTGCGCACCCACGTCGGCGAGCGACTGCAGCAGCCGGGTCTTTCCGGACCCGGTGGGGCCGGCCAGAATGATGCAGGGCAGCCCCGCCGGCCATGAGGCCAGCCCGTCGATGACGTGGCGGCGCCAGGTCTTGTAGCCGCCGTCGAGCTGGCGCGCGCGCCAGCCGATCTGGTTCAGCCAGCTCGTCATGGCGCCGGATCGTTTGCCCCCGCGCCAGCAGTAGACCAGCGGGCGCCAACCCTTGGGACGGTCGGCGAACAGCGTTTCCAGGTAATCGGCAATGTGCCGCGCGACCAGCGCCGCCCCCAGGCGGGTAGCCTTGAAGGGTGATTCCTGCGCGTAGATCGTGCCGATGAGGGCGCGTTCCTCGTTGTCCAGCACCGGGGCGCTGATGGCGCCAGGGATGTGGTCGTCGGCATATTCCGCCGGCGAGCGCACATCGATGATGTCGTCGAACTGAGCGATGGCATCCAGGCCGCAGCGCAGCGAGGCCGGTGAATGGACGGGTGAGTTCATGGCCAAGATTGTAAATCCCGGGCGAGTTCCGGTCTGTATTGTCAGGAGTGGTGGCGTGTCAGGGGGAAAGGATGAGACCAGCCCGATGGGTGCATCAAACGAGCGGCACGGCGATCGTATCGGGCCGTGGCGCTGACTCAGGCCTTCAGCAGACGGCGGGTGAGCAACGACCGCATGTTTCGCAACCATCGACAATGGCGCAAATGATCACGTTGTGGTTAGTCACACCGTGGGGCCTGAAGGCGGTCTGCCGGTAGGTTTTGATGCCTAGGGCGAGGAGGCCCCGCGGGTAGCTGCCGCGATGCGGGAATCTAGACAGCTTTCCCGCAATCTTCTCCAAATCGCCAGACACATGGCCGGCGTTCGCCTAGCAGCCAAGTACGGAGATGTAGTCGTGGATCGCTTCTAAATCGTGCTCAGCGCCTGCCGCGAGCAGGACGTCGAACTTCGCTTGTACTCCTGTCATCAGGGAGCGGTTTGCCGGACCCGCAAGCGGGCGACGACATTCGTCCACGATGGTGACTATGTGTACCGCTACGTCCTGCAGCACCGCCTTGGCCCCTCCGCTTTGGGTAATGATCAGAGGCTCGCCTTCCTGGGCGAGTGCGTCAGTATTTGGGCTGCACGCGCTCGGAGTTAACTGATCGGCTTGGCCTGGGCTGAGTAGTGCATCGCTATGCTTTCGGCCGTGGTGGCATTCAACGAAGCCTCTTTATGACCGTATCAATATGATGTCAGGGGGACGCCAGCGAGCGCCTGTCTCCGTGATGCGCTGGAACAGAAACCCCCAGAACTGGATGTCTACGCGGGTCTCGCTTCTTGATGCCCGATCATATCGGGCTGCTTTGGATTTCCCGAAAGGAGATGTGGTGTCAGTAAAGAATGGTGCCAGGATAGGCAACAAAGGCATAGCATTTGTGCAGGTTTCCCTATGAAGTATTTCATATCCGCGCACGCTTCGCGCATAGCCACTGCACTTGATGTCGCGGACACGCTTCACCGAAGACCACTGGCACGTCTTAGGCGTTGTGTTGAGTCGATTGGGCTCACGCGCAGTTCGTAGCCATTATTGAACTTCACCGAATTGACGCAAGCTTGATCTTTTTCGGTGCCCCAGTATTGGGCTTTCCGTCGAGTACAAGTGCCGTTAGTTTCTCAATAATCCATTGGTTCTACGCTGCTTGGCCAATTCGTACTGGACAATGCTGCGAACCTGGTTAGCGGCCCCCTTCCACGCGCTTCGTGCCGCGCTGTTCTCGCTCCGTGTTGCGGAACTCGAACCGTCCCCCGCGACGTTGATGGTGATGTTCACGTCGCCGGCCGATTGATTACCGTTCATGGTCATGGGGATGGTTCGATCGTCTTGCAGCGGGACATATGCTTTAGGCTTCCTGCCTTCGCCATAAATGGTAAGCTGCAGGTTCCTCGCAATCCCGCGCTTGGCATACCGACGCAGTGGGATGGCCCCGAATTCAGCCATAATTTCGCCGTTTGCAAAGCTATAGCTGGGCACCGTGAACGCGGTTGCAGCGCTCGGGACAATCCCGGTCGTCTCGACGGCTCCAGTGGCACCCACGGTGCCAGCCGCGCCTTTAGCGAGGGCGCCCAAAATGCCCATGATATTGCCACCACCCGCTGAGGCGACCATGTTGGCCGGAGCCGTAGTGGCGAGACCTACCGCACTGGTGAAGGTCGTGAGAGAGGCGCTTGCGCCCTGTGTGGCTACTGCCTGGATCCCCACATTTATCTGGGTTTGAATCGCGTTTTGAATGAATTCCCGAGCTGACTTCGATGCACCTTGCGCGGCCAGCGCTTTCATAGCTTCGTTGGCCAAGTCAGCATTTTGCCCGAGCAATCCAATACCGGTCGTCGCAGCATTCGTTACAGCGTCAGCACCCTTGCTTGCGAGGATGCCAAGGAGGGACCGGCCCCTTATTTTACCATTGGGCAAATTGACCCTATCGCTCATTTTTGTGGATAGGTCCGTGAACTTGCCTGAAAAAGCCTTCTGCAATGCTATGCGGTTCAGGTCTTTTAACCACGATGCGACTAGGCCGCGAATGTCAGCTTTTTCCGTCTCGGTAAATTGCTTGGCGGCATCGATTCTCCCAACTGAGCGCAGGACAACGCGTAGACCGTCCTATGAGCCAGCGTCGGCACGGAGCGCAAGACGGCCTCTGCGCTCCCGGTAAACCGTTCGGTCAACGGCACGTTGTTCTTTTTCAAGCACTCCATCTCTTTTGTCATTGTAAGAAAATTTCCCACACTCATTTCTACGAGAGGGTGGGTCCGTCCGTCCACACTGGTGGAACGACTCGATGCGCGGACAATGGCGTCAATATTCAGAGCTTTCGTATAATCTTTTGTGAATGGGGCTCGACAATGCGAGCCCCAGGTGTCAGGAGGTAGGTGGAATTACGCCGACTCAGAGGCTGGATCGCCCAAACCGTAGAGGTCGTTGTTATGATCGGGGTCCGGATAAGCTTTGAATTCGACGATGAACACTCGCTCTTCGTCGACCTTGTAGGCAAAGGTCATGACACCGGAGGTCGCGGCGAGGTAAAGCGTCACGTCTTCGCTCTTGTCGGCGCGGTCGAGACCGATCGGGTGCAAAACGAGGGAATGCGCAATATCGAGCAAGCCAGTACCGACCCCCATGGGGACATCCACGCGTTTGAGAGTTGGGTGGCAGCGCCCGTCACCAGAGCTGCGCCGGCCCATATTCTTCACGAGGTTATCCAGCGTCGTTTCAGCCAGCGGAACCTTTGCGGTCACCTTGCGACCAATGATATATTGGTTAATCGGGGTTTCACCGGTCTGATCGACGGTGACTTCATGCGTAGTCGTCTCGACGGTGAGCTCAACGCCCCCTTTGGTCGCACCCATGTCGGTGCCACCGAAGGAAATGCTGCAAACACCGAGTTTCACGTTGTCGGCATTGACTGCCATAGTATTAACTCCTTGAAGGATTGTGATAAGCAAATACTTGCTAACCTCGCAATCCTAACAATCGGATTACTTATACTTCAATAGCTACGGGAAAATATGGGACTGATCGCAATGGCGACGCTAATGGTCGCTGCAACCGCCGTGACACCAACGTTGGAGGGAGCCTGCCACCACTACGCGTCATACATCGTCGCGTATGCCGGATCAGTTCGCTCGACTGGTGAATCACGTAGGGAATTTGTCGCGCCATTCGAAAGGTATGTCGCTCAGCAAAAAGACGACGGGGAACTCACCGCCCAGGAAGCCGTTGACGTGCTGAACGCCAATGATCTGATGACGCATATCATCTACGACGTGTATGCAAACACGTCGGTTGAAGCGATCGAACTCAGGTTTGAAAGCGACTGCCTGAAAAACAAGTGGGATCTACGCCCATTGTCTTATTGACCAACCACGTAAATAATAAAGAAATTCAGCGAGAACTTGATATTATTCCCGTCGCTGATCGGGTAGGGGATGGGTTCAGTCAGGGCGCGACAGCTTTTGATGAGGATTCCATCTGGCACGCGACGCTCGCCCCTGGTTGTGAGCGCGTCAATGATTTGGTCCGCCAAGGCACGCGCTTCGGTGTATTTGCTGCGGTTATCGCGCACCGCGATCTGAAATCGCGCTCTTCGCATCCCGGTGATCTCCGGGTCGATTTCAGCCCCCGCGTAACCTTCCATGATCAAGGCGCCACTGACGACCTCCGCTGGCATGGCATTAATGAGAATGTGACCGGCAAGCGCTGGGATCACCGCGACCAGTAGGTCGTTGATGGAATCTTCACGGTTTTTCATAGTTTCCCACTCGCAACCGCCCGTTGAACCATGGCGAAGACCCGAGCGGCGATAAAGGGCTCACGCTCCTTGTAGGCGCGTTCCATGAATTTGCCGCCCACCTTGAAGCCCGCTCTGCGTTTTGCCTCCGACCGCGGCCCGAGGTGAAACGCACCAGTCCCGTAGGGAGCCAGGCCCTCGTGCATCTGCCACATGTAGCTAGCCACGGTCCTGCCCGCCCGGTTGCCATCGGGGTGATCGCCATTGACATAGACGTAGAGCTGCGCGCGACGGTTGATGCCACCGCGATTTTCCTCAACCGTAATGGCGCCCGCAAGATCGCCCTTATCGACGGGGCATACTCACGCGCGAGCTGAGCGATGTTCTCGGACTCGTCACGGATGACATCCACCGCGTGCTTGACCACCTTGTGGCCCACCTGTCGCAACATCATGCCAAGCCCCACCGGGTCCCCGATGATGCGCGAGTTCGCCCCGCCAATCCTGCGTGAGCGCTTAAGCACTTTCGATGCTCCCCTTGATCTCGTTGTGGTCGTAGTCGCCGAAAGCGCCAAGTCGTGGGCGCACCGCGGTAACCTTGATCTGAAAACCCATCACGACAAGTCGATCGCCCACCCGAATGTCGTCATCAAAAGCGACAAGGAGCCATGCATCTGACAAGACCTCCTGCGCATGGCCGCGCGTGGCGGAGCTATCGGCGCGAACCGTCGTGTCAGCGGCACTCTTGCGCAACTTGAGCACCGCGCAGTGTGACCATCTTCGCTGCGCGTATAACGGGTGGCCGTGCGGTTGGTAGCCGGTGACTCGTCGCGACAAAAGCTTCACGGGCAGCGGTAGGACGGTGCGTATCGAATGCATCCTCAGCCTCTGTAAAGACGGAGGAGGGTGGATGCAAGGCAGGGTTTTAATTCACGCGCTGCCGCTGGCGAGATCTCTTCGGTTGCCATCGTGCGCTCATGGGTAGCGCCGCGCATTCGAGCCCAGCGTGCCTTGACTAACGGTCGACGAATTCATCAGAGGATTGGACTCGGTCTCGATGGAGCGACGCAGGCGGTTCTGTTCGCCTTGGAGACTGGGGCACCTTGGGGACAGTCGCAGCGCTTACCCATGCTGACTTAGCTAAGCTTCACTTGGGAGGGCTTGCGATATGGCTGGCGAACGTTACGCCTAGGAACATTGCGATTCCGAACGTGTTCTAGGAGGCGTCACCCGCGACGGGCAAGGCGGTGCCACTTGTAGAGCTAGAGCGCTCCGCGGCTGAGGCCGGGCGGGGCGTAGACTTCGATGGCCTGCGAAGGCTCTACCACAATCTGCTACCCGTCGACTTAGACAGCGACTGCGCAACTTCCATGGAATTTGTGGGGGACGTAAAAACGAATTTAGGGACGGAAATGGCCCCAAACCTCTGGAAAACCGCCTGAAATAAGGCCTGTTGGTGCCCAGGAGAGGACTCGAACCTCCACACCTTGCGGCACATGGACCTGAACCATGCGCGTCTACCAATTCCGCCACCTGGGCACAGCATAACGTGTATGCTATTGCTTCTGTCCGGAGCCGCGAATCCGGTGCCGCGCCAAACAGAAGCAAAACTATACAACACAAATTTTTTGGATGCAAACACCCTTTGAAAAAGCGAACCAACAACGACAATAACCGAGACGCTTCTCCCATACCGGCAGACCTGCCGCCCGACTTCGACCCCAGGGTCCCCAGCCGCGAGCAGGTTCTGCAGATTCTGCGGACCTCCGGCAAGCCGCTGTCTCTGGAGGCGCTCGCGGATGCCGTCGACGCGACGGTTCCGCCCTCGACCGGCTTCATCCGGCGCATCAAGGCCATGGAGCGAGATGGTCAACTCCGCTTCAATCCGCAGGGAAGGTTGCAGATTTGCAACAATACGACGTTCATCACCGGAACCGTTCAGGGACACCGCGACGGTTTCGGTTTTCTGATTCCTGACGACGGCAGCCCCGACCTGTTCCTGTCGCCGCACGAGATGGACAAGGTCCTGCATGGCGACCGGGTCCGCGTCAAGGCGGCCGGCGAGTATCGGGGCCGGCCCGAGGGAGCCATCGTCGAGGTCCTGGAGCGGCGCACGCTCAAGCTGGTCGGGCGGTTCCTGAAGGAACACGGGACCTTTGTGGTCGCTCCCGAGGACCAGCGCATCAAGCACGACATCCTGATCAGCGCTCAGGACACGGCGGGCGCAGAGCCGGGCCAGGTGGTGACCGTCCAGATCCTGCGCCAGCCAGCCAGCCACATGCAGCCCCTGGGCCGGGTGACCGAGGTGCTGGGCGAGATTGACGACCCCGGCATGGAAATCGAAATCGCCGTGCGCAAGTTCGACGTGCCCGTCGATTTCTCGGATGCGACGCAACGCCAGATCAAGGGGATCCCGGACCATGTGGCTTCCGGCGAAACGGCGGGCCGCGTCGATTTGCGCGATATCCCCTTCATCACGATCGACGGGGCAGACGCCCGCGACTTCGACGACGCGGTGTTCTGCACGGCGACCGACCTGGGCACCGCCAAACGGGCGCGCCCGGGCTGGCGGCTGTTGGTTGCCATCGCGGACGTCAGCCACTACGTGCGGCCACAGTCGGCGCTGGACGACGACGCCCTGGAACGCGGCACCAGCGTGTATTTTCCGCGCCGCGTGATTCCCATGCTGCCCGAGGCCTTGTCCAACGGGATCTGTTCGCTGAACCCGGACGTGGACCGGCTGGTGATGGTCTGCGACATGGTGATCCCCGCAGGCGGAGCGAAGGCGGGTACCGTCATGGCCTATCAGTTCTACGAGGCCGTCATCCATTCGCATGCCCGCACGACCTATGACGATATCTGGGCCGCGCTGCAGCAGCCATCGGGCCCCGCGGCGCAGAGCCTCGGCGACCTGTATCCGCACGTGCAGACGGCCCATGAGCTTTTTCAGGCCTTGTCGGCAGCCCGCCGCAAGCGCGGCGCCATCGACTTTGATACGGTGGAGACACGCATCGTCTGCAATCCGTTGGGGAAGATCGAGCGCATCGAGCCTACGACGCGCAACGACGCTCACAAACTGATCGAGGAATGCATGCTGGCCGCCAATACCTGCGCGGCGGACTTCATCGTGCGCAACAAGCGCCAGGCGTTGTTCCGGGTGCATGACGGCCCGACGCCGGTAAAACTGCAGGCCCTGCGCGATTACCTTCGCCATCTCGGGCTGACGCTGGAGGGCGGCGATGACCCCAGCACCAGCGACTACGCCAAGCTCATCGACGCGAGCCGCGCCCGGCCCGACTTCGCCGCCATCCAGACGCTGTGCCTGCGTTCGATGCAGCAGGCCATCTACAGTCCCGAACAAAGCGGCCACTTCGGCCTGGCCTATGAGCACTACGCGCACTTCACCTCGCCCATTCGGCGCTATCCGGACCTGTTGGTCCACCGGGTCATCCGGGCCATTCTGCACAAGCAGCCGTACCAGCCGCCGGCGCTGCCCGGGCTGCCGGCCGACCCGTCGCTGCCGGCGCGTGTGCGTGAGCATGACGCCTGGGAGGCGCTGGGCGCCTGGCTCTCGGCGCGCGAGCGGCGTGCGGACGAGGCCTCGCGCGATGTGGAGGCCTGGCTCAAATGCTGGTTCGTGCGCGAGCATGTGGGCGAAGTCTTCAGCGGCCACATCAGCAGCGTGACCAGCTTCGGCGTGTTCGTCACGCTGGATACGCTGTACGTAGAGGGGTTGGTGCACATCTCGGAACTGGGGGATGACTACTATCAGTACAACGAATCGCTGAACGAGTTGCGGGGCGAGCGCACCGGCATTCGCCATCAGTTGGGCGATGCACTGCAGGTCCAGGTATCCCGCGTGGATCTCGAGGGCCGCCGCATCGACTTTCGGCCCGTGCGCAAAGAGGACTACAAATCGCTGCAGGCTGAAATCGAAGGGGGCGCGCACCCGGCGCCACGCGGCTACAAGAAGGCGGCCGGGACCAAGCCAGCCGCACTGAAAGGCACGACGGCACGCCAGCGCCGGGCCGAGGCCAAGCGTGCCGCCCGCCAGACGCCAGCGCACAAACGGCACTCGTAGATCGGGAGCCCGTCGGGTCCATCCGCCAGCGGACGCCGCGCACTACAATCATGGCTTGCACCTAGGACTCCCATGTCATCCCAACAGATCCTGGCCGGCTTCCATGCCGTACAGGCGCGCCTGCGCCACGCTCCCGATTCGATTCGCGATGTCTACCTGGATACCAGCCGGCAGGACGCCCGCATGCAGCGGTGCATTCAGCAGCTCGACGCGGCGGGCGTGCATTGGCACGCGGCGGACGCACAGCGGCTGGATGGATTCGCGCACGGTGTCCGCCATCAGGGTATCGTCGCGCTGGCCCGGCCCAGGCCGCTGGCGGTGACTGTGGACGAGGTGCTGGATCCGCTGGCGGAGCGCAACGAACCCGCGCTGCTGCTGGTGCTCGATGGGGTGACCGATCCCCACAATCTGGGAGCCTGCCTGCGCACTGCGGACGCCGCTGGCGTCCATGCGGTGATCGCCCCCAAGGATCGGGCGGTCGGCCTGAATGCCACGGTCCAGCGCGTGGCGTGCGGGGCGGCTGACACGGTGCCCTACCTGACCGTGACCAACCTGGCGCGCACGCTGCGGGCGATGCGCGAACGCGACATCTGGCTGGTGGGTACGGACGACACGGCGGATCGCAGTCTGCATCAGGTCGACGCGGGCCGCGCCATGGCGTGGGTGATGGGCGCCGAAGGCGAAGGCATGCGCCGCCTGACGCGCGAAACCTGCGACGAACTGGTGGCCATTCCCATGCACGGCTCGGTCGAAAGCCTGAACGTGAGCGTCGCCAGCGCCATTTGCCTGTACGAAAGCGTGCGCCAGCGCACGGCGATGTAGGCGAACCCTCCTGGCGAAGGCCGTGCCGGTCTTTCGTCCGGCCGGCCGCCGCTGTCGGCGAATCGCGGGATAATGTCCGGACCCGCCGCCGTGGCCCATCGACAGCACGTGCGGCATCGTCCTCCAACCCTTCACGATCTCGACCATCATGTCCGATTTCGGTTTCACCACACAGATCGTCCACCAGGACCATCTGGCGCACCGCGAATACGGTGCCATCTTCCAGCCCATCCATCCGTCCACCGAATTCGCCTATGCGACGGCCGAGGACCTCGCCGCTGTCTTCCAGGGCCGCCAGGCAGGCTTCACTTATGGCCGCACCGGTACCCCGACGACGGCCTCGCTGGAAGCCAAGATCACCGCCATGGAACAGGGCATCGGCACGGTGTGTTTCGCCACTGGCATGGCGGCCCTGAACGCAATCTTCTTTGCACTGCTGCGCCAGGGCGATCACTTGGTCGCCAGCAAGTATGTGTTCGGCAACACCAACAGCTTGCTGCTGACCCTGGGAAGCCTGGGCGTGGAAGTCACGCTGGTCGACGCCACGGACGTGGCGCAGGTCGAGGCGGCGCTCAAGCCCAACACCCGGATGGTCTTCGTCGAGACCATTGCCAACCCCGGCACTCAGGTCGCCGATCTCATGGCCATCGGCGAACTATGCCAGGCCCGCAAGCTGGTCTACGTGGTGGACAGCACGCTGTCGTCACCCTACCTGCGCAGGGGGCGGGACTTTGGCGCCTCGCTGGTGATCAACTCGCTATCCAAGCACATCAGCGGCCACGGCAACGCGCTGGGCGGAGCGGTGACCCAGACCGGCCTGTACGATTGGGCCGGTTTCCCGCATATCTACGAGCAATACCGCAAGGGCGAATCCAATACCTGGGGCCTGCTGCAGATCAAGAAAAAAGGCCTGCGCGATATGGGGGGCACACTGTCTTCCGACGTGGCGCACCGCATCGCGGCGGGTGCTGAAACCATGGCCTTGCGGATGGACCGCATCTGCGCCAATGCGCAGGCGCTGGCCACGGCGCTGCAGGCTCACCCGCGCGTGAGCCGCGTTCATTATCCGGGTCTGACGAGCCATCCCCAGCATGAGCGGGCGACGCAGTTTTTTGGCGGGCTTTACGGCGGACTGATGGGCGTCGAGCTCAAGCCCGAGGTGGACGTCTTCGACTGCCTGAATCATCTGAAGGTCGCGGCGCTGGCCACCCACCTGGGCGACAACCGCACGCTGGTGTTGCCCGCGGCACACACCATCTACTACGAGATGGGGCCGGAGCGCCGAGCGCTCATGGGGATCCCGGACGGCTTCCTGCGTATCTCGGTGGGAATCGAAGACGAACCCGATCTGATCGGCGATTTTATCCAGGCACTGGACGCAGCTCGTCCTTGAATCGCGACCCCCGGGAATACCCGCACACTGCGCAGGCTTTTGCCGGGAGTCAGCAAACACGCGGGTTTCCAGCGGTTTTTCCTTGACAGGTCCATCGTTCAAAGGCTTAATACGCCTTAGCCACCCACTTCGTTGGAGCAATGGACGTTCTTCAGCCACAGGGCTGCTTGCGCCATGTCGGGGCTTGGTCGTGGCAGATCGTCAATCATCAGATGTCCGGCGTTCCACCTCGCCGGACCACAATAAACCTCAGGGGTATTTCATCAATGAATAAGACCGAGCTGATCGAGCACATTTCCTCCAAGACCGATCTCTCCAAGGCGGACGTAGGGCGCGCCTTGGAAGCCTTCGTGGGCGCCGTAAAGACCACCCTGAAAAAGAAGGGTTCCGTGACCCTGGTCGGCTTCGGCACGTTTGCCGTCTCCGAGCGCGCCGCCCGTACCGGCCGTAATCCGCGCACCGGCGACGCCATCAAGATCAAGAAAGCCCGCGTGCCGAAGTTCCGTCCGGGCAAGGCCCTGAAGGACGCCGTGAACTGATCGGCCCCTGTCGCACCCCCAAAAGGCCACCACCGGTGGCCTTTTTGCTGGGCGCGGGATTTGCCGCCCCATCGGCCTGCCGATATAATCTGCCCCGCGCGTTGTTGCGTGCGGCGGGGTGCTTAGCTCAGTTGGTAGAGCGGCGCCTTTACACGGCGTAGGTCAGCGGTTCGAGCCCGTTAGCACCCACCACGCACTGCAACGCCCGACGGGCCATGGTCTTCCTCCATCCCGCGCTGGTTCCTCGGTCACCCCGGACGATCCCGGTGTCGCCGCATCGTAAAGCAGTCTGACAGACCACCGATTGTCAGCTTGCGGTGACTTGTGTTGTCAGAATATTACAACGACGTCGCCGTTTTCACTCATCCGGCTTTGCACTAGAATCTCGCACAAGCTGCGTTTGAGTGGCAAGGCGTCGAGGGACAATGTCGAGAATGGGCTCATTCCAGCGTATCTCAGCAAAAACCAGAAGAGGTTTCAATATGCACGGCATACGCAATGTACTGCTCGCGGCGATCGTCGCGACCGGCAGTCTGTCAGCGGCCCAGGCGGCCGACATCAAGATCGGTATGGCGGAGGCTCTGTCGGGCCCCGCTGCCCAATATGGTCATTCGATCCAGAACGGCTTCCAGTTGGCCGCGTCGGAGATCAACGCCGCGGGCGGCATCAACGGCAACAAGATCCAGTTCGTGGTTGAAGACGAGCAGGGCAAGAAAGACGACGCCATCAATGTCTTCAAAAAGCTGATCTTCCAGGACAAAGTCCTGATGATCTTCGGACCCACCTTGTCGAATTCGGCACAGGCTGCGGACCCGATTGCCCAAGGGGCCAAGACGGTGGCCTTCGGAACGTCGAACACGGCGGACGGAATCACCTCCATCGGCAACTATATCTTCCGCAATTCAGTGACCGAGGCGGACGTGCTGCCGGTGACATTGTCCGTCGCCCAGCGCAAGCTCGGCATCAAGAAAGTCGCCGTACTGTACGGGAATGACGACGTCTTCACGGTCAGCGGGTACGACAACTTCAAGAAGGCGCTGTCCGACCTGAAGATTCCCGTCACCACGACCGAGACGTTCGCCAAGGGCGACGTGGATTTCAAGGCGCAACTGACAAAGATCCAGAGCACGCATCCGGATGCCATCGTGCTGTCGGCGCTGATGGCCGAAGGCGGCCCGATCATGGTGCAGGCGCGCCAACTCGGAATCAAGCTGCCGTTCATCGGCGGCAACGGCATGAATTCCGTCAAGATCTTCACGCTGGCACCGGGCGACGCGTCCAACGACCTGTGGGTGGGCAGCCCGTGGTCGATCGACAACGACACGCCGGAGAACACCAAGTTCGTAGCCGCCTACAAGGCCAAATACGGTGCGGCCCCCGATCAGTTCGCGGCGCAATCCTATGACGCGACCTATGTTGCGGCACAGGCCCTGAAGCAGGTGAAGCTTTCCGGCAATCTGGCGAAGGATCGCGCGGCGCTGCGCGATGCGCTGCCGGCCGTCAAGTGGACAGGGGCCACGGGTGCGTTCGAGTTCGTCCAGGCCAAGACCAAGGCAGGGCAGCCGGCCGGATACGACGCCAAGCAGACCGCCATCATCAGCGTGACGCGCAACGGCAAGTACACCATCGAGAAATAGGCGCGATCCTGTGCCCGCGTGGGCAGTGTCCTGTCTGGTTCTTCCGTTCAGGCGCCGAACGAATGTAGGCATCCGAATCAACCAAACAGCACACGAGTCCCATGCTGGCACAACAACTTGTCAATGCCCTGTCGCTGGGGTGCGTCTATGCCCTGTTTGCGCTGGGCTTCACGCTGATCTTTGGCGTCCTGGACGTCATCAACCTCTCGCACGGCGCGATTTTCATGGTGGGCGCCTATGTGGCGCTGTACGTCATCGCCGGGTTGGGGGTGCCGCTTTGGGCGGCGCTGCTGATCGCCTTTGCGGTGGCGGGACTTGGCGCTGCCGTGATCGACCGGCTGGTCCTGAAGCCGCTGCGCCGGCGGGGGGCCCCGCAACTGATTGCCATGATTGCCACGATCGGCATCAGCATCATCCTCACCAATGGCGCCCAAGGCATTTTTGGGCCCAACAATCAGCGCTTTCCCCATGGCACCGTCTCCACCGATACCCTGCAACTGGCGGGCCTGCGCGTGACGGTCGTGGAGCTGGGCATCATTTTCCTGTCGGTGGCGCTGATGGTGCTGCTCATGGTCCTGATGCGCCGCACCCGTTTCGGGCGCGCGCTGCGGGCGGTGGCGGAATCGCCCAAGGCGGCCTGGCTTCTCGGGATCGATGTGGAGCGGCTGTTTCTGACCACGTCTTTCGCGGCGGGCGGGTTGGGCGGCATCGCTGGCGTGCTGATCGGCCTGTACTCGGATGCACTGTATCCGCTCATGGGCGAACCCATGCTGCAAAAGGGCATCGCAGTGGTGATTCTGGGTGGGTTGGGCAGTATTCCGGGGGCGATGCTCGGCGGGCTGTTCCTGGGGTTTTCGGAGGTTCTGTCGGTCGCATACGTGGGCTCCACGATGCGCGATGCCGTGGCTTTCGGATTGCTGTTTCTGGTGCTGTTGCTGCGCCCTCAGGGGTTGTTTGGCAAGGCCGTCCAACGCAAGGCATGACACGGACATGGATGCATTCGAGACCTTCTGGGCCATCTACAGCAACGTGGTGCTGTCACTGGGCACCAACGCCCTGTTGGCACTGTCGATCTGGCTCACCCTGGACTGCGGCATGCTGTCCATTGCCAACGCCGCCTTCATGGGCATTGGCGCCTATTCCGCAGCGCTGCTCACGGTGAATTTCGCGCCGCCCTTCATCGTCTCGCTGCTCGCGGGGATGATCGTGCCGGCGCTGGCAGCCGCCATCATCGGCTTGCCGACCCTGCGGCTGTCGGGGGTTTATCTTGCCATGGCCACGCTGGCTTTTGGCGAGGTGGTGCGCGTGTTCGTGCTGAACACCCCATCGCTCACGGGCGGCGCGTTGGGGCTGAACGGCATCCCGCCGCTCACGCAATGGTGGCACGTGCTGCTGGCCGTGGTGCTGGTGTTGTTCGTGCTGTGGCGGCTGAGGGTTTCCCGGATCGGCCGCGCTTTCGACGCGATCCGGGGGGACGAGACGGCGGCCAGCCTGATGGGCGTGAACCTCGTGGCCAACAAGATGCTGGCGTTCGTGCTCGGGGCGGCCGTGGCCGGACTCGCCGGTGCGCTGGACGCGCACCTGACGTTCTATATCGGCCCCAACGAATACGGATTCGAGCGGGCGGTGGAAATCCTGACCATGACGATCCTGGGCGGGATCAACGGCCTCCTGGGCCCCGTGCTGGGCAGCACGATCATCACGTTGTTGCCGGAACTCCTGCGCGGCCTGGATCATTTCCGCCTGGTGGCCAATGGGTTGATCCTGGTGCTCATCGTGCTGTTCCTGCCGCAAGGCATCTGGGACCCTGCGCGGTATGCGCAGTGGCTGGGCAAACGGGGGCGCCGCCGTGCTTGAACTGTCCAATGTCTCGGTGCATTTCGGCGGACTGCAAGTGCTGCAGGACGTCAATTTCCAGGTGTCGCCCGGTTCGATTTTCGGGCTGATCGGGCCCAATGGCGCCGGCAAGACCACGATCTTCAATCTGATCACGGGTTTGCTCACTCCCGCGGCGGGGACCATCCAGTTCGATGACCGGGCGCTGGTGGGGATGAAGCCGCATCGCATCATGCGCCTGGGCCTGGCCCGCACTTTCCAGAACATCCGGCTGTTCAAGGAGATGACACTGCTCCAGAACGTCGTGGTGGGGGCTTACCGCCACATGGATTATGGCGTGGCCTCGCTGCTGCTCGGATTGCAGGGCTTTCGCCGCCAGGAATCCGCGGCGCGGGAGCGGGCGCTGGAACTGCTCACGTGGATGAAGCTCGATCACAAGGCGCACGAACTGGCCAACAATCTGTCCTATGGCGAGCAGCGCCGCCTGGAACTGGCGCGCGCGCTGGCGTCGGAACCCCGGCTGCTCCTGTTGGACGAGCCCGTGGCCGGTATGAATACCGGTGAACGCGCGGAACTCATGAAGGACATTCAGGCGATCCGGGCGCGCGGCTACACGATTCTGATGATCGAACACGACATGCACTTCGTCATGGGGTTGTGCGACCAGGTGGCGGTGCTGAACTTCGGCCGCATCATTGCCTGCGGGGAGCCGCAGGCCATCCGCAACAATCCGGATGTCATCGAAGCCTATCTGGGGCGCGACGAGGAGGCGGCATGAGCGCGGTGCTCGAGGTACGCGGCCTGGGGGTACGTTACGGGCACGTGGAAGCGGTGCGGGGCATCGATTTTGCGCTCGAACAGGGCGGCATCACGGCCCTGGTCGGCGCCAATGGAGCCGGCAAGTCGTCCACGCTGCTGGCCCTGTCCGGTCTGGTGGCGAAAGCTTCCGGAGCCGTGCTCTTCGAGGGTGAGGACATCACCCGCCTGCCGCCCCATCAGGTCGTGGCCCGCGGCATCATCCAGGTGCCGGAAGGCCGTTGCATCCTGACCCGCATGACAGTCCGGGAAAATCTGGAGCTCGGCGCCTATCGCCGGCGCAGCGGCGGCTCGCCTCAGGACTTCGATTACGTGTTTTCGCTGTTCCCGCGTTTGAAGGAACGGCTGGAAGGCATGGCGGGGAACCTGTCGGGCGGAGAGCAGCAGATGCTGGCCATCGCGCGCGCGCTCATGGCCAAGCCCCGGTTGTTACTGCTGGACGAACCCTCCATGGGGCTTGCCCCGCTGCTGGTCCAGGAGATCTTCCGTGCCCTGCGGGCCATCAACGCCGATGGCCTGACGCTGTTCCTGGTCGAGCAGAATGTGCGCCAGGCGCTGCGGCTCGCCCAGCAGGGCTATGTCCTGGAAAACGGCAGCCTGGCGTTGTGCGGAACCGGCTCCGAGCTGCTCAATCACCCGCGCGTCCTGCAGGCTTATCTTGGCGTCTGAGCCGGACCGCTGCCCGCGCGACCGTCACCGCGCGGGGTCGCGGGCCCGCATCGGGCCCGGGCGCCGAAGATCCATCCGGGTCAGGCCCTGACTTCCTGGCGCTGGAATGCGACATAGCCGGCCGTGAACAGCAGCACCACGGCGGCAATGAGTCCCGTGAACTGCGGCCAGATGATGGCCAGGCTCTGCGAGAGCGGCAGCGGGCTGCCCAGCAGTGCCCCCTGGATCTGCGACAGGAACACGGGGCCCAGCGTCCGTGTGGACGGGCTCAGCAAAGTGATGGCCGTGTCATTGAACAGGGTGGTGGGGGAAACATGCAGCAGCGCCTGCTGCCAGGCGGTGGTGTGCATGTCCACCCCGCCCGCCAGCAGGGTGGCGAGATCGGGCGGGGCGATGGCCTGGGCGATGGCGGGTGCCAGCATGGGCCAGAGCAGGGCGCAGAACAGCCAGAGACCCAGCGCGACCAGCGCCGATGTCGAGGCTGACCGGAAGGCCACCGAGCACAGCAGCGCCACCGCCAGCCACACGCCGGCGTAGGCCAGCGCGGCCAGCAGGAACATGAGCGAGCGCAACACTTCTTCGACGCTGGGCGGCACTCCGAGCAAGATGAGACCCGCGCCCATCACCAGCAACCACAAGCACGTCAGGCAGATGGCCAGTGCGGCGAGACCGGCCAGGAATTTTCCCAGCAGCAGCGCGTCGCGGTACAGCGGTTGCGACAGCAGCCGGCTCATGGTGCGCCGGCTGTATTCGCCGTTGATGGCATCGAATCCGAGGCCGATGGCGACCAGCGGGATCAGAAAGCCCAGCAGCGCGGCAAAGGAGGGCAGCGGCGCCCGCGTGTCGGTGAACAGGCGCAGGAATACGAACGGGTCGGAAGCGGTGGTCTGGCGGATGCCCTGGATGGCGCCATAGAGCGCGGCGGCCGCTGTCAGCACGACGAGCCATTCCAGCATGCGCATCCGCGCGCTGCCCATGTGGTCCGCCAGTTCCTTGGACAGGACCGCTCCCGTGCCGTTCCAGGGTGAACCGATGCGGTGGTCATTCATGATGCGGGATCCTCGGCAAAGGTGTGGTGATAGATGCGGTCCAGGCTCGGCGTGCTGACGGCCAGCCCGCGCAGCCGGGCGCCGGCCAGCACTGCGGCCTGGGCGGCCTGGGCGCGTACGTCCGCCTCGGCCTGCAGGATGTAGCCGCCGTCCGCGTCGACGCGGACCGATTTCACGCCGGGCACTGCGGCGAGCGCCTGATGCAGATCCGCGCCGTCGGCTTCCACGCGTATTTCGTGGCTGCATCCGCCCAGCACCTGCCGGGCCAGCTCGCGGACGGGACCCATGAGCGCGATGCGCCCGGCATTGAAGAGGGCCACCCGATCACAGATGCGCTGCATCTGGTCCAGCAAGTGAGAAGATAAAAGGATGGTGGTGCCGTCTTCGCGCAGGCTCTCGATCATGCGCAGGAAGGATTCCGTGGATTGCGGGTCCAGTCCCGATGTGGGCTCGTCGAGGATGGCGATGGGCGCGCGTTTGAGCAGGATCTCGGCCAGACCCAGGCGCCGGCGCATGCCGTGCGAGAACGTGCCCACGCGCTGGTCAATGCGGTCCTCCAGGGCGACGCGCCCCAGCGCTTGTTCGATGCGGCTGTCCCGTTCCGCAGCCGGGATCCCGAGCAGCCGTGCGGTGAAGCGCAGGTTGTCGCGCGCGCTCAGATAGTCGTAGAAACCCACGGAGTCGGGCATGTACCCGATCTGGCGCTTCACGGCCAGCGGGTTGCGCCAGGGATCTTCGCTCAGGACCCGTACCTCGCCCCGGGTCGCTTCGGTCAGCCCCATCAGCATCAGGATGGTCGTGGTCTTGCCGGCCCCGTTGGGGCCCAGCAGGCCGAAGACCTCACCCGCCCGGACGTCGAAGTCCAGCGACTGGACGACGGTGCGCCGGCCGTAGTCCTTGCCCAGCCCCTGGGCAGTGATGGCCGCGCGGCTCATCGCCGTCCGTACCGGGCGACCGCGCCGATCAGCACGAGCAGCGCGATGGCGATCAGGATGGCGCCGGTGATGCCCCATAGCGAAGACGTCGTGACCGAGACCCGCAGATCGCCGTCAGCCGATTGTCCGCCCGAGCGGGCGTGCAGCTTCACCATGTAGTCTCCCGCCAGCGACTGGGCCGACGGCGTGATGTGGAGCTGCACTTCGGCGGTCTTGCCCGGTTCGAGATGCGCTTCTTGCGAGGGCTCGAAACTGATCTTCCAGCCCGAAGGCGCAGTGCTGTCCAGCTTGATGTCCTGGGCCACGGCGGTGCCGGTGTTCCGCAGCTCCAGTGGCATGGTGCTGGCGTGGTCGATCTGCGCCCGGGTGCTCATCAGTCCGTCCCGACCGGCGAGCGTGAGGGCCGGTTGTCCCGTGATGTCGAGCTTGAGCGTAGTCGCCGCCTTGACCCCGTCAGCCGCCACTTGCACCTGAATGTCATGTTCGCCCGAGGCTGCCGAGACGGGGGGTCGAACGTGCAATTTCACGGTCTTGGATTCGCCGGCCTTGATGGGGACAGCGCTGATTTGTTGCGTACCGTAGCCTTCGGTGAAGGTGGCGTCATAGTACTGTGGTGCCTGGGCCGCCAGGCTTGCGAGGACATCTTGCCCGCTTTCGTTTTTGACCGTGAGTTGATAGTCGAACGAGGTGGTGGCAGATCCCGTGAGTTGCGGCAGTTCCGGCCTGACGGAGAGTTGCGCCGGCAATTGGGTGGCCAGCCTTACGTCGATCGGCAGACTCAGGTGGCGTTGACCATTGTCGGCATGGACCGTGATCGTGTGCTGGCTTTTCGCGTCCTGTTTGGGGATGTCCAGGTGGAGCTGCAGGCTCAGCGAGTCGTTGCTGGAGGGCATGGCCGACTCCACGGGGCGCCCGCCGCCCAGCAGTGTGGCCTTCCAGTCCTTGGGAACGCCGGTCAGGGAAAGCGCCAGGCGTTCAGGCGGCGTGGCCTGGTTGCGAAGTTGCAGCGATACCGTGGAGGTCTGGCCGGCCTGCAGCGTAATGGACGGATAATCCGTGGAGAGATAGATGCCGGCGGGAGGCGTGTCGGCGGCCAGTGCGGCGGTCTGTAGGCACAGGGCACACAAAGCGGTGGCCCACAGGGCAGAGATTCTGGGCATGGTGTTGTTCGGCCTCTTGATCGGTGAAAGAAAAGGAGTGTCTCCTGCCTCACAGACTGTATCGGTCGGGGTGAAGTTTCATTAAAGAAGTAAACAGTTATTTCTTTGGATCAACATTTGGGCGTGTCTTTTGTGTATTGAGAATCGTTTTCATTATTGTTAAAATGCCGATCTTCTCGTGGTAGGAACTGATGGTTTCCATGCGTTCACGCATTTCGCGCTGCCCGTGGCAGAAGGCTGCTGCCGCTCTCGCAGCATTGGGTCTGCATGCGGCGGTGCTGGCCATGGTGCTGTCATCCCCGGTGGCGCAGGTGGCCCAGGGGCAGCCGGAGGCGCTGGACGTGCAGTTCGTGGAACTGACACCGGCGCCGGGGCTGGCTGAATCCGCAGCCGCCACGGAGCAAGTGCCAGAGCCTGAGCGACCGCCAGCGCTCCCTGTGAACGAGGCGCCCGCACCCGAGCCGCAGCCAGCGCTTGTAAGCGAGGCGACCGAGCCTGAGCTCCAACCCGCGGCCGAACCGCAGCCCGAGGACGAATCCGAGCCCGAATCGCGCGAGCAGTCGGTGCCCAAGCTCCAGCCCGATCCCCTGCCCGAGCCCGAGTCCCAGCCCAAACCGAAATCGAAGCCGAGGCCGAAGCCGGTGCCTGTCCGTAATCCCCGTCCCGTCCAGCCGGTCAGGAGTGCGCCCGATCACGAGGCGAACCCATTGCCGACGGCTTCTTCATCCCCTTCGGCTGACAGCCGGGCGCAACCGGGCCCCGCCTCCGAGGGACAGCAGCGGCCGGTGGACGCGGACCGGCCCCGGACCGTCGGCCAGGTGGACTACCTGGGCAAGCGTCCCACACCGGTCTACCCCCGGCTGTCCGAGCGGCGGGGCGAGCAGGGGCGTGTCATGTTGCGCGTGCTGATTTCACCGCAGGGCCGCGTGGCCGATGTGACCGTACAGCGTTCCTCGGGCTACGCCCGGCTGGACGAGGCGGCCGTCCAGGCCATGCGCCAGGCGCGTTTCCGGCCTTATACGGAAAACGGTGTCGCTTATCCGGCCCGGGTGGACATTCCCTTTGATTTCGTTCTATAGATCTCTTGGTAAAAGGTTGCACTCATGATGCTGGATCTTGTTCATAACCTCGTGCTGACGGTGGCCCAGGTCAGCGGCGTCGATCCCGGTGCGGCAGCGGCCTCGGGGGCCATCGGGGCCGGCGCTCATGCGCTGGCCGCGGCGCCTGCGGCGACGGCTGCCAATGGCCTGGGGGTCGCGCACTTCGTGGGTCAGAGCGATCTGATCGGCAAGTCACTGTTCGTCTTTCTGCTGGCGATGTCGCTGGCAAGCTGGTATCTGATCCTCGCAAAGGCCTTCACCCATTTGCGCATTCGCCATCGTTCGAAGCAATTCCTGGCCGAGTTCTGGGCTGCCAGCTCGCTGGAGCAGGTCGAGAACGAGATCGCGACTCACGGGGCCACTGAACCCTTTGCCCATCTGGCCAGCCACGCCATTCATGCCCAGAAGCATCACGCCCGATACGGCGCGCTGAAGCTCGAGGAGAGTGGTTCCACGGCGGCGTTCGTGACGCGGACCATTCGCAAGGTCATCGACGAGGAGACCGCCCGGCTGGAAAACGGCCTGACTGTGCTGGCTTCGGTGGGATCGACGGCGCCCTTCGTCGGACTCTTCGGCACGGTGTGGGGGGTGTATCACGCGCTGCTCAGCATTGGCATGTCCGACGGGGTGACCATCAACCGCATCGCGGGACCGGTGGGGGAGGCCCTGGTGATGACTGGCCTGGGGCTGGCGGTCGCCATACCGGCCGTGCTGGGCTACAACGCCTTCGTGCGCATCAATCGCGTGTACCTGGCGCGGCTGGACGCGTTCGCCCACGACCTGTTCACGTTTCTGACCACCGGCCAGCCGGTCGATGACGGCGAACACGAGCGGCGCGGCCGCCCCATCAGTCTCGCGGCGAAACGAGGAGCCTGAGATGGCCTTTGGCAGCTTCGATTCCCGGCACCAGGGTTCGGCGATGTCGGAGATCAACATGATCCCGCTCATCGACGTGATGCTGGTGCTCCTGGTGATCTTCATCATCACCGCGCCTCTGCTCAGCCATACGATCCGCATCAACGTCCCGCAGGTCAGCGCCCAGCCGGCCGACGAAAAGCCGCGGGTGGTCGACCTGGCCGTCGATGCGCGAGGCGGGCTGTTCTGGAACGAACGGCCGGTCGCCGAAGGCGACCTGTCTGCGTTGTTCGCGCAGCAGGCGGCGCTGGATCCTCAACCCGAAATTCGCATACGGGCCGATGTGGACACGCGCTACGGGCTGCTGGCTCGAATCATGGGCGCTGCGCGCGCGTCTGGGATGAAGCGGCTGGGCTTCGTCACACAGCCTGGCGTCAACAATGTAACCGGCGCCCCGCATCGGTGACGTCGAGTGACGGGTTCAGGCTAGAATCACCTCATGCGAGTTCTAGTCATCGAAGACGACACCACTCTCGGCCATGCGCTGCAGGAATTCCTGTCCAGCCAGGGCTATGCGGTGGATTGGCTCAAGGAAGGCGACCGTGTCGAGGGTGCCGTTGCGGGGCAGGCCTATGACCTGTTGCTGCTGGACCTGAACCTCCCCGGCATGGGGGGGCTCGAGGTGCTGCGGCATCTGCGGGGAAGCGGCTATCAGGGCCAGGTATTGATCCTGACGGCCCGGGACGGGCTGGACGATCGGGTGGCCGGGCTGGATGCGGGTGCCGACGACTACGTGACCAAGCCCTTCGATCTGGCCGAACTGGCCGCGCGGGTGCGGGCGCTCGCCCGGCGCAATCACGGCAAGGCGCAGACGGTGCTGGAATGCGGTCCGCTGGCGTTCGATACGGTGGGGCGCCAGATTCGTGTGGCGGGCCGGCGTCTTTCGCTCTCGGTGCGCGAGCTGTCGGTGCTGGAGATGCTCATGGCGCGGTCGGGGCGTGTCGTGACCAAGCAGCAGATCGTCAACTCTCTGTCGGCCTGGGACGCTGATTTCAGCGAGAATGCGGTCGAAGTCTACATTTATCGGCTGCGCAAGCGGCTGGATGGCACCGGGGCCAGCATCCAGACCGTGCGCGGGTTCGGGTACCTGCTTGACGTTGAACGTGCCGATTAAGCCGGTCGCTCCGGATCCGCGTCGGGATAGGAATGCACTGGGTCTGCTCGAGCGCCTGGTGCCGCAGGATTCGCTGGCGCGCCGTCTGGTGCGGCGTCTGCTGCCGGCGCTGTTCATACTGATCGCCATCGATCTGCTCGCGACCTGGTCCATGACGGGCATGATCCGGCCGCAACCGTGGCTGCTGCGCGACCTGTTCTGGGTGATGCTGCTGGCCCAGGCTTTCCTGGTCCTGCTGTTCGTCTGGGTCCTGGTGTCCGGCATTCGGGCGGAGCTCCTCTCCATCAACCGGTTGGCCGATCAGATTCGCCTGCGGTCCATCGACGATCTCCAGCCCCTCGATCTGGAGGGCCTGCCCAGCGAAGTCGCGCCGCTCGTGCTGCATTTCAATGACTTGCTCGTACGGGTCGATGATGCCATGCTGGCGCAGCGCCGTTTCATCGGCCATGCGGCCCACCAATTGCGTACGCCGCTGGCAGGCCTGAAGGTGGAGTCCGAACTCATGCTCAGCCAGGAGCATCTGCCGCAGGACGTCCGGACGCGTGCCGAACGCATCAAGTCCGTGACCGACCACATGATCCGCATGGGCCAGCAGCTCCTGGTACTGGCGCGCGCCGATCATACGGCGCGTCCGCAGGACAGTTTCGTGCGCCTGGATTTATGCGAATGGATGCGCTGCACCGGCGCCGAGTGGCTGGGACGTGCACAGGCACGCGGCCTGGAACTCCAGCTCACGGCCCCCGACGATCCAGTATGGGTGGATGGAGACCCCGTACTTCTGGAGGAACTGCTGGGCAATCTGATCGACAATGCCCTGCGCTATGGTGCGGGTGCGCGGAACATCCAGTTGCGGGTGATGGCCAACCCGCCGTCCTTCTCGGTAGCCGACGATGGCTGCGGCATCCACGAGGGCGACGTGGAGCGCGTCTTCGAGGCCTTTTATCGCGCGTCCGACGCGGGATCGGGAGGGGCAGGGCTGGGATTGGCCATCGTGCGCGAAATCGCGCGCGCTCACGGCGCCTGGTGGAAGGTCGGCAGTCGGCCCGACTTTCCGGGTACCCGAATCACCATCATTTTCCCCGGACCCAGGCGCGGCATCGGCCTGACCCGGAGCGAGTAGAACATGGCGACACAGAACGAACAGGCCGCAAGCCCCCGGGCGGCCCTGCTGATCGGGGCATTGGGGGTGGTCTATGGCGATATCGGGACCAGCCCGCTGTATACGATCAAGGTCGCTCTGGCCGGGGTCGGGCACCAGCCCGACGTGGAGCATGTGCTGGGGATGCTCTCCATCCTGTTCTGGATGTTGATACTGGTGGCCTCGCTGAAGTATGTGATCTGCATCCTGAGCGCCGACAACCGGGGCGAGGGTGGGACGCTCGCGCTGATGGAGCTGGCGATGCGCGGGCGCCCGGACCGGGTGCGCTGGCGCTTGATCCTGCTCGGATTGATTGGCGCGAGCCTTTTCTATGGCGACAGCATGATCACCCCCGCCATTTCCGTGCTGTCGGCGGTGGAGGGTATCGGCATCGTGTCGCACGGCCTGGATCCCTGGATCGTCCCCATTTCCACAGCGGTGCTGGTGGGGTTGTTCATGTTCCAGTCGCGCGGCACCGGTGCGGTCGGCAAGCTCTTTGGGCCCGTGATGCTGGTGTGGTTCCTGGTGCTGGGTATCCTGGGGGCCTGGCGGATCATCGAAGAGCCGCGGGTGCTCAGAGCCGTGAACCCGTTGTGGGCCGTGCGATTCATCGCCGACGCGCCGCTGGAAACGTTTCTCGCGCTGGGTGCGCTGGTGCTGGCCCTGACGGGAGCCGAGGCCTTGTATGCCGATATGGGGCATTTCGGCCGGTCCATCATCCGGCGGTCCTGGTTTTCGGCCGTGCTGCCGGCTCTCGTCCTGTGCTATTTCGGCCAGGGGGCGCTGCTGCTCAGTGACCCCTCGTCCATCCGCAATCCGTTTTTTCTGCTGGCACCCGACTGGGGGCTGGTGCCTCTGGTGGCGCTTGCGACGGTGGCGACCGTGATTGCGTCGCAGTCGGTGATTTCGGGCGCCTTTTCCATGACCCGGCAGGCGGTGCAGCTCGGCTATTGGCCTCGCATGGTGATCCAACACACCTCGGCGCGCGAAGAAGGCCAGATCTATTTGCCGCGTGTGAACTGGCTGCTCATGGGGGCGGTTCTGGTGCTGATCCTGGCGTTCGGCTCATCGGACCGCCTCGCGCACGCCTACGGGTTTGCGGTGACCGGCACCATGCTGATGACCTCCGTTCTGGCCTTTGCGGTGCTTCCCCGGGGCGCCCGTGGCGGCCGGCGCGTGGCCTGGCTGGCCCTGATCTCGGTGTTCCTGGTGATCGACATTCTGCTGTTTTCGTCGAACACGTTGAAGCTGCATGAGGGCGGCTGGCTGCCGCTGGTGGTGGGCATCGTGCTGCTGACGCTCATGATGACCTGGAAGAAGGGCCGCCAGCAGGTCCACGACACCTTGGCGGGGGACCACCAGTCACTGGAAAGCTTCATGGAATCCCTGGAGGCCTATCCACCCATGCGGGTGCCCGGTACGTCCGTCTTCATGAGCATGATCGTTGGCACGGTGCCGCCCGCTTTGCTGCACAATTTGAAACACAATAAGGTGCTGCACGAGCAGGCGCTCTTCCTGACCATCGAGGTGGCCGACGAGCCTTATGTGCCGTTCGATGAGCGCCTGAAGGTCGAGCGGGTCAGCCGGAGCAGTTGGCAGGCGATTGCCCGCTGGGGCTTCAAGCAGGAACCGAACGTGCCGCAGGTCGTGGGGCAGATCGGCCAGGAAGTCCCCGAACTGAATCTGGAGCCCATGCAGACCTCTTATTTCCTGTCACGCCAGACCATTATCGTGGTGCGCCGCCTGCCCTGGTACAAGAGCTGGCGGCGCCATCTGTTCGCGTTCATGGCGCGCAACGCCAGCCGGAGCACCCGGTTCTATCGGATTCCGCCGAACCGGGTGGTCGAAATGGGCATGCAGATGGAACTCTGAGACCGATTCCCTGGCCGCTGCTTATTGGGTGACGCCGGTGACCCCGGTTGTGCCCGTTCCGCCGGTTACGCCCGTAGTACCCGTCACGCCCGTAGTACCCGTCACGCTGCCCGGGGCGGGAACCGTGATGGTGGTTTCGCGCAGGATGCCACCCGATTCCACGGATCCTTGTTCGCGGACCTGGGTCTTGTTGTCCATCAGCGTCATGCAGTCGGCGCGCCGTTCGCCCGTAAGCCTGTCGCAGCGCTCGGTACGGTTCTGCGTCTCGGCCTGCATGCCGGGCGCGGCCAGCGTGTTGTCACGGGCGGCCTGAGCAGCGGCACCGGCTTCTTTCAGGCACGCCTTCTTGTCGATGCCCGGCGTGGAATTGCAACGTGCCACGTCGCGCTGGTATTGCGATTGTACGGGGCTCGCGGCCTCGGCCACCGGGGAAAGGAGGAAGGCACACCCCAGGCCAGCGGTCAACAGGGCGGCGCGAAGGGAGACTTGAATCACTTGACGCATGATGCACTCCTATCTTAGGAACGGATATGGGCCCATGCCCGTACCCAACCATGTTACAGCTAGCTTCAGTGTACGGGTTTTCACCTATCACGATGTGACAAATTTGCTCATGACCGGCGGATGGCGCTTTGCATGAGCACAATGGCCGTCACCGGGGCCGTCAGCACCAGGAGCAGGCAGATCAGCCATTCATGCACAATGGGGCGGTGCTGCACCAGGGCCGCCACCAGGGTGCAGGCCAGCACCACGCAAAAGGCGCCCAGCGTCGTCCCCATGGTCGGAGCATGCATTCGCTCGTAAAAGCTGTGCAGGCGCAACAGGCCCAGCGAGCCGATCAGCGTGGCGATGCCGGCCACCGCCAGCAACAGGGCGACGATCAAGGCCGCCCACAGCGGCAGTTGGCTCATGGTTCGATCACCTCGCCGCGCAGGAGGAACTTGGCCAGTGCGGTGGAGCCCGCGAAGCCGAACAGCGCGATGAGCAGCGCCACGTCGAAATACAGTCCCGCTTCGAACCGCAGGCCAAGGACCAGAAGGATCAGCATGCCGTTGATGTAAATCGTATCGAGCGCGAGAATCCGGTCCTCTGCCGCCGGGCCGCGCAGCAGCCGGAGAACCGCGCATCCCAGCCCCAATACGAAGCACAGCAGCGCGAAGCCGATGGCCCCGTCCAGGATCAGTTGATTCATTCGAAAATCTCCATGAGTGGCCGCTCGTAGCGGTCCTGGATGGTGTGCGTGAGCCCGGCGGCGTCCCGCAGGTCGAGGACATGCAGCGTGAGGACGTTGCGTTCGGGATCATGTCCCGCCCAGACCGTGCCGGGCGTGAAGGTCACGATGCAGGCCAGCGCGGCCAGTGCGTGGGGATCGCGGATGTGCAGCGGAATGTCCAGAAATTCGGGATTGGCATTGGCTGCATCGCCGCGCAGGATGCGCAGGCCGACGAGGTAGTTCGAATGGGCGATGTCCACGGCGACCCGGCCCAGGAGCCGCAGCGCGATGACGGGGTGGCGCGGGCGCGACCGGACGGGCCGCAGGATCGGCGTCAGCAGGCTGAGCGTGAGGGCGATGGCCAGGCCCAGCGCCCATTGACCTGGGGATGCGCTGTCGTTCAGAACCAGCCATAGCGCGAGCAACAGGCCGGTCAGCGGCAGGGATCGCAACAGGGCCTTCATGGTTGCGTACCCCGGGCGTGGGCAGGGCCGGGGCCTGGCGTGGTGCCCAGGCGGGGGCTGTTCTGGCCCAGTACGGCCTCGACGTAGCGGCCGGGTTCATTCAGGTAGTGGGCCGTGCCGTCCAGGTAGTCCAGGGTCGGTCCCGCCCGAACGGTCAGCAGCGCGCAGGCCGACAGCAGGATCAGGATGGGAGTGATCTCCCGGATCCGGAGACGAGGAATCTGCAGGGCTTCGGGAACCCAGAACAGCCGCACGCCGGAGCGCCCCAAGGCCATCAGGCAGGCCACGCCTGACACCAGCATGGCTGCCACCAGCAGCCAGACATTCAGCGTGGGCGCCCCATATTCCGCCGTGCGCAGGGCGGCCGACAGCAGAGAGAATTTGGCCACGAAGCCCGACAGGGGCGGCAGGCCGACGATGATCAGGGCGCAGGCGAAAAAGCTCAGCCCCAGGAACGACAGGGTGGCCGGCAGAGGCTCGCCCACCACCTGTTCCGACAGGCTGGCGGCATCGGCCTCTTCGGTCTCGAAGGCCTCCTGGGTGATGGCCAGCACGTCAGCGCCAAAGGGCTGGCTGCGCTCGATGAGTTCCAGCAGCAGGAAGAGCGCGGCCAGTGCGGCCACCGAGCTGAGCAGATAGTAGAGCGCGGGGCCGGTCAGTGTGGCGCCCGGCATGCCCAAGGCCGCAAACAGCGTGCCGGATGAGGTGATGACGGCGTAGGCCGTGATGCGCCTGGCGTCGATGCTGGCCAGCATCCCCAGTGTGCCGAAGGCCAGTGTGGCAATCCCGGCCGGGAACATCCAGGCCCCGCCGAAGGCCGCCGGCGCGCCGGCCGGCAGCAACAGCGATCCGATGCGCAGGAGCGCGTAGATCCCCACCTTGGTCATGATCGCGAAGAGGGCACCGACCGGCGCGCACGCCTGGGCGTAGGTCGAGGGCAGCCAAAAATTCAGGGGCCAGGCGGCGGCCTTGATCAGGAAGGCGACGCCCAGAATCGCGGCTGCGCTATCGAAGAGCTGGCGGTCGGCGCCATACAGCGTCTGCGCCCGTAGCGACAGATCGGCCAGGTTCAGGGTGCCGGTCAGTCCGTAGATCAGCGCAATGGCGATCAGCAGCAGGAAGGACGCGATCAGGTTCACGCCAATGTAATGCAGGGCGGCGCTGACGCGCTGTTTGCCGGAGCCATGCAGCATGAGCCCGTAGGACGCGGTGAGCAGGATTTCGAAAAAGACGAACAGGTTGAACAGGTCGCCGGAGAGGAAGGCACCGTTCAGGCCCATGAGGATAAGCTGGAACAGCGGATGAAAGTGAGTGCCGACACTGTCCCAGCGCGCCGTGGCGTAGATCCAGGTGCACGTTCCGAGCAGCGCCGTCAGACCCAGCATCAGCGCGCTCAGCCGGTCCACCACCAGCACGATGCCGAAAGGGGCCGGCCAGCTTCCCAGCATGTAGACGCCGATGCCGTCGGGCCAGCCCGTGGGCAGCCACTCCAGCGTGGCAGCCAGCAGCAGGAGCGCGACCACGCCCTGCAGGGCGAGCGAAACCGCTGCGAGAGCCATGCGCACCGGTTTCTGCCCGTCGCGAGTGAGCAGCATGGCCGCCGCTGTCATCATGGGCAACAGGACCGGCAGGACTGGCAGCGGCTGCAGCCACGGGTTCATGGGCGCCGCTCCTCGCCGTCGACGTGATCGGTGTCGCTCATGCCGCGCGCGGCCAGCAGCACGACCAGGAACAGGGCGGTCGTGGCAAAACCGATGACGATGGCCGTGAGTACCAGCGCTTGGGGCAGCGGGTCGGCGTAGCGCTCCGGGTCCGCCCAGTGCGGGTCGATCACCGGCGGTGCGTCCAGCCGCAGTCGGCCCATGGCAAAGATGAACAGGTTGACTGCGTAGGTCAGCAGCGTCAGCCCCATGATGAACTGGAAGGTGCGCGGGCGCAGCAGCAGCCAGACACCGGATCCGGTCAGTGCACCGATCGCCAGCGCGAGTATCCATTCCATGGTCAGGTCTCCCGCAGCGTCGCGGGGGCGACGGGTTCGGTGAGTTTGCGGTAGGACCGCAGCGACTGGTGCGCCAGGGCGACGAGCATCAGCATGGTGGCGCCCACCACCAGCATGTAGACGCCGATGTCGAAGAACAGCACGCTGGAGAGATGAACCTGACCCAGAAGCGGCAAGGTAAAGTCCACGCTGTAGGCCGAGAGCAGCGGCAGGCCGGCTCCCCAGACAGACAACGCCGTCGTGCCGGCTACCAGCATGCCCCAGGCCATCCACGCCTGCGGGCGAATGAGCGGACGGGCCTCGACCCACAGAATGCCGCCTACCAGGTATTGCAGGATGATGCCGGTGGCCATGATCAGGCCGCCCACGAAGCCGCCGCCCGGCTGGTTATGGCCGCGCAGGAGGAAGTACAGCGAGATCATCGTGGAGAGGGGTAGCAGCAGCCGGACCAGTACCGCCGGGATGTGCATCAGGCCGCCGGGCAGCGGTGCCCGCGGATCGGGTTCCACGAAGGCAACAGGCTGCGACGACGGGCTGCGGCGCCGCAGCGGAGCAGTGATGGTGTCCGCCGGCGGCCTGAAGCGCCGCAGCAGCGCGTACACGCTCAGCGCCACGATGGCGAGCACCGTGATTTCGCCGAACGTGTCGAACGCGCGGAAGTCCACCAGGATGACGTTCACCACGTTGGCGCCCCCGCCCAGCGGCCAGGCCTGCTCCACGAAGAAGGACGATATGCTGGGGTGCCCGGCGGGCCGGGTCATCATGACGTAAGCCAGGGCCGCCAGGCCTGCGCCGGCAATGATCGCCACCGACAGGTCACGGGCGCGCCGCCAGGGGATGCGCCCCGGGGCGGCTTCGCCGAATTCCTCGATGCGCGGGGGCAGCCAGCGCAAGCCGAGCAGCAAGAGGATGGTGGTCACGACTTCGATCGAGAGCTGGGTCAGCGCCAGATCGGGCGCCGAAAGCCAGGCAAAGGTCACGCACGTGATGAGGCCTGCGGCGCCTGCCAGCATGAGCGATGCCAGGCGGTGGTATTTCGCCTGGCGGGCGGCGGCGATCGCGCAAGCGCCGCCGGCCAGCCACATGAGGCCGAAGGACTCGACGGCGCTGGACGGTTGCGAGCCGTGTGTCCACCAGCCGCCCGGCCAAAGTGGCAGCGCGGCCACTGTCACCGTGCACAGCACCAGCAGGAGGACCTGCGGCTGCAGCCTGTGCGTCTGCAGATGAGCGAGCAGCCAGGCGCTGCCCGCATCGACGGCTTCCAGGCCCGCTTCGAAGCTCCGGCGTCCGTCGAGCCCGTGGATGAGCGGCACCTGGCCCGGCGCACTCCGGTCGCGGCCGCGGAGCAGCCGATACAGCACGATGCCAGCGGCCAGCGCGATGATGCTCATGAGCAGCGGCAGATTCAGGCCATGCCAGACCCGCAGGTCATAGGCGGGCACATCGCCCCCCAGCAGCCCGCGCATGACCATGCCGAGTGCCGGGCCCAGTGTCAGCGAGGGCAGCGTGCCGACGCCCAGGCAGATCAGTACGAGGACGGCGCAGGGAATGAGCATCATGCGGGGCGGGTCGTGCGGGATGCGGGGCAGATCTGTGGTGGGCGGCCCGAAGAATACCTGCAGGATGAAGCGCAGGGAGTAGGCCACGCTGAACGCTCCCGCGATGACCGCCAGCGTCGGCAGCCCCCAGCGGCTGGCCCAATGCCCCGTTATGAAGACCGTCTCGGCGAAGAACATTTCCTTGGAAATGAAGCCATTCAGCAGCGGGACGCCCGCCATGGCCGCCGCCGATACGCCCGCCAGTAGCGCCGTCAGCGGCATGAGCAAACGCAACCCCGAGAGCCGCAGCAGATCCCGGGTGCCGCTTTCGTGGTCGACGATGCCGGCGGCCATGAACAGCGATGCCTTGAAGGTGGCGTGGTTGACCATGTGGAAGACGGCGGCGACCAGTGCGAGCCGGCTGTTCATGCCCAGCAGCAGCGTGATCAGCCCCAGGTGGCTGATGGTGGAGTAGGCGAGCACGCCTTTCATGTCGCGCTGGAACGTGGCCGCGTAGGCCCCCAGCAGCAGCGAACACAGTCCGGCACCCCCGATGATCCAGGTCCACCAATCGGTGCCTGAAAAGATCGGCCAGAACCGCGCCAGCAGAAAGACCCCCGCCTTGACCAGGGTGGCCGAGTGCAGGTAGGCCGAAACGGGCGTGGGCGCCGCCATGGCGTTGGGCAGCCAGAAATGGAACGGGAACTGGGCGCTTTTGGTCAGCGCGCCAACCGCAAGCAATGCCAGCAGAATGGGGTACCAGGGGTGGTTGCGGATGGCGGGAGCAGCCGCCAGTACGGCATCCAGATCGTAGCTCCCTACGATGTGGCCGATGATGAGCATGCTGGCCAGCAGGCAGAAGCCGCCGGCTCCGGTGACGAGCAGCGCCATCCGGGCGCCTCGCCGTGCGTCCGGCCGGTGGTGCCAGTAGCCGATCAGCATGAAGGACGAGAGGCTGGTGAGTTCCCAGAACACCACGAGCTGGATCAGGTTGCCCGCGAGCACCACCCCCAGCATGGCACCGGTGAAGGCCTGGAGAAAGGCGAAGAAGCGGGGGGCCGGATCCTGGTCTGAAAGATAGTAGTGGGCATAGAGCGCGATGAGCGCTCCCATCGTCGTGATGATGAGCGCGAACAGCCAGGCATAGCCATCCATGCGCAGTGTGAGTTCCACGCCCTGGGACGGGATCCAGGGCACGATCATCTTCACCATGCCATCGCGCGCGATGGCGGGAGTCAGGATGATGATGAGGGCTACGCTGGCCAGTGCGCTGAGTCCCGCCATCCAGGCGCAGGACCGCCGTGCGTGCGCCGGCAGCAGCGCTGTGCAGAGGCTGCCGACGAACGGAAAGGCAAGGATCAGGGCGAGAAGCATCCGGAGCGGCCAGAGATCAGCGGTTTCGCGTTCTATGATACGCGATGACACCGGCGGTTTTCGTGCGCCGCCGACGGCGGACTGGCCCCCGGGGACAGGGGCCGGCCAGAAGGCCTACTCCATGGACCCGGCGGGACGGCCGGAAGCTGGTGCCGCGAGTACTGCTGACAGCACCTGAGTCGCCACGCGATAGCGCCACAAGGCCGCGCCGGTATTCCAGGCCAGCGCGGCCGCCGACAGCACCAGCAGGGGGCCCGCAAGATATGCCGCCGCCCTCCATCCCAATGATGCGAGCGTCCAGCTCAGGATGACGGCGGCGTAGACTCCCGCCTGAACCTGGGCACGGCGCGCCGGGATGTACTGGCCCATCTTGGGCAACCGTTTCAGGCATGCGCGTATCCCGGCGGGGTCTGCTCCGGGAATCGAAAGAGCGTCCTGGGCGTGCTTCCACAACAGGAAGGGAATGATCTTGTAGAGCATCCCGTGGATGGCGGATCCGAATACACCCACGATCATCAAGGTGCCCAGCGCCAGTTCCGGCTGGGTCGAATGTCGGGGACTGAACCGCAGCCAGAACGCTGCACAGGCCAGCAGGCACACCATAGCGGCGTACCAGAAGAGTGACGTGGCCTCCGGCACCGGGCGCTTGCGGGTCCACAGCCGGTGCAGCGTCACGCCGCTCCATCCGGCATAACCGCAGGCGAGCAGCAATTCGGCCAGCCGAGGAGGCATGGCCGTGAGATCATCGGCCCATGCGAAAGCCGTCCATGCGGCCAGGAGCACAGGGATGGCGAGCGGCAGCCAGCGGACCATGCTCCGCGGATAGAGTTCGGTCGCCTGAAAAATGGGCAGCAGCTGGAACGATAGTCCCACGAGCAGCAGCCCGCCCCACCCCAGCAGTCCCCAGGATGCGTGGGCGTTCACCCAAGCGGGCAGCGCGTGGGCCGCGCCCATCGAACCGGCCAGCGCGAGCCCCATGGCGACTGTGATGGCGAGCGCGGCCAGGGAGCTCCGCACCGCCACCAGAATCTCGCGCGCGCCTGCGTAGACCCGAGCCCGCTCACGCCAGAGGGATCCCGCGACGGCCGCCAGATAGATGGCAAACGCCAGCGCCAGCAGCAGGGTGGCGGTGCGCCAGGCGGCGGGCCACCACCACAGAAATCCTGCCGCCAGAAACAGTGTCCCCGTGGTCAGCGTGGCGTGCACGAAGACCGATACTCCTCGCGCCCGCAATGTGGGAACGTTGCAGGCCACGGCCAGAATCTGCAGCAGCGCGCCCAGCATGGCGCTGGTCAGGATGCCCAGCGTCCACAAGTGGGTCAGTGCGAGCGTGATCGGGCTCCAGCGCGACGCGAAGGCCTGCGGGCCGGCCCATGTGGCCAGGATCCCCGCCAGCAGCGCAAAGGCGGGCACATTCAGGAGCAGCGGCAGTGGCACCGACAGCGCCGGAGTTTTGTCGAAATCCAGTGCGCGTTGCATGGAGGCTCAGCCGCGCCAGATGGTCACGCGGTAGTGGGGCGGCTCGAGAACGCAGTCGTGCTGGAAGCCGGCCCGCTCCAGCATGGCGTAGAGCGGATGCGGCTCGCGATCGATCAGGAGCTGCAGGCGTTGAGTCGGACCCAGTTCGTCCAGCGCCTGCAGGCAGAGCTCCAGCGGCTCGGGTGCGGGGAGGCCCCGCACGTCCAGCAGCCGGTCACCAGGGGCGGCCGCGTCGCCGGCCGCTGTCATTTGGCGAAGAGCCGGCTCATGTCCTTGAAGGCCTTGAACTCCAGGGCATTACCGCAGGGGTCGTACAGGAACATGGTGGCCTGTTCGCCCACCTCGCCTTTGAACCGGACGTAGGGCTCGATCACGAATTTCGTGCCGAGCGATTTCAGGCGTTCGGCCAGCGCCTCCCATTCGTCCCAGTGCAGCACCACACCGAAGTGCGGCACCGGCACGTCATGCCCGTCCACCGCGTTGGTGTGCGCGTGTTCCTGGGAAGGCGTGCGCGGATGCTCGTGGATGACGAGCTGATGGCCGAAGAAGTCGAAATCCACCCAATGGGTGTCCGAGCGGCCTTCCGCCAGGCCGAAGACTTCGCCGTAGAAGTGGCGGGCAGCCGGAAGATCGTAGACGGGGATGGCCAGGTGAAACGGCGACAGGCTCATGAAGGGCTCCGAGGCAAAAGGGTTGGAACCCCTATCGTAGTTGAAAACGCACCGCCCACGTCACGGGACGATATGGAAGTCAATCACGATTTCGCCAGGGTTGCGGGCCAGGTATTCGAACTGGATGTTTTCGCCGAAGTGCTGTTTCAGTTGCTGCAGCAGCGGCAGCGGATCGTGATCGTTGCAGAACCGCATGGTTTCGCCCGGCTGCAGCGCGGACAGGGCGCCGAAGATCGCCGCGTGGCGGAAGCGCTTGGCGATGCCGCGGGCATCCAGCGGGTAGGTGTTCTCGGCGAACATGGGGATAGCGTCAGAGGCCACGGTGCGTCGTCCTGTAGTGTTGTTGGGAAGTGGCCACGATTATAGGAACCCGCATCCGTCAGAAGCGATGGAACCCTACGCCCAATGGGGATGTGTTGCGCGGAGGTTCAGTCCGGCTTGTGGGCCGCGTCGGGGTGACGCAAGTCCCAGATGCGGACCGCCTCCTGCCAGCGGCGCTTTTCTTCGGCATAGGTGTCGAAGACGCACGGCGTGCAGCCGTTGCCGCAGCATTCGTTCAGGTCGGGCTCCACCGGCTCGATGGGGCGGGTGTCGTCGGGGGATAAACAGGGATCGGACATGATGTTTAAAGGCTTGAGGTCCCGTGATGGGAAGCCGTAGATGATGGCACGGCGGGCTCCGTGCAAGCAAATTACCCTTCTACGATAAGTACTATTGTGATAGATATTATTACGAAAGAAATAGAATGCCGCCGGCGCCTGCCGATCGTGTGACGGCATGGCGGTAGCGTGCCAAAAAGTAAGAAACATAACAAAGAATGTTGGGGAAGTTGTTTGTCAGTTCAGGAAAACAGCAAAAAAGCCAAGCGTACGACCATAAATCCGGATCAAGATGCCATCGCGCTGGTGGGGATGGCATTCCGGTTCCCCGGGAATTGCGACGACGAGCGCAGCTTCTGGGCCGCCCTGAAGGAGGGCCGCGACCTGGTCACGCAGATCCCGACGGACCGGTGGGCTACGTCAGAACTCCAGCACCCAAAGCGATCCGAGCCCGGTCGCAGCATCACGTTTTCGGCGGGCGTGCTGTCGCGCATCGATGAATTCGATGCTGGCTTCTTCGGTATTTCTCCGCGCGAGGCGGCATGGCTGGACCCGCAGCAGCGCCTGCTGCTGGAGTTGTCGTGGCAGGCCATGGAGAATGCCGGCGTTGCGCCGTCCACGCTAGCGGGCACCCGCTGCGCCGTGTACGTCGGCATTGCCGCCCTGGACTACGGGACCCGGGCATTGGACGATATGGCCAGCCTGTCCGCGAATTCCATGACAGGCAATACGCTCAGCGTGGCCGCCAACCGCTTGTCCTACGTCTACGATTTGCGCGGCCCCTCGCTGGCTGTCGATACGGCGTGTTCTTCGTCACTGGTCGCCTTGCATCATGCCTGCCGCGCTATCCAGGCCGGCGAAGCGGACTGCGCACTGGTGGGCGGCGTCAATCTGCTGCTGCACCCTTATCCATTCGTCGGCTTCACCAAAGCCGCCATGCTATCGGCCACGGGCCGCTGCCGGCCATTCGATGCCGCAGCCGACGGGTACGTGCGGTCCGAAGGCGCGGCGGTCCTGTTGCTGAAACCCTACCAGCAGGCGGTGGCCGATGGCGATGACATCCAGGCCGTTATCCTGGCCAGCGGCGTGAACGCCGATGGAGCCCGCAAGACGGGCATCACCATCCCCAGCGCCGAGGGGCAGGCCGAACTGATGCGGGAGGTCCTGGCGCGCAGCGGTCTGGCGGCGGGTGACGTCGATTTCATCGAGGCCCATGGCACCGGCACGGTGGTGGGCGACCCCGTCGAGGCCACGGCGATCGGCGAAGTGTACGGCAAGCCTCACGCCACTCCGCTGCCTATCGGCTCCGTAAAAGCGAATGTCGGCCACATGGAGGCCGCCTCCGGCATGGTGGGACTGGTGAAGACGGTGCTGGCGCTGAAACATCGCGCCTTGCCCGGGTCCATTCATCTGGAGGATCCCAATCCCCGGATCGACTTTCAGGCGCTGAACCTGGCGCTGTCCACCGAATACCGCACACTGCCCGCGTCCGACCGGCCGCTGATCGCCGGGGTGAATTCTTTTGGCTTTGGTGGCGCCAACGCCCACGTGCTGTTGCAGGGGCCGCCGGCCGCCACGCCGCGACTCGTGGCGACCGGCGCCGCCGCGGACCGTCTGCCGCCCTTGCTGGTGTCGGCTCGCAGTGCCTCCGCGCTCGCTGCTCTGGCCGGTCGTTACGCCGACGAACTTGTCGCCCATGGTGCGACGGTCTACGAGGACGTCGCCTACGGCGCGGCTTTTCATCGTGATCGCCTGGACAAGGCGCTGATCCTGCAGCCCGCCTCGTTCGCGGACGCAGTGGAGCGGCTTCGGGGTTTCGCCGACGGCGGCGATTCCGATGCCGTTCTGACGGGCGACACGCTCGCCGAGCCCGGTGATCTCGCATTCGTCTACTCGGGTAATGGATCGCAGTGGCAGGGAATGGGCTGCCGGCTGCTGGATGAGTCCCCCCGGTTTGCCGCTATCCTGGGTGAACTGGACGCGCTTTTGCAGCCACTGGCCGGCTTTTCGATCCTTCGGGAACTGCGTGCGCCGGTTGCCGAATACCGGCTTGCTGATACCACCGTGGCGCAACCGCTGCTGTTCGCCGTGCAAGTGGCGGTGACCTTGCTGCTGCGCGAGCGGGGTATCGAGCCGCAAGCTGTCACCGGCCATAGCGTGGGCGAGATCGCTGCCGCCTGGGCCTGCGGGGCGCTCACCCTCGACCAGGCGGCGCATGTCATTTGCGCCCGCAGTCAGGCCCAAGGCCTCACGCGCGGCACGGGCCGCATGGCGGCTGTGGCCCTGTCGGCGGATGCGCTGGCACCGGTTCTGGTTGAACTGGGTCTCTCCGCCCGCGTGTCCGTTGCGGGCTACAACAGCCCCGCCAATCTCACGCTGTCGGGCGATCTGGAAAGCCTGGCGCGCCTGCAGGCTCGCCTGGAGCCGCAGGGCGTCTTCTTCCGCCTCCTGGATCTGGACTACGCGTTTCACAGTCCGTACATGGACCCCATCCGCGACCAGCTCTTGTTGCATCTGCGGAATCTGGAGCCGTCAGCCCCAAAATCCGCAGCATTCGTGTCCACCGTTACGGGGAACGCCATAACAGATGGCGGTCTGGACGCCGGGTACTGGTGGCGCAATATTCGCGAGCCCGTTCGCTTCGAAGCCGCCGTGCGTCGCCTTGCCGATCAGGGATGCCGTGTCTTCCTGGAGATCGGCCCGCATGCGATCTTGCAGCGTTATCTGAATGAAAGCCTGGCTCCCTTGAATCTGCAGGCCCGGGCGCTAGGCACACTGCGCCGCCAGGATGACGGTCTGCAGCAGATCGAGCGCGCCGTCGGCAACTGCCTGTTGTTGTCCAGGCCTTCGGTCTTGCGGGCACTGTTTCCGGTGGCCCGCCCCCGTGTGCGCTTGCCCAACTACCCATGGCAACGCGAGCGGCATTGGCATCCGCAAAGCAGTGAGAGCCTGCTTGCGATCCACAGGCATCGCGAACATCCGTTGCTGGGCTGGCGCCTGCCCGATGCCGAGGCGGCCTGGGAAAACACGCTGGACGCCACGATCCTGCCTTGGCTGGCCGACCACCAAGTGGGCGGGGTCATCGTATTTCCGGGAGCGGCCTATGCAGAAATGGCGCTGGCCGCCGGCGGTTTCTGGCGCGGCAACGTGCCGTCTGTGCTGGAGTCGTTGGAAATCCTGGCGCCGATGGTGTTCGATGGCGAACACGCTCGCAGCGTCCGCCTCGCCGTCAATCCCCGCGATGGCGGCTTCACGATTCTGAGCCGCCAGCGCCTGAGTCAGGATGAATGGACGCTGCACGCTGCGGGGCGTTTGCTGGAGTCCTCGGGGCAACTACCCACGGTGCGCATGCCGGCACCGGGTGACGTCCGCCGTGCCGTCGATCATGACACCCATTATGCGCTGGCGGCCAGCCTGGGGCTCGCTTATGGGCCGGCCTTCCGCGGCCTGCAGTCCATTCGGGTCTACGGCGATCGCCTGGAGGCCACGCTGGATCCGCCGGCGGGAAGCGAGTCCGCCGACTATCTGCTCCATCCGGGCGTGCTTGACCTCTGTTTCCAGGTTTTGATCGCATTTTTTCAGGATGCCATCCACGCGGGCCATGGCGTGGCGATGCTCCCGGTGCGGATCGGCCGGCTCACCCTGTGCGGACCCGGTCCGGCCCGGCGCCTGCGGGTGCGGGTGTTGCGCCGCGGGCATCGATCTCTTCTGGCCGACTGTGAACTGCTCGATGAGGGTGGCGCACTATTGGCTCTGGCCGAAGCCTGCCGCTTTCGCGCTGCTGCCCTGAATCCGAACGCCAATAAGGCGGTTTCGCGTTGGCGTGTCAGCCCCCGCTTGCGGGTGCATCCCCACGACGAGCAGCGCACAACGATGCCGGCGCCTGCCGACGTCGTCCCGCTGTGCTCCGACAGCCTGTCCCCGCTGCTGGCCGCTCGCCATCAGTGGTTCCGCGAAACCTTGCCGCTGACCGAAATCCTGGTCCTGTCCTTTGCCTTCGGGGCTTGCCAGGACCTGGCACAGCAACCGGGCTCGCCTGATTGGGCCAACATGTTCGACGGGCCGCAGGCCAGTCCCATGGTGCGTTGGCTGGGCACGCAGCTGCGCGCCGAGGGTCTGTTGCTCCCCGAGGGTGAAGGCTGGAAATTGGCGCAGGATGCCGAGTGGCCGGTGGCTGCGGAATTGTGGCGCAGTCTGATGCGCGGCAACCCGGCCTATTTGCCGCAACTGGCCTTGATGGGCCACTGGGGCCGCCAACTGCCCGCGCTGCTGCGGGGCGATCTGGATCCGCTGGCCCTGCGGGATCGTCTGCGCCGATCCGCGGTCGCCGAGAGCCGCTATCAGGGCGACCCGACCTATTTGGGTGTGCGTACGGCGTTGGTGGCCGTGTTGCGCTCTTTGGCGGCCGCGTTGCCCCCGACTCGTCGACTGCGGGTGCTGGAGTGGACGGCTGGGCTCAGCGGCCTACCCGGGACGCTGTTGGCCGCTTTGCCAGAGGAGCAGATCGATTATGTGATGGTGGTCGCTGATCCGGCTCTGTCTGACCGCCAGGTGGCCGAATATCAGAATCGGCCGGCGGTCCGTGTGCTGGGATCGAGCCATGACTCGCAGGCCGTCTGGCAAGAGCTTGGAGGCGAGCGGTTCGACCTGATCATTTATCGCCATAGTCTGCATCTTTTGTCCGATCCGGCTGCAGCGGTGGCCCGGGCCCGCCGGCAGCTTGCCGCAGGCGGTCTGCTGATCGTTGCCGAGCGCAACCCCGACTGGAGCGCCCATCTGGTTGAGGGCCTGGATCCCGCCTGGTGGCTGACGACCGCAGCGGATGGCCGCGCGGACGGGCCGCAGGCCACCGCTTTGCCGACCGCTCCGTTGTGGCAGCCCGCCGCGTGGCGGCAGTTGCTGCAGGATGCTGGCTTGGGGCAGAGCACGGTTTGGTGCGAACCGGCCGCCGGAGACCTGGCCGAAGGCGCGTATCTGGTCCTGGCGCAATGCCCCGAGGCCGATGTTGAAGCGGCACGTGCTCTCACCTCCGGGGCTCCTGCTGTGGTCGATCCCACTGCGGACGCGGACCGGCCCGTCGATACGGCCGGCCGCTGGTTGCTACTGGTCGATGAGGCCAGTCTAGCGTTTGGCACCGAGCTGTCCCAAGGGCTGTGCGCCCGCGGGCTGTCGGTGGCGGTCCGCAACGCTGTTCCAGACACTGAAGCGGGCTCATGGGCCCATTGCGTCTCTTTGATCGGCTGGGTCGAGTCCGCGGACCAGTCAGCTGGTCCGGCTATCGCGCTGATGGCCTGCGCCCAGAAACTGATGGGGCTGCAAATCCCGCCGCGCCTCTGGATTGTTACGCGGGGTGGCGGCCTGGGCGGCGGAGACCAGGCAGATGGCCCAGCTCCCAGTCCCGCACAGGCCGCATTATGGGGTTTCGGCCGCGTGTTGATGAACGAGGCGCCGGCATTGAACTGCACGCTGGTCGACTTGGGCGATGGGGATGCGGACCGCCTGATGCGCGAACTGTGCCATCCCGATGGGGCCCACGAGATCCTGTGGCGGTCGGGCCGCCGAGAGGTTCCCGTGATGCAAGAAGAGCGCCGCACATCGGCGGCGCCACGCCAGCGTGCGGATCGGTTCCATCTGGATTTCCATGTGCCGGGAAAGCTGCGCAATCTGGTCTGGCTGCGGGATGCGCAACGCCCGCTGGAAGATCACGCCATCGAAGTCCAAACCCGCGCCACGGGCCTGAATTTCCGTGATGTCATGTATCTGATGGGCCTGTTGCCCGACGAGGCTGTGGAAAGCGGCTTTGCCGGCGCCAGCCTTGGCCTGGAGTTCTCCGGAGTGGTCAGCCGGGTGGGCGCGGCCGTCCGGGATCTGTCTCCGGGCGACCTGGTCATGGGGTTCGGTTCTTCCTGTTTTGCCAGCCATGTGCTGACCCGCGCCGACGCCGTCGCGCGCATGCCGGAAGGCTGGTCCTTCGAGGCGGCCGCCACAGTGCCCACGGTGTTTTTCACCGTGTACTACGCGCTGAAGCATCTGGCCGACTTGCAGCCCGGCGAACGTGTGCTGATCCATGGCGGCGCGGGGGGCGTGGGCATCGCCGCGATCCAGCTCGCTCGTCACATCGGGGCCGAGATCTTTGCCACCGCCGGCACGGACGAGAAACGCGACTTCGTCAGTCTGCTGGGGGCCGACCATGTCTTTGATTCGCGCAGCCTGGCGTTTGACGACCAGATCCGTGCCGCGACCGGCGGTGAAGGCGTGGATGTGGTGTTGAATTCGCTGGCTGGCGAGGCCATGCGCCGCAGCCTGGACGTGTTGAAGCCTTTTGGCCGGTTCCTGGAATTGGGCAAGCGGGATTTCTTTGAAAATACGCCACTCGGCCTGCGGCCGCTGCGCAACAACATCAGCTATTTCGGCATCGATGCGGACCAGCTTCTGACCGGCCGGCCCGCGCTGGCCGCCCGTCTGTTTGCCGAGGTCATGGCGCTATTTGCCGACGGCACTCTGGCGCCGCTGCCGTATCGCTGCTTCACCGCCGACCGCGTGGTGGATGCCTTCCGCGTCATGCAGCAGGCCCGCCACATCGGCAAGATCGTCGTGTCGCTGGCCGACGCCCGGCCGCCGATCGAGCCGCCCGAGCTCACCAGCCAGCCGCTGGCGTTGTCGGGTGATGTCACCTGGCTGGTCACCGGCGGTTTGTCGGGATTCGGCCTGGAAACCGCCCGCTGGCTGGCGGCCCGCGGCGTGCGCCATCTGGTGCTGCTGGGGCGGCGCGGTCTGGACGCACCCGGCGCGGCCGATGCCATCCGGAATCTGGAGGCGCTTGGCGTCCAGGCCCATGCGCGCGCCTGCGACGTTCGCGATGCCGGTGCCGTCCGGGCGTTGCTCAGCGAGGTCCGCCGAACGCTGCCGCCGCTGCACGGCGTGGTGCATGCGGCCGCGATATTCGACGACCGTCTGGTCAGCCGGCTGGATGCCGACAGCATGCGCGGTGTGCTGGATACGAAGCTGTCTGGCGCCTGGCACCTGCATCAGGCCACGTTGGCCGACCCGGTTCGGTATTTCGTGCTGTATGCGTCGGTCACGACGGCCATTGGCAACCCGGGCCAAGCCAATTATGTGGCTGCCAATGCAGGTCTGGAAAGTCTGGCTGCGTTGCGGCGCCGCGAGGGGCTCCCCGCCACCTGCATCGCGTGGGGACCCATCGGTGATGCCGGCTACCTGACGCGCCACGAAGCCGTGCGCGATAGCCTGGAACAGCGCCTGGGCCGGGCGCCCTTGTCGGCGGCCAGGGCGCTGGATGAACTGGGCCGCATTCTGGAACAGGACAGGCCCAGCGCGATCGTCGCCGATTTCGATTGGAATGTGCTGTCGCGGCTCCTGCCGTCGGCGGACAGCCCTCGTTTTGCCGTGCTGAACCGGACGCGCCAGGACGTCGATGTAGCCACCCAGGACATTCGCGCCCTGATTCGCGGCAAGGACCCGGAAACCGTGCTTCGCATCGTGCGGGAGCTGGTGACCGGCGAAGTCGCCCAGACCTTGTCCATCGCGCCCGATCGAATCGATGCCCAGAAATCCTTGCACGACCTGGGCATGGATTCATTGATGGCGGTGGAGCTGGCCCTCGGTCTGGAACAGCGCTTCGGCATCCAGCTTCCCGTCATGATGCTGAACGATGCGCCTACCGTGGCCAGCGTAGCGGCCCGCATCATTGAACGGCTGACGGACGATGCGACTGGCGACGACAGCGATCCTTCAGCATCTGTTGAGTCAAGTGCCGCCGATCTGGTGGCCAGTGTGGTCGGCCGGCACGAATCCGGTCTGAGCGCCAGTGAATTGCAAGATCTGGCGGCCGATACCCGGCAGCTCGCGAAAACCGGAACATCCCTGATCTGATGAGCAAAACCGAATTCAGCACGACGAACAAGCTTCAGCTCATCGACCGTATCCTGGGCAAGAAGACCGCAGACAATGGGTCGTCCGGCGCGGTGCCCGTCGGGCGCCGCGCCGCCCGCGCCGTTCCTGACGCCTGGACGCGATTCGACCGCCAGCCCGCCTACGAGAAGATGCTGGTCTCCAAGGCCGCGTCCCAGCGTCTGGGACTGGACAACCCGTTTTTCCGGGTCCACGAAGGCCTGGCGGGCGCCACCACCCGCATCGGTGGGCGCGACTATATCAATTTCTCCAGCTACAACTATCTGGGTCTGGCGGGACATCCGCAGGTCAATCAGGCCGCCAAGGACGCCATCGACCGCTACGGCACCACCGTGTCGGCCAGCCGCCTGGTGGCGGGCGAACGCCCCATCCAGCGCGAACTGGAACATGCGCTGGCCCGGGTCTATGGCACGGAAGATTGCGTGGTTTTCGTCAGCGGCCATGCCACCAACGTCAGCACCATCGGTCATCTGTTCGGTCCGAAGGACTTGGTCGTGCACGACAGCCTGATCCACAACAGTGTGCTGATGGGGGCTCAGTTGTCGGGCGCCACGCGTCGTTCTTTTCCGCACAACGACGCGGGCGCCCTGAACCGCTTGTTGAGCGATATCCGCAATCAGTTCGAACGCGTCCTGATCGTAGTGGAAGGCATCTACAGCATGGACGGCGACATGCCCGACCTGCCGGCGCTGATTGACGCTAAGCGCCGCCACAAAGCCTTCCTGATGGTGGACGAGGCCCACGCCCTGGGTGTGCTCGGCAAAAGAGGCTATGGCCTGCACGAGCATTTTGGGATGGGCGGCCGGGATGTGGATATCTGGATGGGCACGCTATCGAAGACGCTGTCAGGCTGCGGCGGCTATGTCGCGGGCGAGCGTGCTTTGGTTGAACAACTGAAATACGCCGCCCCGGGATTTGTCTACAGCGTGGGCATCGCGCCGCCGCTGGCGGCGGCATCACTCGCGGCGTTGACGCTGATGCAGGCCGAGCCCGGGCGCGTTGCGCGGTTGCGGCAGCGGGGCCAGTTCTTTTTACAGCAGGCCCGCCAGGGCGGTCTGGATACCGGTCTGTCCCAGGGGTACTCGGTGATTCCCGTCATCCTGGGCAGCTCGCTGAAAGCCGTGCGCCTTTCGAATGACCTGTTCGAGCACGGCGTGAACGTGCAGCCCATCATCCATCCCGCCGTCGAAGAAAAAGCCGCCCGCCTGCGGTTTTTCCTGAGCAGCGAGCATACCGAGGCCCAGATCACGGAAACGATCCGGCTGATTCAACAGCTCGCCTGAACAGACCAGAATTCCAATACCGAAATTTGATGGCCGACATTAACCTCCCCGCTACCTCATCCACTGCTTTCGTCGCAGCGGAGCCGGACCGGACCGTGCCCGACCTGGAATTGGAGGACATCCAGGCCGAAGTCACCCAACGGCGCCGCAAACGGCGTCTGTTGTGGGGCATCGTCATCCTTCCCATGGTCCTGGCTATCGTGTATTACGCTCTGCTAGCCGACAGCCGCTATGTCAGCCAGGCTCAGGTGGCCGTGCGCCAAACCAATGGCGAGTCCAATCAGGCGCTGCCCGGCCTGGCCATGATGCTGACGGGCACCAACCCGGCGTCGCGCGAAGAAACCTTGTATCTGCGCGAGTACATCCGGTCCCAGGACATGCTGGACGCCCTGAATGCGCGCTTGAAATGGACTGCCCATTTTGCCGGCCGCTGGCGCGATCCGCTTTATTGGCTGCCGTCCGACGCCACCACTGAAGATCAGCTTGTGTTCTATCAGCGCCTGGTGAACGCCCAGTTCGATGAGGAGACCGGCCTGCTGACGGTGACTGTAGAGGCTCTGGATCCGGCCTTCGCGCAGCGCAGCCTGGAATTCATCCTGAAGACGAGTGAGATTTTCGTCAATGAGCTGTCGCACCGCATGGCTCGCGAACAAGTGCAGTTCGCCGAAGATGAACTGGCCCATGCCCACCGGGATTATGAGGCTCAGCGCGACCAGATTCTGGATTTCCAGCGTCGGAATCAATTCCTGGATGCGGGTGAGGCCGCCAAAAACCGTGCCACCATCATCGGCGAACTGGAGTCCCAACTGGTCACGGCCCACGCGGAGTTGAAGGCGCTGAAAGCTCGCTTAACCGCCGACGCCCCGGCCGTGCGCACCAAGCAGACCCAGATCCGCGCGCTGGAACAGCAACTGGATGTCGAAAACAAGCGGCTGCTGTCTGACCAAGGCCAGAACAATCTGAATGTGGTAGCGGCGCAGTTCCGCAAGCTGGAGGTGGATGGCAAGATCGCCGAGGAGACCTACAAGCTGGGTGTGGTCGCGCTCCAAAACGCCCGTATCGAGGCCATCAAGAAAATCCGCAGTCTGGTGACGGTCGTGTCGCCCAACCTGCCCGATGAGGCCCTGTACCCACGCCGTCTGTACAACCTGTTCACTCTGTTGATCGTGCTGTTGCTGGCCTATGGCATCACCCGATTCATCATCGCCAGCATCGAGGACCATCGTGATTAAACCCTTGCGACTTTTGGTGTGCCTGGCGTTCTGTGGTGTGCTGGCGGGGTGTGCGGGATCCTTTCTATCGGCCGGGGGCCCATCCATCCGCCAGATCCAGCATCAGGCTGAACCGGATACGCCCGATGCCACGCCGCCTTACCAGCTGATAGACCTGAGCGCCCGGACCATCGCGCCCTACATGCGCCCGCCGGATGCCGAGCCCGTGGCCGCCGTGACGGAAAAACGCATGCCGCAACTGCGGCTGGCCGCTGGAGATGTCATCCATCTGATGATCGCGGATACGGCTGCGGACGGCGCCATTTTTGCCCCGCTGAGCAGCGGCGGCACCGTCTTCCCGCAACTCCGTGTCGATGCCGATGGCCGCCTGTCGCTGCCGTACGTCGGCCATATCCGCGTGGCCGGCCTGACACCCTACGAAACCGAACAACTGATCCGCCGCAAGCTGAAGGGCGTGGCTGTCGATCCCCAGGTTCACGTGGCGCTGACGGGGGACCGGTCGGATGCGGTGCTGGTCGCGGGGGCCGTGAAGAATCCGGGAAGAATCTCCGCGCTGGACGGCCCGCTCACGCTGCTGGACGCCATCAATCGCGCTGGCGGTGCTGTACTGGAACCCTATCTGGTGCGCGTGACCTTGCGTACCGGAGACCACGCCGAAGTCTACAACTACCAGGACGTGCTGGAAGGCCAGAACCGCATCATCCCCCCGGACTCGGAAGTCATCCTCGACCGCAACCGGCAGCGATTCGTTGCCATGGGGGCTGTGGTGAAGCCCGGCCTGCATGATTTCCCATCGCAAAACCCCAGCCTGTTGGAGGCGCTGGGTGTGGTCGGCGGCCTGCGCGATAGCACGTCCGACGCCACAGGGGTCTTCGTTTTTCGTTTGGCCGATGCCCAGCCGTCGTCGGACGCCGCCGCGCCTGCCAAGCCCCGGGCCCAAGTGTTCCGCCTGAACATGGCCGACCCATCAGCGCTATTTCTGGCGCGGCAGTTCCTTGTACAGCCCGAAGACGCGATCTACGTGACCAATGCGGGCGTGTATGAATGGCAAAAGATCATCTCGCCCATTGTGCAGGTCCTGGTTCTGGGCCGGACCGCGGACACCCTGGGGAACTGACACCATGGCTGTGATCCCGCCCCGGACCGCGTTCAGCATCACCCGTGCCGTGGTCTTCGCCATGGTGCTGCGTGAAATGCAGGTGCGATTCAGTTCGCGGCGCCTGGGCGGTGTGTGGACCTTGCTGGAACCTCTTCTGCATCTGGTGCTGATGATGCTGATCTACGCCTATATCCGAAGCAGGGGGTTGCCAGGCATGGATTTACCGGTCTTCCTGTTGTTGGGCGTGCTGCCTTTCCTGATGTTCAAGAATATATCTTTGAACATGATGGAGGCCCTGGAGGCGAACCGCGCTCTGTTCGCCTACCGCCAGATACAGGTCATCGATGCGTGGATTGCCCGTTTCGTCGTGCATTTCTGTATCTCTGCCAGTGTGTTGCTCCTGGTTGGATTCGTCATGGCATTCTGGGGAGGCTATGACCTGCGTATTCATGCACCCCTGGAATGGGGGTTGACGTGGCTGGTGGGCCTTGCCCTGGCGTTTGGGCTGGGGATGATCTACTGCGCCCTCGCGGAAGTCATGCCGGAATCAAAGAGCATCATCAGGCTTGCGTATTTCCCCTTGTATCTGCTGTCTGGCGCAATCTTTCCTGTGTGGCATCTGCCGTCCCCCGTCCTGGACTGGATGGCTCTGAATCCCTGGCTGCACGTGATCGAGTTGCTAAGAATCGATACCAGCACCGCATACCCAGTCATCGCACAGATCAATTTGGTATACCCCGCTGTCTGGGCGGCAGCCACCGTATTTATCGGCCTGGGCCTGTATCGTGCACGGCGCCTGCACATGATGGCGGCCTGATGATTGAAGTCCGCAATCTGTACAAGTCGTACCGCGATCGAAGCCAACAAAAACGATATCGTGTATTCGAAAATCTGTCGTTCACGATCCCAGAAGGGCGCAATGTCGCCATCTTGGGCCGGAATGGGTCTGGCAAAAGCACGCTGTTGAGGCTGTTGGGTGGCATCGATGTTCCCGACCGCGGCCAGATCATCACGGACCAGCGGATCTCGTGGCCTGTGGGCTTGAGCGGCGGCTTCCAAGGATCACTGACCGGGCGCGAGAACGTGAAGTTCGTGGCCAGGGTTCAAGGGGCAAGTGGTTCCGCATTGCAGCGAATCGTTGATTACGTTGAATCCTTTGCTGAGATCGGCAACTATTTTGATGAACCGGTCAAGACCTATTCGTCCGGCATGCGAGGCAGGGTCGCCTTTGGCCTGAGCCTGGCGTTTGATTTCGATTATTACCTGATCGACGAGGCAATGTCGGTCGGCGACGCACATTTCAAGAAGAGGGCGAAGGCCGCACTACACGAGAAGATCGGGAAAGCCAATGTACTGCTGGTGTCGCATAACATGGGGGATGTAGCTTCCCTTTGCGATTTGGTGTTGGTGGTCCAAGCGGGACAGATCCATCTCTATGAGGAAGTAAAAGCCGGGGTTAGGGCCTACCAGCAGGGATAGACGAAATCGGTCTCTGCGGATTTTCCAATCCAATCATTCTCATAGCGATCCGGCAAATCAAAAATCATATGACGAGAAACGCCCACCGAAAGCTCAAGAAACTAGTCCGTGACCCCGAGCTTTTCTTCCGCGATCTACTGATGAAGAGGAACCCTCCTGTTTATAACGAAATAGGATGTGACGCGTATACCGAAGAAACGCTGATCTCATCCAATAGCCTCTTGGAGGGGCTGATCCCCAACGACGTCCCTGTAGACGCTGTCTTCACCTGGGTCGACTGTAGTGACCCATGCTGGGAACAGAAAAGGCAAAACTTCCTCCTGTCCTCCGGCAAAGTGGAGAGCCTGTATGCACGTAGCCGGGCGCGATTTAGAAATCATAACGAATTGACGTATTCCGTCCATAGCGTTCTCACCAATATGCCATGGATAGGATCGGTATACATCGTCACCGACGGACAGCGACCAAACTGGGACCACGTCGACGACAGGATCAAGTTTGTGGCTCATGATGAGTTTATATCGTCCCGGTATCTCCCAACGTTCAACTCGCACGTAATAGAGGCGAATCTCCATAAAATCACTGGGCTGTCAGAAAATTTCATTTATTTTAACGATGACGTTTTTGCCGCCCGGGCGCTTGCAAAGGGCCATTTTTTCTCTTCGAATGGCCTTGCAATGCTGTTTCCGTCTGGAAAGCGCATCTCCAAGCTGGTGAACCGAGGAATCAGGACGGCGACACTTGTCGCGTCCCTCACCAGCTCCCGCCTTCTACAGCAACGCTACGGAGTGTCGGTGGACGTTCCCCTGGTACACACTTATGTGCCTCTGCGGAAGTCTGCCTATCGCTTGGCCTGGAGCTATTTTGAAGACGAAATAATTCGCTTTCAGCCAAGCAGATTTCGAAGTGATGGTGACCTGAATGTTGCCACGTTCCTGGTCCCATGGCTCATGTATTTGGAGGGGATGGCGTGCCTGGGACGGGACGTGTGTCACTATTTCAATATCGCTTCCCCTACGGCTTCACGGTACTACGAAAACCTTATTATGGCGCAAAAGAACGGAGCGGCACCGCACTCCTTTTGCGCAAATGACGTCAGTGATATAGACAACGTGCCCGGCTACGAGGCGTCGTTTGACAGGTTTATCGCGGAATACTATGGCTTTCCGTGCAGCTAGGTATCTGAACCGCGACAGATATGTCGATCGCAGCTAAAGGAATACCGTCGGGTTCTGGCGGGAATTTCTTCGTACACACTCACTGATTTTCGCTACAGAAATATGATGCTCAAGCCGTATTCCTTCGATAAGCTTACTCAAGAAGCCGTCGAATTTTGCGTTGCTGATTTTCTCACGTTCACAGAAAAGCTGTCTGAATATACTCCCGGTGATATCGGCATAGTAGGTGATGCGTCGAATCGCATATATATGGAGGATGGCAAACCTCCGGAAGGGCTGAAGATCATATTCACGAATAAGGCAGTGAATTGCAGGGTGATCATAAGGACCGGTGCGGCAATAAAGAACAGCAGGATTTCGTTCAAGTCAGAAGGCCAATTTTCTTATATTGGGGCAGACGCCGCGTTGAATGGCGTGACTGCGGTATTGCTAGGCGCCAAGGATTTCGTGATAGTAGGGAACGGTGTCTCAGTTACGGCATCTTCGAGCTGGAGCACTGGGTTCAATTCTGGTGTCTCGGGAAATGGGCTGATCGTCGGAGACCATTGTTTAATTGGGCCTGAGCTGGTAATTCGCCCGGCGGACGGCCATCTCGTCATAGACCTAGAGAGCCGACAGCAAATGAACAAGGCGGTTCGACCGGTCATTATTGAGCCCTATGTCTGGATCGCCCAACGGGCGGCCATCCTGAAAGGAGTAAGAATTGGGGCTTGCTCGATTGTCGCGTTCGGGGCTGTCATTACGAGATCTTGCGGACGGTTTAGTCTCATGGCCGGAGTTCCAGCTAAAGCTGTGGACCTCGGTAAAAAAATGTGGCTACGGAACAATGCCAAGAGATCCGTGCAGATTCAACAACTGTATGAGAAGAGGTTTCGGAGTGATCTTGTTAGCGAAGATTAGAGATGCAGACTTCCACGCTGCGAGGACCGTCATCGTAGAAATTTGATTTTCCGAGAAGCCCGATTCACGCCTCTCATGTCGGTTAATGCGATCAATTCTGTAAAACTGCGCAATTATACAAGCGGTGGAAGATGAAAAGCGTATATAGCAAAAGATTTCGGATACATAATTCTATTATCAGAATAAAAAAGAGTCGCAAGGACTTTTGGCTTTCCTGCTTGTGTCTGGGACTAGTTAAACACAGTTCGTTCGATAATAAATCCTTCCAGGTATTTGCCTCGAAAAGGGAGATCAAGGTGAAGATCTCCTTCATGCTGACCTTTCGGGTATTCCATTTCGGCTTTCTCTTCGTGCTGTACGGATTCAGGCTGGATCCCTCAGCGTTCACGGAGATACACAGCGGTCTGTTCTTGCGCAGCCTTTCGGGTGGTCTCGATTTTAGAAGGCCCATCAGATATAAGACGTTCGGGTTTGGCCGTCAGAGATATCTCAATAGCAAAATGATATTTTTGGATGGCCATCGATCCGCATATATCAGGATGGGGGGCAATGGAAATAGCTTTTTGACCATTCGTGAAACGGTCATATCTGATAAAGGACTTTATCAAGCCAAGATCATGCTGGCATGGGTGCTGTCGTCTCTTCTCTGGTTTCTTCCACGGCGCCTTAGACCTGTTCTGCTATATGAGAAGAAGTCTAGTAAGTACGAGGAAGGCGCCTCCATGTTATTCGAAAGGCTCGTTGACTGCGGATATCAGGAGGTGAGATTCATATTGTCTGGGGAGGCGATGGCCTCGTTGGACATTGATGACAAATATAGAGATCAAATAATCCTCAAGGGGAGTCTTAAGCATTACCTCGCTTTTTTTCTAAGTAAGACTTTCATCGCCACAGAATCACCCGCCCATGCCATTGACTTAAGGATTGCGAGTCCTTTCGCCCTCGAAAAACTGGCCCGCCGCCAGTTCGATTTTGTATTTCTCCAACACGGAGTTTCATACATGGTTTCCCTAGGAGCCAAGGAAAGGAAAAATTTTCGCGCTGGCAAGATATTTCCTGACAACGCGAAAGTGGTCGTCTCATCTCAATTGGAAGCCGAGCAATTCCGGTTGCATGCCGGGTTTCTGGAGAAAAATATCTATGTAACTGGTCTGCCCAAGTTTGACCGTAGAACGAGATTCCAGCAACACAATAAAATTATGATTATGCCAACGTGGCGCCCATGGGACTACAACCTTATAGCGTTGGACGTCACAAGGTCAAGCTATTTCCAGATGTGCATGGAGATCGTAGAATCTGTGCCCGACGATCTAAAGGTGCAGGTAATCCTATTGCCACATCCTTTGATTAGAGGAGCTCTTTACGGCACCCAGCTTTCTCCTTACTTGACAGATCTATCATACGAGGATGGCTTGCGCAGCTCGTCGCTGCTGATAACGGACTATTCATCGATAGCATACGATGCATTTAATAGAGGTTGCGCGGTGGCTTTTTGGTGGAAGGAGAAGGATCAATGTATGGAAAGGTATGGCGGGGAGCTTATGCTCAATAGGGAGAACGTGTTCGGTCCTGTAGCCTTTTGCAGCGAGCAGTTGAGGGATGTGATTGCCCATCAATATGGTCATGGTATTGACGGAATGTACTTGAAAAGATTTCGGGAGATAGTGAACGATTTTGGTTCAAATAGCACTGGTATGCTCGTCGATAGGATTGTAAAAGACGGACTTTTAAGAGAAAGGAGTGGGGCCGCCGCCACCGACCGTGCTCGTCAGTCGGGGCGGTATGGGGGCATGATGGGGGCCGCTGGGCCTGAGGTGCGGTCTACTCCTGGCCACAGGCTTTGATACATCCGGTGGGGGCCCCAGCCGCTCATTTTGTGCGCACTATCGGCGTTTTTTCCAACGGCGTCCTTTGCAATCGCCCTGCAGAATGGCTGCTGCAAGATTCTTTTGTGCAGTTGAGTGGCGGGCTGCGGCATTCGGGCGTTGACGGGGTGGCGGGGTGGGGTTCCAAACCGAATACCCAGCGAGCTCTGCAATACGCACGCGAGCGAAATCTGCCCTTCCTTCGCCTGGAAGACGGCTTTCTGCGCTCTTATGGCGCAGGCTGCGCGTCTCCGCAGTTATCTCTGATCGTTGATGACCGAGGTATTTACTACGATAGTACCCGACCATCCGCGCTGGAGAACCTGCTGCAGTCCGACCAGGATGTGTTGCAAGGGTTGCACGAACAGGTGGTGCGGGCTCGCTCGTTGATACAGGAACATGCCCTCAGTAAATACAATCACGCGCCGGATCTGTCGGCCGGCACGGTGTGTCCAGACGATGTATCTCGCGTGCTGGTCGTTGATCAGACGGTCGGGGATGTCAGCGTTTCGCTGGGCGCGGCATCGGCGCATACCTTTCGAGCGATGCTTACTGCCGCGCGGCGCGAAAATCCCGACGCCACAATCTACGTCAAGACGCACCCGGAAGTCTCGTCCGGCGCCAAACGGGGGTATCTGTCGGCCGTTGCGCCGGACAGTCGTACCGTCTTGCTGCGTGATCCCGTCAATCCGATTGATCTCATGCGGCAGATGGACCGTGTGTATGTAGTGTCGTCCACCATGGGTTTCGAGGCGCTGCTGGTTGGCAAGCCGGTGTCGGTATTCGGCATTCCCTGGTATGCCGGTTGGGGGGTGACGGACGATCGTCAGTCCTGCCCCCGGCGCACGCGCCGCCGCTCGGTCGACGAGCTGTTTGCGGCTGCCTATTTTCATTACACCCGCTATTTGAACCCGCTGACTCATCGGCCAGGCACGATATTCGATGTGATTGGCTGGCTGATCCTGCAAAAGCGCAAGCATCGGCGCCATGGCGGCAGGATCATCTGTATCGGATTTCGCCACTGGAAGGCGGCCCATTTGAAACCGCTATTGTCTTGCTATGACGGGTCGGTGCGGTTTGTGCGGAACAGCCGGCGGGCTGCTCAACTCGACATAGCCTGCGGAGATTCGCTTGCATTTTGGGGCCGCCAGCCACCTGTCGGGCTAGCGGAACTGGCGGCTGCGCGGGGCGCCCGTCTGGTCCGTCTCGAAGATGGTTTCGTGCGCTCGGTGGGGTTGGGGTCGGACATGATTCCGCCGCAGTCGCTGGTGCTGGACGAAACGGGCCTGTATTTTGACCCCACCGGACCTTCGGATCTGGAGAATCTGTTGAACCAGCGTGTCTGGTCGGTGGGTGAACTTCAGCGTGCGGAATCCGTGCGTGAATTCATCGTGGCGCACGGCATCACCAAATACAATCTGGAACCCCGAGCCGCCGTGGACTGGCAGCCGCGAGGACGCAAGGTAATCCTGGTGCCCGGTCAGGTCGAGGACGATGCATCGATCCGCTTTGGTTGCACGGATGTCCGTACCAATCTGGGCCTGCTGCAAGCCGCGCGCCAGGCGCACCCGGGCGCCTATATCGTCTATAAACCCCACCCCGATGTGGCCTGCGGCAATCGCCGCGGAACGGTGAGGTTCGACGAGGCGCGGCGCTATGCCGACCATGTGGAAACTCGCTGTTCCGTCATTAGCTGCATCGAGGCATGCGATGTGGTGCACACCATGACGTCGCTCACGGGCTTTGACGCGCTGTTGCGTAACAAGCGGGTGGTGACCTATGGACAGCCCTTTTATGCGGGCTGGGGGCTCACCACGGATCGAGCGAAGGGCGGTGCGGCGTTTGGGCGCCGCCACCGGCGGCTCAGCCTGGCGGAGCTGATCGCAGGGGCGCTTTTGGAATATCCGATCTATTGGGACCCTCTGCTGAAGGGTTACACCACCTGCGAAGCGGTCTTGCATCGCCTGGTCGAGGAACGCGATCAGCGTGAGCGCGATGGCACCTTGAACCTGCTGAATCGCGGCTTGTGGGCGCGCAATGGGCGCAAGCTGCGGGCACTATGGCAATCATGGCGTACCGCGGTTTGATCCATTTTTCTGAATTCTGACGGAATGCGCCGTTCTTTCTTGTTTTTACAGGGGCCTTGTTCACCCTTTTTCCGGGAACTGGCGATGGCATTGCGCCAGGCGGGGCATTCCGTCTGCCGCGTGAACTTCACCGCCGGCGATGCGCTGTACTGGCGCTTGGGCAATGCTGTTTCCTTTCGCGGGCGGCTGGCGCAGCTGCCGGAGTTCTATGAGCGTCGGTTCCGCCAGTGGCGGGTGACTGACGTTGTGCTATTCGGCGACTGCCGGCCCGTCCACCAGCCAGCGATCATGGTGGCCGAGCAATTGCATTTGCGCGTGCATGTGTTCGAGGAAGGTTATTTTCGTCCGTATCGCATCACGCTGGAACGAGGCGGGGTCAATGCGCATTCGCCGCTGATGACGATGTTGCGGCGGGATGCGGCCCCGGACTTTGAGCCGCCGGGCAAGCCGACCGCTTTCAAATCGCCTTTCTGGCGTCGGGCGGTGCATGACGTGGCCTATCACACCGCCGGGGTGGCGAATCCTGTGCTGTTTCCGTATTACCGAAATCACGCGCGCTACGTTGCGCCGCTGGAATATCTGGGCTACGCGTGGCGCCTTCCGGCGCTGCGGTGGTATCGCAAGCGCGACGATCGGCTCTTGAAATCTCTGTTGCTGCGCCGTCAGCGGTTTTTTGTGCTGCCGCTGCAGTTGGACGGGGACAGCCAGATCCGGCAGCATTCGCCTTTCAGCGACATGCGGGAATTGATGCAGGGTGTGGTGGGATCCTTCGCGAAGCACGCGCCGGCCGATGCGGCGCTGGTGGTCAAAAACCACCCGCTCGATCCGGGGCTGGCCCACCATGGCCGGGCATTGCGGCACCTGGTTGAACGATATGGCGTGAAGGACCGTGTGTTTTATATGGAAACGGGTCAACTGCCCCGACTGTTGCGCCAGGCTGCGGGGGTCGTGACCGTCAACAGCACGGTTGGGTCATTGGCGCTGGAAGCGGGTTTGCCTCTGATGGTATTGGGTCAGGCACTGTACGCGCAGCCGGGGCTCGTGCACGACGGCGATCTGGACACCTTCTGGACGCGCTGCATGCCACCGGATATGCAGCGGTTTCGCCGCCTGCGCCAGCGGGTTCTCGCGCAGGCGACGGTAAACGGGGGGCTTTATGGTGCCATGGGGATTGCCCTGGCGGTACAGAACAGTTTGCCGCGCTTGCTGGACGATTGATGCGAAGAGTCCTGATCACGGGCGCCACCGGCGCGATAGGCGCGGCGCTCGCGCATGCCTACGCAGCGCCCGGCGTGACCCTGGTCTTGCATGGCCGCCGCCCGGACGTCCTGGCGCAGGTGGCCGGCGCTTGTGCGGCCCAGGGAGCCACAGTCCAGCAGTATTGCCAGGATGTCCGTGATGGCCAGGCCTTGCAGGACTGGTTGACCGGCCTGGGCGCGCTGGATCTGGTGATCGTCAACGCCGGGATGAACACACACGTGGGGCCGGACGGCGCGCCGGAGCCCTGGGACGAGGTCGAAGCGTTGCTGGACGTGAACCTGAAGGCGTCTGTCCGGGTCGCCAACGCGGTGCTGCCGGCCATGCGGGCGCAGGGTAGGGGGCAGATCGCGTTCGTGAGTTCCCTGGCTGGGTACTTCGGCCTCCCGGTCACGCCATCCTATTGTGCCAGCAAGGCCGGTATCAAGGCCTACGGGGAAGCCCTCCGCGGCTGGCTGGCCCCCGAAGGCATCCGCGTCAATGTCATCATGCCCGGCTACGTTGAATCCGCCATGTGCAACGTTATGCCGGGCCCCAAACCGTGGCTGTGGTCCCCTGAGCGCGCGGCCCGCTCGATTCGCCGTGGCCTGGCGCGCGACCGGGCTCGCATCAGTTTCCCATTTCCTCTGAACTGGGGTGCCTGGTGGCTGGCCGTACTGCCGGCGGCCGTGTCGCATCGCATCGTGCGCTGGATGGGTTATGGGGCTTGATCCGGACTTGACGTCGATGGTGGCGGCTACGCTGTCGGGTTTGGCGCTCTCCGTGGGGATCGAGCGTCTGATGGTGCCGCGACCTCCGTGGGTGCGGCCATGGGCGGCCTGGGCGGTTCATGCCGGCCTGTGGTGTGTGGCGCATGCCGTGCTCGCCCTGCTATTGGGGCGGCCGTGGTTCGCTGCGGCGCTGGTGTCCGCACTCTGGATGGTGCTGGTACAGGTCAACAATGCCAAATACAGGTCTTTGCGTGAACCGTTCGTGTTCCACGACTACGAATATTTTACGGATGCCATCCGTCACCCGCGCCTCTATATTCCATTCCTGGGCTGGGCGAAATTTTCCGCTGCGGCCGTGGGTGTACTGCTGGCGGTGGCGGTTGGCCTGACGGCCGAGGAAAGCCTCGATGATCGCTGGAGGCTGTATGGCCATCTGGGCGGGATATGTGCCGTGGCAACGGCCGGCATGTTCCTGCTGTGGCGTGGATCGCTCAAGCTTGCCCCAGTCACTTATCACCCCGGCGCCGATCTGGCGAAACTCGGCTTTCTGGCCTGCCTTTGGCAGTATGCCCGCGCGGCCAGCCATCGGCCGGTGATCGCCTCACCCTTTGATTTTGCAGCGCGGAATCGGGCGTGGGCGAGCTTGGGTGATGCATTGTCGGGCGGTCGCCATGGGGCCATGCCGCCGGGCGGCGTCAGCGTGCGCGCAACCGGGCTCCCGCACCTGGTCGCCATCCAGAGCGAATCCTTTTTCGATCCGCGGCGCCTATGCTCTGGTATCCGGCCGGATGTGCTGGCCGAATTCGACCGCCTGCAAGCCGATGCGCCATTGTGGGGCGATCTGACGGTACCGGCGTGGGGCGCCAACACCATCCGCACGGAATTCGCTTTTCTCTCCGGGATCGGCGTTGAGCGGCTGGGGGTGCACCGCTTCAATCCCTATCGGGCGCTGGCCGCCGGATGGCGGCTGGCCTCATTGGCCTCCTGGCTGAAGCGCCGAGGTTATCGCACGGTGTGCGTGCATCCTTATCCCGCCACGTTCTATCAGCGCGACCGTGTCTATCCGCATCTGGGATTTGATGCCTTTCTGGACATTCACGCATTTGAGGGTCGGCATCCGGCAGGGCCGTATATGGATGATGCGGCGGTGGCCGACGAGGTCAGCCGCCTGCTGCGGCAGTCGGACCAGCCGCTGTTCGTGATGGCGATCACTATGGAAAACCACGGCCCTCTGCATCTGGAATCGGTACGGCCGGACGATCTGAATGGTTTGTACGTTCAGCCACCGCCTCCCGGATGCGAAGACCTGACCGTTTATCTGCGCCACCTGCGCAATGCCGATCGCATGGCGGCCCGGTTGCGCGCCACTCTGAAGTCCTTGAGCCACCCGGCGAGCCTGTGCTGGTATGGCGACCATGTGCCTATCATGCCCGAGGTCTACCGGCATTACGGTCTGCCATCGGGGCGGGTTCCCTATGTCTGCTGGAACAACTGGGAGTCCGGTGCGCACCCGTCCGTGAATCTGCTGGCGGAAAACCTGTCGCGGTGCTGGCTGCGCCAGGTCGGCCTGATGGCCTGAAGTAAGGCGGCGGAGTCTTGAAAATCCGCCGCGCCGGCCGCATGTACGGGATATCGGGGCGTATCGCCCCCACCCATTTCGGGAACCGCCCACCATGCGATTAGACAAACTGACGACGAAGTTTCAGCAGGCGCTGGCCGACGCCCAAAGTCTGGCCGTGCGTCATGATCATCCTTACATCGAAAACGTGCACTTGCTCTCGGCGCTGCTCGCCGACCCCGAGAGCGGCACCTCGAGCCTGCTCGCTCAGGCGGGCGTGGCGGTGCAGCGGCTCCAGGGCGAGCTCGAACGCCAGCTCAACGCGCTGCCGACCGTGCAGGGCGCCGAGGGCAACGTCCAGATCGGGCGTGAACTGCAGGCAGCGTTGGCACGCACCGACAAGGAAGCGGGCCAGCGCGGCGATGACTTCATCGCCAGCGAACTCTATCTGCTGGCGCTGGCCGACGACAAAGGCGCAGCGGGGCGTGCCTTGCGCGAAGCCGGCTTGCAGCGCAAGGCGCTGGAGGCGGCCATAGAATCGGTGCGCGGCGGCGCGACGGTTGCCAGTGCCGAGGGCGAGGACAATCGTCAGGCGCTGAAGAAGTACACCCTGGACCTGACGGCGCGCGCGCGGGAGGGCAAACTGGACCCGGTGATCGGGCGTGACGACGAGATTCGCCGCACCATCCAGATCCTGCAGCGGCGCACGAAAAACAACCCGGTGCTCATCGGCGAGCCGGGCGTGGGCAAGACCGCCATTGTGGAAGGCCTGGCACAGCGTATCGTCAACGGCGAAGTGCCCGAGACGCTGAAGGGCAAGCGCATCCTGGCGCTGGACCTGGCGGGCCTGCTGGCGGGCGCCAAATATCGCGGCGAGTTCGAAGAGCGCCTGAAGGCGGTGCTGAAGGAACTGTCCCAGGATTCCGGCCAGACCATCGTCTTCATCGACGAACTGCACACCATGGTGGGGGCAGGCAAGGCCGAGGGCGCCATGGACGCCGGCAACATGCTCAAGCCCGCGCTGTCGCGCGGTGAACTGCATTGCGTGGGCGCCACGACGCTGGACGAATACCGCAAGTACATCGAGAAGGACGCTGCCCTGGAGCGCCGCTTCCAGAAGGTCATGGTGGATGAGCCGAACGTCGAATCCACCATCGCCATTCTGCGCGGGCTGCAGGAGCGCTACGAACTGCACCATGGGGTGCAGATCACCGATCCGGCCATCGTCGCCGCGGCCGAATTATCCCATCGGTACATCACGGACCGCTTTCTGCCCGACAAGGCGATCGACCTGATCGACGAAGCCGCGGCCCGGATCCGGATGGAGATCGACTCCAAGCCGGAGGTGATGGACCGGCTGGACCGCCGCATCATCCAGTTGAAGATTGAACGCGAAGCGGTGCGCAAGGATACCGACGAGGCCTCGGGACGGCGCCTGAGGGCGATCGAGGAGGAACTGGCCTCGCTGCAGCGGGAATACAACGACTACGAGGAGATCTGGAAGGCTGAAAAGGCTGCGGTCCAGGGCTCGCAGGCCGTCAAGGAAGAAATCGAACGCGTGCGCGCCGAGATGGCCGAGCTTCAGCGCAAGGGTCAGTACGACAAGCTCGCCGAGCTTCAGTATGGCCGTCTGCCGGAGCTTGAAGCGCGGCTGAAGGCGGCCGAGTCGGCCGATCGGGATGCCGATTCTGAAAAGCCCCGGCTGCTGCGTACGCAGGTCGGCGCCGAGGAAATCGCCGAGGTCGTCTCCCGGGCCACCGGCATTCCGGTTTCGCGCATGATGCAGGGCGAACGCGCCAAGCTGCTGGGCATGGAAGCCGTGCTGCATGAACGTGTGGTAGGCCAGGACGAGGCCGTGCGTCTGGTCTCGGAAGCCATTCGCCGGTCGCGGGCCGGGCTCGCCGATCCCAATCGGCCCTACGGCTCGTTCCTGTTTCTCGGGCCCACCGGCGTGGGCAAGACGGAGCTGACCAAGGCCCTGGCGCAATTCCTGTTCGATTCGGACACCCACCTGGTGCGCATCGACATGAGCGAGTTCATGGAGAAGCATTCCGTGGCGCGCCTGATCGGGGCGCCCCCGGGCTATGTGGGCTACGAAGAGGGCGGCTACCTGACCGAAGCCGTGCGGCGCAAACCCTACAGCGTGATCCTGCTCGACGAGGTGGAGAAGGCCCATCCGGACGTCTTCAACGTGCTGCTGCAGGTGCTGGATGATGGCCGCCTGACCGATGGCCAGGGGCGCACGGTGGATTTCCGCAATACTGTCGTCATCATGACCTCCAACATCGGTTCGCAGCATATCCAGGACATGGCGGACCAGCCGTACGAGGTCGTGAAGGAAGTCATTCGGGACGAGCTCAAGACCGCGTTCCGGCCAGAGTTCCTGAACCGTATCGACGAGATCGTGGTGTTCCATGGCCTGGACGCTTCGCACATCGAGCCCATCGCACGCATTCAGCTCCAGCGCCTGGCCGAACGCGTGGCGCAGCAGGACATGCGGCTGGAAGTCACCGATGCTGCGATCCAGGAACTGGCCCGTGTCGGCTACGACCCGGTCTTTGGCGCCCGGCCGCTGAAGCGGGCGATCCAGCAGTTTGTGGAGAATCCGGTCGCGCGGCTTATCCTGGAAGGCAAGTTCGGGCCCCGGGACGTGATTCCTGTGGACTGGGACGGCGAAAAGTTCGTGTTCGAACGTACGCTGCAGTAGTGACCCGCCCGCTCGGGGCGGGCGTCGGTGTTGAAGAAAGGCCTTCGCGGGCGTCCGTTCGTGAAGGCCTTTTTCATGCCGGGAGGGGCAGCGCCCAGCGGGCCGGCCGTGCCGTCGGCCCCATTCTAGTCATCGCCCAGTACCTGTTGCCAGAGGCTGCGCACGGCGGCGCGCTCCCGGGTGAGTTCGGCGGCGGGTACGCGGGCCTTGTCGGCACCCTGCAGGCGCAGGGCGTGCTGCCGGCGGCGGAAGATGCGGTAAGCGTCGGCCACCTCGGTCGCGAGGGGGCCCGGGATCAGCCCGGCGCGCCCCGCCAGCCCCAGCAGCGCGATGTTGCCCAGGTTGCCCAGAAGCTCCGCGTGCGCGCCCGAATGGATCAGTACCAGGAATTGAGTGATGAATTCGATGTCCACCATGCCGCCCCGGTCGTGTTTCAGGTCAAAGTCGGCACCGCGGTTGGGGTGGCCTTGCGAGATTTTGTCGCGCATGGTGCGGACGTCGCTGCGCAGTGCCGCCGCGTTGCGCGGCAATAGCAGGATGCGCCGGCGGATGTCCTCGAAGCGCTGGCCGATGTCGGCATCGCCCGCTACGAAACGCGCCCGGGTGAGCGCCTGGTGTTCCCAGGACCAGGCCTGCGTGGTCTGGTAGCGTTCGAAGGCCGAAATCGGGACGGCGAGCAGGCCGGCATCCCCGTCGGGGCGTAGCCGCAGGTCAATTTCGTAGAGGCGTCCCGACGAGGTCATGGTGGACAGCCACGAAGCGACGCGCCGCCCCAGCTTCGCGTAGCGCTCCCCGGCCTCCTGGTCGGGGTCGTCGTACAGGAACACCAGATCCAGGTCGGAGGCGTAGCCCAGTTCCTTGCCGCCCAGCTTGCCATAAGCAATGATCGCGAAGCGCGGCGCCGGGGGATCCGCCCGCTGATCACGCGGCAGCACTTGGGGCCAGACGTGGCGGATGGTCTCGGCGAGCAGCAGATCGGCCAGCGCGGACAGGTGGTCGGCCAGCCCCTCCACGCTGATCACGTTTTCCAGGTCTTGCGCGAGCAGCTGGAAGGTCACCTGGTGCTGCACGTCGCGCATCAGGTTCATCTGCTGCTCCACGTCCGGCTGGCCGTCGGGCAGCACGCACGCGTCCAGGTCGGAGCGAAGCTGCTCGGCCAGCGCCGGAAAATCCGGCGCCTGCATGAGACTGCGCCATTCGATCAGGCTGTCGAGCAGCAGCGGATAACGCGTCAGGTACTGCGAGGCCCAGGGGCTGGCGCTGACGATGCGGGCGATCCGGGCCAGGGTCTCGGGATATTCGGCCAGCAACGCCAGATAGGCGCTGCGCTGGGCGATGTGTTCGACCAGGTTGAGCAGACGCTGCAGGGTTTCGGCGGGGGCGGCGGTGCGCATGGCCGCCTGGAGCAGGCCGGGCATGAGCGCGTGAACGCGCTTTTGACTGGTGAGCGGCAGGCTGAGAACGCGATGGCTATCCAGCAGCGTGTCGATGCGCGCTTGCAGCTCGGTGGCCTGGACATCCGACAGCGGCGCGGGACCCGCTGGTTGCGAGGCGGCGCTGTGCGGGGATTCTTCTTCGCCACCCATGCCGGCAATGCGAAAGGCGTCCCGGAAGCATTGGGCCACGAAGGCGCGGTGGCGTTCCAGATCCGCCGAAAACGAGGCCGTGTCGGTGTAGCCCATGGCCTGCGCCAGAATGGCCACTCCATCCGCAGTGCGCGGCAGCAGATGGGTCTGTTCGTCCTCCCGATATTGCAGGCGGTGTTCGAGCCGGCGCAGGAAGATGTAGGCAGCCTCCAGTCCATTGGCCTCGGCCTCGCCCAGGATGCCGGCACCGCGCTGCCGATGCAGGGCGGCGAGCAGGTTGCGCTGTTGCAGCGACGGCTGGCGACCTCCCCGGATGAGCTGGTTGAGCTGGATGACGAATTCGATCTCGCGGATGCCGCCTTCCCCCAGCTTGATGTTGTGACGCGTGTCGACCCCATTGCGGGCCAGCGCCCGGCGCTGCCAGTCCGTGCGAATGCGTTCGCGCAGCCCGCGCAAAGCCGCCAGTGCGTCGAAGTCGAAATATTTGCGGTACACGAAGGGAACGCGCAGCGACTCGATCTCATGGGCCAGCGTATCGAAGCAGGCCGTATCGAACAGCGGGCAGGGGATGAGCCGTGCTTTCAGCCAGGCATAGCGTTCCCATTCCCGGCCCTGGGCCACCAGGTAGTTCTCGAGCGCCGCCAGGCTCCACGCCAGCGGGCCGCTGTCGCCGTCCGGCCGCAGCCGCAGGTCGGTACGAAAGACATAGCCGTTGGCGTCCTGCTCGGACAGCAGGGTGGACAGCAGCCGGCAGACCTTGCCGTAGAACTCGTGGTAGCTGATGCGCCGCCGCCCGTCCGTTTCGCCTTCCTCCTCGTACAGCATGATGAGGTCGATGTCCGACGAAACATTCAGCTCCTTTCCGCCCAGCTTCCCCATGCCCAGGATCAGCATGTCTTGCGGCGCGCCGGTATCCGGGTGGCGCGGCGTTCCGTGGACTTCCGATAGCGCATGCATCGCACAGGCGTAGGCCTGGCCGATCGCCAGATCGGCAAGCTGCGTCATGGCGGTCACGACTTCCTGCAGTGAGGCCAGCCCGGCGATGTCGCGTACCATGAGCGTGGCAAACACCCGCCCTCGCACCCTGCGCAGGGCGGCCTTCAGCACATCGGGGGGAATCGGCTGGTCGCCGTCCGCCGGGGTCAGCTCCTGATACCAGTCCAGCAAGGTCCTGCGCGTGACGGCCTGCGCGGCATCGGCCACCAGCCGGCCCTCCTGCTCGGGATGGGCCAGCAGGAACCGGCGCAGCACCCCGGACCACTGCAGGGCCGGCTTTAATATAATGGCGTCAGACATGGGAACTGCCCGTGATTCAATTGGGCGGGCCGGCGCGGGCCGAACTCGCAAGGGGTTCTAACATACTTCAAACAACGGCATGCGCCAATTGATTTCAAGCCGTTTTGCCCCCTGGGTTCGCGGGCTCCTGGTCCTTGTGGCCTGCCTGTATTTCGGGCTGGGTCTCGGACTGCTGACACTGCGTTATGCCGTTTTGCCGCAGGTCGATCACTGGCGTCCGCAGATTGCGCAGCGCGTGGCCGAGGCGCTGGGCGTACAGGTCGAGCTGGGGCCGCTGCATGCCGAATGGCACGGTTGGGATCCCGCCCTCAGCGTGCAGGGGCTCCGCTTGCGCGATGCGCGCGGCAACGAACTCCTGAGCGTGCCGGCCGTGCAGGCCCGCCTGAACTGGCGGGCCCTGTTGCCCGGTCACCAGGGACTGTTGAGACTTCAGGCCAGCGGGATGGCGCTGGATGTCTCCCGGCTGCCGGACGGCCGCGTGAGCCTCCTGGGACTGTCGTTCACGCCGGGCGGCGAAGCGCCAGCCGCCGTGCCGCCCTGGTTGCAGTGGGTGCTGTCCCAACCGTTGATTGCTTTTCGCGACGTGACGCTGCATTGGCGCGACGGGGATGCGCCTGTTCTGTCATTTGATCAGCTCAATGCCGTCTGGCGGCATGACACGGCCAGCGGCGCCAGCCTGCAGGCTTCGGCGCGGGCAGAGGCAGCGGGCGGCGCGCATGTGCGCCTGCGTGCCGTGCTGGATGACGCGGCCGTGCTGATGCAGGGGCGTTGGCCCCCGCACGGGCGGGTCTGGCTGCAGGCTTCGCAGATCAAACCGCTTGCCTGGCAGCCGTGGGTACCGCCGATGCCGGCCGAGTGGCGCCAGGGGATGCTGGACCTGCAGGCGTGGGCCGAAATGTCGGCGGGCACTCCCCGGCTCACGGTGCAGGCGCGCATCCGATCGCTGGATTGGGCGGGGGCGCACAACGCCAATGTGCGCGTCCCCGAGGCGGCGGCCTGGGTTCAGGGAAGCTGGACACAGTGGCAGTCCATGGCGGGACAGGCCCGGTCGGGGCTGGCAGCGGCCGGTCAGTCACCCGGTGCGGGACCGCCGGTCGAGTCGGCGCGCGGCGTTGCGGCGTCCGAAGGCACACCATCCGGAGGCGCGACATCCGGTCAGGCGGACGGGCTCTCCTTCCAGGCGCGCGCCCAGGGCACCCAGCTCTTTCAGCCTCAATGGTTCGCTTCGGTGCTCAATCTCGGCACCCTGTCGGCGAGCGGCCGGCTGCGGCATGCGGCCCATTGGCAGTTGCAGCTCGATCACGCCCGCTGGGAGAATGCCGACGCCGACCTGCGGTTCCAGGGAACGTGGCAGGGCAATGAAGGTCCCGGCGTGGCGGACCTCAGCGGCACGATCACGCGAGCGCGGCTGGGCGCGATCCACCGCTATCTGCCACTCGTGGTGGACGCGGACACCAGAGAGTGGCTGGCAACCGGTCTGCAGTCGGGCGAGGTGGTCGATGCCCGGTGGCTGCTCAAGGGCGATCTGGCGCAATTTCCGTTCGGCGAGCACCCCCAGGCGGGGGATTTCAGGGTCACCGGCGGCTTCCGCGGGGCGCGCATCGACTTCGTGCCGGACAGTTCGCTGAAGCAGTCCTGGCCATTGCTGCAGGTACCGGCCGGCCGGGTCGATCTGCATCGCATGGACCTGAGCCTGCAAGCGGACCAGGCCAGCATGGCATCTTCGGACGAGCAGTCCATTGCCATGCACACGTTGCAGGCGCGCATTCCGGATATGGAACACGAACCGGTGCTGTCGGTTTCGGGACAGACGACGGCGCCTGCGGCGGCTTACCTGGCGCTGATCCAGCGTTCGCCACTGGGGACGATGCTCAATGGCCTCTTCGACGAGGCGAAAGTGACGGGCGACTGGCAGGTGCCTCTGGCGATCACCGTCCCGCTGCTGCACAGCCATGACACGCAGGTCCAGGGGCGCGTGGACGTCCATCAGACCAGCCTGCAGTTCTTGCCGCAGGCGCCCGCATTCCAGGATCTGGAGGGCCAGATTCACTTCACCGAGACGGGCGTGCGTATCGTCCAGCCGTTGAAGGGACGCTTCCTGGGCGGCGCCGTCCATGTGCTCGGCGACCTGGGCCGCCCCGCGGATCCCGGATTGACGTTTCGCGGACTGATGAGCGCTGCGGTGATCGGCCGTTTCGTGGATGTCCCGGGGATGAAACGGATCACGGGCGGGTTGGCTTATCAGGCCCGGCTGGCGCGCCAGAAACGGGGTTACCTGCTGAATCTGGAGTCGGACACGTCGGCGCTGGCGCTGGATTTCCCGGCACCGCTGTCCAAGCCGCAGGGCGAGGCGCGCACACTGAGCTTGCAGTGGTCGGACGCCGATCCCGCCGACGACAGGCTGGAGATCCGCTATGGTGACAGCCTGCGCGTGGACCTGAGCCACCGGCGCAGCGTGAGCAAAGGTCCCTATTTTCAGCAGGCGGCGGTGGGCATCGGCCAGGCGGCGACCCTGGCGCCTGGCCTTCAGGTGGAGATTGCCTATCCGCTGTTTGATCTGGACCTCTGGAACCGGATCCTGGATGAGTTTTCCATTGTGCGGCGCGGCCGGACACGTTCGGCCCATGCGGCCGGGCGCCCGCTGTGGCCCGATCTGGCTCTGCTTTCGGCGCAGGCCGATCAGTTGCGGCTGCTGGGGACGCGCCTCGATCATGCCGTGGTGCGCGTCGTCAAGTCGGCAGACGAGCGCTGGTCGATGAACGTCCGTTCGGCCCAGACCACTGGGACGCTCAAGTGGCAGGAACAGAACGGCCGCGTGCAGGGGAAAATGTCGGCACGCTTTGCGCGCCTGAGCCTGGGCGATGATTCCAGAGACAACAACGCGCTGTTGCCAGATGCGAAGGTCGACGAAGATGCCGCCTTCGACGACGATCTGGAAATCCCGGGAATCGTGCTGCAGGCGGACGACTTCCGGCTGTACGGCCGCCCGATGGGCGCTTTGTCGCTGGACGGCGAGCGGGATGGCGTGCGCCATGTGTGGTACATGAGCCACCTGCGGATGGGAGACGACCGCACCCGCCTGGCCGGCAGCGGAACGTGGCGCCTGCGCGGAGCCGATCGCGGGTTGAGCCTGAACGCGTCGATCAAGACCGAAGACCTGGGGGCGTGGATGGACCACGCCGGCTGGAAGGGGGTGATGGTCGGCGGCTCCGGCGATCTGAAGGGCAGCTTCGAGTGGCGCGATCTGCCATGGTCCCACGACAAGGCCAAGCTGCGCGGCGACCTCAAGGTGTCGCTGGACAAGGGGCGTTTCCCCAAGCTCGGCTCGCACACGGCAAAATTGCTGGAATTCCTGTCGCTGCAGTCCATCGCCCGTCTGACCAAGCTCGATCGGGGGCTGGCCGGGCTTTTGCACGAGGGCGTGCCCTTTGACCAATTGCGGGGCTCGGTCAGCCTGGATCGCGCGGTGGCCCAGGTGCACGATTACAAGCTGATCGGATCGGTGGGCACCATCCTGCTCGAAGGCAGCACCAACATCGTGGACGAGACCCTGAACATGCAGGCGGTGGTGGTCCCGAACCTGGATGTGAGCGGCGCGGCGATTGCCGCCGGCATTGCGATCAATCCCATCGTCGGGTTGGGCGCCTTCATCACGCAGTGGCTACTGAAGACGCCGTTGGCCAAGGCGATGACGTCCCACTATCGCATCACCGGAACGTGGGATGACCCCAAGGTTCGGGACGTCCCGGTGGCCGCCGCCTCGCCCGTCCCGGACGTACGCTGAGTGTCCGCAGGGTCTTTCGGGTGAACGTCATGAAAAACACCCCAAAGGTTGGATGGGTGTCCAACCTTTGGGGTGAGTTCATGCAGATCCATGCTTAGTGGCTGGGCAGCCTGCCCAAGCGGGAAGACCGCTCAATACACGCCCTGCGCCAGCATGGCATCCGCGACTTTCACGAAGCCGGCGATGTTGGCACCGTTGAGGTAGTTGATCTTGCGGCCTTGCGCGCCATGGCTCACGCAGTTTTCGTGGATGTCGCGCATGATGTCGTGCAGCTTCTCGTCCACCTGCTCGCGCGTCCAGGAGATGCGCTGCGAGTCCTGGGCCATTTCCAGGCCCGAGACGGCCACGCCGCCGGCGTTGCTGGCCTTGCCGGGCGCGTACAGCACGCCGGCCTCGATGAAGGCGCTGGCCGCTTCGATGGTGGAAGGCATGTTGGCGCCTTCGGCCACGCATCGCACGCCATTGGCGATCAGCGTCTTTGCGTCGCCGATTTCCAGCTCGTTCTGCGTGGCGCAGGGCAGAGCCACGTCCACCGGGACGTGCCACGGCCGCTTGCCGTCTTCATAGGTCAGGTTCAGTTGCTTGGCGTAATCCTGGACCGTCCCGCGCTGCTGGTTCTTGATGAACATCAGCACGGCCAGCTTCTCGGGCGTGAACCCCTCGGGATCGATCACGCAACCGTGCGAGTCCGAAACCGTGATGACCTTGGCGCCCAACTGGATGCACTTTTCGATGGTGTACTGCGCCACGTTGCCCGAACCCGACACGGCCACCGTATAGCCCTCAAGCGACTGGTTGGCCTGCTTGAGCATCTCTTCCGCAAAATACACCAGGCCGTAACCCGTGGCCTCAGGGCGGATCAGGCTGCCGCCGAAGGCGATACCCTTGCCCGTGAAGACGCAGCCGTTCTGGTTCGAAAGCTTTTTCATCATGCCGGCCATGAAGCCAACCTCGCGGCCGCCCACGCCAATGTCGCCTGCCGGGACGTCAGTGTCCGGGCCCAGGTGGCGGTGCAGTTCCAGCATCAGCGCCTGGCAGAAACGCATGACCTCGGCGTCCGACTTCCCCTTGGGGTCGAAGTCCGAACCGCCCTTGGCCCCGCCCATGGGCAGGGTCGTCAGCGCGTTCTTGAAGGTCTGCTCGAAGCCGAGGAACTTCAGGATCGACAGGTTCACCGACGGGTGAAAGCGCATGCCGCCTTTGTAGGGGCCGATGGAGGAGTTGTACTGCACGCGAAAGCCGCGGTTGACGCGGATTTGGCCGGCATCATCCGCCCAGGCGACGCGAAACTGGATGGCGCGTTCCGGTTCCACCAGGCGTTCGAGCAAGGCCTGGCTGGCGTAGCGCGGATTTTTCTGGATGAACGGCCACAGGCTGTGCATGACTTCGCTGACGGCCTGCATGAATTCGGGCTGGTGCGGGTCCCGTGCCTTGACTTGGGACAGGAATTGATCGACGGAAGATAGACTCATCAAAAGTGCTCGCTTATTTTTTCATCATGTCAAAGAATTCGGCGTTGTTCTTGGTGGCCCGGATTTTGTCCAGGATGAATTCCATGGCCTCGACTTCATCCATATCGTGGATGAATTTGCGCAGCACCCAGACTTTTTGTAAAAGCTCAGGCTTGATCAGGAGCTCCTCGCGACGCGTGCCGGATTTGTTCAGGTTGATGGCCGGATAAATGCGTTTCTCGGCCAATCGCCGTTCCAGGTGCACTTCGGAATTGCCGGTGCCCTTGAATTCCTCATAAATCACTTCGTCCATGCGGCTGCCGGTTTCGATCAGGGCCGTGCCGATGATCGTGAGCGAGCCGCCTTCCTCGAGGTTGCGCGCCGCCCCGAAGAATCGTTTCGGCCGCTGCAGCGCGTTGGCGTCCACGCCACCGGTGAGTACCTTTCCCGAGGCCGGCACCACCGTGTTGTAGGCGCGTGCCAGGCGCGTGATCGAATCCAGCAAGATGACAACGTCTTTTTTTAACTCAACCAGGCGCTTGGCTTTCTCGATAACCATTTCCGCGACTTGCACATGGCGCGTGGCCGGCTCGTCGAAGGTCGAAGCCACGACTTCCCCGCGGACGGTGCGTTGCATTTCCGTCACTTCCTCGGGCCGCTCGTCCACCAGCAGCACGATCATCACGGCGTCGGGATAGTTCGCGGTGATGGCGTGGGCGATGTGCTGCATGAGGATCGTCTTGCCGGATTTCGGGCTGGCCACGATCAGCGCGCGCTGGCCCTTGCCGATGGGCGCGAAGATGTCCATGATGCGGCCGGTGATGTTTTCCTTGCCCTTCAGGTCGCGTTCCAGCACCATCGGCACGTCGGGATGCAGCGGCGTCAGGTTCTCGAACATGATGCGGTGCTTGATCTCTTCGGGCTGGACGCTGTTGACCTTGTCCACCTTCACCAGTGCGAAATAGCGTTCCCCGTCCTTGGGCACGCGGACTTCGCCCTCGATCGAGTCGCCGGTATGCAGGTTGAAACGCCGGATCTGCGAGGGCGAAATATAGATGTCGTCGGTGCTCGCCAGATAGGATGTGTCAGGCGAACGCAAGAACCCGAAGCCGTCCGGCAGCACCTCCAGCACCCCGTCGCCGAAGATCTGTTCGCCCTGCTTGGCGCGCCGCTTCATGATGGCAAACATCAGTTCCTGCTTGCGCAGCCGGTTGGCGTTGTCGATTTCGAGTTCGGCAGCCATGTCGAGCAGCTGCGAGACGTGCAGTGCTTTGAGTTCGTTCAGATGCATGGGAAAGGGTAGGAGAGGATCGTGGGATCTATGGCGAGCCCGGAGCCGGGCTCGCGCGTGTGGAATCGGAGTGGAAAGAAGGCGAAGTCAGACGGCTTCGTCGAGGAAAGCCTGAAGCTGGGTACGCGAGAGTGCGCCGACCTTGGTGGTGTCGACCTTGCCGTTTTTGAAGAGCATCAGCGTCGGGATGCCGCGAATGCCGTATTTGGCGGCTGTTTGGGGATTCTCGTCGACGTTGAGTTTGGCCACGGTCACGCGGCCCTGGAATTTGGTGGCGGCTTCTTCGAGCAGCGGGGCGATCATTTTACAGGGGCCGCACCATTCGGCCCAGTAATCGACCAGGACTGGCAAATTGGATTTGAGCACGTCGGTCTCGAAGGACGCGTCGCTAACGTGCTTGATGGAGTCACTCATAGAGGTAGGCGCAAGTGCGAAGAATGGAAGTCTGCGGGCCGGGGATGGATCGCTGCGCGCGGGGCGCGTCTGGCCCGATGCAGATAAGCATACCATTAACTCCGTAAAATAGTCGTTTTTTTCGTACCGACGGCGGGCATTACAGTGACCATTGCTTCATACGACGAATCTTCGATCCGTGTCCTGAAGGGACTGGAGCCGGTGCGCCAGCGTCCGGGGATGTATACGCGCACCGACAATCCGCTGCACATCGTCCAGGAAGTCATCGATAACGCGGCCGACGAGGCGCTGGCGGGCTTTGCGCGCGGCATGGCGGTGACGCTGCACGCGGACGGCAGCGTGACCGTCGAGGACGACGGACGCGGCATTCCTGTGGGGGAGCACCCGGAAGAGCACGCGCCTGTCGTCGAGCTGGTCTTCACGCGCCTGCATGCGGGCGGGAAATTCAACAAGGCGGATGGCGGCGCCTACGCGTTCTCGGGGGGCCTGCACGGGGTCGGTGTGTCGGTCACCAATGCCCTGTCCACGCGGCTGGAGGTCACCGTCTGGCGCGATGGCGGGGAGTACCGGGTGGTCTTTGCCGACGGTGATGTGATCGAGCCATTGAAGCACGTCGCCTCGGTGGGCAAGCGCCGCACGGGGACGCGGATCCGGGTCTGGCCCGATGCCCGCTATTTCGATCACGCCGCGATTCCGCTGGCGGAGCTCGAGCATGCGCTGCGCAGCAAAGCGGTGCTGCTGCCGGGCACGCGGGTAACCCTGACGCTGGAGAAGGCCGGGCAGACCCGGGAATGGCACTATGCCGCCGGACTGCGCGATTATCTGTCTGAGGAACTGGGCGATGCGCCGGTGCTGGTGCCGCTCTTCGAGGGTCAGCAGTACGCGGCCGAGGACGATGAGCATTTCGCGCGCGGCGAAGGGGCGCAGTGGGTCGTCGCCTGGACGGCCGAGGGACCCACGGTCCGGGAGTCCTATGTGAATCTCATCGCGACCACGGCGGGCGGCACGCACGAATCGGGCCTGCGCGAGGGCCTGTTCAATGCCGTCAAGTCATTTGCCGAGTTGCATAATCTGCTGCCCAAGGGCATCCGCCTGCTGCCGGAAGACGTCTTTGCCCGCGCCAGCTTCGTGTTGTCGGCAAAGGTCCTGGATCCGCAGTTCCAGGGCCAGATCAAGGAGCGGCTCAACAGCCGCGATGCGGTGCGGCTGGTCGGCGGCTTCCTGCGCAACGCGCTGGAACTGTGGCTGCATGCCAATGTGGACTACGGCAAGCAACTGGCGGAGCTGGCGATAGGCCAGGCCCAGGCGCGCAGCCGCGCCGCGCGCAAGATCGAAAAGCGCAAAGGTTCCGGCGTGGCCGTGCTGCCCGGCAAGCTGACCGATTGCGAATCGTCGGATGCGACCCGCACCGAGGTGTTCCTGGTCGAAGGCGACTCGGCGGGCGGCTCGGCCAAGATGGGGCGCGACAAGGAATTCCAGGCCATCCTGCCGCTGCGCGGGAAGATTCTGAATGCCTGGGAAGTCGATCGCGACCGACTCTTCGCCAATCAGGAGATCCACGATATTTCGGTGGCGATCGGCGTGGATCCGCATGCGCGCGGCGAGACGGCCGACCTTTCCGGGCTGCGGTATGGCCGCATCTGCATCCTGTCGGATGCGGACGTGGACGGTTCGCACATCCAGGTGCTGCTGCTCACGCTGTTTCTGCGCCACTTCCCGCGCCTCATCGAAGAAGGGCATGTCTATGTCGCGCGGCCCCCGCTGTTTCGGGTAGACGTCCCCGCCGCGGGCAAGCGATCGGCGCGCAAGCTGTATTGCCTGGATCAGGCGGAGCTGGATGCCGTGCAGGAAAAGCTGCGGGGCGAGGGGCTGCGTGAGGGCGCCTGGCGCATCAGCCGCTTCAAGGGCCTGGGCGAGATGAATGCCGAACAGCTCTGGGATACGACGCTGAACCCGGATACGCGCCGGCTGGCGCGAGTGCGCCATGGCGGCGAGGGCGTCCGGGAGTCGGCCACCATGTTCGAGCTGCTGATGGCGCGGGGCGAGGCGTCCCAGCGCCGTGCCTGGCTGGAAGAAAAGGGCAACCTGGCCGATGTGGATGTTTAAGGAACCGTGATGGACGCAAATACCCCCGACCTGCTCGCTGCGGGTGATGATGAAAGCCTGGTGCTCGCGCAGTACGCCGAACAGGCCTATCTGGATTATGCCGTCTCGGTCGTGCGAGGCCGCGCGCTGCCCGAGGTCTCCGATGGCCAGAAGCCCGTGCAGCGCCGCATCCTGTATGCGATGGATGCCATGGGCCTGGGGCCGACGGCGCGGCCGGTCAAATCCGCCCGCGTGGTGGGCGATGTGCTGGGCAAATACCATCCGCATGGCGATCAGGCGGCTTACGACGCCATGGTGCGCATGGCGCAGGACTTCGTGCTGCGCTATCCGCTGGTCGACGGCCAGGGCAACTTCGGTTCGCGCGACGGCGACAATCCCGCCGCCATGCGCTATACCGAGGCCCGCCTCACGCCATTCTCGCGCCTGCTGCTCGACGAGCTGGACGAGGGTACGGTGGACTTCGTCGCCAATTACGACGGCAGTCAGCAGGAGCCGCTGTGTTTGCCGGCGCGACTGCCCATCATGCTGCTCAATGGCGCCTCGGGTATCGCGGTGGGCATGGCCACCGAGATTCCCTCGCACAACCTGCGCGAGATCGCGCGCGCCTGCGTCGCCTTGTTGCGGACGCCCGCGCTGCCCGACGCGGAACTCCACGCCATGGTGCCCGGGCCCGACTTCCCGGGCGGCGGGCAGATCATCTCGTCCGCGGACGAGATTGCGCAAATCTATTCCAGCGGCCGGGGAACCCTGAAGGCCCGCGCCCGATGGCATTTCGAGGACCTGGCGCGCGGGCAGTGGCAATGGGTGGTCACCGAGCTTCCACCCGGCGCTTCGGCGCAGAAGATACTGGAGGCCATCGAGGACCTCACCAACCCGAAGCCGCGCGCCGGCAAGAAATCGCTGTCGGCCGACCAGCAGCAGACCCGTGCGCTGGTGCTCAACATGCTGGACTCGGTGCGGGACGAATCCGGCAAGCAGGCCGCCGTCCGGCTGGTGTTCGAGCCCAAGACCAGCCGCATCGACCGCGATGAATTCGTCAGGCTGTTACTGGTGCGCACCGGCCTCGAGGGCAATGTGCCGATCAACCTGGTGTGCATCGATACCGATGGCCGTCCGGGCCAGCGCAGCCTGCGCCAGATCCTGGCATCATGGCTGGCATTTCGCTCGCAGACTGTGCTGCGCCGCACGCGCCACCGTCTGGACAAGGTACTGGACCGCATCCACATTCTGGAAGGCCGCAGCATCGTCTATCTGAATGTGGACGAAGTGATCCACACCATCCGCGAGGCCGAGGAGCCGCGGGCGGCGCTGATGCAGCGCTTCGGCCTGAGCGAGCGCCAGGCCGACGACATTCTGGAGATGCGACTGCGTCAGCTGGCGCGGCTGGAAGGCATTCGCATCGAACAGGAACTTGTCCAGAAACGCACGGAACAGGCCGAACTGCAGGATCTGCTGGACAATCCCACTGCTTTCCGGCGCCTGATGATCCGCGAGATCGAGGCCGATGCCAAGCAGTATGGCGACGACCGGCGCACGCTGATCGAGACGGCCGAGCGGGCCGTGCTGGAAACCCAGGTGGTGGACGAACCGGTCACCGTGGTGGTGTCGCAAAAGGGCTGGCTGCGCGTCCGGCAGGGCCATGGCCATGACCCGGCGCAGTTCGGCTTCAAGGCCGGCGACGGCCTGTATGGCACCCTGGAGTGCCGTTCGACCCAGGAATTGATCGCGTTATCCGATACCGGTCGCTCGTACAGCGTGGCGGTGTCGGCGCTGCCTTCGGCGCGCGGCGATGGACAGCCCATCACGTCCATGGTCGATCTGGAGCACGGCAGCCGCATCGTGCACATGACGGCGGGCGCGCCGGACGATCGTGTCATCCTGGGGACGGCGTCGGGCTATGGCTTCGTGGCCCGCCTGGGCGATCTGTCCACTCGCCAGCGGGCCGGCAAACAGTTCGTGACGGTGGACAAGGGCGATGGCCTGCTCCGGCCGCTGATGCTGCGGGCGGACGACAGTGCGGTGGCGCTGCTGACCCGCAAGGGCAAGTTCCTGGTTGTGCGGCTTGACGAACTCAAGACTCTGTCCGGCGGGGGCCGAGGCACCATTCTGATGGGCGTGGACGCGGGCGACCGCCTGGAGCAATGGGCGGGCGTGGGGCCGGCGGGTGTCGTGCTGCGCGGCGTGTACCGGGCGCGCGATTCGGAACTCGTGCTGTCCCCCGAGGACCTGCTGGAATATGCCGGCCACCGGGCGCGCAAGGGCAAGCTGTTGGCGACGCGGCTCAAGCAGCCCAGCCTCTGGTCGGGTCCCGCTTCGACCGGGGCCTAAAATGGGGGTGGGAATGCCGCAAAGGGAAGGATCATGAGCTTCAGGGTATCGGTGCAGCCCGCAGGCCAGGAATTCTCGGTCGAACCGGGACAGACCGTGCTGGACGCGGCGCTCGCCGCTGGTCTGGTGCTGCCTTACAGTTGCCGGACGGGCACCTGCTCGACTTGCCGGGCGCGGGTCGTGTCAGGCCAGTACGATGCCGGCCCGGCGCCGGCACGGATTCTGGGCGCCGCCGATCTGGCGCAGGGCTACACGCTGCTGTGCCAGGCGCGCCCGGCTTCCGATCTGGTGATCGAGGCACAGGAAGTGCACCTGTCCAGCGACGTGGTGGTGCACAAGATGCCGGTGCGTGTCCAGGCCCTGGAGCCGCTGAGTGCGGACGTCATGCGGGTCGTCCTGCAGCTTCCCACGGCCGAAGCCTTTCATTTCTACCCGGGCCAGTACCTGGAATTCCTGCTCAAGGACGGGGTGCGGCGCAGCTATTCCATGGCGTGCGCCATGGCCGAGAATCACCGCGTGGACCTCCACGTGCGGCACATGCCGGGCGGCGCCTTCACCGGTCGCATCTTCGGCGAGGGTGATGCGCCCCTGAAGGTCCGCGACATCCTGCGCATCGAGGGTCCGCTGGGGTCCTTCTTCGTGCGCGAGGACGCGGCGCGTCCCATTGTCTTCCTGGCCAGCGGCACGGGATTCGCTCCCATCAAGGCCATGCTCGAGGCCATGATCGCGCGCGGAGACGCGCGGCCGGCGGTCCTTTACTGGGGCGGTCGGCGCCCGGCCGACCTGTATCAGTCGGCGCTGGCTGCCGGCTGGCAGGCGGCTCTCCCGGATTTCCGCTTTGTGCCGGTGGTCTCGGAAGCGCGCCCCGAAGACGGCTGGACCGGGCGCACCGGCTGGGTCCACCAGGCAGTGATGCAGGATCTGCCCGATCTGTCGGCGCACCAGGTGTATGCGTGCGGCGCACCGGCCATGGTTGAAGCCGCCCGGCGCGATTTCGTGCAACGCTGCGGCCTGCCGCCCGACGCCTTCTTTGCCGATGCTTTTACGTCCGAGGCGGATCGGGCGGGCATATTGTCTGGCGCCTGACACAGGACCGGAGCGAGGGGCCGTGGGAGCGCGATCATGAGGGTGGCGGTATTCGGCGCGGGCATCGTCGGCGTCTGCAGTGCGTGGTGGCTTGCGCGAGCCGGCCATGAGGTCGTGGTGGTCGACCGGCGCGCCGGGCCTGCGCTGGAGACCAGCCGTGCGGGTGCCGGGCTGATCTCGGTTGGCCAATCTCGCCCCTGGGCGAGCCCGCGCGCCCTGCGGGCACTGCTGCTGCATGGGCTCGGACGGGGCGACGCCTCGTTCGGCGTGGCGCTGCGCCTGAGCCCCCACCAGTGGCTCTGGTGCCTGCGGTTTCTCGCCCAGTGCCGCGCTGCCCGGCATCCGGTCAATCTGCGCGCGCTGGTGAATCTGGCGCAATATAGCCAGGACGCCCTGCAGTCGCTGCGCTCGGATCTGGACATTGCCTGTGACCACTCGGCCCGCGGAGTGCTGACGCTCTATTCGGATGCCCGCGCGATGGCACGAGCGCGGGAAGGGCTCGCCGACCTGCCGGGCGGGGAGGAGCGGCGTCGCATCGTGGGTCCGGACGAGATCCTCCGCCTGGAGCCGGCTCTGGCGCCGGCCATCGATCGCGTGGTGGGCGGCGATTATTGGGCTGGCGACCAGGCGGGCGATGCCTATCTGTTCGCGCGGGCGCTCACCGAACACGCCCAGGCCGCCGGGGTGACCTTTCATTTCAATACGCGTGTGAATCGGCTGGTGCCCGTCAATGGCCGCGTATCGGTCGCGGAACTGGTCGATCCCGATGGTTTCTTCAGGCCTTTGCACGCCGATGCGTTCGTGCTGGCACTGGGCAGTTTCACGCCCATGCTGACCCGGCCGCTGGGGCTGCCTTGTGCCGTGTACCCAGCCAAAGGCTATTCGGCCACGTTCGGCGTGCGCGATGCGTCCGTCGTTCCCGAGATCAGTCTGGTCGACGATGCGGCCGGCGTGACCATCACCCGGCTGGGAGACCGTCTGCGCATCGCCGGGACGGCCCAGATCGGCAATTATGCGCGGTCCTTGAATACAGCTCGTTGCAATCAACTCGTGGAACGCGCCCGCGCCTTGTTCCCAAGCGGATTGGATTTTGATAATGTTCAGTTCTGGTCCGGCCTGCAGCCCGCTACGCCTTCCAGCGTGCCTTTGGTCGGGCGTACCCGATTGCGCAATCTGTACCTGAATACGGGTCACGGCCCTTCGGGCTGGGCCATGGGTGCCGGCTCCGGCCGGGCGTTGGCGGATGTGGTGTCCGGGCGGTCGCCCGATATCGATTTTCCTTTTTTGGATTAACTAGAGATGAAGCATACTTTCGGCCCCGGGACCTTCCGCCCGGGGTTTCGTGCTGTTTGCACGTTGGCGGCGGCCGCGTTGACCGTGCCCGCCATGGCGGCGACCGAAGTCCCGGTCTGGTATTCCCTGAGCGGCCACAACGCCGAGGCCTTCCAGACCCTTGTGAAGGACTACAACCGCAGCCAGTCCGCCGTGCAGGTCACCCTGAAGGCCTTCAATACGCCGGAGGCGCTGGATCAGGCGCTGGCGGCCGCCGCCGCCGCCAGGAAACTGCCGGCGCTGGCACAGATCGGTGACACGCACAGCCTGGACGAGATCGCGGCCCGTTCGTATGTGCAGCCGTTCTATACCCTCGAGAAGTCCGGCGAGCTGAAGAATGTGCGCTGGTTCCTGTCCTCGGACAATGCCTTCGTCCGCGACACCAAGGGCCGTCTCATGGCATTCCCGGCCATGTTGCAGGTGCCTGTCATGTACTACAACCAGGATGCCTTCAAGAAGGCCGGCCTGAAGCCGGCGACGCCGCAGCGGACGTGGATGGAGCTGCAGGGGCAGCTCGTGACGCTGGCCAACAACGGCTCGCGCACCTGCCCGCTCACGTCCGATCTTCCGGTCTCCATCAATCTCGAGAACCTGGCCGCCGTGAACAATCAGCTTTACGCGAGCGCGGAAAACGGCCTGAAGGCCAAGGGCCTGCCCAGCTTCTCGTTCGATTCCACGTACGTGCGCCATCTGGCGCTGATGATCAGCTGGGTACGCTCGCAAATCATGGTGCGCCCGGATGCCGGCATGCATTCGGTCGAACGCTTCGGCCAGGGCGAATGCGCCGTGCTGATGTCGAGCTCCGATCACATCGGCAGCTTCAACGCCCAGCGCAAGCTGCATTATGGGGTGAGCGGCCTGCCGTATTACCCCGATGTGACGGCCTCGCCCGGGAATCCTTTCGTGAGCGGTTCCGGATTGTGGGTGATGAAATCCGCCAAGCCGGTGACCGACGCCACCGTGGCCTTCCTGGGTTGGCTGGCGCAACCGAAGCAGGCGGCCTCCTGGTATCAGCAGACCGGGTTCCTGCCGCTGACGCAGGCCGCGTTCGATCAGACCCCGAACAGCTACTACAGCGATCTGGGGCAGTGGCGCCAACTGGTGGCGGTGTATGCCGGCCGCACCGCCTCCACGGCCCAGGGCTTCCGTATCCATAACTATCCCGCCATTCATGCGCGGTTCCGCCAGATCCTGGACTCGGCGCTGGACGGCAAGCAGCCGGCAGTGACGGCATTGAGCATGGCGGCGACCGAAGGCAACAGCCTCGCGCACCAGGGGATGGCGCCGGCGCCGTCCGCCAAGAGCGAGCGGACGGTCCACCACCGCCGCAGCACCGCGCACCCGAAAAAGTAGACACTTTGCTCCATCCGTAGTTCCCGATCTGGCGCGCTGCGCGCCACCTCGCCACCATAGGCACCTGATCGATCCGGTCAGGTGCCTTTTTCTTTTGGGGGGTGGCGATGTTCAGACTTTTGGGTGCCGGGGTGCTGGCCCTCACGCTCGCTGGGTGCGCCACATCCGACGGGCCGCAATGGTGGCGCACGCTGGCCGGCCTGTCGTCGGCGCCGGGGCATTACCGTTTTGACTGGCACATCGAGGGCGACCCTTCCCTGGCACCGTTGCAGGTCTTCGACGATGGGCGGCGGACCTGGCTCCAGTATCCCGCCAATCAACTGGCGCCGGCCCTGTTTGAGCGTACCGCGGCTGGGGACCGGCTGCTTCACCCCGAGCGTGAAGGCGATTATCTGGTGATCCAGGGCGTTCCCGAACGTCTCGTGGTGCGCGGCGGCCATCTGCAGGCGCAGATCTGGCGGGACGGGGCCGTCGGCGGTTCGGCGGCGGGCGGATTGGCGCCTTCCGCCGAACCGTCGGGTGCCGTGGCCCCCGGCCCGTCCGCGCCGCTGGGCGCATTGATCGAGCCGGCGGCCGCCATTGCCTCCCCCCTCGTGCCCATTCCCGCATCGGCTTCGCCCGTTCCCTCGGTGGCACCGGCGGCTGCATCGGCAGCGTCGGCGCACGCGGTCGTGCCGGCTTCGCCTTTGCCTCCGATGCCGTCACCGACCGCGCCGCCGCCTTCGTCGCTTTTGTCTTCGCCGCCGCCCGTCCCCCTGCGAGCGGGGCCGATGCCGAGCCACGCTGCTGGCTCACCGGGCCGCAGGCCTTCCACGTCGAGTGCGCCTGTTGCCGATCGCGCTCGCAGGTCGAGCCCCTTCGAGGCCACGCCGGCGGATGGCAATATCCGCCGGGCCTTGGGCCGTTGGGCGCGGTCGGCCGGCTGGGCGTTTGAATCCGAGCATTGGGCGGTGGACGTGGATATCCCGCTGGCCGGCTCGGCCGCGTTTGGCGACGAATTCGTGCCGGCCGTGCGCGGGCTTCTGGCCGCCACGGAACTGGGCGACCGGCCGTTGCAACCCTGTTTTTATGCCAATCAGGTGCTGCGCGTCATACCCTTGGCACAGCGCTGCGATCGCACCCAGCTGCCAGGAGCCTCTTCATGAAAGGCCGCGTGGCGACCGGCCACCGATCATTGGCGAATCGGCGTCCTGTCGGTGGCCCCGTTCGCTGGCTGATCGTGGTGGCCATTGCCAGCGGGCTTTCGGGATGCGCGCTGTCCGAGCGCCTGCGCCAGGCCGCCGCACGGCACCAGGAGGCCACACAGGACGTGGCCCGCAGCCGCGAGCAGTTTTCCGGCGCGATCACGGACGCGGAGCAGCGCCGTGCCGCGCAGCGGGTGGACAAGCCCTGGATCGCGGGCCGTGCGCAGCCGCTGGCGCGCGAGCTCAGCCTCCCGCCTGCGTTGCGGGCTGATGTGCATACCACGCTGTTGTTTGCGGACGGCACCGACGATCTTCGCAAGATCGCGCGCCGCATTGCCACCGTCACCGGCATCCCGGTGAGAGTGCGGCCGGACGCGCTGTTGCCGGACAGCCATTTCCTGCCGCGGCTTGCGGCCCAGCCCGGCCATGGCTCCCAGACGCCGGCATCGGAGGCAGAGCAGCCGTTTGATCTGGCGCCCGGGCCTGCGCCGCTGCCGCACATTCTGGACCGGCTGGCCGCGTACCGCGGCATCCGCTGGCGCCATGGGCCGGAGGGCATCGAATTCTTCCGAACGGAGACGCGCGTGTTCAACGTGCAGGCCCTCACGCTGGACGCCCGCGCACAAGCGTCGTTGGGTCTGGGTCGGAAGCAGACCGAAGGCGGCTTCGTCAGCGCATCCAGCACCCGGCTGTCGGGCACCGACCAGGACCTGATGAAGACCATACGGGCGCGCATCGAGCCGTTCCTGTCGCGCGCCGGTGTGCTGGTGGCGGAACCCGGCGCCAGCTCCTCTGTCGTGGTCACCGACACTCCGGACGTACTGGCGCAGATCGGCCGCTACCTCGAGCATGAGAACCGGGCGCTCACCCGGCGTATCCGGCTGGTCTTCGAGGAGCTCACGGTTGCATTGAACCAGCAGGCACATGCCAGCCTGGACTGGAATCTGGTCTTCTCGGGCGCCCGGCTTGCCGCCGGTCTGGCGGTACCGGCGCTCGCCACCGGTCCGGCCGGCAGGCTCGCTGTTGGCGTGACGAGCGGTCCGATGTCCGGCAGCGAGGCCGTCATCCAGGCGCTAGGTGAATCCGTCCAGTTGGTCAGGCGCAGCAGCGTGCCGATGCTTACCTTGAGCAGGCGCCCGGTGACCCACGCGGTGCGAACGACCTTTTCTTATATTGACCGGGTGGAAACCACCCCTGTCATTGGCGCCACAGGCCTGGCCGTCCCGGCCGTTTCCGTGAACCAGAAGGAAGAGACCGTGGGGTCTTTGCTGACCCTGGTGCCGGACGCCCAGGAGGATGGCCAGATCCTGCTGTCGCTCGCGTACGACAACACGGTGGCGCAGCCGCTGAAGACGGTGACCTTCGGCGACAAGTCCAATCCGCTTCAGCTGCAGCAGCTCACCGTCGAGGGCAATGGCACGGTACAGCAGCTCGCCCTGCAACCCGGCCAGCCGCTGGTGGTGTCCGGGTTCGAGCGGCGTCAGTCGGAATCGACCGAGCGGCGCCTGAATCCGGGATTGCCGGCCATCCTGGGGGGTGGCAATGCCCTCAGCGAGCAGCGGCTGGCCACGATCCTGATCATCACGGCCCAGGTCGAGGAGGGCCTCTGACCCATGCAGCTCTCGCGCGTCATTCAGGTCGATCAGATCCAGATGGTGTTCGGGCTGGATTGGATTCCGTTGTTGGGGGACGAGGGTGGGGCGTCCGGCGTGGCCGGCCGCCACGGCGCCAGTCACCTGACATTCTCGGGCCATCCGCCGGCAGCCCTCGGGATGGCGATGGGCCTGTCGCGCCGCGCCACTTATTGGTCGGCTGCGATTCTCATGGCTCGCCAGCATCCCGTCGGGACCGTCGTGCGGGTCATTCCCTTCGGGGATGGCTGCTGGCATGTGCTGGCCTGCCACGAGGGTGTGGCCCTGGTCCGGGCCGATCGAAGCTACGCTGATCACGCGCTCGCGCGCCAGGCTGTCGAGATGCTGCGCGTCAGTTATCCCCATCTGATCCTTCAAGAAGATCCGTCCTCAGCGGCCGAAGGCGCAGCCAGGGACGGCTTGCACGACCTGGCCAAGCTGTCGGGATCCGTCCCTCCGATGCAGCGGGTCCGCCGGCGTCCGGCCTTGGGGTCGGTGCTCGCCCTGCTGGCGTTGGCCGTTGCGCTGTCGGCGGGTGGCTTCTGGCGCGCGGCGGCGCGGCCCGCGCCCGCACCGGCTGCGATGGCCGCCTGGACGCAGGCGCTCAACCAGACGCTCGCCCGCCGCCCGGTTCACGGTCCCGCCGGTACGCGTGATCTTTTGCACGGCTTGTATCGGCAACCAGTTCACCTTGCGGGCTGGCGGCTGCACTCCCTGCGCTGCGAGCCCGGTTCCGGCGGCGTGCAGTGGCGGTGCGTGAGTGACTACAGGCGGGGGCGCACCGACGCCGACAACCGAGGCCTGCTTGAAGCCGCACCTGCCGACTGGCAGATTGATTTCCCGTCCCTGGATCGGGCACAGGCCCGGTGGCCGTTGACGCCGACGGCTGTGGACGTACGGCCTGGACAGCTTCCCGCAGGCGGGATTCTCGCGCGGGACTGGGCCAGTGCCCTGCAAGGCATCCTCCCCGCGTTTTCCAGGATTCAGGTGGAGCCTGCGCGGCCGCTCGCCATCGCCGGCCCGCGGGATGCCGAGGGGCGTGAGCTGCCTCGTCCGCCCGAGGTGCCTTCGCTGGCCACGCGTGCCCTGCAGGTCCAGGGACCTCTGCAATCCGCTTCATTGCTGATTCCTCTGGCAGAAGCCGTGTCCTGGCATCGGGTCACTCTGACCTTTACGCCCGGCGCCCGCACTGGCGTGCGTTTCAGCCGGTTGATCGTGCATCTGGAGGGCATCGCTTATGAAGCCTCGTGATCTGTGCCGCTGGCGGCCGCCGCTGTGGTCCGGGTACCGGCCCATGCGGGGCGCTTGGAACCTTGCTGCACTTTTACTGGCGGCGACCTGCTGCCTGGCCGGCTCGGCGTGGGCGCAGCCGGCGGGGACACAGCCGGCCGAAGACTGGGAGACGCAATCTGTGCGCGATCTCATGCGACAGGACTTGCAACGGGCATTGAATGATGCCGCGCGTTTGGGGCCAACGACTGGCTCGAGCGGGTCCCGGGCAGTCCCCGCACCGGTGCGCCCGCTGCTTGCGCCACGCCTCGTGGCGCTCTATGGCGTGGGCCGGGCGCTCATGGCCGAAGTCCAGGTGGGACGCGACTCGTTTCTGTATGTCCGTGGCCAGGCTTATCCAGCGGGGTATTCGGGCGACCGCACGGTCTATCAATTGCGCGGCATGAATGGCGCCTGCGTTCAGCTCGAGCGCGGCGAGGACCGTCATTCCCTGTGCTTGCGCATGCTGCTGGGCGAGGTGCAACCATGAAAGCGCCGATGTCTTCCTGGCTGCTGGCCGAGCCACCGGCGCCGTTCGATGCCTCGCGAGCCGGTGCGATCGATCATCCCGAGCAGATTGCGGCTCTGCAGCCCGCCGTGCGCCGACTGCTGCACCGGCCTCTGGGCACGCAGGGACTGGCGGACCGCTTTTGTCCGGTGGAGCGTGACGATGGCACCGTCACCTTGTTCACGCGTGTCGAGCATGTTGGCAGCGACCAGGCCGAGGCGCTGCTGCGTCGCATACAGGACACGGGTCATCGACTGTCCGCGCCGGACCGCTATGTGCTGCCGGCCGCGCTGCTCCTGAGCCTGTCGCGCAGCGCGGACAAGTTTCCGCTGTCCGGCACGGCATCGTCGCCTGCGGCGCAGCGCACACCCACGGCATTGTCGGGCGTTTTCCAGGATCTGTTGGAATGGGGTGTGCGCCATGGGGCGACCGACCTGCATCTGAACGTCGACAGGGCCGCACCCCAGTCCGAGGTCCGCTATACGGTTGCAGGCCGCTATGTGGCGCCCGAACGCTTTCGTCACATGCCGACCGATCTGCTCATGGACATGCTGTCGGTCGTATGGATGGATATCCAGGGCGGCAACGGGGCAGTCTTCGATCCGTTGATCGAGCAGCAAGGGAGCCTGCTGCGCCGGGTCGACGGCCGAGAGCTGCTGTTGCGCTGGGCTTCCCTGGCTTCGGATCGCGGGCCCGGCGTGTGCCTTCGGATCCTGGAGCGGGATGCCTGCCTGCAGGCCACCACGCTGCAGGCGCTGGGCTACCACGACCGCCAGGTCGCGCAGTTCGACCGCGTGCTGTGTGCGGAAGGTGGCGCTGTCGTGTTGGCCGGCACGGTGGGCTCCGGAAAGTCCACCACGCTGGCCACGCTGATTCGCGGGCTGCCGGAGCACCGCAAGATCATCACGCTCGAGGAGCCGGTGGAATACCGCATCTCGGGTGCCATCCAGAACACCATTTCCCGTGATCTGGACCGCCAGGCCCATGACCGTTATGCGGCCAAGCTGCGCACGCTCAAACGATCGGCCATGTCGGACGTACTGCTCGGGGAAATCCGCGACGCCGAGAGCGGCCTTGCGTTCATGGACCTGGCGGGATCGGGTGTCAACGTCTATACCACGGTGCACGCGCCGTCGGCGCGCGCAATCGTTGATCGGCTGGCATCCCGCTTCGTCGGGGTGCCGCGGGATTTTCTGGAAACGCCGGGAGTGCTGAAGCTGTTGGTGTTCCAGGTGCTGCTGCCGCGCCTGTGTTCGGGTTGCACATGCGCTGCTGATCCGAGCGAACTCGTGCGCCAGCAGGGTGGCGATCCGGCTCGCTGGCGCGCGTGGCTGGACTGGATCCAAGAGGGCTGGGATATCGCGCCCGCGGACCTGCGCCTGCGCAATCCGGCAGGTTGCGCCCGCTGCCGCCGGCCGCAACTGCCCGAGCTGGCCGGTTATGACGGCCGTACGGTCGCCGCCGAATTGCGCGAGCCCGGGCTGCCGTCGGCTGTCGCGGCGGACGATCCTTATCGTCCCGACCGGCATGACAGCGCGATGGCGCACGCCATGGAGAAGGTGGCGGCGGGACTGGTGGATCCGCGCGACGTGGAGCCGCGCTTCATGGCCTTCGAAACATGGGCGCTGCGCGTCCGGTCGGGCCGGCCATCGCCGGACCGGATGCGGCTCTTGCGAGGCTCGTCATGATGAGCCGTGCGCGCTGGCACCCTGTGCAAATGCGCCTGGATGCCTGGCGGTTTGCCGGTCGACGCGCCGATTATTTCGAATACTTGCACGCCGTACTTCGAGGCGCGGGCGGGCGACTCACGATCCGCGAACTCTTTGATCGCGACGCGCTGCGCCATGGCCCGCGGACGGTGCGCGGGCGGCTATCCCGCGTCTGGTCCCGCGCCTGCGAAGCGGGCGGCGGGGATCTGTACGGCACCTGGCTGGGCAGCTTTCCGGTCGATGAACTGGCGTTGATCCGCGCAGCCCAGGCACACGGGAACGCGCGGTTGCTGGCCTGTTTCGAGGCGCTGGCCAGTCATCTGAACCTGCTCATCGCGGCCCAGCGCCTGCTCTGGACGTCGCTGGGCGCGGCGGCTGTGGCGGCACTGGTGGCCAGTGTGCTGGTGCTGGCGCTCCCCGCCTGGACCGTTCCATCGCTACGGCAAGCTTTTCAGGGGCTGCCGCCGGAATACCTGGGCGGCACGGCGCGGGCGCTGTTTTCATCCGCGGGCTGGCTGCGGAACTGGGGACCGGCGCTGCCCGTCTCCGTGATCGCGGTGGCCGGCTGGCTGCTGTATGCGCTGCCGCGCGGGTGTGGCGGCTGGCGCCGCCGGCTGGACCGCCATGGCCTGTGGAGACTCTACCGTCAGGTCCAGGCGCTGCGCCTGCTGGCGCTGGTGGCGATCCTGCTGCAGCCCGGCGCGGGCGGATCCCACCAGTTCCGGCCTGTGGTGGCCTTGTTCCTGAACCAGGCCAGCCCCTGGCTCGCCATGTACCTGCAGCGCGTCGTCCGACGAATCGACCAGGGCATGGCGGGGGCCGTCGCCCTCGACGTCGGCTTGCTGGACCCGGACCTGTATTGGTACCTGGAGGATATGACGGTCGCCTGCGGCTTGCCCGAGGCCCTTCGCCTGACTCACGAGCGCATGGCTCGCCTCTGGCTGTCGCGCATCCGGGCGCAGGCGCAGACGCTGCGCTGGATGGTGCTGCTGGGCGGCCTGGCGATCGTGCTGGGCATCGGTCTTTGGCACTATGCCGCGATCGATGAACTCAGGCGCGGCTGGATGATGTTTCACGCCGGCCAATGAGGGCCGGCGATTTGAGCCGGTGAGCCGGCAGGGGAAAACCATGCAACTGAATCATCAACCGAAGGACGTCCGGCTCGCCGCACGGCAGGGGCAGCGCGGATTTTCGCTCATCGAGGTGTCCATCGTCACGGCCATCGTGCTCCTTATCGCCGTGATCGGGATTCCGGCCATCGGCGGCTATGTCATGGAGAACAAGGTACCCAAGGTCGGCCAGGAACTGGCCCGCTTCGTCATGCACACCCGCGTCAATGCGGGCACATCCGGCGAAGCGCCGTACGATGGAATCGGAACACCGAGCCTGGCCGCTCTGGTGGCCGATTCCACCGTGCTGACCGCGGCGGCGGACGGTACGGTCCTGCATGGTCTGGGCGGCGGCGGGGCGGTCGAAGTTGAACCCACGGACGCCGGGGCCGGGTTTCTGGTTCGCCTGCGCCAGGTGAATCATGTGGCCTGCCCGTCGATCGCCTCGGTGCTGCAGCGCGTAGCTGATCGCATTGTCGTCAGTTCGGACGCCGGCCCTGCGCAGACGGTCAAGGACGTCAACATCGTCTACAGCGCGCTGGCGACTGAATCGGCCTGCGCCAAGGGCGACGTCAATCAGTTCGTGTTTCATGTCCACTAGCCGGCTGCACCTCCCGCTTCGCCGCGCGCCGCCGGGTACGCTCCCGGCGGGGCAACGCGGGTCGCTGCTGATCGAATTCATGGTGGTGGCGGCGCTGGCCTTGGCCCTGGCCGTCTGGGGCAGCCACGAATGGGCCGAACGCACGCGCGTCTTGCAGGCGCGCAGCCTGGCGGCCTGGATGGAGACGGCGCGGGATGCCGTCCAGGCCTACCTGTCGCGCGAATCCGCCCGTGTTGCACAGGGCGCATCCGCGGGTGGTGAAACCGGACCCGCCGACGCACCATGGCCCGCCCCGAGCTGGCACGATCTCCAGGCGCAGGGGTTCCTGTCGGCCGGCTGGCAGCAGCTCGGGCCGATGGGCCATGAGCTGGGATTGCGGATCTGGCGCAGCGGCGACTGCCCGCTGGAAAGCTGCCGCCTGAATGCGCTGGTATACACCCGCAGCGCCTTGCAGCGCCGATCCGGACAAATCGACGCGGCGCTGGTGGCCGAGTGGCTGCTGGCCGCCGGTGGCCGGGGCTTCGTGTTGTGGCCGAACAAGCCCTCAGTGTTCAGCGGGGCGGGGGAGCAGATCTTCGTGCCGGAAGGTGGCCCCTCGGAATGGAGGCCAGGGACGGTCGCGCTCTTTGCGGGGCAAAACCTCGGGCGCGGCCCGCTGGCCGGTGACGTCGGAGGCTCGCCTGATACCGAGGAATTCCTGCGCGTGCGGGACACGCGCGATCCCGACTTTCAGAACGGGATGACTGCAAAGGGGGTGGTCCGCAGCGACACCCGGGTCGTGGCCAAAGAAAGCATTGTGCTCGAGGACGGCTGGAAGGGCGGCACTGCCTGTCCGATCGAGGGTGCCGTGGGACGTGATCAGAACTATGCCGGCGTCCTGATCTGCCGCCAGGGCAAGTGGACCCTGGTGGCGCGGGCGACCGGCGGTGGCTACATGCTGAACAGCCGCCGGGGATGCAGGAACGTCCTGGGCACGCCCACTCCGAATCCTTATACCGGAGAATGCCTGTGTCCGGCCGGGTTCTCGATCCTGCAGGTATCCGAGAGCGGCTCCATGACGGCGCCCGATGGGCTCACCATGGGGTATCTCTGCATTCCGAACTAGATCCCCGCTACTTCCCGTTCCAGCCCGCGATCACGGCGCGTTCTTCGTCCGTCATCTTCGTCAGGTTGGCCAGCGGCATGTATTTGCTGCCCACCACCTGCTTGATCTGCGCGGCGTGCTGCGTGGCCTGGGCCGTCGTGTCCAGCATGATACCGGCGGGCGCCGAGGCAAAGCCCGGTTGGGTCGGCTTGGCGGAGTGGCATTCGACGCAGCGCGCCTGCAGGATGCCATGTACTTGGGCCAGGGTCACGCCGGCCGGTGTCGTGCCTGCCGCCTGGGCTGGCGCAGCCCCTGCCGGTGAGGCGACGCTGGGCGTCGCTGGGCCTCCCTGACCCACCGCCGCCTGACTCGCTGCCGTCTGACCCGCAGCGACCGGAGCCGGCGCGGGAGCCGGCGAAGGCGCCGCCATCCAGCCGATGAGGGCCAGCAGAATGATGCCGGCCGTGGGATAGCGCAGGTCATTCTTGCCGGTATGGCGCAGCACGAAATACTGGCGGAGGGCCGCGCCGGCAAAAATGAAGAGGCTCATGATGATCCACGCATGCTCGTTCGTGTAGGTGAACGAGTAGTGGTTGCTGAGCATCAGGAAAATCACCGGCAGCGTGAAATAGGTGTTGTGCACCGAACGCTGCTTGCCCCAGGCGCCATCCAGCGGATTGGGTTTCTCGCCCGCCTTCAGTGCCTTGATCATGCGGCGGTGGCCAGGAATGATCCAGAAGAACACGCCCCACGCCATGCAGGTGGCCATAAGCCCGCCCACCAGCAGGAAGGCCGCGCGGCCCGGGAAGATCTGCGTGGACAGCCACGACGCGAACACCATCATCACGCCCACGGCCACGCTCAGCCAGCCGTCGTGGTTCACGGTGGGACTGATGATGCGGCATAGCTGGGAATAGACGTTGTAGCCCACGATCAGGAACGCCACGGCCACCAGGCTGGCTTCCGTGCCGTTCATGCCGCGCACCCACGCCCACGGGCTGTTGGGGTTCACCAGATAGATGTTGGCGTTCAGGCAGTACAGCAGCACGAACAGTCCGAAACCCGACAGCCAGGTGGTATAGGCCTTCCAGAACGACCAGTGCAGGTCGTCGGGCAGCTCGGCCGGGTTGGTCATGTATTTCTCGTTGTGGTAGAAGCCGCCGCCATGCACGGCCCACAGCTCGCCGAATACACCCAGCTGCTTGCCGCGTTCGGTGTGCGGCTTGTGCAGGCTCAGGTCCAGCATCACGAAGTAAATTGATTCGCCGATCCAGGCGATGGCGGCAATCACATGCAGCCAGCGCAGCAGCAGGTTGCTGTAATCCAGAAGGAATCCTTCCATGGGGTCTCCACGATCTCGTCAAAAGGGGTCATGCAACGCGGTTGGCCGCCGTCACGCCGGAGCGCGGGGGCGGCAAGCGCACGTCAACTGCCGCGATAGGTGGACCAGGTCCACGGCGTCACGACCAGCGGGACGTGATAGTTTTCGTCGGGGTTGGCGATGCCGAACCGCAGCACCACCTGGTCGACGAAGCGGGGTTCCGGCAACGTCACGCCTTTGCGGGCAAAGTAGTCGCCGGCGTGGAAGACCAGCTCGTACGTGCCTCGGATCAGCGCAGGGCCGCTGAGCAGCGGCGCGTCGCAGCGGCCGTCCGCATTGGTGGCCGTTTCGACGAGCAGAGTGCGGACATCGCCGTGCAGCCGGTACAGTTCCAGGGCAACGCCCTGGGCGGGTACACCATGCACGGTGTCCAGAACATGGGTGGAAAGTTTTCCCATGGGATATGTCTCCGGTCAGTATCCTGCCAAAAGGCCCCCGGTATGGCCGGCCCGGCCTTGGCGGCCGGTTCGCGAGCCCATCGGACGGCGGTCCAATGCGACTCGGGGCAGGACGGTTTAAATTGTTGTCGACAATTTGTGTTGACGATTTTCGTCTGGTCCACAATAATTGTCAACAATTTCGGTGGACAGGACTCGACCCTCCATGCTGGAGCTCAAACCCGCGGACAAGGCCGCGCGCGACCTCGAGGCGCCGCGCGCCTCTTCGCTGCGCGATCCCCGGCCCGCTGCCGAACGTCCGGAAGTGGACCGCGTCTACGGCGAAATTTTCGATGCCGCCATGGACAGGCGCTTGCTGCCCGGCGCCAAGTTGACCGAAGCGACACTGTGCGCCGTCTTCGACTGCTCGCGCGGTACGGTGCGGGCGGCGCTCGCCCGGCTGGCTCACGACAAGATCGTGGTCATCGAGCCGAACCGGGGGGCTCGTGTCTGGCAGGCCACGCCCAAGGAAGTGCGCGACGTGTTTGCCGTGCGCCGCGCGCTGGAGGACATCACGCTGGACTTGCTGGCGGTATCGAAGGACATCGCCCGGCTTCTCGTTCCCCTGCGCGACATGGTGGACCGCGAACAGCAGGCCTTCGAGCGTGGCGACCGCATCAGCTGGATCCGGCTGTCGAATGCTTTTCACGTCGAATTGGCGCGGCTGCTGGACAACCAGGTGCTGACCGAACTCCTGACCGGGCTGTGCGCGCGCACCACGCTCATCATTGCGCTGGGCGACCGTACCGCGGGCAGCACCTGCTCCTATGTCGAGCACCGGGAGATTCTGGACCATCTAGCGCGGGGCGACGCGACAAGCGCGCGCGCCGCCATGGATCATCATTTACAGGACTGCGAACTGCGGATGGAGGAGCCGGGCACCGGCACCCCCGATCCCTGGTCCGCCTTCAGCGTGAAACGCTGAGCACATTTTCGGGAGCCGCTCCATGTCAGACAGAAACTATCCCCGCGACCTCATCGGTTATGGGCGCACGCCACCACCGGCCAACTGGCCGGGCAAGGCGCGCCTCGCCGTCCAGTTCGTGATGAATTACGAGGAAGGCGGCGAGAACTGCGTACTCAATGGCGACGCGGGCTCGGAACAGTTCCTATCCGAAATCATCGGCGCGGAATCGTATCCGGACCGGCACCTGTCGATGGAGTCGATCTACGAGTACGGCTCGCGGGCGGGCGTCTGGCGCATCCTGCGCGAGTTCGAGCGGCGCAAGCTGCCGCTGACCGTCTTTGGCGTGGGCATGGCGCTGGAACGCAACCCGGACGTGGCGCGGGCCATCGTCGAGGCCGGGCACGAAATCGCCTGCCACGGCTACCGCTGGATCCACTATCAGAAGGTCTCCGAAGCCGTCGAGCGCGAGCACTTCCAGCGCTGCCTGGATATCGTCACCCGCATCCTGGGACGCCACCCCGACGGCTGGTACACCGGCCGTGACAGTCCCAATACGCTGCGCATCGTCGCCGAGGAAGGCAAATTCCTGTACGACGCGGACTACTACGGCGACGATCTGCCGTTCTGGACCGAAGTCGATCTGGGCAATGGCAAAACGCATCCGCAGCTCATGGTGCCCTATACGCTGGATACCAACGACATGCGCTTTGCCTCGCCCCAGGGGTTCAACACTGCGGACCACTTCTTCCACTATCTGCGTGATGCCTTTGACGTGCTCTATGCGGAAGGTGACGCCTCGCCCAAGATGATGTCGGTGGGCATCCACTGCCGGCTCTCCGGCCGCCCGGGGCGGCTGGCGGGCCTGCAGCGGTTCCTGGACCATGTGCAGAAGCACGACCGGGTGTGGATTGCGACGCGTGCCGACATCGCCCGCCATTGGGCCAAGGAGCATCCTTTCAAGGCGGCTTGAGCCGGCCGCTTCACATTTGTCAGAGCGCCGTTGACGCGGCGCTCCTCTGTTTCCCAGGCCGGCATCACGCCGGTCCCCGCCGCCGACCCCGGGGCCGGCGGCGTTAAATATCCATTCAGGAGCTTCTGTCATGGCAACGCCCAACCTGCCCGTCGGTACCATCGTGGACGCCCCCGCTGTCGATCTGCCGCCCTTTGCCACCCGCCATCCCAATCTCGCCAGTGCAAGTCTGGGCGCGACCGTCCAGTCCTGCACGGACCAGTTTTTCGCCGAGGCGAAACGCATGTTGCAGGATTCCGAACCGGTCTTCATCGTCGGCAAGTTCGACGACCACGGCAAGTGGATGGATGGCTGGGAAACGCGCCGCCGCCGCAACGGCGGGCATGATTTCGCCATCGTGAAGCTTGGGCTGCCGGGCACGATCAAGGGCCTGGACATCAACACCAGCCACTTCACCGGCAATTTCCCTCCAGCAGCCTCCGTGCATGTGGCCCACTGTGAGGGTGAGCCCGCGGAAGACACGCAGTGGGTGGAACTGGTGCCAGCGCGCTCCCTGCAGGGCCATTCCCATCATTTCGTCGCAATCGACGACACCCGCGTCTGGACGCACGTGCGTCTGAGCATTTTCCCGGACGGCGGCGTGGCCCGCCTGCGGGTCTACGGCCAGCCCCAGTGCAACTGGGACCAGCGCGACCCGAACCAGTCCTACGAAGTCTCGGCACTGGCCAATGGCGGCCGAATCGTCGCCTACAGCGATGCCCACTATGGCACGCCTACGGTGATCCTCCACGCCGGTCGCGGCGTCAACATGGGCGACGGCTGGGAAACCCGCCGCCGCCGCGAACCCGGCAACGACTGGATCATCATCGAGCTGGGCCATGCGGTCACGGTCGACAAGATCGAGATCGATACGGCGCACTTCAAGGGCAACTACCCGGACCGCGTCTCGGTGCAGGGCGCCCGCGTGGCCGAGTCCACGGATCAGTCGCTGGTGACGCAGTCCATGTTCTGGCCCACGGTGCTGGGCGAGCAGAAGACCGAGATGGACAAGCAGCACTTCTTCGAGGGCGATGCCATCCAGTTCAAGGAAGCGGTATCCCACGTGCGTGTGAATATGTTCCCAGACGGCGGCATCAGCCGCGTGCGCATCTGGGGGCGGCTGGCGAAATAGGGCGCGGCTTCGCCCGCGACAGGCATCGGCGAGCGCCTCGTTGAGGTCACCCCACGGGTGCCGGGTAGCGGGCACCGCCACACGCGGGCCGGCCGTTTTTCGGAGTAGCATGACCCCCGTCACCGGATTCCCTGTCCGGCCAGGAGTCAAACGCCGTGCTGTTCACGCCTTACCGGTTGGGCCCGCTGACCCTGCCTAACCGCATCATCATGCCGCCCATGACCCGGTCGCGTTCCGGGCCGGGCAACGTCCCCACCGAACTCATGGCCCGCTACTACGCGCAACGCGCCTCGGCCGGCCTCATCATCACCGAAGGCACCCAGATCAGCCAGCAGGGCCAAGGCTACGCCTGGACGCCCGGCATTCATAGCCCGGAACAGGTCGCGGGATGGCGCCGCGTGACCGATGCCGTCCATGCCGCCGGCGGCCGCATCTTCCTGCAACTCTGGCATGTGGGACGCATCTCGCACGTCTCGCTGCAGCCGGGCGGCAAACCCCCTGTTTCATCGTCTGAGCGCGTCGCCAATGGCGTGAAGGTCTTCATCGACCCCGAGCATAAAGGCGCGAAGGGCGGTGTAGGCGGCATGGTGCAGCATTCCCGGCCGCATGCGCTTACCGAGCACGAAATCGCCCTGGTAGTCGCCGATTTCGCGCAGGGCGCACGCAACGCGCTGCAGGCCGGTTTCGACGGCGTGGAGATCCATGCGGCCAATGGCTATCTGGTCAACCAGTTCATCGATTCCGGCGTCAACGACCGGACCGATTCCTACGGTGGCACCTTGCAGAAGCGCCTGCGCTTCCTGCGCGAGGTCGTGGAAGCCGTGATCCACGTCGTTGGCCGCGAACGCGTGGGCGTACGCCTGTCGCCGCTCACGACGCTCGCCGGCTCGGTCGACGAAACGCCTCAGGCGACGTATCTGGCGGCAGCGAAACTGCTGGATACCCTGGGCGTGGTGTATGTGCACATTGCCGAGGCCGATTGGGAGGACGCGCCTTTCATGCCGCCCGCGTTCAAGGAGGCGTTGCGAATGATCTATTCGGGCACGCTCATCTACGCGGGAAAGTACACGCAACAGCGGGCGGAAGACGCCATGGAACGGGGCTGGGCCGACCTGATCGGCTTTGGCCGGCCTTTTGTCGCCAATCCGGACCTTCCGGAGCGCATGCGCCACGGCTGGCGGCTCAATATGCCCGATGCCCAGCATTTCTTTGGCGGCGGCGCGGTCGGGTTTACGGACTATCCGTGTTGGGAAGAGGCCGTCGCGTAGCGATATCAGGCTGGCTGCGCTTCCAGCTTGATGACGGGACGGCTGCCCGTTGCCTCGGCGTAGCGCGTGAGCGTGCGCATGGATGGCATTACGCGGCCGCTTTCCAGGCGTGCGATGGTGGATTGTGTCGTGTGCATGAGTGCCGCTACCTCGCCCTGTGTCAAACCAGCTCGTACACGGGCACTGATCAACTCTCGCGCGATTGCGAATTCGGGGCCGAGCGCGTCGTACTCCGTACGGGTGTCTGGGTCGGCCAGAAGCCGGGTCTTGAGTTGGTGCAGATCTTTCATCATTCGGTTTCTCGCAGGCGACCCAAGGCCGTGTCGATCGCTTTATGCGGCGTCTTCCGGGTCTTTTTCACGAATACATGGAGTACAGTCAGCTCTCGTCCACTACGGGCTGCGTACAGCGCACGAGCGATACCATCGCCACCTGTCATGCGCATCTCCCACAGCCTCCCTTCCACAAACCGCACATGCGGTAAGCCAACCGCTAGTGGACCAAATTCTTCCAGCAATTCGCTGATCCTAAGAAACTTCGCCCGCATGTCCGCCGGAAGGCTCATCAGCTCGTCCTCGGCGGCGGCGATCAACGTCACGCGCCATATCATCATAATATCTCTTTTATGCTATGTACGATAGCAGACGGTCCGCTGATCCGCCGCCGTGGCTCCGACTGCTTGCAGGAGTTTGGGCGTTATGGAAGTCCAAGGTCGACACGGCGCCATTGTGGACGAGCCCTCAGCGGGCGACCAGCCTGGAAAGTGCTGAGCGTTGAAAGTGTCTCTCGGAATCCGGCCACGGCTAGCGGAGCGGCGGAATTGCGGAGCCGCTGCGGCGTGCCGCCAGAGGAACGCCGCCTCGCGCCAGCAGATCAACGACACGCGGCTGCTCAAGGAGCAACTGATGACTGCGTTGGCGGAATGGATTGCGCAGCATCACCTGAAGCAGGCGGAGGCTGCGGAGGTCCTGATGGTGTCGCGCCCACGCGTATCCGATGTGGTCAACAAGAAGACCGCAAAGTTCACGATCGATACTTTGGTAGAGATGCTGAGCCGGATTGGGAAGCCAGTCCACCTGGCGATCGGGTGATGGGCGTTGTCACTCGAAATGTCTGCCGAGTGCCTGTTGACCCAGACTCGTTGACTACGAACCTGTCCTAATCCAGCCGGGCGATAATCGCCGACATGACGTCTAGCGCGTGCTTGAGGTCCTTTACGTGCGCCGAATCAAGGATGCGCAACGTATTTTTCAGGTCGGTCGTCGAGATGCCCCGTGTTCGCGGAAGATACACGACCTCGCACAGGTTCCGTAGGTCGTCGAATTTCCCCTCCCAATCGGCGCCCATGCCGAACACGGACGCGTCATAGTGCTGAATGTCATGACGTTTTTGTTCCCACGAGGATTCGGGGATTACCAAATCCACGCACTTCATGGCTCCCACCAGGCGGCTTCGCTCGGCAAATGGGATCACCGTGTGTTTCCCCTTGCCTTCGTTGAATTCGTCGGTGGATACACCCACAATGAGGCGATCTCCAAGGGCTGAGAGCCTTTCGAGAAGATTCAGATGCCCTATGTGAAACAGATCAAAGGTGCCGTAGGTAATGACGACGCGCGACATGTTTATGATCCCTGTGGTCAGGACAGAATCTTATGATTCAGCCGGGAAACCACTTTCTGCATCAAATGGTCGGACGGATCGCGTGCGAGTATGTGTTGGGCGAGCACCCGGGCCCTGACGATCTTGCCTTCCGTCCAGTTTGAGAATATGCGCGAGTAGCCGTAGCACTTCGCGAGCAGTGAAAACGAGCGGATATTGTGGGCGGCCACCATGGTGTCGAAGTTCTTGTCGGGGGTCTTCCAGTCGCCGTAGATTGTCTCCAGCCATTCTTCTGGTTCAGTCATGAACCAGATTTGATGGGTACCGTCCGGCGTCGGCCGCTTTTCGAGGTGAATGTGGCTGAATTCGAAGATCATGTTCCATTCTTTGGGAAGACCCGGCATCCAGGCGCCAGCCGTCAGGGCCTTGCCAGTGTCCGCGTCGACCACGAAGCCGCTGATGTCCATACTGATCCCCGCGGCGCCGTTGACCATCGCACGAGGGTTCATGAGACCGAATGAATGGTGGACCTCTCTCCATCCGTGCCGTTGCAGGATGGCGATCGCACGTGGCATTTCCGAAAATGGAATGCCGGTATCTACGTCCTTGTCGTGCTTGAGCAGCCCGCCATTGCGAATGAGCCCCAGCAGGGTTCCGAATGCCGGGAACATATGCACGCCGTTTTTCGCCATCAACGCCAGAGTCCTCCACAGCAATCCCTCCGCGTCATCGGTGTGGAACGCCGCCTTTTTTGGGGGCTCGGGTGTATCGGCTTTCGATTTGAGCTGAAGCTCGAGACTGGTACGGTACTGCTCCACTGCTTCCGGAAGATTGCCGATACGCTGCTGCAATGCGGCCATCGCACAATGCGAGGCGGGGTCCTTGGGAGCGGTCTGCAGCGCTCTTTGGATATACGGGTTTGCTCTTGTGATCCCACCGTGCTTCAAGTGAATGTTGCCCAGTGCAATCAGACTGGGCAAATGTGCTTCATTGCGCGCAAGGACGGATTCCAATCTGTCGATTCCGGACTTCGTTGCGCCCTTGTCGGCCAGATATTTGCCGATCAGAAAGGGGATCTGCAGGTCGTCAGGCCAGGTTTTTTCTGCTTCCGCCAGAAGGGTCAGCGCTTCTTCAATCCGGCCGTTCTCGTGCGATTCGGCGGCCTTGGAGATTGCCTGAAGCTTCGGGGAACTACGATTGTTCGATATTAGTTGCGAAGCGAGGGGAGTTCCTGCGTTCTTGCTCATGATCTGTACTGGCCTCTATATTCACGTTCCGCCATGGGTGCGGCTACTTTTTCCATATGTCCGGACTGTAAGCTTCGGTGAGCGTGAATTCGCCTTCATCGTTATCAACCGGCCAGAGATAGCCTTCGGCCACGAGATATTGCTTTGCCAAGTCGGCGTCGCACTGTGCCAGTACATGGAACGCCAGATCCGGCAGTCCATAGACGGTATGCAGCAGGAAGGAGAGCTTCTGCAATTGATTGACTGACATCGTCGCCAGTCGTTCATCCGTCGGCATGAAGAGGGCCCTTCCAGCCTGCATCTCACTGGACCGGGTCTTTTCCAGATCGAGATCCGTAGGGAAGCGGCTTGTCATCCGGAACCCATGGAAGCAACAGAAACGGAAGCCGTTGTAGGTCATTGTCCCGCACACGGACCCGAATTCGGACTGACCCGCGCGGACGGGTTGAAAGGGAACGTCCACTTCGACCAGAAGTGTGTCGGCCAGCGCTCTGGACGCATTTTCCAGAATGGCCACGTTGTCATTGAGCGCGTCGAGAATGAGCCAGTCGCAGGTCGAGTCGCTCGTGATGTCGTCGAGCCGTTGGCTCCCGATCGGGATCCGCGCCAGCACCGGGCCCACGCCGAGATTCCCGGGCCCCCGCGTGGAAGCGAGACTGGCCGGCAGAGGTTCGAGCGTACCGCTCAGTGCGTTGTCCAGGCAGGCGAAGAAGGTAACGGTTTCCCCGTTTCCAAGGGTGGACCCTGCAACGATCTGAACCTGGGTCAGGTCTTGAAGGTCTGTGCGCTGGGCAAGACGGCCGCCCGGATCGAGCGCGACCACCGCAAAGCTGCCCAGATCCATATAGGTTCGGAAGCCAGCACTGGAAACGAATGAAGCGCCGTTGTCCAGCGCCATGATCCGCCCCTGAAAGGACCACTGAAAGCGCTCCTTGGAGGCGTCGCTTCCTGGAGTGACCAGCTCAGCCATCTTGATCTTTCCTGATTTTCCGGGATTTCATTATGCCGGTCTTGGGTGCCACACGACGGGAGAAGGTGACGCTGCTTATCGGGCCAGTTTCCGCATTTGCGAGGCGTGCTATTGCCTGCTTTGCGGCAAAAGAAAGCGGCCCCGACAGGAGCCGGGGCCGCTCGAAAAGCGCGTCACAGCGTGGCGCGGCTCAACGCTGCTGTTGAGCCGCCCCGCCTGGAACGATTACCGCAGCAGGCTCAGCACCGTTTGCGGAACCTGGTTGGCTTGTGCCAGCACTGCGGTACCGGCCTGTTGCAGGATCTGAGCACGCGTCATGTTCGAGACTTCCGTCGCGTAGTCCGCATCCTGGATGCGGGAACGAGCGGCCGTCAGGTTGGTGACGGTGTTGCCCAGATTGGCGATCGTCGATTCGAACCGGTTCTGCACAGCACCCAGCCCACTACGCATCTGGTCCACTTGGGACAGTGCGGCGTCGATGGCTTTCAGCGGATCAACCACTACCGCCGTCGGGGTAGCCGAACCAGAAGCGCCGGCGTCCGGCGTCAGAGTGATAACTCCGGTCGTGGAATTGGCGGCCGCTGCATAGTACGACGTCGTTGCCGTGCTGCCCGATCCGGACACGTGCTGGATGAAGTACTGGCCTGAAGCCGCACCCGCACCGTTGTATTTGACCAAGGTGTTTGTACCGCCCAGCGCCGAATTCACGGCGGACATATCCCAGTTCTGCACCAGTGCGGTCGTACCGGAAGCCACAGTCACCTTGCCCGATGATGTAGGCGCATTCGCTGCGTAGTAAGCGGAGGTGCCGCCATTGACGTTCTTGACGTAGTAGTCGCCCGCGCTGTTCTTCACCAGCGTGTTCGTACCCGAGTAGGTCACGGCGCTGAAATTGAGCATGACTGCCGCCGTACCGATACTGGACAGAACGCTCGTCGCCGTGATGGACACCCCAGCAGAACCGCCGGTCGGAGCGGTGCTGGAGCCCGTCGTCATGTCGAGCGTCAGACTGCCCGTGCCGTAATTCAGGGAGGCCTGATAATAGGTTCCGCTGGTCGTCTGTACGTAGTAGTTTGTCGGTACGCCGGCAGAGTTGTTGACCATGTACACGGTACTGACCGTGGGCGGGGTGGTGACAATCTTGGCGAGAGTCGCCTGCCCAATGGCCACGACGCCGCTTCCGCTCGTGTAGAACTGTGTGGCGGAAGTATTGATGCTGGTGCTCGTAATAGTAGCCGCCGCCGCGCTCACTGTGATCTTGTCGCTGGTGGCGTCGTATGTCGCGGCATAGTAGACGACGGAACCTCCAGATGTTGTGTGCTGCGCATACAGCTGGTTGTCGTTACCGACAACGAACGCACTATAAGCGCCGGTCGAGCCGTTGGTCTTATAGTCGAATTGGGTCCAACGAGCGCTTGCGGCCGCAATCCAGGTGCTGCTTACAGCCGAGAACGTCTGGGCTGCAAACGGATTCGCCACGGAAGTGAAGTTGCTCTTTCCCTGGTCGTCCACGCTGACCATCTGGCTCTGCATGTTGAGCTTGCCCAGCCCCAGGGTCTTGGAGGTGATCTCTTTCAGGTTGATATTGATGGTTTCGCTGTCGTTGGAACCCACTTGAATCGAGAGGTTTCCCGTCTTGGCCAGCACCTTCACGCCGTTGAACTGCGTCTGCGCCGACACGCGGTCGATTTCGCCCAGGCGCTGGGTGATTTCGTCCTGGATGGACTTCAGGTCGGACGGCGAGTTAGTGCTGTTGGCGGCCTGTACCGACAGTTCGCGGATGCGTTGCAGGTTGTTGTTGATTTCGTTCAACGAACCTTCCGTCGTTTGCGCGATGGAGATCCCGTCGTTGGCGTTGCGCGAGGCCTGGGTCAGGCCCGTGATGTTTGCGCTGAAGCGGTTGGCGATTGCCTGGCCCGCAGCGTCGTCCTTGGCGCTGTTGATGCGCAGGCCGGAGGACAGGCGCTCGATGGCGGTACCCAGGGCCGACTGGGATTTGTTCAAATTGCCCTGGGCGACCAGGGACAAATAGTTTGTGTTGATGACAGCCATGAAAGACTCCTAAGTGTTTATGGCGAGGATCTCGCGCTTTTTGCCCAGGACGACAAACCGAGTGACCTCCTGTTCAGCCTCGTTAACGGAGGAGGGGGCGCGAACTTTAGGGTGGGGATGCTTCCCCCGCAAAGCCCCTGGCAGTAGCATGGACACCGGAGGTGCATCATGCGCAGGATTTGGGATATTGGCCTATCGCCCTCGGACATTACGCCGGAGTCCGTGTGGCGGGCCCGTCGGCGATTCATGCAGGGCGCCGCGCTCGCGCCGCTGGCACTGGGCGCTCCGGCGCTGACGCGGGCTGCGGCTGATCCGGGGCCTGTGGGGCCGGTGCTTCCGGCGACCAAAGATACCCGCTGGCCCACGGTCGAGGCGGTGAACACCTGGAAGGACATCACCACCTACAACAATTTCTACGAATTCGGAACGGGCAAAGGCGATCCGTCGGAGTACGCCGGGCGCATGCAGCTCAAGCCCTGGACGGTGCAGATCGACGGCGCGGTGCGCAAGCCGATGACACTGGATCTCGATGATTTGCGCAAACTCGCGCCGCTGCAGGAGCGCGTGTATCGCCTGCGCTGCGTGGAGGCCTGGTCCATGGTGATTCCATGGACCGGTTATTCGCTGTCGCACCTGCTCTCGCACGTGGAGCCGACGGGCGATGCCAAGTACGTGGTGTTCACCACCGCCTTGCAGCCCAAGAACATGCCGGGCGTGAGTGAAGGCATCCTGGACTGGCCCTATACAGAGGGCCTGCGCATGGACGAGGCCATGCATCCGCTGACCTTGCTGACGTTCGGTGTCTACGGACGCGAGCTGCCGGCGCAGAACGGTGCCCCGGTGCGTGTCATCATCCCGTGGAAATACGGGTTCAAGTCGGGCAAGGCGCTGGTGCGCATCCATTTGCAGGACACGCAGCCGGAAACGAGCTGGATGCGCGCGGCGCCCCAGGAGTATGGTTTCTATGCCAACGTGAATCCGGCGGTGCCGCACCCCCGATGGAGTCAGGCGACGGAGCGTCGCATTGGTTCGGGATTCTTCGCGGCCCGACTTCCGACGCAGCCGTTCAACGGGTACGCCGATGCCGTCTCGGAGCTGTACAAGGGAATGGACCTGCGGCGCAATTTCTGAAGGTCTGAAGATTCTGAAGGATCCACGTGGTCGATCGGGACATGAACGGGGCGATACCGGCTCCTCGCCGCAGCCCGGCGCCGGGCGGACGACCGCGTGCCGCGCGGCCGGGTTCGGGCGGACGCGGCGGTGCGGACTGGCGGCTCGGGCTGTGCATTCATCTGATCGGCCTGTTCCCGCTGCTGCGCTGGATTGTGCTGGGTTTTTCGGACGAGTTGACGGTCAATCCGCCGCTGTTCCTGACGTGGTCGTCGGGTGACTGGGCACTCATTCTGCTGCTGATCGTGCTGATGGTGACGCCCATCCGGCGACTGACGGGCTGGAATGGCCTGTTGCGGCACCGTCGCAAGCTCGGCCTCTACGCATTTTTCTACACAGTGCTGCACGTGATCGCCTGGGCGATCTGGGACCGGGGTGGAGATCCTGCCGCCATGTGGACCGACCTGTGGCAGCGGGCCTTCATCGGCATCGGGGCGCTGGCGGTGCTGTGCCTGATACCGCTGGCGCTGACCTCCACCCATGGCTGGATGCGCAGGCTGGGCCGTTGGTGGACGCGCCTGCACTGGCTGATCTACCCGGCGGCGATCCTGTCGGTCTGGCATTTTTTCTGGATGCGCGCGGGCAAGAACGACTATCTGGAGCCCCGTGTTTCAGCCTGGATTCTTGCGGCATTGCTGGCGGTGCGGCTGCTGTGGTGGCTGCAAAAGTCCCTTCAGCGGCGCGCGGCGGCCAAGCCCCGCTGAAGCTGCACCCGGCGGGGCGGGTGCGGCGTGGCACGGTTGGACCTCGCTGAGGCGGGTTCGCCCCGGCAGCGTGTCGGGCGACTCGGCGCGAAATCCAGCGCGCACCGTTGAGGTATGCTTGACGGCATGACTCATGACGCAACAACGCTGGAAGCGCGGCTGGTGACGCTGGAATCGAAGCTCGCGCTGGCCGAGGATCTGCTCGACGACCTGAACCGGACGATCTTCAGGCAGCAGGAGCATCTGGATGCACTGACGCGCGAGCTGGCTGACGTTCGCCGGCAGCAGCTCATGGGGTCCGATCCCGCCTCGGCGCCTTTGGCCAACGAACGTCCCCCACACTATTGAATGACCGATGAACGGATCCGGAGGCTGGGCGCTGGCCGCAAAACGGGCGCGGCGGGCCGGCTTTCGCCATGGTTCGAAGGAGCAACATGACCCATCCTGCCCAATACGTACCGCCTAAAGTCTGGACCTGGGACAAGCCCAATGGCGGCCGGTTTGCCAGCGTCAACCGGCCGATCGCCGGGCCTACTCACGACAAGGTGCTGCCGGTGGGCAAGCATCCGCTGCAACTATATTCGCAGGCCACGCCCAACGGCCAGAAAGTCACCATTCTGCTCGAGGAGCTGCTGGCGGCGGGCCATGCCGGGGCGGAGTATGACGCCTGGCTGATTCGCATCGGCGAGGGCGATCAATTCGGCAGCGGCTTTGTGGGGGTGAATCCGAATTCCAAGATCCCCGCCATGGTGGACCGCGGCGGACCGCAACCCGTTCGTATCTTTGAATCGGGTTCCATCCTCCTCTACCTGGCGGAGAAGTTCGGGGCTTTCCTGCCCAAAGACCTGCCGGGACGCACGGAGTGCCTGTCCTGGCTGTTCTGGCAGGTCGGCAGCGCGCCGTATCTGGGCGGGGGTTTCGGACACTTCTATAACTACGCGCCGTTCAAGATCGAATATGCGATCGACCGCTTCGCGATGGAAGTCAAACGCGAACTGGACGTGCTGAACCGGCGCCTGGCCGATCATCCGTTCATCGCCGGTGACGAATACACCATTGCGGATATCGCGATCTGGCCGTGGTATGGGGGCGTGGTGCTCAATCGCGTCTATGGCGCGGCCGAATTCCTGTCGGTCCAGGATTATCCCCATGTACAGCGCTGGGCGAACATCATCGGCGACCGTCCCGCCGTGCGGCGCGGGCGAATGGTGAACCGCACCTCGGGCGAACCGGCCGAACAGCTTCGCGAGCGCCATGCCGCTTCCGACTTCGAAACCCGCACACAAGACAAGATAGGCTGAAGGCGGTCCCGACCGGCTGCTTGTAGCCCGCAGGTGTGGGTGGCTTGGCTCGGACGCGGGATCTGTGTCCCGCCCTCAGGCGCCTGCGGGCGCCTGTCGCCGAATCCGGTCCACGGCGACCGACATCATCAGGATCGCAAAGCCCGCCAGCGCCAGGGCGCTGCCGACCAGCCCGGGCGACGTCCAGCCGTAGCCGCCGGCGATCGCCATACCGCCCAACAGTGGGCCCAGCGCGTTGGCGAAATTGAACGCCGAATGGTTCAGCGCCGCGGCCAGTCCCTGGGCGTGCTGGGCCACGTCCATGAGCCGTGTTTGCAGGATGGTTCCCAGCGCGCCGGCAAAAGCGATGAAGAATACGTTGATCGATAGCGCCCAGACGTTCCCCGCGGTCAGCGGAAACAGGGCTGTCGTGGCGGCGCTCCAGAGGAGCAGGCCCCCCGCCGTGGGCATGAGCGCCCTGTCCGCGAGCCACGGCACCAGGATGTTCCCCAGCGTAAGCCCGATGCCGAAGACGGCCAGCACCAGGGGGAGGGTATCGGGGGAGACGTGCGTAACCTGCAGCAGGACGTCGGCCAGATAGGTGTAGACCGCGAACAGGCCGCCGAAGCCCACGGCGCCGGTGGCCAGCGTCAGCCAGACCTGCAGGTGCTTCAGGGCGCCCAGTTCGCGCCAGGGGCTGGCACCCGGGGCCGGCGGCGTGCGCGGCGCGAGCCACGCCACCAGCCCCATGGTGGTGAGCCCCGAGAGGCTCACCAGGCCAAAGCCCCAGCGCCACGAGAGCGCATGCCCCAGCCAGTTGGCGAAGGGGACACCGATGATGGTCGCCACCGTCAGGCCCAGGAACATGCGCCCGACCGCCTGGTTGCGCCGCGAGTGCGGCACCAGCGAGACGGCCACCAGTGAGGCGATGCCGAAGTACGCACCGTGGGGCAAGCCGCTCAGGAACCGCAGCACCAGCAACGCATGATAGCTGGGAGCGAACGCGCACAGTCCGTTGAAGAGCGCAAAGAGACCCATCAGCGCGATGAGCAGCGTGCGCCGCGCCACGCGTGCGGCCAGGACGGTCAGCAGCGGCGCTCCGACGACCACCCCCAGTGCATAGGCGCTGATGACGTGGCCGGCCGTGGGCGCGTCTATGCCCAGGTCCTGCGCGAAGTACGGCAACAGGCTCATGGTGGCGAATTCCGTCGTCCCGATGGCAAAGGCCCCGATCGCCAGTGCGAAGATCACCCACCCGGCGCGGGCGGCCGGACGCAGTGGAACTGACAAGGCGGGCGGAGGAGCGGGTGGGGACATGGACGGGCGGCAGTCGGCGGGTCGACAAGAGATGAAGGCTTCCAGTGTAACGTGGTGTGGTGCGGGTTAACCCGAATTGTGTGCAGTCGCTTGCGCCGATGCCGCTCGGGCCGTTACTGTGAGCGGATCATAAGACTTCGGGTGGAACAGGCATGCGGTTCACGACGATTGGCGCGGCCATTGTGGATATCGTGGTCTCACGCGTGCGCCCCATGCTGGGCGCCAAGCAGGACGTGGACCATATCGGGCTCTACGCCGGTGGCGGGGCCGTCAATGCGGCGCTGAATGTGGCGGGTCGCGGGGCGGAGGTGACCGTGCACGCATGCGTCGGGCGGGATCTGGAGGGCGGGCTGGTGCGCGATCTCTTGCAGCGCCATGGCGTGCGCGCCGTGATTCCGGACCATGCGCTGCCCACGGGCAAGGCGGTGGTCATGGTGGATGACAAGGGGGCGGCACGCGCTTATGCCCAGCGCGGGGCCAGCGCCTGGGTGGGCGAGAAGGGCTTCGCCGATCTGGAGCGGTCAGACGTCGTGTACGTGACCGGCCTGTCACTGAAGTCGCAGGACTGGCTGGTTCAGGCGCTAACGGCGCGATTGTCCGCGGGATTCAAGCTGGTGGTGACGCCGGGCGCGCGGCAGCTCTCTCATCCGCAGGCGCTGCATGACCTGTGGGATCGCGCCGACCTGATGTGCGTCAACGCCTTCGAGGCAGCCCGCCTGTGCGACGAGTCGCTCTCGGACGGGGACGCCGTTTCACCTCAGGCGGCCGGATCCCTCGCGCAACGGCTGACGCACCGGCCCGGCCAGTGCGTGCTTGTGACGCTGGGTGCGGCAGGCGCCGTTTTTTATGATGGCGCGCAGGCGCATTTCCAGGCAGCCCGTCCGGTGTCCGCCGTGTCCACCATCGGAGCGGGAGACGCTTTCGCCTCCGCCTTCACGCATGCATGGGCGAGCGGTGCGGCCCCTCAGGATGCGCTCGCCGCCGCGACAGACAGCGCCGCCCAGGTCGTCCAGGTGATTCCGGCCAATATGGCAGGACCATTGCGGCCATTTCAACAGAACTAAAAGTTATAATGAAATGGTTTCGTCTGGGTTTTGTATCTGAGAAAATGCAGCGTTCTCCGTTTTATTTCAGGCCTGAATCATGAAATCCTTGTTGAAGATTTTGAGCCTCCTGGCGCTGGCGGCCGGGGCATCGTCCGCTACCTGGGCCGCGCAGCCGCTGCTCACCCCCGCGGAACTCGATGCGGCACGCCAGACGCCGGAAGTTCGTGTGATCGACATCCGGCCCGCCGACGTTTATGCGGCGGGTCACGTTCCGGGTGCGGTCTCGGCCCCATACGGCAAATGGCGCGGGCCCGCCAACAATCCGGGCAAACTGCCGGCCGTGTCGGACCTGACCGCGCTGGTGCGCAGTCTCGGGGTGGATGCGGGCACGCACGCCGTGGTGGTCTCGTCGGGAGCGGACAGCACCGATTTCGGGGCTTCCGCGCGGGTGTACTGGACGCTGAAGTATCTGGGGCTCGGCCAGTTGTCCGTCCTCAATGGCGGCTACAAGGCCTGGACCGACGCCGGTCTGCCGCAGGACAAGGCGGTGCCGCAGGTCAAGCCCACCGCGTTCGACGCCCATCTGGACGATGACATCATCGCCACGACGCCGCAGGTCGCCGCCCAGGTCGGCAATCCGGAAACCCGTCTGGTCGATGCCCGTCCGCTGGATTTCTATCTGGGCAAGGTGAAGGCGCCGACGGCTCAGGTTCCGGGCACGATCAAGGGCGCGGTCAATGTCGAAAACGGCCGCTGGTTCGAGCCGGGGACCTCGATCTTCGTGCCGGTTGACCAGGCCCGCAAGATCGCGGCCCAGATCGTGCCGCACGAGGCCGTCAAGGAAACCATTTCCTTCTGCAATACCGGCCACTGGGCAGCCACGGACTGGTTTGCGCTGTCCGAGGTCCTGGGCCAGAAGAACGTGCGGCTCTATCCCGAATCGCTGGCCGAGTGGTCGCAGGACGCTTCCCGTCCCATGGACCATGTGCCCAGCCGCGGATCGCAGATCCTGAACAAACTCAAGGGCGCGCTGGGCTGACATGAAGCGGATTCCCCTGGCGGCGGTGATCGTCGCCTTTACTGTTTTCCTGGCCTGGTCGGTCGCTCTACGCCAGGCCTTGCTGTTTCTGGTGGGCCTGGGTCTTGGGCTGGTGCTGGCCGGCGCCCGGTTCGGTTTCACCACCGGTTGGCGCAAGCTTATCGAGCAACGCGATCCGTCGGGCGTGGTGGCTCAATTGGTTCTGCTCGCGCTGGCAGCGGCCGTGTCCATGCCGTTGCTTGCGGCGTATCCGACCGACCTGGGGGCGGCGCTTGGCCCGCCCAGCATCAGTTTGATCGTGGGGGCTTTCGTCTTTGGCGCCTGCATGCAGGTGGCGGATGGCTGCGGCTCGGGGACCCTCTACAAGGCCGGCATGGGCTTCACGATGAATATGGCGATCCTGCCGTTGTTTGCCATCGGCAGTTTCCTGGGGTCGGCGACGCTTGAGAACTGGCTGTCCCTTGGCGCCTTGCCGCCCTATGGGCTGGTGGCGCACTTCGGCGCGCCCGAGTCGGTCGCCATCACCCTGGCGGGCCTCGCCGTGGTGGGGTTCGTCGTGGTTGGATGGACGCGGCGCGGGGACGGCGAATCGGCGGCTGGCGCGGCCGCCGCCGGCGGGGCCCATTCGTCGGGGACCGGGCGCATCCTTCCCGCCCTGTGGGATCGGAAGCTGCTGGTCGGCGCGTTGCTGCTCGCCGCGCTGGCCGTTCTGAACCTCGTCATCGCCGGCCAGCCGTGGGGCATCGTGTACGGTTTCGGGCTGTGGGCCGCAAAGATCGCGGCGGCCGGCCACCTGTTCGATCCGGCGGCCAATGCGTTCTGGAGTGAACCCACCAATGCCGCGACACTGGCGCAGTCGGTGTTCCTGGATGTGACCTCCATCACCAATATCGGCATTTTGGCCGGGGCGCTCTGGATCGGCCTGGGTAAACCGGTGAAGGCCGCCAGAAAGCTCAACGCCACCCAATGGGCGGTGGGCCTGGGCGCGGGCCTGTTGCTGGGCTACAGCTCGCGCCTGGCCTTCGGCTGCAATATCGGGGCCATGGTCAGCGGCATTTCCACCGGCAGCCTGCATGGCTGGATCTGGGTGCCCATGGCGTTCCTGGGGTCGCTGATCGGCCTGCGGGTGCGACACCGGGTTTTCGCATAGGAGCCCATCATGAATTCCAGATTTTGGGCGGCGGTGTTCTGGCTGATTTTCGTGGGGTTTTTTACCTGGGACTGGGCGCATAGCGCCTCGGTCAACGTGCGCGCGGAACCGCCGCTCATCGCGGCCGGTTCGGGGGTTGCACCCAGCGGCGGGCACTGCGCCTCGACGTTCTGACGCGCGTTTCGCCGCCGCCGTTGCGGCGGGGGACCGCCTCCCGGCGTTGCCCGCGAGGCGCTCAGGGAAGGGTGCTCAGAGCCGCGCGCGTTGTGTGCGCACGCGCTCCAGCGTCTCGCTGAACTGCGCCAGCCTCGTCTTTTCCTGTTCCACCACGGCTGCCGGGGCACGCGCCACGAAGCTTTCGTTGGAGAGCTTGGCGGTGGCCTTGGCGATTTCCTTCTCCAGCCGCTCGATTTCCTTGTCCAGCCGGATCCGTTCGGCCGCCACGTCGATTTCCACGTGCAGCATGAGCTGAATGGTGCCCACCACCTGGACCGGCGCGCCCAGATCCGGGAGTCGGGCCACGGACTGGACACTTTCCAGGCGGGCCAGCGCCATCAGGTACGGGCCCATCGTGCCCAAGTCGGGAGCGTCGCCCTGCACCAGCAGCGGCACCTTCTGACTGGGTACCAGATTCATCTCGCCGCGCAGGGCGCGGATGGCATCGGTCAGTGACTTCAGTTGCGCCATCTGGGCGGCGGCCGACGCATCGCGCAGCGAGGCGCGCGCTTCGGGATACGGCTGGGTGCTGATGCTCGCCTCGTCGTCCCTGCCGCGCACGCCGGCCGCCACCGAGACCTTTTGCCAGAGTTCCTCGGTGATGAAGGGCATGATGGGATGGATGAGGCGCAGCAGCGTCTCCAGCACGTGGATCAGCGTGCGCCGGGTGGCGGCCTGCTGCACCGGGCTGCCGGTCTGGAGCTGGACTTTGGCGAGCTCCACGTACCAGTCGCAGTATTCATCCCAGATGAAGTGGTAGAGCCGGTCGGCCACCTGGTCGAAGCGATACTGTTCGAAACCCGCATGCACGTCGTCGATCACGCCCTGCAGGCCGTCGATGATCCAGCGGTCCACGAAGGACAGGTCGCCCGGAGCGGCTTGCCCCAGGTCGTGGCCCTCGACGTTCATGAGCACGAAGCGCGTGGCGTTCCAGAGCTTGTTGCAGAAGTTGCGATAGCCCTCGCAGCGCTTGAGGTCGAAATTGATGTTGCGGCCCAGCGTGGCGTAGGCCGCCATGGTGAAGCGCAGGGCGTCCGCGCCATAGGCCGGAATCCCGTCCGGATAATCCTTGCGCGTGCGCTTGCGGATCTTGTCCGCCTGTTTGGGGTTCATGAGCCCCACGGTGCGCTTGGCGATCAGGGGATCCAGCTCGATGCCGTCGATCAGGTCCACGGGGTCGATGGTGTTGCCCTTGGACTTTGACATCTTCTTGCCTTCCATGTCGCACACCAGCCCGTGCACATAGACGGTGCGAAACGGCACTTCGCCCGTGTGGTGCATGCTCATCATGATCATGCGCGCCACCCAGAAGAAGATGATGTCGAAGCCCGTGACCAGCACGCCCGAAGGCAGATAGCGGGCCAAGTCCGGCGTTTTGTCGGGCCAGCCCAGATCCGTGAACGGCACGAGCGCCGACGAGAACCAGGTGTCGAGCACGTCCGGATCGCGCGTGAGCGGTCCGGTGACGCCGGCGGCACGCGCCTGCGCCTGGGCCTCTTCGGCGGACCGGGCCACGAAGATCCGGCCGTCGGCCGCATGCCACGCCGGGATCTGGTGGCCCCACCACAGTTGCCGCGAAATGCACCAGTCCTGGATCTTCTCCAGCCACTGGTTGTAGGTAGTGGTCCAGTTTTCCGGGACGAATTTCACCCGGCCGTCGGCCACGACTTCCAGCGCGACCTCCGTGATGCTCTTGCCCGGATGCAGGCTGCCTGCGGGGGCCGGCTTGCTCATGGCGACAAACCACTGGTCCGTGAGCATGGGTTCGATCACGCTGTTGGTGCGGTCCCCGCGCGGAACCATGAGCGTGTGGGCTTGCACGCGCTGCAGCAGGCCTTGGGCCTCCAGGTCGGCGACGATGCGCGTGCGCGCCTCGTAGCGGTCCAGTCCGCGGTAGGCGGCGGGGGCATCGTCCGTGATCTTCGCATCCAGCGTGAGCACGCTGATCATGGGCAGCCCGTGGCGCTGGCCCACGGCGTAGTCGTTGAAGTCATGCGCGGGGGTGACCTTCACCACGCCGGTGCCGAATTCCCGGTCCACGTAGTCGTCGGCGATGATGGGGATCTCGCGGCCGACGAGCGGCAGCGTCACGGTGCGGCCGACCAGGTGCGCGTAGCGCTCGTCTTCCGGATGCACCATGACGGCCACGTCGCCCAGCATGGTTTCGGGCCGCGTGGTCGCCACCACCAGGTGGGTCAGACCGTCCACCGGCTGGGCGAGCGGATATCGGATCTCCCACATGTGGCCGTCTTCTTCGGTGCTCACGACTTCCAGGTCGGAGACGGCCGTACCCAGCACCGGATCCCAGTTGACGAGCCGCTTGCCGCGGTAGATCAGCCCCTGCTCATACAGCTTGACGAAGACCTCGATGACGCCGCGCGACAGGTTCTCGTCCATGGTGAAGTACTCGCGCGACCAGTCGCACGAAGACCCGAGCCGTCGAAATTGCCCCGTGATGGTGCTGCCGGACTTCTCCTTCCAGGCCCAGACGCGTTCCAGGAATTTTTCCCGCCCCAGGTCGTGGCGCGAGATGCCTTCCGCATCGAGCTGGCGCTCCACCACGATCTGCGTGGCGATCCCCGCGTGATCCGTGCCGGGAATGAAGACCGTGTCGTCGCCGCGCATCCGGTGATAGCGGATCAGGCCGTCCATGATGGTCTGGTTGAAGGCGTGCCCCATGTGCAGGGTGCCGGTGACGTTGGGCGGCGGGAACTGGATGGCAAAGGATTCTGCGGCCCGGCCCCGGGCTGCGGCGACGTGCTGTCCTCCCGCAAACAGGCCCCGGCGATTCCATTCGTCGTACCAGCGGGACTCGATGTCCTGGGGTTCAAAGCTCTTGGGCAGGGAGGGGGTGGGGGAATCGCTCATGGGTCCTGACAGTCTGGATCTGATGGCCGCGCCGGCCGGCGGGCGTCGCGCGGGGCGGCGGGCACGCTCACGAAAAAGGCCCATTTTAGGCGCTTGGTGCAAAAGCTGCGCATGTTAAAATGCCGGGTTATCGTCAGTTTGAACGAAACCCTTGTTTTCATTGGGGAAACGCGTCCGGCGTTTCGCCTGGCTGGCTGGTCGTGGCATCAGGCCGCCGGCGGGATGCCCTCCTTTGTCCATTCACTGGAATCTTTATGGCTATTGAACGTACCCTTTCCATCATCAAGCCCGATGCGGTTGCCAAGAACGCGATCGGCCAGATCGTCGCGCGGTTTGAGGAGGCCGGACTGAAGGTCATCGCCGCCCGCATGCAGCAGCTCTCGCGCGACGACGCACAGCGCTTCTACGCCGTGCACAAGGGCCGCCCGTTCTACAACGATCTGGTGGAGTTCATGGTGTCCGGCCCGGTGTTCGTGCAGGTCCTGGAAGGCGAAAATGCAATTGCAAAGAACCGCGACCTGATGGGCGCGACGGATCCGAAAAAGGCCGCCGCCGGTACCATCCGCGCCGACTTTGCCGACAGCATCGACGCCAATGCCGTGCATGGTTCCGATGCGCCCGAAACGGCTGCTGTGGAAATTGCGTTCTTCTTCCCGGAAAGCAACATTCACAGCCGGTGATGGCTGCGGGGCCGGCAGCACTGTGCCGCCGGCCCGTTTCTCTGGATGATTCTGTTCCATGTCTGCTCTTGATACGGCCATTGCCGAAGTCCTCGGCGATGCTCCCAAAGCACCCGCGGTACGCGGGGCACTGACCAATGTGCTGGGGCTCGATCCGTCTGCGCTGACGGCGCTGGTCGGGCAGTGGGGCGGCAAGCCGTTCCGGGCACGCCAGCTCTCCCAGTGGGTGCATCAGCGCGGCGTGGACAATTTCCAGGACATGAGCGACCTGGCCAAGGACTTCCGTGCCCGCCTGGAGTCGGACTGCATCGTCCAGCCGCCGCGTCTGAACATCGAAAAGCGTTCCGGGGACGGCACCCGCAAGTGGCTCTTCGACATGGGTATGGGCAACGCCATCGAGACCGTCTTCATTCCGGAAGACGATCGCGGCACGCTGTGCGTCTCCAGCCAGGCCGGCTGCGCCGTGGGTTGTCCCTTCTGTTCGACGGGCTACCAGGGTTTCAGCCGCAATCTGACCACGGCCGAAATCGTCGGCCAGCTCTGGTATGCCAATCGCGCGCTGCGCCTCGATCCGGCCGGCGCCCGGCTCAACGGTGCGCCGGTGGAGTCCCCCCAGGCGGTGAGCAATGTGGTGATGATGGGGATGGGCGAGCCGCTGTTGAATTACGATCAGGTGCTGGGTGCCCTGCGGTTGATGGTGGATGATCACGCCTATGGCCTGTCGCGGCGGCGCGTCACGGTATCGACTTCCGGCGTGGTGCCCATGATCGACCGCCTGGCCCGGGATTGTCCGGTGGCACTGGCGGTATCGCTGCATGCGCCCACCGACGAATTGCGCGATGAACTGGTGCCGCTCAATCGCAAGTATCCGCTGGCTGAACTGCTGGCGTCCTGCAATCGCTACCTGCAGGTCGCGCCGCGCGATTTCATCACCTTCGAGTACATTATGCTCGACGGCGTGAATGACGGCGACGAGCAGGTCCGGGGCTTGGTTGATGTGGCCCGGCAGGTTCGCTGCAAGTTCAATCTGATTCCGTTCAACCCTTTCCCCCAGTCGGGGTTGAAGCGTTCGCCGCCGGCACGCGTGCGGCTGTTCGCCCAGCAGTTGACGGATGCCGGCCTGGTGGTGACGGTGCGCAAGACGCGGGGCGACGATATCGACGCCGCATGCGGGCAGCTGGCTGGCGAAGTCCAGGACCGCACGCGCATCAACGAGCGCAAGCCCGACCGGGCGCGCATCGTCATACGAAACAAGGAGCATGGATGAGCGAACCTCTCAAGGACGGTCTGCACCACCCGGATGCCGACGCCGCGGCGATCAATTCCGTGGGCGGCACGCTGAAGACGTTGCGCGAGGCCCGTGGCCTGACGCTCTCCGAGGTCTCCGCCCGTGTCAAGTATTCCGCGCTGCAGCTCGGCCACCTGGAATCCTGCTCCTGGGACAAGCTGCCCGTGGGCGTGCCGCTGCGCGGCCTGGTGCGCAACTACGCGCGGTTTCTCGGGGCTGACGTCGATGCCGTCCTGCGCTCGCTGGATGGCGCCGTGGGTTCCACACGCCCGCATCCCACCGTCACGGCACTGGGTGCGCGGCGGGCCTTGCAGCAGGCGGATCTCAATGCGGCGGGCGAACCCGCGCATCGCACCTGGGCCTGGCTGCTGCTCATCCTCATTCTGTTCTGTGTCGTCGGTTTCTACGCCATCGACCGTGGCTGGGTACCGGACCGGTGGCTGGTTTTTGACTGGTTGAAGGCCCTGCGGTCATGAATCTCGCATCCGAAAGCACCGAACCGTCCGTTGCGCCGCGCCGGCCGACGCGGGCGGTGGCCGTCCGTTGGGGCGGGCATGCCGTCCAGATCGGCGGCGGCGCACCGGTGGTCGTGCAGTCCATGACCAACACGGATACGGCCGACCCGGATGCCACAGCCCAGCAGGTGCGTGAACTCTGGGAAGCAGGCTCCGAGATCGTGCGCGTCACGGTGAACACGCCGGATGCCGCGGCGCAGGTCGCGCCCTTGCGCGAGCGGCTGGACCGAATGAACGTCCCCGTGCCGCTGGTGGGAGATTTCCATTACAACGGCCACAAGCTGCTCACTCAGTTTCCGGAGTGTGCCCGGGCCCTGTCGAAATATCGCATCAACCCGGGCAACATGGGGGCCGGCAAGCATCGTGACGACAATTTCGCGCAGATGATCGAGGTCGCCTGCGCCAACGACAAACCGGTGCGCATCGGCGTCAACTGGGGCAGCCTGGACCAGATCCTGCTGGCTCAGATGATGGACGAGAACGCCAAACGCGCGCAGCCGCTGGGCGCCAACGCGGTGATGCGCGAGGCGCTGGTGGTGTCGGCCATCAGCAATGCGCAGCGCGCCGAGGAGCTCGGCCTGCGGGGCAACGCCATCGTGCTGTCCTGCAAGGTCAGCCATGTCCAGGACCTGATCGCGGTCTATCAGGACCTGTCGCGGCGCTGCGATTATCCGCTGCATCTGGGCCTGACCGAAGCCGGCATGGGATCCAAGGGAATCGTGGCGTCGACTGCTGCGCTGGCGATCCTTTTACAGCAGGGCATCGGTGACACGATCCGGATTTCCCTGACGCCCGAACCAGGCGGCGATCGGGCCCGCGAGGTCGTGGTGGCCCAGGAAATTCTGCAGACCATGGGATTGCGGGCTTTTACTCCCATGGTCGTCTCTTGCCCGGGCTGCGGGCGCACCAGCAGCACCGTCTTCCAGGAACTGGCGGCCGACATCCAGGCCTATCTGCGCACCCAGATGCCGGTCTGGAAGACCCGATATCCCGGCGTGGAGACCATGAACGTCGCTGTGATGGGTTGCGTGGTCAACGGGCCGGGCGAAAGCCGGCACGCCGATATCGGCATCAGCCTGCCAGGGACGGGAGAGGTCCCGGCCGCACCCGTCTATGTGGATGGCAAGCGTACCGTGACCCTGAAGGGCGACCATATCGCGCACGAATTCCAGGCCATCGTCGAAAATTATGTGGCGCGGCGCTACGGCCATGAGCCGGTGCCGGACCTGGCTGTCGAGCCGGCACCGCGCCATCCGGGCGTTGTCGCCCGACCAGCGGGTTGAACCCATGACTGCATTCAAGAAAGTCGCCGGCTTGACCGGCATGAAGGACGCTTTGCCGCCCGAAAGCGGGCGTTGGGAACAGCTCGAAGCCATCGTGCGGGAATGGCTCGCGGGCTATGGCTACCAGAACGTGCGCACGCCGGTGCTGGAATACACGCGGCTGTTTACGCGCGGCATCGGCGAGGTCACCGATATCGTCGAAAAGGAGATGTACTCCTTCGTCGATCCGTTGAACGAGGATCACCTCACCATGCGTCCCGAATTCACGGCGGGCGTCGTGCGTTCGGCCATCGAGCACAATTTCCTGTATGATCGGCCGCGCCGCGTCTACTCCATGGGACCGGTATTCCGGCACGAGCGTCCGCAGCGCGGTCGCTATCGCCAGTTTCACCAGATTGACGTCGAGGCGCTGGGCTTTGCCGGGCCGGACGTGGATGCCGAACTGATCCTGATGCTGGCGCGGCTCTGGCGCCTGCTGGGCTTGCGCGACATGCGGCTGGAATTGAATTCGCTGGGCCAGGCGGCGGAGCGTGCGGCACATCGGGCGGCACTCGTGGCCCACCTGGAAAAGCATGCCGATGTGCTCGACGAGGAAGCCCGCCGGCGCATGCATACCAATCCACTGCGGGTGCTGGACACCAAGAACCCGGCCATGCAGGATATGGCCAACAGCGCTCCGCGCCTGTTTGATTTCCTGGGCGAGGAATCCCTGGCCCATTACCGCGGCTTGTGCGCGCGCCTGGATGATGCCGGAATTGCCCATGTCCTCAATCCGCGTCTGGTGCGCGGGCTGGACTATTACAATCTGACTGTTTTCGAATGGGTCACCGACCGGCTGGGGGCACAGGGTACGGTCTGCGGCGGCGGTCGCTACGACGGCCTGATCGAGCTGCTGGGCGGCAAGCCCGCGCCCGCGGTGGGGTTCGCCATCGGCATGGAACGGCTGCTGGATTTGTGGCAACAGGACTCGGAGGCGCCGGCGCCCGCCGAATGCCAGGTGTACATGGTGCACCAGGGGGACGACGGTCAGCGCCAGGCGGCGCGCCTGGCGGAGACCCTGCGCGATGGCGGCCTTCGGGTACTTGTCCACGCCGGCTCGACTGGGTTTAAATCACAGTTTCGCCGGGCCGATGCCAGTGGCGCCGTGGCGGCGGTCATCATCGGCGGCGACGAACTCTCTCAGCGTGCCGCCACCGTGAAGTGGCTGCGCGCCGAGGCAGCCGGTGAAAACCAGCAGGAATCGATTGCGTTCGACGACCTGGCGGCACAACTGCAACAAAGGATCTGATTCTGGCATGGCATACGATCTCGAAGAACAGGAAAAACTCGACGCCTTGAAGGCGTGGTGGGAACGCTATGGCACGGCCAGCATGGCGTTGCTGCTGGCGATCGTGGTGGCGTTTGCGGGCTGGCGCGCCTGGCAGTGGTACCAGTCGCACCAGGCCGGGCAGGCCATGGGCTATTACGAGGCGCTGGAATCGGCGGCGGGCCAGCAGGGCGATGACGCGGTGGTGCGTATCAAAGCCGCCAGCATGGCGCTGCGCGACGACTACGCTCGTTCCGGCTATACCGCGCGCGGCGTGCTGGTCGCGGCCTGGGCCCTGCAACAGCGCAAGGACCTGGATGGTGCGCGCGAGCAGCTCCAGTGGCTGGTGAGCGACAAGGCGGATCCCGCCTTCCAGGCGGTGGCGCGCCTGCGCCTGGCCGGCGTGCTGCTGGCCCAGAAACAGTACCAGCCGGCGCTGGACCAACTGAAGGGCGCGGCGCCTGACGGCTTTGCCGCCCTGTATGCCGACCGGCGCGGGGACATCCTGGCCGCTCAGGGCCAGAAGCCCCAGGCCAAGCAAGCCTGGGAAGACGCACTGAAGGCATTGGGCACCGATCCGGCCGCCCAGATCATTCAGCTCAAAATCGACGCCCTGGGGGCTTGATATCTCATGCGAACCACGACTCGTCTGTTGCGCGCGGCCATCCTGTGTCTGGCGACGGCCAGCCTGGCCGGTTGCGGCCTGTTCACCCAGAAGGACGCCCGGTTCGATCCGGCGCCGCTGACCGAGTACACGCCTTCGCTGGCGGTGGCGGTGCGCTGGACCGCGGCCATCGGCAGTGGCGGCGGCTATGGCTTCGCGCCACAGGTCGTTGGCGACAGCGTCTATGCGGCTGCGCCATCGGGGTCCGTGGTGGCGCTGGACCTGGCGTCCGGCGCCGTCCGCTGGCAGGCCGCCACCAAGCCTTTGTCCGCCGGTGCGGGAAGCGATGGTCATGTGACGGCCGTGGTGACCCAGGAAGGTCTGGTGATCGCCTATGACGCCCGAGGCAAGCAGCTATGGGCGGCGCAGGCGGCCAGCGCGGTGAATGTTCCGCCGGCCGTGGGGAACGGAATCGTGGCCGTGCGGACCACGGACTATCGTGTGCAGGCTTTCGATGCCGCCACTGGCAAGCTGCGCTGGAATGTGCAGCGCCCGGGGCCGGCCCTGGCCCTGCGCACCAGCATGCGCCTGGCGATGCAGCCGAACCTGTTGATCGCGGGCATGCCCAACGGCCGGCTGATGGTACTGGACCCGGCCAGCGGGGCGGTTCGCTGGGAAGGCACGGTGTCGGCTTCGCGCGGCGCGTCGGACCTGGAGCGTATCAGCGACATCGTGGGCGAACCCCAGATCATCGGTCCGATGCTGTGCGGGGTGGGCTACCAGGGACATACGACGTGCTTTGATATCTCCCAGGGCGGTCGCGCCATCTGGACGCAGGACGTTTCCTCCGCGACGGGCCTGACGACCGACGGACAGCACCTTTATCTGGCCGATCAGCGCGATGTGGTACATGCGCTGGACCTGAAAGACGGCCATTCCCTGTGGCAACAGTCGGCGCTTCTCAACCGCCGCCTGTCCACGCCCGCCGTGGTCGGCCCCGCGCTGGCTGTCGGCGACTACCAGGGATATGTGCATTTCCTGTCGCGCGCGGACGGCAAGCTGATGGCGCGCCTGCAGGCGGGCAGCGACCCGATCCAGTCGGCGCTCGTCGCCAGCCCGCAGGGCGTGCTGGTGCAGACGGGGGACGGGAAGCTCCTGCTGGTGGGCGTTCGTGGCTGATCTCCGCTTCAAGCCTGTGGTTGCCCTGGTGGGGCGCACCAACGTCGGCAAGTCCACACTCTTCAACCGCCTGACCCGGTCGCGGGCCGCACTGGTGGCCAATATTTCGGGCCTGACGCGCGATCGCCATTATGGCGAGGGGCGGGTGGGCGATCATCCGTTCATCGTGGTCGATACCGGCGGTTTCGAGCCGGTGGCCACGCGCGGCATTCTGGTCGAGATGGCGCGCCAGACCGAGCAGGCAATCGCCGAATCCGATGTGGTGGTGTTCCTCGTGGATGGCCGCGACGGCATCAACGCCCACGATCACGAGATCGCCCGGCTGCTGCGCAAGTCCGGTCAGCGCGTGATGCTGGCGGTCAACAAGACCGAAGGCATGCGCGATCACGCGGCTCTGGCGCAGTTCCACGAACTGGGCCTGGGTGAGCCGCATCCGATTTCGGCGGCGCACGGCGATGGCATCTCCGATCTGGTCGACGAAGCGCTCGCGCCGTTGCTGGCCGATCCGGACAGCGTCCCGGATCCGGCCGAGGCGGCCGACGAACCCGCCGGGCATCGGATCAAGCTTGCTATCGCGGGCCGCCCCAACGTGGGCAAGTCGACCCTGATCAACACGCTGGTGGGCGAGGAGCGCGTGATCGCGTATGACCTGCCCGGTACGACGCGGGATGCCATCGAGATCGAGTTCGAGCGCGGCGAGCGCCGTTACACGCTGATCGACACGGCGGGCCTGCGCCGGCGCGGCAAGGTCTTCGAGACCGTCGAAAAATTTTCGGTGATCAAGACGCTCCAGGCTATCGAGGCGGCCAATGTGGTGCTGCTTCTCATTGATGCCGAATCCGGCATCTCCGACCAGGATGCCCATATCGCCGGCTTTGCCCTGGAGGCCGGTCGCGCCCTGGTGGTGGGGTTGAACAAATGGGACGCCATTGACCGCGAGAAGCGCGAATGGGTGGAACGCGAATACGCCCGCAAGCTGCGCTTTTTGTCTTTTGCGCGGATGCTGACCCTGTCGGCCCTGAAGGGGCAGGGCGTGGGTCCGGTGCTCAAGGCCGTGGATGCCGCCCATGCGGCTGCCTTCGCAAAATTGTCCACGCCCAAGCTGACCCGCACGCTGCAGGCCGCGGTCGAGCAGCAGCCGCCACCGCGCAAGGGCATCTTCAGACCCAAGATGCGCTATGCCCACCAGGGTGGCCAGAATCCGCCGCGCATCATCATCCACGGCAACGCCCTCGATGCGGTGCCTGATTCCTACCGGCGCTATCTGGAAGGCCAGTTCCGCGAGGCCTTCAATCTCGCCGGCACGCCGTTGAGCGTCGAGTTCAAATCCTCGCGCAATCCCTATCTGAAGGACGAGACGTCTTGAGCACGCTTTGGAGTGACCACGTTGCGGGTCTGGACCCTTATGTTCCGGGCGAACAGGCTCGCATTCCGAACCTGCTGAAGCTCAACACCAACGAGAATCCCTACGGACCGTCGCCCCGCGCCATCGAGGCCATGCGGGCGGCCGTGTCGGACGATCTTCGGCTTTACCCCGATCCGCGCGGCCAGGATTTGCGCCAGGCGATTGCCCGGCGCTACCGGATCGCGCCCGATCAGGTGTTTCTGGGCAATGGCTCGGATGAAATCCTGGCGCATGTCTTCAATGCGCTGTTCCTGCGTGGCGGTCGCCAGCTCTGGCTGCCGGATGTGACCTACAGCTTCTACCGAACCTGGTGCCGCCTCTACAACGTTCCCCATCGACTGATTGCCCTGGCCGATGATTTCACGCTGCGTGTCGCCGATTACACCGGGGCGGTGGAGCAGGAGCCCAGCGGGATCATCTTTGCCAATCCCAATGCACCGACCGGCTGCGCGCTGAGCCTGGACGACGTCGCCGCCATTGCACAGGCGCGCCCCGACAGTGCCGTGGTGGTGGACGAGGCTTATGTCGATTTTGGTTCCCAGAGCGCCGTCCCGCTCATCAGCCGCTTCGAGAACCTGGTCGTGATCCAGACGCTGTCCAAGTCGCGCTCGCTGGCGGGGCTGCGCGTGGGGTACGCGATGGCTCGCCCGGAAGTCATCCAGGGCCTGACGCGCGTGAAAGACAGCTTCAACTCGTATCCGCTGGATCGCGTGGCGCTGGCTGGCGCGCAGGCAGCCATCGAGGACGACGTCTGGTTCGATCGCACCCGCCAGGCCGTCATCGAATCGCGCACCCGGCTGTCGGCGGGATTGAAGGAACTGGGTTTCGACGTACTGCCGTCGCGAACCAATTTCGTCTTTGCCCGTCATCGCCGCGAGGAAGCCGCCATCATTGCGCGCGCGCTGCGCGAGCAAGGCATCCTGGTGCGTCACTTTCAGGCGCCGCGCATCGGGCAGTACCTTCGCATCACCGTGGGTACCGACGAACAGTGCGCGCGCCTGTGCGATACTCTGAAGATGATTCTGGCGACGTAAATAGCCGGACCGCCTCGTTTGGGCGGGTCGAATCGCATTAAAATAACGTCTTATAACTTTTATAAACGGAGTCTCGTCCATGAGCAACAAAGGGCAAATTCTTCAAGACCCCTTCCTGAACGCCTTGCGCAAGGATCATGTGCCTGTCTCGATCTATCTGGTCAATGGAATCAAACTCCAGGGACAAGTGGAATCTTTCGATCAATATGTGGTGCTGCTGCGCAATACGGTCACGCAAATGGTGTACAAGCACGCCATTTCCACGGTCGTGCCAGCGCGTCCGGTCGTCTTTCAGGTGGACGATTCTGCTGAATAACGCCGACTCCGGGTTGCATCCGATTCCGCCCGCCGCGCGGCCCGCGCAGGCGGGCGTTCCTTTTTGGGGCGGCGCATGAAGGCCCTGGTCATCAGCGTGGATCTGGGCGAGCCCGACTTCGAGGCCCACGCGGAAGAATTCGTCATGCTGGCCGCCGGCGCGGGTGCCGAAATCCAGCAGGTTCTGACGGTGCGGCGCTTGCGCCCGGACGCGGCCGGGTTCATCGGCTCGGGCAAGATCGAAGAAGCGGCCGCCCTGGTCGAGGCGACGGGGTCCGAGGTCGTGCTGTTCGACCGGCCGCTTTCGCCCGCGCAGCAGCGCAATCTGGAGAGGCATTTCGAGGTTCGCGTCGTGGACCGGGTGGCGTTGATCCTGGATATCTTCGCCCTGCGGGCCAAGAGTCACGAGGGCAAGCTGCAGGTCGAACTCGCTCAGCTCCAGCACCTTGCTACGCGGCTGACGCGCCTGTGGACCCACCTGGAGCGCCAGAAGGGCGGGATCGGCTTGCGCGGGCCCGGCGAATCGCAGCTAGAAACCGACCGGCGGCTGATCGGCGCGCGCGTCAAGGCGTTGCGCGAGCGGCTCGCGCGGGTGCAGCGCCAGCGCACCACGCAGCGCCGGGCCCGTGCCCGCGGCCAGACGCTGTCGATATCGCTGGTGGGCTACACGAATGCCGGCAAGTCCACGTTGTTCAATTCGTTGACGCGCGCCGGTGCCTATGCCGCCAATCAGCTGTTCGCGACCCTGGACACCACCACGCGTCGCATCTGGTTCGAAGGCGCCGGCCAGGTGGTCCTGTCCGATACGGTGGGTTTCATCCGTGCACTGCCGCCCACGCTGATTGCGGCCTTTCGCGCCACGCTCGAGGAAACCATCCACGCCGACTTGCTGCTGCACGTGATCGATGCGGCCAACCCGCAACGCGAGGAGCAGGCGGCCGAGGTCAACAAGGTCCTGGCCGACATCCAGGCCGAGGAAATCCCCCAGATCCAGGTCTATAACAAAATTGACCTGGCCGGTTACGAACCCCGGGTCGAGCGAAATGAACATGGTACGATTGCGCGAGTCTTTGTCAGCGCGCAGGAGCGCAGCGGGCTGGACGGCTTGCGGCAAGCCATTGTCGAATTTGGGGGGCACACGGGAAGCAATGCGATTCATGAATCTGTTCAACCTGAATGATCCGGGCTGGGGCCGCAATGGCCAGAACCCGGAAGACGATTCGCACCACAAGCCCGGCCCGGCTGGCGGACCGCCCGATCTCGATCAGGTCTGGCGCGATTTCAACAAGCGGCTGACGGGGCTGTTCGGGCGCCGGGGCGGCGGCGGACGCGGGCCTCGCCCTTCGGGAGGCCTGCCGCAATTGCCCGGACCGTCGCCGCGTTTCCTGGTGCTGGTCGTCGTCATTGCCGCGCTGTTGTGGCTGGCCAGCGGCTTCATGATCGTCCAGGAAGGCCAGGTCGCCGTCGTGACGCGCTTTGGCCGCTATACGCATACGCTGACGCCGGGCCTGCAGTGGCGCATGCCCTATCCCATCGAAGATTCCCAGACGGTGAATATCTCGCAGTTGCGGACCTTCGAGGTCGGCTTCCGGGGTTCGTCGCGCAACAAGGTCCTGTCTGAATCGCTGATGCTGACCAATGACGAGAACATCGTCGACGTGCAATTCGTGGTGCAGTATCGCCTGCGTCCGGACGGCGCACCGGCGTATCTGTTCAACACCAGCCAGCCAGACGAGTCCGTGCGCCAGGCGGCCGAGACCGCGATGCGTGAAATCGTGGGCCGCAAGCCCATGGACTTCGTGCTGTATTCGGGCCGTACCGAGGTCGCCACCGAAGTCCAGAGCCTGGCTCAGAACATCCTGGATCGTTACAAGACCGGAATCGAGATTTCCACCGTGGCCATCCAGAACGTCCAGCCGCCCGAACAGGTGCAGGCGGCGTTCGACGATGCGGTGAAGGCGGGCCAGGATCGCGAGCGGCAAATCAACGAGGGCAATGCCTACGCCAGCCAGGTGCTGCCCGAGGCGGAAGGCCAGGCTGCCCGCATGATCCAGGAGGCCGAGGGCTACAGCGCGAAGGTCATCGGTCAGGCCCACGGGGACACTTCCCGGTTTGACAGCATCGTGACGGAATACACCAAGGCGCCGGACATCACGCGCGAGCGCCTCTACCTGGAGACCATGCAGGACATCCTCGGCGAATCGGCAAAGGTCATGCTGGACGCTCCGGTAGGCAACAACATGCTGTACCTGCCACTGGACAAGATCATGGGCCAGGCGGCCAAGGACGCCGGCCGCGCTGTGTCGTCAGCGGAATCGGGCGGTAGCTCTTCGGCGGCCCAGGCGGCTTCGGGGGCAGCGGCTGCCCAGGCCCCAAAATCCGCCGCCGGATCGCGCGGCAGTCCCGCGCGGCGAGGCGTGCCGTCGAGCCTGGATTCGCTGATGACCAACCCGTACTCGAACTAGGAGCCCATGATGCAACGCTTATTTCCAGCTCTGGTTGGTCTGGTCGTGGTCGCGGCACTGCTGTCTTCGTGCATGTTCATCGTGCGCGAACGGGATTCGGCCCTGCTGTTCGCGCTGGGCGAGGTCAAGGAAACCATCACCAAGCCGGGGCTGTATTTCAAGTATCCGCCGCCCTTTGAAAACGTGGTCTACCTGGACAAGCGCCTGCAGACCATCGAGACGCGCGACCCCGAACGGATCCAGACGGCTGAAAAGAAAAACCTTCTGATCGATTCGTTCGTGAAGTGGCGCATCGCCGATCCCAGGCAGTTCTATGTGACCTTCGGCGCCAACAGCAGCGCGGCTGTCGAGCGTCTGCAGGCGCAGATCCGCGACGCCCTGAACGCCGCCGTGAACGTGCGGACGGTCAAACAGGTCGTATCGACGGACCGCGACACCATCATGAAAGAAATCCAGTCCTCGGTGGCGACACGCGCCAAGCCGCTGGGCGTGGACGTGGTGGACGTGCGGTTGCGCCGCATCGACTTTGCTCCCGAGATCTCTGAATCCGTGTATCGGCGTATGGAGGCCGAGCGCAAGCAGGAAGCGAACCGCCTGCGCGCGACCGGGGCGGCCGACAGCGAACGCATTCGCGCCGAGGCCGACCGCAAGCGTCAGGAGGTCCTGGCCAAGGCCTATGCCGAGGCTCAGGCCAAGCGCGGCGAGGGCGACGCCACGGCGACCGCCATCTATGCCAAGTCCTATGGCCGCGATCCTGAGTTCTACAGCTTCTACAAGAGCCTGGAAGCCTACCGCGAGTCCTTCGCCAAGCCCGGCAGCGCGCTGGTGCTGAGCCCCGACTCGAACTTCTTCCGCTATTGGGATCAGCCCAAGGGCGACAAGCCGGCCGGCGCCGCTGCGAAGTAAACTTGCCTCGACTCGCCTGGTGCAGCCGCACCAGGCGAGTCGTTTTTTCTGGAACACTGAACATGAAGTCGAACTGGCTGCTGCCGGAGAACCTGTCGGACATCCTGCCGGCCGAGGCACGCCGCATCGAGGAACTGCGCCGCGACCTGTTGGACCTGTATCGCACGTATGGCTTCGAGCTCGTCGCACCGCCCATGGTGGAATACCTGGATTCCCTGATGCTGGCCGATGATGAGGCGCTGCGGCTGCGCACCTGCAAGCTGGTCGATCAGCTCTCCGGACTGACCATGGGCGTGCGGGCCGACATCACGGTGCAGGTGTCGCGCATCGACGCCCATCTGCTCAATCGCCCCGGCGTGACGCGCCTGTGTTACTGCGGTCCGGTGGTGCATGCGCGACCGGCCGATCTCCTCTCGGATCGCGAGTTGCTGCAGATCGGGGCGGAGATATTCGGCCACGCTGGCGTACAGGCGGATATCGAGGCCATTCGCCTGGCGCTGGAATCCGTGCGCCGTGCCGGCGTGGTGGCGCCCCGGCTGGACCTGAATCACCCCGGGGTGGGGCGCGCGCTGGTGGACGCCGATCCGGCGCTCGCCGATGCCGGTGACAGGGTGTTCGACCTGTTGAGCGTCAAGGATGTCCCGGGGCTGGAAGCCCTGTGCCGGCAGTCCGGTGCGCAGGCCGAGACGCTGGCCGCGCTGCGCGCGTTGACGGGCCTGTATGGCGACCTGTCGGTGGTGGATCGGGCGCGCACGCGCCTGCCGGCCTTGCCGGCCGTGCAGGCGGCCCTCGATGCCCTGGCGGCGCTGTGTGGAGCGCTGCCGGATGCCCCTATTGCCATCGACCTCGCGGACATGGGCGGCAGCTACGGTTATCACTCGGGCGTGGTGTTCTCCATTTACGCCGAGGGGTGGCATGATGCGCTGGTGCGGGGCGGCCGCTACGACGGCATCGGCCGCAAGTTCGGCCGGGCGCGGCCGGCGACCGGTTTCAGCCTGGATTTGCGCAAGCTTTCCGCCGGCCTGCCGGAGGCTCAACCCTCACAAGCCGTCCGGGCGCCCTGGTCCGATGATCCGGCGCTGGTGCGCGCCGTTCGGGAACTGCGCAGCCAGGGTCACATCGTCATCCAGGTGCTTCCGGGCGAGCCCCAGCGCCCTGATGAATTCCATGTGGACCGGGAACTGGTGTCCACCCCGGAAGGCTGGGCGGTTCGGCCGGTGGCTCCCTGAGGCTGCGGACGGGGCCCACAAAGCGGGATGGTATAAACTAATACGTTTCCCAGGCGGCAAACTGTCGCCGCATGCGCAAAGCTTATGAGCAAGAACATCGTCGTGATCGGCACCCAATGGGGTGATGAGGGCAAGGGCAAGATCGTGGACTGGCTGGCCGAGTCAGCCCAGGGCGTCGTGCGCTTCCAGGGTGGGCACAATGCCGGCCACACCTTGTGGATCAATGGCCGCAAGACTGTTCTGCGGCTGATCCCGTCGGGGATTATGCACCCGAACGTCACCTGCTATATCGGTAATGGCGTGGTGCTTGCGCCAGAGGCGCTGCTGGGCGAAATCGCCGAGCTCGAAGCGGCCGGGCTGGACGTCCGCTCGCGCCTGCAGATTTCCATGGCCTGCCCGCTGATCCTGCCGTATCACGTGGCGCTGGACCAGGCGCGCGAAGCGCGCAAGGGCGAAGGCAAGATCGGCACCACCGGGCGCGGCATCGGGCCTGCCTACGAGGACAAGGTCGCGCGCCGGGCGCTGCGCGTCCAGGATCTGTACGATCCCACGGTGTTCGATGAAAAGCTGGACGAGGTCCTGGATTATCACAATTTCGTGCTGACGCAGTATCTCGGAGCGAAGGCCGTCGATGCGGCCGAGGTGCGCGACCATGTCATGGCGCTGGCGCCCCAGATCGAGCCCATGGTGGCCGACGTGTCCAGCAACCTGCATGTGGCTCGTCGTGCCGGCCACAACCTGCTGTTCGAGGGGGCCCAGGGCACCTTGCTCGATATCGATCACGGCACCTATCCGTTTGTCACCAGCAGCAATTGCGTGGCGGGTGCGGCCGCCGCGGGCGCGGGACTGGGTCCGCAGGCGCTCGATTACGTGCTGGGCATCGCGAAGGCCTACACCACGCGCGTCGGCTCGGGTCCGTTCCCGACCGAGCTGCTGGACGACACCGGCCTGCGTCTGGCCACGGTGGGCAAGGAATTCGGCTCGGTGACAGGCCGCCCGCGCCGTTGCGGCTGGTTCGACGGCGCCGCCATGAAGCGTTCGGTGATGATCAATGGCCTGACGGGCCTGTGCATCACCAAACTCGACGTGCTCGATGGGGTGGAACAGATCAAGATCGGCGTGGGCTATCGCTACAAGGGCAAGTTCCTCGACGTGCTCCCCTACGGCGCCCATGCGGCAGCCGAGGCCGAGCCGGTACTCGAAGAAATGGCCGGCTGGTCGGAGTCGACGGTGGGCATCACGGAATACGACAAGCTGCCCGTCAATGCGCGCCGCTACCTGGAGCGCATCGCCGAGGTCTGCGATGTCCCCATTGACATGGTGTCCACAGGGCCCGACCGCCTGGAGACCATCGTATTGCGCCATCCCCTCCAGGGTTGAGTCGTCCTGAGCCTCGAAACCGCAAGCCCGCTTGCGGTTTTTTTGATTGAATCTGAAAAGGAAGCAGCAATGAACGTGCCGCCGAGCACTGATCGCGACTTGTGGGTCAGTTGGGAGCAGTACCACGCGCTGATCGAACGATTGGCCTTGAAGGTCCATGAATCGGGTTGGGCGTTCGACAAGATCCTGTGCCTGGCGCGCGGCGGGGTGCGTGTGGGCGACGTGCTGTCGCGTGTCTTCGACCTGCCGTTGGGCATCCTCGCCACCAGCAGCTACCGCGAAGCCGCCGGCACCGTCCAGGGGCAACTCGATATCGCCCAGTTCATCACCATTACGCGCGGCACGCTCGACGGCCGGGTGCTGCTGGTGGATGACATGGTGGACACGGGGCTGACTTTCACTCGCGTGCGCGATCACCTGCTGCGCCAGTTTCCGGGCATCACTGAATTGAGAACCGCCGTACTCTGGCAAAAAGGCCACGCGCAGGTCCAGCCTGATTACTTCGTGGATCAGTTGCCGACCAACCCCTGGATCCACCAGCCGTTCGAGGACTATGACAGTCTGCGCCCGCATCAGCTCGAGTCCTGGATCCGCAAGGGGGTGCGGACCGCCCACCCCCCGGAAGAATAGCGGCCGCTCAGGCGGCGCGGATCAAACGCGGCGGTACGCCCGCAACGAAGCCTCCCGTTGGATGAACGCCTTGGATTCATGCTAGAATTTCTTGTTATCTAGTTTTCACCCTCGCCCACCTGGGGCAAGACGGGTTTTGCACATTGGGTTGCGCGCCTCTGTGGCGCGCATATGCGACCAAAGACGCCCCGCACGCCCCCGAACCACAGGCTTTAAGGATTCTGAATGCCGATTGTCCGCCTCAAAGAAAACGAGCCCTTCGAGGCTGCCCTGCGGCGCTTCAAGCGCACCATCGAGAAGACCGGGTTGCTGACGGAACTGCGCTCGCGCGAGTTCTACGAAAAGCCCACGGCCGAGCGCAAGCGCAAGCGTGCCGCCGCCGTGAAGCGTCACTACAAGCGCATTCGCAGCCAACAACTGCCGCCGCGACTCTATTGATTGATTCCTGAATCCTTCATTCAGGAGCTGCTGGCGCGCGTCGATATCGTCGACGTGGTTGGCCGCTACGTCCAGTTGCGCAAAGGGGGCGCAAACCTGCTGGGTTTGTGCCCTTTTCATACCGAAAAGACGCCGTCGTTCACGGTCAGCCCCACCAAGCAGTTCTATCACTGCTTCGGCTGCGGTGCCCACGGCAGCGCTATCCGCTTCCTGACCGAACACACCGGCGCACCGTTTCCGGAAGCCGTGCGCACGCTGGCCGCCAGCGTGGGCATGTCGGTACCCGAAGAATCCAGGACACCGCGCCAGCGCGCAGCGGACCGCGAGCGCCGTGAAGAGGGCTCGCGCCAGCAGCAGATCCTGGAACAGGCCCAGGCGCATTATCGGGCTGCGCTCAAGCAGGCGCCCGAGGCCATCACCTATCTGAAGCGGCGCGGCCTGAGCGGCGAGATCGCCGCGCAGTTCGGGCTTGGGTGGGCGAGCTCCGACCGGCGTGGGCTAGCCAGCGTCTTTCCACACTACGAGGATCCGGCACTGCTGGAATCCGGCCTGGTGATCGAGGCCGAAGACGGCCGCAGGCACGATCGCTTCCGCTCGCGGGTCATGTTCCCCATCCGGAATCCGCGAGGTCAGCTCATTGGTTTCGGCGGCCGCCTGATCGAGCCGGGCGAGCCAAAATACCTGAATTCCCCCGAGACATCCCTGTTCTCCAAGGGCAACGAACTCTACGGCCTGCACGAGGCGCGCGGCGGCATCCACGCCGAGGGCTGTGTGCTCGTCGTGGAAGGTTACATGGACGTCGTGGCCCTGGCGCAGTTCGGGCTGGCCAACGCCGTTGCGACATTGGGCACGTCGACGACGGCCAATCACCTCCAGAAGCTGCGCCGCGCCAGCGACCGCATCGTGTTCAGCTTCGATGGCGACAACGCCGGACGCAAGGCCGCCTGGCGGGCGCTGCAGGCCTGTCTGCCCTGGGTGGCCGAAGACGTCTCGATGCGGTTCCTGTTTCTGCCCAAGGAACACGATCCCGACTCCTATATCCGGGCCTTTGGCGCCCAGGCCCTGCGCGCCTGCCTGGATGAAGCGATTCCGCTGTCGCGCTTCATGCTCGACGAATTGGCGGCGCGCCATGATCTGGCCGAGGCCGAGGGGCGGGCGGCGTGCGTGCACGAGGCGCGCCCCCTGTTCGCCCAGATGCCGGAAGGTGGCTATCGGCTTCAGGTGGAACGGGAGTTCGCGCAGCGGGTGCGCCTGACGCCCGAGGAGCTCAGCCAGATGCTCGCCCAGGATCCAGGTTCCCGGCGATTCTCGCCGGCACCGGCCGGGAAGGCGCCCCTCCCCGAGGATGGAGCGCGGACCGGTGACTCCCAAGGGGCGGCGGGGGTGGCCGCTTATCGCGCGGCGCCTGCCATGGGTCCGGCTTTCGATCCGCACGAGCCTGGATGGGTGCGCAGCCTCGAACCGGACGATGCGGCCCGGGCGGGCTTCGCCCCGTCCGGCCGTGGGCGAACCGGGCGTCGCTCGGGGACCCGGCAGGTCACGCCCATGGCGCGCCGGTTGCTGCGGCTGCTGCTCGCGCACCCGGAACTGGTGGCGCGTCTGGGAGACCAGCAGCTTGAATTGTTGGCTCAACATCCCCATCTTCGTCTTGTACGGGACCTGGTCGGGCTGGCCAGCCGAGGCGGGGCCGTGCACGCCGGGGCGTTGCTCGAAGCGGCCGATCCCGACTCGGATCTGGCGCATGCGATCCAGGAGCTGTCCACCGAACTGCTGGCTCAGGACCTGCCGGAGCCCCAGGCCGAGTGGGATGATGCCCTCCGGGCACTGGAACGCCAGACGATTCAGGACCAGTGCGACAGGCTCATTCAGGGCGGACTGCCCACGGAAGATGAGCGGCGCCGTTATCGGGAACTGAGCCGGCGCCTGGCCCGCCTGAAGTCGGCGGCGGGATGAATCTTCCGGGCAGGTGAAGTAAAATACATGATTTTCAATAAGTTGTAGCGTCAACGGGAAAGACACATGACCCAAGGAACTGGCAAGACCCCTGTGGCCACCAAGAAAACGGTGTCCAAAAAGACCAAGGCGGAAAGCCCCGAGCTCGAGACCGTGGTGAAGGGGGCCAGCACAAGGACAGGGGCCGGAGCCGGTGCGAAAGCGGTTCCGGCTGCGGGCGCTGCAACCCGGGCGGAGAAACCGGCGAGGCTCCAGGCTGCAAAGTCGGCCGTGGCCGCCGAGAAGCCCGCAGCCTCGAAAAAGGCGGCTGCCAAAGACGAAAAACCGGCGGCCAAACCGCGCGCGCCCAAGATCGCCTCCGGCCGCAAGCCGGGCCGGCCGGCCAAGAGCGGGAGCGGCGATGGCGCCGATTATGTGGATGACGACGCCGATGGCGGCGAGGTCATTCCCGATCTGAAGCCGCTGCCCAAGCGCGGCGGCAAGCGCGCCAAGGGCGAAAAGGAAAGCCCCGCGCGCAGCCAGATGACCCCCGAAGAGCAGGAGGCCCGGCGCAATCGCCTGAAGATCCTGATCAAGCTGGGCAAGGATCGCGGCTACCTGACCTACGGCGAGATCAACGATCACCTGCCGGACGATCTGGTGGACGCCGAGGCGATCGACGGCATCATCAGCACCTTCAACGACATGGGGATCAAGGTCTACGACCAGGCGCCCGATGCCGAGACGCTGCTCATGAGCGATAACGTTCCCTCGGGGTCCACGGACGACGACGTCGAGGACGAGGCCGAGGCCGCGCTCACGACGGTCGATTCCGATTTTGGCCGGACCACCGATCCGGTGCGCATGTACATGCGCGAAATGGGGACGGTCGAACTGCTCACCCGCGAAGGTGAAATCGAGATCGCCAAGCGCATTGAAGACGGCCTGAAGCACATGGTCATGGCGATCGCCGCTTGCCCTACGACGGTCAACGAGATCCTGGAACACGTCCGCCGCGTCCGCGACGGATCGGCCCAGATCGACGAGGTGGTCGACGGTCTGGTGGATGAGGATGGCGAGGACTACGCTGGTTCGGGTGTGTCTTCCGACGAGGACGACGGCCCGGCGGGCGGCATGAGCAGCAAGCAGCTCGAGTACCTGCGCACCAAGGCCCTGAAGAAATTCGAGCTCGTGGAGACTTGGTTCGACAAGATGCGCAAGGCCTTTGAGGCCGAAGGCTACCGCTCGTCGGCTTACGTCCAGGCTCGCGAGGCCATCCACGCCGAACTGCTGGGTGTGCGCTTTACCGCGAAGATGGTGGAGCGGCTGGCAGATGCGTTGCGCGCCCAGGTGGCCGAAGTCCGCGCTCACGAGCGCGCGGCGCTGTCCATCTGCGTGACTCGGGCCGGCATGCCGCGGGTGCATTTCATCAGGGATTTTCCGGGTAACGAGACCAACCTCGAATGGGTGAACGCCGAAGTCGCGGCTGGCCATGATTATTCCGAGACCTTGTCGCGCCACGCGCCGGCGGTCCAGGAAATCCAGCAGAAGCTCATCGAGCTGCAGCGCCAGGTGGTGCTGCCGCTGAAGGACCTGAAGGACGTGAACAAGCGCATGGCCACGGGCGAAGCCAAGGCCCGCAAGGCCAAGCGCGAGATGACCGAGGCCAACCTCAGGCTGGTGATTTCGATTGCCAAGAAGTACACCAATCGCGGGCTGCAGTTCCTGGACCTTATCCAGGAAGGCAACATCGGCCTGATGAAGGCCGTGGACAAGTTCGAATACCGCCGGGGTTACAAGTTCTCCACCTATGCCACGTGGTGGATCCGTCAGGCCATCACGCGCTCGATTGCCGACCAGGCGCGCACGATCCGTATTCCGGTGCACATGATCGAGACCATCAACAAGATGAATCGCATCAATCGCCAGATTCTGCAGGAAACGGGCGCCGAGCCGGATCCCGCCACCCTGGCGCAGAAGATGGACATGCCAGAGGACAAGGTGCGGAAGATCCTGAAGATCGCCAAGGAACCGATTTCCATGGAAACGCCGATTGGCGATGATGACGATTCCCACCTGGGAGACTTCATCGAGGACACCGGCACCGTGTCGCCTTCGGACTTCGCCTTGCATGGATCCATGCGCGACGTGGTGAAGGAAGTGCTGGATTCGCTCACGCCGCGCGAGGCCAAGGTCCTGCGCATGCGTTTCGGCATCGAGATGAGCACCGACCAGACGCTGGAAGAGGTCGGCAAGCAGTTCGACGTGACGCGCGAGCGCATTCGCCAGATCGAAGCCAAGGCGCTGCGCAAGCTGCGCCACCCCAGCCGCGCCGACAAGCTCAAGAGCTTCCTCGAGGGCCAGTGACGCGGGCGGCGGCTGCTTGCATCCGTCCCTGAAACAGGCCTGCCTCTCGGCAGGCCTGTTTCATTCCGTCGGGGCTCGGAGCGGCTCCCAGACGATCGTGCTGGCGGCGCGGCGGCGGAAGTCCCTGGGTGATTCGCCGGTCACGTTGCGAAAGAACCGTGTGAAGTGCGCCGGTTCCGCGAAGCCGAGCGCATCCGATATCTCGCTGATGCTCAGCGGCGTATAGAGCAGGCACCGGTTCGCTTCCAGCGAAAGCCGCTCGTGGATGAGCTGAAGCGGCGGCTTGCCGGCATGGGTGCGCGTCACGACGTTCAGGTGGGCCGCCGTCAGTCCCATGCGCCCCGCATACCAGGCCACGTCGTGGTGGTCCGCATAGGCGTCCTCCAGCAGCGCGGTGAAGCGCGCGTAGTGGCTCAGCCCGCGTGAACGGGCGGGCTGCGGTGTGCCTTCCGGGCGGCTGCTGCGCAGCCGGGCGTAGAGAAGCGTCAGCCAGGCTTCCAGTTGCGCTTCCCGATAGGGCTGGGCGCCGGTGTATTGGGCCTGAAGCTGACTGCACGCCTCGTGCAGGGCCTGGGCGGATGGGCGTTCGTCCAGTCTGTGCACGGCCGGCCGGTCCGGAATGGAGGCCTTGGGATCCAGACGGTGGACAAGCCGGGCCAGCAACGGATAGGCGATCGTGATGACGTGCCCGTCGCAGTTCGTCGTGAAATCGTAGCCGTGCACGAAGGCCTGCGGGATTTCCACAGCGCCGGGACCCGTCAGCCGCACCCGCGTGTCGTCCAGCCAGATGGTGGCTTCGCCGCGGTGCAGCGAGAGGACCTGGTAGAGGCCGGAGTGGCGGTGGGGGCGGATATGCCAATTGTGCAAGCGGCTGCGGGTGGCAATGGTCTCACAATGCACCATTTCAGCGGTCGGCCATTCGTCCTGGCCGCCGTACAATTTGAAGATCGGTGCGAAGTCAAGAGATGCCATTTGGGTAATTTTACCCTCTAAAAATCCATTCAAAAATCGGGGTGGCTCGGGCACCATGCTGAAGGTGAAGAGGCCGCGCGCCAGGGGGCGCCATGGCCTGGATGGAGAACAGACATGAAAACACAGGTGGCCATCATCGGCGCCGGCCCGTCGGGACTGCTGCTGGGACAGCTTCTGCACCGTTGCGGCATCGATAACGTGATTCTGGAACGGCGCAGCCCGGAGTATGTGTTGGGGCGCATCCGCGCCGGCGTCCTGGAGCACGGGACGGTGGAATTGCTGCGGGAAGCGGGCGTGGCCGCGCACATGGAGCGCGAGGGCCATGTCCACGACGGTCTTTCGATTTTTGTGAACGGCGAGCGCACGCGCATCGATCTGAAGAAACTGAGCGGCACCAGCATCATGGTGTACGGACAGACAGAAGTCACGCGGGACCTGATGAAGGCGCGCAAGGAGGAAGGCGCCCTGAGCTTCTACGAGGTCGACGAGGTCGGGCTGCACGACATTGCGTCGGATCATCCCTCGGTCACCTACGTGAAAGATGGCCAGACGCACACCCTGGAATGTGATTACATCGCCGGTTGCGACGGCTTTCATGGGCCATCGCGCCAATCCATTCCGCGCGACAGGATCCGCGAATTCCAGCGGACCTATCCGTTCGGGTGGCTGGGGCTCATGGCCGACACGCACCCGGTCGAGCACGAACTCATCTACATCAACCACCCACGCGGCTTTGCCCTTTGCAGTCAGCGCTCGCTCACACGCAGTCGCTACTATCTGCAGGTTCCGCAGGGCGAGAAGGTCCAGGACTGGTCCGACGACCGCTTCTGGGAAGAGCTGAAGAACCGCATGGCGCCTGATGTCGCAGCGAAACTGGAGACGGGTCCTTCGCTGGAAAAGAGTATCGCGCCCCTGCACAGCTTCGTGGTCGAACCCATGCAGTACGGGAACCTTTTTCTGCTGGGGGATGCCGCGCACATCGTCCCGCCGACCGGCGCAAAGGGCCTGAACCTGGCGGCGAGCGATGTCTACGCACTCTATCACCTGCTGCGCAAGGCGTATCTGGACAAACAGCCCGAGGCCCTGCAACGGTATTCCGAGATCTGCCTGCGGCGGGTCTGGAAAGCCGAGCGCTTCACGTGGTGGATGACGTCCGTCCTGCACCGTTTCGATCACGACCCGTTCAGCCAGCGGCTGCAGGAAACCGAAGCCGCCTACAGTCTGGGCTCCGAGGCGGCGCGCACCTGCATTGCCGAAAACTACGTCGGGCTGCCATTCGAGAAGATAGCCTGACGGCTCCCGGGACGCCTGCGCTCCGCTGCGGGTGTGCAGGCCCGCGTCCCGCTCAAGGCGCGGTCAGTTCATGGCGCATGGCCCATTCCAGGATGTGCTCCAGGCATGTCGCGGGGGCTTCAAAAGGCGCCATGTGGCCGGCTTCCGGGATCCCATGGAGTTCGGCGCCCGGGATGGCCTTGGCCATGGCTTCGTGCCGCGACAGCGGGCTCCATCGGTCTTCGGCACCACTCATGAGGAGGACGGGACAGCCGATTCCGGGCAGCAGGTTCGTGGCGTCTGGCCGCTCGATGAGCGCCTGGATCTGTCCGGCGAACGAGGCGACGCTGGAGCGCAGCACCATGGTTCGCATGCGGCGCATCAGTGTCGCGTTGCCGGGCGTCTTCGAAGCAATCATCCCCGCCAGCCAGTCATCTGCGATGGCTTCGATGCCGCCGGCTTGTGCGGCTTGCACGATGGCGCGCCGGCGGTCGATTTCGTCCGGACCCAGGCCTTTGTAGCCGGTGTCCATGAGCACCAGGCCGCGGACGCGGTCGGGCGCCTGTCGCGCCATTTCGAGCGCGACGCGACCGCCCATCGAATGCCCGACGGCGACGACCGGCCCGCTCGTTCGTTGCAGAATGGTTTGTGCAGCCTCGGTCAGCGAGGTGATGCCGCTGAGCTTGGCCGCCAGTACGGGCGCCGTGCGTGAAAGAGGGCCAATGAAGTCGGCCCAAGTGTCCGCGTCGCAGAGCAGGCCGTGCAGGAGGATCCAGGTGGGTGCGGGTGAGGGGTTCATGATTCGGGTCGCCAGGAGGAATGAAGCGGATTGGCCGGCGGCGGCGCGGCCTCGCAGTCCGCGCCGGTTTTCGGCGTGATAATCTGGGCTGGGCGCACGGGCAGCGCTTCCGGTTCGCCGGACATTCCGGACCGCAAGCCCAGCGGTGTTTCGCGAGACCCTGCATGTCGGATTCTATTCTGTATGAGCCCCTCTACGTTCAACCGGGCCATCTGCTGCGGCGCGCACAGCAGATTTCGGCTTCGATCTTTCACGACGAGATCGGCAACCGGGTGACGCCCATACAATACGCCGTCCTGTGCGTGGTCATGGACAATCCCCAGGTTGACCAGGTGTCCATGGCCGGCTTGGCGGCCATCGATACGTCCACGGCGGCCAGCGTCGCCACCCGGCTCGAAGAAAAGGGGCTACTGACGCGTGAAGTCGATCCCTCCGACCGGCGGCAGCGGCGGCTGCTCCTCACGCAGTCCGGCCGGGACTTGCTGGTCGAGGTCAATGGGGGGATCAGTCGCCTGCACCGCCGCATCTTCGAAAAGTTCTCGGCAGAGGAGGAATCCCAATTCATGGTACTGCTGGAAAAACTGGTACACCTGAACAATCATCAAAGCCGGGCGCCGTTCACGGCTTCTCCGGTGACTGCCGCCGATTCGCAGCAGGCCACCGTCGGGTCGTAGGCGCCGGGAGAGCGGGAGAGGCGCTCGGACATCCCGAACGGCCGGCTGCTCACCGCGCCGGTTTCCGACAGTCCGTGAGGGTTAATACCAGTTCAACGCCTGAATCGAGGTTCGTAAAATGGCCATATATTCAGTGTGCTGAATAACAGCATGCTGAACAATTCGGAGGTCCATCCTCGGCTTGCGTGTTGCTCTCCGCACCGACTCTTCAGGAGATTGAGCATGTTTCCCATGAACGCTTGGTACGTAGCCTGTACCCCGGATGAGATCGCCGGGAAACCATTGGGGCGCAAGATCTGCGGGCTGCAGATCGTTCTGTATCGGGGCCGGGAAGGCAAGGTGGCCGCGCTGGAAGACTTTTGCCCGCACCGCGGGGCGGCACTGTCGCTGGGTTCGGTGGTGGACGGCAACCTGATGTGCGGCTACCACGGCCTGGTCATGGACGGCCAAGGCAAAGCGGTGTCCATGCCCATGCAGCGGGTCAATGGCTTTCCCTGCATCCGCAGCTACCCGGTGGAGGAGCGGCACGGATATGTCTGGATCTGGCCCGGCGATGCGGCGAAGGCCGATCCAGCCACCATCCCCAATCTGCCGTGGTCGAACAGCTCCGAATGGGCGTTCGGCGGCGGGCTGTATCATATCCAGTGCAGCTATCGCCTGATGGTCGACAATCTCATGGACCTCACGCATGAGGCCTATGTCCACGTGGGCAGCATCGGCCAGAACGAAATCGACCAGTCGCCTGTCAAAACCCATGTGGAAGGCAATCAGGTCGTGACCAGCCGCGAAATGAACGACATCGTGGCACCGCCTTTCTGGCAGATGGCCATGCGGGCGCAAGGCCTTGATGACCAGGCTCGTGTGGATCGCTGGCAGTATTCGCGTTTCACGGCACCGGGCAGTGTGCTGATCGACGTGGGCGTCGCGCTGGCGGGCGAGGGCGGCATCAAGGCCGATCCATCCAAGCGGGTGTATTCGATCGTGGTGGACTTCATGACGCCCGAGACTGAAACGTCACACTGGTACTTCTGGGGCATGGCGCGCCACTTCAAGCCCGACGATCCCGCGCTGACAGATGCCATTCGCGACGGACAGGGCAAGATTTTCAACCAGGACCTGGCGGTGCTCGAGGCGCAGCAGCGCAATCGCGATGCATTCCAGGGACGTCGTTTGCTGGCCCTCAACATCGATGCGGGTGGGGTGCGGGCCAATCGCATGCTGGACGACCTGGTCGCCGCCGAGCGCGCTTTGCCGACCGGGGCCACAGTCGGCTAAAGTGCAGTATGTTCCCGATCCGGCGCTCGGGTCCGTTGCGGGCCGGGACAACACGAGAAATTCATGACTGATACTTTGCTGTCTGTCCGGGTCGCCGGGAAATCCGCCGCGGCCCAGGACATTGTGAGCCTGGAGCTGGTCGACGCGGCGGGCGGACTGCTGCCGGCATTCACGCCTGGTGCGCACATCGACGTTCATTTGCCCGGCGGCCTGATCCGCCAGTATTCATTGATGAACGACTGCCAGGACCGCAGCCGTTTCCGGATCGGAGTCCTGCGGGAATCGCAATCGCGGGGCGGGTCCATCGCCTTGCACGATCAGGTAAGCGCCGGCGACGTGCTGCAGATCAGCGCGCCGCGCAATCGCTTCGAACTGGTGCCGTCGGCGCACAGCCTGTTGCTGGCTGGAGGAATCGGGGTCACGCCCATCCTTTGCATGGCGCTGGCGCTCAACCGGCAAGGCGCGGATTTCACCCTGCACTATAGTTGCCGCAGCCGGGGTCGGGCGGCCTTCCTCGCCGAGCTGGAGTCCATGGCCAGCGCGGGCCGCGCGCATCTGCATTTCGACGACGAACCGGCTACCGCGATGGATGCCGTGGCACTGTTGGCCGGGGCCGTGCACGATGCCGCGCAGGTCTACGTCTGCGGGCCGGCGGGTTATATCGAATTCATCCGCGCCCAGGCGCGCGCGGCGGGCCTTCCGGATACCCAAGTCCATTTCGAGCGCTTCGCGTTGAGCGAAGCCGACAAGCCGCAGACGGGGGATCAGGACGTTGCGTTCCAGGTGCAGCTTGCCAGCACCGGCGAAGTCTTCGACATTCCGGCGGACGAAACGATCACACACGCGCTGGATCGCCAGGGCGTCTTCATCCCGGTATCCTGCGAGGAAGGCATCTGCGGCACCTGCCTGACCGGTGTAAAGTCCGGCATTCCGGACCATCGCGACAGCTACCTTACCGATGACGAGCACGCGGCCAACGATCAGTTCACGCCTTGTTGTTCGCGGGCGCTTACGCCGTTGCTGGTATTGGATCTGTAGACCTCATCACCTGAAACCTGCTCTATAAAACCGAGGAGACAATTCCGTGAAGCATTCCATTGGCAAATTGCTGGCGACTGCGGCGCTGGCGGCCGGCGCCCTGGGCGTGGCCCAGGCACAAGACCTGAAGATCGGGATGGTGGTCCCGGTGTCCGGGCCGTTTGCGACCACTGGCCAGCAAATCATGAATGGCGCAAAGCTCTACCTGAAGCAGCATGATGACACGCTGGGCGGGCGCAAGGTCATCCTGCTCGAAAAGGACGACACGGGCATCTCGCCAGCGTTGAGCAAGCGCCAGGCGCAGAATCTCCTGATCCAGGACAAGGTCGATATCCTGGCGGGCTTTGGCCTGACCCCGGCTGCGTTTGCCGTGGCGCCGCTGGCCACCGAGGCCAAGGTTCCCATGCTGGTGCTCAATGCGGCGACGTCCTCCATTACCCAGAAGTCGCCCTATATCGTGCGCACGTCGATGACGTTGCCGCAAGTGGCTGCTCCTATGGCCACCTGGGCGGCGAAGAATGGCATCCATTCGGTGTATCTGCTGGTGGCCGACTATGGTCCGGGGCATGATGCCGCGGCGCAGTTCAAGAAAACCTTCACCGCCGCGGGCGGCACCATCGTGGGCGAAGTGCAGACACCGCTGACCAGCCCCGACTTCGCCCCCTTCCTGCAGAAGATCAAGGACGCGAAGCCCGATGCCATTTTCTCGTTCGTGCCCAACGGCGAGCAGGGCGTTTCGCTGGCCAAGGGCTACAAGGAGCGCGGGCTGGACAAGGCCGGCATCAAGCTGCTGGCCACTGGCGACGTGGTGACTGAAGACGTGATCAACGCCATGGGCGACAACGCGCTGGGCATGATCACCTCCTTCCACTATTCGACCGCCCATGATTCCCCCGAGAACAAGGCGTTCGTGGCGGCTTACGAGAAAGCCTATCCTGGCGTGCGTCCGAACATGGTCGCCGCGGCTTCCTACGATGGCATGCGCTTGATCGACGAGGCGCTGAAGAAAACCAAGGGCGATGCCAAGGGTGATGCGTTCATGGCCGCGGTGAAAGGCATGAAATGGGTGAGCCCGCGTGGTCCGGTGGAAATCGATCCGCAGACGCGCGACATCACCCAGAACGTCTACATCCGCAAGGTCGAACGCGTGAACGGCGTGCTGCAGAACGTGGAATTCGACACGTTCGAGGCGGTCAAGGATCCGGGCAAGTCGTAAGACGCTGATCCGGGCGGCACCTCCCGCTTCCGCAGCGGGGATCGGGGCGAGACTCTTCGGAGGCCGCCCCGATGTCGTCCATACCGGGCCGGTATAGCTGCTAGTCGGGATCCGGCCCTTAACATCGGGCGGCTTCATGGCGATAATCAGAGGATGATGACGACACGACAACGCACAATTGGCGGCCTGCGGGTCTTTCCGATCGGCCTGGGATGCATGGGGCTGTCACACGGCTACGGGCCCGCGGTATCTGACGAACAGGCGCGCACGCTGCTCCTGGGCGCGCTGGATGCGGGGGTGACGCTGTTCGATACAGCGGCCCTGTATGGCTTTGGCGCCAACGAAGAACTGCTGGGACGGATCCTGTCGCCGCATCGCACCCGTTTCACGCTGGCCAGCAAATGCGGCATCTTCCGGGGGCCGGACGGCAAGCGCCTGATCGACGGCCGCCCGGAAACACTCAAGCAGACCTGCGAGGACTCGCTGCGCCGCCTGCGCACCGACGTGATCGACCTCTACTACCTGCACCGCTGGGACAAGTCGGTGCCGCTGGAAGACTGCGTGGGAGCGCTGGCGGATCTGGTCCGCGCCGGCAAAATCCGGCAGATCGGCCTGTCGGAGGTCTCGGCCCGGACGCTGCGGCGAGCCCATGCGGTGCATCCCATCGCCGCCGTGCAGAACGAATATTCCCTGTGGACGCGCGAGGTCGAGATCGGGCTGCTTCAGGCCTGCCGCGAGCTGGATGTTGCGTTGGTGGCGTTCAGTCCCCTGGGACGCGCGTATCTGGCCGACGGCCTGCCCGATCTGGGGCGCCTGGACGCGTCGGATCTGCGCCTGCGGCTCCCCCGTTTTCAACCCGACGCCTACGCGCGCAACCTGAAGCTGTTGCTGCCGCTGCGCGAGCGGGCCCAGGCGCTGGGGTGCCAGCCCTCGCAGCTTGCGCTGGCCTGGCTGCTGCACCAGGCTCCGAATGTCGTTCCCATCCCGGGAACCACCAACCTGGCCCACCTCGAGCAGAATGTGGGTGCTGTGGACGTGGTGCTGGATGACGCCACGTGCGCAGAGCTGTCGCAATGGTTCGATCGGGAACGAGTGACCGGGCCTCGCTACGCCGACGCCACCCTCAAGGAAATCGATACCGAGCGTTATTCCTGACGCACCGCGCCTGACGCACGGCGGTTGTTCAGCGCCCCGTTGGGGCGATTGCGGACTTGTACACGGGTCCGGCCCTATTCATGACGGAGATGCGCATCATGCAGGATACGAAGAACACCAGGCTGGGATTCATCGGCTATGGCGAAGTGGGCGGAATCTTTTGCGCCGGTCTGTCCAGCCACGTGGACTCGGTCTGCGCCTGGGACCTCAAGCTCGCCGACGCGGCCCAGGCCGAGCCGCTGCGGGCCCGGGCCGATCGGGATCGGGTGTCGCTGTGCAGTTCGGCATCCGATCTGTGCGCGGCCAGCAATCTGATCATTTCGGCGGTGACGGCCTCCAATACCGTGGCCGTGGCGCGCGAAGCGGCCGCCTATCTTCAGCCGGACACGCTCTTCCTGGATCTGAACTCGGCCTCGCCCGGCGCCAAGCGTGAGGCTGGCGCCGCCATCGAGGCGGCGGGTGGGCATTATGTGGAGGCCGGCGTGATGAGTTCGGTGCCGCCGCATGGCATCCGCGTCCCGATGCTGCTCGGTGGCCCGTACGCGGATTCCTTGGCGGTGCGCCTGCGCGCCTGGGGCATGGACGCCCGCGCCGTCTCGGAAGAGCTGGGCATCGCGTCGGCCATCAAGATGTGCCGCAGCGTCATGATCAAGGGCCTGGAGGCACTGGTGGTGGAAAGCTACACGACCGCTCGCGCCTACGGCGTCGAAGACCATGTGCTGCCGACGCTGAAGGAAACATTCCCCTCTATCGATTGGTCGGAAGAGGGACGCTATTTCTATAGCCGCGTAGTCCAGCATGGGAAGCGCCGCGCCGAGGAAATGCGCGAGGCTGCCAACACGGTACGCGAAGCGGGATTCGAGCCGTTGATGGCCGCGGCCACGGCCCAGAAGCAGGATTGGGTCGCCCGGCTCGCTGCCAAGGGTCTGTTCGAGGGCATCCAGAAATCGGGCGGCTGGCAGGCCTACGCCGATCGCTTGATCCAGCAGGCCAAGCGCCGGGATTGATGCGGCTGTTCGGCTAGCGGCGCGCACCGCCTCTCACGCGGTGCCGTTCAACGAATTCGAAGATCCCCATGCCGGCCAGCAGCGCAAGAAAGAAGATGATGGCCTTTGTCTGCCCCGTGCCGAGATTGACGATCGCGGGTCCGGGGCACAGCCCGGCAATTCCCCATCCCATTCCAAAAAGCAGGCTGCCGAGGATGAGCCGGCGGTCGATGTGACGCGCCGTGGGCAGTTTCATTTCGAATCCAAGAAGCGATCGCCGGCGGCGGCCCGCCACCACGAACGCTCCGAACGCCACCACCACGGCGCCGACCATGACCAGCCCCAATGAGGGGTCCCAGGCGCCTGTGATATCGAGAAAACCCAAGACCTTGGCCGGCAGGACCATGCCGGAGAGCATTAGGCCTGCGCCGAAGACGATACCCGCTAATAATGATGTGATGATGCCCATGAGAGATTGCCTTACAGATGGAGGATATGACGGACGACATACACGGTCGCGAAACCGGCAGCCATGAACACGGCTGTGGCCGCCATGGAACGCGGCGACAGGCGTGACAGGCCGCAGACACCATGGCCCGACGTGCATCCGGACCCCAGGCGCGTGCCGAATCCGACCAGCAGTCCGGCCAGTACCAGCGCGCCATGCCCGGTGGCGATGGGGACGACCGGCCAGCGGCCGAACAGCCCGAAGAGCGAGGGCGTGACGGCCAGCCCGGCGATGAAAGCCAGGCGCCATGCGAGGTCTGTCGGGTGGGGGCTCAGCAGCCCCCCGAGCACACCGCTGACACCGGCGATGCGGCCGTTGAGCAGTGCATACAGTGCTGTTGCCAGGCCAATCAGCATGCCGCCGGCCAGCGCCGATCCAGGCGTGAACGCATTCCAGTCGATCATGGCCGGTTCTCCTTGGGGCAATAAAGTTCGTAGAGCAGCGTCAGGACCTGAAGCAGCTGTTGATCCGCCACGCTGTAATTGATGTACTTGCCCGACCGGCGGGTACGGACGACGCCTTCATGGCGCAGTACCCGCAATTGCTGGGACAGCGTCGGCTGGCGAATGTCCAGAACCTCTTCCAGATCGCCTACGCAGCGTTCCCCCTGTGAGAGCTGGCACAGCAACAGCAAGCGATCCGGGTTGGCCAGGATTTTCAGCTTGTCGGCCACGTCCTCCGCGGCGACCCGCATCAAAGCGGGATCCAGAACTTCAGTTGGCATTCATGGCTCCTATCGTTTCAATTACTATATTTTCACATATAATATATGTCAATAATATGTACAACTGAATAGTGCATACTCAGGGGGCGTATCGTGACTGCCAATATCCATTCCTTCTTTGATCCCGTCTCGGGGACCGTCAGCTATGTGCTGTCCGACAGCGGCGAGGCAGCCGTGATCGACTCGGTCCTGGATTTCGACAAGGCCGGGGCCTGGACTTCCACGCAGTCGGCTGACCGGATCGTCGATTACGTCCGCGCCCGCGGCCTGACCGTATGCTGGATCCTCGAGACACACGCGCACGCCGATCACCTCTCGGCCGCCAGCTATCTGAAGACCATTCTCGGGGGGCGCCTCGCGATGGGTGCGCAGATTCGCGAGGTGCAAAGGATCTTCAAGCAGTTCTACAACCTGGGGTCCGACTTTCCGACAGATGGCACGCCGTTTGATCATCTGTTCGACGATGGCGAGACGTTCCGGGTGGGTGCTTCGACCATCACGGCACTTCGCGTCCCCGGCCATACGCCGGCGGATATGGCCTACCAGGTCGACAGCCTCGTTTTCACCGGCGACACCCTTTTCATGCCGGACGTCGGCACGGCTCGCGCCGATTTTCCGGGCGGCAGCGCTCGGACCCTTTATCAGTCGATCCAACGGCTCCTGAGGTTGCCTGAGTCCACACGCCTGATGCACTGCCACGACTATCCTCCCAATGGGCGCGAACCCTCGTGGGAAAGCTCGGTCGGCGCGCAGCGCGCGGCCAATATCCACGCTCACGATGGCGTGTCGGAGGCGCAGTTCGTCGCTTTGCGGCAGGCGCGCGATGCATCCCTGCCGCCGCCCGACCTCATCCTTCCGGCCGTGCAGATCAACATCCGCGCGGGTGTACTCCCCCCGGCCGAAGACAACGGCGTGTCCTACCTCAGGATACCGGTGAATGTGCTGCAGCGGCCTTCGTCCTCGCCCAATCTTCGGCGCACGTAGCGCGGTCGCGCGGCGCTGAACTTGGCGCTCCGCTGTGTATGTGAATTCCATCACATGTTGTTGAACGTCTACACATGAGCCTCCCGGCGTACCGCGAAGGGCGCTCGGGGCGCGGGCGGGAAGACGTCCGCCACAGAGGAGCCTCCTGCGGAGGACCGGTGTGGCGCCACCCCCGAAAGTGTTGGCATGGCCTTTGCTTAAAGGTAAGGAAAGCAAACCCGCACCCCGGCACAAACGGATGCCGACACCCAGGAGGAGATCAATACCATGGAACTCAACTTCAAGCACACAGCTTGTCTTGCCGTCTCTGCTCTGGTCATCGCGACCACGGGCGCGCAGGCGGCTCAGGATAAAGAGCCTATCGTGATCGGCGCGGCGATTTCGCTGACCACGGAACAGGCCATTGCGGGTCAGGAGCAACGGGCGGGGATTTTGACGGCTGTCAATGAGATCAACCAGGCGGGCGGTGTGCCGGGCAAAGGGGGAAACCGCCCGGTCGAGATCATCTTCGCGGATAACGGCAACTCGCCCACCAAGGCCGTCAATGCCCTGGAGGAGGTGCTGAGCAAGCATCCCGTCGCCGTGATGCTTTCGATACGCGGGACGCACGTTCTGCCTCAGCTTCCGCTTCTGGCTCGCGAAAAAGTGCCAGGCCTGACGATCAGCGCCACCAACGCGCTGACCAAACAGGGCAATCACTACATATTCCGCTATTATCCGAACGACGCCGTCACCAAGCCGATTCTGACGAAGTACGTCACCGAGAAGCTCAAACTGACCCGCCCGGCGATCTTCTATTCATCGGAAGATTATGGTTCCAGCGGGCGCGATGCCTTTCTCGCCTCGCTGAAGGCGGCGGGCATCGAGCCGGTGGCCGTGGAGTCCCACAAGCCGACCGACAAGGACTTTACCGCCCAATTGCTGAAGTTCAAGAGCCAGCACGCGGATGTCATCTACATGCAGACCCAGGAGGCCGCCTCAGCGTTGATTCTCAAGCAGGCGAAGCGGCTGCAGCTGGGCATTCCCTTTGCGGTTGCCGTGACGTCGGTGGGCGCTTCGGCGCTTGAACTCGTCAAGCCGGATGAAATCGCCGGCACTTATGCCGAGGCTGCCGTCGTCGATCCAAACTCCAGCAAGGATCCGGCCGTCAAGAAATGGGCGGCCGCGGTCCAGGATGCGTTGAAGATCACACCCGACTACGCGGCGGAAATCAATTACGACGCCACGAAGATGCTGCTGAAGGCGATCGAACTCTACGGCCCGGACAGCGCCGCCATCGACAAGGGGCTGCACGAGATGTCCTACAAAGGCTTGATCAGCACCTATCGGGCCGACAAGGAGGGCAACATGAACCACGCCGCCTCCGTCATCAAGATCACGGCCGACAAGCATCAGGAGGAGGTCTTCCGCTCGGAAGTGGACTTTACGCCGTATTGAAGCAACGGCATCGCGTGAGCCGGGGAAGGGGATTGTCCGGGCGCCGGGATCGGCAGTGCCTCGGCCCGCACCCCGGCTCCACGTGAATGGGGCCGCGCGCAAGCGCACATTCATGCCCGCAATGGGGAGTCGGTGAAATGGACCAGATAATTTTGAGCGGTTTGACCATGGGCTGCATTTACGCGCTCATCGCCTCCGGATTCATTTTGATCTATGACGCGGTCGGTGTGGTGAACTTCGCCCAAGGGGACCTCGTGATGCTGGGCTCATACATCGGCGTGCTCGGCGTTGAACACCTGCGCATTGGCGTTCCGCTCACCATCCTCCTGGTGATCGTCGCTTGTGCGGCCATCGGCTATCTGTTCGAGCTCATCACCTATTCGTCGCTGAAAGACCGGTCGATCGTGCCGGTCCTGATCACGACCATAGGAGCGGGGATCATCCTGCAGAACGGTATCCAGGCCATCGCGGGACCCAATCCGATCTCGATCGATCCGTTTTTTTCGGTGCCCATCCTGACGGTTGCGGGGATCAATCTTTCGACCCAGAACCTCGCCATCATCGCACTCACGATCATCCTTCTGGTGGCCCAGTACTGGCTGTTCACGAGGACATCGCTGGGCTGGAAGCTGCGCGCGACGGCCGATGACAAATATGCCGCCAGGCTCTCGGGGATCAAGGTCGGCCGGATGATCGTCACCACCTTCGCCATCAGCAGCGCAATCTCCGGGCTGGCGGGGTTCTTCCTCGCCCCCATCTTCCTGGCCGAGCCCCACATGGGGTTCCCGCTGATCGTAAAAGCCTGGATCGGAATCGTCATCGGCGGCTTCGGAAGCGTGCCGGGCGCGATTGCCGGCGGGTTGCTCGTGGGATTGCTCGACGCGCTGTCCGCGTCGTTCATTTCCTCGGACTACAAGGATGTCATCACCATGGCCATCCTCCTTCTGGTGCTCTTCTGGAGGCCTCAGGGAATCTTTGGCGAACCCACACAGGAGAAGCTGTGAAAGCGATCCACGTCACCCGGCCGGGGACCTGGGCGGTCGCCCTGCTGGCGGCGATCCTTGTGCCGCCCCTCCTCGCCAATGATTACCAGCTCCGGCTCATCGTGGTGGTGGGCATCTACACGTTGCTCACCATGGGCCTGAACTTCATGCTGGGCTACGCCGGTCTGCTGTCGCTGGCCCAGGTCGGCTTCTTCGCCATCGGTGCGTACTTCACGGCGATCCTGACGGTGGATCATCACTGGTCGTTCTGGCTTGCGCTGCCTGTCGGAGTGGCGGCATGCGCCCTGGTGGCCATCATCCTCGGCAGGCCCGTCCTGAAGTTGAAGAGCCACTACTTCATGTTTGCCACATTCGTGATCGCCGAAATGTGTCAGCAGATCGCGACGAACTGGGACCCTGTCACACACGGGGCCACGGGAATCGCTGCCATCCCGCGGCCCGGGTTTTTCGGTGTCGCGCTTGCCGACAGCATCGGATTCTATTATCTGGTGCTGGGCGCCGTGGCGCTCGGCATCTACGTGTCGTTCCGTGTGGAGCGGTCGAAGCTGGGGCGCGCCCTGATGGCCATCCGCGAGAGCGAAGTGGCGGCCCAGACCATGGGCATCAGGGTGGCCGGCATGAAGCAGATGGCTTTCACGCTGAGTGCCATCTTTGGCGGCCTGGCCGGCGGCCTGTACGCCTCTTTCACATCCGTCATCAGTCCGGACGTGTTCTCGTTCGAAGTGACGATCATCGTTCTGGTGAGCCTGCTGTTGGGAGGCTGCGGCTCGATCGCGGGTTCGATCATCGGAACCATCATCGTCTACATGATGCCGGAGTGGCTGCGCTCGATCGGACAGTATTACATGATCGTGTACGGCGCCGGGATCATTTTGCTCATGGTCTTCCTGCCCAAAGGGCTGATCGGCATCGTGGAGACGGTCAGGATCCGGCGATCCGCACGGCCGGTGCTTCAGCGCAAGGGACGGCCGATTTGACGCGGCCTTCCAGCCGGGCAACGGCGGTGGTGTGTGGAGCCAAACCTACCTTCGGAGAGGGGAATGAGTGACCTATTGAGCCTCCAGCATGTGAGCAAGCGCTTCGGGGGACTGCTGGCGGTGGACGATCTGAGCCTGGATGTGGGAGAAGGCGAAATCCACGCGCTGATCGGGCCGAACGGCGCCGGAAAGTCCACCATCATCAACACCATCACCGGCATATACAGGGCCGGGAGCGGATCGATCCGGTTCAGGGGCAACGACATTAGCGGCCGGGACCCGGCGGACATCTCGCGGCAAGGAATTGCGAGGACATTTCAGACGATACGGGTCTGGAAGGGCATGACACTCCTCGAGAACGTCATGGTCGGTTTCCAGTCCACGACATCCTCCGGATTCCTGGATGCCCTGCTGCTGACGCCCCGCCATTTTCGTGACGAGGCGCGGACGCGAACCGTTGCGAAAGAGTGCCTTGCGCTGGTCGGCCTCGGCGACCAGATGGCGCGCCTTGCCGGTGCACTGTCCTACGGGCAGCAACGCCTGCTGGAGCTTGCGAGGGCCTTGGCCACGCAGCCGAGCCTGCTGTTGCTGGACGAACCGGCCGCCGGGATGAATCCCCAGGAAACCGGTTTTCTCAGCGAACTGTTCCTCACCATCAACCGAAGCGGCGTGACCTTGCTGATCGTGGAACACAACATGAATCTCATCATGCAACTCGCGAACCGCATTACCGTCGTCAACTTTGGCAGGCGTATCGCGGACGGGGCGCCAGAGGAGATCCGTGCCAACAGTGAAGTGATTGCGGCATACCTGGGAGGCGACGAAGGTGGCACTACTGAAAATTGAAGGAATAGCCGTCAAATACGGACCGGTCGACGCAGTGCGCGATGTGACCATGGACGTCGACGAAGGCGAGACCGTCACCGTCATCGGCGCGAATGGCGCGGGCAAGACCACGACGCTGAACACCATTTCGGCGATCCTGAAGCCGGGGGCCGGACAGATCTGCTTCGAGGGGCGAAGGATCGATCATTGCCGCCCTGACGAGGTCGTGGCGAAAGGCGTGGTCCATGTCCCGGAGGGGAGGCGGGTTTTCGGGGGCCTTTCCGTCGAGGAGAACCTCATGGTCGGAGCTTCCCGCTGGTACCGGCTCGGCCAGAGCCGCGCACGTGCGCGCGAGCGGGACCGGATCTTCGACCTTTTCCCGAAACTGCGGGAACGGCGCCGGCAGATGGCGTGGTCGCTGTCGGGCGGAGAACAGCAGATGCTGGCGCTCGGGCGCGCCTTGATGGCAAGGCCCAGAGTGTTGCTGTTGGACGAACCCTCGCTGGGTCTGGCTCCAATCATACGGGCGGACGTGTTTTCGATCATCAAGAGCCTCAAGGAATTGGGGTTGACCGTGTTGCTGGTGGAGCAGGATGCGTTCGGTGCGCTGCGGATTGCCGACCGTGCCTACGTTCTCGAGCTGGGCAGGACGGTCTTGCAGGGGTCCTGCCGGGCCTTGCTGGCAGACCCCAGAGTCAAAGCGGCATACCTGGGCGGGTAGCTCCGCGCGGCTTACATCAGGAGAGGGCAATGAATCAACAATTACCCCCGAGCAAGGGGACGACCAAACTCATGGATCGGCTGTATTGCGGGCCTTCCGTCACCGTGTGGCGAGAGGTTCTGGGTGTGGGGGAGGTCCTTGCGTGGCATTACCACAGCCATGTTTCCGACACGTTCTACGTGGTGCGCGGCCCGCTCCGGGTCACGTCCCGCAACCCCGATGATTGCGTCGACATAGACACCGGATGCCTGTATCAGCTTGCGCCCGGAATACACCATCAGGTCAGCAACGTGACGGACGGCGATGTGGAGTGGATCCTCGTCCAGGGCGTCGGGGATGTCGATTATCACGAGGTCGGCTAGGAAGCCTTGAGAATAGGGATGATCATGAAGAGCGAGATGATTAAGACCAGCGAAGTGGAACTGGAGGTGTCCGTGGAGGGCGAGGGCAATCCGGTGGTGCTGGTGCATGGATACACCACGACGTCGAACTTCTGGTGGCATCAGGTCCCTGATCTGGCCAAGTACTATCGCACGGTCCGTTTTGACCTTCGTGGGCACGGCAATTCCGGCAAGCCGCGGGACATTCCCTACGATATTGCGGGGTTCGCCACCGACCTGCGCAATGTGCTGGACTCCCTTGGCATCGAGCGGGCCGCCATTTTCGGCCTGTCCATGGGCGGCGCTGTCGTCATGCAGTTTGCCCATGACTGTCCGGAGCGTGTCGCGGCCCTGGGGCTGATCAGCACCACGGCTCATGGCCTCGGCACGCACGTACAGGCGGACCACGTGCTCGCGCGCATCCGCGAGGTAGGCGCGGCCGAAGCCAGCCAGGAAGTGATCGCGCACAGTTTTGCGCGCAGCACTGACCCGGCCATCGTGGAGTGGGCCAAGCTGGAAGTCGTCAAGACACCGCAATATGTCGCCGAGCCGGCCATCCGGGCTCTGGATGATTTTGATATTCGGGACAGCCTGGGCCGGTTCGACTTCCCGACCCTGATCGTGGTGGGATCGGAAGACCAGATCACGCCGCTGGAATATTCGCGGTTCCTGCATGTGGCCATTGCGCGTTCCGAGCTGCATGTCGTCCCACGGGCCGCGCACTTCCCCATGCTGGAGAAACCGTTCGTGTTCAACAAGATTGCGCTCGACTTTCTTGAGGACGTGAGGTTCGATCGCGGAGCCGCGCACGCGGCCGTCCCTGGCGAGAGGTAGTGCGGTCTCGCGCCGCAGCCCCGGGCGTCGGCGGAGAGGCCGGAAGAACCTACGCCAGGTCGTACTTGTGCAGTTTCTTGTAGAGCGAAGTGCGATCGATCTTCAGCAGCCTGGCGGCGCGCGACTTGTTGCCCTTTGCGTTCGCCAGCGCGTCGACCAGCGACGCCTTCTCCGCCGATACGATGGAGTCTTGCAGCGAGCCGTGCAGCGGCACGCTGGCCGGCGAATCTTTCGAAAGAGGCGGCAGATGGCGGCATTCAAGCCGGTCTCCGTCGATCATCGTCACCGCATATTCGATCGTGTTGTGCAGCTCGCGAACATTCCCGGGCCAGTCGTGCCTCTTCAATTGCTCGAAGACCCGCGGGTCCGCGCCTAACGTCGGCATGTTGTTGCGCCGCGATAGTTCGGTCAGCATTCGGTCCACCAGGCAGGGTATGTCCTGGGGATGCTCGCGCAGCGCCGGCGCCATGATCTGGAAGACGTTCAGGCGGTAAAAAAGGTCGAGCCGAAAGTGGCCTTCCCTCACCCGATGGTGCAGATCACGGTGTGTCGCGCAGATGACGCGCACGTCGATGGGAATGGGCCGGGAACCGCCGATGCGGACGACTTCACGCTCCTGCAGCACCCGGAGGAGCGCCGACTGCATCTCCGTGGGCATGTCTCCGATCTCGTCGAGGAAGATCGTGCCGCCGTTGGCCAGTTCGAACTTGCCCGGTTGGCCCTTGGGACGTGCCCCCGTGAAGGCTCCGCCTTCGTAGCCGAAGAGCTCCGATTCCAGAAGCGAGTGCGGTATTGCCGAACAGTTTACGTGGACGAAGGGGCGTACCGAACGGCTCGACGCCGCATGGATGGCGTGAGCCACCAGTTCCTTTCCCGTGCCCGACTCTCCCGACACCAGGACCGTGGACAAGGTCTGTGCGGCGCGGCCGATCTTCTCCCGCAGCTCCGCCATGGGCGGACTCGCGCCTATGATGTCGCCGCTCGTGTATCGCGCCATCCAGTGGTGCGAGGGCATGTTGCTGCTGCCCAGGTTGATGGAGAACAGGCTTTTTGCCAGCGACAATATCTGTTCCGCTTCCGTGAAAAGCGCGATCCCCACCGCGCCGATGATCTCGTCGCCATACCGGATGGGAACCTGGTTGACGATCATTTGATGCCCGTGAACCTTCAGGGTCTTGTTATGGGTGGGCGGCGCGCCTCGGGCGACGTGCGGCAACTGGGAGTCGGGCGAGATGACTTCTTTCACGGACCGCCCGTAGATGTCGCTTTTCTTCAGGCCGAGCAGCGAGCAGTATTGCTTGTTGATGTAGGTGACACGGCCCTTCTTGTTGATGGCGATGAGGCAGTGCGGGATGACGTCCAGTATTTTTTCGAGCAGGATCAGGTTCATGTTCACGACTGAACCGGTCTCTTCCTCGTCCTCTTGAGTCCCCATGGGGCATGTCTCCGTTCTCGGCTGTGGGTGGCACGTCGGCTCACCGGGGCGTCTGACGCCGCCCGTACCGTCTGGTCCTCTTCTGCGAGAGGTCGCGTTTTCCGATTCTACCGGTGAATGCGCTGCGGCGCAGTCCCCGGCGGCCTCTACACCGTCATGCTCGAGGGATATACCTGTCGGACGGTCGAGCGGATCAGGCTCAGCATGGCTTTTTGCGTCAGCGTGGTGATACGCCCCGGCGCGGTGGCCAGGTACAGCCGGCTGGGAAGCTCGGGCTGCACGATGGCCCGGACGTGGTAGCGCTCCGGCTGCGATGAGGTCAGCACGGCATGCCGCGTCAGGACCGCATACCCGGCGCCGTCGGCCACCAGGTCCAGTATGGCGGGCACGCCGTCGATTTCCAGGCGGATGTTCGGTCGACAGCCGATCAGCGCCATTTCCGACTCCAGCAGCATGCGCACCGTGTGGGGCCGGTTGGGGATGACCAGAGGGACGTTGGCCAGCGTCCGCAGCGTCATGGGCTGATCCGAGGGATGCGGGCCGCGCGGCCCCACCAGATACAGCAGTTCGCTGGTCAGCGGCGTCAGTTCCAGGTCGGCCGAGGCGGTGGGGTTATAGAGCAGCGCAATGTCCAGCCTGCCTGCCAGCAGCCATTCCTGCATCATGAGCGACAGGCCTTCGCTGATGGACAGCGTCGCGTTGGGGAGCTGGTTGCGGAATTGGCGCGTCAGATGCACCGTCAGCATCTTCGAGGCGCTGGGTGCGATGCCCAGCGCGACGCGTCCGGCCAATGCGCCCTGGACCCGCCCCAGGTCCTCCTTGGCGCGTTCGACCTGGTGCAGGATGCCGCGGCAGTGCTCCAGCAGCAGCTTGCCTGCGTCGGTGGTGGTCACCCCGCGGCCGTTGCGGTTGAGCAGGTTCTGGCGTAGTTCGACCTCGAGCCGCCGGACCTGCCGGCTGAGGGCCGGCTGGGCGATATTCAGCGCCTGGGCCGCTTGCGTAAAGCTGCCCAATTCGGCCACGCGCTGGAAGTATTCGAGCTGTTTCAGGTCCATGTAAGGGTTTACCCTAGTTTTCGGCATGAATTCGCAGCTATTATAACGGTTCGGCATAGCAGCTAGTGGGCCTATGTCCTTATTTATAAATGAACTCGTGGTCATAATGGGTCCATCCCGGTTAGGGGGGCCCGGCCGAGGGCCTGCTCCCGTCCGTTTCCGGAGCCAACGAGTAGGCCGAACCGCAACAGACCCGCGCAAACAGGAACCTTCATGAACAGAAAACCACTGATCATCGATTGCCACGGACACTACACCACCGCCCCGCAAGCGCTGGCGGATTGGCGCGACAGGCAGATTGCCGGGATCAAGGACCCCGCGCAGATGCCCAGGGCCGCCGATCTGCACATCAGCGACGATGAGATCCGGGAGACGATAGAGATCAACCAGCTTCGCTACATGCGCGAGCGCGGTGCCGACCTGACGATCTTTTCGCCGCGTGCGAGCTTCATGGCGCACCACATCGGCGACTTCAAGGTTTCCAGCGCTTGGGCGGCGATCTGCAACGAGCTCTGCCATCGCGTGGCCACTCTGTTCCCGGAACATTTCGCCACGGCCGCGATGCTGCCGCAGTCGCCGGGCGTGGATCCCGCGACCTGTATTCCCGAACTGGAAAAGGCGGTCACGGAATACGGCGCGGTGGCCATCAACCTGAATCCCGACCCGTCCGGCGGGCACTGGACGGCGCCGCCGCTGTCGGACCGCTCCTGGTACCCGATTTACGAGAAAATGGTGGAATACGACATTCCGGCCATGATCCACGTCTCCACGAGCTGCAACCCGTGCTTCCACACGACCGGGGCGCACTACCTGAACGCCGACACCACGGCCTTCATGCAGTGCCTGACATCCGACCTGTTCAAGGACTTCCCGACCTTGCGCTTCGTGGTGCCGCATGGCGGTGGCGCCGTGCCTTATCACTGGGGACGTTTCCGCGGGATCGCGCTACGCATGAAGCGGCCCCTGCCCGAGGACAATCTGCTGGACAATATCTACTTCGATACGTGCGTCTATCACCAGCCGGGCATCGACCTGCTCACGCGCGTGATCCCCGTGAAGAACGTCCTGTTCGCATCCGAGATGATCGGCGCCGTGCGCGACAAGGACCCCGACACCGGGTTTTATTTCGACGACACGAAGCGCTACATCGAGGCGGCGACGACTTTGAGCGAGGCCGACCGCTTCCAGATCTATGAAGGCAACGCGCGTCGTGTCTACCCGCGGCTGGATGCCGCACTGAAGGCCCGTGGCCTTTGAAACCGGAGGTTGAACCCAATGAGTACCCCGCTGAATCAACTGGGTGTCGTGCATCGCACCATTCAGCGCGCCGATGCGTCGGCCGTCGAAAAGCTGTCCCACCTGAGCGTGGCCACCATTCATGAGGCCATGGGGCGCGACGGGCTGATGCAGCCTTACATGCGTTCGGTCTGGCATGGCGCAAAGGTCTGCGGAACAGCCGTGACGGTCCTGCTGCAGCCCGGCGACAACTGGATGCTCCACGTCGCGGCCGAGCAGATCCAGCCGGGCGATGTGGTGGTGGCGGGCTGCACGGACGAAAGCACCGGTGGCTTTTTCGGCGATCTGCTGGCGACTTCCTACAAAGCTCGCGGCGCGCGCGGCCTGATTATCGACGGCGGTGTGCGCGACGTGGATACGCTCGAGGAAATGGGCTTCCCGGTCTTCAGCCACGTGGTGCATGCGCGCGGCACCATCAAGGCGACCCTGGGCTCCGTCAATGTCCCGGTGGTCTGCGGCGGAGCCATCGTGCATCCGGGCGACGTGGTCGTGGGCGACTCCGACGGCGTGGTCGTGGTGCCGGCGGCGGTGGCGGCCGAGGTCGCGGCCAAGGCCCAGGCCCGCGAGGACAACGAAACCAAGAAGCGCGAAATCTTTGCCTCGGGCGTGCTGGGGCTGGACTACTACAAGATGCGCGAAGGCCTGGAGAAGGCCGGGCTGAAGTACATCGATTGAGGACTGCTCGCATGACGACCGCCGAAGGCTTTACCAAGACGCCGGGCTGGCTGGATTTCTACGATGGGCCCAGCCGCCCGCATTTCCGGCTGCCGGCTGGCGCCGTGGATGCGCATTGCCATGTATTCGGGCCGGGCGCCGTGTTTCCCTATTCGCCGCAGCGCAAGTACACCCCCTGCGACGCATCCAAGGAAACCCTGTTTGCGCTGCGCGATCACCTGGGATTCGAGAAGAACGTCATCGTGCAGGCCACCTGCCACGGGACGGACAATCGGGCGCTGGTCGACGCGCTGAAGGCCTCCCATGGCCGGGCGCGCGGCGTGGCTTCGGTGTCGCCCGACATCACGGATGCCGAGCTGAAGGCCCTGCACGAGGCGGGCGTGCGCGGCACGCGCTTCAATTTCGTCAAGAGGCTGGCCGACTTCACGCCGCACGATGTCCTGGCGGGCATTGCCCGGCGCATTGCGCCGCTGGGCTGGCACATCGTGGTCTACTTCGAGGCGCAGGACCTGCCCGAACTCTACGATTTCTTCGCGACGCTGCCCACCACCGTGGTCGTGGATCACATGGGCCGTCCCGATGTCACGAAACCCTCCGATGGACCCGAATTCGATCTTTTCGTGCAACTGATGCGCGAACATGGCAATGTCTGGAGCAAGGTCACTTGCCCGGAACGGCTGAGCAAGACGGGCCCGTTCGCCCTGAACGGCGAGCAGCACGCCTACCGCGACGTGGTGCCGTTCGCCCGCCGCTTGGTCGAAACCTTCCCCGACCGTGTATTGTGGGGCACGGATTGGCCGCATCCGAATCTGAAGACGCACATGCCGGACGATGGCCTGCTCGTGGATTTCATCCCGCAAATTGCGCCGACCGCCGAGCTGCAGCACAAGCTCCTGGTCGACAATCCAAACCGCTTGTACTGGAGTTGAACCATGTCCTTGAACAAGCCCTATACCGATATTCCCGGTACGATCATTTTTGATACGGATCAGTCCCGCAAGGGCTACCATCTGAACCAGTTCTGCATGTCGCTCATGAAGGCCGAGAACCGCGACCGCTTCCGTGCCGACGAGCGGGCCTATCTGGACGAATGGCCTATGACCGAGGACCAGAAACAGGCCGTGCTGGCGCGCGATCTGAACCGCTGCCTGGAACTGGGCGGCAACATCTATTTCCTGGCCAAGCTGGGAGCGACCGATGGCCGTTCCTTCCAGTACATGGCGGCCAGCATGACCGGCATGTCCCAGGAAGACTACGCGGCGATGATGCTGGCCGGTGGCCGCTCCGTCGACGGCAATCGCAAGACCGGGGAGCATCACTCATGAGCCAGACTCACGCACACATTTCGGCCGGCGTCTTCACGTCGCACGTGCCGGCCATCGGCGCCGCCGTGGACCTGGGCAAGACGGGCACCGATTACTGGGCGCCCTTGTTCAAGGGTTACGAGCCCTCCAAGCAGTGGATGAAGGAACATACACCCGACGTGATTTTTCTGGTATACAACGATCACGCGACGGCGTTCAGCCTGGACTTCATTCCTACCTTTGCCATTGGCTGCGCCGAGCAGTTCAAGCCCGCCGACGAGGGCTGGGGGCCGCGTCCGGTGCCTACCGTCATCGGCCATCCCAAGCTGGCGGCACACATTGCCCAGTCGGTCATCCAGCAGGACTTCGATCTCACCATCGTCAACAAGATGGACGTGGATCATGGCCTGACCGTGCCGCTCACGCTGATGTGCGGCCAGCCCCAGGCCTGGCCGTGTCCGGTGATTCCTTTTGCGGTCAACGTCGTGCAGTACCCCGTTCCGTCGGGGCAGCGCTGCTTCGAGTTGGGCAAGGCCATCCGCCGCGCGATCGAGTCCTACGACGAGCCGCTCAACGTCCAGATCTGGGGCACCGGCGGCATGAGCCACCAGCTCCAGGGGCCGCGCGCCGGCCTCATCAATCGCGAATTCGACACGGCCTTCATGGACCAGCTCATCGCGGATCCCGCAGCCCAGGCGGCCGTGCCGCACATCAACTATGTGCGGGAAGCCGGCTCCGAGGGGATCGAGCTGGTGATGTGGCTGATTGCGCGTGGCGCCCTGGCGGACGTGGCCGGCGGCCCGGCCGCGCGCGTGGTGAACCGCTTCTACCATGTGCCGGGATCGAACACGGCGATCGGCCACCTGATTCTGGAGGAACAATGATGGCGGAAAAGATCTTGAAGGTTGCGCTCGCCGGCGCGGGCGCCTTTGGCACCAAGCACCTGGACGGCATCAAGCGCATTGCCGGCATCGAGGTGGTCTCGCTGGTGGGCCGTACGCTGGACAAGACGCGCGCCGTCGCCCGCCAGTACGGGATCGATCATGTCACGACCGAGCTGTCCGAGGCGCTGGAGCGCCCCGAGATCGATGCGGTCATTCTCTGCACGCCGACTCAGATGCACGCGGCGCAGGCCATGCAGTGCCTGAAGGCAGGCAAGCACGTTCAGGTCGAGATCCCCATGGCCGACGACCTGGCGCAGGCCGAGGCGCTGGTCGATCTGGCCAAGCGCAGCGGAAAGGTCGCCATGTGCGGACATACCCGCCGCTTCAATCCCAGCCACCAGTATGTGCACCAGCGCATCGCCCGCGGCGAATTTCACATCCAGCAGATGGACGTGCAGACCTACTTCTTTCGCCGCCAGAACATGAATGCCAAGGGCGAACCCCGCAGCTGGACGGACCACCTGCTGTGGCACCACGCGGCTCATACGGTGGACCTGTTTGCCTACCAGTGCGGCAGTCCGATCGTGAAGGCGCACGCGCTGCAGGGGCCCATTCACCCGCAGCTCGGCATTGCCATGGACATGTCGATCCAGCTCCAGGCCGAGAACGGTGCCATCTGCACGCTGTCGCTCAGCTTCAACAACGACGGCCCATTTGGCACGTTTTTCCGCTACATCGGAGATACCGCCACCTATCTGGCGCGTTACGACGATCTGGTGACGGGACGCGACGAGGCAATCGATGTGAGCAAGGTCGCGGTTTCCATGAACGGCATCGAATTGCAGGACCGTGAGTTCTTCGCCGCCATCCGCGAAGGGCGTGAACCCAATTCCAGCGTCGCGCAGGTATTGCCGTGTTACCGGGTGCTGGATCAATTGGAGCGACAGCTGTTGGGCTGACACCCTCCGGGGCGGCCGCCCTATGCGGCTCGCGGGGCCGTGCCGCGTTTTTATTGTTACATTTTCTATCCTTACGTCTGTGCTGCTGTGTTTTTCACCGCGGCGTCTTTCATCGTTGCATTCATAAGTAGTCAATATTCGTCATCCATCAGGAGCAAGACCATGAAACTCACCAAGACCCTGGGCGCGCTTGCCCTGGCTTTGGGCACAGCCGTCGCCTTCAGCCCCGTCCATGCCAAGGACCTCAGGATCGGCGTCGTCATGCCGATGTCCGGCCCGTTTGCCGCACATGGCAAGCAGATCCAGCATGGCATCGATCTGTATATGGCAGAGCATGGTGACACGGTCGCCGGCCGCAAGGTGAAAATCATCGTCAAGGATGACACGGGCATTTCGCCCTCTGTGGCCAAGCGCCAGGCCCAGGAACTCATCATCAAGGACAAGGTTGACATCCTGGCCGGTTTCACGCTGACGCCCAATGCCTTCTCGGTTGCGCCGCTGGCGACGGAAGCCAAGATCCCCATGGTGGTGCTCAACGCGGCGACCTCGTCCATTACCGAGAAATCGCCCAATATCGTGCGCGTGTCAATGACGCTGCCGCAGAACACGGCACCCATGGCCGAGTGGGCCTACAAGAATGGCGTGCGCTCGGTCTACACCCTGGTCGCGGACTACGGCCCCGGGCACGATGCCGAGAAGCAGTTCCAGAAGACCTTCACGGGGCTGGGCGGCAAGATTGTCGGCGAGGTCCGCACCCCGGTGAACACCGCCGACTATTCGCCATTTTTGCAGCGTGTGAAGGATTCCAAGCCGGATGCCGCGTTCCTGTTCGTGCCCAATGGCGAAGCTGTGGTGGCGCTGGCCAAGGGGTTCAAGGAACGGGGCCTGGACAAGGATGGCATCAAGGAACTCGCAACGGGTGACCTGACGGACGAAGACCTCATCGATGCCTCGGGGGATGCGGCGTTGGGCATGATCACGTCGTTCCACTATTCTCAGGCGCATGACTCGCCCGAGAACAAGGCGTTCGTCGCGGCCTATCTCAAGGCCTACCCGAAAGATCGCCCGAACTTCATGGCGGTGGCCGGCTACGACGGCATGCACATGATCTATCATGCCCTCGAGGAGACCAAGGGTGATGCGAGCGTCGATGCGTTCATGAAGGCGGTCAAGGGCATGAAGTGGGTCAGCCCGCGCGGACCCGTGGAAATCGACCCGCAGACGCGCGACATCATCCAGAATGTCTACATCCGCAAGGCGGAGCGCGTGAACGGCGAGCTGCAGAACGTCGAATTCGCCACCTTCAAGGCGGTCAAGGATCCCGGCAAGCAGAGCTGACACCAGCCCCGACGGGCAGACCGTGCCGGAGCCGCGCGGTCTGCCATCTTCTTCTGGATGAATCATGACGATATTTTTCGATGGCGTGGCCTTTGGCATGCTGTTGTTCCTGATCAGCGTCGGCCTGTCGGTCACCCTGGGGCTGATGAACTTCATCAACCTGGCCCACGGCGCTTTTGCGATGCTCGGCGGCTATGCGTGCGTGGTGCTGCTCAACCGCTACGGCGTCCCGTTTCTGGCGACGCTGCCGGTGGCGATTCTGGTACCGGCGCTGGCGGGCATCGTGCTCGAAAAGACGCTGTACCGGCGCCTCTACGCGGCCTCTGAGCTGGATCAGGTGCTGTTTTCAATCGGCCTGGTATTCATGGCGGTGGCCACGGCTCACTATTTCTTCGGCGCCCAGCAACAGCCGCTGCATCTCCCCGATTTCCTCCAGGGCCAGATTCACTTGCCCGGGATGGACGTGGGCGTCTACAGGCTGTTTCTCATTGTGGTGGGGCTCGTCGTCGCGTTCGGCCTGCAGTGGTCCGTCATCAAGACGCCGTTTGGCGCCAAGCTGCGCGCGTCGGTGGACAACCAGAGGGTTGCGCGCGGACTGGGGATCGACGTCAACCGGGTGTTCAGCCTGACTTTTGCACTGGGCTCGGCGCTGGCCGGCCTGGGCGGGGCCATGGGGGTGGAGATGCTGGGGCTGGATCCCGAGTTCCCCGTGAAGTATCTGGTGTACTTCCTGATTGTCGTGACAGTCGGCGGCAGCGGCAATATTCTGGGGTCGCTCTACGCCGCGATCCTGCTGGGCGTGGCCGACGTGGCCGGCAAATACTACATTCCGCAGATCGGCGCTTTCATCATCTATGCGGTGATGGTCGCGGCCCTGATTTTCCGCCCCCATGGCCTGTTTGGCCGCTCTCACAATTAAGCGTTCGACATGTCGACACTCTCTCTGAACAAGGCTTCCCCGGATCCTTCCGGCGGTGCCGATCCACTGGCCCGCTATCGTCGGTCGGCCCATTGGAAGCCGCTGGAATATCTGTTCTGGCTCCTGCCTGTCGCGGCGTACTTCCTGTTTCCGGGGAATTATCTGCTGCTCAGTCAGATCGCCATCACCGGGCTGTTCGCACTCTCGCTGGATCTGATTTTCGGTTACGCCGGCCTGATTTCATTGGGACACGCGGCCTTCTTCGGCGTGGGGGCGTACACGGTGGGGTTCCTCGGCACCAACGGTCTGGGTGACCCGATACTCGGGCTGGTGCTGGCGGCCGTGTTCGCCGCGCTGCTCGGATTCCTGAGCAGCTTTCTGCTGTTGCGCGGCAACGATCTGTCGCGTCTGATGGTGACCCTGGGCGTGGCCCTCATGCTCTATGAGCTGGCCAACAAGTTCACGAGCATCACGGGCGGGGTGGACGGCATGCCGGGCATCGAGGTGAAGCCGATTCTCGGGCTGTTCGACTTCGACATGTTCGGGCGCGTCGGATTCGTCTACTCGGTCGTGGTGCTCTTCGTGCTGTTCTGGTTTGCCCGCAGGCTGGTGCATTCCCCTTTTGGCCAGAGCCTGCGGGGCATTCACATGAACGCGCTGCGCATGCCCGCGCTGGGGGTGCCGGTGAACCGCCGCCTCGTGAAGATCTACACGATAGGCGCGGCCTACGCCGGCGTGGCCGGCGCGCTTCTCGCGCAGACCAACCAGTTCGTCTCGCTGGACGTGTTGAGCTTTCAGCGCTCGGCGGATCTGCTGCTCATCCTGATCCTGGGCGGGGCGGGGCATCTGTACGGCGGCATCATTGGCGCCGTGGTCTTCGTGGTCATCAACTACTTTCTCTCGGACATGAACCCCCAGTACTGGCAGTTCTGGCTAGGGCTGATTCTGGTGCTCATCGTGTTGTTCGCGCGCGGCGGGATCCTCGGCACGGCCCGACAGTGGATGGACTCGCGCCGCCGCGCCCGCGCGCATTCGCGCACGGGAGAAGCCTCATGAGCGCGGTGCTGCAGACGCGCGACCTGGTGCGCACGTTCGGGGCCTTCGTGGTCACCGACCGCGTGAATCTCTCGGTCGCGGCGGGCGCCCGCCACGCGCTCATCGGGCCCAATGGCGCCGGCAAGACCACCCTCATCAACCTGCTGACCGGCTATCTGGAGCCCACAGCGGGCAGCGTGATCCTGATGGATCAGGATGTGACTCGCATGCCGCAGCACGATCGCTGCCGCCGGGGATTGGTGCGCACGTTCCAGATCAACCAGCTCTTCAAGGACATGACGGTGCTGGAATCCGTGGCGCTGGCCGTGAGCGAACGCCAGGGGCTCGGTACGCAGTGGTGGCGCCCGCTGGCGCGCCGCGGCGAGGTTGTGGACGAGGCCGCCGCCATCCTGGAGCGGCTGAAGCTGTTGCCCGACGCGCTGGAAACCACACGAAATCTGGCCTACGGCCGCCAGCGCCTGATCGAGATCGCGCTGGCGCTGGCCCTGGAACCCAAAGTGCTGCTGCTGGACGAGCCTGCGGCCGGCGTTCCGACGGGCGAAAGCCAAGAGCTTTTCGAGACCATCGCGCAGCTCCCGCGCGACGTCACCATTTTGCTGATCGAACACGACATGAACCTGGTGTTCCGCTTTGCCGACCGCATCTCGGTGCTGGTTTCGGGGGCCTTGCTGGTCGAGGACACCCCCGACGTCATTGCGCACCATCCACGCGTGAAGGAAGTCTACCTCGGAGAGTCCCATGTCTGAGCTGCTGCACCTGGAAAACGTCTGGGCTGGGTACGGCGACGCGGTGGTGCTTGAAGACGTGTCGCTGACGCTGAATTCGGGCGACAGCCTGGCGCTGCTCGGGCGCAACGGCATGGGCAAGACCACGCTCCTGGCAACCCTCATGGGCGCCACGCGCCTGCGGCGCGGCAAGATCCTGTACTGCGGCAATGACATAGCGCACGTGCCCAGCCATCTGCGGGCTCAGGCGGGTCTGGGGTGGGTTCCCCAGGAACGTGATGTCTTCCGGTCGCTCACGGTCGAGGAAAACCTGACGGTGGTGGCACGGCCCGGCGACTGGACGCTGGAACGTACCTATGCCATGTTTCCGCGCCTGGAAGAGCGCCGCGCCAACCTGGGCAGCCAGTTGTCGGGCGGCGAGCAGCAGATGCTCGCCATGGGGCGGGCGCTGATGCTCAACCCCAAGGTCCTGTTGCTGGATGAGCCCCTCGAAGGCTTGGCGCCGCTCATTGCCCAGGAACTGCTGCATATCATCGACCGAATGGTATCCGACGGCCGCATGGCCGTGATTCTGGTCGAGCAGCACGCCCGCCAGATCCTGCCCATCACACGCCAGGCGCTGGTGCTGGAACGCGGCCGCGTGGTGTATTCGGGGCCGAGCGCGGCCCTGCTCGACGACGACGCGGCGCTGGACCGCTGGCTGGGGGCTGCGGCCGCCGAGCCTACACATTAGGAGGCCTTTCGATGCAGTTTCATCATGATGGCTACGTGTCGGGGGACCCGCGCCTGCAGGCGGCTGCGGGTGTGGGGGTGAACAGGCCCCATGACATCCCTGATCGAGTGGATGTCCTCATCGTGGGAACCGGCCCCGCCGGCATGATCACGGCGGCGCAGCTGTCGCAGTTCGCGGACGTCACGACTCGCATTGTGGAACGCCGTGGCGGACGTCTGGAAATCGGCCAGGCGGATGGCATTCAGCCGCGCAGCGTCGAGACCTTCGACGCCTTCGGCTTCGCCGAACGGATCGTGGCGGAAGGCTGCAAGATCACCGAGACGGCTTTCTGGAAGCCGGACCCGGCCGATCCGTCGCGCGTCGTGCGCACCTCGCGTGTGCTCGAAGATCCCAATGGCGTCAGCGAATACCCGCACATCACCGTCAACCAGGCGCGGGTGCTGGATTATTTTGCGGAATTCATGGCGTACGCGCCTACCCGGATGCGCCCGGACTATGGCGTGGAATTCCAGGGGCTGGAAATCACGGACGATCCGGATCATCCCGTGGCGGTCACGCTCGTCCACACCGAAGGGCCGCACAAGGGCGAGACGCGCACCGTGCGGGCCCGATATGTGGTTGGCGCCGATGGTGCCCACAGCCGGGTGCGCGAAGCGATAGGCTGCAAGGCGGAGGGGGATTCTTCCCACCATGCCTGGGGGGTGATGGACGTCCTGGCGGTGTCCGATTTCCCGGACATCCGCGTCAAATGCGCCATACAGTCCGAATCCCATGGCAGCATCCTGCTCATCCCGCGGGAAGGCGGCCACATGTTCCGCCTGTACGTGGATCTGGGCGACGTGCCGCCCGGCGACCGGACCATCCGCCAGACCACGGTCGAGCAGACCATCGCGCGGGCGCGGCAAATCTTCCATCCCTATACGCTGGATGTGCGCGACGTCGCCTGGTACAGCGTCTATCAGGTGGGCCACCGCGTGTGCGATCGCTTCGACGACGTGCCGGCGGACCAGATCGGCCGGCGCCTGCCGCGCGTGTTCATTGCCGGCGATGCCAGCCATACGCACAGCGCCAAGGCGGGGCAGGGCATGAATGTGTCCCTGCAGGACGGCTTCAACCTGGGGTGGAAGCTGGGACACGTGCTGCAGGGTCGCAGCCCGGCCAGCCTGCTCGCCACGTATTCGGCCGAGCGCCGGGTGATCGGCCAGGACATCATCGAGTTCGACAAGCGCTGGGCCAGTACCCTGGCCAAGCGCCCCGAAGACTTCGACAACCCCACGGACCTGGAAAACGCCTACCTGCGGATCACCGAGTTTGCCCAGGGGTTCATGACGCAGTACGCGCCGTCCCCGATCACCGGCACGGCTGATTTTCAGCATCTGGCGACCGGGTTTCCCATCGGCAAGCGTTTTCGCTCGGCGCCAGCCACCCGCGTGGCGGACGCCGATATCCTTGAAATCGGCCATGAGCACCGGGCCGATGGCCGCTGGCGAATCTATGTGTTTGCCGACGCGGCGCCGGCGGGGACGTCCGCAGCCATCCGTGCATTGGGAGACTGGCTGGCGCAGTCGCCGGAGTCGCCCCTGCGTCGCGCGACGCCTTCGGACCTGGATGCCAATGCCTGGTTCGACCTCAAGATCATCTATCAGCAGGCCCACATCGACGTGGATCCCGGCCAGGTTCCGGCCGCGTTCATGCCGCGCGTGGGGCGGTTCGACCTGATCGACTACTCGGGGGTCTATGCGGCCACGCCCGGCGACGATATCTTCGAACGGCGCGGCGTGGATCGGTCGGGTGCCATCGTGGTGGTGCGGCCCGACATGTATGTGGCCCATGTGCTGCCTTTGATGGCGACCGAGGCGCTGGGGCGGTTTTTCCGGGAAATCACACTGCCGCAGCGGTGAATCCGGCGTGCGGGCAGGGCGGTGCCAGTCGAGTGCGGCCCGCCCGCGCGATCGGACACGAAGCCGCAGGGCCGGCCTGTTGTCCGAGTGGGTATTAAGGCTGCGATCGGGGGATTCAGGCTACAGTCGTCTCGTCCACGCTTGGGCGGAAATCTCCAGGAGGCTCCATGTCTCGCTCTGAACCTTTCCATGCGCCTTCGGCGCTCAACGTCATCCGGGACGAACACCGTGCCATGGCCGCTGTTCTGGATGCCCTGGCCCATGTGGTTCGCGACATCGATGCAGGGCGGATGAAACCCGATCACACGCTGCTGGCCAGCATGGTCGACTACATCGCCGAGATGCCCGACAAGCTGCATCACCCCAAGGAAGACCGCATCTTTGTCCTGCTGCGGTCCAAGACCCACGATCTGGATGCCTGCCTGGCCGCGCTCGAAGCGGAACACCGGCAATCCGTTCCGGCGACCAGTGCGCTGGATCGCGCGCTGGTGCATTACCTGCAGGCGGGCGCGGACGGGTTTGGCGCGTTCCGCGATGCGGCACTGGCCTACGTCGGCCACGAGTTCCGTCACATGAGCATGGAAGAGCGCCATGTATTCCCCGCAGCGCGGCGGCTCCTGACGGCGGACGAGTGGGACGAGATCAACGCCGATTTTTCGCGCAATAGCGACCCGTGGTCCGGCCTTGACGACCGCTTCGTGAAACTCTTCCGCCAGATTGCGATGCTGATGCCGGCGCCCATCGGATTGGGCGATCCGCAAAGCTAGGGCAATCCCGGAGCCCGTCGTACGTTGAATCGCTGGACCGGTGCGGCGGTTCGTGGCAAGCTGGTGCCCCAATTCGCCACGATTCGTCATCAGTCATAACAATTCGACATAGCAGCTAGTGAGGCTCTATCCTTAACGGGCACGGGACTAGCGGCCATAATGAGCCCTCGGGCCGGGATACCGATTCGCGGCCGTTCGCATCATCGCAATCTCAAAGGAGCGAGACATGAAGTTCAGCAAGACGATGGGGGCCGTGGCTTTGGCCCTGGGAGCGGCGGTGGCCGTGAGCCCCGTGCAGGCCAAGGATCTGAAGATCGGCCTGGTGCTGTCGGTATCCGGGCCATTCGCGCCCTATGCCAAGCAGATCAGCCACGGCGTGGATTTGTATATCGCCGAGCATGGCGACACGGTGGCCGGCCGCAAGGTCCAGGTCATCATCAAGGACGACACCGGCATGGCGCCCGCAGTCGCCAAGCGCCAGGCGCAGGAGCTGCTGACCAAGGACAAGGTTGACATCCTGGCCGGTTTCGACCTGACGCCGAACGCGTTTTCGGTGGCCCCGCTTGCCACCGAGGCCAAGGTTCCGATGGTGGTGATGAACGCAGCGACCTCGTCGGTGACGGAAAAGTCGCCGAACATCGTCCGTGTGTCGATGACGCTGCCGCAAAGCTCATGGGCGATGGCGGAGTGGGCCTACAAGAACGGCGTGCGCAAGGTCTACACGCTGGTGGCGGATTATGGTCCCGGGCATGACGCCGAGAAACAGTTCCAGAAGACGTTCACGGCGCTGGGCGGTCAGGTCGTGGGCGAGGTCCGTACCCCCGTCACCACGCCGGATTATTCGCCCTTCCTGCAACGCATGAAGGACGCCAAGCCGGATGCGGCCTTCTTCTTCGTGCCGCCGGGCAGCTCCATGGTGGCGCTGCTCAAGCAGTTTCGCGAGATGGGGCTGGAAAAGGCCGGCATCAAGGAACTGGGCACAGGCGACATGACGGACGAGGATTCGCTGGCCGCCATGGGGGATTCGGCGCTGGGCATGATCACGGCCTTCCACTATTCGGAAAACCACGATTCGCCTGAAAACAAGAAATTCGTGGCGGCCTACAAAAAGGCCTACCCCAAGGATCGCCCCAACTTCATGTCCGTGGGTGGCTACGACGGCATGCACCTGATCTATCAGGCGCTGGAAAAGACGAAGGGCGACGCCAGTGCCGAGGCCTTCATGAAAGCCGTGAAGGGCATGCAATGGGAAAGCCCGCGCGGTCCGGTGCAGATCGATCCGCAAACGCGCGACATCATCCAGAACGAGTACATCCGCAAGCTGGAGAAGGTGGACGGCGTGGCGCAGAACGTGGAGTTCTTCACGTTCAAGGACGTCAAGGATCCGGGCAAGTAATCGGTCGACCGAAGCCCACGGGGGCGCGCGATTCGTGATTCACGGATCGCGCGCCTTCTTCATTTCGGGGCCTCGGTGTAGAGTTCCAGCATCAGGCCGCGCAGCCACCGGTTGGCGGGATCCCCATCGTAGCGGGGGCTCCAGTGGACGCTCACGTCGAGTTCCCGCATGGGGAAATCCGCGTCGATGACGGCGAATCGCCGGTGCGGTGCAAAGGAAGACAACGCGACGTTGCGCGGCATGATGACCGCCAGATCGGTCGCTTCGATAATGGCGGGCAGCGCCATGAAATGTTCGGTGGTCAGCCGGACTCGATCCCCCAGTTGCAAGGCTTCCAGCGCGGTGTGAGTGTAGGCATGCGTGCGGACCGTGATGAATTCCAATGCCCGGATGTCGGCGGCGCGCGCGATGCCTTGGGGGCGGGCCCGGCTGAAGGGATGTCCGTCGCGCATCAGGATGGCGTAGCGGTCCTGAAACAGGGTTGCTGAACGCATGCCTCTCAGGTTGGGCAGGAAGCCGACGGCGAGGTCCACGCGACCCTGATCCATGGCCAGCGCGAGTTCGGCCATTCCCGGATGCAGGGTCTCGATGCGGGTATGCGGGGCGCGCAGCCTGAGGGCTGTGATGAATTGCGGCAGGAACCGGCCCTCGCCGATATCCGTCATGTAGAGTCGAAAGACGCGTTCGGCCTTTGCGGGATCGAAACCCGCGGAATCGACGACCGCGCGCTCCAGCGCGTGCAAGGCTGCGTGGATGGCTGGCGCCATGCGCTCGGCGCGGGGCGTGGGGCGAACGCCGCCTCCGGCACGCACGAACAGCGGATCGCTCAGGGCCGTGCGCAATCGGGTGAGGCCCTGGCTCACGGCGGGCTGGGTGAGCCCGAGGGTATCGGCGGCTTGGGTCACGCTGCGCGCTGCGTAGATGAAATCGAAGAGTCGCAGCAGGTTCAGGTCCAATGCTTTGATATTCATTATTCTAATGTCGGATATCTAAAATATTTTATTGATTTATATCATGGATCCCATCAATATTGGGAAAGCGATTCCTGTGCTTCGGATCGGTCAGGCGGACAGGCGGGTGACCGGCCGAGAGGCAACCCCGGAGCACCGTTGAACATCAAAAAGATGGCCCACGACAGGGCCCGGAGGACGACATGGAGCAGGGCGCGGTGCGCGAACGCGTGCGTGAAGGCGATGTGGCGATGCAGGTGCCGGTTCGCCAGGCGGTGACGGACTTGCTGCGCGAGTTCGGCATGACGACGTTGTTCGGCAACCCGGGTTCGACGGAACTGGGCTTCTTCCTCGATTTTCCGGAGGACTTCCGCTATGTGCTGGGCCTGCAGGAGTCCGTGGTGGTGGGCATGGCCGACGGCTACGCCCAGGCGACTCATAATGCCGCGTTCGTCAATCTGCACGCGGCCGTGGGCGTCGGGCACGCCATGGGGGCGATCTTCACCGCTTATCGCAATCGCACGCCGCTGATCATCACGGCCGGACAGCAGTCCCGCGCGATCCTGCCCTTCGAGCCCTTCCTGTTCTCCAGCCAGGCGACGGAGCTGCCCAAGCCCTACGTCAAGTGGAGTGTGGAGCCGGCGCGCGCCGAAGATGTCCCGCTCGCGATTGCGCGGGCGTATTACATGGCCATGCAGCCTCCCTGTGGGCCGGTGCTGGTGTCGGTACCCGCCGACGATTGGAGCAAGCCTTGCACGCCGGTGAAGGCACGCCGGGTGAGCCGTTCCATCCGACCGGACGGAGCGCTGCTCGATGTGATCGGCCGGCAACTCGACGCCTCCCGACATCCGGCCTTCGTGGTGGGCGCCGCCGTGGATCGCGACGGAGCCTGGGATGACGTAGTGGCGCTCGCCGAGCGCCACCAGGCTTCAGTCTGGGTGGCCCCCATGTCGGGTCGCAATGGCTTTCCGGAGGACCACCGCCTGTTTGGCGGGTTCCTGCCGGCCGCGCGTGAACGCATCGTCGAACTGCTGTCGGGACATGACTTCATTCTTGCCCTGGGTGCGGCGGCTTTCACCTATCACGTCGAAGGATACGGTCCGCATATTCCGCCGGGCAGCCGGCTCGCGCAGATCGTGGACGACCCGAATACGGTGGCCTGGGCTCCCGAGGGGACGGCCGTGGTCGGCAGCGTGCGCTCGAGCGTGCAGGACCTCCTGGCCCGGCCGCAGCCTGCGGTGCGCCGCCCGCCGCAGCCCCGGGCTCCAGCCGCTGAGGCGCGGCCCGGCACGCCCATGAGCGTCGCGTATGCCTTGCAGACGCTCGCCCGCGTGCGGTCCCCGGACTCCATCATCGTCGAGGAAGCGCCCAGCGCCCGACCGGTGATGCAGCGCTATCTGCCGATCCTGCGTCCAGAGACCTTCTACACCATGTGCAGCGGTGGCCTGGGTTTCGGCCTGCCGGCGGCTGTGGGGGTCGCCCTGGGAAAACCGGGCTGCAAGGTGATCGGTCTCATCGGAGACGGCTCCAGCCTGTATTCCATCCAGGGATTATGGAACGCGGCCCAACTGGGGTTGCCCATCACGTTCCTGATCCTGAAGAATGGCAGCTATGCGGCGCTGCGCGAATTCGCGCCGGTGTATGGCTTCACGCCCAAGGACGAGTTGCGCGGCATCGATCTGCCCGGTATCGACTTCGTGGCCATGGCGCGCAGCCTGGGTTGCGAGGCCGAGCGCGTCTCGGATCCGCTGGCATTGCCGGAGGTCCTGCGCCGGACGCTGGAGGCTTCGCGTCCCACGTTGGTCGAGATCGGGGTTGCCTGACAGGGCACCCCATATAACGAGGAGGACACATGAGCACGATTTCAATGTTGATCAATGGCGAGCATCGCGCTGCGAGCAACGGCCATACCTTCGAACGGCGCAATCCGCTGGACGGCAATGTGGCCACCGAGGCGCCCGCCGCGACGCCGCAGGACGCCCGGGCGGCCGTGCAGGCCGCCGCCGACGCATTCGTGCAGTGGTCGCAGACGGGGCCGGGTCAGCGGCGCCAGATGCTGTCCCAGGCCGCCGACGCCCTGGCGGCGCGCAAGGATGCGTTCGTTGCCGCGATGGCGGCGGAAACCGGATCCTCGGCGCTGTGGGCGGAGTTCAACGTCCATCTGGCCGCCGGCATGCTGCGTGAAGCAGCGGCGCTGACCTCGCAGATCGGCGGCGAGGTGATTCCTTCCGATGTGCCCGGCAACCTGGCGATGGGCCTGCGGGTGCCGGCCGGCGTGGTGGTGGGCATGGCGCCCTGGAACGCGCCGGTCATTCTGGGCGTGCGTGCCGTGGCCACGCCGCTGGCTTGCGGCAATACGGTCGTGCTGAAGGGCTCCGAGATGTGTCCGGCCACGCATGGACTGATCATCGAGGCCCTTCAGGAAGGCGGGCTGCCCGCCGGAGTGGTGAACTTCATCACCAATGCGCCCAAGGATGCCCCTGAAGTCGTGGAGGCGCTGGTTTCGCACGCGGCCACCCGCCGCGTGAACTTCACCGGCTCCACCAAGGTCGGGCGCATCATTGCCGAGCTGTGCGCCCGTCATCTGAAGCCCGTCATCCTGGAGCTGGGCGGCAAGGCGCCGCTGGTGGTGCTGGATGACGCTGATCTGGAAACCGCCGTGAACGCGACGGCATTCGGTGCTTTCGCCAATTCCGGCCAGATCTGCATGTCCACCGAGCGCATCGTGGTGGATGAAAAGGTCGCCGACGCCTTCGTCGAGCGCCTGGTGAGCAAGGTCAAGGGTCTGCCGCTGGGCGATCCGCGCAAGGGTCCCGTGGTGCTGGGGTCGCTGGTGGATATTTCCGCCGTTGAACGCTGCAACGCCATGATCGACGACGCCATCGCCAAGGGCGCGAAGCTCCTGTGCGGGGGCAAGGCGGACAGCACGCTCATGCCGGCGACGCTGCTCGACCATGTCACGCCCGCGATGCGCATCTACGGCGAGGAAACCTTCGGTCCGGTCAAGGCCATCGTCCGGGTGTCCGGCGAAGAGGCGGCGGTGGCCTGCGCCAATGACACGGCGTATGGGCTGTCGTCGGCGGTGATCGGGGCGGACGTCGCCCGCGCCTTGCGCGTGGCAGGGCGTATCCAGTCCGGAATCTGCCATATCAACGGGCCCACCGTGCACGACGAACCGCAGATGCCGTTTGGCGGCGTGAAGGACAGCGGGTACGGGCGTTTTGGCGGCAAGCCCGGCATTGAGGCCTTCACCGATGTGCGCTGGGTGTCGGTACAGACGACACCGCGCGCCTACCCGTTCTGATGGATCGCTCCGGATCCGGAAGCGACCCGGGTCCGTGCCCCGCGAAGCGACACCCACTACAAAGTTGTCACGCGACAGGAGACATCATGCATACCCCTCTGGAACATGAGGCGCATGCCGCATCGGTCTTGCTCCCGGAACAGTTCGGGCCGACGGGGCGGTGGCTGCTGGCCGTATGCAAATTCTTTGCGGCGGTGGGCGGGCTTGCGTTTGTAGCCCTGGTGGCCATGTCCTTGATTTCCATCGTGGGGCGCAAGCTGTTTTCCATGCCGGTCCCCGGCGATATGGAGGTCCTGATGATGGTGTCGGCGGCCGCGTCGGCCGCATTCTTTGCGTATTGCCATCTGGAAGGCGAGGACCTCAAGGTCGACTTTTTCACGTCTCGTTGCGGTCCCCGGACGGTGCACTCCCTGGACGCCCTCGGGTCCTTGCTGATCGCGATTTTCGGGGCCCTGATCGCGTGGCGTAGCTGGGCGGGCGCACTATCGTTGCGCGATGCGGGTGAAACATCGGCCATTCTGGGGTGGCCGGTGTGGCTCGCGCAGGCCGGGATGGTGCCGGGCTTCATACTGCTCGCCATTGCGGGACTCTATACGTGCTGCCTGCATCTGCGGGCGTGTGGCAACCGCCATTCGGGAGACCGGTCATGAGCGGCGTCACGGTAGGCGTCATCATGTTCGCCGTGCTGCTGGCGCTCATGGTCGTCCGGATCCCCATCGGGATTTCGATGTTCATCTCCGGCGCCGGCGGCTACGTTTATCTGATGGGCGGAAACTGGGCCCCGCTCATGGCTTCTCTCAAGAACCTGGCCTATGCGCGGCTTTCCAACTATGACCTGGTAGTGATTCCGCTCTTTCTGCTGATGGGCCAGTTTGCCACCCATGGGGGTCTGAGCCGCAGCCTGTTCCGCTTCGTGAGCGCTTTTCTGGGGCACCGGCGTGGGGGCATCGCGATGGCCGCCGTGGGAACCTGTGCCGGTTTTGGCGCCATCTGCGGCTCATCGCTGGCGACCGCGGCCACCATGGGACAGGTGGTCCTGCCCGAACTGCGGCGCTATGGCTACGCGGGGAGCTTGGCCACCGGCACCCTGGCCGCCGGCGGCACGCTCGGGATCATGATTCCGCCTTCGGTTCCCCTCATCATCTACGCGATCCTGACGCAGGAATCCATTGGAAAGCTCTTCATGGCGGCCGTGATTCCCGGGCTCCTGGCGATGATCGGCTACATGATCGTGATCCAGATCATCGTGCGCTGGAAGCCCGAAATGGGGCCGGCGGGTCCCCGGGCGCCCTGGCCCGAGCGAATCAGGTCGGCGATCGAAGTGGGCCCGGTGCTGGCGGTCTTCTTTATCGTGATCGTGGGAATCTATGCGGGATGGGCCACTCCGACGGAGGCTGCAGCCATCGGCGCCGCCGCCTGCGGCATCATTGCCGTTGTCTCGGGCGGGCTGCGCTGGAAGGGGCTGCTGGACAGTGTGCTGGGAACCGCGCAGGCAACGGCCATGATCTACCTGGTCCTGCTGGGTGCCGACATGCTCAACGTGTCGCTGGCGGTCTCGCAATTGCCGGTGGAACTGGCGTCCTGGGTGAAGAACTGCGGGCTTTCGCCCTTCCTGATTATCGCGGCGGTGCTGGCGTCCTACATTCTGCTGGGATGCGTGATGGATTCGCTGGCCATGATTCTGCTGACGATTCCGATCTTCTACCCCATGGTCATCGGATTGGATTTCTATGGCATGACTGCGGGAGACAAGTCCATCTGGTTCGGGATACTGGCCCTCATGGTGGTCGAGATCGGCCTCGTCCATCCGCCGGTGGGTCTGAACGTCTACATCATCAACCGCATGGCCAAGGACGTTCCGCTCACCGAAACCTTCAAGGGAGTCGTGCCGTTCCTGATGTCGGATTTCGTCCGCATCATTGCGCTCGTCGCCTTTCCCAGTCTCACGCTGGTGCTGGTCAGGAGTTTCGGAGCGTTGTAGGGATTGATGGGTGTTGGGCAATAAGGCAGTGCCATCCAGCGGGTCTCGCACCCGCTCGTTCAAAAAGGAGACAAACATGAAGCAACACAAGAGAATCGGTGTGGCGCGGCGGCTCAGCCTGTTGGCGCTGGGTCTGGCGGTGGCCGGGATGGCTCACGCCGCCCCGCAGGTCGTGCTGCGGGTTGCGCATTTCCTGCCGGCCACCGCCAATGCGCAGGTCACGCTGATCCAGCCCTGGTGCGACAAGATCGCCCGGGAGTCCCACCAGAAGATGGTCTGCCAGATCTATCCGGCCATGCAGTTGGGCGGTACTCCCGCGCAGCTCTTCGATCAAGCCAAGGACGGTGTCGCGGACATCGTCTGGACGCTGCCCACCTATTCGGCCGGGCGCTTCACCAAGGCAGCGGTATTCGAACTGCCCTGGATGGAACGCAACGCGGAATCCGGCAGCCGCGCGTTGTGGATCTACACCCAGAAATATGCGCTCGACGAGTTCAAGGGCGTGCATCCCATCTTCATGCACGTCCATGGCGGCACGCTGCTGCATTTCGTGGACAAAAAGCCCAAGACGCTCGAGGACATGAGGGGCCTGAAGATCCGCTCCGCCAATCGCGTCAATTCGCAGATGCTGACCGCCCTTCACGCGGTCCCGGTGCAGATGCCGCTGCCGGCCGTGCCGGACGCCATGTCCAAAGGAGTGGTCGACGGGGCTGCGGTCCCATGGGAGGGCGTGCCTGCGATCAAGTTGGACGAGATCTCGCGCTATCACTTCGACGTGCCGAAAGGCAAGCCGCGCATGGGCAATTCGATTTTCCTGTTCGGCATGAACCAGGCACGTTACGACAGCCTGCCGCCGGATCTTAAAAAGGTCATCGACGACAACAGCGGCCCCGACGTATCGGCATGGGCCGGCCGCGTGACCTTTGACGCGAAGGAGGCCGAATTCATGAAGACCTCTCAGGAAAACGGCAGCACGTTCTACTACATGACCGATGCGGAGTATGCGCATTGGCAGGATGCCACCAAAGGCGTGGCGCAGCAGTGGATAGACGCGGTCGACAAGAAGGGCGCCGATGGCAAGGCGCTGCTGGCGGCGGCGAAGGACCTGCTGAAACAGTGACGAGAGAATCTGCTCATTGCTTCTGCGGGCATTGAGCAGCCTCCGGTGTGGCTCGCGGCGGGCTTTCGCAGGGAGCCGCCCGATGGGCGCGGTGCCTCAGATGTCCAGCCTGAAGACCGATTTCAGTTCGTCGATCTGGGCATCATCGAGCGGACGCGCCGCCCTGTCTTTCAGCAGCAGGAATATCCGGGCCGTTTCTTCGAGCTCTTCGGCGGCATTCACCGCGGTTTCCAGTGTCGTGCCGGCGACCACCGGGCCATGATTGGCCAGCAGGATCGCCGGGTGTTTCGCGGCGAGGCGCCCGACCACATCGGCCAGCTCAGGCGCGCCGGGACGGTAATAAGGCACCAGGGGCAGCCGGCCGATCTTCATCACGAAGTAGGCCGTCAGAGGCGGGATGCAATCGTCCGGGTCCAGATGCTTCAGGCACGAGACTGCGGCCGAGTGGGTCGAATGCAGGTGCACGATGGCGCGCGCCGACGGGCGATGTCGGTAAACGGCCAGGTGCAGGAATGATTCCTTGGACGGCGGATCGCCGCTGACCAGCGCGCCCGCCTCATCCAGCCGCGACAGCCGCTGTGGGTCCAGTCTCCCCAGGCTGCTGTTGGTGGGGGTGAGCAGCCAGCCATCGTCCAGCCGAACGCTCAGGTTGCCGCTGCTGCCTGCGGTCAGGCCGCGCTCGAACATCGAGCGGCCGAAGGCCACGATCTGTTCCCGCAGCGTCGCCTCGGTGTCGCGGTGCGGGCCAGCCCTCATGCCGGGTCCCCCGGCAGCTTGATGCCCGAGTAATTCCGGATGACGGCGCTGTCGTCGCTCTTGCCGTAGCCGGCGTTGCTCGCATTGACGAACAGGCTGTGAGCGATGGCGGCGATCGGAATCGGGAACTTGAGCGAATTCCCGGTCTCCACCACCAGGCCCAGGTCCTTCACGAAAATGTCGACGCTCGAGTGGGGCGTGTAGTCGCCGTCCAGCACATGCTGCATGCGATTCTCGAACATCCAGGAGTTGCCGGCGGCGTTCGTGACCACGTCGTACAGCGTCTGCAGCGGGATGTCGGCGCGGCTGGCCAAAGCCATGGCTTCGGCGGCCACGGCGATGTGGACCCCGGCAAGCAGCTGGTGGATGATCTTGACGGTCGAACCCTGTCCGATTTCCGTGCCGATCCTGAAGACCTTGGCCGCGATTGCCTCCAGCAACGGACTCAGTTTGTCGAAGGTCTCCGGTGCACCGGCAGCCATCACGGTGATTTCGCCTTTTGCCGCCCGCACGGAGCCGCCTGACACGGGCGCATCCAGCATCGGCAGGCCTTGTGTCCCGAGCCTGGCCTCGAGGTCGCGGGCATCGTTTGCCGCAATGGTCGCGGACACCATGACGGGCGTGCCCGGCCGCAGATGCGGCGCGATGCCGTCCGGTCCGAAAAGAGCCTGGCGGCACTGCTCGGCGCTCACGGGCAGCATCAGCACGGCATCCAGCGAACCGGCGAATGCCAGCCCGTTCCGGCCTACGGCAGCCGCGCCCGCCTTTTCCAGTTCATCCAGGGCTTCCTGTCGTACATCGATGCCGCAGGTTTCCAGCCCCGCTGCAATGCAGGACCTGGCGGCGCCCATGCCCATGGATCCGAGACCGATCACCGCCACCCGGTAGGGCTTGTCTGTGCTCATCCTGATGCTCCTTGGTAGATATGATTGGGAGTGCGTCGCTCCGTTGTGATCAGCGGGCCGCTGCCCGCAGCGTTCGGAGGGCTTTCTCGTAGAAATCGGTTGTCCCGAAGTTGCCGCTCTTGAGGGCGAGCCTGAGCGGTGTCGGTTGCTCGCAGGCAAGGGCGGGCACCCCCGGGTCGATTTCCGGTCCCACGCGCAAGGACTGGAGCGCGAGTGCCGTGACGACGGCTCCCGACGTTTCCCCGCCGCCGACCACGAGCCGCCGGACCCCGACGGCGGCCACCAGTTGGCGGGAGAGTTCGGCAAAGAAGCGCTCGATCCGGCCTGCAACGGCTTCGCGGCCGAAGCGCGACTGGGCTTGGGACACGGATTCGGGGGCCGCCGTGGAATAGACGATGGGGTCCTGGTGGAGGTTCCCCTGAACGAATGAAAGAACATCCGATACCGCCAGCCTTTCTTCCATCAGTTCCGTGGGGGATATTTTCAGTCCTGGGTGGGACTCCAGGTGGTGGGCGACCTGTGCGTTGGAGGCGGTCGAACAGGATCCGGACAGCACGACGCCTGGCCCTTGGATGGGTTCGAACCCGGAGCCTGCATCGGCCAGGAGCCCCGCCTGCCGGAAGTTCTCCGGAAGCCCCAGCGCAATGCCGGATCCCCCCGTGATGAGCGTCTGGTGAGCAACCGCCTGGCCCAGCGTCATCAGGTCTTCGTCGAGCACCGCATCCACGACGACCAGCGGCTTGCCCGCCGCGGCCTCGGCCTCCATCGCAGCCGTGACGGCTGCCGGACCCCGGCGCACGGTCGGATAGGGGACCAGGCCGACGCCAGCCTTTGTCTGCCGGCCCAGCCAGCGGCAGAGGTCGGCGTCCGTCATCGGATTCAGCGGGTGGTGTTCCATGCCCGATTCGTTCAGCAATCGACCGTTGACGAAGAGGTGCCCCATGAACAGCGTCCGGCCGGTCTCCGGAAACGCCGGACAGACAATGGCCAGCGGCGCCCGCAGGGCGGTCCGCAGCGCGTCGGCCACCGGCCCGATGTTCCCGGCGGGAGTCGAGTCGAACGTCGAACAGTATTTGAAAATGAACTGCCGGCAGCCCTGGTCCCGCAGCCATCGCAGCGCCTGCAGTGATTGCCGAGCGGCATCTTCCGCTGCGATGGAGCGCGTCTTCAGTGCGACGACGCCGGCCTCGCAGCCGGGCGCGTGGGCGGATGGCGGGACCCCGGCAAACAGGACAGTGGACATCCCGCCTTTGGCCAGGGTATTGGCCAGATCACTGGCTCCGGTAAAGTCGTCGGCAATGCACCCCAGCAGCATGGTTCACGTCCCAGTTCGAGTTCTCGCGTTTTACGGAGATTGTTCTCTTAGAGTAGAACATGCTGGCCCTGGTTGCCGGTAGCTTCGGCTCACGCCTGTGGCGGCATGCCGACGAGCCACATCACAAGGCTCAGCGTCGCAAAGGAGCTGACAGTGGCGACCAGCAGACCGGAGGCACACCAGGATTCCTCGCCGTACTTCTGACCCAGGATGGGAAAGATGCTCAGCATGGGCAGCGATGCGATGAGGATGCCGGCTCTGTGCAATACCGGGTCGGCAGGAGCGAACACCAGCATCAGCAACGTGACCGCCAGCGGGTGAATCACCAACTTGCCGAGACAGACCCACAGGACGCGCGGCAGCTCGCCGCCCGGGCGCAGGCCTACCAGAGTCCCGCCAATGACGAAGAGGGCGACCGCCGCGGAGGCTGCGGCGAACATGTCGATGACACGCCCGACCGGGGCTGGCAGCCGGAGTTGCAGGATCGAGCAGGCGATGCCCGCCAGGATGGACAGGATGAGCGGGTTGCGCATCAGCCGCCCAAAGAGCGACCGCAGTGCCTGCGCACGGCTGCGCCCGTTGCCCCGTGCCGACTCGGCGATGATGAGCGACGTCGGGAGAATCAACAGGTTCTCTACCAGCATGCTCAGTGCGATGGCGACGGTCGCCCCCGAGCCCAGGAATTGCAGGATCAGCGGAAAGCCGATGAAGCCGCTGTTCGACAGCGAACTGCCGATCGCCATCATGCCCAACGCGGGACGCGACAGGTTTTTCAGGAAGAACGCGCCGCTGCATGCCACGGCGAGCGCGATCAGCGAACCCGATGCGTAAGCCCCGAGATAGTCGAGATTGATGATTTCTCCAAACGACCGTTCCGCAAGCGATTTGAAGAGCAGCGCGGGAAGCGCCAGCTGAATGACGAAGCGCCCCAGTATGCGAATGTCGGTTTTGTCATAGGCGCCCGCGCGTACGGCGGCGAAGCCGAGCGCCATTGCGATGAAGAGCGGCCCTATGACGGAGAGGATGTTGAGCATGCAATACGATTCAGGCGAAGCGCTGCGGCACAGGGCGGTAGACGCCGCCCTGTGCCGCAATGAACCTCGTCGGGATCGGAGAGGAGCGCCGTGAGCCGGCGGACGCGCCCTGCGAGGGAAGAGAATGTGCGATCATGGTGCCGCACGGGTGATGCCATGCGCCCAGACGAAGGCGTCCTGGATCATGGGATCCAGTGTGTCGGTGTCCAGCGCCAGTGCGGCCAGGAGCGGATCCAGTTCCTCGATGGGGTCGCCCTCTGACGGGAAGACCAGCGTGGCCAGCCGCAACTCCAGGCCCAGCGCGCCCTCGCGCTGGAGCAGCGCCTGGCGGACCGGCACATCGACTTCGACATGGGACAGCAGTTCCGGCATGGTGCCATGGAAGATCCGGTCCATGGGCGACAGGATGCCGGTCGTGAAGGCGGCTTCGGCGCGGATGGTCTGCTCGGGGTAGCGCAAAGTGGACAACGCCTCCATCAGATGCGCCCGGGCGCTCGCCTGGATGAGCGTGGGCGAGAGAAACCCCGCCGGTCGGCCGGACTCGGTGTACATCAGCATCTGGACCCAGCGCTGCAGATGGCGGCGGCCCAGCAGCATGATCGCCTGGCTCAGCGACTCCACTTCCTGGCTCAGGCCATAGGCGGGAGTATTCACCATGTCGAGCAGCGTCTTCACCAGTTCGGCGTCCCGCTGCAAGCTGTCCTGGATTTCCCGGATCTCCCCGGTTCCCATGATGAGCGTCACCAGGCGCAGCAAGGTTTTCTGGCGCGAGGTGAGTGCGGATGCCGGGACGATGTTGTCCGGCCAGCGCCCCGCGAACAACGTGAAGCCCAACAGCAGGAAGTTGTCCAGTGTGGCCTGGTCGGGTGTGCTGGCGGCCATGAGCTGGCGCTTCGCCTGTTTGTGCGTGAAGCTCTGCCGAAAGATATCGGCTTTGGTGCTGAGCGACGGGTCGAAACTGACGACCTTGCAGAAGGGCAGCAGGGCGCTGTATTGGCTCTCTGCGGCCAGATCGCCCCGGATGGAAAAAGGGAGCCCGCCATGGGCCAGGCCTTGCAAGGCCTGGATCAGCTCGGGGGTGGCTTCCGTGCCCTCCGGGAATTCGACGTAGGTTCGGTGCCGGGGCAGCATGTGGGCAAACGCGTTTTTCAGCAGCGTTGGGGTGCCATCCACCCAGTGCGGCATGTAGGCCAGGCAGGCATTGACGCCATGGCGCCGGGCGGCCGCCATCACCGCCGCGCCCGCGTCCCGTCCAGCGGCGTCCGTACCGCTCCAGAGGATGCGCAGCCGGTAGCCCGCCAGACCGCGCTGCGCATCCAGGATCGGTTCGCGGCGCAGCAGATGCGGCGGCAGCGGAGCCGGCGCCTCGTCCGGTTCGGCGACAGGTTCGGCCGTCGAAGTGGATTCCATGGTGTCTCCTCTTGTCGCGGCCGTCCGCACAAGGCGCGGCACGATCCGCCATTTATGTTGATGGACAATACGGTACAGGGCCATGCGCCGCCGTGTTCACCCAGGCTCCCGGCGCCCGGCGGAGTGCTGACATTGTACTGGCCGCCTCCGGCGTCCATACGTCCGACATCGGTCTACAATCGCCCTATTCTTTTGCTTTCGACGGAGAGGCTCATGCCTGGATTGCTACCCAATGTGGACCCCGAGGGGCTGCTGGAATACTCGGTCGTCTACACCGACCGAGCGCTGAACCACATGTCCCAGACCTTTCAGGGTGTGATGCGCGACATCTCCCGCACCCTGAAGAAGGTGTACGGAGCCCAGTCCGCCATCGTGGTGCCGGGCAGCGGTACGTTCGGCATGGAAGCCGTGGCACGCCAGTTCGCCAGCGGCAAGCGGGCGCTGGTGATCCGCAACGGCTGGTTCAGCTATCGCTGGACGCAGATCTTCGAGGCGGGCAACATTCCGTCTGACGCGCGTGTCCTGAAGGCGCGCCCCATCGAAGCCGGCAATCAGCCCTTCTTTGCACCCCCGCCTGTGGACGAAGTCGTGGCGGCCGTGCGCGAGTTCAAACCCGATGTGGTCTTTGCGGCGCATGTGGAAACAGCTTCCGGCATCCGTCTGCCGGACGACTACATTCGCGCGGTGGCCGATGCCGTCCATGCGGTGGGCGGCCTGTTCGTTCTGGATTGCATCGCCTCGGGCACGATCTGGGTCAACATGCGCGACGTGCATGTGGACGTCCTGGTCTCCGCCCCCCAGAAGGGCTGGACGTCCTCGGCTTGCTGTGGCCTGGTCATGCTCGGCGAAGAGGCGCGCAAGCGCATCGAAACCACGCAAAGCACCAGCTTTGCCTGCGATTTGCGCAAATGGCTGGGCGTGATGGAAGCCTACGAGAAGGGCGGTCATGCCTATTACACGACGCTGCCCACGGATTCCCTCACCATTCTGCGGGACGTCATGGCCGAGACTGAAGGCTACGGCTTCGATCGAGTGCGCGACGAGCAGCAACAACTGGGCGACGAGGTCCGCAAACTCCTGCGCCGCCGCGGTTTCAAGAGCGTGGCGGCGCCCGGTTTCGAGGCACCGGGGGTGGTGGTGAGCTACACGTCCGATGACGGCATCCATACCACCAGCAAGTTCACCCAGGTCGGCTTGCAGGCCGCCGCCGGGGTGCCCCTGGCGTGCGACGAGCCCCAAGGTTTCAAGACGTTCCGGATCGGCCTGTTCGGCCTCGACAAGCTGCACAACGTCCAACGCACGGTCGATACGCTGGCCCAGGCGCTGGATCGCATGCAGTAAGGCGGACCCGCGCCGGACGGTCCGGCGGTTTCAGCGGGGGCCGGGCCTTGTGGGGCCCGGCCCTTTTCTTTTACATGGCGGCGGAGACTGCCGGGCGGCTCACGGCCGCAGCCGGTATCCGGTCCTGAAGATCCAGGCGGTCACCGCCAGGCATAGCGCCAGGAACAGGGCGGTCATGCCCAGGCTCAGCCACACGCCGACGTCGGCCAGCCCATAGAAACTCCAGCGGAACCCGCTGATCAGATACACCACCGGGTTGAAGAGCGTCACGGTCTGCCAGAAGGGCGGCAGCATGTCGATGGAATAGAAGCTTCCGCCCAGGAAGGTCAGCGGTGTCACGATCAGCAGCGGCACGAACTGCAGCTTTTCGAAGTTGTCCGCCCAGATCCCGATGATGAAACCCAGCAGGCTGAAGGTGAACGACGTGAGCACCATGAATCCCAGCATGGCCAGAGGGTGGTCGATGCGCAGCGGAACGAACAGCGCGGCGGTCGCCAGGATGATGAGTCCGAGCATGATGGACTTGCTCGCGGCGGCTCCCACGTAGCCCAGCAGGATCTCCAGGTAGGAAATCGGGGCCGACATGATCTCGTAGATCGTGCGAGTGAATTTCGGAAAATAGATGCCGAAGGATGCGTTCGAGATGCTGTGCGTCAGCAGCGACAGCATGATCAGGCCCGGCACGATGAAGGCCCCGTAGCTGACTTCGCCCACGCTCTGGATGCGCGAGCCGATGGCCGTGCCGAACACCACGAAGTACAGCGAGGTGGAGATGACCGGCGCGACGATGCTTTGCATCAGCGTGCGCCCGGTACGCGCCATCTCGTAACGATAGATGGCGCCGATTGCCCGCAGGTTCATGCTGCTCCCCCGGTCAGATTGACGAAAATTTCTTCCAGGCTGCGCTGCTCCGTTTCCACGTCCTCCACCGCCAGCCCGGCCGCGCGCAGGTCGGTCATCAGCTCCGGGATGTCCGCCCCGGTCTGCGTGCTGGTGTAGCGATAGTGCAGCGCGCGACCCTCATGCGTGATTTCCAGGCCCCACCGGTCCAGCGTGGCGGGGATCCGGGTCACCGCGTCGCGCAGGTGGATGATGAGCTGCTTTTGTCCCATTTGCCGCATGAGCTGAGCCTTCTCCTCGACCAGCAGCAATCGCCCCTGGTGAATGATGCCGATGCGGTCGGCCATCTCTTCGGCTTCTTCGATGTAATGGGTGGTCAGGATGATGGTGACGCCGGTGGCACGCAGCGACCGCACCATGTTCCACATGTCCTTGCGCAGTGTCACGTCCACCCCTGCGGTGGGCTCGTCCAGGAACAGGATGGGCGGTTCGTGGGACAACGCTTTCGCGATCATGACGCGCCGCTTCATGCCGCCGGACAGCGTGATGAGCTTGCTGTCGCGCTTGTCCCAGAGCGACAGTGCGCGCAGAATGCGCTCCAGGCAGGCCGGATCGGGCGCCTTGCCGAACAGCCCGCGCGTGAAGCGCACCGTGTTCCATACGGTCTCGAAGGCGTCGCTGGTCAGTTCCTGGGGAACCAGGCCGATCATGGCGCGGGCCGCGCGATACTCGCGTACGATATCGTGTCCGCCGACCGCAACCCGTCCGGAACCGGGGTTGACCAGCCCGCAGATGATGCTGATGAGCGTCGTCTTGCCGGCCCCGTTGGGGCCCAGCAGTGCGAAAATCTCTCCAGGCCGGATGTCCAGGCTGACGCGGTCCAGGGCATGATGGCCGCTGGCGTAGGTCTTGCTCAGCTCGGTGACTGAAATGACGGTCGGGGTGGGGCGGGTTTCCATGGTTGGGAAGAATACGTGCGAACGAGCATCACATTCAAGCTGTTTCTGGCCCTGCTCGCGACCAGCATCGTCGTGGCGCTCGCCATGGGCGGTGCGGTTCGCTACAGCTTTGACAGCGGCTTTGATGATTACATCCAGGAGCGCGAGCACCAGAGGCTGGACGATCTGGCCCAGGCGCTGGCGGTTGACTATGCCGAGGCAGGCGGCTGGGGGTTTCTCCAGTCCGATCATAACCGCTGGTGGCGCACTCTGCGGCTGGCGCGCCGCGAGGTCCAGGGATCGCCTGCGGCTGACCCGAGACTGCCGCCGTTTCGGGTGATGCTGGTGGATGTGGACCAGCACTGGCTCGCGGGTCCGCGCCTGCGTCCCGGGGCGGACTGGCGCCGCTACCCTGTGAAGGTCGCGGACCGGACGGTCGGCTGGCTGGTCAGCCCGCCGCTGGTTCCCACGGTCATCAACGACGAGATCGACCGGGAGTTTCAGTCCCGCCAGTTGCGCGCGACCTGGATCATCGTCGGCCTGTCGGTGCTTCTGGCGGCGCTGGTCGGCCTGTGGCTGGCGCGCGCGCTGCTGGGGCCGGTGAAGCGGATCGCCGAGGCCACGCACAGGCTCGCGAGCGGCGACTATGCCACGCGGGTCCAGATCGGCTCGCGCGACGAACTGGGGCGTCTGGCGCTGGATTTCAACCGGCTGGCGCACAGCCTGGGGCGCAACGAGCGGCTGCGCCGCGAGTGGATGGCCGACGTCTCCCACGAGCTGCGCACGCCCCTGGCCGTGCTGCGCGGCGAAATCGAGGCTTTGCAGGACGGGCTACGCCCGCTGGATGTCGCCGCGCTGGCCTCGCTGGCCCACGAGGTCCGCCAATTGAGCGATCTCATCGATGACCTCTACGAACTTTCGCTGGCCGACGCGGGCGCGCTGAACTACCACATGCAGCCGCTGGACCTGTCCCGGGTCGTGTCACAGGCCGTCGATGCGGTGCGCGAGCGCTTCGTCCGCCAGGGTCTGACGATCACCACGGAGCTTGAGGACGGCCTGGTGATCCAGGGTGATGAGCGCCGCCTGTCGCAGCTTCTCTCCAATGTGCTCGAAAACAGCTTGCGCTATACCGACGCGCCGGGGCGGGTGCGCATTCGCGCCTGCCGCGCCGGACCCGGCCTGATGCTCGAGATTGCCGACAGCGCGCCCGGGGTCGGCCCGGACCAGTTGCCTCGGCTCTTCGATCGCCTCTATCGGGCCGAACCGTCGCGCAGCCGCGCACATGGCGGCGCGGGGCTGGGCTTGTCGATCTGCCGCCACATTGCACAAGCCCACGGCGCCCATATCCGGGCGCTGGCGTCCGACTTGGGCGGCGTGGCGATCCGGCTGGAATGGCCGGTTTTTGCACCGGACGAGGAGTGACTCATGCGTATCCTGGTTGTAGAAGACGAACCGAAGCTTGCCGAGATCCTGCGGACCTATCTGCGGGCCGCCGGCTATGAGGTCGAATGCGTGGCCGACGGCCTGAAGGTCATGGACAGCGTGCGGCAGGCGCTTCCGGATCTGGTGCTGCTCGATCTGATGTTGCCGGGGCGAGATGGGCTGGACGTCTGCCGGGACATTCGCGCCTATGCCCCGGTACCCATCATCATGGTGACGGCCCGCACCGAAGAAATCGACCGGCTCCTGGGGCTGGAACTGGGGGCCGACGACTACATCTGCAAGCCCTACAGCCCGCGCGAGGTGGTGGCGCGCGTGAAGGCGGTGCTGCGGCGCGTCCAGGAGCGCCCCGGGCCCGCTGGCGCCACCGGAGCGGACGGGCTGGAAGTCGAACCCTCAGCCTACCTGGCGCGGCTGGACGGGGTGGTGCTGGATCTCACGCCCGCCGAATTCCGGCTGCTGGCATTGCTGGCCAGTCACCCGGGACGGATTTTTTCCCGCGATCAGGTGCTCGATGGACTGTACGACGACCACCGGATCGTGACGGACCGTGCCGTGGACAGCCATGTCAAGAATCTGCGCCGCAAACTCGCGCAGGTGCGGCCGGGGCGCGACCTGATCCGTTCGGTGTACGGCGTGGGTTACCGGCTCGATCTGTCGGCCGATGCTGACGAATCTCCATGAATCCTGCACAATTCGTCCATGCTTGCGCCTCAGTTCGCTCCTAATCTGTACCCATCGCGGCTTCCACCGGAGGCTGCACCACAAGAGGACGAACAACATGGCTTCCACTTTCTCACGCACCTATTCCACACTGGCCCTGGTCGCTGCAATGGCGGCCGCTCCGTTGATCGCCACGGCGGCCACCGACGGGCCGTCCGACAGCAATTGGCCGCGTCATCACCAGAAGATGCATCGTGGCCATGGCATGGAGGGCGGCTGGGGTGCGCCCATGCTGCGCAAGCTGAATCTGACGCAGGCGCAGCAGGACCAGATCTTCAAGATCCGTCACGACCAGGCGCAGGCATTCTATGACCAGCACAAGGCGGTTCGGGCCGCGCGCAAATCCCTGCGCGAGCTGACCATGGCCGATTCCTTCGATCAGGCGAAGGCCCAGCAGGCGGCGCAGGCGATCGGCCAGGCCGACGCTCAACTCGCGTTGCTGCGCGCAGAGACGCAGGCTCAGATTCGCGCCGTGCTCACGCCCGAACAGCGTCAGCAATTGGCCGACCAGCGCGCCGGCCGGCGTGGCAACCACGCCAAGCCCACGCAGTCCTGATCGATTTCCGGGATTGCCCGACACCCGGTGGCCGTCAGGCCGCCGGGTGTTTGCGTTCTGTCATGGGGAATCAGCGGGCGAACAAAGTGCCGACCGATTCGAAGTGGCGGCGGTAGTAGGGACTCGACAGATCGTCGATTCTCACCCGGCCGCCTGTGGACGGCGCATTGATGAAACGGTTGTCGCCCAGGTAGATCCCCATGTGGGAATTCGGTTCACCCGTCGTGTTGAAGAACACCAGGTCCCCCGGTTTCAACTGGCTGCGCGCCACCGGCCGGCTCATGCGGGCGATGCGCTCCGTGCTGTGCGGCAAGGCGGTATCGGTGGCCGCTCCGAACACGTATTTCACCAGGCCGCTGCAGTCGAACCCCTGTTGAACGTGGGTACCGCCGTAGCGGTAGCGCGTATCCAGCAGGCTCATCGCCGTCATCACGACCTCCGTGCGCTGCGCAGGATTGATGTTCGGATTGCGTTCCGCCGTGTGGCGTCCCCGACCGCCGGGGCCGGCGCAAGCAGCCAGCAGCACACACAGCAGGAAGGCGAGCCAGATGCGGATCAGAGACTGCGTCGCGGCCGAATGGGCGGTCATGGCGCGTCCCTGTGCTCAAGCCTTGCGGCCTTCGGGCCCATCGGGCCAGTAGTAGCTGTCTGGCAGTTTGCGTGATCCGAAGATCGCCTGCCCGACCCGCACGGTGGTCGAGCCTTCTTCGATGGCCCACTCGAAGTCGCCCGACATACCCATGGACAATTCGGCGAAGGCCTCGCCTTGCGGCGCGTCCTGGCGCAGCATGTCGCGCAGTTCCCTGAGTCGGACGAAACAGGGCCGGACCTGGGCCTGGTCGGCGGAAAACAGCGCCAGGGTCATCAGCCCGCGCACCCGCAGCGAGCCGTATGCCGGCAGCGCCTTTGCGAAAGCCAGCACGTCCGCCGGAGGCAGCCCGAACTTGCTGTCTTCGCGCGAGGTGTTGACCTGTACGAATACATCCAGCTCGCGTCCTTCTTCCTGTAGGCGCCGGTCCAGTGCCTCCGCCACGCGCAGATTGTCCAGCGCCTGGAACTCGCGCGCGAAGCGGGCGACGAATTTGGCCTTGTTGGTCTGCAGGTGGCCGATCACCGCCCACTCCAGATCGCCCAGATCCGACAGCGTTTCCCATTTGCCATAGGCTTCCTGGACCTTGTTTTCGCCCAGCAGGCGGCAACCGGCCTGGTACGCCATGCGAATGCGGTTCTCATCCACGGTCTTGCTCACGGGCAGCAGGCGAACCTCGGACGGCGCGCGGCCGGCACGCATGCAGGCCACCTCGATGCGCGCCCGGATATCCGCGATATTGGCCTGGATTTCCTGGAAAGTCGCGGCCTTTTCATACAGCGGACGCGGGGCGGGCGCAGCAACAGCATTCATCGGTAACCGGATCCTGCAAAAGAAACCAAATCGGGGGCTCTTTCAGGATACCCTCAATCCGCCGGAGCTGCGCGTTTTTGGCCGTGCACGGGCCGGCATCCGCGTCGAAACGTTCTATCATTCAGGGGAATCGGACGCCATCACGGAACGGCAGCCGTCGACGGGCGGCGTAATGCCGACACGATACGGAGGAACGGGATTGGACTTGCAGCCGGGGTTGATGCTGGTGCACGGCAATCGCGCGGAGCAGTTGCGCGATGTGCTGGTGGCATGGCTGCGCGGGAATCCGCTGGGTCCGCTGGAGAACGAATGCCTGTTGGTACATAGCAACGGCATCGCCCAGTGGCTGCGCCTGGCCCTGGCGGAGTGCGAGACAGGCTGCGGGGTGGCGGCGGCCCTGGATTTCCTCCTGCCGTCGCGCTTCATATGGCAGGCTTACCGGGCGGTACTGGGCGAGCAGTCCGTGCCGGCCGATTCTCCCATGGACAAGGATCCGCTCACCTGGCGCCTGATGCGGCTGCTGCCTGAGCTGGCGGGGCAGCCGGAGTACGCGCCCCTGCGGCGATACCTCACCGGTGACGGTGATGGCCGCAAACGCTACCAGCTGGCGGGGCGTCTGGCGGACCTGTTCGATCAGTACCAGGTCTATCGGGCCGATTGGCTGCAGGCCTGGGGACAGGGTCGGGCCGTGCTGCCTGATGCCGCGGGCCGAGATGAGCCTCTGGATGAGGAGAACGTCTGGCAGGCCCGGCTTTGGCGCGCCTTGCTGGACGATCTGGGCGCGCCGGATGTGCCGCAGGGGCGGGCGGCTATCCATGAGGCGTTCATGGCGCGCGTACGGGCTCTGCCGGACGGTCCCCGTCCTGCGGGGTTGCCGCGTCGTGTCCTGGTGTTCGGCATTTCGTCCATGCCGCGCCAGACTCTGGAAGCCCTGGCGGCGCTGGCGCGCTGGGTGCAGATCCTGATGTGCGTGAACAATCCCTGCGCGCACTATTGGGCGGATATTCAGGGAAGCCGCGATATCCTCCGCACGCGGTTCCGGCGCCAGCAGCGGCGGCCGGGGCTGCCGCAGATTCCCGATGAGGCGCTGCTGCATCAACAGAGCCAGCCGTTGCTGGCCTCCTGGGGCCGCCAGGGCCGGGATTTCATCGGCCTGCTGGACGATTTCGACGATCCGGGGCTGCGCGCCCGCGGCGGGCGGGCGCTGGCCGAGCTGCATCACCGCATCGATTCTTTCGAGGCGCTGCCGGGCCGCACGCTGCTGGAGCAGATTCAGGATGACATCCGCGACCTGCGGCCGCTGTCGGAATCCCGGGCGCGCTGGCCGGCCGTGGACACTGTGGCAGATGGGTCGGTGCGCTTTCACATCGCGCACAGCGCACAGCGCGAGGTGGAAATCCTGCATGACCAGTTGCTGGCCGATTTTGCGGCCGACCCGAGCCTGCAGCCGCGCGACGTGATCGTGATGGTGCCGGATGTGGAGGCCTATGCTCCGCACGTCCAGGCTGTCTTCGGCCTGCACGAGGCCCAGGACTGGCGCCACATTCCTTTTGCATTGGCCGATCGGGGGCAGCGCCATGCCGACCCGTTGGTCATCGTGCTGGAGCGACTTCTGTCCTTGCCTGGCCTGCGTCTGGGCCTGCAGGAAGTCCTGGAGTGGCTGGATGTGCCGGCCGTGCGCGACCGTTTCGGGATTGCGGCGGACGATCTGCCGTTGTTGCAGCGGTGGGCGCGTGAATCCAACGTCCGTTGGGGGCTGGATGCGCGGCAGCGGACGGATTTCGGGCTGGAACAGACGCCCCGGGCCGCGCACCGCTATACCTGGGCTTTCGGCCTGGAACGCATGCTGCTGGGCTACGCGGCGGGTGCGGAAGCGGGCCCGTGGCAGGACATTGCCCCCTACGACGAACCGGGCGGCCTGCAGGCGGCGGCCCTCGGGGCGCTGGCGCATTTCGTCGAGCGCATTGGCCACTACTGGGAACTGCTGCGTGACCCGGTGCCGCCCGAGGTCTGGGTCGCCCGCTGCCGCGCCTTGCTGGACGATTTTTTCAGTCCGGCGACCGACGAGGACGCCCATACGCTGCTGCGTTTCCGCGAATGCCTGCAGGACTGGTTGCAAGTGTGCGAACAGACCGGCCTGGACGAGGCCTTGCCTCTGAGCATCGTCGCCGAACACTGTCTCGGCCGGCTCGATCAGCAGGGGCTGTCGCAGCGTTTTTTCGCAGGGGCCGTGACGTTCGCGACCCTTATGCCCATGCGCGCGGTTCCGTTCCGGCGAGTGTGCCTGCTGGGTCTTCAGGACGGCGCCTTTCCGAGGACCCGGGTGCCGGCCGATTTCGATTTGATGGCGAGCCATCCGCGGCCCGGCGATCGCTCGCGGCGGGAGGATGACCGGTATCTGTTTCTTGAAGCGCTGCTTTCGGCCAGGGACCAGTTTTACGTTTCCTGGGTGGGCCGCGATATTCACGACAATGCCGAGCAGGCGCCGTCGGTACTGGTGTCGCAGCTCATGGAACACCTGGACAACGGCTGGCGCTGTCAGGGAGCGGAAACCAGCGTTTCCAAGGCCCTGACCTGTGTGCACCCGCTGCAGCCCTTCAGCCGCCGCTACTTCGAGGCGGGCGCGGCACCCGGGCCGCAGGCGCTTTTCACGTACGCCTCGGAGTGGCGCGATCGCTCCGCGCCCACCGGGTCAACGGCATCCGCCGTCCTGGCGCCTCGTCTGGTGGAGTCGCCGCTGGGCCTGACGACGTTGTCGCGCTTCCTGCGCCATCCCATCAAGGCATTCATGCAGCAGCGCCTGCGGGTCCGGTTCGACCTCGATGAGCCGATCGCCGATGACGCTGAGCCGTATGCGCTCGACGGGCTGCAGGAATGGCAGCTCCGGCAGACCTTGCTGGATGGCCTGCAGAGGGCAGGCGGGTCCAGGGGGCTGGCCGATCTGTATGGAGCGCTGGATCGGGATCTGGCCCGTTTGCAACGCCAGGGAGATCTCCTGGACGGGGCTCTCGGAGACCGCGCGATCGTGCGGTTGCGCCAGGTGCTGGAGGCTCCGTTGGCGGACTTTTCACGAGCCTGCGCCGACTGGCCGGAAGCGGTGAGCGAGGCTTTCCGGATGGAAAGCTGCGTAGCCGCGGAACCGGGCGGTGCCGATCTCGTCTTCACGGATACGCTGTCGGGCTGGCGTCGCAACGCGGCGGGCGAGTGGTGCCGGATCCGCCTGCTTGCCAGCGATCTGGTCGACGGCAAGGACCACTACCGCCTCGCGCCCATGCTGGAGGCATGGGTGGAGCATGTTTGTGCTCATGTCCATGGGCGCCCGGTCACGACCGTGCTGATCAGCCCCAAGGGCCGGGTGGAGTGGGCTGCGGCCGATGGGCCCGGCGACGAGCGGACCTGGCAATCGTTATGGTCCGATTTGTGGTCTGCCTGGCGCCAGGGCCTGTGCAGCGCCTTGCCGGTCGAGGCCCATGCGGCCGGCGTATGGCTGCGCGTGGGTCAGCCTGCCGATCCGCAGGACGACGGCTGGGCGCAAGTTCGCACCACCTATGAGGAACGGATGAGCGATGATCTTTATCTGCGGCGATGTTATCCGGATTTCGATTCGCTGGTGGCCGGTGGAGCCTTCTTCGACTGGGCCAGGACCCTGTATGGCGCATTGAGCGCCACGGTGTCCGGTGCTTCCGGCGGCAGGGGGAAGGGCTGATGCCGACTGTTTCGCCGGTGGACCCGCTGCAGTTCGAATTGCGCGGCAGCCACCTGATCGAGGCCAGCGCCGGGACCGGAAAGACTTGGACCATCGCTGCGCTCTACGTCCGGCTGGTGCTGGGGCATGGCGGTCATCCGCCCCGTCTGCCGGCCGATATCCTGGTGCTGACCTTCACCGAGGCGGCCGCGCGTGAGTTGCGGGACCGGATCCGCGCGCGCCTGTCCCAGGCGGCCGCGGCGTTTGCGGAACCGGACGATGCCTCCACGACCGCCGATGCCGCACCCGATGCCGCGGGCGACGCGTTCCTGGCTGGTTTGCGCGCGCACTATCCGCCCGACGAGTGGCCCAACGCTGCCCGTTTGCTGGCGTTGGCGGCCCAGTCCATGGACGAGGCGTCGATCTTTACCATCCACGCGTGGTGCGCGCGCGTTTTGCGCCAGCATGCGTTCGACAGCGGCAGCCTGTTCGATCAGGATCTGCAAACCGATCTGCGCGAGCAGATCCGCCAGGTCGCCTGGGATTACTGGCGCAGTCAGGTCGCGGGTCTGGATGGGGCCCTTCTGGACCACGTCCTTTCCGTGTGGCCCAAACCCGACGCGCTGCTGGATCTGTCAACGCTGCTCACGCTGGAGGCGTTGCCCTCCGCGCCGGACATGACGCTGGCGCGGGCCTGCGCACAGGCAGCGGCCTCCCGCGCCGTGAGCCTGCAGGCGCTGAAGCGTCCATGGGTACGGGACGCCGACGTGCTGGAGCATTGGCTGGAAGACATCCGCGGCGGCCTGAAACGCTACAGCGCCTCGACCGTGCATCGCTGGCTGGACGCGCTGCGCAGCTGGGCGGGCGATCCTGCACAGGAGTCCCCGCCCGACATGAAGAAAGGCTGGGAGCGTCTGGTGCCGGAAGGCATTGCGGCCTGGTGGTCGGGCATGGGGCCGGCGCCCTCCCACCCGCTCAGTGCGGCGCTGGCGCAGCTGCAGCGCGATCTGGCGGACTTGTCGCTGCGGGGGCCGTTGTTGCAGCACGCCGTTGGCTGGATGGCCGCGCGCTTGCAGCAGGCGCTGTCGGCGCGTGCGCAAACGGGCTTCGACGGTTTGCTTGCCGGCCTGGCACGGGCACTCGAAGGGGAGCGCGGGCCGATCCTCGTGCGGACCTTGCGCCGTCAGTTTCCGGTGGCGCTGATCGACGAGTTCCAGGATACGGATCCTCTTCAGTACCGGATCTTCGATCGGGTCTATGACGTGGCCCGCAACGACCCGGAGACGGCGCTGGTCCTCATCGGAGATCCCAAGCAGTCGATCTACGGCTTCCGCGGCGCCGACGTGCACACTTATCTGCGGGCCGCGCGCGATTGCGGGGACCGCGTTCATACCCTGGACCGGAATTTCCGGGCTTCGCACGCGATGGTGGATGCCGTCAACCGATGCTTCGGTCGGCGCGGCGATTCAGCGTTTCCGACCGGTATCCCCGGGGAGACCATCGCGTTCGAGCCGGTCAAATCCCGAGGGCGCCGCGATACCTGGCGGGTGGAAGGCTCGGCTGGCAGCGCCCTGAACGGATTCTGGCTGGCGCCGGAGAGGGCAGGCGAAACCCTGGGCGTGGGGCGTTACCGGGAACAGGCGGCCGCGCTTTGTGCGGCCAGGATCGCCTCGCTCCTGGCCATGGGCCGCTCTGGCGGGGCCGGGTTTGACGATGAGGAGCAGGGTTTTCGCGCCGTACGGCCGGCCGACGTGGCCGTTCTGGTCAACAATCACGCCGAGGCCCGCCAGGTCCGCGCGGCCTTGGGCCGTGTGGGCCTGCGCAGTGTCTATCTGTCGGAGCGCGATTCGGTTTATGACTCCCCCCTGGCCCGGGAGCTTGCGGTCTGCCTGCGGGCGTGCGCGCAGCCCGAAGACGAGCGGGCTGTGCGGGCCGCGCTGGCGACGCCGCTGCTCGGGCTTTCCGTGAACCGGCTGGATGCGTTGGTCGAGGACGAGAGCGCCTGGGACGCGCAGGTCGGGCGATTCCAGGCCTATCACCGGTGTTGGTGGCAGCGCGGCCTGCTTCCCATGCTGCGCATGCTGATGCACGATTTCGAGGTTCCGGCCCGGCTGTTGGCCGACGGCGCGGAGGGCGAACGCCAGTTGACGGATTGCCTGCATCTGGCCGAGCTGCTGCAGCAGGCGGCGGATCACCTGGACGGCCAGCACGCGGTGTTGCGATTCCTGGAGCAGCAGCGTCAGTCCCCCACTGATGAGGATGCGCGCCGGGTGAGGCTGGAAAGCGATGAGGATCTGGTCCGGGTGGTGACGGTGCACAAGTCCAAGGGCCTGGAATATCCGCTGGTCTTTCTGCCGTTTGTCTGCGCCGCTCCATCCGCGCGCCACGACCGCGGACCGGCCCGTCTCATCCAGGACGGCCGTTCAGTCTGGGTCATGGCGCCCGATGATGCTCAGGCGCGGCAGCTCGCGCTGGAGCGCCTGGGCGAAGAGGTCCGCAAGCTGTACGTGGCGCTGACGCGCGCCTGCCATGCCGCCTGGGTCGTGCTCGGCCCGTTGAAGGCCGTCAACGACAGCGGCATCGGCCACGTGCTGGGTGAAGACCTTCACGCTGCCTGGGATGGCCTGGTCGGCGACGGAGCGGGGGCCGTGGTGTGGGAGCGGGACGATGCGTGGGAAGAATCCCTGCGCGTCGAGGAGGATGCCCCCCGGGCGCTCGGTCCCGCGCGCCGCTTGGCGGGGCCCGCCGTGGCGCAGTCCTGGTGGATTGCGAGCTATTCCGCGCTGCATCGGCCGGATGCCGCGCGCGACGCCGCAACGGCCCTGGTGGTGCCGGCCGCCCCGCAGTCGGCTGCGGAGGACGTGCTGCGCGAGAACCGGTGGGCTCCGGCGGCGCTGGCCGAGGGCCGGGGCGCGCAGCCCGATGGTGGTCGCGCGGGCCCGTTGCGGGATTTCCCGCGCGGCAGCGAGGCGGGCACCTTCCTGCACGGGCTGCTGGAATGGGCCGGACGCCGCCAGTTCCGGCATCTGGAGGACGCGCGCGATCTGATCGCCCGCCGTTGCAAGGTACGCGGCTGGGAGGCGCATATCGACGGGCTCCACCAGTGGCTGGTGGACTTCGCGGCCACCGATTGGCGACTGCCTCCCCCTGACGGTTCCGTGTTGCGCCTGGACAGCGTTCAGACCTGTGTGCCCGAGATGGAGTTCTGGTTGCCGGTGGCCGATCTCGACACGGCCCGGCTCGATGGGCGGATCGGCCGGCAGCTCTTTCCGGGCGTTGATCGACCCGGGCTCGCTCCCACTCATCTGAACGGCATGTTCAAGGGATTCATCGATCTGGTGCTCCAGGCGGACGGCCGCTACTACCTGATCGACTACAAGTCCAATGATCTGGGGCCTCAGGCATCGGACTATGCGCCTCCGGCGTTGGTTCGCGCCATGTGCATCGCGCGTTACGACGTGCAGATGGCCATGTATGTGTTGGCCTTGCATCGGCAACTGAAGGCCCGTCTGCCCGACTATCGCTATGACCGCCATATGGGCGGCGCTCTCTACCTGTTCCTGCGCGGACAGGATTTCCCGGGCCAGGGGCTGCTGGCCGGGCGTCCGCCCGAGTCACTCGTGGAAGCGCTCGATGCGCTGTTCCGCGGGCAGTCGGGCGGCGAAAGTCATGAGGAGAACCGCCGTGGGTGAATCGCCCGTCCGGGCCGTGTCGGCCGAATCCGGCGCGGCGCCGTTTCCCGGATGGCTGGCCTATCCGGCGGTCCAGGGCTTGCGGGACCTGGATGTGGCATTGGGCCGATTCCTGGTGCGGCAGGCGCCGCAGGCGCCGGAGACGGCCGTGCGGCTGGCCGTCCTGTGCAGTGCCCGCCTGGCGCAGGGTCACCCTTGCCTGGATATGGCGCAGCTGTGCCGCCATTGGCATACGGAGCTTCCCGAAGACTGGCGAGTCGAGGCAGGCGGCCACCGCCCGGCCTGGCTGCCGCCGGATCCGGATGCCTGCCGGTCGGCGCTGATGGCGGCGGCGTTCGTGGGTGACGGCGCCGGAGAGGAGCCGCTGGTGCTGCATGCTCATCGGCTGTATCTGGCCCGCTATTGGCGCGCCGCGGCACGCATCCGCGCGGGTATCGCCGCGCGGTTGTCCTCCCCTGCCGTGGAGTCCGAGAACGCCGCGTCGGCTCGGTCCTGGCTGGATCGCGTGTTTACGCCCGGCGACGGCGCGCTGGACTGGCAGAAGATTGCCTGTGCCAATGCCTTGCTGCACGATTTTTGCATCATCACGGGCGGCCCCGGGACCGGCAAGACCACCACGGTGGTTCGATTGCTGGCCGTGTTGCAGGGGCTGGCACAGGAGCGGGGCCTGACGCGCGGCTTGCGCATCTGCCTGGCGGCCCCCACTGGCAAGGCCGCCGCGCGGCTGAGCGAATCCATTGCAGGTAGGCTGGACGAGCTGCGGCACCGCGCCGATACCGCCTTGCAGGCGGCCATGGAACGGATTCCGGCCGAGGTCGTCACGTTGCACCGGCTGTTGGGCAGCCGTCCGGATACACGCCGCCTGGTGTATCACGCCGGCCATCCGCTGGATCTGGATGTGCTGGTCGTCGATGAGGCCTCGATGATGGATATCGAGATGATGGACGCCACGCTGGCCGCGCTGCCGGAATCGGCGCGGCTGGTGTTGTTGGGAGACCGTGACCAACTGGCCTCCGTCGAGGCGGGGGCCGTGCTGGGCGAGCTGTGCGCACGGGCGCCACAGGGACACTATCGGCCGGATCATTGCGAGCGCCTGCGCGCCTTTTGTGGCCAGGCGCCTGCTGCGCGGTGGCAGGACGAGGAGGGTACGCCGCTGGATCAGGGGGTGGTGATGCTGCGCCATAGCCATCGGTTCGATGAAAACAGCGGTATCGGGCGCTTTGCGGCCGCCGTGAATACCCAGGATACCGCCGCTGTTGCCGCGCTGTACGATCAGCCGCTGCCGGGATTGAGGTTCCTGCCGCTTCAGGGGACGAGCGGGAGCGGGGCACCCGCACATTGGCTGGAAGACGCAGGCGTCCTGGGTCCGTCCGGCTATCCGGCGCTCTTTAGGACAGTGCAGGATGCCATGCCGTCCGTGGATGCCGTCCGGCCGGCTTGGGATCGCTGGGCGCGCTCCGTTCTGGAGTGCCAGGCCCGCTTCCAGGTGCTGTGCGCCTTGCGCACCGGGCCGTGGGGAGTGGAGGGCCTGAACCGGCTCATCGAGTCGCGATTGCGGGCTCTGGGCCGCATCGCGCCGGATGCCGGTCCGTGGTATTTGGGACGTCCGATTCTGGTGACGCGCAACCAGCCGGGCCTGGGGCTGGCCAACGGCGACATCGGCGTGGTGCTGAATCTGCCCGATCCGCGGCACGCCGGTCGGCGTGTGCTGCGGGCGGCGTTTGCCGGGAGCGGCGAAGGGCGGGTGCGCTGGGTTTCTCCGGCGCGGCTGTCCGATATTGAAACCGTGTATGCCTTGACCGTGCACAAGTCCCAGGGATCCGAGTTCGATCACGTGGTCCTGGTGCTTCCGGAGCGGCCCGGGCCGCTCCTCACGCGCGAGTTGTTGTATACCGGAGCGACGCGGGCGCGCGAATCCCTGGTGCTGGTATTGCCGGGGTCGCCGGCCCTGCTGGACGAGGCTGTGCGCCATGCCACGCATCGCGCCGGCGGTATTTGGGATCCCGACGCCTGACGGGCGGACAAGCATGGAAGAAAGTGTCATGAATGAATGGGCCCGGCACGCAGCGGCGCACGCACTCCTGACGCCGGCGCAGATGGCGGTGGCGGATAGCCGCACCATCGCCGCCGGCGTTCCGGGGGCCAGCTTGATGGCGGCAGCGGGCGCAGCGGTGGTGCGCGCCATCCAGGCACGCTGGTCGCCAGCGCCTACCGTGGTGTTGTGCGGTCCGGGGAACAATGGCGGCGACGGCTGGGTCGTGGCCCGACTGCTGCAGGAGGCCGGCTGGCCGGTGCGGGTGGCCTTGTGGGGCGAGCGCGATCGCCTGCGCGGAGATGCCGCCTGGGCGGCCAGCACTTGGCAGGGACCGGTGGAAGCCGCTCGAGCCGGGGCGCTGGAAGGGGCTGGATTGATCGTTGACGGCCTGCTGGGGGCGGGTCTCAGCCGGCCGCTGGGCCGAGATCTTTGCGCGTTGGTCGACGCGGTGAATGCCGCCGCAGCGCCGGTGTGCGCCATCGACGTCCCCAGCGGGCTGGACGGCGGGAGCGGTCGGATCATGGGCGCTGCCGTTCAGGCGGACCTGACGGTGACGTTTTTCCGGCGCAAGCCGGGGCATCTGCTGCTGCCGGGGCGCCTGTTGTGCGGTCAAGTGGTCTGCGCCGACATCGGCATTCAGCCTTCGGTGCTGGAGACCATCTCACCGCAGGTCTGGGCGAACGATCCGGACCTTTGGATCGGGCTGTTCCCATGGCCCGATGCGGCGGGCCACAAATACCGCCGAGGCCATGCGCTGGTGGTAGGTGGCGGCACTCTGCTGGGAGCCAGCCGCCTTGCCTGCCTGGCAGCGGCGCGCCTGGGCGCCGGTCTCGTCACGTTGGCGGTACCGGCGCAGGCCTGGGCGATTCAGGCCGGCGCGCTGACCTCGATCATGGTGGAGGCCCTGCCGGCGAGCGATGATGTTTCAGCGGCGCTGGCCGACGCCAGACGCAATGCCCTGCTGATTGGCCCGGGTCTGGGCCGGGCGCCAAAGGCGTGCTCGCAAGTGCTCGCCTTGCTGGCTACGGGGCGGCCTTGTGTGCTGGACGCCGATGCGTTGACGGTATTCGCGGATCAGCCCGAGGCGCTGATCCGCGCCTTGCATGGGCGCTGCGTGCTGACTCCGCATGAAGGCGAATTTGCCCGCGTGTTTGCGCATGAAGGCGATAAACTGCAGCGTGCGGCGGAAGCGGCTCGCGCCAGCGGCGCGGTGGTGGTCCTCAAGGGCGCCGATACGGTGGTGGCCGCGCCCGATGGCCGGTGCGTGATCAACGACAACGCGCCCCCTACGCTCGCCACCGCAGGGACGGGCGACGTGCTGGCGGGCATGGTGACGGGGCTGGTGGCCGCGGGCATGCCGCCGTTCGAGGCGGCCTGTGCGGCGGTCTGGCTGCATGGCCTGGCGGCCGATCAACTGGGTCCCGGGCTGCTGGCCGAAGATTTGCCGTCTGCGCTGCCGGGCGCCTTGCAGGCGCTGGCGCGATTGAGCTGAACACGAGGGAAAGGCACTATGGCCGATGTCATTGCGCTGGTATTTGATTTTGACGACACGCTGGCGCCCGACAGTACATCCGGGTTCCTGCAGGAAATGGGCGTGGACGCATCCGTGTTCTGGCGGGACCGGGTCGGGCCGCTGCTGGATCAAGAGGACTGGGATCCTGTCCCGGCCTACCTTTATCGCATGCTGCAGCTGTCGCAGTCCGGCACCCATGGGCCCATCACGCGCGCGCGCCTGCAGGCGTGGGGCCGCCGGTTGCCGCTGCATGATGGTGTGGACTCGCTCTTCGACCGGCTGCGCTCGCGGCTGCGCCAAGCCCATCCGACGGTACAGCTGGAGTTCTACCTGATTTCCAGCGGCCTGGGCGATGTGTTGCGCAGCACGCCCATTGCGGCACAGTTCACCGATATCTGGGCGTCGGAATTTCATTACGGCGCGGACGGTGCGATCGACTTTCCGCGCCGGGTCGTCAGTTTCACGGACAAGACGCGCTACCTGTTCCATATCCAGAAAGGCATCATCGGGCCAGAGTCGCGCAACAAGCCCTTCGAGGTGAACCGCAAGGTCGATGCGGACAAGCTGCGGGTACCGTTCGAACAGATGATTTTCGTGGGCGACGGTTACACCGACATTCCATGTTTTTCGCTGATTCGCCGGTCGGGCGGCGTGGCGTTCGGCGTATGGGACCCGCGCCACCGCGAAAAGCGCAGCCGGGCGTGGGGATTCATCCAGGAGGGGCGAGTCTCCAATCTGAATCAGGCGCGCTTCGATGAAAACGCCGAACTCTACCAGTGGCTGGAAGAGGCCGTGGAGAGCCTGGCCACCAAGATCGTGCTCAATGCCAGGATTTATCGTGGCTGAAGGGCATGTCAGCATGGCGCGGAACTCGGCGGGGCTCCAGCCGGTGGCTGCGGCCACGGCGGTGCCCCGGCCCAGCCCGGAGGCCGCTTCCGCCGTCCTGGACGATGAAGGCGCGATGGCCTTGGCGTTGGAGCAGGCGCGGCAGGCGGCCGCGCTGGGCGAGGTGCCGGTGGGGGCCGTGGTGCTGGATGCTGAGGGGCGGTTATTGGCCACGGGCCATAATCGCACCATTGTCGACCACGACCCCACCGCGCACGCCGAGATCGTCGCCCTCCGGGCGGCGGCGCTGGGCCGGTCCAATCATAGACTGACCGGGGCCCGGCTCTACGTGACGCTGGAACCCTGTGCCATGTGCCTGGGGGCCATGTTCCATGCGCGCGTGGCGGAGATCGTCTACGGTGCCGCGGATCCCAAGACCGGCGCCTGCGGCGGTGTGGTCGACCTTTCGCGGCAGGCGCAGCTCAATCACCATGCGCGGGTTCGGGCAGGGGTTCTCGCTCCCGCCTGCGGCGAGCTGTTGCGCGGATTCTTTCGGGCGCGCCGCGGCGCGCAACCCTCAAACCACTCATCGCGGAATGCAACCGACATGCCAGCCCAGAAGAGCCACCCCCAGAGACCGACATCCGTCCGTGGCCGAGGTCACGGCCATGATGCAGATCAAGGCCATGATGCAGATCACGGCCATGGCGGTGAATCCGCCATGGCTCATGATCGCGCCCACGCCCATGACTCCGATCACGACGGTGCGTCCCATGTTCACGGCCGACCCTCGGGGATCTACCTGATTTCGCCGTCGGGGGCGGTTCCCGACCCGGACGTGCTGGCGCTGGCCGCCAAGCGCCTGCGGGCACTGGGTTTCCATGTGGGCGTGGATCGTGCCGCGAAGGCGGTACACGAACGTTTCGCGGGCACCGACAAGCAGCGGCTGGCGAGCATCGTCCGAGCCCTCAAGCAGCCGCATCCTGTGGTGATGGCCACGCGCGGCGGCTATGGCCTGAGCCGCCTGCTGCCCTTCATCGACTGGCGGGCGGTGGCGGATAGCGGCAAGACCTTCATCGGACAAAGCGACTTCACGGTCTTCAGCCTGGCGCTGTTGGCGCGCACAGGGGCGAACAGTCTGCTCGGCCCCATGGCCCTGTTCGATTTTGGCGGCAAGAAGGTCGATGAGCTGACCCAGGACCTGTTTCTCGAAACCCTGTCCGGCGAGCTGGAAATCCTGAGCTTCGAATCTCCGGAAGCCGATCCCGTCGACGCCCGCGGCGTCCTGTGGGGCGGCAACCTGGCCATGGTGGCCTCGCTGGTGGGTACCCCCTATCTGCCCGACATACGGGGCGGCATCCTGTTTCTCGAAGACGTGGCCGAACATCCGTTTCGCATCGAGCGCATGCTGACGCAGCTCTGGCACGCCGGGGTGCTGGAGCGGCAGCATGCCATCGTGCTGGGCCAGTTCTCCGATTACCGGCTGGCGCCCCACGACAACGGCTATGACCTGCCGTCCGTCATCGCGTGGCTGCGCAAGACAGTCCGCGTTCCCGTGGTCGCCGGACTGCCGTTCGGCCACGTGCGGGTCAAGGCGACCCTGCCGGTGGGGCGGCGCGTCGGGATCGCCACCGAGGACGGCATGGCGCATCTGGTGCTGCAGGAGCATGCCCACGCGGCATGAGGGCCCGCACAGCGACAGCGGCGCCACCGGTAGCGGCTGCCCGGCCCTGCTGCCGGGAGCTGCTGGTCGATGCTACGCGGCACCGCTGCCAGCCGCTGCCGTTAGGCGCTCTCGCCGCTACCCAATTGCCGCGACAATCGTTCGCAGATGTCGGCCTGTGCGGTCTTGACCTGCTCGATCGTGGGGCGCGGCGCGCCGTCGATGCGGGCGATGTGCGGGATGTTGATGGCGGCCACGACCTGCCGGCCGGGCCCGTAGACTGGAAATGCGATATTGGTCACCCCGCTGATCTGGATGCTGCGCATCAACGAATACCCATGTGAGCGCACGTCGGCGAGCATCGACAGAAGCTGACCCGGATCCATGCGCTGTTCTCCATCCACGACGACGTGGCTGTTGAGCATGCGGGCCCGTTCGATTTCATCCCGATAGGCCAGCAGGATGTGACCGGAGGACGTGTCGGTCAGGCCCATCAACGATCCGGCCTTCAGACCGAAGGACCAGCGTTCCGGGCTGTCCACCTGGGCCAGCACGACGACGCGGCCCTGTTCGTAGACGGCGAGGTGGCAGGATTGCTGTGCGCGTTGCGCCAGTTCGTGCAGAAAAGGCAGTGCCACCTGTGAAAGCCGCTTGATGGGCGGGTGCCGGTGCGCGAGCTGGAAAAGCTGCAGCGTGAGCGTATAGCGGTCGTTGTCGTCTGCCTGGATGTAGCCCCGCCGTTCCAGGGTCACGACCATCCGAAAAATCTGGCTCACGCCCCGGCCCAGCTCCTGGGCGAGCTGATTCAACGTATAGCCGTCCGTGGTGGTACTGAGGATCTCGAGGATGTCCAGACCCTTTTCCAGGGCGGGCGCGGTGTATCGCGCCTTTTTTTCCTCGGGCGGGGCGAGTGGGGCGGGCGATTCCGGGTTCATGCTGTGGCAGGCCTCCTGGCGGGGACTGTTTCCAGATTATTTTTTAGATATGAATAATTCATTTCATATGTGAGACGTTTTACACGATTTTACGGTGTTCTCCGGTGATATTCAGGGTAAACACCTAGGCATGAAAAGGTCCATCGCATTGTGAAGAACAGTCGTGGTGGCTATGATGGCATTTCTTATATAAAAATTGATTTTATACCTAGAATGCAGCGATCCGGTGCGCGGCGATGCGCCTGGCGCCGCGCGGGTAAGCTCCATCACTTCAAGGAAAACATCATGGCAGGACGTCTGCAAGGCAAAACGGCGCTGGTGACGGCAGCGGCAAACGGGATAGGGCGGGCGACCGCGTTGCGGTTTGCCCAGGAAGGCGCGCGCGTGTTCGCCACCGACATCAATCAGGCGGCCCTCCAGGGCCTGCAGGGTTGCGAAACCCGCCGGCTCGATGTGACCGACGTGGCGGCAATCCATGCAACCGTGCAGGAAATCGGCGCGATCGACGTCCTGTTCAATTGCGCGGGCTTCGTGGACGGCGGCACCATCCTGGAATGCAGCCGCAAGTCCTGGGATTTTTCCTTCGCGCTGAACGTCACGGCCATGTACGAAATCATCAAGGCCGTATTGCCCGGCATGCTGGAGCGCGGGCATGGCTCGATCGTCAATATGTCGTCGGTCGCTTCCAGCGTGAAAGGCGTGCCGAATCGCTTCGTCTATGGCACGACCAAGGCTGCCGTCATAGGGTTGACCAAGTCGATCGCCGCTGATTTCGTGGGGCGCGGCATTCGCTGCAATGCCATTTGCCCGGGCACGGTGGAATCGCCGTCCCTCAAAGAACGTATCGCCACTCAGGCTCAGGCCCAACACCAGAGCGTGGACGCCGTGCATGCGGCATTCGTGGCACGCCAGCCCATCGGCCGCCTCGGAACTCCCGAAGAAATCGCCAATCTGGCCCTGTATCTGGCTGGCGATGAATCCGGCTACACCACCGGGACCGCCCAGATCATCGATGGCGGCTGGTCCAACTGATTCTGCCTGTCCAAAGGAAAATCCATGAAACTGCTTCGTTTTGGGCCGCAAGGCCAGGAAAAGCCCGGTGCGCTGGATGCGCAGGGCAATGTGCGCGACCTGAGCGCCATCGTGGGCGATCTGTCGGCCGACAAACTGTCGCCGGCGGGCTTGGCCGCACTGCGCGCCATCGACCTGCGGCAATTGCCGCTGGTGGCGAATCCGGGCCGGATGGGCGTGCCCCTGTCCAATCCCGGCAAGTTCATCTGCATCGGCCTGAACTATACCGATCACGCGAAGGAAACCGGCGCCGAGATCCCCAAGGAGCCGATCCTGTTCAACAAGTGGTCGCGCCCCACGGGAGCGAATGATCCCATCGTCATGCCGCGCGACTCCGTCAAGACCGACTGGGAGGTCGAGCTCGGCGTGGTCATCGGCAGCCGCGCCCGGTATGTCTCCAAACAAGATGCGCTGTCCCACGTGGCCGGGTATTGCGTCATCAATGACGTCTCCGAGCGGCAGTACCAGCTCGAAATGGGCGGGACCTGGGACAAAGGCAAGGGCTGCGACACCTTTGGTCCGGTGGGCCCCTGGCTCGTCACCGCCGATGAAATCGCGGACCCGCAGAATCTGGACATGTGGCTCGAAGTCAGCGGCAAGCGCTATCAGAGCGGCAATACGCGGACCATGATTTTCGGCGTGGCCACGCTGGTCGAGTACCTGAGCCGCTTCACCACCCTGGAGCCGGGCGACATCATCTCCACCGGTACGCCCCCGGGAGTGGGCCTGGGCCAGAAGCCGCCGGTCTATTTGAAGGCTGGCGATACGGTCCGGCTCGGCATTCAGGGCCTGGGGGAGCAGAACCAGCGCGTCTGCGCCTGGGACGCGGCGTTGCTGGCCTAGTGTCCCGTTCGGTTAATCCTGATGTTTGACACGAACTAACCGAACGGGACACTAGCCTTCGACATTGGGCCGGTTTGCCCGGCTCTTTCACTGGCGCGGTTTGGGCGTGTTTGTCCGAACCCGCGCCGGACTTCACTCCGAACGCACGACATGGTCTACCACTTTCAATTCGGCGTTGTGCTGCAGTCCTGGCCGCTGCTGCTCGATGGCGTGCTCAAGACGATCGAACTTTCCATGGGCGCCATGGTGATCGGCCTGTTGATTGCCGTGTTCTGTTCGTGGGGCAAGAGCAACGGGCCGCGCGCGCTGCACTGGGCGATCGATGCGTATATAGAGGCCATCCGCAACACGCCGTTCCTGATTCAACTGTTTTTCTTTTACTTTGCGTTGCCCAGCCTGGGGCTGCAGATGTCGGCGACGACGGCCGCCCTGGTGACCATGTTCGTCAACCTGGGGGCGTTTGCCACCGAGATCCTGCGAGCAGGGGTCGAGGCCGTGCCCAAAGGGCAGGTCGAGGCCGGACTGGCGCTGAACCTGAAGCGTTATCAGGTCTTTCTGTACATCGTGCTGCGGCCGGCGCTGAAGACCATTTTTCCGGCGCTGTCCAGCCAGTTCATCCTGCTGATGCTGACGTCCAGCATCGTGTCGACCATCTCGGCCGACGACCTGGCGTCCGTGGCGGCCAACATCCAGTCCGAAACCTTCCGCAGCTTCGAAATCTACATCGTGGTGACCGCCATCTACTTCCTGCTGTCGTTGTCCTTCATGGGCCTGTTCAAACTGGCCTGGAAGCGGTTCCTCTACTTCCCGGAGGGCCGCTGAGATGCGCAGTTTCTCGATAGTGGACGTCTGGTCCATCGTGCTGGCGGTCCGTTGGACGGTCGCCCTGGCCATCATGGCCCTGGTGGGCGGCTCGATCGGCGGGCTCATCATCGCCCTGGCCCGCACCGCGCAGTCCCGCTGGCTGCACGGTCCGGCGCGAGGCTTCATCATCGTCTTCCAGGGCACGCCGCTGCTGATGCAGTTGTTCCTGATCTTCTTCGGGTTCCCGGTGCTGGGCCTGGAGGTCAATCCCTGGCTGGCGGCGGGTGTGGCCTTGATCCTCAATACCAGCGCGTTTCTGGGCGACATCTGGCGCGGGTGCATCCAGGCGGTTCCAGGGGGACAGACAGAGGCGTCGCATGCCCTGAACCTGAGCAACTACGACCGAATGCGCTACGTGGTTCTGCCGCAGGCCCTGAAGATCGCCGTGCCGCCCACGGTGGGATTCATGGTCCAGATCATCAAGGGCACGTCGCTGACGGCGATCATCGGCTTCACGGAGCTCACACGCACGGGGCAGATCATCAACAATGCGACGTTCGCGCCCCTGCCCATCTTCGCGCTGGTGGCGTTCCTGTATTTCTGTTTGTGCTGGCCGTTGTCCAAATGGTCGCGGCGTCTGGAGCGGCGGCTGTCGGCATCGCTGCGCTGAAGCTCCGTTCCCCTTCGTTTCCCGTTGAGCATGATTATTCAAGGAGATCGTTCATGCGTGGTTTTTCGTTGAGCCGGGCGCTCAGTCGTTTTCTGGTCCCGGTCGTAGGGTCGCTGCTGGTCGTTTCAGCCAGCGCGTCGTTTGCCGCCGACAACAGCTATTGGCAGACCGTCAAGGATCGCGGCACGATCAAGGTAGGGGTCCTGGTGGACTGGCCGCCGTATGCGGGCTCCAATGCCCAAAATCAGCCGGCCGGCTATGACGCGGACGTGGCCGAGCTCCTGGCCAAGGATCTGGGGCTCAAGTTGCAGTATGTCATCATGACGGGCCCCAACCGGATCCCGTTCCTGCTGACTGACAAGGCCGACGTGCTGGTCGCTTCCCTGGCCATCACGCCGGAGCGCGAAAAGCAGGTGCAATTCTCGATTCCTTATTCCGCCGCCAGCATGGTCCTGCTCGGACCGGCTGACCTGAAGCTTTCGGGACCGGCCGACTTCCCCAAGTTCAAGATCGGTGTGCCGCGCGCCAGCACCACCGACATCGGGGTGTCCAAAGTGGCCCCCGAGGGCACGAAGCTGCGCCGCTTCGACGATGACGCTTCGGCGCTCCAGGCCATGCTGGTCGGGCAGGTCGATGCCGTGGGCACCTCCTCCGTGATCGCCGCCGACGTGCAGAAACGCTTCCCGGGCAAATACAAGGTCCTCTACGTCATCAATGAGCAAGTGATGGCGATTACCATGAGGAAGGATCGCCCCGAGCTGCTGAAGGTCATGAACCAGTTCGTCAAGACCAACGTTGAAAACGGGGAATTCGACAAGCTGTTCCAGAAAAGCCTCGGAACGCCGTTGCCACAGGCGGTCGTGAAGGCCGCCCAGTAAGGACGTCAATCCGGCGTGTGCGCCATGGGGTGCGCACGCCTCCAGGCAGTGAGTCAGAAGATGGATGACAAAACGATAATCGCCTTTTCCGGCGTCGAAAAATGGTATGACCAGTTCAAGGTGCTCAAGGGCATCGACCTGAGCGTGAATACGGGCGAGCGGATCGTCATCTGCGGGCCGTCGGGTTCGGGGAAGTCGACTCTGATCCGCTGCATCAACGGACTCGAGAGCATCCAGAACGGCCATATCGTGGTGGCGGGCATCGACATCACGGCCAACAAGCAGAATGCCGCCCGGATCCGCGAGCACGTGGGCATGGTGTTCCAGCAGTTCAATCTGTTCCCGCATCTTACGGTCCTGGAGAACTGCACGCTGTCGCCGATGCGCACCCAGAAGATGAAGCGAGCCGAGGCCGAAGAGATTGCCATGCACTTTCTGACGCGTGTGCGGATTCCCGACCAGGCCCGCAAATTTCCCAGTCAGCTTTCGGGTGGCCAGCAGCAGCGCGTGGCGATTGCCCGGGCCCTGTGCATGAAGCCCGAGATCATGCTGTTCGACGAGCCCACGTCGGCGCTGGACCCCGAGATGGTGAAGGAAGTGCTGGACACCATGATCTCGCTGGCCCATGACGGCATCACGATGCTGTGCGTGACCCACGAGATGGGCTTTGCGCGCAGCGTGGCGGACCGTGTGATTTTCATGGCAGACGGCGAGATCGTCGAGCAGGCGCCGCCCGATGTCTTCTTTGATTCGCCCCAGCACCCCAAGGCTCGCAGTTTCCTGGGCCAGATCCTGAACCACTGAAGCCGGGTTCCGCGAGAATCCTACGTCCGCCGCGTGGTGGATGCCCGAAAGGCGCCTCGCACGCGACTGGCGCGGTGCCACGCTGGGTCGGGCTGGTCCCGGTACTTGCGCCATATCAAATTACGGCCTGAATTCTACGATTCGCCGTGAATTCCGAGTGGATTTCGGGCATGCTATGAGAAACCTCGGGGGTTTTCTCATGAGCTTCAAAACCATTCTCGTCAATGTCGATGTCGATGGGCCCGTCGAGCCCTCGATTCTGGCTGCCTGCGACCTGGCCCGGCGTTTTCGGGCGAAGGTGATCGGGCTTTGCGCGGCAGACGCGCCCATGCCAGTCACGTATCCCGAAACCGATCCCGCTGTGGTCGGCGTATGGGATCAGATGCGGGATCAACTCAAAGCCAGATTCCGCGAGCTTCACGCCGTGTTCGACCGGCTCACTGCCGATCGCGTCGAGTCGGGATGGCGTGAAGCGCTGGGACCCCCGACCAATGTCCTTATCGACACAGCGCGAGTGGCCGATCTCATCGTCATGGCGGCACCCAACGGGGCGGCCAGCGGCAGCACTTACCGCGCCGCCAATCCGGGGTCCGTCCTGCTGCAGGCGGGGCGCCCGGTTCTGGTGCTTGCCTACGGGACGGACCACGTTCCGATCGGCAGGGCAATCGTCGCCTGGAAGGACACGCGCGAAGCCCGCCGAGCGGTGGCGGATGCGATTCCGCTGCTGTCGTGCGCCCGCGAAGTCACCGTCCTCGCGATCGCCGACGAAGTCGATTCGTGGGTGAAAAATGGCGCGAATGATGTAGTGGCCCTGCTATCCGGTCACGGGATTCAGGCGCACTCCGAGTTGATCGAAAGCTCCGACGAGGACGAAAAACTGACGGAGCACATCGCGGCCGCCGGCGCCGATTTCGTCGTCTCTGGCGCTTATGGCCATGGACGTTTGCGGGAGTTCGTTTTTGGCGGGGTGACGCGATCACTGCTCGACAGAACCGGCATCGACCGGTTCATGTCCAACTGATCCGTAACGTGCGCCGGGCCGGCGCGCAATAGCGGGGACGGGCGCCGGCTTATGGCAAACGCATCAGGACGGGTACCCCCGCCTTGCGCAGGCAACCGGCGGTGATGCTGCCCAGGAACGTGGCTTCGAGCGCGTCCTGCCGCCGTGTCGTCATGGCGAGGATGACATCTCGACGGTTGCCGACGTGGCCGATGATTGCTTCGGTGGGGTCGCCATGCAATACATCCCAATTGATCTCCACGCCGTACTGCTTGCCGAGTTCGCTTCCCTTGGCGCGGACATAACCGGATTCCAGGGATACCATTTCGCCCCCCGACGGTTCACCGACATTTGCGCCGCTGACGTCCCCCAGCGCGGTGACGAGCTCCAGGTCGGCGCCGACCCATTGAGCGAACCGGGCAGCGTCGGCGGCTATCGCTTCGGTGAGGGTACTGCCATCGAGCGGCAGGATCACGCGGGTCAACCGCACGGACGAATCGGCCGCCGGGCGCTTTCCTAGCGGGTGATACATGAGTACCGGTTTTTGGGCGCCCCGCATGATGCGCTGCGCCACACTGCCGAGCACGACCTCCGCCAGCCCCGAATGTCCCCGCGATGTCATTGCCAACAGGGTGTCGGGCTGATGGGCGAATTCCTGGAGCACTGTCTGCGCCACGTCGCCCGGCGCCAGCAGACACTTGCCCTGTGCTCCATGGGCGGAGGCGACCCGGTCGATATAGCGGGCTGCTTCGTCCCTGCCGGATGCCTTGTCGATGACGCGCAGCAGCAGGAGTTCGGTGCCGTGGATGGCAGCCAGGCCTGCCGCATAGGGGATGATTTCCTCCGAAAAATGCGACCCGTCAAGTGGAACCAGTATGCGTTTGTACATGGCCGGCTGCTCCCGAAAAAGGGGTTTCGAAGGGATTCCGTCCTCTTACAGGAGCCCCTGCATTTGATAGTCTAGGCGACTTCCCGCCCCGGGTATTGATGCGCATCAAAAAAGTCCGACCGATCCGAGTTCCCGCTTCGCCGGTGTTGCCGCAGCGGGGTACGGAAGCCGTAACCACTCCTGTTAAAATAGCCGGTTATTTTGCAATCTTTTCAAGTGCCTCCTCGTGATTTCCACCAACAACCTCACCATTCAGTTCGGTACCAAGCCGCTCTTTGAGAATGTCAGCGTCAAATTTGGCGACGGCAACCGCTACGGCCTCATCGGCGCCAACGGATCGGGCAAGTCCACGCTCATGAAGATCATCGGCGGGGACCTGGAGTCGACCGCGGGATCCGTATCGTTGGAGCCCGGGTTGCGGCTCGGCAAGCTGCGCCAGGACCAGTTCGCCTTCGAGGACTCCCGCGTGCTGGACGTCGTGATGATGGGCCATCGCGAAATGTGGCAGGCGATGACCGAGCGCGACGCGATTTACGCCAATCCGGAGTCTTCAGAAGACGACTACATGCGGGCGGCTGAGCTCGAGGGCCGCTTTGCCGAATACGACGGCTACACCGCCGAGGCGCGTGCCGGAGAACTGCTGCTGGGGCTCGAGATTCCCGTCGAGCAGCACCAGTTGCCCATGCGCGAGATTGCGCCCGGCTGGAAGCTGCGTGTGCTGCTCGCCCAGGCCCTGTTCTCGAATCCGGACGTGCTGCTGCTGGACGAGCCTACGAACAATCTGGACATCAATACCATCCGCTGGCTGGAGACGGTGCTGAACGGTTACGACAGCACCATGATCATCATCAGCCACGATCGTCACTTCCTGAACGCCGTGTGCACCCACATGGCGGATCTGGACTATGGCGAGCTGCGCGTCTATCCGGGCAACTACGACGACTACATGCTGGCTTCCACCCAGGCCCGCGAACGTCAGGTGGCGGCCAACGCGCGCGCCAAGGAACGTGTTGCGGAACTCCAGGATTTCGTGCGCCGCTTCGCGGCCAACAAGTCCAAGTCCCGCCAGGCGACCTCGCGGCTGAAGCAGATCGACCGGCTGAAAGCCGGCACGGTTCAGGTCAAGCCTTCGTCGCGCCAGAATCCCTACATTCGCTTTGAAGTCAACAAGGTCCTGCATCGGCAGGCCGCGCACATCGAAGAATTGTCCAAATCCTATGACCGGCCCATCATCCGGGGCCTGAACGCGATGGTGGAGGCCGGCCAGAAGGTGGCCATCATCGGCGCCAACGGGGTGGGCAAGACCACACTGCTGCGCATGCTGGCGGGCAATCTGCCGCCCGACGGCGGCCAGGTCCGCTGGTCGGAAAATGCGGATGTGGGCTATATGGCCCAGGACGTGTCCGACTCGTTCGATTCTGATCGTGATCTCTTCGACTGGATGACCGACTATCGTCAGCCCGGCGACGAGGATCAGTCCATCCGCTCGGTGCTGGGGCGGCTGCTGTTTTCAGGCGACGAAATCACCAAGTCCGTCCGGGTGCTGTCAGGCGGCGAGAAGAATCGCATGAGCTTCGGGCGGCTGATGCTCGGCCGCCATAACGTGATGCTGCTGGACGAGCCCACCAACCACCTGGACATGGAATCCATCGAGTCGCTGCAGTATGCGCTGGAACAGTACCAGGGCACGCTGGTGTTCGTATCGCACGATCGACAATTCGTGTCGGGGGTGGCCACCCGGGTGATCGAGATCCTGCCCGACGGCCGGCTCAACGATTACCCAGGCACCTACGAAGAGTACCTGGGTTCGCAGGGTATCGAGGACTGACGCCTGCCGGGGCGCGTCCCGGCCGCCTCGGGTGGCGGGATGCCCAAATCCTGGTCTTGCATGAAAAGCGCCCTGGGCGGAGACTGCCACCAGGGCGTTTTCGTAATGCGAATCAGCTGCAGGTCAGCAGCTGCGGCGTTTTCGTGGTGCGGATCAGCGGCAGGCCGCCAGCCGCGGCTCAGTGGGTCGTCGCGGACGCTTTTTCCTGGGTGGCGATTTCAGCGTGGACCTTTGTCATGTCGACCGCCTTTACCTGCGTGAGGAGCTCCTCGAGCTGTGCCGCCCCCAGCGCGCCGGCCTGCTGGAACAGCAGGACGTTTTCGCGGAACACCATCAGGGTCGGAATGGAGCGGATGCGCAGCGCCATCGCGAGTTCCTGCTGTTCCTCGGTGTTGACCGAGGCGAATGTCACGTCCTCGTGCTTTTCGGCTGCCGCGTGAAACGTCGGCGCGAAGTGCCGGCACGGCCCGCACCATGGGGCCCAGAAGTCAATGATGATGGGCTGCTTTTCGGATTGGGTGGCAGCCTGGAAGGTGGCTTGAGTGAGTTCAATAACGCTCATGGCGACTCCACAAATCAGAAGGGCGGCGCCAGAGCCACCCTGTCATGTCAGTGTACGCTGTCCGTCAAGGCCTGTCCCGTTCGCCCCCGACGCCGACAGGGTGGGGGCGAACCTGCGGTGTCAGTCCGGGAAGAAGGCGAATTTGATCACGAACAGCACCGCGACCAGGAGCGCCGCCGGGTGAACGTCGCGGAAGCGGCCCGACAGAGCCTTGATTGCAACGTAGCTGATGAAGCCGAAGGCCAGGCCATTGGCGATCGAGTAGGTCAGCGGCATGGAGATCGCAGCGATGGCAGCCGGTACCGACTCGGTGATGTCGTCCCATTTCACGTTCACCAGTTCACGCAGCATCAGGCACGCCACGTACAGCAGTGCGGGCGCCGTCGCGTATGACGGCACGATGGCGGCGATGGGCGAGAAGAACAAGGCCAGCAGGAACAGGACGGCGATGATGAGAGCCGTCATCCCCGTGCGTCCGCCGGCCTGTACGCCGGAGGCGCTTTCGATGTAGGCGGTGGTGCTGCTCGTGCCCAGGAATGAGCTGGCCAGGATGGCCGTGCTGTCGGCCAGCAGGGCGCGGCCCAGGCGGCCCGGGTTCTGGGGAGTGACCAGCCCGGCGCGGGTGGCGATCCCGATCATGGTGCCGGTCGCATCGAAGATTTCAACCAGCACGAACACGATGATGACGTGGAAGAAGCCCTGGCTGAGCGCGCCCATGATGTCGAGCTTGAAGAATCCGGGCTCGATGCTGGGCGGCATGGAGACGATGCCCGCGAACTGCACCTGGCCGGTGATCACGGACAGCAGCGTGATCGCCAGGATGCCCAGCAGGATGGCACCGCGCACGCGCATGGCGTCCAGCGCCGTGATGATGAAGAAACCCAGGATGGCGTAGAGCGTCTTGATATTGGTCAGGTCGCCCATGCCGACCACTGTGGCCTTGTTGGCGACGACGATGCCCGACGTGACCAGCGCGATGATGCCCAGGAACATCCCGATGCCGGCCACGACCCCGGATCGCAACGAAAGGGCGATCCCGTCGATCAGCCACTCGCGGATGCCGGTGATCGTGATGATCACGAACACCACGCCGGAAATGAAGACGCAGCCCAGCGCCTGCTGCCAGGTGAAGTGCAGGCCCAGCACCACGGTAAACGCGAAGTAGGCATTCAGCCCCATGCTGGGGGCCAGCCCGATCGGCCAGTTCGCGACGAACGCCATGATGAGACAGCCAATGGCCGCGGCGACGCAGGTGGCCACGAATAGCGCGCCCTTGTCCATGCCAGTGTTGGCGAGGATGTCCGGATTGACGAAGATGATATAGGACATCGTCAGGAAAGTGGTCACACCGGCCAGCAGTTCGGTGCGGGCCGTGGTGCCGTGTTCCCTGAGCTTGAAAAGCTGTTCGAACATGTTGAGGGGTCCTTTGTGGGTGACAGCCGTCGTAGGAGGCCAATTTTGGGACGGCCTATTCTAAGACCCTTTTGTGAACAGCCGTATACTGGGAAACACCATGTTATGGCGCCCTGATATTCACTATCACGACATGTTGATCATTGGCTTTGAAAGTTCCTGCGATGAAACCGGTGTGGCCATTGCCAGCACCGACCGTGGCTTGCTGGCGCATGCGCTGCACAGCCAGATCGCCATGCACCGCGAATACGGCGGCGTGGTGCCCGAGCTCGCTTCGCGCGACCATATCCGGCGCATCGTGCCCTTGACCCGCCAGGTCCTTGAACAGGCGGGGGTGCGCGCCGGCGATCTGGACGCCGTGGCCTACACGGCGGGGCCGGGGTTGGCCGGCGCGCTCCTCGTGGGCGCGAGCTTCGCCAAGTCCTTTGCCTGGTCGTTGGGGCTGCCTGCCATCCCCATTCATCACCTCGAGGGCCACCTGCTCTCGCCGCAGCTCGCGGACGAAGCACCCGACTTTCCTTTCATCGCATTGCTGGTGTCGGGCGGACACACGCAGCTCATGCGCGTGGTCGGTGTCGGCCGCTACGAACTGCTGGGCGAAACACTGGACGACGCGGCGGGCGAGGCTTTCGACAAAAGCGCCAAGCTGCTTGGCTTGAACTATCCCGGCGGCCCGGAGCTGTCACGTCTGGCGCAATCCGGCGATCCGGCGGCGTACGCCTTGCCGCGCCCCATGCTGCATAGCGGCGATCTGGATTTCAGCTTCAGCGGCCTGAAAACGGCTGTGCTCACGCGGGTGCGGGCTCTGGATGCTGCCGGCCGCGCGGCCGATCCTGCTGCCCGGGCTGATCTGGCGGCGGCTACCGAGGCTGCGATCGTGGATGTGCTGGCCGCCAAGTCGCTGCAGGCCTTGCGCCATACCGGCCTCGGCACGCTGGTCGTGGCAGGTGGCGTGGGCGCCAACCGGCGGCTGCGTGACCGGCTGCAGGCGGCGCTGGCCGAGATGGGCGGGCGGGTGTATTTTCCGCCGCTGTCGCTCTGTACGGACAATGGCGCAATGATCGCCTGGGCGGCCGTCCAGCGGGTGCGCGCTGGCCTGGTCGACCTGGACGCCTTCAGGCGGGCGGAGTTCGGTGTCCGGCCACGCTGGGACCTCCAGGACGTCTGCGTCGCCTGAGAGCCGCGCTGCGCTCAATGTTTCTGTGCCGGATGCCCCGGGTGCGGCTGCTTCTTCGCGCCGATGCGGCTTTCCTTGCCGGCCAGCAGGCGGACGATGTTTCCCCTGTGGCGGGCGAGGATCAGCACGCTGATGATGGTGATGACCGTGGCCGTCACGGAATCCGCTCGCCAGGCCACGTTGCCCCCCAGAATGTAATAGAACGGCGCGAAAATCGCCGCCATGATCGCCGCCAGCGACGAATAACGCAGGGCCACGGCCACGATCAGCCAGGTCGCGACAGTCGCCAGCGCGAGCCATGGCTGCAGCCCCAGCAGCACGCCCATCGCCGTGGCCACGCCCTTGCCGCCGCGGAATTTCAGGAAGAGCGGGTACAGGTGGCCCAAGAAGGCGCCCAGGCCCGCCAGCGGAATGGCGGCGGGCGGCAGATGGTTTTCAGAGACCGCCCATGCGGCCAGCGCCACGGCTGCCCAGCCCTTGGCTGCGTCGCCGATCAGCGTCAGCACCGCCGCGAGCTTGTTGCCGCTGCGCAGGACATTGGTCGCGCCCGGATTGCCGGATCCGAAGGTGCGAGGGTCGCTGAGTCCCATCAGGCGGCTGACCACCACCGCGAAGGAGATGGAGCCCAGCAGGTAGCCCAGGAGCAGGGCAAGCACAATGCCGGCGAACGGGAATGACAGCAACATTGGGTCAGGTACGGTCGAGAGATTGGGGGACATTCTATAGCATCGCCCGCAAGCCGCCCGCTTCCCCGGGTACAATTCGCATCATCTGGGTTCGAACGAGCAAGACTGAGGCATGCGCATATTGGTGTCCAACGATGACGGGTACACCGCCGCCGGCATCGAGGCGCTGGCGGCCGCTCTGCGGCCGCTGGGCGAGATCACGGTCGTTGCACCCGAAACCAACAGCAGCGGGGCCTCGAATTCGCTCACGCTGCGCCGTCCGCTGTCGGTCCGCCAGGCCCCCAACGGCTTCCATTACATCAATGGCACCCCCTCGGACTGCGTGCACGTGGCCTTGCATGGCTTGCTGGATTTCCGCCCCGACCTGTTGGTGTCGGGAATCAACAACGGCGCGAACATGGGCGAGGACACGCTGTATTCCGGGACCGTTGCCGCAGCGACCGAGGGCTATCTCTTTGGCATTCCGTCGATGGCGTTTTCGCTGGTACAGCGGGAATGGAAGCATCTGGACTGCGCCGTGCAGGTCGCCCGCGAGCTGGTGGAACGTTTTCGTGCTCGTCCCTGGCCGGGGCCGCTGCTGCTGAACGTCAATATCCCGGCCATTCCTTATCGCGAACTGACCGGTTTCCGTACCACGCGACTGGGCCGGCGGCACCCGGCGGAGCCGGTGATTCGCAGCACCACCCCTTATGGCGATACGGTGTACTGGATCGGTCCGGTCGGACATGCTCTGGATGGCGGCCCGGAAACCGACTTTGGCGCGATCGAGGAGCGGGCCGTGTCCATGACGCCGCTGCGTCTGGATCTGACCGACCATACGCAGACGGCGGCCGTTTCGCGCTGGATGGACCTGTGATGGGTTCATTCAAGCCGCGCCGCCCGCTGGACAGGTCGCGACGCCCCGCAACCACAAGCTGGGGCTCTTCGCCGGGGCCCGGCTATTCGCCGTCCAACAGCAACACCCGCATCCATGGGCCCAAGCCTTTCGCACTGCCGGAGGCCGGAGGCCGTTTGCCGAAATTGGTGCCAGCCATGAACATGGGCCTGAATTCCGAGCGCCTGCGGGCGCAGATGGTGCATCGCCTGCGCGAGCAGGGCATCGATGATGAGCGCGTGCTGGCGGCGATGCAGACGGTGCCTCGCCATCTGTTTGTGGACCAGGGGCTCGCCAGCCGCGCCTACGAGGACGCGGCGCTGCCCATCGGCTATGGCCAGACCATCTCGCAGCCCTGGGTCGTGGCGCACATGCTGTCGCTGATGTCCGAAGGCCGCAAGCCGCAGCGTGTGCTGGAAATCGGTGCCGGGTGCGGCTATCAGGCCGCCGTGCTGGCCCAGTTCGTGCCCGAAGTCTTCGCCATCGAAAGAGTCCGCGGCCTGTATGAGCAGGCACGCATGAACCTTGCGCAGGGCCGCCCCAGGAACCGCGTGCGCCTGACCTTTGGCGACGGCATGCTCGGTCTGGAACATCACGCCCCCTTTGACGGCATTGTCGTTGCGGCCGCGGGCGTTAAAATCCCTGAAACTTTGCTGCACCAACTGGCAATCGGCGCGCGCCTGATTGCACCGGAAGGCACGGCGCACCAAAGGCTGGTCCTGATCGAGCGTACCGCGCAGTCGTCGTGGCAGCGCATGGAGCTTCAGGATGTCCGATTCGTACCGCTGCGTCCAGGCACGCAGCTCTAAGTAGGAGAACCACATGCTCGATGGGACGCTGGTGACAGAAGGCCCGTTCAATCGCACTCCCCGCACCGGGCGCATTCTGCTGTTGGCCGTCTTGTTATCCTCCGCCGTGCTCGCCGGCTGCGCCTCGCGCTCGTCGCGGGCGCCCGTCACCGATCACTCCAACGGCACTCCGCCCGCCAGTGCGTCGGCGGCGGCTCAGGGCACCTATACCGTGCAGGCGGGCGATACGCTATACAAGATCGCCCAGGAGCATGGGATGTCGGTGTCGCGCCTGTCCGAGCTGAACAACATCACCAATCCGTCCCAGCTGTCGATCGGTCAGGTGCTGCGTCTGGACGGCAACCAGCCGGCCCCGTCGTCCAGCGGTCCGGCCGTGGTCGCCACGCCCGTGCCGGTGCCTGCTCCCAGCACCACCGCCCCCGCTCCCAGCACCAGCGCGCCGAGTGGCGGCACTGAAAGCGCGGCGCCCGAAGAGGCCGCGACCACGTCCGGTGCCCGCGCCAGCGACGCCGCTCTGGTTTCCTGGGCGTGGCCGGCTACCGGCAAGATCATCCAGGGTTTCAACAACAGCACCAAGGGCATCGACATCGAGGGTGCCACCGGCTCTCCGGTACTGGCAGCCGCCGACGGCAAAGTCATGTACGCGGGCAATGGGGTGCGGGGTCTGGGCAACCTGATCCTGCTGGGCCACACCAATGGCTTCATCACGGCGTATGCCCACAATCAGACCCTGCTGGTGAAAACCGGCGCCACGGTGAAGAAGGGCGCCAAGATCGCCACCATCGGCCAGACCGACACCACGTCTCCGCGCCTGCACTTCGAAATCCGGCGCCGCGGCACACCGGTCAATCCTTTGTCCTATTTGCCGCCGCGATGATTCCGACACTGGTCTTTGATCTGGAGACCATTCCGGACGCCGAGGGTCTGCGCCGGCTCAATCCCGACTGGGCGGACAAGGACGACACGACGGTCATCGAGGCGGCGCTGGCCGAACGCCGCGAGACCCACGGCAACGATTTTCTGCCGCTGCATCTGCAGAAGATCGCGGTCGTGGGGTGTGTGTTCCGCGACGACCAGGGCTTTCGCGTCCGGACGCTCGGCCAGGCCGACGATCCCGAAGAGGCGTTGATTGCCGGCTTCTTCAAGACGATCGGCCATTACACTCCCACGCTGGTGAGCTGGAATGGTTCGGGTTTCGATCTGCCTGTCCTGCACTACCGCAGCCTGATTCACGGCGTGGCGGCTCCGCGCTATTGGGATACCGGCGAGGACGACCGGGATTTCCGCTTCAACAATTATCTGAACCGCTACCACACCCGCCATGTGGACCTGATGGACGTACTGGCCAAGTTCAACGGCCGCGCCAATGCACCGCTGGATCAGCTCGCGAAATTGTGCGGCTTTCCGGGCAAGCTCGACATTCATGGCGATCAGGTCTGGAAGACCTGGCAGGCGGGGGACCGCGATCATGTGCGCAATTATTGCGAGACGGACGTGGTCAATACCTGGCTGCTGTACTGCCGCTACCGCTTGATCAAGGGCGAACTGGATCAGGCCGCGTACCAGTCCGAGCTGTCCCTGGTGCGGGATACGCTCGCGGCGATCGACGCTCCCCACTGGAAGGAATTCCTGGCTGCCTGGCGCCATGAGTGATCCCAAGTTGGTAACCCTGGACATCGAGTCGCTCGATCTGGAGGGGCAGGGCATTGCGCATCGCGACGGCAAGGTCGTGTTCGTAGAGGGCGCGCTGCCCGGAGAACGGGTAGTGGCGCGCCTGACCCGGCGCAAGCCCTCGTTCGACAAAGCCGTCACCGACAGCGTCCTGCGGGCTTCGCCGCAGCGCACCGTCCCGCCTTGTCCCCATTTTGGCGTCTGCGGCGGCTGCGCCATGCAGCACCTGGATCCGGTGGCCCAGATGGCGGTCAAGCAGCGGGCCCTGGAAGACGCGCTGGCACATATCGCCAAGATGCCGCCCTGCCAGATCCTGCCGGCCCTGCAGGGACCCGTCGCGGGTTATCGGCACCGGGCCCGGCTGTCGGTGCGCATGGTGCCCAAGAAGGGCGGCGTTCTGGTGGGGTTCCGCGAGCGCGCGAGCAGCTACGTCGCGGACATCCATCAGTGCCTGGTGCTGCCGCCGCACGTCTCGGCGCTGCTCATGCCGCTGCGCCGCCTGATCGAGAGCCTGTCGCGCCCGGACCGGATGCCGCAGATCGAAGTCGCGGTGGGCGACGAGGCGACCGTGTTTTGCCTCCGGCACCTGGAGCCGCTGATCGATACGGACATCGCGCGCCTGCGCGCCTTTGGCCTGCAGCATGACATTGTCTGGTGGTTGCAACCCAAGGGCCCGGATTCCGCCCATCCGCTGGATCCCGCGCAGCGGGATGCGCTGGCCTATGCGCTGCCGGCCTACGGGTTGCGCATGCACTACCGGCCCGCGGACTTCACCCAGGTCAATCCCTCCATCAACCGGGCGTTGATCGCGCGCGCGCTGACCTTGCTGGAGGTGCAGCCCGGGGACCGGGTGGCCGATCTGTTCTGCGGACTGGGGAACTTCAGTCTGCCGTTGGCCACGCGGGCGCGCGAGGTCGTGGGCATCGAAGGCAGTCCCACGCTGGTGGCGCGGGCGCGGGAAGACGCGGCCCGCCAGGGACTGGCGGACCGGGCCTCTTTTGCCGAGACGAATCTGTTTGAAGTGGATGCCGAGTGGTTGCGTGCGCAGGGCCATTTCGATTGCATGCTGATCGATCCCCCCCGCGAGGGCGCCCTGGCGGTCGCCCAGGCCCTGGCAGCGCTGGCGCCGCACGAGCGCCCGCGCCGGGTGGTGTATGTGTCCTGCAATCCCGCCACGCTCGCGCGGGATGCCGGAGTGCTTCACCATGTGGGCGGCTGGACCTTGAGGGCGGCCGGTGCCGTCAACATGTTCCCCCACACGGCCCACGTGGAATCGATCGCGGTCTTCGAGTCCTGAGGCATTGCGGCGTAGTGCGCGCCGCTGCGGCCGGGGTCCCCTCCAGCCGGTGTGTCGAGCCTCGCGTGTCGGCCCCTCAGTGCTTTTCGTCGAGGATTCGCTGGGCCTCGATGCGGACGCGCTCAGGTGCCGTGCCGCCAATGTGCTTGCGGGCGGCCACGGAGCCCTCCAGCGTCAGGACCTGGAAGACGTCGTCGGCGATGTCGGGGTGGAAAGCTTGCAGTTCCGCCAGCGACAGATCAGCCAGATCGCAGCCGCGCTGTTCGCAGGATCGCACCGCAAGCGCCACCGTCTCGTGCGCATCGCGGAAGGGCAGCCCGCGTTTCACCAGATAGTCCGCCAGGTCCGTGGCCGTCGCGTATCCTTGCAGCGCCGCCGCCCGCATGGTCTCGGGCTTCACCCGCACGCCGCCCATCATGTCCGCGAAGATCGTGAGCGTATCGCGGATGGTGTCGGCCGTGTCGAACAGGCCTTCCTTGTCTTCCTGGTTGTCCTTGTTGTAGGCCAGCGGCTGGCCCTTCATCAGCGTGAGCAGCGCCATCAGATGACCGTAGACGCGGCCCGTCTTGCCGCGGGCGAGTTCCGGCACGTCGGGATTCTTTTTCTGCGGCATGATGGAGCTGCCGGTGCAGAAGCGGTCCGCCAGGTCGATGAAGCCCACGCGCGGGCTCATCCACAGGACGAGTTCCTCGGACAGCCGCGAGACGTGCATCATGATGAGCGCGGAGGCGGCGCAGAACTCGATCGCGAAATCACGGTCCGACACGGCGTCCAGCGAATTGCGGCATACGCCCTCGAAACCCAGCGTGCGCGCCACCCGTTCGCGGTCGATGGGATAGCTGGTCCCCGCCAGCGCGGCAGCACCCAGCGGCAGGCGATTGACGCGGCGGCGGCAGTCGGCCAGCCGCTCGGCGTCGCGCCCGAACATTTCCGCGTAGGCGAGCAGATGATGGCCGAATGTCACGGGCTGGGCCACCTGCAGGTGCGTGAACCCCGGCAGGATCGTGTCGGCGTGTGTGAGCGCCAGTTCGGCCAGCCGCTGGCGCAGCGTCTGCAGCAGCCCGGCGCACAGGTCGATCTGGTGGCGCAGCCACAGGCGGATGTCGGTGGCCACCTGGTCATTGCGCGAGCGGCCGGTGTGCAGCCGTTTGCCGGCATCGCCGATCAGCTCGACCAGGCGTTTCTCGATGTTCAGGTGTACGTCTTCCAGGTCGAGCGACCAGGTGAAGCCGCCTTGCTCGATTTCCTGCAGGATCTGCGCCATGCCGCGCTGGATCGCCGCCAGGTCATCGCTGCCGATGACCCCCACGGCGGCCAGCATGTCCGCGTGAGCCAGCGAGCCCTGGATGTCGAAGGCCGCCATGCGCTGGTCGAAGCCCACCGATGCGGTGTAGCGCTTCACCAGGTCCGAGACGGGCTCGGAAAAGCGCGCCGACCAGGCCTGGGATTTGTTGTCGAACTGATTATGAGAGGAGGGTGTTTGGGACATAGTGGCAAAATTATAAAGGAGCGGCCCCTTGGGCCGTCCGGACCTGCGCTATATTAAAAACTTTCCGTGGAAACCAGGACATCATGGCCCAGCCAGACATGCAGCAAATCACTGCCATCGTCAAACCCTTCAAGCTGGACGAGGTCCGCGAGGCCTTGTCCGAGCTGGGGGCGAATGGGCTGACAGTGACCGAGGTCAAGGGCTTTGGCCGCCAAAAGGGCCATACTGAATTGTATCGGGGCGCGGAGTACGTGGTGGATTTCCTGCCCAAGATCCGCATCGATCTGGTGGTGCCGGCGGACCGCACCGAACTGATGGTCGAGGCGATCATCAAGGCGGCGCGCACGGGCAAGATCGGCGACGGCAAGATCTTCGTCACGCCGGTGCTGCAAGCCATCCGCATCCGCACGGGTGAAACCGGTCCGGATGCGCTGTAGTGCCCCGTCAGCCGCAACCCCGTCGGCCTGAGCCACGTCAGCCTCAGGCCCGGCGGCCTCAGCCCCGTACGCGGACGAACCCTGCGGCCCAGTCGCTGGAACCCGTCCGCATCTCCAAACTCATGGCCCAGCGCGGTCTGTGCTCCCGCCGCGAGGCCGATGCCTATATCGAGCGCGGTTGGGTCAGGGTGGACGGCCAGATCGTCCAGGAACTGGGCACCAAGGCTTTGCCCAGCGCCCGGATCACGCTGGAGCGCCAGGCGGCTCGGCGCCAGACCGACAAGGTCACGCTCATCCTGAACAAGCCCGTTGGCTATGCCTCGCACCAGACGGATCGCGGCTACCGGGTGGCGGCCTCGTTGATCCAGGCCCAGACCCTGTACCACCCGCAGTCGGCCGGGCGCGCCTTCGACCCCTCTCAACTGCGCGGGCTGGCGCCTGCCGGGCGCCTGGACATCGACTCCCAGGGCCTGCTGGTGCTGACCCAGGACGGGCGCATCGCCCGCCAGCTCATCGGCGAGGATTCATCGATCGAGAAGGAATACCTGGTGCGGGTCGAGGGCAGTCTTACGCCTCGCGGTCTGGCGCTCCTCAATCATGGCCTGTCCCTGGACGGTCACGAGTTGCGGCCGGCGCAGGTGGAGTGGCTCAATCACGATCAGCTCCATTTCGTGCTGCACGAGGGGCGCAAGCGCCAGATTCGCCGCATGTGCGAGCAGGTGGGCCTGAAGGTGGTGGGCCTGAAGCGCGTGCGCATGGGCCACGTGGTCCTGGGCGATCTGCCCGTGGGCCAATGGCGCTATTTGCGCGAGGGCGAGCGGTTCTGAGTCAGCGAAAACTTCGCGTGCCCGTCCTGGCCGAGTTTCTTCGTCAGCCAGGGCAGGGCGGCTTCCAACTCGGCCTGTAGCGTCCAGGGCGGGTTGACGATGAACATGCCGCTGCCGTGCATGCCCAGCCCGTCGGGTGCGGGTTTGCACACGGTCAGGCTGGCATGGAGCCATTGCACCGGCAAGCGTTCCAGCACGCGTACCATTTCGTGCGCCTGGAGGCGCTGCACCTGGGGATACCAGAGCGCATAGCATCCCTGGGCGAATCGCTGCAGGCCCTCGCGCAGCGCCTGGAGGGCACGTCGGTAATCCTGCTTGTCCTCGTACGATGGATCGATCAGGATTACGGCCCGGCGCGGCGGAGGCGGCAACAGCCGCAACAGGCCGCGGAAGCCATCTTCCTGCGCGATCTGGATCTGGCGCTGTGCGCGCCGCCCTTGGCGGGCCAGCGAGTCGCCCAGCACCTGGCTCTCGGTGGGGTGCAGCTCGAACAGCCGCAGACGGTCCTGGGGCCGCATGGCATGCAGAGCCAGACAGGGCGAGCCGGGATAGACGTCCACGCGCCCGCCGGGGTTGAAGTCCGCGATCGCCTGCAGGTAGCGGGCCACCAGTTCGGGCGGAGACTCCTGACCCAGCAGGCGGTCCAGCCCGGTAGCGACCTCGTCGGTCGTGCCGGCCCATTCCCCGTCCAGTGCGTACAGGCCACCGCCCGCGTGGGTGTCCACCACCCAATAAGGCGTGTCCTTGCGGCCGTAATAATCCAGGATCTGGACCAGGATGGCATGCTTCAGCACGTCGGCATGGTTGCCGGCGTGGAATGCGTGGCGGTAGCTGAACATGGGGGGCTCAGTCCGTCGGGACTACGGTTTCAGGGCGCACATCGTCCAGCGCATCCGTGAAGATGGCCTGGCAGCCCCAGCTGAAAAGCGCGCGCGCGCGGGCGGGGTCGTTCACCGTCCAGACGGCCAGCGTGGCGCCCCGGCCCAGGATGTCATCCACCACGGCGCGGTCGGCATGCTCGGTGTCGATATTCACCCCGGAGCAGCCCAGGCCGAGCATGCGCTCATGCCAATCGGCGGGCACAGGACCTTCGATGAGCAGGGCGCGCGGCAGCTCGGGCACGGCACCGCGCGCAGCTTCCAGCGACGCTTCCGAAAAGGACGACAGCAGCGGCACCACCGTGGCGCCGTGCCAGAGCTGCGCCACGGCCCGGGCTACCGCCTGGCCGGTCTCGGTGTCAAAGCCCGTTGTCGGCTTGATTTCAATATTGCAGTGCAGGCCCAGCGCGCGCGTACAGCGGGCGATCGCATGCAGCGTCGGCGCGGGTTCTCCGGCGAAGGCCGCTCCGTGCGAGCCGCCGAAGTCCAGTTTCGACAGAGCGTTCCAGCTGAGCTCCGAGGCCAGTCCCTCGCCATTCGACGTCCGGTCCACCGTGTCGTCATGCATCAGGAACAGCATCCCGTCCTGGCTGAGCTTGACGTCGAACTCCACCATGCGGAAACCCTTCCGTGCGCCCACGCGCATGGCGGCCAGGGTGTTTTCGGGGGCGAGGGCTCCGCCGCCTCGGTGGGCGATGAAGGCCGGCCAGGGCCAGGCGGCGTGTCGTGCGGGCATGTGAGTCGTCCGGGCCAGTGGCCCGGATCCGTTGGAGAACAGCCTGCATTTTAGTGTGTCCCGCGCCTGGCGGCGGTTTGCATGAGGTCGTCGCCACAGTGTTAAACTGCGTTCCATTTCACGCTACTAAAATTTTCAGCCGGCTTGGGCGAAGTATTGTCCTTTTCGCTGGCGGTCGCGGCTTGCGGTTGCGATCCTTCGGCAGGTGACCCGCTTATGTTCGATTTCATCCGCACGCATCAGCGTCTGATGCAGTTGCTGCTTCTGATTCTGGTGGTGCCGTCTTTCGTGTTCCTGGGCATCAGCGGCTATTCTTTCGTCACTTCGGATCCCGAAGTGGCCCAGGTCGGGCGTCTGTCCGTGACCAAGGAAGAATTCACGCAGGCGCAGCGCAATCAGCTTCAGCAGATGCAGGAAAGCAGCCAGGGGCGGTTCGATCCCGCGCTGCTCGACAATCCCCAGGCCCGCCAGGCGTTGCTGGATCAGCTCATCGATCGCAAGGTGCAGATGGCAGTCGCCACGCGCGAACACTTCAGCGTGTCGGACAGCACGCTGCGGCGCGCCATTTCCTCGATGCCACAGCTTCAGGTGGACGGCCAGTTCTCTCCGGACCGCTATCACGAGGTCCTGGCGCAGTACGGGATGAGCCCGCGTGATTTCGAGGCCGGGCAGCGATCCGAATTGGCGCTGTCCACGGTCCTGGGCCCGGTGGCCGGATCCGTCAGCCTGCCCGCGCCGGTGCTCGACTACTTGAAGCGCGCGTTGACCGAGGAGCGCACCGTCGCCCTTCGGGTCTTTCAGGCCGCGGATTATCGTTCGGGCGTGACGATCACCCCCGAGGACGTCAAGACCTGGTACGACGGCCATCAGAAGCAGTTGCGCCTGCCGGATGAAGTCTCGGCCGACTACCTGGTGCTGGACGAGGCCGCCGCAATGGCCAGCGTGCCGGCCATTTCCGAGTCGCAACTGAAGGACTACTACGAACAGAACAAGTCGCGCTATGTGGTGCCGGCGCGTGTCAGCGTGAGCCACATTCTGATCAAGGTGCCGTCGGGAGCAACGGACGAGATCGCCAAGGCGGCGCTTGCGAAGGCCCAGGACATCGATCGCCGGGCCCGGGCCGAGCCCAGCCAGTTTGCGGAGCTTGCGCGCAAGGAATCCCAGGATGCCGGGACGGCCCGCGAGGGCGGCAAACTGGGCTCCATCCAGCGCGGCACGCTGCCGCTGGCCATGGAACAGGTCATCTTCGGCCTGAAGCAGGGCGAGATTTCCGAGCCCGTGAAGGGGCCCGATGGCTACCACATCTTCATGGCCACCGAGGTCCACCCCGAGAAGGGCGAGACGTTCGCGGAAGCGCGCGCCAAGGTCATGGACGAAGTCCACCGCCAGTTGGCCGCGGATCGGTTCGCCGACATGGCCACCAAGCTCACCAGCCTGGTCTACGACAATGCCAGCAGCCTGGACCCGGCGGCCAAGCAATTGGGCCTGCAGGTGCGCCACGCCAGCGGTATTGCCCGCGACCGCCTGCTGGCGGCTGACGAGACGGGACCGCAGGCGGCTTCGGCCAGCAAGGACGCGGCCCTCCTGGGTGATGTGCGGGTGCGCCAGGCCCTCTTCAGCGCCCAGGTGCTGAACGACAAGCAGAACTCGGGCGTGATCGAGATCTCGCCCGATACGATGGTGGTGGTGCGCGTCAATACGCTCACGCCCTCGCACGTCCCGACGCTGGAGCAGGTCGACGGCCATATCCGCACCGCGCTGCTCAATGAACGGTCGCTGGCCGCTGCTGTTGCCGCGGGCAAGGCAGCGCTCGACAGCGTGCAAAAGGAGCCGTCCACCGAAGGCTTCCAGCCCCCGGTGACGATCAGCCGCATGGATCCCGCCGGCCTGAGCAAGGCCGTTCTGGAAACCGCCTTCTCGGTGGTCGCCTTCAAGCTGCCCGCCTACGGCGGCGTGGCGCTGCCGGCGGCCTATGCGATCGTGCGCCTGGACCACGTGCAACCGGGCACGATGGACAAACCGGCTCTGGACGGGCTGGGGGCGCAACTGGCGCAGGTCTGGGGGGCTGCCGAACAGCAGGCCGTACTGGCCGATTTGCGCAGTCAGCTCAAGGTTCGCGTCACCGACGAGGGTCGCAAGCTGGTCAACGGCAGCTCTGGGAGCTGATCGGCCGACGCTCCGGTAAGCCCGAGCTGGCATGGCGCCGGCTGTCCGGTATATGTAGCAGTGACAGTGGACCTACGGAACGGCCTGCATGCCGTTCCGGTAAGGCCGCGCCGACAAAATAGCCCATTGGGTCTATTGTCAGCCGGCCTTACTTCTACTGATCTTCTGGACCTGGGGGACGTGGCGGATGTTGCGGATCACCTGGGCCAGGTGCTTGCGGCTGTCGACCTGAACGGTCACGTGCAATAGCGCGGTGGCCGCGCCTTCGTCCGGCATGGTGAGCTGCACGATATTGGAATCGGCCTCGGTGATTTCAGCGGCCAGCCGGCCGAGCACACCGCGCTCGTTGAGCACCGTCAGGTCCAGGCGCGTGGTCAGGTGGCGAGCGGTGGTCGTATCCCACACGACGGGAATCCAGCGCTCGGGTTCCTTTGCCCGCTGGCGTTGGGCGACCGGGCAGTCCGCCATATGGACCACCAGGCCGTGCCCCAGGCGGATTCCGCCGATGATGGCATCGCCCGGCAGCGGCCCGCAGCAGGGTGCCAGCTGTACTGCCTGGCCCTCGTTGCCGTGGATCACCACGGGCGCGCTGGTGGCCGAGTTGTATTCGTCCACCGCCATGGCGGTGGTCTCCAGCATGTCGTTTTCGGGCGAGAAGCGTCGCGCCACGATGGCGGCCAGGCGCTTGCCCAGACCGATGTCGGCCAGGATTTCGGTGCGCGACGCACCCGCCGAGCCTTTGGACATGCGCTCCCATTGCGTGTCGTCGTCGGCCGGATAGGCGATGCCCAACTGATCGAAGGCCTGATTCAGCAGCCTGCGCCCGAAGGCGACCGATTCCTCGTAGCGTTCGGTGCGCAGGTAGTGGCGGATCTCCGATCGCGCGCGCCCGGTCCGCACATAATTCAGCCACTGGGCGCTGGGGCGCGAGGCGGTCGAGGTGATGATTTCCACCGCGTCGCCGCTGTGCAGCTCGGCCCGCAGCGGCGAGAAGTCCCCGTTGATCTTGCTTGCCACGGCATGATTGCCCACGTCCGTATGGATGGCGTAGGCGAAGTCCACAGGCGTGGCGCCGCGCGGCAGCGAGAGGATCTTGCCCTGGGGCGTGAACACGTAGACCGCGTCGGGGAACAGATCGACCTTCACATGTTCCAGGAATTCTCCCGAATCACCCGTCTGACTCTGGATGTCGAGCAGCGACTGAAGCCACTGGTGGGTGCGCTTCTGCAGATCGTTCAGCGAGGTGTCGACTTCCTTGTACAGCCAGTGCGAGGCCACGCCTTCTTCGGCCATGTGGTCCATGTCGCGTGTGCGGAACTGGAATTCCACCGGCGTGCCGTAGGGGCCGATCAGCGTCGTGTGCAGCGACTGATAGCCGTTGATCTTCGGGATCGCAATGTAGTCCTTGAATTTTCCCGGAACCGGTCGGTAGAGCTGGTGCAAGGTTCCCATGGCCAGATAGCATTCCGGCAGCGTGTGGACGACGACCCGGAAGCCATAGATGTCGAGCACGTCCGAGAATGACTTTTTCTGCTCGACCATCTTCTTGTAGATGCTGAAGAGCGATTTCTCGCGCCCGGAGACCTCTGCGTCAATACCGGCTGCCGGCAGTGCCGCGCGTACGGCCTCGGCGATGCGGGAGATGACCTCGCGCCGGTTGCCGCGCGCGGCCATCATCGCCTTGTAGAGCACCGCATAGCGATTGGGAAAGATCGCCTTGAAGCAGCGATCCTGCAGTTCGCGGAACAGCGCGTTCAGGCCCAGCCGGTGCGCGATGGGGGTATAGATGTCCAGCGTCTCGCGCGCCACGCGCCCGCGCTTTTCAGGGCTGACGGCTTCCAGCGTGCGCATGTTGTGCAGGCGGTCGGCCAGCTTGATGAGGATGACGCGCACGTCGCGAGCCATGGCCAGCAGCATCTTCCGAAAGGATTCCGCCTGCTGCTCGGCCTTGGTGGCATATTCCAGCCGTTCCAGCTTGGTCAGCCCGTCGACGATGTCGGCGACCTCGCCACCGAATTTCTCGGCGAGGTCCTGCTTCGGAACGTGCTGGTCCTCGATGACGTCGTGCAGCAGCGCCGCCATGAGCGAGTCGGCATCGAGCTGCCAGCCGGCGCAGATTTCGGCGACCGCGATGGGGTGGGAGATGTAGGGTTCGCCGCTTTCGCGAAACTGCCCCAGGTGGGCATTGTCCGCGAAGCGATAGGCCTCCCGTACGCGCGCGACGTCTTGCGGCGACAGGTAGTCTGAGATGATCTTGTTCAGCTCCGCCAGCGAGGCGATGGGGCTGGGTGGCGCTTCAATGGGGGCGGCTGGCGCCGGACGCGACCTTCGCCGGCGCAGCCGGGGGCCCTTGCGCAGGACGGCCAGCAGTCCGGAAGAAGCACCGCGAAGACCAGGAAACGCCATGGCCCCCCCGGTTCAGGTCGGGACCTTGCGCAGCATTTCCACGCCGACCTGGCCTTGCGCGATCTCGCGCAGCGCAGTCACCGTGGGCTTGTTGTGGGTCTGGATGCGGGCCTCGTGGCCCTGGGCCAGCTCGCGCGCGCGATACGTGGCCACCAAGGTCAGGTCGAATCGGTTGGGGACTCGCTCGAGGCAGTCTTCTACAGTAATGCGTGCCATGTGATCACCTGGTCAGGAAACGGTTGAAATAGGCTTCCGGATGCCAAGCTGCATGAACAGGTCGGCATGCCGGATCGATTGGGCGGTATAGCGTAGACGAGCGGCCGCGATGATATGCTGAAGCTGTGCGAGCGCGGCGCTAAATTCTTGATTAATAATAACATATTCGCAATCTGACGCATGGGCCATTTCGCCGCCCGCGGCCAGCAGCCGGCGCGCGATCACCTGGGGCGAATCCTGCCCGCGCTTTTGCAGGCGCCGCTCCAGCGCCTCGATCGACGGCGGCAGAATGAAGATGCCGATGGCCTGCGGATAGTGCTGCCGAACCTGGCGGGCGCCCTGCCAGTCTATTTCCAGGATGATGTCCTGGCCACCCGAAACCGCCTGTGCCACCCGGTCGCGCGGTGTGCCGTAAAAGTTGCCATGCACCTCCGCCCATTCCAGCATGTCGCCGCGCTCACGCAACGCCTGGAAGGCGTCCACAGTCAGGAAACGGTAGTTGACCTCGTCATGCTCGCCCGGGCGCGGCGGGCGCGTCGTGCATGAAATCGACAGCATGAGGCTGGGATCCCGTTCCAGCAAGGCATTCACCAGGCTGGATTTCCCGGCCCCGCTGGGTGCTACCACCATGAAAATATTGCCGACGTGCGGCACCGCATCCGTAGCCATCAGGAGTGAGCCTCCGGCTGGGGTGTCTGGCCAAACGCCGCCAGCGTGTCGACGTAGGCTTGTTCGCCGGTGCATAGAAACACGAGCGCATCCCCCGGATTCAGGTTGAAGAGCACCTCTTGAATGTGCTGGCTGGCGTCGTCGCCGTTGTGAATGGCCGCGACGTGCACTTCGCCTTCCCCCTGGAACTGTTCGGCGGGGACCAGGTCGGCGACCTGCTGCACGTCGGCATCGCGTTGGGCGACGTAAACCCGGAAGGGCAGGTTCTCGAGCGCGATGTCGAGCACCATGCCACGATCGAGCAGGGCAATGAGGCGGCTATCCAGGGGCATGGCAGAGGCAGGTTTGTTCAATGCAACATTATAGACAAGCGCCCCGGGGTCTTTCATCCCGGCAGCGCGTCCGGCGCAACGGGCGTCGGCGGAATCGCATCCGTGGGCGCGCCGAACTCGGCCACCACCGGCGCGTGATCCGATGGCTTCTCCCAACCGCGCGGAACCTTGTCGATGGAGCAGGCCTTGCACTGGTCTGCCAGGCTGGCCGATGCCAGGATGTGGTCGATGCGCAGGCCCGCATTGCGCCGGAAGCCCAACAGGCGGTAGTCCCACCAGCTGAAGGATTTCGGCGCCTGATCGAACAGGCGGAAGGTGTCCTGCAGCCCCAGGTGCAGCAGCGCGTGAAACGCATCCCGCTCGGGCTCCGACACCAGCACGGAGCCCACCCAGGCCGCCGGGTCGTGCACGTCCGCATCCGTCGGCGCGACGTTGTAATCGCCCAGGATCACCAGATCCGGGTGTTGTGTCAGTTCCGTCTGCAGCCAGCCATGCAGCGCCTTGAACCAGTCCAGCTTGTAGGCGTATTTGTCGCTGCCCACCGACTGGCCATTCGGGCAGTACGCGCTGATCACCCGCAGTGGCGCGCCGTCCGGCCCCGGCAGCGTCGCCGCGATGATCCGCTGGTGCGGGTCTTCGTATCCGGGAATGTTGCGCTGCACCGCTTCCAGCGGCGAACGGCTCAGGATCGCCACGCCGTTGTAGGTCTTTTGCCCCGCCCAGCAGGCGTGGTAGCCGATCTCCGCCAGCGCATCACGGGGGAATCGCTCGTCCGGCAGCTTGAGTTCCTGCAGGCAGAGCACGTCGACGGGGTTAGCTTCGAGCCAGGTGATGACGTGCCCTAGGCGGACGTTGAGGGAGTTGACGTTCCAGGTGGCGAGTTTCATACAGTTGATATTTCTGTTATTAATCAGATGGTTATCACACTGCCAGAAGCCGCATTATCGGTCTAGCTACCCACCTAGCTACCCAATTTAGGCCTGGTGGGCGTTGTTCTTCTGTGTTGCGTGAATACGACTATGGTATCAGCACGGCGCCTTGTTGCGCTCGATCATGGCGTGGAGGCTGGAGGCGGTGATTCCGCTGGAGCGCTTGCCAATCTTGACCAGTTCCAGCTCGCCGTCGTGGACCAGCCGGTAAATAGTGGAGCGTGAGACCCCCAGTTTTGCTTCTGCCACATTGATGCGATAGAGCAGGGCACGTGTTGCTGGGCGGTGAGGAGGATGGGTGATGAAGGTGCTTGCTACTGTCATAAGTCGATCCTTTCGGGATGGCTGGTGAAAATAGGAGTTCGAAGATGTGAGTACGGGCACTTTGGGAGATGCCCGGATGGACACCTTCCAAAGCGGGCTCGCCGGAGCCCTGGGAGCCGACCCGCCAAGATGCCGCGATGGAGGTCGGATGCTTTGATCGTCCCCGGCAGAGTCAGACGCTGGCCCGCTGGCAGCGGTTCGTCTGGGTGCAGAGAACTGCGGTCTTTCCCGCTGTCGTCATGGGATTACGTCGCCATCCCTGATGGTGGGCATTCGGGTGAATGCACCGGGCGCTTCCGCTAGGGGAGTCCCCACTGCACGGAGCCATCCATGCCCCACGCGAGGAGCTGACCGCCGTTGGTGGATTTCATCGGTTTTGCTTCAACCCCGATGCCTTACAGGTTGCTGCGCAGTCGCGTGCCGCGTGATCGGGCAGGGCGCAGTATTCATCGCTTGTTGCTTGTTAAAGAGCGGGGCTGCGTGAAGCAGATGGCCCTATTGTTATCAACAGCATAATGCTTGTCAATAGACAATCGGCTGGTTGATTTTCTAAGTGATTCAAGGTTTTACTAAGGGGTGATTGAGCTTAGCGGATACCTGCGCGGCCTTGGGATACGTTGCCAGGGCAAATTGTTTGTGCCTGTGACTATTCCGTACTGGGCGTATGGTCATAAAATCATCGGTCCCCTTAGGGGGCCTGAAAAAATTTTGGTTCAGATCGGTTCAACCTGTTTCACAGGCTGCCGGTCGAGTTTTGACCTGCCGTTACAACTCAGCCGATTACTGATGAACTTTCGCGCTGCAAAGAAGATCAAAAAACCTACGGTCCGTTACATGAAAATAACGGATTTATCTAATAGAATCCCTGTTATTAACATGGTTATGAAAGCAAATGCCAGATTTTCAACCTGTCCGCGAAGCCTGTGCCGTAATGGGTGGGATGACTAAACTTGCTAACAAGCTGGGGGTACCCGTGCCCGTGGTCAGCGGATGGGCATCAGGTAGTCGTCCAGTGCCGATTATCCGCTGCGTGGAAATCGAGGAGCTGACAGGTGGTGCAGTCACCCGGAAGCAGCTGCGTCCGGATGACTGGTGGCAGATTTGGCCGGAGCTGCGGGGAGAGGGTTAATTTGCCGAGAATTTCATGTGGATATCGGTGGCAGCAAGGCTTTGGTTCCTATTTTCACGCTGATTTCGGCCACGACGGCGCGCTGCAGGAGATACTTGGTGGTACGGCATGGGGCGATCTCCCCTGCCACTATCAAGCCATCCTGTACCGGTTTCTTCAGCGAAGCCCCGAACCTCCGGAGTTGCGCCACACGTGAGTCGATATGATGAGGAAGATGGTGGGCCGTGTAGCCGCCGGTACCAGCCTGGCTATCATTGCGCGGCTTGACCTTCTCCCTGGGTACAGGTTTATCATCAGAGCGAGGTCGAAGTCGTTTGACCAAGGTCTATAAGCAAGCTTTCAAACCGAAACGTCCAAGATGGTATCAATCCGTCACCTGAAACGTACTCTTATCACCGTTGTGGCTGCGCTCAGCTTGCTGCTGATGCAGGTGGTCGCCGCGGCTGGGACGTGTTCAGATACGATGAGGACTGCAAAGTCCGCATCGGCCACCATGGAGATGGGGTCATGCAGTACCGGCATGCAATCGAACTGTGGGCATTTGGACGCGGTACAAGCGGCTCAATGCGCTCCACAGGCCTACGCAAGTAACGAAGTTGCACCAGAGCTTCGAATGCCGAAGCTCCTGACCCCCGCACCCAATTTCTGGGTCTCAACCTTCTTTCATGTACCGGACGGTGCGTCCCAACAACCGCGTCCCCGTCCCTCGCCGGGCCTGACCCGGATAACTTCTCCCTCCCTATCGATCCGCAATTGCTGCTATCGAATTTGATTCGTAGCCACAGGCTTGCCGATTCTCGGTGAGAACTGCAATTGCGTCATAGCCAAACGCCAGTGCGCTGGGCAGACGCTGCGATCAACCCACAGGCCACACCTCACAATCGGGCACAAACTCCGCGAATCGTATCCGAGTTTGTGGTCAGTGCCGCGCCTGATTTTATATAGAGAATTCGCCGTGAAGTCATTTGTAATAGAAGGGATATCCCGTCCGGGGGCAGCCTCGCGCCTTTTCAGGCAAGTAATGCGTCATCGATTCTGGATCGGTCTGGCGACAGGTGCCGCCATCGTATGGGTTTTTTCCGGGAGCCTAAGTGGCCTCGCCGAAACAGAAACTGGAGTTGTGCTGCTTTCCATACTCCCTTGCGCCCTCATGGTGGGTGTCTGTATGAAGATGATGCATCATGGCGATGGAGATAGCTGCAATAACGCGAACGAGTTAGCGCGACAGTCTTCCCCAACTGCGTTGCCGGTGCCCGTGAATGGCGCCTCCACGGTGCAGGTATCGACGCCGCCGACGGGCATCCAGGGATGATGACCGCCATGAAGAGATTTGGACGCACCAGCCGCCGGGATTTTCTTGGTGCCACTGGTTTTGCCACTGTGTCGCTGCTGGCGGGGTTGCCACTTGCACCCGCCTGGGCCCAAAGCCCGCAGCGCACATTTGAACCCGACCTGGCTCTGGAGCTGACGGCGCGCCCTCGTAGGGTGGCGCTGCGCCCGGGATCAACCACTGCCGTCTGGTCTTACGAGGCCAGGGTGCTCAAAGGCGATGCCAACAGCGTGCTCGCGCACCCCAACAGCACTCTGGGGCCGACACTGTATGTTCGCAAGGGCCAAAAACTGCGCATCGACTTCATCAACGAGACCGATCAGCCGAGCATCATCAACTGGCATGGTCTGCATGTGCCAGCCGACATGATGGGGCTGCCACGCTACGAGGTCGCCTCTGGCCAACGCTACCGCTATGAGTTCCAGGTCAGCGACCGTGCGGGCACCTACTGGTACCACGCCATGGCGGCAGGCCACACGCCGGAGCAGGTTTACTTTGGCCTTGCCGGCCTGCTGGTCGTCAGCGATGAAGAAGAGGCGGCTTTGTCGCTGCCCCGAGGTGAATACGACTTGCCTCTCGTCATCCAGGACCGTGCCTGGGGGCAAGACAACCAGTTGCACTATCTGACCGGCACAGGGCCCGAGGCGTGGCACCAGCCTCAGACGGATAGCGGTTCCTCTGGCCAAGGCGGCATGATGGGGGGGCGGGGCATGATGAGCAGCATGATGTCGGGGGGCATGGGCCGCATGATGACCCGCATGATGGGGTTCTTTGGCGACTCGATCTTTGTGAACGGCCGTCCGGCACAGACGCTGGAGGTCGCCACGCATGCCTATCGTCTACGAATCGTGAACGCCTCCAATGCCCGCACCTACAAACTTGCCTGGCAGGATGGCCGGCCGCTCACGGTCATCGCCACTGACGGTGGACTGCTGCGTGAGCCTGTCCGCAAAAATTACGTCATGCTCACGCCTGGGCAGCGCATCGGACTCTGGGCGGATTTCAGCCAAGACGTTGCGGGCAGCGATCTTACCCTCATGAGCCAGGCTTTCAGCAGCATGATGAACATGGGCGGCATACCTGGCGGAAACGGCATGATGGGCGGCGGCAGCATGATGGGCGGATCTTCGCTTCCTGACGGTGCGCAGCTCCCCATCCTCACCGTCCACGTCACGCGCAAGGTCGCCAACACGCTTGAGCTTCCTAAACAATTGTCGAGCCTCGAGCGCCTGCGCATTCAAGACGCGATCAACCGTCACAGTCCCCGGACCTTTCGCATCACCATGAGTCATATGCAATGGGGGTTCAATGGCCGCAGCTTCAAGATGAATGCGGTGGCACCTGATGAGATCGTGCGGCTTGGCACCACCGAGGTCTGGGAATTTGCCAACAGCCCGATGATGGCGCACGCCATCCACTTGCATGGCCTGCAATTTCAGGTTCTGGAGCGCATCGGTAGTCCCGAGCATGCGGGCGTTGTCGGCGGCTGCGTGGATGAAGGCTGGCTGGATACGGTGCTCGTCATGCCCGGGGAGCGGGTGAGAGTGATCATGCGGTTCGCTGATTTCACGGGCCTTTACGCTTATCAATGCCACATGCTGGAGCATGCTAGCACAGGCCTCATGCGCGACTACGAGGTAAAGGCCTCGCGCCCGTCCACGTGAAGCCGCCGATATGAACTCACTGTTGCTTGTGCAGGCCTTGCTCGCGGCCGGCGCCGGGCTGCTGCTCAACCTCACGCCGTGCGTCCTGCCTGCCGTACCGCTCAAGGTGCGTGCGGTCCTGCGTGAAGCGGGCGAACGCCCGGCCGTTCGCTGGGTTTCCGCAGCGTTCTTTACTGCAGGATCGGTTCTCTTCTTTGGTGTTCTCGGTATTGCTACGGCCGTGCTGCAATGGCGCTGGGGAGTGCTCTTTCAATCGCGACCGTTGCTGATTGCACTGAGCATCCTTCTCATGGCCTTGGCTGTCGTGAATTTCACGGGCCGCAGCCTGCCTCTGCCCAATGCTTTGGTAACACTGCGTGGAGGGCGCCTGCTCGAACCCTTCTTTTCGGGACTGGTCAGCGCGCTGCTCTCCACTCCCTGTACTGGGCCGCTTCTGGGGGGCGTGCTGGTCTTTGCGCTGACGCAGCCATTCGCCAATATCATCGTCATTTTTGTCGCGATCGGATTGGGGTTGGCCGCACCCTATGTGATCCTTATCCTGTGCCCGGATTTGCTCAAGCGCTTGCCCCGCGCCGGAGCCTGGACGGCGGTCATTCAGCAGAGCTTTGGTTGGTTGCTCCTTGCTGCCGCTCTTTTTTATGCGCAAAGCATCCTGCCTACCGCGTGGGGCGCGCCGCTGTGGGTAGCCCTGCTCGTCGCTATGCTCGGTTGGGTAGCTGTCACGGCCTGGAGGGCGACAGAACGTAGCGCCCGCGCGGCGGCGCTTTTCGTAGGTGCCACGGCTGCGGCACTGGGCTACGTCGGTTCGGGACTTGGACAGTCAGCGGAAACGGTCATTGCCTGGCAGCCGCTGCGCGCCGCTGATGTGTCGGTGCTCCCCACGCTGGGCCGCCCTGTCTTGATGGAATTTACCGCTCAATGGTGCATCAACTGCAAGGTCCTCGAAAAAACCACCTACGAGGACCGCAGTGTCGTTGCCGCCTTGAAACGCACCGGGACCATCCCTCTACAGGTGGATCTCACCCACCCTGACCCAACTCTCGAACACCTGCTCGCCCTACATGGAGGAGTGGGGCTGCCCTTTGCCGTCGTGCTCGATCGCAAAGGGCGCGAAGTGCAAACGCTCTCGGGCCTTTTCACCAGCGCGAGCCTTGTGCAAGCACTGAACAAAACTGCATTACAGGAGTACTCACGATGAATCGCCGCTCTCGATATAGCCTGAGCATACTTGCCATTATCATCATCGTCGCTGGCGCTGCCACCATTATGTCGGACAGGATTCTTACACCGGTTAATCCGCCTGCTGGCGGCACTGCGTCATACACGGAATTTGCCAATTCTGCCAACCACGTCCAGGCATCGCTCGCCAAGATGGGACAAGACGGCGTCATCACTTTGCATGTCGGCCGCGAGTGGCACGTCAACGCCAACCCGGCCTCTCTGGATAATCTGATCCCATCCACCGTTCTCGTTGAACACAATGGCCAAGAACGTGCGGTGCAGGCCGATTACCCAACCGGCAAGCGTAGTGGTATCAAGATCGGCGCCACCGACATTCTGGTCTACGAGGACGGCACCCGCATCTCGGTGCACACACTCAGAATCGAAGCGGGCGACCGCCTGCTCGTGCGGGTCCAGGCCTGCAATGATCAAGGTATCTGCCTCGCGCCCGCGACAATCCCTGTTGTTGACGAACAAGCCTGACTACGGGGCTCACCTCACAACGCACGATTTTCAGATATTTTTTGGACGATTTCTCAACAGGAGGTTTTCACCATGCATAGCGTAAAAAAACTGGTATTGGGCTTGGCGCTCGGTTTGCCGCTCTCGGTCTTCGCGGCAGGCATTCCAGTCAAGATGTACAAGAATCCGAACTGCGGATGCTGCGACCGATGGGCCGCGTACATGGAAGCCAACGGGTTTACGGTGGAGACAATCAACACATCGGACCTCGCCTCCATCAAGGCGAAATACCACATTCCCACGAACCTCGCGGGCTGCCATACGGCGTTGATTGGCGACTACGTCGTGGAGGGTCTGGTACCTGCCGAGTATGTCAAAAGGATGCTGGGGGATCACCTTCCCGTCAAAGGCCTGTCCATACCCGGGATGCCTGTGGGTGCTCCCGGCATGTCGGGAGCCGCCGCCGGACCGCTCAACGTCTATGTTCTGGACGCTGGCCCTGCACCCAAGGTCTTCGCCACCTTTTGAAATCGGTGGGCAATGGGCGCAAACAAGTTATCGTGCAGATTGCACACAATCAGTGGAGTTACCATGAACGCAAAAAAATATGCAGCTATCGCGTCGCTCGGCTTCGCAATCGCGTTGGGCGCGACGCCGTTGCCCTCCGTCGCTGCGGATGCCTCAGCCAACGGAGTGGCCGAAGTCTTTAACCATGCAATTACGAACATCCCCGAGAAGTCTCTGATTGCGGTCGAGGTGAACTATAAGCCCGGCGAAAAGTCACCGTCCCACTGGCATGCCAAGTCAGCTTTCATCATGGCCTATGTGGTATCGGGTTCGATTCGTAGCCAGGTTGAAGGCGAACCGGTGCATGTCTATAAAGCGGGGCAGACTTGGTATGAGAATCCAGGCGCGCATCATGTCGTGAGCGAGAACGCCAGCCAGACCGAACCCGCCAAGCTGCTGGCCGTTTTCGTGGTCGACACAAAACACGGTCCTCTGACCACATTCGACAAATGAGCTTGGTGCCGTCCGGCGGCAGCCGTCCATCGTGGATTGTTTCTGAGCTGGCTTGACATTGTCCTGGGGTTAAGCTTCGGGGTGTGATCGCCACCTATACATCCAAGAGAATGCGCCGCACAACGCTCCCCTGCTTATTCTGGTGTTGTTGACGGCGCTGCTGTTCTGTAAGTGTCCCGCGAACGTATCTTGAAGGCGGGCGTCGATCGGACGATAGTCCCCACTTGTTTTGAACTGAACCCCAAACATGGTGCAGCACTGGCGCCGCGAGGTCCGATGCGGCGGGCTGCCGCTGCCGGTCGCACGCGCGTTTACTCCCTCCCGTCGTCGCGGCTTCGCTGGCCGCGAGCCGCATACGCACGAGCGCACCCGCGCGCCCGTCACGCATAGCCACCCGCACTATCTCGATATCCATCACCAGCATCGGCATCCGTAACGGAGGAGGCCGCCGGGCAGCGGAAGCTGTCTTTAAAAAAGTTCAGTGACTCCCCTGTGACGGGGAGGCAGAACTTTACAGGTTTTATGCTTGCGCGTACTACGTCCTTGCGGAATCCGCTTCCATTCTGGATGTGCTACGCCGAGCCGCAAGGTAGCGACCTGCGCCGACAACAAGCAGTGCACCTGCGACTTCCACCGCGAGCTTCACTGCTGTGGTGGGTTCGCCCAGGTATCCAACGATAAAGACGTCAGTCAACAGCATGCCGCCCGCAATCCAGCCAAGCAGCCCGGCGCCGAAGGTCACGACCAGTGGATAGCGGTCGATGAGTTTGAGCACCAGAGTACTGCCCCAGACGATGATAGGGACGCTCGCGAGAAGTCCGAAGACGATCAGCCCAATCTGGTGGTCGGCACGCGCACTCTGCGCAGCGCCAGCGATTGCAATGACGTTGTCCAAACTCATCACCACATCCGCCACGAGGATGGTCTTCACGGCAGCCAGAATCGACGCTCCGCCTGCAACCTTGTCGTGTGCTCCTGGGTCCGGGAGCAGCAATTTCACGCCGATCCACAGCAGCAGCAGCGCGCCTGCAATCTTTAGAAATGGGATAGTCAGCAGTGTCAGTGCAAAGGCAATGAGCACGACACGCAGTCCGATGGCGCCGACTGTGCCCCATAGGATTCCCTGCAGGCGTTGTCGGGGCTGTAGGTTGCGGCAGGCTAATGCGATGACAACCGCGTTGTCGCCACCTAGCAGAATGTCAATCAGGATGATCTGGAAGACGGCGGCCCAACTGAGCGTTTGAAATAATTCGAGCATTCGTTTCTCCGGATGCAGGTGTGGTCGGAAAACCCTGTCTTGGTCCGGGGCTGTCGCTTCGTACCGTGCAGCTCGATTCCAGTGCGTGCTTTGGCATGAAAACAAAAGGCCTGAACCATTTAAGGGTCAGGCCAGTCGAAGAGAGTAGACGTGCCTTGCCCTGACAGGCAAGGTCTGGCTTGCAGCGTATCGCTGCCCGGGCGCCGGATCTCTGCCAGAGACATGAGACCGTATTGACGACGCCGCGGAAGTAAGCTACTCCCCTTGTTGCTGCGCAATTATAAATGAGTTAGTCAAAAATATCGTGCCAGAATGACTTGTGTTTGCGTCGGTTGTCGTATCCGCGCGAATCGTCGTGGTGCTGCCGTGGATGTGTTTGCGATGCCGTCGTGCGTGTCTGGGCGGCAGCTTCTTCGGTACTGCGTTCGATCAGCTTGTCGAGCTCACCGCGATCCAGCCAGACACCACGGCATTTTGGGCAGTAGTCGATTTCGATGTTCTGGCGCGAGGACATGGTGAGATCCGTGTCCTGACATACTGGGCATTTCATGGGCCAATCTCCGTGTGGAATGAATGAACTATGACAGCAGGGCAAACTCTTGGTTCCATTCTATTTTCGCAGAATGCCCAGCTCCGATTCTTCACGCCTAGTCCTGTGTGAAGTCAAGATGCGTCATTGTGCATGAAGGATGGCGGCCGGGACGGTGCGCGGTGCGATGAGACGCATCAAAGGGCTACAGGACGGCGAGATTTGCTCGTATAGGGAACATGTTCTCACGACTCTTCTGCCTCGCGGTTGCAACTCGGTCGTGGATTCAGTCGGGCGGTGCTGCGCCAGAGGTAATTGCTGGTCAGATTGATGTGTTCCTAGCTCAACGGCGATAGGTACCGCAAGAGCGCCTCATCGATGGCGTGGTCGTGGCCACGCAGCGCATGTGCAGCCCGTTCCAGATAGACCGTATTCCACAGCACAACGCCGGCGGGCTGTTACCAAGTTGAGACCGCCAGTTCGGTAGCGCTGCTGATTAAAGCCGTGGTAGCGGGTTTCCCTAGTCGGTTGAAGAACACAGCGCGGGCCAGTGTGATGTGTGCTTCACCTCTATTTTGCCCGGCATGGACGAGACAGCGCAGTTCGACGCTTTGCCACCAGTCCAAGATGAACAGCGTGCGCTCGATGCGCCTCAGCTCGCGCAGTGTCACGGCTAGACCGTTTTGACGCGGGCATCCGGGTGGTCGTAGTCTCACCACGCGACGACGGCACGGTTCCAGTGTGCAGTTATGATAGGAATCAGCACCTCGTCAGAGGGACCAGGATTTCAAACGTGGTTACTTCTACGGTGGATGTGGCACGGATACTTCCACCATGAGCCTCTGCGATGGATCTTGCGATCGCCAAACCTAGACCAGCACCTTCTCCACTACGCCGTCGAGAAGCATCTGGTCGATAGAACCGCTCGAATATGTGAGTGATGTGCTCGGTGGGTATGACTGGCCCAGGATTCTGTATTCGCAGACAAGCGTTGTGAGAGGTCGCTGAAAGGGTAACGATGACACTACGCTTTGCTGGTGTATAGCGGATAGCATTTGATAAAAGATTGCTCAATGCGCGGCGGATCATCAGCCTGTCTCCAAGCATGCAGGTCGGCTTGCCGGCGACTTCCAGATGCACTTCTCGCTCTTCCGCCCAGGCGCCAAAGTAATCGAAGAGGAGGCGGGTTTCGGCCTCCAGGTCGATTTTCACCAATTCTGGCTTGAGCAAGTGATTGTCTGTCTGAGCCAGAAACAGCATGTCGCCCACCATCTTCGCCATGCGCTCATACTCCTCCAGGTTGGAGTAGAGGACTTCACGGTACTGCCCGACGCTGCGCGCTTGGGACAACGCCACCTCGGTCTGGGTCTTCAGGTTCGTGATCGGGGTGCGAAGTTCGTGCGCAATGTCGTCCGAGAACTCTGACAGACGGCGAAACACCCCTTCGAGCCGGTCCAGCATTGCGTTAAAGGAAGTGGCAAGCTCCACCAGTTCGGCAGGCAAGGCGTCCGGCGCTAACCGCACATGCATCTGGTTGGACCCAATTTTCTGCATTTCACGGCTGATACGCCGTAGCGGCGCATGACCTTGGTACACCGCGAACCAAATGGCGAGGATGGCAATAAGACAGGCGGCTGCTGTGACAAGGCGCAGATAGTTGTGCATGCTCTCCAAGTAATGTACATGGAAGTCGACATCGGTTGCCACAGTAATAGTCAGTCTGCTGGGCTTGGGGAGCGTATCGGATGTAAATTGAAGCACAGCGCCGCGTAGCGTCTGCCCGTGAGCTTGCCAAAGGCTGAGGGTATCGATCGTGATCTTGTCGACCGGCGCAACAGTACGAGTGAATGGAGTGAGGTCAGGGCCTGGTGTCGCATAAATCTGAGCACCCGCGTCCCATGCAACGCGGTATTGAGCGTTATGGTGGCCCGAAACTGCGTCGGAGAATCGTGCTCTCAGTTCAGTGGGGCCCAAATGGGGTGGAAGGGTTGAGAGCGTGTGCTTAAGCGCTTGCACAACCGCCTGGAGCTCATCGACGTCCTGTTGAATAAAGTGAGCATTGATCGACCGTTCTATGACCCAGCCAAAGGCGAGCAGGATAACCGTGATGGTGGTCCCAATGTAGACCGTAAGTCGCAATGCCAGAGATGCGGGTCGCTGCCTCATCGGTCAGTCCGTCTGATTCGTGTCTAGGATATAGCCCATACCGCGCACTGTGTGGATCAATTTAGGTTCGAAATTGTCATCGATCTTCGCTCGCAATCGACGCACTGCTACATCGATGACATTGGTCTCGCTGTCGAAATTCATGTCCCAAACCTGGGAGGCAATCAACGAACGCGGTAATACTTCGCCTTGCCGGCGTACTAGAAGCTCCAGCAGTGCGAATTCCTTGTTCGTCAGGTCGATGCGCACATTTTGGCGCTCAGCCCTGCGCCGAGGAATATCGAGTATAAGATCTGCGACCTGCAAGTGATCTAATATTGGGACCGCGCTTCGCCGCAGCAAAGTGCGCACCCGGGCGAGAAGCTCGGAAAATGCGAAAGGCTTCACCAGATAATCATCGGCGCCAAGCTCAAGTCCCTTTACCCGGTCCTCCACACTATCTCGTGCGGTGAGAAAAAGTACCGGAGTGGAAGATTTTGCCCCTCGCAGCGCCTGAACAATTCGCCAGCCGTCAATATCCGGCAGCATCACATCCAAGATGATGAGATCGTAGGGACTCGTCAACGCAAGATGATGACCATCCAGCCCTGATCGCACCAGATCGACAACGAATCCCGATTCCTCCAGCCCCTGCTTTAGATAATCCCCTGTCTTAGTCTCGTCTTCGACCACAAGTAGTTTCATGGGGTAACTCCTCAAAACCACAGGTTTTTGCCACGATGCGAACCTCCCTGCTGAAGGTGCCGCCCAACGGGGAACTTTAGTGCAGTACTGCTGTCGCGCACATGACAGTGTGATTACAAAATTGTAATGCCCTGTCCTTGTGTCGGCTATGCCGGGTGCTGATGCCTGCCGTCTGTAAAATCAACATGCCGAACTTGGTCGATGGAATTGACATGATGCCCACTAAAGTTTCAGCCTTTCTCGTTGTGCTGTCCTCGTCGATCCTGGCACTGCTGGCTTTGCCCGCCGTCGCCTCCTCGGGCGTGGTAGCAAGCGCGCCGCCCGCAGTGACGCTGAAGGTAGCGGGCTCGGATTCGTTTAGCTACCAAGCGTCGCCAGGTCCCGAGGTCGATCACCTGCACGTCTATGTGGATGGAGAGCAGGTGGGGCAAACGCGCCAGCTGCACGGAAACTTCACCCTCCAAGGGCTAGATCTTCCTGCGGGCGAGCACACCGTCTGTGTCGATGTAGCCAACCGAGCCCACATCCAGACCGGTGCAAAAGCCTGCGTGAACGTGCACGTCGGGTAGAGGCGATGAACGGGCAGAATCTCTTCTATGCACTCACCCAAGTGGTGCACAACTTTGGCGCGGTATTCGTTCTTGCCAGCCCTCTCTACCCAATCGTCTCTGGACGCCTGCAGTTGCGTAACGCACTATGGTTTGCGCTCGTTGGCTGGTCTATCCAGATCATAAGTGGCCTGTTGTTCGGACTTGTGAGTCTGCACTTTTACGGACAACTCCCTACGCTCCACGGCGTCGCGATTGTAGCGCTCGCAGTAAAGGCAGTCTCCGCCGTAAGCGCTTGCGTGCTTATCTTCATCTCGCTTCGCGAAGGGGCAATTCGTACAGATCCACGTGCGGTATTCACCTGGAGAGCACTGACTGGCCTTGCGATTGTGGCGCTTTCGAGTGCTGCATTTCTGCGCTGGTACTCCTGACAAGTGATTAACAGACGCATCCATGCTTCATTTGTTGACACATCGAGAAGCCCGCAAAGTTGGCTCACCTCGCGGGCTCCCGTCTTTTAATTATCGCGATCAGGAAACGGCGCCCGGATAGTATGGCAACGGACCCGATTGGAGCTCGCCTGATGCTTCCACTATCTGTAGCTCGGAAAGTACCTGTGCACGGGTTTTCGTACTCCGTGTGATATCCAGCGGATAGTACGGCTGTTGACTGAGCTGGAGCTCACCCACCGCTTCTGCTACCTGTAGCTTGGAAAGTATCTGTGCACGGGTTATGGTGCTGCTGACGCTCGTTGCGTCACTTATCGGATAGTATGGCTCTTCAGCGTACGTCAAACTCGCAGTGGTGAGGCTGAGCACAATAGCGGCGAGGGTGATGGTAACCTTCATATTAACTTCCTTCGTTTCTGGTTGATTGAGGTGGAGCAGTAAAACTGCATGTCCACCACTTTACAGTCCGGCAGGTTACTCGCCGATGACTGTTTCATTACCGTTTCGTCACATGAAGACGGCAAGCTGCCACCTCTAACGAAAAGCATTCATTCAATACATCATGTGCTGCCCAATCCGATACCTCTTTTGTCGCTGCGAGGTCGTTAAGTATTGGACGAGAAACGGCGCAAGGTGGATGCCTTTCAATTACAGGAAAGAGAGTATGGGGAGTTACCGCCTCAGACCAAATGATTACAAAAAAGTAATCTGGCCGTCACCTTGCTGACAACCGCACTTGATTAAAGTGTCGGATGTCACGCTCGGACGGATCAAACCCAATTGAATCAATCTAATCAGCGAGCACAGTTATTTGGATAATTAACCACAGGACTCTCTCGCGTGAAACACCCACTTTCACTGGCCACCTCCCCCTTCACCGCTATGCCTCGCCGTCGCTTCGTTCAAGGTCTTGTAGCCGGTGGCGTGCTGCTGGGCCTGTCGCCGTTTACTCGGGCCACAGGGTTAGGTTCGGGTACAACAGGTACTGGCCCGGCAGCGGTACTCAGTGGCACCGAATTCAATCTCGAAATCGGCGAGTCGCCGGTGAATTTCACGGGCAACCCGCGCATAGCGACTACGGTCAACGGGTCGCTGCCCGCACCCACGCTGCGTTGGCGAGAAGGCGATACGGTCACAATCCGCGTCAAAAATCGCCTGAAGGAAGTCACTTCCATTCATTGGCACGGCATCATCCTGCCGTTCCAGATGGACGGCGTGCCAGGTATCAGCTTTGCCGGTATTCCACCTGGCGCGACCTTCGTGTATCGATTTCAGGTACAGCAAAATGGCACGTACTGGTATCACTCGCACTCGGGCATGCAGGAGGCGACGGGCGTCTACGGCGCAATCATCATCGACCCCGCGCAAGCCGACCCGATCCGTGCAGATCGCGAGTATGTCGTTCAACTATCGGACTGGACCGACACAGATCCGATGCGAGTGCTCGCCAATCTCAAAACTCAAGGCGATTACTACAACTACAACCAGCCCACCGCCGTGGACTTCTTTCGCGACGTGTTCCAGACGGGTCTGAAGGCAGCGGTGGACAAGCGCAAGATGTGGAGCGAGATGCGTATGAGCCCCACGGATCTGGCCGACCTGTCCGCGAACGTGCTGACCTACCTGATGAACGGCACAACGCCTGCAGGCAACTGGACAGGGCTCTTTCGGCCCGGAGAGCAGATCCGACTGCGCTTTATCAACGGTGCGGCCAACACTTTCTATGATGTGCGCATCCCGGGTCTTGGGCTGACCATCGTGCAGGCAGATGGCGTCAATGTGGAGCCGGTCACGGTTGACGAGTTCCGCTTTGGCCCGGGGGAAACCTACGATGTGCTGGTGCAGCCCAAGGACGACGCGTACACCGTCTTTGCGCAGGCTATGGACCGCACGGGTTATGCGCGCGGCACGCTTGCCACACATGCCGGTCTCGAAGCGCCGGTGCCCGCTCTGGATCGCGTCGAGTGGCTCACCATGGCCGACATGATGGGTGCGATGGGCGGGAGCATGGCTGGGATGAATCACGGGGCAGCTGGTCAACCTTCTATGCCCGCTATGGATCACGGTGCTATGACCGGGATGAGCCATGGCAGCATGCCCGGCATGCAGGGCGTGGATCACGCAGGCATGGTCGGCATGGATCACGGTGCGATGGCTGCGACGGGTGCAAGTACACGGGTACGTCATGCGAGGACCGAATACGGCGCAAGCACCGATATGCACGTGGATATGCCGCGTACCAATCTGGATGACCCCGGAATCGGGCTTCGCAATAACGGGCGACGGGTGCTCACGCTCTCCGACTTGCACACCGTGGATGGCCCGATGGATCCGCGTGGTGCCGAGCGCGAGATCGAGCTTCATTTGACCGGAAACATGGAACGATACGCTTGGTCATTCGACGGCGTGGAATATGGAAAATCGACGCCAGTGCATTTTCGCTACGGCGAGCGGGTCAGAGTCATTCTGCACAACGACACCATGATGACGCACCCCATGCACCTACACGGCATGTGGAGCGAGTTGGAGGCGCCCGACGGGCAGTTCCAGGTGCGACGCCACACGATTCCCGTGCAACCAGCCCAGCGTATCAGTTTTTTGGTTACCGCTGACGCGCTGGGGCGTTGGGCTTGGCACTGTCACCTGATGCTGCACATGGATGCGGGGATGTTTCGCGAAGTGGTGGTGGCATGAAGAAAGCAACCGACTTCTCAGGCATCCATTCTATGAATCCTTCATTAAAGAAGACACTCGTCATCGCTGCAATCGCCACCCTAAGCGCAGCACCCCTGTTTGCCCATGCACAGGCGAACCATGCCGCCCACACCATGGAGCCACCCAAAGCCAGCGTACCGACGAAGGCTTCGGGCGTGGGCCACAGTTTGATGAACATGTCCGGCACGAGCCATGGGTCTGGCATGCCACAGGCACAGGGCCATGACGCCGCAAAGGCTGCACAGGAACGGGCCAATTCGGACAAGGCCATGGTCCCGGCCGCCGCTCACGATATGAGTGCGATGGGCCAGGGTAGTGGCGAGATGGATCACGGTGCCATGCAGATGCAGGGCGGCTTGGCCCCATCTGATGCCCGCGACCCCAACGTCTACTCCGATGGTTATGTGCGTAACGCAGGCAAATATGCGCTGCCGCCCTCTGAGGCACTGATGATGTCGGATATGCACAACTTTGGCTCGGTGAGCTTCGATCGATTGGAGTATGTCAGAGCTCGAGGCAATGAGTGGGCCGCCTACGAAGGGGAGGCCTGGTATGGCAGTACCTATAACCGCGCGGTGATCAAGGCCGAAGGAGAAGTCGCGAGCGGCCATCTGAGAGAATCCAAGACGCAACTGCTCTGGCGCCACGCGGTCGCCACCTTCTGGGATACGGAGCTGGGGGTTCGCTTTGACCACGGGCGAGGAGAGCCGAACCGGCAATGGCTGGCCCTTGGCTTCAAGGGACTTGCGCCCTACTGGTTTGATGTGGACGCCACAGCCTACGTCGGTCCCAGCGGGCGCACTGCGCTGTGGCTAAAGACGAGCTACGACATCTTGCTGACTCAGAAGCTCTATCTCCAGCCGAGCGTAGAAACCAACGTCTATGGCAAGAATGATGAACGCCGAGGTATCGGCAGTGGCGTGAGCGATGGAACAGCGGGTTTGCGCCTCAAATATGAAATCACGCGTCAGTTCGTCCCCTATGTAGGCGTGGAATGGTCCAGTAAATTCGGCAAGACGGCGGACTACGCACGGGCAGAGGGTGAGCCCAAGCAGGAAACCCGCTTCGTGGCTGGCTTGAGTTTCCGCTTTTGATCTTGCTTTTATATATGGGCGGCTTGAACCAGCCGTCAAATTCAACCATCTCCAAGAGAGTATTTATGATGAAAAAGACCTTGACCCTCCTCGCGCTAAGCGTGCTACCTACCCTCTCGCTTGCTGCCGGCAGTCATACTGGAGGTCATGGAGCGCCCGCGCATGGTATGCCTGGTCACGACATGTCCACCATGACCAAAGTCTCACTGATTGGACAGCCGGGAGACCCCGCCGAAGTCACGCGCACCATCGAACTTACGATGGATGACTCCATGCGGTTTACGCCGAGCGACGTTCAGGTCAAGGTCGGCGAGACTGTCCGCTTCTTTATAAAAAACACAGGGAAGATTCCCCATGAAATGGTGATTGGATCTATTGCCGATCTGAAGGGGCACGCAGCCGAAATGCGGAAAATGCCGGGCATGAAGCACGCCGAGCCCAATATGATCACCCTGGGTCCGGGCAAGCGCGGTGGCCTGGTGTGGCGGTTCGACCAGGCGGGTACCGTTGATTTCGCCTGTCTCGTGCCTGGTCACATGGAAGCGGGTATGGTCGGCAAGGTGAAGGTCAGCTGAGTTATTACACCTAGATGCTAAAGAAAATACTGACCTTTGGAGCGATCAGTGTCGTCATCATCGGCGCTGGCGCTGCACTTTACAGTACGATGCAGCCGTCAGGCGCAGCATTCATTGATCCTGCGGATCAGGCGCTTGTGGTACAGGGTAAGGCTATCTATGCCAACAGCTGTGCGGCCTGTCATGGTGCTGAGCTACAAGGACAACCCAACTGGCGTGAGCGTCTGCCTAGCGGCAGGCTGCCCGCGCCGCCACACGACAAAACGGGCCACACCTGGCACCATCCCGACAGAATCCTGATCGATATCGTGACAAATGGCCTTGTCCCGGGAAAGACCGCGCCTCAGGGCTATAAGAGCGATATGCCAGCTTATAAAGACATCCTGTCTGACGAGGAAATCAGGGCTGTGCTTGCATACATCAAGAGTACCTGGCCCCCCAAAGTTTTGCAGGCTCAAAAGGAGGTCACTTTGCAGCGGCAAAAATAGGTAAGGCCCATGCTGACAGTGGAGACAATCCTCTGTCGTGGTAAATCGTCCCATAGGATGCAACGGTTCCCTCTGCGGAGAGTTGATTTTCATCAGACCGCCCTCCGGCCGGTAGCAGCGCTCAGCCGCGCGGCCGGCATCCGCAGTCCATCTCCACGGCGCAGGCAGCCATTGCCCTGAGTTCGCCGCCCAAAACGCCGACTGTATCACTGCATTCCTTCCTGCAAGGGGTGCGCGTTGCCGGGTACTCACCCGGTCCCTTCGTCTCTCTTCGTTCTCCTACGGGCTGCGGCTTGCGTGCCCGCCCGTTTTCGGTCGTCCCTTCGTGATCCAGCACGACAAGGCGACGAACTCACGGCAACGGAGGCACTCCGGGCCAGACGTAGTACTGCGGACACCGCAAAACCTACGAAAGGCTCGGAATCTTCGGCCCCGGTAGCCGGTTAACCCCGAAAGGAGAAAGCACCCATGAACGCAAACAGCCAAGCCGCACTGAGCTATGACAACATGAACGACGCACACACGCTCTTCGTGCGCGGCCCCAGCGGCCGTTACAAACCTGCCACTGATGACCAGGTGCTGGCTGCGGGGCGTGTCGCAGCCGAAAGCCTGATTGCCACCGACGATGTCATGGCGCGTCCCGGCTATGTGGCAAGATTCTTTCAATCCAAGCTGGCAGGCCTGGGGCATGAATGCGCCGCGTTTCTGTATCTGGATTCGCAGCTGAAGCCCATCCGATACCTTGAGCAGGCGATGGGCACGTTGAGCCAGGCCAGCATCTACCCGCGCGAGATCGTGAAGACGGCCCTACGCCTGAACGCCGCCGCGCTGATGATGGCGCATAACCATCCTTCAGGGATTGCAGAGCCCAGCGCTGCCGATCTGAACCTGACGCGGCAGTTGAAGCAGGCACTGGCGCTGATTGATGTGCGGCTTCTGGATCACATCGTGGTGAGCGGGACCGGGACGGCCTCATTGGCCGAACGCGGGCAGGTGTAGGCGGGCATCAGGGCAGGGCGGGGAGTCCGTCCTGCTTTGCCGCAGGCGGTCAGTTGGCATGATCGGCTGATCATGCAGGTGGCCGTCAGCCGGCCCCTGCCGTGCGCCTGGGGTCGCGCGTCAGGGGCCGGGGAAAGCGGGGTCTCAAACCAGCAAGGCCGACCGGGTCAGGGGGCCCCGGTCGGCCTTGTCGTTGGTGCCGGTGGCATGGATTACTGCGAGGTGATGGGCGTAGCCCAGTCAGAGCCCCAAAAGGGCGGGGCTGAGGGGCGCTCGCCGCGCGGCTGCCGTGTGGGGTCATCGCCTGGTCGGGCCGTGATCCCGTCTTCCGTGACTCCCGCCGCCTAAACCACCGACGTGTACCACTTTCGCTTCTCCCTGCAAGGGGTGCGCTTTGCCAGGTACTCACCCGGTCCCTGCAGTTCTCTTCGTTCTCCTTCGGGCTGCGGCTTGCGTGCCTGCCCCTTTCCGCTCGGCGCTGCGTGGTCCAGATCGGCACGGCGACGGAACTCACGGAAGACGGCGGCAAGACCGGAAAGCCGGCGTAGACCCCACACAGCGGATTTACGTTCCGGCTCAAGAATCTTCGGATTCGGTCAGCTGAAAAGGCAGTTCAACCCTTGTTTTGGAGAAAACCATGAACACCTACGAAGCCAAGCAGGCAGCCCGCAAGGCCCGGTATCAGGAACGTGCAGGGCAGGCGGCACAGCAATCGGATGCAGTAGCAGCCCAGACCAGCCGGATGGCCGACGTCATCCCCATGGGGCAGCCCATCCTGGTGGGGCACCATTCCGAACGATCCGACCGCCGGTATCGGGAACGCATCAGCCGCAGCTTTGAAAGATCCTTCGAGTGGCAGAAGAAGGCCAACCACTACGCCGACAAGGCCGCAGCCGTCGGCAAAGGCGGCATTTCCAGCGACGACCCGGCCGCTATCGAGAAGCTACAGACGAAGCTGGCCAGCCTGCAGGCCATTCAGGAAACCATGAAGGCCATCAATGCCATTTTGCGCCGCCATGCCAAGGCTGGAGCAGATGCTCAGGTGGCCGCCCTGGTGGAATCCGGCCTGACCTACGAAGAACGCGCCCGCGAGCTCGTGACCCCGGACTATGCCAATCGCACCGGCTTTGCCCCGTTCCAGCTGCAGAACAACAACGCCAATATCCACCGCATCATGGCCCGTATCAAGGAGCTGCAGCGCGCGGCTGAGCTCACCGAGACCGAACGGGAGGGCGACGGCTACACCTATCGCGAAGACCCGCAGGAAAACCGCGCCATGTTTCTGTTTGACGGCAAACCGGCCAAAGATACCCGCGACGTGCTCAAGCGCCACGGCTTCCGCTGGAGCCCCACACGCAGCGCCTGGGTACGGCAGCTCACGGGTAACGCGCAATGGGCCGCCAGGGACGTGATCCGCCACCTGGATGAATTGAATCAGGTCTGATCGGCTTTCCTGTCCTAGGCTGGATTCCGACCTGGGGCATCACCTCCGACTTTCATCGTAGGAGCATCACCATGGCATCACTGAACCGCGCCACCCTCATCGGCAACCTGGGTAAGGACCCGGAAATCCGCTACACGCCTGACGGCGCTGCCGTCTGCAACGTGTCGATTGCCACGTGTCGATTGCCACGACCAGCACCTGGCGCGACAAGGCCAGCGGCGAGCGCCGCGAAGAGACCGAATGGCACCGCATCGTGTTTTACGGCCGCCTGGCCGAAATCGCGGGTAGATATCTGAAAAAGGGCCGCGCTGTCTTCGTGGAATGGCGGCTGAAGACCCGCAAGTGGCAGGACAAGGACAGCGGAGGCGACCGCTACAGCACCGAGATCATTGCCGAGCAGATGCAGATGCTGGGCGGTCGGGACGATGGGCAGGCGAGGGAAGCGAAGACGGCGGCAGGCCGGGCGAAAGGACGTAGTGGGCAGGCCTCGGCCTCAGCGGCTGGCGCCGCCGCGCCGGAGGAACCAGATATTCCGTTCTGATGGATCGGACGATCCTGGCCGGGTGACCCTGGCCAGACTCAGCATTGCACATCGGCCCGGCCTTGTCCGGGCCTGGTTGCGTTCTGGGCTGATGATACTGATGGTCTACCGGGTTCTGTTGCTGCCTTCTGATGGCTTGCCCTGGCGTTGCTTGGTTGTGTCCTGTGTGTCCTGTGTCATTTGCTTGGTGCTGATGGTTGGCCCTGTTCCCAGGCTTCGCCTGGGGCCCTGCGCTGTGACGCTGCCTGCCCGGTTCCCGGTCAGGCTGGGCCGTTCAGCCCCCAAATTCGCTGCGCTCATTTGTGGCCTTAAACGTCCCACACATGACGCACCCCTGGCGGGGTGGGGAAAGGCTTGGTGGATCAATGGCTTGTCGGGAAATGGTCGATTTCGGGGATGTAGGACGAATAGGGCACGCGGAGAGTGCAAGCCATTGATCCACCAAGGTAGATAGCGGCCACACCCGTGGCCAAATGGGGCGTAGACATTCTGAATGGGGCAAGAAATTTCATTTCAGAGGCGTTTCGGGTACATCAGGGATATAGGCAAGATACAAAAATAAGGCGACAGGATGACAGACTGAGTGCGCAGTGAAGGCAAACGTGGTGCGACATCGGGGCATTATGGCGACAGACTGTGGTCACTTGGGATATGGCCTGATGGTCTTGACAGGATCACCGTGAGGCATGATGACTGATTGTCCGGATTGATCCCGAGCCTGTATCCTTTGCGCTGGTCCACAACCTGGAATTGGTCCTTCGTGTCAGTTAATTGGAATGCAGGCATCATGCGCTGGAAGCCCCATGTGGATGGGGGCGGCCATGTGTTCGGGCTGAGCCACCTGCATCCCTTCAGGTATGAAGTCGCCCTGGAGGCAAGGAGGGGATTGCCTGCACGGGTGGTTCTGGTTCATGTGGGGTTTGGCATGCACTGCTTCACCCGCAAGGTCGAGGGTGATGATGACCCGAGCGACCATTATGCTGATGACCGTGAGACGCGCACGTTTTGCTTGGAACGATATCAGCTTTCTCGGGAACTCCCCAAGATCGTTCGAACGTTGGGGATGCGGCGTTGTGGCTTTGCCAAGGATGACAACTATGTGACGGTGGACTTGCCGACGGTGGACGGCCAGTCCATTCGGTATGCTGTGTTCTTCAATGTAAAGGCGTGGAAGGAACGCGGGCGGGATAGTGTTCTGCTGGTTGTGCAAAGCGCGTATGCACTCAGCGCAGCCAAGCCCGACCCGAGCAAGGGAAAAGTAGGATTCAATGTGCTTCTGGGTAGCGTGCTTCGGGGCGAGCGGCCACGAAGGCCTAGGTAGGTGCTGAGGATGTCAGAAAAGCGAAGGCCCCAACAAGTGGGGCCCCGTAGTCTGGAATCTGTTGCCTCCGCACTGGGCGGAACCACTTGCGTGGTAGTCAACGCTTTTGCCCTTTTGGGCGCACCAGCTATTGCGTTGGAAGCATTTTCTCAAGTTATCGCCTGGCTGTCAATGACAGCGGAGGCTTCCTGGAATAGGCAGTCAGGTCGTAGCTGACTACCAAGCCAGTTCCTGATCCGGTTCTGCAGGCTGAATCTCTGCCTTCCCTGTGCTATGAATTGGCAGCCCAGGATGCGGTCCGGCAATGTCATGCGCCAGCCCCTTGGCCCCCAGCCGATTCACCCGTTCCGGCAGCTTATCGGCATCATCCGTGAACACCATGATCTCATGCCGTTCGCGCGAGATGCTGACGTAGTAGGTATCCTGGGCCGTGGTGCGGCTGAAGCTTTCCGCGTTGTACAGCACGCGGTCACAGGTCAGGCCTTGGGCGCTATGCGCGGTGGTCGTGTAGGCATAGTCCAGGTGCAGCGGCCGGTCGGTGGGCAGGTCGATATGGCGGCCGCCGGTCTCGATGGTGACGGTGCTGGCTTCAATGGCGACGACCTGCGCCAGCTGGCCGTTGACCAGGTCATGCTGGGCATCGTTGCGGGTGATGCGCACCTGGTCGCCCACGGATAGTTCGGATTCGTTCAGGTGATAGACCGAGAGCCTGCCCATGGTACGGGGAATGAGCTCGATGGGCTCAGGTTTTGACGCGACAGTATTCACCGCTTGCACCGTGATGCGGTCATGGCGTGGGATACCGGTCACCCGGTACAGTTCACCACGCTTCAGGCCGCACTGGTAATCGCGCTCCGGTACGACGATATCGCCCACGGTGTAATACCGGGCGACACTGCGTTCGGCGCGTGTGGTCTCGTGGCGGGTCAGCAGCTGGCAGCGCTGGCCTTTTCCCTCCAGGCCGAGCAGGGCACGGATGCGGGCATTGATCGCCTGGCGCGAGGCGTTGGTACCGGTGACGACAATTGTGCCAGTTTGCTGAGCGGCAGGCAGCGCCGTATAGGCCTGGGCGATGGCCTCATACCGGGCGGAGCTGTCGCGTGTCTTCTGGCCATGCTCATCGACACTGAACTGATCTGGGATGGTCAGCACGCGGTCGAGCAGCGGCAGGGAGCGGCTGGCCTCGCCACGGGCTGCCAGCTGCACGGCATGGCGTAGCCGTTCGGATCTCTGGCGCTGGATGTCGCCCATGAGTACGGTCTTCATGCCGTGTTCCTGCAGCATGGCAAAGGCGCGGCCTGCCTCGATAGCCTTGGTCTGGGCCGTATCGCCCAGCAGCACCACCTTCGCGCCGGTGGGCTGGATGAGCGCCAGGAGCTTGTCCATCTGGCGCACGGGCACGACACCGGCCTCGTCGATCACCACCACGGTCTGTGGGCCCAGCTGGCTGGTGAAGGGCCGTTTGTCGCGGGCGGCAAGGACCGAGGCCACGGTGTTGGCCGGTACGCCGTCCTTGCGGAGATTTCGAACCATACCACCGTAGGGGGCGAGTGCTGCCAGATGATGGCCCTGTTGCTGCAGGATGGCCTGGGCATTTTGCAGGGCAAAGGATTTACCCGTACCAGCTAGGCCCTGGATGCCGCTGATCTGATCGGTGTCGCTGGCAATCAACATCACGGCTTCGCGTTGGCCTGGGGTCAGCCGAGAATCCAGCCCTGCTCCTGCCACGGTGCTGGCGATGGGAGCCCGCCAGGCACGGCGGCCATTTGCTTCAGCCGCCAGGATGCAGGATTCTGCCTCATAGGCCTTGCGCGTGGCGTAGCGTGGGCTTTCCATCAAGAGCCGGCCCTGGGTGATGGCCTGATCGACGAGTTGCAGCGCGGATTCCTGCGAGGCCCCGCGCAGGCGCACGACTTCGGCGGCCCAGCCCTCGCGGGTCATGGGCGTACCCTTCATGTCCTGGGTACTGCGGTAGTGCGGTGCTTCCTGGATGAGGATGCTGGCCTGCACGCGGGCCTGGATGACGGTCTGAATGGCAGTGACGTCGGTGTGACCGCCGGCATGGCGCACGGCGCCTTGCAGTAGGTCGGCCAGCGGCATGACGGATTCACGTTCCGTCAGGTGCTGGATCGCCCAATCGAGCGATGCCTGGGCGACCAGGTCGGATGCCTTGCCGGTTTCGCGCAACGGCTGCAGGGTCGCCTTCAGGCCCTCCTGGTCAAATCGCATGCCGATGGTGTGGGCCGCTTCTCGCCATTCCTGCTGCAATTCGGCCCGGCTGTACGCCTGGGCCTTCTGCTGCCGGTGGGCGAGGGTGATGCCCTGACGTAAGGCGTGCGGGGCCTGATCACGGCTGGTCCCGCGTGCGGCCAACTCTGCGGTGATCCCGGCGCTGCGCTTGCTGAAGAACTCGATCTGTTCCCGGCTGATGTGCGCAAGCTCGATATGATTCTTCTCGTGGCGCACGGCATAGCCCAGCGCCCGGACATTGCGCTCCAGCGTTGCTTGGTAGATGGCGTCCGTCACTCGCGGCAACTGGAAGATCTGTTCATTGGAAAGCGCCACCCACTGGCCATCGGCCCGTTGGGTCAGGTTCATCAGTAGCGCGTGAACGTGCAGATGTGGATCTGGTGCCGCGTCTTCTGTAGGGCGGGCCGTCTCGTGGCGAAACTTGGCGATGATGAGATTGCCGGTGTGTACCACCTGCGATTTGCCGTTTTCCTTCCTGCGGCCCATGGCCAGATGCTGCTCAACGTAGGTTAGGGCCGTGGCCACGGCGTCATCGTTTGCCTGGATCAGGCGCTCGTCGCCACCGATCAGGGCCTGCAGCGTGATGCTTTTTGGGGCGCCGAAGGTCAGATCCAGCGCTGCGCGGGCCTTGGCGCCTTTGCGCACGGATTGACTGGCTGTAATACCGTGGCCAAAATTACCTTGCAGCATAGACTTGAAGCGGGCAGGGTCGATGGTCCCGACTGCACCCAGGCGACGAGCGCCTTCGCCTTGCCATGTCGCGGCGCTGCCGTCTCGGCTGTAATAGTCATCGGCTTGGTCGGCATAGTAGTGGGTGGCGAGGGCCGCACGGGCCCTGTAGATCTGGCTATGCGAGATCATGGGTGCTCCGGGAAGTAGGGGATGGTAAAAGATCAGCCAGCAGGCGCGAAAGGCGCACCGGTGCTGGCTGTTGGGAGGAAGGGCAGAAGGATTACACAGGGTTTTCCACAGGAACTGTGGATGGCTGGTAACGGCACTGCACGGCCGTTCAGGCCGCAGCCGGTGTAGCCCGTTGCCAACGAGGACAATAGAAAGATAAACCTAAAAAAGTGTACGTTGGTCGCCAGCCTTGATTCCATATAGCGTACTAATTTGCGCGATGAACTGCTTTTGGCCCCCATAACTGGGGTGTCGAACGGCCACAGTCTGGATCGCGCCTTGAAACCGGCTAAGCGCGGCGTATGCATTGTTGCCGATGCAAACAATGCGTCTGGGGTGTAAGAGCCCAATAAGAGCCGCGAGAGCCTCCTCCCCGAACCTCCGTTCCAAAGCGTTGTGTTGGCGATTGCTGAACGGTTTCCCCGGTTCGTGGGGATGAAGCGGAAATACATTCCACAAGAAGACGTTTGACTGCGTCTGATTTAGCATCTGCCAGATCACTGCTGCAGTACGCTCGGCCACTGCTGCGCCAACCGTCGGCCTCTTAGCCACTAACCCCCATCTGGCGAGATGCGGGGCTACGTGAACATCGTCCGTAAGTGCTAACCCCGTACGGCGCCCACCGCGATAACCAAGATCACGGCCTACCCAGATGGCATCGACCTCGCTGGTTTCAGCACACTTGATCAATCGAGACAGGGTGCTTGCTCTCTCTGTTGGGGCGTCTTCAGAATCGTAGACAGGGCACTTGTCAGCATATGGATTGAAGCAGTTTTTGAATTTCGCGGCTGCGACGTGCTCAACAAATATATGTGGTTTTGTTTCAGTCATAGAGGCTCATAATAGATCGTTCTTGTTGTACGATTCCCAATAACCCAGCCGCCGCCAGCGTCACGAATTTGGCGGAATACAGCATAACCACTAAGGATAGTTCGCTCCCACAGCTTCGCTGGACATCTAGAAACTTCGTAGCCGGACGTGAATTCTTCAATCGTTTTTAGAATATCGAGCGACACTTTTTTCTGACCTTCAAAGTAGTGGAGCTCCTTGGCTCTCATAAAAATCCATGCAGTCAGGCCTTCCTCCACAACGATTGCGCGGCCGCTATCTTGTTCCTCATCAAAACGGCCCTTACTTTTGCGCTTTTGTTTTATTAAAGCTCGAAACACTGGTGACCAATGAAGTATGGCTGAATTCGCCAAATGAAAGACATCATGAAAGCGGTAGCCATCAGGATCACCAACGTTGTCGGTCAGGGGGTCTCCGATGAAGACACCATTCCATTGAAGATAACTCCTGCCAGCATTTCTCTGGCTTATTCTTATTCTGAAATCATTCGGTAGACGTTCCTCCTCGTTGAATTCGTCATCGAAAGTTGGAAGCTCATCCAGGTTCGGCTCCATGAAGGCGTTACGAGTCTTCGAAACATTCCTCCGTACAACATCCGCGAATATTAGGTTTGAAGAATGAAGTGCTCTAAGGTACGATTGCGCGAATTCAACAAGCTTTAATCGTCCTTCATTCCGCAATTTTTGAGGTTGTCGTAATAGTTCGGCTGCACATAAACCTAAATTGAATAAGGACGCGTCGATGTTCTTAGCATCGGTCGGAGTCGCGACGTGCGCCACGCTGCCGGGGGTGGCATCGCTCGCTGAGCAGGTCGTCGTAAATGAGGATCCGGTAGCAGCCTCGGCAAAGACCTGGTCTAGAGGCACGGCTGCGCGTCTACACACAGCATTGAAGTACCATAGAGTATCGCCAAATTCTTCTTCTGCCGCTCGCTTGAACTCTGGGTACGCGGCGCCTTCCCTGACATGCTTCTTGGCCGACGACATGATTCCGCCGACTTCACCGTAGAGTCCCATTAGTGCGCGATTGATATCATCTGGCGGCAGAATATCAGTAGGTAGCACGTCAGCCGCATATTCAGCTAACGCCACAGAGCCGCTGGAGGGGTTTTTTTCATTGGCCACGAAGCATTCTCCATTCAAATGGGGCGCCTTGATAATTGCTCATACCTAGAGAGCGTATCCAATGGACAAACTGCGCAATTAGCTCCTGATTCTCGAAGGCGTAATAGCCTCTACCTGATTTGCAAACATCCAAGCCGTGAAAATTGCGTAGGTGCTTCGGGATTGCCGGACCATATCCGCCAAAATAGACGTAGTCATCGCTGATCAAAACGCGATCAGATCCGGTATCAATTCTCATATGTTTGGGATGAAGGCCCCCATCTTTGTTGCTGTGAAAGGAATCTCGTTGCAGCCATTTTGTGCAAGTGGCATCGTGAAAATAAATGTTGTCTCCACAGCTTTGCTTTCTACTTCCTCGTCGATATGGTTTCTTTTTTGAGAATCTGGGGTCATCGTTATACGCTTGGAAACCCATCGCCTCCGTGACGCGCATTGCGTAGACTAGATATCCTCCTCGGAGCACAGCCTTAGCGTTACTGCCGGAACCGACTAGCCAGTCGCCGACTTTAGCGCTTCTACGAATCGATGCTTTGCAGGTCGCGAGTGTACAGAAACTACCAAAAGGATTGGGTGCAAAGCCGCTATCATAGCGAACCACATAGGAATAAAGTCTCAAGCGCCACCTCAGCAAAGATGTCGTTTGATTGGCACTGGATCGCAAGGCTGGCCGTCGGGCCTTTCCCAGCCGTCCTTGCCATTTATGGCATCAATGATGGATGTTCCATTCCAGCCGACTACTGCGTCAGCATATTCTTTCAGAGCAGAAGGAAGCTCACATTCTTTTGAGCCGTGTTCCCAAACGCCCACGATGCGTTTGTCATTCTTAGCCGCATATTCGATTTCCCAATTCACCCACTCGCTACCTTTAGTGTCAGGAGAGACATATACGAGCAGCGTTCCGGCCCAGTCGATCTGGGGTGCAAGGATTGACGACTTGATGTAATCCGGATCCTTTGCGTTGTTCGGGTTTGACGAGTTGATCGATGAGTCCCGAATGGTCAGGCCATTCTTTTTAAGGAGCGATTTTAGCTTCTCGAGACCGGCATCATCTTCGTGAATGTGGGAAATGAAAACGTTCTTGATATCTTTCGCCATGTGGCTCTCCTCACGCATTCGACGAGTACATGAAACACCATAGCGCTAATTGTGTCTAAATGTCAACACTCATAAGGCCCTTCAAGATTAAAACAATTGCCTGGTCGATGTGAGGAGTCTTAGCCAGGATTCGGTTCTCAGACTCGGTGAGTCCGTTCCTGAGGCTATCAGGGCCAAAGTGAGAAAAGCGCGTGCGCTCGGCCCATTTTCGGTGAGAAGACGCCCACGGGGCTACCAGCCCCAGCGTTTCAGCGATATCACGGGCACAACCGCCAAAGCCTCCTAGCACGAATAGTGGGGTGCCAAAATTAAGTGAGAGGAGAGATTCTTCGGCAACACCTGGCATAGAACCCATGAAATTTTCAACACGTCCACCTAATACGATGCGTGCGTGGCTTTCAGTTTGAACAGTGTGGCGCATCGCAGCAAGGCCATCGGCCCATTCCGCAGCGGAAGGCTCTCGTTCCTGGATCTGACGGCGAGCCTGCAGAGACATGCGCGCACCTTTCCGATCAAGGCAAATGAGCTCGGCTGTGCCCACTAGCGCATCTGATGCTCGTTTCACATCTGAAAATGGTATTCGGAGGTGCACAGGCCACGCTAAGAAGTCGGATATCCCCACCGGTGAACCTTCATCGACAACATCTCGCCTATGCCGCTGTACGAGCTCAAAGAGAAGCTCGCTGAAACCACCTGCTCGAAGATCACCACCATAGTTGAGCTGTGCACCAAGCGCGAGGAGATGTCGCGCAAGCTCTGTCATCGCGTCTTTCAAGTGCTCTACGCTTAATCCGAGGTAGGTCATGTCAGGGCCCTCAGACGCCGAGATCGCGATCACATGTTCCTGTAAAGCTTCTTGATAGCTCATCGCTGGGTCCCCGATAGCCACTCTGTTAGGCTGCGAAGTTGAACGTGCGGCGCAATCTCGAAAAAAAGACGTTCCTCCTCTTTGCTCAGAGGCGGATTGGGATAAACGATAATTGGGGCTGGTACATCAGTCTTGGGGGGTAGCATAGCTAACGTGATCAGTTCGGGTGGTCTCGGGATGAAAAAGATCGCGGGACCTGCAATCTCGGTCGAAATGTTGGTCCGACAACGCCAGAGAAAGTCTTTTAGAACCTCGTCGAGTAACCTTGCGATCACTACGTCGATCCGATTTGGCCCCTCGGGGTCGAGGCGAACTACCGGGACGTTCCCCAGATACGGAAACCCCCGCTCATCGAGGTCGCTGATGCAGTCGGCAACAACTAGAGGGACGTTATGGCGCTTCGCCTCAATGATTTCCCTGCGGCACCACTCGCGAGATGAGTAGGTGTCAGTATGCACCGCAACCATTGCGCTAACCCGAACCTGTGATAACAATACGGTGTGGAAGCGTAACCCGGCAGGGATATCATGCACATCGAAGAAGCTTGCGAGGCCGTGCCCAGCTTGGAGGCGATCCCGTATCAACTCGGCGGTTTGCTCTCCCGTGTCATCATGCTTCGAGTGGCTCAGGAAGATCTGAACTTTTCGGAGGTATGCCTCGAGTGTGGCCTCATCCTTATCGGGTCGCTCTAGGCATGCTAGGAAGTGTCGAAGCATTCGGCAGAACTCGTAGGTCAGCTCACTGATAAGCCGCCCAGTTCGCGCTGCCAAGTCGCCATCCCACGAGTCCCATCGCAGTGCCTGCTCTGCCATGTTAAGCGACGCAAGAACCTCTCGATCTACCGACACTGGAAATACCCTGGCGTGTAACCCAGTCATTTCAGCTTGTTCTCCGAGCTTGCGTGCGTATGCAACCCAATGAGGGTCTGCAGCAAGTACGTCGTCAGCCAAGATAATGACGGCTGTCGCATATGCTTCGTTAACGTCAACTTCGAGTGGCACCGTATCGCCCGGTGGTGGTAATGAGCGAAAGATAACGCTGAGGCCTATCCCACCCGCGACATTCTCATATAAGTCCCGACGGAAGTGACCACGAATCGCCTCCGCGATCGTGGGGCCCTGATTAAAACGGGGGTGCCACACTACATAGACCACGAGAAACGGGCGAGTAAGATCGGGCACAAGCTTTCCTTATGTTCGGTAGAGATAATGCTGCTGTGCCCTCTCTTGAGCATCAGCGGCAGCAATTGTGTATTGGCAAAAGGGGAGGGAAGCCTTATTCCAAGAGAAATGGAGATCGCAGTACCAAGTGACTGCTTTTGGCTGATTGCAGTCATTTCCCGTCTTCGAAAGGTGTGACATGTCCTCCACCATGCTGTAGTGACAGTGCCGCCCTGGCCACAGCCAAATCCCCTGCCAGAGCCACATATCCTTCGAGTACCGGCAGCGCCTGAATTTGCGCTGCCGTCACGACATCCTCCATCGTCCGATCCATATTATCCGACGTATTCCGATGATCGACACTGCGGCTGACGCTGTATTTTGGCCGCTCGACCTCGTGTTTGCCAAGGCTTTCGCTCATGTCGTGGGCGGTTTGCGGGTCGGTGCGCGATCCACCCAGCACGACCAGGTTCCGAAAGCTGGCCCGGATGGTGGTGGCCATGGTGCGTCCGTATAGGTGTTCCAGCTGTGACGTGCTCTGCAAGCCCGCGATGATGCGCAACCCATTCTTGCGGCCTTTGGTGAGGCCCGCTTCCAGTGACGGCAGGGCCTCCAAGCTGGCCAGTTCGTCGATGAAGAGCCACCAGCGTCTGCCGGTACCTTCAGGCATGGATAGGATCGACGTGATGAAGACGTCAGCCCAGGAGGACACCAGGGGCCGCATGGAGCTCATCATGTCTTCGCGCCAGTTGATGTACAGGTTTCCGCCGTCAGGCTTGTCCAACCAGTCCCGGATGGAGAAGGGGCCAGGTTTCATGCTGGTGTGTTCGGAGAGCTTATTCGAAAGCACGAACCGGGCCGACGACAGCGCCTTGCTGGCCTCGCTGGAGCCGACGAACAGAGATTCCGCCAGGGTGCCGTCCAGGAACTGCTTCAGCACCTTGGGGTCTTCGATGGTGCACAGGCGAAACAGATCCATGACGCTGGCCTCGGTGCCTTGCAGTTGGTACAGCTTTCTGGCGGTTTCACGCAGCAGCAGCCGCCCGAAATCGTTCCATTCCTCAGCGTTCTTGTCCTGACTCATGGGTACCAGGGAATGCGCCAGGCGCTTCCAGTCGTAGTCAGCGCGTACTTCATTGAAGAACGACCAGCCTTCGCTTCTGGCGTCGTAGGGGTTCAGGATTACGTCGCTCGGTTGCCAGAATTTACTGAGCAGGTCGCCATTGGGGTCGATCACGATCATGCGGTCGTTGCGTGTGGGTGTCTGGCTGGGCTGGCGACTGAGGGACCGTGCCAGCACGGAGGCCGCCATGTTGCGCAGCAGGACCGATTTGCCGGAGCCTGTGGCGCCGCTCACCAGTAGGTGCAGATTTTCGTTGGCAGTCGGCATGGGAATGCCGGCCACGTCGATCTGTTGCTTGCCAGGTTCCGTGCAGAGCTTTGCCAGGTGTTTGGCCGTGGTCATGCGGGTGCCGCGCACGAAACGCTTATAGGCGGCACCCTCGAAGCCTTCGGTTTTGGCCGTGCGGCCGACGAACAGAATCAGGCCGAGCGCCAGCACCAGGCCCACACCCAGCGCCCCGTAGAGTAGCGGGTAGGCTGGGGTGAGCTTCACGAAGTGCCAGGCCATTTTTCGATTCCAGTCATGCCAGGCGATGCCGCTGCCGTAGGTGGCGGCCGTCATCCAGGCGCCGACGGGAAAGAGTGCCAGGGAAAAGGCGGCAATCCGCCGCCGGGTGATGGGGGAAATCAGAGTGGACATGATGGCCTTCGTGAAGTCAGGGGATCAGCCACTGGCCCAGGGCCAGACCTGCCAGCAGCCCACCCAGCACTCCGGCTGCGCCCCCCAGAGCGATGGCGATGAGCGTCATGCGCCGGGCGGCCTGCTGAACTATCCTGGCCGTGTGGGCTGATTCCTGGCTGTGATGCTCCAGCTGGGTGCCTGCGCCGTCCAGCATGGCCTGGATGGCTTGCTCGTGCTGCTGGTGAATGGGCTTGGCGGTGGCTTCCAGGGTGGTAGTAAGCTGCCGGGCCAGGTGCTGGGGCAGGACCTGCTGGGTATCGGCCGTTGCTTGCAGCCGCGTTTGCGCGGTAGCCAGCGTCTGGGCCGTGGCCTCGAGTCGATCCACAAGGCCCGCGACCTCGCCCAGTACGTCGTGGTAGAGCAGATCGAGCTTCGTGCGGGCATGGCCTGTGGCCAGGCCTGGGGGCTGAGTTGAGTCCATGGCATGGGGTCAGGCAAAAAGTGCTGTAAAGGCTGCATTCATCTGCCGGTCCACGGGCTGGGCCAGGGCGCGCAAGGCGTGCCGGTTGCTCAGCTGGGAAATCCGCGCGTGGTCGCTGCGGTCGGCAGCCTTCAAGAGGGCCCGGTAGTCCGTCTGGTCGGCCAGCACGTCTGCGAGTGTGGTGCGCAGGTCGGCCAGCAGCTCAAAGACTTCGTTCTCGTAAACGGCTGCGGCTGGATTCGCCTGTACTTCGCCGGTCTTGGCGGCATAGGCGAGGATCGAGGGGAATTCCTCTTCGACGCTGGTTTCAACCCGATTGAAGAGGATGCGTACCCGGTCAGGGTCTACGCCCAGTTCCGCCAGGGCAGCCACGGTCTTGATCGTCTCGCGTTGGGCTTTGCCGGTATTGATGACGGGCAGTACGAAGTAGTTCATTTCTTCGTGCGCCCCTTCGTAGCGCATCATGTGCGTCAGAAAGTCCTCGATATTGCTGGCCCCCACGTCCACGATGGCATCGTCTCGGGTGAGCAGTTCTCGAAAGAGTCGGCCGAAATGTTCGCCACGCAACTGATCGACTTCCAGGCCCAGATCAGCGCCAGTTTCGTTGGTGGATTCCACGGCGAAGATCTGAGCGCCGTTCATGCGGGGGGCGAGCAGGTGGGAGGCGACGACGGTCTTGCCGACCGATCCGGTGTAGTTCAGGACTGCGACTTTCATGAGGTCATTCCTTGTCTTGGGTGTTTGGGGTGTCATCGGTGGCTTTGGCGCGATTGGCCAAGCCTTCACGGCGCAGGGCCTCCAGGTCGATGCGCATGTTGCGGATCTTGCGTAGGTCACCTGGCGTCTGGATGCGGTTGGGGCGCCCCTGGATTGCATCCAGCGGTGGCGGTGCGGGTGGGTCGAGTGCGGTGGGTGATGCAGGCTGCACTGGTGGGGGTGTGTCTTGGTCCTGGGCTTTTTCTGCTGCTGCCAATCTCTTGGCGCGACGCCAACGGCGCAGCGCCGTGATGTAGGTGTTGCGCACCACGGGTAGGCCGGCCTTTGCCAGGTCGTCCATGATGGCCGCGTGCGGGACGCCAGCGGCTACCTGGGGTTCGATGAGCGGAAAGAGGGCCCGCAGCTTGGCGGCCAGGCGTAGGCGCGGGTCCAGGGTGTCCAGCACTGCGCGGTAGCGGGCGATGGGATCGGGTGGAGCGTGGTTGTTGGTCATGGGTTCCTTGAGGATGAAAATCAGTGGTGCAGCGCAGGCAGTGCGGCCGCCTGCTTGCCTTCCAGCCAGGCCAGGCCTGCTGCGTGGGCCTCGTCATAGGCGGACTGGTCATCGGCAAAGCGCACGGACTGGCCGCGAGCCGGAAAATGACCGCAGCCGACCTCCTGGTTGTGATCGAGCAGGCGCAGCAGGTAGCCTTCGCCGTCGCCTTCACGCGGCACGATCTCGAACGAAAAGCGCAGCCGGGCCTGGGCAAGCTCCGTCTGGAACTGCCGGGCAACCACCGGGATGCGAGCGGCCCAGTCGCCGATGCGATCCAGGGCGTCGGCGATGCTGTAGCCGCGTTCCTGCAGCCAGTCGCCTCGATCCAGCACCAGGGCGGCGGTGAGCGCTTCGCCCAGGCTCAGGGCACCGATGCCTTCACGGGCGGCGCGGTGGGCGATGGCGAGGATGCGGGTGTCCAGGTTTGCGTACGGGTTCTGGGACATGAGAACTCCTTGGCCCTGCAGGTTCAGGGCGATGATGGGGAAGGGGTGATGTGCGGCCGACAGGGTGAGTGTTGATTCCCTGCTGACCGATGCAGCCGCTCAAGCGGCTGCGCAGCATGGCGAGTTGAGATGGCCTGGGGATGGAGCGATCAAGGCTGATGGCAGGTGGACTTATCCACAGGTCTTACTGGTAGAAATAAGGTAGAAGAAAGGTAGAAGGCGTTTCGATGGCTGGAAATCGCCTATCCATGCGGGTTTCCAAAAATCAGGCGCGATGTTATGACGATAAAGCGCGATGCTATGACGAAAACCCGCGATGCTATGACGATGCAGGCGCGATGTTATGACGACGGTAAAAGGAACTTATCCACAGGCGAAAATCGGTCATTTATTGACCAATCTGCGGTCTGTTTTGGGCCGTTCCGACCGCTAGGAGCGATGCTATGCCGACGGATATTCAGCGATCCAGTCGGGTCCAGACCGCCTGTTCATGACCTCGGGTGGCAGCCTCGATCCGGGGTTCTGCGATCACCTCCAGGGCCCCCAGTTCGGCCAAGCTGCGTTCCAGCGTGGTGCGAAAATCGCGCATGCGGCCGGTGTACTGGGCACGTTCTTTCAGGATCTCCAGGCTGTATTTTTGCTGCGTGTCGGCCGATGTGCCGATCAGGCGTTGCAGGCTTTTGGACAGGTCGTGGCGCATCTGCAGACGCTTGGGCCAATCCACCAAGGCGTATTCCCGGTTGCTGAAGATCTGCGCCCAGCGGGGATCGGCATAGATCGTGTAGCTGCTGGTGTGTTCGTCGTAATCGAAGCCGCCGATCATGGCCAGCACACGGGTCGATGGATGGTTGCCGTAGCTGTATTTGACCGTGCCATTCTTGCGCCGTGCCTCGATGCACAAGGTGAAGCGTGCCAGGTCCTTCATGCCCTCGTGCAACCATTCATAAGCGCTACCCCCGGTGGGTCTGCCTATGCCGCGCAGGAAATCCGCACGGTTGATAGTGGGGGCCTCACCCAGTAATGCCGTGGTCTGCAGGTACATGGCGTGCATCCAGATGTCTGCGTGGTCCTCGGTCAGCTGCTTGCCCGAGCCTTTGAGCAGAATATTGGTGCCCTGCAAAAAGACGGTGTCATCGTGCAGGGGCCGCCATCCTCGGCGCACAGGGGCGAAGATGGCGCTGCGGGCGATGTAGTTCGGAATGGCGCGGGCGGCCTCATTGATGCCAGGTACGATCAAGGGGGCCGGGGTGTGGGCTTCCTTTTCAGCGGCGGCGGCAAGGGCTTGTTGGGCCTTTTGCTGGGCACGCTGCATAGCGGCTGACAGGCGTAGCAGGTTGCTGTCGTTGTGAAAGGGCAGGCGCGTGGATGTAGTCATGACAAATGTTCCAGACAAGCCCGTACAAGGCCTGCCTGGTCGTGTGCAGCGCCTCACACGGGTACAGGGGGGGGGGTGGCCAGTGGCCAGCAGACGAGGCTGCATGGCCATGGATGACGAAAGGGCAGAATTGCCCGCGTGGGAGCTGATGTAGATGGCCAACAGGCAATCGGCCGGTCAGGGCGTAGGGGCCTATGGCCGCTTTATCCGGGTCCGTGTCGTTGCGGCTCGAACCACAGTTCCTTCAGTCGGAACCGCTCGAAATACAGCACGATGTCCACGGTCTGGAGCAGAAAGGCCTGGATGGTCGCCAGGTCCAGATTGCCGCCTGTGGGCGACTGTTTGATGAGCACAGCCAGGCGGTCAAACGTATCGGCTGCGCTGTTGGCATGGGTGGTGGTGACCGACCCCGGATGGCCAGTGTTCAGAGCCGCCAGGTAATCCCAGGTCTCCGGGCCGCGCAGTTCTGCGAGGAAGATTCGATCCGGGGATAGCCGCATGCAGGCGGCCAGGCTATCGGTAGCTGAGACCCGGCCGCGTGTGTCGCCATACATTAGGTGGATGCAGTTGCGGTGGCGCGGCAAGATGAGCTCGTGTACGTCTTCGATGGTGATGAGTCGTTCGTCGACGGGCACCCGGTCAATTAGGGACCGGGCGAAGGTCGTCTTGCCCGACCCCGTGGCCCCGGCCACGACCAGGTTCTTGCGAGCCAGAATGGCGATGGTGAGGAAAGCCGGGATATCGCCTGCTGATTTGAGGGCCATCAGCTGCTGGTCTGCGGCCGACAAGCTGCCTGCAGCATGCGCGGCCGCTGTGTCCGCCACTGAATCGAAGGCCCCCTGTGCCTGCAACTCGTCGAGCGTAAAGGCGGCCTGGGTGTGTTTGCGGATGTTGATGGCCATCGTTCCATCCAGGCAGGCCGGGGGCTGCACGATCTGCCCGCGTTCGCCGCCGGGCAGCAGGACCGATAGGATCGGGGCGCGGGCCATGTGGTTGTAGGCGGCGAAGGCTGTGGCCAGGGCCTCCAGGTGGGGGTAGGTCAGCGCCGCGCAATCATGCAACTGCCAGGCACCACGCACGCGGGTATAGAGTTCGCCCGGTCGCACGATGGCGATTTCCGTGACGGCGGGGTCTTCCAGTTGCGTGGCCAGCGGCCGCAGGAAGGTCTTGACCGCAATCGCCCGATCAAAGGGCAGCGGCTCAGGGGATGGTTTCAAGGTCATAGACTTGGCTGAAATCCAGGTCGCGCGCCACCATGATGCCGATGCGCGTGCCCTGGTTCTTGTAGAGGGTGGGAGGGATGTCGAGCGACTTCTCCAGGATCTTGGCCACGACCTCCTGGCTGCCTTCACGGGTGTTGTCAAAGCGGATGTTGTTGCTGCCGGACTGCCCCTGATTGGCCGCCCAGCTGCCGAAGTCGCCCACGAGCGACAACAGAATGGCGTTACCGAAGCGTTCCCAGAAATGGTTGTCGATATGGCCATCCAGGCCCGCTTCACCCAAGGGGCCGGTGCCAGGTGACCCCAGATTGACGATCACGCCTGCCGGGGTCTCCAGCCGGTTCCAGGTGACAAAGGCGCGGGCCTGGCCCTGCACAATGCCGCCGGATTGATAGCCCGTGAATTTGGTGCCTGCGTCGATGAGCTTTACCTGGCCGTTCGCGCTCATCACGTCGTGGGTGGCCAGGCACGTCAAGAGGCCCGCCTGGGTGCTGACGAGCTTGGTCTGCAGCGTGCAGTCGATCATCGTGCCCTGGGTGAGCAGGAAATTGCGGTCACCCAGTTGGCCTGCAACGGACGGCGCTAATTCCAGCGGCCGCAGCCTGTCGGCCAGAGGACCAGCGTCTGCCAGGGGGCCACCAGTTCCGCTGGCCCCGCTGCCGGGTGCCGCGCCATCCGTCGCTACAGTGTTCAGGGGGCTGGCCAAACGTCGCTGGGCGACTTCATCGACCGGCGGCGGTGCCGCAGGCAGGGGTGGCGGCACATAGATGGTGCGGTTCGGCGCTGCCGCCAGTGGCGGTGTCTCGGGTTTGGATGCCGGCGTCGGGCGTTCGACCTTGGGTGCTTTCAGGCGGTTGGTGATGCCGCTCTGGTCTGCCTCCAGACCCGTATTGCTGGCCTTTTCGGTGTCGCGCCCCCAGGCCTTGAGCAGCACGCCAGCGGCGACTGCCACAGCAATCAGGATGGTGAGCCACAGAAAGGCCCGAGCGCCGCGCGGGGCGCTGCGCCCCGTGGTCTCCAGGTCCAGGGGCTCTCGCTCCAGCTTCGGGTGAGCTTGTTCGTCGTTCATGGGAGATTCCTTGCTGGGGTTTCCTTCACCCGGCGCTGCACGGCGGGCGATGTGGTCCCGGTGTGCGTCGGTGGTGGCGTCGCGCCGTAGGTTTCGTTATAGATGGCCAGCACCAAGTCACCCAGGCGTAGATGCCATAGGGCCGATGTCTGATGCAGCACCATGGTGCGGTCGTCAGCCATGTGGAAGTTGGTAATCACTTCCTGCCCGTCGGGTGTCACCCGGTAGACGGCGGGAATGTCAGCACCGGGGGCAAACTGCAGCCAGGTCTGGCGGCCATCGTCCCAGGCGTGTACCGGGGCGATGGCGGCATTGCCGCTACGGGTGTAGGCGAGCCAATTGATACTAATGGGGGCCGTTTTCAGGGATCGTTCGATAGCGGCCTTCTGAGCGGCTTCGTCGCGCCTGCGGGCTTCGACCTCTGGGTAGCGGATGACGAGCTTGTAGAGGGCTGGGGCGCTGCGGCTGTCGTTGTAGGACAGCCGAAAGCTGTAGTCCCGTTGGTCGGTCACCACGATCAGGTTGGTGTTCGCGTCTTCAGCCGTGGGCTTGAAGAACAGGTGATTGTCCTTGTAGGTGAAGGCATAGGCCTGGCTGTCGCCAAAGACGTGATAGACATAGCGTTCGCCGGGGGCCAGCACGATGTGGGTGGCCACGCCGATCACGGCGTCCAGCTGGATTACGTCGGCCGCGTTGTAGTTCACATAGCGCACGCGGTGGTCCAGGCGCGAGGATCGCGGGTTTTCCAGGGCCAGGGCACTGGCGGGCAGCACCAGGCACAGCGCCAGGGTAAATGCCCGGCGACTGGGGAGGCAGTCAAACATGGGATTTCCTTCAGATGCAGGGTGCGGTTACCGCGAAAGGTCGGCCGCCAGGTCGTAGCGCGTCACCTGAAAGTCCAGCGGGTTGCGCCGGGCCACGGTTTCGGTGAGCGGCACATCGGCGTACTGATAGGCCATGGTGGCAATCAGGTGGCGCACCTTGGTCACTTCGCCCGTGTTCACGTCGCGTTCCGTTTTCGAGAACCGCACAATGGCGGCCTGATTGGCCCCGAGCGTAATGGAATGCACCTGCACATCTACCGTGCCCTGGGTGCCCAGACGGGTTGTGACGGCCTCTGGGCCCTCAAAGCGCTTGCCGTAGGCCGTCTGGATGGGTGGCGAGGACAGCAGGGCGCAGGTGTCGAATTGCTCCTGGATCGTCTGCCAGCTGTAGCCTTCGCAGTTCAGCACATAGCTGTTCAGGAAATACTTGGCGATGCGCTGGCCGTAGTCTTCCAGCGGCTGGCCCAGGCGGCTGACATGCTCGATGCTGCCGGTGGCGTCGTCCACGCGCACCACATACATTTCGGGCGGCTGCTTTAAGGGCGTGAGGCCCAGCACCGCGCCCACCGCAGCCAGTGCCAGGATGCCCGCGCCTAGGGCCACCTGCCAGGCCCGTTTGCGGCTGGTGATGAGTTCGCCCAGGTGATCGCGCTCCAGGCCCCGGGAACGCTCCAGGTAGGCCGCGATGTCTTCGGATTTCAGCGTGTCGGCCATGGTCAGGCTCCATCAAACGAAGGGGGTGTGGCGTTGACCGGCACACGGGGCGAGTCGGCCGGCTGTGGGGGCCGGGGCGCGTGAAAGGCGCAACCAGCCAGCAGCCCGGCGAGCGCCAGGGCGGCGATAAGGGATTTCATGGGTGAGAGCTCCTGTACTGCCGGGGATGCCGGCAGGCGGATCAGAGAAGGCGGGCGATTTCTGGATCTGTGGAGATTAGAAGATCGACGGGAGGATTACTTGGCGCGCGGGCGCAGCATGTTGCGGAGGCGCAGCACCGAGAAGGCACCGTGGGCAGCGGAACCGATACCCAGACGGGCCCCGAAGCCATTGGACAGGCCTGCGGCCAGACCGGGAAGCATGATCATGATGACCAGGCTGGCGACTCCGACCAGCATCTGGGCGCCAAAGAGCGACAGGATATCCTGGTCACCTGCTCTGATCTGGTCCGCAATCATGCGAATCAGCTGGATGTTCATTTGCAGCATCAGACCGAAGATAAGGCCAGCCAGGAGCGCCAGGAATACGAAGTTCAGGGCCTGGGAAACCCAGCTGTTGAATAGCTGCCTGGTGGGCTCGAACAGGGTGGCAGCAATGAAGATCGGGCCAGCGGCCACGACCAGCGCCATTCCAACCTTGCAGACCACAATGATGACCATCACGATGCTGCCCAGGACGGCTGCATTGATGCGCACCAGCGTGGCCAGGATGCTGACGAGGATCTTCCATGTAGAGGGGAGGAAGCCCAGCACGGCCCCGTCTTCGTCAGCGCCCAGCATGGTGTTCGACGTTTTGCTACTTTCGGCCTGCAGCTTGTCTACCTCCTGGGCCACATTGCCTGTGCCCATGGCCAGTTCAGTGACATCGTCTGGCAAGGCAATCATGACCTTGGCGATATCGGTTTGATAGAGACCTCCTGCACCGAAGAAAATGGAGATGATCACCACCATGATGGCCTTGCGAAAGAACTCGGTGACCGTCATGCCGCCCTGTCCGTGCATGAGGGCAAAGGCGTAGACCACGAACTGCAGGGTGAGGCCGACAACGATCACCGGCATCAGGGCTTCGAACAAGGCTTGCATGGGGCCGTTGACGGCATCGCTCAGGACATTTTCAGTTTGGGTCATGACCCACTGCGCAATGTCGCTGGGTGCCGTGGGTGGGCTGATAGAGGGTGTCAGGCCTGGCATAGCGTGGCCTTATTCGGTTGTGTTGGCTGTGTCCCCAGCCTTTTTGGTGTTTCCAAACCAGCCACCGTATACATGCTCTGCCCGTGCCTGCAGCAGGTTGCGTTCAGCTTCCAGCTGCTGGGAGGCAAGCTGAATTCGCGTTTGCTCAGCTTGGATGTTGGCCTGCTCGATTTGAATGCGGGCCTGCAGCTCCGCGATTTCCTTGGGGTTGCTGGTCTGGTTGATCTTGTCCTGCAGGGCATCCACATTGGCCAAGCGTCGGGTCATCGAATCGTAGGCCCGTTCACTCATGGCCTTGGATGTGGCTTCGATGTTCAGGGCACGTCTGGACAACTCCTGGCGGTCTTCCCTGAAATTCACTGGACCCATCACCTGATCGGTGATGCGGCCCACATCGCCGTCCAGGTTGGAACTGCCCGAGCGGTTCAATAGGTCCTGGGCGCTGGAGGGGAGCGCCGCGCGCAGTTGGTTCCGGATGTCCGAATTGCCCACGACGTTACCGTAGCCGCTTGACTGCGTGAAGGCGGCCAACTGGCTTTTGGCAGTAGCCAGCTGGTCGGTCAGATTCTTTAACTGGTCTCGGGCGGTCAGCAGTTGCTCCTGCAGTTGAGCGATGGTGGCGGCATCGACAGTGGGGATGCCACTGGCATGGACGGGGTTCATGAAGGCAGCGGACAGGGCAATGCCCGCCGCAAGCAGCTTGTAGCGTGTCATGGGGGAAGGCTCCGGGATGGATGCGGAAGGCGGACGACTGTCGGCCTGATGGTGGCGCGGGGGCCGCGCGGGGGTGAATTACTTCTCGTTGATAGTGCTTTGGTATTGCGCTTCGGTGATCCGGTGAGCCGTCATGCGGCCCGAGACAATTGCGTCCTGCTTTTCGTCGTATGCCAGGTGGAGCGTGTCGGCGACAACCAGCACGTTATCAGCATCCTTGATGACGGCGGGCACGGTGCGGGTTCGGTACCCCACGTTTCCGACAATGCTCCAGGCTGTTTCTTTGAAAAGGAAGCTGTCACCGTTGCGCTCGATCTGGACCAGTGCGGGATGGTTGCCTTTGTCCGACTTCCAGTACCCCACGAACTTTTCCCCGTCCGGTTCCGTCTTGCATCCGGCGAGGATGGTCAGCAGGGTGGCGCCGGTGGCGGCAATGAAGTGTCGTCGATTCATGGGGTGTCCGGTGGGGAAGGGTTGGTGGGGTTGACCAGGTGCCGCTTGAAGACGGCCCAGGCATCAGCCACGCTGCAGGTGGGCCCAGCTTTTGTAAGCCAGTACGCCCGTTCTGCGGGTTTCAGGATGTTCCACCAGGCCATGCCCATGGCTTCGTCGGCCGAGTGTGGCCGGTGCAGGTTTGCGGGGATTACAGACATAGGTCAGGGCCCTCCTGTTCGTGCGCCGGGGGCTCCAGTTGCATAGGGTGATCGAAGCGCACACCGATGAGATCGGCAATGCGCTGGATGTCCGCCGGTTCTGGTCGGTGGCCGTCCACTTCATGGATGTGCAGGCTGTAATACTTGTGTACACCTTGCTCGAAATACTCCCGATCCTCGCGCGGGGTGCTGGATGAGAACCAGAGATAGGGCGTGTGGCGGGGATCGGAGGCAGAAGCCAGATTCAGGCCGTAGTCCTGGCCGATGCGCTGCAGCTCTTCGCTATCGACGGTTTCGCGCTCAACTTCCGCACTGCCTTCGCTGAATTGCCCGGCCTCCCGATCTTCGGGTGTCCAGAGCTCGCGGTAGACCGAAACGCAGAAGGATGGTTCCGGGGTGTCGGCCTCCAGGCCTGTCAGGCCCAGCCGTTCATAGAAGGCGGTGTCTTGCTGGTGAACCCGCGCTTCTTGACGGTCATCCTGTTGGGTTTGTTCCAGGTGCCGACTGTGTGATTGGTCCGCGCGCAGCCGATCCTGAGCATGGGATTCATGCTTCATGGTGTGATTTCCTTGAATGGGTGCGCCTGCGGATGGATCATCTTCGTGGCATCACGAAAATGATCCTGGCCGCCTGTAAGGCGCGTCAGAGTGGCGTGAACTGCCTAGCGGTGGGTCTGTCTGACTCTGGCCAGATACACTGGCAGCCAGGTAGCAGGATCGGACCCCACTTCGGTAGCCGCCTGCTCCGCAATTTCCGCCATGTCGGGACTGCCTGAGAACACCAGCAGTTCGTCCTCGCAGCCCGACAGGTCCAGCTGGGCCACGGTGACGCTCGCCCCCTGCTTGACCAGGAATTTGCGGCTGGCTTCGCCCAGGCCGCGCAGGAGTTCAAATTCTGCGGCTGTGAGCCCGAAGCCTTCTATGTAGTCACGGGCGCGCGCCTTGGGGTTGGGCAAGAGGATGAGCGTGGCGGTCTGCTGCACGAGCGACGGCCCCACAGGATTCTCGGTGATGGCCCCGGGTTCCTGGGTGGCAAAGGCCAGCACGCCATTCTTTTTGCGAATCGTGCGGCTCGCGTCCTGCATAGACTCCTGAAAATGGGCGTCCTTCAGGGGGTGCTGACACTCGTCATACAGATTGATGATGCGCCGCCCATCGTGCAGGGTGTCGATGCGATGCTTGAGATACAGGGTGGCCGCCCCGCGCACTACGTCATCATCCAGGAGTTCCGTCAGGTCGAACCCGAAGATGGCGGGCTTGTCGCCGGTCGTCTCCAGGTCCAGATGGTCGCTGGGGTTGTCGAATACCCAGCCGTATTCACCACCCTGGCACCAGGGGGCGAGCCGCGCGTGAATCGTGCTGTGCGAGTCATCTTCGCTGTAGGGGTTGGGCAGCAGCGTGTTCAGGGTGGACAGTGTTCTGGCGGGTCGGTCGATGAGCGTCACCAGCTGCTGCACGGCCTGGGTGATGTCGGCCCGCTGGCGTGTGCTGACCGCTTCGCCCCGGCGTTCGGCCAGGTACACGACCAGGCGCACCATGAAAGCGATATTGCCCTTGCTGGGCTCCATCTGAAACGGATTCCAGCCGGTCGCTTCGCCCAGGCGGATATTGAAGTAGCGCCCGCCCAACGCCATGATGAGTACCTGCATGCCCTGGTCTTTGTCCCAGACCACGCAGGTGGCGCCGAACTTCTGCGCTTGGGTGAGCAGCATCCCCTGCAGTACCGTTTTGCCGGTGCCCGTCATGCCGATAATCATGGTGTTGCCGGGGCGCCGCTTGCCGGTCTCGTCCAGGTCTTCAGTAGAGGCGTGAAAGTTGAAGAAAAAGGGTGATCCGGTCTGGGTCTTCAACATCGTCACCGCCGGTCCCCATGGGTTTCCGGCAGGCTTGCCGGTCAGCTGGTTGTGCAGGCTGGAAAAGCACAGGAAGTTGAACGATGTGACCGGTACCGGCCGGGGCCGCCAGTGCCAGTTACCCGGCAGCTGCGCCCAGAAGCCGGCCTCCAGGGCCCGATCCAGTGGCCGAAGGCCTACGGCGTCTTCCGCCAAGGCCGTGGCGGTCTGTGCCAGCGCTTGGCGTACGCCTTCGGCCGTGTCGCCATAGATGAGGATCGTTGCATGGTGGTCACCCAGCCCCAGCCGGGCCGAGGTCAGGTCATCCATGGCGTCCGAGAGTTGCGCCACTTGGCTGGCCGAATCATCGCCCGAATCGACCAGCAGCTTGTGGTGCTTCTTCACCAGTTTTTTGGCTGCGGCCCCCGTGTGGCTGCCCCAGGACTGGGTGAGCACGAATTCATGCGGCAGGCCCAGCAGCCGATTCAGGTGGCCGGGTTTGGTGGTTTCCGGATAGTCGCGCAATTCCATCATGCCAAAGAGCCGGGACCTTGCGACCGTGCGCAGTTCACCCAGTTCGCCGTACCGTCCAAAGATCGGCCGGGCATGCGGCAGGGTTTCGCGCAGGCGTTCCCGGCTGATCGGTACGGGCCGGTGAATACCAGAGAGCAGGAACCCCAGGAATTCGGCGGCTTCGCTAAAGGCTAGGCCCTGGCGATCCACAATGCCCAGGATCTGGGGATCGTAGCGATACAGGCCAGCAGTGAGCGCCCGTAGGGTGCTGGTCAATCGTTCGATAGATTCAGCCTGCCAGTGCGCAAGGCGCTGGGTGTTGGCCTTCTCAAGGCTCGCGAAGGTGCCAAGTACCGGGTCTTCGACCGGATGGATGAGGACGGTCAGGTACAGATCGTTGACCATCAAGCCCGAGGCGTCGAACGTCGCCCGGTAAGCCGCATCGAACCACGAGGCAAAGGGCTGGGCAAAGGTGCTGTCCGGGTATTCCGTGACGCGGCGGCGGATGATATGTGAGTACAGACCCAACGACCCCATGGGCAGGCCGCGCAGCACGTTGTGCAGGGCTTCGATCCACTCTTTCAATTCCGCCTGGGCGTAGGCGTCTGGCGCCCGTCCAGCCACTTTGATGACGGCCAGATATTCATAGTTGTCGCAGGCGATGATCTGATCGGTGACGTGATGGGAATAGGGCAGGTAGCGGGAAACCAGCCGTTTATCGACGGCGAGAGCTGCGGCTGCGGTCATGAGGGGTTCCTTCGAGAAATGAGGCGGCGCCAGGGCCGGTCACGGTGGTAGCCCTGTAGGGCATAGCTGGACCCTTGCCAGAAGTGCTGGTTGCGGTTCAGGCGTCGAGTTTTGATCTCCAGCCACAGAACGTCGAGCGCTTTGTCGTCGTCCCGGGTGGCAATCGCGAGCGCCGGCATGACCACAAAGAGCAGCCCCCACCAGGCCAAGCCTGCCGTCATGGCGATGATGGCGACGACTGCAAAGGTACCGAGCATCAAGGTGGTGGGGATGCCCATGAACGTGGCCTTGCGCCCCAGGCCTTTGAAGACAGGGTAGGTGTTGGGATTCTGGTGTGTGGCTGGTGTCTGGTCGGTGGGTTTTAGGTGGCCAGCAGATGTACCGGAGGTGTGCGCTGCCATGACTTATTTCCAGAGCAGTACGACCAGTTCTGCAGCGGAGCCTGCCAGCAGCACGCCGATGCCCCAGCGGATGGCGTCGTCCTTGCGCATCACTTCGGCGGAATACAGCACGAAGATGATGACGCCAATGATCACCGCCGCAATGGGCAGGATGATGTCCAGATTGTCCTTCAGCGTCTGCAGGGTGGTCCGGGCGCGTGACAGGCCGCCCAGCGATTGGGCAAATGCCTCCTGGTGGACTGCTGCCAGTATCCAGAATGCCCCCAAGGTGCGGGCAAATCGTCCTTGAAGTGCCTTGTTCTTGAATCGTTGCAATATCTGCATGGCATGACTCCTGCCCCAGGCGCGGCGGGGGCGCTGGGGTAATGTTTGATGTGGGTTAGTGGGGAAGGCTGGTGGCTGCCCCAGTGGGTCAGTTTTCAACCGGCGCGGATCTCCAACCAGCCAGGCGAAGGGCCTGGCGTGGGGTGCCGTGGCAGGGGGCACAGTCGCAGGATCAGCGTGTCGGCTGCGTAAAGCCGTCCATTGCAGGGTGAGCGGCGAAACCGTCTGGACTGCCTTGTCGGTCGGATTCGGGGTGTTTGCCTTGCTGTGGGGGTGACTGGTCCGAACGCTCAGGATTGCTGCCCGCCGCCTGGTCCGATGATGGTGCCGAGCCGGGCTCTGATGCCGCTGACGGATTGGTCGAGTCGGCGGATGGCTGTGCTGGTGCTGCCGTGGACATAGGTTTCAGCGCAGGCACCTTGATCCCGGCCTGGGACAGCACCTTGCCCACATAGCCGTTGGCAAAGCCCCGCCGGAAATTGCCGGTGTTGTAGCAGGACAGGGCGGCCCGCAAGGCCTGCTGCTGGCGCCGCTGCGAATTCAACGCCCGAGCGTAGCAGTCGGACAAAACCGTCTGGGCAGCCGCCAGATTGCGGCAAGGATCAAAGACCGTGGTGCTATCCAGCCCCAGCCAGGCCCAGTTGCGCACATTGATCTGACCCAGGCCTGCATCGAAGTCGATGCCCTGCGTGATCAGGTTTTCAGCGGCCTTGCGGGCCGCTTCCAGGTCCTGGGGCTGGCGGGAAAGGGCGTGACCTTTGCGGTTGACGCCAATGGCGTACTGCCTGGCGCCAGACTCATGGTTGATCAGAGCCTCAAGTGTGACGGGGTGGATGTTGGGTGCACAGGCCAGGGCCAGGGTGGCCAGTTCGGCAATCATGGAGGGCCACCATCAAAGGCCACTGCGTTGTCGGGGATCAGACATCGAGAAGTTCCAGCCCTGGGCCCACTGGCCCCCATGGTCGGCGTCCCAGCGGGCCTGGGTGGCTTCGTAGTCTTCGGCCTTGACCCAATGCCCGCCCATCATGGGCTTGCCGACGTAGCGCACGGACAGTTCATAGGTCCAGTCGTGGTCGTTGTAGGCCACGCACCAGGTGGGCAACTGGGTGAGCGTCACTGTATCCAGCGCGTGGACTTCGTAGACGGGCTCCTGGGTGCCAGTCGCGACATCGTAGCGGTAGCCCCGTTTGCGCCATTTGTAGGCGATATCGGCATAGGCGCGGTTCAGGTAGTCCGCATCGCATGTGCCTGCCCCGTGCGAAATTGCCTCCACTCGTTCGGGCATGCCAGGGTCGGCAGCCGCTGGACACTGGCCCAGGAATGATCGACGGGCGGCCACCGTTGCATCCCAGTCTAGGCCGTGGCGATTGAACTTCTTGATGCCGAAATAGTGTTCCAGGGACGGGCTGCATTCGCCCGGCCGCAGACTGGAGGACAGGCACAGCGTGGCTTCGCAGGCCAGGCGCGGAATGCCGACGAGCAGATCGGCAGCATCGGCCGCGTGGGCGAGCGGGGCCAGAGCGCAGGCGAACGCCAGCGCCCCAGCCCGCAAGGTGGGAAGGGTTTGCATGAGGGGGTTCCTGGGGGGGGGACAGATAGCCGCAGTTGGGCTAGGAATGAGACATAGACCGTGCAGGTCTAATTAGGATAGGAGAGCAGAAATGAGTAACCCGCCGGTTTGAGGATGCGCACTGCGCATAGCCTTGGCGGGTCTTGTCGTTGACCATTGTAGATCAGCGCAAGCGTTGCAGGTTCCGTTGTGCCTGGTCGATTTGTTCTGGCTTGGCCATGGCCCGCACCAGGTGGACGGTTTCTACAGCAGCGATACGGGTATCGCGCAGCTGATCCAGGCTGACGACAACCTGGCGCAGCAGTGTCAGTTCTTCCTGCAAGGTGTCATCAGCCGCCAGACGGCGCCGAACGTAATTGGATAATGACAGTCCGGACAATGCGGCGGCCTCGCCCAAGCGCGCAGCATGAGACGGGGTCACCCGGATGCGGATGACCTCGGAGAGAGGTTCGTTCATGGGAATTTCCTGCGAAGTGATCAGGGTGCAGCACTCCTATAAGGAGCTAGTGGAATCCCCCGTCGGCAACCAACCGCCAGATGTCACGCGCCCCATGGAGGACTCGGATGATGGTGACGGCCTCACTGGTATGCGTGTAGTAGATTGCGTAGGCACCGTGGAAGGTCACGCGTATGCCTGGCGCGATGAGCGGACGTGCCGGCTGGCTTTCGGGGAAGGGCAGAATTTTTTCGCAGGTGGCTTGCAGCTTGGCAATCAGGCGGTTCGCCGTGGCCTCGCTGGAATCCTCCGCGACATAGGACCAGATTTCCGACAGGTCGGCTTCTGCGTGGTCGGTCAGGAAGAGCGTGCGGCTAATAGCTTTCTCCCTCGCTCGGCAATGCGCTGCGCATTGAATTCATGGACGCGGCCGGCCGCGACATCTGCGAGCCCCTTGTCGATATCCTGTTTGAGCGTCGCCAGTTCATCCAGCATCAGTTGACGTTTAAAGGACCAGTCACGCAAGGCTTCGCGGATGACTTCGCTGGTGGACGCATATTCACCCGCATCGACAGCGCTTTTGAGCGTGGCTGCCATTTCGGCAGGCATCGTGACGGTCAGGCGTTCAATGGTAGACATAGTGCTGTACCTCAGTGGAATTTCATACTTAATCATACTTTATCCTCCTAGAAAGTGAAATGATGCAACCCCGATGATCCGGACTGACCAGAGCGGATGCGACAGAGCGCTGTCCCCTATCCATGACTGTGGGCTCCAGCTGCTTTTCTCAATTGAATGATGTTGCTGATCGTGGGTTCAATCGCTTGGGGGGATGGGGCCCCGGTCTCGCAGGCGACGAGGAACGCCGCCCACATGGTCAGTGCCTGTCGCCGTTCTGGGATTTCTTCGCGGACATCATAGATGGCCTCCATGCCCTTGAGCGTATGGTTCAGCGCGATCTCCGAGATTTCCCTGGAGATCCCCATGTTCCGTAGGTGCCCTTTCGCGGTTGATCGGGTGTCGTGCGGCGTAAATTGCCGGATGGGAATTTCTTGGCGATCAAAGGCGCGTCGAAAGGCGGCCCATAGGGTGGTGGTTCCGACATGGGTATCTCCGTGATGATTGCGCCGTCGCCGTTCCTGGCGGGCAGGAAGCAAGTAGATGGATTCGCCAGACAGGTTGATCAGCGACTGGAACCAGGCGGCGACAGTGGGGACGATGGGAACCAAAAAGCCTTTCCTCGTTTTGACCGACTCGTCTGGAATCCACCAGACCCCGCGATCCAGAAACAGATGCTCCTTCTTCGCTCTGGCCAATTCGATGCCGCGTACGCAGGTGGCGAGCAAGATGCGGAAGGCCAGTCCGTTCTCCACGCCGATGATGTCGATGTCGGGCAACAAGACCCTGAGCTCATCCTCTTGCAGCATGATGCGTTGGCGTACCTGTGGGCGTGGCCCCATGACGGCAGAGAGGCGAATGCCTGTGCAAGGGTTGGCCGGAATCAGCATCTGGCCACAAGCGTGGTCGAAGGCCATGGATGCTGACGTCAGAATGCGCTTGCTGATTGTCCAACTGCGGTTTGCTGACACGAGCATTTCCACGATGTCTGTGGACGTGATGGAGGACACCAATCGTCGGCCGAGCTGGGGCAGAATGACCTGCTTGTAATCAGCCTTTCGGTAGGTAATCGTCTTTGCCGCGTAGTGCGGCTCGACCAGGATCTTGTTCTGGTAGTCCCGCACGAGTTCTCGCACGGTCCAGTCTGAACGAAATTGGGTTTTTCCGACTTGCTTGTTGGTTGCCGGGTCTCCGCCTGTGTCGATGGCAGCACGGTGTTTGCTGGCCAGTTCCCGAGCCTCGCGCAGGGAGATGTCAGGGTAGTTTCCGATGGTGAGTTCACGCCGCAGCACCTGGCCGTTATGGCGAGTGCCAAGACGGTACCGTAGTACCCAGGTGGCGGTACCGGCGGATGAAAGCGTGAAGGTTAGTCCGTCGCCATCCGAGCGTGCCACCGGGGCGCCGCTGGCGACCCAGTTGCGTAGCTGGATGTCGGTGAGTTTATTCGTTGATTTTGCCAAGCCTATCCCTGGCCAGGTGTTCTGGGTAGCTAGCGCGCAAACATTGCGGCTAGCTACCCACCTAGCTACCCAGTATGGGTCTGATGTCAGGGGACATCATGGCATGCTTAGAAACTGATATTCAAGACGTTGTCGTGCAATATCAGCACGTTAGGAACGTATTGGCGCAACTTGAGACGCTAATCCGTAGTGCAGGTGGCGAGTTTCATGGGTAAACGGGATTCCTTTTGATTCCATTGGGTTGCTGAGGGATGTCCAGCCATTTTTCGTTGCTGGGTTACCCATCAGCCACCCGTCTGTCGACCACCGTGCGCGCTGCCGCTGTGTTGAGTGGAGGTGACTATGGTATCAGCCGGCCGCCTTGTTTCGCTCATCTAGTGGCGTGATTCTGATCGCCTTGATGTCGCTGAATTCTCTGTGGGGAGAGGTGGAAATGACCGCTTATGATTCGTTCTCAAGAACAGTCAGGAATTCCGCCACGATCGTGAATCCATCGTCTGTGGCATTCCGGTCGATCACGATTGGCTCGTAGCCAGGCTGTTGCGAATCTGGACGTAGAACGATTCGTTCGTGCTGCCAACTGCCATCTGGGGCGACCGTCTTCTCGCTTGTGTAGACCTTGATGGTGTATTTTCCGCCAGCTTCTGGATCGTCGATGCTGCGGTGCTGGGCAATGACCACTTTGCCTTGACGTGTGCCGCTTGGAGGCGGTGTCGTCCAGCGTTTGGTAGTCCGAGAATGTGCCGGCCGCCATCTTGATGTTGACAAGTGGGAGCGCCGCTCTGCTGTTTTGACGTTCGGGTTCCGTGACCCGCCTCAGGGGTATGACGCTGGCGTTGTCGCTACGTATGACTGCTGCGGATGCCGCTTCCGTGGTCCGTTCGAGCCTGCTGCGCAGATATTCGGCTAGTGCGTTGTCTGTGCAATATACGTAGCAGCCTTTCATGCCTCGGGTCATCAATGTTCGATAGGTGTTCTTGACGATGAGGTCCGCCAGTTTCTGAGCGCGTTCGGGATCTTCTCGCATCATCTTCTTGAGCCCATGCACTGACTGGTCGGAAGAGGCCCGTTGGGTAGCGTCGGTGACGATCTGGCCATCACGGTAGACTAGGTCATCTCCGATGATCACGCCAACATAATCCAGTTCCAGGCCTTGGCAGGTATGGATGCAGCCCACCTCCTGGCCGGATCCGGGCTTGACGATCCAGAGGCTGCCGTCTGTGCTAAGGTTCCAGCGCTTCTGATAGCCGAACTGTGGCAGTTGGATGTCCCACGCTTCGGGATTTTTCTTGCTGGGCCATGGCCAGCAATAGCCAGCGACAACGCGAGATCGGTTGTTTGCCTGGTTCTTTGCTGCGATGAGTTCGTGCATTTCGGCGGGATTGTCGAACACTCGGAAGTCGTACTCAGCGGGATCGAACATTTGATTGGCCGTCAGCCGAATCTCTAGCGTGTTGTCCAGCCAGGCGAGATAGCCCTCGGAGCCATTGCATCGGAATTGCGACGTCAACTCGAGTTCTGTAATTTCGGCGCCCAAGGCTCTGGCTTGCCGTCTCAGTTCTTCGGTGTGACCAATATCGAAGACAGTGACCCGTTGGTCATCGTCTGTGAAGAAAACGGAGCATCTTGCGGATCGGATGATCTCTAGTACCTGGTTCTGACCTCGATTTCGAAACAGGCCGCTCTTCTCGTTGAGTCGGTGCGCTTCGTCCACCAACAGGACGTCGTGAGTATCTACCTCATCTTCAGTGAAGGAGCCAGAGCCGCTGAAAAGGTTCCCGAGTCGGGTTTTGGTAAAGGTGCCCGTCAACTTGGCTTGGAAGACATCGCGGGGAGCGCGGTTCTTGGTCACGTAGCAGGCGTTGCGCTGTCGACCGATCAATGCAACCAACAGGTTGATGGCGATCACCGACTTTCCGGTGCCAGGGCCGCCCTGAACGATGACGACCTGTTTTTTATTGTGCGACTGTGCTTCGATCTGAAGGATGGATTCGTAGACGACTTTTTGTTGATCGATCAGCACAAATTCGCTCTTGCCTTGCATCAAGCTGGTCACGTAATCCATCAGACCCTTCGATGGCTGGATGCGGCCGTGCTCGATAGCGTAGAGGGATTTCGAACGGTCGCCGCGGCGTACGTGCCTGCTGATGAATCGGCTGAGCTTGTCCTTGTCGCTTTTTAGGAATAGCGGTGCTCGTTGAATATGCAACCCATAGAGCGGGTGGTCGATCTGGCCGTCGTGCGGGTGATTGTGTAGGTAAGCGCAGGGCTGGAGGCGAATGCCTTGTTCGTGCACGGCAGCGTTAAGGTCCTCGAGCCGAGCAGCATAGGACCAAGCCTGATAGCACGGATGGGCACCTTCGGTCTCGGCATTACGCCCACCACGTCGTGCCCAGATGACCCCGTCCTTGTTGCTATATCGAGAACTAGACCACTGCTTGAGTTCGACGATCACGACTTTTGGGGTTCCTGTTTCGTCTTCACCCGTGATCATGAAATCGATGCGTTGTGAGCTGTGTGGTATCTGATACTCGATGGCGATGCCTGCATCGTCTGGGATTTCCTCGTCCTGCAGCACTTTGGCCATTTCAAACAACGAGCTTCGCCACGAGCGTACTTCACTTTCACCTCCACCGGCGACGCCGGCACGGCGAACATGTTGAAGCATGATGTCCTCGATGTCTTCACGGAGCGCGTTGTGAAGAAATTCCTTTTTACTGGCTTGGTAGATGATCACCGCTGCACCTGTCCCGACCGACTCAAAGCTGGTCGTATTTCTTGCTGCTGCCCTTGGCGAGGTCGACAGGGTACTTCTGCGAGTTGATCTGGACCTTGGCCTGCGCGGCTTTCACAGGATCGATTCCAAGCACGTTGCTCAGTTGGATGAGGAAAAGGAGCACATCGGCAATCTCGCTGCCAACAGCCTCGAGCTTTTCGGGAGGGAGCGTGCGGCTTTGCTCTTCCGTCATCCATTGGAAGTGTTCAAGCAGTTCTCCCGCCTCCACGATGAGTGCGGATGCCAAATTCTTGGGTGAGTGGAACTGCTCCCACTCGCGTTCCCTTGCGAATGCGCGTTGTTGCTGGCTGAGGGATTGAAGCGTATCGGTCATGGATGGATGCTCGGCGGAATGGTGCTGTTGGAAGAGGTAAATCCGCAGGTAGTGTCTGTGGTGTCACAGCATAATTGCTCTCCAGCCATTGTCAACGCCAAATAGCGATGTCCGGGTTGGGTTGGCAGTGACAGATTGGTTGGTTGCGCTCGGCATGGTCGTTCTTGCGGCGTATGCTCCCCATGAGTCTGTCTCTGGGAGACACGGGGCTCTGAAATGCGCGGCAAGAGGTTGCGAGCGGCGGTTTAGGGGGCGTCAATGCTGGTTGGGACGAACGAGTGTAGAGGCTCGAGGATTTGTCCACGGAAAGTGTGGATCTCTCCTAGCGGCCAGCTTGCGACGGTCGCGAACGATAGCACTCGGACATTCAGGTATCGGAAAAACACCCCAAAGCGGCCATCCATCCGATTTCTAAAGTTTGGTGTGTGGTTGCCGTTGAAGCGGTTAGAGCTGTCAACCAATAGGGTGCCAAGAGGGATTGATGGAGATACTGGAAGCATATTGTGAGGAGCTTGGAAAAGTCGTTGATATCTACGATGCACAGAATGCATACTTAGCCTTGCCGGAAAATCGCCGAAAGCGATTCATCTTTCGATGTTCCGACGATGCTTGTCGAGCAGAAAAAAATCCGCTCGTGTCAGGTATCAACTATGACAAGGTAATCGAGGAGACCGAGAAATATCGTCAGATTCACTTTCGAGCGCCGGCCGGAAATCCGCATCTCGAAACGTGCATTTGGGTGCAGGGGCATCCGCAGCGTCGAGCTAACGGCGGTGACACTGACGGCGCTCTGCACCATCGGGTGGAGCGATCCAAGTCGACCAACGTGATCGACGTATTCCGCCCGAAAACCTCTGATTCGGCGGCTGATGCGCCATCTGGAAAGCAGGTAACACCTTCTCCAGTAGATTGCGAGCCCCTGGATGTGAATTCATCGTCAGGCGGCGGTGCTCGTGCACGGGATGGCTACACCAGTACGTCGCGTCTGGAGCGCTTCATCGATTGCTGGGCACAGTATGAAGGCGATGATCTCAAGAAGCATAAGGTAGCCATTGAGGGAAAAACACTCAGCTATCGTCAAGCCGTTTTACGCCCGAATTGGATTACGCCGGGCGAGAACGGTCGCCGGATTGTGTACGGTGGCGCACGCGCCAAGCTTTGGCCTGAAGATACGCCGAAGCGGCTAGTCATCACTTTCATGGACGAGTGCGAAAAGCTCGATGAAAACGAAGGCGGCCGTTCGCTTACGATTGATTTACCTCTGTCGCGCATTCATGCTTATGGCGGAAGTGCCTTGCTGATGAAAAAGATCGAACAGGCCCAAGCCCCTAATCATTATTTGAAAGTTTATTTTTGGGGAACAATTCACGCGCGTGATCAACGATCAGGTTACGTCGTCGAAATTGAGGCGCTCCACAATCTGGTAATCAAGGCTATCGCACGACAGTCTGACTCTTGATTTTTGCTGCCTTGTATGGCCGTTGTGCACTCGAATCCAGCCGCCGCGCAGTCTTGTGCCCAAAGGCCGCAATGGGTCGGAAGTCGCCGTCCGCGACCGTCTGCTCTCGACCCGAAACGGACTCACGTTCCCGCGTTTGTACGAGGGCCGCTTACAAACTACGGCGGTCATGCAACGCCAGTACGAGAAGTGAGGAATCCGACCGTCAGGACCAAAATCGCGTAACGGTTTGCTCCGCAGTTCGATCGAATCCGCGGCAGGCCACGGGAACGAATTTGCAACGGCCAGGATCCAAGGTAGACCCGGCCTAGTGCATGCCTGCGCTGATCACGGGGTTATAACGAGAACCTGGTTCGGCACGATGTCCTCTGCAAGCTCTTCACCGTTTTCAAGCGTTACGAACTTCAACAGCACCGTATATCGAACCTTATAGCTAAACGGATCGTTGGTACTGCGGCTTACGTTGTTATATGCCACGACCGCGGGATGCCTCCGCTCGCTGGCTCTAAAACGCTCGAATTGCTCCAGCTTATCTCTTAACTCTGGGCGGCCCAGTCCATTCCTGACTAGCCAATAATAAACTGGAATGATTCCCGAAGACTTCAGGAGTGGATCGTTGTTTTTGAATAAATATGTTGACCGTTCCAATACATTCATCACTCGCTCCGCGCTTGACCGGAATTCTATCTCAGTAAGCGCTGCCTCTCTAGCAAATCGATCAAGATTCACCTTTTTCGTTTCAACGAATTCGCCGCGATGCTCAATAAGAAGCAATTTGGCTGCCACATTTTCCTGTTGCTTCCGATTCGTAGAAAAGGAAATATTTTCCGTAAAAAAGCGGGTCGCAGAAATCTCTCGTATTAGCTTAGGAACTTCGCCGATCATTGCACTTCTGACTTCAGCGCCTGTCAAGGGCTTACTTCTATTCAATCGAACGAACAGATCATTGATCATCTCCTCGCGATCGGTAATGACGGACATTACCGTGATATTGAAATTTTCAATGCGTTGCGCGACTTTTGGAAATTTTTCCTTCAATTCGAAATAGTTCATTCCAGCGAGAGAATATCGCTCCTCGCCAAGATATGTCATATCGCGGTTAAGTCTAATTCGACCGTCAAGAAAGTCGAACATCGCCTCGAACCTCTGGCGACCATCGATTACCGCAAATGGCTTTCCTTTCAGGTTCAGCACGCTACTTACATAACTGAAATCTGCAATATAAAATTTCGGCACATCGTAGCCGTTGATGATTGAGTCGATAAGATAAGCTTTATCAGAATGTGACCACACTCCCGGGCTTCTTTGATATGGTGGCGACAGGTCGATTTGCTCACGCTCCGCGTGCCACCACGAGAGAGTTGTAGCTTGGAACGGTCGAACTACAAACATGACTTCCCCTTAGAATCCAAAAGAGGTTTTTAACTCGGCACCCAAGCCCGACAAATCCGGGTAAATGACAGAGTGAGTGAATCCAATGGAGAGAAGTTTGCTATACAAATCAGATTTCACTGAACTCTCTACCACAAGACAAAGTAGGCAATCTTTGGCGTAGGCGATATTTTCCATTGCGGCTGTACCTCGACCGAAAATCGTAAATGTCCCTCTCTGCGCCACGATTCTCGGATTGGTGTGATTGGAGTAGATGGCAATCGGGTCAGTTCGAGGAGCAAGATCATCACCTAGACTCTCAATAAAACGCAAAGTCGCCGTATCAGCAGGATCAGGAATCCTCGGCAAGTTATTATTATTCAGCGATCGCTTATTCCACAATAGAGGATCCAGGACCCAAACGCACGCTGTGCTGTCGGGTTTTGACGTGGACAGAGCGAAATAGAGCGCAATAAAAGGATTTTCCGACCAATCCAACAATCTGGTCGGCACTCCAAAGTGTTGTGCCATAAACATCCAGTCTAGCGCCGTCACCGGCGGCGCATTTAGAAATGGAGGACTTGTCTGCCTGAAGCGTGCATCCAGTCTCCCTTCCATTTGCATTGGATTAACAGTGCCAGCCCGTACCTCGGGATGACGAAACAACGCCGGAATCAGTCCATGATTGTAACTACCCGCCCCGCGGAACCATCGAGGCCCCGGGCTGGCTTCGATCGAAGCCTCAATCAGTTTTAAAAGGCCGTGAAGAGTATCTACTTTTTCGATTCGAATCATTCTTCAATTTGACACGTTGGCTGGATATTGCCGTGCACTGGCGTTAGCCTATAATCGGACGGCACGGGACACCTACGTATGTTATCACCCGCGGGTGCGGCAGGCCGAATTTGCTCCGGGAAATGGGCGGTGTTTATCAGAGTCCGGAAGCCGGGAGATGCAACCGGAGTAATGCAGCCGCAAAGGCTAACGATTGGACCATACCGGCGAGCGCAATAGCTCCCAGGCGGTACTGCGTAACCGTGATTGGGAGGCCGGGATACGTTCCACAATCGCGGTTCGCAATCGGGCGGAAATGTGACTTTGGGCAGGCCGGCGGCCGCCTGCCTTGCCATGCCCCGTGCAGGAGCACGTGACCGGTTTGGGCCCGAGCCAGCACCGCCTTAGCAATTGAACGGCCGCTAGTTCAACTAAATTGCCTTCTGAATGTCTGACCCGCGCGCGGGACGAATGTCGCCTCTTGGCCGATAGCAGCCATTTGGTATTTTGGAGTGTCAGTGATCGCCTTATACCTAAACCCCGCACCTCCACGACGGCACCCTCCCGATCCATGGCAATCAGCTCGCGCACATTAAGCGGGCTCACGTAATCGATGTTACCTCCCAAGCCGCGGTTGCACATAGTCCTTCCCACGCGTGATGCCACCAACACAGTCGAGGGTTCGGTACCCTCGAACGCTAGCTGACGCAGACATGGGGTGATAGGGAGGGAACGATTTCACGCTGGTCGATGAGCGCCTCGTGGTCATACCCCGGGCCCCTCCCTCGGGGATCCGCTTTCAGGCCAGCTGCCGACGGTGCGGCAGCAGCTGGCTGGTACGGCCGGTGCGCTCCGTTACGCCCTAAGCTTCGATGTCACATCGCACTGGGATTTGATTCCATGCTGCCTGCCGGAAAATTCAGACAGAACCGAATGCGCCCGTCGCCATACGCTTCAACTCGCGCCCCGCCGCCATGGATTTCCATGATGGCGGCAACGATGGCCAGACCTAGACCGTTGGATTCGGTGGGAAGGCTTCGAGAGGCGTCCCCGCGATAGAAGCGTCCGAACATTCGGTCGGCTTCCTCCTGTGTCACGGGTGCGCAACGATTTTCGACGGTGACCGTAACCCCCTGCGGGCCGGAGTGTGCCGTCAGATGTATGCAGGTACCTGGGTCTCCGTACCGGATAGCGTTGATGACCAGGTTATTGACGGCGCGCCGGTACATGACTGGGTTTGCGTAGCCGATGCCGCTTGCTTGAATTGCGAAGGACATGCCTCGCTCGTCGGCCAGGCCTTCAAAATATTCGGCGATTTTTTCCAGTTCTTGTGAAAGCGCGATGGGCTGGCGTTCCAGCGCGGCGGCGTTATGGTCTGCGCGCGAAAGGAAGAGAATGTTTTCCACGATGTGGGTGATGCGCGTCAATTCCTCAAGATTGGACGCGAGCAACGCTTCATAGTCGATGGTACTTCGTGGTTGTGCCAGCGCGACCTGGGTTTGGCCCACCAGCACATTGACCGGGGTACGTATCTCGTGGGCAAGGTCGGATGAGAATTGAGACAGGCGCTCATAGCCTGATTGAATGCGGTCCAGCATGGCATTGCATGAACGGGCAAGCTGGCGCAGCTCCGAAGGCATTTCGTCTTCTGGCAGCCGCACAGTGAGGTTGGTGGGCGAGACCTGTCTTGCACGTTTCCTCATCACTTCCAGCGGGCCCAGACCGCGCTTCAGGAGTAAAAGACCCAGCAGCGAGCTCAGTAGCGCGGCGAGCGCGATAGCGCCCATGACGCGCAGTCGATATGCTGCGAGCATTCTGGACTCCTGCGTCATGACGTAGGCAGCCGTGATTTGGACCGTACCCGCCTGGTCGCCCACCTTCGCGAGTGCCGAAACCCAGCGCACACCGACACCATCCTCGCGTGTTCCGATATGCAATGCGCCGATGCCCATGTCCTGGTCTACCGGCACGGGTACCAGAGCGGGCACCGCCATGTGGTCAGGGTTGACATCGATGAACGGCCTTTCTCCCACGCGCTGGAAGATTCGCACGTCCTTTTCGTTGCCCAGCATGCTTTCGAAGAGGGCGGGGCGCTCCTCCATCTGTCGGACGTTGTACAGATCTTGCAGCAGCGTGCGAAAGCGCTCCACCCGGCCCACCAGCGTGTAGTCCGCACGGATTTCAAGCGCCTGCTTCGCAGAGGTGTACAGGTACAGCCCCAGACCGGACACCACCAGGCAGGAGACGATGGTGAAAAGAATGGCCGTGCGTGCTGTGAGCGACTGTGGCGCCAGATGCTTCACGGCTGCTCCGCAAGCATGTAGCCAATGCTGCGCACGGTGTGGATGAGCTTTGGTTCGAATGGTGCATCGACCTTTGCGCGCAGCCGCTTGATGGCGACGTCCACCACGTTGGTGTCACTATCGAAGTTCATATCCCAGACTTGGGAAGCGATAAGGGTGCGTGGCAGTGCTTCACCCTGGCGACGCATGAGCAGGTGCAAGAGCAAGAACTCTTTGTTGGTCAACGCGATGGTGGCGCCCCTTCGCGTGACTTTGTGCCGAATCGGATCGAGCTCCAGGTCTGCCACTTTCAATGTGGTGGGCTCGTGCTTCACGCCACGACGCAGCAGGGTCTGTATCCGCAAAACCAGTTCGGTAAAGGAAAACGGCTTGACCAGGTAATCGTCCGCACCGAGCCGCAGGCCGCGGATGCGATCGTCGACATGATCCCGTGCGGTGAGGAAAATGACCGGTATGTCCGATGACCGCCGTATTTCCTCCATCACTTGCCAGCCGTCTTTCCCGGGCAGCATGACATCCAGAATCAGCAGCTCGTAGGATTGTTCGCGCGCAAGATGCAGACCGTCGATGCCATCACGCGCCAGATCCACGTGATGACCTGCCTCGGACAGGCCTTTCTGAAGATAGTTGCCAGTTTTTATATCGCCGCCTGCGCCCAGGAAGCTCCGGCGGAGAGTGCGGCAACCAGGGCGAAGCGATACGCGGACTGGCGGAAGTGGAGGGACGAGGCCGGCTGCTGATTGATGGATACCATCGTGGTTCCTGAAGATGATCGGCCGCGACGCGTTCAATGGAATTTGTCGCCTGCCATGATCCGCATCTTAGGATTCGCGTTCTGTCGGCAACATGGCATTCCGATGACAAAACTGTCATGAAAGCGGCGTCATCCCGGCGGGTTGGGGCTCATGGCTCGCGCCGCAGCGCTTCAAACACACCATCGGACCCCATCTGTCCGCCTTTGAGCATGACGGTCAGTCCATCGAGATTAGCGTCGTCCGCATGCAGCCGGCACAGCGCAACCCCTGGCTCGAGCGTGCGCTGATAGCTCAACGCCCAGGCCCCGGAGGCCTGCAGACAATGGCTCGACGTATCGCCACCCGAAATACCCAGCCGGGCGGGGCGAACGTCGCGCAGCACGCCCGCCAGCAGCCGACCGCCGGCGCGCGCCAGTCGCGCGGGATCGATGCGCGGCGCGTCGGCGACTCCGGTGCGGCCCGCCCAGTGGGCGAGGACGGACCGTCCCGCGCGCAGACACCCGACGATGTGGTCCCGAACGGCGATTTGTTCGGATCGGGTGCCCTCCAGAATGGCGTCGACTGCGATGGGAATCCGGGTATAGGAAGTGGCAGCTTGAATCTGGCGCTGCGTCCGCGGCGACAGGCTGCCCGAAAACACCAGGACCGGTCCGGCTTCTGGCGCAGCATCAACAGGCGATCCGAGTGCGTCGGGTCGAGCGGCCCCGACCGACGTGTCCCACTGCGTCAGCAAGGCCTGTTCGACCACGCTGGACCCCACGGCCAGCAGCGGTGTCTGTCGGGCGCGCGCCCACAGCAGCCGTCCCACGACGGAAAGATGCTGGGGCGTGGCCACGTCCATCACCACGCCGTCCGCTCCGGCGGCAATAGCGTCCTCGACGCACGAGTCGAGCGCGTCGTCCCGCTGCTCGTAGGCCGGATAGGGGATGAGCGCCAGTTGCTTCAGTCCCTGGCGGCCCAGGTGCCGGCGCAGGTCCGCCTCGTCCATGGGCGTCACCGGGTGCCGGCTCATGGTGGGGTGGCGATCGAGCCGAAAGACGGGCCCACCCGGCTCGAAGGCCGCAAACAGGTTGCCGAAGGCGCAGTAGCGCCCCAGATTGGGCTGTCCCCCGACGATCGGCGTGAAGCCGTCCGTCGCAAGGTGTTCGCGCAGTGTGCGGACCGCCAGTCCGATGCTGCCGATTTGCGGGCTGCTGTCGAAGGTGGAGCAGACCTTGTAATGCACAATCCGCGGACGCCATTGGGCGACGTGCCGCGCGACCGTTTCGATCTCGGTCTTCAGCGTCCGGCATGGCATGGAACGCGACGCGCCGGCGATGCCCACGCAGTCCTGTGGACCCACTTGAGCCAGGCGGCCTGGGCTGGGGACTCCCAGAAACAGCACGACGCGTTGGCCCGCGCGGGCGAGGGTGGCCAGCGTGTCCGTGGCGCCGGTGAAGTCGTCGGCGTAGAACACGAGGCGCAGATCCGATGGCGCGGATTGCGCCGCAGTGCAGTTTCCAGTCATGTCTTGATTGCCCTAGCGGCTGCCGAAGAACGCAAGCGCATGCTGCAATTCAGGCGCATGGCGCGCGAAGTCGGCCAGCGCGACGCCGCTTCGTGTGGCCTCCCACGCCTGGCGCAGGCTCGCCACGCCCGCTGCCGGGCCATCTGGGTGGGCGAGGATGCCGCCGCCCGACATGAAGAGCAGATCTTCGCCAGCCGCCCGATAGGTCGCGGGCACGGTGCCGGCCCATTGGCCGGATGAAAACGCGGGCATCACAATGTCGTCCGCGCCGTCGCACAACGGCGTCAGGCAGGCCTCGGCTGAAGCCGCCACTTCGGCGTCCGTCTGCGCAAATTTTCCCTGGAGGCCGTGGACGTGCATGTGGTCCACGCCGGCCAGCCGCCACATCGTCTGGTATGCCTGAAACGAGATCCCCAGCAGGGGGGCGCGCGACATCGAACCATACCCGTTGCGGTGCCCATGGATGGCGAGCGGCGTGCTCCGGCGCAGGCTCTGCACACCCGCGAAGCCGCAGCTGTTGAGGCTGACCATGACGCACGAGCCGCCTTCGCGTTGGACCTGGTCGGCATGCGCGCGCATGGCGTCGACTTCGTCGCTGATGTTGAACGCCACCATGACCTCGCGGCCGGTCCGCTCGCGGTAGGCGCGCACCACCGCCATGACGGCGGGGATCCGTTGGGACAGGGGGGCGTGCAGCGGGTTGGCGCTGATCTCGTCGTCCTTGATGAAATTCACCCCGGCCTCGCACAGCTGTGCCACCAGCTGGGCCGTCTGTTCGGCGGACAGGCCGACATTCGGCTTGATGATGGTCCCGATCAGGGCGCCGTGGGCGACGCCGGTCACCGCGCGGGTTCCGCGAACCCCATGAGAGGGAAAGTCGAACTGCGCCCGGTAGGTTGGCGGCACGGTCAGCGTTTCAAGCCGCATGCCGGTCACTTCGCCCAGATCGTACAGATTGCCCGCCACGGTGGCGTACAGCGTAGGCAGGTTCGCACCCACGTTGTCCACGGGGAAGCGGATCCGGACGCGGGCTCGCGTGTAGGGACCGCCGATCCCCTTGCGCGTCAGGAAGGCGTTGGGCAGCGTGGGCCGATCCACCCGGTCCAGGACCTCGATGTTCTCGACGGTCGCGCGCGCCCGCGCCCGCAGTTCGTCCGTCTCGCCCGTCACGCGCGCGAATGTGCCGCACGACTGTTCGCCGGCCATCACTTCGGCCACTCGTTCCACCGCCAGCGGCGTCTCGATCAGATAGCTGGCTTCATAGGTCAATGCCGTCATCGCCGTCTCACAGGGTGGTGAGGTCGGGGAACGGCCGCACCGGATCTTTGCCGTCCCAACCGTGAGACGCGTCGCGAATCAGGTCGAAGAGCCTCCCTTTGGGTCCCAGGACTTCGGAGAGCTCGATGACCGTGCCCGGGTGGTATTCGGTGTCGAAATAGACGAAGCGTCCATGTTCGCCGACTTCGCCGCCCATGGCGGGCCGGAAGCCTTGCGCCAGCAGCCGTTCGAGGTCGGCATCGTAGTCACGGGTCCAATAGGCGACGTGCTGCAATCCGCGATGGCCGGCGCGCTTGAAATCGCGGTACATCGAGGGGACATCGTTGCGTGTCTGGATCAGTTCAACCTGGACGCTTCCGGAATTGGCCAGCGCGACCGAGTTGTGCGGCTCGTATGCTTCGCCGTGAAACTGGTAATTGCGAATGGGCACGCGCGGGTTGTAGAACCACGGTCCCACCCCGAGTACCTGATGCCAGTGGGCCATGGCGGCTTCGATATCGTCCACCACATAGCCCAGCTGGCGGATTTCCCCAAAAAAGCGACTCATTTCTACGGCTCCTTCTTTTTTCATGTCCGGCGCGGTACGTCGGACTGCATGTGATCGGGCTTCGGTCGGCTCACTGGATGAACAGGCTGGGAAACCAGGTTGAGATCTCTGGAACCAGGGTGACGGCCAACAGCGACAGCAGCAGGGGAACGAAAAACGGCATCGCGCCCGCGATCACCCGGTGCAGCGGCATGCGCGCCATGATGCTCACCATGTACAGGCTCATCCCCACAGGCGGGGTAAGCAGGCCAATCATCAGGTTGAGCACCACAACGACGCCCAGTTGCACGGGGTCCACGCCCGCGGACAACAGGGCGGGCGTCAGGATCGGCGCGAGGATGAGAATGGCGGCGATCGATTCCATGAACATGCCGACCACGAGCAGCAGTACGTTGACGATCATCAGCAGCACGAACGGACTGCTGGAGAGGCCCAGGAAAAAATTCGTCGCCAGCATCGGCACCTGGTCGATGGTCAGTACCCACGCGAACAGCGCGGCTGCGCCGACGATGAAGAGAACACTGGCCGTCGCCCGGACGGTTTCGCGCGCGGCGTCCCACACACCGCGAAGCGTCAGCTGTCGGTAGACGACGAACCCCAGGAGCAGGGCATAGACGACCGTTACCCCTGCCACCTCGGTCGGTCCGAACAGTCCGCTCACCAGGCCACCGATCAGGACCAGCGGCGCGCACAGGGCCGGAAAGGCGATCAGCATCTGGCGGATCAGCGCCCGCGCGGTCACCGTTATCGTGTCGCGCGGCAGCTTCTGGCGCCGTGCCATGACCGCGATCTGGACCATCAGCAGAAGCGTGATGATCAGTCCCGGCACGACTCCGGCCAGCAGCAGCTTGACTGCCGAGACCTGGGCGGCGGAGGCAAAGATGATCAGCGGAATGCTGGGCGGAAAGATGGGGCCGATGGTGGCCGCCGCCATGGTGATACCGGCGGCAAATTCGGGCCGGTAGCCCTGCTCGCGCATCAGCCGCATCTGGGTGCCGCCCAACGCCCCGATGTCCGCCAGGGCGGCGCCCGACATTCCGGAGAAAATCAGGCTCGTGAGCACCGACACGTGGCCCAGGCCGCCGCGGATGCGCCCGACCACCATGCGCACCAGCGTGAACAGCCGGTCCGTGATGCCCGATGCGTTGAACAGCGTGGCGGCGAAGATGAACATCGGCACTGCGAGCAAAGGGGTGGAGTCCAGCGCGTTCACCATGCGTTGCGCCAGCACGGACAGCGGCAGATCGAACCACCAGAGCACGATGCCGGCGGACATCCCCATGGCCACCGCGATGGGCGCACCCAGCAGCATGATGACCAGAAAGAGAATCAGGATGGTCAGGCTCATCATGATGCGGCGCTCCCGGTGGACGTTGTATGGGCGCGGGGGCGGAACGCACCGACCAGGCGGCGTAGCGCGACGATCGTGAACAGAGCCATTCCCACCAGGGCGGGCAGGTAGAACAGCAGATTGGGCATCTGCAGCGCGGGTGTGGAAAACTTGCCGGCTTTCAGCATGAACTGGTAGCTGCCAAACAGGAACAGGCCGCAGAACCCGACCACGATCAGCTCGTTGATGATGGCCAGTGCCCGGCGGGACCGCCCCCGGAGTCGGGCGATGACGATGTCGACTGCGATATGTCCGTCCTGCAGCAACAGCAGGGGAACCGCGAGATACACGATGCCCAGTCCGCCGTACCGGGCCAGTTCATCGGCCCAAGGCAGGCCGAGCTGCCAGATGTTGCGCGCGGCTACCTGCAATACCACCAGGAATGTGGTCGCCAGCAACATGACGATCGCCAGTCGCTCGAACCAGCAGCACACTCGAGACAGTGCGGTATCGAAAGCCGGCTGCGGAGAGCCGTCCGCGGGATGAGTGACAGGCGTCATGGCCGTGGTTCTCCAGGCCGCTCCGGCCCACCGGTGCGGCCTCACAAGAGGTCGATGGAAGTGTTACTTGATCGCGGCGATTTGCTGATACAGGGCGCCGTACTTGGCGCCGAATCGTTCCTGGACAAGCTTGTGGGCACGCTCCTGGAATGCTTTCAGGTCCAGTCCCTGTTCGGGACCGATCACCTTCATGCCTAGCGATTGCAGTTTGGCAAGCTGGCTTTTTTCCTGGGACACGACCATCTCGGTCGCCTTCGCGCGCGTTTCCGCCGCTGCCCGGCGGAAGGCATCGCGCTGGGCATCGGTCAGCTTGTTCCACGTCCGGTCGTTCATGATGATGAGTTCCGGATTGGTGATGTGGCCCGTCAACATCAAGTGCGACTGTGATTCGTACAGCTTGTTGGACAGCACGACATCCACCGGGTTTTCCTGACCGGAAACCTGTCCGGTCGCCAGCGCGGTCGGTACCTCCGACCAGTCCACCGGCACCGGGACTGCGCCCAGGGCTTCCACGGCCGTCATGTAGATGGGAAACGGCAGCGAACGAATCTTGACACCGGAGAGGTCGGCGGGCTTGTGGACCGCCTGGTTGGCCGTCAACTGGCGCGTGCCGAAATCGTAGGCGTACAGGATGCGCACGCCAGCCGACTCCTCCAGCCCTTTGTTGAGTTCCTTCATGACCGGTGAACCGATGTCGGTCACTTTCATGAGGTGATCGACGTCCCGGTACAGATAGGGCGTGTCCAATGCAGCGACCGGGCCGTACAAGGCCCCGATTCCGCCCGCCGTGTTGTGTGAGAGCGCGATCACGCCCGTCGATGTGGCCTCGGCCAGCTCCTGCAGTTTGCCCAGCTGGGATGACGGGTACACCTGAATCGTCACCTCTCCGTGGGTGTATTCCTTGACTTTGTCTGCAAACATTTGGGCTTGCTGACCGGCCACGCTGCTCGGGGAGTTCATGTGGCCGTAGCGCAGGGCGAGGGTGGCGGCGTTGGCCGTGCCGGCGATGACGCCGCACGTGGCCGTCATCGTCGTCGCTATCAACGCAAGGCGCAACGCTCGGACTGTAGCTTTCATTTGATGTCTTCTGATTGAGTTTGATGTAATATTTTCATGCCGAGTGGCGTAAGAACAGATTCTCGACGTAAACCCTTCTCATCGTCAAATCTTTATTTGATTGATTTTGATGTAAAAATGGATCACCCATCACAGACCCGCGGTCGCCCCGGCATCCGCGAAATCGCCAGGCGTGCCGGCGTCTCGACCGCTACCGTTGACCGCGTGCTCAATCAACGGCCCGGGGTTCGTCCCGCCACCGCACAGGCTGTAATCCAGATCGCGGCCGGGATCGGATATCTGCCACAGGCAGACCTGCGGCGCCGGCTTCAGCCCAGTCCCATGCGGCTGCTTTTCATGCTGCCGGCCGGCTCGAACCGGTACCTGAACATGCTGGGCGACTACGCGGGCACCGCGCACGACCAGATCAGTCCGTTCAACGTCCAGTGTCGCAGCCGTTTCGTCGAAGGGTTCAACGCGCACATTCTGGCGGACGCGTTGTTGCACGAGGGCGAGCGGTTCGATGGCATCGCCTTCATGGCGTTGGAACATCCCGTCGTTCGCGAGGCGGTCAGCCAGCTTGCAGAGCGGGGTATCCATACGCTGACGTTGATCTCGGACCTGCCGCGTTCGGCCCGTGTAGCCTATGTCGGGCTGGACAATCGCGCGGCAGGGCGCAGCGCCGGTCTGTTGCTGGGTCGCTTTCTCGGCTCCCGGGCCGGTCGTGTCGCCATGATCGCCGGCAGTCGCCACTATCGCGGCCATGAAGAACGGGAAATGGGATTCCGGGATGTCCTCTACGAGAAATTCCCCCATTTGCAGATCATCGATCTGAAAGAGGGCCACGATGACGCCCAGGCCAACTATCGGCAGACGCGCCATCTACTCGAGCAGCATCCCGATCTGGTTGGCATCTACAACATCGGCGGCGCGGCCGACGGGGTCGGCAGGGCGCTGAAAGAGCTCGGACGCCAACAGGAGGTCGTCTTTATCGGCCACGGCCTGAGCCCCGATACCCGGAGTCTGCTCATCGACGGGACATTGGATGCGCTGCTCAATCAGAATCTTCAGTCCACGATTCTGGCCGCAGTCCGTGCCTTCACCAACGTGCGCGCGGGGCGTGATGCCATGGCGGGCGTGGAGCCCATGCAGATCAGCGTGATCCTGAGCGAAAATCTGCCGTAGCGGCCCGGTGAGTGACGGCGGATCGTCCGGAGTCCGCCCTCACACCGCCAGCACCACCCCCTCCCGATACACGGCCACCAGCCTGCAAACATCCAGCTCGCTCACATAATCGATGCTCCGCTCGAAGCCTCGATCACACATCATCCGTCCCACGCGTGAAGCCATCAACACTGCTCGGGGATCCGTGCCCTCGAACGCCAGTTCCGCGGCAATGGCCGCATCCGAGTAGTTCAGCGTGTCGCCAGCCATTTGCCGCAGACAATGCACGATGTAGCCGGCACCGTAGAAGTCCTCCAGGCTGAAATGCCCACGCGAGCCGGAGCACAGGATGACGATGTCGGCGGATGCACGCCGTCTGGCAAGCAGGTGGCGCACGACGGCAGGGCCGTTCCTCAGATTGGCGATGTAGACGTCGGGGAAGAAGTGGGCACGGCGCAGTGCCACCGTTCCATTTGTCGTGGCATACACCAGCGTTTTGCCGGCCATCTCCGGTCCGATCAGCGCGAGCGGCTCGTAGGAGTGATACCCGGGAAAGGACTCGGAGTACTTTTCACCGGCCAGGATCCAGGATCCGGGGGCGGACCCTTTGGCCAGTTGTTCGGCTTCCTCCAGATCGAGCGCCGGCACGATTCGGGAAGCACCGCTTTCCAGGGCCGCCACCATGGAAGTGGTGGCGAAGATGATGTCCAGCACGATGACGCTGGCGTTCGTGCGCCGGTCGGTTCGCAGGGCGTCCTTGGTGGGCACGACGTATACGTTTGGCATGAAGCTCCTTTTCAGCGGGCGGTTCGCGTCGCTCGGTCCGATGATAATGGACTTGCATCCGTCCATGGGTGGCCGCCTGTGGATACACTATCCGGTGATGACCGAAGGAGACATCATGTTTTCCGGATTGAGTGCATTTCCGCTGACTCCCTTGAATGAAACGGCGATCGATGAGGCGGCGTTCGTCCGTCTGGTCGAGCGCCTGGCCGTTGCGGGGGTTGATTCCATCTGCGCGCTCGGATCGACGGGCAGCTATGCCTATCTCACCCGTGCCCAGCGTGCGCGCATTGCCCAGATCGCCGTCCGTCACGCGGGTGGTGTGCCGGTGATGGTGGGTATCGGTTCGCTGCGCACGCGCGATGTGCTGGATCTGGCACAGGACGCGCAGCAGGCCGGTGCCCGTGGCGTGCTGCTCGCTCCGGTGTCTTATCAGCCGCTCGCCAACGATGAAGTGTTCAGCCTCTTCGAGGCCGTGACCCGCTCGCTGTCGATCCCGCTGTGTGTGTATGACAACCCGCGCACCACGCATTTCGAGTTCAGCGATGAATTGCATGGCCGTATCGCGCAGCTTCCCAATGTCGCCTCGATCAAGATCCCGCCGGTGGCAGTGGAGCCTGACGCGGCGCGTGCACGGGTCGAGCGGTTGCGCGCCTTGATCCCTACGCATGTGACGATAGGGGTGAGCGGGGACGCGTCCGGGGCCAACGGGCTGCTCGCGGGGTGCGATGCCTGGTATTCGGTGATTGCGGGTCTGTTCCCGCAAGCCGCCTTGGCGATCACGCGCGCAGCCCGGGCCGGAAATGCGCAGGAGGCAAGACAGCTTTCTGATCGGTTGGCGCCGCTATGGGCGCTGTTCTCGCAATACGGCAGCGTGCGCGTGATCGCCGCGGCCGCCGAGCTCAGGGGGCTGGTCGCGGCCCCCAGCCTGCCGTTGCCGCTCCGGTCGCTCGAAGGGGACGCGCGGCAGCGTCTCCACGCCGTCCTGGATGAGCTGGATCTGGCCTGAGGCGACTGGCCTCATTTATCGTATTGGTTTCGGTGCGTGACGGCGGGGTGATATGGCACAAGCGGAAGTATTGTTCCTGGATGATCTGGCGGTGGGGGCGGAATTCCACAGCGCGGAACATTCTCTGACCGAGGCTCAGATCCACGATTTCGCGCGGCAGTTCGACCCGCAGCCTTTTCATCTGGACAATGATGCGGCGAAAGCGTCTTTCTTTCAGGGGCTGGCGGCCAGCGGCTGGCATACGGCCGCCCTTACGATGAAGCTGCTGGTGGGCAGTCTGCCGCTGGGCTCCGGCATCATCGGCGCCGGGGGCGAGATCCAGTGGCCCAGGCCCACGCGTCCGGGCGATGTGCTGCGGGTGACCAGCAAGGTCCTGGAGATCAAGCCGTCACGATCGAAACCGGACCGGGGCATCGTGACGGTGGAATGTCTGACCCGCAATCAGCACGGAGACGTCTGCCAGCGCATGGTCACCCGATTGCTGGTGATGCGCAGGCCGGAATGACGAACGGCAGGAGCGCCGCGGCGGGCGGGCACGCCCGTTGACGAGGCCCTGATTCAGGCCGCTGTCATCCCGTTGGCCGCCTTGGCAGGCTCGGCGGCAGGCGACACAAGGAACGCCAGAAACGCCTGTGTGGCCTCGCGGTTGCGCATCGCCGATCCCATGGCGGCCGAGAAGGTCGTGGTCTTCTGGATCGAGTCCGGCAACAGCCCGAGCAGGTTGATGCCTTCGACGTTCATCAGCTCGCTGATCTGCTGGAATCCCATGTCCACCTCGCCGGAGGCGACCAGCGAGCCCACCGGGACACCCGGTCGCGCCTCGACCAGGCGCGGACCGGTTGTGCCGTCGCCGCCGGACACGCCCCACTTTTCCAGTAGGCCCAGGATGTACTTGCCGCTGGGCCCGGTCGAGTAACCGATGGCCCGTGCGCGCTTGGCGGCTTCCCGGATGGATCGCTCGTCGCGAATGTCGGGCGCCGTGGCACCGACCTTCATGGCGACTGCGATGGATGAATTCACCACCCCCCTCAGGCTGCTCCGGTCTATCTTGTCGGCGGCCGCCAGGCGCTCCATGGCGCCGGCAGCCAGCATGACGACGTCGAACGGCTCGCCGGCTAGGATCCGCTTCTCGGCCGTCACGCCACCGACGGATTCGAACACGACCCGTTGACCGGTCTCGCGTTCGTATTGCTCGGTCAATTGAGCCAGCAACTGGCGCGTGGCCATGGATGAAATACCTTTGAGGGTGGTGTGTTCCGTCGACATGATGCGGTCTCGTCTTCTTCAGTTTCGGATGCCTGTGTGGTGTTGGGTGGTACTTTCAGTAGGGTAGTGTAATGTGTCCGGCCCGTTGAGGAGGCGGCGGTGGGGCGGTGCAGGCGACATCGGAGAGCATGGCGGCGTTGCTTTGGGGGGCGGGAAAATGTTCGCGCCATGTCAGCCCCCGAAGAAGAACACGGTGCCCATCGTCCCCATGATCGCGAACACGGCAAGCACCGCGATGGTGATCAGGATGTCGTAGACCTTGGTCGCGGGGCGGGGCTCCACGTAGTGCCTGTCGGGGTATTGCGGAAACGCATCGCGGGCGGGGGGCTTCCAGCCGCTGATCGAATGTTGGCAGTCTGGCATGTCACTCTCCATATCGGAGAGGTGGGGTGATCGCGGTGCCCACGCATTTGGCTTGCCCGCTCGGATCGCATCCTTGAGTTTGCATGTCAGACTCCCAGCAGCGTGGGGCCGACGAACACCAACATACCGTACATAGCCAGGACAATAGCGAAAACCAGGTATTCGAGAATGTTGCTCATGGTGTCTCCCAGAGAAAAAAGCGCACTGGCTTCCCCTCAGCAACATATTCACCAGCCGCTTTTCGGTGTTTCCAAGTGTTCCCCCAAACGCGCGCAATCGGTGTCGGACAAAGCGCCGATTGTCAGATACCCAATGGATGAGTCACGATAGGCCGTCCCTTGGGGAAGGGCCTATCGCATCAGCCGGACGGTTCCACCCTTCGGATGGGGCCATCTTTCCGAGGTGGTCCGGGGTGGTAATTTTTAGAATTCTTTTGGCGCTGGACAGCGCTACCATGTGCGCCATCAAACTGGGCGGCATCGGTGCGATCGCTATCCGGTAACGCCCGACCAGGCGCTCAAATCGCGCCCACAGGTTGCCGCCGCACATAGCGCCGACGCTCGCTGCTCAACACCGCCTGCTCCACGCCGAACATCACGCCATCGCCGGCCCGGTACCGCGCGCACGGCAGGTCGCCGGCCACGATGATGCCGTGGTGGTAGTCGCGCGGTGTCGCGGGCAGATGCGTGACTTCCACGGGCACCAGCAGCTCCGTGCGAGAGCAGATGAGGCGCACCCGCTCGCCCACGGCCAGCCGCACCTTGCCCGGTGCGCGGTGGTAGTCGTGGTGGCCGACGACAACCTCCCACTCGCTGTATCGATGGCATACAAACGTCGCGCGGACGCGGGCCTCGGCCGCACGCACCGCTGCTACCACCCCGGCCAGGTCGCCGTCCTGCTGGGCGGGGGCGGCGTCCGCCCGGTCGACAAGGATCCGGGACAGCGCCGGTCGCAGTCGCTCATCGACGCCCAACAGATCGATCAGTACCTGCAATTCGTCCCGCGTCATTGCTCCATCCTCGTGTCCGCCGGCCGGCTGGCATCTGGCGGATCGCATCGGCTGTTTCCCGTTTCTTGACATGAATATCCTACCCTTCAGTGGAAATTACGGCTGGCCGTCTGCAACTCGCCCAGGAGTGGCGTCAGATCCACGAGCCGCCCGACGATAAGGTTCTGGACGCCGCTTTGCGACTGCCATGAGCCGTAGGCGCCCAGGAGCCTGGACGCCAGCACCTCGCGGCGTTGCCGTTCCATGATCTGGGGACGCACGATGAGATTGATCTGGCCTTCTTCGTCTTCCAGCGTCAGGAAAATCACACCTTTCGACGTGCCGGGCCGCTGGCGCACCGTCACGATGCCGCAGGCACGCACCAGGCGGCCATCGGGCTGCTGCCGCAGGTGGCCCGAAGACGAGAACCGCATGCCGGCCAGCCTGTTCCGCAGCAGCGCGACGGGGTGGCGTCCCAGCGTGAGGCCCAGCGTGCGATAGTCTGCGACCAGCGCCTGGCCCTCGGTGAGCAAGGGCAATTGCGGCGTGGCCGTTTCATGGATCTGCGCCTCTTTCAGCAGCCCGCGCTCGGGCGTACTGACGGCCGCTTCCCAAAGCGCCGCGCGCCGATGGCCGGCAAGCGACTTCAGGGCGTCACCGGCGGCCAGGCTGTTCAGATCGTGGCGGTTCAGATCGGCCCGCCGGGCCATGTCGGCGACCGAACTGAATGGCCTGACGGCGCGCGCCTCCTCGATTCGCCAGCCGCTCTCTTGATGCATGCCCTTCAGTTGGTTCATTCCGAGACGAACCGCCGGACGACGCTCGCCGGGGGACTCGAGCCGCGCCTCCCAGTCGCTGACCGTGGCGTCGACGGGCAAGACGGTGACGCCGTGCCGGCGAGCGTCCTGAACAAGCACCGAGGGCGAATAGAAGCCCATTGGCTGGCTGTTGAGCAAGGCCACCAGGAACGCCTCCGGCTCGTGGCGCTTGAGCCAGCAGCTCGCGTAGGCGAGCAGTGCGAAACTCGCCGCATGGCTCTCGGGAAACCCGTATTCGGCGAACCCCTGGATCTGGTTGAAAATCTGTTCGGCAAAGCCCCTGTCATAGCCGCGGCTCGTCATGCCGTTGATGATCTTGTCGTAAAACCGGCCCAGGCCACCTCTGCGCCGCCACGCCGCCATCGAGCGTCGAAGCTCGTCGGCTTCGCCTGCCGTGAAACCGGCGGCCAGCATGGCCACCTGCATCACCTGTTCCTGAAAAATGGGGATGCCCAGAGTCCGCTCCAGGGCTTTGCGCACATCGTCGCTGGGATACGTGACCTCTTCGAGCTTCTGGCGCCGGCGCAGATAGGGATGGATCATGCCGCCCTGTATGGGGCCCGGCCGGATGATGGCAACCTCTATCACCAAGTCATAGAATTCCTGCGGCTTCATACGCGGGAGCATGCTCATCTGGGCCCGCGATTCGATCTGGAAGGTGCCGATGGTGTCGGCCACCGAGATCATGTCGTAGGTCTCCTTGTCCTCGGCCGGGATGTCCTGGAGTTTAAAGGGCTCCCCGCGCAATTGGGAGACACCCTCCAGGGCGCGGCGGATGACGCTCAACATGCCAAGCGCCAGGATGTCGATCTTCAGCAGCCCCACGGCATCCAGGTCATCCTTGTCCCACTGCACGACGCTGCGCTCTGCCATTGCGGCGTTTTCGATGGGCACCAGACGGCACAACGGTCCACGCGAAATCACGAAGCCTCCGGGATGCTGCGACAGATGCCGTGGGAATCCCATCAGCCGTTCGGCCAGCACTATCCATTGCTGGGCGGTCACCGACTGGGGGTCGAGGCCGCACTCGGCCATGCGGGCCGCGAGTTGGGTGCGGCCGTCCCAGTAGTGGTAGGCCTTGGCGACGGCATCGACGATCATCGGATCGATGCCGAGCGCTTTACCCGTGTCGCGCACCGCGCTTTTGACGCGATACGTGATGACCACGGCCGTGAGCGCTGCCCGGTCCCGGCCGTATTTGTCGTAGATGTACTGGATGACTTCTTCGCGGCGCTGGTGCTCGAAGTCCACGTCGATGTCTGGCGGTTCGTTGCGCTCCCGGCTGACGAATCGCTCGAACAGGTTGTTGCCCCGAGCCGGATCCACCTCGGTGATGCCCAGGCAGTAGCAGACCGCGCTGTTCGCCGCCGACCCCCGTCCCTGGCAAAGGATCTGCTGTCCACGGGCGAATTTCACGATGTCGTAGACGGTCAAAAAGTACGGCTCGTATTTGAGCTCGGCGATGAGCGCCAGTTCGTGCTCGATCTGTTCCTGGACGTTGAGCGGGATACCCTGGGCGAAACGCCGGCGGGCACCTGTGTACGTCTCCTGGCGCAGGTAGGCGGCTGGTGTGAGACCCTGCGGGCAGATCTCATCCGGATACTCATACCTGAGCTCGTCCAGATTGAATGGGCACTGTGAGGCGACTTCCAGCGTCTCTTCCAGCGTCTCCCGAGGGTAGAGGTTGGCCAGGCGCAGCCTCGTGCGCAGGTGTTGTTCGGCGTTGGGCGCCCGCTCGAACCCGCAGTCCTGCACCGATTTGCCCAGGCGCGTGGCTGCGAGCGTGTCGTGCATGGGCTTGCGGGACCGGACATGCATTTCGACCTGGCCGGTCGCCACCACCCGCATGCCGATGCGACGGGCTACCTCCAGCACGGTGGCCTTGTGCCGGTCATCTTGGGCCCGATGCAGGAGAGTGAGTGAAATCCAGCAGCGACCTGGAAACGTGGCCTGGACCCACTCGGCCTGAGCGGCCAGGCGCTCCGGGGCCGCATCGTAGTCCGGGACCAGCAGCACCACACATTCGGGTAGGCCCCGCAGGTGCGCGAGGCCGAGATCGCCCGGACTGTCGATGTCCTTTGGCGACAGGCGATATTGTCCCTTCGGGGCCCGGCGCCGGCCGAGCGTAATGAGCTCGCACAGGTTGCCGTATCCGCGACGGGTCTGGGCCAATACCACGAGCGAAACAGCGGGTTGGCCGCCGACCTCGCGTAGCGTGAAGCTCGCGCCCACCAGCAGCGGCAGGTTCTGTTTCTTCGCCTCGACGTGGGCCCGAACGACACCGGCGACCGAACATTCGTCGGTGATCGCGATCGCGCCATAGCCCAGCTCGGCGGCGCGCGCTACCAGTTCCTCGGGGTGCGATGCGCCCTTCAGGAACGTGTAGTTCGTGAGACAGTGAAGCTCGCTGTAAGGCGGGAGGGCAGTCGCGGTGTACATGGCGGCTCACGCGAAAAGGCCGTGCAAGAACCAACCGGTGTCGCGGCCGCGCTCCTGGTAGAGCCAGTATCGGACCCCGTCCTCGGCCTGCGCGACGTAGTAGTCGCGCACCGTGAGGCCCGCCCACCAGCCATCCTCGATACGCTCCGGACCCCGGATGATGCGCAGTGGGGAGCCGTAGAACGGACGGTGCTGTTTGACCGGAAGCGCAATCGGTTCGTCCAGCAACCAGAAGGGGCGCTCGGCACCCTGTACGCAACCGCCGGGCCTGGGCTTTTCGTCGACCGGCACCCAGCGGTTTGCAATCTCCGGCCGGTGGTCCGGGACGGGAGCAGGCTTCAGGACGTTTTCACGTCCGAGGCGCGCCACGAGCACTTCGATCAGTCGCTGCTGGTCCGCCGGACTGCCTCTCGGCTCCGGGAACAGGTCCACCGGCATTTCGACCACGGGTTGCGTATCGGAAGCATGCAAATCCACCGCGATGACCGGTGCCGGCAGCTCCAGGTCATGCAGGCGCTCCACGAGCAGCCGCAGCAGGTGTTCGGCCTGGCACGTCGGCGCCCCAAGGGCCAGTTCCAGCTCGGTGGCTGGCCTCGCGTGCCGGCCGCGCTCGTGGTCGAGCTCCAGCACCACGCGCGTGACCGCGAGACGGCGAGCCGACAGCCAGCCGCAAAGCCGTTCGATCAAACGGCGCGCCACGAACAGTACCGCCTCGGCGTATTCGATATGTTCCATGAGCTCGATGCGGCCAGAGAATTCGTGCGGCGGCTCAATCCAGTTGAGTATTTCAGGAGCTTGGCCATAAGCGGCATCCAGCGCCTGCAGGACTGCCTTGTTCGTGCGCCGCTGCAGGCCCGCGCGCGGCAATGCACGCAGAGATCTCAGGGATGCACATCCGATCCCCTCGATCCACTCGATGTAGGGGGCTGCCGCGGGAAGATGCGCACAGGGCATGCGGTCCAGGCGCTGGGCCAGGGTGGAGAGCTGCAGCACCCGACAGCGCCGCATCGGCCGGGCCGCGAGCAGCCAGGAGCCGCCGGCCGTCGGCGCAAGCGAGATCCGCGCTGCAAAGCCCAAGCCGTCCATCGACGCGTGGACGCGTCGGTACAGGCGGCGCGGACCACCGAAGAGGTTCAGACTCGCTGACACGTCCAGCAGCAGCGTGTTTTCGTCCGATAGCGCGACCTCGGGGGTGTACTGCAAAAGTGCCAGGGACACTTCGTCCAACATGCGAGCCTCTGCAGCCGGGTCGCGGGGCACCAGGGCTGCTTGTGGGCACAGCGTGCTCACGCCACCACGGCGCATGCCCACGCGCACGCCGGCCTTTTCGGCTGCCGGCGAGGCGGCCTGCACGTGGTCCCGCTCCAGCACGACAACCGGCTCAGTGCGCCAGCTCGGACTGTGCGTATCCAGGCTTGCGTGCGACAAGTGCACGGCTACCCACAATCTCATGGTCGAACTCGGAAAATCGGATGTCACGATAAAACGGCAGAAGAAGGGGGCCTTCGTGAGTGGCACCTCGCCGCTTGATGATTGAAATATTGAGCCCTTGCGCAGTTGGCTCGAGCGCGAGGCGCAAGGGTGCCGGGGAAAACTGCTCGGCCGCGGCTGCGGGCCGCATCAGGACAAACAAGGTGTCGCTCGTCTGCGCCGCCAGCTGCAGCCGGCGCAAGGCCTGGCTGCGGACGCGATCCTGCCAGACGATGAGTGCCCCGACTGTGCCGGCGCGCAAGACCTGCTCCGCGGTCCATAACGCATCGGTCGAACGTCGCGCACGAACCCAAATCAGGGAGGATGGCGTGTAACCCCAGTTCGCCCACGCGGCGGTTTGGGGCGGGTGCGGCGGCTGCACCAGCATCGTTGATCGCGCGCCCAGCCGGCCGAGTGCTGGCCGCAGCACTTGCAGTTCGCCGCTACCGGGCTGCCGGACCAGGAACTCGATCAAATTGCCCAGCGGCCAGCCTCCGCCGGGGAGCTCGCGTGAGAGGCCGGCATAGCCCGTGGCCGCGCATCGGCCGTAGGCGTGCGAGAGCTGGGACGCACGCCACAGCCCCGGGTGGATGCGTTCGGGGCGGGAAATTTCGTCGGGAGTCATGGCCGCTTCGTATCAAAAATACTGTTTATGTGTACAGTATTTTTAGCACGAAAAGGCCGCACCGATGGCAAGCCGATGTGTCGCCGTTGCCTGGTGAGGCTTTGCGCTGAAAAATTCCACATAAGCGGCCAGAGGTTGGGTAGCGCGATCAGGTGGCCTTGAAACCCCAGCGTCTAGCCAGCGCGGTGGCGAAGGCAGGACATCCGGCATGGTCCAGGATGACCAAGAAATCTTCCTGGCTGACCCTGGGTTTCTTAAAGCGTGAGAGCATGGCCGCCAGTACCGTGGCGACTTGCGGTTGAACGGCAAGAAGCGCAACCAGAAATGTGCCTGGCCGTACCGGTCGAACCTGTGTTCCCACGAACGCTGTTTGCGGCAGGTGCTTGGTATTGCTTGTCACCAGGACAACCGGCTGGCCGGCATTGGTCGCTTGGCTTAGTGCTAACGCACCCGCCGCCACGTGGGCATCCTTGGGATCCGTGGTTTTTTCAAACTGCGGCTCCAGCGTTTCGCTACCCAGTACCAACGCGTCCGGAAAGGCTTGCGCGAACGTGCGTATCAGGTTGTTGGCTTGGCGTGTCGTTCTGCCAAACGCGGGCTTGACCAGGTTTCGGCGCACTTCATCCAGTACCCGCTTGCCCCAATGGACTCGAATGAGCCCGGCATCAGCCAGATCCAGAAAGACGCTGCGCAAGTATTGCGGCAGCAGGATGTTAGCGTCGAGATAGACCAGAGGAACCTGGCCCGGCCGAACCAAGGCAGATGCCTGTGACGCCGCCCTGGCCATCAGACGGTTTTGGTCCACCGTCGCTTCGCGGCCGTGCGGGCCGCGTCAAGTTCCCGCGTCTGTAGATCGGACGTGAGGGCGTCCACCTTTTTCAGCGCGGCGCGACGGGAAACCTGCATGTCGTGCTGTACCCGTTCCACCTCCGCAGCCGGAATGCGTCGATGGCCGGCCCGGGTGCGTTCGACGCCTTGAAATACGCCGTCCTCGACCAACTTGACGACGTAAGGGCGGCTCACATTGAGTTGATCCGCCGCTTGTTGCGTGGACAGCATGGGCGTGCGCGCCGGCCCCAAGTCCCGGTCGGTGGCGGGCCGGACACGGAAGATGACCGCCTCGCTATCATTCGGGTCGGCGACATAGGCCACGAAGAAGCGGCGGTCCGGCTCACCTTGCCGGCGCATCCTGACCGTGTGTTCGTGAACCTGCCCTTGCAGCTTCGCCTTCGCCCGACGGGGCGGGACGGTCTTGAGCGCTGTGAGCACGACGCTTTCCAGGGATTCCACGCGCATGCGACCTGTTCCCGGTTTGGTTGCAAGCTGGGAACGCTTGAGCTTGGCGCTCTGGAACGACTGGAGGGGCGATTTCAAGGAAGTCATGCGAACATCGTAGACTGATTCCCGAAAAAACGCAAATATCGAAACAACTGGAACATGCGTCTGGCAGCCAAGCCAGGCAGTTCTGATCTTAGCGCGCACGCCTGACGCGTGCCTCGACCGCTCAGGCTTTGCCCTTGAATTCGTCCTCAGTCATGCCAATGTCATTTTCCCGCTCTCCGTCCAGGTTCCGCTGCCGGGTGACGGCAGCGTGGAACGTCTTTCGCGATGCCTGATTGGCGGGATCGCGCGGCCGGCGCCCCTAACTGCCGAAATGTTCTTGCGTGGGGGCGATGGATGGACCCCAGCCCCGGGTGGATGCGTTCGGAACAGGATATTTCATCGGAATCATGGCCGCCTCGTACCAAATATACTGTTCATATATACAGTATTTTTAGCACAAAAAAGCCACGCCGAGGACAAGCCGATGTGTCGCCGTCACTTGCGGTGCGGCCCACGCCTCCGGCCACCTACATGCCTCATAATAGGGCGTTGAAGAGTAAGTAACCCACAAGGAGAGCGCTCATGCGCAAAGTATGGACTCTGCTGCTGCTGATGATGCTGACGCTGAGCCTTTCTGGCTGTGGCTATAACACTTTGCAGTCCAGCGACGAACAGATCAAATCGAACTGGTCAGAGGTGCTGAACCAGTACCAGCGCAGGGCAGATCTCATTCCTAATTTGGTCAACACTGTCAAAGGGTATGCGGCCCAGGAAAAACAAGTGCTGGAGCAAGTGACGGCTGCTCGAGCGCGAGTCGGGTCGGTCCAGGTCACTCCGGAACTGCTGAACGATCCTGAAGCCTTCGCCAAGTTCCAGGCGGCACAAGGCCAGTTGACGGGAGCGCTGTCCCGGCTGCTGGTGGTCTCGGAAAACTACCCGCAACTGAAATCCGACGCCAATTTCCGCGACTTGCAAGCGCAGCTCGAGGGCACCGAGAACCGGATTACCGTGGCCCGCAACCGGTATATCAAGGCCGTCCAGGACTACAACGTGACGGTGAGAAGTTTCCCGACCAACCTCACCGCGATGGTCTTCGGCTACAAGATCAAGCCGAATTTCACCGTCGAAAATGAAAAAGCCATATCCACCCCTCCTCGGGTGGACTTCGGGACGTCGACTGGGGCAAATCCGGCGGGCGCCCAAGGAAATCGTCAATGAGATTCTCGCGTGCGATGTGGACCTTGGTGGCGGTGATCACGCTGTGTTGGAGTGTGCTTGCCACCGCCCAGCCCGTGCCTGTTCCACCTTTGACGGCACACGTCACGGATCAAACGGGCACCTTGACCCGCCAGCAGGCAGCGGCCTTGGAGCAGAAGCTGCAAGCCTTCGAGGCCGCCAAGGGGGCTCAGCTTGCCGTGCTCATCGTTCCCACCACCGGAGACGAGCAAATCGAGCAGTATTCGATTCGCGTGGTCGAGAAGTGGAAGCTCGGGCGCAAGAATGTGGACGATGGCGCGCTGTTGATCATTGCCAAGAACGACCGAACGTTGCGCATCGAGGTGGGCTATGGCCTGGAAGGCGTGCTGAATGACGCCACCAGCAAGCGCATCATCAGTGAAGTCATCGTGCCGCGCTTTCAACAGGGAGATTTCTACGGCGGCATCGAAGCGGGGGTCGACCGCATGATTGGCGTGGTCAACGGCGAGCCACTACCCGCGCCTACCCGTCGTGCCCACAATGGCGATCAGGATCTCGGGCAACTGGTGCCCGTCATCTTCCTGCTGGTGGTGGTCGTCGGGGGCATCCTCCGGCGCGTTTTCGGGAGGTTGCCTGCGGCCATCGTGGCGGGCGGCGGTGCGGCCGTGCTGGCGTGGTTCTTTATCGGGGCCCTCCTGGTGGCATTAGGCGCCGGGGTGATCGCCTTTGTGTTCACCTTGGGGGGAGGCATGGGCGGACGTGGCGGTTGGTATAGTGGCGGCGGATGGTCGGGTGGTTTCGGACGTGGCGACAGGGGCGGCGGCGGATTCGGCGGCGGCGGGGGTGGGTTTGGGGGCGGTGGTGCCTCGGGAAGGTGGTGACGATGAACCCCGAACGCATGTGCCGGCATCTCGTGATGACCTCCTGGCAGGTCCGAAGGATTTTCTCTCCATCCACCTTGCGAGCCATCGAAACAGCCATCACACGAAGTGAAAAATCCCATGCCGGCCAAATTCGAGTCGCCGTAGAGGGCGCGCTGCATAGTGCGGCGCTGCTGCGCGGGCAGACGGCCGGTGAGCGTGCCATTGAGGTATTTTCCCTCTTGCGCGTGTGGGACACCGAACGCAACAACGGCGTTCTGATCTATGTCTTGTTGGCGGATCGAGCCGTTGAGATCGTTGCCGATCGCGGCATTCACGCGAAGGTCGGCCCGCAGGAATGGGAGAAGATCTGCCATTCGATGGAAGTCGCCTTTGGCCAGGGCCGCTATCTGGAGGGAATGGAAGCAGGCATTCAAGCAGTGACACAGTGTCTTGCAGAACACTTTCCAATGGGTGACGGTGAAGGAGCGGGGGAATTGCCCGACAGCCCCGTGCTGCTGTAGCGGCCAACGACTCCACGCGCAGTCGCTTGTAACGACATGACGGGCCAACTGGACCAGCCCCCTGAAACACCGGACACAGTCACCCACTTAAAATAGCAAGTAGGCATACGACTGTGTTTATGACCAACAGCAAGCAGGAAGTGATGGAATTACTGACCCAGCCGGAGCGTCGGCGGCGCTGGTCGGTGGAACAGAAGCTGGCCATGGTGCGCGAGAGCAACGAGCCTGGTCAGACGGTTTCGATGGTGGCGCGCCGCCATGGTGTGAACCCGAACCAGCTGTTTCACTGGCGCAAACTGTACCAGGACGGCGGCTTGTCGGCAGTGGATGCTGGCGAGCAGGTGGTCGCGGCCTCGGAGCTTGCCGACGCGCTCAAGCAGATCCGGGAGCTGCAGCGCATGCTGGGCAAGAAGACCATGGAGAACGAGATTTTGCGCGAAGCGGTGGAGTACGGCCGCTCAAAAAAATGGATTGCGCGCTCGCCCTCGTTGCCAGGGGAAGACCGGTGAAGCGGGTCTGTGAAGTCCTCGGCGTGGCGCGCTCGAACATGGCAGTCAGGCTGGCACGATCAGCGGATTGGCGCGATGGCCGCACGGCCCGCCCGACGCAGGATACGAAGTTGGTCGAAGAGATTCATGAGCATATTGGTCAGTTGCCCAGCTACGGCTATCGGCGAGTCTGGGCGCTGGTGCGGCGAGAGCGGGAGCAGCGGCTGGAGCCGCCGGTCAACGCCAAACGGGTCTACCGGGTGATGCGCGACCATGGCCTGCTGCTGGAACGTCGCCGGCAGCCCCAGGCGCCTGCGCGGTGCCACGATGGGCAGATCGCCGTCCTGCGCAGCAATCAGCGCTGGTGCTCTGACGGGTTCGAGTTCCGCTGTGATGATGGCAGCCCCTTGCGGGTGACCTTTGCCCTGGACTGCTGCGACCGTGAAGCGATGAGTTGGTCGGCGACCACCGCTGGTCATAGTGGCGACGTGGTGCGCAATGTGATGCTGGCGGCGCTGGAACACCGGTTCGGCAATACCGATCGGACGCCGCAGCAGATCGAGTGGCTGAGCGATAATGGCTCGGGCTACATCGCATCAAAGACGCGAGAGTTCGCCAGACGCATTGGCCTGAAACCGCTGACCACGCCCGTGCGCAGCCCCCAGAGCAATGGCATGGCCGAGAGCTTCGTGAAGACAATCAAGCGTGACTATGTCGCCTTCATGCCCAAGCCCGATGTGTCCACGGCGTTGCAGAATCTGGCGATTGCCTTCGAGCATTACAACGAGCGGCATCCCCACAGTGCGCTGAAATACCGGTCTCCCAGGGAGTTCAGGCGCCATCAGGATTTATCAACCCAAGGGTGATTCTGTGTCCGGTAATACGGGGGCAAATCCACCAACCAAGGGCGTAAGCGGAAGCAATGGATGTCTTGCAGGCCATGAGAACCTTTATTGCGGTGGTGGAGGCCGGCAGCTTCGTGGGTGCCATCGAGACTACTGGCTTTTCCAAGCTTGTCTCTATCGAAGAGACTGTTAATCTGCCTTTCCACTATTTATTGCCTATAGAGAGTCCTATAAAGTGTTGATCAACACGGGCCCCTCAAGGATTGGAGCCCGACTGAGCGGCTCATCCCGAACCGCCTCATGGATTTTTCACTGACGGGGTCATCAAATGGAACGTTCTCTCAACTCTGTCGCGAGCGGCACGGCGCCCTACGCGGCCTTATTGCTTCGCCTGGCGCTTGGCGTCATGTTCTTGGCGCATGGCCTCACCAAATTGCTGGTTTTCACGCCGGCGGGGACGGTCAAGTTCTTCGCGAGTGTGGGGTTCCCCGGGTTCCTGGCGTATCCGGTCATCGCGTTCGAGATCATCGGCGGTGCGATGCTGATTCTCGGGATTTTGCCACGCTGGATCGCCGGGCTGGCCGCCGTCGAGCTTCTGGTGGCGTCTACCGTTCATTGGGCCAACGGTTGGGCGTTTGCCGCTCCCAACGGCGGGGGCTGGGAGTATCCAGTCTTTCTGGCGGTTACCGCCGCGGCCTTGGCCTTGTTGGGCGACGGGGCTTACGCAATGAGACCGTCTTTGCGCAAGTGATTCGCTCGCGTCACTCAGGCGGCGCGCCTATAACAGCCAGTCGATCGGCAACAGGGATGCTGCCGTGACGGCGGCCCGCCGCCAGGCGCCTGCGCCCGGTTCGCTGGGGTGCACGATCGTTGATGAATCGGCCTGCTCGACCCACTCCAGTGCCCCCGTCTCGCCGATCTGCACTCGATAAGCGCGGGACGCCAGCAGTCTCTTCAGACGATCGGAGATCTCTCCCGCGAGGGTCGGGCTTTCGATGACGAATCCCATTTCAGTATTGAGATGCTGGGAGCGCGGATCGAAGTTGAACGAGCCGATGAATACGCGCCGTCGGTCGACGGTAAACACCTTGGCGTGCAGGCTCGATCCCGAGCCGCCCGTCAGGCCCCTGTCGCGAACCTTGGGAATGGATGCCATGCGCTTCAGTTCAAAGAGGGCAACGCCGGCGGCGAGCAGCGGCTTGCGCCGCTTGGCGTATCCGGCGTGGACCGCGACCACGTCGGTGGCCTCCAGCGAGTTCGTCAGCAGCGTGACTTTCACGCCTTTGTTTACGAATGCCCCAAAGGCTTCGACGCCCGCGCGTGCCGGCACGAGATAGGGCGAGACCAGTTCCATCTCGATGGTGGGATCGCCCAGAATCGCCTGTAGCCGCGGCCAGAGCGCCGTGTGATCTGGCGCTTTGCCCAAGCCCTTGTCCGGACTGTCGCTCAAGAGCGATACGGCCGCCCATTCGAAGCGCAATTGACCGGCCAACAAGTCACGCACAAACGCGTGACGGGTGATGGCCTCGGTATAGGCGCTGGCTTCGGGGCTGCCGGCCAGTTGGTGGGCGACGGATGACAACGCAGCGATTGCCGCAGCGCGCGGCTTGCGCACGACCTGTGCCGCGGGCCGGGCAGACCCGCTTGTCCAGTAGCGCTCGAAGTCGTCGGCGACGTCGCCCACCACCGGGCCGATCGCCATGATGTCGAGGTCGATGAAGAGGGCGTTGTTGCCCGTTTCAAAATACTCGTCGCCGATATTGCGCCCGCCTACGATGGTGACCTGCCGGTCCGCCGTGAACGATTTGTTGTGCATGCGCCGGTTCAGTCGCGAGAAGTCGCTCAGGTATCCCAGCGCACGCCAGCGGCGGACGGTGAAGGCGTTGAACAGTCTCACTTCGATGTTGGCATGGACGCTAAGCTCGGCAATGATGGTGTCCAGCCCCACCGTATTGTTGTCATCGAGCAGCAGCCGGACGCGCACGCCGCGGTCGGCGGCGCGTCGCAGGGCGTCAAAGAGCATCAAGCCCGTCATGTCACCATGCCAGATGTAGTACTGCACATCCAGCGATAGTTCGGCGGCGTCGGCGAGCGCAACACGTGCGGCGAAGGCGGAGCGTCCTTCGGACAGCGGGACGAATCCCGATTCTGCAGCGTGCGTCTGATGCAGCGGTATGACGGATCGCGCCAGCCTGGTTCCATCCATTGCGACCGAAGCTATAGTGGGGGCCGGGCCCTCGACATTTTGGCGGCCTGCGCGCTGACGGCCTCGCAAGAGTGCTTGGCCCGCGGCCCGCATCATGGCCTGGAAGCGGGTCCGGGAAAGACGCATGGTCGGGGTCCATCCTCATTGGGTGAATGCATGGCGAGACTAAAAGGGTATCCCGTTTTGGTCATGTCGGCTCCGGGATGGGAGGCGCAGACGTTGTTGCGCGATCGTCCGTGCTCTCAACGACGGCTTGTTGTCGGCGCTGCTGATCATCCCGCCGGTCCGACAAATATTGGCCGATGATAGAAGATCCAGCTTGTGGTTCATGTCCTCGCCTCAGCCGCGATGCTACACCTGGAACAGGACTTTATTGTCATCGACCAGAATCATCGGCGCCCGCTCCCTTGTCGGGTTTCCCCCACGCTCCCCCTGAGCGTACAATCTGTTCCTCCTGCCTGGGTCTGAAATGACACGCTATGGCTATTTTGATTCGCCGTTGGGTCCGCTGCTGCTTGCAAAGGATTCCGCCGGGCTCTGTCAGCTGACTTTCGAACGCCACAAACACCCGCGTCCGATACAGGAAGACTGGCTGCGCGATGACCAGGCATTCATCGAGACGTGCGAACAACTCGGCGCATACTTCAGCGGCAAGCGCAGATCGTTTGATCTGCCTCTTTCGCTGTGCGGCACCGATTTCCAAAAATCCGTGTGGCTGGCGTTGATCGATGTGCCATATGGCGGTACGACCACCTATGCCGACCTGGCCAAAAAAATCGATCGGCCCGGCGCCTACCATGCCGTCGGCGCGGCAGTCGCCATGAATCCGATCTCGATCATCGTACCCTGCCACCGCGTCCTGGGCAGCAATGGCAGCCTCACCGGTTACGCGGGCGGCCTTGAAAACAAGGCCAGGCTGCTGGCGATGGAAGGGACGCTGCTGGTCTAGGCGCGATAGCGCCGTCTCAGCATCCCCAGCGGCCGTCCAGCTTCCATAGCCGCAAGGCCGTGTGGATGTCCAGGATGCGGGCGGGAGTCTGCCAGCCCGGCAGCAGTTCATCGAGTGCGGCGAGTCGCTGGTGGACCGTATTCAGATGGATCTTCAGGGCCTGCGCGGTGGTGCTGGCGTGGTGTCCGGCATCCAGGTAGACGAGCAGCGTCAGCGCCAGGCGGCGCTTGCGTGCGTCTTCGGGCTGATAGAGCGCCCCCAGCGACGTGCGCAGGTAATGGAGCGCATCGGCGCGCCCGCGTCCTCCCGAGAGCAGCAGGGTGTAGAGGCTGAGTTCTTGCTCGTGGAACAGCCGGTGCGGACTGTCGAACAGGTCGATGACGCGCAGGCATTGTCGCAACCGGTGATGGGCGGCCCGTAGCTCGCCATGCGAGGGAATGGGCGCAGACAGGACACCCGCAGGGGCGCGGCGCAGCACTTTTCTGGCGTGCCGGGTCAGGGACGGAAGCAAGGCCGGGAGGTGATCGCAGTTGATCAGCAGCACGAGGGTGTCCTGTCCCGCATCGAGTGCTGCCGGGCCGAAGCCGGGGGCTTGCGTGAGGGCCCTGGCCAGGTAGCCGGCCTTGCCGCCCAGGCGTGCCAGCACGATGAGCTGCAGCGGTGCCGAGAGATCCAGCCCCAGATGGGCGGCGTGCGCGGCTATGGCGCCTGGGTCGTCTTCGGGCAGGCCGACGAGGCTGCGCACCAACGCCGACATTTCCGTCTGCGCGATGGATTCCCGCTGCTGGCGCGACAGCAGTACGGCGCTGGCGAGCATTGCGCTGCGCTCGAAAGTGCGGATGTCGGCATCGCGCAGCGGCGCGGCTGTCCGGATGACCAGCCCTCCCAGGGTGCCCAGGGCGCCCGTGGCCGCCGCCACTCGGCAGGTTTCTGTACTGCGACGAGGCAACACGATCGAGCGGCCCGCCACGCGGCTGTCCTGCAAGGCCCGATGCAAAGCGTCGCTGCCGGTTGTGCCCGTATCGTCGCTGGGAAGGGCCTCTCCCGCCCGGGCGATTTCCTGGTCGCCGCCGTCGTAGGCGGTGACCTCGCCTCCCAGGATGCTCGCCGCCATTTGGCAGATGTCCTGCAGGGTGCCGCCGCGCGCGGCCAGGGCCGTCAGCCGCTCGTGGGCCTGCGTGGCACGATCGGTTTCGGCGGTTCGCTGGGCAAGCTGCTGGTTGATGTCGCTTGCCTGGCGCAGGGCCATCTGCGTCTGTTCGAATAACCGGGCGTTGTTCAGCGCTACGGAGGCGTGGGCCGCCAGCACGGACAGGATGTGCTTTTCCCAGGGCGAATAGGTCCGCACGTAGCGGTCGCCCACGAACAGCACCCCGGTCACGGATTCCCCCGCCAGGAGGGGTACGCCCAGGATGGAGTTGATGTTTTCTTCGGTGACGGCCGAATCGATGCCCGAGGTGTGCGGAAACCGGCTGTCGGAGCCGTAGTCCGAGGAGGAGTAGGGGATTTTGTGGCGGGCGACGAAGCCACAGATGCCTACATCCAACGGTACGCGCACCTGCTTGAAGTTCTCGGAAAACGCGCCGTCCGTGGCGCGCACGTAGAAGGCGCTTTGCCGCGGGTCGTAGATGGACAGGTAACCCACGTCGCAGTTCATGAGCCTGCGGGCGCGTTGCACGATGGCCTGCAGGATGCGGTCAGGGTCCGTGATGGCCGTGAGATCCTGCGCGCTTTCCAGGACGGCCAGCAGGCCGCGTTCGCGTTGCTGGTGGAATTCGAAGCGCTCCTTGACGGTGAGGGCCAGTTCGATGCAGTGGATCAGGTCTTCCCGGTCCGCGGCGCTGGGCGACAGGGCGCGGGCGCGTTCCAGCAGATTCGAGAATTGTTCGCGATTCTCGTCGCGATGCAGCAGATCCACGATTTCCCGCCATAGGGTCCGGGCCGCCCGGGTTTCGGCCCGTGCCACGTGCGGGCGGGTGTTTTCGGAAAGGACTGGCAATGTGGATCCGACCATGAATGAATTGAACAACAGTGAATTTAAACCATATCTTTCGAGGGGGCCGTCTTTCATACTGAAACGATTCTTCAACCTTTTGTGATCGTGCCCGGCACGATCGGAGTGCAGACAACACCATGACGATTGATTCCACACTGCCCGGCTTCCGTTCCCTGGACCCCTCCCAGCGACTGGACCATCTGGCCCGGAAAGTGGGGCTGGACGACTCGGAGCGAGCGCTGCTGGGCGCAGGCAGCGCGCTGCCGCTGGCCGTGGCCAACGGCATGATCGAAAATGTGGTGGGCCGCTTCGAGCTGCCTTTCGGCGTGGCCGGTTACTTCCAGGTCAATGGCCGAGATGTGCTGGTCCCCATGGCGGTCGAAGAACCGTCCGTGGTGGCCGCCGCTTCCTTCATGGCGAAGCTAGCCCGCCAGGCGGGGGGCTTCCGGACCTCCAGCACCGGACCTCTCATGCGCGCGCAGATCCAGATCCTGGGTGTGACGGATCCCTATGGCGCCCGTCTGGCGATCCTGCAGAATCGTCACGACATCATCGACCAGGCCAACAGTCGCGACAGCATGCTGGTGAGCCTGGGCGGCGGCTGCAAGGACGTGGAAGTCCACGTCTTTCCGGAATCGGCGCGGGGGGCCATGGTCGTCGTGCACCTCATCGTGGACGTGCGCGACGCCATGGGGGCCAATACCGTCAACACCATGGCGGAATTCGTCGCCGGACGACTGGAAGACATCACGGGCGGCCATGTGCGGCTGCGCATCCTGTCGAATCTGGCCGACCTGAGGCTTGCGCGGGCCCGGGTCCAGGTGCCCGCCGAGGCACTGGCAACGAAGGAATACCCGGGCGCCGACGTGGTCAACGGAATCGTCGATGCTTATGAGTTCGCGGCCCTGGATCCGTACCGCGCGGCGACGCACAACAAAGGCATCATGAACGGGATCGACCCGGTCATCGTGGCGACGGGCAACGACTGGCGCGCCATCGAGGCGGGGGCGCACGCCTATGCGTGCCGCGGCGGGCGTTATACATCGTTGAGCACCTGGGAGATCGCCCGAAGCGGCGATCTGGTGGGCACGCTGGAGATGCCCATGGCCGTGGGGCTGGTGGGCGGTGCCACCAAGACGCACCCGCTGGCCCGTCTGTCGCTCAAGATTCTGGCGGTGCAATCCGCCCAGGAACTCGCCGAGATTGCCGTGGCGGTGGGGCTGGCGCAGAACATGGGGGCGCTGCGAGCACTCGCGACCGAAGGCATCCAGCGAGGCCACATGGCGCTGCACGCCCGCAACATCGCGATCAATGCGGGCGCCAGAAGTGACGAAGTCGACTGGCTGGCCCGCGAACTGGCCGCCGCGCACGACGTGCGCATCGATTTTGCGAAATCATTGCTGCAAAAGCATCGAGGCGGCACGTCACGCTGAAGACTCATCCGATAAGAACCCGGGTTCCGCCCGAACATCCACAAGGAGATATTTCGTGAAATTTCGTTTTTCGCACATCGCGCTCGCAGTCCTGACCGCGGGCGCACTCGCCGGCACCGCATCCGCGGCGACCGATGATGGCGTCATCCACATCGGTTTCATCACCGACATGTCGGGGCCGTATGCGGACACTGATGGCCCGGGCGGCCTGGAGGCCATTCGCATGGCGGTGGCCGATGCCGGTGGCACCGTGCTGGGCAAGAAGGTCGAGGTGCTCTCGGCCGACCACCAGAACAAGGCCGACATCGCCGCGTCCAAGGCGCGCGAGTGGATCGACCGGGACCATATCAAGCTGCTGATCGGCGGGGTGAATTCGGCCACTGCCCTGGCCATGAACGCCATCGTGGCCGACAAGAAAGTGCCTTACATCAACGTGGCGGCCGCCACGGCGCGCCTGACCAATGAAAACTGCACGCCATATACCATCAGCTATGAATACGACACCGTGGCGCTGGCGCGCGGCACGGGCTCGGCCGTCGTGAAGCAGGACGGCAAGACCTGGTTCTTCCTGGTGGCGGACTACGCGTTCGGGCATTCCTTGTTCAACGACACCTCCGCCGTCATCAAGAAGGACGGCGGCAAGGTCCTGGGGTCGGTGAAGCATCCGCCCAGCTCGCCGGACATGTCGTCCTATATCCTGCAGGCGCAGGCTTCGGGCGCGCAGATCCTCGGACTGGCCAACGCCGGCGCCGATACGACCAATTCCATCAAGGCGGCGCATAGCTTCGGGCTGACCAAGACCATGAAGATCGCGGGCCTGCTCATGACCCTCAACGACGTGCACAGCCTGGGGCTGCAGACCGCCGAAAACCTGCTCATGACCGATAGCTGGTACTGGGATCTGAACGATGACTCACGGGCTTTTGCCAAGCGTTTCTACGCGAAGATGCACCAGATGCCCAGCACACACCAGGCGGCTGATTATTCGGCGGCGGCGACCTGGCTGAAGGCGGTGAAGGCGGCGGGAACTACGGATTCCGACAAAGTCATGGCTCAGTTGAAGCGCATGCCCATCCACGACTTCTACAGCAGCGGCCGTATCCGCCAGGATGGCCGGTATGTGCATGACATGTATCTCTTCGCGGTCAAGACTCCGGACGAGTCCAAAGGCGACTGGGATCTGTTGAAGAAGGTCACCACGATTCCGGGGGATGTGGCGTTCAACAGCCTGGCCGAGTCCACCTGCCCGCTGGTCAAGAAATAGGGCGCCTCAGGCTTTGTGCCTCGGCGTTCCGGAGTGTGCGGTCCGATAGTCCCGCCCCTCTTGCGAGGGCCGGGACTGTTTTCTGAAAGCCGGCAGGTGTCGCCGCGCGGATTGCGACAGGATGCTGGAGGCGGATGTTGATGCACCCGTCTACATGCCACGCTCAGCCATGTCCGCTCCGATTTGCGCTTCCTCTGTCGTCAGGAATGACAAAATCACCTGAACGCGTCGAATGCGCGGCGCTGGAAGGCCACGCCGCAATATCGCACCACCGACGACGATGGTGGCGGACACAAAGAAGCCCGCGCTGAGGCGGGCCGAAAACTACTGGATATCCGCATTTATGTGAGGACCTCACATATCGCATCACATATCGGCAAAAACAAAGGGCTTCGGAATCGTCCGAAACCCTTGAATTTCTTGGCTCCCCGAACAGGGCTCGAACCTGTGACCTGCGGATTAACAGGCCGTACTGTAAAAGTTTTTTATGGTATCTTCTGCTTTAGAAATCAATGGCTTAGTCCGCCATACGGTTGCTATGAAGATGCTTTATTTCGCTATGCCGTTGAACAGTTGGTTGACACGTATAAGCTAGTAGAAACCATATAGCAACTATAGTTTGCATATGCTGTCAATGACAACTATAATTGGCACATGATCGAACTCATTAAGACCAACCTTTTTGACCGCTGGCTGATCGACCTACGCGACCGCAAGGCCCGCGCAGGGATTGAAACACGCATTCGTAGGCTGAGTCTTGGAAACCCCGGTGATGTGAAGCCCGTGGGGGAGGGAGTCTCTGAAATGAGGATCGACTATGGCCCCGGCTACCGCGTGTATTTCACACGACGCGGACCTGTAGTGGTGGTGCTCTTGTGCGGTGGCGACAAGGGAAGCCAGGACAGAGACATAGCCTTAGCAAAGACCGTTGCAGCGCAATGGAAGGAGTAAAGATGATGGACGTGAAATTCAGCCGCTATGACACGGTGGACTACCTCAAGACCGACGAAGATATCGCGGCCTACCTTGATGCCGTAGTCGAGGAAGGCGAACCCGCACTGATTGCGGCGGCGCTGGGCGACGTGGCCCGCGCCCGCAACCTTAGCCAGCTTGCCCGTGATGTAGGCATGAGCCGCCAAGGGCTGGACAAGGCGCTGTCCGGTGGCGGCAACCCGAGCCTTTCAACCGTTGTAAAGGTCGCCCACGCGCTGGGTCTGCAGCTTTCATTTAAGCCTGCCCATACGGATACTACCGCTGTTGCCACAGGTGCCTGAATGCGTCCAGTGGCCATCCGATGGCATCAAAACCACCGCATACCAAAGGCAATAGAGTAGTCACGAGTTGTGCACTGGTCGCCTTGCGACCGGGCAGCGGCGGGCGCTGGTCACGGCCCCAGTTGGTTCAGCAACCAAGAGGCTACGCCGCACCTTGGCTGCCCCCCGAAAGCAAGTAGCCCCTTTCATGGGGCTGCGGTGTGTTGCTGATGGGGCCGCTCTTGGGCTACGTTGCCGCCCATAACGTGAAAATCACGTAGACCGCAAGAGGCACTAAAACAACGGAGTGTCAGTAGAGAACCTTAAGAAGCCACCGTCTGCGTTCCGGGTTCTTGATGTCTCGGTACAGGGAAATGCCGCCCCACGCGATGACGGCACAGAAGATGGCCAGCCGGATACCCGATGTCATCGCATTCGCAGAAACGCGGTCAAACCAAGATCAAAGGAGCGGCTCGAGTGGATGCCCCGCGAGTTTCAACTGATGATCGGGCGACGAGGCTCGAATCGAACGTTATGCCCAGGCGGCCTTCTCCCTGATTCGTGGTACCGGTGTCATTGCAGTTTCCTCCCGGCGTATACAGTTTTAACGCGCCAGAAATCGTTGCGCCGGCGGGGTGGGGGTGTGGATGGACCTGCCGGCGCGGGCGGTGCGGGCGTCGTCGATGCGGGCTTGTCGATCCTCAACAGCGGCACGATATCCGGCGGGGGCAGCGCAAATGCCCTCCTGTTCACAGGCGGCAACAATACGCTGACATTGAACGGGGTGAACACCTACACGGGCGGCACGACAGTGAGCGCCGGCACGCTCGCCGTGGGCGATGCAGCCCATCCTTCGGCCAGCATCATGGGCGACGTGCGGGTCGATGGCGCAGGCACCCCGCGCGGCCACGGGACGGGTCCCGGGCAGCGCAGTGCCGGCCGGGTTCGCGTCGACCTTCTCCTACGGTCCGGGCGCCTGATCGTCGTGTTGCCGGTGGGCAAATCTGTATCGCGCGGTCTTGCGGTCCGCAGGTACTGAGCAAGCTCGACGGTGGGGATGACGGTGACGCTGCGGCCGCCCAGCCGGTGCAGCACAAGCGGCCCGGTGCCGGGCGGCACATTGTGGCGACGCCACGCACAAAGAAGCCCGCTCGATGGCGGGCTGGGAACTACTGGATATTGGACAGTGTCAAACATTCCGTCCAATATGACCAAAAACAAAGGGCTTCGGAATCGTCCGAAACCCTTGAATTTCTTGGCTCCCCGAACAGGGCTCGAACCTGTGACCTGCGGATTAACAGTCCGTCGCTCTACCAGCTGAGCTATCGGGGAACTGCGAAGAAGCAGAACTATAGCACAATTTTTTCCACGGTATGGTCAGTGAGCGGCTGGTGGCGCGCCTGACCCGCCACCCGAACGGCTCTTCGGCCGCGCCAGCCAGATGAGACTGATGAGCAGCAGAAACAGGATGGCGGAGGCGTAGAAAAAGTCGGTGGCCGACAACGTGTAGGCCTGCTGGTTGATCAGTCCATCGATCAGCCCCGCACCCTGTTGCTGGCTCAGCCCCAGGTGCTGCAGGCCGTTCATGACGTGGTCGAAGGCCGGTTCGCCCGGCCGGGCCGCTTCGGTCAACTGGCTGTGGTGGAGCGAGGCGCGGTTGTCCCACAGCGTGGTCGTGATCGACGTGCCAAAGGCGCCGCACACCAGCCGGAAGAAATTCGTCAGGCCGGCCGCGGCCGGAATCCGGTCGGGACGCAGGCCGGAAAGCGAAATGGCGGTCAGCGGAATGAAGAACGTTGCCATCGCCACGCCCTGGATGAACGTGGGCAGCATCACCGTATACAGGTCCACCTGCGTGTTGTAGAGCGCGCGCATGTAGCTGATGAGTGCGAACACCAGGAATGCCACCGTGGCGATGGCGCGGGGGTCCAGACGTCCCATGAGCTTGCCGACGATGGGCGACAGGATGATGGCCAGAATCCCCACTGGCGCCAGCGCCACGCCCGCCCAGGTGGCGGTATAGCCCAGCGTGCTCTGCAGCCACAGTGGCAGCAGCACGACGGTGCCGAAGAACACCCCGTACGCGATGGAGAGCGCCACCGTGCCGGCCGTGAAATTGCGCTCTGCGAACAAGGTCAGGTCGACCACCGGGTGGCCGGCCGTCAGCTCCCAGATGACGAAGTAGACGAAAGCGACGACCGATACGATCGCCAGCACGGTGATGACCGGGCTGCTGAACCAGTCCAGGTCCTTGCCCTTGTCCAGCATCACCTGCAAGGCACCCACCCAGACCACCAGCAGGAAGAGGCCCATGCGGTCGATGGGCAGCTTCACGCGTCGGCTGTCGCGCGCCTTGAAGATTTGCCACGATGCCCAGCCGGCCAGCAGGCCGATTGGAATGTTGATGTAGAAGATCCAGGACCAGGCATAGTTGTCTGAAATCCACCCGCCCAGCAGCGGCCCCGCGATGGGTCCGACCAGGATGGTCATGGACCAAAGGGCCAGGGCCATGCCCGCCTTTTCGCGCGGGTAGCTCGCCAGCATCAGCGACTGCGACAGCGGGATCATGGGACCCGAGACCGCGCCCTGGATGACCCGGAAAAACACCAGGGATTCCAGCGACCAGGACAGGCCGCACAGCCAGGAGCTGGCCACGAACAGGAGTACCGCCATCACGAACAGGCGCACCTGTCCAAAACGCTGGGTGAGCCAGCCGGTGAGCGGCACGGTGATGGCGTTGGCCACCGCAAAGGAGGTGATCACCCAGGTGCCCTGGGTAGCGCTCACCCCCAGATCCCCCGCAATGGTCGGAATCGAGACGTTGGCGATGGATGAGTCCAGCACGTTCATGAACACGGCCGCCGACAGGGCGATCGTGCCGAACGCGCGTGCACTGCCTTCCAGCGGCGGCAGAACGGCGGCGGGGCGGGCGCCGGGCGCCCCTCCCGGAGAAGCGGGTTCTGCGCTCATTTGGCGATGTTTTCCCGGATGATGCGCTGGATCAGCGCGTCGACCGCGGCGGAATCACGGTCGTAGACCGGCGTGCGCATCGTGGAGACCGGCTGCTGCTTCGGCGCTTCGCTGGAGGTTGAGGACAGATCCACGTCCACCGTCGTGGACAACCCGACGCGCAAGGGATGATCCTGGAGTTCCTTGGGATCCAGGGCGATCCGTACCGGCACGCGCTGGATGACCTTGATCCAGTTGCCGCTGGCGTTCTGAGCCGGCAGCAGGGCGAAGGCACTGCCACTGCCCGCCGAGACGCCCACCACGGTTCCGTGGTAGGTGACCTTGCTGCCGTACAGGTCCGATACCACCGTGGCCTTTTGGCCCGGCCGCATGTCATGAAGCTGGTTTTCCTTGAAGTTGGCCTCGATCCACAGCGCGTCCAGGGGCACGATGGTCATGAGGGGGGTGCCCGGCTGGATGCGTTGTCCCAGTTGGACCGAGCGCTGGGCCACCATGCCGCCCACCGGCGCCAGTACGTGGGTGCGCGCGTTGGCCAGCCATGCCTGGCGGACGCGGTCGGCGGCCTGGCGGACGTCCGGGTGGGACTGGACCGTGCTGCCGCGTGTCAGCGCCTGGTTGGTGGCCAGTTTCGCTTTGGCAGCCGCCATTGCTGCGCGCGCCTGCGCCAGCCCGGCCTGGGCCGATTTCACGGCAACCTGTGCGTGCAGCAGTTCCTCGCCGCTCACGCCGCCCGAGTTGCGCAGCGCGTTGCGCCGCTGCAGGTCGTTCTGGGCCTTGTGCAGCAGCGCGTCGGCCTGTTCGACGTTGGCTTGCCCCACGGCCACGTCGGCGGCCAGCGCATCGTTCTGCACGAACAGCGTCTGAGTATGGCGGACCGTCTGCGCCAGCGACTGTTCGGCCTGGGCCAGCGCGATTTGCGTGTCGCTGCCATCCAGCGTGACCAGATGCGCGCCCTGCGCGATAGTCTGCGTATCGTCAGCGCCTATCGATACGACGGTGCCGGGAATCTGTGCGCTCACCTGGACCAGGTTGCCATGAACGTAGGCATCGTCGGTGGATTCGTAATGCGAGGCATACAACAGCCACCAGATTCCATAGAGAACGGCGAGCAGGATGAACACGAGGGTGGCCCACAGCAGCAGGTGTTTGCGGGTGGGCTTGGTGCGGGGGATGCTGGGTTCGGTCATGATTCAGCGAAACGGTGGAATTATTGTGGGTTCGATGCGGGCGCGGCAGCGGTCGCCGGGGCGCCATAACCGCCTCCCAGGGCGGTCTCGAGCTGGGCATCGAGAATGTACGCGCGGGCGCGTAGGTCCGTGGTCTGTATGGTCTGTTTGAGGACCTCGCTCTGTGCGAGCAGCACCTGGACGAAGTTGCCCAGCCCCTCGCGATAGCGGTCCAGCGCCACGTCATAGGCTGACGTGATCGCCTTCAGGCTGGCTTCCTGGTGGCGGATCTGCTCATGCAGCGAACGGATCGATGCGCTGGTGTCGGCGACTTCGCGCAGAGCGCCCAGCACCGTCTCGTTGTATTGCGCGATGGCCTCGTCGCGGGCGGCGCGCCGACCGGACAATTGGGCGTTCAGCGCGCCGCCATTGAAGATCGGCAGCGTGATGACCGGCCCGATGCTGTTGTTCTGGCTGCTGCTGCGGACCAGCTTGTCCAGCCCGAGCGACAGAAAACCCGCAGCGGCCGACAGGTCGACGTTGGGCAGGAAATCAGCCTTGGCCGCTGAGACTTCAGCGCCAGCGGCCTCCGCCTGGAGACGTGCCGCCGCGATGTCCGCTCGGCGCCCCAGAAGCGCCATCGGCATGTGTTCGGGCACGCCCTTGGGCAGCGCGGTTCCCGTGCGGGCCTTGATGGGGGTGAGCTGTTCGGGCGATTGTCCCAGCAGCGCGGCCAGTTGGTGTTCCAGCAGTTCCACGTTGTTGCGTGCCTGCGCGAGCTGCACTTGGGCCGCCGATACGGCCGAGTCCGCCTGATCCACGTCAACCTGGATGCCAAGCCCGTTCTTGTAGCGGTCGCGCGTGATGTCCAGTGCCTTTTGCAGTTTGCCGACGATGGTGGCAATTGCGTTGAACTGGGCCAGCGCATCCTGCAACTGGAAATAGCCCTGGGTGACGGCCGAGACCAGCAGGGTGTAGGACTGCTGCTGCGCCGCCTGTGCGGCGAGGGCTCGTTGCCCCGCAGCCTTGGCCAGTGATCGCTGCTTGCCCCAAAGGTCCAGATTGAAGTCCAGTTGCAGGCCCAGCCCCGTATCAGTCTGGAACGAGCCGCCCAGCGGAGGCGGATAGATATAGTTCTCGCTCAGGCGTTCGCGCGTGACGTGAAAGTTGGCGTTGATTTGCGGCCATTGCACGGCGCGGGCGCCCCGCGCGGCGGCCTGCGCCGTCCTCACACGCGCCGCGGCGATGTCCAGCGACGGGCTGGATTGCAGTGCCTGGGCTATCAGTGCGTCCAGTTGGGGATCCTGGTAACGGCGCCACCATCGGGTTTGCGGCCATGCAATGGCTGTGTCTTCCCGCAGTGACAACGACGGCCCTGTCAGGGGCTGGACGGCGGACTGGCCGGGTTCAATCTGTGCGCAGGCCGATAGCGACAGGACGAGCAACAGGGGCAGAAACGGTTTCATGCTGACAGAAAACTGAATATTGTTGATGGTGTTGGTATCTGACTAGGCAATTATATAGGGGCCGTCCCGAAAAATGGGGTTTCCCACTACTGTTTTGGGGCTGTAGCCCGGAGGTGGCTTTCTCCATTGGCGATCATGCGCCTGAGCAGACTGAGCAGCATGCGGAATTCGTCGTCCGAGAAGCCCTGCAGATGCAGGTTCAGCGTCTCGGCGATGATGGGCAGAATCTGCGACGAGGCGGCCACGCCGGCGTCGGTAAGCACGATCTTCACGACGCGCCGGTCGTCGGAGGCCCGCTCGCGACGCACAAAGCCTTTGGCGACCAGCCGGTCCAGCGCCCGTGTCACGGCTCCGGTGTCGATGCAGAGGGCGCGGGCCAGTTCGGCCGGAGTGTCGATGCCCTTGTAGCTGATCAGCAGTAGCGGGCGCCACTGATGGGAAGTCAGGCCCAGCGGGCCCGCCATTTGATTGATGACCTGATGGATCAATGTGTGAAGCTGGCGAATCAGCAGGCCGACGTTGCGGTCAAGCCCCAGGTCGCCGGGATCGCTGGTGTAGAAGGGCGGGATAGCGGGCATGGTGCAAATTGGAAAGGAGGCGTGCGTGGTAAAATTGTACTACTCAGTATCTGACTAGACAATAATCATGAAAGCACCTTCCCGCAGCCTGTTCTGGACGGGTTTCGTTCTGGCGGGTCTGGGGGCCGTCCTGTTTTCAGCCAAGGCGGTGGTGGCGAAGCTCCTTTATCGGTATGGTGTCGATGCTCTGGATGTAATTGGCTTCCGGATGCTGCTGGCTTTCCCCTTTTTCGCGGTCATCGCCTGGACTCAGGCGGGACGGGCCCGGCGTGGCCTGCTGCCGCGTCTCAACCGGCGTGACGGGCTCAAGATTATTGTCCTGGGCTTCATTGGATACTATCTGTCCAGTTTGCTGGACTTTCTCGGCCTGCAATATGTCACGGCCGGCCTGGAACGCCTGATCCTGTTCCTGGCGCCTACTTTCGTTCTGCTGATTTCGGGTTGGTTCCTGCATAAGCCGATCGCGACGCGCCAGTGGGTGGCCATGGCGCTGGCCTATGCCGGCGTGGCGCTGGTGTTCTGGGCCGACCTGTCGATCTCAGGCGAGCACGTATTTCTCGGCGCGGGCTTTGTGCTGGCGGCCGCGTTTTCTTATGCGCTGTATCTGATCGGTTCCGGAGAGCTGGTCGAGCGGGTCACCCCCACCCGCCTCACGGCCTACGCCATGACGGTCTCCACGCTGGTGACCATGGCGCACTTCTTCATCGTAAAGGGTTGGGGCGGCCTGGATCAGAGCTGGCCCGTCTATGGTCTGTCGCTGATCCATGCCACGGTCAATACCGTCTTGCCTACCTTCATGATCATGTGGGCGGTCGCGCGTATCGGTGCGCCGCTGACAGCGCAGCTCGGTTTGCTGGGGCCCGTCTCCATCCTGTTCCTGGCATGGGCATTTCTGGGTGAGCCCATCACGACGATTCAGGTGGCGGGGACCGTACTGGTGGCGGTGGCGGCTCTCATCCTTGGGCGGCGCCGGTCGCTACCGGCAGCGCGGGCGACGTCTCGCTTCGTTCATGAGGCGGCGCCTGGTCGCGCACCGGGGGATGCGACCCGCTGAAAGCGGCGCTTCAGTTGGTCCGGCTGCGCGGTTGCATGGTTTGCTCGATCTCGTCGCGATGCACGTCGTGGGTGACGAAGCCCGCTTCGTTGTCCGGCATGGCGAAGTAGGCTGGATGCGCCAGCGTGCTGCGAATATCGTGCAGGCCGCTGGTCCAATGCTCGTGCATGGTGGCCAGGCCGAACTGGAAGTCGCGGAAGTGCTGTTCGTAGGGTTTGTCGCGATAGATCAGGTGGACGATGTTGCTGCGCGGTGATGCCGCCGCTTCGGCCGCCTGCCGGCAGGCCGGGGATTCCTCGCGGATCTTTGCGGGGACCTCGTCCAGCACCTGGCGCAGAAGCCGCTGCATCTTCCGCAGGGTCCGCATTTCCTCGGTGATCAGGCGGGTCCGGCTGGAATAGCGGATGTCCTGGATGCGGTCGCTGACCTCGCTCAGCTTGTGCGGGACCGCCCCTCGCGCGGACCAGAGGTCCACCTGGAAGACCAGCGTGTCCCGCTCGGGGCGCTGTTGCAGGACTTGCGCCAGCGGCGTGTTCGAAACCAGGCCGCCGTCCCAGTAGTATTCACCCTCGATTTCAATGGCCGGGAAGGCGGGCGGCAGCGCCCCCGATGCCATGAAGTGCTCCGGCTGCAGCCGTATGCGCCGGTTGTCGAAGTAGGTGAAGTTCCCCGTGCGTACGTTGACGGCGCCTATTGAAACGTGCAGTTTTTTCGCGTCATTGATGCGGTCGAAATCGCATAGCGTCTCCAGCGTGGCCTTGAGCGGCTGGGTGTCGTAATGGCCGACACAGACGGGATCCAGGGTGCCGGACAGGAACGCGGGCGGAAAGCGTGGGCGGAAGAACCCCTTCTGGCCGATCATCAGTGCACTGCTTGCGTACAGTGCGCCCAGGGTCTGGCGCGCCAGGTCGCTCGTATGGAACAGGGTGTCCTCGATCAGCGGGTTGGCGCTCTGGCCAAAATAGGGCTGACAGATAAGGTCCCAGAACTCGTGCAGGCGTTCCACGCGTTTCCCAGGAGGATTGCCGGCGATGATGGCCAGGTTCAGCGCCCCGATCGAGATCCCCGCCAGATCGGTGAGCGCGATGCCCGCCTCGGTCAGACCTTCGAACACTCCTGCCTGATAGGCCCCCAACGCGCCTCCGCCCTGAAGTACCAGCGCACGGACTTCGTAGGCCTGTACGGCGGTGGCGATGCGGTGTTCAGTCTTGGGCATGAGGCGAAATCTCCAGGGATTGCAGGAAGGCTTCGATGAGCGTACCGCGATAACGACTGCGGTGCAGAACCAGGGAGAGACGGCGCTCGAGATGCAGAAAGGGCGTGCGCAGGACGCGCAGGCGGCCCGTGGCCACGGCGTCCACCGTCGCTGCCGCGGGCAGGCATGCGATGCCCAGGCCGGCGATGACGGCCTGCTTGATGGCTTCGATCTGGCCCAGTTCCAGCAGGATGCGGCCCGGTGGAAGAGAAGTCAGCATCTGTTCCGTCTGGCTGCGGGTCGCCGAGCCGCGCTCGCGCAGGATCCAATGGGTATCGGCGAAGTCTTCCGGGGTCAGCCGTGCCTTCAGTGCCAGGGGGTTGGTCGGGGCCGCGCAGACCACCAGAGCGTCGTTGCGCCAGGTGAGCGTTTCCAGCTGCGCATGGTGCACCGGGCCTTCGACGCAAGCAAGATCGATTTCGCGATCCAGCAGGCGTTGCGTGATGTGGCGCGTGTTGTCCACGGCCAGGTGCAGGGCGATCATGGGGTGTTGGGCCACGACCGGTCCGAGAAGTTCCCCCACCAGATAGTTCCCCACCGTATTGCTCGCGCCGATGCGCAGTTCGCCCGTCAGGGCTCCCCGTCGGTCAGCGTGGCGGCGTTGCATGTCCTGCAGGCGCTCCAGGATCTCGCGCGCCTGAACCAGCTGCTCGAGGCCCCGCGGGTTCAGGTGCAGGCGGCCCCGGATGCGGTCGAACAGCGGCGTGCCCAGGTGGCGCTCCAGCTCCCCCAGCGCCATGCTCACGGCCGGCTGGGTCAGGTGCAGGTCGTCGGATGCGCGCCGTACGCTGCCCAGCGTGGCGACGGCGATGAAGACCTCGAGCTGACGGACGCTGATGCCGATCATGGCATCACGCGAACCATGAGGCCGGGTCGTGACGGACAGCCACGCCCACGATGTAGAAGAAGATGGCGACGGCGGCCACCGCGGCGACCAGCCGGGTGGTCCGCGTGCGCCCGCGCTTGATCGCGATGGTGCCCACGCCGATGTAGGCGACGAGCAGAACGATTTTGGTCAGGATCCAGGGCTGCGCGGGGCCTATCCTGACCGCCAGGATCACCCCGCACACGAGCAGCACACTGTCGACGACGTGAGGCACGATGCGCACCGGACGCCGCTGCAGCAGCGCCGATCCCGTGACGGACCAGTAGGCCCGGATGACGAAGAAGACGATGCTCAGACCGACGGCGGCCATGTGCAGGTTCTTGACGGGGAGATAGTATTCCATGTCCGTGGACTCCTAGATGGGAGACAGCGACCAGCCGCCGTCGGTGCCTTTCAGGACCAGTTCCACGCCGTGGTGGCGGCGCAGCGAGCTGCGGTGTCCCACGCTGACGATGCGGGCCTGGGGCAAACGGTCACGCAGCAGACGGTACATGGCGTCTTCCAGACCCTCGTCCATGGCGGATGTCGCCTCGTCCAGGAAGGCTGCGCTGGGATGTGCGATGAGCAGCCGCCCGAAGGCCAGACGCTGCTGTTCCCCCAGCGACAGGATGCGGCTCCAGTCATCGTGCGAGTCCAGCTGGTCGCACAGATGCCCGAGCTGCACCAGCTCCAGGACCTTGGGGTCGTTCTCGGCGGTGACGGGATCCACCGGCAGCGGATAGTGAAGTGCCTGCCGCAACGTCCCCAGCGGCAGATAAGGTTTCTGCGCGAGGAATAGCGAAGCGGTCTGAGGCCGCACGATTTCCCCCGATCCATAGGGCCAGATCCCCGCGATCATGCGCAGCAGTGTCGTCTTGCCGGAGCCCGACGGGCCGCGTACCAGCAAAGGCTGTTCGCTGGCGACTTCCAGGTTGACGTCTTTCAGCAGCGCCTCGCCATCCGGCCGACGGACGGTGACACCCAGCAGCGCGAGCCGCTGGCCGTCCTGGCGCGATGGCGGCAGCGTCATGGCCCGGGCGGCATCGATGGTCGCATCAAATCCGGTCAAGCGGTCCAGGGTGGCACGATAGGTGGCGAAGCTGTCGTAAATATTGCGGAAGAACGACAGGTTGGTCTGCAACTGCCCGAAAGCCTGTGCGGTCTGGATCAGGTCGCCCAGGCTGATCTGCTTGGTGAAGAAGCGCGCCGCCTGGATGATGAAAGGGAAGACGACCGCCGTCTGGGTGACGACGAAATTGAATCCCAGGAATTTCAGCGACCGGTAGATGATGGCCCAGGCATTGCCGATGACCTGCCGGAACACTCCGCGAAGCGTGCTGCCTTCGACCCGCTCTCCGCGGTAGAAGGCAATGCTCTCGGCGTATTCGCGCACGCGGACCAGCGCATAACGATAATCGGCGTTCAGTTTTTCATTCAGGAAGTTAAGCAGGATCAGTGGCTTCCCGATCCAGATCGCCAGGATGGTGGCGATGAAGACGTAGATGAAGACCAGGAATACCATGGCCCGCGGAATCTCGTACCCGAGTACCGTCATGGGGCCGGACAGGCTCCAGAGGATCGCGGTGAATGCGATGGTCGACACCAGCGAATTGATGAGCCCCACAGCCAGCGTCATGGACGTCTGCGCAAAATTGGTGATGTCCTGCTGGATCCGCTGGTCCGGGTTGTCGGCGAGGTGGCTGAGCGACAGGGAACGGTAATAGGCCTGGCGCTCCATCCAGCGCACAAGCATGCGTTCGTTCAGCCATTCGCGCCAATGGACCACGAAAGCCTGCTCCACGTAGAAGTCGAACAGCGAGCGCACGACATGCACCGTGGCGAGGATCGCAAACAGCAGCATGGCGGCCCAGAAGCCAGCCTCGTCCATCTTCTGGAGTGCGCTGTACATGGTGTTGTACCAGTTGGAAAACAGCACATCCACGCGCACGGCGGCCAGCGTCAGCAGCAGGATCAAGGCCAGCCCCGCGATCGGCTTCCAGCTTCGGCGCGGAGAAAAATAGGCGGCCGTCAATTGCCAGAACTGATTGCCCCATCGTGTAAATCGCACCAGGCCCCAGGTGGCGAAGACCCCGACCAGAAGTGTCAGGACATAGGCTTTGACGAGCCACATACCGCTTTCGGCCAGCGCGACTTTCCATTCCATGGGTATCGGATTTCCTTGAGGGTTCGTTCCAGATGCAGCCAGGGGCGAAGGCATTGTAGGTTGGATGCGACATGGTGGGGAAGGTTTGGCCCGGCCGCGCTCCGATTTGACGCACTTTCCCATCGATGCCCAGAGGCGCTGAGTCAGGGATTCTCCTAGGGTCTTTCAGGGCCAGCGGCGGGAACGCCGGCAGTTCCCAGTGCGCGGCCCGGGTTACAGTCAGTCGGTGGGATAGAGGATCCCAGAGGAGACTACACATGATTCGGATGTTGAAGCTGAAAATGGCGCTTGCCGCCGTATGTTTCGCGGCGGTAGCGCCCGGCCTGGCGCAGGCCAAGGACCTGAAGATCGGGCTCGTCGTTCCGCTCTCGGGGCCCTTTGCCACGACCGGCCAGCAGATGATGAACGGCGTGAAGCTGTACGTTCAGCAGCATGGCGATACGGTGGCGGGACGCAAGGTCGTGCTGATCGTCAAGGACGATACCGGCGTCAATCCCACCATCACCAAGCGTGAGGCCCAAGGCCTGCTCATCAATGACAAGGTCGACGTGCTGGCGGGCTTCGGCCTGACGCCCGGCGCGTTTGCGACGGCACCGCTGGCCCAGGAGACCCACACGCCCATGGTCGTGATGAACGCGGCCACCTCCGCCATTACTACCAAGTCCGACTACATCACGCGGACCTCGACGACGCTGCCGCAGGTTGCCGCGCCCATGGCCACCTGGGCCAAGGAAAACGGCGTCAGGAAGGTCTACGTCATCGTCGCGGACTACGGCCCCGGCCATGATGCCGCCAAGCAGTTCAAGAAGACCTTTACGGAGGCCGGCGGCGAGATCGTCGGCGAATTGCACACGCCGCTGACCAGCCCGGACTTCGCGCCGTTCCTGCAGAAAATCAAGGACGCCAAGCCGGATGCCCTGTTCCTGTTCATCCCCAACGGTGATCAGGGGATTTCCTTCGCCAAAGGCTACAAGGAGCGCGGCCTGGACAAGACGGGAATCAAGTTGCTGGCGACAGGCGACATCACGACCGAGGACATGATCGATGCCATCGGCGACAGCGCGCTGGGGATCATCACCTCGTACTATTACGCGCAGTCGCACGACTCGCCGGAAAACAAGGCGTATGTCGCCGCTTATATGAAGGCGTATCCGGGGGTGCGCCCGAACATGATCTCGGTGGCCGGATACGATGGCATGAATCTGATCTACGAGGCCCTGAAAAAAACCAACGGCGATGCCAGCGGGGACGCCTTCATGTCGGCCGTCAAGGGCATGAAGTGGATGAGCCCGCGGGGGCCCGTTTTGATCGATCCCAAAACCCGCGACATCGTCCAGAACGTCTACATCCGTCGCGTGGAGCGGGTCAATGGCGTCCTGCAGAACGTCGAGTTCCACACCTACGAGGCGGTGAAGGACCCCGAGAAGGGTTGAATCATTGCGGTGCGGCCTGGGTGGCGCGCGCGCCCACGCGCGCGCTCGCCGCTCCCAGGACAAAGGTCAGCAGCAGGGTGGGCAGGGCGCTGCCGTATTGCGGGGCCCATAGGGCCAACCCCTGATAGCACGCAATGCCCAGCGCCCAGATCACGGCCGGAGCGGTGTGGATCGCCCGAGGAGTACCGGACAGATAGGCAGAATGCGTGCCCAGGCGCCCCAGGATCACGCCGAAAAGCGGCACGAAGACCGAACTCAGCGTCAGCAGGAACGGCTCCAGGCTGTGCATGGGCAGCACCATCGCGCAAACGATGGACACGGCGGCCAGAATTGTGCTCCAGGTCCGCACGCTGATCGACGCGAACAGGCTCTGGGTGCAGACGGATCCGGAATACAGGTCGCCGTAGGTGTTGTCCAGCTCATCGACCAGGATCAGGCCCAGCGCGATCAGGCCCCCCTGCGCCAGCAGCAGGGCGCTCACCATGTCCACGTTCGGTCCCGTTACGGTGACGACCAGCACCCCCAGGGCGTAGCACCAGATGTTGGCAATGGCATAACCCAGCCAGGTGCCGCCCAGTGCGCCGCTCGCGCTCTTGCCGTGTCGGGCGTAATCCGCTACCAGCGGAAGCCATGAGACCGGCATGGCAATCACCAGGTCCAGTGCCTGGAAGGTATTCATGCTCCCGTCCCCGGCGCGCTGCCATAGGGTGTGCAGTCCCTGGGCGTCGAGCTTCAGGGCAAATTGTGCGGAGAGCCACAGCAGGGACAGGATGACCAGCGGCAGCCCCACGCGGCTGACAATGCGTCGTACCAGCGTCACCATGGATCCCCGCAGCAGCGCCATGACGATCAGGCCCCACAGCAGGGTGGGCAGAATCAGGCCTGGATCCATGCCGAAGGCCCGGCGGCTGATGGCGCGTGTCCCGTCGCGCATCACGACCAGTTCAAAGGTAGCCCAGCCGACCAGTTGGATGACGTTGAGCAGGACCGGCAGGTGGGCGAATCGCCGCCCGTAGACCGCGTGGATCAGCCCGGCGCTCGACAACCCGCTTTCGCATCCGATGCGGGCAACCCAGGCGAGCAGTCCGGCTCCGACGATGGACCCTGCGACGACGGCCCATAGCGCCTCGCGCGTGCCCAGTGCCGGTACCAGGTAGGCGCCGACCTGCATGACGAGCAGGCCCACACCAAGGCTGAACCAGAGGGACATGTGTTCGCGCCAGCCAAAGACGCGCTCGGCGGCCGGGATGGTGTCGGATGATGGAATTGAAGCGGACGGACTCATGGTGCGCCTGTCGGAAAAGCCAGGAAGCAGGCGCGCGGCGACGGCAAGCGTCGCCATGGCGAGCTGCTTTCCTGCGCGAGGATGATCTCAATCAGGTTCGAAGGGACTGTCTCAGCCGCGCGAGCGGCACCCCTAGCGATGCTCGTATGGTAAATCTTCGGTGATTTTAGGAGTGTCTCCGCACTGCGGCAAGCGCGGCAAGCACGTTGTGGCATGGACGCGCCACGTCGGCGCATTGCGCCCGGCGCAAGGCCGGACGTCTGGCCGCGGACATGTCACAGCGTCGGCCAGGTGCGGAGCTGATCCAGCAGTTCATCTTCCAGGGCTGAGCAGAATCCGGGGCGGCGGGAGTCGGGCAGCCAGTGGTCCAGCGACGCTACGCTTTCCGGCTGGTAGCGCCGGCCCGAGCCCAGGGCCGCCTCGAGTTGGTTGGCCCGCGCGGTGGCCTCGTCGGTATCGCACTGGGCGAGCACCATCGCATGCACGATCGCGACCTGATGCGTGAAGTCGTGGCCCGGGATGTGACGCCACAACTGTGCCGTGCCCACGACCTTGCGGGCCGGAGAGCCGGCGGCCAGGTTGTAGCGGCCGTCGCAAAACGAACCCTCCACGGCCTGAGCGCGCGCTTCGATTCCGAAAGTGAGCAGGCTGATCTGGAGCAGGGCGCAGAGATGCCGGTAGAAGGCGTCGGCATGATCCATCGGGCGACCGGTGAAGCGCTGAGCGAGGCTGATGTTCAGAATGCCGGTTCCTTGGGGAACGACGCCGCCGCCCGACTGGCGCACGTGGACGGGCCAGCCCTGGCCGGCCAGCTCGGACCGGATGGCGTCGAAGCCGGGGTGCGCTGCATAGGTGCGTGGCACGACCAGCCCTTGTGGCGCTTGCCACATGCAGGCGGCGGCGCCGTCGACGGCCAGCGGCAGCAGCTTCTCATCGGCCAGCGGGCCACGTGCCGGGCCGGCGGGGGATTCAACGACGCGGTAGGAGCAGGACTCTGCAGTCACCATCGCCGCATCAGGAAAGCTGTGTGGCGGCGAACGTTTCTTCGTCCATGAACAGGTAGCGGATCGCGTCGATCAGCCCGATCACGGCGGCGAGCGGCAGGAAGATCCAGGCGATCACCAGCAGCACGACTCCCCAGCCGACCTGGCCCAGATAGAATCGGTGTACCCCGAGCCAGCCGAGGAACAGCGCCAGGATGATCGCTATCCGGCGCTGCGTGGCCGGGTGGCCGAGCGCGCCGCGTCGCGAGCGCAGCACCCAGAGACTGGCCGGGACGGTGAGCGCGATGGCGAGCAGGACCTTGCCGGTGTGCGCACGCAGATAGTTCCCCACCACGGCGAACAGGTCGCTGAAATTGCGAATCAGGACGCCGGTGAGGGTGGAGATCCAGGCGAAGATGTCGTGAAAGACGGCTTCGCCGAACGTCAGGGCCAGCAAGATGGCGACGAAGATCGCGACGATCAGGATCAGGTTTTTCAGCATGGTGTCCCGTGGCACGCGAGGCGGACGATGACTGTGGGTGACTCCATTCTATAAGGAACGGTGCTGCTTTAGCGGGTGCAGGCCTGCCGTATGGCGTGATCCCAGGCGGCCAGTCGGTCGGCAGCCTCGTCGTGCGGCATGACCGGATCGAACTGGCGCTCCACCCGCCAGAGCGATTCCAGCTCCTGGGTGTCGGCATAGACGCCCGCGTGCAGGCCGGCCAGGAAGGCGGCGCCCAAGGCGGTCGTTTCCACCATGGTGGGACGCAGCACGGGAATGCCCAGCAGGTCCGCCTGGAACTGCATGAGCAGATCGTTGACGCAGGCGCCGCCATCCACGCGCAAGGCTTCCAGCGGCGCTGCGTCCGTGGCCTGGGCGTCCCGGCTCATGGCCTGCAGCATTGCGGCACTCTGGTAGGCGATGCTCTCCAGCGCCGCACGAGCAATGTGCGCCATGGTGGTGCCCCGCGTCAGCCCCGTGATGGTGCCGCGGGCCTCGGCGTCCCACCATGGCGCGCCCAGCCCAGTGAACGCGGGGACAAACGTCACGCCGCCCGCGTCCGGGACACTGCGGGCCAGCGCCTCGATGTCGCTGCTATGCACGAAGGCGCGCAGGCCGTCGCGCAGCCATTGGACGACGGCGCCGCCGACGAATACGCTGCCTTCGAGGGCGAAGGCGGGCTGATGGTCGATCTGGGCGGCGCTGGTGGTCACCAGACCGTTGGCCGAGGTCTGGAAATGCCCGCCGGTGTGCATCAGCATGAAGCAGCCCGTGCCGTAGGTGTTCTTCGCCATGCCGGGGTGGAAGCAGGCCTGGCCGAACAGCGCGCTTTGCTGGTCGCCCGCCACGCCTGAGATCGGAATTTCGCGGCCGGCCACGTCGGTATGGGTGTGCCCGAAGGCGGCCGACGAGGGAAGAATGGCCGGCATCATGGCGGCCGGGATCTGCAGTCGGTCCAGCAGTTCCGTGTCCCAGGCGTTGCGGTGGATGTCCATGAGCATGGTGCGGGCGGCGTTGCTGACATCCGTCAGGTGGCGTTGGCCGCCCGTCAACTGCCAGATGAGCCAGGAGTCCACAGTTCCGAACAGCAGCTCGCCGGCTTCAGCGCGCGCGCGAGCGCCCGCCACGTGGTCGAGAATCCATTTGAGCTTCGTGGCTGAAAAGTATGCGTCGACGCGCAGTCCGGTCCTGGCCTGAATCATGGGTTCCATCCCCTGTTCGCGCAGTGCCGCACAGGTGGGCTCGGCGCGTCGATCCTGCCAGACGATGGCGGGGTGGATGGGTTCCCCCGTGTGGCGATCCCAGACGATCGTGGTCTCACGCTGGTTGGTGATTCCGATCGCTGCTATTTCCGATGCCGCGATCCGCGCTCGCCCCAGCGCTTCGCGCAGGGTGTCTTGCTGGCTGCGCCATATTTCGATCGGATCGTGCTCTACCCAGCCCGGCTGCGGGTAATGCTGGGTGAGCTCGCGCTGCGCTAGCCCCACGATGCGGCCCTGGCGGTCGAAGACGATGCTGCGGGTGCTGGATGTTCCCTGGTCCAAGGCAAGCAGGTAACTCATGGCCACTCCTTTGAGCGTTGTAAGCGAATAGAATGCCGGAAAACCGCCCGAAGCGGGCATGAAAAGATTGCTGCAAAATGAACCGCATGGTCTTGCCCCCCCTCCGCACTGATCGCGCGCGGCTGCTTGCCGACCTGCGCGCGCTGCGCGAGGTGGACGTCGTCGTCATCGGCGGCGGAGCCACGGGCCTGGGCGTGGCGCTGGACGCGCGCCTGCGCGGGCTGTCAGTGCTGTTGCTGGAATCGTGCGACTTCGCCGCAGGGACCTCGTCGCGCGCCACCAAGCTGGTTCACGGCGGGGTGCGCTATCTGGCGCAGGGCAATGTCGGGCTGGTGCGCGAAGCCCTGCACGAACGACAGGCGCTGCTGAACAACGCTCCGCACCTGGCGCAGCCCTTGGCGTTCGTGATGCCGGCCTACCGGTTCTGGGAAGTCCCGTTTTATGGGATGGGCCTGAAGGCCTATGACGCCCTGGCGGGTGCGGCCAGCCTGGGGAGGACCCAATGGCTGGGACCGGCCGGCGTGAAAACTCATTTGCCCGGCCTGAACGCGCATGGTCTGTTTGGCGGTGTGCGCTACTGGGACGGCCAGTTCGACGATGCTCGCCTGGCGCTTGCGCTGGCGCGTACGGCGGCGGCGCAGGGTGCCTTGCTGCTCAATTACTGCCCGGTGACGGAAGTCGTGCATGAGACGGGCCGCGTCTGCGGCGTGCGATGGCGGGATGCGCTGGAACCTGCGTCCGAGGGGGGCGAGGTGCGTGCGCGTTGCGTCATCAATGCGGCGGGGGTATGGGTGGATGAGGTGCGCCAGATGGACGATGCGGCTGCCGGCCGCGTCACGGTGCCCATGGTCGCCCCCAGCCAGGGCGTGCATTTGGTCGTGGACCGGTCCTTTCTCCCGTCTGGGGAAGCGCTGCTGGTTCCTCACACGCGCGATGGCAGGGTGCTGTTCGCGGTGCCGTGGCAGGGGCATGTCCTTCTGGGCACCACCGACACCCCACGACACGCCGTGGCTCGCGAGCCACAGGCGCTCCCGGAAGAAGTCGCCTTCATCCTCCGCGAGGCCGGCCATGTCCTCGCGAAGGCCCCCCGGGCTGGAGACGTCCTGAGCATCTGGGTAGGCTTGCGCCCGTTGGTGCGGCCGTCCAACGAAGAGGGCGAGGACACCAAGTCCATCAGCCGCGAGCACACGGTCCGAGTCAGTCCCGCCGGGCTGGTCACGGTGACGGGCGGAAAGTGGACGACGTATCGGGCGATGGCCGAGGACGTGCTGCGGCGCTGTGTCCAGGCGCGCCTGCTCGATGCGCTGCCCGCTTCGCGCACTGCACACTTTCCGTTGGTGGGAGCTCCCGCGCCCGGCCAGGCCAGCACCCCCATGACGGCGCCCCCGGGCCTGCACCTGTATGGCAGCGAAGCGGACGTGGTCGGCGGGCTGCCGGGAGCCGAACAGGAACTCGCGCTCGGGCTGACCGCCGCGATGGTGCGTTTCGCTGTCCGGTACGAATATGCGCGCACGGTGGAAGACATACTGGCCCGGCGACACCGTATGCTCTTTCTGAATGCGGCGATGGCCGCCCGTCAAGCGCCGGCTGTGGCGGGAATCTTACGCGAAGAAATAGCCGCCGATGGGCGCCTGGCCGACTTCCTGGAGCTGGCCCGGCACTACGGCAGCGTTCCTGTTCCCCTGGTTTCCTAGGCGGAATTCCGCCGTCATTGGCCTGTGTCAGGGATCCTCATCCATGTAAGTTACCTATGGTTTCAATAATTTCTATATTCGTGTCTCAGGTAACAACGAAAAACAACGACTTAGGCGATATACTCACCCTGTCCATGTCAAATTTGCATGAAAATGTATTTTCGATGACCGGATCTAAATAATGTTTCAGCCTTAAATGTGACAAATGCATTCAGATTGCTGTTAGGAAATTGAAGTATGGCAATCCGGTGTTGTCCTGGCCCGGTACAAGTTCGCACTAGAGGAAGCCCATGTCCACCCTTGATTCTGCGCTGTTGAATGATATTCGCGAGGTCAATCTCTCCTACTTGATGCTTGCACAGCGCCTGTTGCGCGAAAATCTTCCGGCCGGCATGTTCAGGCTGGGCTTCAATGCGGATGTGGCGGACATTGTCTTGAACCTTTCGCCGGCACAGATCGTGAAGCTGGCCAGCTCCAATTCGGTATTGTGCGCGTTCCGGTTGAACGACGCCCAGTTGCTCGCATCACTGACGCACGAAGTGCTGGGCGGCGTGTTGCAACAGGCTCACTCCACCATCCTCATGGCCCAGCGCGAGCCCGTCAGCGCCTGATCGAGATGGCCTCCAAAAGCGTTGCACGAGAGGCCGACGATATTCTGTTGGCCACCGACATGATCCGCCTGGGTGCCCGCTTGCAGGTGCTGCAGGCTGAGACCTCCCTGAGCTACGATCGCCTGGCGCGCCTTTACCGCGAGATCAAGGGCGCCTCTCCCCCAAAGGGCATGCTGCCGTTTTCGGTCGACTGGTTCATGACCTGGCTCCCCAATATCCACTCCAGCCTGTTCTTCAACATCTACCGTTACATGGACGCGTTCACGCCGGCGAAGAAGTCGCAGGCGCTGGTGGAAGCCTATCGGCTCTATCTGGAGCAGTCCTCGGTGGGCCTGCCTGCGGGCGAATCCCCTGAGGAGCCGGTGCTGAGCTTCACCCGCGCATGGATGCTGGTGCGCTTTTTCGATAGTGGCCTGGTCCAGCTTTCGGCCTGCCAGCAGTGTGGTGGCCACTTCGTGGCCCACGCTCACGACCCCGAAGCCGGTTTCATCTGCGCCATCTGCAAGCCGCCACCACGGGCGGGCAAGACCCGGGCCCGGCGCAAGACGGCCGGCCGAATGCTCGCATAGCGGGTCCAGAGGACGGATCTGTGGACAAAAAGCCCTGTTGAGCCCTGCTTTTGAATGAAGCGGGACGGGCGATGATGGGCGATATTCGGATAATTGGGGCGGGCGCGTGTTTATCATTCTGGGGTATCTGGTCGTCGCTGTTTCGGTGATCGTCAGCTTCACGGCGGTCGGTGGACATCTGGGCGCCTTGTACCAGCCGTTCGAGTTCCTGCTGATCGGCGGGGCGGCTGTTGGCGCCTATATCGGCGGCAGCAACGGCGCGTCCATCCGGCTGCTGTTCCAGGCGTTCCCCAAGGCAATCAAGCGCAGTCCTTACGGAAAGCCACTGTACATGGAGATGCTGGCGCTCATGTACACACTGCTGAACAAGTCTCGCAGGGACGGCCTGATGTCCATCGAGTCCGACATCGAAGACCCGGCCTCCAGCGCCATTTTCAGCCAGTTCCCCCAGGTTCAGAGAGACGCCAAACTCATGGAGTTCCTGACTGATTATCTGCGCATCATGATCAGCGGCAACATGAATTCATTCGAGATCGAGACCTTGATGGACCAGGAGATCGAGGCCTTGCACAACGAGCACAATACCCCGATCAATGCCGTGCGCGCGGTGGCGGATGGATTGCCGGCATTCGGTATCGTCGCCGCCGTCCTCGGGGTGGTGAAGGCTCTGTCGGCTGTGGATCAGCCTCCCGCGGTTCTGGCGCACCTGATCTCCGAGGCCATGGTGGGGACCTTCCTGGGCATTCTGCTGTCATACGGTTTCGTGGCGCCCTTTGCCTCCGCCGTGGAACGGCAATCCGTGGCGGCCATCAAGGTCCTGGAATGCATCAAGGTCACGCTGCTGGCCAGCATGAACGGCTACCCCCCTCCGCTGGCGGTGGAGTTTGGCCGCAAGGTCCTGTTTTCGTCCGTGCGCCCGTCGTTCTCCGAACTCGAGGACCACGTGCGGCAGACGAAGAACGCGGCCAAGGTCTGAGGAACCGCAGCCATGGCCAAGCAAGAACACGGCCGAATTGTCGTCCGACGCAAGCGTGCCTATGGTGAAGCGCACCACGGCGGGAGCTGGAAGATCGCCTACGCCGACTTCATGACTGCCATGATGACGTTCTTCCTGGTCATGTGGCTGCTGCTGCTCGTGCCCAAGAAGAATCTGGAGGGCATTGCGCAGTATTTCCGGATGCCGCTGGCGACGGCCATCACGGGCGGCCCCAAGCTGGACAACAGCAAGTCTCAGATTCCAGGTGGCGATCCCAGCGTCATTCCCAACCCGTACCCGACGCCAGCACCCAGCAATCAGGATGCCGATCCCGCCGATCAGCAGGATCTTGAGAACCTGGAAGACCTGAAGTCCGGGCTCGAGAACCTGATCGAAAACAACCCGGTGCTGAAGCAGTTCCGGCCGCAGCTCCTGCTGGACATGACCCCGGACGGGCTGCGCATCCAGATTCTTGATCAGCAGAGCCGTCCCATGTTCGCGACGGGCAGCGCGGTGGTTCAGTCCTACATGCGCGACATTTTGCGTGAGCTGGCGCCGCTCATCAACAAACTGCCCAATTCCATCACGATTTCGGGGCATACGGATGCCACCCGGTATGCCATGGGGGACCGTCGCTACAGCAATTGGGAGCTTTCCGCGGACCGGGCCAATGCCGCGCGGCGTGAATTGGTGGCCGGCGGCCTGGTCGAACACAAGGTCAAGCGAATCCTGGGATTGGGCGACACGGTGGACCTGATCAAGGATGATCCGCTGGCGGCCGTCAACCGGCGCATCAGCATTCTGGTGCTGAATCGCCGGGCCGAGCGGCGCATCGACGCGCAGAACGCCGCGGGCGAGGGCATCGATATCCGCCAGCGGCTGGAGCAGCTTGGCAACCCTTCGCCGGACCAGCCGCCATCGCCGGCTGACACGACGGGTGCTCCGGCGGGTGCGGCAGCCGCCAAGGGAGCAGCCACATCCCCGGTTCCAGTCGCGCCTTCCGGGTCGGCGGCTCCGGCCGCTCGGGGTGCGGCCACGCTGCCGATTTCTACGGTGCCTTCTGCGTCAGCGGCTCCAGCCGCCGCGCATCGGCCGTCGGGCACACCGTCGGCGCCGGGCAAGGCTGCGGCGGCTTCTCCAGCCAGGCCTGCGGGCCCATCGGCTCAATAAGGGTGAGGACTGATATGAGTGCAGGTGTGGATCTGAGTGAGTTTTTCGATACGTTCTTCGACGAAGCCGACGAGCTGCTCACCAACATGGAGAAACAGCTCATGGATCTGGATCTGGATCATCCCGATCCGGACCATCTGAATGCCATCTTCCGGGCGGCGCACTCCATCAAGGGGGGAGCAGGAACCTTCGGCTGTTTCGAAGAACTGGCGAAGACCACCCATCTGCTCGAGAACCTGCTCGACCTGATCCGGCACGAAGAACTGGCGTTGCGCCGCGACATGATCGACTTATTTCTGGAAACCAAGGACGTGCTGACCGACCAGGTTGCCGCTTATCGCGGTTCCGACAGACCGGATCAAGAGACCTATGAGCGCATTTGTGCGCAGCTCCGCCAACTGGCGGAGGAGCACCAGAATGGTGGTCCGGCCGCTGCTGTTCAGGCTACTGCCAATTCCTCCGCGCCTGCAGCCCCAGTAGTTCCAGCCGCCGCGCCCGTCCATGCCCCTGCGGCCGCCGCGGCCGCATCGGCGGCGGACGCCTGCGTCTGCGTGCGTATCGTACGGATCCAGGACAAGGACGTGGAGCCGTTGTGCAACGAGATGGCACTGATGGGCGAGATCCTGCATCGCGAGCATCAGGACGGCAACCTGGCGTTGTGGCTGAAGACCACCACCGGCGCGGACGACCTGGAGGCCGTGTGCTGCTTCATCGTGAATGCGGATCAGGTAAAGGTCAGCCATGAGCCGTTGCCGTCCGGCCCGGCGGCCACGCCGGCGTCCTCTGTGGCGGCGATTCCCGCACCAGCCGCTCCTGTGGCGCCGCAGGTTCCTGCGACAACGATCAGCGCCGCGCCCAGTGTGCAACCCGAATCCCCCGAGATTCCAGTCCTCGCCGATGCGCCTCATGGGCCCTCCGGGGCCAACACCCACGAGGCCGAGCATCGGAAGGCGGCCAAGCACAAGGAAAGCGGCACCATCCGCGTCGGCGTGGAGAAGGTCGACCAGATCATCAATCTGGTGGGCGAACTCGTCATCACCCAGGCGATGCTCGTGCAGACTTCGCAGTCGCTGGACCCCGTGCTGCACGACCGCCTTCTCAATGGCATCGAGCAACTGGAACGCAATGCGCGCGACCTCCAGGAATGCGTGATGTCGATTCGGATGATGCCCATGGACTATGTGTTCAGCCGCTTTCCGCGCGTCGTGCGCGAGAATGCCAGCCGTCTGGGCAAGCGTATCCGGCTGGTCACCAGGGGGCAGGCGACCGAACTCGACAAGAGTCTCATCGAACGCATTATCGATCCGCTGACGCACCTGGTGCGCAACAGCCTGGACCACGGCATCGAAGCACCCGAGGTGCGCGCCGCCGCCGGGAAGGACCCGGAGGGCACGCTGACCCTGTCCGCTCAGCACAATGGCGGACAGATCATCATTGAAGTCGACGACGACGGCGCCGGCCTGAATCGCGAAAAGATCCTGAAGAAGGCCAAGGAGACCGGTTTCGCGGTGTCGGACACGACGCCCGACGAGGAGCTCTGGCAGCTGATCTTTGCGCCGGGGTTCTCGACGGCTGACAAGATCACGGACATTTCGGGACGCGGAGTCGGCATGGACGTCGTGCGCCGCAACATCCAGAGCATGGGGGGACATATTCAGCTCTCTTCGCGCAAGGGAGAAGGGACCACCACCCGCATCGTGTTGCCGCTCACCCTGGCCATCCTGGACGGCATGTCGGTGAAGGTCGGCGAAGAGACCTTCATCCTCCCGCTGAGCCATGTCATGGAGTCCATGCAGCCCACTCCGGAACAGATTCATCGCATTTCGGATTCGGAGCAGATGCTGCACGTGCGAGGCGAATATCTGCCGATTGTGGTCTTGCATGATACTTTCGGCGTCCGCGGCGCCGAAACCGATCTCACGCGGGCCATTGCCGTCATCCTCCAGGCCGAGGACGTCCGGTTTGCCCTGATCGTCGATCATCTGATCGGGCAGCACCAGGTAGTCGTCAAGAACCTGGAGACCAATTATCGCAAGGTCCCCGGCATATCCGCAGCCACCATTCTGGGCGATGGAAGCGTGGCCTTGATCGTGGACGTGTTTGCGTTGCGCCGGACCACCACACAGCGGATGGGCGCGGCCGCCTGAAGTCTTGAATCCCCGTTTTTCGGAGCCTCCATGAACATTACCGACACTAAAGCGGACCAGGTCGAAACCCAGGGCCGCGAATTCCTGATCTTTACGCTGGCCAGCCAGGAGTATGGGATCGACATCCTGAAGGTTCAGGAAATCCGCGGCTATGACAGCCAGTCAGTCACCCGGATTGCCAATGTGCCGTCGTTCATCAAGGGCGTCACCAATCTGCGCGGCGTCATCGTCCCCATCGTCGACCTGCGCATGAAATTCAACATGGAGAACGTGGAGTACACGCCTCAGACCGTGGTGGTGATCCTGAATGTCCGGTCACGCGTGATGGGCGTGGTGGTGGATGGCGTGTCCGACGTGCTGATCCTGCAGTCCTCCCAGATCAGCGCACCGCCTCAGTTCGGCTCTGCGTTCTCGACGGAGCATCTGACCGGAATCGGGACAGTGGGCGATCGGATGCTGATCCTGGTGGATATCGAAAAATTGATGACCAGTGACGAAATGGCGCTGGTCGAGAGTGCGGCGGTTTGATGTCCGGCAGCACTCTCGACCGGTGCCCTCCGGGCGTGGTGCCGCCCGCGTATTGCGCCTCGTATTGTCACTGAGTCCGCAGCCCGATCGGATTTGTCACGATGCTTCAAGAGTCTCCTATCGCCTCGTATTTCGCGCAGCCTGCGTTGCCGAAAGTGGACCCTGCCGACCTGGCGCGCGCCGTGCAGATCCTTCACCGGCGCACGGGGATCGTGCTGGGCGACCATAAGCGCGACATGGCGGCACGGACGCTGGGGCTGCGTACGCATCACGCGGGGCAGCCGTCGGTGCGCACGTATCTGGATTTTCTGGAGCAGAATCCGCAGGCTGAGGAGTGGGACCGGTTCGTGAGCGCCTTCACGATCAACCATACGGCGTTTTTTCGTGAACGGCATCATTTCCGGATCTTGAAGGACTTTGTGCAGAAGCGCGCGAAACCTCTCTCAGTCTGGTGTTGCGCGTCCTCGACGGGGGAAGAGCCCTACACGCTGGCGATGACGCTGCACGACGCTTGTGGCCAGTCGGGAGCGGACATTTCGGTTCTGGCCACCGACATTGACGCCCAGGTAATCGCCCAGGCCCGCAAAGGCATCTATACCCTGGACCGCGTAAAGCCTGTGCCGCCCGAATTCCTGCGCCGGTACTTCCAGCGCGGGACGGGCCGCCAGGCTGGCATGGCGCGAATCAAGCCGGCGATCCGCCAGCTCGTGACCTTCCAGGAATTGAATCTGGTGTCGCCGAGCTGGCTGATCAGCCAGAAGTTTGACGCGATCTTTTGCCGCAACACGATGATTTACTTCGACAAGGCCACCCAGGCAAAGATCCTGGAGCGTTTCGTGCCGTTGCTCAAGTCCGGAGGCCTGTTGTTTGCCGGCCATTCGGAAAATTTCACCTATTTGACCAAGGCCCTGCATTTGCAAGGGCACACCGTTTATTCCGTGAGTTGAGGCCGGAGCGCCGAGAAAATGGCAGCGATCAAAAAAATCCGCGTGCTGTGTGTGGACGATTCCGCGCTGGTACGCAGTCTCATGACGGAGATCATCAACAATGAGCCGGATCTGGAGGTCGTGGCGACGGCACCCGATCCCATCATTGCGCGCGAACTCATCAAACAGCACAATCCGGACGTGCTGACGCTGGACGTGGAAATGCCGCGCATGGACGGGCTGGATTTTCTGGAACGCCTGATGCGGCTGCGGCCCATGCCGGTCGTGATGGTGTCGTCCCTGACCGAGCGCAACTCCGAAATCACGCTTCGGGCGCTCGAACTGGGGGCGGTGGATTTCGTCACCAAGCCGAAACTGGGCTTGCGCGACGGCCTGATGGAATATGGCGACATGATCGCCGACAAGATCCGTGCGGCGGCCCACGCTCGGCTGCGGCCGTACGTGGCCCATGCGCCAGAAGCTCGCGCCCGGCCTCGGCTCCTGGGCAACTTTTCCACGACGGAAAAGCTCATCATGATCGGTTCTTCGACCGGCGGGACGGAGGCCATCCGGCATGTCCTCGAACCCTTGCCCGCCAATAGTCCCGCCATTATGATCACGCAGCACATGCCTGCGGGGTTCACGCGCTCGTTCGTGCAGCGTCTGGACGGCTTGTGTGCCGTCCAGGTGCATGAAGCCGAGGACGGTCAGCGCGTGCTCCCGGGCCATGTGTACTTGGCGCCCGGCGGCATTGCACACATGAAGCTGGCCCGTTCCGGTGCGAACTATGTCGTCAGGCTGGAATTCACGGATCCCGTCAATCGGCATCGGCCTTCCGTGGACGTGCTGTTCCATTCGGCCGCCCAGGTGGCGGGCCGCAATGCCATCGGTGCCATTCTCACGGGCATGGGCAGGGATGGCGCACAGGGCCTGCTCGCCATGCGTCAGGCCGGGGCCCGCACCTTCGCCCAGGACGAAGAAAGCTGTGTGGTCTTCGGCATGCCCCGCGAAGCGTTGCTGATCGGCGCGGCCGAGGAAGCCGTGGCGCTGGATGACCTGAGCGAAAAGTTATTGCAAAGTGCGGGTGCCTACGGGCACCGTGTATGAACATCCGGGTGCGGCCGCGGCCGTCACCCAGTATTTAAATTCTAGGGAGAGCGATCCGTGGTACAGAAAACGATGAAGATTCTGATCGTCGATGATTTTCCGACCATGCGTCGGATCATCAAGAACCTGCTGAAGGACTTGGGATACGAAAATGTGGACGAGGCCGAAGACGGGGTGATGGGACTGGAGAAGCTGCGAAACGGCAGCTTCGAGTTTGTGGTATCGGACTGGAACATGCCCAACATGGACGGCCTGACCATGCTGCAGAACATCCGCGCCGATCCGAACCTGGCCAGTCTGCCCGTCCTGATGGTGACGGCTGAAGCCAAGAAGGAAAACATCATCGCGGCCGCCCAGGCCGGTGCCAGTGGCTATGTGGTCAAGCCCTTCACGGCGGCGACCCTTGAGGAAAAACTCAACAAGATTTTCGAGAAACTCTGAGCAGAGGTTCAGCATGACGACCGACGTACCTTCCAGCCCCGTGACCGGTCTTGAGCCCTCGGTGGATCTCATCCATCGCATCGCCCATCTCACCCGTACCCTGCGCGAAAGCATGCGCGAGCTCGGCCTCGATCAGGCCATCAAGGAAGCCGCCCATGCCATTCCCGATGCCCGCGATCGCCTCCACTATGTGGCGGAGATGACCGAGCAAGCGGCCAATCGCGTACTCAATGCCGCGGAACAGATGCAGCCCTGGCAGGAATCCATGCAGACTCAGGCACGGGCGCTGGATGCGCGCTGGCAGCAGTGGTTCGACCAGCCCGTGGCGCTCGATCAGGCGCGCGGCCTGGTGGACGACACCCGCGCCTTGCTCAAGGACATCCCCGAAAAGACCCAGGCGTCGCAGAACAACCTGATGGACATCATCATGGCCCAGGATTTCCAGGATCTCACCGGCCAGGTGATCATGAAGATGCTGGGGGTGATCGGTGCGATTGAGACCGAGCTCGTCCAGGTGCTCATCGACAATGTGCCCGCGGACAAGCGCGACGAGACTCGCAGTCTGCTCAACGGCCCTGTCGTCAACGCCGACGGCAAGAACGATGTGGTGACCAACCAGGATCAGGTGGACGACCTGCTCGCCAATCTGGGCTTCTGATTTCTGAATGGCTGAAGAAAGCGATCTCGAAAAAACCGAACCGGCATCGCCTCGGCGCCTCGAAAAGGCGCGAGACGAAGGGCAGGTTGCGCGCTCGCGCGAGCTCGGGACCTTTCTCGCCCTCATCAGCGGAATCGGGGCGCTCTGGTTCGGTGGCGGTGCCATGTACCAGACGCTCGAAGGGGTGTTGCGCAGCGGGCTCGGGTTCGATCCCCGGGTGACGCGGGAAACCACCGTGATGCTGTCGGTGGCGGGGCATTCGGCCTGGGAAGCCTTGCTCCTCGTGTTGCCCATCTTTGGTTTGCTGGTGGTGGTGGCGATATTTTCATCAGTGGCGCTGGGCGGCTTCCTGTTGTCTTCGAAGGCGCTCGAGCCCAAGTTCGAGCGGCTCGACCCGCTGAAAGGTTTCAAGCGGCTGTTTGCCATGCAGACCGTGATCGAGCTGCTGAAGACGATCGCCAAGGCTGTGTTGATCGGCTATGTCGGTGTCAAGGTGATCTGGGCCTATAAGGGCGACATGCTGGCCCTGTCGCATATGGCGCCCACTGAGGCCCTGATGCGGGGGCTGAGCCTGGCGGCATTGTGTTGCCTGCTGATAGCCGCATCGCTCATCATCGTTGTCCTCATCGATGTTCCGTGGCAACTATGGAACCATGCCAAGCAGCTTCGCATGTCGCGCGAGGACGTGCGGCAGGAGCACAAGGACGATGAAGGGGATCCGCATGTGAAGGGCCGCATCCGCCAGCAGCAGAGGGCGATGGCGAAGCGGCGCATGATGAGTGCGGTCCCCAGAGCCGACGTGGTGGTGACCAATCCGACGCACTACGCCGTGGCGCTGCGCTATCGGGAGGGGCAGGGGGGCGCTCCCATCGTGGTGGCCAAGGGTGCGGGCCTGATCGCGGCCCAGATCCGTCAGATCGCACAGGAGCATCATGTGGCCTCGCTGGAGGCCCCGCCGCTCGCACGTGCCCTTTATCATCACGTCGAGCTGGAGCAGGAAATTCCCGCTGCCCTGTATGCGGCGGTCGCCGAGGTGCTCGCGTGGGTGTATCAGTTGCGCAGTTGGAAGCAGGGCTCGGGTACACTGCCGCAACAGCCGCAATCGCTGCCCGTGCCGCCCGAACTCGATCCACAGTACCGACCTGAATCGGTGCTCATGCCCGCCTCATGAACAGCTTCCTGGACTTCCTCAAAAGCCAAGGCTTTGCCCAAGCGCGGCTGATGGCCGGCCCGGTGCTGATCCTCATGGTCCTGGCCATGATGATCCTGCCTTTGCCGCCCTTCATCCTGGATCTGTTGTTCACGTTCAACATATCCCTGTCGGTGATGATCCTGCTGGTGGCCATGTTCACCCGCAGGCCGCTGGACTTTGCCGCCTTCCCGTCGGTGCTGCTGTTTGCCACGCTGCTGCGGCTGTCGCTCAACGTGGCCTCCACGCGGGTGGTGCTGCTCAATGGCCACAAGGGGCCGGCGGCCGCCGGCCACGTGATCGAGGCTTTCGGCCATTTCCTGGTGGGCGGGAATTTCGCCGTCGGGATCGTGGTGTTCATCATCCTGGTCATCATCAATTTCATTGTGATCACCAAGGGTGCCGGCCGTATCGCCGAGGTCGGCGCGCGCTTCACCCTGGATGCCATGCCGGGCAAGCAGATGGCCATCGACGCCGACCTCAATGCCGGCCTGATCGGAGAGGAAGACGCCCGCAAGCGGCGCTCCGAGGTGGGCCAGGAGGCCGAATTCTATGGCGCCATGGATGGTGCCAGCAAGTTCGTGCGTGGCGACGCGGTGGCGGGCCTGCTCATCATGGTGATCAACATCCTGGGCGGCCTCATCGTGGGCGTGGCGCAGCACGGGATGTCGGTGTCCGACGCGGGCAGTGTCTACACGCTGCTGACGATCGGCGACGGCCTGGTGGCCCAGATCCCTGCGTTGGTGATCTCCACGGCGGCGGGCGTGGTGGTGTCGCGTGTGGCTACCGACCAGGACGTAGGCCAGCAGATGATGGGGCAGCTTTTCTCCAACCCCAACGTCATGTTCATCACGTCAGGCATCCTGACGCTCATGGGACTGATCCCGAACATGCCGCACGTGGCGTTCCTGTTGCTGGCGGCCATTCTGGGGGGCAGCGGCTGGCTGCTGCGCCAGCGCCAGGAGCAGGATCGTCTGGCCGCCGCCAAGGACCCGGGTCAGGAGCAGGCCGCTGCCGTCGCAGCGGCGTCGGAAGCGAGCTGGGAGGACGTCTCGACCATTGATCCATTGGGGCTGGAAGTCGGCTACCGACTGATTTCGTTGGTCGATCATCAGCAGAACGGCGAGCTGCTTCACCGCATTCGAAGCCTGCGCAAGAAGTTTGCGCAGGAAATGGGCTTTCTGCCGCCCGTCGTGCATATTCGCGACAATCTGGAAATCAAGCCCACGGACTACCGTATTCTCCTCTTCGGAGTCGAGGTCGGCCGGGGTGTAGCCCAGACGGGGCAATGGCTGGCGATCAATCCGGGCGGCGTGACGGGGACGGTCCAAGGGACGCCGACCAAGGACCCGGCCTTTGGCCTGCCAGCCGTCTGGATCGAGCCTTCGTTGCGCGAGCAGGCGCAGATTGCGGGTTATACGGTGGTCGATGCCGCCACGGTCGTGGCCACGCACCTGAACGACCTGATGCACCGTTATGGCGCTCGGTTGCTGGGGCGCCAGGAGACTCAGCAATTGCTGGACCATGTGGGCCGCGACGTCCCCAAACTGATTGAGGACCTGGTTCCCAAGACGCTCACCCTGCCGCAGTTGCAGAACCTGCTCCGCAGCCTGCTGGACGAAGGCGTCCCGATTCGCGACATGCGCAGTATTTTGGAAACCGTGACCGAGCATGCGCCTCGTCTGGCCGGCCTGAATCCGGCTGGCACCGGACCGAATCTGGACGAGTTGCTGGCCCAGGTGCGCGTCGCACTGGGCCGCGCCATCGTGCAGCACTGGTTCGAAGGCGAAACCGAACTCCGCGTCATTGGCCTGGACGCTCGCCTGGAACGGGTTCTGATGCAGGCGCTGGGCAGCAGCGGTGCACTGGAGCCCGGCCTGGCCGACAATCTGCTCAATGATACGCAGCGGGTGGTGCAGAGCCAGGAAGATCGCGGCGATGCCCCCGTGATGGTGGTGCCGCCCGTGCTCCGGGCGTCGCTGTCGCGTTTCCTGCGGCACCACTTGCCGCATATGGCGGTGCTCTCCAGCGCCGAGATCCCTGAGGAGCGTATGATTCGGGTCACTGCGGTCATTGGTGGGAGCCCAGCTTGAACATCAGTCGCTTTTTTGGGGCCACCAATCGCGAGGCCATGCGGCAGGTGCGGCTGGCCCTGGGGCCCGAAGCGCTCATCATTTCCAACAAGCGGGTCAACGGCGGCGTGGAGATACTGGCTACCGACCAGACCGCCTTGCCCGAGCAATCCTTGGTGCCGTCGCCGCGCACATCGGTCGTGGCCGAACCTGCTCGTCCCTTGTTTCGGGCGTCCGACCGGCCGGCTCGGGAAGCGTCCTTTTCGTCCGGTCCTGTATCGACAAACCCCGTTTCGCGAGGCGCCGTATCGGCGCGTCCGGTATCGCCGCATCCGATGTCATCGTATCCGGTGTCGTCGGCTGGCGCATCGTCCGGCCACCCATTGACGGAAGCGGCTGCGCCGGGCCAGGTACAGACGTCCGTGCCGACCCCTGCGCCGGCGCCCCAGGCGGAACTGTTGGATGCCATTGGCGACCTGAAGGGATCGCTGGAATCCCGGATTGATGAATTGCTGTGGGGCAACCAGTTGCGGCGTTCGCCTCAGGCGGTCACGCTGTTCCAGACGTTGCTGCGCTTCGGCTTCAGTACGGCGCTGCTGCGGGCCATGCTCAAGCGCATGCCGGAGCAGCCATCGGCCCGCGCAGCCTTCCAGTGGGCTCGCAACGAACTGGAGACGCATCTTCCGGTGCTGACTGCTGAAGACTCGCTTTGGCAGCCTGGGCTGGTGTTGGCATTGGTGGGACCCACGGGGGTTGGCAAGACCACCACCATTGCCAAGCTGGCGGCCCGTTGCGTGCGCCGTACCGGTCCCGGTGGCCTGGTACTGCTCACGACTGACACCTATCGTATCGGCGCCCACGAACAGTTGAAGATCTACGGCCAGATGCTGCATGTCCCGGTCCACGTGGTGCAGGACGTGCATGAATTTCGCCGTATCCTCGATTCGGTGCGGCCCGAACAGACGGTCCTCATCGACAATGTCGGCATCAGCCAGCGTGATCGCTACATTGCCGATCAGGCGGCGTTGCTGGCCGGTGCGGGGCGGCGCGTCGAGCGGCTGCTCGCGCTGAATGCCTCCAGCCAGGGGGATACGCTGGATGAGGTCGCCCGCTCTTATGCCAACGATGGCGGTACCCCGCTGCGCGGCTGCGTCGTCACGAAGATCGATGAGGCGTCCTGCCTGGGTGCCGCGCTGGATACAGCCATTCGCTATCAGCTTCCCATCCACTACGTGTCCAACGGCCAGAAAGTGCCGGAGAATCTCCTGTTCCTGTCCGCAGTCGAGCTGGTGGATCGGGCGCTTGCGCCTGTGCAGGGCCATCGCGCCCTTTACGCGCCGACGGAAGCGGACCTGGTAGCCATGCTGTCGATGGTGCAGCCGCCCCAGGACCCCGACATGGCCGCTGAGCGGCACCGCCAGCAGGTCTTGCTGCCCCAGTTGCTCACTCGGTCTCCTCATGGGGATTCGTTGGCACTGGACGAACTGCGCGAAGCCGTCACCCGGTTGGACGATGACCCGCTGTTGTCAGAGGCCGGCGAGCTCTGGCGCCATCGTGCATCGGGGGCGCTCCCCTCGGCGGAGGATGCCGTTGCCCGTCTGCGCCATCAGGCACAGGGACTGCTCGGCGACGCCGCGTCCGCCTTTGTCCTGCATGTCAGGCAATCACTGCTTTGGCCCGGAAGGCGGGGTGTCTGGCTCGGGGCGTCGTTGTTTGGGGCGGAGCGGCCGCTTGTCGCCGCCATGCAGCAGATCGGCCTGGCGGATGGCTGGTACACGCCGGACGGGGCGACCCTGACGCCCCCCTCGGTGGCGGATGCCTGGATGGCCCAGGTTGACGCCGAATCTTCGGGGGCTCCAACGCCGCCTTGCCATGTGCTGGATGCGGCGCCGCAGGCCTTGCTGCGGAACCTGGACTCCGCCGGCCAGCTTTGGTTGTCGGCATGTGGTGCATCCTTTCGGGTCCACGAGGCAGGAGAAGCCGCTGTGGTATCGGCTGCCACGCAGCGCCTGTCGCATCAGCCGCTGGATCCCCGGGCATTTGCCGGGATGCGGATGCCCGCCGGATTTTCCGCTGGCTCGGCCGTGTGGTGGGCGGCCTCGGGCCCTGTGGACTTGCAGGCCCGGGGTGAAAAACCTTTGCCGGTGCGACTCTTCAGCCTGCGTGCCGTGGATCCGGGTAATGGCCGGACGCTGCGTGCCTGGTACGCCATCGGGTCTGTCGCCCTGGAGGCGGATGGGACGCGTGCCGCGCGCGCGATCATCCTGCGCCAGGAATACCATGCCATGGGACGGCTTTCGGCAGGCCTGCTGGTCGGTGATACGGGAAGTGAGCCGCTGGTGGACAGGGCCGTCTATTTTGCCCAGCTCGGCCTGGCGGCCTGGCATCTGTGGCAAAGCCCGATCCAGGCGCCGGCGGCCCATGTGGCGGCGCGGATGATGGGACTGCGGAATCTGGCTGCGCGCCAAGCCCACGCAGGCTTGCTGAAACTGTTCACTTTGAAGGAATTGCTGGCCCGCTGACGGCGGGTCAGGCGATGGGGCGGCGCGGCATCCGGCCCCGAGCATCGTACAGTTCTTCGCCCATGAGTGCGCGCAAGGTCTCCAGCGCGCGTTGGTTGTGGCCGATGAAGGTCTGCAGGATCTGGCCGTTTTCCTGGTTCAACGACTGGGCCTGAGCGGCCCGCTGCCAGAGCGATTCGAAAGCCGGCTGGAGCGCCGGATATGCCTGGCAGGCGCTTTCTATGCTGTCGCGCGTGTCAGTGAACCCCATGACGGAGAGTTCTCGACTGCGGATCCCGTCGAGCTCCGCCAGACGGCGCGCGTAGTCGTTCTTGCGCGAGGTCAACGTCCCCAGGGATTCGTCTGAAGGAGTTTCCAGCAGGAGCTGGCCTTCGACCCGCAAGGTCTCGATGAAGTCATCGAGCAGGGCGGACTGCTCGTTCACGCAACGCAGCAAGGCTTCGGCGGAGCCCATGGCCTACTTCAAAAGTTCCCGCACGCTGGCCAGCAGCCCGTCGGCGATGCGGCTGGGATCGATGTGCAGATCGCCCGAGGCCAATGCATCGCGGATCTGCTGGACGCGTTCGGTCTGGACATCGGCGTTGCCGTCCTGCAAGGAGGCCAGGTGGCGGGCCGCCGGGCTGAGATCCACGTCCGAGCGGCCGGCGGCGACAGCCGCGGTGCTGGCGTGGGAGGCGGATTCGCCGCGTGTGGTGCCGGAGACCCCGCCCAGCAGGGGATTGGATGACGTGGAATTGATTTTCAAGATTCGTCTCCGGATTCGGTCAGGCGCGGAATCGGTCGGGTTCATCGGGTGCAGCCCTTGTAACGGAGGCGTCCCGGGATTCTTTAGACCGGTCTACATCATAACCTGAACCGTGTGCCCGTCGATGACCGTGCCCGTGATGATCTGCCCCTTGGGGGTACGCACCTGGATCTGAGTCCCGGGACCGCCCGAATCCATGGCCACGCCCTCGCTGGTCGCCACGAAACCGGGGCCTCTGGCGACTGTGCGCACCTGCTGGCCCCGTTGGATGGCATTCGGGTCTCGCAGCGCGGAAGACTCGATCGCGCTGCCCGCGCGGATGTTGCGTGTGGCAATCCACCCGAGCACGCGGCTGGGGTCGCCGACCAGCCGCCGGTTGCGCAGCAGGTCGCCTTCGCGCGTTTCCAGGTCGTCCTGGCTCAAGGCTTCACCGCGCTGGATCGCATGGCCGGCCACGAAGTAGGGACCGATGATCTGTACGCTGACCTGCAGATAAGTCGTCCAGGGTCGCGGGGCCAGACAGCGGATGCCCACGGAAGTGCGCGGTTGCAACCCGTTGCCCGCCAGGAAGGCTTCCATCTGATCGCAGGCCGGCTGGTCGAACTGGGGGGGAGGGGTCACGCTGATCACTGCACGCCCCGGGTAGGAGGCCGCCCGGTCCTTGACCAGGGCTTCAGCCCGGGAGACTAGCGCAGCCGGGTCCTGCCGTGCGGCGGCCGGAATCTGGGCAGGGGACAGCGCCGGCAGGAAGGCCAGCAGAAGCGCCACCGGTAGGCGATGTGCGGACATGGCCTCATTGTACGGGAATGAATTGCCGTCCGACATCGGCTGAATTGGCCTTCAAACCCTGCTTTGTTTGCGTCTTTGTGGGCACATCACGGGCCGTACGATGGTGGCGTGCGATAAAGCCGTCGGTGGTCCGGGATCATCGGGTGCGCGGCCGAAGCGCTGGTTTGATTTACGGACAGCCATGATCGACGGTATCGGCAAGGACTTCGCGTTCTACCAGAAAGCCCTGGCGTTGCGTCAGCAGCGGCAGGAGATTCTGGCGACCAACATCGCCAATGCGGATACGCCCAACTACAAGGCGCGCGATATCGATTTCGGCGCGACGCTTCGCCAGGCCATGGGGCAGGGCGGCGGCCTGCCGCCCCTGCCGGATACCTCGCTCACGCTGACCTCCGCCCGCCACATCCCTGGTACGGCTCATACGCCGGCGCCCGCACAGGAACTCTATCGGGTGCCGCTGCAGCCCAGCCTGGACGGCAACACGGTGAACATGGATGTGGAGCGCGTACAGTTTGCCGACAACACGACCCGGTACCAGACTGATCTTCAGGTTCTGAACCAGCGCATCAAATACATGCTGTCGGCACTGCAGCAATAACGGCATTCAGGACTTTTCATGGCGACCTTCAGCATCTTTCAGATTGCAGGATCGGCACTGGCGGCCCAATCGGAGCGCATGAACGTGTCGGCGAGCAATGTCGCCAACGCCGACAGCGCGGTCGGTCCCGGGGGACAGCCTTACCGGGCCCGCGAGGTCGTTTTTCAGATGACACCATCGGCACAGTCGGAAGCCGTCGGGGGCGTGAAGGTCGCCTCGGTGGTCGAAAGCAACGCGCCGCCGCGTCTCCAGTACAACCCGGGCAGTCCGCTGGCCGACAGTCGTGGGTACGTCACCTTGCCCAACGTGGACGTGGTGGCGGAAACCGTCAATATGATCTCCGCCTCGCGTTCCTATCAGGCCAACGTCGAGGTCATCAACACGGCCAAATCCTTGATGGCCAGGACCCTGACCCTCGGTCAGTAAGGACTACTCCAATGGCTTCCGTTTCAGGTGTCGCAAACCCCGATCCCAGCGCGGCTGCAGCGTTGGCCAGCGCGCAGACCAACAGTCTCGTGTCCGGCACCCAGAACCAGTTCCTCACGCTGCTGGTCACCCAGTTGCAGAACCAGGATCCGCTGAATCCCATGGACAATGCCGAGGTCACCTCGCAGATCGCCCAGCTCTCCACGGTCAACGGCATCCAGCAATTGAACAACACGCTGCTGGCCCTTTCCGGCCAGATGGACATGTCGCAGTCGCTCCAGGCTGCGAATCTGATCGGCAAGGACATTCTGTACCCGGGGGCGAAGGTCTCGCTGGGCAGCGACCCGAGCAGCCCTACGGTGAAGACGGCGACGCCTTTCGGGGTGGATCTCATGTCGGGCACGGCCACGACGACGGTATCCATCGCCGACGCCAGCGGCAAGGTCGTGCGCAAGATCGACCTGGGCCCCCAATCCAGCGGCATTTATCCGCTGTCCTGGGACGGCCTGGATGATACGGGTGCCCCCGTGCCGGATGGCGCCTACACCATCCAGGTCGCGGCGGCCGACGCCAAGGGACAGCCTGTCTCGGCCCAGGCGCTGACGTCGGGGTATGTCTCCAGCGTGGCTTATGCCAGCGATGGCCTGAAGCTGAACCTGGCCATGGGCGACAAGATTTCCCTGCTGGACGTCCGGCAGATCATGTAATACCCACGGGCGGCGCGCACGGCGCGCCGTCGTTCCCGCATTCACGACTCACGCTCTCTAGAGGTCAAACATGGGTTTCGGACAAGGTCTCAGCGGCTTGAACGCCGCGGCGCAAAACCTGGACGTCATCGGCAACAACATCGCAAACTCTGGCACCGTGGGCTTCAAGGCGGGCTCGGCCACGTTTGCCGACGTGTACGCCAGTTCACGCGTGGGTTTGGGCGTGCAGGTGGCGTCGATCAACCAGCGCTTCACGACGGGCACGGTTTCGTCGACCGGCAACCAGTTCGACATGGCCATTGACGGCGCCAACGGCCTGTTCGTGGTGAAGGACCCCAGCGGGCAGTCGCTCTATACCCGCAACGGGCAGTTCGTTGCCGACAAGAACAACAATATCGTGAACACTCAGGGCCAGCAGCTCATGGGCTATGCACCCGGCGGCACCACGCTGATCGGTTTGACGGTGCCCACCGGCAACATCAATCCCCAGGCCACCAATTCCATCACCAATACGGTCAACCTGGATGCGAATGCGGCGGTAATACCGGGGACGACCGTTACGGAACAGGTCGGCTCGGTCAACCTGGGCGGGACCGACTACTACTACAAGGTTTTCGGCGGCACCTATACCTGGTACACGACTAACGCGGGAACCACCCCTGGCGGCGTTCCCCCGGATGGTACCTATTCTACGGGCGCGCCGGCGGGGAATGTCACGATCGCTTCAGGGGTGCCCAGCGGTGCTATTCCCACCGGTGGGACCAATGTTGCCTATGTGGCGCCCGTGACAGCCGTGCCATTCGATCCCAGCGACGCGAAGTCCTTCTCCAACATGACGCCGGTCACGGTCTACGACTCATTGGGCAATGCCCATACCGTGCAGCAGTACTACACCAAGCGGGAACCCACCGGGACCAACAGCGTCTGGGAGGTCAATTACGTCGTGGACGGCACCTATGATCCGGCCAACACCGTACAGCTTCAATTCGACCAGGCAGGGCGTCTGGCCGCTGGATCCCCGACCTTTGGCACCATCAACTACACGCCGGGCGGCGGTTCGTCGCCGGCTGCGCCAATGGCCATCAAGGTCGCCTACGACGGCTCCACGCAGTTCGGCGGTTCCTTCAGCCAGAACTTCATCCAGGACGGCTACTCCACGGGCGAATACGCCAGCATGTCCATCGGTACGGACGGTTCCATGGTCGCCAACTACACGAACGGCGTGACCAAGGTGGTCGGTACGCTGGCACTGGCCAACTTCAACAACCTGCAAGGCCTGCAGCCGATGGGTGGCAACGCCTGGGCGGAGACGGCCAATTCCGGCCAGCCGATCCTCGGCATTCCAGGCAGCAACGGCCTGGCCCTGATCAAGGGACAGGCGGTGGAAGAGTCCAACGTGGACATGAGCCAGGAACTGGTCAACATGATCATTGCCCAGCGCACCTATCAGGCCAACGCCCAGACGATCAAGACCCAGGATCAGGTCCTGCAGACCTTGATCAACATGAGTTGATCGGTAGCCCGGCATGGACAGGATTCTCTACACGGCGTCCAACGGCGCGGCCCGCATCCTGGAGCAGCAGACGGTCATCGCCAACAACATGGCCAATGTCTCCACCACGGGCTTTCGCGCGCAGCTCGCGATGTACCGCTCGGTGCCCGTGGTGCCGCAGGCGGGCGAGCTGCCCACGCGCGTGAGTACGGTGGCCTCTACGCCCGGAAGCGACATGACGCAGGGCGCCATGGTGGATACGGGCCACGCATTGGATGCCGCCATTGCCGGTCCGGGCTGGTTTGCGGTGCGCACGCCGCAGGGCGAGGCCTACACGCGGGCGGGCGAATTCGCCGTCAATCAGCAGAATCAGTTGGTGACGCAGACAGGCTGGCCTGTGCTCTCGGCCGATGGCCAGCCCATCGAAATTCCCGAGCGCGGCTCGGTGACTTTTGCGACAGACGGGCAGATCAGCGCGCTGGGCGCGGGCGACAATCCTCGCGATATCCAGATGCTGGCCCAGCTCAAGCTGGTGAACCCGCCACCGGGGCAATTGCAGCGGGGCGATGACGGGCTGTTCCGCCTGGCGGCCGGCCAGCCGGCGCAGCCGGACCCCGCCGTGAAGATCGCGCCGGGCTTTGTTGAAAAGAGCAACGTCAATCCGGCGGCGACCATGGTCGCCATGATATCGAACGCCCGTCAATTCGAGTTGCAGATGCAGGTCATCAAGAACGCCAGCAGCAATGAGGACCGCGGCAACTCCATCCTTTCGGTGCAGGGCTGAGGCGCTGCACCGCCATGAACAGGAACAGCTCCCATGATTCGTTCACTGTGGATCGCCAAGACCGGCCTGGAAACCCAGCAGACCGCCATGGACGTGATCTCCAACAACCTGGCCAACGTCAATACCACGGGCTTTAAGCGTGGCCGCGCCGTGTTCGAGGACTTGATGTACCAGACGGTACGTCAACCGGGCGCGGCCGTCGGTGCCGCCAACCAGCTGCCCTCGGGGTTGCAGCTCGGAACCGGCGCACGCACGGTCGCGACCGAGCGCATCCACACCCAGGGGGATCTGAAGGAAACCGGCAATGCGCTGGACGTGGCCATCCAGGGCAATGGGTTTCTGCAGGTGGAAATGCCCGACGGAACGTTCGCCTACACGCGCGATGGCAGTATCCAGCGCGACCAGAACGGCATGCTGGTGACGGCGGGTGGTTACCCGATCCAGCCGGGCATCAACATTCCCGACAACGCGCAATCCATCACCATCGCCCGCGACGGCACCGTGTCCGTGACGCAGCCGGGCGCAACCGGCACCAATGTCCAGGTCGGCCAGTTGCAGTTGGCCACCTTCATCAACCCCACCGGCCTGCAGAGCATGGGGGAAAACCTGTATGCGGAGACCGACGCCTCCGGGCCGGCCAATCTGCTGCAGCCGGGCCTGGACGGCGCGGGCATCCTGCTGCAGAACTATGTGGAAACGTCCAACGTCAACGTGGCGGAAGAGCTCGTCAATATGATCACCACGCAGCGGGCGTTCGAAATGAACAGCAAGGCCGTGGAGACATCCGATCAGATGCTGGCGCGTCTGACGCAGCTTTAAGCGGGTCCTGCATGAAGGGATTGCGTCGTTTTGCAGGAGCAGGCGCGGCCGCGCTGGCCTTGACCTTGTCGGGTTGCGCGCTTGTGCCACCGGAGCCTGTGGTAACCGGGCCGCTGACCGCGCCGCCCCCCGCGCCGCGTCCCCCTTCCGCCGAGGCGAACGGCTCCATTTACCAGCCCACGGCCTACGGCAACTATCCCTTGTTCGAGGATCGGCGGCCGCGTAATGTGGGCGATATCGTCACCATCGTGATCCAGGAAAAGACCAACGCGGCCAAGACCGTGGACACCAATACGAACCGCAATGGCAGCGCGGACATGACCATCGGGCTGGCGCCCGCCATTCTGCCCACTGACCTGGGTGCCAAGCAGAATTTCCAGGTGGCCAGCGGCAACAAATCGGACGGCAAGGGCTCCAGCAGCGCCACCAATGTGTTCAGCGGGACACTGACGACCACCGTGATCGGTGTGCTGCCCAATGGCAACCTGCAGGTCGCGGGTGAAAAGCAGATCGCCATCAACCGCGGCAGCGAGTACGTGCGATTCTCAGGCGTGGTGGATCCGCGTTCGATTACGGGGAGCGGTACCGTCGCCTCCACGCAGGTGGCCGATGCCCGCATCGAATACCGCAGCAAAGGCGTGATGGACGAGGTTCAGACCATGGGTTGGCTGCAGCGCTTCTTCCTCAACATTGCTCCCTTCTGACGTCATGATCGTGACTTTGTTTTCCCCTGGTGTTGGAACGAGACTGAAAGCGGGACCGCTGGCCCGCCGAGCCGGCATGCTGCTGCTGGCGCTGACGTTGGGGGCGTTAGTGCCGCTGCAGGCCGCGCAGGCCGAGCGGATCAAGGATCTGGCCTCGTTCACCGGGGTGCGTCAGAACCAGCTGGTGGGCTATGGCCTGGTGGTGGGGCTGGACGGCAGCGGTGACCAGGTGCGCCAGACGCCTTTCACCCAGCAGAGCCTGACCAACATGCTGTCGCAGCTTGGCGTCACGGTGCCTCAGGGCACCAACATGCAGGTCAAGAACGTGGCGGCCGTCATGGTGACCGCGCGCCTGCCCGCCTTCGCGCAACCCGGGCAAACCATGGACGTCGTGGTGTCTTCCATGGGCAACGCCAAGAGCCTGAGGGGCGGCACGCTGCTCATGACGCCCCTGAAGGGCGCCAACGGTCAGGTCTATGCGCTGGCCCAGGGCAATCTGCTGGTGGGCGGCGCGGGCGCCTCGCAGGGCGGGGCCAGCGTGCAGGTGAATCAGTTGAACGGTGGCATTGTTCCGGACGGCGCGATCGTGGAGCGGGGCGTGCCCACCACGTATGCCGAGAATGGCGTCGTGCGGCTCGAGCTCAACTCCAGCGATTTTGGGGTGGCTGAAAACGTCGTTGCCGCGCTGAACCGCCGCTTTGGCGGGCAGACGGCCACGGCGCTCAACGCGCGCACCATCGAGTTGCGCGCGCCCAGCGACCCCAAGTCCCAACTGGCCTTCCTGTCCCAGGTCGAAAACCTTCAGGTAGCCTTACCCCCCGCTCGGGCCCGTGTGGTCATCAACGCGCGGACCGGTTCGGTCGTCATGAACCGCACGGTCACCATCGACGAATCGGCTGTGGCCTATGGCAACCTGTCGGTCACCATCAGTCCGCAGCAGCAGGTCAGCCAGCCCACGACGCCGTTTGGCGGCGGCCAGACCGTGGTGACCAACAATACCCAGATCGAGATGCGCAGCGACAACGGTGTCATCAAGCGGATGAAGACCAGCGCCAATCTGGCGGACGTGGTGCGCGCCCTGAACGCATTGGGGGCGACGCCGCAGGATCTGCTGTCCATCCTGCAGAACCTGAAGAGTGCGGGTGCGTTGCACGCCGACCTGGACGTCATCTAAGGGATACCGGTACTCATCCATGGCCTTTGTCTCCAATACGCCCTTGCCCAGTTTCAGCGCCTCGGAGCCGTCCGCCCTGGATTTTTCCAGCTTGAATACGCTCAAGCGTGGCGTACAGGCCGGAGAGAAGGCGCCCGCCGATCAGCAGCGCGAGGTCGCGCGCCAGTTCGAAGCCATGTTCATCCAGATGATGCTCAAGCAGGCACGCAAGAGCCAGATGCCGACTCTGTTTGATTCGCAGGCCACCCGCATGGCACAGAGCCTGAGCGACGAACAATCGGCGCTGGCGTTGGCCAACCCAGGCCTGGGGCTCGCCAGCGCCCTCATGGCGCAGATGCGCGGGCAGTCGCCGGATGCGTCCGTCGATCCCTTGGCCAACCCGCCGGAGGCGGCGCGATCGCGCCTGCCGGGCCTGCAGTCGCGCATCGGGACAGGCCAGCGGGTTGTGGCCGACTCCATCGATTCGCTGATCGATCTGCTGGCCAGCCGGCGCCTGGGCGACAAGGTCAGCAGCGCCATCCAGGGGGCCCCCGAGCATATTCGCGCCTTTGTGGATCAGATGTCGGCGGCCGCGCAGGCCGCTTCGAACCGTAGCGGCGTGCCCGCCAAGCTGATCCTGAGTCAGGCGGCGCTGGAATCCGGCTGGGGGCAGCGCGAGATCCTGCGCCCGGATGGAACAACGACCCACAATCTGTTCGGCATCAAGGCCGGCGGCAACTGGCACGGCGAGGTCGTGAAAGTCATGACCACCGAATACGACGACAAGGGGGTGCCGCACAAGGTCGAGCAGCCCTTCCGGGCTTACAAAACCTATGCGGACTCGTTTGCGGACTACGCCAGCCTGATCGGCAACAGTGGCCGCTACAGCGAGGTAACCACCGCCCCGTCCGCCGAAGAAGCGGCGCGGCGCATCCAGACCGCCGGGTATGCGACCGACCCTTCGTATGCGGACAAGCTCATCTCCATCATGGGCTATTTCCAAGCCCGCTAAATTTCGGGGCCCGGATGCCGTTATCAGGGCCAATGACACACAGGGCGTGCCCTAGCGGCGTGCTCGCAATGGATAGGATTGCAGCGTATGAATCTGGCTAATCTGGGCAAGGCTGGGCTGCTGGTGGCACAGAACCGTCTGCAGACTGCGGGGCACAACATCAACAACGCCGCCACGCCCGGTTATAACCGTCAGAGCGTGCTGGTGCAGACGGCGGGCGCGACGCCCACGTCGGCGGGATGGATCGGCCGTGGGGCGGTGGCCGTCAGCGTGCAGCGCTCCTACGACAGCTTCCTGTATCGGCAACTCACGGATTCCCAGACCAAGAGCGCCGCACTCACGGCCTATGGGAACCAGATCAGCCAGATCAACAATCTGGTGGCGGACCGCACGGTCGGGATTTCCCCCGCCATTCAGAAGTTCTTTGACAGCCTGGATGCACTGGCGTCCGCGCCGGCGGATGTGGCCGCCCGACAGGACCTGATCGGCCAGTCCAACAGCCTGGCTTCGCAGGTCCGTAGCGCCAACTCCTTCCTGGACAGCCAGCGCCAGAACGTCAATACGCAGATCACGACCACGGTTTCGCAGATCAATAGCTATCTGACCCGCATCCAGGACCTGAACAAGCAGATCACGGTGGCCAAGGCGTCCACACCGAATCAGCCGCCCAACGATCTTCTGGATCAGCGAGACCAACTGGTGGGCGAGCTGGGGCAGCTCGTCAACGTCAAGGTCTACAACCAGGATGACCAGGTCAGCATCACGGTGGGCAACGGCCAGACCGTTCTGGGCGGCAATACCGTCTACCCGTTGCAGGCACTGCCGTCGGCGGCCGATCCCAGCCGCTTTTCCATCAGCTACACGACGACGGACGCCAGTGGGCAGCCCAAGGCGGTCGAGATGGACGATGGCATGATCACCGGAGGCCAGTTGGGCGGGTTGCTGACATTCCGCTCGGACGTGCTGGACTCTGCGCAGAATGACCTGGGGCGCATCGCGCTGGGAATCTCGGTGGCGGTCAACGCGCAGCACCTGCAGGGTTACGACACCACCGGGGCAGCCGGCGGTTATTTCTTTTCCAGCAACAGCATCACGGGTACGAACGTGACCCCGGGTGCGGGCAATACGTCCGTGGGCAATCTTGCCGTGACGGTGGATGCGGGCACGGTTCCCAATCAAAGCTATCAGCTCAGCTACGATGCGACGACGGATCCGCTCAATCCTCAGTACGTCCTGAAGACGTCCCCCCAGGGCGCTACGGTGGGCACGATCACGCCGCCAGCCACCAGCGTGGCAGTCAATGGCGTGACGATAGACACGGCGGGGATGACCGCTCCGGTGGACGGCGATAGCTGGAACATCGGGCTGGTCGAGCAGCCGAAGGCCAAGGTCATCGGCAACGCGGACAATCGCGCCACGAGCGGCCCTTCAGCCTCGATTCGCGACGTCTCGAAGCTCACGAATCAGGACTATCGGGTGGACTTCGATGGCGCCGGCTACACGGTGACCCGCATACCCGACGGTGTACAGCCCTCCGATTTCGTACAGAATGGCAATGTATTGAGCTTCGACGGTATTCAGGTCGACACGAGCACTATTGCGGGTGCCGCGTCCGGCGATTCCTGGTTGGTGCAGCCCACCCGCGACGCCGCTGCGGGCCTGGACGTGGCCATCTCCGATCCGTCCAAGATCGCGGCGGCCGGCTTTGACTCGGCCAGCGGCAGGCCGGCGGGTTCGGCCAATGGCGACAATGCGCTAGAGCTGGCGGCGCTGCGCACCGGCAAGGTCTTGGGCAATGGCTCCATGGGCTTGAACGAGGCCTATTCCCAACTGGTCAACAACGTCGCGGTCAAGACGCAGCAAAACACCACGGCCCAAAAGGCACAGGACACCCTGGTGCAGCAGAACACGGCTGCCCAGCAAGCTGTGTCGGGCGTCAATCTGGACGAGGAATACATCAATCTGCAGCAGTATCAGGAACAGTATCAGGCGGCCGCGCGTCTCATCGACACGGCTTCCACCCTGTTTGATACCCTGCTCAGCCTGCGCAGCTAGGCCGCACGATTAACCGGAAACCCATCATGCGTATCAGTTCCAGCCTCATGTACAGCACGGGCTTGAATACCATCAATGCCCAGCAGTCCGACTTGATGCATCTGTATCAGCAGATCGGCTCCGGCCAGAAGATGGTCACGCCAGCCGATGATCCGCTCGGCGCCGCGCAGTCCATCAATATTTCGCAGTCGCAGGCCCTGAATAGCCGCTATGCGGCCAACCGGTCGGTTGCCAACCAGAACCTGGGCACCGAGGAAAACGCGCTCAGTTCGCTCACCGATCTGCTGGTGAACGTACGCACCAGCCTGGTCCAGGCGGGGAACGGGACGCTGTCGGATGCGGACCGCGCTACGCTCGCCGATGTGTTGCGCAATGCCCAGAAAACCATGCTGGGGATTGCCAATACGACCGATGGCAACGGGCAATACGTGTTCTCGGGGTCCCAGGGCGGGACAGCGCCTTATCAGCTGGCCAACCCCAGCGATCCGACCAGCGGCTACCAGTACAAGGGCGACACGCTCCAGCGTACCATCCAGGCCGATCAAACCCGGCGGATCGCCAGCGGCGATGTGGGTTCAGACGTGTTCGATCGTGCCCAGCCGGGGACTCTGGCCTACACCACATCGGCGGCGGCGACCAACACCGGTACGGCAGTGGTGGGCCAGCCGTCCATTTCCGATTCCTCGCAAGGCAACGCGCGTGCCGACTACAGTTTCAGCGTGGCGTTCCAGGACGACGGGGCGGGCGGGCTGCAGTACGTGATCACGACACTGGATGACTCGACCCAGCCGCCCACCGATGTGTCGCCAAGTCCCAATCCGGCGCAGCCCTGGACGACGGGCCAGCAGGCTATCGACCTCGGAATGGGCACGACGGTACAGATTTCGGGGGCCCCGGCGATCGGTGATACCTTTTCGGTGTCTCCGCTCAAGAGCACCAGCGTCAATATGTTCGATACGCTGGATCAGCTTGCCGCGGCGTTGGAGTCTCCTTCTCAGGGCGACCCCCAGTCCGGCGCGAACCTTCAGAACATCCTGAATTCCGCCATGCAGAAGCTCGCCACCAACTACGACAACGTGCTGACGGTCCGCTCGTCGATCGGGTCGCGCATGAACGAATTGACGGCGCTGGACAACACCGGCACGCAGAACAATCTGAGTTACACCAAGGCGCTTTCCGGCCTGGAAGACCTGGATTATTACGACGCCTCCATGAAGCTCAGTCTGCGCCAGATGGCGTTGCAGGGGGCGACCGCCGCCTTCCAGACCATCCAGAACCTCAGCCTGTTCAAGATGAACAGCCGGTGACGGCGCGGTGGGGTGACATGAGCATGTTTTCCATTGCAGGAAATGGGCGCTGTTTCCTCAGGCTTCGGAGGTCAGTGCTAGCGTTGCTGCTGGTCGGCCTGTCGGCCTGTTCGACGACAGGTGAGACCTTTCGCTCCGCCGGGCTGGACCGGATCGTCGTAGGGCGCACGACGCTGGCGCAGGCGGCCGTCGACCTCGGGGCACAACCCGTGGATACGTGGCAGCAGGGCGACACGCTCCTGGCACGCTGGGCCTACAAAGGCACTGTGGCGACCGATGCGGTGTATTTTCGTGAGGAGGTCTGGCTGCGATTCGGACCCGACGGCCGGTTCGTGCGCACTGAACGCACCATCAACGTGCCGCCGCAGCATCACACGCGCACGGCGCAGGAGGCCGATCGCGAAGCGGCCGAAGCCAGGGCGCGCACTGCGCCCCCCGCTGCCACGGCTGTCGACCCGACCGGTCCGGTCCTCGATGGCGGGGCGCAATCACTGGCGATTCCGGTGCCTCCGCCGCCCTCCGTGGAGCCAGTCGCATCAAGCCCTGGTTCCGGGGACGGGGCGTCGATTCCGGGCGCCGCTCCCGCTGCTGAGCCCCTGCTGCCGGCCGGTACGCGCATCATCCCGGGTGCCACCTATCCGGTAGGGAGCGGGGGCCGGTGAGTTACAGGCCGGCCAGGGCTCGGGCGATGCGGGCCATGGCCTGGTAGGCGTCCGAGAACAGTCCCGTCAGGAAGTCGCCGCTTTGGGGCAGGACGATGGCCAGCATCACAAGGCCGGTCGCAAGGGAAATCGGGAACCCCACGGCAAAGACCGAAAGCTGCTGGGCCGTGCGATTCAGAATGCCGAGCGAAAGATTGATCGACAGCAGGACGATGATGAGCGGCAGCGCGAGGAGCATGCCCGAAATCCAAAGCTGCCGGCTCCATTCGATCAACGCGCCCCAGCCGTTCGGATTCAGCGAGCTGCCGATCGGCAGGAATTCGAAGGTTCTGACCAGCCCGTCGAGCATCAGCAGGTGCCCGTTGACGGACAGGAAGATCAGCATGGCGACCAGGTTGATGAAACGCGACAGGACGGCTGTGTTGGCACCGGTGGCCGGGTCGAAGAAGGACGCGAATGCCAGACCCATTTCCAGGCCGACGAATTCACCGGCCATCATGGCTGCCGTGAAGACCAGGCGTACGCACAGACCCAAGGCCAGCCCGATCAGCACCTGCTGGCTCGCAATCATCAGGCCCGCCCAGGAGGCTGGCGCGACTGCGGGCAAGGGACCCAGCAGCGGGCTGACGATGAAGGTGATGACGACGGTGAGTCCGATCTTGACCCGCACCGGGATCGTGGACTCTCCGAAGATGGGGGCCGTGGTCACGAGCCCCCCGATGCGGCATAGCGGCCACAGCAGTGCCGTGAGCCACTGGTAGAGCTGGTCCAGGTGGAGTTCGATCACGGCCGGGGCGGCGCGGCCTAGCTGGCCAGCCCGGGGATGGTATTGAACAGCGTCTGGATGTAGTCGACCATGGTCGAAATCAGCCAGGGCCCCAGCAACACCAGAGCCGCGCCCACGGCGAGCAGCTTGGGGATGAAGGACAGCGTCATCTCGTTGATCTGGGTTGCCGCCTGGAAGATGCTGATGACCAGACCGACGACGAGCGTCACCAGAAGCAGCGGCCCGGCCATGATCAGGGCGACCTTCAGCGCCTGATAGGTCATCGACATCACGGCTTCCGAGTTCATGGGGGGCCTCTTATTGGTAGAAGCTGCGAGCCAGCGACCCCAGCAGCAGGTGCCAGCCGTCAGCCAGCACGAACAGCATGAGCTTGAAGGGCAACGAGATCGTCACCGGTGGAACCATCATCATTCCCAGCGCCATCAGGAGGCTGGCCACCACCAGGTCGATGATGAGGAAGGGAATGAAGATGGTGAAGCCGATCTGGAAGGCGGTTTTCAGCTCGCTGGTGACAAAGGCTGGCACCAGCACTCGCAGGGGCACCGACTCCGGCCCCTGCAGCGGCCCCACGTTGGCCATGTCGGCAAACAGGCTCAGGTCGGATTCCCGGGTCTGGTGCATCATGAAGGTCTTCAACGGCTGGCTGCCGCGGTCCAGCGCCTGCTCGAAGCTGATCTTGTCCTGGGCGAGCGGCTGGTACGCCTGCGTGTAAATCTGGTTGAAGACGGGTGACATGACGAAGAAGGTCAGGAACAGCGCCAGCCCCACCAGCACGGAATTGGGGGGTGACACTCCCGTGCCCAGCGCGTTGCGCAGCAATCCCAGCACAATGATGATGCGCGTGAACCCGGTCATCATGAGCAGCGCCGCGGGCAGAAACGACAGCATGGTCAGCATGACCAGCGTCTGGATGCTGAGCGACCAGGTCTGCGATCCGTTGGGGCCCGGCGTAGCGGTCAGGGCAGGCAGCGTCGCCTGGGCCAGGCTGTTGGTGGGCCAGATCAGCGCCAGGGTGAAGATTGCCAGGGCGAGCAGGGGCCAGTGCAGCGCCCGATGTTGGACTGGGACGGCCGGAAAAGCAGCGACCGCCATCAGGAACGGGCCACGGCCTTGTTCAGGCTTCCGGCGAAATCCGCAGGCGCCACGGGGGCGCCCGGTGCGTCGGTCGGCAGCGTGTGCAGCAGCGTGATCTGTTGGGCGGTCACGCCGACCACCAGCCGTGCGTCCCGCACCTGAACCAGCGCGATGGAACTGCGCGCACCGAGGCGCAGGGTCCCCAGAACCTTGAGGTCGGTGCGGTTGATGTGCTGTCGGATCCAGCCGCTGCGCCGTGCCATCCAGGCCAGGCTCAGCAGCAGCCCGACAATGAACAGCAGCGCGAGAATGACTTGCAGCGTTTGGGCAGGGGTCATGGCGTTTCAGTAATCGGTGATTCGGCGCCAGTCGCTCAACGCCGGTTGTTCAGCCGTGCGATGCGGTCCGACGGCGTAATGATGTCGGTGACCCGGATGCCGTATTTTTCATCCACCACAACCACTTCGCCTTGCGCGATCAGGTAGCCGTTGACGTAAATGTCCATGGGTTCACCGGCCAGCCCGTCCAGTTCCACGACGGAACCCTGGCCGAGCTGCAGTATGTTCTTGATGGTCAGCCGGGTGCGCCCCAGTTCGACTGAGAGCTGGACGGGGATGTCCATGATCATGTCGATGTCGCTGTCGGCGCTGTTTTCCTGGCTCACCAGCGGCTGGAAGACCTGGGCTGCGGCCGCCTGCGCGCTGCTGCCGCTTCCTGCCTGGGTCGCGGCCGTCTGTTCGGCCAGCGCGGCTGCCCAGTCGTCAGCGCCGCCCAGGCCGGACGCCTGGGTCGGTTGGTTGTGTGCCGACTCCTGCTCGGCCAGCGCGGCCGCCCAGTCGTCTTCTGGCGCGCTGGCGGGCGCTTGTTCCGGTCCTTTCGGGTCCTGGATGTCGTCGTCTTTGTGGTCGCTCATTTCGGTGTGCGGGCTATCAGTTGGTCGGAATCCGCGGGGGTGGCAAGAGTCTTGCGGACCCGCAGGGCGAAGCGGCCGTTGAAGGTACCGTAGGTGCAGTCCAGCACCGGTACGCCGCCGACTCGGGCGACCACGGTGGGCTGGATTTCTACGGGCAGGATGTCGCCCACCGCGAGATGCAGCAGCTCAGCGATGGAGGTTTCAATATGGGCGAATTCAACCGCCAGCTCGACTTCGGCGCTGCGCACTTCGCGCGTGAGCTGCTGGGTCCATCGCTGATCGATGGAGTCCGCGGCGGCCTGCTGCAGAGGCCGCGTGAGCAGGTCCCGAATGGGTTCCAGCATGGAGTACGGCAGGCAGACGTTGAGCTTGCCGCCGGAGGAACCCAGTTCGATATTGAACGAAGACACCACGACGGTATCGTTGCCCGAGCTGATGTTCGCGAACTTGGTGTGCATCTCCGAGCGGATGTATTCAAACTCCAGCGGGTAGATGGATTTCCACGCCTCGCCGTAGCATTCCAGCGTCAAGGTGAGCAGGCGGCGGATGATGCGCTGTTCCGTGTTCGTGAAATCCCGTCCCTCGACCCGGGTGTTGTAGCGCCCGTGCCCGCCAAACAGGCTGTCGATGACCAGAAACACCAGATTTGGATCGAAGGTGAACAGGCTCGTGCCGCGCAGAGGCTTGAGCGCCACCATGTTCAGGTTGCTGGGCACCGGCAGGTTCCGCTCGAAGTCGGAATATTTCTGGATCTTGATCGTGTTGACCGTGATGTCGGCGTTGCGCCGCATGAAGCCGAAGAACATCGAACGCAGCCGCCGCGCGAAGCGCTCGTTGATGAGTTCCAGCGTTTGCATGCGGTGACGCGCCACCCGGTCCGGCGAACCCAGATCGTAAGGGCGCACCCCGTCCGTGGCCTCGGCCGGCTGCTGCCGTTCAGGAGTCTCCTCGCCGGTGACGCCTGCCAGCAGCGCATCGACCTCGTCCTGGGAGAGCATGCTGGAATAGGGCATCTACTGCACCACGAAAGCGGTAAACAGAACATCGGCCACCTGCGGGCCGGCCAACTGCGCCACGAAGGGATGCGACAGTGCGGTCTTTATGGCGTCCGCCAGCGCCTGCCGTCCCTGGACGGTCTGGATCGCCGGAAGCTGTTGCGACGACAGGACCTTCAGAATGCGGTCACGGACCTCCGGCATGTAGTCGCGGATCTGCTTGCGGGACGCTTCGTCGCTCATCCGCAGCGTGATGGCCGTGTACAGGATGCGATTACGCGTTTCACCGTACAGCGTCACGGTGAAGGGCTCCAGTTCGGCAAAGATGGGCGCAGGCACGGCGGGCGGGGGCGTGGGGGCATGCGTCTCTGATGCGGCCTGTGCCGCAGGGGGGGCGCTGGTGATGCCGTTCCGGTTCATGAAGAAGATCGTGCCTCCGATGGCGGCGCCGATGACTACGATGAGCAGAACGATAAGTTTGAGGAGCCTTCTTAACATGATTCCGGAGTGAGCTGTCGCGGCGGGTTGGGGGGCAAGGGGCTGATTGTAACGCTCCATCGGCGGGCGTTACATAGGCGCTCAGACGAAGGTGTCCACCAAGGCATCCGGATGTCGTGCGGGGTTGTGAGGGCGGGAGGACAGCGGCGCGATTCCCGCCGTGTTCGTGTCCAGGCTGAAGGATGTGCCGGAAGGGTTCTGCGGATTCGGCGACTGTTGCGCAAAGCCTTGCTGCCCGGATTGCTGATCGCTGACATTGGCCTGGCCCAGAGACAGGCCCGCCTGGGCGAACTGCTGCGCCAGGCCGGGAAGGGCATTTTCGAGCGCTTGGCGGACGTGCAGGTGAGGTGAGACGAACGCCGCCTGGGTCATAGAGTCGCCGATCTGCAACGTGATACGGACGGGGCCCAGCTCAGGCGGGTTGACGTGCAACTGCACTGTGTGCGTGCCGTTGATCCCCGATTGCGCCAGCGTCACCATCTGGCGGCTGAGATCCTGGGCCCATTGGGGTGACGCCAGTGGGGTCGGGACGGCCAGCGTGATGACGGGCGTTGTCGCCGGCATCGCCGCCGCTGCGGGCGCCAGTCCGGCCGTCGCGAGAGGGGCTGCGAACATGGGCGCCTGGCTGTCATCGGCGGTCGTCGCCTGGTTCGGCTTGAGGACTTCAGTGAGCGCGGCCAGCAACCCGCTGGTGCGCGGGTTCTGGCTGGCGTCGGCCGGCTGGGCCGTTGTGGCCGATTGGGCTGCTGCTGTCGGGGCAGGGCGCCCGGCATCGTGGCCAGCATCGACGGGGGTGCCTTCCTGAACCGTGAGCGCGGCCGTCATCGCAGGCAGCGATTCAAAGGCTTGGCCCGGTGTCGCGACAGCCGGCTTCTGCGTCCGGGGGGATGGCGCCGCGTCGGGCGGTATCTGCATTGCGGCGGCGACGTCCGATAGCAGGGTTACCGCAGCGGTTGTTGCGATCGGGGATGCGCCCTGTGCGGCTGTCGCCGCGGGTTCCGACAGTGCGTCAGCGGAATGACCCGCGGCCGGGGTGCCCGCCACCGCCGCTGCCTGCGGCAGGCCTTGCATGATGGGCAGCGCGGTACTGTCGAGGATCAGGGCGAGCGTGGAATCGGGGTCCAGCGGGTCCTTGGTCTTTCCATCCCGGGGTTCCCCCGCAGGGACGCGGGATGTCGTCGCGGCACCCTTCGCGGCCACCGGATGTCCCTGTTGGCGCGAAAGGACTGTGGAAAAGCTGCGGGTGCTGCCCGGTGCGCCGGCGTCGCTGGTGCGCGCCGAAGCCTCGGTCGGAGGGGGGCTGGAGCTGGTCGCAGGAAGCACGGGCATGTTCATGGCTTGAGCTGTTCAATGAGACTGCCGTCGCCGATACAGGCTGGCTGCGGCCTCGTCGCTGGCGCGTTGTTCGCGGCGCTGTTCATGGTATTGAGACTGGCGAATCTGACGGGCCTTCAGTGCCTCGTAGGAGTTCAGCCGCCGCTTTTCATCGTGCCACCGCTTGCGTCCGGCCTCGAGCCGCGTATCAATCTGCGCGATGATCCTATTTTGCTGGGAAATGGCCTCGTCCAATGTGGCGATAAACTGCCTAAAGTTGTGGTAATTCGAGGCGGTCACGCCACCCTCGGTCGTGGATTGCAGCCGCTGCGTGTAATCGGCGCGATAGCCGTCCAGCGTGGCCAGTTGCCCCTGCGCTTGCCGTCTTTCGTTGCCGAGCTCGGCCAGCGTGCGGCCGGCGGCATCCAGCTTGTCCTGTGCCAGGTTGATCAGGACGTCCAGTGGCGTTTCAGGCGCCATGGCCCGCTTCCTGGCCCAGTGCGCCGGTCAGCGCGGAAACCGCCCCCGGATAATCGACGCGCACGTCGATTCCCTGCTGCAGATACTGCTCGAGCCACGGGAAGCGTTCGATCGCCCGGTCGATTTCCGGGTCATTGCCCGCGGTGTATGCACCCACCGCGATCAGGTCGCGGTTGCGCTGGTAGCGAGACACCATGCGCTTGAACCGGTGCACGTCGTGGAACTGGCGTTCGGGCACGATGGCCGACATGACGCGCGAAATCGACGCTTCGATATCGATGGCCGGGTAATGTCCCGATTCAGCCAGGCTGCGCGAGAGCACGATATGGCCATCGAGGATGGCCCGGGCCGAGTCGGCAATGGGATCCTGCTGATCGTCGCCTTCGGTGAGCACAGTATAGAAGGCTGTAATCGAGCCGGCGGGCCGATCCCCTTGAGGAGCTCCGTTGCCCGCCCGTTCCACCAGGCCCGGCAGTTTGGCGAACACCGAAGGAGGGTAGCCCTTGGTGGCAGGCGGCTCGCCGATGGCCAGCGCGATTTCGCGCTGCGCCATGGCGTAGCGCGTGAGCGAATCCATGATGAGCAGGACGTGCTGCCCTCGGTCGCGAAAGTATTCGGCCAGCCGCGTAGCGTAGACGGCGCCCTGCAGCCGCAGCAAGGGCGATACGTCCGCGGGAGCGGCCACCACCACGGAGCGCGCCAGTCCGGTCGGGCCGAGGTTCAGTTCGATGAATTCCTTGACCTCCCGGCCACGCTCTCCGATCAGCCCGACCACGATGACGTCGGCCTGAGTGTAGCGGGCCATCATGCCGAGCAGCACGCTTTTGCCCACGCCCGAGCCGGCGAACAGTCCCATGCGCTGGCCGCGGCCAACTGTCAGGAGACCGTTGATCGCGCGTACGCCCACGTCCAGGACCGTGTCCACGGGCGCGCGCGTCAGCGGGTTGATGGGCAGGGACGTCAGCGGCGCCATTTCGAGGCCGATTGGCAGCGGCTTGCCGTCCAGCGGGCGGCCAGCTCCGTCCAGCACGCGGCCCAGCAGGGCCTGCCCCACCGGCAGGTGACGTGTCTGATCCGCGCCGAGCGGACGTGGCGATTCCCACGCACTGGTGGTCGGCAGCGGTACCGGGTCCAGCCACAGCTTTTCCGCCGGCAGAACCCGCGCGCCCGGCTGCAGCCCCGTGATGTCGCTTTGCGGCATGAGAAACAGGGTGTGCGCCTGGAAGCCCACGACTTCGGCGTCGGCCCAGAGGTCACGTCCCGGTGAGACCTGCACCTTGCAGGCGGCGCCGACCGGGAGCTGCAGGCCCGTGGCTTCCAGCACCAGGCCGGTTGCGCGCACGACGCGACCCTGGCTGCGGGTGGCCTGGCGCGCACTGACTCGACTTTCGCAGGCGGCAAGCTGGGCCCTCCAGCGTGCGCCGGCCGACTCCAGCAGTTCGCCGGTGCCACTCATGGCGAACCAGGCGCTTGACCGAGCGCGGCAATCACCCGAAGCCAGCGGGTTTCCAGCGTGGCATCGATCGAGCCGTGGAGTGTCTCGGCAATGCAGCCACCGTGCGTGAGCTGTTCGTCCGCAACGAGCTGGTACTGGCTGACATCGGGATTCTGTCGCAGGAAGGCCTGTACGAGTTCCAGGTCATCCGGATGCAGGCGCAGGATGATGGCCGCGCCCTCGCGAGGGGAAGATTGGAGCACGTCCTGGACCAGATCCAGGATCTGGTTGGGGTGGTCCCGCAGATGGCTGCGCAACACCTGTTCCGCGATGCGCGTCGCCAGATGGATCAGAGCCTGACCGACCTCCTGTTCCAGGCCGTTGAGCGCAGCGCCGCATGCGTCGGCCAGTGCGTCCAGGCGTCCGGCCTGCTCGCGGGCTCGTGATGCCCCTTCGGCGTGCCCCTGTTTCATGCCGGCCTGAAGCCCCTCGGCGCGGCCCTCGGCGCGGCCTTGTTCCAGGCCTTCGGCATGGCCTGACTCCAGTCCCTGAGCGTGACCTGCGCGCTGCCCCTGTTCGAACCCTTCCTGGTAGCCGCGGGCGCGGCCCTGCTCGTGGGCCCGCGTCAGCGTTTCAACCGCGCGCCGTTGCATTTCCGCCTTCCGCTGTTCGGCATCCCGGTCGCTTGCCCGCCGCATGGGGTTGGCGCGCAGGGCGTCCAGCGATTCCATCTCCCAGCGCTGCCAACGGGCACGCGTGGCGAGATCGGCGGAAGGTCCCGGCTTGTCAGACATATTCGTCGTTGCCCATGCTCAGATTGATCTGGCCGGCATCGGCGAGCTTGCGTGCGACCATGAGAATGGATTTTTGTTCAGTTTCCACGCGTGACATGCGCACCGGACCCTGGGCCTCCAGGTCGTCGCGCAGAATCTCCGCCGCGCGATTGGACATATTCTTGAAGAACTTGGCACACAGTTCTTCGCTGGCACCCTTCAGCGCGATGGTGAGCGATGCGGTGTCGATTTCCTTCAGGATGAGCTGGATGGCGGCGTCTTCCACGTCGACCAGATTGTCGAAGACGAACATCTCGTCCACGATGCGCTGGGCCAGGTCGGCGTCCAGTTCGCGCAGGCTGCTCACCACGGCTTCCTCTTCGGTCGAGTTCATGAAGTTCAGGATCTCGGCCGCCGTACGCACACCGCCCATCTTCGAGCGCTTCGCGCCCTGGCCGGAGAGCACCTCATTGAGCACCTCGGTCAGTTCGTGCAAGGCGGCAGGCTGGACGCCCCCGAAGGTGGCAATGCGCATCATCACGTCGTTGCGCAGGCGTTCGTTGAGCAGCGCCAGAATGGCAGAGGCGCGATCGCGTTCCAGGTGCACCAGGATGGTGGCGATGATCTGCGGGTGTTCGTCGGCGACGAGCTCCGCGACGTTGCTGGGCTCCAGCCAGTTCAGGGCGTCGATGCCCGACGCCGAGCCGTCGTCGCCGGCCTCCAGGATGTCCTCGATGAGGCCGGCGGCGCGATCCGTCCCCAATGCCTTGGTAAGCACGGACCGGATGTAGTCGTCGGACCCCAGTGTCACCGCCATGAATTGATCAGCCTCGCGGCGGAAGTCTTCAAGGACTTTGTCCACGTCCGCCCGCGCGACCTGCTTCAGGTTGGCCATGGCCAGCCCGATCTGCTGGACTTCGCGTGAAGACAGATACTTGAACACTTCGGCGGCCGCGTCTTCACCGATGGACATCATCAGGATGGCGCAGCGGGACAGGTCGGCTTCAGGATTTGGCATTCTTGGGGTCCATCCAGGATCTCAATACCATGGCGACCGCGCGCGGGTCGTTCTTGGCGAGATTGCGAGCAGTGTCCAGGTTGTCCTCGTAGCGGTTCATTTCCGAGGCGCGCATCTCGTCCTGGCGGCGTTGTTCGCGCATGGTCTCCAGGTGGGCCTCGTTTTTCACGCGCTCCACCTGGGCATTGGCGAATCCCTGGACGATGGGGCGAATGACCGAGCGCCACAGGAAGAACAGTACCACCAGGATGAGCAGGACCTTGAGGATCTGCAACGCGAGATTGCGGTAGGCGGGGTCTTCCCACGGCTTGACGGACGGTTCCTGGTCGGTGAATTCGTTGTTGACCACGCTGAGCGTATCGCCGCGGTCGGCAGAGTACCCCATGGCCTGCTTGACCAGGGCGTTGATGTTGGCCATTTCTTCGGGGGCCAGCGGCTCGGCCGTGCCGTCCTTGTCGCGATAGTTCACCACGACGGCCACGGAGAGCCGTTGCAGCGTTCCCATCTCGTGCTTGACGTGATCGATGGTGCGGTCCACCTCGTAGTTGACCGTTGCATCATTGCGGACCGACTTGGGTGTGGCCGATCGGTCGCCGGTTCCCAATGCCTGGGTGCCGCTGGGGGTGGCCGGAGGGGGAGCCGCGTTCTGGCCGTTCTGTCCCTGTGCGGGTTGTTGCGGATTAGGGGGGGTCACCTGAACCGGGGCCGTGGCGCTGGCGGGGGCCTGATTGGTCAATGCGCCCGGGACCCCCTGAGGCGGCAGCACGTCGCTCTGCACGGCGTCGCTGGTCTGCTTGCTCCGGACCGCCGCGGTGCCCGGCGTCTCATTGGGGCGGTAGGTCTCCGAAGTCTGTTCCCGCTGTGCGAAGTCCACTGTTGCGCTGACCTGTGCGCGGACGTTGCCCTGGCCCACGATGGGATTGAGCAGCGTCAGGATGCGTTGCGTGGTGCGTTGTTCGATGTCATTGATGAAGTTCCGCCGGGTGCTGTCCAGGCCGGCGGTCCCCCCCGGCGTGGATAGCAGGTGGCCGTCCTGGTCGACGATGGAAACATTGGCGGCATTGAGCTGAGGCACGCTGGAGGACACCAGCCAGGCCACGGCCGAGACCTGCGCTTCGCTCAGTGAGCGCGCAGGGAAGAGCGTGAGCAGTACGGAGGCAGTGGGCGCCTCGCGGTCGCGCACGAACAGGGACTGCCGGGGGATGGCCAGGTGGACGCGCGCCGATTTGACGGGCTGCAGCGCTTCGATGGATCGCGCCAGTTCGCCTTCCAGTGCGCGCTGGTAGGTCACCTGTTCCGTGAATTGACTGGCACCGAATTTGGGTGCGTCCAGCAGCTCGAAGCCGACATTCCCGCCCCGTGGCAGCCCCTGTTCGGCCAATTCCAGGCGCAGGGTGTACACCTGGTCCGAAGGCACCAGGATCGTGCTGCCGTTATCGGCGAACTTGTAGGGGATGTTGCGCTGGTTCAGGATGTTGACGATGGCCCCGCCATCGCGGCTTTCGACGTTCGAAAACAACGTGCGGTAATCGGGTTCGCGCATCCAGAGCGCCAGCACCACGAAAATCGCGATCAGCGCCGCGCCCAGCCCGAGGAGGACTGGCCGTGGCAGTGTGTTGAGCCGGGCCAGCACCGGGTGGTGGTTCATCCAGTCGGCGACAGTAGTCATTGAACCGGCGGGAGGATTTGAGTCGCCAGGACGGACCGAGGCCGGGAACTGAGGGTCGGGAGGGTGGGCATGCGGTGTGGCGAAATTAAAGGACGGTGGCGGCCATTATGGCCGTGATGGGGCTTGCGGCATGTCTGGAAAAACCCCGGTTTTGGGGCATAGTTAGGGCTATCCCGGCAGGGGTTGGGTTCCTTTGATGTCAATTGGCGGAATTGCCCGCCTTTGGAGGGCTTAATGGCGAGCTAGCCGAATCGAGCGCTGATTTATAGTACAGGCCGGTGCTTGAAATCAAGCGCGTGGTCGCTGGGACCGCGGCATTTTTCACATCCAACAGGAATTCCGCTTTTCATGATGACATCCCAGGCCCTCTCCAGTGTGGAAAGTCTGCTGGCGCAGATGCGGTCGGTTGCGCGTGCGGCCCAAGGGGTGGATCAGCCGGCGCGGCCCGACGGCCCATCAGGAGCGTCGGGCGGCTTCGCAGCGGAACTGACGCGATCGCTGAACCGCGTCTCACAGGCCCAGAACGCCGCCAACGCGCAGGCTCAGTCCTTCGAGCTGGGTAATCCGGACATCGGCCTGAGCAATGTCATGATCGATCTGCAGAAGGCCAACCTGGCCTTCCAGGCGACGGTCCAGGTCCGCAATCGCCTGGTCGACGCCTACAAGGAGATCGCGAATCTGTCGATCTGACGCCTAGTCGGGGTCGGGTGGCGGCCGCACCGGTTCCTGATCCGAGTCGAGCGCATACAACCAGGCGAGCAACTCCGCAATCGCTACATAGAGCTGAGGCGGTATGTGCGCATCCAGATTGACCTGCATGAGCAGGCCGACGAGTTCGGGTGATTCATGCACGTAGAGGCCGTGTTCTCGGGCTGTTCGCACGATGGTGTCGGCCAGTGTCCCGTAGCCCTTGGCCACCACGCGTGGCGCCTGGTCGGAAGGATCATAGGCGATCGCGACCGCGCTGGCGCGAGCGGGATCAGGCTGCGGGTTCTGCATGGGATCGGGGTGCCGGCGCACCGGCAGATTCTTCGTGGCTGGCGACCGAGAGCTGACTGGCCTGGAGTCCCTTCGCAAGCAGCCGTGTACGGAGCGCTTCGATGGACGCGCTCAACCGCTGTGCGGATTGGGGAGCGGCAAGCCGCATGACGAGATGGTCGCCGGCCAGACTCAGGCGTGCCTGGATGTTGCCAAGCGTCGGCAGGCTGAGCGTCAACTGGGTAGCCCAGTGGTTATCTTCGAAATCCCGGTGGCCCGAGTCGCCGGCGTCCCGGCGCCTGACCTCCCAATGCATTGCGGCACCTGGCCACGCCTCGCCCTGCCAGGCGAAGCCCTGATTGGCCAGCACGTCGAGCTGCTGGCGCACCAACCCTTGCGCCTGGCCGTCGATGCCTGGAACGGCGGCTGATGTGGCGAGGGAAGGGCCGGGGAGAGGATTGCTCGCCTGCTGGGGAAGGTTGGTCCCCTGATGTGCGGCGCTCGTCTCGACGGACGGCAATGCTCCCGGAGAGGCGTTTCCCGGGTTGGAGGAGGCCGCCTGGTCTGAGCGCTGCGCTGTTTGCGCGGACTGGGGCGCGATCTGCCCCTGGGGCTCCTGGCGTAGCGCCCGGGGCGTCGATTGACCAGCCGCGAGTTGTGCCAGGTGCGATTCGTAGAAAAGGCCGCTGGTCTGTACCGATTGCATCAGGGCTGTGGCCAGCCGGGCGACCAGGGCACCGGGCTGATTCAAAACCGCGGCAAGCGGCCCCCCGGCCGGGCCAGCGCCCGCTGTCTGGATCGGGTTTCCTGTGGCTGGGGAACCCGCGGGAGGAGAGCCCGTACCGGATGAACCGGCGGGGCTGGAAGCCGTGCCGGAGGCCGGTTCGGCGGTTGGGCTGGCACCGGCCGCGGACGGAGACTGCGGCGATCCGGGCAGCAGTGGCGCCTGGGCCCGGATCGCCGGCTCAGCCTCTGGGTAGGCATTGAGCAAGGCGAGGATGATGCGGGCGGCATAGCCCAGCGTAGTGGGAGCCGATTGGGTGACGCTATGGAGTGTGGTGGCGCGCCCCAGAAGGTTGTCCAGCTGCATTTCCCGCGTTGCCTTGCCCACGGCCGCGCGCTGTTGATCCTGGGTTGCCGCCTGGTCCACTGCCTCGCGGGTGCTGCGCTGGGGAGGGTTTTGTAGAGCGCCGGGGTTTTCCGGATTGCCCGGTTGGGGGACGGCCAGCGGGCCGGCGCCGTTGGCGAGGCTGGCCTGCTGCCCCAGCGATGTCCCCAGCGCCGCGTCGAGCCGCTGGACCAGCAGCGTGCTGAGGTTCGAGGGCGCACCGATGCTCATGACCTACCCTGGCCGGACACTGGAATAGTAGGCCTGCAGAACGCTGCGCTGGCGCTTGAACGAGCCCAGCAGATGACTGAGCCGATCCAGTTCCGGCGACACCAGTTGCCGGATGTGGGCATCGTTATCCAGGATGCAGGTCAGAAGCTCACGCCGGGCGTTCTTCTGATCGTCGTCCAGCGGCCCCAGGGCCCTGAGGTGTTCGACGGCATCCTGGTATTGTCCGCCGAGGGCGACCAGGTCGTCCCATTGCTGACTCCGTGCCTTGTCGAGCATTTCGGCCGACAGCGTCGCGATCGTGCGGTAGTGCTGCAAAAGTGTGGTGTGCGGCGAAACCAATTGCGCTCTTCCTGAATCAGGGGGTGGCGGCCGGCAGGCCGAATTGCGGGTCGGCCGCGATGTGCCAGGCTTCCGCGAGATTGCTCAGCAGCGCTTCAGCCGCATCGAGCTTGGCTTCGTCTTGGTGCAGGTTGGCCTGCATCAGATCACGGACGACAAGTTCGTAGGCGGCAATCAGATGGCGGGCCACTTCCCCGCCCCGTTCCGTGTCCACGCTGGCTTTCAGGCCCGATTCGACGATATCGATAGCCTTGGACAACGCCTTGCCTCGTTCGGCGACATTGCCGTTGCGCAGGTGGTGGCGGGCCTGTGCCAGCGCCGTCTGGGCACCGCGAAACAGTAGCGAAATGAGGCGCTCCGGGGAGGCGCCCATGACCTCGGTTTCGAGGCCGATATTGGCGTAAGACCCGGTGGCCCGGGCGGCGCGTGAACGAGGTGCGTAGGTCATCGGCACAGCTTACTTCGAGTTTTTGGTTCCGTTCAGCGCGGTGAGCTGCTGAGTCAGGTAGCTGCTCAGCGAATTCATCTGAGTCACCATGCTGTCCAGTTGGGTGAATTGAGTCCGGTAGGTGGCCATGCGCTGATCGATCAGGCTGGAGGTGGCGTCGTACTGTTTCTTGATGTCGGCGATGGTCTTGTTCAGGCCGTCGGTGGTGGTCGAGAAGATGCCGCCGCTGCGAGTGAAGGTGTCGGCCGCCGCCCCGACGCGCGTCCCTATGCCTGTGCTGCCGGTCAGCAGTGATTTTACGCCGTTCATGTTGCCGGACAGCGCCTTGTCGAGTTTGGTCTGGTCGACCTTCAATTGGCCCGAGGTCGGATCCGTCGTGATTCCGATGGATGCGAGCGTGGTACCGGTCGTGGAATCGATGGCACCGGTGAGCGCGCCCTGCATGCGGGTCTGCACCGAGCGCGCCACGGAGTCTCCCGTCAGGACGGAAGAGGTCTGGCTGTCCACATCGAATGCCGTGAGCGACTTCATCGTGCTCTGCAGCGTGTTGTAGGCCGAGACGAAATCGGTGATGGCCTTTTTGGCCACGCTGTTGTCGCGGGACAATGTCAGGCTGGTTGCGGTGGTGGTGATCTTGTTCAGCGAAAGCGTCACGCCGTCGATGACGTTGTCCACCGTGTTGGTATGGCTGGTGATGGCAATGCCGTTGACCGAGAGCGTGGCGTCCTGAGCCGCCTGGACCTGTATGGCGGGGTTGCTGCTGGTGGAGCCCGACGCGTCCGTGGTGATGGAGGTGCCCAGGAAGGCCTGCAGATCGGCGTTGCCGGCGACGCTGATCTCGCCGACGGCCTCCTGTGTGCCGGTGGCGCGGCTGGTGAGCAAAAGGCGGTAGGGGCTGGCGCCGCCATCGTTCACGATGGTGGCATTCACGCCAATGTCGGTCTTGGCGTTGATGGCCTTCACCAACCCGTTGAGCGATGTGTCGCCTCCGGTGAGGTCCAGTGTGTGGGTCTTTCCGTCGGCTGTCGTGATGCTCAGCGTACCGTCGGTACCGATCGCAGTGGTGCGGTCGCCGCGCCCATCGAAGACCAGCGTCTGGGACGTGGCGAGCTGGTCGACCTGGATGGCGTATTGACCGGGGATCGCCGTGGTAGTCGTCGTGGCTGAAATGGCGTCCGAAGCGGTTGCCGAGGTGATCGCGCCGTAGCTATCGGACTTGGCGACCACCTGCGCCGCTACCTGGAAAGCCGACACAGCCGCCTGCAGCTTCCCGTATGCCGACAGCTTGGCCTGGGCCGCGGTCTGGCGACTCTGGATGGCCTGCAGCGCCAGATTTTCGTTGTTCTGCAGGCTGGTGAGCAGACTGTCGAGCGGCAGTCCGGACATGCCCAGGGATTGTATGGTTGGCATCGGCGGTTCTCTGTGTGGTGGCGTCTGGCAAGTGTGTCAGGCTCGGGTGTCCACCCCGGACCCCTGAAGCGTGACGATCATTTTGGCGGCCTGGAGGACCGCCTCGGACGGGATGGTGCGGAGCACTTTTCCGGTCGAGGTGTCGACGATGGATATCACGAGGCGCTGCGCGTCCTTGTCCATGTCGAAACGCATCCCGGTGGACCAGGCTTTCAGGTTCTCGTTGACCGACTCCAGCGCCTTTTCCAGGGAAGATTTCGGGGCCCCCGGATATTGGGGGATGTCCCGATTATCCAGACCGAGGCCCGCCTGAGACGAATGATCCTGCAAAGCACCCTGTGCGGGCACGGCGGGTGGCGTGGGCTGGGGCTGCGTGCCGGGTCGGTCCAGAAGCGGCGACGCCTGGCCGAGGCCGACGGACGTCAGTGAACTGCCGATGGGTTGAATCATGCGCGAACCTCTGTGAATTTGCTCGTTCTCGATCGGACGGGCGCATCGTGCCCGCACCCAGGTCTATGCCTCTCGCCCAGCCATAACGGCCGACGGGTGTAAAACTTTAGTGGGGAGCCGCGTCTATTCTTGAACATTATCCGGGTCGAGCGGGATGCCAGTCGGTGAAAATCGTGGGGGAACCCGCGTCTGCTCCCCGGAATGCAGAGGCGCGCATGGTGCATACTGACGGCGTCTCTCCTGTATCACGGATCGCGCGATGCCTCTGTCCGAGGACCAGCTCATTGGACAATATGCACCTCTGGTGCGCCGCCAGGCGCTGGCGCTGATTGGCAAATTGCCAGCCAGCGTGGAGCTGGACGACTTGATGCAAGCCGGCATGATGGGGCTGCTGGACGCGGTGCGCCGATATCAGGAGCGCGCCGATGCGCAGTTCGAGACATACGCCGTCACGCGTATTCGCGGCGCCATGCTGGACGAGTTGCGCAGTCAGGACTGGCTGCCGCGCAGCGTGCGAGCCAAGGCGCGCAGCATCGAAGCCAGCATCCGAACGCTCAATCACAGGCTGATGCGTCCGGCGACCGAATCCGAAATTGCCGAAGACATGGGTCTGGATCTGGCGGCTTACCAAACCCTGCTCGAAGAAGCGCGCGGCGTCCAGATCCTGATGTATGAGGATCTTGCCCAGCACCGCGAAGAGGGCGGGGCCGAGTCCGTCATCGACGGCATGGCCGCCGATGCGTCGTCGAATCCGCTGGACTGGCTCATGCGCGACAGCTTGCGGGCCGCATTGATCCGCGCCATCGAGAGCCTGCCGGAACGCGAGAAGCTCTTGCTCTCGCTGCAGTTCGAACAGGACCTCAACCAGAAGGAGGTGGCGGCCGTGCTGCAAGTCACCGAAGGTCGTGTCTCCCAGCTGCGCTCCCAGGCCATTGCCCGCATCCGAACCTGGCTGGCGGAGCATTCGTGGGCAGCAGAGGGCAGCGCGGGCAACTACGAACACCTGATGTAGCGCCGGCATCCGGCCGGAAAGCGGTTTGCTGGTCTTAAAAGATCTATTTAGAATGCATCTTAACCGGCAAACGCCGCCGCGCTTTCGCTGAAGAGGAAATCTCGTCATGAATATCGATCGTTTCAAGGACCATCACGTCAAAATCATTGTCGGCATCGAGACCTTGCGCTCGCTGGCGCACAAGGGGATCGTGGACCATGCGGTGGACATCGCCAACGAACTCAAGGCACTGTCCCAGGTGGTGACCCAGCACCTGGCGATCGAAGATCGCATCCTGTACCCGTCGGTGGAACGCAGCGGCGACCCGCGCATGGCGGTGATGAGCCGAACCTATCAGGGCGACATGAAGGGGATCGCGACCGCTTTCATCAGTTTTGCGCGCCGCTGGACCAATGCCACCCGGTTGACTCGCCAGCCCGAGGCCTTTCGTGAGGAGGCCAACACGGTGTTGAAAGATGTCTATCAGCGCATGGTGCGCGAGAATCGGGAGTTCTATCCCGCCATCGAAGCCATGATTGAAGAAGCCGCCACGGCTTGAAGCGCGGTGCGTCGAAGGCGGCGAGAGGGACTTGGCCGCCGGCGGACCCGCCTTTGGGCCTGCCGGCCCGCGTCTGTGACGCAGAAAGCCATTCTATAATGCCCCGTTGGTATTTCCCCTGTTGCGAATCCCAGAATGAAAACCGCCGAAATTCGTCAAAAGTTTCTGTCTTTTTTTGAATCCCAGGGGCACCAGATCGTGCCGTCGTCGCCGCTGGTGCCGGCCAACGACCCCACGCTGCTGTTCACCAACGCGGGCATGGTGCAGTTCAAGGACGTGTTCACCGGCAAGGACACGCGCGCCTATCGCCGCGCGACCACCGCGCAGCGTTGTGTGCGCGCGGGCGGCAAGCATAACGACCTTGAAAACGTCGGGTATACCGCCAGGCACCATACTTTCTTCGAAATGCTGGGCAACTTCAGCTTCGGCGATTATTTCAAGCGCGATGCCATCGTTTTCGCCTGGACCTTGCTGACCGAGGTCTTCGGGCTGCCAAAGGAAAAGCTCTGGGTCACGGTCTACCAGGACGACGACGAGGCCTACGAGATCTGGGAAGGGACCGTGGGTGTGCCGGCCGAGCGTATCATCCGCATCGGCGACAACAAGGGCGCCCGCTATGCCTCCGACAACTTCTGGCAGATGGCCGATACGGGGCCATGTGGCCCGTGTTCCGAAATTTTTTACGACCACGGTGCTGACATCTGGGGCGGGCCTCCGGGATCGCCGGAAGAAGACGGTGATCGCTACATCGAGATCTGGAATCTGGTGTTCATGCAGTTCGAGCGCGACGCCCAGGGCGTGATGCATCCGCTGCCCAAGCCCTGCGTGGACACCGGCATGGGGCTGGAGCGCATTGCCGCAGTGCTGCAGCATGTGCATTCCAACTACGACATCGACCTGTTTCAGCATCTGATCCGTGCGGCAGCGCGCGAGACCGGCGTACAGGACCTGTCCGACAATTCCCTGAAGGTCATTGCGGATCACATCCGTGCCTGCAGCTTCCTAGTGGTCGACGGTGTGATCCCGGGCAACGAAGGACGGGGTTATGTGCTGCGCCGCATCATCCGCCGAGCCCTGCGCCATGGTCACAAACTGGGTCAGAAGGGGGTATTTTTCTACCGCCTGGTGGCCGATGTGGTCGACCAGATGGGGGCGGCCTACCCGGAACTCGCCGCGCAGCAATCGCGCGTGGAACAGGTGCTGCGCCAGGAAGAAGAGCGTTTCGGCGAGACGCTGGAAAACGGCATGCGCATTCTGGAGTCGTCCCTGGCTGCGTTGCCGGCGGGGCAGCCTCTGGGCGGTCAGACGCTTTTCACGCTCTACGACACCTACGGCTTCCCGGTGGACCTGACCGCCGATATCTGCCGCGAGCGCAACATCCAGGTCGATCTCGAAGGCTTCGAACGGTCGATGGCCCGGCAGCGCGAGCAGGCGCGTGCGGCGGGCAAATTCAAGGCGGCGGCCGGGCTGGATTATGAGGGCGTACAGACGCGGTTCGATGGCTACGAACGCCTGGACGGCTCGGCGGCCGTGACGGCGTTGTACGTCGATGGCACTTCGGTACCTGCGGTCGTCCAGGGCCAGGATGCGGTGGTGGTGCTGGATGCGACGCCGTTCTACGCCGAGTCGGGGGGGCAGGTGGGCGATACCGGCGTGCTGGCAAGCGCGGCGGCGCGGTTCCAGGTCGCCGATACGCACAAGATTCAGAGCCATGTATTCGGCCACCACGGCACCTTGGTCGAGGGAACCCTGTCGGTGGGCGATACGCTGGACGCGAGGGTCGATGCCCAGCGGCGCGCCGACACCATGCGGAATCACTCGGCCACGCACCTCATGCACAAGGCTTTGCGCCAGGTGCTGGGAGACCATGTGCGTCAGCGTGGCTCGCTGGTCGATCCGGAGAAGACCCGCTTCGACTTTGCGCATGATGCCCCCCTGACGCCTGAGCAGATTGCGCGTGTGGAGGCGATCGTGAACGATCAGATCCTGTCCAATCAGCCCGTGCAGGCTCAGCAGATGCCTTACGACCAGGCTGTCGCGGGCGGTGCCATGGCGCTTTTCGGCGAGAAATACGGCGACGTGGTGCGGGTCCTGGATATCGGCTTTTCGCGCGAGCTGTGCGGCGGTACGCACGTGGCGCGTACCGGAGACATCGGCTTGTTCAAGATCGTATCCGAAGGCGGCGTGGCTGCCGGCATCCGTCGGGTCGAGGCCATCACGGGCCGCAATGCGGTGGCGTGGGTGCAGCAGACCCAGGATGTGCTGCTGCATGCGGCCGCTCTGCTGAAGACACAATCGGACAGCGTCCCCGAGCGGGTGCTTGCGCTGCAGCAGCAACTGCGCGAGAGCGAGCACGAGCGTGAGCGCCTGCAGGACAAGCTGACGGCCGCCGCAGGCGCTGATCTGGCCAGCCAGGTCGTCGACGTGGCGGGTGTCAAGCTCCTGACACAGCGCCTCAACGGCGTCGATCCCAAGGCGCTGCGCGGAATGGTCGATCAACTGAAGTCCCGGCTGTCCTCCGCCGTCATTCTTTTGGCTGCGGTTACCGACGACAAGATCAGCCTGGTGGCGGGGGTAAGCCCCGAACTCTCCTCCAAAGTCAGGGCCGGCGACCTAGTGGGGTCGGTGGCGGCCCAGGTCGGCGGCAAGGGCGGTGGCCGCCCCGACATGGCGATGGGCGGCGGTTCGGATGTGGGCGCGCTGGACGGCGCCATCGCCGCCGTGCCTGCCTGGCTGGCTGATCGGCTGGGGTCGGCATGACGGAGCTTGCCTCCGGGCTGCCGCAGGCCGACCAGCACGTCGATGCACGCGGCCTGAACTGCCCGTTGCCGATCCTGCGGGCCAAGAAAGCGCTGGCCGCGCTCGAAAGCGGGCAGGTGTTGTCAGTCCTGACGACAGATCCTCATGCGGCGGGTGACTTTGAGGCGTTTTGCCGGCAGACGGGCAATGGACTGCTGGCCCAGCGTCCTCTGGAGGATGGTGCCGCGCTGATGCACTACATCCGCCGCCGTTGATCGGGCCGAAAGATCGTACCGGGGTGGCCCGCACGGCAGGACCGGTTCGGCCGAGCGTTCGGAATGTGCACTCCTCCACGGTTGCAGCGCCTTGTTGTTTTTCGGAGTGTCCCGCTCATTGTTCGCCGCAGTCGTTGCGGCTCAGTGGGTCGGATGCTAGAATCCTTTGTTTTTTACAGCATTTTCAAGGAACTCTTCATGGTTGTGATTCGTCTGGCTCGCGGTGGCTCGAAGAAGCGCCCCTTTTACAATGTCGTTGCCGCGGATTCGCGCAATCGCCGCGATGGGCGCTTCATCGAACGTGTGGGCTTCTACAATCCCGTCGCAGCCGAGGGCCAGGAAAAGCTTCGCATCGCCCTGGATCGCGTGAAGTACTGGGTGGATAACGGCGCGCAGCCCTCGGGCACGGTCGATCGTCTGGTCAAGGAATTCTCCGCCACGGTTTCGGCGACGGCCTGACGGCTTCGCCTTTCTTCATGGCAGAGCCCGCCGGCGCAAGCGCTGCCTCGCCCAGCGATCTGGTTGCGGTCGGCCGGGTGGCAGGTGCTCACGGCGTGCGCGGTTGGTTGAAGATTCAGCCCTATTCGCGTCACGGGGATGCCTTGGCGTCTGCCAAGACCTGGTGGCTGATGCCCAGCGCGGCTGACGCCATGCCGCGCGCTGTCCAGGTGGTGGCGTGCAAGACGGGTGGCACCCACCTCCTGGCCCAGATCGACGGCGTGGCTGACCGAGACGGCGCGCAGGCCCTGCGAGGCCGGACGATCGGGGTTCCCCGGGCATCGTTTCCGGCCCCCGCCGAGGGCGAGTACTATTGGGTGGACCTCATCGGGTGCCTCTTCTATGGCTCGGAAGACGGTTGCCCCGTACTGCTGGGCCAAGTGGATGAGGTTTTCGATAATGGCGCCCATGCCGTATTGCAGGTAGCCCGAGGTGATCTGACGGACTCGGGGGCGTTCGGAGCCCGGTCCGATTCTCGGGGGCGGCCCCGCCATGTTCTCGTCCCGTTCGTGGCGGCCCATATCCAGCATGTCGACCTGCAGGCTCGGCGCATCGATAGCGACTGGCCGGCCGAATTCTGAATGCTCATGCGCTTCGACCTGATTACTCTGTTTCCCGAGATGTTCGTCGCCGTGCGCGATTCCGGAATCAGCGGACGGGCGCATGCTCACGGCCTATGGTCTCTGGTGACCTGGAACCCCCGCGATTTCACTCAGGATGTCCACCGGACGGTGGACGACAGGCCTTACGGGGGCGGACCTGGGATGGTCATGATGGCCGAGCCGTTGTCGCGGGCCGTTGCCGCTGCGCGCGAGGCCCGACTGCGCGCGGGAGCCGATCCTGAGGACCGGCCGCCTCCTGTGGTGCTGTTGTCCCCGGTAGGGGACGTGCACACGCAGCAACGAGCACAAGCGTGGGCAAGCCATTCGGGGGCCATCCTCGTCTGTGGCCGCTACGAGGGGATCGACCAACGCTTCATCGATCGCTGTGTGGACCAGCAGATTTCCTTGGGGGATTTCGTGCTGTCCGGCGGCGAGCTGGGGGCCATGGTCCTGATCGATAGCGTCGTGCGATTGTTGCCGGGGGCGCTGCATGACGCCGAGTCGGCCGTTCAGGACTCGTTCAGCCCGACCCTGGATGGGCTGCTTGACAGCCCCCACTACACGCGGCCCGAGACATGGGCTGGAACGTCTGTGCCGGCGCCCCTGCTGTCAGGTCACCATGCTCATATTGCGGCTTGGCGCCGCCGACAGTCTCTCGAGCTGACTGTGGTGCGCCGCCCCGACCTGATCGAAGCTGCGCGACGGGCTGGCTCCCTGGGCCCGGACGACGAGGCCGTCCTGGCCGGCGTTCCGGGAGCTACCGTACCGCCGTCGCCGTGACGCGGCTGTTGCTGACGGTGTATTGCCGCCAGACCCACTTGGCCTCGGGGCCACGGACTTCGGAACAACGGGCGGCATCCGGACAATAGTGCGGATCGTGCTTCATGTAGCGCATGAAGATGGCGGTCTTGCGCTCGGCTTCCGCATCGCTCAGGTTGGCGGCGCGTTCCTGGGTAGGGTAGTCCAGGTAGGCCACCCGGGCATACAGGCCGGGGGCGGCGGCCATGGCATCGTTCATCAGCCGCGCGCTGGCGATGTGGTCAGGGTGATCGTGTCCCTTGCAGCGCCAGCACAGGGCCTGATAGGCGACTTGCACGGTGGAGTCCATCGTGCGGACCTCCTGGGGGTGCTCCGATTGAATCAGGCTGGCCAGCAGGCCCACCAGCTCGCTGCGCGTATAGCTCTCATGATGGGGGCCGTAGGATTTCACCTCTGTGTCGGGGACTGATTCCAGACGGCTGATCGGGGTGAGGCTGCCCCAGCCGGGTCCGAGCCAGGGATCCGGGATGCGCAGCATGATGAGTTGGACCCGCGGATCGCCGCGCAGTGTGTGGCGCACCAACGTGCGGCCGTCCACTCGCATGCCGTCCGTATCCCACAGGTCGGGAGTTCGAGCCATGTCCGCGTAGGCCGCCATGATGCCGCGTTCCCGCTGCTGCAGGTATGGCAGGCCCTCACCCCGGTCGCCCGCAGTTACGTACACGGTGCGCACACACAGGCCCTTGCGGATGGAATCGTCCAGGTCGGGGTTCATGAACAGCAGGTCGTCATCGGTGTGGGCGACCACGCTCAGTACGGTTCCGTCAGGACAGTGGCCGGAGTGGCCCGGGGAGGCTGCCGCTCGGGATGTGGCCGGCACCATCGCGCAGGGCAGTGCCAGCAGGCACAGCGCCAGGAGACCGGCGCGGCGGAGAGCGGGAAGGAAGAGCACGGAGATGGGAAAATACCCTGTCATGGATCGCACGTTCTGTTGCAAGGCAAGTTTCAGGACTGTACTCCCGGTTCGGGCCGCTGCGCCATCGCAATAGCGCGGACAGGCGTCTGGCACTCGCGATATCGAATAGACTGGGATGGCTCGCCATTGCGCGGCCGGGCAAGATTCGGAAACACTTGTTCTCCCTCTTGCCTTGTCGCGGAACGGTTCAAGCCGCTATCGTGACAATCGTGCTCAAATTTTGCGGGGTATCGCATGCGCGGGATTGCAGGTTTGTTGTTGGCAGGGTGTTGCGTGGTTTCCACAGGTGCGGCGGCTGCGGGGGTGGCGACCGTCCACACGGGTGATCGCACGCTGACGGTCAGCTTTCAAGGCGGCGACGCACGGGTGGATGTCTCCGGCGTACAGCGCGGCTATCTGGTCCTGCGCGGCGATAAGGTCTACTCGGTGATGCAGGTGAATGGTCAGCCGCTGGTGCTGGACGCCCAGAGCGCTGCAGGGATGCTGGGCGGCGGGCCGCTGCAGACTTCACCCGACATGATCCGGTCGCTGACGCACATTGCCGCGACGGGTGCGCACGAAACCGTCGCTGGCCGACCAGGCGATGTCTATACCGTCACGTATGTCGACGCGCAGGGGCGCACGCGGAAGGGGCGCGGCGTACTGGGCCCGCAGCCCGAGGTGCGGGAGCTGACGCAGGTGCTGGCGCATATGGCGGTTTTGCTGCAAAGGGCCGGACAGCAGCCGGTCCAGGGTACGGAGCAGGTGCTGGCCGCCCTGAATCAGCGCGGGATGGGACTCCTGGCGTACGGCACCCAATTCAGGGTAGAGAAGATTTCGACGGTGGCGCCGGCGCCCGGCACGCTGGATCTGCCGGCAAATCCGGGGCAGTTGCCCGGCAATCTGGGGCAGCTGCTCCAGGGCCTCAGTCCTCAGCCGAAATAGCGGGGAGGCATCATGGCTTCCGGTGTGTCCGCATCTACCCTGTACGAACGCAGCGCGGTCGCGTCCACGCACTATGCGGCGGGCCAGGCGCCCCGGGACGTCGGTCTGGACGAGCTTGGGACGACGGCTGACTCCCGCCATGGCTTGTTGTGGGTAGGACTGAAGGATCCTGAGGACAGCCTGTTGCGCCAGGTCGGTGAGCGCCTCAATCTTCCGCGCCGGGCGGTCGAGGAAATCCTGTCCGAACATCGGCGACCCAAGATCGTGGAATACGCCCATCTCACGCTGATCGTGGCCATCACGGTCGAGATCGCCCGGGATCGTCCAGCCATGGGTGAGATCCAGCTGCTGATAGGCTCCGGCTATATCCTCACCATCCGGCGCCACTCGTCGAGCTCGCATCGTGAGCTGCGCACCCTGTTGACTGAATCGCCCGACTTCCAGGGGCGCGGCAGCGACTACGTGGCTTCCGCCCTGCTGGAATTGTTGGCGGATCGCTATGTGGACATGCTCCAGCAGCTTGAAACCATGGTCGAAGGGGTGGAACACCAGTTTCTGTTGCGCGGCCTTCGCGAGGTGGATATCCGTGGTCTGTACCGCCACCGCCGTGACCTGCTGCGCATACAGACTGCCATTGCGCCGTTGGCCGAGATCTGCCGGCGCATGGCGCACGTGGAAACGCGCAACATCGGGGCCGACAGTCGTGCCTATTTTGCAGAGATCGGGGATCGCATCCAGCGCGTAACCGAGTCGGTGTCCGGTCTGCGGGAGGCGCTCGCCTTCGCCTTCGAGGCCGCGATGATGATCGGCCAGATGCAGCAGACGGACATCACCCGCAAGCTCGCCGCCTGGGCCGCCATTCTGGCCGTGCCCACAGCCGTTGCCGGTATCTATGGAATGAATTTCCACGACATGCCGGAATTGAGCTGGCGCTTCGGCTACCCGGCCGTTTTGATCTCGATGTTCGCGGTCTGTGCCGTCCTGTATTGGAAGTTCAAGCGGATCCGCTGGCTTTGAAGTGACGCCGTTCTGTGCGTGCGCCCTGGGAAACTACGGATCGACGACGAAGAGGAAGCGGCGAAAGATTGTCTCCGGAACTCTCGCGTTCTCATTGAAGACAGGAGGCGCCATGGCAGCGTCCATCGGCCAGATACCCATTCCCTCGCAGGCCCCGGTGGTGCGGTGGCATTATCTTTGGTATGTCGCGGCCGCGTTGCTGGTCATGGTGGCGGCGATTGTGATCGGCAATGCCTGGTTTCTCAACTGGGTGCATGTCATGAGCGGCGTGCTGTGGACGGGGATTGACCTTTTCATGGGGTTCGTGATCGGTCCGATCATCCGCAGCGTGTCCGTGCCAATCCGCAAGGAAATCATCACCCGGCTCACGCCTGTGACCCTGTTCCTGATGCCGACCCTGTCCATCGTCACGGGTACGGCGGGCTGGTTCCTGGCGGTTCAGCTTGGCTTTACGCAGATGCCCTGGCCCGAGTTCGGCTGGATCGTCGCGGCATTGGTGCTCGTTACCCTGATGGCGATCCAGGGCCTGGGCTACCTGCTGCCCACCAGCGTCCGGGTGTGCCTGGAGCTGCAGAAACCTCAGCCGGACGGGCCGAGGATCGGACGGATGATGAGCCGCTTCTACTACGTGGTCGCCAGCCAGGGCCTCATGCAGGTAGCCATCATCGTCGTCATGGCCCGCCTGGTGACGGGCGGCTGATCGGCTGCCTCCGGGCCGGAGGGATTTCCGGGTATAAAGTGATGCGTGCAAACGCATCACCCGCCGGGCGTCGGCAGGTGATCTCTGGAGATTCCATCATGGACGAACCCGCCGAACTGGCAGAATGGATTCTGGAACAGGTGTCTGATGCCCTGATCTATGCTGACAGGGACGGAACCATTCGGCGCTGGAATCCGGCCGCCACCTTACTCTTCGGGTTTTCGGCCGATGAGGCGCTGGGGCAAAATCTGGATCTCATTATTCCCGCGCATTTGCGCGAGGCGCACTGGGCAGGCTTCGAGGCGGCCATGGAACGCGGCCGGCTGAAGCTGGGCGGCCATCCGACGTTGACCCGCGGCTTGCGCAAGAACGGCCAGAAGCTCTACGTCGAGATGACGTTTGCGCTGGTGCAGGACAAGGCTGGCCGCGCGGTGGGCGCGGTTGCCATGGCGCGTGATGTCACCGAACGCACGGAGATGGAGCGCGTCGCCCGCAAGGCCGCCGCGCTTCATTGAAGCCGGAAAATCCTCAGTGCTCGCGGGCGTGCAGCGCCCGCGCGTGGTGGGCGATATGGTCGCCAATGAAACTGGCGACAAAGTAGTAGCTGTGGTCGTAGCCGGGGTGGCGGCGCAGCCGGACCGGGTGGCCACAGCGTTCCGCTTCTTTCGTGAAAAGCCAGGGGCGCAATTGGGTGTCCAGGTATTCGTCCTCGTCGCCCTGGTCGATCAGGATGGGTAGCCGCTCGTCGGCGCCAGCGAGCAGCGCCGTGGCATCCCACTCGCCCCAGGCAGAACGGTCGGCTCCCAGATAGGCCAGAAAGGCTTTTTGACCCCAGGGGACCTGGGTGGGTGCGACGATCGGAGCAAAGGCCGAAACGGCTCGGTAGCGACCGGGATTGCGCAGCGCGACCACCAATGCGCCATGTCCGCCCATCGAGTGGCCCATGATGGAACGCTGCTCGTTGGCGGGGAAGTGCGCTTCCACCAGGCCTGGGAGTTCGATGGCCACGTAATCGTGCATCCGGAAATGTGCGGCCCAGGGGGCCCGGGTGGCGTTCAGGTAGAAGCCTGCGCCCTGGCCCAGGTCGTTGGCCGGATCGTCGGCTACGCCGTCACCGCGCGGGCTGGTATCGGGTGCCACCAGAATGACTTTGCGCTCAGCGGCGTAGTGTTGCGCGCCCGCCTTGGTGATGAAATTCTGCTCGGTGGCCGTCAGCCCGGACAACCAGTAGATCACCGGCAGCCTTTCACCTTCTTCGTGAGCCGGGACAAAGACGGCAACATTCATGTCGCAGCCCAGCGTCCGGGAAGCATGGCGCCAGACGCTCTGGGTGCCGCCCCAACAGGTGTGTCGTTCGATGCGCTTCATGTGTCTGCCCGTGGAAAGAGGACCCGTGGGCGCGCACGGCGCGGCCCGACGAAAGTCCGATCAGTATTTGATGACCGAGCGGATGGACTTGCCTTCGTGCATGAGGTCAAAGGCCCGGTTGATATCGGCCAGCCCCATGGTGTGCGTGACGAAGGGCGCCAGGTCGATTTTGCCCTGCATGGCGTCCTCGACCATCCCGGGTAGCTGGGTGCGGCCCTTGACTCCGCCGAAGGCCGTCCCCATCCAGCGCCGGCCCGTGACGAGCTGAAAGGGGCGGGTGGAGATTTCCTGGCCGGCGCCCGCCACCCCGATGATCACCGATTGTCCCCAGCCGCGGTGGGTGCACTCCAGGGCTGCGCGCATCACGTTCACGTTGCCAATGCATTCAAAAGAGTGGTCCACTCCCCAGCCGGTCATGTCGATGATCACTTGCTGAATGGGTTTTTCGTGATCCTTGGGATTCACGCAGTCCGTGGCGCCGAACGTCCTTGCCAGCGCAAACTTCGCTGGATTGGTGTCGATGGCGATGATGCGGCCTGCCTTGGCCTGGCGTGCGCCCTGGATGACGGCCAGACCGATGCCCCCCAGTCCGAAAACGGCGACCGAGTCGCCGGGCTGGACTTTCGCGGTGTTGCGCACGGCGCCGATGCCGGTGGTGACCCCGCACCCCAGCAGGCAGACCTGCTCATGATTGGCTTTGGAATTGATCCTGGCCAGGGAGATTTCCGCGACCACCGTGTATTCGGAGAAGGTCGAGCAGCCCATGTAGTGGTAGATGGGCTTGCCCTGATACGAAAATCGTGTGGTGCCGTCCGGCATCAGGCCCTTGCCCTGCGTGGCACGTACGGCGACACAAAGGTTCGTCTTGCCTGACCGGCAGAATTCGCATTCGCCGCATTCGGCGGTATAGAGTGGAATGACATGGTCGCCGGGCTTGACCGAGGCGACTCCTTCGCCGATTTCGACGACCACACCGGCGCCTTCGTGGCCCAGAACGACCGGGAAGACGCCCTCAGGATCGTCGCCCGACAGCGTGAAGGCATCGGTATGACAGACGCCCGTGTCGGTGATCCTGATGAGGACTTCGCCTTTTTTGGGCGGGGCCACGTCGATCTCGATGATCTCGAGGGGCTTGCCGGGGGCGAAGGCGACTGCTGCACGGGACTTCATGCGGTTTCTCCATTCATGCGGTGATTCTGGATTGGACTCTAGACGCGAAGGAAGGGCTTGTCCAGCGGCCGGTCGAGAGCCATCGGGCCGGCACTGCGGGCTCCCGGCTGCCCGGGTCTGCTAGACTGCTGACTTACCTGCCAGTTCATGGACGCGTTCGATTGGGAACCCGGGCAGCCTACGGAGGCAAAAAACCTTGTCGCGATCAGAAGTGAAATCAACCGACATCAAGCAGCCGGACATGCGCGAGCGGATCAAGTCGCTCGCCGCCAAGCTGCTGATCAAGCACGGGTACCGGGGAGTGAGCTTTGGCGATATTGCCGACCGATTGTCCACCACGCGGGCCAATATTCACTACCATTTCGGCAACAAGAACTCGCTCGTCGAAGAGGTGACGGACGAGTATGTGACGGCTACGCTGGCGCGCTTCCGATCGATCTGGACGGATACGGACACCGCTCTGGACCTCAAGCTGGATGCGACCATTGCATTCAACCGTCAGCGCTACGACGAGTTCAACGTCGGCGACGATGACGGCCTGTCGTGGAGCCTGGTGGCGCGGATGCGTGCGGACAGCGATGCGCTGAGCCCGCGCAGCGTTGCCTCGGTGCAGCGCTTCGCGTCCGATCTGACGAATGCCATCCGGGTCGGCATCTCATGCGCGGTCGCTCGGGGTGAGCTGTCCACCGCGACGCCGGTCGAGGACGTCGTGGCGATGCTCGTCAACATCATCAATAGCGCCGGCCTGGTCACGCAGGATGCTGCACGGTTCGATCAGCTCGAACTGATCTATCGCGCGTTCCTGAGGACGGTCGTCGCCGCCTATGGCAGTCGGGGTCGAGGTGCTGCGCCCCGTAAGGCCAAACGTCCATTTGGCGCTGTATCCGACGAGGCTGCAGCCGGTTCTTCCCGTTCGGTGGCCGCCCGGCGGCGGCACTAGCAGTTTCCTGCTCCCTCGTCTCCGGCGAGACGCATCGAGCCTCGCTCAGAGGCCCGGACTGTCCACGGCTGTTTCCTCCGTTGTATTTGCGTTGGTTCCGGGTCCACCCGCTGACCTGATGCAGGCGCACGCCTGAAGCATATGGGTACCCGAAGCGCACGTGCGCCTGCACCCGCACCGGGAAAACCCTTGTTGTGTCGGTGGCCCGCTCAAACTATGCTGACTTACACATAAGTAAGTTTACATACTCGAATGCAAATGCCAAATACGCGTAGCTTGGAAGGGAAGGTCGCTCTCGTTACAGGTTCGGCGGCTGGTATAGGGCGGGCCATCGCCATCCGGCTGGCACAGGACGGGGCGGATCTGGCGCTTTTCGACATCAACGAAGAAGGCGCGCAGCGCACGGCAGAGATGGTGCGTGCCGAAGGGCGCGCCTGCAAGGTCGCGTGCGGCGACGTGGGCGAGTACGCGCAGGTCCGGCAGGCCGTGGACGCATTCGTCGAGTCATTCGGCGCCATCGATGTTGCTGTCCACAACGCGGGGATCACTCGGGTGGGTACGGTGGTCGAGACCTCGGTCGAAGACTTCCATGCCGTGTTCCGCGTCAATGTCGACGGGGTCTTCTACGGCTGCAAGGCCGTGGTTCCGCACATGCTCCGGCAGGGCAGCGGAAAGATCATCAATACGTCGTCCTGGCTCGGCAAGGTGGGCAAGTCGAATTATGGTGCGTACTGTGCGTCGAAGGCCGCCATCATCGGCCTGACGCAATCACTCGCTATGGAGGTGGCCCCTCAGAAGGTCAACGTCAACGCGGTGTGCCCGGGGGTCATCGTCGATACCATCATGCGGGACGAGGCGGACGCCGCGTCGATCAGGCACGGTTTGCGAACGGCCAAACAGCGCGAAGGCGAGATCCCCCTCGGCCGGGTCGGCCTGCCCGATGACGTGGCACGCGTGGTGTCGTTCCTGGCTTCCGATCAGGCCGATTACATGACCGGGCAAGCTTTGAATGTCACCGGCGGGCTGTGGCTGTTGTGAGGAACCGGCGATGAACACGATGAGCAACCAGATCGAATGCAATGTGGCCGAGGGCGTGGCCACGATCACGCTGGACAACCCGCCCTTGAATGTCGTCACGCTGGCGATGTCCCGGGAGCTGGACCAGGTGCTGCCCGTTCTGGCCGAGGATCCGGATACGCGGGTGCTCGTTCTCACGGGGGCGGGGGAGCGGGCGTTCTGCGCTGGCTCCGATATCAGTGAATTTCCGAACATGCTGGGCCGTGGAAAGATCATCCCCATGAAGCTCGAGTTTGAAAATCAGGTCTACGGGAAGGTGGCGAATTTCCCCAAGCCCACGATTGCGGCGGTTTCGGGTCTGGCGTACGGAGGCGGTCTGGAGCTGGCGGTTTGCTGCGATTTCATCGTCGCCGAGGAAACCACCCGGCTGGCCCTGCCGGAGATCAAGCTGGGTGTGTTTCCGGGGAGTGGTGGCACGGTCCGGGTGACCCAACGGATCGGGGTGAGCCGGGCCAAGGAAATGATGTTTTATGGCGAGCCGATAGACGCGCCCACGGCTCTTCTTTGGGGGCTGGTGAATCGGGTGGTCCCCGTTGGCGAGAGCCGGAATACGGCGCATGCGATGGCGCGAGCGTTGGCCAATCAGCCGAATCTGGCTCTGCAGTGTTGCAAGGCTGCGATCGCCCTGTCCCAGGCGCTGCCGGAGGACGAAGCGATTCGTCGCACCATGGACCTGAGCGACAAGGTATTCGATACCGAGGATTGTCGTGAAGGCGTCAGAGCTTTCTTCGCAAAGGAAAAGCCGCATTTCAGGCATCGATGAGGAGGCCTGGGCCTTTGACGGGCCTTGGCGTTCGATTCCAGTCCCGCGGTGGCACCTTCGATGGATGCGTCATGCAGATATCGTACGGAGGCTAAAACAGGTGTTATCGATTGTCGGCGGAGTTTCTTGCAGCGAATACACGAAGCATTTGAAGCATCCAGTGTCATGAGGTCTTGCCGTATGGCCATCGTTCGGGCCCTGACACGCCGTAGTGACATCCAATAACCAGTCGTCGGAGACAGGATATGAGACAAGCAGGCAACACAACAGGCACATTCCGGGCATCGGCCGCAGCGCTTTGCGTGTGCGCCGCAACGGCGTTTACGGCGGCCACGCCGGCACAGGCGAAAGGTGGCCAGATCAACGTCATGCTGTTCGCCGGCCCGATCGCCAGCTTCACGCAGCAGAACCTGCCCGATTTCGAGAAGGCAAGCGGCATCAAGGTGAACCTGACGATCATCGGCGGCGAGGTGATCAACAACAAGACGTCGACGGAGCTGCTCGGATCAGGAACTTCGTTTGACGTGATCAGCATTCGCGGCGATTCCATGCCGTTCTACGGCACCAAGGGTGTGCTGGCGGATGTCACGCCATACCTGAAGGATGCGAAACTGACGCCGGCCGAATACGACCTCAAGAGCATCCCCGATGCGCTGCTGAATTTCTACCGCTGGAATGAAAAGCAGGTGGGAATGCCCTGGCAGGTTGCGTCCTACATCACGTACTACCGCAAGGATTTGCTGGACGCCGCTGGCCTGAAGCAGCCGCCCAAGACGGCCGAAGAGTATCGCAGCTATGCGCAGAAGCTCAACGCGCCGCCCAATGTCTACGGGACAGGCCTGACGATGAAGAAGAGCCATAACCTCACCTCCGAGTACTTCCAGTGGCTGTCCACCTTCGGCGGCGGCGTGATCGATGCCAACGGCAAGGTGATTCTCGACAGCCCCGAGGCGCGCCAGGCCCTCGAGTACTACGTCAGCCTGCGCAAATCCGCGCCGGAAGACGTGACGAACTGGGCTTACGAGCGACTCACGACGGGTCTCTCGCAGGGCGAGGTCGCCATGGCGGTGCAGTGGACCGACACCGCTGCCGTCATGCTGGAGCCCAAGCAGTCCAAGGTTGCCGGCAAGATGTCGTTCACGGCCGCGCCGGTCGCCAAAGTGCCGGCGGCCGTGATCGGCGGGTGGGGTCTCACCATTCCGGCGAGTTCACACAACAAGGAAGACGCCTTCAGATTCATCCGTTGGGCGACCGGCCCCGCGATGTCGCGCAAGGTGGCCGACCTGGGCGGCACGCCGTTTCGCACGAGCTTGTTGAGGGACAAGGACCTGTCGGCAAAATTCCCCTGGTTCAGCGCGCAGGCCGATGCTGAGGAGGTTGCCATGCCACGCCCGCGCACGCCGGCCTGGCCCGCGATCGACGATGCCATGTCCACCATCCTTGCGCGCGTCGTGACGGGTGGGCTGACGGTCGAACAGGGCGTCACGCAGATGGCCGATGCCGCCAAAAAGCAGATCGGCAACTGAGCCACACCCGTTCCCAGGCTGTTCCGGTTCGCCGCAGCGGCTTGGGCGGGCAGCGCGCCCATCCCCCGCTGAGGATCGGGAATCGCCGGATGGCGCCCGGCGGACATTGGATAGTACGCTCATGGCGCACATCAGCCTCTTGCGCCAGATCCCCTGATACGGAGAGAAGACACATGCACGACGGCGACATCGAACGCAAGCCACCGTGGCGTCGGCGGGCGTTTCCCTATGTGCTTATCTTTCCTGGCCTCGTCTACATCGCCGCCACGACGCTTGTGCCCCTCGTCTACTCGTTCTGGACGAGCCTCACCTTCAATCGCGCGACGTCGGTCCAGGCGCCGCACTTCAACGGGATCCAGAACTACATCGATGTGCTGAGTGATTCCAGCTTCTGGAACGCGCTCAGGGTCACGGCGATCTATACGGGGGCGACGGTTGCGGCCGAGATGATCCTCGGCACCGCCCTCGCGCTGCTCTTGGTCAGGCTCACGCGCGGCCGCAAGCTGGTGCGGCTGCTGCTCATCATCCCGTTCAGCGTGCCGCCGGTGGTGATCGGGCTCATGTACCTGCTGATCATGGACCGCAGCTACGGCATCCTCAATTACCTGCTCGGTCTCGTGGGTGTTTCACCCATCTCGTGGCTCAGCAGCCCGGACGTTGCAATCTGGGCCATCATCGGTGTCGACCTGTGGCAGTGGACTCCCTTCGTCATCATTTCGGCGGTCGCGGCGCTCGAATCCATGCCGGGCGACGTGATCGACGCCGCATCGATCGATGGCGCCAGTTCGATGCAAATGGTGCGCTGGGTCGTGCTGCCGCTCATCAAGCCCGTCCTGCTCGTCGTGGCGCTGACGCGTGCCCTGACGTCGCTCAAAGTCTTCGACGTGATTTTCGTTTTGACCAATGGCGGTCCGGGCAGAGCCACCGAGACGCTCAGCTACATGGTCTATGTGGATGCATTCCAGCGCTTTGATTTTGGCCGTGGGGCCGCTGTGTCCTGGCTGCTCATTCTCATCGCGATGGTGGTTGCGATTCCCATGGTGCGCTCTGTGCTGCGCAGCGACGTTGCATGAACAGGACGCAACTGCAAATGAACGATTCCAAGGAGGCGCGCCGATGCTGTCCATCAGCCTGAAGGCCTTTCGGCGCAGGATTCCTCTGGCCGTGATCTGCATCGCGCTGGTGCTTGCGCTTGCGCCCGTCGTCTGGTTCTTGCTCACGTCGCTCAAGGATCGGAGCGAGACCTTCCAGATTCCTCCCGCGTGGTTCTTCACGCCCACGCTTGACCACTACAAGAACGTGATGGGCTTGGGCGGCAAGCTCACCTCCCTCTACCAGGCCGGCAGGATCGACAATTTCTTCGACGCGGGAATCAACAGCATCGTGATCGCAGTCGGCTCCACGCTGCTGTCCACCTTCCTGGGCACCATCGCCGCGTTCGGTTTTGCGCGCTTTCGCATCAAGTGGGAAAACGCGCTGCTCGCCGCGTACCTGCTCATCCGCATGGTTCCCGCCGTCTCTCTGGTGCTGCCGCTTTACCGTCTCTTCGGCTTCCTGGGCCTGAATGACACTTATGCCGGGATGATCATCGCGGAGAGCACCTTCCAGGTTCCCTTCGTTGTCTGGATGATGACCGGCTTCATCCGGCAGGTGCCCGCTTCCCTTGAAGAAAGCGGCATGATCGATGGCCTGGGACGATTCGGCGCCATGATGCGCATCACGCTGCCGCTGATCAGCTCGGGCCTGTTCGCGACAGTGATCTTCAACTTCGTGCAGGCCTGGAACGATTTCCTTTATCCCCTGGTTCTGACATCGCAGCGCACGCAGACGCTCCCTGTCACCATCATCGGGTTCATCGCGGACGGCAACATCTTCTGGGGTGAAATGGCGGCTGCCGGCATCCTCGTCGTGCTGCCCGTTCTCCTGTTCTCCATGCTGGCGCAACGTTATGTGCTGGCAGGCGCCACTGCCGGCGCGGTCAAGGGGTAGAGCCCCGGGAGCAAATACAGACATGAGCACCACGGAATCACGCAATCCCTCGACGCACGATGCGGCGCCCGACACCCGGCCGCTGGCGGGCGTGCGCGTCATCGACTTCACGCAGGTTCTCGCCGGCCCCTATTGCACGCGATTGCTGGCGGACATGGGCGCCGAAGTGATCAAGGTCGAGTCCCCGTCCGGGGACCCGTCGCGAGTGCTGCCGCCGCAACTGGGTCCCGGCCACAGCGGCTACTTCGCCTGGCTCAACGCTGGCAAGAAAAGCATCGTGGCCGACCTGCGCAACGAGGCCGACGTGGCACGGCTGCGCGACCTGATCTCCCAGGCGGACGTGGTGGTCGAAAACATGCGCCCGGGGAGCCTGTCTGCCAAAGGGCTGGGGTTTGAAGACCTTCGCAAGCTGAACCCGCAGATCATCATGTGCTCGATTTCGGCATTCGGGAACAGCGGCGCGTTGGCCGGACAGGCGGGGCAGGGCATTATCGCCGAAGGTATGGCCGGCGTCATCGACATGAATGGCGAGGCGGACGGGCAGCCGTTGCCGCTGGGCGTCTCTCTGGCCGACGTGTCTTCCGGGGTTCACGCCTACGGCGCCGTGGTGACGGCGCTGTACAAGAAACTGAGCCAAGGCGGGGCCGGGGAGTACATCGACATCTCGCTGTTCGACTCGTGCCTGCCCTATCACGACATCGCGCTCATGCAGGTGTGTGTCGGAAATGGCGAGGTCGATCCGACACGCAATGGCAACGAACACCCGCAGGTGGTTCCCTATGGAGTCTATCAAGCGCCCGATGCGGCGTTCGTGCTGGCCGCCGGCACCGAAGTGCTGTGGGGCCGCCTCAGCCGCCTGCTGGATGATGCATTGGGGGCTTCCCCCGAAGATTTCAGCACCAATGCCCGGCGCATCCAGGCCCATGGCGCCGTGCGTCAGCGCATCGAAACCTGGTCGCGCGGCCTGGGGTCGGCGCGCAGGACGATCGAAGCCCTGAAGGCGGCAGGTGTTCCGGCGGGTCCCGTGGAACCCGTCAAGAACGTGCCGGGCAGCGAACTGGCCCGCTCACGCCGCTCTTTCGTCAGCCTGGAGGACCCCGACATGGGCCAGATCAGCGTTCTCGCCACCCCTTTCCGGTTTTCAGGCACGAATACCGAGCCTCGCACCCGCGCCCCGGAGCTGGGGGAACATACCGCCGAGATCACGGCGGCGCTCGCAAGGACGAAAGCATGACCTGCGCGACGAGATCCCGCAGTGGCCGGCTGCCGTTGGAGGATTCATTCATTCAGGTGAGAGTTCATGGCGATCGTTGAACTGAGACATGTCGGAAAGCGCTACCCGGGGGGCGCGGCGCTCGCCGTGAGCGACTTCAACCTGGTCACGGAGGATGGGGAGTTCGTCGTGCTGGTAGGGCCATCGGGCTGCGGCAAATCGACGACCATGCGCATGATTGCGGGGCTGGAGGAGCATACGCATGGCGACATCCTCATCGACGGGATCAACGTCAATGGCGTCGAACCGAAGGACCGCGACATCGCGATGGTGTTCCAGAGTTATGCCCTATATCCGCACATGAGCGTGCGCGAGAACATGGGGTTTTCGCTCAAGCTGAAGAAATTCGCCAAGGCCGACATCAAGGAGCGCGTGGAAAAGGTCGCGCAAGTTCTCGGGATCGAAAAGCTGCTGGAGCGCAAGCCGCGCGAGCTCTCCGGGGGGCAACGCCAGCGCGTCGCACTCGGACGCGCGATCGTGCGTCAGCCGCAGGTCTTCCTGATGGATGAACCGCTCTCCAACCTGGACGCAAAGCTGCGCGTGGACATGCGCGCGGAGATCATCAAGCTGCACCGGACCCTGGGCGTCACCACCTTCTACGTGACGCACGATCAGACCGAGGCGATGACCATGGGGCAGCGCGTCGCCGTGATGCGCGACGGCCTGGTCCAACAGATCGATACCCCCAACAATCTGTACCAGCGGCCGGCCAATCGGTTTGTCGCGGGATTCATCGGGACGCCGTCCATGAATTTTCTCGAGACCACGCTGGACGGGGACAGGGCGCTGGGCGAGAACTTCTCGCTCATCCTGGATCAGGCCGGTTGCGCGGCCGCCAGGGATCATGCGCGGATCTGCGTCGGAATAAGGCCCGAGCACCTGCACCTGTCGAGGCGGGACGACCATTCTTGTCGCCTGACCGGCATCGTCGAAGTCATCGAGCCTCTGGGCGCCTTTACTCTGATGCAGGTGCGGGTGGGGAAGACCGTCATGACGGCCCAGATCGAGCCCGGCCGCCGGATCGCGATGGGCGACTCGGTGGCGGTTGCCTGCGGCGCCGACAAGCTGTACCTGTTCGACACGAAAGACGGTCTGCTCCTGAAGGGCATCGATCTTCAGGGCGACTCAGACCTTCCCTGGTGAACGCCGGCTGCGCCTATTGTTCACCGCGTCGCTCGCGCATCGTGTCGAGCGCTTCGGGACTCTCGGCATCTTGGGCGTAGACGCGGTTGGCGAACACGTCCATTGTCTCGGCATTACGCGCCATGAGCGAGAAGTAGTGTTTGACGGAGCCGACGGCGCGCGGTGGCAGGGCGGCCAGCCTCTGCGCCTGGAACAGCGCCTTGTCGAGCACCGTCTGCTCCTCGCTGAGGATGTCGGCGAGCCCGATCGCAACCGCCTCGGCGCCATTGAATGGCTCCGCGCCGAACGCGATGCGTCGTGCCCGGGCAAGGCCGACCCGGTCCACGAGCGTGCTCAGGCCGAAGCCAGGTAGCCAGCCGAGCGACACTTCTGGCAGTCCCCAGCGCGCCCCCGGGGTAGTCACCACCAGATCGCATGATATTGCGAGCATCAGGCCACCACCCAGCGCGAAGCCATCGACGGCGGCAACGACCGGCTTGGACATCAGCGGAATGGAGCGTACGAATGCGCCCATTTCAAGATTCAGGCGGGAGACGGCGTCTCGATCGTCCCCCGAAAATTCCTTGAGGTCCGCTCCGGCGCAAAAGCCTTTGCCGGCGCCGCCGATCACGATCGAGCGGACCGTCGTCTCGCCAGACAATTGCGTGAACGCGGCGACCAGCCCGCTGAGCAGCTCGGAGCCGAGCGCGTTGCGTCGTTCCGGCCGGTCAAGTGTCAGAATGGCCACGGATTCGCGGCGCTCGATGTGAACATAACGCATGAGCGGAGACCTCTATCGCTGTGCCGAGTGCAGGGCCTCAGGATACAGCATTTGCGCGGCTGGACCAGTCGCCGTTCGTCAATGCTGCGTTGGCGTAGGTAGCGGCGGCAGCGATCGCAAGTAGGCGATCAGGGCCTTCATGTCCGGTTCGCTGATGTTTCGGTACCAGTCGAAAGCCATGATTCGCGCCAGCGGCTGGCCGTTTTTGTCGACGCCTGTTCGGATCGCTGTTTCGATCTGTGCGTCGGTCCAGTCCCGCAAACCCTCGGCGTCAGGCGTCAGGTTGCGGGATACGGCCGCGACGCCGCCCGGCCCCGGGATGAGTTGTCCGCCTGCGCCTAGTTGGGCCATCACAAGCTGTCCGTGCGCATCGCGCGGTGTGTGGCAGTCCATGCAATGGCCGATTTGCGCCAGGTACCGCCCGTAGTCGACCCGGTTCGTCGCGTCAGGCGTGCCGACATGGGGGACCGGCGGTCCGTAGCTGGAAGGCAGGGGAACTTTGTAGCTGGAAGCCGGGACGGCATGCTCGACCGCCGGTTGACTCCGGAGGTAGGTGATGATGGCCTTGAGGTCGCGGTCGGACAGATTGCGATAGAACGGGACGGGCATGGGCGGACCAATGAGCGAGCCGTCCGGCCGGATGCCTTCGCGGATCGCGCGGGCCAGTTGGGCGTCGGTCCAGTTGCCGATGCCTGTCTTGCGATCGGGCGTGATGTTCGAAGCGTAGGTCTTGAATACCGGCGCCTCGAAAACCATGCCGCCCGATAGCCCGAGGTTGCTCAGGACGTTGCCTTTGTCATCGCGGGCCGCGTGGCAATTGGCGCAGGCGACCACGCCATTCATCAGATAGTCGCCGCGGACGAGCAGGTCGTCGGCTTGCGCCGGGGCGATGCAGGCCCCCCAAGCCACGACGCCGCAAGCCGCCAGTTTCAGAATCGTTTTCATTTATTTTGGATCCCATCAAGAGGGAAATTGGCCGCTGGCGCCGACCTCGCAGCGTGCGCCAGTGTCTGAGTTTGCAACAAATTCTGCTGAATTATGCGCCCCCCGCGCCGGAGCCTGCATCCCCTGTCCGGCGGAGATCATGGTCGCGGGGCGCCATGCGTTTCGGCCCGGATGACGATAGCCAGCCCCGCCAGCAATGCCGCCAGACCCGCATAGGCTGCGGATCCCGGCTGTTCGCCCACCACCACGATGGCCAGGACGAAGGCGGTTACCGGCTCCATCAGCGCCAGGGATACGCCGCTGGCGGCGCTGATGCTGCGCAAGCCGGTGGTAAATAGCAGGTAAGCGACGCCAGTGGCAGCCACTCCCAGGAACCCGACCACCAGCCAGCCCGTTCCGGTGATGTGCGGCGGACCTGCCTGCAGCCCCGCTGCCGGAAGAGCGAGCACGGCGCCCACGAAGAAGACGCCCAGCGTCGTGACAGCCGGCGCCGAGTGGCGGACAAGTTGCTTGTTGAGAAGCGCATACACCGCATAGGTCAAGCCTGCGGCCAGGCACAGCGCGATGCCGAGCGGATCCGCCCGCACGGCGCCGCCACGCCCGATGACCAGCAGCACCCCGCCTGCGACGGCCAGCAGGGTGCCCAGCCACCAGCCAGCGCTGGGCCGCGTGCCCGCGGTCATTTGCAACAATCCCGCCCAGATCGGACCGCTGCCCAGCGCCAGGGCCGTGCCGACCGCTACGCCGGTGATTTTCACGCCAGCGAAGAATGTCAGGTTGTAGCCGGCCATGCAAGCTCCCGCCCAGATGGCCTGCCTCCAGTGCAGATTGGCCAGTTCACGCCGCAGACGCGCGGGCCCCAGACGCCAGCTGGCGTAGACGAGGAAAAAGAGAGTGGCCGCGAGCAGACGCAACGCCCCCACCCAATACGGTGAGAGGCCCGGCGAAAAGCTCTGGGCCGTGCCGGTGGTGCCCCACAGCAAGCCGGCGCACAGTACCAGCAGCACGCCATGCAAAGGACTGCCGGCAAAGGAGGAGTAAGGGGAGTTCGGCAATGTGCTCATGCTGCTACCGGGCTGGCGCCATTCCCCGGACATGTTCGTGTACCTGGACATTCGTCTGCCGGCCGCAGTGGCGCGGAGAACCGACCGGTTCGGTGAGGGCCATGGTGGGAAACTGGATTCGAGGCGATGGGTGGATATTACAGCGGCTGTTGTCAGGGAGGCTTGGGCAGGCCTGACAGCGGCAGGCGCCAGTTCGGTTGGCTTGCGAGTTGATCTTCGTCAAAGGAATGACATAGGAAGGCGAAGGGAGTCCTCGGCGCGTCCGTTCCAGGGCTATGATCGTGCATGACACGGGCAGCCCCGCCTCCAGGAGAGTTTCTTGAATATCAATACCATTCTCGTCCCAGTAGATGGCTCCGCTTCCTCGTTGCGTGCGGTTGAATTCGCCATTCGGGCGGCCCAGGATCGCGACGATATCACTCTGCATGTCCTGACGGTACAGGCCCCGATCATCTCGGGCAACGTCAAGCGATTCATCTCGGGTGAAATTATCGATGACTATTACCAGGATGAGGGGCGCCAGGCGTTGCGGATTGCCGAGACCATGCTGGGAAAGTCCGGGGTGGCCTACCAGACGCACATCGCGATCGGTCCGATTGCGGAAACCATCCATGGCTTTGCCAAAGAGAATGGATGCGGGCAGATCGCCATGGGCACGCGAGGACTGGGCTCTGTTGCGGGGCTGTTTCTGGGCTCGGTTGCGACCAAGGTGCTGAGCTTGGTCGACGTTCCCGTCACATTGGTGAAATAAGCCCGGCATGAATCAAGAGGTCAACGAGCGCGTTTCGTTTGCGTGGAACCGTAACACGAAAGCGTGGGAGCGTTAGCCGCGCCAAGTGCGCACGCGGCCGGTATCGACGTGCACGAAATTGCTGCCTGGATAATAGCCCACGCCGCCCGCTTTGAGCGCAAGAGCGGCGTCGCGCAGCTCCATGAGTGGAACGCCGGGAAGGCGCAGATCGATTGCCTTTCCATCCACATGCAGACTGTGCCGGGCAACGCCGCCGCCTCGCGTGGTGCGCAACCGCTCGTTGGTTTCCGGGGAGCGGTAGCCTGAAATGATTTCATACGGCGTATGCACCTTCAGCGCCGCGCGCAGCGAGTACATGATGTCGTAGAGGCCGGCGTCCATCCTGCCGATGTGTCCGGAGTAGTGATCGCGCAGAAAGTGGTTAAGATCGGTAAGCGCCTTTGGCACATATCGGGTACCCACCGCGTAGATCAGCTGGATTTTTTCGCGTGTGTGGGTGTTGTCCATCGCCAGATTCCTGGACGAGGACGTGGTTTGAAAGGTGGCCCGCGCGATTGTGGGCAGAGTGCCCAGGACGGCCAAGCCCGAGGCAGCCGAGAGAAAACGTCGGCGTGCGGCGCTGGGAGGAGTCGCCATTGGGAATACCGAAAAATGTGGATGCCCAGTGCGCGGCGCGAGATGGTACGTGTTGCCGCAACCGTCAGTGGGCGAGACCGACATTGCGCAGCGCGCGCTCAAGGCGTGCATCCTGCTGATAGATGTCGGGGTAAAAATACACTTTACCACCGTTTTTGACAACGGCTGTACTGTAGGCGATCAGAACGGGTATGGGTTGCTCGAGCCTTATGGTGCGTGATTGACCGCCTTTCATAGCCTCTTCTATCCGGTTTTCCGGCCATTGGGGGTTGCCGTGCAACACAAAGAGGGCGAGTTGCGCCGGGGACTCGATGCGGATGCAGCCATGGCTGAAGTCCCGGCGCACGCGTGAAAACAGCTCTGGCGCCGGGGTATGGTGAAGGTAGATGTTCTGATCGTTCGGGAAGATAAATTTGATGTCCCCCAGGGCATTACGTGGACCCGGGCGTTGCCGTATCCGCCAGTCCCCCCGCTGGACTTTGTCGATGGCCTCGCTGCTCAGCGAACTCACTATCTTGCCGTCCTGGGTGACAAACTCGAACCCCTGTTGTGCAAAGTACCCCGGGTCGCGGCGTAGCTTCGGCAATGTTTCGCCACGCGCGATTGATCGGGGTACATTCCAATAGGGACTGAATTCGATGAAACGCATGTCTTCCAGGAAAATGGGCGTGCGCGTATCCAGTGCCCGACCCACGATCACCCGCATCTCGAGGTCAAGCTCGACGCGATTGCCCTGAGTTTCGTAGGCGCGCAACACGAACTCGGGAATGTTCACCACAATCATGCGCTGGCCATAGAGCAGCGGCGTCCAGCGCAGACGTTCAAGCGTCAGCGCCATCTGCTTTGCGCGCTGCGCCGGAGTGACTTCAAGTTGGGCCACGGTCATGGGCCCGATCACGCCATCTCTATCCAGTCCGTGGCGGATCTGGAAGCGCTGGACCGCATCGACCAATTCGCCTTCATAGAGTGCAGGAATGATTGCGGAGGAGGGCAGATCGCCCAGCGCACGCAGGCGCGCGGCCAGGGTGGCAAGCCCTGTGTATGCATCGCCTGGCTTGAGTCCGCGGGCGGGCAATGCGGGAAGTGCTCTCTGCCAAGCGGGGGGCAGGCCCATGGCACGGTATGCATTCATGATCGCGCGCAAGGGTTCGTACATGGGCACTTTGGGCATCGCATCGTTCAGGGCCTGCGCGAGGTCGCCAGCGATGCGGGCGTTGGCGATGATGCTCCTGGGGTCGAACGTCGCCGGGGGCGGGACCTTGAAGTGATGTTGAAGGACGTCGGGGTTCAGTCGGCCCTGGTGCAGGTCGCGCAGATACCGGACCAGTGCCTCGGTGAGCTGGTCGTCGAGCCTGCCGGCTATCATGGCGGGCTCTGCGCGGTTGTGGGCAGCCTGCTGAAAGGCTTGCGAGATTTCCGCGACGTGGTAATCCTGCGGGTTCAGGCCCTGCGCCTTCGCATCGGCAAGTGTTTGGAGGGCAAGGAGCGCGTCTGCTCCCGGCCTGCCGCGCTCGAACCACGATGGCATGGGTGCATCTGATGATTGCGCGCCCTCGAAGAGGTCGGGATTGGCGACGTTGACGCCCGGGACCATAAGCGGAGCTTCCGCGTCAGCACGGTGCAAGGCGGAAACTCCGCCTGGTGTCTGGGCGCCGGATGAAAAGGTGACAAGCGCCAGCATGGCGCTACACAGCGCTGTGAATAGGGTTGGCCCCCGGTTTGACGGCGTCATGGGCTTTTCGTGGGTGATCGATGATTCATTGTCCCATAGCCATGCACCGCCTCACATGAAACAGCGGATAGGTGTACGTCTTCCCGGGGAGGCCTGGAAATGGCGACGTAGCCGGCAACAATTGGGCCACCCGTTCAGGTGGCCCAATTGTGCGGAAATCCGCATGAATATCTGGTGGAGACGAGGAGGATCGAACTCCCGACCTTCGCATTGCGAACGCGACGCTCTCCCAGCTGAGCTACGTCCCCGAAAGAGCAGCATTCTAGCATAGAAAATTCCAGCCAGCGGCGCCTTGCCGGCGAGAACCGAGGCGTGGGGCAGGGTGCCCTTCGCTGCGGCGATATAATGCCAGATTGTCTTTTCTCTGGCTATTTCGGAGCCCCATGAGCACAACCATACTCGAGAACCTGCCGGTCGGGCAGAAAGTCGGCATTGCCTTTTCCGGTGGCCTGGATACCAGTGCGGCGCTGCTGTGGATGAAGAACAACGGGGCGCTGCCCTATGCGTACACGGCCAATCTGGGGCAGCCCGATGAGGCCGATTACGACGAAATCCCTCGCAAGGCGCTGCGTTACGGGGCCAAGGGCGCGCGCCTGGTCGACTGTCGGGCCCAACTCGTCTCCGAGGGGATCGCTGCGCTGCAATGCAACGCCTTCCATGTCTCTACCGCCGGGGTGACCTACTTCAACACCACGCCGCTGGGGCGCGCCGTGACGGGCACCATGCTGGTGTCGGCCATGCGCGAAGACGACGTGCACATCTGGGGCGACGGCAGCACATTCAAGGGCAACGACATCGAGCGTTTCTATCGCTACGGGCTGCTGACCAATCCTGATCTCAAGATCTACAAGCCATGGCTGGACCAGCGCTTCATTGATGAATTGGGCGGGCGCGCGGAGATGTCCGTGTACCTGCAGGAAAACGGCTTCGACTACAAGATGTCGAAGGAGAAGGCCTACTCCACGGACTCCAACATGCTGGGCGCGACCCACGAGGCCAAGGACTTGGAACATCTGAATTCCGGCATCCATATCGTGGACCCCATCATGGGCGTGGCATTCTGGAAGCAGGCGACCGATGTCAAGGGCGAAGAGGTCACTGTCCGGTTCCACGAGGGACAGCCCGTGGCGCTCAACGGCGTCGAGTTTTCGGATCCGGTCGCGCTCATGCTGGAGGCCAATCGTATCGGTGGGCGCCATGGGCTGGGCATGAGCGACCAGATCGAGAATCGCATCATCGAGGCCAAGAGCCGCGGCGTGTACGAGGCGCCGGGCATGGCGTTGCTGCACATCGCCTACGAGCGGCTGGTGACCGGCATCCACAACGAGGACACCATCGAGCAGTACCGCATCAACGGCATCCGGCTGGGCCGCCTGCTCTATCAGGGCCGCTGGTTCGACCCGCAGGCCATCATGTTGCGTGAGACCGCGCAGCGCTGGGTCGCACGTGCCATTACGGGCGAGGTCGCACTGGAACTGCGCCGAGGCAACGACTATTCCATTCTGGATACCCGTTCACCCAATCTGACCTATCACCCGGAGCGCCTGACCATGGAGAAGGGTGAATCCATGTTTTCGCCGCTTGACCGCATCGGCCAGTTGACCATGCGCAATCTGGACATCGTGGATACGCGCGAGAAGCTGTTCACCTATACCCAGGTGGGGCTGCTGTCCAAGACCGGCCCGTCGGATATTCCGCAGCTCAAGCGGGACACCCCGAAGGATTGATTGGCGAGTGGCGACGGCCACGCAGGTACGGCGGACAACCTTCGGTCCGCCCGCCGTGCAGCACGGCCGGGGACATGCGGCGGGGCGATATCAGAAAGGAAAGGTCAGGGCGTTGGGGCGGATGCGGCACCGTCCCCGGTGGCGTCCTGCGCCGATTCATCCTGGCTCACGTCTGTGGTCTTCAGGCGATTGCTTTCGGCGAAGTCGCAAGCGAATTTCCAGGCCAGCGGCTCGAGCTGGCGCAGGCGATGGTCGACCAGAACGCAGGGCACGCCCTCTACGACTCGCGGCGTGGCGTAGGGCGAATAGGCAAATGGGTTATGGGTCGAGCCCGCCGGTTTGAATTGGGACAGCACGCCAGCCAGTCGCTCCGCCCAGTCACTGGGCCGGAATCGTTGGCCCTCCAGGGTCCTACCGTGGATGATCAAATGCTGGACAGGGTGGCTCATGTTGTTTCCAAAGGCGGGATGCACCCGGAATCGCCGTGTGGGCTCCTCCGAGGCTGGTGCACGTCTTCCCCTTCGCCGCGCATTGTATCCGATCGAGGTTTTGCGTGCGCCCTGGGCGCACGGTAAGATGAACGTTTTACACAGGGTTTCTCATGTCCAGCGCCAACGCTACCGGGCCTTTGCGGCATTTCCTGCAATTGCGTGATTTTTCCGAAGACGAGATCCATTACGTCATCGAACGCGCACGGCTCATCAAGGACAAGTTCAAGCGCTATCTGCCCCATCACACGCTGCACGACCGGAACCTCGCCATGGTGTTCGAGAAGGCCAGCACGCGCACGCGGGTGTCATTCGAGGCAGGCATGTATCAGTTGGGCGGATCGGTCATCTACTTGACCACCCAGGGATCCCAGTTGGGCCGCTCGGAACCGATCGAGGACACCGCGCGGGTGATTTCGCGCATGGTGGATCTGGTGATGATCCGGACTTTCGAGCAGACCCGCATCGAGCGCTTTGCGGCCCATTCCCGAGTACCGGTCATCAATGGCCTGACCAACGAATACCATCCGTGCCAGATTCTGGCCGATATCCTGACCTTTGTCGAACACCGCGGTCCCATTCGCGGCAAGACCGTGGCCTGGATCGGCGATGCCAACAACATGTCCTACACGTGGATCCAGGCTGCCGAATTGATGGGCTTCACGCTGCATGTGTCGGGGCCGGTCGGCTACAAGCTCGATCCCTTGCGGGTAGGGCCGCTGCCCGCTTCCGTGGTGCGTGAATTCGATGACCCGACCGATGCCTGCAGAGGTGCGGATCTCGTCACGACGGACGTCTGGACCAGCATGGGCTACGAGGCCGAGAACGAGGCCCGCCGGCTGGCCTTTGCCGACTGGTCGGTGGACGGGCGCCTGATGGCGGCCGCTCATCCCGATGCGATCTTCATGCATTGCCTGCCTGCGCACCGCGGGGAAGAGGTCACCGGCGAAGTCATTGACGGGCCCCAAAGCGTGGTCTGGGACGAAGCTGAAAACCGACTGCACGTGCAGAAGGCGCTGATGGAGTTCCTGCTGCTGGGGCGGCAGGGCGCCTGAGGCGCCACGTGCGTCCGCTGGCGGCTTCGCCGCTCGGCGCCGGGTACGGAAGACGGGCGGCTGATGGTGGTCAATGAAAAAGGACGCGCGAGGCGTCCTTTTTTCAGTTCAAGCCGCTCCCGATGATCAGGCAATGGCCTTGATCGCAGCCGACAGGCGGCTCTTGTGACGCGCGGCTTTGTTCTTGTGGATGATCTGCTTGTCGGCCACACGGTCGATCACGCTGCTGGCCTGCTTGAAGACGTCATTGGCGGCAGCCTTGTCGCCGGCGTCCACTGCCTGGCGCACGCGTTTGATCGCAGTGCGCAGCATAGAGCGCATGCTGGCGTTATGTTTGTTGTGGGCAACGGCCTGACGGGCGCGTTTACGAGCTTGTGCAGAATTGGCCATAGAGTGCTATTCGTTAACCTTGGTTGGAAACGGTCGCTTGAACTGAGAAGCAAAGACAAAAGATTCTATCTTAGGTCTGCCTGCGTGTAAAGTCTCTAGGCCGAAAACCGAATAAAAACAAGGTGCTGAAGTAAGCCAGTCCGGCGGCCAGCAGTACCGCCAGCAGCCATGCGACCCGCTCGCCCGGGTGATGTCCGAGCGCAATCCAGTCCAGATGGCGCTGCGCCCAGACGAGTACCAGCCCCAAGGCTGCCAGGGACGGCACGATGCGCATCACGAATCGCGTCCAGCCGGGTAGCGGGACGTACAGGCCGCGCCGGCGCAGAAGGATCACCAGGCAGAGTGCGTTGGCGGTGGCTCCCAGGCCGATCGACAGAGCGAGACCCGCATGGGCGAACCATGGGACCAGCACCACGTTCATGAGCTGGGTGAACGCGAGGACGGCGATGGCAATCTTCACCGGGGTACGGATGTCCTGTTTGGCATAGAAGCCGGGGGCCAGGATCTTGATGGCCAGAAGGCCCAGCAAGCCCACGGAGTAGGCCATGACGGCCAGGCGTGTCTGGGCCACGTCGCGCGCGGCGAAGGCGCCGTAGTTGAACAGCGTGGCAACCAGCCCGTCGGAAAGCAGGGCCATGCCCAGCGCCGCCGGCAGCCCCAGCAGCAGGACCAGGCGGAGTCCCCAGTCGAGCAGGGCGTTGTAGCGGGCCTGATCCTGGCTGGCGTGGGCGGCTGACAGGCTGGGGAGCAGGACGGTCCCCAGCGCTACGCCCAGCAGGGCGGTGGGAAACTCCATGAGCCTGTCGGCAAAGGACAGCCACGTGACGCTGCCGGGAGCCAGCCAGGTGGCAATGTTGGTGTTGATGAGCAGCGAGAGCTGGGCGACCGAAACCCCCAGTGTAGCCGGCAGCATCTGGCGCAGGATCCGGCGCACGGTGGGATCGTGCCAGGCGGTCCGCAGCCCGTCGCCCCAGCGCGGCAGCAGACCCAGCCCGCCGAGCGCGAGCCATTGCACGGAGAGCTGCAGTACGCCACCTATCATGACGCCTGCCGCGAGGGCGTGGATGGGCTGCGACAAGTGAGGCGCCAGCCACAGGCTGGCGCCTATCATGGCCAGGTTCAGCAGGATCGGCGTGACGGCCGGGACCGCGAAGCGGCTGAATGTATTCAGAACGCCCGAGGCAAACGCCACCATCGACATGCAGATGATGTAGGGAAACATCAGTCGCGTCATCCAGACTGCTTCCCGGAACTCATGGGCGCGCGAAGCCTCCCGCATGCCAGTGGCCATGGCGGTCACCACCCAGGACGCGCCCAGGATACCCAGCAGCGTCACCAGGCAGAGCGATGCGAACAGCACGAGCGCCACGCGGTCCAGCAGGCGCCTGAGGGCGGCGTGGTTGCCGCGCTGGCGCACTTCGCCCAGGATGGGAACGAAGGCTTGGGAGAAAGCGCCCTCTGCGAACAGGCGTCGCAATAGGTTCGGAATGCGGAACGCGACCCAGAAGGCGTCGGTGAGCGGCCCAGCCCCAAACACCCCTGCGATGAGCACGTCGCGCACCATGCCGGTGACGCGGGAAAACAGGGTCAGGCCGCTGATCGTGGCCGCCGATCGCAGCAGACTCATGCGGCCTTATCTGGGAGCCATGCGGATGGCCCCGTCCAGGCGAATGGTTTCACCGTTGAGCATCTCGTTGTCGAGGATGCTGAGCACCAGCTTGGCGTAGTCTTCGGGGCGCCCGAGACGGGATGGAAATGGCACGCTGGCGGCCAGCGAGTTCTGTACGTCCTGAGGCATGCCGAACAACATGGGCGTGGCGAAGATGCCGGGGGCAATGGTCATGCAGCGGATCCCCAGCTTTGACAGGTCGCGCGCGATCGCCAGCGTCATACCGACGATGCCCGCCTTGGAGGCTGCGTAGGCCGCCTGGCCGATCTGTCCGTCGTAGGCCGCAACGGACGCCGTATTGATCAGCACGCCTCTTTCCCCCGAGGATTGCGGCGGGTTGTCCGCCATGGCCTGCGCCGCCAAGCGCGCCATATTGAAGCTGCCCACCAGGTTGATATCGATCACACGCCTGAAGAGCGCCAGGTCGTGCGGTCCGTGTTTTCCCACGGTGCGCGAGGCCGGTGCGATGCCGGCACAATTCACCAGTCCCCACAACGGACCCTGGGCGAGCGCGGCATCGACGGCCGTCTGTGCGTCGGCCTCCGCCGTCACGTCGCAGCGAACGTAGGTGCCGCCGAGCTCCCGGGCCAGTGCCTGTCCCGCTTCGTCCTGGATGTCGGCCAGGACAACCCGCGCGCCGTGAGCGACCAGCGCGCGGGCTGTGCCGGCCCCGAGTCCCGAGGCGCCGCCCGTGATGATGAACTGCTTGTCCCGGATGTCCATTGTGTCGAGTTTCAGTCAGGCGGTGTGATAGGAGCGCAGGATATCGAGGATGCGTGCACGGATTTCGTCCACGGTGCCCACGCCCGATATTTTGGCGTAGTGAGGCGCATCCTGATCGCCGGTAGCGGCCCAGCTCGAGTAATAATCCACGAGCGGGCGCGTCTGGTCGCGATAGACCGCCAGGCGGTGGCGCACGGTGTCTTCGTGATCGTCCGCCCGCTGGATCAGCGGTTCGCCGGTCTCGTCGTCCAGCCCCTCGCGTTTGGGCGGGTTGAAGCGGATGTGATAGGTGCGGCCGCTGGCGACGTGGATCCGCCGCCCGCTCATGCGTTCGATGATCTGTTCTTCGGGAACGGCAATTTCGATGACGTAGTCCAGGGTGATGTGGGCTGTCTTCAGGGCATCGGCCTGGGGGATCGTGCGCGGGAAACCATCGAACAGGTAGCCGCGCTTGCAGTCGGGTTGCTGCAGCCGGTCGCGCACCAGTCCGATGATGATGTCGTCGGAAACCAGTCCGCCGCCGTCCATGATCTTTTTCGCCTCTATCCCCAGAGGAGTCTGCGCCTTGACGGCTGCGCGCAGCATGTCACCGGTCGAGATCTGTGGGATCCCGAAGGCCTCAGTAATGAATGCGGCTTGCGTGCCTTTGCCCGCCCCTGGGGGGCCCAGCAGAATCAAACGCATGATTTCCTCCGAAAGATGCTCATTTTTGAAATTTTTTCCGATTATGCCGCAAGGCCGCCGCCCCTGCATGGCATCAGGTCGAATGCCGGGCCTCTCCGTCCCGGAATAGTGCCCGAACACGGGCCAGGTCATTGGCCGTGTCCACGCCGAGTGCCGGCGTGGATGCGGCCTGATGCACCACGATTCGAAATCCCTGCTCGAGTGCGCGCAACTGCTCCAGGGATTCCACCTTCTCCAGTGCGCCTGATGGTAGCGTGGGGAACAGCCGCAGAAAGCCGGCGCGATAGGCGTAGAGCCCGATGTGATGCCAGGCGGGCAATCCCGGGGCCAGCCGTTGCCGACCGTCCGCAAGCGCGTTGCGGTGCCACGGAATGGGCGCCCGCGAAAAGTACAGTGCCTGGCCGCGCGCGTCACAGACGACCTTGACCGCGTTGGGATCAAAGAGCGTGTCCGGATCGTGGATCGGGCTTGCACAGGTGGCAATGGCCGCGTCGGGATGTTGCATCAGCAGCGCGGCGACGGCATCGATGAGCGTGGGGTCGATCAGCGGTTCGTCGCCCTGCACGTTCACGACGATGGCATCGTTCCCCAGCCCCAGCGTGGTGGCGACTTCGGCCAGGCGATCCGTGCCGGTCGGATGATCGGTGCGCGTGAGCAGAGCCTCGATGCCGTGCTGGCGCGCGGCCTGCGCGATGGCTTCGTGGTCGGTGGCGATCAGTACCCGGGTCGCGCCCGAACGGCCCGCCTGGCGAGCCGTACGCACGACCATGGGCAACCCTCCGATATCCAGCAGCGGCTTGCCCGGCAGCCGGGTCGAACCGGCGCGCGCCGGGATGACGACGACGAAGCTCATGCCTCGTGCGCGGATGCGGGATCCAGGGATCTGGCCTCGTCGGGCAGCATGACCGGGACGCCGTCGCGGATGGGGTACGCCAGCCTGTCCGCGGAGCAGCAGAGTTCCTGGTGTTCGCGGTCGAAGCGCAGCGGCCCCTTGCACACGGGGCACACGAGAATCTGCAGCAGGCGGTTTTCCATGGACGGGGCGTCGCAGTCAGTGGCAAAGCCCACAGTTTAATGCCTGCCGCCCGGCTTGTGGGCACTGTGTTCGAGGCCGCGCAGCGTTTCCCGGAGACTGTCCAGCCAGGAGGGGTTATCGAATGCCGGCCTGGCCTGCACGACCCATAGCCTGGGGTCGTGTGGGGCGGCGCATTTGACGGCGTCCTTGGGGGTGATCAGGATGGGCCCGTCGGGCCAGGACTGGAGTTGCGTGGCGGTCAGGCGGCCGTGGTCAGCCAGCCGTAGCGTGCGCGAAAGCACCAGACCGGCCGCTTCCAGCATGTCGAAAAACCGTTCTGGATGCCCGATAGCGGCCGCCGCGCTGCAAGGTCGACCGGCGTGCTTCTCGAACCATTCGGGCCAACCCATTCGGGTTCCCGTCGACAACTGGGTCAAGCTTTGTGGCAGCAGCCTCATGGTGACCCGTCTTTGCCCCGGCCCTTCATGTCCGGTCGCCCGGTCCGCAGCGCCCAGGTTCGTGATCACCCAGTCGGCTCGTTCCAGTCGCGCGGCCGGTTCACGCAGCGGACCGGCCGGCAACAACCGGCCATTGCCCGTGCCACGGCGGTCCTGCACGATGATTTCCAGGTCGCGCGCCAGCGCCCGGTGCTGGAGTCCATCGTCGGCAATCAGGACGTCGATTTCGGGATGGGCTTCCAGCAGCGTACGGGCTGCCAGGGCGCGCCGGGGGTGCACGCCTACCGGCACGCCGGTGGATTGATGCAGCAGGGCGGGTTCGTCTCCCAGGTACTGCGCTGAAGAGTCCTCGTCGCTCAGATGCGGGCCCGTGCCGATGCGGGCGCCGTATCCTCTGCTCACCAGCCCGGGACGCCAGCCGTGGTCCTGCAGGGCCGCGCAGACGGCGGTGCAGACTGGGGTCTTGCCGGTGCCACCCACGAGAATATTGCCAACAACGATGACGGGGACCGGCGCTCTCCATGCGGTGCGCGCCTGGGCGCGCATGTGCCATTCGGTGATCCGGCCGTAGACCCACGCCAGCGGGAGCAGGAGCGTGCTGAGAACGCCGCGCCGGTCCCAGAGGCGGAGCATGAAGTCCTCGGCCGCGCGGCTCATGGCCGGGTCTGCGTCAGGAAGTGCACACGGGCGATATGGGCCAGTCGAGCGGCCTGCAGCGCACGGACCACCGACGCATGGGTCGCAAGCGCATCGGCGTCGATCCGCAGTGCCGCCCCGGGCCGGGCCTGTTCCGCTCGCCGCAGCGCCTCTGCAAGGCTCTCGTCCGTGTCGGCGTCCACGTAGTTGTTGTCCAGCGCGTAGAGGCCGTCCCGGCTGATCGCGAGTGTCAGCACGGGGATCTGGTCGGGGGCATCGGCGCTCGCCTGCGGCAACGAGATGTCGAGCTGGCGCTGCTGGCTGAACGACGTCGAGGCAGCCAGGAAGATCAGGATCACGAGAAGCACATCGATGAGAGGGATCAGGTTGATCTCGGGGTCCTCATGCCCGGCATCGTGACGGAAGTTCATGATGGGCGGTGCCGGCTGATGAGGCGGTTCAGTGTTCCAGCCTCGCGTTCCATGGTGTGCAGGAAGTAGTCGACGCGGGAGCGGAAGTACCGATGAAAGGCCAGCGCAGGCACCGCAATCAGGATGCCGAATCCCGTGTTGTACAGCGCGATCGAGATTCCGTGCGCCAGGAGGCTGGGGTCCCCGCTGTTAGGGGTATACGCGCCGAAGATCTCGATCATGCCGACCACGGTACCGAACAGTCCCAATAGTGGGGCGATGACCGAGATTGTGGCCAGGGCGGGAAGATAGCGGTTCAGGCGCCACGAAATGTCGCGTCCGGTTTCTTCGATCGCCGACAGGCGCCAGGCATCGTCCTGCTGGCGCTGGACGGCGACTTCCGCCAGGATGCGCCCCATCGGGCTGCGCCGGGCGAGCCGCAGGATGGCGTCGGGCTCGTCCTGCTGGCGGCGCATGAGTTCGAGCACCTGCTCGGGCAGTCCCGGCGGCATGACTTGGCCGGTTCGCAGCGCGAGGAAACGTTCTATGATGATGGCCAGTGTGATGACTGAGGTGGCGACGAGCAGCCAGATGGGCCAGCCGGCCGCTTGGATGATATCCAGCACGATCCAGTTCCTTTGTGAGCGGTGCCGCGTTGAGGCGAAGCCCTATTCTAAAGCGACTGGGCCAGTGTTCGGGGTTCGCCGGGGCGCCTTTTGCGGCGCCGTTTTGGCGTCCATATGGTGGAAGTCCGTGGCGGGATTGGGTTTTCTCGGGGTATCCACAATTTCTGTGGATAATTCTGTGCACAAGACCGGCAAAGCGCATGATCCATGCCATCCAGCAGTCGATTGGCTATTTTTTGCACACCTCGAGGTTTCTGTAAATAATCATATAAATCAGTACGTTGCGACTTTTTTTTAATGTGAATTTCGATGTGTTGCGCCGACAGGCCGGAAAATAGGCGGGTTTGACAACGCGAGGCTTTCTGTGGATAGGTTTCAATGAGTTTTGTCCCGCAAAGCCCTTTGGGGTGCGGCGAAGCGACGTCCGAGGAGGTGTTGAGCGTGTCTGCGCTCAATCGCCGCGTGGCGGACGTGCTGGGATCTTCGATTCCGCGCCTGTGGGTCGCTGGAGAGGTCTCCAATTTCACGCGGGCGGCATCCGGCCACTGGTACTTTTCCATCAAGGACGACGCGGCGGCCGTGCGCGCCGTCATGTTCCGCGGGCGCGCCCAAACCGTCGGCTTTGTGCCCAGCGCGGGGGATCGTTTCGAGTTTCGCGTACAGGTGTCCCTCTACGAGCCCAGAGGAGACTATCAGGTACAGGTCGAGGCCATGCGCCGCGCCGGCCGCGGCGACCTGCATGAGGCCTTCCTCAAGTTACGGGACCGTCTGGTCCGCGAGGGGCTCATCGACGCTGCCCGCCGCCGGCCGCTGCCGGCCATGCCCCGCGCCGTGGGCGTCATCACTTCGCTCGCGGCAGCGGCGCTCCAGGATGTGCTCTCGGTCATGGCACGGCGCGCCCCGCACGTGCGTGTCGTCATCTACCCGGCGCAGGTCCAGGGCCGTGAGGCCGCCGGCCAGTTGTGTGCCGCATTGGATGCGGCACTGGACCGCGCCGAGGTCGACACGCTGCTGCTGGTGCGCGGCGGCGGCAGTCTCGAGGACTTGTGGTGCTTCAATGACGAGGTGCTGGCGCGCCGTATGGCGGCAAGCCCCATCCCCATCATCAGCGGCGTGGGCCACGAGACCGATTTCACCATCGCGGATTTCGTGGCCGACCTGCGCGCGCCGACGCCCACGGCGGCTGCGGAGCTGTGCTGTGCGCCCCGTGATCAGGCGCGCAGTCAGGTTCAGGCACTCGTCGAGAGGCTGGCCCGCGCCCAGCAGCGCCGCCTGGAACAGGCCGCACTGCGACTCGACAGGGCAGCGGCCCAACTCGTCTCCCCGGCCCAGCATGTACGGCTTCGCGGGCAGCGCCTGCAATGGGCGGCGCAGCAGTTGCAGTCCGGCTTCCAGCACCGGTTGCGCACGCAGTCGCAGCGCCTGCGGGCGGTACTGGGTACCTTGCAGGTCCTGGACCCCCGGGGCGTCCTTCAGCGAGGGTATGCCATCGTCCACCGAGCTGACGGGTCCATCGCCAAAAATGCGTTAGACTTGGAGGCGGAGGAACCGCTGGATATCGAATTGGCACAGGGCCGGACCATGGCCCGGGTCGTTCGACCCTAAGGCATGTTCCAGGCGTGGGCCCTTCGGGGCCGTCGCCTTTCAGTTCGTTCAATGCTTTTGAAGGAAATGTTATGGCTTTTACTCTGCCGCCGCTTCCCTACGCGCTGGATGCGCTTGCCCCGCATATTTCGAAGGAAACGCTGGAATACCACTATGGCAAACACCATGCGGGCTACGTCGCGAAGTTGAACAAGGCCATCGAAGGCACCGAGCTCGCTTCGCTCAGTCTGGAAGACGTGATCCGTAAATCCACCGGCGGCGTTTTCAATAACGCGGCCCAGGTCTGGAACCACACTTTCTACTGGAACTGCATGTCGCCCAATGGCGGGGGCGAGCCCAACGGTGCGCTGCGCAAGGCTCTGGAAGCCAAATGGGGGAGCGTCGACGCCTTCAAGAAAGCGTTCTCGGACGACGCCGGCGCCAACTTCGGTTCTGGCTGGACGTGGCTGGTGAAGAAACCCGACGGGTCGCTGGACATCGTCAACACCAGCAACGCTGGCACCACCGTCAACACCAACAACAAAGCGCTGCTGACCTGTGACGTGTGGGAACACGCCTACTACATCGATTACCGCAATGCGCGTCCCACGTATCTGGAGCACTTCTGGAAACTGGTGAACTGGGACTTCGCGGCGTCCAATCTGGGCTGATCGCGTTCCCACCTTCCGGGCCCGCCGCCGGGCGGGCCTTTTTATTGTGGCTGCGCGGCGGCCGGCATGGGCGGGATGCCTTGAACGGAATCGCCCACCTGAATCCCTGTGCGGGCGAACCAGCCTTGGGCCATCTCCAGTGCGGTGGTGATGGCGCTGGGGGGGCAGTGGGGCGTGAGGCTGAGGGGCTGCATGTCCTGGATCGAGACGATCCTGCCGCGCTCGTCAATAAAGGCGATCGATAGCGGGAGGAGGGTATTCTTCATCCAGAAGCAATACAGGTCGTCGGGCGGCCCGAGCATGAACAACATCCCGCTGTCCGCAGCGAGGTGCGTACGGTCCATCAGGCCGTCGCGCATGCGACCGGGCGTATCGGCCAGTTCGGCGCGTACGGTGTGCCCGCCGACTTCCAGCGGAATGGCCGGAAGCGGCGGCTGCGCTCCCGCCGGCGCGCCCAGCATACCCAGCACGAAGATCAGTGCTGTCAGCCGGAGGGCCGGTCGCCGACGACAAAATGCAGGGCGCCAACCGGGCCCTGCATCGCGGTAAAATCGCAAATGTGTCCTGCTCAGGCAGCCGTGATATTCAGGGCCTGTTTGCCTTTGGGCCCCTGCGCGATGTCGAACAGAACCTTTTGACCCTCTTTCAGAGTCTTGAAGCCGTTCATCTGAATCGATGAAAAATGCGCGAAAAGGTCTTCCCCCCCGTTGTCGGGAGTAATGAAGCCAAAGCCTTTGGCATCATTGAACCACTTAACCGTCCCGGTCAATTTCTGTGACGCTTCGGTACTTTCGATGGATTCCGACATGCAAACTGCCTCTCTCGACTATAGTGTAGGGTTCATACGTCCCCGGCCATCAGAGTTGACGACCGTAGGAATACGGTGATCATGCTGAATCTGATGTCGTTCAGTCAACTATGGAAACTACTAGGAAAGTCGCTGGCGATAAAGGCCACTTCCCTGTTTTTGATGCATGCCGACCGTCATTCAGACCCAGCGTGAACTGAGCAGCGAAACAACGCCGGTGCGTTTGGCGCCGCCGCCGATGTATCGGGTCATATTGCTCAACGACGACTATACGCCCATGGATTTCGTGGTCCGTGTGCTGGAAGTCGTCTTTCACAAGAATGGAGCCGAAGCGGAGCGCATCATGCTCGAGGTCCATCATCAGGGGCGTGGCGTGTGCGGCATCTATACTCGCGACGTGGCGGCAACCCGCGTCGACAGGGTGTTGCGCATGGCGCACGCCGACCAGCATCCCCTGCAGTGTTTGATGGAACCTGTTCCGGTTCCGTGAGTCTTACCCGGCGGGTAATCCCTGTGGGGAACCCGGTGGCCATTTAGTCATAGAATAGAAGCAACGGATTGGTTCATCCGCTCCGATATGCAATGGAGGAAGCGTGATTTCCGAAGAGCTTGAAGTCAGCCTGCATATGGCGTTCGTTGAAGCCCGCGCGGCACGGCACGAATTCATTACCGTCGAGCACTTGCTCCTGTCCTTGCTGGATAACGCGTCGGCGGTGGAGGTCTTGCGCGCTTGCGGCGCGGACGTCGAGTCGCTGCGCCAGGATCTGCGCAAATTCATTGCAGAGAACACGCCCGTATTCCCGGGCGAGGGCGAGGTCGACACACAGCCCACGCTCGGTTTTCAGCGTGTCATCCAGCGTGCCATCATGCACGTGTCATCCAACGGTTCCAGCAAGGCCGCCGTCACGGGAGCCAATGTGCTGGTGGCCATGTACGGCGAGAAGGACTCCCACGCGGTGTACTTCCTGGTCCAGCAAAGCGTCTCGCGGCTGGACGTGGTCAATTTTCTGTCGCATGGCATCACCAAGGCGCCCGAGGAACCCTCCGTGCCCGATGGCTCTCGCCAGGAGCCACCCGCGGCCGATCCCAAGATCGAGCAGCAGAAGTCGGCGCTGGAAACTTACGCCACCGACCTGAATGCGGAGGCCCTGAAGGGCAACATCGATCCGCTCATCGGCCGCGAGGACGAGGTGGAGCGCGTCATCCAGGTCCTGTGCCGCCGGCGGAAGAACAATCCGCTGCTGGTCGGAGAGGCCGGCGTGGGCAAGACGGCCATCGCAGAGGGCCTGGCGTGGCGCATCACACAGGGCGACGTGCCCGATGTCTTGCATGGCACGCAGGTCTATGCGCTGGACATGGGGGCGTTGCTGGCCGGCACCAAATATCGGGGCGACTTCGAACAGCGCCTGAAACTGGTCTTGAAGTCGCTGCGGGACAACCGCCAGGCGATTCTTTTCATCGACGAGATCCACACCCTGATCGGGGCAGGCTCTGCTTCGGGCGGGACGCTGGACGCTTCCAACCTGCTCAAGCCGGCGCTGTCCTCGGGGCAGCTCAAGTGCATCGGCGCCACCACCTATACCGAGTACCGAGGCATTTTCGAAAAGGACCACGCGCTGGCGCGGCGTTTTCAGAAGATCGATGTGCCTGAACCGTCGGTGGAGCAGACCATTCAGATCTTGCGCGGCCTGAAGGCCCGCTTCGAGGCTCACCATCAGGTGCGTTTCTCCGGCGCGGCGATTACGGCGGCGGCTGAACTGGCGGCGCGCCACATCAGCGATCGCTTTCTGCCGGACAAGGCCATCGACGTGATCGACGAGGCGGGCGCCGCGCAACGGCTGCTTCCGAGGTCGCGCCAGAAAAAACTCATCGGACGCGCGGAAATCCAGGCCACGGTCGCGCGCATTGCGCGCATTCCACCGCAAAACGTCTCTACCGACGACCGCCATCGGCTTGCGACGCTTGAGCGGGACTTGAAGGCGGTGGTCTTTGGTCAGGACAAGGCTATTTCGGCGCTGGCTGCTTCGATCAAGATGGCGCGCTCTGGCTTGGGACGGCCTGACAAGCCCATCGGCTGCTTCCTGTTTTCGGGACCGACCGGCGTGGGCAAGACCGAAGTCGCGCGCCAGTTGGCTTTCGTGCTTGGAATCGAACTGCTGCGTTTCGATATGTCCGAATACATGGAGCGACACACCGTTTCCCGGCTGATCGGTGCGCCTCCCGGGTATGTCGGGTTCGATCAGGGCGGGTTGCTGACCGAAGCCGTTGCCAAGCAGCCGCATTGCGTGCTGTTGCTCGACGAGATCGAAAAGGCCCACCCCGACGTCTACAACATCCTGCTGCAAGTCATGGATCATGGGACGCTCACCGACAACAATGGCCGCAAGACGGACTTCCGCAATGTGATCCTGGTCATGACCACGAACGCCGGCGCGGACACCCTCAACCGCAACGCCATCGGGTTCGCGACGACGGTGCACACGGGCGACGAGATGGCCGAGATCAGGCGTCTGTTCACGCCGGAGTTCCGCAACCGGCTGGATGCCATCATCGGTTTTGCGGCATTGCCGCGCGAAGTCATCATGCAGGTGGTGGACAAATTCCTGATGCAACTCGAAGATCAGCTTCACGAGAAGCGGGTCGAAGTCATCTTCACGCAGGCGCTGCGGGATTATCTCGCCCGCGAAGGCTTCGATCCGGCCATGGGCGCGCGCCCCATGCAGCGGCTGATTCAGGACACCATTCGCCGTGCACTGGCCGACGAATTGCTGTTCGGTCGGCTGACTCATGGTGGACCGGTTGAGGTCGATCTTGACGCCCAGGGCCAGGTGGTGCTGAATTTTCCGGATGCCTCCGCCGACCGCGGGGCTGTCCCCGCGCCGTCGCGCCCTGAGCCCGAGCTCGTGGATTGATGCGGGGCGGGCCTCTGATCGCCTGCGTGCACTGCGGTACCCTGCACCGCCGGGCGCCAGTGGCGCCCGGCGGTCGTGCTCTGTGCCGTTGCTGCCATGCCGAGCTTTATCGACGGGGCTGGCTTTCCCCCGACCAGTGGTATGCGATGGCGTGGGCGACCCTCGTCGTCTTCGTCCTGGCTCAGGCCTTTCCGCTTGCGGATATCTCGGTTCAGGGCGTGGACCTTCAGGTGACCTTCTGGGGGGCGCTCCGTCTGGCATGGGACCGGGGCTATTACGGTGTGTCGATTCTGACGGGGCTGGTGGGATTCTGGTTTCCCCTGATCTGTATCGTGCTCACGCTTCGCGGCATGGAACTCATCCTGTCCCAGGTCGGTACCGGCTCGCTGGCCCGGGCGCTGCGCTGGTTGGAGTGGCTGACGCCCTGGTCCATGGCGTCGGTGCTGGTGCTGGCCATGCTGGTCGCATTCGTGAAGCTGGCGGGGCTTGCCCATGTAGAGGGGGGCCCGGGGCTGTATGCGTTCTTCGTGCTGATCTTCCTGCTGGCCGGACTGGGGCGCTGGGATGCGCCGGCGCTCTGGCGTCTGGCCGAAGATGGGGGCGGTGTCATCGTGTCCGGCTCGCACGGGACCGGCTCGGTCTGTGATCGCTGTGGGTTCGTCCAGGCACCACAGGCGACGGGACGCTGCCTGCGTTGCGGTTCGCGCATTCCGCACTCTGCCGTTCAACACCGGGGCGAGGTCTGGGCCCTGGTGGTGGCAGCCGTCATCTTTTATATTCCTGCCAACGTTCTGCCGGTGATGCAGGTACAGACGTTCCTGGGAAGCAGCGAGCACACGATTCTGGGTGGTGTGGTCGAACTCTGGCGCGCGGGTTCGTGGGATCTGGCCGTGATCGTATTTGTCGCGAGCGTACTGGTTCCCCTGACCAAGTTGCTCGCGTTGGCCTCGCTGCTGCTTCGCGAACATTCCGGGGGCGGCGCCCCCGAGCAACGCCGGCGGACGCGTCTTTATGCCGCTGTGGAACGTATCGGGCAGTGGTCCATGCTGGATGTCTTCGTGGTGGTGCTGCTGGCCGCCATGGCGAACTTCCAGGGCTTGACGCGGGTCGTGATCGGGCCCGCCGCGCTGAACTTCGGCATGGTCGTGATCCTCACCGTGGCCGCCACCCTGCGCTATGATCCCCGCCGCGGATGGGATCCATTACGGGAGCCGATCGATGACTGAAGAAGAGCGCCCGGAAGGCCCTGCGGAGCCCGCTTCGCCGCCGGGGCCGATTCTTGTTCCCGGTCGAGGCCTGCATTGGTCCTGGGTGTGGCTGGTGCCGCTGCTGGCGCTGGCCGTCGGGGTGTCGCTGGTCGCCTCGGTCTGGATTCGTACCGGTCCGGTGATCACGATCAGTTTTCCGACGGCGGCGGGTCTGTCCGTCGGACAGACGAAGCTGCGCTATCGCAATGTCGATATCGGCGAGGTCAGGGACATCCGAGTGGCGCCGGACCGGCAGGAGGTATTGGTCGATGTGCAGCTCAAGCGTGAGGGTGCCGACTACATCACCCAAAAGGGCTCCAAATTCTGGGTAGTGCGCCCGCAGGTGAGTTTGGCCGGGGTCTCCGGGCTGAATACCCTGATCTCGGGGGAGTACCTGAGCGTGGATGCACCCACTCGTGTGGAGGGTCCCCCGGTCTACGAGTTTCAGGGGCTGGAAAACCAGCCCGAGGTGCTCAGCGGTCAAGGCGGCAGCCGCTACACGCTCCACGCCGATGACCTGGGGTCGCTCTCGGTGGGCTCTCGCGTCTATTACCGGCGTGTCGAGGTGGGGCGCGTGGTGAGCTACGCCATGGCCGATGATGGACGGTCCGTGCAGATACAGGTGTTCGTGCGCAAGCCCTATGATCGTTATGTGACTCCCGATACGCGGTTCTGGAATAGCAGCGGGGTGGACATGTCGGTCTCGCCCGACGGCGTGCGGGTGCGTACCGGTGGGTTGTCGGCCATTCTGAATGGCGGCGTGGCCTTTGCCCAGGCGGATGAATCGGCCTCCTATGACGGAGTGGCGGACACGACGCCCGCAAAGCCGGGCAGCGTCTACACACTGTTTGAGACCCGCGACGAGGCTCTTGCTGATCCGGATGGCAAGGCTTCACCCATCGAGTTGCATTTTGATCAGTCGGTCCGCGGGTTGCGGGTCGGCGCCGCAGTCGACTTTCGCGGTCTGGCGATCGGCAAGGTCGTCGACATTGACGTCGAGTACGACGCGGGTCGACGGCGCTTTTATGTCCGGGTGAGAGCGCTGATCTACCCGATGCGCTTCAGCGATGCCTATCGGGCGCTGGTGCGGTCCGAACATGGCAAAGAAGGCGCCGCTCTGCTGGAACCTCTGATCCAGCACGGTCTGCGGGCCCAGTTGCGCTCGGCCAGCCTTCTGACCGGGCAGCAATACGTCGCGATGGACTTCTTCCCCAACGAGAAAACCGTACCCCCGGGCGAGGCTGCCACCACCCAGGGTTACCTGGTACCCACGGTCCCGGGAGATTTCGACCGCCTGCAGGGTCAGTTGGCCAGCATCGTGACAAAACTGGACCGCGTTCCGCTGGACCAGATCGGGCAGGAATTGCAAGGCAACCTGGAGAGTTTGAAATCACTGTTGCAGCGCCTCGATGGCCAGGTGGCCCCTCAGGCCGCCCGGACGCTGCGCTCGGCGCAGCGCTCCCTGGATCGGGTCGGGCAGACACTGGATCCGAATGCGCCCCTCCTGGCCGGCATGCAGGGAACCTTGCAGGAGCTGGACCGCGCCGCCCGCGCCCTGAGGGTGCTGGCCAATGCCTTGCAGGCGCACCCGGAGACCCTGCTGCGCGGACATGCGACCGATCAATTGCACTAGGAGACCTTCATGATACGCACAGCCTGGGCGGCGTTCGGGGTGATGGCGCTGATGGCGGGGTGCGCGGCTCCGGCCATCCACTATTACAGCCTGGCCTCTTCCGCGCTCGGGTCCACGCCAGAAGTCCCGGCTTCGCGGCCAACGTACGGCCTTCGCCTGCAGGTGTCGGAGGTGCCGGCCGAAGTGGATCGGATGCAGCTTGTCGTCCGCGACCCCGCATCGGGTCCGTCGGTTCAGGTGCTCAATCAATCCCTATGGTCCGCGCCGTTGCGCGACCAGATTCAGGAGCGGCTGTCCGGGTCGGTGGCCGGCGCGCTGGGCGTGCCGGATCTGAATCGGATGCCGGGCATGGCAGGCCTTCGGGCGCGTACCGTGACCGTGCGCGTGACGCGTTTTGACCTCGTGTGGGACGAGCGCGCCGTGCTTGAGGCCGACTGGACGGACCATGGTCCTGGCGCGTCGGCGCCCCGGTTGTGCCGCGCGGGGGTTTCCCTGTCGGTCGGTGCCGGGATGGCGGCGCTGGTCGACGGCCAGCGCCGGGCGTTGCAGTCGCTGGGCCGCCTGATAGCCGGCCAGGGGTCCACGCCGGGTTCCACCGGCATCCCAGGGGTTCAATATTCAGGTTGCACCTGATAAGATAACGGGTTAACCATAATGGAAGGGTTGGGTACAACCCGGTAGCATACCCTTCGGGCCGGGACCCCTCCCGGCTCTGGTTTTCTGGCGAATCCTGATATGAGCACGGTTACCCTGGGTGTAAAGGTCGATGAGGCGCTGCGCGGGCGCCTGAAGCAACTGGCGGAATCAATGGGGTGCACGCCTCACTGGTTGCACAAGCAGGCGCTGGTGACTTACATCGAAGCGATCGAGCGGGGCCAGGTCCCTCAGGATATCGATCATCGACCAGGTTCTGACGCCCCTGAGGCATCCGGCGAGTCCGATTCGCAAATGCCTTTCTACGCGTTCGCCCAGGATATTCAGCCGCAATCCGTGCTGCGCTCGGCGATCACGGCCGCCTATAGACGGCCGGAGCCGGAATGCGTAGCCATGTTGCTGGACCAGGCCGAGGTCGAGCAGGCCGAGCCGGTGCGGGCGCTGGCGACGCGCCTGGTCGGGGCGTTGCGCGACAAGCGCACCGGTGGCGGTGTCGAGGGCGTCATCCAGGAGTTTTCCTTGTCCAGCCAGGAAGGCGTGGCCCTGATGTGCCTGGCCGAAGCGCTGCTGCGCATTCCGGATCGTGCCACGCGCGACGCTCTCATTCGTGACAAGATCAGCCGGGGAGACTGGAAGGCGCACATCGGCGAATCGCAGTCATTGTTCGTGAATGCCGCGACCTGGGGCTTGCTGGTCACCGGGAAACTGGTGGGCGTCCACAGTGAACAGAACCTGTCCCGGGCGCTGACCCGACTGATTGCCAAAGGCGGCGAGCCGCTGATCCGCCGCGGGGTGAACATGGCCATGCGGCTCATGGGCGAGCAGTTTGTGGCCGGGCAGACGATCGCCTCGGCGCTGGCCAATGGCCGCAAGCTCGAAGACGTCGGCTTCCGCTATTCCTACGACATGCTGGGCGAAGCGGCGACGACGGCCGAGGATGCTGCCCGCTACCACAAGTCCTATCAGCAGGCCATCCATGCCATCGGCAAGGCTGCCCAGGGGCGGGGCATCTACGAAGGCCCTGGAATCTCGATCAAGCTTTCGGCGCTGCATCCGCGCTATGCCCGTGCACAACGGGATCGTGCCATGGGGGAATTGCTGCCCCGCATGCTGGAGCTTGCCGTTCTGGCCCGCCATTACGACATCGGTTTGAATATCGATGCCGAAGAAGCCGATCGCCTGGAGCTGTCACTGGACCTGCTGGAGGCGATGTGCTTTGACGAGCGCTTGCGCGGTTGGAACGGCATCGGCTTCGTGGTCCAGGCCTATCAGAAGCGCTGTCCCTTCGTGATTGACTTCCTGATCGATCTGGCGCGCCGCAGCAAGCATCGCCTGATGGTCCGACTGGTCAAAGGCGCCTATTGGGACTCGGAGATCAAGCGTGCGCAAGTCGATGGCCTGGAAGGCTATCCGGTCTATACGCGCAAGGTTCACACCGATGTGTCGTATCTCGCCTGTGCCCGCAAGTTGTTGTCGGCTCCCGAGGCGGTCTTTCCGCAGTTTGCGACCCACAACGCGCAGACCATGGCGTCGATCTATTACCTCGCTGGCGAGAATTACTATCCCGGGCAGTATGAATTCCAGTGTCTGCACGGCATGGGCGAGGCGCTGTACGAGGAGGTCGTCGGTCCCGTCTCCAAGGGCAGGCTGAACCGGCCTTGCCGGATCTATGCTCCGGTGGGGACCCATGAAACGCTGCTGGCCTATCTGGTGCGCCGCCTCCTGGAAAACGGCGCCAACACGTCTTTTGTCAACCAGATCGGGGACAGGAGCATTCCGGTCGATGGGCTGGTGGCGGACCCGGTGACCAAGGCGCGCGCCATCCAGCCGCTGGGCGCGGCGCATGATCGGATTCCTCTTCCGCGCGACCTGTATCGGTCGCGAGGTGATCATCGCCTCAACTCGGCCGGCCTGGACCTCAGCAACGAACATCGCCTCGGCTCTCTGGCGGCCGCGCTCCTGGCCAGCGGCACTCAGGAGTGGCGTGCCGCGCCGGCCGGGGACTGGGACCCGGCCGGCGCCCGGCCGGTCCTGAACCCTGCGGATCACCGCGATCAGGTCGGAATGCTGATCGAGGCGAACGACGGCGACGTGCAGACCGCATTGCGCCGCGCCGAGTATGCCGCGCCCATCTGGGCGGCCACCCCCGTGTCCGATCGCGCCCAGTGCCTGCGGCATGCGGCCCAGATCATGGAAGCCGAGATGCAGACCACCATAGGGCTCATCGTGCGCGAGGCCGGGAAGTCCTATCCGAATGCGATTTCCGAAGTACGGGAAGCGGTGGATTTTCTGCGCTACTATGCCGCCCGCATCGAAGCCGAGTTTTCCAACGACACGCATCGGCCGCTGGGGCCGGTGCTGTGCATCAGTCCGTGGAATTTCCCACTGGCGATCTTCACTGGCCAGATCAGTGCGGCTCTGGCCGCCGGGAACGTCGTTCTGGCCAAACCGGCCGAGCAGACCAACCTGATTGCGGCGTACGGGGTATCGGTGCTGCATCGTGCGGGCGTCCCGGCGGCCGCCGTGCAACTGCTGCCCGGACAGGGCGAAACGGTGGGAGCCGCGCTGGTGGCGAGTCCAGCGATTCGCGGCGTCATGTTCACGGGCTCCACAGAGGTCGCGAAACTCATCGCGGCCACCTTGGCAAAACGCCTGGATCCTACAGGTCGTCCAGTCCCGCTGATTGCCGAGACGGGGGGCCAGAATGCCCTTATCGTGGATTCCTCGGCGCTCACCGAGCAGGTCGTCTACGACGTTCTCAGCTCCGCTTTCGATTCGGCGGGCCAGCGCTGCTCGGCCCTCAGAGTGCTGTGCGTGCAGGAAGACTGCGCCGATCGCACACTGACCATGCTGCGCGGCGCGTTGCAGGAGCTGAGGGTAGGGCGGCCGGATCTGCTGTCCACCGATATCGGCCCGGTCATCGATGCCCAGGCACAAAGCGTCATCGAGAAGCACGTGGCGGCCATGCAGACGTCCGGGCACCCCGTGGCGCGACGAGAACTGGAGGCGGAGCAGACGCGCCACGGCACGTTCGTCGCCCCCACCCTGATCGAAATCACCGACGTGGGGGAACTGGAACGCGAGGTCTTCGGCCCAGTGCTGCACGTGCTGCGCTATCAGCGCGAGGACCTGGATCGTGTCATCGATGAGATCAACGGACGTGGCTATGGCCTGACGTTCGGTGTGCATACGCGACTGGACGAAACCGTTCATCATGTGACCGATCGCATCCGGGCGGGAAACATCTACGTCAATCGCAATATCGTAGGCGCCACGGTCGGTGTGCAGCCATTTGGCGGCGAAGGCCTGTCGGGCACCGGCCCCAAGGCCGGCGGGCCGCTCTACCTGCACCGGCTGTTGGCCTCGGGACCGACGGATCTGCCGCTGGCGGGGGTTGGAGATTCCACAGCCGCGCTCGAATTGCCGGGGCCCACCGGTGAGAGCAACCTCTATCGCCTCAAGCCGCGCGGCGTCGTGCTGTGCCAGGCGGCCACACCGGCTGGCGCACGAGCACAGCGCGACGCCTGCCGCCGGAGCGGCAACAGCATGCTGTGTATGGACTCCGCGTCTGCCCGCGCGCTGTATCAGTTCGCGGATGCCGGGCCGACACCGGACTGGGTGGCGGCTGACGAGGTCGCCACGGCGGATTACCAGGCCGTGCTGTTCGAGGGCGATGGCGACGATCTGCTGCATCTGACGCAACACGTGGCCGATCGCGCCGGCCCCATCGTTCCTGTTGTCGCCCGGCGTTCCGACGAGCTGGCCGCCGGTGCGGTATACCCGCTCGAGATGCTGGTACGCGAGGTATCGGTGTGCATCAACACCGCGGCCGCCGGCGGCAACGCCACCCTCATGATGGTGGGGTGAGCCTGGACTAATGAAGGTCCCTGCGGACCTTCATTAGCCTGGCGAACGGGCCGGGCTTGCAAGCCCGGCCCCGGGTGCCTTTACGATCATGGCAAGCCGCTGGCCCTGCGGACCTTCATTAGCCTGGCGAACGGGCCGGGCTTGCAAGCCCGGCCCCGGGTGCCTTTACGATCATGGCAAGCCGCTGGCCCTGCGGACCTTCATTAGCCTGGCGAACGGGCCGGGCTTGCAAGCCCGGCCCTGGGCGCCTTTACCGTCTCGGCCAGCCGGTAGCGCCGCACCTTCAATGCCCCAGATACGCCGCCTGAATCTCCGGGGAGGCCAGCAACTCGCGGGCCGGGCCCTCGTGGGACAGCTTTCCGACTTCCAGCACGTAGCCACGGTCCGCGAGCTTCAGCGCCATGCGGGCGTTCTGTTCCACGATCAGGATGGTGACGCCCGTGTCGCGCACGTCGCGCAGCACCTGAAAAATGTTGCGCACGATAATGGGCGCCAACCCCAGGCTGGGCTCGTCCAGCAGCAGCAGACGGGGCTTTGTGACCAGGGCCCGGCCGATGGCCAGCATCTGCTGTTCGCCACCCGATAGCGTCCCGGCCAGTTGCGCGCGCCGTTCCTGCAGGCGCGGGAAGATCCTGTAGACGTGCTCGCAGCTTTCGCTGATCTCGGCGGGAGGGCGGGTGAAACCGCCCATGCGGAGGTTTTCTTCGACCGACAGCGTTCCGAAGACCCGGCGGCCCTCCGGGGATTGCCCGATGCCCAGCCGCACGATGCGATCAGCGCCCAGGTGCGTGGTCTCGTGGCCCGCAAAGGAAACCTTCCCTGATTTTGGCGCGATCAAGCCGCTCAAGGTGCGCATCAACGTCGTCTTGCCGGCCCCGTTTGCGCCCAGGATGGCCACGACCTCACGTTCATCCACGTGCAGCGAGATGCCCTTGAGTGCCTGAATATGGCCATAGTTGACCCGCAGGTCCTCGATTTCAAGCAAATGCGTCATGGCGTCACCTGGCCTTGATGTACGGCTGTCATCAGCGGATCGTCTTCGTCGTCGTCCTGGCCCAGATAGGCCTCGATCACCAGAGGGTTGGCGCGGATGTCTTCGGGCTTGCCCTCCGCGATCTTCTTGCCGAAATTGATGACCACGATGCTGTCCGTGACGCTCATCACCACGCTCATGTCGTGTTCCACGAGAATGACCGTGATCCCCGCATCACGAATCGCCCGGATCGTGTCGTTCAGGGCGGCAGATTCCAGTTCGTTCAAACCGGCGGCCGGCTCGTCCAGAATGACGAGTTCCGGTTTGGCCACCAGCGTGCGCGCCATCTCGACGCGGCGCTGTGCCCCATAGGGCAGGGAAGTCGCCATTTCATGCGCGACGTCCAGCAGGTCGAGCTGCTGCAGCACGGCATTGGCGCGCTCAATCAGCTCGCGTTCCTCGCGGCGCTGGGCCGCGGTGTTCAGCAGTCCCTGCCACCATTTCTGCCGGATCTGCAGATGTTCGCCGGCGACCACGTTTTCCAGCACGGTCATGTCCGAAAACAGCCGGATCGTCTGGAATGTCCTGCGCACGCCGGCCGCCGCGATCCGGTGCGGCGCCAGGCCGGTGATGTCCTTGCCGTGCCAGCGGATATGGCCGTCGGTGGGGCGGTAGACGCCTGTGATCATGTTGAAGACAGTCGTCTTGCCGGCACCATTGGGGCCAATGAGACCCACGATCTCGCCACGACGCACGCTGAAACTGAGGTCATCGACAGCTCTCAGCCCGCCGAAGCTGATACCGATACCGTCGAGTTCGAGCAGCGTCTCCGGCGCGGACGCCGTCGGGTTTCCGACCGAGGAGGGGGCTTTCATAAGGCCCCCTTGCGGGCGGGCCAGATGCCCTGCGGCCTGAGTATCATGACAAGAATCATGGCGATCCCGAAGGCAAGGTAGCGGTATTGGGCCAGATCGGTGAAGATCTGCGGCACCACGAACATCATGGCGGTACCGAGCAGCACGCCCGGCACGGATGCCTGTCCGCCCACCAGGACGATGGCGAAGAGGACGACCGAGTCCGTGAACTGGAACGAGCCCGGGCTGACGGCCGAGAGCTGCATGGCAAACAGGGTGCCGGCGAGCCCCGCGATTGCGGCCGCCAATGCAAAGGCCGCCACCTTGTAGCCGCGCGCGTTGACCCCCAACGTCGTTGCCGCCAGTTCGTCATACTTGATGTAGCGGAAGGTGCGGCCCAGCGCCGAACGGTCCAGATTTCGCATCAGCCACAGGACGATCGCCAGCACCACCCAATTCAGGTAGAACAGCTCGCTTTGGGAGCCGAACGTCTGGCCAAATACGGAAGGGCCGCTGACGCCGAAGAGGCCGTCGGCTCCGCCGGTGATCCCGAAGACGTTGTTCTGCATGGCCAGCACAAAGATCGCATTGAATCCAATGGTCACTACCAGCAGGTAGTCGCCTCGCAGCTTGACGATGGGTGCCGACAGGATGGCTCCCAGGGCCGCCGACAGGGCGATCGCCACGGGTATCGTCCACAGGATGGGCCAGTTGAAGCTCAGTGACAGGATCGCACTGGTGTAGGCGCCGATCCCGAAGAAGACGGCGTGGCCCATGTCGTACATGCCCGCCCGGCCCAGCACGATGTCCTGCGACAGCGCGACGATGGAATAGATGGCGAAGATGCCGCCGATGGTGATCCACGCGGGCGGAAAGAGCGAGGGAATCGCCAGACCCAGCAACCAGAGCAAAGGGCCGAGGATGCGCAGCGTCCGCGCGACGGTTGAAATCCTGGGGGCCGCGGAAGAGGCAGGGGTCTGGGAATTCACTGGAGTATCCATGACTTACACCTTTTCGGCCACGCGTTCGCCGAGCAGTCCGGAGGGCCGCACCAGCAGGATCGCGATCAGCAGCAGGAACGTGATGGCATCCTGCCAGGAACTGGAGATGTATCCGGCGCCGAAGGCGTTGAACAGGCCCAGGACCAACCCGCCCAGCATGGCGCCCGGGATGTTGCCGATCCCGCCGATGATGGCTGCGATGAAGGCGCTCAGGCCGTAGGACCAGCCCATCGTGAAGTAGGTCTGGCGATAGTAGAGGCCGACGAACAGTCCACCGATGGCACCCAGCACCGGCCCGATGATGAAGACCAGGGCAATCACGCGGTTCACGTTGATGCCCATGAGCCGTGCCGCGTCCTGATCGATGGCCGTGGCGCGGATGGCGGTCCCGAGACGGGTATGATGCACGAAGAAGTACAAGGCGGCCATCAGGATGAAGGCGCCGGCAATGATGACCAGCTGAACGAAACTCAGGTAGGCCCCGCCGATTTGCCACGTGGTCGTGGGCAGGATGTTGCTCGGAAACACCCGCACGTTCGGGCCCCAGATGAGCATCAGCCCATTCTCGATCAGCATCGACGCTCCCAGTGCGGACACGACGGCCGAGAGACGGTGAGCCTTGCGTAGCGGCTTGTAGGCGAGTTGGTCGAGCAGCGTGCCGGCCACACCCACCACGATCATTGCGATCAGGAAAGCCAGCGCCAGCAGTACTGGTGTGGGAAGCCCGCCGAAGACGCCGGAAGTCAGCGTCGTCAGCCCGATGAAGGCGCCCATGATGCAGAGATCACCGTGGGCGAAGTTGATCATCTTCAGCACCCCATAGACCATTGTGTAGCCAAGGGCAATCAGCGCGTAGATGCCGCCGACCGTCACCCCGTTGATGAATTGCTGGAGGACAAAGTCCATGGACGCGTTCCCATAGAGTGCTTGCGGGCCGCGTGGGCCCGGTCAGAGCTGTAGAAAACCGCGCCCGCAATCCGGAGCGGATGCGGGCGCAAGGTCAGGACGAAATCAGTTCGTCGGGTAGATGGTCCGGTAGGTGCCGTCGGATTCGACTTCGAACGCGGACATCGGGCTGCCGATCCGTTCGCCCTTCGCATCCCACTTGAAGGGGCCCGTGAGGCCGGCAAACGGTTCCTTCATGTCATGCAGCCACGGAATGAGCTTGGCCGTGTCGGTGCTCTTCGTGGCTTCGATGGCCGCAAAGACCGCGCGCAGACCGTCTGCGTTGGTGAAGGTGTAGATACTGGGAGGCGCCGAGCCAAAGGTCTTGGTGTAGTCCGCCAGGAATGTCTTGGCTTCCGGGTAAGGCAGGTTTTCCGGGGCGGGCACGTTGATGATCACTGCACCCTGGGCGGCGTTGCCGGCGATCTTGGCAAAGGCGGCGTTCTGATTGGCGTCGCCACCCACGAACACGGCATCCATGCCGAGCTGCTTCATTTGCGCACGGATCAGGCCGCCGTCCGTGTAGTAGCCCGAGAAGTACAGGATGTCGGGGTTCTTGGACTTGACCTTGGTCAGCACGGCGCTGTAGTCCTGAGTGCCCGCGTTGATGAAGTCGTTGGCCACGATGTTGCCATGCAGCGCCTCGATGGACTTCGTCGTGGCTTTTGCCAGACCTGTGGCGTAGCTGGAGTGATCGCTCAGGATGGCGATGCGCTTGTACTGCTTGACGTTGACCAGGTATTTGGCCGTGAATTCGGCTTCGTCGCTGTTGGGCGGCGCATTGCGGAAGAACGTCTTCCAGCCCTTCTGGGTGAGTTCGTCGCTGGTACCGTCGGAAGTCTGGATGACGTTGGCAGCCGAGTAGATCGGAGCGGCAGCCAGTGCCGCGCCGCTGGTATAGGTGCCGATCACGGCGATGACGCCTTCATTGACCAGCTTGCGGCCGCAGATGGCGGCTTGGGCGGCCTTGCCTTCGTCGTCGCATACGGTGACCTGGATCTTGCGCCCCAGCAGGCCGCCCGCTTTGTTCTGCTGGTCGACCAGCAGTTTCACGCCGTTCTGGATGCCCTGGCCTTCGGCCGCGTATTCGCCGGTGATGGGCGCTTGAACGCCGATCTTGATCGGACCGCTTGCGGCCGATGCGGTGCCGGCGCCCATGGCCAGCAAGACCGCTGCCGTCAGGGTCGTGAGTTGTGTCAGCCTGCTCATATTTGGATTCTCCTTTGAACGGATCCAGGAACAACAGATATACAACAAATATATCGGCATGTCGGTAGGCCTGCCATGATGGTCTTCCCGAAGCCGATCGCTAGGGTTAACCGGTTCAACCGGGACCGCGACATAGTGCGCCAGCGGAGTAGAACCTAAAGAACAACCCGGAGAATCCGCGAAGTATAACCAACAGCTAAAAATCAGTACAACCGGTGAAAATACCTAGTGCGTCGCCCCGACGGCCACCAAACGGAAACACGCGATGCCGGTTCGTTGCCGTGTGTCGGGCAGGCCGCGTCAGTGGCGACCGGTGCTGCCGAATCCGCCTTCGCCGCGCTGTGTCGGGGTGTCGAACTGCTCGACCACGTGCAGACGCACCTGGATCACCGGTTGAAAAAGGAGTTGTGCAATACGCTCGCCTGGCTGGATCTCATAAGCAGACGTCCCGTCGTTCGTCAACAGCACGCGGATTTCGCCGTGATAGTCGGCATCGATCACGCCGATACCTTGCGCGACGCGGATGCCGTGTTTCAGCGACAGACCGGAGCGAGAGGCCACGATGGCGACCAGGCCCGGATCGCGCATGTCCAACGCCAGGCCGGTAGGCACCGGCAAGCGCTCGCCCGGCGCCAGCGTGCAGGGCTGTTCCAGACAGGCGCGCAGATCCATGGCGGCCGAACCGTCGGTCGCATAGTCGGGCAAAGGAAGGGCGCTGGAGCCCAGCAGCGGGTTGACGATGCGGGCCTGGATGAGTCGTCGTTGCATGGCGGTGACTGTGCGGGAATAGAGAGGTGGCGGGTGGGCGCCCGGAACGGTCAGCGAGGCATGTGCCCGGCGATCCAGCCCACCAGATCGCGGGCGGCCTGACGTTTGGGCTGTAGCGGCAGCGGGTGTGCGCCTGCGTCGTCAAAGATGGTGAGTGCGGTGTTCTCGGCATTCATGGCCTGCTGCGCCAGATTGCCCACGATCACCGGAATACGCTTGCGCGCCCGTTTGGCTTGTGCGTGCTCGTGCAGGTGGTCCGTTTCGGCGGCGAATCCCACGCACCAGGGGGCGTGGGGAAGCGCAGCGACTTCAGCCAGGATGTCGGGGTTCTGCACGAAATCAATGTGCGGCGGGGTGGAGGCGTCCGATTTCTTCAGCTTGGTCGACGAGGGGTTGGCGATGCCCCAATCTGCCACGGCGGCGACGGCGACGAAGAGGTCCTGGTCTGTGATCCGGGCCATCACGGCGGCATGCATGTCGGTCGCACTGAACACTTCGATGCGCTGGACCTGGTCCGGGCTGGCGAGGGCCGTGGGTCCGGACACCAGCGTGACGCATGCGCCTGCCTCGGCAGCCGCCTGGGCGATCGCGTAGCCCATGCGCCCGGATGAGCGGTTGGTCAACACGCGTACCGGATCGATGGCCTCGCTGGTGGGGCCGGCCGTGATCAACATCCGCTTTCCCGCCAGGACCTTGGGCTGGAAAGAGGCAATGAGCGCCTGCAGGATCCGGTCCGGTTCGACCATGCGGCCCGATCCCGATTCACCGCAGGCCTGCATTCCCGCGGCCGGCCCGATGAGCGTCACGCCGTCGGCCCGCAGTTGGGCCGCGTTGCGCTGCGTGGCCGGGTGGGTCCACATCTCATGATTCATGGCCGGAGCCGCCAGCAGCGGTACCGCGCCGCGCGCCACGCACAACGTCGAGAGCAGGTCGTCGGCCAGGCCGTGGGCCAGCTTTGCCAGAAAGTCGGTGCTGGCTGGCACGATCAGGATGGCGTCCGCGCCCCGGCTCAGGTTGATGTGAGCCATGGCGTTGCCCATGCGCGTGTCGAAGGCGTCCTCCCAGACGGGGCGCCCCGACAGAGCCTGGAAGGTGACGGGAGTGATGAAGCGCGTGGCGGCGTGTGTCATGACCACGTCCACGATGGCACCCTCGTCCTGCATCCGGCGCAGCAGTTCCGCCGATTTGTAGCAGGCGACTCCGCCCGTCAGCCCCAGGATGATGCGTTTGCCGGTCAGCTCCGCCATGAAGCTCTCCTCAGGAAGCGGGTCTGTGCCGCCCGCGCAGGACTTCGTCCAGGATCAGCAGCCCGGCCCCGCAGGTGATGGCAATGTCCGCCACGTTGAATGCTGGAAAAAACCAGTCCCGCCAGTAGAACAGCAGGAAGTCGACCACGTGCCCATGGAGCATCCGGTCGATTCCGTTTCCCAGCGCACCTCCCATGATACTGGCCAGCGCGGTACATAGAAGCGGCTGGCGGGGATGGCGATACAGCCAGCCGGTGATGAAGACGGCCGCCGCCAGCGCCAGGCCGGTGAAGAGCCAGCGTTGCCCGCCTCCGCCGTCGGCCAGGAAGCTGAAGGCCGCGCCGGTGTTGAACAGCAGCGTGATGTCGAAAAACGGCAGCACCGGAATACGCTGAGCGTAACTCAGGGATTGCACGATGAAGAACTTGGCGATCTGGTCCAGGGCAATGACCGCCAGCGCCGCGCACAGCCAGCCCGCCAGACTGCGCAGGCGTTCACCGCGCCCTGGGCCATCCCGATCAGGCGTGCTCACGGGCCTCCCCGCGGCCGAACAGGTTGCTCACGCATCGTCCGCAGAGCTCGGGATGGTCGGCGTCGCGACCGACATCGGCGCGGTGGTGCCAGCAGCGTGCGCACTTTGCATGGGTAGTGGCATGCACGGCCGTGCGCAATGCGCCGTCATCGGCATGCACGTCCGCTCGGGATACCAGCATGACAAAGCGCAGATCGTCTGCCAGGCTTTGCAGCAACGCCAGATCGTCGCCGGAGGCGTAGTAATCAATCTCGGCCGCCAGTGAGGAGCCGAGCTCCCCGCGGCTGCGCACGGCTTCGATCTCGCGGGTGGTTTCGGCGCGAATGTCGCGCAGGCGGCTCCAGCGCCGGACCAGCGCCTCGCCGTCGTCCGGCACCGGAATCACGTGAAACAGCTCGGTGAAGATCGTCGCCGACGCCGGGGTTCCATTCAGGTCCGCCCAGGCTTCTTCGACGGTGAAGGACAAAATCGGCGCCAGCAGTTTCAGCAGAGCGTGTGTGACGTGGTACAGGGCCGTTTGCGCAGCCCGGCGCGCATGGCTGTCCTGGGCGGTCGTATAGAGCCGGTCCTTCAGGATGTCCAGATAGAACGCGCCCAGATCTTCCGAGCAGAAGATTTGCAGACGGTTGATGGCCGTATGGAATTCGTAATGTTCGTATGCAGCGAGAACCTCGGCCTGCATGGCAGCCGTCATCTGGAGCGCATACCGGTCTATTTCCAGCAGCGACTCGGGGGCCACCGCCTGCGACGCAAAGTCGAAATCGGCAAGGTTTCCCAGCAGGAACTTCAGCGTATTCCGGATGCGCCGATACGATTCCACCACGCGGTCCAGGATCTGCTTGGAGATCGAGAGTTCGCCAGAGTAGTCGGTAGATGCGGTCCACAGCCGCAGGATTTCCGCACCCAGTGAATTGGCGATTTCCTGTGGGTAGATCACGTTGCCCACGGATTTGCTCATCTTCTTGCCTTCGCCGTCGACCACGAAACCGTGGGTGAGCAAGGCCTTGTAGGGCGCCCGGCCGTAGAGCATGCAGCCTGTGAGCAGTGAGGAGTGAAACCAGCCGCGATGCTGGTCGGAACCTTCCAGGTAAAGGTCCGCCGGCCAGGCCAGTTGCCGGGCGTGCGAGCCCTTCAGGTCGTGATCCTGGCCCCCGAGCACGGTGGCGTGCGTGGTGCCGGAGTCGAACCACACGTCCAGCGTGTCGCGGTTCTTTTCGTACTGGTCCGCCTCGTCGCCCAGCAGGTCGTGGGGATCCAGGCGCTGCCAGGCCTCGATGCCCTCGCGCTCCACTCGATCGGCGACCTTTTCAAGCAGTTCGGGCGTGTGCGGATGCAGCGCACCGGTTTCTCTGTGTACGAAAAATGCCATGGGGACGCCCCATTGCCGCTGACGCGAGAGCGTCCAGTCGGGGCGGTTGGCGATCATGGCGTGCAGGCGCGCTCGCCCCCAGGCCGGGTAGAACGCGGTATCGTCCACGCCCTTGAGCGCCATTTCCCGCAGGGTCGGCCCGGAGGAGGGTCGGATGTCCATGCCGGCAAACCACTGACTGGTCGCGCGGTAGATGATGGGCGTCTTGTGACGCCAGCAGTGCATGTAGCTGTGGGTATGGGACTGGGCCTGTACCAGGGAGCCGGCCGCGCGCAGCGCATCCACGATGTGGGGGTTTGCCTTCCAGATCAGTTCCCCGCCAAAGAGCGGCAGGCTTTCCGTGTAGTGGCCGTTTCCCATGACCGGGTTCAGGATATCGGCGTCCGCCATCCCGTTTGCCTTGCAGGACTGGAAGTCTTCCACGCCGTAGGCGGGCGAGGAATGGACGACCCCCGTACCCGACTCCAGCGTGACGTAATCGCCCAGATAAACGGGCGAAAGACGCCGGTATCCGGGATCCACGTCATGGAGCGGGTGCCGGAAAGTCAGTCCGGCCAGCGCCTGGCCGGGGGCGCGGGCGATGATGTCCCCCTGGAGGTTCCAGCGCTTCAGGCACGATTCCACCAATTCGGCGGCGAGCAGCAGCAGCGGCCCCGTGGGCAACGGTTGCGCCAGCCGCACCAGCGCGTACTCGTGTTCGGGATGCAGGTTCAGAGCCTGGTTGGCCGGCAGCGTCCACGGTGTGGTAGTCCAGATCACGATGGCACCGGCATCGACTTCGCCGGGCAGGCCAAAAGCCCGCGCCACGGCCGCCCGGTCATCGAAGGCGAAGGCCACGTCCACCGAGGTGTCCTTGCGGTCGGCGTATTCCACTTCGGCTTCCGCCAGCGCCGAGCCGCAGTCGAAGCACCAGTTCACCGGTTTCAATCCGCGGAAGACGAACCCCTTTTCCATGATGCGCGCCAGCGCACGGAGCTCATCGGCCTCGTTGCTGTGGTTCATGGTCAGATAAGGGTTGTCCCATTCGGCCAGGACGCCCAGCCGCTTGAAGTCCTTGCGCTGGCGTTCGATCTGTTCGGATGCGTAGGCGCGGGCCTTGGCCTGCACCTCGGCAACCGGCAGGTGCTTGCCGAACTTCTTTTCGATCTGGATCTCGATCGGCATGCCGTGGCAGTCCCAGCCCGGAATGTACTGGGCGTCGAAACCCGCCATGTCGCGGCTCTTGACGATGATGTCCTTCAGGATCTTGTTCACGGCGTGGCCGATGTGGATGTCGCCGTTGGCATAGGGCGGCCCGTCGTGCAGCACGAATTTCGGGCGGCCGTGCGCGGCGGTCCGGATCGCGGCATAGATTCCGTTTTTCTCCCAGGCGTCGATCCAGCCAGGCTCCCGCTTGGCGAGATTGCCTCGCATCGGGAAGGGGGTATCGGGCAGGTTCAGTGTGTCTCTATAGTCCATGGGAGGCAAAATAGTCACGAGCGCCTTGCGCATCCTGGCGGATCGCGGCGGTCAGGGTCATCAAATCGGGGAATGATTCCTCGTCGCGCAGAAATTCGAGGAATTCGACGCATACCAGTTTACCGTAGGCGTCAACGGACCGATCCAGGATGTGCGTCTCCAGCAACAGGGCTCCATGATCGGCGATCGTTGGGCGCACACCTAGGCTGGCGACGCCGGGCAGGGCCTTCTCGCCCAGGCCGTGGACGCGTACGACGTAGATGCCCGAGCGTGCGGCGCAAGGAGCCGGGACCCGCATGTTCAGTGTGGGGAAACCCAGGTCGCGTCCCAGCTTGCGCCCGTGAATCACGTGGCCGCTGATTCGATAGCTGCGGCCCAACAGCTCCTGGCTGCGCGCCAGATTGCCGACCGCCAGGGCCGTCCTGAGTGCGGAACTCGAAATTCTCTGGCCGTGGACGTCGCCCACGTCGGCCAGCGTCCGGACGGCGAAGCCGCACTCATCGCCCAGGCGCCGCAGCAAGGCGATGTCGCCGGTGCGTTTGTGGCCGTAGCGGAAGTCTTCGCCCACCAGCAGCCAGCGGGTATTCAGGCCCCGGACCAGCAGCTTGCGAATGAAGTCCTCGGCGCTCATGTCGGCCAGGTGCTGATCGAATCGCTGGATCACGACCTGGCCGATTCCCTGTTCGGCCAGCAGCAGGATCTTGTCGCGCAGGCCGCTGATCTGAGTCGGAATGAGTTCGGGACGCTGGCCCCGGTGGGCGAAGAAGGCCCTGGGGTGCGGAGTGAACGTCATCACGGTCGGCAGCAGGCCTCGATCCGAAGCAGCTCGCCGGAGTTCGGACAGGATGGCCTGGTGGCCCCGGTGCACACCGTCGAAGTTGCCGATGGTGACGGCGCTGGGCGCCGTCGAGTCGTGGCGGGGCAGGGTGCGATACAAACGGGGAACGGTAGGCTTCACGCGCAACAGTTTACAATTTCAGCTTTCGTGTGAATTTTATGCCGGAGAGCCTGCGCATGGCGCATCCCACTGCAAACCATCTGGCTGGCGGGCCGTCCGGCCCCGACCGGTCTCGGGTGCGGGTGGCGATTCTGATTTCGGGACGAGGCTCCAACATGCAGTCGCTGGTCCAGGCTGCCCTGGCCGAGGACCTGCCGGTCGAGATCTGCACGGTTCTCTCCAATCGCGCCGATGCGGCTGGGCTGGCCTGGGCGCGCGAACGCGGCCTGCCGACCGATGTGCTGGCCCACGTCGGCTTTGACGGCCGTCCGGCGTTCGATGCGGCCTTGCGTGCCCGTCTGGAGCAGCTCGCGCCGGACTACATTCTGCTTGCGGGATTCATGCGGGTATTGGGCGACGAACTGGTGCGTCGGTTCGAGGGACGCATCGTCAATATCCATCCGTCGTTGTTGCCGGCTTTTCCCGGCCTGCATACGCATGCCCGGGCGCTGGCCCAGGGTGTCCAGTGGCACGGGTGCACGGTGCACTTCGTGACGCCGGAACTGGATCATGGCCCCATCATTGCGCAAGCGACGATTCCGGTGCTGGCTGACGACACGCCGGAGCGCCTGGCCGACCGCCTCTTGCCGGTCGAGCATCGAATCTACACCCAGGTACTGCGCTGGCTCGCCTGGCGGAGAGTGCGCCTGATGCCGGATGGCCGGGTGCTGGTCGAAGGCGAGCCGCATCGGGCCTGGCTGGGCCCCACACAGTTTCACGAACAGGATTGCCATGACCATGGATGACAAGCGAGCAGGCGGGCGACGCCGCGCGTCCTCGCCCCGAAGCTCCGCGAGCGGGGCCGCTTCCCGCCCGCGAACCGGCCCTCGCCCTCGGCCGGATGCGGATCGCCGCCTTTCGGCGGTGGTAGCGCAGGCGCCTGCCCGGCGGCCCTATATCGTGGCGGCCGCACGCATCGAACAGGTGCGGCAGGTGCTGGGCGAGATTCTGCAATGGCAGTATCCGGCCGATGCGGTCCTGTCGCACTGGTTTCGCGGGCACAGCAATGCCGGCCTGAGGGATCGCGGCGAAATCGCGGAGGCGGTATTCGACGTACTGCGGCACTTGCGGCGGTACCGCCACTTGGCCGAGAGCGGCACCGGTGCCGCCGCACGCCGCCTGGCGATACTCGGGCTGGCGTCGGTCTGGCCACGCGAGACGCTGGATACCGGGCTCGACGATCAGGAGCGCCACTGGCTGGACCACATCGAGGCGTTTTCACCGGCGGGTTTGCCTCGGGCCGTGCGCTACAGCGTCCCGGATTGGCTGGAGGCGCGGCTGGCCGATATCGAAAACGTGGAATCGCTGCTGCAGGCCCTCAATCAGCCCGCGCCGCTGGATTTGCGAGTGAATCCGCTGAAGATCGACCGGGCGGCGCTGCTGCAGGCCTGGGAGCAGGGCCCGGAGGCACGTTGGCATGCCCAGCCCACCCGCTATTCGCCCTGGGGGGTGCGCATCCAGGGACGTCCGCCGATCAATCGCTGGGGAGCCTTCGAACGCGGCGAGATTGAAGTCCAGGACGAAGGCAGCCAGTTGCTGGCCGCCCTGGTTTCGCCCCGGCGTGGCGAGATGGTGATCGACTTCTGCGCGGGCGCTGGCGGCAAGACCTTGCTGCTGGGCGCGCTCATGCGTTCGACAGGCCGACTCTATGCCTTTGATGTGTCGGCAGCCCGCCTGGCGCGCGCCAAGCCGCGCTTCGCGCGCAGCGGCCTGTCCAACGTGGTGCCGGTCGTGATTTCCGAACGTCACGATCAACGGGTGCACCGGCTGCGCGGCAAGGCGCATCGCGTCCTGGTGGATGCGCCCTGCAGCGGACTGGGAACGCTGCGGCGCAACCCGGACCTGAAGTGGCGCCAGCATCCTGAAGCGCTGACGCAGTTGTGCGCCACGCAGGCCGCCATCCTGCGCGAGGCGGCCGCCTGCGTGCGTCCGGGCGGGCGCCTGGTGTATGGAAGCTGCAGCGTCCTGCCGGAGGAAAACGAACAGCAGGTTGAAGCCTTTCTGGCCGAGCATCCGGAATTTTCGCTGCTGGATGCGGGCAAGGTGTTGGCCGAACGCGATATCCCGCTGTCGCTGGATGGAACCTATCTGCGCCTGCGTCCGGACGTCCATGGCACGGACGGTTTTTTTGCGGCCGTGATGCAGCGGGCGGAAGCCGCGCCGGTTCAGGCCGGCGGCGAGACCCCTGGCGAAACTCCGGAGGAGCGGTCCGCGGCGCCCGCTGAATCGGATCCCCAGACTGCCTCGGACCCTCAGGATTAACCCGTGCCGCCGTAACGAATCCTGACGGCCGGCTGTCGGCTACGTTAAACTGGAACGTGCATTTTCGAACTTCCTGGACGCTGGCCGGATGGCAATGAATACCTGGTTTTCTCTTCTTCAGGGCGGGGTGCTGCAATTGAGCCCCTGGGTGCTGGTGATCGTCACGCTGGTGCTCACGCACATTACGATCATCGCCGTCACGTTGTATCTGCATCGGTGCCAGGCGCATCGCGGGCTGGATCTGCACCCGGCGCTGGCGCATTTCCTGCGCTTCTGGCTTTGGTTCACCACCGGCATGGTCACCAAGGAATGGGTGGCCATCCACCGCAAGCACCATGCCAAATGCGAACGCGAAGGCGACCCTCACTCGCCGGCGGTCTTTGGCTTGTCCCAGGTATTCTTTCGGGGTGCCGAACTCTATCGCGACGAGGCCAAGAACCAGGAAACACTGAAGCGCTATGGCCACGGCACGCCCGACGACTGGATTGAACGGCGGCTCTATTCCAGGCACAACCTGCTGGGCATCCTTGCCATGTTGGTGATCGACATGGTGCTTTTCGGTGTGGTGGGGCTCACGATCTGGGCCGTGCAGATGGCCTGGATTCCGTTCTGGGCCGCGGGTGTGGTCAACGGCCTGGGACATGCCTGGGGTTATCGGAATTTCGCCTGTCCCGACGACAGCACGAATGTGGTTCCCTGGGGGCTGGTGATTGGAGGCGAAGAACTGCATAACAATCATCATGCCTATGGCACCTCGGCCAAATTCTCGTCCAAATGGTACGAAGTCGACCTGGGGTGGGCCTATATCCGCGTGCTGCGGGCCTTCGGGCTGGTCACCGTGCGCAAGGTCGCGCCGCGCCTGCGTCTCCAAGACAACGGGTCACCCATCGAATCGCTGGGTCCGGACCAGCTCCAGGGCATCATTGCGCATCGCTACGAGGTCCTGGCCCGATATTCCCGCATGGTGCGCGCGACCGTGACAGATGAACTCAAATCCCTCAAGCTGCCGGGCGGCCGGGGTGATCGCGCATTGCTGCGCCGCTGCCGCAAATGGCTGGCCCAAGGCGATGCGCGGCTGGCCCCCGGCGAGCGGGACCAGATGGCTCGCGCCTTGACGCTGGCGCCCGCACTGTTCACGCTGGTTCAGATGCGCCAGGACCTGACCGCTTTGTGGGAGTCTTCCAGCGCCAGCAGCGAGCAACTGCTGGCTGACTTGCGCGCCTGGTGTCAGCGGGCCCAGGCGAGCGGCATCGACGGGCTGGAGCAATTCGCGTATCGGTTGCGCCGCTACGCCCTATGATCGAAGGTCTGAACGAGCAACAGAAGGCGGCAGTCACGCTGCCTGCGGCCCATGCCTTGGTGCTGGCTGGTGCGGGCAGCGGAAAGACCCGGGTCCTCACCACTCGAATGGCCTGGCTCATCCAGACCGGCCAGATCAGCCCGTTCGGGCTGCTGGCGGTGACCTTCACCAACAAGGCGGCGCGGGAAATGCTCACGCGCCTGTCGGCGCTGCTGCCGATCCACACGCATGGCATGTGGGTGGGCACGTTCCATGGCCTTTGCAATCGGCTGCTGCGCGCGCATTTCCGGGAAGCCGGTTTGCCGCAGACGTTCCAGATCCTGGATAGCGCAGATCAGCTTTCGGCCATCAAGCGCATGCTGAAGGCGGCCGGCGTGGACGACGAGCGCTTCGCCCCACGTGACGTGCAGCGCGTGATAAACGGTGCCAAGGAAGACGGCCTGCGCCCCGGGGACATGGACGTGCGCGACGTCCACACGCGTCGCCTGGCGGATCTGTACCAGCGTTATCAGGACCAATGCGAGCGCGAAGGCGTGGTGGACTTCGGCGAACTGCTGCTTCGAGCCTACGAACTGCTGACCCGCGAGGCGTCCATCCGCGAACACTACCAGCGGCGCTTTCGGCATATCCTGGTCGATGAATTCCAGGACACCAACGTGCTGCAGTATCGGTGGCTGATGTTGCTGGCCGGGGCCGATACGCCGGTCTTTGCGGTGGGCGACGATGACCAGTCCATCTATGCGTTTCGCGGCGCCAACGTGGGCAATATGGCTGATTTCGAGCAGCGGTACGCTCAGGGCAATGTCATCCGACTGGAGCAGAACTATCGATCCTTCGGCCATATCCTGGATGCTGCAAACACACTGATCGCTCACAACGAGCATCGTCTGGGCAAGAACCTGTGGACCCAGGCTGGCGAAGGCGAACTGCTGCGGGTGGTGGAGCAGCCGTCCGACGCGCTCGAGGCGCAGTGGCTGGTGGATGAGATCCGCGCTCTGTTGCGCGAGGGTCGCGCGGCGCACCAGATTGCCGTCCTGTATCGCAGCAACGCACAGTCACGGCCCATCGAGCATGCGCTTTTTACGGCCAGCGTTCCATATAGGGTCTATGGTGGCCAGCGCTTCTTCGAGCGCCAGGAAATCAAGCATGTACTGGCGTATCTGCGGCTTGTCGACAATCCGCATGACGACACCTCATGGATGCGAGTGGTGAACTTCCCCACGCGAGGCATTGGCGTACGCACGCTGGAGCAGCAGGCGGATGCGGCTGCCCAGCATGGCATCAGCCTTGCGCAGGCGGCACCTTATGTGGCAGGCAAGGGCGGCGCCAATCTGGGCCGTTTTGCTCAATTGATCCAAGGCTTGGCCCATGATGCGCAGAGCCTGGACTTGCCGGAACTCATCGGCCAGGTCGTGCATTCCAGCGGACTGGAGGCCTTCTATCGCGCGGAGCGCGAGGGTCAGGAGCGGTTGGAGAACCTGCAGGAGCTGGTCAACGCGGCAGCGGCGTTCGTGGCCGAGGCGGGCTACGCCGGGCTGGTGGCGGGGCGCATTCCCGAAGGTCTGGCCGCAGCGGCTACCCTGGCGGCGGACGACCCGGCTGCGGGACCACCCGAGGTGATGTCACCGTTGGGCGCTTTCCTCAGCCACGCCTCTCTGGAGGCGGGCGACAATCAGGCACAGGCGGGCGAAGAGGCGGTGCAGCTCATGACCGTGCACGCCGCCAAGGGCCTGGAGTTCGATGCGGTCTTCATCACGGGCCTGGAAGAGGGGCTCTTCCCGCATGAGAACAGCCTGATGGATCCGGGCGGCCTCGAGGAAGAGCGCCGGCTCATGTATGTGGCCATGACCCGGGCGCGGGAGCGCCTGACGCTCACATTGGCGCAAAGCCGGTTGTTGCACGGCCAGACCCGATATCCCATGCGTTCGCGCTTTCTGGACGAGATTCCGGAAGAGCATCTGAAGTGGCTGACGCCCCGACAGCGCGCCGACCGTGAGCAGCCGGCATGGGCGGGCGCGTTCAGGCGCGGACTGGGCGGCTGGCAGGGAGATCGGGAAAGTGCGTTCGCCCCACGCGCTGTCCGTACGCAGTCGGCCGGGATTACCGTGGGCGGACAGTGTTTCCGCATTGGCGGCAATGTGCGCCACGGCCGCTTTGGCGAGGGCATCGTCGTGTCGCTGAGCGGCAATGGCAGCGAGGCTCAGGCCCGCATCGAATTTCGCGATGCGGGTGTCAAGACGCTGGCGCTCGGGGTGGCGAAGCTCGAGGTCCTGGACTGACCAGTCGTGCCGAACGGAGGTGGCCGCTCAGGCCCGCCCGCGTGCCCAGCGCCGGTGCAGGCGCTGCGCGGTGGCATCCAGCAGGAAGCCCAGGATGCCGATCAGGACGATGACGGCCATGAGCTCGGAGTAGGCGAGACGATCCCGGGTATCCAGGATGAAATAGCCCAGACCCGAGCTGACGCCCAACATTTCGCAGGGTACCAGGATGATCCAGACGATGCCGATGGCCAGACGCAGCCCCGTCAGGATATGGCCCAGCGACCCCGGGATGACGATCCGCCAGAGGATCTCTCGGCGCGTGGCGCTGAGGCTGCGCGCCAGCATGAGCCAGCGCGGGTCCAGAGAACGCACTCCGGCGCTGGTGTTCAGAATAATGGGCCAGACGGCTGCAAAGCTGAGCAGGAAGTAGATGGGTGCGTCGCCGATCCCGAACAGCATGACGGCGATCGGCATCCATGAAAGTGGCGAGATCATCCGCAGAAACTGGAACGCCCCCCCGGTGGCGCATTCCAGCCGGCGCGAGGCGCCCACGGCTAAGCCGATCGGGACTCCGAAGAACAGTGCCCAGAACAGGCCGACCGCCACCCGGCGGAGGCTCACGAGGGTATGTACCGTGAGCTGGTTGTCCGCCAGCAGATGAACGAGGCTGGGCAGCGCCTGGAATGGTGAGAATAGGCGCGCCATGGCAAGATTGTCGCCCAGCAGCGCAATGCCACCTCCCCACAGCAACAGCAGGGCGAGCACGCCGCTCAGGCTCAGTGCGAGCCGCCCTGTCGTGAGCTTCAACGCAAGGCCGCCCAGCCTGAAATGCCCGGCGGGTTTGTCCGGCGTTTCGCCGCCGACCGCCAGCGGGGATAGGCGCGCATCCATCAGGTCACCTCAAAGGTTTCGGTGCGGGTATAGCCGCCGGAGACGCCGAACGCCCCCAGGCCGCCGTGCGATTCGATGGCCTTGCGGACGTACCGCTCGTCCACCAGTTCACGCGCCGCCTGGGCTGGATCCAGCGTCTTGAGGAAATCGTTCTGGCCCAGCACATAAGTGGTCTTGAGGAGTTCCACGAGCTTTTCCGTGTAGCTGGGGAAGGGATACGGCTGAAAGTCGATGCGTTTTTCGTGCCACGCCGTGTGAACGATCGCACCGGTACGCGCGTATTCCGCATCCCGCTCGGGAGAGGGCAGCAGCACACGGGCCAGCGTGGAGCGGTTGTGCGGCGTGTAGGCGGAAGGGTTGTCGCGCGCCAGGATGTCGACCGTTTCCTCGCGATGGCCACGCACCCAGGATTGGGCCTGAACGATTGCATTGACGACCTTCTGGGACCATTCCGGGCGCTTCTGCAAGTCGCTTTCGTGCATGGTGACCACGCAGCAGGCGTGATTGCGCCAGATGTCGCCCGTGAAACGCCAGACTTTGCCGACGCCCAACTCCTCGGCCTTGGCGTTGAAGGGCTCCGCCACGATATAGCCGGAAATCTGTTTAGTGCCCAGCGCGGGCAGCATATCCCCTGGCGACATGACGACCAGCTTGACTTGCTTTTTGGTCGGGGTCCCCTCGCTGATGAATTCCAGGCCGGACTCCCGCAGCAGCGCCTGCAGCACGATGTTGTGCACGGAATACCAGAATGGGATGGCGACGGTGGTCCCGCCCAGGTCGGACACATTCTTCAGGTCCGGGAGGACCGTCAGGCAGGAGCCTTCCATGTGGTTCCAGGCGACGACCTTCGCCGGCGAATGGCTGCCGAAGCGTGACCAGACCGTCATGGGCATGAGCAGGTGCACCACATTGACCTGCCCGGCCAGGAAGGCCTCCACGATCTGCGACCAACTCCGGAAGCGGCGCGGCGTCTCGACCTGAAGGCCTTGTTGGGTGAACAGATCATTGTGGTGGGCCACCAGAAGGGGAGTCGCATCCGTGATGGGCAGATAGCCGATGCGCACGGGCGCATCGGGCTCCGCGGCGCGCGCCACGGAACCCATTTGGAGGAAAGGCAGCGCCCCGCCGGCCGTGAACAGCGCGGAGAGTTTGAGAAATTCGCGACGGCGCGTGCGTGGGCTGTCGTCGGTGGCGCAGCAAAGATCCAGCGGTTTGAATGTCATGATGCCAGTTTTGAAGTGCGTGCGGCCCGCAGGGCCTGGAGAATGTCCACGCGCAGCGTGGTCAGATGAGGGTCCGTTTCATCACGGGGATGGGGACGGTCCGGTTGCCATTGGCCGATCAGGCGGCCGGGCTGGCCGCCGATGAGCAGAATCCGGTCGGCGAGAATGAGAGCCTCGTCGATATCGTGAGTCACCAGGATCGCAGAGGTGTGGTGACGCGTGGTGATTTGCAGCAGCAGCGTCTGCATTTCGCTGCGGGTGACCTCGTCCAGCGCGCTAAAGGGTTCATCGAGCAGCAGAATCTCGGGGGCGCGGGCCAGGCTGCGCGCGAGCGACGTGCGCTGCGCCATCCCGCCCGACAACTCGTCGGGATAGCGTGTGCGCGCCGCCAGCAGTCCGACCTCGGAAATGGCGCGCTGGATCCGCTCGCCGCGTCGTGCCTCGTCCAGGTGGGGCTGATTGCGAAAGTCCAGCCCGAAGCCCACGTTTTCCTCGAGCGTGAGCCACGGCAGCAGGCAAGGGTCCTGGAAGACGAAGCCCAGCATGGGGTCAGGGCCGGTCAGCCGCCTTCCCTGAATGCGGATTTCGCCGCGTTGTGCCGGTTGCAATCCTGCCAGGGTACGCAGCAGTGACGATTTTCCTACCCCACTGGGGCCCAGGATGGCCACGATTTCCCCCGACTGCAGTTCGAGCGAGAAATCTCGCAGGATGCAGGTTGCAGGGGTCTTCCCGGCCCGTGCGTAGCCCAGAGACAGGTCCTGGGCGCTCAGCACGGCCGACAGGGAAGCATCATCCGCGTGCCCGGGCGTCGAAGGAATGGCGGCCATGCTCAGGCTGCCGCCCGGGCGTGTTCCAGCCCGTCGATTTCTTTGCGCAGATGCTTGAGCGCCGGTGTGACGATGGCCACGAACAAGGCTTCGCGCAGTCGCCGCTGCGAAGGGCTGCTCAGCAGGTAGCCGGCTGCGCCTGCGTGCAGCGCCGCCGACTGCGTAGCCCGCAAGGCAAGTTCAGACGACCGGGCGCGAACGCGCAGCACGTCCAGCGGCAGGGCAGCCTGGTCCTGGCTGGCCAGGCGGTCGATCTCACTGTACAAGGCATCCAGGTCATGCTGCAGGGTGTCGGCCTGATCGTCCAGGTAGCGGTTGACGTGAGCAAGGCGCGCGTTGCTGGCCGTGATCGCGTCCACGCTGGCCTGAATCAGGCCCAGTCCCATGCCGGCCTGGGTGAGCAGGAAGCCTGTCTTGATTCGCTTCATGTAAGCGTCGAATTCATCTGGATCGGCCAGGACGTCCTCAACCGGGATGTACGCGTTTTTCAGCCGGACGTTCAGGGTGCCCGTGCCCTCCATGCCCGAGAAGGACGGGCAGGGGCGCAGCGCGAGCGAAGGCGCGTGCGGCGGCACGGCGAACATGATGTAGCCGCCCTCGTCCAGTTCGGCGGCGACGATGAGCAGGTGGTCGTCTCCCAGGTTGGAGACCCAGGGCAGCGCCCCGTTGACGATAAAGCCGGTGCCTTCGCGGCGCCCGCGCAAATTGATGCGTTCGATGCCCGCCAGGTGTTTGACGGCGTTGGACATGCCTGTCCCGGCGAGCAGGGTGCCTGCCGCCACCGGCTTCAGATAGCGTCCGCGGGCCGCGGCATTGTGCGTCTGATGCAGATACCAGGCGCAGATGGCCTGACACCAGACCAGGAAGGCGGTCGAGCCGCAGGTGCGGGCCACCTGAGCCACGAGGTCGATCTGGACCGCCAGGCCCAGGCCCAGGCCGCCTTCAGAGGATGGCAGTGCCGCGGCGAATCCCCCCATCTGGCCTAGTGTGCGCAGGAAATCAGCAGGATAGAGGCCATGGTCGATGGCTTGCGTGCGCGGTGCGAGCTGCGTACGGATCAGCTCGTCCACCGCCTGCAACAGGCCGTCGGGTAATGCGGGGTACGTCATGATTCTGCGCCCATCAAGCCGCGTAGGCCGCCAGTTGCTCGTTGGCGTACGGCTGCAACTCCGCGTTGATCGGCGTGTGCGCCAGATTGTTGCTGTAGTTGCACAGCGATGCCAGGCTGACGCCCAACACGACTTCCAGGACCTGACCGTCGGTGTAGCCGGCCCCGCGGAAGGCGGCCAGGGCTGCATCGGAAACCTGCCCTTTGTGCTCCAGCACCTGCAACGTGAACTGCGCGAGAGCATTGAGTTTGGGGTCGGACAGCGCATGCGTGCCTCGCAGCGCGTCCACCAGTTCCTGAGGAAGCTGCAGCTTCTTGGTGGCAAGCTTGGTGTGTCCTGCGACGCAGAAACCGCAACCGTTGTAGGTCGCCGCGGTGATCTGGATCACCTCGCGTTCGGTTGCCGTGAGGCTGTTGCGGGCGTTGATTGCGCTGACGGTCTGGTAGGTTTCCAGTGCGGTCGGCGCATTGGCCAGCACGCCGAGCAGGTTCGGCAGGAAGCCATTGGCCTGGGCAGCGGCGCGCAGGCGGTCCTGGGCGGCGGAAGGGGCGGATTCGATCGACTGGATGGGGAGGCGGCTCATGGTGTTCAGATCTTCTGTGAGATAACTAAGACCTGAACATTCTAAGAAACCATTCATCTGACCCAAACGAATATAAGCTCATTAAATTATTCGAACGAGTCCTAATGCCTTTCGTTCATTAGTCTATACCGCATCGTCCTAATGACGCCTGCTCATGTAGACATTCCGGAAACCTTTCGAAGCGGCTGTGCCCTGTGGCGACGTCCATGCCCGTGCCGACCGTTGGCGTCGAATGGTCGACGGGGGCATTCGCGCCGATCCGGACGGCGCGGGTCAGACTTCCAGCGTTTCGATTTCAGCCTGCACCTGCAGCCATTCGTCCTCGCTGGCCTGAAGTGCCTTGGTGAGCTCGCCGTGCTCGGCGAGCAGCCCGGGGCGTCGATCGCGCCAGGCGTCGGTGTAGAAGTCCGCTTGGGCCATTAGCGCATTGATCTCCGCCAGGCGCGCCTGGGACTGCGCCATGGCGTCCTCGGCCTTCTTCAGACGTGTCTCCAATGGCTTGCGCCGTGCCGCCAGGAGCTGGCGCGCCTGCGCCTGTTCCCGTCTCTCGGCTTTACGATCCCTTTCAGGGGGCGCTGCCGTGCGGCGGTCCTGATTTCGGTCCGCTGTGCGCTGCTGCAGCCATTCCCGGTAGTCTTCCAGATCCCCCTCGAAGGGTTGTACCCGGCCGTCGGCCACGATCCAGAAGTCGTCCACCGTGGTACGCAGCAGATGGCGGTCGTGAGACACCAGCAGGACGCTCCCCGGAAATTCCGCCAGTGCGCGGGCCAAGGCTTCGCGGGTGTCCACGTCCAGGTGGTTGCTGGGTTCGTCGAGCAGCAGCAGATTGGGTTTGCGCCAGACGATGAGCGCCAGCGCCAGGCGTGCCTTCTCGCCGCCCGAGAACGGGGCGACGGGTTGAGTCACCATGCTGCCGCCAAAGCCGAAGCCGCCCAGCATGTCGCGCAGTTCCTGTTCGCGCGTGTCAGGCGCGATACGCATGAAATGCTGCAGGGGACTGAGTTCGGGATCGAGCAGGTCAAGCTGCTGCTGCGCAAAGTAGCCGACCTCCAGCCCGCGGGCCGGCTGGTAGTGCCCCGCGAGCGGGAGCAGTTCCCGGGCGAGCGTCTTGACCAGCGTGCTCTTGCCGGCACCGTTGACTCCGAGGATGCCCGTGCGGCTGCCTCCCCGCACCATCAAAGTCACGTTTTCGAGTATGGTGCGGGCCGGCGCACCGGCCCCGGCCGGATAGCCCATCGCGGCGTCTTCCAGGCGCAGCAGGACATCCGGCGTGTGATCCGGCTCGGGGAGACGGATGTCGATGCCTGACTCCACGGCCAGCGGGGCAAGGACCTGCATGCGGGCCAGTGCCTTGACCCGGCTCTGGGCCTGTTTGGCTTTGGTGGCTTTGGCTTTGAAGCGGTCGATGAAAGACTGCAAGTGTGCCGCTTCGCGCGTCTGGCGCTGCTGCGCCAGACGGTTCTGTCGCAGGCGCTCGGCGCGCTGCTCCAGGAATGCCTGATAGCCGCCCTTGTAGCGCACCAGCTTGCCCCCCTCGAAATGCAGGATGGCGCGAGCCACTGTGTCCAGAAATTCAGTGTCGTGGGAAATCAGCAGGATGGTGCCCGGGTACCCTGACAACCATCGCTCCAGCCAGAGCATGGCGTCCAGATCCAGGTGGTTCGTTGGTTCGTCCAGCAGCAGCAGATCCGAAGGCGCCATGAGCGCACGCGCCAACGCAATGCGCATCTGCCAGCCGCCTGAGAAGCTGACCACGGGTCGGCTCCATTCGCCGGGCGCAAAACCCAGCCCTGCCAGAAGCTGTTCGGCACGCGAAGGAGCGCTCCAGGCCTCTGCCTCCACCAGCGCCGCTTCCGCTTCGGCGATGGCCTGTCCCTGCTCGGGGCCAAGCGTCGCGCGATGCGCCTGCAATGCCCGCAGATGCCGGTCGCCGTCCATGACGAACTCGCGCGCCGGCCGGTCCGTGTCGTGCACAATCTGCTCGACGGCCGCCATGCGCCAGGAGGCCGGCAGATCCAGTGTGCCCGCGTCCTGGTCGATCTGGTGCTGCAGCAGGGCGAAGAGGGAGGATTTTCCGGCGCCATTGCGCCCGACGATGCCCACCCGTTCTCCGGCGTGCACGGTGAATTCCGCACTGTCCAGCAGAACCTTGACACCCCGCCTGAGCGTGAGACCGGAGGCGCGGATCATTCCGCAAGCTGCGCGCGGCGCAACAGCAGGATCTGGTCGGAGGCCGAATCCGTACTGAGCCAGGTAGGATCGAGCTCGGGGAAAGCCTGCTCGAAGTGTTCCTGTTCGTGGCCGACTTCCAGGACCAGCAGACCCTTGGGCGCCATGAATCGCGGCGCCTGGACAAGGATCTTGCGCACCAGATCCATCCCGTCCGATCCGCCCGCGAGCGCCAGACCCGGCTCATGCCGGTATTCGGCGGGCAGCTCGGCCATGGACCGCGCATTCACGTAGGGGGGGTTGCAGATGATCAGGTCGTAACGGCGGTCGCTCGGGATGCGGGCCAGCAGGTCGCTGCGCAGGAGCGTCACACGTTCCTGCAGGCGGTGCAGTTCAATGTTCGCCTGGGCGACCGTCAGCGCATCGGCTGAAACGTCGGAAGCATCCACACTGGCCTCCGGGAAAGCCAGGGCCGCGAGAATGGCCAGGCAGCCGGAGCCGGTGCACAGGTCCAGCACCTGGTGGACGGCCAGGGGATCCGGAATCCAGGGGGCGAGGTTTTCAGCGAGCAGCTCGGCAATGGGCGAGCGCGGCACGATGACGCGCTCGTCCACGAGAAAGCGTTGGCCTTGGAGCCAGGCTTCACCGGTCAGGTAGGCTGCCGGCTTGCGGCTGGTGACGCGCTCGTGGATCAGGTCCACGCAGCGTTGGCGTTCGCGTTCCAGGAGGCGGGCATCCAGAAAGGGCTCGAGGGTGTCCAGCGGCAGATGCAGACTGTGCAGCAGCAGGTACGCGGCTTCGTCCCAGGCGTTGTCGGTACCGTGCCCGAATACCAGGCCCGCCGCCTGAAAACGGGAAATGGCCCAGCGCAGCAGATCGCGCAGAGTCAGCAATTCGTTGTATGGGGAGGCCATGGCAGTCGCGATAAAAGAAAGAGGCAGGACCGGTGCGGCCCGCACCTGTGATCCTGCCGTGGATGCACTGGATTTTACCTTCTCCCCCGCGCCCTTGCAGATCTTTTGCTGCCGCTGGAGTAGTACCATGGGTCTTGGTCCCCCAGGGGGGTATTCATGGCCCGGTGTGTCTTGATGGTAGAATCGCCGGTCCCCGCGTTTTCAGACGCGCGGGCCGAATGCCTGCCATGCGCTCCGTCTTCGCCGATCAGGCGGTGGCTGCGGGACTTTTGGCACCATGCCCGGATGGTGGAATTGGTAGACACGCTGGTCTTAGAAGCCAGTGCGCAAGCGTGGGGGTTCAAGTCCCCCTCCGGGCACCACTTTCTGTCGCGAACAAGCACATGCCGGCCGCTGGCGCGGCGTCCCCGCCTTCCAGCATTGCGGGCCTGCGGCGGGGCGAATGGCGGCCCGGACCTGGCGCTGGCGGCACCGCGCCGGCTTCGGCGGAGTCACGCGGATTCCGCTAAAATGCCTCGTTTATTGTCTCTCATTTTCCAATAGGTTCCGAATGCAGCCCGTGGTTGAAAAATTGTCCGGCCTGGAGCGCCGCGTCGATCTGACCGTCTCGGTCGCCGATATCGAAAAGGAAGTCCAGGCCCAGCTCAAGCGCGTCGCCAGGACCGCGAAGATCCATGGTTTTCGCCCCGGCAAGGCGCCGCTCTCGGTCATCGAGCGCAGCCACGGACCGTCGGTACGCTACGACGTCATCAACAGCCAGATCGGCAAGACTTTGGACAAGGTCATCTCGGACGCGGAACTGCGCGTGGCCGGCACGCCGAACCTGGAGCCCAAGACCGAAGGCACGGATGAGGGTACTTTGGCCTTCTCGGCCACCTTCGAGGTCTATCCCGACATCCAGCTTCCGGATCTGGCTGGCCTGAAGATCACGCGCAGCACCGTGTCCGTCGGCGACGCCGAAGTACAGAAGACTGTCGACGTCTTGCGCCGCCAGCGTACGATCTTCAAGCCCGCGGCGGGTCGCGCCGCGCAGTCCGGGGACCGCGTGAAGCTGGACTTCAAGGGCACCATCGATGGCGTACCCTTCGAGGGCGGTTCGGCGGAAGACTTCTACTTCGTGCTGGGCCAAGGCCGCATGCTGCCCGAATTCGAGACTGCGACGACGGGGATGAAGGCCGGCGATTCCAAAACTTTCCCGCTCAACTTTCCGGACGATTACGGCAGTGCGGCCGTGGCCGGCAAACAGGCTGAATTCGCCATTACGCTGAAGGAAGTCTCCGAACCCGAGCTCCCGGCGATGGACGCCGATTTCGCCAAGTCGCTGGGTCAGGCCGAGGGCAATGTGGAATCGCTTCTCGCCGATATCCGGGCCAATGTCGAACGCGAGGCCGAGGCGCGTGCCAAGAACCGCACCAAGGCCAGCGTCATGGACGCCCTGGCCGCCGCGTGCACCTTTGATCTGCCCAAGGCGCTGGTCGACGGCGAGATCGCCAACCGTACGGCTGCCGCCCGCGAGGAACTCAAGCAGCGCGGTCTTCCCAATGCCGATACCGTTCCCATCCCCGAAGACACGTTCCGCACGGAATCCGAACGCCGCGTGCGCCTGGGTCTGGTGGTGGGCGAACTGATCAAGTCCAGCGATCTGACGGCCAAGCCGGAACAGGTGCGCGCCCGCATCGAAGAATTCGCCAAGAGCTACGAACAACCCGCCCAGGTGGTCACCTATTACCTGTCGGATCGCCAGCGACGGGCTGAAATAGAATCATTGGTGCTGGAGGACAACGTGGTGGATCACGTTCTGGCCGCCGCCCAGGTGACGGACGAAACCGTCGACTTCGATACCCTGATGGGAACGCATTGATGCCCAGGTTCACCGATTTCTATGCCTCTCTGTATGGTGGGGATTCGGTTGTCCCCACCGGCCTGGGCTATGTGCCCATCGTGATCGAGCAATCGGGCCGGGGTGAGCGGTCCTATGACATCTATTCCCGCCTGCTGCGGGAACGGGTGATCTTTTTCGTGGGACAGGTCAACGACCAGTCGGCCAATCTGGTCGTCGCGCAATTGCTGTTCCTGGAATCGGAGAACCCTGACAAGGACATCTCGCTCTACATCAACTCGCCCGGCGGGTCCGTGTACGCGGGGATGGCGATTTACGACACCATGCAGTTCGTCAAGCCGGCGGTCTCGACGCTTTGTACCGGTCTTGCAGCCAGCATGGGTGCGTTCCTGCTGGCGGCCGGGGCGAAGGGCAAGCGCTATGCCCTGCCCAATTCCCGCATCATGATCCACCAGCCCTCGGGCGGTGCCCAGGGGCAGGCCTCCGACATCCAGATCCAGGCCAAGGAAATCCTCAGCCTGCGCGAGCGCCTGAACGGCATTCTGGCCGAGCGGACGGGCCAGGATATCGAGCGCATCGGCGTGGACACGGAACGTGATAACTTCATGTCCGCCGACGACGCCCAGGCCTACGGGCTGATCGACAAGGTACTGGTTTCGCGCATCGACGAGACCCAATGAGTGGAACGCCATGACGGAAAAAAAAGGTTCCAGTGAGGACAAAACCCTGCACTGCTCCTTCTGCAACAAGAGCCAGCACGAAGTCCACAAGCTGATTGCCGGCCCTTCGGTATTCATCTGCGACGAATGCATCAGCCTGTGCAACGACATCATTCGCGAGGAATCGCAGGATGCCACGCGGGCCGCGGTCCGGACTGAACTGCCGACACCCCAGGAGATCAAGTCCTTCCTGGACGGTTATGTCATTGGGCAGGAAACGCCCAAGCGCAACCTGGCCGTTGCGGTCTACAACCACTACAAGCGCATCCGCTACGCGGACGCCAAGGACGGCGATGTCGAGCTGTCCAAGAGCAATATTCTTTTGATCGGCCCCACGGGATCGGGCAAGACGCTGCTGGCCCAGACGCTGGCGCGGATGCTGGATGTGCCATTCGTGATGGCCGATGCGACCACGCTGACTGAAGCGGGCTACGTGGGTGAGGACGTCGAAAACATCATTCAGAAGCTGCTCCAGAATTGCAACTACGAGGTTGAAAAGGCCCAGCGCGCCATCGTCTATATCGACGAAATCGACAAGATTTCGCGCAAGTCCGACAACCCGTCCATCACTCGTGACGTTTCTGGCGAGGGCGTGCAGCAGGCGCTGCTCAAGCTCATCGAGGGTACCGTGGCCTCAGTGCCGCCCCAGGGGGGGCGCAAGCATCCGAACCAGGATTTCGTCCAGGTCGACACCACCAACATCCTGTTCATCGTGGGCGGTGCCTTCGATGGGCTCGAAAAGATCATTCGTGATCGCAGCGAACGCTCTGGCATCGGCTTTTCGGCGACCGTACACACCCGGTCCGAGCGCGGGGTCGGCGAACTGTTCTCCGAGGTGGAGCCCGAGGACCTCATCAAGTTCGGTCTGATTCCCGAGCTGGTCGGGCGGCTTCCGGTCGTGGCCACGCTCGAGGAATTGGACGAGAGCATGCTGGTCCGCATTCTGACGGAGCCGCGCAATGCGGTCGTCAAGCAGTTCCAGAAGCTCTTCGAGATGGAGTCGGTGGCGCTGGACATTACGCCGGAGGCGTTGAAGGCAATCGCCACGCGGGCCATCAAACGCCGTACGGGCGCTCGTGGTCTGCGTTCCATCCTGGAGCAATCGCTGCTCGGGACCATGTACGAGCTGCCGTCGCGTACCGAGATCAATCGCGTCGTGCTGGACGAGGACGCGGTAAACGGCAAGACCACACCGCACCTCATCAAGGGACCGCGCGCGGCGCGCCGTCCGGAAGAGAAGCCACTCCATTCGGCTGCGGCCTGAACCGACCGCGCGGACATTCTATATACTGTGTCGGAGGCCTCCCGGCTTCCTCACGTCTGTGGGCTTGAAACGGCTGCGGGTGGCACCATATGGATGTCAGGCATCACAAAAAGGGAGCCTGTGCTTCCTTTTTTCATAGACTCAGTTCAAGGAAGCAACCATGTCTGCTAGCCAGATTCTCACTGCGGATCCTGTGGACCTGCCACTGTTGCCGTTGCGCGACGTGGTGGTGTTCCCCCACATGGTCATCCCCCTGTTTGTCGGGCGACCCCGTTCCATCAAGGCGTTGGAGTTGGCCATGGAAGCCGGCAGCAGCGTCATGCTGGTGGCCCAGAAGGCTGCCGGCAAGGACGAGCCGTCCGCCGACGACCTCTTCGACGTAGGATGCGCGGCCAGCATCCTGCAGATGCTCAAGCTCCCCGATGGCACTGTCAAAGTGCTGGTCGAGGGTCTGCAGCGTGCACGCGTCCACGCAGTGGTCGAGGCCGAAACCCACTTCATGGCTCGGGTCTCGGGCATTGCGGAGGATTCCGGTGACCAGGCGGAGGCCGAGGCATTGCGTCGCGCCGTGGTGGCTCAGTTTGACCAGTACGTCAAGTTGAACAAGAAGATCCCCCAGGAAATCCTGACCACGCTCTCGGGTATCGAAGGAGCGGGGCGGCTGGCGGATACCATTGCCGCGCATCTGCCGCTGAAGATCGAGCAGAAACAGACCTTGCTGGACATGCCCAGCGCGACAGGCCGCCTCGAGGCGCTGCTCTCGCAACTCGAATCCGAGATCGATATTCTGCAGGTCGAGAAGCGCATTCGCGGGCGCGTCAAGAAGCAGATGGAGAAGAGCCAGCGCGACTACTATCTGAATGAGCAGGTCAAGGCCATCCAGAAGGAGCTCGGCGAAGGCGAAGAGGGCGCGGATATCGAAGAACTCGAGCGCAAGATCGCCGATGCGCACTTGCCCAAGGAAGCCCGCAAGAAAGCCGAGGGCGAGTTGAAGAAGCTCAAGCTCATGTCGCCCATGTCGGCCGAGGCTACAGTGGTGCGCAACTACATCGATACTTTGGTGGGGTTGCCATGGCGCAAGAAAAGCCGCGTGAACAACTCGCTGGGGAACGCTGAAGAGATCCTGGATGCGGATCACTATGGCCTGGAAAAGGTCAAGGAGCGCATCGTCGAGTATCTGGCCGTGCAGCAGCGTGTGGACAAACTCAAGGCGCCGATTCTATGCCTGGTCGGGCCTCCGGGGGTTGGCAAGACCTCGCTGGGGCAGTCGGTGGCGCGGGCGACCAACCGGAAGTACGTGCGCATGGCGCTGGGCGGCGTGCGCGACGAAGCCGAAATCCGGGGCCACCGCCGGACCTACATTGGTTCCATGCCCGGGAAAATCCTCCAGAACATGGCCAAGGTGGGCGTGCGCAATCCGCTGTTTCTGCTCGACGAAATCGACAAAATGGGCGCGGACTTCCGGGGCGACCCCTCGTCAGCGCTGCTGGAGGTGCTGGATCCGGAACAGAACCACACCTTTCAGGATCACTACATCGAGGTCGATTTCGATCTTTCGGACGTGATGTTCGTCGCCACGAGCAACACGCTGAACATTCCGCCAGCACTGCTGGACCGTATGGAAGTCATTCGTCTGTCGGGCTATACCGAGGACGAAAAGGTCCACATTGCATTCGATCACCTGCTGCCCAAGCAGATGAAGAACAATGGCGTTCATGAAGGGGAGTTTTCGATCACCGAGGCGGCCGTGCGCGATATCGTGCGCTATTACACGCGTGAAGCGGGTGTGCGCGCGCTGGAGCGCGAGATCTCGAAGATCTGCCGCAAAGTCGTGAAGCAAATGCTGGCGGCCAAGGCTGCCACCCAGGCTCGGACCAAGTCCACCAAGCCTTCCGCAAGGGAATCGGTCACGGTCGATGCCGGCAACCTCAACGAGTTTCTCGGGGTGCGCCGATTCAGCTTTGGCATGGCCGAAAAGGAAGACAAGGTAGGGCAGGTCACCGGCCTTGCCTGGACCGAGGTGGGAGGCGATTTGCTGACCATCGAGGTTGCAGACATGCCGGGCAAGGGTGTGGTCCTGCGCACCGGCTCGCTGGGCGATGTCATGAAGGAATCTGTGGAGGCGGCGCGCACCGTCGTGCGCTCTCGGGCGCGGCGCTGGGGCATTGCCGACCAGGTCTTCGAAAAGCGGGATTTGCACGTGCACTTCCCCGAAGGCGCGGTTCCCAAGGACGGCCCATCGGCGGGGATTGCCATTACCAGCGCACTGGTTTCGGCGCTGACCGGCATCCCGGTGCGGGCAGACGTCGCCATGACAGGTGAAATCACGCTTCGTGGCGAGGTCCTGGAGATCGGCGGGCTGAAGGAAAAGCTGCTGGCCGCGCACCGTGGCGGCATCAAGACCGTGATGATCCCCGAGGGTAACGTCAAGGATCTGGCCGAGATCCCCGATAACGTGAAGAACCACCTGGAGATCATTCCGGTTCGCTGGATCGATCGGGTCTTGGAGGTCGCCTTGCAGCACATGCCTACCCCGTTGTCGGACGAAGAGGTCGCCCGACTGGCGGCTGACGCGGCCGCAGCGGCTGCGGCCAAACCGGCAGCCCCGGGCGCGGAAGGGCTGATGAAGCACTGATCAGTGCAGCCCTGAGCAGGCATAAGCTCCCATGCGTCGCCCGTGGAGGCATGGGAGCTGCTGAATCAGTCGTGGGTCAGTGCAGCGGGGTGGTGCGGATGAGCCCCACGGCGACGCCTTCAATGGCGAACCCGTCGCCCGCACCAACCTCGATCGGCTCGAAATCCGGGTTTTCCGGCAGGAGCCTGATGGTCTGGCCCAAATGTTCGAGCCGCTTTACGGTGACGTCGTCGCCCAGGCGGGCAACCACGATCTGGCCGTTGCGGGCTTCGGGCGTGCTGCGCACGGCCAGCAGGTCACCGTCGAGAATGCCCACATCGCGCATGCTGCTGCCGCGCACGCGCAACAGATAGTCCGGGCTGGAAGTGAACAGTTGTGGTGCCACTGCGACTTCGCGTTCCACGTGCTCCGCCGCCAAGATGGGGTGGCCCGCCGCGACGCGGCCGATCAGGGGGATGAGCAGGCTTCCGGTGGCCTCGAACCAGCCTGGTGTTTCGGAAGGTCGTTTCCCGGCGGATGCGCCCGACGGCTGTGAAGCCGCATCGTCCAGCAGCTGGATGCCGCGCGAGGTGCCGGCTGTCAGGCGGATGTGGCCCTTGCGCTCCAGCGCGCGCAGATGGTCCTCGGCGGCATTGGCCGAGCGAAATCCCAGCTCGTGGGCGATTTCCGCGCGGGTCGGAGGCCGGCCCGTCCGGCTGATGGCCTGGCGGATGAGATCCAGAATCTGGGATTGGCGTGCGGTGAGTTTCAGAGCCATGACACACTACTGGATGAAAAACCAGTTTGTATTGTCTCTGAAGTGGACACCGAAATCAAGGGGACCACGCCGGCACGCCACCGCAGCGCCTGCTTTACGTCCGCTTTATCCAGAGGGCTTCAGCGTATCGGCCGGCCCCGGACTGTTCCGGGGCCCCACGCACTAGGCTTTTTTCAGGACTTTGGCAATGGATTGCGCAACGTAGTCGATATTGCCGCTGTTCAGCGCCGCCACGCAGATGCGGCCGCTGCTCACGGCGTAGATCCCGAAATCGTCGCGCAGGCGGTCGACGTGCGCCTTGGTCAGGCCGGAGTAGGAGAACATCCCGCGCTGGGCCTCCACGAAGTGGAAGTCCTGCGCCACCCCCTGCGCGTGGAGTTTTTCCACGAGCTGGTGGCGCATTGTGCGAATGCGATCGCGCATGCCGGCGAGTTCATTGGCCCAGAGTGCCCGCAGTTCCGGCGTATTGAGCACGGTGGATACGATGGCTCCGCCATGGGTCGGGGGGTTGGAATAGTTGGTGCGGATGACGCGCTTGAGCTGGCTCAGGACGCGGGTGCTTTCCTCGTCGCCACTGGTGATCAGCGTCAGCGCCCCGACCCGTTCGCCATACAGCGAAAAGGATTTGGAGAAGGAGGAACTGATGAACATGGTCATGCCCAGCCCGGCAAACAGCCGCACCACGGCGGCGTCTTCTTCGAGGCCCGCACCGAAACCCTGGTAGGCGATGTCCAGGAAAGGAACGAGCCGGCAGGATTGCAGCGTCTTGGCGATTTCCCGCCATTGCTCCGTGGTGGGGTCCACGCCTGTGGGGTTGTGGCAGCAGGCATGCAACACGACGATGCTGCCCGCCGGCAGCGCGCGCAGCGATGCCAGCATGGCATCGAAGTTCAGGCCATGGGTGGCGGCATCGTAGTAGTCGTACTGGACGATCGGGAAACCAGCCGCTGAAAAAAGCGCCTGATGGTTGGCCCAACTGGGGTTGCTGATGGCCACCCGTGCGTCGGGCAGGATGCGCTTGAGGAAATCAGCACCGACCTTCAGTGCCCCCGTCCCGCCCAGCGCCTGCACCGTGACGGAACGGTGTTCGGCGATCAACGGCGAATCGGCCCCCAGCAGCAGGGCGCGCGCTCCGGCGTTGTAGCCCGGGAGGCCGTCGATGGGCAGGTAGCTTCGCGGCGCCGCCTGTTCGAACAGTTTCGCCTCGGCCTGCCGGACCGACTTCAGCAGCGGAATGTGACCATTGTCATCGTAGTAGATCCCCACGCCCAGGTTCACCTTGGTGGAACGGGTATCGGCCTTGAACTGTTCGTTCAGGCCCAAAATGGGATCACGGGGGGCAAGCTCGACGGAAGCGAATAGGGAGGACATGGAGGCAATGGGAGGAAAGGAAATGAGGTCTTGGTCTTGTCGGCCAACGATGGGATAATAAGGGGTTTACCCGTAGGGTGTCTAGCATCCGCTCCATGGCCGATACCAACGCGCGATTCATACAGTACCCTGATAGCCCGTTCCAGTTGTATGAACCCTATCCCCCTGCCGGCGACCAGCCGGCTGCGATCGCTGCGCTCGAGGAAGGCCTGCGTGATGGGCTCATGTCCCAGACCCTGCTGGGCGTCACGGGGTCGGGCAAGACCTATACCATGGCCAATGTGATTGCGCGACTGGGGCGCCCGGCCATCGTGCTCGCACCCAACAAGACGCTCGCGGCTCAGCTTTATGCCGAAATGCGCGAGTTCTTTCCGCGCAACGCGGTGGAGTATTTCGTCTCGTACTACGATTACTACCAGCCCGAGGCCTACGTGCCGTCGCGCGACCTGTTCATCGAAAAGGATTCGTCCATCAACGAGCATATCGAGCAGATGCGGCTTTCGGCCACCAAGAGCCTGCTCGAGCGCCAGGACACCGTCATCGTGGGGACGGTGTCCTGCATTTACGGTATCGGCAACCCTGGCGACTATCACGCGATGGTGCTCACCCTGCGCAACGGCGATCGGATGGCGCGCCAGGAAATCCTGGCCCGTCTCGTCTCCATGCAGTACGAGCGCAACGACATGGACTTTGCGCGGGGGACGTTTCGCGCCCGCGGCGAGATCATCGACGTATTCCCGGCCGAGCATGCCGAGTATGCGTTGCGTATCACGCTGTTCGACGACGAGATCGAGTCCCTGGACCTGTTTGATCCTTTGACGGGGAAGCTCGTGCAGAATCTGGTGCGGTTCACTGTGTTCCCAAGCTCCCATTATGTGACGCCGCGCGAGACGGTCCTCAGGGCCATCGGGACCATCAAGGAAGAACTGCGCGATCGACTGGAGGAACTGACCGCCGCCGGCAAGCTGGTCGAGGCGCAGCGGCTGGAACAGCGCACCCGATTCGATCTGGAGATGCTCCAGGAACTGGGCTTCTGCAAGGGGATCGAGAATTACTCGCGGCACTTGTCCGGCGCGGCGCCCGGTGAGCCGCCTCCCACGCTCATTGACTATCTGCCGGCGCGCTCCCTGATGTTCATCGACGAAAGCCACGTCACCGTCGGCCAGCTGGGCGGCATGTACCGCGGCGACCGGTCGCGCAAGGAAACGCTGGTGCAGTTCGGGTTTCGGCTACCCTCGGCGCTGGACAACCGGCCGTTGCGGCTCGAGGAGTTCGAAGCTCGCATGCCGCAGTGTGTGTTCGTGTCCGCCACGCCGGCGGCCTATGAAACCGAGCATGCCGATCAGGTGGTGGAACAGGTGGTCCGCCCGACGGGGCTGGTGGACCCCGAAGTCGACGTCAGGCCGGCCACCACGCAGGTGGACGACCTGCTGGGCGAGGCCAAGAAGTGCATCGCGCGCCATGAGCGGGTGCTGGTGACGACGCTCACCAAGCGCATGGCGGAAGACCTCACCGAATATCTGCAGGAAAGTGGCCTGAAGGTGCGCTACCTGCATTCGGACATCGATACCGTCGAGCGCGTTGAGATCATCCGCGACCTGCGGCTGGGCGCTTTCGACGTGCTGGTGGGGATCAACCTCCTGCGCGAGGGACTGGACATCCCCGAGGTCTCGCTGGTTGCGATCCTGGACGCCGACAAGGAGGGCTTCCTGCGGTCCGAACGCAGCCTGATCCAGACCATCGGGCGGGCGGCGCGCAATTTGCATGGCCGGGCAATCCTGTATGCGGATCGGGTGACCGACTCCATGCGGCGCGCCATGGACGAGACGCAGCGACGGCGGGAGAAGCAGCAGGCATTCAATGAGGCCAACGGGATTACCGCCCGCGGCGTCAGCAAGGCCGTTCGCGACCTGATCGACGGGGTGGGGATGGCTCCGGCCCCCGCGCCCTCCGAGGAACCGGCTTTCGACACGGCCGCTCTGCGGGACGAAAAAGCGCTGGCCCGCGAAATCCGCCGCCTGGAGCAGAAAATGAACGAACACGCGCGCAATCTGGAGTTCGAACAGGCCGCCGCGGCACGGGACGCGCTGCACGCGCTGAAGGACAGGGCACTATGGGCGGCAAACTTTTGACTGGGGGCCGTTTTTTCCGATTTCCCGCTGAAAATGCTTGCCAATTTCGGGGTTTTCCCGCACACTTTCACCTATCATGCATAAGGTACTTTTCGTCTGTACGGGCAATATCTGCCGGTCTCCCACCGCTCAGGGCGTGTTTCAGCATCTGGTTGACGAGGCCGGCCTCACCGACGTAGTCTGCGTCGATTCCGTGGCTACCCATCACTTCCATGTGGGCGAAGCGCCCGACGCGCGGGCGCAGGCTGCTGCCCGCAAGCGCGGTTACGACCTGTCCGGTCATGTGGCCCGCCAGATCGGCGCGGACGATTTCCGGGATGCGGATCTGATCCTGGCCATGGACTGGGAAAACCTGTCGGCCTTGCAACAGCAGTGCCCGAAGATCTACCAGCACAAGCTGATGCTGCTCATGCGCTTCTCCAACGAATTCGAGGAAGCCACGGTGCCGGATCCTTACTATGGCGGCCCCGAGGGCTTCGCAAAAGTCCTGGACTACATCGAGGACTCCTGCCAGGGCGTCCTCGAACTGGTGCGCAAGCGCGCCCTGCAGTATCAGGCTGCCTGACACGGGCCTCCTGCGGTGGTCCCGTACTGGCGCCTTCTCGGCGCCTTTTCATTGGCTTCAACGCCGGAATCCTCGCCGGCTTGACCTTCGTCAAGTTTCCCCGCTGCCCGAGCTGAGAACATCGGTCATTCGTTCGGGTACGTTGATATACTTGACTCAATTAGTCGGGTATCCGACCTGCTCAATGACTAGCATCGAATAGTGAGGCCTATCATGCGTTTGACGACCAAGGGACGTTTTGCAGTGACTGCGATGATCGATCTGGCTTTGCGGGCGCATAGCGGACCGGTCACGCTGGCCGCGATCAGCGAACGGCAGAACATCTCGCTGTCCTATCTCGAACAGCTTTTTGGCAAGCTGCGCCGCCATGAGCTGGTCGATAGCGTCCGGGGGCCCGGCGGGGGTTACACACTGGCGCGTCATGCGCGCAATATTTCCGTGGCCAGCATCATATTTGCGGTGGACGAGCCGCTGGATGCAACGAGCTGCGGCGGCAAGGAAAACTGCAACATCGGCCGCAACGGCCGTTCCGGAAAGTGCATGACGCATGACCTCTGGGCGACGCTGAGCCGAAAGATGGTAGAGTATCTCGATTCGGTGTCGCTGCAGGATCTGGTGGATCAGCAGCGTCTGCGCGAATGGCAGGAATCGGGTCAGCTGCGGACGGGTCTGAATTCCGCAGGCAGCAACGCGCCCGCGCGCCAGGCGGAGCCTCTAGCGGAGACCGTTTCGGCCTGATTGTCCGGCCCAAGGAGTCTGAATGTCGCTGCGCCCATCCGTCTATCTCGATTATTCCGCCACCACGCCGGTGGACGAGCGGGTGGTGCAGGCGATGCTGCCGTGGCTTGGCCAGCGGTTCGGCAACGCGGCCTCCACCAGCCACGCTTGGGGGTGGGATGCCAGCGAGGCCGTGGAGCAGGCCCGAACGCAGGTGGCGGATCTCATTCATGCCGATCCGCGCGAGATCGTCTGGACCTCGGGCGCCACGGAATCCGACAATCTGGCGATCAAGGGCGTAGCGCAGTTCCATGGCGGGCGCGGCCGCCACATCGTCACGGCGCGCACGGAGCACAAAGCCGTGCTGGATACCTGCCATGCGCTGGAGCAGAGCGGCTTCGAAGTCACCTATCTGGACGTGGATGCCGGCGGACTGGTCGCGCCGGATGCGCTGGCGGCGGCATTGCGCCCCGATACCATCCTGGCGTCGATCATGCTCGTGAATAACGAGATCGGGGTCATTCAGGATGTCGCGGCCCTGGCCGCCGTGTGTCACCGGCAAGGCGTCCTGTTTCACACGGATGCCGCGCAGGCTACCGGGAAGATTCCGGTCGATGTGCGCGCACTGGACGTGGACCTGATGTCCCTCTCGGCGCACAAGACCTATGGCCCGAAAGGCATTGGCGCGCTGTATGTGCGGCGCAAGCCGCGCATCCGCCTCGAGGCGCAGATGCATGGTGGCGGACACGAGCGGGGGCTGCGCTCCGGGACTCTGCCGACGCATCAGATTGTGGGCATGGGCGCCTCGTACGCATTGGCTGGCGAGCTCATGGAGACCGAAGTCCCCGCCATTCGCGCGCTGCGTGACCGCCTCTGGGAGGGTCTGCGAGAGCTGCCCGACGTTTTCCTCAATGGCGATCCCCGCCGGCGCGTCGCTCACAACCTGAACGTCAGCGTGGCGCACGTCGAGGGCGAGGCGCTGCTCATGTCCGTGCCGGAACTGGCTCTTTCGTCGGGCTCCGCCTGTACGTCGGCAAGCCTGGAGCCATCCCATGTGTTGCGTGCGCTGGGACGCAGCGATCTCCTGGCCCACAGTTCACTGCGCATGACGATTGGACGCTATACCTCTGCCGCCGATGTGGATTTGGCGCTCCGCGTGTTGCGGGCTCAGATCCAGCGCTTGCGCGAGCTGTCCCCTCTCTGGGAGATGCGCGAGCAGGGCACGCTGGGGGCCTGGATGGAGACTTGCTGATGGCCGGCCTGCCGTACGGTCCCGTGGTTCTGGATCACTACCTGCACCCGCGCAATGTCGGATCGCTGGACCCGGCGGATGCCCGGGTAGGGTCCGCAGTGGTCGGGTCGCCGATGCTGGGCGAGGTATTGAAGCTGCAGATTTTCCTGCACGGCGAAACCATCGTGCAGGCTCGCTTTCGCGCGTTTGGCGGCGGTTCGGCCATTGCCGCCGGTTCCTGGGTGACCGAGCGGTTGCAAGGCCATAGCCTGGGCGAGGCGTTGGACATCCGTAGCCAGGACATCATGAATGCGCTGGAGCTGCCGCCCGTGAAGATGCATTCCGCGCTGCTGGCCGAAGACGCCATCCGGGCGGCGGTCGCCGACTACACGCAAAAACACCTTCAATAACCCCCACAAGCGAGTTGCATCATGGGAATTACATTGACGTCTCAAGCCGCTGAACACATTCAGCGAAACCTGGAAAAGCGGGGCAAGGGCCTGGGGCTGCGCCTTGGGGTAAAACCCTCGGGGTGCTCGGGCCTGTCCTATCAGCTCGAATACGTGGACGATCCAGCCGCCGAGGACCAGGTGTTCGAGCAGTTCGGCGCGCGCATCTATGTCGGGCCGGACAGCCTTCAATATCTCCAGGGGACGGAGCTCGATTACGCCCGCGAAGGCCTGAACGAAGGATTCCGCTTCAACAATCCGAACGAAAAGGCGGCTTGCGGCTGCGGGGATTCGTTTACGGTCTGAGCTTCACGTTGTGAAAGAAGGGCCCGGGGATCGAACCGATTCCCGGGCCCTGGCCTTCGGGCGGTGTCGTCAGTCTTCGCGCCGCAGGTGCGGAAAGAGGATGACGTCGCGGATGTTGGCACTGTCGGTGAGCATCATGACCAGCCGGTCGATGCCGATCCCGCATCCGCCCGTCGGCGGCATGCCGTATTCCAGCGCGCGCACATAGTCGGCATCGTAGTACATGGCTTCTTCGTCGCCCGCGTCCTTGGCCGCGACCTGCGCCTGGAATCGCGCCGCCTGGTCCTCGGGATCGTTCAGCTCCGAAAAGCCGTTGGCGATTTCACGGCCGCAGGCGAACAGCTCGAATCGCTCCGTGATGCCCGCCTCGGTATCCGAGGCTCGAGCCAGGGGCGACACCTCGACCGGATAGTCGATGATGTAGGTGGGGTGCCACAACTGCGTCTCGGTCGTCTCCTCGAAGAGTGCAAGCTGCAGGGCACCCAGGCCCGCGTGGGCGAGCACCGGACCGTCGATTTCGGCCCCCAGCCGGCGCAATTCCGTCCGCAGGTAGTCGGCATCCCGCAGTTGGCTGTCGTCATAGGCCGGCGCATATTTGCGAATGGCCTGGGTGATGGTCAACCGGTCGAAGGCGCAGCCCAGTTCCAGCGGCTTGCCTTGATAGCTCAGGTTCGTGGTACCGCACACGCTCAGGGCGGTGTTCCGAATCAGCGCCTCTGTGTAGTCCATCAGCCATCGATAGTCGGTGTAGGCGGCGTAGAACTCCATCATCGTGAATTCGGGATTGTGACGCGGACTCACGCCTTCATTACGGAAGTTGCGGTTGATCTCGAAGACGCGTTCGAACCCGCCCACGACCAGCCGCTTCAGGTAGAGTTCCGGTGCGATGCGCAGGTACATCTCCATGTCGAGCGCGTTGTGGTGGGTGATGAAAGGCTTGGCCGAGGCGCCCCCCGGGATGGGATGCAGCATGGGCGTCTCGACCTCCAGGAAGTCGGCGTCCGACATGAGCTGGCGGATGGTCGAGACGATGCGGCTTCGCGCCAGGAACGTCTGCCGGCTTTCCTCGGTGACGATGAGGTCCACATAGCGGCGGCGGTAGCGGAGTTCCTGGTCGGCCATGCCGTGGAACTTGTCCGGCAGCGGCCGCAATGACTTCGCCAGCAGGCGCAAGGATCGCACTCGCAGCGAGAGTTCGCCCTTGTGCGTCTTGAAGACCTCGCCTTCGGCAGCGACGATGTCGCCGATGTCCCAGGATTTGAACGCTGCATAGGCCTCGTCCCCGAGAACGCTCCGGTCCAGGTAAAGCTGCAAGCGTCCGCTGGTGTCCTGCAGCGTCGCAAAGCTGGCTTTGCCCATGACGCGCTTGAGCATCATGCGTCCGGCCACTTTTGCGTGGCGGTTCAGCGCCTGCAAGGCCTCGTCGTCGAGCGCATCGCAGTCCTTGTGCAGGGCTGCTGCGTGGCTGTCGGGGCGGAAATCGTTCGGGTAGGCCGGGCCCGCCGCGCGCAGGGCGTCGAGCTTGCTGCGTCGTTCGGCAATGAGACGGTTCTCGTCCAGGGCTGGTGAATCGTTTTGAGCGGTCATGTCTTCGGGAATAGGGGCCTGGGATCAGTCGGTCTGCTTCAGGCTGGCGGTGATGAAAGCGTCCAGGTCGCCATCGAGGACCTTTTGCGTGTTCGAGATTTCCACCCCGGTGCGCAGGTCCTTGATGCGGCTCTGGTCCAGCACGTAGGAGCGGATCTGGTGGCCCCAGCCCACATCGCTCTTCGTGTCCTCGAGCTTCTGTTGTTCGGCCATGCGCTTGCGCATCTCGAGCTCATACAGGCGCGACTTCAGCATCTGCATGGCTTCCGCGCGGTTGCGGTGCTGCGAACGGTCGTTCTGGCACTGCACCACGATTCCGGTCGGGATGTGCGTGATGCGTACGGCCGAATCGGTCTTGTTGATGTGCTGACCGCCGGCGCCGCTGGCGCGGTACGTATCGATGCGCAAATCAGCCGGGTTGATTTCGATTTCGAAGGAGTCGTCGATTTCCGGGTACACAAATACGCTGGCAAACGAGGTGTGCCGGCCGTTGGAGGAGTCGAAGGGACTCTTGCGTACCAGGCGGTGCACGCCGGTTTCAGTGCGCAGCAGGCCATAGGCATATTCGCCCTCGAATTTGATCGTCGCGGATTTGATGCCGGCGACTTCGCCTTCGGAGATTTCCAGTACCTCGGTCTTGAATTCCTTGCGTTCCCCGTAGTGCAGGTATTGGCGCAACAACATCGAGGCCCAGTCCTGGGCTTCCGTGCCGCCGGCACCCGCCTGGATGTCCACGAAACAGTTCAGCGGGTCGGCCGGATTCGAGAACATGCGCCGGAATTCCAGCGCTTCGAGACGCTGACCCAGCGCGGCACAGTCCTTTTCGATCGCGGCCAGCGTGGCGTCGTCGTCGTCCTCGCTGGCCAGCTCATAGAGATCGTGCGCGTCGTTCAGGCCGCGCTCCAGCTCGCTCAGTGTGTGGACGACCGTTTCCAGGGATTTCTTTTCGCGCCCCAGTTCCTGGGCGTGTTGCGGGTTGCTCCAGATATCGGGGTTTTCGAGTTCCGCATTGACGACGAGCAGGCGTTCAGCCTTGGCATCGTAGTCAAAGATACCTCCGTAGCGCTGCCTGACGTTCCTGATAATCGTCGATGCAGGCGCTGATGTGGTTCTGGCGTTCGGCTTCCATGGTGTGATCCGCATTAATCTTGAAGACAATCCAGCATTCTAACGCGGCGCAGTGCAGCCGTGCGTGGGAATGCCGCACGACGCGGACTATAATGCTTGGCTGCGCAGCGCCGCCTATGTCCGCCCATACCGGATGCGGGCATCGCCAGTATCTGTCTGCGGTTTGACCCGCACCGTTGCACAAAACACTTATCGACTCTTTTCCCGGGCGGGATCTGGCCCCCGTCGGGAACCTGGAATTTGGAATGGCGAAACGCACCCCCGCAAACCCGACAGCATCGGTCATCACGTCAGGTAGCCCGGGTGCGGTTCCGATCGCCCCGGGGCTCGACGCCACGATGGACGAAGCGCACGTCGAGCGCAAATCGACCCTGATGAGCCACCGGACTGTCTGGATCGGATTGCTGTCCATCCTGCTGGGCGTGGTTGCGGCGGAGATCGCGCAGCTGCTGATGTTCATGATCAACATCATCACCGACATCACTTTCTACGGCCGGATATCCGACGTCACCGCGGTGAAACATACCGGTTCGTTCGTCCTGTCGCCCGCCGATCACCACCTGGGGCTCTGGGTGATCCTGATGCCCGCGATCGGCGGCCTGATTGCGGGTGCCATGGCGCGCTGGGGCTCGCGCGCCATCCAGGGGCACGGCATCCCTGAAGCGATGGAACAGATCCTCAAAAATGATGCCAACATTCCGCCCCGGATCACCTGGCTGAAGCCGGTGTCGTCGGCGTTTGCCATTGGCACTGGCGGCCCGTTCGGTGCCGAGGGCCCGATCATTTCCACCGGTGGTGCGCTGGGTTCCCTCCTGGGTCAACTGCTGTCGGTCACCGCCACGGAACGCAAGACGCTGCTCGCGGCGGGTGCCGCTGCCGGGATGGCGGCCGTCTTCGGCGCTCCCGTATCTTCCCTGACCCTGGCGGTCGAATTGCTGCTCTTCGAGTTGCGTCCCCGCTCACTGATCCCTGTTGCGCTGGCCGCGGTGTCGGCGACGGGGGTGCGCTATGCGACCTACGGCGCCGGCGCGGTGTTTTCCATGCCCGCGGTGCTCGAACCGGGGAGTTCGGCCCTTGCCAGCTTCATCCTGTTGGGAGCGATCGTCGGGGTGCTCAGCGTGCTGGTGACGAAGGCGGTGTATGGCATCGAGGACGCCTTCTCGAAGCTGCCGATCCACTGGATATGGTGGCCGGCCCTCGGTGGCCTCGTGGCCGGGGCCATCGGCTGGATCGAGCCTCGCACGATGGGCGTGGGGTACGACAATATCGACGCGATCATATCGGGCAGCTTCGGCGTGAAGATGCTGATTGTGATGTGCGTGCTGAAATTCGCGGCCTGGTCGATCGCACTGGGCAGCGGCACCTCGGGAGGAACGCTGGCGCCGCTGTTCATCATCGGAGGTTCCTTCGGCGCCCTGCTGGGCATGGGGGCGGACCATATCCTGCCTCAGCTCGGAATCGATCCGCGCATCGCGGCCCTGGTGGGGATGGCCGCGATCTTTGCCGGTTCGTCGCGTGCCCTCTTGACGGCGGTCGTGTTCGCCTTCGAAACGACCCGCCAGGCAGCCGTGCTGTTGCCGTTGTTGGGCGGATGTACCGCCGCCTATGTCGTGTCCGCCCTGATCATGCGCAACACCATCATGACGGAGAAGATCGTCCGCCGGGGGGTCCGGGTACCCCTGGAATATTCGGCCGATTTCCTTCAACGGGTGGCGGTCGGACAGGTGTACACCCGCGATGCGGTGACGCTGAAAGCCGAGGACACGCTGGAGCGGGTTCAACACTGGCTGCAGAGCGAATCCAGCGACCACCACCACGGCTATCCGGTCGTTGGAGCGGACGGTACCGTCAATGGTGTCGTGACCATGCGTGAACTGTTCAATCCGGCCTTCGTCCCCACGACTCCCATCGGCGAATTGGTGCAGCGGACGCCGGTCATGGTGACCGAGGACTATTCGGTGCGGGAAGCGTGCGACCTGATGGTCAATTCAAGTGTCGGGCAATTGCTCGTGATGAGCCGTACGCAGCCTCGCAAGCTTCTCGGCATCCTCACCCGTGGCGACGTATTCAAGGCAAATGTCTACCGGCTGCAAGAGAACCGGGATGCCCAGCGCCAGTTGCGCGTCAATCTGCGGCGTCCGCTCAGGCCGCTGCGGCCGGTGCGGCAGCACAGGGCGCGTCCACAACCCGGCAAGTCCCCCGTCCGGACGTCTTAAGTATCCGCCCCGGTCGGGGCCGATGGATGGACCTCGCACAGCGAGACTCTGCAAGCCCGGCCGAGTGCGTCCAGCGCTTCATCGTCCAGCAAGCGGGGGATCATCGGGAGCAGTTCATCGTCGATGCGCCGCAGGTGGCCCTCGAACGCGGAGATCCATGCCTGTAGCTCCGCGCCGCCGGATGCCCCCGTCGCCAGTTGCGGGCGCATCTTGGCGCGCCAGCAGCGGTCCAGCTGACTGCGTTCGTTTGCCAGTCTCTCGGCCAGATCCCTCAGACACACCGCGTCCGATCCGGCCATGGCCTCCACCAGCGCGGGCAGCACCCGGTCTTCCAGGAGGCACCGTTGTGCCTGGGCGGGACCCTCCAGCCAGTCGATCGCCGCCTGCATCGCGAGTCGCCCGGAGCGGTCGGCCGCCCCGCCAGTGCCTGCCCGAAGCCCACGCAAGTGGTTCCGCGTGGTGGCGTCGGCATCCAGCAACATAGAGGCAGGGTCGGTGACATCCGGGGGGACCATGGCTGTTCGCTCCACGAGGCAGACGGAGATCATGGTACGGCGATTCCGCACTGGATGCTGCATATTATTTTCAGAAATATAAAAATCGAAAATATATCGTTGTTCCTTATTTAAGGAAATCGTTAAAGTGCAGTCAGTGACATTACTTTCAGCTATGACGCGCAACGGCGGGCGTACGGGCACCGGGCCATGAATCTTTCCTTTCAGCATATACAAAAGCAGTTCGGCGACCTGCCTGTGGTTGCCGAATTTCAGCGCGAGGTGCAGGCTGGCGAACTCGTCGCACTGGTGGGGCCGTCGGGGTGCGGCAAATCGACCTTGCTGCACATCGCGGCAGGGCTGGAGCATCCCAGCCGGGGGCAGGTGCTGGCCGATGGAAAACCGGTCACACGGCCCGACCCCAGCCGCATGCTGATGTTTCAGGAAAACGCCCTGTACCCCTGGCTGACCCTTGCCCAGAACGTATCGATGGCGCTGGAGCTCCAGAAGGTCCGCAGCGCGCCGGCACGCGAGCAGGCCCGGATCTGGCTGGACAAGGTTCAACTGAAGGGATTCGAGGATTATTTCCCTCATCAGGTTTCGGGCGGCATGCGCCAGCGCTGTGCGCTCGCCCGCGCCTTCATCACGCATCCCGAGGTGCTTCTGCTCGACGAGCCGTTCGGGGCACTGGATGCGCTGACGCGCATGACGCTGCAAGATGCCTTGCGCGCGCTGATCCGGGAGACCCGGCCCACCGTGCTCCTGGTGACGCACGACGTGGACGAGGCGCTCTTTCTGGCCGATCGCATTCTGGTCTTCAGCCCGCGCCCGTCGCGCGTCTTGAAGGAATTCCATCTGTCGGCCGCCGACAAGACCCACGATCTGTCCAATTTCGCCAACATGCGGCGCGAAATCCTGGGCTTGCTGGGTATCGTGGCCGATGGCGCAAAACCCACTTTTGATATTGCCGAGGAACTCGCAGCATGAAATTGAATCGCTTTCTGATCCCTGTCCTGGCCGCCCTGACGGTGGCGTCCCAGGCCGTGGCCGCCGAACCCTTCAAGGTCGGCTATATCCGCGTGATGGACGATGCCCAGGCCATTGCGGCATACGAGGGCAAGCTTTACGAAAAGCAGGGGCTGGACGTCCAGTTGGTGGAGTTCAAGTCTGGCACGGATCTGATCAAGGCCATCGTCGGCGGGCAGCTCGATACGGGTGTGCTCGGGTTCACCAACGCCGCATCGTGGTCGTCACGCGGCGCCGATCTGAAGGTGGTGAGTGGCGCGCAGCGGGGCTTTCACGCCTTGGTGGTGCGCGATGATGCCGGCATCAACAAGGTGGCGGATCTGAAGGGCCACACGCTGGCGTCGCAGAAGGAGGGCAGTACCGCTGATGTGGTGCTCAAGGGTGTCGTGCTGAAGGACGCCGGAATCAAGCCCGATGACCTGTCGATCCTGGGTGTGAGCCCCCAGGTCGCCGTGCAGTCGTTGGTGGGCAAGCGAGTCGACGCGGCGTTCCTGTTCGAGCCGCAGGCCAGCATTGCCGAGCAGATCGCCCCGGTCAAGCAGATTTATGAAATCGGAGAGGTCTGGCCATTTCCGTGCATGGTGACCATTACATCCGGTGAAACCTTGAAGGCGAAGAAGGATCTGGTCTGGAAATCGCTGGATGCGCAGCGCCAGGCAATCGAGCTGCTGCAACAGAAGCCCGACGAGGCCGCCAAGCTGATCGCCGGCTACTTCATTTCCGAACCGACGCTGAAAACGCTCAAGCACGGCGACGTGCCGCGTGAGAAAATCATCGCCGATGCCATCCGGACCCAGACCTACAGCGCCGCGCTGACCCCCAAGGACTTGTCCCGCATGCAGGAGGTCGCCGACATCATGCAGTCCCAGGGAACGCTGAAGACGCGTGACGGCAAGCCGTTCAATGTGAGCACGATCGTGGATCTGGATTGGCAGCATGCGCGCAAGCTCTAGAATCGGCCGTGCATTCGCTCGGGCGCAAAGCCGGCGATCGATAGGTTGGTGACGTCTTCGTCTCACTCGTTGGCGGCCGGGTTTGCCCCGGCCGCCTCATTTCAGCGATCATGAGTAAAAAACAACGACTTTCGCCCGCTGCGCGCAAGCTGGCCATGCTGATTGCAGTGGCCGCCATCCTTCTGTTCTGGCAGTTGGCCGCCTGGACGCTGCCGGATTTCCTGATGCCCGGCGTTCCCAAGGTGCTGGCGCGAATCTGGCATGACATCCAGACCGCCCAGTTTCGCAGCATCCTGGCCGGCAGCATGGGGCGGCTGGGGGTGGGCTACGGATTCGCGCTGCTGTTTGGCATCGGATTTGGCCTGGCGGGGGGGCTGCTGACTTTCTTCCGCGAGATCCTGAAATCCGCCATCATCGTCCTGCAGTCGATTCCGTCGATCGCGTGGGTGCCGCTGTTCCTGATTCTGATGGGCTTCGGGAACCTGCCGATCGTCGTCGTCATCGCGCTGGCGGCCTTCTTTCCCGCGGCGCTTTCAGTCATGAACGCCACTGAAAGCGTGCTGCAGACGCATGTGTCGGCGGCAAGGGTCATGGGGGCCAATCCGTGGGACATGCTGCGTCGGGTGTATTTGCCGGCGGTCATGCCCGAACTCATCACGGGCGCGCAGCTTGCCTTCGGCAACGCCTGGCGTGCCCTGATTTCAGCGGAGATGCTGATCGGCTTCGGCCAGGGGCTGGGTCGGTCGCTTGCGTATGCCGGCGAGACCGCTGACATGATAGGCGTGATGGCCGACATCCTGACGATTGCCATCCTGGCCACGCTGATCGATCAAGTGCTGCTGGAAAACATCAAGCGCAAGGTGCTGCGCTATCAATATGTCTGAGTCGTTCTGGAGCGTGGCCTTCGCGGCATGCGCAGCCGTGGGGTTGGGAGTATCGATGCCCGCCCAAGCCGCTTCGGGGCCGGATGCCGCGTTGCATGTCGGGATTGCGCAACTTCCCGCGCCCCCGGTACCGGGGGCCAAGGTGCGTACACCTGTCCGGCTGGAAACTGTGGTGATACCGGCCGGTACGGACGGGATGCAGCTGCGAGAGGTGTCCGGCGATCAGGCGGCCGACCAGATTCAGGGCGGGGCGCTGGATGCCTGGGTCGGAGCCCTGCCGACACAGTCGCCTTTGCCCGCAGGTGTGGAGCGTGCGTCGCTGGGCTGGTCAGCCAGTCCCATGGCCATCATGCGGTCCGACACCCATGTGGCTGCCTGGGGCGAATTGAAAGACCGCACGGTGTGTCTGGCGGCCGATGGTCGCTATCGTGGCGAGTTGGCAGCGCGTTTTGGGGCCATCGAGCAGGTCTATCCGTCGGCGACCGACGCGCTTCTGGCGTTGCGCACGGGACGGTGCGATGCGACGGTGCAGGATGAGGGTTTTCTGCGCGAGCTATTGAAATTCCCGGAGTGGCACAAGTTTTCGGCCACTCTGGAGCCTTATCGGCACCAGGATCTGGTGCGCTTGGTGCGACCCGGCCTACCACCGGCGCAGAGGCTGGCGCTGAACCGGATGACGGGCATTGCGACGCTGCGGGCTGCCGTGAAGCAACAGGCTCGGGATATCGCTTTTGAAGTTTATCTGGATCAGACGGTTCCCGACTGTCACTAGAAAGCCGCAGGCACGAGAACGCTGCGGTGCCCCATGGCACCGCAGGATGATCAATGGCGCCGGCGTACGGGGCTGCTGGGCCCCGACGTGGGTCGGCTGTTCAGATGGCGGAAGGTGATGCGGCCTTTGGTCAGGTCGTAAGGCGACATCTCCAGAGTGACCTGGTCGCCCGCCAGGATGCGGATATGGTGCTTGCGCATTTTGCCGCCCGTGTATGCGATGACCGGGTGCCCGTTATCCAGCGTCACGCGGAAGCGCGAGTCGGGGAGGACTTCAGTCACCGACCCATGCATTTCGAGTAGTTCTTCTTTAGCCATTTTTGCTCCGTTCAATCAACGAGGGCCAGCCGGCGCGCGCCAATCGTGGGAACACTGGTGTGCTCCACGCGCGAGATCAATCGAAAATCAGGTAGGGCGAAGGCCCCAAAAGACAGAACACCGGAAAGACGCCCGGGTCTGCGTTGGCTGACCCGCAGGGCCAGATCTGAAAACCGCTGACTGACAACTGTTCCATGGTAATGGGTGGACCGTATTATGTCAATAAGCTTGGGTATCTGAGGGCTTTCCCCATCCGGATTAGAATGCGCTCTGATCAATGGAGCGGGCTCTGTCATGAAGAACCGGTTGACCACCGGCACGGTGGTGCTGCTGCTCGTCCCGCCAGCGATGTGGGCGGGCAACGCCGTGGTCGGGCGTGCCGTGGTCGGCATGGTGCCGCCGCTGACGCTGAATTTCCTGCGCTGGGCCATGGCGCTCTTGTTGTTGCTGCCCATGGGCTGGCGGATGCTGCGGCCTGGCAGCGGTCTTTGGTCGTCGTGGCGCCGCTACGCGATCCTGGGCTTGCTCGGAGTCGGACTCTACAACTCGCTGCAGTACCTGGCCCTGCATACCTCCACCGCGGTGAACGTGACGCTGGTGGCCGCCAGCATGCCGGTCTGGATGCTATTGGTCGGACGCCTCTTTTATAGTGCCGGCATCGACGTGATGCAGGTCGCGGGTGCCATCCTCTCGCTCGCGGGTGTCGCGGTGGTGCTCTCGCAGGGAGATTGGGCGCATTTGCTTGCCCTGCGCTTCGTGGCGGGCGATCTGCTCATGGTTCTGGCCACCATCCTCTGGGCGTTCTATAGCTGGCAACTGGTCCGTATTGCGGCGAATGCCAAGTCGCGCATGCCATGGGCCGATTTCCTTTTCGCCCAGGTCCTGTATGGTGTCGGCTGGTCGGGGCTGCTTGTGGCGGCGGAGTGGCAGGTGGGCGAGCCTGCCATCGCCTGGGGGTGGCCGCTTGCGTTGACGGTCCTTTTCGTGTCGGTGGGGCCCTCCGTTGTGGCGTACCGCTGCTGGGGTGTGGGGGTGCAGCGGGTAGGGCCGACCATCGCAGGCTTCTTTTTCAATCTCACACCGCTATTTGCGGCCGTGCTGTCCCAAGGAGTCCTGCACGAAAGTCCGCACCTCTACCATGCGCTGGCGTTCGCGCTGATTCTGGGAGGCATCGTGCTGTCGTCGCGTTCCGCTCCGGCATGAAGGCGTCGGGGGTGCGGGCCACAGGCCTGGCCGGCCTGGTACCGTACGGGTACCTTGCCAGCGCCATGTTCGTCGTGGGAGTCTACGTCGCACTGAGCAAGCCGCTGGCGGCCGCGTTTCCGGTGTTTTTGCTGGGGTGGCTGCGTTTTGGCATTGCCGGGGTCGTCACGCTGCGCTGGCTGCGCAAGCCATCGGCCGAACCCCGGTTGAGCTGGCGCCTGAAGGGCCTGCTCTTCTTGAGTTCCTTCATCGGCAGCTTTCTCTTCACCATCTGCATGGTGCTGGGTGTCAGCCGCAGCGGTGCCGTCGCGGCCGGAGTCATCATGTCGGCCGTTCCCGCGTCGGTGGCCATCCTGAGCCGCATCGTCCTGCATGAGGTGATTCGTGCGCGGGTGGTTGCGGCCATCGCCTGCGGTGTACTGGGAATCGCCCTGCTGGCCCTGGCGCAGCCCGCCGATGCGCAGGGCACCAAGGGCGACTGGATCGGCTATCTGCTGCTGAGCGCCACCGTGTTGTGCGAAGCCTGCTATGTCGTCATCGGCAAGCAGTTGACGGCCGTTCTGTCATCCAAGCGCATCAGCGCGCTCGTCAACCTGTGGGGGTTCGTGCTGATGCTGCCCGCGGGGGCCTGGATCGCCTGGCGCTTTGATTTTGGCGCGGTGGCGCTCTCGAGCTGGCTGCTGCTGGTGTTCTACGCGATGGCCGCCAGCGTATGGACCGTGTGGTTGTGGATGACGGGCCTGCGAAGCGTCCCGGCTTCCCGCGCAGGGGTATTCGCGGTCATGCTGCCGGTGGGTTCGGCCTTTATCGGTGTGGTCGCACTGGGTGAACCGTTCGGCTGGCAGCATGCCCTGGCCTTTGCGCTGGCGCTCATCGGGCTGCTGCTGGCGGCGTGGCCCTCGCGTGCTCGATCATGAGTTGCATCGTGGTTCGGCCGCCCCAGGTGTTGCGCTCGAGGCGATAGACGGCTTCGATGGTTTCCGGCAACGGCTCGGCGTGGTTGAACCAGATTGCATCCATTCTCTGCCCGTCGCGCTCCAGGAACAGCTTCAGGTGGCGGTCTTTCAGCAACCGCTGGTGCACGACCCGGAAGGTGTCCTGGAACGACGGCGCCGGGAAACCGGCCCCCCAGATTTGAGCGGCCAGCAACTCGGCGGTTTCCGCCGACAGGTAATCCGGTTCCAGCGAACCATCGGTCAGTATCGTCTGGTCGAATCCTTCACAGCCGGTGAGCGTGCGCACGGATTCATCGAATTGCCGCGAGAAGTCCTCGAAGGCCGCTGCGCGCAAGGTCAACCCGGCCGCCATTGCGTGCCCGCCAAACTGCAGAATGGCGCCAGGTAGCCGTTTGCTGACCAGATCCAGGGCATCGCGCAGGTGCGCGTCGGGAATCGAACGCCCCGAGCCGCGCAGCGTGTCGTGTGCGTCAGGCGCGAAGGCGATCGCCGGCCGCCAGTAGGTCTCTTTGAGGCGCGAGGCCACCAGGCCGACGATGCCGGGATGCCAGCCGGGCTGCCAGACGCACACGCTGGCGGCCTGGGCCAGCGGCTGCATGTCCAGCTGGGCCAGCGCCTCGTCACGCATGGTCGTTTCGCGCTCGCGCCGTTCGCGGTTGATGGCGTCCAGCGCCTGAGCGAGCGGCATCGCCTGCGCGGGATCGTCTTCGAGCAGGCAGTGGATGCCCAGGCTCATGTCGGACATGCGTCCCGCGGCATTGATGCGTGGCCCCAGGGCAAAGCCCAGGTCGGCGGCCGTGGCCTCGCGCGGGTCCCGTCCGGCGATCTGGAAGAGTGCGGCAATGCCGGCCTGCATGTGGCCCTGGCGAATGCGCTGCAGGCCCTGGCTCACCAGCAGCCGGTTGTTGGCGTCCAGCCGCACCACGTCGGCCACAGTTCCCAGCGCGACCAGGTCGGCGTAGTGGTCCAGCCTGGGGCCCCGGCCTCCCGAAAACGCCCCGCGCGCGCGAAGGACGGCCCGTACCGCGAGCAGCACGTAAAAGATCACCCCTACACCGGCCAAATGCTTCGACGGAAAGCTGCACCCCGCCTGGTTCGGGTTGACGATGGCCAGCGCCTGCGGCAATGCCGCTCCGGGCAGATGGTGGTCCGTGACGATCACGTCCATGCCGGCAGCCCGCGCGGCAGCCACACCGTCCACGCTCGCGATGCCGTTGTCGACCGTGATGAGCAGATCGGGCTTGCCGGCGGGATGCCGCAGCGCGAGATCCACAACCGCCGGCGAGAGCCCGTAGCCGGTCTCGAACCGGTTCGGTACCAGGAAATCCACGCAGGCGCCCATGTCGCGCAGGCCACGAACGGCTACGGCGCAAGCCGTTGCGCCATCGCAGTCGTAGTCCGCCACGATCATCAGCCGCTTGTGCGCCGCGATGGCGTCAGCCAGAAGCGCGGCGGCCTGCTCGACCTGGCTCAGGCGTTGCGGCGGAATCAGCGCATTCCATTCGGTGGACGAGGCCTGGCTGACGCCCCGCGCCGCCCACAGCCTCGCGAGAAGCGGATGGATGCCCGCGCCGATCAGCCCCAGCGTCCGGTCGGGATCGGGTTGCCGCGCCTGAATCAGCGGTTGCACCACCAGCGCCTCCAGTCGCGGGACTTCAGGCGCATCCACCAATGGGCTGGAACCGTCAGTGTGATGAACCGGTCCCGGCCCGTCAGCACCAGTATGGGTGCCGTCCTTGCGCTGGGGGCGAAGCAAGTCTCTTCCAGTTGGTCCAGTGCCTGGATCCATCCTCCCCAGTCCTGCCGAGTCGCGGCGTCCAGCAGCGCCGGTTCGATCACGCTGTCGGCGGGCAGCGGCCGGGTCAACTGGCTGGCGCGGGCTCCGCCGTAGAGCCACAGGCTATTGATGGGCGCCAGTCCCGCCTGTGCCCGTTGGAGGTTGACCGGATGTTCGAACCAGGCCATCTGCAGCGTGTTGACCAGGCGCCTCCACGGCCGTGCCGCAGCGTCCTGAGGCCACCAGTCGTTGACGGCGCTCGAGGCGACCAGGGCCGGGCTGGCGCAGCCAATCCCGGCCAGTGCCGGCGATCGGACGCGCCACGTCGTGGTCGAATCGGGGTCGAGCTCGATGCCGCTTTCGGCGGCAAGTTCGCGGGCGCTGCCCAGCAGCGCCGCAGACTGTTCTTCGGTGATGTCCAGCCGGTCGGCGGGCAGCAGCGCGGCGCCGTCGCGGGAAGGCGCCATATGGACGAGTTCGGCAAGCCAGACGGACTCGTCGCCAGAGGTCCGAGCGCGCAGCGGTCCCAGACCTGCGCTAACATGCTCGCCTTGTGCAGGCTGAAAGCCGCGCGCCTGCAGCAGCCAGTGTTCCAGGGGGGTGCACCAAGTCTCCGCAACAGGGCTGGACGTCAGCTGTGCCGTCGCGTACAGGAACCACCACGCCAGCGTGGGCGCATGTTGCGTGAGGTGCGGCGCCAGTTCGCCGGCAACCTCCGGATCGGGCAAAGCCCCGGGCAGTACGATGTGCATGGCCGGATTGTAGAGTCATTCAGACAGGGCGATGAATTGACATGAGTTATGAATGGTGGATTGGAGTCCGTTATGCGGGGCTCGCGCATGTGGGTCGAGGAGGGCGCCGCGGTGATCGCTTTGTGTCGTTCGTGGCTGCAAGCTCCATGGCGGGCATTGCGCTGGGCGTGGCAGCACTCATCATCGTGCTGTCGGTCATGAATGGCTTCCAGACTCAGGTCCGCGACCGCATGCTTTCGGTGCTGCCACACATCGAGCTCTATGTGCCGGGAGCGAACCACGAGCAGGTACTGGCCCATTGGCAGGATCTGGCCCAGGATGCCCGCCGCGATCCGGAAGTGCGCGGTGCTGCGCCGTTCGTCGCGGCGCAGGGGATGCTGGCGCGCGGTCAGGGGCTGAGCGGCGTGCAGGTGCGCGGGATCGATCCCTCCATCGAGCCGCACGTCTCTGATCTGGCCGGACAGATGCAGTCGGGTGCGCTGGACAGCCTGGTCCCAGGCTCGTTTCACATGATTGTGGGAAGCCAGATCGCCCAGTCGCTGGGCCTGGCGGTCGGAGATACAGCGCTGCTGCTGGCACCCCAGGGCTCGATTTCGCCGGCGGGCTTTGCGCCGCGCATGCGCCAATTCACGGTAACGGGAATCTTCTCAACCGGCTATTACGAGTATGACGCCTCGCTCGTGTTTGTCGACGACGAGGACGCGGCGCGCGTTTTCCGCGATAGCGGGGTGAGCGGCGTGCGGCTGCGCATCGCCGACATGCAGCGTGCCCCCGAAGTGGCGCGCAGCCTGCTCGGCCTGATGCCCCCCGGCGTGCAGGCGACGGATTGGACGCAGAACAATCGCACCTGGTTTGCCGCCGTGCAGACCGAAAAGCGCATGATGTTCCTGATCCTCGCGTTGATCGTCGCGGTGGCTGCGTTCAACCTCCTGTCTTCTCTGGTCATGGCGGTGAAAGACAAGCAATCGGACGTGGCCATCCTGCGCACGCTGGGAGCGACGCCCGTCGAAGTGGCGCGGATCTTCCTGGTTCAGGGGGCGCTCATCGGCGTGGTGGGGACGGCCGCCGGCGTCTTCCTTGGAACGCTGGCGGCCTACAACATCGACGTCATCGTGCCCTGGATCGAGCACCTGCTGGGCATCCATTTTCTGCCGCAACAGATCTATTTCATCAGCGAACTGCCTTCCAGTCCGGAGGTGGGCGACATCGTCACCATCGGGGTGACTTCCCTGGTCCTGTCACTGCTGGCCACCCTTTATCCGAGCTGGCGCGCATCGCGCCTGCAGCCCGCACAGGTACTGCGCCATGACTGATCATGTCTCCGGAGCCTCCGAGGTGCTGCGCGCCGAACACCTGGCCAAGACCTACGACGAAGGCGCCGACCGGGTCGAGGTGTTGCGGGACGTCAGCCTGTCGGTCAATGCGCATGAGATGGTGGCGGTGGTCGGCGCATCCGGCTCGGGGAAGAGCACCCTGCTGCATGTGCTGGGGCTGCTCGACCAGCCCGACGGCGGGCGGCTTTGGGTGGCCGGCGAACCGGCCGATCATCTGGGCGAGCGCAAGCGCAGCCGCCTGCGCAACCGGGCACTGGGTTTCGTCTACCAGTTTCACCACCTGTTGCCGGAATTTTCGGCGCTGGACAACGTGGCCATGCCGCTTATCGTGCGCCGGCTGACGCGCCGCGAGGCCCGCGCGCAGGCCCGCGACTTGCTCGAGCAAGTCGGCCTGAGCCATCGAGCCACCCATTTTCCGGGGCAGCTCTCGGGCGGGGAGCGGCAGCGCGTGGCGCTGGCCCGCGCGCTGGTGACGCAGCCGGCGTGTGTCCTGGCGGACGAACCCACCGGCAACCTGGACCGCCACACGGCGGATGCGATGTTCGAGCTGTTGCGGCGCATCAATTCGACGCTGGGAACGGCTTTTGTGATTGTGACGCACGATCCCGCGCTGGCGGCACTTGCGCATCGCCGTTTGAACATGGTCGCGGGGACTCTGACGGCCGGATAATCCGCCTGGGGCCGCCGGTGCCGGGCGAGTGATTGCCACGGAGACAACATGCTGGTCGATACCCATTGCCATCTGGATGCGAGCGAGTTCAACGACGACAGAGACCGGGTCATCCAGCGCGCCGCGGATGCGGGCGTGGGGTGCATCGTGATCCCCTCGGTGAGCCGGGGCAACTTCGAGGCCGTGCGCACACTGGCCCATGCCTTTCCCGGCGGAGCCTACGCGTTGGGGATTCACCCCCTCTATGTGGCGGACGCTTCCGAAGACGATCTGGATGCCCTGGATGCCTGCGTGCAGGCGGCGCGCGACGATTCCCGCCTGGTGGCCATCGGAGAAATCGGGCTGGACCACTTCGTCCCGGCCATCAATACGCCGGAACTGCGAACACGCCAGGAATATTTCTACACGCGCCAATTGGCGCTGGCGCAGCGCTATGGGCTGCCCGTCTTGCTCCATGTGCGCCGGTCCCAGGACGATGTGCTCAAGCATCTGCGGCGCCTTCCGGGGATAGGGGGCATCGCGCATGCATTCAACGGCAGCTTTCAGCAGGCCGGGCAGTTTCTGGAACTAGGCTTCGCGCTGGGTTTTGGGGGCGCCATGACCTTTGAGCGGTCGCTCCAGATCCGGCGGCTGGCTGCACGATTGCCATTGGCAGCGCCGGTGCTGGAGACCGATGCGCCCGATATTCCGCCCGCATGGCTGGGGCGCGACGGATCCGGGCGCAAGATCCGGGCTCGCAACGAGCCCGCCGAGGTGAGCGGCGTCGCGCGCGTGCTGGGAGAGCTGCGCCAGATGTCGCAACAGGCAGTCGCCGATGAGTGCCTGCGAAATGCCTGCCGGGTCCTTCCAAGGCTTGCGGCGCGCCTGGACGGCTGAGTCGTTCTTATCGCTGCTGGATTTCCCGGGCGGGCACAAGATGCATGCCTTCGCTCCCGCCAGCCTGCGGCTGCCTTACCGTGATGGGGTGCAAATTCGGGAGCAGCCATGTGGGGGCGCGGGCTGGTGGCGGCAGGTGTGCTGGGGGTGATGGCGGTCCATCGCCTGTCCGATCTGCCGGCCGCTCCCGCCCTGCTGGTGGGGACGCTCACGGCCCTCCTGGTGGGGGTCGCCGTGTGGCGGCTACGCGGACGCCGCTGCATCGGCTGGGCTCGCGGCGCGCTGCTGGCAGTCCTGGCCGGATGGGGCGCCTTTTGCGCGACGGCGCTTCAGGCGCACCATCGGCTGGACCAGATGCTGGCCGAACAAAATGTCGATCGCGTCACCCGGGTCGAGCTTCGGATCGAAAGCCTGCCAAAGCTGGAGCCGGACCGGGTGAGCTTCGAGGCGCGTGTCCTGCGAGCCCATCCTGCTGGGGTGCCCGAGCGCATCCGGGTGACGTGGGCCGCCAGCGGCTGGCGCGGTCCCTATGCGCCGCCAAGTCCCCCCGATCCGCCGTTTCCGGAACTGTACGCGGGTCAAGTCTGGTCAATGGCTTTGCTGCTGCGCCCCATTCACGCGTCCCGGAATCTTCATGGTTTCGACTTCGAGCGGCATCTGTTCGTCGACGGAGTTCGGGCCCAGGGCAGGGTGCGCGGCCAGCCCCAGTGGCTGCGCACCGACCGCTGGGCCAGCCTGTCGGTGCTCGCCGGGCGCGCGCGCCACGAAATCCGCAAAGCCATGGAGCCCCACCTTCAAGGGCTGCGATACGGTCCGGTGCTGCGGGCATTGGCCATCGGCGACCAGGATGGCGTGGACGATGCGGACTGGCTGGTCTTCAACCGGGCTGGACTCACACACCTGGTTTCCATTTCCGGCTCCCACATCACGATGCTGGCGGGGTTTGCGGCTCTGGCAAGCGCCGCGATCTGGCGGCGGCTGCGCTGGCAGGGCCGGCTCCTGGCCGAACGCTGGCCGGCACGGCGAGCCGCCGCGTGTGCGGCGCTTGTCGTGGCGTGGCTATATTGTCTCCTGGCCGGCTGGGGGGTGCCCGCGCAGCGCACCTTCATGATGCTGGCTGTGGTGGCCGCCGCGCAGGCCCTGCAGTTGCGGTTGAGCGGGTCACGTGTACTGGCACTGGCTGCGGTGGCCGTGCTGGTCCTGGATCCCTGGGCGGTCCTTACCAGCGGCTTTTGGTTGTCCTTCATGGCGGTGGGGGTGTTGCTGGCGGTGTCGGCCGGCGAGCGATCCCGCGACCTGTCCATGGAGCGTTCCGGCGCTGGCAGCTCGGGTGTCCCGGCCCCCGATAGCGTGCGGGCGCGATGGTGGCGGGGCGTCTGGCTCGCGGCGCGTCTGCAGTGGGCGGTGACGTGGGCGCTTGCCCCCGCTCTTGCTTGGCTGTTTCATGAAGTCTCGCTGGTGTCGCCTTTGGCCAATGCCTACGCGATACCGGTCGTCGAGCTGGTGGTGACGCCGCTGTCGTTGCTTCTGGCCGTCGCCGCTCTGGTCCCGGGGGGCGACTTGCCGGCGTCGGGCCTTGCCTGGCTGGCCCATGGCGCACTGGGCCTGATGATGCGGCCGACCGAATGGCTGGCCCGTTGGCCGGCGATCCCGGTGGCGGCCGCACCGGATTGGCTGTATTTACTGGCCGTCGCCGGCGTGGCGGCGGCGCTCTGGCCCGGCCCGCGTGGCCTTCGCGCCCGGATGCTCTGGGGACGGCGGCTGCCGCTGCCGCATCCTGCCTGGGGCTGGCTGGCGCTGGTCCCCCTGGTGTTCTGGGTTCCGGCCGCGCCGGCCGAAGGCGAGTGGGATCTGCATGCGTTGGACGTGGGGCAGGGCAGCGCGTTGCTGCTGCGCACCGCCCACCATGCGGTGCTGTTCGACGCGGGTGCGCGCCACACCCGCGAGTCGGATGAAGGCGCGCGGACCGTCGTGCCCGCACTGCGCGCTCTCGGCGTCCGGCGCCTGGATGCCTTGGTCGTGTCCCACGCGGACCTGGACCATGCGGGCGGAGTCCGCAGCGTGCTCTCGGGCATGCCGGTGGAGCAGACCTTCAGCTCTTTCGATCTGGCCTCGTGGCTGCGAAAGGAGGCGCGTCTGCTGGGTGAATCGCAGATCCCGGCGGCCCTGGCTGCCAGTCCTTGTCAGTTCGGCACCCGTTGGCGTATCGATGGCGTGAGTTTCGAGTTCCTGTGGCCCCTGGATGTGCAGCACACTCGCCGAACCCGGGAAACCAACGATGGCAGTTGCGTGCTGCGGGTCCGCGGGGCGCACCACAGCCTGTTGCTCACGGGCGACATCGAGGCAAAAACCGAGGCCGCCCTGGTGTCGCGCGGCCTGACACCCGTGGACGTGGCCGTCGCGGCCCACCATGGGTCGCGAACTTCGTCTTCGGCCGGCTTCACCCAGACGGTCGCTCCCGGGCATGTGATCGTGCAGGTGGGGCGATGGAACCGGCACGGTCACCCGCATGCGGGTGTGCTGGCGCGTTGGGATGAAGCCGGGGCGCGCCTCTGGCGCACCGACTGGCAGGGTGGAATCGGCGTCCATTCGCGTCCGGAGGGGCTGACGATGTACAGTGTCCTAGAGTCGTCCCGACGATACTGGCACGGGCGGCGCCCGTAGTGGTTTACGCGGTCTTGCGCGGCATGGCGGGATAGGCGATGATGCGGCACCCGTCCACAAGACGATCGCTGTTCCCCTATGGGGTTTGCCAAAAATCCACGAGATTTTTACGTCCATGACACAGACACCACTCGAGTTCTATGTGCCCGAACCGTCGGGCCGCCCTGGTCAGGCCACCGATTTTTCCTACCTGCGCCTGCAGCCGGCAGGCGAAGCCCGCAGACCACCCATCGACACAGTCCCCTACGACACCCGCGATCTGGCAATGGGCCTGATTCGCGTGCTCGACGACCAGGGCCAGGCTGTCGGCCCCTGGGCTGAGGTCCTGCCCGACGACGAAGTCCTCCGAAAGGGCATGCTGGCGATGATCAAGACGCGCATCCTGGATGCGCGCATGGTGATTGCGCAACGGCAGAAGAAGACATCGTTCTACATGCAGAGCCTGGGTGAAGAGGCCATCTGCATCGGGCAGTCGCTGGCGATGCTGCCCGGAGACATGCATTTCCCGTCGTACCGACAGCAGGGCTTGCTCGTCGTGCGCGACTATCCGCTGTTCGACATGATGTGCCAGATTTTCTCCAACGACAAGGATCCGCTCAAGGGTCGCCAGCTTCCCGTGCTGTACTCGGTGCCGGAGAAGGACTTTTTCACCTTGTCGGGCAACCTGGGCACGCAGATGCCGCAGGCGGTCGGTTGGGCCATGGCGTCGGCCATCAAAGGCGACACGCGGATTTCGGCGGCCTGGGTGGGCGACGGCGCCACAGCTGAATCCGACTACCAGACTGCGCTGCTGTTTGCCCACGTCTATCGGGCGCCGGTCATTCTGAACGTCATCAATAATCAATGGGCCATCTCCACCTTCCAGGGCGTGGCAGGCGGTGAAGGCATCACGCTTGCCGCGCGCGGCATCGGATCGGGCGTGGCGTCGCTGCGCGTCGACGGCAACGATTTCCTGGCTGTGTACGCGGTCTCGCGATGGGCTGCCGACCGGGCCCGCAACAACTATGGTCCCACCTTGATCGAGTGGGTCAGCTATCGAGCCGGCCCGCACTCCACGTCGGATGATCCTTCGAAATACCGGCCGGCGGACGACTGGTCTCGTTACCCACTGGGCGATCCCATCGCCCGCCTGAAGCAGTACATGATCCTGCGGGGCATCTGGTCGGAGGATGAGCACCAGGCCACCCAGAAGGCATGCGAGGCGGAGGTCGTCGCTGCCCAGAAAAAGGCGGAGGCGCACGGGACGCTGGCCACGGGACGTACCAGCAGTGTGGCCACCATGTTCGAGGACGTCTTCAAGGAAATGCCGGCACACCTGCGTCACCAGCGTCAGGAATTGGGAGTCTGATCATGGCAGAAGAAAAGCTCAGGACGAAGCCCATGACCATGATCCAGGCGCTGCGGTCGGCCATGGACATCATGCTCGAACGCGACGATGACATCGTCGTCTTCGGCGAGGATGTCGGCTATTTTGGCGGCGTCTTCCGTTGTACCGAGGGCCTTCAGGCGAAATATGGCGCCTCGCGCGTATTCGATACGCCGATCTCCGAGAGCGGCATTGTGGCGGCCGCCATCGGCATGGGCGCCTATGGCTTGCGGCCCGTGGTGGAGATTCAGTTTGCCGATTATTTCTATCCGGCAGCGGATCAGATCTACTCCGAAGCGGCGCGGCTGCGTTATCGATCGGCGGGCGGGTTCACCGCGCCGTTGACGATCCGCATGCCCTGCGGCGGGGGCATTTTTGGGGGGCAGACCCACAGCCAGAGTCCCGAGGCGCTCTTCACGCATTGCGCCGGGCTGCGTACGGTGATGCCGTCCAATCCGTATGACGCCAAGGGACTGCTGATCAGCTCGATCGAATGTGATGATCCGGTGATCTTCCTCGAACCCAAGCGTCTCTACAACGGGCCTTTCGACGGGCACCACGATCAGCCGGTGGTCCCGTGGTCCAAGCACCCGCTGGGCAACGTTCCGGAGGGCTACTACCATGTGCCGCTGGATTCGGCCTCGCTGTATCGCGAAGGCAAGGATCTGACGGTGCTGACCTACGGCACCATGGTCTACGTTGCCGAGGTTGCCGCGCGTGATGCGGGTATCGAAGCCGACATCATCGATCTTCGCTGCCTCTGGCCGCTGGACCTGGACACCATCACGGCTTCGGTGCGCAAGACGGGGCGTTGCGTGGTGCTGCATGAAGCCACGCGCACGAGCGGCTTTGGTGCCGAGCTCGCCGCGCTGGTCCAGGAGCACTGTTTCTATCATCTCGAAGCTCCCATCGAACGCATCACCGGTTGGGATACGCCATATCCGCACTCGCACGAGTGGGCCTATTTTCCGGGCCCCAAGCGGGTGGCAGAGGCGTTCAAGCGCGCATTTCGGGAGGCATGATGGGCATTCACATCATCAAGATGCCGGATATCGGAGAGGGCATCGCAGAGGTCGAGCTGGCGGAATGGCACGTCCAGGTGGGCGACGCAGTGGTCGAAGACCAGGTGCTCGCCGACGTGATGACGGACAAGGCTACGGTTCAGGTTCCCTCGCCGGTTCACGGGCGCGTCGTGGCGCTCGGTGGCAAGGCGGGCGATGTCATGGCCGTAGGGACCGAGCTCATCCGCCTAGAGGTCGAGGGCGCCGGGAACGAGGATACGGTTGCGGCCGCCCCGGCATCGCGCGCCGGCGTGGCCTCGGGGGCTGCGGCATCCGCCGAACCGTCGGCCGACAGTGCTGCGGCTGCGCTTGCGGAATCGGCTGAAACCGTCGTGAAGCAGACGCAGGTTCCGGCCAGAATGGCTGCGCCCGCGGCTTCCGCATCGCCAGCGCCCTCGGGTAACGGCCGCGGCCCGCAGCACTCGGCATTCCACACGCCGGCGCGCGCTGAAGGGCAGCGCCCGCTGGCATCGCCCGCCGTGCGTCGCCGGGCATGGGACCTGGGCATTACGCTGCAATATGTACCGGGCACCGGACCCGCGGGGCGCATCACGCACGGGGATCTGGATGCCTGGCTGGCGCGGGATCGCAACGAGACCTCGCACCGCACGACGGCATCGCTCTACACGGCCCACAGCGAAGAAACCCAGGTTCCTGTCGTGGGCCTGCGGCGCAAGATAGCCCAGAAGATGCAGGAATCGAAGCGTCACATCCCGCATTTTGCGTACGTCGAAGAAACCGATGTGACGGAGCTCGAGTCCCTGCGCGCACGCCTGAATGCACTTCATGGCACGGAGCGTGGCAAGCTGACGCTGCTGCCGTTCCTGGTGCGCGCGCTGGTGTTGGCGCTGCGCGATTTCCCCCAGATCAACGCCCGTTACGATGACGAAGCCGGGGTCGTGACCCGGTATGGCGCTGTTCACCTCGGGATTGCGGCGCAGACGCCTTCCGGTCTCATGGTGCCGGTCGTACACCACGCCGAAACGCTGGATCTGTGGTCCTGCGCCTCCGAGATCTCGCGGTTGGCCGATGCGGCCCGCCAGGGCAAGGCCGCGCGTGATGAATTGACGGGTTCCACGATCACGATCACCAGTCTGGGTCCTTTGGGGGGGATCGTCTCCACCCCGATCATCAATTGGCCCGAGGTGGCCATCGTCGGCATCAATCGGGTGGTCGAGCGGCCGGTCTTCCAGGGCAACCAGATCGTGGCGCGCAAGCTCATGAACCTGTCCTCGTCTTTCGATCATCGTGTGGTCGACGGCATGGATGCCGCCGAGTTCATCCAGTGCATCCGGCGCTATCTGGAATGCCCGGCGCTGCTGTTTGTGGAGTAAGCATGCCCAGTCCCATCAATACCACTTTGCTCATCATCGGCGGTGGACCCGGCGGCTATGTCGCCGCCATCCGGGCCGCCAAGCTGGGTGTGCCCACCGTGCTGGTCGAGGGCGCGACGCCGGGCGGCACCTGCCTGAACATCGGTTGCATCCCGTCGAAGGCGCTCATTCACGTCGCCGAGCAATTCCACGCGCTGCAGGGCTACGCCGGCGACTCCGAGCTGGGCCTTCGTGTCCAGGCCCCGGAGCTGGATCTGGCGCGCAGCGTGGCCTGGAAGGATGCCATCGTAAAACGCCTGACCGGCGGGGTGGCGACACTGCTGAAGCGCCACAAGGTCACTGTGGTCCAGGGCTGGGCCCACATCGTGGATGGCAAGACGGTGGATGTGTCCTCCGATGCGGTCAAGGGCAAGGCCGGCGCCCCGCAGCGCATCCGCTGCGAGCACCTGCTGCTGGCCACGGGCTCCGAACCGGTGGCTTTGCCTTTCATGCCTTTTGGCGGCAAGGTCATTTCATCCACCGAGGCCCTGTCGCCCGCCGCGCTGCCTGACTCGCTGGCGATCGTGGGGGCCGGCTACATCGGTCTGGAACTGGGTACGGTCTATCGCAAGCTCGGCGTCAAGGTGGATGTGGTCGAGGCCCAGGACCGCATCCTGCCCGCCTACGACGCTGATCTGACCAAACCCGTCGAGGCGTCCCTCAAGGCGCTGGGCGTGGGGTTGCATCTGCACACCAAGGTTCTGGGACTGTCGGAAGACGGCAAGGGCATCCGTATCCAGCCGCCAAAGTCCGAGGAGCATGTGCTGGCCGCCGATCAGGTGTTGGTGGCCGTCGGCCGCAAGCCGTGTAGCCGTGGATTCGGGCTCAGTTCCCTCGTGCTCGACATGAACGGCCTGGCCGTTCGCGTGGATGATCGCTGCCGTACCTCCATGAAGGGAGTGTGGGCCATTGGCGATCTGACGGGCGAACCGATGTTGGCTCATCGTGCCATGGCCCAGGGAGAATGTGTGGCCGAGCAAGTCGCCGGCCAGACGCGGCGCTTCATGCCGCAGGCGATTCCAGCCGTGTGCTTCACGGACCCCGAAGTCGTGACGGCGGGGCTCTCGCCGGAGCAGGCCGCAAAAGAGGGCGTGGATGCGATCGAGGGCGTGTTTCCGCTGGCGGCCAACGGCCGTGCCATGACGCTCGGGTCCACCGACGGCTTCGTGCGTGTGGTGGCCCGGCGTGACAATCATCTCATCGTTGGCTGGCAGGCGGTGGGGCGCGGAGTGTCCGAGTTTGCGGCGGCGTTTGGCCAGTCCATCGAGATGGGTGCGCGCCTTGAGGACGTGGGCCATACCATCCACGCGCATCCGACCCAGGGTGAGGCCATTCAGGAGGCCGCCTTGCGGGCGTTGGGCGAGGCCATTCATATCTGATCGACTGCCCTCCCGTGGAGGCCGACTCGTCGGGCGGCGGCATCCCGGGCAGCGACTACAATCAAGGCGTCAGTCGTCTTTTCGTTCGGAGTGCCGCATGCCCGCCATGGATTCCTCTGCCTCGCACCCGGCCGACGCGCCGCATCTGGGTTACGTCGCCTGTGCCGACCCCGCCGGCCTGCACCGCATGGCCTATTGGCAGTGGGGCGATCCGGATAATGACCGCGTGCTGGTCTGCGTTCATGGGCTCACGCGCACGGGGCGGGACTTCGATCGCCTGGCCCAGGCCTTGCAACATGACTATTGCGTGATCTGCCCGGACGTAGTGGGCCGGGGGCGATCCGATTGGCTCATCAACCCGGCCGGATACGCAGTCCCGCAGTACGTGGCCGACATGGTGACGCTGATTGCGCGGTTGCAGCCCGTGCGGCTGGATTGGGTCGGTACGTCCATGGGCGGGCTGATCGGGCTGGCGCTGGCCGGGACGCTGGCGGCGTCACCCGTCCTGCGTCCGCCGCGCGGCGCCTGGGGGCTGGGGGAAGCGGCGGATATTCCGTTGGGCCGGATGGTCTTCAACGACATCGGTCCCGAACTGGGTACGTCGGGGCTTGCTCGCATTGCGGGTTACGTGGGGCGGGATGAGCGGTTCAGCAATTTCCAGGATGCGGTTGCCTATGTGCGAGCCGTGTCTTCGGGCTTCGGGTCCCACGATTCGAGCGAGTGGGAGGACCTGACCCGCTTCGTTTTTCATGAGCAGGATGGGCAGTGGGTCAAGCACTATGATCTGCGCATTGCGCAACCTTTTGGCGCCCAGACACCCCAGGAGCTGGAGGCTGCCGAACAGCTGCTGTGGCGGGCCTGGGCTCACCTGCCGGGACCGGCACTGGTCCTGCGAGGGGCCCAGTCGGACATCCTGAGCCAACCTGCGCTGGCACGCATGATGGCGCGAAACCCCTCCGCCCGCAGTGTGGAATTCGCGGGAGTGGGCCACGCGCCGACGCTTCGCGGGGCCGACCAGATTGCAGCCGTGCGGGATTTCCTGCTGGCGGCTTAGTGACACCCTCAAGACGGATGACCATGGCGTTGAATGTAGACCTGCACAGCCACTCCACCCAATCCGACGGTGCGATCCGCCCGGCAGAGGTCGCCCGTCGGGCGCATGATCGGGGGGTCCAGGGGTGGGCCCTCAGCGATCACGACACGGTGGCCGGACTGGCGGAAGCGGCGGCCGCGGCCAGCGAGCTCGGGATGAAGTTCGTGCCAGGCGTCGAGATCTCGGTCAACTTCCTGGGGGCTAGCGTCCACATCCTGGGTCTTCACATCGACCCGGACAACACCCGGCTTCAGGCGGGGCTCGCCGGCATCCGGAGCGCGCGCCTGGGACGTGCCCGGGAAATCGGCGATCGGCTTCAGGCCTGCGGTGTCGGGGGCGCCTTCGAGGGTGCCCTGCGTCAGGCCGCCAATCCGAGCCTGGTCGGACGCGTGCATTTTGCGCGCTTTCTGGTGGACGGCGGCATTTGCGGGACGATGCAGCAGGCATTTGAGCGCTACCTGGGAGACGGGAAGCGCGCCTGTGTCGTCATGCCGGGCACCTCTCTCGAAGACGCCGTGGCGTGGATCCGGGGCGCCGGCGGCAAGGCGGTCATTGCGCATCCGGGGCGTTATCCCTACAAGCCCGCCCAGCGCAAATCGTTGTTCGGGCTCTTCAAGGATCTGGGCGGGCAGGGGATGGAAGTGGTCACTGGCAGCCATACGCCCGAACAGTATCGCCAATACGCCCGCGTGGCCCGCGAGTACGGCTTCGAGGCCTCGCGCGGGTCCGATTTTCATGCGCCGGGTGCCGGGCGTGTCGATCTGGGCGGCCTTCCCGATTTGCCGCCTGACCTGGTTCCCGTCTGGCATGATTGGGTAGGAGCTTGAGATGAACAAGGCTTTCGTCAAGGAAAACGATTCGGACGAGGACGAGGATCTGGAGCCGGCCAAAGCGCTTCCCGCAGGCACCAAGAACTACATGACGGTGCAGGGCTATCGGGCGCTGAACGATGAACTCATGCGCCTCATGAATGTCGAGCGCCCCGAAGTCGTATCTGTCGTCTCCTGGGCCGCCTCGAACGGCGATCGATCGGAAAACGGGGACTACATCTACGGCAAGAAGCGCCTGCGCGAGATCGATCGTAGAATGCGATTCCTGACCCGCCGCCTGGCGAGCGCCGAGGTGGTGGATCCCGCGCAGCAACCCAATCGCGACCAGGTGTTTTTCGGCGCCACCGTCCATTATTGTGACAGCCGCGGGCAGGAATTTACCGTGACCATCGTCGGGGTTGACGAGGCGGAGCCTCTTGCGGGGCGCATCAGCTGGATTTCACCCGTGGCGCGGGCCCTGCTCAAGGCTCATGAAGGCGACACCATCAGCCTGCACACTCCCGCCGGCGTCGAGGAACTCGACATCCTGGAAGTGCGCTATCCCGAGCCGTAACCCGCACTGATCCCACAGTTACTGGGCCGGTTCGGCCCCTGTTCCCGGCTAAAATGAACGCCTTTCAATCTGTCCGCGTTTAGGCCTGTACCGTCGTGACCACTGTCCTTCTCATTCCCGGCTCGTCCACCCTGTCCGACTTCCGGCGGGATCGCTTGTTGCACACACTGGAGGCGCGGCAGCTTCCCGTGGCGGACGTGCAGGCGTGCGCCTGCTATTTTGTGGCTGTGCGGGGCGAGCTCACGGCCGCGGAACACGACAGGCTGGTGGCACTGCTGGATGATGGTCGATCCGAGCCATGGGCCTCCCCGGAGCGCCATGCCGCGTCCTTCCTGGTCATTCCGCGTCCGGGCACCATTTCGCCATGGGCCAGCAAGGCGACCGACATTGCGCGGCATTGCGGCCTGTCGCAGATCATTCGAATCGAACGTGCCATACGCTACGTGATCATGCCGCAGCGCCATCTGCTGGCGGCGCGGACGCTGGATGCCCGGCAGGTACACGCGGTGGCCGCGCTCGTCCACGATCGGATGACACAGTCCGTGGTGGCGTCCGACTTCGACGGCCAGGCTCTGTTCGCGTCCGTGCCCGGGCAGCCAGTGCGTGGCGTGCCTGTCCTGGCCGAGGGCCGCGCCGCACTCGGCGCCTGCAACGAACGGCTGGGCCTGGCGCTGTCGGCCGACGAGATCGACTACCTGCTGCGAGCCTACCAAGACCTGGGCCGCGACCCGACGGACGTCGAGCTCATGATGTTCGCGCAAGCCAACAGCGAACACTGCCGCCACAAGATCTTCAACGCGCGCTGGACGATCGATGGCAAAGCGCAGGCGTCCACGCTGTTCGACATGATTCGTGCCACGCATGCCGCCCAGCCGGAAGGCACGATCATCGCGTATTCGGACAATGCCGCCGTGATGGAGGGGGGGGCGGCTGCCCTGTTTCATGCGGCGGCCACGGGGGAACGCGCTTACGGGCGTGATGACCGGTTGCTGCACACGCTGATGAAGGTCGAGACCCACAATCACCCGACGGCGATTGCGCCGTTCCCGGGGGCCGCGACCGGCTCCGGAGGAGAAATCCGCGACGAAGGCGCGACGGGCCGCGGGTCCAAGCCCAAGGCCGGGTTGACGGGCTTCACTGTCTCGAACCTGCGGGTGGATGATGCGCCAGAACCCTGGGAGGGCGCTCCCAGCGCGCCCGATCGCATCGCCACGCCGCTGGAAATCATGATCGAGGGGCCGATCGGGGCCGCCGCGTTCAACAACGAGTTCGGGCGGCCCAACCTTCTGGGGTATTTCCGCAGCTTCGAGCTGGCGGCGGGGGGCGTGCACTGGGGCTATCACAAGCCCATCATGCTGGCCGGCGGTCTGGGCCAGATCGATGCCGGACTGGTGCACAAGGACCCTTTGCCGCCCGGTGCGCTGCTGGTGCAACTGGGAGGACCGGGCATGCGCATCGGCATGGGCGGGGGCGCGGCCTCCAGCCTGGGGGCGGGGATCAATCAGGCGGAGCTCGATTTCGACTCCGTGCAGCGGGGCAATCCGGAGATGCAGCGCCGTGCCCAGGAAGTCATCGACCGGTGCTGGCAGCAGGGGCCGTCCAATCCCATCCTGGCGATCCATGACGTGGGCGCGGGCGGGTTGTCGAACGCTTTTCCGGAACTGGTCAATGATGCCGGCCGGGGTGCCGACTTCGAGCTCCAGCGGGTCCCGCTGGAGGCGTCGGGCCTGTCTCCCGCGGAAATCTGGAGCAACGAGTCCCAGGAGCGATACGTCCTGGCGCTCCTGCCGGAAGACCTGCAGCGATTCGCCGATATCGCCGACCGGGAACGCTGCCCGTACGCGGTGGTGGGCGTGGCTACCGAAGATCGCCGTCTGCGCGTGACCATGGGCGAGGGTCTGCCGGGGCTGGATGAGCCGTCCGCCGAACCGCCTTCGACAGCACTGCGGCCCGTCGATGTGCCACTGGATGTCATTCTGGGCAAACCGCCGCGCATGCAGCGCGACGTCCGGCGCAGCTCCACAGAGGGACAGCCACTGGAGCTGATCGATATCGAATTGGCCCAGGCCGTCGATCGGGTGCTGCGCCATCCCACGGTGGCCAACAAGTCGTTTCTCATTACTCTGGGTGACCGCACGGTGGGCGGCCTGACGGCCCGTGACCAGATGGTCGGTCCCTGGCAGGTTCCGGTGTCGGATTGCGCCGTGACCTTGCGCGACTACGAGGCAGTCGCGGGCGAAGCCATGGCGATGGGCGAGCGATCGCCGCTTGCCGTTCTGAACCCGGCTGCCTCGGGCCGGATGGCAGTGACCGAGGCCCTGACCAATCTGGTCGCGGCGGATGTCGCCCGGCTGGAGGACATCAAATTGTCCGCCAACTGGATGGCGGCGTGCGGCGTTCCTGGACAGGATGCGGCTCTGTTCGATACGGTGTCGGCGGTGAGCGACTGGTGCGAATCGCTGGGGTTGTCCATTCCGGTGGGCAAGGACTCCCTGTCCATGCGTACGGCATGGCGGGACGATCAGGGCGAGCATCAAGTGGTGTCTCCGATATCGCTGGTGGTGACGGCCTTTGCGCCCGTCGCCGATGTTCGCCGCACGTTGACGCCGCAGCTTCGGACCGATGCGGGAGACAGCATCCTGTTGCTGATCGATCTGGGCGAGGGTCGGCAACGGCTCGGCGGCTCCGTGCTGGGTCAGGTGTACGGCAGCATCGGCACCGAGACGCCCGACATGCGCGACGCCACGCTGTTGCGCACCGCTTTCCTGGCGGTGCGGAACCTGGCGCGCGAGGGGCTGGTGCTGGCCTGCCACGATCGGTCCGATGGCGGACTGCTGGCGACTGCCGCCGAAATGGCGTTTGCCAGCCGCATGGGCGTGTCCTTGAATCTGGACATGCTGACCTTCGATCCCCATACTGCCGATGCCGGCGATTACAAGATCCACATCGATCAGGTCGCGATCCAGCACCGTGAGCGGTGCCTGACGGCGCTGTTCAACGAAGAAGCCGGCTGGCTGTTGCAGATCCCGCGTGCCCGACGCGACGATGTGCTGCACGCCTTGCGCCAGGCGGGACTGTCCGCGTGCTCGAATGTGGTGGGCATGCTCAACAGCCAGAAGGAGCTGCAGATCTTTGCGGACGGCTCCATCATTTATCGCCGGGCATTGTCCGAATTGGGACAGGTCTGGAGCGAAACCACCCGCCGCATCCGGATTCGGCGGGACCGTCCCGACTGTGCCCAGGCGGAATTCGACACCTGGCTGGATACCGAGGCCCCCGGGCTGTCGGCGCGCGTGGCGTTCGATCCACAGGACGACGTGGCGGCTCCCTTCATTGCCACCGGTGTGCGCCCCCGGATCGCCGTGCTGCGTGAGCAGGGTTGCAACAGCCAGGTGGAAATGGCCTGGGCGTTCGACGTGGCCGGTTTCCAGGCCGTCGATGTCCATATGACGGATCTGCTGACGGGCCGGGCCCGCCTGTCCGACGTACAGGGATTGGTGGCGGTCGGCGGTTTCAGTTATGGCGATGTCCTGGGGGCGGGTGAAGGGTGGGCGCGTACCATCCGGTTCAATTCAGGCCTCGCGGACCAGTTTGCGGCGTTCTTTGCCCGACCCGACGTCTTTGCGTTGGGCGTATGCAACGGTTGCCAGATGATGGCCGCCCTGGCGGACATGATTCCCGGCGCCCAGGACTGGCCGCGCTTCACCCGCAATCGCTCGGAACAGTACGAGTCGCGTCTGTCGCTGGTCGAGGTTCTGGATTCGCCGTCGATCCTGTTGGCCGGCATGGCGGGCACGAGAGCACCCATCGCGGTTGCGCATGGGGAAGGTTTTGCGGACTTCACCCGCCAGGGCGACGCCGCGAAAGTGGTATCCGCGATGGCATTCACCGATCATGACGGCGCCCGCACCGAGGCCTATCCGGCTAACCCGAACGGCAGCCCGGATGGCCTGACGGCCGTCACGACGGCCGACGGCCGCTTCACGGCCATGATGCCGCATCCGGAGCGGGTCACGCGCAATGTCGCAATGTCGTGGCGCCCCGAACGTTGGGGCGCCGCCGATCGCGGGGGCGATGAGGTCGCGCACGGCGGTTTCACGCCGTGGATGCGGCTGTTCCGGAACGCCAGGGCCTGGCTGGGGTAGCGGGCCCGCTCCAAAAGACGGTACGGGCGCCCTGCGCGGCATTGGGGGTTGCCCGTATAATCTACTTTTGCCTGGAGCACAATCGTTTATGCGGCTCATCAAAAAAGCACTGACCTTCGACGATGTTCTGCTGGTCCCTGCCTACTCCCGGATTCTGCCCCGTGACGCTCAGCTGGCCACCCAGTTCACGCGCGGCATTCAGCTCAATATCCCGCTGGTTTCCGCCGCCATGGACACGGTCACCGAATCCGGCCTGGCCATTGCCATGGCCCAGGAAGGCGGGATCGGCATCATCCACAAAAATCTTTCCGCAGATGAGCAGGCGCGTGAAGTCTCCCGCGTCAAGCGCCACGAATTCGGCATCGTCATCGACCCCATCACGGTCACTCCCACGATGAAGGTGCGCGACGCGATTGCGTTGCAGCGCCAGCACGGGATTTCCGGTTTGCCGGTGGTCGAGGCGGGCAAGCTGGTCGGTATCGTCACCAACCGCGACCTGCGTTTCGAGGATCGCCTGGACGAGTCGCTGCGCGAGGTCATGACTCCCCAGGAGCGCCTGGTCACCCTGCACGAGGGTGCAACGCTGGAAGAGGCGCAGACGCTCATGCATCAGCACCGCCTGGAGCGCGTACTGATCGTCAACGACAAATTCCAGCTCCGTGGGCTGGCGACCGTGAAGGACATCGTCAAGAACACCGAACACCCGATGGCCTCCAAAGACGCCCAGGGCCAATTGCGCGTGGGCGCGGCTGTGGGGGTGGGCGAGGGTACCGACGAGCGCGTCGAGAAGCTCGCGGCGGCGGGCGTTGACGTGATCGTGGTGGATACCGCGCATGGCCATTCCGCCGGGGTGATCGAGCGCGTCCATTGGGTCAAGAAGCATTACCCGCACATTCAGGTCATCGGTGGCAACATCGCGACCGCGGCGGCGGCGCTGGCGCTCGTGGAAGCGGGTGCCGACGGCGTGAAGGTCGGCATCGGCCCGGGCTCGATCTGCACGACCCGCATCGTGTCCGGGGTGGGCGTGCCCCAGATGACCGCCATATCGGATGTGGCGGACGCTTTGCGCGGCACCGGTGTGCCGTTCATCGCAGACGGCGGGATCCGCTATTCGGGGGACGTGTCCAAGGCGCTCGCCGCCGGGGCGTCCGCCTGCATGATGGGCAGCATGTTCGCGGGCACCGAGGAGGCCCCCGGCGAGGTCGTGCTCTTCCAGGGCCGGTCGTATAAATCCTATCGCGGCATGGGCAGCCTGGGCGCGATGGCGGCTGGTTCGGCCGACCGCTATTTCCAGGACCCGAACAACAACGTGGACAAGCTCGTGCCGGAGGGCATCGAGGCGCGTGTTCCCTACAAGGGCAGCGTGATTGCCATCATCTTCCAGTTGATCGGCGGCATTCGCGCGTCCATGGGATACTGCGGCTGCGCCACCATTGCGGAACTTCACGAGAAAGCGGAATTCGTGGAGATTACCGCAGCCGGGGTTCGTGAATCGCACGTGCATGACGTGCAGATCACCAAGGAAGCGCCGAACTATCGCGCGGACTGATTCGCCTCGTGATCGTTGACGAGGCCCCGGTATCGGGGCCTCGTCGTTTAGTGAAGGCGCGGTGCGTGAACTCTATACCCGGCGCTCTGCGTCGGGTGCCAGGTATCGGGCTGTCAGCCCAGCGCCATCAGCGATTCGGCAACCAGGTCGGGAGCAGCCACCATGGCATCGTGGCCGCAATCCAGGTCCTTCCAGTCCCATTGTGTCCCGAACGTCGTCCACGCCCAGTCCCTGGCGTCCTGGACGGAGGGAAATATCGGCCGCACGCATCGCCAATAGCTGGCCGGCAGGCCATTGCCCAGCGGGTGCGCCAGCCGCATCGCCTCGCGGTACGTCCCCACGGGATGCGGCGTCAGCCTGCCTTGCACGAACGCGATGTCATCGGGTGCCTCCAGTCCCAGATTGGCAGGCCTGGGCGGTGCGATGCCGCCGGCCTTCGTCGTCTTTTCCTCCAGCTTGGCCACGACTGCGGCGGGCAGGGTATCGAAGGCTGATACCCCAGGGGGCAGGAGAAAGGCGTCCAGATAAACCAGTCGCCGGATCCGTTCGGGCATCCGGTCGGCAGCACCCGATATGGCCAGCCCCCCGAAGCTGTGACCGACCAGCACGACATCGCGCAAGTCCTCCCAGGTCAGCACGTTGCAGATGTCCTGCATGAAGGTTTCCAGGCCGATAGCGGGCGAGAGCAGGTGGCTGCGCTCGCCCAGGCCGGTCAGCGTGGGGGTATGGACGCGATGGCCGGCTGCACGCAGGCGTTCCGCTACCCGCGACCAGCACCAGCCGCCATGCCACGCGCCGTGGACGAGGACGTAAGTAGTTGGATTTTTCATTGCAGTCTCCGAATGGGTATTGCGCCGATCAGCAATCCCAGTGCGCCCAGAACGAGTGCGAACTCAAGCGGTGCCCCAAACCAGGTATGCGTCAGGCTGAAGAACAGCGGTCCAATCAATTGCCCCAGTGCAAACGAGGCCGTCATGGCCGCCATCTGCTGTTTCGCGCCCGCCGCGCCGGCCCGGTGCTGGGCCTCTTGCAGGCCCACCATCGTGATGACCATGAACGTGCTGCCCACGCAACAGGCCGCGACCAGAATGGCCGCCAAGCTATGCCAGACAGCGGGCAGGAAGACGCCCAGCGCCATGATCACCTGTGCGCTGGCCCACATCCCGGGCCGGCTGAAGCGCCGCGCCAGGCGGCTTGCGACCAGTGTGGAGACGGCCCCCGCGATTCCGAACAGTGGCCAGGCCAAGCTGAAGAGCAGGGGATCGGGGACCAGCAACCGCGCCTGCGCGGGGAGGAAAGTGGCGGGCAGGATATAGCCGAATCCATAGACCCCGTAGCACCAGATGAGCCCCCAGTGCAGCGGCGGGCTGACTTCCTGGCCCAGAGTGCCTGCGATCGTTGTCGTCTCCGTGCCGGGGTCGCCTGTGCCGGGCGCGCCCGGAGCACCGGTGGCTGGATTCGAGGGGATTTCGGCCGACCCCGGATTCCGCCAAAGCATGGAGGCGCCCATCAGCCCGAGGAGCGCGGCCAATGCCAGCCACAACCAGGCGTGGGGCGAAGAGGTGCCCGCGAGCGCCATTCCCATGCAGGCCAGCCCCGCAAAGGCAATCCCGCAGCCTACGCCCGCAAAGACAATGCCGCTGCGCTCGGACCGGCCCATTGCGTTCAGCCGTGCAATGCATAGCGCCGCAGTTCCGATGAGCACGAATGCGCTGGCGATGCCGGCCACCAACCGCCATACCAGCCACGCTAGCCACAGGTTCCCCAGTCCCATGGCCGCTGTCGTGATCACGACCAGCCACAGTCCCCGGCGCAGCAGCGTGGCCGGCGACCAGCTCAGATGCGTCACAACGAGCGCACCGACCAGATAGCCCAGGTAATTGGCGCTGGCGAGCCAGCCCCCCTGGGCCAGGCTCATGCCCTGATCGGCCTGCATCATGGGAAGAATCGGTGTAAAGGCAAAACGGCCAATGCCCATGGCAACCGCCAATGCGAGCAGGCCGGCCACCGGCAGCGGGACTAACGCGGTTCGTGACATGCAGATCCTGGTTTCTTGAGAGCTGTCATTTAACCACTTGGCGACTGCCCGGCCAATGCGGCTTCGCCACCCCATGGGTTACCATTACGCCTTGTCAGGCCAATCCCGATTTTTCGACCCATCATGCACGAACGCATCCTCATCCTGGACTACGGCTCCCAGGTCACGCAGCTCATTGCCCGGCGCGTGCGCGACGCCGGCGTGTATTGCGAGATCCATCCGGGGGACGTGAGCGACGACTTCATCCGCGCGCAGCAAGGGGTGAAAGGCATCATCCTGTCGGGCAGCCACGCGTCCGCCTACGCCGACGAATCGCCGAAGGTGCCGGGCATGGTTTTCCAGATCGGCGTGCCCGTCCTGGGCATCTGCTACGGCATGCAGTCCATGGCGCTGCAACTGGGCGGGCGGGTAGAGTTCTCCGACCACCGGGAGTTCGGCTACGCCGAGGTCCGCGCGCACGGCCATACCCGTTTGCTGGACGGTATCCAGGATTTCCAGACGCCGGACGGGCACGGGATGCTCAAGGCCTGGATGAGCCATGGTGATCGTGTCACGGCCTTGCCACCCGGCTTCAAACGCATGGCATCGACGCCGACGTGCGAGTTTGCCGGGATGGCGGACGAGACCCGGGGCTTCTACGCCTTGCAGTTCCACCCCGAGGTGACGCATACCGTCCAGGGGCAGGCCATCCTGCGGCGCTTCGTGACCGAAATCTGCGGGTGCGCGCAGGACTGGAACATGCCCGACTACGTGACCGAAGCCGTGGCGCGCATTCGCGAGCAGGTCGGTTCCGACGAGGTGATCCTTGGGCTGTCGGGCGGCGTGGATTCGTCCGTCGCGGCTGCCCTGATCCACAAAGCCATCGGTGATCAGCTGACCTGTGTGTTCGTGGACCATGGCCTGCTGCGCCTGAACGAGGCCGAACAGGTCATGCAGACCATGGCCGACAACCTGGGCATCCGCGTGATTCACGTCGATGCCAGCGCCCAGTTCATGGGCAAGCTCGCAGGCGTGGCGGATCCCGAGGCCAAGCGCAAGATCATCGGCCGTGAGTTCATCGAAGTTTTTCACGCGGAATCGGCCAAGCTGAAGTCTGCCAAGTGGCTCGCACAGGGCACGATCTACCCGGACGTGATTGAATCAGCCGCTTCGAAGACTGGCAAGGCAGTTGCCATCAAATCCCATCACAACGTGGGCGGCCTGCCTGATACTCTGAATTTGAAGTTGCTGGAACCCTTGCGCGAGCTGTTCAAGGACGAAGTCCGCAAGCTCGGCCTGGCGCTGGGCTTGCCGCCCGCCATGGTGTTTCGCCACCCGTTCCCGGGACCGGGGCTGGGCGTGCGTATCCTGGGCGAGGTCAAACAGGAATATGCCGATCTGTTGCGGCGTGCCGATGACATTTTCATCCAGGAGCTGCGCGGAACCGTGGATCCCGAGTCAGGAAAGTCCTGGTACGACCTGACCGCGCAGGCGTTTGCGGTGTTCTTGCCGGTGAAATCCGTGGGCGTCATGGGCGACGGCCGGACTTATGACTATGTCGTCGCGCTGCGTGCCGTGCAAACCACGGATTTCATGACGGCGGACTGGGCTGAATTGCCGTATTCGCTGCTGAAGAGGGTATCGTCGCGCATCATCAACGAGGTGCAAGGGATCAACCGAGTCACGTACGACGTGTCGAGCAAGCCACCTGCGACGATTGAGTGGGAGTGAAAAGACGTCCTTCGGGGACTATCGCCCACCCTGTCGGGAATTGTCCTCTGCATCTTTTTCAAGCTGCTGCGGCTGAGGGAGCCCCCACCATCACGACGCGATTGCCGCCCTGCTCCTTAGCCGTATACAGAGCGTGATCGACCCGCTGTAACGCGGTATCGAAGTCGTCTGCGCGGTCGAGCATCGTGGCGCCGAACGAGGCGGTGACCTGAGGCACCGGCGCCACCGATAGCTGCGCGACCGCCAGTTGCAGGCGCTCAGCCACCGCGTGAAGGCCAGCCGCGTCAATGCCGGGCACGAGCACCAGGAATTCTTCGCCACCCCACCGTGAGATGCATTCGTCCGGGCGCAGCAACGACTTGCAGCGTTCGGCGACCGCCTGCAGCACCAGGTCGCCGACCGGGTGGCCATGGGTGTCGTTGACAGCCTTGAAGTGATCCAGGTCCAGCATGATCAAGCCGGCCGGGCGCGCGCCGTTGAGCAGGTCCCTGAGCACACGCTCGCCCAGACGGCGGTTGTGGATACCGGTAACCGGGTCACGGTGCAGCATGATCTCCATGCGTACGCGCTCGGATGCCATCCGTTCGATCGTATCGGTCAGCCCGCGCTGCATCGGCAACAGCACCACCACCAGGATGCTCACCGGCCCATATGCCATCAGCAGGTCCATGCCGCGCGGCGTCCACATCTCATCGGTATGAACCGCCAGGTAAGTCAGTACCGGCAGTGCGATCAGCAGCCAGCACAGCAGCGCCACCATGAAAGCCCGGCGACCAGGGACGAAGATCATCACCATCGTCAGCAGTATCACGAACAGCGACCCTACCGGTGGCAATATGTCGATCAGGCGTAGGGCAGGCGTAGATGCCGCCTGCAAGGTATAGAGCCATGCCGGGGCGATCAACATCAACGCCCCGAACGCCAGCGACACGCGCACGATGGCCTGCAACCACCAAGGGCGTAGCATCAGGGCGATGATCAGGCCGGCAAAGATCACGGCGCCGGAGGGCGGCACGATCAGATCCATCAACTGATGGACCGGGCCAAGCCAGTGGATCAACGTGGCGCTGATAGACGCGAACAACGTCAGCCACAGCATGATCAGGACGGCAACGCGTACGTAACTGTCTTCGGACTCGTGCATGGGCAAGGTCAGGCGGCTGCGAAGCGGGGAGGCCAGTGTAGCATTCGGCCCAGCGGGGCTAGCCACGGCATAGGCCGCTCAAGGCTCAGGATTCCTGCAGCCGCAAGCGGCACCGCCTGGAATATCAATACCATCACAAAGCTCGCTGAACTCGCAGCCAAGATTTGGGGTGGGACCCTGCCTGCAATTACCTTACAAATGCAAGTCAGAGCCACATTCTAGACAACAAACAGTTGGGACATGCTGCACCCTGCCGAGTAAAATTTTGGGGCAGGGAGTCGTCAAGAAATGACGCTCCGCAAGGAGAAATAGCCTCTATGGATATCTGGAAAATCGCGGCGTTTACGGAAAATGGTGTGGGCGGAAATCCGGCGGGCGTCGTGCTTTGTGAAGCCTTGCCGGACAACAAGGCCATGCAGGAGATTGCCGCCGAGGTCGGCTACTCGGAAACCGCATTTGCCGCGCTTGATGGCGATCATTGGAAAACCCGGTATTTCTCGCCAGAATCCGAAGTACCTTTCTGCGGGCATGCCACCATCGCGCTCGGGTCGGTGTTGGCGCAGCAAAAAGGAGAAGGCCGGTATCGCCTCTCGCTGTCCAACGGCGACATCGAACTCGACGCGCGGCTAGTGGAGGGAGCGGGATACGTCGCCCTGCGCTCGCTGCCGACCAGCAATGCGCCCGTCTCAAGCTCCCTGGTCGATGAAGCGCTCGCGCTGTTTGGGTATCCCCACGACGCGCTTGATGAACGCCTTCCGCCGATACGGATGAACGCCGGCAACGATCACTTGTTCATTGCGCTGAAGAGCCGCGAGCTGCTACGCGCGATGTACTACGACCTTGATGAAGGCCGGTCGTTCATGCTCCGCCACGGTTTCGTGACCGTCGCCTTCGTATGGCGCGAATCGGACAAGCTGTTCCACGCGCGCAACGCTTTCGCCTCTGGCGGCGTGATCGAAGACCCCGCAACAGGCGCCGCAGCCGCTGCTCTGGCGGGAATGCTCAGGGATCAAGGATTTCTGACGAGCGGGCAATTGACCATCTTGCAGGGCTTCGACATGGGCCGCCCCTCACGCATCCTCGTGCGCTACGCCGAACCTGCGGGCAGCCCCGTGTGGGTGACCGGCTCATCCACTGAAATCGTCTAGAACGACAAGCATGGGTCGCCGAAGCCGGGTGGTGACCAGTGCAAGAAGCACCCCTCACCCCCGCCGTGCCGCCTCGATCGCAGCTACATCGATCTTTTGCATCTGCATCATTGCTTCGAATACCCGTTTTGCGGCAGCCCGGTCGGGATCGGAAAATGCATCGGTCAGGACAGTCGGTGTGATTTGCCAGGACAGGCCCCACTTGTCCTTGCACCAGCCGCACTCGCTTTCCTGGCCGCCGTTGCCGACAATCGCGTTCCAGTAGCGATCGGTCTCGGCCTGATTGATGGTCGCGACCTGGAACGAGAAGGCTTCGCTGTGCTTGAAGGCAGGTCCTCCGTTGAGCCCCAGGCATGGAATCCCCATGACAGTGAATTCGACGGTCAGCACATCGCCTTCCTTGCCGGATGGATAGTCCGCCGGGGCATGATGGACGGCGTCCACCGATGAGTCGGGAAAGATGCCGGCGTAAAAGCGTGCCGCCTCTTCCGCGTCGCCGTCATACCAAAGGCAGACAGTGTTCTTGGCGGGCCTCATTGCGCGGCTTCCATCACATTGACCATCCAGGGCGTGCCGAAACGATCCTTGACCATCCCGAAGCCCGCGGACCAGAACGTGGCCGCGAACGGCATGATCGTCTGTCCGCCTTCCGCAAGGGCATCAAACATCCGTCGGCCCTCGGCCACGTTGGCGGGCTGGACGGATACCCACAGGCCTTGTGCCGGCTGGTACCCGCCGCAGCTGGGGTCCGCGCCGGGCATGGCGTCCGAACCCATCAGCGACTGCTCGCCCGCCTTCAGATGCACGTGCATGATGCGCTGTCGGGCGGATTCGGGGATTGAAGGCGTGCCCTCGGAAGCCGGCATCTCGCCGTAGGTGCCTTGATAGTCGATGGTGCCGTTGAACAGCTTGGCGTAGAAGGCGAAAGCCTCGGCGCAGTTGCCGTCGAAATTGAGATAGGGGGTGAATTGCATCAGAGTCTCCCGTGTGTGCCGCTTTGTGGACGATGTACGGCTTGAAGGAAAAACAACGATCGGGCCCGTGGCCCTGGGCCCTTGTTCCGGCTTTCAATCCTGCGCGAAATCGCCGGTGCCCAGTTCGGTGACGCCATCCGTCGGCATATTCAGCGATTGCTCCACCGCGCGCACAATCCGGTCACGGCCGTGTTCGAATGCGTTGAGCAAGGCGGCGCCGGTGGCATCCGCAGCGCCAAAGGATTCCTGCAGCGCGTCGGCGGAAATCACGTAGGCTCGTTTTTCGTCCCCGTTATTCCAGTAGAAGCGAACATATCCGTCCGCATATTTGGCGTCGGTCATCTTTGCGAATGTGCTCATCCCTGCCTCATGGAAGTGGGTCACCAGACACTTCCATGGTAGGCCCAGGCTTGCATCGCAGAAGATAAGGAGTGAAAGCGCCGGTTACCGCACCTCTGCCGAGGGGCGTCGCGCTGCCACCGTCGGCTCGTACGCGCGGACTGTCCGACCTTCGAACCCGCTTGGTTACGCGCCGGCGCCGGCGGTGGGAAATGCCTGGCCGCGCCGCGTCATGATGCGGATGATGGCGTTCAGTGCCACGCCGTACATCGGCACGAACAGCAGCAGGCTGACGGTCAGTTTGATGGCGTAGTCCACCGCGGCGATTTCCACCCAGTGCTCCGCCATGAAGGGATTGCTGCTGTGCCAGAAGGCAATGCTGAAAAAGGTGACAGTGTCCAGCGCCTGTCCCAGGACAGCCGACGCGGCCGGTGCCGGCCACCACTGACGGCAACTGCGCCGCATGCGGTCAAATACCAGGATATCCAGCAACTGGCCCAGGGCATAGGCGGCAAAGCTGGCGAACGCGATCCGGAATACGAGGGTATTGAATTCGGCGAGAGCCGCTAGGTGATTGAATCGGCCTTCGTGGAACAGGACGGACACGATGTAGGAGACCACCAGCGCGGGCACCATGGCGCGCATGATCACACGGCGCGCGTTGGTTTTACCGATGAGACGAACGGTCAGGTCAGTGGCCAGGAAGATGAAGGGAAAACTGAAGGCCCCCCAAGTGCTGTGGAAGCCCAGCAGGTCGATCGGCAACTGCACCAAGTAATTGCTGGCGATGATGACCAGAATGTGAAAAGCGACCAGCAGCTTCAGGTAGAACGACGCCCGTGATGACGGGAGGGTGGCGGAGATCATGTGAGCCTTTTTGGTAAATGGGGTTAGGGAACCCATTGACGAAATATGCCGGCGGATTATACGCCGGCCTTTTGCATTGTATGCGGACTGCCCGACCGCCCGTTCGCCTTTCCGAAGCCGGAGTCAGGCTTCGCTGGATGCGGGACCCCAGCGACGCGGGTCGGCCTTTTGCAGGTCGCGCAGGCGGCCGAGCTGACTGACCGGGAGCGTGATGCCTGTACGGGCGATGCGGCCTACCGGCTCGAAATCCCAGTCGGGATTCAGGCCCTCGTGGCGCAGCCACCCGTACATGTCTTCCGCCTGCGGGCGGAATCCGGCGAAGAAGTTGTAAACGACTTTGCGGGGTTCGCCGCGCTTGTGGGTCGTCATGGTGGGTCCTCGGAATGCTGGATTCGATGCGCGGATCATAGTGCCGGCCGATCGGAAATTAGGGTAAACCCATACTCGCCGTAAGCCTTAACGACGGAGTTACAATTCCCCGCTTGAGCTTTCACCCTGTGCTAATTTCCAGCATGTTCCTTCCCCTGACCTCCGGCTCCCTTGATTCACGCTAGCCACCAGCCTCGAGCACGCCGCGCGATCATGGCCACGGGTCTGTTGGCGGTCATGCTGCTCGCGTTCGTCGCTGCTCCAGCGACCACCGTCACGGGCGACATTCCGCTATTTCTGCCGCTGCATTCGGCACTGGAAATCTTCTCGGTCGTCATGGCCGCGTTGATTTTTGCGGTCGTCTGGGCGTCTCGCCACGAGCATCCCGGAGACAATCTCATCATCCTGGCGACCGCGTTCCTGGGGGTGGCGCTGCTGGACTTTTCCCATGCCATGTCGGTTCGAGGCATGCCCGTGATGGTGACGCCCAGCTCACCCGAAAAGGGCATCCTGTTCTGGCTGGCCGGACGCATGCTGAGCGCCGCGGCCATGCTGGCGGCGGTTTGGCTGCGCTGGGGCGCTCGCCATTTGCGCTGGCCAGCGGGCCTGCAACTGACCGGAGTACTCGCCGTCGTGGCAGGCGTGTATGTCATGGTCTTGGGGCACCCGGAGGTCCTGCCTCGGATGTACGTGCCCGGCGAGGGCGTGACGCGATTCAGGGTCCTGACGGGGTGCGGGCTGATTGCCGCCTATCTGCTGGTGGCCGTCAGACTCGTCTGGTATTGGCGCCGGCCGCGCGAATTCGGTGCGAGCAGTCTGTTTGCATCAGCCTGCATCATGGCCCAGAGCGAGGTCTTCTTCATGCTCGACATGGGCGTCTCCGACTTCTACAACCTGTTGGGACATGCCTACAAGATGATCGCCTACCTGTATTTATACAGGGCGGTATTCATGGACTCGGTCCAGCGCCCTTACCGCCTGCTGGACAGGTCCCAGCGCCGGCTCAGCGCGACGCTGGACGCCGTGCCGGATTTGCTGTTCGAAATGGACGCCAAGGGCCGCTATCTGGAGGTTCATAGCGGACTTCTGGGCGGCATGACGACGCCGCTTCTGCAGTTGCTGGGGCGCACCGTGCATGACGTGCTGCCGGCCAAGGACGCCGCCGTGGTGCTGTCCGCGCTAGAGGAGGCGCAAGCGCGAGGCTGGTCCAGGGGCAAAGTCATCGCCTTCGACCTCGCGGACAAGGGGCGGCGCTGGTTCGAGCTGTCCGTTGCGCCGAAACCCGTGGAGAAGGGGGCCGAACCACAGTTCGTCCTGGTTTCGCGCGATGTCACGGATCGTTTCGAAAGCGAGCAGGCGTTGTATGCGCTTTCAAATTTCGATCAGCTCACCGGGCTGCCCAACCGCATGTCGCTGCTCAATACTCTGGGGCGCATGACGGCGACGAATGACAGGGTGGCGATTTTCTGGGTGGACCTGGACCGCTTCAAGGACATCAATGACGTCATGGGGCACTTGGCGGGGGACCAGTTGCTGCTCGAGACCGCCCGCCGCTTGCGTTCCCAGCTTCGCAGCCAGGACGTGCTGTCGCGCCATTCCGGCGACAGTTTCGTGGCGGTCGCGCATGGCTTCGGCCGCGCCCAGGCCGCGGCGCTGGCGGGGAACCTGCTGGCCGCGGTCTCGGAACCCGTCTCGCTCTCCGGCCATGAATTGTCGATCACGGCCTCCATTGGAGTGGCCATGTGTCCCGAAGATGCTCAGGCCCCGACTGCGCTGCTGAAGAATGCCGAGGCGGCCATGTATCGTGTCAAGGACGAGGGCCGCAATCACTACGAGTTTTATGTGTCGGAGGTGCAGACGCGTGTCACGCACGCGGCGGAGCTGGGCGCGGCGCTCAAGCTGGCGTTCCAGCGCCATGAGTTTCGGTTGGTGTACCAGCCGCAGGTGTCACTGGACGATGGCCGGGTCATCGGTGCCGAGGCGCTGCTGCGCTGGGACTCGCCGCAGTTCGGGGAAGTATCCCCGGCCGAGTTCATTCCACTGGCCGAAGCCAACGGCCTCATTGTGCCGATTGGCGAATGGGTGATTCAACACGCGCTGGTGCAACTGCGGGACTGGCTGGCGGCAGGCATGCCGAAGATGGTTCTGGCGATCAACCTTTCGGCCACGCAATTCATGCAGGCGGGATTCATCGAGCAGGCCGGCCGGATTCTGGATGCAACGGGAGCGCCACCGGACTGCGTGGAGTTCGAGATTACCGAAGCTGTCGCCATGCGGGCGCCCGAGGCCGCGGTCGCGACCATGCAAAAGCTGAGCGAGCGCGGGATCCGTTTCGCGATCGACGACTTTGGCACGGGCTATTCGTCGCTCAGCTATCTGAAACGCTTCCGGATCAACAAGCTGAAGATCGACCAGTCTTTCGTGCGTGATATCTTCACGGACGCCGACGATCAGGCGATCGTGATGGCCGTCATCCAGGTCGCACAGAGCCTGGGCATCACCACGATAGCCGAAGGCGTGGAAACCGTGGAACAGATCCGGTTCCTGAAGGCGCAGGGCTGCCACGAGGCGCAAGGCTATTATTTCAGCCGACCGCTGACGGCCGATCGGTTCGAGCATTACATGCGGGACCAGCGGTATGATTTCCCCCAACCCCAATCTTAAAGGAGACCACCCATGTCCACTCGTTCGATACCGCCGTTTCGCGCCGACCATGTGGGAAGCCTGTTGCGGCCCAGATTCCTGCTGGACGCCCGCGACCGGCACGCCCGGGGCGAGATCGATGCAGCGGCGCTGCGTCGGGTCGAGGACCGCGCGATTGCCGAAGCCGTGCGCTTCCAGGAGGACATCGGTCTGAAGTCCATCACGGACGGAGAGTTCCGCCGAACCTATTTCCACCTGGACTTCCTGCGGCACCTGGGTGGCGTGGCGACCGACGACCCGAAGCTCGTCGTCGGCGAGGATGGCAAGGAGCACTTGTTGCCTCCCGGTATCCGGGTGGTGGACAAGGTCCGGCATGTGCGTGATATCCAGCGCGCCGATTTCGAATATCTTGCCAGCCAGGTCTCGGCTGGCCATACGCCCAAGGTCTCGATCCCGTCGCCCACCATGCTGCACTTCCGCGGCGGGCGTGCCGGCATCAATGCGCAGGCCTATCCGGAGCTCGAACCGGAATTCTACGAGGATGTGGCCAAGGCCTACGGGCAGGAGCTCCACAGCCTGTACGAGGCCGGCTGCCGCTACGTCCAGATGGACGACACCAATCTCGCGTATCTGTGCGACGAGCACATGCGGGAAGCGGCCCGTTCGCGGGGCGACGACCCGAATGAACTGCCGCATCGCTATGCCAAATTCATCAATCGCGTCGTGGCCTACAAGCCCAAGGACATGGTGTTGTCCATGCACCTGTGCCGGGGCAACTTCAAGAGCACCTATGCGGCGGAAGGCAACTACGAGCCGGTGGCTGAAGCGCTGTTGTCCGAAATGCATCTGGACGCGTATTTCATGGAATACGACGATGACCGCAGCGGAGACTTCCGCCCCCTGCGCTTCCTGCCGGCGAACAAGATCGTGGTGCTCGGCCTGGTGACGACGAAGTTCAGCCCGCTGGAATCCAAGGACGATCTGAAGCGCCGTATCGATGAAGCGTCCAAATATGCGCCGTTGGAGCAACTCGCGCTGTCTCCCCAGTGCGGCTTTTCCAGCACGGTCCATGGCAACAAGATTTCGGTGGACGATGAGCGGGCGAAACTGCGCCTTGTCGTCGAAGTCGCGCGCGACGTCTGGGGTGACGCCTGAAACCTGGCAAACGTAGCCTCTGACCGGAAACCAACGCGGCCTTCGTGCCGGGAGCAGCAGCCATGCAGATCGGATTTGCCAGGCGGCACGCGGGACTCGTGCCGGGGCTTTTGTTTGGACTCGCGGTACTGTGTTCCGGTCTGGTGCCGCGGACCGTCCAGGCGCAGGATGCGGCGAAATCTTCCCCTATGACGCTGCAGGTGGGGCAGATCAGCGATTCCATCGCCTTCTTTCCGATCTTCGTGGCCAAAAAGCAGGGCTTCTTTGCCCGGCAAGGTCTTCAGGTCGGAGACATCCCGTTGCTGGGGACGGGCGCCAAGCTGGCGGCCGCGCTGCAATCGGGCAGCATCGACGTCGCTGGTGGAAACGGTACGGATCCGCTGAATCTGTACCGCGTCAACAAGAGCACCCGGATGATTGCACAGTTGGTGAACACCTACTATGTGGACGTCATCACGGGGCCGTCCTTTGCGGGGCCTTCGGAGACCGCGCCGCTGGCCGATCGGATCAAGGCGCTGCGAGGCAAGAAGATCGGCGTTACCGGCCCTGGCAGCGGTACCCAGGCACTGGTCGATTTTCTCCGCGGCACGCAGGGGATGCGATCCGCCACCGACGTCACGCTCGTGTCGCTGGGGTCCAACATGACCGGTGCACTGGGGGCGCTCAAGACAGGCCGCGTGGATGCGCTGTCCTTCCCGCAGCCGGTGGGTCAACAGGCCGAGGCTACACACTCCGGCAGCATCTATATTTCTCCCGCCCGGGGCGATATCCCGCAGCTCAAGCAGGTCGTCCACGGCGTGGTGTTCACCGCCCAGCCGGTGCTGGACCACAAGGGTCCGGCCGTTATCGCTTTCGTGCGCGGGATCGCGGATGCGGAGCAATTCATCCACAGCGCGGATGCATCATCCGTCCGTGCGTTGTTCAAGGCCTACCGGCCCACGATGGGCGACGCGACCGTGGACAGGCTCCTCACCATCCTGCGGGCCGAGATTCCAGCCGATCCTGGCATCAGCCAGGCAGAATTCGAGGGCGAGGTGCAATTCAATCTCAAGTCGGGGTTGATCAAGGAAGCGCCCCATTACGCCACCATGGTGCCGTCCCAGTGGCTGAATACGGCGCTGGGCCGGCATTGATGGCGACGGTCTATAGCGTAAGGGATGTCCATAAACACTTTCGCAAGGGCGATCAGGAACTCGTCGCTTTGCGGGGCGCCAATCTGAGGGTCGAGGAGGGCAATTTCCTCGTGCTGTTGGGGCGCAGCGGCTGTGGGAAGTCGACGCTGCTCAACCTGCTGGCCGGCCTCGCGGCGGTGACATCGGGAGAAATCCGCTATCGGGGCGATCCCGTGACGGGCCCCCAGACTCGTGTGGGTTACCTCACACAGCAGGACACCGTGATGCCGTGGCGCACGGTCTTGAACAACGTGGAAATGCCCCTGGAAGTTCGCGGCGTGGACAAGCCTGCACGCACGGCTGAAGCCATGCGCTTGATCGAACAGGTAGGACTCGGCGGCTTCGAGCACCATTATCCGCGTGAGTTGTCCGGAGGCATGCGCCGGCGTGTGAGCATCGCCCGCATGCTGTGCAGCGGGCCCGAGACGCTGCTGCTGGATGAACCATTTGGCGCGCTGGACGCGCAGCTTCGTGGCGACCTCCAGCGCCAGCTCCTGGACCTCTGGGCCGGCAGCGGCCGTACGGTGGTGTTCGTGACCCACGACATCGAAGAGGCGCTCATTCTGGCCGATCGGGTGGTGGTGCTGGGGCCGCTGGGCGCCATCATGCTGGACCTGGCCGTTGATCTGCCAAGGCCTCGCGATGGCGACGAGATCCGCATTCAACCCGGCTATCTGCACCTTTACCGTGCATTGGCCGACGCCATCCGGCAGGCCAGTCGATGACCGCCGACAAATCGCTTTCATCAAGCCCGCCTTCTCCGGGCCCCGAAGGCCCAGGCCGTGGGCTGGCCGCGCATGGGCCCCTGCTCCTCCCGCTCGAACAGACGTGGTGGGAACGCCATCGGCGCATGGTGGGGATCCACGGGGCCAGACTCGCAGTCCTCGCCGCCTTGCTCGGAATCTGGGCGGCGCTTTCGGGGAACGTGCTCGATCCGCAGTTCTTCGGATCGCCTGAAGGCGTCGCCAAGTCCTTGATCGATTGGTCGGTGGACGGCACCTTGTGGCGCAATTCCTGGATCACGATCCAGGAGGTGGTGCTGGGCTTCGTGCTGGGAGCCACCTCGGGAGCGATCCTGGCTTATCTGATTGCGGCCATCAAGCCTCTTTGGGAGGTGCTGATTCCCTACATGCTGGCGCTGTATTCAGTCCCGAAGGTCGCCGTTGCGCCCTTGTTCATCATCTGGTTCGGCATCGGTCTGAGCATGAAAGTGCTGCTGGCGGCGATCTCGGTGTTTTTCCTGGTGTTCCTGAGCACCGCCGCGGGCGTGCAGAACGTCGATGAAGGCTTGAAGAATGCCGTGCGCATGATGGGGGGTTCGCGCCGCGATGTGGCGCTGAAAGTCACGCTGCCGGCCTCCATGGCCGGCCTGCTCACGGGTCTGCGGATGTCGATCCCCTATGCGCTGATCGGCGCGGTCATTGGCGAACTGGTGGCGTCGAACAGAGGGCTTGGATTCTTGATCAGCGACTCGTCCGCGCAGTTCAATACCAGCGGCGTGTTCGCGGCCCTGGTCGTGCTGGCGGTGATCGCCGGCGTGCTGAACATGCTGGTCAATGTATTCGACCGCTGGGCCAATCGCTGGAAACCGCTGGATTCGGGCGACTAGCGGCGAAATCTGGTGGGCCCCCCGAGAGTCGAACTCGGCACCAATGGATTATGAGTCCACTGCTCTAACCAGGCATGAGCTAGAGGCCCGTACCCGCTGCGGGACGAGGATGCCCTGCGTCGGGAGAGCTCGGATTATCGCATAGGTTGCCTGTTGCACGGGCTTGCACTGTCGCGCGGGCATGCGCACCGGCGATGGGCCGACCGTGATAAGGTTCCTGCACGGCACTCTTGGAGATCCAGGGATGGAAATCGTCGATCGACTGCGCTTCTGGGGCCTCGCCCTGGTCCTGATGACCCTGGCGGGCTGCCAATCGGGGAGCTTTCCGGGGGGGCCCTCGTCCGGCATGGTGACGGCGCCCGGTGGTCGCGTCGCCCACGCTGGCCCTCGTCAGACGGTAGACGCCAGCCGCGAAGCCGAAAACATTCGCGTGTTCCTGGCGGATACCCGGCCGCGCGCCGGATGGACGCCCGTGCACCTCAAGCCGTCCGGGGTCCTGTATGTGCGCACGGAGGCGATCATCGACCGTCGCGACCTGATCGGCATTCAGTCGGCCACGGATCAATCGGGGGGCGGCATCCTGGTGCTGATCTTGAGCGACGCGGGATTTCGGAAGATGCGTGAGGCGACGGCCGCAAATCCGGGCTTGCGGCTGGCGCTTGTAGTGGGACAGACGATGCTGGCGGCGCCGGCGTACGCAGCGCCGGTCCGGGAGCACCAGCTGGCCTTTGGGGTGGGTTCCGCACGCAACGCGGAACTCGCCGCGCATGCCGTGGCCGGCGTGCGCTGATCGTCGACCCGCGCGGAGTTACTATAGGCGGTCAACAGAAAAGTCCGCCGCTCGCCCTCCGGCCATCCTGGCTTGCCGTGCGCAACAGACGGAGCACATCCCAAAGGAGCACCATTCATGTTGCCGTCATCCCCGCGCAGCTACGCAGACGCCTGCGAGCGGTTCCAATGGCAAATTCCGGAGCATTACAATATCGGCCACGATGTGTGTGGCAAGTGGGCCGACTCCGAGCCCGATCGCCTGGCACTGATCTTCGTCGATGATGAGGGCAGGGCGAAGCACTTCACGTTCGGTCAGATCCACGAGCGTTCCGGCCAGTTCGGGCGCCTGCTGCAGGCGCATGGCGTCCAGCCGGGCGACCGTGTCGGCATCCTGTTGCCGCAGGCACCCGAGACCGCGTTCGCGCATGTGGGAGCCTACCGCGCCGGCTGCATCGCATTGCCGCTGTTCACGCTGTTCGGTGCTGAGGCGCTTAAGTTCCGCCTGTCCGACAGCGGCACCCGGGTGGTCGTGACCAACGCAGAAGGGGCGGCGAAGATCGCCGGCATCCGCGAGGCGTTGCCGCAGCTGGAGGTGGTATTCACGATCGATGGTGCCCAAACCGGCACGCTGGATCTATACCGCGAGATGGACCGCCACAATTCTGATCTGAAGACGATCGACACGCGCGCAGACGATCCAGCCGTCATCATCTACACGTCGGGAACAACCGGCCAGCCAAAAGGCGCATTGCATGCGCACCGCGTACTGCTCGGACATCTTCCGGGGGTCGAGATCTCGCATAATCTGCTGCCCCAGGAAGACGACCGCCTGTGGACGCCGGCCGACTGGGCCTGGATTGGCGGGCTGTTCGACGTGCTGATGCCGGCCTGGCATCACGGAATACCCGTGGTGGCGCACCGCTTCAAGAAATTCACGCCCGAAGCTGCCTTCCAGCTGCTTCAGGACTTCGAGGTTCGCAACACCTTCCTGCCTCCTACCGCGCTGAAAATGATGCGCACCGTCGACAGCCCCGAAAAGCGCTGGAATTTCCGGCTCAGATCCGTCGCCAGCGGAGGCGAGTCGCTGGGTCACGAGCTGTTGGAGTGGGGGCAGCGTACGTTCGGCCTGACCATCAATGAGTTCTATGGCCAGACGGAATGCAACATGACAGTCTCGTCGTGTGCGGATCTCATGCCCATTTGCCCCGGTGCAATCGGCAAGCCGGTTCCAGGCCACACGGTGGCCATCGTGGACGACGAGGGAAGCCGGCTGGCTCCAGGTGAGCAGGGCCATATCGCGGTCCGTGCCCCCGACCCAGTTCAGTTCCTGCGCTATTGGAATAACGAGGCGGCCACGCAACGCAAATACATTGGTGACTGGCTCATCACGGGTGACACCGGGACGGTGGACCCCGAGGGTTACGTGCATTTCGTGGGGCGCAGCGACGATGTCATCACCTCGGCCGGTTATCGCATCGGCCCGGGAGAAATCGAAGATTGCATTTTGCAGCACCCGGCCGTGAAAATGGTCGCGGTGGTCGGCGCGCCGGATGCGCAACGCACCGAGATCGTGGTGGCTGTCGTGGTGCTGAAGGATGGTGTGAAGGGAGACCCCGCCTTGCGTCGGGAGATCCAGGATCACGTGAGGACACGGCTCGCTGCCCACGAATACCCGCGCGAGGTCTATTTCGTGGAAGAACTTCCCATGACGACGACCGGGAAGGTCATTCGCAAGGAACTGCGCACTTTGGTGACCCGCTGGCGCGAGAATGCCTGAGGTGCCCGCCGCATCGCGTGGTGCGGTGCGGCATGGCGCGCAACGACGGCGCGGTCGCCGGTGTCAGAACGCCTCTTTTACGCCGCTTCCGTCCGCTGCGTGGGTCCGCAGCAGTAAATGCTCGACCAGCCAGGCACAGCCCAATAGCGTGATGTTGATCGCCAGATAGAGCAGGCCGGCGACGACGAAGGTTTCCACAATCAGGAAACTCTGGCTCATGAGCCGTCGCGCAAAGCCGGTCAGTTCCATGACGGCAATGGTGGAGGCCAGACTGGTCCCCTTGATCGCGAGCACCAGTTCGTTGCTATAGGCTGGGAAGGCCTGGCGGATGGCGAGCGGGAAGTGCACGCGGCGGAATGCCTGGAAACGGCTCATGCCAAAGGTCCGCGCCGCGTCCAGTTGCCCGTCCGGCACGGATTGCAGGCCGCCTCGGATGGCCTCGCTCATGTACGCGCCACTGTTCAGCGCAATCGCCAGGACGGCGCACCGCGCCCCGTCACTGAACAGCCACCACAGCGCCGCATGATGGCGCACGGCTTCCAGTGTGCCGATCCCGTAATACAGCAGGAATAGCTGAATCAGGAGAGGTGTCCCGCGGAATACCGTGCTGTAGGCGAAAGCCAGCCACGACACGCTGCGATGGGATGACAGACGCATCAGCGCCGCGCCCAGCCCCAGCAACGATCCGAACAGGATGGCGAAAAGGCCGATGCGCAGGGTCACCCAGAAGCCCTGGACCAGCACGGGGAGCGCCTGCTCGATGAGCGGAATCATCGCTCGGCTCTCCGCATTCCCGGCCCCAACCGGCGTTCGGCCAGCGCGAACAATGCCTGGCTGCAGGCCCCGATGATGAAGTACAAAGCCCCCGCCAACGCGTACAGGAGCAGGGGAGCGCGGGTCGCGGCCGCCCCCAGTACGGCTGCACGCATGAGCTCCACCAGGCCCACCAGCGAGATCAGGGCCGTGTCTTTCAGCGCAGCCTGCCAGACGTTGTTTGCGCCCGGCAAGGCGTACCAGAAGAGTTGGGGCAAAGTGATTCGCCTCAGGCACTGGCTGCGGCTCATACCCACCGCGCGGGCGGCTTCGAGCTGGCCGGGGTCGATCGCCTTGAAGGCCCCCCGAAAAACCTCAACGCTGTACGATCCCGAGATCAGGGCGATGGCGAGGATCCCGACCAGCACCGGAAAGACCGTGCTCGTCAGGTCGTCCCACTCCAGCCAGTCGGCAGCGCCGGAGGCCAGCCCCACGGTTCCGAAAAACAGCAGGTAGATGATCAATAGCTCCGGCACGCTGCGAACGATCAGGGTATAGACGGCGACCGAACCGCGAACCAGAATGTTGCCTCTGGTTTTCAGCGTGGCGCCCGCAACCCCGATCGCCATGCCCAGACTGATGCCGCACAGGCTGATGAACACCGTCATGCCGGCGCCGCGCAGCAGCATGCCGCCCCAGCCGGCGCCCAGGATGTCAATCAAGGATGGATGCATGGCGGGAAACAGGCTGGGACGTGCGGCCGCCAGCCCGGGGATACGGAGTTATTTGCAGGCCTGATAGTTCGACAGATCGACGCCGAACCATTTCTCGCTGGAGGCCTTGATCGTCCCGTCGGCGATCAGATCGCAAAGGATCTTGTCGACCTTCTGCTTGAGCGGGGCGTTCTTCTGGTTGATGCCCACCCCGATGCCCTGTCCCAGCACGGCCGGATCAGCGCTGCTCTTGATCACCACGTGGGTCATTGCGAACTTGCCCTTGCCGGCGGTGTCCAGGAACTGGCTTTGCGGAGTGACTTCGGAGAAGCTCGCGTCCAGCCGTCCCGCCGACAGGTCCATCTGCATCTGGTCCTGCGTTTCGTAAGTCTTGAGCTTCAGGTCGGGCGCGTGCTTCTGCAGAAAGGCACCCTGCGTGGTGCCGCCCTGGACGCCCACGGTCTTGCCGGCCAGACCTTTGAAGAGCGTCGCCTGATCCGCAACCGTGACGAGCGGGCTGCCGGCCGGCACGACGAATGCCGAGTCTTCCGTCGCATAAGGAATGCTGAAGGCAATCACCTTCGCTCGCTCGGCGGTGACCGACAGGCCGGAAATCACCAAATCGAAGCGATCGGCTTGTAGCGAAGGAATCAGGCTGTCGAACGCCTGCACCACGAATCGGCACTTCGTGGCAAGTTTTTGGCAGATCGCATGGCCCACGTCGGCATCGAATCCGGTCACCTTGCCGCTGGCGTCCACCATGCTCCAAGGCGGGTAGCCGCCCTCGGTGCCGATTTTCAGGGTTGCGGCGGTTGCGGCGGTGGCCGCGCCGGCAAGCGCCAGGGCAGCGCAGCAGGCCGCCTGACGTGCAATGGAAATCACCATGGACTGAATCCTTGTGAGAAACGAACCGGGAAGCGGCAATTATTGCACGAGGTCCCGAATTCCCAGCCGAGAGTAGGGAGAACGCTTGAGCCTGCACTCCGCCTGTGGCATAGTCATCCTGTTGAAAATCTGGTAAAAACCCTGATGGATTTTCTTTAATTTTCGATGTTGCGGTTGTGCGTTGCAACAAAATTTGCGCGGGCGTGCCGTTTCTTCCTTGTTTTCACCGCATGATATGACAAGTTTGCTTGACCCGTTGCAGATGGGCGATGTGAAGATGAGCAATCGCATCGTCATGGCACCGACGGCCTGTTCGCGAGCCGTCCGGCGACGCGTCCCGGGCGATGAGGCGCGAGTGTATTACGCGAGGCGTGCCTCCGCCGGTCTGATCATCACCGATGCCACGTCGGTGTCGCCTTTGGGCATCGGATACCCGGATACCCCCGGAATCTGGAACTCCGCCCAGGTTCAGGGATGGCGCGCCGTCACTGATGCGGTCCACGACCATGGCGGCCGGATTTTTCTCAGGCTGTGGCATGCCGGACGGGTATCCGATCCGGAGTACCTGTGTGGCGAGATGCCGGTGGCCCCGAGCGCCATTGCCTGCTCAGGCCCAGGCGCCTTCGTAGTCCCTCGCAGCCTCCATCCGGCCGAGATCCACCGGGTCGTGGCCGATTTCGACCAGGCCGCCCGCCACGCCCGGCAGGCGGGCTTCGATGGCGTGCAGATTCATGCGGGAGATGGTTATCTGATCGACCAGTTTCTGCACGATGGTTCCAACCGGCGCCAGGACGAATACGGCGGGACGGTAGCCAATCGGTCTCGCTTCCTGCTGGAAATCGTGGACGCCTGCATTGGCGTCTGGGGCCCCGGCTGCGTGGGCCTGCACCTATCCCCGCGGGGGGACCGCCACGACATGCGCGACTCCGATCCGCAGGCGCTCTTCCGGCATGTCGCCCAGGAGCTGGGTCGCCGCCAGGTTGCATTCGTGTGCGTGCGCGAGCATAGCGGGCAGGACGCCCTGACGCCGGTGATTCGTGAGTCCTTTCGTGGACCGCTGGTGCTCAATGAAGGCTACGACGCGGATTCGGCCTTGCGAGCCATCGATGCGGGGCGCGGGGAGGCCGTCGCGTTTGGCAAGGCGTTTGTCAGCAACCCGGATCTGGTGGAGCGGCTGCGCATCGGAGAGCCGTTGCGCCCGAGCGAACTGCACGAGGCAGTTGCCGGGTAACATCAGGGGTCCTCGGTCGGTGCAGGATCACCTCGTGACCGGTGGCTCGTCCGAAAGGGCTCATTGAGCCAATCGCTTCTTCACCTGCGCGGACACGGCGGCCATATCCACGCGGCCGGCGAGCGCAGCCTTGAGCTGCCCCATGATGGCCCCCATGGCCGGGCCGCCCTGCAGCCCCTTGCCCCGCGCCTGTTCGATGGCGCCGTCGATGGCAAGGTCGATCTCTTCCGCACTGGCCGCTAGCGGCAGAAATTCCTTCAGGATCTCCAGTTCCGCCTGTTCCTGCGCCACATGATCGGGCCGCCCAGCTGCTTCATACGCGGCGATGGATTCGCGCCGCTGCTTGGCTTGCTTTTCGATGATGGCCAGAATGGCGGTATCGTCGGGATCAACCCGTTCGTCCACCGCTTTCTGTTTGATGGCCGCCTGGAGCAGCCGCAACGTACCCAGGCGGGTGCTGTCGTGTGCCCGCATGGCGGATTTGACGGCTTCGGTGATGCGGCTGGCAAGGCCTGCGCTCATGGCGATTTCCTAATGGTCAGTAAGAGTGCCATTCTAATCCGCTGGCGGATTCGGTCGGCGCACGGATCCGGTGTTTCAGGCCTGCAGGCGCCAGTCGTGGCGCTCGTGGGGACGGCCATCCGGGTCGTAGCTTTGTTCGCAAAGCAGCGTTTCGCCCGTCCTCGCCATCGCGACGATTGTCGAGCAGCGCGTGCCATAGTCCGGACTGATGATGAAAGGGCTGCTGAGCAGTCGCTCGAAGTCAGGCGCCAGGCCTGTCCGCGGCAGTTCATCTTCCGAGGCCTGGGTGGTATCTTGCAGTGCAGCAAAAACAGCATCCGGATCCGCGACCCATTGCCCCGGCGGCAGTGCATCCAGTCGGGCGCGCACGCGCCTGGCCTTGGGCCAGGGCGTGTTCAACAGATGGTTGGACAGCACATGCTGTCCCGCAGGCAAGCGGTGCGCGTCGCCGCTCGGATCGCGGTTGCTGAGATACCAGACGCCCTCGATGTCGCCCACGACGAGATTGAAACCCGCCCAATCCTGCGCGTGGGTGGCGAGATCCTGCAGATAGTCCTGGGCGGTGTCGCGGCCGAGCAGAAAATCGCGCACCAGCGTACCGCGAGAGGGTGTGTGGGGCAGCGGAACAGCGCCGGGCTCCCGGTAATTGGTCAGGAAGCCGAAGCGGCCCGGCTGGGACCAGCCCAGCCAAGTGCCGCCGGCCATCAGGTCCCGCCCCGCCATGACCTCCGGATGGCCCGGCCAGGGAGCCAAGGCGGCGCTGGCCCGGTGGTGGAATTCGTCGCGATTGGCGGCAATCAGCACAGGCCATTCAGGATGGCCGACGGACAGGTAGGCAATGCACATCGCTTTCAAATGATAAATTGAGATGAACGGCGGATTTCAAGGAGACGGGCTATCGTGGGCCGAGTACCCCAAACAAGGATGCAAGGTCTCAGGGCAGCACTCTCATTGTGCCTGATGCTGACGGGGACGGCAGCGGCGGCCGGTGGCAACCGCCTCGCCTGGACCCGCGACGTGACCAGCACAGGCCTGCAATCGGCCGGGACACCGGTCGCCGTTGCCTTCGGGCCGGCACGCCATTCCGTCGTGCCGACGGGTGCGGTCATTACCGGCGTTTACGCATCGCGCCAATATGATGGAGCGGCGGTGGTGGCGACCGATCTCTGTTGGGGGTCGCCGGACGGGCCCTGCGTACCTGTGGGCGGCGCCAGCCTCAATACGCACGCTTTCGATGGGCGCCGGGCCGCCGGGCCCATGTGGCTGGTGCACCGGGTTCTGAACTGGAGGTCGGGTCATGCACCCCTTTTCGTCCGCGGCACCGTGACGGTCTGGTTCTCCCGTCTCCCCCATCCATGATGGGGATATCACGAAGGGGGGCGACCGATTCCGACGGGTTATACTTGTCGGCTTACTATCATGGATAGCAGGAGGGGAGCCATTGATCTCCCCCATTTTGACGGGAAACCATGGAAAAGAACAGCTATAGCTACGATGAACTGCTGGCATGTGGCCGGGGGGAACTCTTTGGCCCCGGCAATGCGCAGCTACCGCTGCCACCCATGTTGATGTTCGACCGGATTGCCCATATCGACGACAAGGGTGGTTCACACGGAAAGGGCGAAATCATCGCCGAACTCGACATCCGCCCCGACCTGTGGTTTTTTGGGTGCCATTTCCAGGGTGACCCCGTCATGCCGGGCTGCTTGGGCCTGGATGCCATGTGGCAACTGGTGGGTTTCTTTCTCGGGTGTTGTGGGGGACAGGGACGGGGACGCGCACTGGGCGTCAGCGAAGTCAAATTCACCGGCCAGGTTCTACCCACGGCGCATCTGGTCCGGTACCGGATCGACATGAAGCGCGTGATGATGCGCAAACTCGTGATGGGGTTTGCGGATGCCAGCATGGAAGTCGATGGCCACGAAATCTACGTGGCCCATGACCTGCGCGTCGGGCTGTTCACGCGCACCGACAATTTCTAGGAGGTTCGATCATGCGTCGTGTGGTCGTCACCGGCATGGGTATCGTGTCCAGCCTGGGCAACAATCAGGCTGAAGTTCTCGATAGCTTGCGCCATGGCCGATCCGGCATCACGTTTCAGCCGGAATACGCCCAGCAGGGGTTGCGCTCGCAGGTTGCGGGGTCCATCCACCTGAATGCCCTGGAACTCATCGATCGAAAGCTGGCACGCTTCATGGCGAATGGCCACGCGTACGCTTGGCTCGCGATGCAGGAGGCCATCCGGGAAGCCGGGTTGACTCCCGACCAGGTCTCCAATCCCCGAACGGGGCTGATCGTGGGGGCAGGGGGAGCTTCGCATTCCTCGATCCACGATGGCATCCAGACGCTGCACGACAAGGGCGTGCGCCGCGTAGGGCCCTATATGGTGACGAAGGCCATGGCCAGCGGCGTGTCGGCGTGCCTGGCCACGGGCGCGCAGATCAAGGGCGTCAATTACTCGATCAGCTCGGCCTGCTCGACCAGTGCGCACTGCATCGGAAATGCCGTGGAACAGATCCAGCTGGGTCGCCAGGACATCGTTTTTGCGGGCGGCGCCGAAGAAGAACACTGGTCGCTGTCTTTCATGTTCGATGCCATGGGTGCGCTCTCCACGCGGTACAACGACACGCCCGAACGAGCCTCTCGCCCTTATGATGCCGACCGCGATGGCTTCGTGATCTCCGGTGGCGGCGGCATCGTGGTGGTCGAGGACTACGAACACGCCAAGGCGCGGGGGGCCCATATTCTGGCCGAGATCGTGGGCTACGGCGCCACTTCCGATGGCTATGACATGGTGGCGCCGTCCGGCGAAGGCGCGGTACGTTGCATGCGCGAGGCGCTGAGCACCGTGCACACGAAAATCGACTATATCAATACACACGGCACCAGCACACCGGTCGGCGACGTCAAAGAACTCGAAGCCATTCGGGAGGTGTTCGGGGAAGACCAGCCGTGGATAGCTTCGACGAAATCGCTGTCCGGCCATGCCTTGGGGGCCGCTGGCGTCAACGAGGCCATTTACTCGCTTCTCATGATGAACCATGGCTTCGTAGCCGCTTCCGCCAACATCGAAAGGCTCGATCCCGTTGCAGAAGGCATGAACATTCTTAGCGAGCCGGTGGCACAGGCCGACGTTCAGACGGCGTTGTCCAACAGCTTCGGCTTCGGCGGCACCAACGCCACCTTGGTATTTTCGCGCGCGGGTCTGTAGGGGGCGGCGAAGCGCCCGGGCCTCCGCAGGCATTTGGCAGGCGGGGGCACGGCCAGGTCGGTGCAGCCCCGTTGCGCCGCATCAGCGGGGTGATGGGCCGGGCGCGTTCCTGGTGGCCGGTGCGCGGGGTTCGACAACCTGAGCATTGACGAGGGCATTGCGGCCCGCGAACCATCCCGCCACGCCCGAAACGGCTCCCAGGACGCCCATCAGGATCGACGCCCCGTGAAAGCCGCCTGTCCATTGATGCAGCAGCCCTATCAACAACGGTCCCAGGCACGCCAGGAGATAGCCGCTGGTCTGCGACATGCCTGACAGGTGCGCGGCGACGTGGGAATCCCGTGACCGCAACACGATCAGCATCACCGCAAGCGCAAACATGCCGCCTTGGCCGATGCCCTGGAGGAAAGCCAATGGCCAGACCAGCGACAGTGGCCCCACCGTCATGCCGATCAGCGACAGGGTTGCGATCAGCGTCAGCAGGACTGCAAGCAGGCGCTGATCCCGGAAGCGGCCTGCCAGGATCGGGACCAACAAACAGGAGAGAACCTGTACCACGATGGAAATCGAGGTCACCAGGCCAGCTTCCGTGCCGCTCAGCCCACGATCCCGCAGAATCGGCGCCATCCAGCCCATGACGCTATAGGCCAGGGCGGACTGCAGCCCCATGAATACCGTGACGGCCCACGCCAGGCCGTCACGATACAAGCCGCGCACTGGCAGGATGCGCTGGACGCTGCTCGTGCCGGAATTCCCGGCGCAGGCAGCCACAGGCGCCCAGGCGAGCAGTGCGAGAAGGGCGGGAATCGCCCACAGCGCCAGGCCGCCGGCCCAGCTCAGACCCAGACCGTGCACCAGCGGCAGTGTGGCAGCGGCGCCCAAGGCGGCTCCGCCGACCAGACTCATGGTGTAGAGGCCCGTCATCAGGGCGGCATGGGACGCGTAGTCGCGCTTGACCAGGCTAGGCAGCAGGACGTTGCCGAGTGCGATGCCGGCGCCTGCCAGCGCCGTCCCCGTAAACAGCCCCGCGACGCCTATGGAACCGCGTAGAGCCGTCCCCAGCCAAATGCAAATCAGAACCAGAAACAGCGTGCGCTCGATGCCGATGCGCCAGGCCAGGCGAGGGGCGAGCGGGGCGAACAGCCCCATGCACAGGACCGGCAGCGTTGTCAGGTAGCCCGCCTGTGCGTTGTTCAGGCCGAGTCCTCGTGTCAGGTCGGGCAGCAGCACCGACATGCTGGAGAACAGCGGGCGGAGGTTGGCCGCCAGCAGCAGCAGGCTGGCTGCTGTCAACCAGAGCGCGAGACGCGCAGGGTGTCGGCCGCCGCTCATGCCCGGGCTTGGTGCTGTCGCATATCAGGCAACAGGAAGGCGGCTAGACCGAGCAATGGCAGGAATGCGCAGACGTGGTAGACGAAGGTAATGCTGGTCGCGTCGGCCAGCTTGCCGAGGATGGCTGCGCCAATCCCGCCCAGACCGAACGCCAGACCAAAGAACAGGCCGGAAACGGTGCCCGTCTTGCCTGGCATGAGTTCCTGCGCGTAGACGATGATGGCCGGGAAAGCCGATGCGATCATGAAGCCGGCGCAAAAGACCAGGATCAGCGTCCATTGCAGACTGGCGTAGGGCAGAATCAGCGAAAAGGGCGCCGTGCCAAGAATGGACCATAGGATGACGCGCTTGCGGCCCAGATGGTCGCCGATCGGCCCGCCCACCAACGTCCCGATCGCCACGCCGGCGAAGAAGACGAAAAGGGCGTATTGAGCCTGCTGGATGCCCAGTGCGAAGCGCTCCATCAGGAAAAAGGTGAAATAGCTGCCCAGGCTGGCCAGATAGAAGTATTTGCTGAAGAGCAGCACCATCAGCACGCTCATGGCGCGGCGAACTTCGCGGCTGCCCAGGCCGTTATCGGTCCTGCGCAACGAACTGCGCCCGCGCGCGCCGTTCAGGTTGGCTGCATACCAGCGGCTGACGCCCACCAGGATGCAGATTCCGACCAGCGCCGCCAGCGCCACCCAGGCGACGCTGCCTTGACCGTGCGGCACGACGAGGAGGGCGGCGATGAGCGGTCCGATTGAGGTTCCCACGTTGCCCCCGACCTGGAAGAGGGCCTGCGCCAATCCCGGATGTCCGGAAGAAGCCATGCGCGCCACGCGCGATGATTCCGGATGAAATACGGACGACCCCGCACCCACCATCATGGCAGCCAGCAGGACGGCCGGGAAACTGCCCGCCAAGGACAGCAGAATCAGCCCGCAGCACGTCGAACTCATGCCCACCGGCAGCGAATACGGTAGCGGGCGCCGGTCGGTATAGCGCCCCACCAGGGGCTGAAGCAGCGACGCCGAGAACTGGTAGGCCAGCGTGATGAGGCCGACCTGGACGAAACTGAGATCGAAGTTTCCCTGGAGGACCGGATAAATCGCCACCAGCACCGACTGCATCATGTCGTTGATCATGTGGGTCGCGCTGATGGCGCCCAGTACCCGGAAGGCGACGCCCTCCTGATGGGGCGTCGCGCGCCCAGGCGTTGGTGGCAGCGCGGCCCCAGGGTCCTGGGCAAGACTGTCTTTCATGGTTCCGAACGGGCAAATGGCGTTGAGGGGATTGTACGCTGTGGTCCGCACGTCCGCGGCTTTGGGCTACTCGATGTTCTGCGCCTGCTCGCGCATTTGTTCGATGAGGAGCTTCAGGTCGATGGCGGCTCGCGTGACGCTCAGCGAAGCCGCCTTGGATCCCAGTGTGTTGGCCTCGCGGTTCATCTCCTGGAACAGAAAATCCAGCCGCTTGCCGCTGCCGCGCGAATGCTGGGAACGGGGATCGGACAGGATGCCCTCCAGCTCCTGCAGATGAGAACGCAGGCGTGTGAGCTCCTCGGCGACGTCCACCCGCAATCCGAAGAGACTCGCTTCCTGTGCGATGCGGGCGGTGAGCTCGGCGCCGCTGATCGACGAGAAGCCCTCGGGGCTCGCAGCCAGCAAGGCCTCGCGCAGCCGCTGCGCCACCCGCTCCTGGTGTTGGACCACCAGCGACGGCAGCTCGGCATCCACCTGATCGACGATGCGACGAACGGATGCGGCCAGTTCGAGCATGGCCTGAGCCAGGCGCGCGCCTTCGCGTTCCCGGTTGTCCGAGAATTCGCCCAGCGCCTGGGTGCAGGCCCGCTCGCACAGCGGCAGCCAGACCTCTGGATCGAGGCCGCTGCGCAAGGTGCCTTCGCGCGGCAGGTCGGCCAGGGAAGGCGCCGGGATGTCGGGGATGATCGCCCTGGCCTGGGCGAGCTGCTGAGACAATGAGCGCAGCCCCTGGAGATCAAAAGGACGCAGTCCCTGGGTTTCGGGCACGGCGTAGCTCAGTTTCAGCTCGATCTTCCCTCGGACCACGTGCTGGCCCAGCAATTCCCGGATCCGCGATTCGGCGAAGCGCAGGTCTTCCGGCACGCGCAGATTCAGGTCCAGATAGCGATTGTTGACGCTGCGGATCTCCGCACTCAGCGCGCCAGCTTCGGAGTCCAGGCGGCTTGCGCCGAATGCGGTCATGCTGCGGATCATCGGGCTGGCCTCGCGTTGTTCTCTACAATAGAGCCGTATTGTAGTCTGCCGTTTTTCTGGAAAAACCCTATGTCTGAAGCTTTTTCTCCACGGAGCGGATACCGCCCCAGCGGGCGCTCTGTGGATGCCTTGCGCCCGGCCCAGCTTGTCACGGGCTATACCCGCCATGCCGAGGGCTCCGTGCTCGCCTGCATGGGCGACACAAAAGTCCTTTGCAATTGCAGTGTCCTGGATCGGGTGCCGCCCTTTCTCAAAGGGCAGGGAAAAGGCTGGGTGACGGCCGAGTATGGAATGCTGCCCCGCGCCACCCATACGCGGGGGGACCGTGAGGCCGCGCGCGGCAAGCAAAGCGGCCGCACGCAGGAAATCCAGAGGTTGATCGGCCGCAGCTTGCGGGCCGTCTTCGACCTGTCGCTGCTGGGCGAGCGTACGCTGCAGATCGATTGCGATGTGCTGCAGGCCGACGGTGGAACACGCTGCGCCAGCATTACCGGCGCCTGGGTGGCAGCCGCTCTGGCCGTACGCACCTTGAGACACCAGGGCGTGCTGGCCGCCGACCCGCTGATCGGGCAGGTCGCCGCCGTTTCGGTCGGAATTTTCAAGGGGACTCCGGTCCTGGACCTGGATTATGCCGAAGACTCGGCGTGCGACACCGACATGAACGTGGTCATGACGGCTGCGGGCGACTTCGTCGAAGTGCAGGGGACCGGAGAGGGCGGCAGCTTCCAGCGCAATGAACTGGATGCCCTGCTGGATCTGGCGGGGGCCGGTATCGACCGGCTGATCGATCTGCAGCAGCACGCGTTGGAGGCGGCATGAATCGGCGCGTCGTACTGGCCTCGAACAACGCCGGCAAGCTACGGGAGTTTTCGGCCATCCTCGGGACCGCGGGCATTGAAATGGTGCCCCAGGGCGCCCTGGGTGTCCCGGAGGCGCCGGAGCCCTACCTCACGTTTGTCGAGAACGCGCTGGCCAAGGCCCGGCATGCGAGCCAGGTCACCGGTCTGCCCGCACTGGCCGATGATTCGGGTTTGTGCGTCAGTGCACTCGGCGGTGCGCCTGGCGTACATTCGGCGCGCTATGCCCAGAGAGCCGATGGCACGCGTTCCGATGCGGACAACAACGCAAAACTGGTGGCGGCGCTGTCGGGCGTGGCCGATCGGCGCGGTTCCTATGTCGCGGTCCTGGTCTATGTGCGCAGCGCCGATGACCCCCGCCCCATCGTGGTCGAAGGGATCTGGAATGGCGAAGTACTGGATACTCCCAGGGGTGACCAGGGGTTTGGCTACGATCCGTATTTTTTCCTCCCCGACTTGGGCAGGACCGCGGCCGAATTGTCGCTGGCGCAGAAAAACCGGGTGAGCCACCGGGCGCGGGCGCTGCAAAGCCTGCTGCGTTCGTTGCATGATCTGATGGAATGAAGGACTCGTGAGAAAGCTGGTATCCGTGCCCATGCCGGGCGACGAAATCTCCACGGAGGGCCGCCCGGGCGTGCGCGGTCGCCCCGGTCTTGTGGCGTTGCCGCCGCTTTCCTTGTACGTGCATGTGCCCTGGTGCGTGCACAAGTGCCCCTATTGCGATTTCAACTCACATGAGAGAACCGGCGAGGTCCCGGAGGCCGAGTACCTGGCCGCCCTGGAGGCCGACCTCGAACAGGCCGTCCCGGACGTGTGGGGCCGGCCCATCACCACCGTGTTCTTCGGGGGCGGAACGCCCAGCCTTCTGTCCGCCGATGCGGTGGATCGAATCATCACTTTGTTCCGGGCCTATCTGAACTTGCCGCCGGGGGTGGAGATCACCCTGGAAGCCAACCCGGGCACCGCCGAGGCTGCGCGCTTCCACGGCTACGCTCAGGCGGGTGTGAACCGCATCTCTCTTGGGATACAGAGTTTCAATGACGCGAAGCTCAAACGCCTGGGACGTATTCACGATGCGGACCAGGCGCGTGCGGCCATCGCCATGGCCCAGGAAGCGGTAAGCCGGGTGAATCTGGACCTGATGTTCGCACTGCCGGATCAGACGCTGGATCAGTGTGAGCGCGACGTGCGCGAGGCACTGTCATACGGCACCGGTCATCTGTCGCTCTACCACTTGACGCTGGAACCCAACACCGTTTTCGCCAAGTTTCCGCCGCGGGTACCGGATGATGACCTCAGCGCCTCCATGCAGGACCGTGTCGCAGAGCTTGCGGAGTTGGCCGGGTTCGAGCGCTACGAGGTCTCGGCTTATGCCAGGCCGGGCCAAGCCTGCCAGCACAATCTGAACTACTGGCAATTCGGCGACTATCTGGGGTTGGGGCCCGGTGCGCACTCCAAGATCTCGTTCCAGCACCGGATCACCCGGCAGGTGCGGGCCCGGATGCCGGATTCCTGGATGCGGCTCGCCGGTCAGAGGGATGGATCGCATATCGTGGAGCGGCGGGAACTGACTCACGGCGACCTGGGCTTCGAGTTCATGCTGAACGCCTTGCGTCTGAAGAATGGAGTGGACGGCGGGTTGTTCATCGAACGCACCGGCTTATCGCTGATGTCATTGCTACCGACCATGCGGCGCGCGTCGGAGCGGGGTCTTCTGGAACCAGGACTGGAGCGCATCTGCGCGACTCCGCAGGGTTGGCGTTTCCTCAATGAGCTCCAGATGGAGTTCCTCCCCTCCTGAAGGGGTTCCCGCCGCCTCCTCACTGCACTACACTGGTGCGTCATGCACTGTAGTGGTGCTTGATCGCTCCGGCACGCCGGCCCGGTGCAGTTCCTGCACCGCTTCGTGCCAAACCCGCCGCGCTGCCGTCCCGCCCTCAGCCTAGAAGCTGGCATGGTCTTTGCTTAGCTGTGAGGGACGGCTCGCGAAATCCGGAGCCACCCATGAATCGTCATTCGCCAAGAGCAGACACAGGAGCTTTTATGTCCACCCCTGAAAATGTTGTACATATGATTGCGGAGCGGGAAGTCGCCTTCGTCGACTTCCGTTTTACCGACACGCTGGGCCGTGAGCACCACCTGACGGTGCCGGCCGGGTTGGTGGACGAGGATCGGATGGAGTCGGGGGTGGCTTTTGACGGCTCGTCGCTGCCGGGCTGGAAGGGCATCGAGGCGTCCGACATGCTGCTGGTTCCGGATGCATCCACGGCCCGCATGGATCCGTTCCGCGAGGAAACCACGCTGGTGCTCACCTGCGACGTCGTGGAGCCTTCCGATCTCAAGGGCTACGATCGCGATCCGCGTTCGCTGGCGCGCCGGGCAGAGGCCTATCTGAAATCCAGCGGGCTGGGAGATACGGCCTATTTCGGTCCGGAGCCGGAGTTCTTCGTCTTTGACGGCGTGAGCTGGCAGAACGAAATGTCGGGCTGCTTCGTCAAGATCAATTCCAACGAAGCCGCGTGGTCCAATGCGGACGATGCCAACGGTTCGAACCATGGCCATCATCAGTCGGTGAAAGGCGGCTATGTTCCCGTTCCGCCCGTCGATTCGCTCATGGACATCCGTTCCGAAATGTGCCTGCTGATGGAGCAGATGGGCGTTCCCGTCGAGGTCCATCACCACGAGGTCGGGAACGCCGGCCAGCTCGAAATCGGTACGCGGTTCAGCACATTGGTGCAGCGTGCGGACTGGACCCAGACGCTGAAATACGTCGTACGGAACGTGGCTCACACCTATGGCAAGACGGCTACGTTCATGCCCAAGCCCATCGTCGGCGACAACGGCTCGGGCATGCACGTGCACCAGTCCATCTGGAAAGGCGGCCAGAACCTGTTCTCCGGCAATGGCTACGGCGGACTTTCCGAATTCGCCCTGTACTACATCGGCGGCATCATTCATCATGCGCGTGCGTTGAATGCCATTACGAACCCGGGCACGAATTCGTACAAGCGTCTGGTTCCGCACTATGAGGCTCCGGTCAAGCTCGCCTATTCGGCGCGCAACCGGTCCGCATCGATCCGTATCCCGTACGTCGGCAACCCCAAGGCGCGCCGCGTCGAGACCCGCTTCCCGGACCCCCTGGCCAATCCGTATCTGGCATTCTCGGCGCTCATGATGGCCGGGCTGGACGGAGTGCAAAACAAAATTCACCCGGGCGATCCCGCCGACAAGAACCTCTACGACCTGCCGCCCGAAGAAGACGCGAAGATTCCGACCGTGTGTTCCTCGCTGGATCAGGCGCTGGAAGCCCTGGATCGGGATCGTGAGTTCCTGACGCGCGGGGGCGTATTCAGCCATGAGCTGCTCGATGCGTACCTGGAGTTGAAGGCGCGCGAGCTGGACCGTCTGCGCGTGGCGCCTCACCCGGTCGAGTTCGACATGTACTACACGCTGTAGGGCGCCTGCGCCATGGATACGTCCGGCTTCGACTTGCTGCAGACGGCCGTTCTGCTGCTGGACGACGCGTTCTGTATCCAGCACGCGAATGCCGCTGCGGAAGAGCGGTTGGGGACCTCCCTCAAGCAGTTGGTCGGGCGTTCGGCTGTCCCTCTCCTGGCCGACATCCCCAGCGCGCTGAAGACGCCGCTGCACAGCCTGCCCTGGGCGTGGCTGCTTGAGATTCCGGTGCACCAGGCGGGGCGGCTGGACGATCTGCAGCAGGCGAGTTCGGACCAGGCTGCGCAGCGTGAGACGCTGCGTAACCTGGCCCACGAGGTCCGCAATCCCCTGGCGGGTTTGCGTGCCGCCGCCCAGTTGCTCGAAATGGAACTGCCGCGGGAAGACCTGCGGGAGTACACCCGGGTCATCGTCGCGGAATCGGACCGGCTGGCGCACCTGGTCGACCGGCTGGCCTCGCCAGGCCCCGCAGCCATGACGCTGCAGACGTTCAACGTCCATGAAGTCTGTGAGCGCGTGCTGGCGCTGGTCGGCATGGAGTTCGGTCAGGACCTGATCCTGGTCCGGGACTATGACGCGTCCGTGCCCGACGTCCGGCTGGATCGGGACGGCCTGCTGCAGGCGTTGCTCAACGTGGCGCGCAACGGCGCCCAGGCTTTGATGGAAGCCGGGCTCCAACGATCGCCGACCCTGACGCTGCGGACCCGGATCCTGCACCAACCCGTGCTGATGCGGGGCCAGCCGCGCATGGGCCTCCTGATTGCAGTCGCGGACAACGGTCCCGGGGTTCCGCCGGGATTGCGCGACAAGCTGTTTCATCCGCTGGTGACGGGGCGCCCCACAGGCACCGGGTTGGGGCTGAGCCTCGCGCAAGAGTCCTTGCAGCACATGGGAGGGCTGCTGGAGTTCGATTCCCGGCCGGGCCACACGGAGTTCCGCCTGCTGCTGCCTCTGGGGGCGTCATGAGACCGGTCTGGATCCTGGACGATGAGCCCGGCATGCGCTGGGTGCTTGAAAAGGCGCTGGGCAAAGAGGGTTGGGCGGTGCGCTGTTTCGCGGAGAGCAGTGCGCTGATGGAGGCGCTGGAGGCCTTGGACGAGTCCGACATCTCGCAAGTTCCGGCGGTGCTGGTGTCCGACGTGCGGATGCCGGGGCTGGATGGCCTGGGCGTGCTGACCGCGGTGCGGGAGCGGCTGCCGCGAATGCCGGTCATCATGATGACCGCCTTCACGGATCTGAAAACCACCGTGGCCGCGTTCGAACAAGGCGCTTTTGATTATCTGGCCAAGCCGTTCGACATTCGCACGGCAGTGGACCTGATCAGTCGGGCCGCACAGTTCGGGACACAGGCGGCGGCCGACCCGGCCGTACCAGCGAGTGAAGAGCCGGGCGTGGAAGCCGGCATGGTGTTGTCGCATTCACCCACCATGCAACCGGTATTTCGGGCGATTGGCCGCCTGTCTGCTTCCAGTGCCACCGTGCTCATCACGGGGGAATCGGGCACCGGCAAGGAGCTCATTGCCCGCGCGCTGCATCATCACAGCCGGCGGGCGTCCCGGCCTTTCGTCGCCGTCAACGCCGCCGCCATCCCCCGGGACCTGCTGGAGGCGGAACTTTTCGGTCATGAACGGGGCGCTTTCACCGGCGCGGTGCAGGCCCGCCGGGGGCGATTCGAGGAGGCGGAAGGCGGCACTCTGTTCCTGGACGAGATTGGCGACATGCCGGCAGAACTGCAGACGCGCCTGTTGCGGGTCCTGGCCGAAGGCTGTTTCTACCGGGTAGGCGGCACGCGGCCGGTCCAAGTGGACGTGCGCGTGATCGCTGCGACGCACCAGCCGCTGGAACAGCGTGTGACCGATGGCCTGTTTCGGGCCGACCTGTTTCATCGGCTGAATGTCATCCGCCTGAGGCTGCCGGCATTGCGCGAGCGACGCGAGGACATCGCTGCGCTGGCGCAGCACTTCCTGCGATCGAGCGCTGCGGAATTGGGCGTTCCGGTACGTCAGTTGAGACCTGCCGCCCTGGAGGCCTTGCAGCGCTTCGACTACCCCGGCAACATTCGTCAACTGGAGAACATCTGCCAATGGCTGACGGTCATGGCGCCGAGCCCGCGTGTCGAGCCGGACGACCTCCCACCGGAATTGGGCTCGGGAAGAGCGGCGCCTCCTCCAGAGAAGAGGCGCTTGCTCGCCGACGACAGGCTGAACGATGCCGATCCGTCGGTCGCGCAGCCCGAGCGGGCACCCGACGCCGAGCCCTGGCGTGAAGCGCTGTCCCTCGAAGTCGCCAGCCGCCTTCGGCGGGGCGAGCCGGGCCTCATGGAGACGTTCCAGCGCGACTTCGATCGCGTGCTGGTCCAGGCCGCGCTGGAGGCATCGCGGGGGCGCCGGGGCGAGGCCGCATCGCGTCTGGGTATCGGCCGCAACACCTTGACCCGGAAATGTCACACGCTCGGTATCAGCGAAGCCGACATGGACGGGCCGGATTGACCTCCAACGGCGATCGCGGGGTTTCCTCGTCATCGCGGGCAGACTTTACCGTGAACCGTGGTTGAACCGCGTACAATGACAAGTTTGACCGATTTTCCGCCAGGCTTTCTCCGCCGGGCCGAATTCATGTGATGGCTGCCTTCCTTTCCGAACAAGTTCTGAGTGTCCGACACTGGAACGACACGCTGTTTTCCTTCAAGACCACGCGCGACCCGGGCCTGCGCTTCCATAATGGCCACTTCGTGATGCTGGGCCTGGAGGTCGACGGAAAGCCGCTCATGCGCGCCTACAGCATTGCCAGCGCCAATCACGAGGACAATCTCGAGTTTTTCAGCATCAAGGTCCAGAACGGGCCATTGACGTCGCGCCTGCAGCATTTGCAGCCCGGGGATTCCATCCTCATCAGCCGCAAGCCCGTGGGGACCCTGGTCACGGATGACCTGAAGCCGGGCAGGCACCTCTATCTGTTTGCCACCGGCACCGGCCTGGCTCCGTTCCTGAGCATCGTCAAGGACCCGGAGGCCTACGAGCGCTTCGACCGCATCGTCCTGATGCACGGGGTGCGATTCGTCAGTGAACTGGCCTACGGCGACTATCTGCGGGACGAACTGCCGAAGAATGAATACCTGGGCGACCTGGTGCGCGAGAAGCTCATTTACTATCCGACCGTCACACGGGAACCCTTTGAGCACCAGGGCCGGCTGACCACGTTGATCGAAACAGGGCAGGTTTTCCGCGACGTCGGACTGCCGCCCCTCGATGCGGCGTTCGATCGCGCCATGATCTGCGGCAGTCCCGCCATGCTGGTTGACCTGCGCAAACTGCTGGATGCCCGCGGTTTCCACGTGTCACCCAGTGTGGGCGAACCGGGGGATTATGTCTACGAACGAGCGTTCGCCGACAAGTAGCGCGGCTTTACTTTCTGCTATTGATCGGTAAACTCTGATAGTTCGAGCAACTTTCTTCAGGGAAGCGCATCATGAGCAAGGCAATCATCCGCACCGATGCCGCACCGGCAGCCGTGGGCCCGTATTCGCAGGCCGTTGGCGCCCAAGGCGGCCGCCTCGTATTTCTTTCGGGGCAGATCGGGCTGGAGCCCGGTACCGGCGAGCTGGTGTCGGAGAATTTCGAAGGCCAGGTCCGTCAGTCCTTTGCCAACATGAAGGCGGTGGTCGAGGCTGCCGGGGGGACGCTGGACGACGTCGTCAAGCTCACGCTCTTCCTGACGGATCTGAGCAAGTTCGCGAGCGCCAATGCGATCATGTCGGAGATCATTCCTCAACCCTATCCGGCGCGCTCCACGCTGGGAGTGGCGAGCCTGCCCAAGGGCGCTCAGTTCGAGGTCGAAGCTATCCTGGCTTTGTAATCTCTGGCGGGATACGGGGCCGTGGCTGCCAAAGCAGGCGCTCGATCGGACGTGCATGCCCGGACGAGCGCAATCACGCGGGCCTTTGAACGCCTCGGGTTGCGCACACCCGACGATTTCGTGGTTCATCTGCCGTTGCGCTACGACGACGAGACGCATGTCACGCCCGTGGTTGACGCTCACCCCGGGCAATGGGGGCTCTTCGAGGGCGAGATCGTTGAGGCGCAGTCCCACTTCCGGCCCCGCCGCGAGCTTCAGGCCACGCTGCAGGATGCGACCGGTCGTCTGAATTTGCGCTGGCTGCATGTCTACCCGGGCCAGCAATCCAGAATCTCCGTGGGGCGCAGGATCCGGGCACGGGGCGAAGTCCGTCCCGGATACCGGGGTCTGGAACTCGTCCATCCGCTCGTGACTGAGCCTGACGGGGCGCTGCCCGATACGTTGACGCCGATCTATCCGACCACGCAGGGGTTGTCCCAGGCGAGCCTGCGCAAGGCCATTGGACAGGCCCTTGATGAGGTCGATCTGACGGATACGCTTCCGTCGGCCATTCGCCAACGCTACGATCTGGCCGAATTTTCATCGTCCTTGCGCCTGCTGCACCATCCCACGCCGGATATTTCGCTGGAGTCGCTGGCGCGGCACGACCATCCGGCCTGGCGGCGCATCAAATTCGATGAGCTTTTGGCTCAGCAGCTGGCGCTGGCGCAGGCTCGCGCGGCTCGCCGCGCGCAGCACGCCCGGCCGCTTGCCCCCGACAGCGCCCTGGTGGCCCAGCTGCTTGCCGCCTTGCCGTTCTCGCCCACGGGTGCACAGCAGCGCGCCGCTGGAGAGATCCGCGCGGATCTGGCGCAATCCCACCCCATGCACCGGCTGCTGCAAGGCGACGTGGGCAGCGGCAAGACATTGGTTGCGGCGCTGGCGGCCGCCCAGGCGCTCGAGGCGGGGGTGCAGGTGGCCGTCATGGCCCCCACCGAAACGCTCGCCGAACAGCTTTGGCGCAAGCTCTCGGAATGGCTGGAGCCCCTGGGCGTGACCGTGGTCTGGCTCGGCGGCAACATGGGGGCCGGAGCGCGCCGGGAGGCCGCTCATGCCATCGCAACGGGACGGGCCAAGCTGGCAGTCGGCACGCAGGCCCTGATTCAGGACAAGATCGTCTTCGACGAGCTGGGGCTGGTCATCAGCGACGAGCAGCACCGGTTCGGAGTCAACCAGCGGTTGGCCCTGAACCGCAAGGGTGACCAGGACGGCCTGCATCCCCATCAACTGAGCATGAGTGCAACACCGATTCCCCGGACCTTGGCGATGGCGTTCTTTGCCGATATGGATGTTTCCGTACTGGACGAATCGCCGCCGGGCCGCTCGCCGGTCCGGACCCGGCTTTTCGACGATCGCCGACGTGAGGATGTGCTTGCCCGCGTGGCCCGGGCGGTACGTGCCGGCGAGCAGGCCTATTGGGTATGCCCGCTGGTCGAGGAAAGCGAGGCGCTGCAGCTCCAGACGGCGGTCGATACCTGGGAGCATCTCTGCGAATCCCTTCCGGATCTGCACATCGGCCTCATGCATGGGCGGCTGCCTCACCAGGAAAAATCCTCGACCATGCAAGCCTTCCGTTCGGGAGAACTGGACGTGCTGGTCAGCACGACGGTGATCGAAGTGGGTGTGGATGTCCCCAATGCCAGCCTGATGATCGTCGAGCATGCCGAGCGCTTCGGTCTCGCACAGCTTCATCAGTTGCGCGGGCGGGTAGGGCGCGGTCCCCGGGCCTCCACCTGCGTGCTGCTGTATCAATCCCCTTTGTCGGCTGTCGCGCGCGAGCGTCTACGGGCGATGTTCGAGACCTGTGACGGATTCGAGATCGCGCGCCGCGATCTGGCGCAACGCGGTCCGGGTGAATTGCTGGGGCTGCGCCAGTCCGGCCAGTCCCTGCTGCGTTTTGCCGACCTGAATACCGACAGTCACCTGCTGGCCCAGGCGCGCGACGCTGCCGCCCTGATGGCCAGCGATTATCCGGATCAAGCCCGGCTGCACCAAAGGCGCTGGATGGCGGGTGCCTCCCAGTATCTGCGGATCTGATCGGTCCGATTGCGCTGACCCTTTCATGGAGTTGAGTTCATGACCCTCACCGAGTTGAAGTACATCGTCGCTGTTGCCCGCGAACGCCATTTCGGCCGGGCTGCGGAGGCGTGCTTCGTGAGCCAGCCGACGCTTTCGGTGGCGATTCGCAAGCTCGAGGACGAACTGGGCGTGGTCCTTTTCGAGCGCGGCGGTGTCGAGGTCGGCATCACCCCCATTGGCCTGCGAGTCGTGAGCCAGGCCCAGAGAGTCCTCGAAGAAGGCGCCAAGCTGCGCGAGATCGCGCATCAGGGCCATGATCCTCTGGAAGGGCCGCTGCGGGTCGGTGTCATTTATACCGTGGGGCCGTATCTGCTGCCCTATCTGGTGCCCGAACAGATCCGGAGCACGCCCCAGATGCCATTGCTGCTCCAGGAAAATTACACGACGCGCCTGCTGGAACTGCTGCGCCAGGGCGAAATCGATTGCGCCATCGTGGCCTTGCCCTTGCCCGAAAGCGGTTTTGTGCAATGTGGGCTGTTCGATGAGCCGTTTTTCGTGGCGCTGCCGCGTCATCACCCCTGGGCCAAGGAAAAGGAAATCGACTCGCGACGACTGAAGGAAGAAACCATGCTGCTGCTGGGTGCCGGCCACTGCTTTCGCGATCAGGTGCTGGAGGTGTGTCCCGAATTGTCCCGCTATTCCGCGTCCAGCGAAGGCATCCAGCGCACCTTCGAGGGCTCCTCTCTCGAGACCATCCGGCACATGGTGGCGGCAGGAATCGGCATTACGGTGCTTCCGGCCAGCGCGCTTGGGATCCAGGGGGCCGAGAGCAAGCTGCTGAAATTCATCCCGTTCAAGCCGCCGGCGCCGGACCGGCGGGTCGTTCTGGTATGGCGCAAGAGCTTTCCGCGCCTGGCAGCCATCGAGGCGCTGGTTCATGCCGTGGTCCGATGCGGCATGCCCGGTGTCACCATGCTTGAGGACGCCGTTCAGGCCGCTGACTGAAGCGCGGGCCGACCCTCCGTCCGCGCCCGTCCAGCCTTGCTGGCAGCCATCCATCGGGAAAACCCCTGTGCGGCCATGGACCCCATTCAGAAATGTTTCGTGTATTCTTTTCTAGGTCTTTCACAGGAGGTTCTATGAACATTCGCTTGACGCCGATGGCAGCCGCACTAGGCTTGGCCGCCGGCATGGTGCTTTCTTCCGCTGCGAACGCTGCCACAATCAAGATCGCAATCGCGGGGCCCTTTACCGGGGCTTTGACCCAGTACGGTGACATGGTCAAGGAAGGCGTGGACACGGCCATCGAAACCATCAACGCCAAAGGCGGCGTGCTGGGGAACAAGCTTCAGGCCGTCATCATGGACGATGCCTGCGAACCCAAGCAGGGCCCGGTAGTGGCGAATCGCGTGGTCAATGAGAAGATTCATTACGTCGTGGGCCACGTGTGCTCCGGCGCGACGATTGCGGCCACGCCCATCTACAACAACGAAGGTGTGGTCATGGTGTCGCCTTCCGCCACGTCGCCGCTGGTGACCGACGGCAAGAACTACGACACGATCTTCCGCACCATCGGTCGCGATGACCAGCAAGGTCCCGCCGCCGCGAAGTTCATCGAGCAGCATATTCATCCCAAGGCGGTTGCCGTGCTGCACGACAAGCAGTCTTACGGTCAGGGTATCGCCACTGCCGTCAAGAACGACCTGGAAAAGGCGGGCGTGAAAATCGTGATGTTCGAAGGCATCAACGCCGGTGACAGCGATTATTCCGCCGTCATCACCAAGCTCAAATCCTCCGGCGCCGACTTCGTGTACTACGGCGGCTATCATCCCGAAATGGGTCTGCTGCTGCGCCAGGGCGCCGAACAGGGCCTGAAGGCCAAGTTCATGGGCCCGGAAGGCGTGGGCAACCCCGACATCAACGCCATTGCCGGTCCTTCAGTCGAGGGCATGCTGGTCACGTTGCCGGCAGACCATACGAATGATCCGGGCAACGCCGCGGTCGTGAAGGCCTTCAAGGACAAGAAGCGGAATCCGGGTGGCGCGTTCCAGTTGACGGCCTACTCGGCGGTCGAGGCAATCGCCGCCGGGATCAAGGGCGTCGGCAAGGATGACCCGATCAAGGTCGCCGCGTGGCTGCACAGCCATTCGGTCGAGACCCCAATCGGCGATCTGGCCTGGAACAAGCAGGGCGACCTGAAGTCGTTCAAGTTCGACGTGTTCACCTGGCACGCGGACGGCAGCAAGACGGTATTCAAGTAAACCGTTTTGCGGCGGTGGCGCCCGTGCTGGCGCCACCAAAGAGGCACCCCAAAGGCCGGAGTGGCATCCAGCCTTTGGGGTGCAGTGCTATACAGCGCTGTCTTTTATGGCAGTGCCACAGCTTCCCGATAGGCCGCGCTGTCGTCGATGCGCCGGCCGGTCTGCGGCTCGAACCAGTGCGCCCGATGCTCTCCATCGAGCCCCACAACGATTCTGTCGCCGATGGCCAAAGGCCTGTCGCGCGTCTCCGAAACCGTGCAACGCAGCACCAGGGGCTGTGGTCCCCAGCGCATGTGGATGAGCTGTTCGGATCCCAGGATTTCGATCATCTCGACGCTCGCGTTCAACCCGTTGGCAGCGTGCAGGCGCAGATGCTCGGGGCGCAGGCCGAGAATCAGTTTCCCGACGCGATTCTCCGGCGTCAGGAAGGGCAGCGTGCGCCCCTCGGGATCCAGCGGGCGCCCCTGTGCGTCGATGGTGACCTCGAGCAGATTCATGGGGGGCGCGCCAATGAAGCCGGCGACGAAGAGCGACGCAGGGCGCTCGAAGACCTCCGCAGGAGTCCCGATCTGCTCTGGAATGCCCTGATTCATCACGATCATGCGATGGGCGAGCGTCATCGCTTCGATTTGGTCGTGCGTGACGTACAGGCTGGTGGTGCCCAGGCGCTGGTGCAGTTTCTGTATTTCCAGGCGCATCTGCACCCTCAGTTTGGCATCCAGATTGGATAGCGGCTCGTCGAACAGGAAAACGGCGGGCTCGCGTACGATGGCCCGGCCCATCGCGACCCGCTGACGCTGGCCGCCGGAGAGCTGGCGTGGGCGCCGTTCCAGTAGCTGTTCCAGCTCCAGGATGCGAGCGGCATCCTCGACTCTGCGCCGGATTTCGGCGCGGCCCAGCTTACGGATCTTCAGCCCATAGGCCATGTTGTCGAAGACGCTCATGTGCGGATAGAGCGCGTAATTCTGGAACACCATGGCGATGTCGCGCTCGGCGGGCTCCAGATCATTGACCACACGGTCACCGATCCGGATCTGACCGCCTGTGACGGATTCCAGGCCCGCGACCATGCGCATCAAGGTGGATTTTCCGCAGCCCGAGGGCCCCACGATGACGACGAACTCGCCATCCCGAACGGCCATGGAGATGCCGTGGATGACTTCGGCGCCGCCGGGGTAGGTTTTGCGGACATCCTGGAAGCTCAGTGTAGCCATGAAAAGCGATTTCCTATTTCTCGGTGTCGACCAGACCCTTGACGAACCACCTTTGCATCAGGATCACCACCGCAGCCGGCGGCAGCATGGCCAGTATCGCGGTCGCCATGACCAGGTTCCATTCCGTCACGCTGTCACCGCCCGCGATCATGCGCTGGATGCCGACCACGATGGGATACATGTTTTCGTGCGTGGTGATGATGAGCGGCCAGAGGTATTGGTTCCACCCGTAGATGAACTGGATCACGAACAGGGCTGCAATGCTGGTCCGTGACAAGGGCAGCAGAATGTCCTTGAAAAAGCGCATGGGGCCGGCGCCATCGATCCGGGCGGCCTCCACCAGCTCGTCAGGCACTGTGAGAAAGAATTGGCGGAAGAGGAACGTGGCGGTCGCTGAAGCAATGAGCGGCAGGGTGAGCCCGGCGTAAGTATTCAGCATGCCGAGATTGGCGACCACCGCATAGGTCGGCGCGATGCGGACCTCGACGGGCAGCATCAGCGTGACGAAAATCATCCAGAAGCACAGCATGCGGAAGCGGAAGCGGAAGTACACCACCGCAAAGGCCGACAGCATTGAGATGAAAATCTTGCCGACTGCGATCGCCAGGGCCATGAAGCTGCTGATCCACAGCATGCGACCCACCGGCGGGGCGTTGCTGCCCCCACTGGTCAGCACGGCCCAGTAGTTGTGCAGAAAATGCCCGCCAGGAAGTAGTGACATGGGGGCTTGGGCGACCTCCTGTGCGGTCTGCGTGGAGGCGATGATGGCGACGTAGATCGGGAAGGCCACGACCACTACCCCCGCGATCAGCACCACGTGCGTCACGAGATCCAGCAGGGGACGGCGTTCAACCACGATCGGGGCTCCGGCGAGACAGGGTGCGCAGCATCAGTAATTCACCTTGCGGTCCACGTAGCGGAACTGCAGCGCCGTCAGGACGATGACGATCAGCATGAGCACGACGGATTGAGCTGCCGAAGACCCCAGGTCAAGCCCCTTGAAGCCGGCGTTGTAGACCTTGTAGACCAGGATATCGGTGGCGTGGCCCGGGCCGCCCTGGGTCACTACGTCGATGACGGCGAAGGTATCGAAGAACGCGTAGATGAAATTGATGATGAGCAGGAAGAACGTCGTGGGCGACAGCAGCGGAAAGACGATGGTCCAGAAGCGTCGGCCCGGGCCCGCGCCGTCGATGGAGGCGGCCTCGATGAGCGAGCGCGGGATGGATTGAAGGCCAGCCAGGAAGAACAGGAAGTTATATGAAATTTGTTTCCAGACCGAGGCGAAGACAACCAGCGCCATCGCGTCAGTCCCGTTCAGCCGCGGATTCCACTGCAATCCGGCCTTCACCATGAAGACCGCCAGGATACCCACCGACGGCGAAAACAGGAACAACCACAGCACCCCCGCCACGGCAGCCGCCACCGCGTAAGGCCAGATGAGGAGTGTCTTGTAGAAGGCGGCCGCACGCATCACGCGATCGGCCATCACCGCCAGCAGCAACGAAATCGACAGGCCAAAGAACGCTACCAGGGCCGAGAACCAGGCCGTGGTGCGAAACGAATCGAGATATTCGGAATTGGAGAACAGATCAATGAAATTGGCCAGTCCGACGAACTGCGACGATAGCCCGAAAGGATCTTCCAGGCGAAAGGACTGCCACATGGCCTGGCCGGCCGGCCAGAAGAAGAAGATCAGCGTAATGGCGAGCTGTGGCGCAAGCAGCAGCCATGGCAGGGTCCGGTGATGAAAGACAACGCGTTTTTCCATGGGCGACAAAGGTTCTGCGAGATGGACTGCCGGCCGTCCCTCGAAGCCACCGGCAGTCCGGACCCGCGATCGGGGACGCGGCGTTAACGCACGCTCTTCTGGAATCTCCCCAGCAGTTCGTTGCCGCCGCTGACCATCTTCTTCAGTCCGTCCTCGGGGCTGACCTTGCCGGCGAAGATCTGTTCCATCGTGGCGTCCTCGATGTCGCGGATCTGCGGCAGGTAGCCCAGACGAATCCCGCGGGAGCTTTCGGTCGTCGTCGCGTCGAGCTGCTTGACGGCGATTTCCGTGCCCGGGTTTTTATCATAAAAACCGGACTCCTTCGTGAGCTGATAACCGGCCTTGGTCACCGGCACGTAGCCTGTGCCCTGATGCCAGGCGGCAGCCTGCTGGGGACTGGAAAGATATTTGAAGAACTTGATGACGCCCTTGTAGACGGTGTCCGATTTGCCTGCGAATACCCACAGAGATGCGCCGCCAATAATGGAATTTTGTGGAGCGCCTTTCACATCCGGATAATAGGGAAGGGTGGTGGTGCCGAATTTGAACTGCCCGGTCTTCAGGATCGTCGAACGCAGGCCGCTGGAACCCGTATACATGCCGCATTTTCCGGTGGTGAACAAGGCATTACCGGCATCGCCGCGCCCACCGTAGGTAAAGGTCCCCGCCTTGGCCATATCCGCCAGGAAGGTCATGTGCTTCTTGAAGAGGGGAGTGTCCAGTTGCAAACGCGCATCCAGACCGCCGAACCCGTTGTTTTCGGAGGCATAGGGCACATTGTGCCAGGCCGCGAAGTTCTCCAGTTGTACCCACGAAGGCCACGCCGTGGAGTAACCGCACTCCATACCGGCCGCCCGCAGCTTCTTGGCGGCGTCGGCCACTTCCGGCCAGGTCTTGGGCGGCTGATCAGGGTTCAGTCCCGCTTTCTGGAAGGCGTCCTTGTTGTAGTACATGACCGGGGTGGAGCTGTTGAACGGCATCGACACCAGCTTGCCCGAGCTGGACGAATAATATCCGGCCACGGCGCCCAGAAAGTCGGACGGTTTGATCGGATCGCCCACCGCCTCGGACAGGTCCTGGACCGGCTTGATGGCGCCCTTGGCGTACATCATGGTGGCTGTTCCGACCTCGAAGACCTGCAGGATGTCGGGCGCGTTTCCCGCCCGGAACGCCGCGATGCCCGCGTTCATGGACTCCCCATAGTTGCCTTTGTAGACGGCATGCACCACATAGTCGGACTGACTGGCGTTGAAGTCCTGGGCGATCTTGGTCACGCGCTCGCCCAGAGGGCCTTCCATGGAGTGCCAGAACGTGATGTCCGTGGCGGCCTGTGCGACGCCGGCGCCGGCGATCATGGCGGCCAGGACGGTCAGACGGGGAATCATGTGAGTCATCAGTCTTCTCCTGTGAGGATCGCCCGAGCGAAACGGGCGATTGCGGCGGGATTGTACGGAACCCGCACGACCGTTCCGTGAACCCTGAAACCCGACGTTTCGTTTGCCGAGGATACCCGCTTGGCGCCGTTCCGGATATCCGTTTCAATCCTTATTCACGCGGCGGTCACTGCCCACGGCACGCCGTCTGATCGTACAATGTTGCCCCATGAAAGAACGACTGACTCTTGCACTCATTGGCGGCGGAAACATGGCGAGCGCCCTGGCCAGCGGGCTGATCGGGCGGCGCTGTGCCGCAGCCGATGTCCATGTGATCGACCCGGGCGCGGAAAAACGCGCGCACTGGGAAGAACTCGGGACCACCGCCGCAGGCGCTCCCGACGCGCGGCTGTCGGACTGCCGCGTCTGGTTCTTCGCGGTGAAGCCCCAGGTCATGCCCGAGGTCGTCCGGCAATGCCGCCCCTGGCTGCGGCCGGACACGCTGATCATCAGCATCGCGGCCGGCATCCCTGGGGAGGCCATCGCCCGATGGCTGGGCGACGATGCCCGGCCCTACACGCGCGTCGTGCGGTGCATGCCCAATACGCCCGCCCTGATCGGCTGCGGGATCACCGGCATGACTGCACTGGCGGGAGTCGATGAAGCGGATCGCGCCCAGGCCGAGGAATTGCTGCGGGCGGTGGGCGATGTGCTCTGGGTCCCGGACGATGCGGCGATCGATGCGGTGACGGCCGTATCCGGAAGTGGCCCGGCCTACGTATTCCTGTTCATCGAGGCACTGATGGCCGCCGCCCAGGAGCAGGGCCTGTCGGCCGAACAGGCGCGCCAGCTCGCGTTGGGCACCTTTCATGGTGCCACGCAGCTTGCGACCCTGTCGCCGGACGCCCCCTCGGTATTGCGTGAACGCGTGACCTCGAAGGGCGGCACGACAGCCGCGGCGTTGTCCGTGTTTCGGGATAAGCACCTGAGCGACACCATAGGCAAGGCTGTCGCAGCCGCCGCGCGCCGCGCCAAGGAACTGGCCCGCGAATTTTCGACCTGATTCCCGCCATAGGGATTAACCGTAGTGACAGGGGTGGGGTGAGTCGTCAGAATACGGCCTGCCGCTCAGGGTGGAGGCGCACAACCTGCGCCCGGTGCCCTTGCCAACTGACCCCGACAGGGGGTCATCGTCACCATCAGCCAGCGGCGCCTCTACCGGAGACTTTTTGAATGAATCTGAAATTGCGTATCATCCCCGCCGCACTGGCGCTGGGGGCGTTGTCCTTGGCCACCGCCGCACAGGGGAACACCCTGAAGATCGGCATCCCCCAGCCAATGACCGGCCCCAACACTCAATACGGCGACCAGATCCAGGCCGGCGCACTGACGGCCATCGATGCGCTCAACGAGAAAGGCGGCATCAAGGGCATGAAGATCGAGCCCCTGTTGATCGATGACGGCTGCGAACCCAAGCAGTCGGTACCGGCCGCCAACCGCGTGGTGAATTCGGGCGCCCGGTTTGCCGTGGCGCATGCCTGCTCGGGCACGACGGTGCCAGCCGTGAACGTCTACGAACAGGAAGGCATCGTCGCGATCACCCCGGGTGCAACGTCGCCGCTGGTGACCGACACGATCAAGCCGCACTATTTCTTCCGCACCATAGGGCGCGACGACCAGCAGGGTCCGTTTGCCGCCGACTACATCGCCCAGCAACTCAAGCCGAAGAAGGTCGCAATCCTCCACGACAAGCAGACCTACGGTTCGGGGGTGGCCACACAGGTTCAGAAGTCCCTGCAGAAGGATGGGGTGAATGTCGCCCTGTTCGAAGGCATCAATGTCGGCGACAGCGATTACTCGGCGGTGATTTCGAAGCTGAAGGCGCTGGGACCCGACCTGATCTATTTCGGAGGCTATCATCCCGAGCTCGGCTTGCTGCTGCGCCAGGCGCGCGAGCAGGGTCTGAAGACGCAGTTCATGGGGCCGGAGGGCGTGGCCAACAAGGATCTGCTCGCCATTGCCGGTCCCGCCGTGGACCATCTGTTGGTCACGCTGCCGGCGGATTTCACCAAGCGCAAGGGCAATGAACATATCCTCGAGGACTTCAAGAAGTACAAGCGCAGTCCGGACGGCGCCTTTACCATCACGTCTTACGCCGCCGTTCAAGTGCTGGCCGACAGCATCAATGCGGTAGGTCCGGACGCTGACAAGGTCGCCGATTACATGCACTCGCATACGTTCAAGACGGCCATTGGCGACGTGGATTACGACGCGAAGGGAGACCTGAAGCACTTCGAGTTTGCCGTGTTCCGCTGGGATGCCAACGGCAACATGACCCAGATCCAGCCCTGACCGGCTGGCCGGCCCCGATGCCCGTCGGGGCTCCGCCTGCCCGGGTGGCCGCACCCGGGCCCTCTTCAGAAACATCTTCGATTATGTCCGACCTGCTTCCTCTACTGACGCAACAGTTGTTCAACGGCTTGTCGCTCGGTGCGATCTATGCCTTGATCGCCATCGGCTACACCATGGTCTACGGCATCATCGGCCTCATCAATTTCGCGCACGGCGAAATCTACATGATCGGTGCCTATACCGGCTTGGTGACGCTGTCGGCCATCGGGCTTGGCAGCGGCCTGCCGTTGCCGATGATGGTGCTGGCCATGCTGGTCGTGGCCGCAGCCGTGACGGCGGTCTATGGCTACGCGGTCGAGAAGATCGCCTATGCCCCGCTGCGCAGCAGCCCGCGGTTGGTGCCGCTGATCTCCGCCATCGGAATGTCGATTTTCCTGCAGAACTGGGTCGCGACGGGGCAGGGGGCCCGCGACATGGCCGTCCCCGCGCTGATCACCGGTTCCATCGATTTCACGCTAGGCACCAGCAATTTCACGGTCACCGCGCCTTATTCGCGCATCATGATCATTATCGTCACGGTCGTGGCCATGGTCGGACTGTGGATGTTCATCAAGTATTCCCGCACGGGGCAGGCATCCCGCGCCTGCGCGCAGGACATCCACATGGCCAACCTGCTCGGGATCAATACTGACAGGATCATCTCCTTCACCTTCATGATCGGCGCCATGCTCGCGGCCGTAGGCGGCGTGCTGATCGCGCTGGCGATCGGCAAGCTCAATCCCTTCATCGGGTTCATGGCGGGCATCAAGGCCTTCACGGCGGCCGTACTGGGCGGTATCGGGAGCATCCCGGGCGCGATGCTGGGCGGGATTCTCCTGGGGCTCGCCGAAACCTTCGCTGCCGCCTTCATTTCGTCGCAGTACAAGGACATTGTCGCCTTCCTGCTGCTTGTCTTCATCCTGCTGTTCCGGCCCACAGGGCTGCTGGGCAAACCCGAAGTGGAAAAAGTCTGATGGCAACCAATATCAAGAATGCGGTGATCGCAGCCCTGATGGCTGGCGTCATCATTGCCCCCGTCTACGGCCTGCAGATTCTGCGCCGAGGCCAGGAAACCTATCTGCAGCCCGACTGGAAGATGATCCTGGGTGGCATGCTGGTGGTGTTCGTCGGGCACCTGCTGCGGCCGCTGCTGCATCGCCGCAAACCGTCGACACAGCGTTTCAAGATTCCGCCCATGACGGATAAAGTGCGCCAGAAAGTCATCCTGGTGCTGATCCTGTTCGCCGTCGCCTGGCCGTTCTTCACGGGCCGCGCGCAGGTGGATATCGCGACGCTGGTGCTCATCTACATCATGCTGGGCCTGGGCCTGAACGTCGTGGTCGGGTACGCGGGCCTGCTGGACCTGGGATTCGTGGGCTTTTACGCCACCGGAGCCTACACCTATGCGCTGCTGTATCACTGGGCCGGGTGGGGATTCTGGGAGGCACTGCCATTTTCGGGCATGATGTCGGCTCTTTTCGGGTTCCTGCTGGGCTTTCCCGTGCTGCGGCTGCGGGGCGACTATCTCGCCATCGTGACGCTGGGCTTCGGTGAAATCATCCGCCTCATGCTGATCAACCTGTACGGCCTCACCGGCGGGCCGGACGGCATCTCGGGGATCCCCAAGCCTTCATTCTTCGGCTACCAGATGGCGCGGCGCTCAACCAACGGCCTGCCGACCTTCCATGAGCTCATGGGCTGGAGTTTCAACAGCGACGACGTGGTGATCTACCTTTACCTCACGGCGTTCGTGCTGGTCCTGCTGACGCTGTTCTTCACCAGCCGACTCATCCGCATGCCGATCGGGCGGGCCTGGGAGGCCCTGCGCGAAGACGAGATTGCCTGCCGTTCGCTGGGCCTGAATCCCACGACAATCAAGCTCTCGGCCTTCACCATGGGAGCCATGTTCGCCGGCTTCGGCGGAGCCTTTTTCGCGGCCCGCCAGGGCTTGGTGAATCCAGAGTCCTTCACCTTCATCGAGTCGGCGCTGATCCTGTCCATCGTCGTTCTGGGAGGCATGGGCTCGCAGGTCGGGGTGATCCTGGCGGCGACCCTGCTGACTGTCGTACCGGAACTGGCGCGTGAATTTGCCCAGTACCGCATGCTGATCTTCGGTCTGGTCATGGTCGTCATGATGGTGTGGCGCCCGCAAGGTCTGCTGCCGATGAAACGTCCGCAAGTGGAATTGGAATCATGAGTGATGTGTTGCTGACGGTCAGCGGACTGACCATGCGCTTCGGCGGCCTGCTGGCCGTCGACCAGGTGGAATTCGAAGTGGGACGCGACGAGGTCTTTGCCATCATCGGCCCCAACGGCGCCGGCAAGACCACGGTCTTCAACTGTGTCGGCGGCTTCTACAAGCCCTCCACAGGGACAATCCGCCTGGAAGGGACGGACATCACGGGTCAGCCCAGCCATAAAGTCGCGCGGCATGGCCTGGTGCGGACATTCCAGAACGTCCGGCTGTTCAAGAACCTGACGGTGCTCGAAAACCTGCTGGTTGCCCAGCACACTCAGATGAAGACCGGGCTGATCAGCGGCGTGCTGCGGCTGCCGTCCTTCCGCCGTTCGGAATCCGAGGCCAAGAAGCGCGCCGCCCAGTGGCTGGACTTCATGGGGATCCGCCAATATGCCAATCGCGAAGCAGGCAATCTGGCGTACGGCCACCAGCGCAGGCTGGAAATCGCACGCTGCATGATCACCAAGCCGCGGCTCCTCATGCTGGACGAACCGGCCGCCGGCCTGAATCCGCAGGAGAAGCGTGATCTCCAGGCCCTCATTGACCAGTTGCGGCGCGAATTCGGCGTGGCCGTCCTGCTGATCGAACATGACATGAGCCTTGTGATGGGAGTGTCCGACCGCATCCTGGTCATGGAACACGGCAAGCCCATCACCACCGGGCTGCCCGAGGCGATTCGCACGGATCCACGCGTCATCAAAGCTTATCTGGGGGAATGACCGTGCTCAAACTGGAAAACATCAGCACGTTCTATGGTGCGATTCAGGCGTTGAACAACGTCTCGGTGGAAGTCAACGAAGGCGAAATCGTCACCCTGATCGGCGCCAACGGTGCCGGCAAAACGACGCTGCTCATGACGACCTGCGGCAACCCCAGGGCGCGCTCGGGCAAGATCAGCTTTCTCGGCCAGGACATCACAGGCGCTCCGACACACGACATCATGCAGCGCGGGATCGCCATCTCCCCCGAAGGGCGCCGCGTCTTTTCGGATCTGACCGTCACGGAAAACCTCAACATGGGGGCGTTTTTCCTGGACCGGGCGCAGACCGAAGAAAGCATGGCGCACGTGTTCGAGCTGTTTCCGCGACTGAAGGAACGCGCGGCCCAACGCGCCGGCACCATGTCGGGCGGCGAGCAGCAGATGCTGGCCATCGGTCGGGCACTCATGACGCGCCCCAAGCTCCTGCTGCTGGATGAGCCTACACTGGGCCTCGCGCCGCTCATCATCGCCCAGATTTTCGACATCATCCGCACTATTCGGGATGAGGGCGTCACCGTATTTTTGGTCGAACAGAATGCGAACAAGGCCCTTCAGGTGGCCGACCGGGGCTACGTGCTGGAAACGGGCAAGGTCGTGCTGCATGACAGTGGCGCCAACCTGCTGAAAAACGACGACGTCCGCAAAGCGTATCTTGGGGGGTGATCCAGGACATGCAAGGGTCCCTGCGGACCCTTGCGTGCCTGGATCACCGGCGTCGCCTGCAGGCGACGCCGTGGGCAAGGTGTTCCGACCCAAGACGGACCCGTGCCTGGATCACCGGCGTCGCCTGCAGGCGACGCCGTGGGCCACTCAGGCCAGCCCTTGCGCCTTCAAGGCGGCCTGGACGCCTTTGTCCGCGGCCATCTTTTTCTGGAAACGACGCAGGTCATCCATCCCGGAGAGGTCCAGCTTCTTCGCATCTGCCCATGTCAGCAGCACGAACAGGTAGGGGTCGGCGACCGACCGCTGGCCCGTGAGCCAGTCACGCCCCTTCAGGTCGTCGTTGACGATCTTGAAAAAGGTCTTCAGCTTCGCGAGCGCATTGTCGGTCAGGACCTTCGCAAGGGATTCATCTCCGCCGGCGAAGTACGAGGCGGCGAACACCAGCCCGAACGTGCGGTGAATGTCGGAGTTGCACATCGACAGCCAGCGGCGCGTCTCCGCGCGGCCTCGGACGTCCGATCCCATGAGCTTGGCTTCGGGATGCAGTTCGGCCAGATATTCCAGAATGGCGGCGCTCTGGGTCAGGACAAAGTCACCGTCGACCAGCGTCGGAACGGCACCGGTGGGGTTGAGCGCCAGATAGGGCGGTTCCTTCGTCTGCTCCCATGTCAGGCGCTCTGTTTCGTAGGGTTTGCCAATCCATTCGAGCACAATATGGGTTGCCAGCGGGCAGGCACCCGGACAGTAATACAGTTTCATGTTGTTCCTTGAATGAGGACTGAAGGTCTTTGTCCGTTATAACACCGGAGCGGCCCTGGCCGATGCCGGCAATTCGGCAGAGTGCCGCCTTTCCTCGCTGAATCCGGACCCCCGATGCATGCGGTAGACTATGAGCCGACAAATCAGTGGAGAAGCCTGCATATGGATACGCGGCGCGTCGTCTTTCTCGATCGTGAAGCTTTGCCCGACTGGCTGGATTTCGACGGGCTTTCGGTGCCGCACGAATTCGTATTCCATCCGCACACTGCACGTGAAGAGGTCGCCGAGCGCATCCGTGATGCCGATATCGTCATCGTGAACAAAGTGAAGATGGACGCTCCGGCCCTGCAGCAAGCCCGCCACCTCGGCATGATCGCACTGGCCGCCACGGGTTCCGACAACATCGACCTCGAGACCTGCAACCGACTGGGAATCATCGTCTCCAATGTGCGGGACTATGCCAGCCACGCGGTTCCCGAACACGTATTTGCGCTCATACTGGCATTGCAGCGCAGCCTGCTGGCGTATCGCCAGTCCGTCCGGGACGGCCGCTGGCAGCAAAGCGGACAGTTCTGCTACTTCGATTTTCCGGTGCGCGACCTGGCGGGTTCCACGCTCGGTATCGTGGGACGAGGGGCGCTCGGAGAAGCCGTCGCCCAGATCGCCCGGGCCTTCGGCATGAAGGTCCAGTTCGCGGCGCGGCGCGATGCCGGCGCCCCGGCCGAGGATTACACCGACTTCGGGCACTTTTTGCGCAGCAGCGACGTCATCAGCCTGCACTGCCCGCTCAATGAGCAGACACGCGGCATGATCGGTGCTCCCGAGTTCGCGCTGATGGAGCGCCAACCCTTGCTCATCAACACGGCACGCGGTGGACTGGTGGATGAGTTGGCGCTGGAACAGGCGCTGCGCTCGGGCCAGATCTGCGGTGCGGGCTTCGATGTGGCATCCCAGGAGCCGCCCGGCCGGGACCATCCGTTGATGCGCCTGCTGGCCTACCCGAACTTCATCCTGACGCCGCATGTCGCCTGGTCCAGCCGGGACGCCGCCCAGGCCATGGCCCGTCAGGTCATCCATAATATCGAGGCTTACTGCCGCGACGAGCCGCGCAACGTGGTGGCCGGTTTCCGCAGCTGAGCTTTCCTGAATATCTGGATCATCATTCATGTCCCGCTGCCTGCGCGTTGCCATCAATGGCTATGGCCGTATCGGCCGCTGCGTCCTGCGCGCATTGATGGAATCCCCCCATAGGGAGTCCATCAAGATCGTGGCCATCAACGAGCCAGCCGACCTGGAATCCATGGTTTACCTGACCCAGTACGATTCCACGCACGGGGTATTTCCGGGCCGGGTTGAGGCGGGGGAGGGCGGCCTGTCCATCGAGGGCTGCGACATTCCAGTCTTCCATGCCAGCGAGCCCGCCAGAGGCCCGTGGGCGGCACTGGACTTTGACCTGCTGCTGGAATGCTCCGGCGCATTTTCGACTCGGGCAAGCCTGCAGCCGTTCATCGATGCGGGATGTCCCCGCGTTCTGGTATCACACCCGGGGCGAGGCGCCTCCGAGGTGGATTTCACCGTCGTCTATGGCGTCAATGACGCGGGTCTGAAGGCGGACCAGCACATCGTCTCGGCCGCGTCCTGCACCACCAATGCGATCGTGCCGATTCTGGACGTGCTGGACCGGAACCTGGGGGTGTCCAGCGCGTTCTTGACCACGTTGCATTCTGTCATGAATGATCAGCCCATGATCGATGGCTACCATCATGCCGACTTGAGGCGCACGCGCTCCGCGATGCAGTCCATCGTGCCGGTGGCGACAGGACTCGCGCAAGGCGTGGAGCGCCTGTTGCCGGGCTTGGCGGGAAGGATCCAGGCAAAGGCCGTCCGCGTCCCCATCCTGAACGTGTCGGCCATCGATGTATCGGTCAACCTGAGTCGGTCGACCGACCCTCAAGCTCTGAAAGCGCTGTTTCTGGCGGCTGCCCGCGCCCAGCCGTCGCTGCTGGCCTGCACGGATCAGCCCCACGCTTCGGTGGACTTCAACCACAACACGCACTCAGCCATCGTGGATCTTGAGCAGATCAGGGTCAACAATCAGAACTTTGCCAGTCTGCTGGTCTGGTTCGACAACGAATGGGGGTTCGCCAACCGCATGCTGGACGTGGCGCGCGCATGGTACGACCAATTCAGCGATAATCCACCCGCGCGGGTTGCGGGAACCCCCGAATTTCATTCTTAGGAGCATGACTCATGGCCGACAGCCGCACTGAAACCGATTCCATGGGCGCCATCGAGGTGCCCGTGTCTCATTACTGGGGGGCTCAGACGCAGCGTTCGATCCAGAACTTCCCGATTGGCGTGGACCGCTTTCGCTGGACCGCACCCATCATCCGCGCGCTGGGAGTCCTGAAGAAGGCCGCCGCTCAGGCCAATTCCGAACTCGGCGAACTGCCGGCCGATATTGCACAGCTCGTCGTGCGAGCCGCTGACGAAGTCATCGAGGGCAAGCACAACAGCGAATTCCCGCTGGTGGTGTTCCAGACAGGCTCGGGCACCCAGTCCAACATGAACGCCAACGAAGTGATCTCCAATCGGGCGATCGAACTGGCTGGCGGAGCCATGGGAACGAAAAAGCCGGTACACCCCAACGATCACGTCAACCGCGGGCAATCATCGAACGACACCTTTCCGACCGCCATGCACATTGCGGTGGCCACGGAACTTTCGCGTCGGCTCTTCCCGGCAGTGGGGCGCCTGCGCGAAACGCTGGACGCCAAGGCCCGCGCCTACCAGGGGATCGTGAAGACCGGTCGCACGCACCTCCAGGATGCAACACCCATCACGGTTGGACAGGAAATCAGCGGCTGGGTGGCACAGCTCGATTTCGCGCTGGACGCCGTGCAAGCGGCGCTGCCCGGAATCTACAGCCTCGCCATCGGTGGCACGGCCGTGGGCACGGGGCTGAACGCCCATCCGCGATTCGGCGAACTGGCAGCGGCGCGCATCGCCGACATCACGGGCCTGCCGTTTCGCAGCGCCGAGAACAAGTTCTTCGCGCTCTCGGCTCACGATGCATTGGTGAACCTTTCGGCCGCGTTGCGCACGCTGGCGGCGGCACTCATGAAGATCGCCAACGACGTCCGCTGGTTGGCGAGCGGGCCGCGCTGCGGCATCGGCGAGCTGACCATCCCCGAAAACGAGCCGGGTTCTTCCATCATGCCGGGCAAGGTCAATCCCACGCAATGCGAGGCGATGACCATGGTGTGCGTCCAGGTGTACGGCAACGACACCGCGGTGGCGTTTGCAGGGTCCCAGGGCAATTTCCAGTTGAACGTCTACAAGCCCGTCATGGTGCACAATGTGCTCGAGAGCATCGGGCTGCTGGCCGACGCGTGCCTGTCCTTCGACGAGCATTGCGCTGCCGGAATTGAACCCAACCTGCCGCGCATCCAGGAGAACCTCGAGAAGAACCTGATGCTGGTGACTGCGCTGAATCGCCACATTGGCTACGACAAGGCGGCGGCCATCGCCAAGAAGGCGCACCACGAACACACCACGCTGCGCGCGGCCGCGCTGGCGCTGGGATTCCTGACTGATGCGCAGTACGATGAATGGATCATCCCCCTGGACATGACGCATCCCAGCAAAGGCTGAACCATGACTGTCTCTGTGCACATCAAGCGCGCCTATGAGGCATCCGCCGATAGCGACGGGTTTCGTGTGCTCGTGGACCGGCTCTGGCCGCGTGGCCTGTCCAAGGCCACGCTTAAGTACGACAGATGGTGCAAGGACCTGGCGCCCAGCTCGGAGCTGCGCAAATGGTTCGGGCACCAGACCGACCGGTGGGAAGATTTCCGGCGAGACTACGTGACCGAGCTGAAAAGCGAGCAGGCACAGGCCCTGATGGGTGAAATCCTGGACGAGGCGCAGGGCAGGCCCATCACACTGGTGTATGGGGCCCGCGATCCGGAGCACAACCAGGCGGTCGTGCTCGCGGAGCTCCTGGCAGCCCGCGCCAGACACCACTGATCCTGAACGGGCGGACAGCCATGCTGCTGGTCTACTTCAGCTCCCAATCGACCTGGGCGTTGATCATGCTGGGCCTGATCATCCTGCTGGCGGTCGTGCTGGCGATTCAAGCGCATCGCCACCGTGCCCGCGCCGGCAACGAAGAGCTTCCGGGCATGACGGGTGAAGTCACGCAAGCATCCGACTCGCGGGGCCGGGCCTGGGCACAAGTCCGGGGCGAGGCCTGGCAGGTACGTGCCGATCAGCCGCTGGCAATGGGCCAATCCGTACGGGTCCGATCGGTGCACGGCCTGATCCTCGAAGTCGCCCCCCTTCCGGAACCTGAAGGTTCCACTGGAGAACCACCATGATGTTTCTCGATCTGGGCTCGGGCGTGAGCCTTCTGGTACTCATCTTCCTGCTCGTCGTGCTCTTCCGACTGTTTCATGTCCTGCGGGAATACGAGCGTGCCGTGCTCTTCACCTTGGGCCGGTTTTCGGGCTCCAAGGGGCCGGGCCTCATCGTGGTCATCCCGTTCCTGCAGCATGTGGTGCGGGTGGACATGCGGGTCGTGACGCTGGACATCCCCCCACAGGCGGTGATCTCCCGCGACAACGTGTCGGTGCAGGTCAACGCGGTCGTATATTTCCGCGTCGTGGACCCCGGCAAGGCCATCATCCAGGTAGAGCACTTCCTGGAGGCCACCAGCCAGCTTGCGCAGACCACGTTGCGAGCGGTGTTGGGCAAGCACGAACTGGACGAGATGCTGTCCGAACGCGAGAAGCTCAATCTGGATATCCAGACCATCCTGGATGCGCAGACTGACGGCTGGGGGATCAAGGTCACCAACGTCGAAATCAAGGACATTGGTCTCAATGACACCATGGTTCGGGCCATGGCGCGCCAGGCGGAAGCCGAGCGCGACCGGCGGGCGAAGGTCATTCATGCCGAGGGCGAGCGGCAAGCCGCACAGGCGCTGGCCGATGCGGCGCGCACGCTGGCGCAGGAACCCACATCCATGCAGCTTCGGTACCTGGAAACCCTGACTCAGGTGGCCGGCGACAAGTCGTCCACGCTGGTATTGCCCGTCCCCATTGATCTGTTGACCAACCTCATGGGACAGTTGCCGAAAAGCCCGCGTCCGCCTCAGCCATGAGCTGACCGATGACTGCGCCCGTGCGCAGATCGTCGAGCTGGCCGAAATGCTGCAAGCGGATGCGACCTTGCGCGTCCAGGATGAGCAGCGTCGGCGTACCCTCCAGATGCCAGGCCTGCATGGTGACGGGCAACGGGTTGCCGCGCGGGTCAGGTCGGTCGATGCCGACAGGAAACCGGATACGGTACTCGTACAGGAACGCCTTCAGCGCCGTCTCGTTCATGGATTCGTGGTGTTCGAACACCGTATGCAGTCCGACGACTTGGACCCGGCTCGGCGGAAAGGCCTGCTGGATGGCCTTCGCTTGTGGAATGCCGTGCGAGACGCATCCCGGGCAAAGCATCTGGAAAGCGTGCATGACCACGACACGGCCGCGCAAGTCGTCCAGCGAAAGCGGGTTGTCGGTATTGAGCCAGGCCTGCACGTCCCACGCGGGCGGCTGGTGACCATTGATCATGATGCAAGACTCCAGAATCTGATCGCCTCATGATAGGCCTATTTGACGCCAGTGCCCGACGCCAGCGATCAGTATAATCGGCCATCCCGCTTCCCCCACTGTGAAAAGCGCCTTCTGCGGGGCCGGGGGCATGGACCGAGACATGACGCTGCTGGCGCTGAGCATTTTCATCTTCACGCTCGCACTCGTGATCTGGCGCCCGGCAGGTCTGGGCATTGGCTGGAGCGCCACCCTGGGGGCGACGCTGGCACTCGCCACCGGCGTCGTTCATCTCTCCGACATTCCCATCGTCTGGGACATCGTCTGGAACGCCACCGCAAGCTTCGTGGCCGTGGTCCTCATCAGTCTGCTGCTGGATGCCGCGGGCTTCTTCCAGTGGATCGCGCTATGGGTCGCCCATTGGGGCGCGGGCGACGGGCGGCGATTGTTCGGCCTGATCGTATTGCTTGGGGCCGCCGTCTCGGCACTTTTCAATAACGACGGCGCGGCCCTCATTCTCACGCCCATCGTGGTGGCCATGCTGGCGGCTCTCCGATTTTCGGCGCCAGCCATGCTCGCGTTCGTAATGGCTGCCGGCTTCGTGTCCGATGCGGCAAGCCTGCCGCTCGCGGTCTCCAATCTGGTCAATATCGTGACCGCCGACTTCTTCTCCATCGGCTTTGCACGCTTCGCCGCCGTCATGGTGCCTGTCGACCTGGTCGTCGTCTTCACGGCCCTGATGCTGCTGTCGTGGCTTTTTCGGCATGAGGTGCCCGCCCGCTACGAGAGGCAACGGCTCCAGGCGCCCGCCACGGCGATCCGCGACCGGCCGACTTTTCGCGCCGGCTGGTTTGTCATGGGTTGGTTGCTGGTGGGATTCTTCGGTCTGGAACCGCTGGGAATCCCGGTGAGCCTGACGGCGGCCGCAGGAGCTGCCGTCCTCACGACTGTGGCCGCCGCCGGCGGTAGGCTGCCGATTCGCAGGATCCTGCGCGGAGCGCCCTGGCACATCATCGTCTTCGCGCTGGCGATGTACCTGGTCGTCTATGGACTGCGCAACGCCGGACTGACGCAGTTCCTGACCGGCGCACTGAACTGGCTGGCGGGGCAGGGAATCTGGACCGCAACACTGGGTACGGGCCTGATCAGCGCCGTACTGTCGTCACTGATGAACAACTTGCCCACGGTGCTGGTTGGAGCGCTGGCCATCGACGCGTCCGCCGCCACGGGAGCCGTCCGGGAGGCCATGGTCTACGCCCACATCGTCGGATGCGATCTCGGCCCCAAGTTGACTCCCATCGGCAGCCTGGCGACGCTGCTATGGCTGCATGTCCTGGACCGTCGGGGCGTGCATATAGGTTGGGGCCGATATTGCCGCGTCGGACTGGTGTTGACAGTTCCTGTGCTGCTGGCCGGCCTGTCGGCGCTGGCCTGGCGCCTCGCGGGCCCCATGGCGTGACGCGCCGAAATGCCATCATTGTGTCCCGCCGGCCGCCACGTCGCCGCGGGCCGGGACTTATACTCGACCTGTTATTGATCCAAAGATGAAAAGGAGTTGCATGATGACGATTGCCCAGCGGCTTGACATCCGGAAGGTGGATCCTGAAGCCTACAAACCCATGATGGCGCTCGAAAAGTACGTCCACTCGGGTTCTCTCGGAGAGGCCCTGATCGGTTTGATGAAATTCAGGGCCTCCCAGATCAATGGCTGCGCCTACTGTCTGGACATGCATGGGCAGGAGGCCCGCGCTGCCGGAGTGGATCAGCGCAAGCTCGATGTCGTCTCGGGATGGCACGAAGCGCCGGCGCTGTATTCGGCCCGCGAGCAGGCCGCCCTGGCGCTGACCGAGGAAGTCACCCGCATTGGTGAACAGGGTGTGACCGATGCGACCTGGCAACGGGTGCAATCCGCCTTCAGTGAACAGGAAACGGTTCAGCTTTTGATGGGAATCTGCGCCATCAACGCATGGAATCGCTTGGCGATCACGGTCCATCTGGAGCTGCCGCCCGCGGCGAAGGCCTGACCTCGACGCGTCACAGACAACAACGGGCCGGCCCCCGTTCCAGCGAGACCGGCCCGTTTCCGGTCAGACGTTCGGGTCAGGAGTAGGACACCAGGCTCTTGATCTTGTCCTGGTCGTAGCCCGACCAGATGCCATGGTCGGTTTCCACCACCGGGGCGCTGCGGTATCCGAGCGCGGTCAGACGCTGCAGTTGCTCCTGGTGCTGCGTGATGTCGACGCTCTCGTATTCGATGCCGAGAATGTCCATGTCGCGTTTGGTCAGTTCGCATTGGGGGCAGTTAGGCTTCGAATAGACGGTCACTGGCATAAAGGTGTCCTTGAGGTTGGTTGCTGCAAAAGAGTGGAGCGTACGAACCTGGCCGATGGCCTGGAGCCGCACCGAAGGCCGGCTGGGAAAGATCCCGGCCGGGCATTGCGTCAGAAGTCCACCGCGAAGATCTCGTTCTCGTCGTCGCGCTTCATCACGCCGACCTTGTACTGGGCGGTGTCTTCTTCCTGGTTGGAGGCCTGGACCTTGCTCATGTTGAGCCAGTTCTCCATGTATTTCAGCGGGTTTTCCTCGATGATGGGGAACGCGACCGCATCTTCCAGGCCGAAGAACTTGGCCACGTCGGTGGAACTGAAGTGGACCCAGTCCTTCATCATGTCGGACGTCACGCCGGTCAGTTCGCGCCCTTCTGAAAAGGCGTAGTCGGTCCACTCGATTTCGCTGGCGTTGACCTCGTTCAGGATCTGGACGATCTTTTCCCGGTTCTGCTCGAACGCCACGCGCCCGCGCTCCGTCTTGAACATGGCGCGCAGCACTTCCTTGCCATATTGCACGTGGACCTCGAATTCGTCCTGCGCGATCTTCTGGATCGCTTTGCCAATGGGCTGGAAGAGGCCCGTCCCATCGCAAATACCGAAGGTCACCGCAAACGATGCCAGGAACTGGACGCGCTCCATGCACAGCATGGCGACGATGAACAAATAAATTGCGTTGTACGTGTCCTGGTCGTTGGCACGCTGGCCGCGCGCATAGTCGAGGCTGACTTTGGATGCCCGATGGAAAACTTCGCTGACCACCCGCAAGCGGCTGATGGCTTCCTTGACCGAGAGAATCTCGGACAAGATGTCGTCCGGATTGTCAAAGCTGTTGCGCACAATCTCGGAATAGGTCGCCGCGTGAACGATTTCGTTCTTGGTGATCTCCACCCAACCCGACCAGGCTTCGGAGCTGGTGCAGACCGGCGCCATCACGGCAGCCAGCGAACGGGAGGCCACGCTGTCTGCCTCCCACTGCCAGGCCAGCGTCTTCACCATCATGTCGTAGGTGTGCCGGTCGCAGATCTTGAACTGCACATTGCAACTGGAGTAATCGAATTCGTTCTCGTCCCAGTCCTGGTTCTTCAGCGTTTTATACAGTTTCCAGATCTCGGGGTAGAACTTATTGATGGTATCGAACAGGCCAAGATCCTGGCCCAGAATGATTTCGGGGAAGGCGTAATCGGTCTTTTCAGTGTTGAAGATCTTGGAGGGAAGTGGGGCGCTCATTGTGCGGTGGTACCAGTGCAATCGGGAAGGAAAGCCACGGCGGACGACCGCCGCGACCCGTGGAAATCACATCGTGCAGGCTTCGCACTCGACCTTGTCGACGCCGCCGTTGATGCTGCCGGCGTTTTCGAGCGACTTGTCTGAAGCGACGTTCGAGTTGTAGTAGTAGCGCGTCTTCATGCCGTACTTCACCATGGTGAAGTAATGGGTGAGCAGCTCGCTGCTGGAAACCTTGTCGTCGTCCTTGATGCGGCGCCAGAGGTCGGCCGAAATCCCCTGATCGGTGAATTTCTGGAACACGGCATAGGCCTTGATCATGTCGACCTCCGAGACGTCCCAGGCCGATTGATAGTGGAAGCTCGGATCGTCCCCGCCGGGTGCGGCCCAGCGGATGGTGACGGAGCCGTCGGTCTTGTTCAGGGTGACGTCGCGAACCGGATAAATGGAGTTGGGCTTGCCCAGCGCCTTGGATGAAGATTCACCGGGCATGTAGGCGATCAGGCACGAGTGTCCGATGCCGCCGTTTTGCACGATCTCGGCACGCAGGGCCTCCCAATCGTACTGGTAGTGGAAGTCGCCCAGCTCGTCCACGTTTCGGTTGTAGGTGTCGATGGGCAGCCAGCCGTCCGGCCACCGGGTCTTGTGCATCCAGCGAGCGACGCCTCGTTCCTTCGCGATCCGAAGCGATGCCCGGATGGCATGGTACATGTGGCGCTCGGCGATGCGATGCAGCTCCTCGCGGCCTTCCTTGGTGTCGTAGCGCAGTCCTTTCCGGGCCATGTGGGTGGCCACCCCCATGAGGCCCACCCCCGCGTTCATCCGCGCCTTGGCCGTCACGGCCACGTGCGGCAGCACATAATGGGAATTCTCGATGCAGTAATCGATCATCTTCAGCGTCAGGTACATCGCCTCCTGGTAGGCCTCGTCGTCATGCTCGCCAATGGCGTCGTACGCAATGGCTCCCAGCGAGCAGAGCGCGATTTCCGGTTCCCCATGGACCTCGACGACCTTTCGAACCCGGCCGCCGCCCGCGTCGGCCACGACCACGTCGCCTGCCTTGAGTTCACCGGCAAAGACGGTCCGCGGCACCATCGAATCCACCACGGCCACAGTGAGCGGCTCATTGAAGCTGAAGGTCTTGAGGCTGCCATCTTCGTCGTACTGGACGGTGATGAAGCCCACTTCCTGGTCCGAATACAGATCACGCATGTCCTCGTAGGGACGGTTCGGCTCGCTGATTTCCAGGCACAGATTGCTGGAGTGGATGGGCTCCTTGAAGGGGGTGTGGCGATTCATCTCGTCGACGTTGGCGAGATACGCCACGCCGGTCTCCAGCGCCTCGTTCAACGACGTGAGGATCAGGTCGCGCGGCTTGAAGTATTCCTTCTTGAAGGCAGGATCCGCTTCGAGCCGCAGGTATTCCCGCTTGAATGCATCGGTATCCGGGCTGAAGAACAGCCGCGTGAGTTCCGGGGCGGTCCATACGTTGAAGGAGAACGCCGATTCATTGCGAGCTACTTTTTCGGCAAAGAACTTGTTCGTGACCAGCGCATAGTGGAGGTCGCGGTTCTTCCGGTCTTCGGTGCTGCGCGGATTGCGCAGGTAAGCGATGACCTCGGCCTCCGGATCGAAGCCGGAGTAGTAGGTCGTGCAGGCTCCGCCGCGGCCCGCCTGCATGTTGGCGTGAACCGCCTTGCCCAGCGAGGCCAGATAGGGCAGCTTTCCCTGGTGCTGAATGAGACCACCGCGCACCGGATTGCCCTTGCTGCGGGTGATGAGGTGGCTGCCGATGCCGGCGGAGGCGGCCGTCATGCGATAGGCGATGTGGTCGCCCACCGCCAGCGACGCCTCATTGTCGTCGACGACATAGACGCAGCACGACGCGAAGCCGCGCAGTGTGGTGCCGAGGTTCACATAATTGGGCGTAGGCGCCGACATGCGCTTGGCGGAAAACTCGGTATAGAACCGCCGCACCAGGTCGATGCGCTTGTCCCTGGGTTCGGTTTCAGCCAGCGCCATGGCCATGCGCATGTAGACGAATTGCTGGGTTTCGTATTCCTGGCCGGTCGCTCGATTCTGCAGGCTGTACTTCTTGCGGATGTAATGCAGCGAAAAGTGCGGCGTGTCGTAGTCGAGCTCATGATTGATGAAGGACTCGACCCGCGCATAGTCTTCATCGTCGTAGTCCATGCGAACCATCACGTGGTCGGCGACCATGCGATCGTGCAGCGCGCGAACGGACGGAATGGATTCCCCGTGGATGATCTTGTGCAGGTGGGAGGCATACAGCCGACCGGCCATCAGATAGTAGGACCACGTGCCCTTGTCCAGGCAGTTCTGAATCAGTTTTTCCTGCAAATCGGAGGTGGCCACCGTGTCCGGCATCGTGCTGACAGCCTGGATGACGATGCTGCTCCAATCGACCTTGTGGCCCAGGGTGGCCGCGGCCCACCGGCCCCATCCGTTCAGCTTGCTGGGGATATAGGGTTCGATCCTGCCGTCCCGCTTGACGATATTCTTAATCATGATCCATCCTCTGGTTGTCGAATTCGCATGACCCGAATCGCGCCGTCCGTCGTTAGGCGGGGCAGTCAGGTGCAGGGGCAATCAGACACTGATTACATTGCATCAACTACATGTAGTGTCCGGAGCCGATTGTAGACACAATGGATGGTACCGTAAAGCGATTTGCGCGTTCAAGGGCGGGGTGGCGTGAACGTCTGTCATCGTGCCGTTTCCAGCGGCGAAATCGGCCGTCTGGGGGATAGCGCGATTATCACGGCACGACAGGTCCCGACACAAACTGAAGCGACCGGATCAGTGCCGCCCTGTGAGCGGGTGACATACAATGGATAGTAGAAATTCGATCAGCGACCACTACTGGTTGTGTGTGTCGCCTCTCTTGCTGAGGAGCTTTCATGAAGCGAGCAGACGCCATCGCGGGCCTGGAGCCGCAATCCATTTCCACCGAAGTCCTGTTGGAAAAGTACGCCAAGGGCACCGAAACCACCATTGACGAGATACAGCGGCGGGTGGCCCACGCTCTGGCCGCCGTCGAACCCGCCCGCAAACGGGCCCACTTCGAGACACTCTTTCGGGACGCCCAACGGCGTGGCTTCATTCCTGCGGGACGCATCAATTCGGCGGCGGGCACGGACCTCGAGGCCACACTGATCAATTGCTTCGTGCAACCCGTGGGCGACTCCGTGTCCAGCGTGGTGGACGGCCGGCCGGGCATCTACGATGCGCTCCAGAAGGCTGCGGAGACCATGCGCCGTGGGGGAGGGGTGGGCTACAACTTCAGCCACATCAGGCCGGCCGGCGCCAAGGTAAAGGGCACGGCTTCCAAGGCATCGGGACCCGTCTCCTACATGCGCGTTTTCGACCGTTCCTGCGAAACCGTCGAATCGGCCGGCGCACGGCGCGGCGCCCAGATGGCGGTCCTGTCGGTCACGCACCCCGACATCGAGGCGTTCGTCCAGGCCAAGCAGACGGCCGGCGAACTGACCAACTTCAACGTGTCCGTGAGCGTGACCGACGCGTTCATGCAGGCCGTGGAGGAGGACGCGGCATTCCCGCTGACGCACCCGGCTGAGCCCTCTGAGGAGCTCAAGGCCGCAGGCGCGCGGCAGCGCGAGGACGGGCTGTGGGTATATCGGGAAATCCGCGCGCGGACGCTCTGGGATGAGATCATGCGCTCGACCTACGACTATGCGGAGCCGGGCGTGCTGTTCCACGACCAGATCAACCGTGAGAACAACCTGCACTACATGGAAACGCTGGAGGCTACCAATCCCTGCGGCGAGCAGCCGCTGCCGGCTTATGGGTGCTGCTGCCTCGGGTCCATCGACCTGACACGCTTCGTGCAGCACCCCTTCGGCCTGCAGGACACCCCCGAAGTTGACTGGCAAGGGCTGGCCGAGGTCACGGCCATCGCCGTCCGCATGCTCGACAACGTACTGGAGGCCACGGTGTGGCCATTGCCTGAACAGGCGGCGGAAGCCGCCCTGAAGCGACGCGTCGGACTGGGCGTCACCGGACTGGGCGATGCCCTCATCATGCTGGGCATGGCCTACGACAGTGACGAGGCGCGTTCCTTGGCCTCGCGGTTTGCCCGCGAAGTGGCCCACGCCGCCTATCGCGCGTCAGTGGACCTCGCCCGCGAACGCGGGGCATTCCCGGGGTTCAAGGCAGAACAATACCTGAAGAGCGGATTCGCCCAGCGCCTGCCGGAAGACATCCGCGCGGCGATCGCCGAGCACGGCATTCGCAACAGCCACCTGACGTCCATCGCGCCCACTGGCACCATCTCGCTTGCCTTCGCCGACAACGCCTCCAATGGCATCGAACCGCCGTTCTCCTGGACCTATACACGCACCAAACGCATGGCCGACGGCACCCGCCAGGACTATCCTGTGGAGGACCACGCGTACCGTCTCTACCGGTTGATGGGCGGCGACGTGTCCGGCGCATTGCCGCCGTACTTCCGCACGGCGCTGGAAATCTCCGCACGGGACCACGCACTGATGGTAGCGGCCGTCAAGGACCATGTCGACGCCGCCATTTCCAAGACCGTGAACGTCGCCGTCAGCTATCCGTACGAGGACTTCAAGGACCTGTACATGCAGGCCTGGAGACTCGGACTGAAAGGCATCACGACCTATCGGCCCAGCGGCAAGCGGGGAGCTGTGCTGTCGGCCGCCCCGGCGCAGGACGACAGGCTTTCGCAGCCCGAGGCCATATCGCTGTCCGAAGCGGACCGCCGTCTCGTGCTCGAGCGCACCATCGAGCCCGTGCTCAATAGCCTGCGCTGGCCCAATCGACCGCGCCTGCCGCGCGGTGCATCATGCTGGGCGTCGGATGCCATCGAGACGCCGGAGGGCAGCTTCGTGGTCTTCGTGTCCGATCTGCAGAACCGGCCCTTCGAGATCTGGGTCAATGGGGCACGGCCGCCACGTGGTCTGGGATCAGTGGCCAAGATGCTCAGCCTCGATATGTACACCGACGATTTCCCATGGCTCAATCGTAATCTGCAGGTGCTGGCGGCCACCAACGGCGGGGCGGAGTTCCAGATCACTGATCCGGAGACGGGCGATCCCCTCTGGATGCCGTCGACCGTTGCCGCCATGGCACGCCTGGTGGCGTTTCGCCACCGCACCCTGGGCATCGCCGCATCGGCTGACTCCCGTTCGGCCATGATGGAGGCGCTGATTGCCCCGCGAGAACCCAAGACAGGCACGGACGGGACGATGGGCTGGATCTGCGATGTCCTCAATCCGGTGACCGGGGACGATTTTGTACTCATGGTCAAGGAACTGAGAATGCCCGACGGTTCCACGCGTCCGTACTCTGTGTGGGGGGCCGGGAAGTTCCCGCGGGCCTTCGAAGGTCTGTTCAAGCTGCTCAGCCTGGACATGCGCATCGTGGATCCCGCCTGGATTGCCATGAAACTGCGCAAGCTCATGAACTACGCCGAGCCTCAGGGCGACTTTCTGGCCCGAATCCCCGGCAGCGACAAGTCCCGGGCGTTCCCGTCCACCGAGGCCTACATCGCCAGGCTGCTCATCCACCGCTACGCCATGCTGGGCATTCTGGACGAACAGGGCGATCCGATCGAACAAATGGGTGTGGTGCAGGCGGAAACCGCGCAGCCGGCCGTGCCTGAATCGGGCGGAAGGAACGCGGCGCTGGCCATGGAAGGTGCCGAATGCCCGGAATGCCACCTGCACCGCATCATCAGGAAGGACGGCTGCCAGTTCTGCACAAACTGCGGCTACCAGGGCTCCTGCGGCTGAAGCGCCATTTGCCGGTGACGAGCGGCGCGACGATGGGGCGGTACCCCATCACACCGCCGTCAACCCCACGAACAGCGCGAAGACGCCGTAGAGGCCACCCACGGACGCCAGGACTCTGGCATCCGCGGCACCGCGGTGGAACAGGAGCAGCAGGAATGCAATCGCGGCCATGGTGACGAGTCCGGACACAATCAAAGGTCCGTCGAAATGCCATGGCGTGAAGAAGATGCCGAGCGCGCTCGGGATGGTGGCCTGGATCATCATGGCCCCGGAAATGTTCGCCAGCGCCAGCCGTTCCTTGCCCTGACGCACCCAGATGAGCGCGTTCATGGTCTCCGGCAGTTCCGTTGCCACGGGGCTCAGAATCAGGGCGACCAACTGAGGCGACCAGTGGAATGCCCGACCCAACGCCCCCAGCTGCGCGACGAACGTGTGCGACGCAATGGCGATGACGATCACCGCCAGTACCGTCTGCAGGGCGGCCCAGCCCAGGGAAGGTTCCGCTACCGACGGCCGGATCTTCAGCGGCTCCAAGGCGTCCTCGCCGGGCGCCGTGTCGGCGCTTCGAATTTCGCGCAAGACGTAGATCCCGTACGCGGCCAAAAACAGCACGCCTAGCCACGGTTTGAAGGTGAAGACGACGAGGCCGAGCCCCACCTTGAGCGCGAAAACGAGCAGGAAATCCACTTGGTCCCTGCGTAGACGCCTGTAATTGACCTCTACCCGATACGAGGTCCGCTTCAGGCGCCCGTGGTTGGCCATCAACGCCAGTCCGACCACGGCGTAGGCGAGGGTGGAGAGCACCAGAGGGCCGCCCATGGCAGCACCGACCCCCAGGTTCTTCTGGGCGGGATCGTCGCCAAAAGCGACCGCGAAAAGAGTCACCGCGCTTTCAGGGAGCGCTGTGCCAAACGCGGCCAGCACGGAACCGACCGCAGTGGCGCCCAGATTCAGGCGCCGCCCGAACCACTCGATGCCATTGACGAAATATTCGCTGGCAACGTAGATCGCGCCCGCCGAGAGGAAAAAAAGGCTGAAAGTGAGCAGCATGCAGACAAGGGGCCGGGCAAGCGAGATCTCATGGCGCAGCGACACGGCTTGCCCGGCTGGCAAAGCACGTCGCGGCCAAAGGTCTTGCCTGGCCGGCCCGTTGCTCGCGCAGCGGCGGCTGTCCACACCATGGGGTGGAACCCCAAGCATGTTGGTATGGACTCCCCGGGGGGCCCGGGAATAGCTACTCCCCTATGACAGGTGGGCCGTATTCTATCAAGATGTGGAGCAGGAAGGAACTCCATGGTGATCGGGCGCAGGGACCGGGATTTCCTTCCAACGTCCCGTTCGATCCACGGCTTCAGCCATCGCCTGGGCACGCCGTTTGCTGCCTCCGCTCGGAACCGGATGGACAAAGGAGTGGTCGCAGAAATGGACGATCCGCACAATGCGCCGCAAGTCGAAGCACGCAAGGCCCCCAACATGATCGATCTGGCCGGCCAGTCCGCCCTGGTGACAGGCGCCAACTCGGGGATTGGCCGGGCCATCGCATTGGGGCTTGCACAGGCCGGTGCCGATGTGGCGGTCAATTTCATCGATCACCGCGAGGCGGCGGACGAAGTGGCCGGACTCATCGAGCAGATGGGCCGCCGGGCCATGGTCATCCACGGCGACGTGAGCCGTGAGGAAGACGTCGAGAGCATGTACGCCCTGGCCATCCAGCATTTCGGCACGCTGCATATCTCGGTGAGCAACGCGGGCCTGCAACGGGATGCGCCCTTCGAGACCATGACGCTGCGAGATTGGAATACCGTCATCGGGGTCAATCTCACCGGACAGTTCCTCTGCTGCCGTGCGGCCATCCGAGAATTTCTGCGGCGTGGTGTCGTCCCCTCGGTGTCTGCCGCCGCGGGCAAGATCCTCTGCATCAGTTCGGTGCACCAAGCCATCCCATGGGCGGGCCACGCCAACTATGCCGGTTCCAAGGGCGGAGTCATGCAGCTCATGCAGAGCATCGCGCAGGAATTCGCTCCCCGCCACATTCGCGTCAATTCCATTGCTCCCGGGGCGATACGCACCCCGATCAACACCTTGGCATGGAGCACCGAAGAAGCCTACCGGAGCCTGATGACGCTGGTGCCCTACAAGCGTATCGGCGAACCATCGGATATCGCGTGCGCGGCTGCCTGGCTGGTCTCCGACTCTGCCGATTACGTGACCGGGACCACATTGTTCGTGGATGGGGGGATGATGCTGTATCCGGGGTTTTCTTCAGGAGGCTGAACCATGATGAGACATTGTTCCGCAGAGTTTCCTTTGGGCGAAGCACGATGATGACGACGTCCAGACTCACCGGCTGTATGGCATGGCAGTCATGACGGCGGCCCATTCGTCGCCGGAAGCGGTGGAACAGCGCGAAATGTCCCCCATCAAGGGCGCGGGCATTGAAGACTACGCGATCATCAGCAATTCGCAGACGCTGGCCTTGGTGTGCCGCAGCGGCTCCATTGACTGGCTTTGCTTGCCTCGATTCGACTCGGATGCCTGCTTCGCGAGCCTGCTGGGGACGCCGGCCAATGGCTGCTGGCGTCTCGCCCCCGTCGACGAAGTAGTGCATTGTGCCCGTTCATACCGCGACGGGACGTTGGTGCTCGAGACTGAATTGACCTGCGCCGAGGGATGCGTGCGGCTGATCGACTGCATGCATACGGAAGAGGGCGGATATCCCCAGCTTCTGCGCCTGGTTCAGGGCGTGGAAGGCCAAGTGCGGATGCACATGCACCTCTGTTTTCGCTTTGGCTACGGCCATATCGTCCCCTGGGTGACCCACGCGACGGACAATCGCCTGCAGGCGATTGCCGGACCGGATCGGGTCGTCCTGGACACGCCGATTGAACTCGTCGGGAAGGATCTCACGACCCAGGCGGACTTCACCGTTTCACCGGGCGACAGCGTGCCCTTCGCGCTGACCTGGACGCCGTCGTGGTCGCCCCGACTCCCGTCCGTGCCGGACGTTCCAGCCGCCATAGAAAGTGAAACGGGGGTGCTTCGCTCATGGTCCGACCGCTGCCGCAAGGCCGGACCCTGGACCGATCTGGTCAAACGCTCGCTGATCACGCTCCGGGCACTGACCAATCGGGACACCGGAGGCATCGTGGCGGCCGGCACGACCTCGTTGCCGGAGGAAATCGGCGGAACGCGCAACTGGGACTATCGCTATTGCTGGCTGCGCGACGCAACCTTGACGCTGCGCGCACTGGTCGAAGCAGGGTTTACGGGCGAGGCGGGGGCGTGGCGGGACTGGCTGTTGCGCGCTGTGGCGGGTGACGCGACACAGCTGCGCATCATGTATGGCATTGCGGGCGAACAACGGCTGGCCGAATACGAACTTCCCTGGCTGCAAGGTTATGAGGGAAGCGTACCGGTGCGCGTCGGCAACGCCGCCAGCAATCAGTTGCAGCTCGATGTTTACGGCGAGGTCATCAACGCCCTCCATCTGGCGCGGCGACATGGGCTGGCAGAAAGCGCCGACGGGTGGCGGCTGCAGTGCCTGCTGGTCCGTCATCTGGAGAAGATATGGGGGGAACCGGACGAGGGCATCTGGGAAATTCGAGGTCCGCGACGCCACTTCACCTATTCGAAGGTCATGGTATGGGTGGCCTTCGACCGCATGATCCGCAGCGCCGAACAGTTCGGCCTCGAAGGGCCATTGGACCACTGGCGCGAGATCCGCAGCAATATACATGAAAATGTTTGCCAAAACGGCTTCAATGCCGCTCATGGCAGTTTCATGCAGTACTACGGTGCCAAGGACGAGCTCGATGCGAGCCTGCTGCAGATACCGCTCGTCGGCTTCCTGCCGATCACGGACGAAAGGGTCATCGGAACGATCGCAGCCATCGAGAAAGGCCTGACCAGAGACGGGTTCGTGCGCCGCTACGCCAACGAATCGGATGTGGACGGCCTGGCTGGCATCGAGGGCGTGTTCCTGGCCTGCAGCTTCTGGCTGGTGGATTGCATGGTTCTGCAGAAGCGTCTGGGCGAGGCACGCACGCTGTTCGAACGGCTGCTGGCGCTCTGCAATGACGTCGGGTTGCTGTCCGAGGAGTACGACACGGGGCTGCGCCGCCATGTGGGGAATACGCCGCAGGCCTTTTCCCACGTGGGGCTGGTCAATGCAGCGTACAACCTGAGCGAAGCCTTGTGGCCGGAACAGTACCGGCGCAAGTCGCCACATCGCGACCGATGATCGGCCCGCTGCCCGTCTCTCTGAACCGCTCACACAGTTGAAAGTAATCGATCGTGCTGCCGAATCCATCCATTGAAGCCGGGTTGGTGGGAAAGCTCGGAACCAGTAGACCTTCCCCCCGTGTCAACGGATAGGCTGTGGGCGTTGTTGTCCGGGAATCGTATCGGCACTCTGTGCAGCTTGGGCGGGGCGGCTCATGATGACATCAGATGTACTGGGGCATTGTCCTCTTTGTGAAAGGTGGCCGCCGTTGGGCTGCTGTCCGGCAGTGCGCGGGCACAGGTGATGCAGGGCTCGATGATGGGCGGAGGACGGGCTGTTTTGGGCTGCCCATCGTCGCTGCGCCCGTGCTTGCAAGTGCAGGAATTGTTAAAAATCTCTTCAAGAAGTAATGGCCGTTCAGGCCTGTCTGTTCTACGTTCAGGAGCGAACTATGACTGCGAAAACGATACTTGTGGCCTCCCTTGCTACGCTGGCGATCGGTGTGGCCGCACCCGGCGTTGCCGCCACCGCAACCCAGAGCGATTCCGGGGGCTCGGGCATGATGCAACAGGATGCTGGATCAGGCCAAAATTCATCCACGATGGGAGATGCCGGCGCGCAAGGTGCCACGGGCGGTGGCATGATGGGAATGCACGGTGGCGGGCAGGGCGATGAAGGTGCTTCTCATGCAGGCATGAGGGAGGGCTGGCGTATGCACGGCGGCATGATGGGCATGATGGGTAGAGGGGGCGCCATGGGCAGTGGCATGATGGGCATGATGGAGGGTTGCTCGATGGCAATGGACGCGGGCCTGGATCGCAAGACCGCGATGAAGATGCACGGCGAAATGATGCGCGCGATGGGAGACATTCTCATCAAGTACGCAGACAAGGTTCAAGAGCCGGCGACAAAACAGTGAGCGCCTCAAGGCATAAACACGATCCCATCAACTGAACAGGGCCCGGCCCAGCTCAAACTATGACATTTCTTCAATTCAATAAAGATTGAGCTGTGGCAGCCGCCGGTGCTGGAGCGTCAACTGGAGCTGCTTCCATGTGAAGGAGTAGCGCCTCGGCAGGCGCGTGTGCCGAAAGGCACTCGGGCTTGCCGGTATACGCATCAGAGCCTCTTTCAGTAACTTTACATAATATACATTATGCGAATTACTGACAGGAAGATCCGAGCCGAAAACCCCTGTTGTTCTCGCGGTGGCAAGCACGCCTCCACGGTAAGATGCATCATCGTTCCAGCTCCGGTTTTCTGCAATGACCGTTCGCGTCAATCCATCCACTCTGATCGGCATCGTCGCCAGCATCGTCCTGCTCGGAATCGTCCTGATTTTTTCGGCGCAGGACGCCAGCCTGTTCGTGGATCTTCCGGGTCTGGGCATCGTACTGGTGGGCACTGCAGCCGCCACGTTCATCGCCTATCCTTTGCGCGAGGTCACGCGAATCTTCGGATCGATCCGCAACGTGCTGCACAGCGAGCGGCTGCCGATTGACCAGGATCTCGAAGATCTGAGCGAGATCGCCCGCATCTGGATGCAAAGCGACATCCATGCCGTCGAAAAAGTACTGGAGAAGGTGTCCAATCCATTCCTGCGCAACGGAGTGCAGTTCGTCATCGACAACGTGCCCGAGCAGGACATCATGGATCTGCTGCAATGGCGTATCGCCCGCATGAGAGCCAAGGAGCATGCCGAGGCCCAGCTTTTCCGCGTGATGGCAGGCTTCGCTCCCGCTTTCGGCATGGTCGGGACGCTGGTCGGCCTGGTCAACTTGCTGTTCCTGCTCGGAGACGGCGACATCACGGCGATCGGCCGCCAGATGGGGCTAGCCTTGATGACGACCTTCTATGGCGTGCTGCTGGCCAATCTGATTTTCAAGCCGGTCGCCGTCAAGCTCGAACGGCGCACGGAGCAGCGGTTGATCCTGATGAATACCCTGATGCAGGGCATTTCCATGATGAGCCAGAAGCGCAGCCCGGCCTTGATGCGCGAAACGCTCAGAGCGTTCGTGGCCGAGGTGCGTGATGAAATACGCGACCGGGACGGCGCGGATGCCCGCTCCGCACCCGGCGCCGAGCCCGGAACGCCGTGAGACGGATTACCGCCGAACTGCAACCGGCTCAGGCCGTTGCACAACGCATGCAGGCGCTTCAGGTCGACCTGCAGCGAGCGCGACAGCACCTGCGCCGCGAACGTCGCGGCCACGGCGGTGTGACAGACCGATGGGGACTGGAGCAGGCCGGAACCGCACCCCAGGACGAGGACTGGCTCATCACTTATCTGGACATGATCACGCTGTTGATGGTGGCCATGATCGTGATGCTTGCCTTCGCGGGTCCTATCAGCAAACAGATCAAGGCTGCGGCACACCGCGAATCCACAGCCACCGAAGCGGCGCCCCTTGCTGCGCTTGACCCGCCGCGCCCCGCCGCCGCCGTACAGATTCCGGCCCCCGAAGGACCCGCCCCTTATCCGGCGGCCACTGCCGAGGAATTCGAGCGCTCCGCCCTGACTTCCGCCCCCGCCCGGGCACCCCTGGCCGGCACATTCCCGGAACCGGCCGTCGTGCCGGTGCCCAGCGCGACGACACCCTTCCACGCTCCGCCGACACAGACGCCGGAACCGGCTTTGCCGGGCACTGGAGCAAGGCGGCCTGCCGGGGCGCCCGGGACGGAAGCCGCCTCTGGGGAAGCTCCGTTCAGCCAGAAGGACATTGCCCTGTCCACACGGTTGGACAGTGCCCGTGTCGCCGGCATGCGGTCGCGCACCGCATCTGCCGCCCTGGCGCCCGAGGTCGCTCCCGCGGATGCGCCACGATCGCCCGCGATACCAATCCACAACGTCCCCATCGACACGCCCGCGACCCCACCCGCATCCGGGGGCTCGCCTTCGGAAGGCGAAGCCATGGCTGCTTCGCTGCCGTTGGCCGAACTGGGCAAGGACGTCGAGGTGATCGTCAACAAGCGGTCCGTGAGCTTCCGCGTGAACAGCGAGATCCTGTTCGACACGGGCCAGACGGAGCTCAGTCGCGAAGGCCTGGCGCTCCTCAAGCGCATGGCCCGCGTACTGGTCAGCGCGGGCTACGACATCACTGTCGAAGGCCATACGGATTCAGTGCCCGTGCGAAGTTCGGCTCCCTACCCGTCGAACTGGGAGCTTTCCAGCGCGCGCGCGGGAAGCGTCGTACGCTACCTCCAGGCCAACGGCATTCCAAAGTCTCACTTGAGGGCTGTCGGCTTTGCCGATTCGCGGCCGATCGCGGACAACGGCACACCGGAAGGCCGCGCCCGTAATCGCCGCGTAGAGCTGGTAGTATCCAAGCACCACGAAGAGTGAGGTCCAGTTCCGCGCGGTTGCGGTCACACCTGCTCGAAACGATCGAAGAGGCGCCCGGTGGAGACCTCTTCGTGAGAGACGCCGGTGACGTTTGCCATCGGAGGCCCCCGCAACAGCCAGGAGAGCATGCGGTCCACTGCGTCGTGCTCTCCCTGCAACAACACCTGCACCCGCCCATCGGACAGGTTGCGGACCCAGCCGCCCAGCTTCAGCAGATGGGCTTGCCTGACGGTGGCCGCCCGGAACCCCACTCCCTGGACCTTTCCCGAAACGACGGCTGAAAGAGTTTCGACGGATTGTCTGGCGGAAAGCGATTTCATGGTTAGGACATCAGCGGCTCGATATCACGCGCCGCCGCAGCGGTTGTGGTAGATTTTGATCATGATAGCCTGAGGTTGGGCGCGCTGCAGGGCCTCCGGCATTGCGCATGACACAGCAAAAACGACCACCTCGACTGGATGACGATGATTCATTTCGCACTCCCCTTCCCCTCACGGCCGGTCATGGCTGCGTTGGCGGCCGCACTGCTTCTGAGCGCATGCGCCAGCGGCCCAAAAGGCGACCTGAGCCTGGTTCCCGCCGAACTCAATGCGCAGACCCAGAAGGAAGGACTGTTTTCGCAGCCCATCAAGTGGAACCTGAAAAAGCCGGGCTGCAAAGGCGAATGCCCGATCCTGGTGGTGAATTCCCTGGTGTTTCCCGGGCACCAGCGCCTGACTGAGCTGGTGGATCACGCACTCGCCCTCATGACGTGGCTGGACAACGAACGTCCTGCCCCGTACGACACCGTCGCCGGGCTGCGGGACTACTTCTGGAAAACGGCCGCGCCCCGCGACGAAATCGACCTGAACGCGAAAACGCGCTACCGGAACACGCACCTGACGGTGGTCGAACTCGAGGCCGGTCAATACCGGACCGGGATGGCCCACGGCCTGTCAGGCTCGCAGTTCCTGATCTGGCGCAATGACCTGCAAAAGGCGCTTACCCTCGACAGTCTGCTGCAGCCCGGCGCACGCCCGGCCTTCGACGCTGCCGTGCGGAAAGTCCACGCCCATTGGGTGAACACCAACGAGGCGGTCCGTGAAGACCCGGAAAACTTCCGCCGCATGTGGCCGTTTGTCCCGAGTGACAATGTAGGCCTCACGGACACAGGCATCGTCGTGAAATACCAACCCTATGAAATCGCTCCGTATTCCTTTGGCCAGCCCGAATTGCTGGTCCCCTACTCTGACCTGCAAGGCATTCTCAGGCCGGAATACCTGCCGCCCGCCTGAACCCCCGGGCGCGATGGCTTCTACCGAGCGGGCTGATCAAATCGCCCCAGGTCGAAGTAGCGGGAAAATGAACCCTGGTCGTCGGCCTGCGGGGCCTTTGGCTGCGACGAAGCCGCGGGCGTCGGCGCTGCGGCTGGAGCGGGCGCACCGGACGGGCTTGGCGATGCCGGCGCAGGGGAGCCGCTATCCACACCCAGCTGACGCTCGGCCGCGCGCTGGGAAGCCGCGTCGTCCAGCCGCTCGGCAATGGCGGTGTTCTTGCGTTTGCGGGCCCAGTCAGCCGCCGTCTCATGAGCGAGGTTGAACATGGTGGGGTCTGCCCCGTGTGCCAGCAGCAAGTCCACCATGGGTTGGCTGCCGGCCAGGGCAGCCATCATGAGCGGCGTAGTGCCATCCGGCCCGGGAGCGTTGATGATCGCACCGTGGCTGATCAGGAGCTTGGCAGTCTCGACGCGGGCCTTGGACGCGGCATAGTGCAGCGGCGTCCAGCCCAGCCGATTGACCTGCGCGCCCGCTGAAATCAGATCAGCCGCCCGCTCGGTCTGCCCGACAATGCACAGGTACATGAGGGCCGTTTCGTTATGCGCGTTGGGCTCGTCGATCCGCACTCCCGGTGCTGCTCGCAAGGCGTCGAAGACTTTCCAGGATTGATCCCGGGCGGCTTGGACCAGAGCCGGGTTGCCCTTTTTGTTGAAGGCGTTGGGATCCACATTGCGCAGCAGCAAGCCCCGCACGGCGGAAGCATCGTCGCGGTCGATGGCCGACCACCAATCCGCTTGGGGCGCCTGCTGCGCCCAGGCGGCACCGCCGGGGACCAACAGCGACGCACCCAGAGCGAATACCAGCAGCCACGCACGCAGCACAGAGGGGGCCGAATCGATCTTGACCATGATGGTGCTCCTTCAGGAATGGGGGGTATTGGCCTTGGCGAACAGCGAGAAGTAATTTTCTTCGGTTGCATGTTCTATGGCGGACACTGGCACGCCACGCAACTCGGCAATCTTCTCCGCCACGTGAATCACCCGCGACGGGTCATTGAGTTTTCCACGGTACGGGACTGGAGACAGATAAGGCGAATCCGTCTCGATGAGCATGCGGTCCAGGGGAACCTTGCGGGCCACGTCCTGAAGCGCCGCAGCGTTCTTGAAGGTGACGATTCCCGAAAACGAGATATGGAATCCCAGGTCCAGGGCAGCCTGAGCGATTTCCCACGATTCGGTGAAGCAATGCATGACGCCGCGCGCGGCGCCTTCTTCGCGCATGATGCGAATGGTGTCCTCAGCGGCTGCCCGGGTGTGAATGATGAGCGGCAGCCGGCTGTCATGTGCCGCGCGGATATGGAGCCGGAACCGATCCCGCTGCCATTCCAGCGGCTCTGACTGTCGTGAATAGTCGAGCCCGGTCTCGCCGATGGCGACGACTTTCGGGTGTTGCGTCCGCGTGAGCAGGTCCTGCAGCATCGGTTCCACGCCGTCATCATCGAAGGGGTCATTATCAGGGTGCACCCCGACAGACGCGCGCAAATGCGGATGCTGTTCCACCAGCTCGATCAACCCGGGCCAATCCCTAAGGTTGACCGCCACCACGAGCGCGTGCCCGACTCCGGCTGCCTGCATGCGCGACAGCACATCCGGAAGCTGAGCAGCCAGCTCCGGCAAATTCAGATGGCAGTGGGAGTCAATATACATATCAGAGCGGAAATGAAAAAGGCGCGGTATCGCTCAACGAGCCGCCCGGGCGGGCTAGCCAAACGTCCCCAGCAGCACCCGGGCCGCATGGTCGGCCAGGAACTTGGGATTCAGGGTATGTTGGGCAAGACGCCGCTGGTCCTGCAACCAGTGCGCAGTCCGCGCCAGGCGCGCCGGGTTCGAGGCCCGGCTCAGCCGCTGGATGGCGGATGCCTGCGAAGGATAATACCGCAGCGGCAAGCCGTTGGCAGCGAGACTCAGGTCGGTCCAGAGGCGCTGTGCGGCATCGATCCACACCGGGGGGTCCTGAGCGAGCAGCGCATCGGCCAGCACCGCCGGCGCACCGCCTTGACAGGCGAGGTCCAACAAGGCGGCCAGCCAATAGGGCAACGGTCTGCCGCCCTCTTGCGCCGCTTGCAGCGCCAACAGGGGAGCACCACCTGCGGCGGCCAGCCGGGCGGCGGGATCATCCACGCCTTGTTGCGAGAGCCAGCTCAGCGCCTCATCGCGGGCCGGGGTGGGCAACGGCAGACGGCGGCAGCGCGAGACCAGTGTCGGAAGGAGCCGATCCGGAGCCTGCCCCACCAACAGAAACACGGTGCGGCCCGGCGGCTCCTCCAGAATCTTCAGCAAGGCGTTGGCCGAAATCGTATTGAGCGTCTCGGCGGGATAAAGCAGCGCGACTCGCCATCCTCCGCGATGCGGAGCCATATTGAACCAGGGCATCAGCCCACGGATCTGCTCGACGCGGATCTCTTTGGAAGCCTGTTTCTTGCTGCCGCCCTCCTCCTCGCTTTCGCCTTCGCGAAGAGCGATTGCGTCGGGCCGCAAGCGGCGCAGATCAGGATGATTGCCGGCTGCGAACCAACGGCAGGCCTGGCAATGGCCGCAAGCCAGCCCCATCTCGGGTGTTTCGCACAGCAAGCTGGCGGCTCCTGCCTGTGCGAACTCCAGTTGCCCGACGCCGGGCATCCCATGGATCAGCCAGGCGTGCGCGAAGCGGTCCTTCTCGTTCAGCCAGTGCTGCGCCAGGGCGATCTGCCAGGGCAAAGGTCTGGGGAAGACGCTCACGACAAAGCCCCTGTCCTTCCGTGAGAACGCAGGAGGCCCTGGAAAAAGTCGGCGAGGTCTGTCCGAATCTCGGATAGGCTGCGGGAGGCATCCACGACATGAAAGCGCCCGGGGTCGGCCGCCACGCGGTCCAGATAAGCTCGTCGCGTACGCTCGAAGAACGCGGAGCCCTCCCGTTCGAAGCGGTCGGCCTGATCGCGCGTCCTGCCCAGCCGCTCGCGGGCGATCTCGAGGGGCACGTCGAAGAGCACCGTGCAATCCGGGCCCTGGCCTCGTTGCACCCAGTCTTCGAGGATGGCGACGGCCGCGCCGCCCAACTCGCGACCACCGCCCTGGTAGGCGTACGACGCATCCGTGTACCGATCACACAGTACCCACTGCCCCCGTTCCAGGGCCGGAAGAATGCGGGTCTGCCAATGCTCGTTGCGGGCCGCAAACATCAACAGCGCTTCGGTGCGGAGGTCCATGGTCCGATGCAGCAGCAAGTTGCGCAGCTCCTCGCCCAAGGGCGTACCACCGGGCTCCCGGGTGCACAGAAGCTCGACGCCGGCCGAGCGCAGGATTTCTTCGATCCAGGAGATGTGCGTGCTCTTGCCCGCGCCATCCAGGCCTTCCAGAGTGATGAAGCAGCCGCGCGCCGTCATGAAATCAGTTCCGGTTCAGGATGTATTTGCCCACCGCGCGATTGTGGTCGGACAGCGTAGTGGAAAACTCGCTGGTGCCGTCGCCCCGGGACACGAAGTAAAGGTATGGATGATGATCTGGGTGTAGCGCCGCGAGCAGGGCCGCCTTGCCAGGGTTGGCGATAGGCGTGGGCGGCAGGCCCGGGCGCGTATAGGTATTCCAGGGCGTATCGCGCTCCAGATCCTTTTTGCGTAAACGCCCCTGGTAGTCCGTCCCCAGCCCGTAAATTACTGTGGGATCCGTCTGCAAAGGCATGTTTTGGCGCAACCGGTTGATGAAGACCCCCGCGACCTTGGCCCGGTCCGCCCCATGCCCGGTTTCCTTCTCGATGATGGATGCCAGAATCAGCGCTTGATACGGGTCGGTGAACGGCAGATCAGGGGATCTTTGTGCCCACGCCTTTTCCAATATCTGGTGGGCGGCGAGTGCCGCGCGGCGGAGGATCTCGAGGTCCGAGGAGCCCGGCGCGAAAACGTATGTGTCGGGATAGAACAGACCTTCCAGATGACTGGTGTCGAGGCCCAGACGCAAGGCGATGGCCGCGTCGCTCATGCCCAGCGTGTCGTGGCGGAGCTGAGGATCGGCATCCAGTGCCGCTCGCATCTGTGCCACTGTCCAGCCCTCGGGGAAGGTCAGCCGCGTCTGCGTCATGTCGCCATTGGCCATGCGCTCGAGCAGCAGCCATGGCGTGTCGCCAGTCCGGGCTTCATAGGCGCCGGCCTTCAGGAGCTTGTCGCGGCCGCTGAGCCGGGCCAGCCAGACAAAGCCGCGTGGCGAAAGATCGATGCCGGCCGACTGCATGGCCAGTGCAATCTGGCGCGGTGAACTGCCCACATCAATGGTGTAGTCCACGACAGGCGCCTGCATGGGGACGGGGCGCTTCCACCCCCACCATGCCGCCCCGGCAATGGTGACCGCCACAGCCGTCAGGCCGAGGATCAGCAGCCAGAGCAGCCATCGCAGAGATTTTTTCATGCCCGCCAGTTTAACTGGAACAGCCCGCGAAGAGCCGCATCGGTTGTTACTTTTCGCACGGCTCCCGGCGGGAACGCCATTCCCCTCCTCCTCTCTGCGGCCGCCGGTTCACCCGGCCGGAAAGAAGCGCGTGGAGATTCGCCTGAGGGTCAGAGGCTCCCCAGCAGAAGCTGCATGCCCAGGCTGCTGAGCGACACCGCCACCCACACACCCAGCCCCAGCAGGATCGGGCGCGCGCCCGCCGCGGCCATGCGGCGCAGATCGGACGACAGCCCAATGGCGGTCAGGGCCATGACGATGAGAAATTGCGACACGGCATGCAAGGGCTCGAGCAATATGCCAGGGATCAGATCCAGACTGCGGATTCCAGAGGCCACGAGAAACCAGAGAATGAACCACGGAAAGACCCGGGCCAGGGATATTTCCGTCGCACCCCGCCGATTCCGCCCCGCCACCCAAAGCGCGATGATGATGCAGACCGGAATGATGAGCGTCGCACGTGTGAGCTTCACGATGGTGGCGATGTCGCCAGCGGCGACGCTGTAACTGTAACCCGCCGCGACCACGGAAGACGTGTCGTTGATGGCGGTGCCCGCCCACAGGCCGAAGCCTTGATCACTCAGTCCCATCCAGTGGCCCAGCAGGGGAAACAGCAGCACGGCAATCACATTGAAGAGGAAGATCGTCGAAATCGACAGCGCCGTCTCGTGGTCATCGGACCTGATGATGGGTGCGACCGCGGCGATCGCCGAACCGCCGCAGATGGCCGTCCCCACGCCGATCAGGGTACACAGCGATCCGCGCAGCTTCAGCCAGCGCCCCAGCAGCCAGGCCGCCATGAACGCGGTACCGAGCGTAACCAGCGTCACGGCGAGCGACGACGCACCCGTTTTCAACACCTGGCCGAGGCTCAAGCCGAACCCCAGGCCCACGATGGAAGCCTTCAAGACCTGACGGCTGCTGAAGACGACTCCCGGAGTGAAGACCGGCGAGAGCCCGACTCCATTGCGCCAGGCCATGCCGATCACAATGCCGAAGACCGGACCGCCAATCAGCGGAACCCGGGTTCCCAGCCACCACGCCGCGAGACCCAATCCTCCCGCCAGCAACATGCCGTACCAGACGGAGGGAGTACGCGGCGCGCCCGCGCGGCGCGCACGCAGTTCACGCCCGGAGATCGAGGATGGAAGCGGAATGGCGGACGATGGCGGCATGACGAGCTTGCGAGCACATGGAAGAGTCCGATCATTCTAAGAAGAAGTTATAAATAAATAAATTCAAGTGATTTTAGCTGTCACATAAGAAAAATTGAATTGGTCGGCGCGAATTGCGACCAAAGCGCGCCACGCCGGGCTGACCGATCCCTGAAGCGAACGTGGCGTGCAGTATCATTCCATAGGCAACCTTCAGCAATGGACTGTCTCTTCGATCCATGACCAAGATACTCCGCATTGGAATCGCCGGCGCCGGCGTCCTGGGCCGTCTGCTGGCGTGGCGGCTCGGCCGCGCCGGGCATCAGGTCACGGTGTTTGACCCCGCCAGCGGTCCGCTGGGTCGAGGCGCCGCTGGCTGGACGGCCGCCGGCATGCTGTCGCCCTCGGCAGAACTCGAGTGTGCGGACCTGCAGGTGTTCCAGGATGGCGTCGATTCCATCCCAATGTGGGATGCCATCATTCGGGAACTGCCGGGAGCCCCGGATTTCGACAATAGAGGCAGCCTGCTGCTCGCCCACCGCAGCGATGCAGGCGCGGCCCACCGCCTGGTGGATCTGATTGCCCATAAGGCGCCTGACGGGTACCGGCCGCAGAGCCTGACACCCGAGGCGCTGGCCGACCTGGAGCCGGACATTCACGGGCCCGCTCTGGCGTGGTTCCTGCCCTATGAAGGCGCCGTGAATCCGGTGCAGCTGATGCAGGCGCTGCAGGAAGGCGCGGCTGGAGTCAACTGGGCTTGGGGCCGGCGCGTGGACACCCTGGGACCGGGCCGCATCGAGTGCTCCGACGGGACCTACGATTTCGACCATGTCTTTGATGCTCGCGGCCTGGGTCAGCGGCCCGCCGGGGCCCAGGGTGTGGGATGCACCGATGTGCGGGGCGTACGCGGCGAGATCTTCCTGGTGCAGGCGCCCGACGTGAACCTCGGGCGCCCGATGCGGCTGCTGCACCCCCGCCATCGCGTCTACGTCGTGCCGCGCCGGGATCATCACTTCATCATTGGGGCCAGCGAAATCGAAAGTGAAGACCGTTCACCCGTCTCGCTTCGCACCACGGTGGAACTGCTGGCAACTGCACACAGCGCCCTGCCCGGCTTGGCCGAGGCCCGCTTGGTACACACGGAAACGAACCTCAGGCCGGCTCTGCGTGACAATCTGCCTCGCATCGAACAAACGCCCGGGTTGACCCGGATCAATGGCCTCTTTCGCCACGGCTGGATGATCGCGCCCGCCATGACGGCGCGCGCCATCCAGGGCTCAGGAATCGCAGGATGACCACCACTCTCACGGACACCATCATCGTCCACATCAACGGTCGGCCACTGGCGGTGCCTGCCGGCTGTTCACTTCAGGAGGCGTTGGCGCTTCCGGCCGCCGGAATGCAACCGGATGGACCTGGCGTGATTGCCACTGCCCTGAACGGCCAGCACATCGCACGCGGGACGCGCGGACAGACCGTGCTGTCCAGCGGAGACCAGATCACCACATTCGAACCCATCACGGGAGGTTGACAGCATGACGTGGCAAGTCGCCGAGACCGAGCTGAGCAGCCGCTTTCTGCTCGGCACAGCCGGTTACCCTTCTCCCCAAATCATGATGGACGCCGTACGGACCTCCGGCACGGAAGTCGTGACCGTCAGCCTCCGGCGCCAGGCAGCCGCACGCCCCGAGGAAGGTGGCGGCAAGTCCTATTTCTCCATCCTGAAGGAAGCGGGATGCCATCTGCTGCCCAACACGGCCGGCTGCCACACGGCGGCGGAAGCCGTGACGCTGGCCCATATGGCGCGAGAGGTATTCGATACCCCCTGGATAAAACTCGAAGTCATCGGCGATGCACACACGCTCCAGCCGGATGTCTTTGAACTGGTTGCCGCAGCGCGTACGCTGGTGCGGGACGGCTTTCAGGTCTTCCCTTACTGCACGGACGACATGATCGCGTGCCAGCGATTGCTGGACGCCGGCTGCACGTTGCTCATGCCTTGGGCAGCTCCCATAGGCTCCGGCCAGGGGCTGATCCATTTGTCGGCCCTTCGCACACTGCGAGAACGTCTCCCGGATGTCCCACTCATCATCGACGCCGGTATCGGTTCGCCGATGGACGCGACGCAAGCCATGGAGCTGGGCTTTGATGGCGTGCTGCTCAACTCGGCCGTGTCCCGGGCGCTGGATCCCGTCCGCATGGCGGAAGCGTTCCGATGGGCTATTTACGCCGGTCGCCTGGCCTGGGAAGCGGGAATCATGGCTGAGCAGGAAATGGCCGTGGCGACCACCCCCGTGACCGGCCGGCCGTTCGTGTTGGGTTAGAAAATGGCAGTCCCCGCAACGGAAGGCTGCTGGCCTCTGTCCCAGGCTATCGTACGGGTCCAGGGTGCCGACGCCAGGGCCTTTCTGCATGGCCAATTCACGAATGCCGCCGTCGGTCCGGATCCGGCATCGGCCCGGCCTGCCGCCTGGTGTACGGCACAAGGACGGCTGCTGGCCAGCGGCATACTCTGGCAAACGGGCGATGAACAGTTCGAATGGATGGTGTCGCGTGATCTGGTTGAACCGCTGACGCGCCGGTTGCGCCTGTTCGTGCTGCGCGCGCGAGTTTCGATCTCCGATGCGCCGCGCGATCGCGTGCTCGGAGCGTTGGGCGCCCCCCACGTACCCCGGTCCCTGCATTCACGCGTCCCCTGGTCGATGGCCGTTGTGGAGGAGCGCCACTGGATCGTCGCCCCGATGTCCACGGCCAGCCGGCCAGCCGCATGGTGCGTGACCCGGGAGGCTGCCGAAAAAGCCGCCGAGGAAGCCCCGGACGCCGGTGCGTGGGCGGCGGCGCGCCTGGCCAGCGGCTGGCCCTGCATTGACGCTTCCACCACCGGCCTGTTCCTGCCCAGCACGCTGGACATGGACCTGAACGGCACCATCGACTTCAGGAAAGGCTGTTACCCTGGGCAGGAAGTCATTGCCCGGAGCCACTATCGCGGCATCGTCAAGCGACGGCTCGCATATGGGACGCTGGCGTGGCGCTCCGACGCACCGGTCGACCGCAACGCCCGGGACATCCATGCCGCGGGAGAGCCGGACCGCGGCCCCGTCGGCCGGGTGATCGAATCGGCCCTGCATGCACAGACCCTGCACGTTGCGGCGGAAATCACGCTGTCCGACTGGCCCGGCACCCGCTACGCTCTGGGAAGCGCCGCCGGACCCTTGGTGGATCTGCGACCCCTGCACCCGCAGGCGGCTCCTGCCTGACGCCCGGTCCGCAACCGCCCGCGAACCAGGACTGCAGGCCGGGAGCGAGTCAGTTTCCCTGGCGATACAGCTTCAGAATGCTGGAGAAATCCAGCTTCCCGTTGCCCTGAGCGCTATGCAAGGCAAACAGATTGCGGGCCAGCTCGCCCAGCGGCGTGGTGGCCCTGACCTGCATGGACGCCTCGGTGGCGAGCCCAAGATCCTTGAGCATCAGATCCACGCCAAAGCCGCCGGCGTAGTCGTGCGATGCCGGTGCATTCTCCATGACGCCGGGCCAGGGGTTGTAGAGTTCGGTCGCCCAATTGCGGCCTGAACTTTTGGCAATGATGTCTGACAGGGTCCTGGGATCCAGCCCATTGGCCACGCCGAGCGCCAGGGCTTCCGCCGTACCGGCCATCTGGATGCCGAGAATCATGTTGTTGCAGATCTTCGCAACCTGCCCCGCCCCGGCGGCGCCAGCATGAAAGATGTTCTTGCCCATCACCTCCAGATAAGGCCGCGCGGCTTCCAGATCCCTGGATTCACCGCCGACGATGAATGTCAGCGTGCCGGCCGCCGCGCCGCCCGTCCCGCCGGACACCGGCGCATCGAGCATGGAAATGCCGCGCTCCGCCGCAGCCCGGGAAACCTTGCGTGCGGACTCGGGAGCGATGGTGCTGCATTCAAGCACCAGTGTGCCCTCGGCGATCGACTCCAGCAGGCCCCCCCCGCCCAGATACAGGTTCTCGACGTGCCGGCTGGCTGGCAACATAGTGACGACCAGATCGACGCCAGCCACGGCTTCGGCCGCCGATGGTGCGGCCGAAGCCCCCGCATCGGTCAGCGACCGGAGGGCCTCCGGCACCAGATCGAAGACCTGCAGGCGGTGTCCCGCCTTCAAAAGGTTTTTGGCCATGGGGCCGCCCATGTGGCCCAGTCCGATGAATCCTACCGTGCTGCTCATTGATTGTCTCCTGGTGATATTTTTGAAAAGCGGTGCGTAGTACTCAGGTAGCCAGATCGGCCAGCGGGTGAGGCTGCCCCGCCGGCCACGGCGCCACCAGAAACCGCTGCACCCATTCCGCGGATGCCTGACCGAGCGTGGCCGGATTCCAGCGGGGGGCCTTGTCCTTGTCTACGAGCAGGGCGCGTATGCCCTCGCGGAAATCCGGCTCCGCGCAGCAATGCAGGGAGGCGATGTATTCCGCCTGGAAAGCCTCCGCCAGGGATCGATTGCGCGCGAGCGACACCAGGGTATGGCCCAGACGCGCCGACCCGGGGGAGCCAGCAAGAAAGGTCGCCGCCGCGTGTGCAAGCCAGGGATCGTCATGCGTCTTCCAACTGGCGATCGCCTGGCCGACCCGTTCAAAGTCCGCCTGGCCACATGCGGCCCTGATTTCGCCGCAATGGCGCTGGAGAGGACCGCATTCAGGGTCCGGCACCCGAAGCGCTCGCAGCACCGCGTCGACCTGGGCGCCATGGCGTTCCGGATCGGCAGCCCAGTCAGTCTCGGTCAGGCCGGTCAGTACCGCATCCAGGTCAGAGGGCTTGCACAGCCAGTCGGCCAGCCCGAAATGCAGGCAGTCCGCCGCACCCAGTGGCGCCCCCGTCATGGCCAGAAACGTGCCCAGCCCCCGCGGCAGTCGGCTCAGCATCCAGGTACCTGCCACATCAGGATAAAGGCCGATCGTGACTTCCGGCATGGCGAAGCGTGTCGTGCTGGTGGCGATCCGATGGCTGGCTCCCAGCATCAGGCCCACCCCTCCGCCCATCACAATGCCGCTTCCCCAGCACAGGACAGGTTTGGGATAGCCATGGATGCGAAAGTCCAGGCGGTACTCGGCCTCGAAAAACTCGCGCGCAGGAACGTTGGCCCAGGCATCCCCCGAGGGATATGCCAGCATGCTGCGATAGAGGGCATGCAGATCGCCGCCCGCACAGAAGGCCTTTTCTCCAGCTCCGTGCAGCACGATGGCCACGATCCGGCGATCGTCCGCCCAGTCGGCCAACCTGGGCTCGAGCAGTTGGCACATGGGCAGCGACAGGCCGTTCAACGTCTGGGGGCTGTTGAGCATCGCCACGCCGATGCACCGCCCTTGGCGGGCGGGGATCTCCCGGAAAAGAACGGGATCGCTCATCGCAAATCCGCCCCGTGGGCCAGGATGTGGCGCGCGACGATGAGGCGCATGATTTCGTTGGTGCCTTCCAGGATCTGATGGACACGCGTATCTCGCACGAGCCGCTCCAGCGGGTAGTCTTTCAGATAGCCATACCCGCCGTGAATCTGCTGGGCATCCAGGCACGATTGGAAGCACAGATCGGTCGCCAGGCGCTTGGCCATGGCACAGTAGGCCGACGCCTGAGGATCGCCATCGTCCAGCTTGCAGGCCGCCAGCCGGACCATTTGACGAGAGGCCACGACGTTGCTCAACAAGTCGACCAGCTTGAACTGCAGCGCCTGGAAGTCCGCCAGCGGTTTCCCGAACTGTCGGCGTTCCCCCATGTAGCGGCGCGCCGCGTCGTAAGCGCCCTGCGCGGCGCCCACCGAGCAGGTGGCGATGTTGATGCGCCCGCCGTCCAGGCCCTTCATCGCGAAGCGGAAACCTTCGCCTTCCTCGCCCAGTCGGTTTTCCACCGGAACACGGACGTTCTCGAAAGTAATGGAACGTGTGGACTGGCTGTTCCAGCCCATCTTGTTCTCTTTGCGGCCATAGGTGATGCCCTCGCTATCGGCGGGAACCAAAAGTGCGGAAATGCCGCGCGGACCCGAATCACCCGTGCGGGCCATCACCACCAGAACATCGGTATCACCAGCGCCCGAAATGAAAGCCTTCGAGCCGTTGAGGACGTAGGTGCCACCCTCTCGTCGCGCACTGGTCGCCAGGGAGGCCGCATCCGAACCCGAACCGGGTTCCGTCAGGCAGTAGGAAGCCAGCTTTTCGCCGGTCGACAGCAAAGGCCCCCAATGATCCCGGACGGCGGGCTGTGCCCAGCTCCCGACCATCCAGGTGGCCATGTTGTGAATGGTGATGAAGGCCGTGGTGGATGGATCGACCGCCGCCATTTCCTCGAAGACCAGCGTGGCGTCGAGCCGGGGCAGCCCAAGGCCCCCAATGGATTCTGGCGCATACATCGCGCAGAAGCCGAGTTCCCCGGCCCTGGCGAAAGCCGTGCGTGGAAAGATATGTTCCTCGTCCCATTGGGCCGCATGAGGAGCGAGTTCGCCCTGGGCGAATTCGCGGGCGGCCTGTGCAAAAGCCTGTTGTTCTTCGCTGAGGCGAAAATCCATGGTGCAAAGTCTCCGGACTGGGAACATGGCGATCGTGCCCGCTTGTGGCATGGCACGACGCAGTATGACTGGGGTAGCGGTCAACCGAAACGCTGCTGCCCTACTGTAGCACCACCGGATGCCGCTCGACGCCCCACCTTAGCGCAGCCTGCAGGTCCCGGGCTGTCGTGCACGCGACAATCAGCCGTCTCCCCGGGCGTGCCCGGCCCGGCTCTTGCGATGCACGGCCCGACGCCGGCGCGATTCCTGTGGATCGAACACCAGCGGGCGGTAAAGCTCCACGCGATCCGCCTCGTGGAGCACGCGGGAGGGCTCACAGCGTTCGCCGTAGACCCCCAGCACAGGCAAGTGGTCGGTGAACTCCGGAAACTCGCGTGCAAAGGCGCTGAGCGACAGCGCCTCGCCGACGGTGGTGCCCGCCGGGACTTGCAGCTGCTGGCGCCACGGCCCCGAAGGGGCGGCAAAGGCGATCGTCACCTGCATCAATGTCGCACCGTTCCGACCGGAAAATCAGCGTGGGCTGCCATATACGGCGCGCGCCCGCTGGGTGAAGGAATCGATGAAGCTGGTCGCAATACGATTGAAGACGGGGCCGATCACCGCCGACATGGCCCGGCTGGAAAATGCGTATTCCATGGTATAGACAACCTTGCAGCCGTCCTCTCCGAGCGCCTGGAAATCCCAGTCGCCCGTCAGACTGGAGAAGGGCCCGTCAACCAGGTGAAACACGATTCGATGCGGGTAGCTATGGTCGTTGCGGGTCGTGAAGCTCTGGCGGATTCCCGCAAAGCGGATCTGCACGGTGGCCTGCATGCCGTGCTCGTTCTGCCATTGCACGTCGGTCCCGCCGCACCACGGCATGAACTCCGGATACCGCGCCACGTCGGCGACCAGGTCGAACATCTGCTCACAGCGATAGGGCACGAGGACGGAACGTTGGATCGAATGCATGGGCAGGTCGGGAGGATAAGATAGAATTGTTGGATTTTACTGACCCTGACATCAGCAACCCATGAGTATTGTAGAGAATCGCAAGGCCACGCACGATTACTTCATCGAAGATCGTTTCGAGGCGGGCCTTGTGCTGGAAGGCTGGGAAGTCAAGGCAATCCGTGCGGGCCACGTCCAGATCAAGGAAAGCTACGTCATCGTACGCGATGGTGCCCTATGGATACTGGGCATGCACATCAGCCCGCTGCCCACCGCATCCACACACATCCACCCCAGCGCTACCCGCACCCGCAAGCTGCTGCTGCATGGTGAGGAAATCAGCAAGCTGATCGGCAAGGTGGAACAGCGCGGCTACGCTTTGGTGCCGCTCAACCTGCACTACAAGAACGGGCGCATCAAGCTGGATTTCGGACTGGGCCGCGGCAAAAAACTGCACGACAAGCGAGATAGCCAGCGTGACAAGGACTGGGCTCGCGAAAAAGAGCGCTTGATGAAGCACGATACCCGGCAGCCTGCCAAAGAGTGACGGCGCCGGTCGCCGCTACCGGATATCGAAGCCTTCGAGCTGCAGCAAGCGCACCTTGCGGGGCAACCCGCCGCCGTAGCCGTTCAGTGTACGGTTGCGGGCCAGAATCCGATGACAGGGGATGATGATGCTGATGGGGTTGCTGCCCACAGCGGTACCGACTGCCCGTCCATGGCCGGCACCCAGGCCGGCCCGCTCGCCCAGCTCGCCGTACGACAGAGTCGATCCGAATGGGACCGCCAGCAGCGCAGCCCAGATCTTCCGTTGAAAGTCGGTGCCACGAGGCGACAGCGGAACGTCGAACGACCGCCGATCGCCCCGCCAATAGTCCTGCAGTTCATGCTGCGCCTGGCGCAGGATCCGTCGGGCTTCCGAAGGGCTGTCACCCTGTAGAAACCGCGGAAGGTCGAGGTCGGCAGACGGCCGGGCGTCGGGCGGCTTGGGCGCCCCGCTCGCGAAGAGATCGCCACTGGCTCCGTCTCCCGACCGCTGGGCCTTGAACAAGCGGATGGGCCGCCCGCTCTGCCGCCCGGCGGACGGATCCGAAACAATCGCCACAGTGGCTTCCAAGCCCGCAACGCGGGGGCAATCCCGCTGGTCCGTGAAGTACAGCCCGGCCAAGCCGGCTTCTTCGGCCGCCAGGAGAATGGGGCCGAGGGGGGAACCGATGATCGCATGAAACAGCATCGTGTCCCCGCCCCCGCTCACCGCTTCCAGTCCCGATCAGGCCGCGAGGGCCGTATCCGCCAGCCGCTGCCAGGTGTCCACCACAGTGTCAGGGTTCAGCGATATCGAAAGAATACCCTCGTCCCGCAGCCACTGCGCCAGGTCGGGATGATCGCTGGGGCCCTGTCCGCAGATGCCGACGTACTTGCCGGCCTTCAGGCAGGCCTGGATGGCACGGCGCAACATGAATTGCACTGCGGCATCGCGCTCGTCGAAATCGGCGGCCAGCAGTTCCAGGCCCGAATCCCGATCCAGCCCCAGGGTGAGCTGCGTCATGTCGTTCGAGCCGATCGAGAAGCCGTCGAAAAACTGCAGGAACTCGTCAGCCAGAATGGCGTTCGAGGGAACCTCGCACATCATGATCAACCGCAAGCCGTTCTCGCCGCGCTTCAGGCCGTGCTCTGCCAGCAGTTCGACCACGCGGCGCGCCTGTTCCAGCGTGCGTACGAAAGGCACCATGATTTCGACATTGGTCAGGCCCATTTCGTCACGGACTTTCTTCAGCGCTTCGCATTCCATGCGGAAGCATTCGGCGAAGTCATCCGAGATATAGCGCGACGCACCGCGGAACCCCAGCATCGGGTTTTCCTCGTCGGGCTCGTAGCGTGAACCGCCCACCAGCTTTCGGTACTCGTTCGACTTGAAGTCGGACAGGCGCACGATGACGGACTTGGGATAGAAGGCGGCGCCGATGGTGGCAATGCCTTCGGCCAGTTTCTCGACAAAGAATGCACGCGGGCTGGCGTACCCGCGCGCCGCCGACTCCACCGCCTTCTTCAGATCGCCGTCCACGTTGGGGTAGTCCAGAATCGCCTTGGGATGGACGTTGATGTTGTTGTTGATGATGAATTCCAGACGCGCCAGCCCCACGCCCGCATTCGGGATCTGCGAGAAATCGAAGGCAAGCTGGGGGTTGCCGACGTTCATCATGACCTTGAGCCCGATGTCGGGCATCTGACCCCAGCGCACTTCTTCGACTTCGGTTTCGATCAGGCCGTCGTAGATCCGGCCCTCGTCGCCCTCGGCGCAGGATACCGTCACCTCGCGCCCGTTGGTCAGAACGTCGGTCGCATCCGCGCACCCCACGACCGCGGGGATGCCGAGTTCGCGCGCGATGATGGCCGCGTGGCAGGTACGGCCCCCCCGGTTGGTGACAATGGCCGAAGCGAGCTTCATGACCGGCTCCCAGTTGGGATCCGTCATGTCGGTCACCAGGATGTCGCCGGAGCGCACACGATCCATCTCCGAGGCGTCGCCGACGATACGGACCGTACCCGAGCCGATTTTCTGGCCGATGGCCCGACCGCGAACCAGGACTTCGCCGGTCGCCTTCAGCCGATAGCGCTCCTGAACATCGTGGTGGCCTTGTTGCGACTTGACCGTCTCGGGGCGCGCCTGAAGGATGTAGAGCTTGCCATCGATGCCATCCCGTCCCCATTCGATGTCCATGGGCCGCTTGTAGTGAGTCTCGATGATGGTCGCGTAGCGGGCCAGTTCGATGATCTCGCTATCGGTCAGCGAATAACGGTTGCGTTCGGAAGCCGGGACCTCGACGGTGCGCACGGCGTGCCCCGACGCGCGGCTCGCGTCGAACTCCATCTTGATGAGCTTGGATCCGATCCGGCGGCTGATGATGGGATAGCGGCCGGAAGCGAGCGTAGGCTTGAAGACGTAGAACTCGTCCGGATTGACCGCGCCCTGCACTACCGTTTCGCCCAGCCCGTAGGACGAGGTGATGAAGACCACGTCCTTGAAGCCCGATTCGGTGTCGAGCGTGAACATCACCCCGGCGCTGCCCTTGTCGGAGCGCACCATTCGCTGGATCCCGGCCGACAGCGCGACCTCGGCATGGGCGTAGCCTTTGTGGACGCGATAGGAAATCGCACGGTCGTTGTAGAGCGACGCGAACACATGGCGGATCTTTTCGAGCACGTCATCGATGCCGACGACGTTCAGGTAGGTTTCCTGCTGACCCGCGAACGACGCATCGGGCAGATCCTCCGCCGTGGCGGACGAGCGCACCGCGAAAGAGCCCTTGCCATCCTCGTCGAGCTCGGCAAAGGCGGTGCGCACGGCGGATTCGAAATCAGCGGGAAACGGCGCGTCGATTACCCACTGGCGGATCTCCGCGCCCGCGGCGGCCAGCTCGCGCACGTCTTCGGCGTTGAGTGTGGCGAGGCGGGCGTTGATCCGATCGTCCAGGCCAGAAGCCTTCAGGAAGGCGCGGAACGCCTCTGCCGTCGTGGCAAAGCCGCCCGGCACCCGGACGCCTGCGCCCGTCAACTGACTGATCATTTCCCCTAGGGAAGCGTTTTTACCTCCGACCGAGTCCACGTCCGTCATGCGGAGCTGCTCGAATGGTACAACGTAAGACATGGTGTCACCTTTGAGATAGAGAAAGCGTGTTTGCCCGACGCACGAATTTCAGACCGGAAACGCGGCCATGCCGCAGTCTGAGAATGCGTCCGGCAAACCAGCCTTGCCTTGCTGGGCAGGTGACTGGTAACCTTTGCGGATTGTACCGTTTCTGATGCTCGATGGCGTAACAGTTCATGGATGTCACCCCCCCGGAACGCACCGTTTTCATCGTTTCCGACAGCACCGGCATTACGGCTGAAACCTTCAGTCACGCCGTCCTTTCGCAGTTTGAAACCATTGTCTTTCAGGCCATTCGGCTGCCCTTTATCGACTCCATCGAAAAGGCGGATGCCGCTGCCCACAAGATCGCGCAGAAGTCCCTTCTGGGGGGGCCCCCGCCGCTGGTCTTCAGTACGCTGGTGGACCCCGAAATCGCCAGCCACATCCGCTCGGCCCCCTGCATCTTCCTGGACCTGTTCGGCGCCTTCGTCCATCGCCTGGAAAAGATCCTGAACGCCAGCGCCAACCGATCGGTCGGGCGCTCGCACACCAATGGCCTGAGCAAGCAGTACAACAATCGCATCGAAGCAATCAACTTCAGCCTGGCGCACGATGACGGCCAATACGTCCAAGGCCTGGAACAGGCGGACGTGATCCTGGTGGGCGTGTCGCGTTGCGGAAAGACGCCAACCAGCCTTTATCTGGCCATGCAATATGCGGTCAAGGCCGCCAATTTTCCGCTGATCCCCGAAGACTTCGATCGCGCTGCGCTGCCGGCCACGCTGGTGCCCTTTCGCCACAAGCTCTTCGGGCTGTCCATCCAGCCCGAGCGTCTGGCCGAGGTCCGCAACGAACGCAGACCCAACAGCATCTACGCCTCACTGAAACAGTGCCGCGACGAGGTCGCCAACGCCGAGCGCCTGATGCGAATGGAAAATATTCCGTGGCTATCCACTACCACCCGCTCCATCGAGGAAATCTCGACCAAGATCATGGATGAAGTGGGGCTGGACCGGCTCAGCTACCAGTAGCCCAACGCCAGACAGAGGTCAGAGTCCCTGGACCCGCTGCTGGCGACGCTGTTCGAACAAGCAGATGGCAGCCGCGGCGGCCACGTTCAGAGACTCGACGGCCCGATCTTGAGGAATGCGAATCCGGGTCGTCGCACACGCCAGCAGATCGGCGGCGACGCCCTGCCCTTCGTTCCCGAAAAGCCAGACACAGGGCCTGCGCAGGTCGACGTCGTACAGCGATCGGCCACGCTCCAGGGTCGTGACGGCCAGCGGCACGTCCAGTCTCTGGACCAGTGACGCAAGATCAGCATGTTCGTGGACCCGCAGTGCAAAATGGGCCCCCTGGCCACTGCGCAAGACCTTGGGCGACCATGCCTGCGCACAGCCCTGAGATAGCATGGCACAGCCCAGGCCGGCGGCGGCTGCCGTGCGCAACAGAGTCCCCAGGTTCCCGGGGTCCTGCACGCGATCCAGCCAAAGGCAGGCCTGCGCAATCCGGTCCGGCAAGGCGGGTCGCGGGGGTGCCACCACACAATAAACCGCCGGTCCGTGTTCGACCTGCGACAACAGGCGCGCCAGGGCATCCTGCAGCACGATTCGGCGAGAGGGTTCGCAGGCCTGCCAGAGCTCACGCACCCACTGTTCGGCCTGCATGGACTCGCCCACGATCAGCACCAGAGGTGGTCCGTTGTGGTCGTACCAGGCCTCGCACAAGTGCTGTCCTTCGAGCAGCACGCGGTCCACGTCGGTGCGGCCGACCCTCGCCTGGGCCAGGCGCAGCCAGAAGCGGAAATCGGGATTTTCGCGCGATGTGATGGTGCGAATAGGGATGTTCACATAGATTCCCGAGTCGAATGGACCTCATACCAGGTCCGCACCGGGGCAAAGTTGCGGCGGTGCGCCAGGCATGGCCCGAACGCTTCCAGACGGGCCAGGTGAAGTGCCGTTCCATAGCCCTTGTGCTGATCAAACGCATAGTGCGGATAACGGGCGTGCAGTTCCAGACAGTAGGCATCCCGCGATGTCTTGGCCAGGATGGAAGCGGCTGAAATGGCGGGCTCCCGCGCATCTCCGCCGACAATGGCCCTGGCCGGGGCTGACAGCCGCCGTGGCAGGCGGTTGCCATCGACCAGAATCATCCGGGGTGTCCGCTGCAACGATCGACAAGCCCGTTCCATGGCAAGGAAGGTGGCCTGCAAGATGTTCATGCGATCGATCTCTTCGACGGTGGCGCTGGCCACCGCCCAGCCCAGCGCATACTCCCGGATCTGCAGGGCGAGTTCTTCGCGGCGGGATGGGCTGAGCTTCTTCGAATCATCCAGCCCGGCGATCGGATGCCCGGGGTCCAGAATGACTGCGGCCGCAAAGACAGGACCCGCCAGCGGCCCGCGGCCAGCCTCGTCCACACCGGCCAGCCACGCTTCGGCCGGGCGGGCCGACAAGAACAGGTCCGGCTGCTCAAAAGAGGTATCCAATGTGATCTTAGACACCCGACACCTCCCGAATGGCCTGCGCGGCGAGCCGGGGAGTGTCGCGGCTCAACAGCGCGTGCAGCGCCGCGAAGCGGCCGGATACCCGGGACGCCAGTTCGGCGTCCGTGAGGGCCCTCCAGGTATGCTCAGCCAACGCCTCGGGCGTGGCGGCTTCCTGCAAGAGCTCCGGTACCACGAAATCGCGCGCCAGGATATTGGGGAGGCCAACCCACGGAAGGCTGGGTGCGCTTTGCCCCGACCGCCACGCCATGAGCCGCCGCATCCAGGGTGTGATGGCATACGAAATGACCATGGGTCGTTTGAACAACGCAGCCTCCAGCGTCGCCGTCCCGCTGGCGACCAGCACCGCATCGGCCGCTTCCATCGCATGCCAGGCGATGGGCCACCGTGCATTGTCCATGCCGTCGGCACGCCCCGCCACCGCCGCTGGAGGGTTCACAGGCAGATCCTGGAGGACCCTGCAGTTCGCCAGCGGCTGCTGCGAGAGAATCGCCTCGAACTGCCGCCGCCGCTGCTCATTGACGACCGGAACGATTACCTGGAGCGTGGGATCCTGTTCGATCAGGAGTCGTACCGCCTGGAGAAAGCGGGGCGCCAGCAAACGGACTTCGGATTCGCGGCTGCCGGGCAGCAAAGCGAGCACGCGCCGTCCCAGTTCCAGTCCAAGCGCAGCCCGGGCCGCATTCCGATCAGGCACTGCGGGAATCAGCTCAGCCAGCGGGTGCCCCACGTAAGTGACCGGTACGCCCTGCTCTCGATACAGATCTTCCTCAAAGGGGAACAATACCAGCATGTGTGACACCGCCCGGCGGATCTGATGAATGCGCGCAAAGCGCCAGGCCCAGATCGACGGACTGACGAAATGCACCGTCGGGATGCCGGATGCGCGCAACCGCTCCTCCAGCCGCAGGTTGAAATCTGGAGCATCCACGCCGACGAAGACGTCGGGCCGCTCCGCAAGCACGCGCCGGCGGGTATCCCGCCAGATCCGGATCAGGCCGGGAGCCCGACGCAGGGCATCCGCATATCCGAATACCGCCAGGGCGTCCATGGGGTGCCAGGCCTGAAAGCCCGTGCGAGCCATGGCCGGCCCCCCGACGCCCACGGTACGGACATCGGAATCATGTGCCTTCAGCCCCTGAATCATGCGGGCCGCCAGCAGATCTCCAGATGGCTCGCCCGCCACGATGGCGGCGCGCAACGTCATGGGCGGGCGATGCCGCGGCTGGCGCCACGCAGAAATTCGACCAGTGTCTGCACGGCTTGATGCTCGGCAGGGTGCTCCCGCTGCAGCCCGATCAACGCTTCGATGGCCTGGTCGATCTGGAGCTTGCGCCGGTAAACGATTTTGTAGGCCTCCCGGAGGACCTGCACATCCTGTTCGGTAAAGCCCCGCCGGGAGAGCCCTTCCGAATTGATGCCGATGGGCCGGAACGAATCGCCCGCACCGATCATGTATGGCGGCACGTCCTGACGCACCGAGCTGGTGCCTCCGATCATCACGTGCGCACCGATATGCACGAACTGGTGCACCGCCGTCAGGCCCCCCAGAATGGCCCAGTCGCCAATCTGCGTATGGCCTCCCATCTGGACGCTGTTGGCGATCACGACATGGCTGCCCACCTGGCAGTCGTGCGCGACGTGGACATACGCCATGATCCAGTTATCGTCGCCGATCCGCGTCGTGCCGACATCCTGGACCGTTCCGGTATTGACGGTGACAAATTCCCGGAATGTATTGCCCTGGCCGATGGTGAGCGCCGTGGGTTCCCCGGCGTATTTCTTGTCCTGGGGAATGCCGCCTATGGAACAGTATCCGTAGAAATGATTGTCCGGGCCAACGGTCGTATGACCGTCGATCACGCAATGCGGTCCGACGCGGGTGCCGGCTCCCAGGAGAACGTGTTCACCGATGATGCTGTAAGGCCCCACGGTGACGCCGTCTTCCAGTGTGGCCCCTGGCGCGACGATCGCGGTGGAATGGATCTGCGCTACCGCCATCATTCCTCCAGAATGCGGACCGCACACATGATCTTGGCTTCGGCGGCGATCTGGTCACCGACCTTGGCCACCGCCGTGTACTTGCAGATCGACCGGCTCAGCTTGTCGGCAGACACTTCCATGCGGAGTTGATCCCCAGGCACGACCGGACGGCGAAACCGGGCGCCGTCGACGCCAACCAGATAGTAGGCGATCTTGGTGCTGGCCAGATTGGGTGCGCCGGCGTCCGCGAAGGAAAACAGAGCCGCAGCCTGCGCAAGCGCCTCGATGATCAGAACACCCGGCATGACCGGGTGGTGGGCAAAGTGACCCTGAAAGAACGGCTCGTTGTAGGTGACATTCTTGATGGCCACGATGCTCTTGCCGGGGTCCATTTCCAGGACGCGGTCCACGAGCAGCATCGGCTGCCGGTGTGGCAACCGCTCCATGATGTCCTTGATATCGAGTTCCATTATTTGTCCTGCTTGTTGTTCGCCGGCTCATCGGCGGCATCCGAAGGGCCCTGCCGTTCTGTCGCGCGCACGCGCCTGCGAAGCTGCGCCAACTGGCCAATCACCGCTGCATTATGTTGCCAGGCGGAATGCTCGGCCACCGGAAACACCCCGGTATAGCGGCCCGCCTTCAGAATATCGGAAGTGACGGCCGTGCCGCCCGAAATATGCACATCGTCGCCCAGCGTGAGATGGCCGCCGAACATGGCGGCGCCACCGATCACACAGCGCTGACCCATGGTGGTGGAACCCGCAACTCCGACACAGGCCGCCATCGCAGTATGATCGCCGATGCGGCAATTATGGCCGATCATGATCTGATTATCGAGCTTGACACCATTACCTAGAACCGTGTCCTCGACGGCGCCCCTGTCCACGGTGGTATTGGCGCCGATTTCCACGTCATCGCCAATGCACACGCCTCCGAGCTGCGCGATCTTCGCCCAAGCGCCAGGCGTGCGCGGATCAGGCGCGAAGCCGAAGCCATCCGCACCCAGCACCACCCCCGAGTGGAGAATGGCCCGCGCGCCGACCCGGACGCCATGATAAAGCGTGACATGCGCGTGCAGCAGGCTGTCGCGCCCGATCCTGCAATCCGGCCCTATGGTGCAGCCCGCACCGATACGCACTCCCGCTTCCAGGTGCACTCTGGCCTCGATGACGGCCAGAGGGCCTATGGTGACGTTCTCGTCCAGCACGGCATCCGCAGCGACCACCGCGCTGGGATGGACGCCGCCCGGCAGCCCGGACAGTCGGTGCCGGTCGAACCATTGCGCCAGCAGCGCATACATCAGATAGGGCTGCGGGCACAGAACCGCGACCCACGGTACCGACGCAGGATGCCGCTCACGAAACGATTTCCAATCCTGAGGCCGCAGAATCACGGCCGCCGCCTGGCAATCATCCAGCTGAGCGTGCAATTTCGGATTGGACAGGAAGCTGATCTCGCTGGCACCCGCTGCCGACAGCGAGCCGATGCCGGCGATGCGAGGATCGATGCCGCCATCGGGCGCCTGGAGCGTGCACCCCAGGCCGACGGTGTCAGCGGTTTTGAGAAGTTGCGAGAGTGCAGGAGCCCTCTCGGGCGCGAGCAGCACAGGCATCGGCGATCAACTGCCCAGGGCTTTGATGACCTGGTCGGTGATATCGACGCGGGGGCTCACGGTCACTGCGTCCTGGATGATCAGATCGTAGTTCTGCTGCTGCGCGATTTTCTTGATGGCGGCGTCCGCCTTTTCCACGATCGCCGAGAACTCTTCGTTCCGGCGGCGATTGAAGTCTTCCTGGAATTCGCGGCGTTTGCGCTGGAGCTCCGAATCCATGTCCTGAAGCTGGCGCTGACGCTTGATGCGATCGGCCTCGGACAGCACCGGGGCGTCCTTGTCCAGCTTTTGGGCCTGGGCCCGCAGATCGTCGGAGAGCTTCTGCAGATCCTGGTTACGCTTCTTGAATTCGGCCTCGATCTTGGCCTGCGCGGCCTTCGCAGGCTTTGAATCGCGCAGGATGCGCTCGGTGCTGACGAACCCGATCTTGGTGCCTTGTGCATAAGAGGGCGCGACTGGCAGCGCCCCGAGGCCGATCACAGCCGCCACTGCGATGACAAGCGGCCCGCGCACAACGCGACGGGTCATAACCGAAACATTCAAACCTGAGAGAAACATGATGTGGAATCCACCTGGGACGAGCTGCTACAAAAGGGGTTATTGTGCCATCAAACGGCGCGACCGGGTTCAGAAACCGGTACCAATCTGGAACTGGAAGACCTGTTTCTGGTCGCCTTCCTTGGCGTTCAGCGCCTGGCCGAACGACAGTTGCAGCGGTCCCAGCGGGGATTCCCAGGACAGCCCCAGGCCGGCGGAATATTTCCAGCCGCAGGGGTCGACCGATGGCGACGAGGCGTATCCGGCCGGGCAGCCAAACCCGTCGGTCGTGGAAATCTGGCCGGCATCCGTGAAGATGAACCAGCGCAGCGTGCGATCACGCGAGGCGCCCGGGAACGGCAGATAGAGCTGCGCGTTGGCCACCATCCGGCGCGAGCCGCCCAGATTGGTGCCGGTAACCGTGTCCACCGGGCCCAGGGACGCGCCCCGGAAGCCGCGCACTGATCCAATGCCGCCGGCATACATGTTCTTGATGACAGGGAATGGCTTGCCGGCCTCGCCGTACGTCTTTTCCCAATCGACCTGCCCGTTCAAAGCAAACGTGAAGGCGCGCCCAAGGGGCCAGAAAAACTGCTGCTGGCCGCTGAGCTTGTAGTATTTCAGGTCGATCGTGGACACGTCGCTGGACACGCGGGTGTAGCTGCCTTTGTGCGGCGCCAGCGCGCTGTCCCGGGTGTCCTTGGCCCAGCCCAGGCTGAAGATTGCCGAATTCGTCGTGTCGCCGTAAAACTTTTGCACATAATCGACATAGGCCTGAGGGGCCTGGAAAGGCCCCGAGAGGTTGATGTCGTTGATGGAATTGTGCTCAAACGTGACGCCGGCAAAAACGCGGTCGGTCTCGGAGATCGGAACGCCGAAGTTCAGGCCTGCGCCCAGCGACTCCACCGAATACCATCCCAGGGAACCGCTGCCATCCACGTTGTACGGCGTGGTGCGCCGGTAATACAGCGACGTGGTCTTGCTGATGCCGTCCTGGGTCCAGTACGGGTTGGTGTGCGACAGGACCGCCGCCCGGTTCGTGGCGCTGGTGTTGACATTCAACGACAGGGAATTGCCGCTGCCAAAGACATTGTCCTGGCTGATTCCGGCTGACAGCATGAGCTTGTCGGTCGTGCCGTAGCCAATCCCCAGATTGACCATCCCGGTGGGCTTTTCCTTCACACCGACGTTGACGTCCACCTGGTCGGGCGTGCCCGGCACTGGCTCGGTCTTCACGTCGACATCCGTGAAGTAGCCCAGGCGATCGATGCGTTCCTTGGATGTCTTGATGCTCGAGGCGTCATACCAGGCGGCCTCCTGCTGGCGCATCTCCCGGCGCACCACCTCGTCCCGGGTGCGTGTATTGCCGCCCACGTTGATCCGGCGCACATAGACTCGCCGGCCGGGATCCACGTAGAAAGTCAGGCTTGCAACGTGATGGTCCCGATCCAGTACGGGATTGGGGTTCACGTTGGCAAACGCATAACCCAAGGTGCCCAGATAATCAGTGATGGACTTGGCTACCGCGTTGGTCTTCTCGGCCGAGAACGTCTGGCCTTCCTTGACGGTCACGAGCGGCTTGAGCTTGTCGTCCAGCCCCAGCAGGTCGCCCGCAAGATCGACCTTCCCCAGCTTGTAGGGTTGGCCCTCGTGCACCGTCATGGTGATGTAGATGGACTTGCGATCCGGCGAAATCGTGACCTGGGGCGACTCCATGGAAAACTCCAAGTAGCCGCGGTCCAGGTAGTAGGAACGGATGCGTTCCACATCGCCTTCGAGTTTCTCCCGGGAATACTTGTTGGTGCCGGTGTACCAGGTCATGACGCCACCGGTCGTCAGTTCCATCTGGTCTTCCAGCGTCCCGGACGAGAACGCCTTGTTGCCGATGAACTCGATCCTGGAGATCGTCGCCACGCCACCTTCGAAGATGTCGAAGCTCACGCCCACGCGGTTGCGCGGCAGCGGCGTGATGACGGGATTGATCTGTACCCCGTACTTGCCCTTGGACAGATACTGCTGCTTGATCTCGAAGACCGCTCGGTCCAGCATGGCCTGGTCAAAGACGCGCCCCTGCCCGAAGCCTACCTGGGACAACGATTTCGACAGCGCTTTCACGTCGAATTCGCGCATGCCGTTGAAATTGATCGACGCGATGGTGGGCCGTTCCTGGACCGATACCACCAGCACATCGCCGCGCGCGTCGATCTTGACGTCGTTGAAGAACCCGGTTCCGTAAAGTTTCTGGATGGCGGTGGAGGCCTGTTCTTCTGTAAACGTCTGGCCGATCTTGACGGGCAGATAGGTGAAGATAGTCCCTGGATCGACACGCTCCAGTCCCTGAACCTGAATGTCATGCACCACGAAAGGCGTAAAGGCCGCTGCCACGGCCGGTGCCAGCAAGGTTGCCAGCATCAGCGAAATGGCACGCTTGGACAAACGAAACTTCCGGGGAGACGACATCCTGGCAATCCTTTTCAAGCCGCGAGGGGATAAGGCATCAACGATGCGCGATTGTAAGTCACAACGTCGTCAACTGAAAAGCCGCTCAAAATCGTTGAATAGCGCCAGAACCATCAGTCCCATCACCGTCGCGAGCCCCAGGCGGAAGCCCACGTCCCGGATGCGCTCCGGAACGGGCCGCCCCCCGCGCAACGCCTCCGCCACATAGAACAACAGGTGGCCCCCATCCAGCATGGGAATGGGCAGCAGATTCAGCACACCGATGCTGATACTGATGAGGGCCAGGAAATCCAGATAAGCCTCCAGGCCGATACGAGCCGTTCGTCCCGCATATTCCGCGATGGTCACCGGCCCGCTGATGGTCCGCCAGGAAGCCTCGCCGACCAGCATGCGCCCCAGCATGCGCAGCGTGAACACACTCATGTCCGCGGTTCGCCCGATCCCCGTGACAAGGCTGTCCACCAGCCCCTGCCTCACCAGTACCCGCTGCTGCCGTCCCCGGACCAGAGCGCCAATTCGCCCGACTGACGTGCGCGCGGCATCCGCCTCCGGCCGGGGGGTGACCACCAGAGAGATCTCGGCGCCCTGGCGCGAGACGACCAGGGTCAGAGGCCGGCCAGCATGATCCTGGATGATCGACACGAATTGCTGGATCGACGGGTGCTCGACGGCAGCAATGGAACGAACCTCGTCCCCCGGCCGCAACCCGGCTTGCTCGGCTGCCCCACCGGGCGTGAGCGTCCCGATGACCGGAACCGGAGGGGCAAGGCCCAGTCCGGCGGCGGACAACGGATCTGTCTGGCTCGAGGAACTCGTCTCAGGCGCAGGAATTTGCAAGGTGACGCTCCGGAGGCCACCGCTCGGTGCTTGCACTCCGAGCGAAACCGTGCCCCCCACGGTCGCCGGCTGCATGAGATGCCAGCGAGCCTGTGTCCACGACGCGACGGGCTGGCCATCCACGGATTTCAGGATCTCGCCCGCAGACAATCCGGCCACTGCGGCAGGCGTGTGCGCCGCCGGTGCCGCCAGCACCGCCACTGGTTGCTGGGTGCCCCACACTCCCAGAAAGGCATAGAGGATCGCGGCCAGCACGAGGTTGGCGAACGGCCCGGCGAGCACGATGGCCACCCGGCGCACGAGCGGTTGTTGATTGAAGGCCTGGCGGCGTGTTGCCGCGTCAGCACCGGCGGGTGCATCGTCCAGCATCTTCACGTACCCACCCAACGGTATGGCGGACAACGCCCATTCCGTGCCATGCCGATCGACATGGCGCAGCAGCACCGGACCGAATCCCACTGAAAAACGCACGATGGGCACGCCGCACAGGCGCGCAACGGAATAATGCCCCCATTCGTGAAAGGTCACGAGCAGGCCCAACGCGACGGCAAACGCAAGCAGGGTCAGCAGCATGGGCGAAGCATGTCAAACAGGAAATTGGCAGAAACCAGCCGCCAGGCGGCGGGCTTCCGCATCGATCGCCAGCACATCGTCCAGCGATCCTGGCGACGTTGCTTTCCGCCGGACGGAATCGTTCAGGCAACGCTCGATGATACGGGCAATCTGGGTGTAACGCAGCCGGCCCTTCAGGAATCCGTCGACCGCGACTTCATTGGCCGCGTTCAGGGTGATGCAAGCGGCTTGTCCCTGGCCCAGCGCATCCAGGGACAGCCGGAGGCAGGGAAACCGCAACAGGTCCGGCGCCTCGAAGTCCAGGTGCCCCAGCCGGGTGAGCTCCAGCAGCCCTACCCCGCTGGCAATGCGGTCCGGAAAACCCAGTCCGTACGCAATGGGCGTGCGCATGTCCGGCTGTCCCAACTGGGCCAGCACCGATCCGTCATCGTATTCGACCATGGAATGCACCACGCTCTGGGGATGCACGACCACCTGAATCCGATCCATGGGCATGGAAAACAGCCAGTGTGCCTCGATGACTTCCAGGCCCTTGTTCAGCATGGTGGCCGAATCCACGGATATCTTCCGGCCCATTCGCCAGTTGGGATGGGCGCAGGCCTGGTCCGGCGTCACGGAATCAAGCTGATCCAGCGCGGTACGTCGAAACGGGCCGCCGGAAGCCGTCAGGAGCAGACGCCGGACGCCGGGCGCCGGATGGTCGGGCGCCAATGCACGGTCGGCGGTCTGGGGCAGGCACTGGAAGATCGCGTTGTGCTCACTGTCGATCGGCAAAAGCTGCGCTCCGCAGTCTCGCACCGCGCGCATGAACAGGCCCCCTGCCGCCACCAATGCCTCCTTGTTGGCGAGCAGCACCCGTTTGCCGGCACGGGCGGCAGCCAGTGCCCCCGGAAGGCCGGCGGCGCCCACGATGGCCGCCATCACGGCAGTGACTTCCGGGTCCGCCGCCGTGTCTGCCAGGGCCTGTGCCCCCTGCCGGATTTCCGGCAGCGGCCGGCCCGCCGGCCAGGCGGCGACGAACCGGCCGCGGGCGGCGTCGTCCGGGACGATCACGACACGGGCGGAATGCCGCGCAGCCTGCGCAGCCAAGGCCTCGATACGGGTATGGGCGCTCAGCGCATGCACGACGAAACGATCCGGATGTCGTGCCACGACATCCAGGGTGCTGGCACCGATGGACCCCGTCGAACCGAGGATGCAGAGATGATGCAGAACAGCCATGAACAGTGATCAGAGAAGCAAAAGAAGGACAGCGGCCGGTGCGACCGGCAGCACTGCGTCGATCCGATCGTACACCCCGCCATGGCCGGGCAACAGACGGCTGGAGTCTTTCACCCCGGCACGGCGCTTGAGCAGCGACTCGAACAGGTCCCCCACGATGGACCACGCAGCCAGCACAACACCCGACAGAAGCAGCCCGGGCCACCCCAGTCGATTCAGCAGCAGCGCGCCAAAACTGTCGGGCCACCACACGGCCGTGGCCGCCAGCCACAGGACGGCGGCCACGACGCCGCCCACGGCGCCCTCCCGGCTCTTGCCGGGACTGACCTGGGGCGCGAGCTTGTGCCGCCCCAGCGTACGCCCGACCGCGTACGCGGCAATGTCGGCGCACCAGACCAGCGCCCAAAGGCTGATCAATGCACCCGCGCCGTGCGTCAGGAACACCCATGCCAGGGCGTACCAGGTGGCTGCGAGCAGCCATGCCCCGAGCACCGCCAGCGGCAGGGCCCGCCAATACCCCGGCAACCCGGCGCGGACCACGGCCCGGGGCGCGCCCATCACCCAGAAGAGAACCGCCAGTGGCAGAACAACGGCCCTCATCCATGGATACGCCCCAGCCGGGCCCTGCAGCAAACCAGCCGAGGCGGCCAGCATCACGACGGCGGCCGCAACGGCCAGCCAGCCCGCGGATCGCGATTCGCAGGGCACCAGGCGGAGCCATTCCCACCAGGCGCAGGCGCACATGACGGCCAGAAGGGCCAGCATGGGCCACGGGCTGGCCACCGATACCGCTGCGGCGACGATCAGCAACAGCACCAGTGCCGTGAGAATGCGCGTGCGCAGCATGGAGATCCCTGTCAGGTTCCGGTCCGGATTTCAGGTAGGCGAGGCCAATTGCTCGCTGGTGCGGCCAAAGCGCCGTTCGCGGCCACGATACCACGCGAAGGCCTGCTCGACATCGTCCGCCCCGAAATCGGGCCAATAGCGATCGGTGAAGTACAGCTCGGTGTAGGCAAGCTGCCAGATCAGGAAGTTGGAGATGCGCTGCTCGCCGCCGGTGCGGATGAACAGGTCCGGCTCTGGCGCGTAAGCCATCGCCAGCCAGGGATCCAGGGCCTTCTCGTCGATCCGCTCGGGCTCGGCGGCGAGACTGGGGTGCGCGGCGAGCAAGGCGCGCATGGCCTGCAGGATATCCCACCGGCCGCCATAGTTTGCAGCGATGGTCAGGACCAGGGTGGACTGGCCGGCGGTGCGCGCCTCGGCGGATTCGATCAGCCCGCGCAGCTTGGCGTCGAAGGCGCCCAGATCGCCCACCACCCTGAGTCGAACGCCTTGTGCCACCAGGCGATCCACCTCTTTTTCGAGGGTGCGCACGAACAGGCGCATCAGCAGCGAGACTTCCTGAGCCGGGCGGCGCCAGTTCTCGGAGCTGAAGGCAAAGAGGGTGAGGTACTCGACGCCACGTCGGCCGCAGGCCTCGACCACGCGCCGCACGGCCTGAACGCCCCGGACATGTCCTGCAGTCCGCGGCAATCGCCGCTGTGTCGCCCAGCGCCCATTGCCATCCATGATGATGGCCACATGGCGAGGCGTCTGACTGGTCGCCGGAATCGTGAGAGTGGAACTGATCGGACTCATGCCGCCTGTGCCGACTCCGGTCGTCAGACCGTCATGATCTCGGCTTCTTTCTGGGCGACGAGCTTATCGATGTCGGCCACAAAGCGGTCCGTGAGCTTCTGGACTTCGTCCTGGCCGCGACGCTCTTCGTCCTCGGAAATATCCTTTTCCTTCAGAAGCTTCTTCAGCGTTTCGTTGGCCTCTCGGCGAAGATTGCGCACCGCGATCTTGGCGTCCTCGCCTTCCCCGCGCACGACCTTGGTCAGATCGCGGCGGCGCTCTTCCGTGAGGGCCGGCATCGGAACCCGGATATTGTCGCCCATGGCAATGGGATTCAAGCCCAGATCGGACTCGCGAATGGCCCTGTCAACGGCGCTCGCCATGGTTTTTTCCCAGACCTGGACGCTGAGAGTCCGGGCGTCGATCACCGTCACGTTGGCGACCTGGCTCACCGGAACCGGAGAACCGTAGTATTCCACCATGACGTGATCCAGAATCCCCGCATGGGCGCGGCCGGTACGGATCTTGCCCAAGCTGGTCTTCAGGGATTCGATGGTCTTGCCCATGCGCTCGTCGGCCGAGCGGCGAATGTCGGAGAGACTCATACAGGCTCCTATACCTGGACCAGGGTGCCCTCGTCTTCACCGCAGACGACGCGTCGAAGAGCTCCCGGCTTGTTGATTGAAAAGACCTTGATCGGCAGCTTCTGATCGCGGCACAGTGCAAAAGCTGTCGCGTCCATGACTTCCAGGCGACGAATGATGGCTTCGTCGAAACTGATGTGGGAGTAGCGCGTGGCGTTCGGATCCTTGTTGGGATCGGCGCTGTAGATGCCGTCAACCTTGGTCGCCTTCAGGACCACCTCGGCCCCCACCTCGGCGCCGCGCAATGCGGCCGCCGTATCCGTCGTGAAAAACGGATTGCCGGTGCCTGCGGCAAAGATCACGACCTTGCCCTCTTCCAGGTACCGCAAAGCCTTGGGGCGAATATAGCGTTCCACCACTTGATCGATGTTCAAGGCCGACTGCACGCGGGCGTCCACCCCGTGGTTCTTCAGGGCGTCCTGCAGGGCAAGGCCGTTCATTACGGTCGCAAGCATCCCCATGTAGTCCGCCGTCGCCCGATCCATGCCCTGGGCGCCAGGCGCCACGCCCCTGAAGATGTTTCCGCCGCCAATGACGACCGCCAGCTGCACCCCCAGCGACACCACACCATGAATTTCCTCGGTCATGCGAAGAATGGTCGCACGGTTGATGCCAAACGCGTCGGAGCCCATCAGGGCCTCGCCTGACAGTTTCAGGAGGACACGCTTGTAGGCCGGATGAGTCATGCAGAAGATTCCTGGAAGGTGGGGAGCACAGGATGGGGTCCTCCGTGCGTCGGCAGGCACCTGCACCGATCCGGTGCGGATGCCATCGTACCTGAATCGCGAAAGGTCAGGAGCCGCTGGCGGCGGCAGCAACCTCGGCGGCGAAATCTTCGGACTTCTTCTCGATGCCTTCGCCCACGACGTACAAGACAAAGCGATTCACGCGAGCGCCATTCGCCTTGAGCATCTGTTCAACGGACTGCTTGTCGTTCTTGATGAACGGCTGGGACAACAGTGTCACTTCCTTCAGGAATTTCTGCACGGAACCTTCGACCATGCGGGTCACGATGTCGGCCGGCTTGCCGGACTCGGCAGCCTTCTGCTCGGCCACGGAACGTTCCGTGGCGATCAGGGCCGGATCCACACCGCCGGCGTCGAGCGCCTTGGGCTTGGAAGCCACGACATGCATCGCCAGGTCCTTGCCGATTTCTTCGCTGCCGGCGAAGTCCACGAGCGCACCGATGCGCCCGCCATGCACATAGCTGTTCAGGCCGTCGGCCGTCTCGAACCGCTGGAAGCGGCGCACCGACATGTTTTCGCCGATCCTGCCCACCAGAGCAGTCCGGGTGGATTCAACGGTGCCCTCGCCCAGGGTCAGCGCGCTCAAGGCCGCGACATCGGCCGGATTGCGCTCCGTCACGAGCCGGGCGAGCGTGTCGACAAAACCGATGAAGTCCTGGTTCTTGGCCACGAAGTCGGTTTCGCAATTGACTTCGACCAGGGCGCCGGAGCGACGATCAGCCGCAATATACACGCCGACCAGGCCTTCGGCCGTGATGCGACTGGCCGCCTTGGAGGCCTTGCTGCCGAGCTTGACGCGCAGCAGTTCCTCGGCATGCGCCATATCGCCAGCCGCTTCGGTGAGCGCCTTCTTGCACTCCATCATGGGCGCGTCCGTCTTTTCGCGCAGTTCCTTCACCATGGAAGCAGTAATTTGAGCCATCAGATTCTCCTGTTCAATCAATGCGCACACCGGCAAAAGCCGGTGCACGGCGGGCGCCCGCATCGCGGGCACCCGGGTCTGGGCCAAGCCGGAAGCGGATTTACTCCTGCTCCTGGTCCTGCTCGACTTCGATGAATTCCTCGTTCTCGGCCAGTTCTTCAGTCAGGCCATTGAGAGCCTGCTCACGACCGGCCAGGACAGCATCCGCCATGCCACGGGCGTACAGCGCGATGGCCTTGGACGAGTCGTCGTTTCCGGGAATGACATAGTCGATCCCCTCGGGCGAGTGATTGGTATCCACCACCCCTACCACGGGAATGCCCAGCGTACGCGCCTCCGCCACGGCGATCTTGTGATAACCCACATCGATCACGAACAAGGCGTCCGGCAGCGTGGTCATTTCCTTGATGCCGCCGATGGACTTGTTGAACTTGGCCATTTCGCGCTCGAACATCAGCGCTTCTTTCTTGGTCATGTGCTCGGTGGCACCCTCGGCCTGCTGGGCTTCCATGTCCTTCAGGCGCTTGATCGAGGTCTTGACCGTCTTGAAGTTGGTCATCATGCCGCCCAGCCAGCGGCTATCCACGAACGGCATGCCGCAGCGTTGAGCCTCGGCGGCCACCAGTTCACGAGCGGACCGCTTGGTGCCCACGAAAAGCACGGTTCCACGGCGGGCGGCGACCTGGCGCAGATACTGGCTGGCTTCGAGATATTTCTCGACCGTGCGCTCCAGATTGACGATGTGGATCTTGTTGCGCTGACCGAAGATGTACTCGGCCATCTTCGGGTTCCAATACCGGGTCTGGTGGCCAAAATGGACACCGGCCTCTAACATTTCGCGCATGAGTGACATGAAGTTCTCCTGAGGGTTCGGTCTTGTACAGGGCCAGTATCCAGGTCTAACATGGGCGCAAACCCAAACCCCAGACACCCTTTTAGTGGCCAAGCACGCGATTTTCAAAACAAAAGTAAGCCTATAATTCTACTATTCTTTTCATAGACACATCAAGCCTCACCCATGAGCCAAATCGTCACCAATCCTCAGGACCTTGACCGGATGCGTGCCGCCTGCAAGGACGCCGCCAGTATCCTGGACTACCTCACGCCCTTCGTTCAACCAGGCGTCACGACAGGCGAACTGGACCGTCTCTGCATGGAGTACCTGACCGACGAGCTGAATGTCAAATCAGCGACGGTCGGCTACGCCCCTCCGGGCTATCCGCCCTATCCGGCGTCCATCTGCACCTCGGTGAATCACGTGATCTGCCACGGCATCCCAGGCGACAAGGTCCTGAAGAATGGGGACATCCTGAACATGGACGTCACCATCATCAAGGACGGATGGTTCGGCGACACCAGCCGCATGTACTGTGTCGGCGAGCCTTCCATCCTGGCGCGCCGCCTGATCGACACGACCTACGAATGCATGTGGCTGGGCATTGAACAGGTCCGCCCGGGTGCCACTCTGGGCGACGTGGGGCATGCGATCCAGAAGCACGCCGAAAACGCGGGCTTTTCCGTCGTGCGCGAATATTGCGGTCACGGCGTGGGACGCAAGTTCCACGACGACCCGCAAGTCCTGCATTACGGTCGGGCAGGAACCGGCGTGCGTCTGGAGCCCGGCATGATGTTCACCATCGAGCCCATGATCAACGCCGGCCGCCGTGAAATCCGGACACTGGCCGACCAATGGACCGTCGTCACGCGAGACCACAGCCTGTCGGCTCAATGGGAACACAGCATGGTGGTCACCGAGACGGGCTGCGAGGTCCTGACGGTCTCGCCGGGCATGCCCGCTCCTCCCGACTTCGCGACGGCGGCTCTTGCCTCTGTATGAGCGTTCCCCGTCTGGGTAGTGTCGCTGCGCTGCGCGCCCATCTGCAGCAGCGCCGCACCCAGGCCATTCAATCGTACCGGGGGCATCTGCGCCCCGAAGTCCTGCTGGCGTCGTTGTGCCAGGTTGCCGACGAACTGGTACTGGCGCTGCTGCGCCTCTACCCGGCCCCCGAGGGGGCCTGCATCGCCGCAGTGGGCGGATACGGACGCGGGGAACTCTATCCGGGGTCCGACCTGGATATCCTGATTCTCCTGAGCGCTCCCCCGGACGCCGCCAGCCGCGAACGCATCGAACAATTCATCGCCGCGCTCTGGGATGCCGGCCTTGAGCCGGGCCACGGCGTACGTACGCTGGAACAGTGCCGCCATGAGGCTGCCGCCGACATCACCGTACAGACCTCTCTGCTGGAGGCTCGCTGGCTGGCGGGCGACAAGGCACTGTTCGGGCAGTTCCAGGAACAGATGCAGGCGGACCTCAATCCGCGAGAATTTTTTCTGGCCAAGCGCACCGAGATGCAGCAGCGCCATGCACATCACCAGGACACTCCCTACGCGCTGGAACCGAATTGCAAGGAGGCTCCCGGCGGGCTGCGCGATCTGCAGGTCCTGCTTTGGCTGGCACGAGCCTCCGGCCTGGGCAGCGACTGGCCTACCGTGGCCCGGACAGACCTGCTCACCGCGGCGGAATTCCGTTCGCTGCGCCGCGCGGAACTGGCGTTCAAACGTCTGCGTATCGAGCTCCACCTGCTGACGGGTCGCCGCGAGGATCGGCTCCTGTTCGACCTGCAGCCGCGGCTGGCCCGAGTCTACGGCTTCGTCGACCAACCGCATCGTCGGGCCAGCGAATTGCTGATGCAGCGCTATTACTGGGCCGCGCGCGTCGTGTGCCAGATGAACCGCCTGCTGATGCAAAGTCTCGAAGAGCGCCTGTTTCCGCAGCCTGAGGCCGCCACCGTGTCCATCGACGCGGATTTCTGTGCGCATCGCGACCGGCTGGCGCTGGTGCACCCCGATGGATTCGAGCGGACGCCGGCGCTCCTGTTGCGTGTATTCCTTGTCAAGCAGCAACACCCGGAATTGCAGGCCATGGCAGCCGGCACGCTTCGCGCGCTCTGGCATGCCCGGCGCAGGATAGACCGCGCCTTCCGGGACGATCCGGTCAACCGCCGCCTGTTCCTGCAGATCCTTCAACAGCCCCAGGGAGTCGTGCATGCGCTGCGCGACATGACCATGTGGAACATCCTGCCGCGATATCTCCCGGTGTTCAGACGCATCGTCGGGCAAATGCAGCACGATCTCTTCCATGTGTACACGGTGGACCAGCACATCCTGATGGTCATCCGCAACATCCGGCGCTTCACCATGCCGGAACATGCGCAGGAATATCCGCTCGCCAGCCAGTTGATCGCCGGCCTGGACAAACACTGGCTCCTCTACATCGGCGCCCTTTTCCACGACATTGCCAAAGGCCGCGGGGGCGACCATTCCCAATTGGGTGCGCGCGAAGTACGCCGGTTCGGGCAGGCCCACGATCTGCCTCGTGAGGACGTCCTGTTCCTGGAATTCCTGGTACGGGAGCATCTGACCATGTCACAGGTCGCCCAGAAGCGGGACCTGAGCGACCCGAAGGTCATCCATGAATTCGCGACGCGGGTGTCCTCTCAGCGCCGGCTGGCTGCCCTGTATCTGCTGACGGTCGCCGATATCCGGGGAACCAGCCCCAAAGTCTGGAACGCCTGGAAGGGCAAGCTGCTGGAAGATCTGTACCATCTGACGCTGGCGGCACTTGGTGGCGAGCAGCCCGACACCGGCACGATCCTGGCCCTGCGCAAGGAAGCGGCCGCCGCGGAGACGCGGCGAATGGGGCTGCGGGACGAAAGCCGCGAGGCGTTCTGGGCGCAGCTCGACGTAGCCTACTTCCTGCGCCACGATGCCAGCGAAATTGCCTGGCATACGCGAGTGCTGTACCACCGATTCCAGGGACCGGACCCCGTGGTCCGGGCGCGCGTTCTGGCGCAAAGCGAAGCGTTGCAGGTACTGGCCTACGCACCGGACCGTGTCGACCTGTTCATGACCATCTGTGCCTGCTTCGACAATCATGGACTGAGCATTCAGGATGCGCGCATCCACACGACCCGCCAGGGGCGGGCTCTGGACAGCTTCATTGTGCTGCTGCCCGATCACGAAACCGATTACCGCGCCCACGCGACGCTCATTGAACATGAGCTGTTCGCAGCGCTGGCGTCTCCGGGGGCGCCCGCGCAGAGGCGCCCCTATGCCTCTCGCAGCTCGCGGCGCTCGCGGACGTTCCCGATCCTCCCTACGGTCGCTCTCCAGGCTGATGAACAAGGCGGCAACTGGCGCCTGTCGGTCACCACCGCCGACCGGGTCGGTTTGCTGCGCGATCTGGCACAGGTCTTCACTCGCCATGGGATCGACCTGAAAATGGCCAAGATCATGACGCTCGGTGACCGTGTCGAGGACATCTTCATCCTGGAAGGCGAGGTGCTGAGCCACGTCCGGGGTCAATTGCAGTTCGAGCGGCACGTGCTCGACGCACTGGCAACCCCGGCCTCCCAGGTTTCTCCGCCCACTCTTCTCCCTCAGTGACCACACTCATGATGAAAACCACCCGCTCCGACCGCTTGCTTCGTTTCATTGCCTTCCTGTCCCTGGCGGCGGTGTTCATTGCGCTGATCTCGCAACACATCTTCGGCATGGAGCCCTGCGCCTGGTGCGTGCTGCAGCGCCTTATCCTGCTGGTGATTGCGGTGGTTTGCCTGGTCACGGGCGCCGGATGGGGGACGGCTGCAATACGTCGTCTCGGAGCAGTACTGGCGCTGCTGCTGTCGGTCTCCGGCGTCGTGGCGGCGTGGTATCAGTACAGCGTGGCGTCCCACTCCTTTTCATGCGCGCAGACTTTTGCCGACCGCTTCATTTCGGGCATCGGCGCCGACGCAACCATGCCGTGGCTCTTTGGCATCTACGCGAGCTGCATGGACGCCCGCCGGACGCTGCTCGGCATCGAATACAGCCTCTGGGGCCTCATGACGTTCGTGGCCTGCGGCCTGCTGGCCCTGTGGGCCCTGATGCGCGCCAAGCGCCAGTAGCGCCTACAGGGCGCCCAATGGCGCTCTCGGTCCGCGGGCACGGGCCCCGGAGGGGGAAGCCGGTCCCTCAGGCCTCTTCCGCAGGCGCCACCATGGCTCCCGAGCGGGCGGCGAGCCCACGGGTTTGGCCCAGTCGCTCCAGGTAGGCGGCGTCAATGTCCCCTGTCACGTACTGGCCATTGAAGCACGACGATTCGAACGCCGTCAGCGCCGGGTTCAGGTCCTGCAACGAACGCTCCAGATCGCCGAGATCCTGGTACACCAGCCCGTCGGCGCCGATTTCCCGGGCGATCTGTTCGGTATCCCGCCCGGTGGCAATCAGCTCGGTTTGGGTGGGCATGTCTATCCCGTACACATTCGGGTAGCGCACTGCGGGGGCCGCCGAAGCGAAGTAGACCTTGTGCGCACCCGCGGCACGGGCCATTTCCACGATTTCTCGGCTCGTGGTGCCGCGCACGATGGAATCATCGACCAGCAGCACGTTCTTGCCGCGAAATTCTCGTTCGATGGCACTCAGCTTCTGCTGCACGGATTTTTTGCGCACTGCCTGGCCCGGCATGATGAAGGTGCGGCCCACATAGCGGTTCTTGATGAAACCTTCCCGATAGTTCAGGCCCAGGTGGGAAGCCAGTTGCATGGCCGACGGGCGCGACGAATCAGGGATGGGCATCACGACATCCACATCGCCCAGGCGCAGGGACCGGGCCACCCGATCAGCCAGGTATTCGCCCATGTGCAGCCGAGCGTCATAGATGGAAATGCCGTTCATCACCGAATCGGGGCGCGCAAAATAGACATACTCGAAGGTGCAAGGCGTCTGTGCGAGCCCGGGTTCGGCGCAGAATGCCTGGCAGAGTTCGCCGCCCTCGGTGATGACGATGGCTTCCCCGGGCGCCACGTCGCGCACCAGCGAGAAGCCATTCCCCGTCAGCGCCACGGACTCCGAGGCCAGCATCCATTCGGCGCCCGCCTCGGTGTCCCGCCGCCCCAGGCATAGCGGGCGAATGCCGTGCGGATCCCGAAAGCCGATCAGACCAAAGCTGCTGATGTCGGCAATCACCGCGTATGCGCCTTTGGCTCGATGGTGAACCGCCCGAACGGCCTGGAATACCGCCCCGGCATCCAGCGTACCGCCATTGGCGGCCTGCTGCAGCTCGTGCGCAAAGACATTCAGCAGGACTTCGGAGTCCGAGTTCGTATTGATGTGGCGCCGATCATGCTTGAACAGCGACTCCCGAAGCTCTCGCCAATTGGTCAGGTTGCCGTTATGCACGAACGTGATCCCGAACGGCGCGTTCACGTAGAACGGCTGCGCCTCGTCCACGCTGGCGCTCGATCCGGCAGTGGGATAACGCACCTGGCCCAGGCCGCTGTTCCCCCGAAGGGCTCGCATGTTGCGCGTGCGGAACACATCCCTCACCAGGCCGTGGGCCTTGTGCATGCTGAAGAACTGATCATGCGCCGTAGCGATGCCGGCAGCATCCTGTCCTCGGTGCTGCAGCAGCAGGAGGCTGTCATAAATCAGTTGATTGACGGGGCTTCGCCCCATCACGCCGACGACACCACACATAAATGAAAATCCCGCCCAAGGGCTCAATAGGGAAGCAATTCCGCCACCCCTGCGGGCAGCACCGATTTGATATGTTGAAAGCCCTTGACGAAAGCTTCAGCCGTCTTGGCCTGCCGCCACCAGGGCTCCTGGGGAAGCTGGGTGTAACCGGCCATGCCGACCAGCACCATCGCCAGGAGAAGTCCACGCACTGTGCCGAAAACCGCGCCCAGTCCATGGTCGGCCGGCGTGAGGCCGGTCCTGTCCACCAGGGCTCCCAGCGCCATGTTGAGCAGCCCCACCCCCACGAGCGCCACGATGAAGACCGAGCCATACGCCGCCAGCGTCCGCAGCAGACCGTTATCGATCAGGCCGGCCAGCCAGTTCGATACCGTCGGCCCCCACCAGACTGCGGCAACAAAGGCCACGAGGTACGCGATCAGCGACAAGACCTCGCGCAAAAACCCGCGCAACAGTCCGATGAGGGCGGAGATTGCCACGACCGCCAGCATGATGTAATCGAAACTGGTCACTGGATGGATGAAGGCTCAGGAATAATCAGTTGGCGGAAATAAGTCCGTTCTGATAGCCAAGGGCCCGCAGGCGGGCTTGTGCTGCCTGGGCAGCCTCGTGGGACTCGAACGGCCCGACCCTCAGACGATAGACGGTGCGGCCAGCCGACTGGCCCTTTTCCACGTATGCATCCGTCACGCCGGCCTGCCGGAGACTGCCTCGCCGGGATTGTGCGTCCTGCTCGGTGGTGTAGGCAGCCACCTGGAGGAAATAACGGCCCGCGCCCGACGCCGCTTTGGCTGGAGCGGCCGACTTCGCAGGCGCCTTTCCGGCGAGCAGCGCGAGCGCCACCGAGCCATCGTCCGTACGCCCCGCGGGCTTTTTGGCGGGCTTTGGAGTCGGCGCGGGCTCCGCCGCCCGTTCCTCGGTCGCGGGTGTCCTGGGTGCCGGCTTCGCGGCAGCAGGTTCGGAGTCATGCATGGGAGGCTGAGGCGCGGAAGTCTCCGAGACAGCACCAGACGACTGCTGGGAACCGGACGGAGCGACCGGCTGCGGCGGCTGCATCGGTCCTTGGGCGGCCGAAGTGCCCTCCCCCGGCGCCGGTGCCGTGATGGTACCCGAAGATGCCACGGAATCCGTCGGCGACGAGCTACCGGAAGCCGAGGCAGCCACTGGCGGAAGTCCCGCCGGCGTCGCGGGGACGACGACGGGCGCCTTCAGGTCGTCCCTCACCGGTTCCTGAAACAGCCATGGCACGACGATGACAGCCGCCAGCACCAGCGCCAGCGCACCGATGAGGCGACGGCGGGCCTTGGCGCGCAACTCCTTGAGCTGGGCTTCGTTGGTTCCGCGGGTGCGTACTGGCGCACGCTTTTCAGAATCGGCCCCATGGCGAAAAAACATCGTGCCCAACCCCCTGAGAAGGCGGGTCAGCGGCCCCGCCCGACATACGCTGCGGTGTCCCTGCCTTCCTGGCGCAGGACCTCGAGAACCGGGCCTACTGTTGCAAAGGACCCGAAAACGAGAATTCTATCATTGTCGGTTGCCTGCTTACGCGCTTCTGCAAAGGCTTGCTGCGGAGTGTCAAATGTTGAAACCTGCACGTCACGATGCGCAACCGCCGGGCGTGGCGCCGTGCGCACGCCCGGCTTTTTGGCCCGGGTGATTTCGCTGGTATGCTCGATAAAGGCGTCCGCGGGGACCTCTCCACCGCTGACCCGGCGCGCCACCTCGGCCAGCTCCTGGGCGCTCGTGCCGCGCGGCCCCCCGAGCGATGTACACATCCAGCGGTCAATGCGCCGCGCCATGCGCTCCAACGTGTGTTCTATGTCCTTGTCATGCAGCATGCCCACGACCGCGTATGTATGCGGATAATGCCCCATGGCGTCCAGGCTCTGCCCCAGGGCGGCAGCTGCGTGGGGATTGTGTGCCACGTCCAGGATGATGTGCGGCAGCCCGGGGAGAATCTGTACCCGACCGGGCAGGTTCACGTTCAGGAGTCCCTCCCGCACGTCCTGCTGGGTGACCACCAACCGATCCCCCAACGCCTCGAGGGCGGCCAGCGCGGCGGACGCATTGATGAGCTGATTGGCGCCGCGCAGGGCCGGATAGCCGAGTGCCGCGCGCCGCTGGCCGCGCCCACCATACGCCCACTGCTGGCGATCGCCCGAGTAGTTGAAGTCCACCGCAAAGCGCCACAGATCAGCGCCGATGTCCCGCGCGTGATCGAGCACAGTCTGCGGGGGCAGCGGATCGGCGCAGATCGCCGGACGGCCCGGGCGAAACACGTGGGCCTTTTCGAAACCGATCGCTTCACGGGTGTTGCCCAGCCACTGCATGTGGTCCAGGTCCACGCTGGTCAGAATGGAACAGTCGGCATCGATGATGTTGACCGCATCCAGGCGCCCCCCCATGCCGATCTCGAGTACCACCGCGTCCAGGCGCGCCGACTGAAAGAGCAGGAACGCCGCCAGGGTTGTCGTTTCGAAATAAGTAAGCGAAATGTCACCGCGCGCGGCCTGCACCCGCTGAAGCTGCTCGATGATGGCTTCGTCGCTGGCTTCTTCGCCGTTGATGCGAATGCGTTCATTGAAACGCAGCAAATGGGGTGAGGTATAGAGACCGACGCGGTAACCGGCGGTGCGCAGGATGGAGTCCAGCATGGCGCACGTCGAACCCTTGCCGTTGGTGCCCGCCACCACGATCTTGACGCAATCCAGCGAGATGCCGAGCCGTTCGGCCACGGCTCGGACACGATCCAGACCGAGGTCGATGGCCTTGGGGTGCAGGGTTTCCAGGTAATGCAGCCAGTCCGCCAAACAGGCGTCCCCGGCGGGAGCAGTTCGAGTCATGAGCGTACGTCAAATCCAGACATGAAAATGGCAGGTGCCGATGTTAGCACCTGCCATCGCTCGTCAAGCCGGCATCCCTGTCCGCCGTAACGGTACTGGCCTATTTGCGCCGGGCCGGCGGGACGTCCGTGCAGTGGCCGTCCGCAATTTCGGCCGCCATGCCCACCGACTCGCCCAGCGTCGGGTGAGGGTGGATCGTCCGGCCGATGTCCACGGAATCCGCGCCCATCTCGATGGCGAGGGCCACCTCGCTGATCAGATCGCCGGCATGGGTGCCGACGATGCCGCCCCCCAGGATGCGCCCCGTTTCCGCGTCGAACAGCAGCTTGGTGAAGCCCTCGTCCCGGCCATTGGCAATGGCGCGGCCAGACGCCTGCCACGGGAACAGACCTTTCTTGACGGCGATACCTTGCTGCTTGGCCGCGTCCTCCGTCAGCCCAACCCACGCGACCTCCGGGTCCGTATAAGCCACCGAGGGGATCACGCGTGCATCAAAGAAGGACTTCTCGCCCGCGATCACTTCAGCCGCCACGTGCGCTTCATGCACGGCCTTGTGCGCCAGCATGGGCTGTCCGACGATGTCGCCAATAGCGTATATGTGGGGCACATTGGTGCGCATCTGTCGGTCCACGGCGATGAAACCGCGATCACTGACCGCGACCCCTGCTTTTTCAGCACCGATCTTCTTGCCGTTGGGGGAGCGCCCGACTGCCTGCAGCACCAGATCGTAGCGCTGGGGATCCCGGGGTGCCGACTCGCCCTCGAAGCGCACCCAGATGCCATCGTCCTTGGCTTCCGCACCCACCGTCTTGGTATTCAACATGACATGATCGAAGCGCCGCGCATTCATCTTGTCCCAGACCTTGACCAGGTCGCGGTCGGCGCCCGTCATGATCGTGGGCAGCATCTCGACCACGTCCAGGCGCGCGCCCAGCGCTGAGTACACCGTGCCCATCTCGAGCCCGATGATGCCACCGCCAATGATCAGCATCCGCTGAGGAATGGCCGTCAAGGCGAGCGCACCCGTGGAATCGACGATGCGCGTATCATCGGGCAGGAAAGGCAGTTTCACGGACTGGCTGCCCGCCGCAATGATTGCCGAAGCGAACTTCACGGTGGTCTGGCCGCCATCCGCCTGCGCGACCGCCAGGTGATGCGGATCGGCGAACGTTCCGACTCCCCGGATGACCGTGACCTTCCGTGCCTTGGCCATGCCAGCCAGACCGCCAGTGAGTTTCCCGACCACCGAATCCTTGAAGCCGCGAAGCTTGTCCAGATCGATCGAGGGCTCGCCAAAACTGATGCCGTGCGCCGCCAGGGATTTCGCCTCCTCGAGCACGCTGACCGAATGCAGCAGGGCCTTGGACGGGATACAGCCCACGTTCAGACACACCCCGCCCAGAGTGGCGTAGCGCTCGACGAGCACGACACTGAGCCCCAGGTCGGCAGCCCGGAAGGCTGCCGAATAGCCGCCAGGGCCGGCGCCCAGCACCAACACGTCGCATTCCGCACCTGCCTCGCCCGAGAATACGGCGGCCGCCGGGGCTTGCGCCGATGGCGCGGCGGACGATGATGGCGCTTTGCTCGCAGGCGCGGCAGCCCGGGCCGGTTCGGCCGGCGCAGCAGGCGCGGCCGCATCGGCCGGTTCGACGGTCAGAATCACGGAACCTTGCGAAACCTTGTCGCCCACCTTCACCTTCAGCGACTTGACGACGCCGCCCTGCTCGGCCGGAATCTCCATGGAAGCCTTGTCGGACTCCACCGTGATGAGGCTCTGCTCCGCCTGAATGGTATCGCCCTCGCCCACCAGGACCTCGATGATCTCGACTGCATCGAAATCGCCAATGTCGGGAACCTTCAGTTCGACGGTAGCCATGCGCGCCCCTTACAGAATGATGCGGCGGAAATCCGCCAGAAGACCGGTCAGATAAGCATTGAACCGCGCGGCCGCCGCGCCATCGATGACCCGATGATCGTAGGACAGCGACAAGGGCAGCATCAGCCGCGGCTGGAACGACTTGCCATCCCAGACAGGCTGCATGGAGGACCGCGACACCCCCAGGATGGCGACCTCGGGCGCGTTGATGATGGGTGTGAAGTCCGTCCCTCCGATGCCTCCCAGCGACGAGATCGAGAAGCACCCACCCTGCATCTGGGAGGGCGAAAGCTTGCCCTCGCGGGCCACTTTGGCCAGATCAGCCGTTTCAGCCGCGAGTTCCAGCACGCCCTTGCGATCGGCATCGCGAATCACCGGCACGACCAGCCCGTTGGGCGTATCCGCGGCAAATCCAATATGGAAGTAATGCTTGTAGACGAGATTGTCTCCATCCAGTGAAGCATTGAACTCCGGGTACTTCCGAAGCGCCGCCACCACGGCCTTTATCAGGAAGGCCAGCATGGTGACCTTGGGGCCGCCCGCCTTCTTGTTTTCGCTGTTGAGCTGCTGACGAAGCGCCTCGAGTTCGGTGATGTCGGCCACGTCATTGTTGGTGACGTGAGGAATCATAACCCAGTTGCGATGCAGGTTCGCGCCCGAAATCTTCTTGATCCGCGACAAGGGCTTGGCTTCGATATCCCCGAATTTGGCGAAATCGACTTTTGGCCACCCCAGGACGCTGAAGCCCTCGCCGGAAGGCAACGCGGAGCCCACCGGACTTGCCCCGCCCGTGGCCAGGGCCTGCTTGACGTAGCCGCGGACATCGTCGGCCGTGATCCGGTTCTTGGGTCCGCTGCCTGTCACCTGGGCGAGGTTCACGCCCAATTCCCGTGCGAATCTGCGCACCGATGGCGAGGCATGCGGAAGGTTGCGCAAGGGCACATCGGACTCGGCGAACGCGGCCGTCGGAGACGTGCGCGTCGGGGACGCCGGCGCCACCGGAGCGGCCTTTGGCGCGGGCGCCGCAGCTGCAGGAGCGCTAGCAGGCGCTTGCGCCGCTGGCGCAGCGGGAACGGATGCCGCGGCAGGCGCCGGTGCTGGTGCGGCTGGGGCGGATGCCCCCGACGTCTGCACCACCAGGATTGCGGCTCCCTGGGAAACCTTGTCGCCGACCTTCACCTTCAGCGATTTCACCACCCCCCCCACGGACGCCGGAATTTCCATGGAGGCTTTGTCGGATTCCACCGTGATCAGGCTTTGCTCGGCCTGAATGGTGTCGCCCTCGGCCACCAGCACCTCGATGACTTCGACAGCATCGAAATCACCGATATCCGGCACCACGACGGTCTGCTCGCCGCCCGAGGCGGGCGCCGTATCCGGCGCGGGAGCGGCCGTCTCGGGCGCGGGCGCAGCCTGGGGCGCTGACGCCTGTTCAGCGGGAGCCGGAGCCGGTGCCGAAGCCTCGGCATCGACCCCCGAATCGGTGGATTCAACCTCGAGGATCACGGAACCCTGCGACACCTTGTCGCCGACCTTGACCTTCACGGACTTGACGACGCCACCGTGAGAGGCGGGGATCTCCATGGACGCCTTGTCGGATTCCACCGTGATCAGGCTCTGCTCGGCCTGAATGGTGTCGCCCTCGGCCACCAGCACCTCGATGACTTCAACGGCATCGAAATCGCCGATATCCGGAACCTTGATTTCCACGATATTGCTCATGTCGGTCGCCTTCCTCAGTCGTGATGCGGGTTGGCCTTTTCGGGATCGATCCCGTACTTGGCGATGGCCTGCTTGCATTTCTTCATGTCGATGCTGCCTTCGTCGGCCAGGGCGCGCAGCGCCGACAGCACGACGAAGTGGCGGTCGATCTCAAAGAATTCGCGAAGCTGCGAGCGGTAATCCGAACGGCCGAATCCATCGGTTCCGAGCACACGGTAATCACGGCCCTTGGGCAGGAAGGGCCGGATCTGCTCCGCCCAGGACTTGACATAGTCCGTGGACGCCACGACGGGACCCCGCGTGCCCTTCAGCATGCCGGTCACGTAGGCCTCGCGCTGCGGCTCATCCGGATGCAGCAGATTCCAGCGCGCCACGTCCATGCCGTCGCGGCTGAGTTCGCTGAAGCTGGTCATGCTCCAGAGATCCGAAGAAACGCCCCAGTCCTTTTCCAGCAACTCCTGCGCTTCCATGACCTCGCGCAGAATGGTGCCCGAGCCCATCAACTGGACGTGCGCCTTGTTCTTGGCCTTGCCCAGGGAGCGCAGTTTGTACATGCCGCGGCGGATGCCGGCTTCGTCTCCCGGCGTCAGACCCGGCTGAGCATAGTTCTCATTCATGACGGTCATGTAGAAGAACACGTCTTCCTGATCCTGCACCATGCGTTGCAGGCCGCTCTGGATGATGACTGCGACTTCATGCGCGAACGTAGGGTCATAGGCGACACAATTCGGGATCAGCGATGCGTGCACCAGGCTGTCACCGTCCTCGTGCTGCAGGCCTTCACCATTCAGCGTGGTGCGCCCGGCGGTTCCGCCCAGCAGGAAGCCGCGAGCGAGCATGTCGCCCGCCGCCCATGACAGGCCGCCAAACCGCTGGAACCCGAACATCGAGTAATAGATGAAGAACGGGATCATGATGCGGTTGCTGGTGGAGTACGACGTGGCCGCCGCAATCCAGGAGCACACGCCGCCCGCCTCGTTGATGCCTTCCTGCAGAAGCTGGCCATCGGCCGCTTCGCGGTAGTACATCACCTGTCCCTTGTCCACGGGAACGTATTTCTGGCCACCCGGCGCGTAGATCCCGATCTGGCGGAACAAGCCCTCCATGCCGAAGGTGCGTGATTCGTCCACCAGGATGGGGACCACGCGGGGAGCAAGGGTCTTGTCGCGCAGCAGTTGATTGAGCACCCGCACGAAGGCCTGAGTCGTAGAGATCTCGCGCCCTTCGATGGTGGGCTCCAGCACTGCCTTGAACGTATCCAGGCTGGGCGCAGGGAGATGCTCGTCGGCCTTTTGCCGGCGATGGGGCAGGTAGCCGCCCAGCGCCTTGCGCCGCTCGTGCATGTACTTCATTTCCGGCGACTCTTCAGCCGGCTTGAAGAACGGAATCTCGTCGACCTTGTCGTCCGGAACGGGAATATTGAAGCGATCGCGGAATTCGCGCACCGACTCGGTATCCAGCTTCTTCTGCTGGTGCGTCGGATTCTTGGCCTGGCCTACGTGGCCCATGCCGTAGCCTTTGATGGTCTTGGCCAGGATCACGGACGGCTGGCCCGCGTGATTGGCGGCCGACGCGAATGCAGCGTAGACCTTGTGGGGATCATGTCCCCCGCGGTTCAGGCGCCAGACGTCCTCGTCGCTCATGCGGCTGACCATTTCCAGCAGCTTCGGGTGCTTGCCGAAAAACTTTTCACGCACGAATTTGCCGTCATTCGCCTTGTAGGCCTGGTATTCCCCGTCGACGGTTTCCTCCATGACGCGCCGGAGGATGCCTTCCTTGTCCCGCGCAAAGAGCGGATCCCAATAACCGCCCCAGATGAGCTTGACGACATTCCAGCCGGCACCGCGGAAACTGCCTTCCAGTTCCTGGATGATCTTGCCGTTGCCGCGCACCGGGCCGTCCAGGCGCTGCAGGTTGCAGTTGACGATGAAGATCAGATTGTCGAGATGCTCGCGGGCGGCCAGGCCGATCGCGCCCAGCGACTCGGGTTCGTCGATTTCGCCATCGCCCAGAAACACCCAGACCTTGCGCTGGCTGGTGTCGGCGATGCCTCGGGCGTGCAGATATTTCAGGAACCGAGCCTGGTAGATCGCCATCAGGGGCCCCAGGCCCATGGACACGGTCGAGAACTGCCAGAAATTGGGCATCAGCTTGGGGTGGGGATAGGAAGTCAGTCCCTTGCCCTTGCCGCCCACATCCTGACGGAAATAATTGAGGTTTTCCTCGGTCAGCCGACCCTCGAGGAAGGCGCGGGAATACATCCCCGGAGACGAGTGCCCCTGGAAGAACACCAGGTCCCCGCCATGATCGGGCGTCTCGGCATGCCAGAAGTGATTCTGGCCGCATTCGACCATGGTCGCCTGCGAGGCAAAGGACGCGATGTGCCCCCCCAGGCTCCCGCCGTCGGCCGGCGTATGCTTGTTGGCCCGCACCACCATGGCCATGGCGTTCCAGCGGATGTAAGAACGGATGCGTTCCTCGAGCACCAGGTTGCCCGGATAGACGGGTTCCAGCCCGGGCGGAATGGTGTTGACGTACGCCGTATTGGGCGAATAAGGGATATGGGCGCCACTGCGGCGTGCCTTGTCGATAAGGCTTTCGATCAGATAGTGGGCGCGTTCGGCGCCCTCGCGATCCAGTACGGCCTCCAGGGCGTCCAGCCACTCCTGAGTTTCCTGTTGATCGACATCCGCCGGCGCGAGGCCGGTTGGTTCAAGAGAGGACATGGCGTGTCTCCTGTGAGGTGATTCGGGGGGCAGGACCGTCGAGTGTCCCGCCTGTGACTGAGCCGTGCATTCAGAAACCCGGATATCCCCGGGCGCCGGCGACTGCCGACATTCTAGGTAAGTCCCGCCCGGGAGCACAAGCAAAATTTCATTCTGTGAACTGTATTTTTACTATGTGAAAAATTGACCTCTACATTCGCGTCTAAAATGGCCAGATCGCGATATCCTCCCGTCTATGGCAACTCCCAACCGCAAGTCCCTGATTCCAACGACGTTCTATGAGCATGCCCGCCATAGCCGCCGCGGTCTGTACTGGTTGACGCCGGCCATCGTCCTGGTGCTGTATCTCTGCGTCATGGGGGCTTTCATCTGGCTGCAGCGCCTGCAGAGCGACAGCGTGATGTTTGTCACGATCGACCAGGAGACCCGTCAGCAGCGGCTGATGATGGTCGTGTTCGCCTTGTCGCTGGTCATTGTATTCAGTTTGCTGGCTCTCTGGCGGTACACCCGGTTTCGCACCCAGGCGGAAGCCGCACTGCTCGCCGAGACCGGGTTCAGGCGCGCCATGGAAAACTCCATGTCCACCGGAATGCGGGTCTTCGACATGCAGGGCCGTATCGCCTATGTGAATCCCGCCTTCTGCCGCATGATTGGCTGGAACGAGGCCGACCTGATCGGACGCACTGCTCCCTTCCCCTACTGGTTGCCGGGCCGCCATGACCACCACCGCGAGACCCTGGCTCAGCTTCTGTCGGGACGCACTCCCAGCAGCGGGCTGGAAATCGAGGCCCAGCGCCGGGACGGCTCCCGATTCACCGCGCGGATGTATGTATCGCCGCTGCGCGACCCCAAGGGCGAGCAGATCGGCTGGATGACGTCCATGACCGACATCACGGAGCCCAAGCGCATCCGCGAAGCGCTGACCGCCGCGCACGAACGGTTCATGACCGTGCTCGAAGGCCTCGATGACGCAATTTCGGTGGTCGCGGACACTCCCGAAGGACTGGAGCTGCTGTTCGCCAACCGCACCTACCGGCGTCTGTTCGGTGCCCAGACCAACGGTCACGCCGAGCTGCTGGGCGGCCGCCTGGGACGCTTTACCGACGAGACCATGGAAATCTTTTCGCCGTCGGCACAGCGCTGGTTCGAGGTCCACCACCGGATGCTGGCATGGACGGATTCGCGGCGCGTGCGGCTTCAGGTTGCCCGCGACATCACCGAACGCCGGCGCCATGAGGAAGAATCCCGTGTCCAGCAGGAGAAGGCGCAACTCACAAGCCGCCTGACCACCATGGGCGAGATGGCTTCGTCGCTCGCTCACGAACTGAACCAGCCGCTGACAGCCATCAGCAACTACAACATGGCGGCAGTGGCCATGCTCAAGTCGGGCAAGGCGCCCATGGAGTCCCTGTTGCAGGCGCTGGAGAAAGCCTCCCGGCAGGCCGAGCGCGCCGGGAAGATCATCAGCCGCATCCGGGAATTCGTCAAACGCAGCGAACCGCGCCGCCAAGCGGTCGGGCTCGCACGGATCGTGGAAAACGCCGTAGGCTTTGCGGACATCGATGCTCGCAAGCGCCAGATCGATATTGCGCTGGATGTGCCCGATCCTATGCCGGCGGTGCTCGCCGACCCCATCCTCATCGAACAGGTATTGCTCAACCTTCTGAAGAACGGCGTCGAGGCCATGGAGCACAGCGAATACCGTACGCTGCACGTCAGGATCGTGGACCAGGATCCGCAGGTCGAGATCGAGGTCGTCGACCGGGGCCACGGTCTGCGCAATCCGGACCGGTTGTTCGAGCCGTTCTACAGCACCAAGTCCGAAGGGCTGGGGATGGGGCTGAACATCTGTCGTACGATCATTGAATCGCACCACGGGCGCCTGTGGGCCAGTGCCAACCCCGAAGGTGGCACCATCTTTCGTTTCACGCTGCCCAAGGCCGTGCCTGACGCGCAGTCCCAAGAACTTACGGAGGTACACACCGCATGATCGATCATCAAGCTTCCAGCATGATCTACATCGTCGACGACGACGAAGCCGTCCGCGACTCGCTGCGCTGGCTGCTCGAGGCCAACGGCTACACCGTCCGCAGCTACGCCGGTGCCGAGGAATTCCTGTCCGCGTATGACTCCGACCAGGTGGGCGTGCTCATCGCCGACGTGCGCATGCCGGGTATGAGCGGGCTCGAATTGCAGGAAACCTTGATTGCCCGCAAGGCGCCATTGCCCATCGTGTTCATCACCGGCCACGGAGATGTTCCCATGGCGGTCTCCACCATGAAAAAGGGTGCCGTGGACTTCCTGGAAAAGCCTTTCAATGAGGCCGACCTGCGCAATATCGTGGCCGGAATGCTGAATGAGGCCTACGAGCGCGTGCACGAGGCGCAGATGCAGCGCGACCAGCAGGCCGTGCTCAGCCGCCTGACGGCGCGCGAGCAGCAAGTGCTGGAACGCATCGTGGCCGGCCGTCTGAACAAGCAGATCGCGGGCGATCTGAACATCAGCATCAAGACAGTGGAGGCCCACCGCGCCAACATCATGGAGAAGCTGGAGGTCACCACGGTAGCGGACCTGATGAAGATCGCGCTCACACGTGCCGAGGAAGCCTGACATGGCCGCCCACATCATTGACGGCAAGATTCTTTCCGCAAAGGTCCGCACCGAGATCGCCGAGCGCGTCCAACGGCTGAAGTCCAGGAACATCACGCCGGGCCTGGTCGTGGTGCTGGTCGGAGAAGACCCTGCCTCCCAGATCTACGTCCGCAACAAGGCTGCGGCTTGCGAAGCCGCGGGCATGCTGTCGCGCATCATTCCAATGGGAACCGACACCGCCGAGGACGAATTGCTCGACGTCATCGACGCCCTGAACAACGATCCGGCGATTCACGGAATCCTGGTGCAGCTGCCGCTGCCCGGCCACATCGATACGGGCTCGGTGATCGAGGCGATTTCACCCGACAAGGATGTGGACGGCTTCCACGTCAGCAACGCCGGACTGCTGATGACCGGACGCCCCCGGTTCCGGCCTTGCACGCCCTACGGCATCATGAAGATGCTGGAATCAGAAGGCGTCGCCCTGCGGGGCGCGGAGGCCGTGATCGTGGGCGCCAGCAACATTGTCGGCAAACCCATGGCCATGCTGCTGCTGGCCGCCGGTGCGACCGTGACCCTGTGCAACTCCAAGACCCGCGACCTGGGGGCGCAAACCCGGCGCGCCGACGTCCTGGTGGTCGCCACAGGCAAGCCCGGAATCGTCACGGGCGACATGGTCAAACCGGGTGCTGTCGTCATCGACGTGGGCATCAACCGCCTGGCTTCGGGCAAACTCGTGGGCGACGTGGACTTTCCTTCCGCGGCAAAGGTCGCATCGGCCATTACTCCGGTGCCTGGCGGTGTGGGCCCGATGACCATCGCAATGCTGCTCATGAATACCCTGGAGGCGGCCGAACGGACGCCCGCCGCCTGATCGGCCCGGCGCCTGATCGAAAGCTCCGTATTGAAATTCGGGGGTTCGCCCCCATCTGGTGGCGCATGACTCCAACACTGAATGCCGGCAATCCCCTCCTCGTCCCGGCCGAGGCGTACGTGGAATACTCGGCGGTTCGCCCCAGTCACATCGAGGCGGCCATCCCCGAGCTGATCGCTGCCACGCGCGGCGCCGTCGAGGCCGCCGGTAGCCGCACCGACGCCCCGACCTGGGAGAATCTGGTGGAGGCCATCGAGGATCCCTCGGAGCGGTTGCACCGTGCCTGGGCCATCGCCGGTCACCTCAACGCGGTGGTCAACACACCCGAGCTGCGGGCGGCCTACAACGCCTGCCTGCCGCTCATGAGCGAATTTTCCACCTGGGTGGGGCTGCATCGCGGGCTCTACGAACGCTACCGGGCGCTGGCGGCCGGGCCCCTCTACCCCGATTTGACCCCCACCCGGCGCCACATCGTCGATCTGGCGTTGCGCGACTTCCGCTTGAGCGGCGTGGAGCTCGAGGGTCCTGCGCGCGACACCTATGCGCGCAACGCCGATCTGCAGGCTCAGGTCTCCCAGAAGTTCTCGGAAAACGTCATGGACGCGACCGACGGCTGGACGCTTCTCATTCAGGACGAAGCAAGACTCCAAGGGCTGCCGGCCAACGTCGTCGCCGCGGCCCGCAAGGCCGCTCAGACCGCCGGCGAGGACGGCTGGAAGCTGACCCTGCACATGCCGTGCTACCTGCCTGTGATGCAGTATGCTCATGACCGCGAACTGCGCCAGACGCTGTACCGCGCCTACGGTACGCGAGCCTCGGATCAAGGGGACTCCGCCTTCGACAATTCGGAAGCCATCGAATCGCTGCTGGCCTTGCGCGCCGAGGAAGCTTCGCTGCTCGGCTACGAAGACTTCGCGGCGCTGCGGCTCGAGACCCGGATGGCGCACGACGCACCGCAGGTACTGGGCTTCCTGCACGAGCTGGCCGCCAAAGCGCGCCCCAGCGCGCAGCGCGACCTGGAAGAGCTGCGTACGTTTGCCGCGTCGAAACTGGGACTGGAAACGCTGGAGCCCTGGGACGTGGCCTACGCGTCGGAACGCCTGCGTGAAGACCGCTACGCCTATTCGGACGAGGAACTGCGGCCTTACTTTACGGAATCCCATGTCCTGAAGGGCCTGTTCCACGTCATCCACACGCTGTTCGGCGTGCATCTGCAGCCCTGCGACGCAGTCGCCTGGCACGCGGATGCGCGCATTTACCGGGTGCTCGATGCGCAGGGCCGCGAATTGGGCCGGCTCGGCATGGATCTGTACGCGCGCCCCGGCAAGCAGGGCGGCGCCTGGGTGGACAGCGAACGAAGCCGGCGACGTCACGGCCCAGAACTGCACATTCCGCTGGCGTGGCTGACCTGCAATTTCGCGGCGCCTCAGAATGGTCAGGAAGCACTGCTGTCGCACGACGAAGTCATCACGCTCTTCCATGAAAGTGGCCACGCCATGCACACGCTCCTGTCGCGTGTGGACGAGCCCGGAGCTGCAGCCTTTGCAGCCGTGGAATGGGACGCGATCGAAATGCCTTCGCAGTTCATGGAGAACTTCTGCTGGGAGTGGGGTGTCCTGAAGTCACTGACCCACCACGTGGACACCGGTGAATCCCTGCCGCGCGCGCTCTACGACAAGATGATGGCGGCACGCAACTTTCAAAGCGGCCTGCAGACGCTGCGGCAGGTCGAATTCGCCCTCTTCGACATGCTGATCCACACGCAATCGAAGGGCCTCTCCATCAGTGCCGTCCTGGACACCCTGGACCAGGTCCGCCGCGAAGTCGCCCTGCTGGTGCCGCCCGCATGGCACCGGTTCCCGCATGCATTCTCCCACCTGTTCGCAGGCGGCTACGGTGCGGGTTATTACAGCTACAAGTGGGCGGAAGTGCTGTCGTCCGATGCATTTGCCGCCTTCGAGGAACGCGCACGTCCGACGGCGGATGGCACTCGGGATGTGTTCGATCCGGATACCTGCCACCGCTACCTGGACGAGATCATCGCGGTAGGCGGATCACGGCCGGCCGAAGATTCATTCGAAGCCTTCCGCGGACGGCCGCCCACCATCGACGCACTGCTGCGCCACAGCGGCCTCGTGGAGGCATGATGATGCGCCGCGATTCCAAGGCTCGGCGCCTCGTGCGGCGCAGCTTCCTGATACTGTGCCTATGGCTGGGCGGTTTGACGATGGCCATGGCCGCAGTGCACCCCGTCCGGGGATTCCTTCCCGACCTGAAATTCACGCTGCAGGGAGCAGGCGGGGTCACGGTCACGCAGCAGGCTTTTGCCGGCAAGGTCGTGCTCATGTTTTTCGGCTACGCCAGTTGCCCGGACATCTGTCCGACTACCATGGCTCAGCTGGCGCAAGTGCGGCAGGCGCTCGGCCCCAAGGGCGACCAGGTCCGCATCCTGTTCGTGAGCGTGGATCCCCATCGCGATACGCCGGACATCCTGCAACGTTATGTGGACCAGTTCGACCCGCACGCCATCGGGCTCACCGGTGACGAACACGCCATCGCGGCGCTGGCGCGGCGCTATCGCGTCGCCTACCAGATCGGCAAGCCCACGTCATCCGCGCCCGGAGCGCCTTACGAAGTCTCCCACAGCCGAGGCATCTTTGGCTTCGACGCACAGGGTCACGCCGCCTGGCTGGCGCCAGACAGCGAGTCCCAGGCCGATCTGCTGGCGGCCATCCGGCCGCTGCTGCATTGATGCCCTCGAGCTACTCGCCTTGTTTCACCGCCTCGCGCAACGCCGTCCGCACCCCCTCTTCAATGGTGGGATGGTAAAACGGCATGCGCAGCATCTGCGGCACGGTCAATTCCATCTGCAGTGCCCAGGCCAGCAGATGTGCAACGTGCTCGGCATCCGGTCCCACCATCTCGGCCCCCATGAAGCGCTGATCGGAGCGGCGCATGTAAACGTGCAGCAACCCCTGATTGCGGAGCATCACCCGCGAGCGGCCCTGGCGAGTCCAATCGACCTCCCCGATCGCCATCGTGTCGGGGTCGAATGCCGCAAAGCCGCCCCCTACCTGCATGATCTGGGGGTTGCTGAAGAGCACGGCAATCGCTGCGCGGCGTGGCGGCGCCTGGACGTCCGGCCACGCGGCTGCATTACGCCCCGCGAGACGGCCGTCGTCTGAGGCCTCATGCTGGATGGGGTGCCGGCCCGTCACGTCACCGGCCAGGAATACCGGCTGACCGCGCACCTGCAGGGTCGCCGGATCGACGATGGGCCGCCCATGCTCATCCAGCGGCATATGAGTGCGCTCCAGATGCAGGGATGCCAGATCCGGCCGCCGCCCGACCGTGAGCAGAACCTTGTCGAAACGTTCGCGAGTTTCGGGGGCCTTCCCCACCGTCCAGCCCATCAACGCCTGATCGCCATCGCGCTGAATGGTCGTGACCTCGGCGCTCTGGACGAGATTGAGTTCGGGGGCGAGCAGGCTCACAGCGCTCTGCCGCACGGCGGGGTCGCCGAGGTGGGCGAAACTGTCCGAACGGCTCAATACCCGGACGCGGACGCCCAGACGCGCCAAGGCCAATCCCAGCTCGATGCCGACGACTCCCGCTCCCACCACCAGCACGCTGCGTGGCAGGTCCCGCCAGTCGAAGATATCATCATTGACGACAACAAGGTCGCCCAACGGTCGATAGGTGTCGGGCACGACCGGCTGGGTCCCGATCGCCAGGACGATGCGCGAGGCGTGAATTTCGTGTCCCTGGTTGCTTTGCAGCACCCCATCACGCTGGAACTCCACCTTCGCATCCAGGCGGTGTTCGGCAGGCATGGCGTTGACATCATCCACCACGAAACCGACAAAGCGGTCGCGCTCGCGGCGGACGCGGTCCATCACGGCCACCCCATCGACCACGGGCGCGCCAGGCACGCGCACGCCAAAATCCGGCGCACGGCGAACTGCAGCCGCCGCGTCCGCAGCGGCGATCAGCAGCTTGGACGGCATGCAGCCCACCCGGGCACACATGGTCCCATGCGGGCCGCCTTCAATCAGAAGAGGCTTCAGCCCCGCATCCCGGACGGCCCGGTAAGCCGGCAAACCCGCTGATCCCGCCCCCACGATCGCCACGTCGCAATCGATTATCTGAGACATGACGGCCTCCCCTCAGGCGGGTTGCACATCGTAGCCCTCGTCGGCAATCGCCGCCTGCAGGAGGGTCGCCTCCATCTCGGACTCGATGCTGACGCGATGAGCAGCCAGATCCGCCGCGACCTTCGCGCTCGGCGACACGGCCTGAACGGCGCGGGTAATGGTCTGCACGCAGTGGTTGCAGGTCATGTCGGACACGATGAATTCGGTTTTCATGGCTATGGCCTTTCGAAAAGGAACGTCTTGCATGTTAAACCTTGGCCTGGAGGAAGGCTCAAGCGGCGGGTTGGGAAATCAGCCGCTTGACCTTGCCATGATGTCAAGCCCGATCCTACACTCATTGTCAGGAACGGGAGTCTCCATGTCCGCCTTGCCCACCCTCTCTACGCTCGATCTGGATGTCGAAGGCATGACGTGCGCCTCCTGCGTCCGCCGCGTCGAAACGGCGCTGGCGAAAGTCCCCGGCGTCGCCCAGGCCAATGTCAATCTGGCGACGCGCAGCGCGCATGTCACGCTGACGGCTGACGGTGCCGACCCTCATGCCCTGATCGCGGCCGTCCAGAAACGCGGCTACCAGGCCCAAGTGCGCGCGCCACAACACCTGGCGCACACAGCTGCGGGCGATGAATATCAGGCAGCCGGCCGGCGCTTCGCGCTTTCTCTGTTGCTGACACTGCCCATCTTCCTGGTTGAAATGGGCGGTCACCTGAGCCCTTCCCTGCACCACGGAATTCTGTCAGTGCTGGACAGCCGGGCGCTGGCTTGGCTGGAGTTCGTGCTGGCGACCGCGACGCTGGCCGGGCCGGGGCGCGAATTCTTTACACGAGGCTTCAAGGCGCTACGGCACCTGGGACCGGACATGAACACGCTGGTGGCATTGGGTGCCGGCAGCGCCTGGCTGTATTCGACACTGGTGCTGCTGGCCCCCGCCCTGTTTCCCGCCCAGTCTCGCCATTTATACTTTGAAGCCGCCGCGGTCGTGGCGACCCTGATTCTGCTGGGCCGCTGGCTGGAGGCGCGAGCCAGAGGGCGCGCCGGAACGGCCATCCGCCATCTGCTGGACCTGCAGCCCCGCACCGCATGGGTGCGCCGCGATGGCGACTGGTCGGAGCAACCCCTTGCGGCACTCGCCGTGGACGATGAGCTGCGCGTCCGTCCCGGCGAGAAGATCCCGGTGGATGGCACCGTCGTCGACGGCGAATCATGGGTGGACGAATCCATGATCACCGGCGAGCCCATGCCGGTCACCCGACGCTCGGCGGACCGCCTGATCGGCGGCACGCTGAACACGCGCGGGAGCCTCATCATGCGCGCAACACAGGTCGGCGCCGACACGGTGCTGGCGCACATCATCCGCATGGTAGAGCAGGCGCAGGGCGCAAAGCTGCCAATCCAGCAACTGGTGGACCGCGTCACGGGCTGGTTCGTGCCGGCCGTCATGGCGCTGGCGGTGCTGGCCTTTCTGGGGTGGGCGCTCTGGGGGCCGGAACCCTGGCTGACGCACGCGCTGGTCGCGGGCGTGGCCGTTCTCATCATCGCATGCCCCTGCGCCATGGGTCTGGCCACACCGATCTCGATCATGGTGGCGACGGGACGGGCGGCAGGACTGGGCATCATCTTTCGTGAAGGCGACGCGCTGCAGCGCCTGCGCAATGCCCGGGTGATCGCATTCGACAAGACCGGCACGCTGACGCAGGGGCACCCGGCGCTCAGTGACGTCCTGCCGCTGGATGGTTTGACCCGTTCGGCTTTGCTGACGGCGGTTGCTTCGGTACAGAGCGCGTCCGAGCACCCCATCGCACGGGCCATCCTGGAAGCCGCGAATGCCGAGGATCTGGCACTGATGCCGGTCGAGGCTTTCACAACGCTCACCGGTGCCGGCGTGCGGGGCCGTGTCGAGAATCATGAGTGGCTGCTGGGCAACGAAACCCTGATGCGCGACCACGAGGTACCCGTGGCCCCCCCAGTATCCTCTCGCCTGCGGGATCTGGCCAGCCAGGGCAAAACAGTCTTCCTGGCGGCCAGGGACGGCGAGCTGGCCGGCATCCTGTCCGTGGCCGACACATTGCGTCCCAGCGCCGGTCGGGCCATCGCCCGATTGCATGCCATGGGACTGAAGACGGCCTTGATCACGGGCGATCATCAGGCCACGGCTCGCGCAGTCGCCGATCGACTGGGCATAGCCGTCGTGCATGCACAGACCCTGCCGGCACATAAGGCGGCCATCCTGCAATCCCTGCAGCGCGAGATCGGACCGCTCGCCTTCGTCGGCGACGGCATCAACGATGCCCCGGCACTGGCGACCGCCGACGTGGGCATCGCCATCGGTCAGGGAACGGACGTCGCCATCGAATCTGCCGACGTGGTGCTGATGAACGAGGACCTGAACTCGGTGGCCCGCACGGTAGCGCTGTCCCGGCTGACGCTGCGCAACATCAGCCAGAACCTGTTTTGGGCCTTTGCCTACAACGCTGCACTGATCCCCGTGGCCGCCGGCGTGTTCTACCCCTGGACGGGCCTGCAGCTCTCGCCCATGCTGGGCGCCGGCGCCATGGCACTGTCCAGCGTCTTTGTCGTCACCAACGCGCTGCGCCTGAAATGGCTGCGGCTGGAGGGCTCTCATGCCTGAGAATCAGAGTTCGTACCGTGCCCCGCACCGGCTGGCGCCGGCCGCACGGGCTGCCCATAGCCTGTTGAACATCGGCGAGGTGGCTGCCCGCACCAGCCTGACTCCCAAGATGATCCGCTACTACGAGCAACAGGGCCTGTTCGAACCGCATGCCCGCAGCACGGCGGGTTACCGTCAATACGATGGACAGGATCTCCACTCGCTGAATTTCATCCGCAGCGCTCGGGAGCTGGGATTCTCACTGAAGCAGATCGCGGAACTGACCGATCTGTGGCGGAATCGGAGTCGCGCCAGCGCTGAAGTCAAACGTCTGGCGCTGGCTCACATCGATGAGCTGGAAGACAAGGCGGCCACGCTGCAGCGCATGGCAGCCACGTTGCGAGAGCTGGCAGGCCACTGCCACGGCGACGATCGGCCGGAATGCCCCATTCTGGAGGGCATCGCCGATCACCTGTTCACGGGAGCTGCGTGCCATTCCGAGACGAACTCGCGATAATCCGGGCGCTGTTTTTCCGGCAACGGGTCGATAGGCGTGCCAATGGACAAATAGCCCATGAAGCGGGTATCCAGTACATCGAAGCCCAGCGCATCGGCCACGCCATCCAGGTACGTCCCCATGCCGGTACTCCAGAACCCGCAATATCCCAGCGAATGAATGGCATTCAGCATGTTCATCACGGCCGCGCCTACCGACAACAGACTCTCCTGCTCCCGGATGCGTCCCCGCGGATCCGGGGCGCAGGCAATGGCGATCACGACGGGGACCCGCGAGAGCCACCTGCGCGCGTTCTGAATCTTGGGATCGGGCAGCGGCGAACCTGCGTCCAGGGCCGCCTGGACCCCGATTTCAATCAGCGCTGGGACGTCAGCTCCTCGAATGATCTTGAAGCGCCAGGGATGGACGGCTCCGTGATCGGGCGCGCAGACAGCCGCCCGCAGGATCAGGGCCAGCTCAGCCTCATCCGGGCCCGGGGCCTGGACGAATTTGGCGGAACGGCGGGTGTACAGGGTATTCAGGAAATCATTCATGAAGTCGTTCCAGAAATCATCGAGCGGCTTGGACCATCAGCGCCTTCATGCGGCGAATGGCGGACTCCCAGCCGTCGAATACGGCCTGCGCAACGATCGCATGGCCGATATTGAGTTCGGCAATCCCGGGCAATGCGGCAATCGTCTGTACATTGCCATAATGCAGCCCGTGTCCCGCGTTGATACGCAGACCGTGGCCCACGCCCAGCGCGATGGCCGCGCGCAGACGCTGCAACTCCGCGCCCTGGCCGGCCGCATCCGGCGCGTTGGCAAAAGCGCCGGTATGCAGCTCTATGTTTTCGGCACCGGTCCGCGCGGCGGCCTCGATCTGAGCGGCCTCCGGATCGATGAACAGGGATACGCGGATGCCCGCATCCCGCAGGCGTGACACGGCCTCCCGCACCTGATCGTAGTGCGCCGCCACATCCAGCCCTCCTTCGGTGGTCAGCTCCTGTCGTTTTTCAGGCACCAGGCATACATCCTGGGGCCGGATATCGCAGGCGATGGCCAGCATCTCGGGCGTGATGGCGCATTCCAGGTTCATCCGGGTGCGCAGCGCCGGGCGGATGGCCCGCACGTCAGCTTCCTGAATGTGGCGCCTGTCTTCCCGCAGGTGCAGGGTGATCAGGTCGGCACCCGCATCCTCCGCCCGCAAAGCAGCTTGCAGCGGATCCGGATAAACGGTCAACCGCTGCTGCCGCAGGGTGGCCACGTGATCGATATTGACGCCCAGTTCCATCTCAACCCTCGTCCTTTGGCTGTTTCACGTCCCGTGGATCCCACCCCCCGCCGAGCGCCTTGTAGAGTTCGACACGATTGGCCAGGGCGTTCGCGCCCACCTGGATGAACTGCTGCTGAATGCCGTACAACGTGATCTGGGCCGTCTGGATCTGCAGGAAACTGTCCACCCCGGTTTCATAGCGCACCTGCGAAAGCTTGAGCGCCCGCAAGGCCGTGTCCTCTGTACTGCGCAGCGCATCGAGCTGGCGGCTGTAGGTGGCCTCCCCCGCCAAGCCATCCGAAACCTCCCGGAAAGCGGTCTGGATGGCCTTCTCATAAGAGGCTACCGCAATACGCTGGGAGGCTTTGGCGAAGTCCAGACTGCCCTTGACGCCACCCGAGAATATCGGCGCCTGGATCTGCGGACCAAACTGCCAGTAACGTTGTCCACTCGCAAACAGGCCGCCCAATTCTGGGCTGGCGAAGCCCAACAGCCCGGTCAGCGTGATGCGCGGGAAGAAGGCCGCTCGCGCCGCGCCGATCTGAGCATCCGCGGCTTTCAGGTCATGCTCCGCGCCCATGATGTCGGGCCGCCGTTCCAGCAATTGCGAGGGCAGGCCCGCCGGAAGGGCCGCCACCAGTTGCTCGCGTCCGAACGGCGCCGCTGGCGGCAGGTCCGGCGGGATCGGCGTGCCAAGCAGCAACTGCAGCGCGTTGGTGGCCTGGGCCATGCTGCGCTCGGCGGCGATCTGGTCCGCCCGTACCGAGTCCACCTGCCCTTGCGCCTGAGCCAGGTCCAGATCCGAGGCAACACCCACATTGAAACGCGCCTTGACCAGGTCCAGCGTGCCCTGGCGCGCCTGCAGGGTCTTCACCATCAGGTCGTGCATGGCCTCGGAAGTACGCAGGTTGAAGTACGCCTCGGCCGTCTGCGCGATGAGACTGAGCTGTACCGTCCGCCGCGCCTGGTCGCTGGACAGGTATTCTTGATAGGCCGCCTCGCTCAGATTGCGGACGCGGCCGAAGAAATCCAGCTCGAAGGCCGTCATCCCCACGCCGGCGATGTAGCTGCGGCCTACGGACGGTGAATCGGGCCCGCCGTTCCGCATGTTGGCCGGCAGGCGCGTGGCCTGCCCGGTGCCTTCCACACCGATGGTCGGCAGGCGATCGCTCTGTGCAATGCCGAACTGGGCGCGCGCCTGCTCGACACGCTGCACGGCTACGCGCAAATCGCGGTTATTGTTCAGAGCCAGCTCGATCAGGGCCTGCAGGCGCGCATCCCGAAAGAAGTCGCGCCAAGGCGGCAGGGCCGCTGCGGCATCCTGCACGGCAGCACCCGGATATTGCTGGGGAATCGGCGCGTCAGGCCGGTGATACGCGGGTGCCAGCGAGCAGGCGCCCAGCGCCAGGCTCAACATGGAAGCCAACCAGGGACGCCCCTGCAGTATGCGGATCCTCACGGCTGCTCTCCTTCACGAGTGACTTCCGCAGATGGAATGTGCGGCGCCTGATGTCCGAGCAGCTTGGGCTTGGTCCGGAAGAGCCTCAGGATCACCACGAAGAAAGTCGGCACGAAAATGACGGCCAGCGGTGTCGCAGCGAGCATCCCGCCCATCACTCCCAGCCCGACGGCATTCTGGCTGGCCGCGCCGGCGCCCGAGGCGATCACCAAGGGGACCACGCCCAGGATGAAGGCGAAAGACGTCATCAGAATGGGCCGGAACCGCAGGCGAGCCGCCTCGATGGAGGCCTCCATGAGCCCGGCTCCGCTAGCGTACAGGTCCTTGGCGAATTCCACGATCAGGATGGCGTTCTTGGCGGCCAGCCCGATCACCGTCACCATGCCGACCTGGAAGTACACGTCGTTGTCCTTGCCCATGATGCTGCTAAGCAGCACGGCACCCAGCATGCCCAAGGGCACCGCCAGCATGACCGACAGAGGAATCGCCCAGCTTTCATACAGGGCGGCCAGTACCATGAAGACCACCAGCACCGACAGCCCCAACAGGATGGCGGTCTGGTTTCCGGCCTGGACCTCCTGGTAGGACAGCCCCGTCCATTCATAGCCCAGGCCCGGCGGCAGTTGCGCCACCAGCTTTTCCATCTCGGCCATGGCCTGGCCCGTGGAATAGCCGTGCGCCGCCGATCCACCGATGCGCACGGACTCGTAACCGTTGTACCGCACCACCTGAACCGGACCACGGGTCCATGTCAGGGTCACGAACGAGGACAGGGGCACCATCGCGCCGCTCGCGTTGCGCGCGTTCAGGCGCAGAATATCGTCCGGATTCATGCGGTCGTTTTCATCGGCCTGCACCCAGACATTCTGCACCCAGCCCTGGTTCGTGAACTTGCCCACATAGGACGAACCGATGGCGGTCGAAATAAGGTTCGCGGCCTCGGAGAAATCCACACCGAGCGCAGCCGCCTTCGCGCGATCGATCCGCACCTGCAGCTCCGGTCCGGGTCCAAGCCCGATAATGCGGGTCTGCGCCAGGACGGGGCTATGGGCCGCCAGGCCGAGAAGTTGCTGCGCGGCCGCCTCCAGCGCCTCATGCCCGACGCCGCTGCGGTCTTCCAGCCGCATGTCGAAGCCGGACGCATTGCCCAACGATGAAATGGCCGGCGGCGTGATGGAGATCACCATGGAATCCGGCAACCCGAACAGAAGCTTCCCCATGGCCGTGCCCGAAATCGCCTGCGCCGAATCGCCCGGCCCCTTGCGCTGGGAAAAGTCCTTGAGCGGAACGAAGGCAATGGCCGCATTCAGGCCATTGCCGTTGAAGCTGAAGCCCTGGACGGCGATGACGTTGGCCACCTGGGGCAGGCTCATGAAATAGTGCTCGACCTTTTTGATGACATCCACGGTCCGGTTCGAACTGGAGCCCGAAGGCAATTCGATATTGGCGATCACGTAGCCCTGGTCTTCCTCAGGCAGGAACGAGGTGGGCAGGCGGGCGTACATCCAGCCCAGCGCCGCCACCAGCACCACGAACAGCAGCATCAGGCGCAGCGTGCGCTTCAGGCTGCGGCTCACCCAGTGCGTATAGCCGTGGGTGGTGCGATTGAAGCCCCGGTTGAACCAGCCGAAAAAGCCTCCCCTGGATTCGTGGTGGCCCTTGGGAACGGGCTTGAGCAGAGTCGCGCACAGCGCGGGCGTGAAGCTCAGCGCCAGGAAAGCCGAGAACAGGATGGACACCGCCATGGCCACCGAGAACTGGCGATAGATCACCCCCACCGACCCCGACATGAAGGCCAGCGGCAGGAACACAGTGGTCAGCACCAGCGTAATGCCGATGATGGCGCCAGTGATCTGCGGCATGGCCTTTTTGGTGGCTTCCTTGGGCGGCAGCCCCTCTTCCGCCATGATGCGCTCGACGTTCTCGACCACCACGATGGCGTCGTCCACCAAAATCCCAATGGCGAGGACCATGGCGAACATGGTGAGCACATTGATGGAGAATCCCAGCCCCAACATCACCGCAAAGGCGCCCAGAATGGCCACCGGGACCACCAGCGCCGGGATCAGGGTATAGCGGATGTTCTGCAGGAAGACGAACATCACCACGAATACCAGGAAGATGGCCTCGAACAGCGTCTCCACGACCTGATCGATCGACAGTTCCACATAGGGAGACGTGTCGTAAGGAATCGCGTAGGTGATGTTCTCCGGGAAGAACTGCGAGAGTTCCTTCATCTTCGCCTTGGCCAGACGCGCCGTCTCCAGCGCATTGGCGGTCGGCGTGAGCGACAATGCAAAAGCGGCCGTGGGTTTGCCGTTCAGACGAGCACCGAACTGATAGTTGTCCGACCCCAGCTCCACACGGGCCACGTCACGGATCCGTACCGTGGAACCGTCCGGATTGGCGCGCAGGATGATGGCGCCGAATTCCTCGGGGGTCTTGAGCTGTCCATTGACGATCAGCGGCGCCGTGGTGCGCTGGGAATCGGGATTGGGCGGTGAACCGAGCTGGCCGCCCGACACCACCATGTTCTGCGCCGCGATCGCATTGTTGACGTCGGCGGCGCTCAGGTTGTAGCCCACCAGCTTTTGCGGATCCAGCCACACTCGCATCGCGCGGGGGGCGGCAAACAACTGGAAGGTTCCCACACCTTTCACGCGGGACATGGGATTCTGGATGTTGCGCGTGATGTAGTCGGCCAGCGCGGTCTGATCCATGGAACCGTCCTTGGACGAGACCGTGACCACCATCAGGAAGTTGGAGTTCGATTGACTGACCTGGATACCCTGCTGCACGACGGGGGCCGGCAGCCGGGCCGTCACGTTGGCCAGGCGGTTCTGCACGTCCACCTGGGCCAGGTCCGGATCGGTGCCGGGCTCGAACGTCACCGTGAGTTGCGCCTGCCCGTTGGAATCGCTGACGGACTCGTAATACAGCAGGCCTTTGGCGCCATTGAGCTGGTTCTCGATGATGCTGGAAACGCTGGTGGCGACCTCCGACGCAGATGCGCCGGGATAAACAGCCCGGATATTGACCGTGGGCGGCGCGACCTCGGGGTACTGCGACACCGGCATGTTGGGAATCGCCAGGATGCCGGCCAACGCAATGGCCAACGCAATCACCCAGGCGAAAATCGGTCGGTCGATGAAGAACTGTGGCATGAATGCTCGCGAGGAAACCGGAGGATGATCAGTGGGTCAGGCCGCTCAATGCGACTGACCCTGGGGGGCGCTCTTGCCGGAGGCCTTGTCCCCAGCCTGTTTTGCTCCGGATGCCGGGACGGACGGGGCGGCACCGCCTGGGCCCGCCGCGCCAGCAGGTTTCCAGGGCATGGGCTGCACGGGTGCGCCCGGACGAATCTTCTGGAAGCCCTCTACCACGACCTGATCGCCCGCCTTCAGGCCCTGATACACGATATACCCCTGCCCTGAGCGGGGACCCACTTCGATCGGTGTGAAGTTCGCCTTGCCGTCAGTCACCTTGACGATGGTGCTGCGGCCATCGGCCGTGCGCTGGATGGCTTGTTCCGGCACCACCAGCGCCTTCTGATCCACTCCTTGGATCAGCCGCACGTGAACATAGAGCCCGGGGAGCAGGATCTGTTCCGGGTTGGGAAACAATGCGCGCAGATTGACCTGTCCAGTGCCGGGATCCACCGACACCCCGGAAAACAGCAGCTTGCCCGGGTGGCGATAGGTGTCGCCGTCGTCAAGCAGGACCTCGGCTTGCGTATTGCCCTGCGCGTCCGGCTTGAGGACCCCTTCGGCGAGCTGCCGCCTCAAAGTCGACAGCTGCGCGACCGGCTGGGTGATATCCACATAGACCTCATTCAGGCGTTGCACCGTCGCCAGAGCGGTAGCTGATGTGGCGCTCACCAGGGCTCCCACCGTCACGAGCGACTTGCCGATGCGCCCGTCGATGGGCGACGTGACGCGGGTATAGTCCAGATTGATACCCGCCGTTTCCAGTGCAGCCTTGGCTGCGGCCACGTTGGCGGCCGTTTGGCGAGACTGCGCCACGGCGTTGTCATAATCCTGCTGCGCGACGGCATGCTGTTTCACCAGAGCGGCAAAGCGCTTTGCCTGGAGCTGGGCCGTATAGTCCGCGGCCTGTGCGTTCTTCAGTTGGGCTTCCGCCTGGTCCCGAGCGGCCCGATATGGGGCCGGATCGATGGTGAACAGGAGCTGGCCCTTTTTGACTTCGCTGCCCTGCTGGAAATCGATGGATTGCACGATGCCGTTGACGCGCGCGCGGACCTCGGCGTCCTCGATGGCCTGGACACGCCCGGGCAGCTCGGTATTGACAACAGTCGGTTGCGGTTGAATCTGGACGACGCTGACCGGGATCTTCATATCGCCAGGGTTCTGCTGTGGCTTCTGGCCACAGGCCGCCAACACGAGTACCGAGGCCAGCACCAGAGGCCGCAACGCGCCAGCGGCGGTCGGGGTACGAAAAGCCATACGAAAAGCTCCTGAGTTTTTGGATTTTGAGTTGACGTCGATGCAGCACGACAGCGCGGCCCGCCGCGGCCCGACCGGAGCATGCCTGAAGGCGCAGGCAAAGCTTGAGTATAAAGTGAAAAACCAGCCGGCCGCTGAGAGGATCGCAATCCTTTTCATGCGGTTGGCCCCGTGAAACGGCTCACCAGAACCGCGACCCGTAGGGACAGTATTTCGAGCGGCGGACGGTCGGACAGCAGCCCCTCGAGCGCCAGCAGAAACACCAGGGAAAGTTCGGGATCTCCCAGAACCTGCGCCACGCACTCGCGCATTCCTTCCCGATGGCGCTGAGCGACCTGCGGCCCTAGGCGCTCGCAGACGTCGTGGAATTCGCCCGCCATGGGGGCGACCTCCATTTCCGACCAGAGATCCAGCAGCATGATCTGGCAAATGGACTGCAGGCGGGCGCGAGCTGGCCCGGGGCCAGCCGCCGCGGCCCACGCCGCCGGCAGCCGGGTCAGCAGCCAGTCGTCGAAAACCTGGATGAAAAGGTCTTCCTTGTCACGACACACCTGATAGAGAGACGTCCTGGAGAGTGCCGCACGACGGGCCACTTCTTCCAGCGAGGTGCGGGAAAATCCGAAGTTCAGGAAGCACCACCGCGCCGCATCCAGGATGTGGGTGCGCCGCGCCGCGATGGCCTCAGCGGTCAGTTTTTGCGACATCCGGCCATTTTGACGAAATGGACGCTTTTTGTCAAAACGGTTTACAGGCCTTGCAGTGGCAATTGGAACAAGGCGAGAGCTCGCGCGAATGCGGAGGCGGCGAACGCCCCAAAAATCAGCTCAGCAGCAATGAATCATCCGCCAACTCCTCGCCGCGAACTCGCTCGAACATGGTCAGCAAATCCGGAACATCCAGGCCGCGTCGTACATCGCCCGATACATCCAGCACCACGCGCCCCTGGTGGAGCATGACCGTACGGTCGCCCACATCCAGGGCCTGACGCATGCTGTGGGTCACCATCATCGTGGTCAACCCGTGCTCGGCCACAATACGTTCGGTGAGGTCCAGCACGAATTTCGCGGTGCGGGGGTCCAGCGCCGCCGTGTGCTCGTCCAGCAGCAGAATGCGCGATGGGCGAAGAGAGGCCATGAGCAAGCTGACGGCCTGGCGTTGCCCGCCGGACAGCAAACCGATGCGATCGGTGAGCCGGCGCTCCAGTCCCAGCCCCAGCATCGCCAGGCGCTCGCGAAACAGCACCCGCATCTCCTCGCGAACCGCGAGGCGCAAGCTGCGGAATTGCCCTCGCCCCAGCGCGAGCGACATGTTTTCTTCAATGGTCAGATTCTCGCAGGTGCCGGCCATGGGGTCCTGGAACACCCGGGCGACCTTGTGGGCCCGGTCCCAGACCGGCTGGCGCGTAACGTCTTCGCCATCGATCAGGATGGATCCGGCATCGACCGTCTGTTCGCCCGAGATGGCATTGAGGAAGGTGGACTTCCCGGCTCCGTTCGAGCCAATGACCGTGACGAACTGGCCGGCCGGGATGTCCAGCGACATCCCGCGCAAGGCCTGCGTCTCGATCGGGGTGCCGGGATTGAAAGTCAATTCCAGATTTTGCGCGCTCAACATCACTCAACCCTTTTTCTGCGCAGGCGCTGTTTGATCAGCGGAATCACCAGCGCCACGGTCACCAGCACCGCGGTGACCAGGTTCAAGTCCTGAGCCTTCAGGCCCACGAAATCCGCGTTCAGCGCCAGCGCGACAAAGAACCGATACAACACGGCACCGATCACCACGGCCAGCGTAGTGATGGCCAGCCGGCGGCTGGGCAGAATGGATTCCCCGATGATGACGGCTGCCAGGCCGATCACGATCGTTCCGATCCCCATGGAGATGTCGGCACCACCCTGCGACTGCGCGAAAAGCGCCCCGGCCAGGCCACATAGCGCGTTCGAAATACCCATGCCAAGCAACACCATATTGCCGGTACGAATGCCCTGCGAACGCGCCATGCGAGGGTTCGATCCGGTTGAACGCATGGCCAGGCCCACCTGGGTGGCAAAAAACCAGTCCAGGGCCAGCTTCACCACCACGACCAGCACCAGCAGGATAAGCGGCCGCGCAACGTAGTCGTGCAAGCCTGCGGGCTGCAGGACGGTGAACACGGTGGATTCCGTGATCAGCGGCACATTGGGAGCATCCATCACTCGAAGATTGATGGAATACAGGGCGATCATCATCAGGATGCTGGCCAGCAGATCCATGATCTTCAGCCGTACGTTGAGCCACCCGGTGATCACGCCGGCGAAGCCCGCTGCCAGCGTACCGATCCCGGTGGCCACGAACGGATCGTAGCCGTGGTGGATCAGGATCGCCGCGGCCGCTCCGCCCAGCGGAAAGCTGCCGTCGACCGTCAGATCGGGAAAATTGAGGACACGAAAGGAGATCAGGACTCCCAAGGCGACCAGGCCGAAGATCAGGCCGATCTCGAGGGAGCCCCACAAGGAATAAACAGACATGCGGCGACGGGTCGGTTACTTGACGACCTTGGTCGCGGACTTGATGAGCGAATCCGGCAGTGTGACACCTTGCCGTGCGGCCGCCCCGGGATTGACGTAGAGTTCCAGCTTGGAACTGGTTTCCCAGGGCAGGTCGCCCGGCTTGGCACCCTTCAGAATCTTCACCACGAGTTGGCCAGTCTGCACCCCGAGGTCGTGGTAGTTGACACCCAACGCCGCGATCGCCCCACGCTTCACGCTGTCGGTGTCAGCCGCGATCAGCGGAATCTTGGCCGCCTCGCCCACTTTGACCAGCGCCTCATAGGCCGACACAACGTTGTTGTCGGTATTGGTGTAGATGGCATCGACCTTGCCGACGAGGCTGCGCGCAGCAGCCCCCACGTCAACGGTGCGCGGAGCGGTGGCTTCGACCAGCGTCAGCCCGGCCTTTGGAAGAAGCTCGCGCAATTGTTTGACCACCACCACGGAATTGGCTTCCCCGGGGTTGTAGACCATGCCGATCTTCTTGGCGTTGGGAACGACCTTGCGGATCAGGTCGATCTGCTTCTGGAGCGGCAACGCATCCGAAACGCCGGTCACATTGATGCCCGACGGGCCGGTACCGGGCACAAGCTGTGCGGCCACCGGATCCGTCACGGCGGAGAACACCACCGGAATGGTCTTGGTCGCCGCCACCACCGCCTGCGACGTGGGTGTGGCGATGGCCACGATCACGTCAGGTTTGTCACCCACGAACTTGCGGGCAATCTGTGCCGCGATCGCGTTGTTCCCCTGCGCCGTCTGAAACTGCCACTTCAGGCCTTTGGCCTCGGTATAGCCGGCTGTAGCCAGTGCTTCATGCACGCCGTCTTTGACGGCATCCAGAGCGGGATGCTCGACGATCGAAGTCACAGCGACGGATTGGGCCTGTGCCGGAACGGCAGCCAGCGCGCCCACGACGGCAACGGTGCCGACCAGGCTGCGAAGCGCGGAATGCAGAATCATGAAGAAGCTCCTTGGTGGGGAATGCCAACGCACCGCACGCCACACGTGCCGCCCGGTGGGTCTGCACAGTGGTCATGAGGCGTTCAGTCTACGATCGATGGTGCTTGCTCGGGGGATCCCCGCAGCGCAATCATTTTAGCGTCAGCTTCCGTGATTGCCGTCGACAAAAAATAAAATGTCAAAAAACGGCAATTCAGGACAACAATCAGCCACTATGGTGCGGGTCTGAAGAGCGGTTCAAGGCACTGAACGCGCCTGCCCGGTATCGGCCGTCCTCACCGCCCGCACGAATTCCAATATGCGCGCCGCATCCTTGATCCCCGGAGCGGACTCGACACCGCTGCTGACATCCACGGCAGAGGGCTGCCACGCTTCGATGGCGCCGCCTACGCTGGCGGCCGTCAGCCCTCCCGAGAGTACGCTGGACGGGAAGCCGGCGCCGCGCGGGACGTCCGCAAGCAGTCCAAGGTCGAAGCGCAGGCCGCTGCCCCCGAAGCCCGCGCTGTAGCTGTCGAACAGCCACCCCGCCGCCCCGGGGTAGGCTCGGCAACGCGCTGCAAGTGCAGGCGCCGAGTCCTGTCCTGGGGCGCCCACCCGAAATGCCTTGAGATAACGCCGCCCGAAGCCATCACAGAGTTCCGCTGACTCCTCACCATGGAACTGCAGCAGATCGGGGCCGATCTGATCCAGCACGCGTTGGACGTCATCCGGATGCGGATTGACGAACAGCGCCGTGACCGTCACGAACGCTGGCACGCGAAGACGCAGCAGCCGCGCCTGATCGAGCGCGAGGCAACGTCGGCTCGCCGGATAAAACACCAGCCCGACCGCATCTGCTCCCGCCGCTACGGCCGCGTCCACATCCTGGGGCCGGGTCAGGCCGCAAACCTTGATACGTGTACGATAATGATTCATTGAAAGTCTGCCCCGCGTCGCCGCCAAAACTGTCCCGCCCGTAGACGCCATCCCGCCCGAAAGTCGCCGATGCCGGGGGTCCTGTCCGAACGCCGCCCGTCCGTTACCACAGAGTTTGCCTCATTCTATCTGAAGCCGGATCGGCCCGATCGGCCAAAGCCGCTGCGCAGGGCGCCCCATTCCGCGCGGCTCGCCTCACGACCGGTCATGCCGCAGCATCCATCCGAGATGATGCTGCATCGCAGCGCGAGCGGTCAGCAATGGCAATTGCGGTGCGGCCGGATAGGCCACATGGGCCAAATACAATCCGTCCGGCATGAATGTGGGCGCAGCCAGGCGCCGATCCTTGCAGCGCAGCAGCTCGGCCGCCCAGTCGGGGGAGCGTCGTCCGCGACCGATCATGACGAGCGTTCCCATCAGGTTCCTCACCATGTGGTGGAGAAAGGCATTGGCGCGAAACTCGAATACCAGAAAATCGCCCCATGCCTGGATCGCGAGCGCCTCCAGCGTCCGTACAGGGCTTGCCGCCTGGCATTCGGCAGCGCGAAAGGCACTGAAGTCATGCTCGCCCTGGAGGCAACCCGCTGCATCGCGCATGGCGGACAGGTCCAGGCGGTCATGGATCCACCCCACCCGCCCGCCCAGGATTGGCGAGCGCACCGGCGCGCAACGCAGCACATAGAAATAGGTGCGGGCGCGGGCGTCGAATCGCGCATGGAAGTCCGACGACACCGGACAGGCCCATTGCACTGCGATACTCTGCGGCAAATGCGCGTTCAGCCCTCGCACCCAGGATTCGTCCCGCCGCCGCGCTTCGGTATCCAAATGGACCACCTGCTGCAAGGCGTGCACGCCGGTATCCGTGCGGCCCGCGCAGATGGTGGCGACGGGCGCCGCCACGAACCGCGCAAGCGCCTCCTCCAGCCTGTCCTGAACGGTCAGCCGCGAGGGCTGCGTCTGCCAGCCGTGCCAGCAGCAGCCGTCATAGCAAAGCCCGAGTGCGATCCGCACAGCCTCAGATCCCGTTCCGGACCGTCACACCAGTCAAGCCTCGGGCGCGGCGGCGGGCGAGCCCCGTTGGGCAGGGGGCAGTTCCAGATCAATATCCCGAAGCTTTTCCTGCACCATGGCCTCGGTCACGCGGGGATCGGCGTCCGTTTCATCCCGCGCGGTATTGGCGCGCCGCAACAGCCACGCGATGATAAAGACGATCAGAGCGAGCAACCCCGTCATCACGCCCAGCAGATGGTCCTGCAACCAGTTCACGCGATGCCGGGTCTGTTCGCTGGCATGCAGTTCCGTTGCCTCGGCGTTGGCGTGCGCCTTGGCCTCGTCCGCAGGGGCGTCCGTGGCCCCGAACAGTCCGCCCTTGGCAGCCGAGGGACCGGCAGCCGCCGACGATGCCGGCCCAGCAGCAGAGCTCGTAGTGCTTTCCGGCGACACCGCCCGGCGCGCGTCCGAAGCGGAGGCGCCGGCGGAAGACGGCGGCGTTGAAGCGGTTGTCCCTTGTGCGAACCCCGGCGCAGTAGAGCTCCGTTTAGCGGAGTCCTGAGCAGAGGCTCGCTGTGTAGAAGTTCCCACGGCAGGAGTTCCCAAAGCAGAGGACGTCATGGGAGCGGATCCCGAGGAAGACGTCGCCGGTGCAGCGGAGCCGCGCGCAGACGCTCCCGGCCCGGAACTGCGGACAGCGGATGCCCGGGAACCGGCCGCAGTCGCGCCACCCGCCGCGCCATTGGCCGGGCGAGGTGCCGCCGACCCCGCGGCAACGGCCGGTCCGGTTGCCGCGGCTGCGGCGGTCGCCGGTTGATCGCTGCGATCGTTGGCCTGCGCCGCTGCCTCATGACTGGCCTGGCTGATGGCACCCGCAATTTTTTCGATGGAATCGCCAATTGCGTTGGCACCGCTGGCGACGGCTTTGCGCGCAGCCTCGCCCTGCGTCTGTAGGGCCTGATTCAGGTTTTGGACATTGTCCTGCAACTGGCCCACCCGGGATTCGGCATCAGCCAGCGCATGGCCCTGCGCTGTTCGCGCGTCGGCCTGGTCGTTCTTGCCGTCCGACAAACGCACAAGGTCACCTTGGGCGGGTTTCGTGACAGGCGCCTCAGCCCCTGCGGATGGGGATACCGCCCCCGCCGATGAGCCGCCAGTCTGCGCCGCCGGCACCCGACTCGCGTGCTGCTCCCGCAGACGATTGAACGCCGCGGTCTGGGCCACGAACTGGCGACGGGCCTCGGCATCCGAAATCGACAGCATGTCGGCAACGTCGGGAACGGCGAGCGAGGCGCCGGCCCGCACGAGATTGATGTTCTGGTGTATGAACGCCTGGGAATTGGCCCGCTGCAAGGCCAGCATGAGCTGGTAGATGGAGACGCCGTTCACGGCGTGGCGCCGCCCGATGGCGAACATGGTGTCACCGCGACGCACGCGGATCGAGCCGACCGGCACGCGGCGCACGCTGGTCGGTGCCCGAGCCGCTCCCAGAGCGGGACGCGCCCTTCCCGATGTCGCAGAGGGCCGCGCCTGGCGCTGGCCCGCCGCCAGCCCGCGTGCCGGCCCCGGACCGATGAGTGAAACCTGATAGCGCTCCGACCCGGTGGCCGTCCTGACATCCAATAGGATGTCCGCGAGCGGGCCGGAAAAAGGCTGGGAGGACTGGATATGCAACTCCCGGTCTGTTTTCGCGCCGGCGCCTGGCGCCACGGAAACCGTGAGGCTGTCCAATGCAACCGGCGGCGTGAGCCCGGCCTGGACCCACGCCGAAGCGGGGGCCGGACGGGCCGACAGCGCCTGCACATCCGCCGCCGTCAGGCCGGTCACCGGCACCACGACGACCAAGGGTTGTCCCGCCGCCGAAGCCAGCCGCGCATGCCCGAATGTGGCCGCCTGTGAAGGCGCCAGGGCCAACACTCCCCACACCGTCAATGCCGCACCACAGCGGCGCAGCAAATGGCCTGAACGCAGATCCGGACGGTATGGAATCACCATTACAATTCGCCCAATGCAATGCGCAGCATGCGGCGGATCGGCTCTGCCGCCCCCCACAGCAACTGATCACCCACCGTGAACGCGCTCAGGTATTCGGGACCCATGGACATCTTGCGCAGGCGCCCCACGGGAATATCCAGCGTGCCGGTGACGGCCACCGGCGTCAGGTCGCGCACCGTCGATTCTTTGTCGTTGGGGATGAGCCGCGCCCACTCGGTTCCCGACCGGATCGCCGCATGGACGTCCTCCAGGGGAATGTCCCGCCGCAGCTTGATGGTCAGCGCCTGGCTGTGACAGCGCATGGCGCCCACGCGCACGCACAAACCATCTACCGGGATGGCGGAGGTCTCGAAGCCCGGCCCCCGCCCCAGTATCTTGTTGGTCTCGGCGCTGCCCTTCCACTCTTCGCGCGACATGCCGTCCTGAAGATCCTTGTCTATCCAGGGAATCAGGCTACCACCCAGCGGTACGCCGAAATTATCCTGTGGCAGCGAAGCATCCTGCTGCGCCTTGAGGACGCCCCGGTCGATGTCCAGAATGGCCGACGCCGGGTCCTTCAGGAGGTCGTGGACCGCCGAATTCAGAATGCCGAATTGGGTCAGCAGTTCGCGCATATGCCGCGCCCCGCCACCCGAGGCGGCCTGGTAGGTCATGGAGGTCATCCATTCCACCATATCGGCCTTGAACAAGCCCGCCAGACCCATGAGCATGCAGCTTACGGTGCAGTTGCCGCCGATGTAGTCCCGGACCCCGCGCTGCATTGCGCGGTCAATGACCGGGCGGTTGACGGGGTCCAGCACAATGATGGCATCGTCCTTCATGCGCAAGGTGCTGGCCGCATCGATCCACAGCCCCGTCCACCCCGCGGCGCGCAGTTTCGGGTAGACCTGCGTCGTGTAGTCGCCGCCCTGGGTCGTGACGATGATGGGCAGCTTTTTAAGCGCCGCCACGTCGTAGGCATCCTGGAGTGCAGCCGCGCCCGTCGCCCAGTCCGGCGCCGCGCCGCCCGCATTGCTGGTCGAGAAGAAGACCGGCTCGAAAAAGGCGAAATCGCCTTCGTCACGCATGCGCTGCATGAGCACTGAACCGACCATCCCGCGCCAACCCACCAGACCGACTGCTTGAGCCATAAGTCCCACCAAAACCAAAAGAAATGAACTGGAATTGCTTATTCTAATGCCTGTAACACGGCATCGCCCATCCCGGAGGTCGAAACCCGCGTGGTTCCGGCCTCATGAATGTCGCTTGTACGCAAACCGCGGGACAGGACGGCCTGAACGGCCGCTTCCACGCGATCAGCCGCAGCCGGCTGATCGAGCGAATACCGCAACATCATGGCCGCCGACAGGATGGTCGCCAGAGGATTGGCAATGTCTTGCCCGGCGATGTCGGGGGCCGAGCCATGACTGGGTTCATACAACCCCTGTTTGCTCGCATTCAGCGACGCGGAAGGCAACATGCCGATCGAGCCGGTGAGCATGGCCGCTTCGTCGGACAGAATGTCGCCGAACAAGTTTCCGGTCACAACGACATCGAACGCTTTGGGGGCGCGCACGAGCTGCATGGCAGCATTATCCACGTACATGTGCGACAGGGACACCTGTGGGTAGTCGCGTGCCACGTCTTCCATGATGTCGCGCCAGAACTGGGACGTCTCCAGTACATTGGCCTTATCGACGCTGCAAAGCTTGCCGCTGCGTGCTGCCGCGGCCCGAAAGGCTACGTGCGCAATGCGACGGATTTCCGACTCTGCATAATGCATGGTGTCGTAACCCTGCCGCTCGCCGGCGAACGGCCCGTCAGAGACGGTCCGCACACCGCGCGGCTGACCAAAATAGATGTCCCCCGTCAGCTCGCGCACAATCAGAATGTCGAGGCCCGCCACGATATCGGCCTTGAGCGACGACGCATTGGCCAGTTCAGGGTACAGGATGGCGGGGCGCAGATTGGCAAAAAGCCCCAGAGCCTTGCGCAGGCCGAGCACCGCCTGCTCCGGGCGCAAGCTCCGCTCCAGATGGTCATATTTCCAGTCGCCCACGGCGCCAAACAGCACGGCATCGGACTTCAGCGCCAGATCCAGAGTGCTCTGAGGCAAAGGGTGTCCCAGTGCCGCATAGGCCGCGCCACCCACGGGCGCTTCGGCAAATTCCAGGTCCAGATCCAGGGCCCGCAAGACGCGCACGGCCTGGGCCACAATCTCCGGGCCGATTCCATCGCCCGGCAATACTGCAATACGAGAAGTCATGAAGATTTCCGCGAATGAAAGCCCGCTCAGCGGGCTGCCGGAACCGCTTTGTCCAGCCAGGGCTGGTTCGCGAGGCGCTGGGCCTCGAAGGCACGGATCTGATCCGCGTGGAGCAGCGTCTGGCCGATCTCGTCCAGGCCCTTGAGCAGCGATTCCTTCCGGTAGCCGTCCACCTCGAAAGTCCAGGACTGGCCGTCCGGGGCTGTCACGCGCTGGTCGGCGAGATCCACTGTCAGCTCATAGCCAGAGCTGCGTTCCACGGCCGAAAACAGGCTGTCCACCACGTCGCTCGGCAGCACGATGGGCAACAATCCGTTCTTGAAGCTGTTGTTGAAGAAAATGTCCGCGTAGGACGGCGCAATCAGGGCGCGAAACCCGTATTGCTGCAACGCCCAGGGCGCGTGCTCCCGGCTCGAACCGCAGCCGAAGTTCTTGCGTCCGAGCAGGATGGAAGCACCCCGGTAGCGCGGGCGATTCAGTACGAAATCCGGGTTCAGCGGGCGCTGGCTGTTGTCCATTCCAGGCTCGCCGTGGTCCAGGTAACGCAGCTCGTCGAACAGGTTGGGCCCGAACCCTGACCGTCTGATGGATTTCAGGAACTGCTTGGGAATGATGAGATCGGTGTCGACGTTTTCCCGATCCAGAGGCGCCACCAGGCCCCGATGCGTCGTAAAGGCTTGCATGATGGAATCCTATTAAAAAGTGCGCACGTCGACGAAATGGCCCGCAACGGCGGCGGCGGCCGCCATGGCCGGACTCACCAGATGCGTGCGCCCGCCTTGTCCTTGGCGCCCTTCGAAATTTCGATTCGACGTGGAAGCACAGCGTTCGCCCGGTTCCAGCCGGTCGGCATTCATGGCCAGACACATGGAACAACCCGGCTCGCGCCATTCGAAACCCGCCGCCACGAATATCTGGTCCAGGCCTTCTTTTTCTGCCTGTGACTTCACCAGCCCGGATCCCGGCACCACCATGGCCAGCTTCACGCTGGCCGCGACCTTGTGTCCTCTTGCCACAGCTGCGGCAGCTCGAAGATCTTCAATTCTGGCATTGGTGCACGAACCAATGAACACTTTGTCCACGGGAATTGCCGCCATGGGAGTGCCAGGCTTGAGATCCATGTACTGCAGCGCGCGCTCCATGCCCTTGCGTCGAACAGCGTCGGCCTCAGCCTCGGGATCCGGAACCCGGCCGTTTATCGTCGTGACCATCTCCGGCGACGTCCCCCAGCTCACTTGAGGCTCGATGCGGGCGGCATCGATCTCCACCACGCGGTCGAAATGGGCGCCCTCGTCCGAGTGAAGCGTGCCCCAGTAGGCAACGGCCTGATCCCATTGCGCTCCCTCAGGAGCGTAGGGACGCCCGTTGAAGTAATCGATGGTGGTCTGGTCCACCGCCACCATGCCCGAACGCGCACCGGCCTCGATGGCCATATTGCAAATCGTCATGCGGCCTTCCATGGACAGCGCACGGACCGCACTGCCGCCGAATTCGATGGCGTGGCCCGTGCCGCCCGCCGTACCGATCTGGCCGATCACATACAGGATCAGGTCCTTGGCCGTGCAGCCGAACGGGAGCTGGCCTTCCACGCGCACCAGCATGTTTCGGCTTTTTTTCATGAGCAGCGTCTGGGTGGCCAGGACGTGCTCGACTTCGGATGTCCCGATGCCGAAGGCCAGCGCTCCCATCGCGCCGTGCGTACTGGTGTGCGAGTCGCCGCACACCACGGTCATGCCCGGCAGCGTGGCACCCTGCTCGGGTCCGATGATATGCACGATGCCCTGACGCGGGTCGTTCATGCGGAACTGCGTGATACCCCAGGTTTCGCAGTTCTGGTCCAGCGTATCCACCTGCAGCCGCGAGACCGGATCCTGGATCCCTTGCGCCCGGTCGGTGGTGGGGACATTGTGATCCGATACCGCCAGGTTGGCCGCAATGCGCCAAGGCTTGCGGCCGGCCAGCTGCAGACCCTCGAAAGCTTGCGGACTGGTCACTTCGTGCACCAGATGGCGATCAATGTACAGGAGACAGGTACCGTCGGATCCCTGGTGAACCACATGGGCATCCCAGAGCTTGTCATACAGTGTTTGGGGCATGGTCGTGACCTCGAAAAAACAATCGCGCCGGCAAAGGAAGTTGCGCCTGTCTCAGTCCACAAGGCTGTCATCGGCAACGGCCGGCCCGGCGGCCAAAACTATTATGACAGCCTGGCCGCGCTGGACAAGTCAAGCCGACATCCTAGTATTACGGGTAACTGGGAGGAAGACCGGCAGCGTCACAGCCCGCCGGGCGCTGGCAGCGATCCCGTTCCGCACTGGCCTCGATGGCGCAGTGCGTGATCCATGAGCACAATGGCGAGGAGCGCCTCGGCAATGGGCGTGGCGCGGATGGCGACACAGGGATCATGCCGCCCCAGCGTCTGTACCAGGACGGGCTCGTTGGCCTTGTTCACGGAATGGCGCTCAATCCGGATGCTGGAGGTGGGTTTGATGGCCAGCGAGACGTTCAGCGGCTGGCCGGAGGAAATACCCCCCAGGACGCCACCGGCGTGATTGCCCAGGAAACCGTCCGGGCTGAGCTCATCGCCATGTTCCGATCCCCGCATGGCAATGCAATCGAATCCCGACCCGATGGACACCCCCTTGACCGCATTCAGGCCCATCATCGCATGGGCGATGTCGGCATCCAGCCGGTCGTAGATAGGCTCGCCCCAGCCGGCGGGCACGCCTTCGGCGACCACCTCGATACGGGCTCCGATGGAATCCCCGTCATGGCGAAGCTGATCCATGAAAGCCTCCAGTTCCGGCACGATGCCGGCATTGGGTGCGTAGAATGGATTCTGCTCGACGGAATCCCACGACTCGAAGGGAATCCGGATGGGCCCAAGCTGGCTCATGTAGCCGCGAATGACGACCCCGTGTTCCTGCTGCAGCCATTTGCGCGCGATGGCGCCAGCCGCGACTGTGGGAGCGGTCAGCCGCGCCGAGGATCGGCCGCCTCCTCGAGGATCGCGGATGCCGTACTTCTTCCAGTAGGTGTAGTCGGCATGGCCGGGCCGGAAGGTCTCGGCGATATTGCGATAGTCCTTGCTGCGCGCATCAGTATTGCGGATCACCAGGCTGATCGGCGTGCCAGTGGTCTGTCCTTCGAACACGCCCGACAGGATCTCGACTATGTCCGGCTCGCGGCGCTGGGTGACGTGGCGCGAGGTGCCAGGGCGGCGGCGGTCCAATTGGATCTGTATATCCGATTCCGCCAGCGCCAGTCCCGGCGGGCAGCCGTCCACCACAGCGCCAATGGCCGGCCCGTGAGATTCGCCGAAATTGGTCACGCGAAACAAGGTACCCAGGGAATTGCCAGCCATGGTCGATATGCGGTGGGGAGTACGAATAACCCCTGCATTATGACACTTTCAGGAAGAACAACTGACCGCGACCACGGGCGTGTCAGCTTGCGGCGGCAGGGCAAAGGGCTCGCCATCGTGATGGGGCTCGTACGGCGCCTGGAGTATCCCGAACAAGCGGTCCAGAGGCAACACATCGCCTTGCTGGGCCGCCATGATCACTTCCTGAGCCAGGTGATTGCGCAACACGTAGAGCGGATTGACGGCATCCATGGCGCGCCGACGGGCGCCCGCGTCCCCTGCATCACCGGCCAGCCGGGCCTCGTACCGATCCAGCCAGACCTGCGCCGCGGCGGGGTCCTGGAACAGATCCAGCCAGGGACCCGCGTCCTGAAATGCAGACGCCAGATATCGGAAGGCCAGCGTAAAGTCCGCATGCTGGGTCTCCAGCAGAGCCCACCAGTCATTCGCCAGGGTCGAGTCCTCCGCCCGCCAGGCCGAAAGACCGAATTTTTGCATCAAACCCTCGTGATAGGCCTTGAGGAACTCAGATTCGAAAGGTTGCAGGCACGATTCCAGCGACGGAATGTCACACCCCAGGACGTGCAGGCTTTCGGCCAGCCGGTATAGATTCCAGCGCGCCACGCCGGGCTGCGCATTCCAGGCATAGCGCCCATAGGTGTCGCTATGGTTGCAGACATGGCCGGCCGAAAACCGGTCCATGAAACCGTACGGGCCATAATCCAGCGTCAGCCCCAGGATGGACATATTGTCCGTGTTCATCACGCCGTGGCAGAAACCCACCAGTTGCCACTGTGCCATCAATCGGGCCGTACGCCGCACCACTTCCGTCAGGAGCGCCAGGGCCGTGCCCGGAATATCCCGCGCGCCAGCCGCTCCGACCCAGCAGCTCGGGTAAAAGTGTTCGACCACATAGTCCAGCAGCGCTTGTTGCTCGTGGTGAGACCCGGCCCAGTGCTCGAAATGCCCGAAGCGGATGAACGACGGTGCCACCCGGGTGACGATCGCCGCCGTTTCGGGGGTTTCGCGGATAACCCGATCGTCCGACGCCACCAGCGCGAGTGCCCGGGTCGTCGGGATGCCCAGCCCCGCCATGGCTTCGCTGGCCAGATACTCTCGAATGCTGGAGCGCAGCACCGCCCAGCCGTCGCCCATGCGCGAATAAGGCGTACGCCCTGAGCCCTTGAGCTGGATCTCCCATGTGCCGCTTGCATTGGACACATCGCCCAGCAGGTGCGCGCGCCCGTCGCCCAATTGGCCGGCCCAGACGCCAAACTGATGACCGCTGTAGACCGTCGCCAGCGCACCCGCGTCCGGCGCCAGCTCTCCGGCGCCCGAACACAGGGAAAGAAAAGCGGACCTTTCGCAATCCGCCTCGTCCAGACCCAGCAGTGCGGCCACGTCAAGGTTTGCGTGCAACAGGCGCGGAGCGGTGAGCGCACGGGGCCTCACGCGGGAATAAAAATCGGAAGGGAGAGTGGCGAACCCGCAGCCGATCCGCGCACCTTGAAACAGGTCAACCATGCCGCGCCGCCCGTTTGGCGGGCCGCACATACAGCACCGCGCCCACGTAGAGCCCCAGGGACAGGACGACTTCCAAGCCTGCCAGTGCGGCCGACACGGCCGAGATATCCGACCAAGCCCGTACGACACCTTCCATCAGATACAGCAGGCTGAGCATCGCCGTCCACTGCAGGGTGTACAAGCTGCCCTTGAGCACGCCACGCACCGCAAACACCAGCGGTACCGCCTTCAGTGCCAGCAGCGTCCCGCCGGGACGTAGAGGGGCCCACCAGAGTTCCCATCCTACGCACAGGACAATGAGCCCCATCAGGCTGCCCGCCGCCAGCGTCCGCCAGCCGCGGCTGAGTTTTGCTTCCATGCTGATATTATGACCTGAAACCCTGATCGGAAACAGCGATGCGACAAAGCCCTGCTTCTTCCGTACAGTCCGCTGCCGCCGTCCGGCGCGCCCGAGTGCTGGACGTCCTGCGCTTCGCACTGGACTTCGCCGCCCGCCGCAAGCTCCCGCAGGTCGCCTCCAGCCTGACCTTCACCACGGTACTCGCCATCGTGCCTCTGCTGGCCGTGGTGCTTGCGCTGTTCACGGCCTTTCCCCTGTTCGGGCAGTTCCATGGGGCGCTGGAGACTTTCCTCAGCGAAAGCCTGCTGCCGCCCTCGGTGTCCGACACGATCATGCGTTACCTGAACCAGTTCGCGGCCCAGGCTTCCGGGCTGACGGCGGTGGGCACCGCATTCCTGGTCGTCACCTCGGTCCTCCTGATCATGACCATAGACGCGGCCTTCAACGACATCTGGAACGTAGTCCGCCAGCGGCCACTGCGTCAGCGGCTGCTGGTGTACTGGGCCATTATTACGCTCGGGCCCATCCTCGTGGGCGCCAGTCTCTGGGCCACGTCCATCCTCGCACGGGAATCGCTGGGCTACATCGGCAGCCTGTCCGAAGGGCTGGGCCTGTTGTTGAGGCTCGTGCCCTTCACCGTATCGGTGTTCGGCTTCACTGGACTCTTCATGTTCGTGCCCAACTGTCGCGTGGGGTGGCGCGACGCGCTCATGGGTGGCCTGGGCACCGCGGTGGTCCTTACGATCATGAAGGCCGGGTTCACCTGGTATCTCACCCGCTTTCCGTCATATACGGTCATCTACGGCGCCTTTGCGACCCTCCCGATCTTTCTGCTCTGGATCTATTTCTCCTGGTTGGTCGTGCTCATGGGCGCTACCGTTGCCTCGCTGCTGCCGGCGATCAGACTGCACCGCTCGATTCGTCAACGGCGCGCCGGCGAACAAATCACCGATGCATTGCGAATTCTGCAGCTTCTGGGGCACGCAAGAAGCTGCCAGCCGCCCGGCCGCAGCCTGAACTTTCTGGCCCGACACCTGCGCGTGCACTCAGACTTGCTGCGCGACATTCTCGCGGCGCTCTCCGATATGGGCTATGTCGTGCCAACGCCCCAGGATGAGCACTGGGTGCTGGCGTGCGACCCCTACACGACAGACATAGGCGCGCTGGTCGGCAGACTGCTCTTCGATCGCACGCAGCCGGGGCTGACTCCGGCCGTGGCCCAGGCACTCGCCGACACACTGAACGGCGCACCTCCGACGCTGCAGGCGCTTTTCGAGGCCGACGCTTCCGTGCTGCCGGAGGATGATGCACAATAGGCAAAACTGGGCGCATGGTCGCGTCAAAGGGGCTCACGATGCTGAAAGTCAATGAAATCCTGCGGGTGAAGGGGCACACGCTCTATACCGGAACCCCCGACATGATGGTGCGCGACGCCATCGCATCCATGAGCCAGCTCGACATCGGTTCGCTGGTGATCATGGAACACGGACAGCTCGTCGGCATGCTGACCTTCCGAGAGATCATGAATCATCTGGATGCCCATAACGGCCAATCGGGTGACTACACCGTGCGCAGCATCATGGACGATGCCCCGGTCAGCGTGACACCGAACACGGACGCCGATGAAGTACAGCGGCTGATGCTGGACAAGCATGCGCGCTACATCCCCGTCATGGACGGTCCGACACTGATGGGTGTGATCTCGTTCTACGACATGGCACGCGCCATCGTCGAGGCCCAGCAGTTCGAAAACGACATGCTCAAGGCCTATATCCGCGACTGGCCGTCGGATATGTCGGAGCCTGCCCGAAAGAACTGAGCAGACCACCGGCGGAGATCCATTCCCGCCGGTGCGTTCACGCCGGCAGCGCCGCAGCCCACGCTTCCCGCAAAATTTCCGGGCCCCGAACCTTCAGCAGCCGGGGATCGGACAGCAGGCGCCGCCAATGCCGCGCACCAGGGCGTCCGGCGCGCCACCCGAGAATGCCGTGGACCAGGACATGCAGAGGAACACCGGCTGCATGCTGTTGACGGGCATATGCCAGAAATGCCTCCAGCACATCCTCATCGGTTCGGGCAGCGTCGGCCGGAACCGGCGCCTGGTCCAGTTCGGCCAGTATCTCGGGGTGATGCCAGGCGGCGCGGCCCAGCATGACGCCATCCAGCGCCTGCATCCAGTGACGACATTCGGCGGGGTCGATCAGTCCGCCATTCAGGACAATCGTCGCCTCCGGAAAATCCCGCTTCAGGTTCTGCACATCGGCGTAGCGCAGCGGCGGAATCTGACGGTTCTCCCTCGGCGAGAGACCGTTAAGCACGGCATTGCGCGCATGCGCGATAAAGACGCGGCAGCCCGTTTCGTAGATAGCGCCCACAAAATCCCGGACGAAATCATAGGACTGATCATCACCCAGCCCGAGTCGGTGTTTGACGGTCACCGGCACGTCCACGGCATCTTGCATGGCCCGGACACAGTCTGCCACCAGCCGGGGCTCGGCCATCAGACAGGCACCGAAGGCACCTTTCTGGACCCGGTCGGACGGACAGCCGCAGTTCAGATTGATCTCGTCGTAGCCCCAGCGCCGGCCCATGCGGGCGCACTCGGCCAGCGCCTGGCGGTCGCTGCCGCCGAGTTGCAGCGCCACAGGATGCTCGGCCGCGTCAAAATCCAGATGGCGCGCGGGGTCGCCACGCAGTAGCGCTCCGGTAGTGATCATCTCGGTGTAAAGACGTGCGGAAGGCGCCAGCAGGCGGTGAAAATAGCGGCAGTGACGGTCCGTGACGTCGATCATGGGCGCCACGCACAACCGCCAGGACGAAGACTGAGACATGATGGAATTCCGTAGCGAAACGCCATTTTAACGAACCGCAGACGAAGGACTGGGAGCGTCCCGGGCGGGGGCGGTCCGGCACGCCAGCCATTTAGTCTAAAATTCACTGCTGACCCACTTTTGCCCGGCCCGCCGGGCCGTTCGACGCTCCCATGGCCGTCTTCACCTCCGTCTCGGACGACAACGCCCGTACCTTGCTGCAACGCTACGACTTGGGCGAACTCATCACGCTGAGAGGCATCACGGCCGGGATCGAAAATACCAATTACTTCCTGGACACGAATCGAGGTCACTACGTGCTCACGCTGTTCGAAGTGCTGAACGCCGATCAACTGCCGTTCTACATCGAGCTGATGCACCACCTGGCCTTGCGCGGCGTCCCTGTGCCGCAGCCTCAGACACTGAAGGACGGCACGCGCCTCACTGCGCTCAACGGCAAGCCGGCCGCCATCGTCACGCGCCTGTCGGGCGGCTATGAACCCGAGCCGAGCCCCGCGCACTGTGCGCTCGCCGGCCGCACCCTGGCGCAGGCTCACCTGGCGGCCCGAGACTTTACGATTCACCAGGATAATTTGCGCGGCCTGGCGTGGTGGCAAGCCACCGCGCCCTCGCTCTATCCCTTTCTGGATGACGGGCAGGCCGCACTGCTGCGCCAGAGTCTGGAGGAACAGACCAGCCTTGCGGCCGGCCGGCCGGCGTCCGCACTGCCATCGGGGCCGTCGCACTGCGATCTGTTCAGGGACAATGTACTTTTCGATGGCACTTTCGAGTCGCCCCACATGGGCGGCTTCATCGATTTTTACTTCGCAGGGTGGGATGCCTGGCTGTTCGACGTCGCCGTCAGCGTCAACGATTGGTGCATCCAGCGCAACTCGGGCGCTTTCGTCCACAAGCGGCTGGATGCGTGGCTCCGGGCCTATCACGACGTGCGGCCCTTCACGGATGAAGAGCGCGGCGCTTGGCCCGCCATGTTGCGCGCCGCGGCACTGCGCTTCTGGATTTCACGCCTGTACGACTTCCACGTGCCTCGCCCGGCGCAGACGCTGAAACCCCACGATCCGCGCCACTTCGAACGAATCCTCAGGCTGCGCAGCGCACAGCCCGCACCGGCACTGCCCGGCTGACCAAGATGCAAGCCACCATATTGCCGATGAGCGCCGGCTGGTCCTGGATCCTCCAAGGCTATGCGCTGTTCCGGCGCCAACCCATGGCCATGCTGTTCTGGAGCGTTGCGACCAGTTTTCTCATCAACATAGGATCGATGATCCCCATCCTGGGGCAGATCGCCTTGGTAGCGCTCACGCCTCTGCTGACCTTCCTGACGCTGTGCGCCTGTCGCAACCTCGAACGGAACGTCCGCTTGCTGCCAGCCCTGTGGCTCCAGCCGCTCAAGGGTACGGGCGTCGCACGGCCGTTGCTCAAGCTCGGCATGGCCTATCTGGCGGCCACGTTTACGGCGGCCGCCATCGCGACCATGCTGTTCTGGTCGGACTTGCTGGTCACGCTCGAACAGCAGGCGGACAAGCCCGACTACGCTGCATTGTCCCATGCCATGACCGGCCCCTTGATCGTTTTTGGTCTGTTCTATGTCGTGATCTCGGCGCTGTTCTGGCATACCCCGGCACTCGTGGGCTGGCACCGGCTGCCCTTGCGACGGGCCCTGTTCTATTCCATGGTCGCGTGCTGGCGCAACAAGCTGCCTATCGTCAGCTACGTGGCGAGCTGGGCCGCGCTTTACTTCGGCTTCCACTGGCTGATCGAGCGGCTGGCTGAGGCGGGTATCGCGGGGTCCACTCTGGGGTGGATCGCCCTGCCGGTGGATATCCTCATCACCGCCCTGCTGTACTGCAGCTTCTATCCCATCTACACCTCGATCTTCAAGGCTCCCCCGGCATCCGACAGCACGTCGGACCAGCCCGGAATGGAGCAATAACCGGGCGGGAATTCGAACACTCCCCAGGCCTGCAGGCACATGCAAGCCCGGCGCGGGGGCAGACGCCGAACCACGCGCACGGGTTCACCCGTGGTCGTGACGAACACCACATCGATCGGTCGACTCAGCGCCAGGGTCTGCACGGCACGACAGCGAGGCAGCCAAAGTGCCCAGGATTGCGCGTCCCAGTCGTCCCACGCGCACACGCCGAGCAGGCGCTGTCGAAAGGTCCGGGCAATCCGGATCTTCAGGCGTCCCGCAGTCACTACAGCCCCGACTGGAGAAGCTTCACGGCCACCGGGAAACCGATGACCAGGAAGGTGCAGGGAAAGATGCACAGCACCATCGGAAAGAGCATGCGAACGGGCGCTTCCAGCGCCAGCTTCTCGGCGCGCAGGAAGCGTTCGCTGCGCTGCTGGGCCGACTGGGCTCGCAACAGCGGCCCCAGGCTCATGCCCAGCCGATCGGCCTGCGCCAATGTCAGTACCAGACTGCGCACTCCGGACACATCCGTGGTCTCGGCCCATCGGGCCAGCCACTGGGACCGGCTCATCCCAGTGCGCTCAAGCGCGGCCGCATCGTTCAGGCTGTCCCGCAAAGGTCCCGCCGGCGCGTGGCGCGCTACCTGCTGAAGGGCTGAAGGAAGGCTCAAACCGGCCTCGACGCAAAGCGTCAGCAGATCCAGCATGAAGGGCAGCTCGCGCATCATGACAAGCTGCCGCCGCCAGGCCGAGCGCCTGAGCCAGCACGCCGGCCACGCATAACCCAGCGCACCCCCCGCTGCGCTGACAGCCAGAAGCCACGACGGCGGCACATCCGAGACGAGGCCGCTGCCCCCCAACAACAAAGCGCCCCCGGCCGCCAGCATCAATCGCGCGGCAAACCATTCGCGGGCTGACCAGCGGGCTCCCAGACCCGCGCGCGTACGCCAGCGCTCGAAGGTACGGCGCATGTGCCACGTCACGAACGGCGCGCACACTGGAGACAGCGCGCACACCCAGGGCCACCAGAAGGGTGGCTTCGATTCCGTCGTTCCGGAGCCCTTGTCCGGATAGGCTACCCAGGGATGGCCCAGAAGCCAGAGCCACAGCGCCACGGACAACGCGGCGGCAGTCAGACCTGTCCAGAACATGACGGATACTCCTGATAGGGGGCCCCATGCCGAATACGGACCGGTTTCAGACTTCGACCGCAACGACGCGCCGGATCCAGACGGTCCCCAGGCATTCGAGTACGAAGATGAGCAGCAACACCGCCCAACCCAGCGCCGTGGACCAGAGCCGATCCATGGCCTCCGGCTCCAGGCGCGAGAGCACGAGCAGCAAGAGGATCGGCAAGCCGGCCATGATGTGACTCTGCATGCGGCCCTGAGCCGTCAGCGCCCGGACCCGACCCAGCCAATGCTGGCGTGCACGCAACGTCTGAGCGATACCCTCCAGGGTGTCGGCGAGGCTTCCACCCGTCTGAGCCGCGATGGACAAGGCCGAAACCACCAACCCGCAGGATTCGGTCGGCATGCGTTCGCGCAGCTTCTGCAGCGCGTCCTGGAATCCCAGCCCCAGGCGTTGCTCGCGTAGCATCAGGCCAAATTCCTGCGACAGCGGAGGCAGAGCCTGCGTCACGATGTGCCGCAGCGCCGGCTGAACGCCCGCGCCAGCCCGCAGCGCGCCGGCCAGTGCCTGCACCAGGTCCGGAAGCTGCGCGTCGAACTGCTGCTCACGGCGCCGCTGCAGAGCGCGCAACGCGAGCCTGGGGAACACAAGCAAGCCGCCCAGCACGGGCACCGCCAGCCAGAGACTGCCGCCCAACCAGAGAATCGCCAGCGTCAGAAGCGCACCGGCCACCCACGCCGCGAGCCAGAGACGGCCTTCGTCCAGAAACAGAAACGAAGCATCCAGCGTCCGCCGGGCGTCACGCCGCACTTGGTCATCGAATGCCATCCAGGCTCGCCACATGCGTCCCAGGACCAGCCACGCCAATAGCGCGGCCGCTGCTGCGGAAAACAGGATCGTCAGCATCAGCCACATACGGCATCCTCCCGTGGCAAACCGGTCGGCAGACTCGCACGCCCTTCGTTGACCGTGCGCTGCACGAACCAGGCCATATCCGGCGCGGCACCGTTGGAAAAGCCGCTGGGCAACAGGCCGCATCCGGTGAAAACAGCCGGCGGTCCCGACTCGCCGACGAAAAGCTCCTGCATCTGGATGCGCCCGGCCTCCAGACCCGTGACTTCGACGATAGCGCTGACCATCCGCCGGCCGTCGGCCACCCGGACCAGTTGCACGATGAAGTCGACGCTGGCGGCAATATGCTCCCGCACGGCCGACAGCGGAAGATCCATCCCCGCCATCAGGATCATGGTCTCCAGGCGCGACAGCGCATCGCGGGGGCTATTCGCATGCAAGGTAGTGAGCGAACCTTCGTGCCCGGTGTTCATGGCCGCCAGCATGTCGAACGCCTCCCCACCCCGGCACTCGCCCACCACGATGCGATCGGGGCGCATTCGCAAGGCGTTGCGCACCAGATCGCGGATCTCGACCCGCCCGCGACCCTCCAGATTGGCCGGACGCGCCTCCAGGGCCACCAGATGAACGTGGTCCAGACGGAGCTCCGCGGCATCTTCGATCGTGATGATGCGCTCGCCGGCCGGAATGGCGTTCGACAGGACATTCAGCAGACTGGTCTTGCCTGAGCCAGTGCCTCCGGAGACGACCAGGTTCCTGCGATGCCGCACGCAGTGTGTCAGGAACTGCCCCATGGACTGATCCAACGCCCCCGTGGTCATCAGGTCTCCCAGGGTCAGGCGCCGGGAGGGGAATTTGCGAATGGTGAGACTTGTGCCCCGCAACGCGATGGGTGCGATCACGGCATTGACTCGCGAACCGTCAGGCAGTCTTGCATCCACCATTGGCGCGGCATCGTCGATTCGCCGACCCAACGGCGCGACGATGCGGTCGACAATGCCCAACACGGCCTGTTCGCTGCTGAACGTGGTGCCCGCAGGCACCAGGCGACCAGCGCGCTCGACAAAGATTTCATCATGCCGATTGACCATGATCTCGGTTACGCCGGGATCCATGAGCAAGGGCTCCAGCGGACCCAGTCCGACGGCCTCATTCACCAGATCGGTGACCAGGACAGCGGGGTCCAGTGCGCCATCGAGGCCGGGGTCGGCGGCAATCAATTCGCCCAGCACGGCGGTGGCCTGAGCCCGCAGGGCGGCGTCGCTCATATGGCCGATATCCTGCCGGCGTAGCTGTAGCGCCGCGATCAGGCCGTCGTGGAGCCGCTTGCGATGAGCCTTCCAGGCTGGAGACGCCGAGGACTTGCCACCGGCCACGGCTGCGCCTGTGTCCGGGGCTGCGGTCCCGATATCGACCGTGAGCGCCTCCGCCCCCGGAACCGGCTCCTGAATAGCCCTCGGTACTGACGACGCCGCCGAATCCGGCACACGTGCCGGGACGGGCACGCCATCCGCTTCGGCCGTCGCACCTTGCTTCACCAGCAGGTCCGACGCCAGCACCCGTATCTGGCACGGTCCGATCACCAATTCGTCATCCGGCTGAAGCGGGCCATAGGAGGCAATTCGCTGGTCGTTGACCGCCGTGCCGGTAAGCGCTCCCAGGTCTTCGACCCACACGCCATCCTGGCGCCACCCCAGGCGGGCATGGTGGCGGGCGACCCGCCAGCTACGCAACACGAGGCCGCATGATGCATCACGGCCAATCAGTAGCGGCAATGCATGATGCTCACGCCGCTGACGCCCATCTTCGAAGGTCAGCGCCAGCTCCACACACGCCGGGGCTGCAAACCGCTGAAAACCGGATTCAGGGATCATGAGGTTTCTCCTGGGTTGAACCGCGCCACTGGGACCTGTGGTCCCCTGCCCTGGGATTCCAGCCAGTGCCCCGCCCGCCTGTCGGTGCGGGCCGTCCGGCGCGAAGGGAATTCATGATCTGGGCGGGAACGGGAAACGCCCCCCTCACGACAGACCGCGTGCGATCAACACGCGTCTGCAGGGCCTCATGATCGGCACCGGCCAATACGGGCGTCACCAACACGACCAGCTCGGTTTCATGGCGTTGAAAGCGCGTCGATCGAAAGAGCGCCCCCAGAATCGGAAGCGCCCCCAAGCCGGGCACGCGATCCACGTTGTTCGCCGTATCGCGCGACAGGAACCCCGCCAACGCCAGCGTCTGGCCCGAGCGTACGTTGAATTCCGTTGCGGTGCGCCGCGTCTTGAGTGATGGACCTCCCGGCACCGACAGCGACGGGTCGATCGAGCTGACCTCGACTTCGATGCGAGAGCGGACGGCTCCGCTGCGCTCCACGGATGGGGTGATCCGCAGCGACACGCCGTATGGCTTGAACGAAGTCTGTGTATTGCCATTGCGGTCGGTCGTCGCGTAGGGCACCTCGCCCCCGGCGAGAAACTCCGCAGTGGCGCCGCTGCGGGCAAGGAGCTGCGGCTGCGCAAGCACGACGGCCTGACCCTCCTGGGCCAGCAGATTGATCTGTGCCGACAACAGTGCGTTTACCCCGAAGTAGGCGGCAGCCGGTGCGGTCGGAAATGCCAGTGGCAAGACCGTTTCGCCGGGCCGGTCGGCAAAACGGCGCGAGCCGGCGTCCCACCCGAGGCCCGCGGACAGCCCACCCGACGACGCAGGAGTCCAGCGCACACCCAGCTCCCGCAACAGGCTCCTCGGAAGCTCCACGACCTGGACGTCCAGCAATACCATCTGATCCCATCCCACGGTTCCTGTGAAATCCAGCAACTGCGGATAACGACGGCCGAGCTCGGCGAGCCGCTGCCGGTCACTGTCGGAGATCTCGTCGCCTTCAACCAGCAGTTTGTCGCCCAGCGAAGTGACGCGCGCTCCCCGAATCCGCTCGAGCACCGTTCGCAGCTCCTCGTGCAATTGCCGTGTGCCTTCGGGCGTCACCTCGACAACATAGCGATGCTGCTGGCCATCCGCCGTCCATGCCTGCAAGGTGCTGGAACCCGCCTGGCGGGCGAACACGATCACTTCACGATCATCGGTGCTCACCGCATTCAGAACCTTGCCGTCGCCGACGGCTACGCGTGCCACTCCCGGGATGCCGAGTACCCGCACGTCACCGACTTGCAAGAGGAGAGGTGTCTCCGGCGCGGTCGGCGTGGCATGCGGCGACGGCGGCGCGAAGGCCAGAGTCAGCAGCACTGCCGCTCGAGCCAGGAGCGTAGGCCCGTCGGACCTGCGCGATCGGCGAGGCGCTCTGGAACATCGTTCACGCGGCGTCATCGTTCGTCCCCCTGCAAAGGCACGGCGGCCTGTTCCGGAATGTCGGCAGTACGAACGGACGCCGGAATCTCCGGAGCCTGCAACGCTGCAAGCAGCCCATCCGCCACCCCCGGCAGATCGAACCAGCCGTTGGGGGGTCGCGAGGGTGGATTGGCAGCGGACGGCAGCGCGCGCGCGTCCGACGCGCCATACAGAATCACCGGCCGCCGGCGCGCGGGCGGCGGCGGATTGGATAAGCCCAGCAGCGCGGCCAGGTCGCCCCGCATCGCGCGGCGATCCGGCTGGGCATCGTCGGGGTGCCGCAGAATCGCCGTCAGCGTGCCGCCCTGTCGGGCGGCCACCAGCTTGACGACGTCTTCGGGCCCGGCATCCAACGTCACCGTGGAATAGCCCTCTCCCCCGGTCTCGGCCATCCGTGTCTCCCGCCCCGTCGCCAGCACCAGCATGCCCTGCAGCAACGGCGCCGTCAGCCGCTTGCGCTGATGATCAAAAGACACGTACAGATCGATCAGATCACCGGGTTGCAGCAAGCCCGACAAAGAGTTCACCTGATCGACTGGAAAAGTGATCGCCCTGCGGCCGGGCGCGAGCTGCGTCGAGAAGGCCGATTGAGGCCGCAAGGTATGTACGGGCAGCACTGCGTCTCCAGCCCGCAAGGCAGTGGTCAGTACCAGTCCCTCGAGCTCGCCATGGCGCACGGCCGGCAACGTGTCGCTGCCCACCCACTGTGCGGGGAAGCTGCGCACGGCCAGCTGATCGGGGACCAGCCGCGTCCCCGCCGGGAGGTCGCGAGCCGCGACGATACGCTCGACCATCGGCACATGAGCCTGGGCGGCCAGTTCGCGCTCGCGTGCCTGCAGATGCAGCGCCAACGCCCCCGCTGCCAGTGCACCGGTCAATGCCGCCAGACCGGCCAGAATGGCCGTACGAGACATGGCGAAATTCAGTGCTTTCATGGGCGAGACTCCGATACACGATGCCAGAAGGTCAACACGATCCGCGATGGGTGAACTTCAGCCAACACCGAAAGCTCGGCCCCCGAAGAATGCCGCCAGTCGCGCGCCAACGGCCCGGAAGCCGATACAACCCCATCCTTGGGCTCCCAGTGCGCCATGCGCAGCCGCCGGCGGAGCTGACCCAGTATCTGTCGCTCCGATCCCCGACACTCGACCCGAATGATGGACGCCGCAACGGGATCGCGGGAAGCCATTCGGAGCACCGGAGCCGAACCGCAGGGCACCAGGATTCGCGCGTCAAAACGTTGGGGCCCCCGCTTGTCGTTTCCGGGCATCAGGCTCGAGACCAGGCCGGTTGTCCGGACGGATGTCCCTCCGAGGTGAGCTATCCAGTGTTCCCCGATCGGCATGCCCGACAGCCATAGGGAGGATCCGACGACCTGCAACCGCACGAAACGCGGCGGCGACAGGGAGGCCAGGCGCCTGGCCGCGTGATCAGGAGCGATCGACGCCTCGAAGTGCTGGAGCCGGACACGGACACCGGAGAGGTCATACTCCTGGGGTCGAGACCAGATCCAGGCAGGGTCGCGGATTTGCTCAGCCATATTCCAGGTCGGGGCAGCCCCCGTAGGAAGCCCCGCCAGAAGGCCCAGTAAAGCCCCGACGAAGCGTCCGACCGTTTCGAAGCGACGCGGAACGGCAAGCATACGGTTGATCGTCATGGTCGACTCCAGGGGCGCAGGCGCCCGGCGGGGACTTCGCCCGCCCATGCACTGAGCCAGTCCCAGCCGGGATGTGCCCTGCCCCAGGCTCCGTCCAGCCGTTGCAGGCGCCGCTGGAGCGCCTGCCCCTCATGTCGCGAAACATCCGTCAACCGCCCCCATGCCTGCGTACTGTTCGCCAGAGTTTGCTGAACGGTCGCGTCATCGCGGGCGGCGCCACTGCCCGCGAGGATCGCGGTTGCGCGGTGCAGATCCAGTCCGGCACGGTCAAAATCATGCAGCGCGCCCCCGGCATGCCGTCCGGAGCCCGTGCTGACGCTGACACCTGCGCGCCAGACGCGAGCATTCCCCAGTCGCAACTCGGTCCGCCACTGCGCCGCTGCTGCGACGTCATCGCCAGGCTGGCGCGAAGGCTGCAGCATCAGAGATTCCAGGGCCGCATGGACGGACAGCTTGTCATAACCGGTGGCCGGACCCCGATCCCCCTGATGAACCAGACTGTCCCCCCGGCGTGTGCGCCATTCGTGTCCAGGCGATGCCAGATATCCGTCCACACCGGTCCACAAATCATCCGGCTGCAATCCCTGATGAGCGTGGCCAAAGGCCACCCGCCGACTGGCATGCTGAAGCTGCAGTCCCACATCCTGTAATCCGCCCAACCATATGCCGCCAGCCACCAGGCTGCCCAGCACGCCAGCCACGACCAGCCCCTCGATCACAGCCTGTCCGTTTTGCCAGCCACCCTGCCTGACAGGAACTGCGCGATTCTGGCGCAAACGATCGATCCGCATGGTGTGCTCCGCGTCAGGGGGCCAGGCCGGCGGCGAGCCTGGCATGCCAATACGGATGAAACAGGTTCGGGACCTCACGCAGTCCGTCCGGACGCCGAGAGGGCCGCACGAAGTGGCTTTCAGCCGCACTGCGAGCATGCAGAATCCCGCCTTCCGGCCCTGGCAGTGTGAGAGTCACCACAAAGCCCGAGGCGGCATCGTCCGTCCCGCCGGGCGCCACCTCTTCGTAGGCGGCCAGTCCTGTGGAAGCCCAGTCCTGTTGGTCCCGAACGGCATAGGAGTTACCCAGCGGATTGGCCTGGCCATCCAGCAGATCCCACTGCGTCGCCGCCCGGACCCAACGCCAGAAATCCTGCTCCGAGAAATTTTCCGGGGGCTCATCCGTGTAATAGCCTGGTGCGACTGCCCCACCCTGCGCCGGAATCCATGCCCAGCCCATGGCATATTCGCGGTAGTAACAGCCTATCCAGCGGTTCGAACGCAAGGCATGAAAGGACTGCGTGTCGCCGGACTGCCAGCGGCCATTGGCGTCCAGGTCCGTGGCGCCCCGGCGCCGGAGTTCATGGCGCAGCACGGGGCACCGCGGATCCACAGCCCAAGTGTTGCGGACCGTGCGGTTGCGCGGACCAAGATAGGGATAGAAATCCGCCAGGCGCCGCACGAATTCGAAAAGCGCGGCATCGGGACCGTGTGTCCGCACCAGGCTGCTCCAGCCGTCGTCCTTGACGTGCAGATCAAAGAGCGCCGCAGGACGTTCCGGATAATGGGACGACAGCACGGCCTGCATGGCGGCCTCGCGGGCCTGCGGCAAACCACGCACCAATGCCCGCGACAAGTCGCGCAAATGGCCGTGCATGAATGCATCATGCGCGGCCCACGCCCGTCCCGGCCCCCCATCGGCGCCAGCGTGCGGGGCCAGCCCGACGGCTTCGGATGCAGCAAGATAGGCCCGGCCATGGTCCGCCCCAAACAGCATGCCGATCAGGTGAGCGGGCGGATTGGCCTGCAACAGCCGATCGGCCTGTGTGCCGCCAAAATGCGCCCAGCTACCCAGCGTGACCAGATGCGCCATGGCGATCTGATGCGCAAGCTGGGCGCGATTCACGTACGCCAGAAAATTGAGCGTTCGGGCCTGCACCAACGCACCGCTGTACGCCGCCGCGTCCAGCCCATGCACCAGACGCGCCTTGCCGGCGATCACCTGGCCGACGGCAAAGTAGCGCAACCAGGCCAACGCCAGGACGGCGGCCAGCAGCATGCCCAGAACCAGGACCTGTCCCTGCTGCGCGCCGGGTCCATGAGAGAGGTGCCGAGCCCAGGGAAATGCCCTGTCCGCCGCCATCTCATTGCCCCGCAGCGGCGTTGCCGGTAAAAGACTTCAGCGATTTGGCGGCTGTTTGAGCCGCTGCGGATTCTGCCGCCGACTGGGCGGCTCGGGACTGTTCGGACCCGTCTTCGCCGGCAATCTCGCGCGCCATGGCCGCCGTCTGCGACCGGATCACCTGGCCGAAGAGCTGGTAGACGGCGATGGCCGCCACCGCAACCAGGGCGACGACAATGACGTACTCGACCATGGCCTGGCCGAGCTGGGACGTAGTACGATCGGGGCCGGCTGCAGGCGGGCGCAAAGCGCGCACGCCGCCGCCCGAACGACGGGCACGCAACAATGAAAGGGACGACTGAGTCATGGCCGGGCTCCGGGTTCCAGTGATGGACCCAGTGTGCCCCAAGCACGACTCCGCAACTATTCGCGGATTCCGAGCTGGCTCAAAGCATCCGGGGAGCCTTGACCCCCCGGGAATCAGCTCAATCGATACGGAGACGCAGGCGGCCCAACCCCTGGATGGAAGCATCCAGATGGTCGCCCGACACGACCGCGCCCACACCGGCCGGAGTGCCGGTGAAGAGCAGGTCGCCCGGCTGCAGCGTAAAGAAGGTCGACAGGTCGGCGATGGCCTCGGGAACCGACCAGATCATGTCAGAAAGGTCGCCCGATTGGCGCACCTCGCCGTTCACCGACAGAGTGATCGGGCCAGACGCCATCAGGCCAGTGTCCTTGACCGCATGCAGAGGTCCGATGGGCGCGCTATGATCGAAGCCCTTGCCCGTCTCCCACGGGCGACCCGTCTTCTTGGACTCCGCTTGCAAATCGCGGCGCGTCATGTCCAGGCCAATTGCAAAACCCCAGATGCTGGCGGCGGCCTGCTCGACGGTCAGATCGTGGCCGCCGGCGCCCAGCGCCACGACCAGTTCGACTTCATGGTGCAGATTATGCGTGACCGGCGGATAAGCCAGAAGGCCTTCGGAGCCCTCGGCCACATTGAGGACTGCGTCCGCAGGCTTGGCGAAGAAAAAGGGCCGTTCGCGGCCCGTGTCACCCATCTCGCGAGCGTGATCGGCGTAGTTTCGTCCGACGCAGTAAATACGGCGCACCGGGAACCGGGCGCTGGATCCGTGCACCACCAGAGAAGGTGCAACGGGGCGGGGAATGACGGTTTCATCCATTTTGCATCTCCAAGTCTCCCGGCTCGCTGAACCGGGGCAGCGACAAAAATTTATGGGTGGGGCCTGACCAGCATCCGGCCCGTTCGGTCCTCAGGACCGGCCGGACGAGATACTGTCCTCAAGCCTTGTGGGCCTTCGCGTACCGTTCCGCAGACGCAAGGATCTCCTGCTGGGCGGCATCAAGCCCCGCCCAGCCCTGGACCTTGACCCACTTGCCTTTTTCGAGGTCCTTGTAGTGCTCGAAGAAATGCTGGATCCGCGCCAGATCCTCGGGCGGCAGATCGGACGTCGACTCAATCGAGCGATACGGAGGATAGAGCTTGTCCACCGGACGCGCCAGCAGCTTGGCATCCTTGCCCGCCTCGTCTTCCATGTTCATCACACCCAATGCGCGGCACCGGATCACGCTGCCGACAGCCACGGGAAACGGCGCCATCACGAGTACGTCGACTGGATCGCCGTCCTCGGACAGCGTATCGGGGATATAGCCGTAATTGCAGGGATAATGCATGGCGGTCATCATGAACCGATCCACGAACACGGCGCCGCTGGCCTTGTCCACCTCGTACTTGACGGGATCTGCGTTCATGGGGATTTCGACCACGACATTGAATTCTTCCGGCAGCTTGGTGCCGGCCGGCACACGATCTAGACTCATGAAATTCCTCGGGAATGATGCGATAAGGTAAACGAAATCGGGGCGGGCGACGGATTCGGAGCGCGGTCAGCGAGGAGGATCGCCGGGCGCTGTGGACTCTGAGGTCTGCGACATGTCGACGCCCGGAATGGGCGCCGTATCGAAATATTCTTCCCCCGGCACCGCCGCGCTCGCAGCGGGCGGTTCAGGCGGCACTGAGGGCGCGGCCGCCGCCTCGGGAGCATCTTCGGCGGCATCGTGCAAGTAGGCGCCGCTCGCGGCCTCGGGCACCGGGGATGAGGCCGACGCGGCGGAGGCCGATCCCATTGCAGCCCCGAATCGGGGATCTGCGCGCGTATCGGCGGCCGGCAACAGGCGAGGGATTTCAGGTGCGGCCACGTCGGCGGCCATGCAGGCGCGCCGCCAGTGCACCAATGCCTGATCGTGGCGCCCCATGGCGTCATCCAGATTGCCCAGCAATGCGTGGATGTGCATGTCGTCGCGTAAAGCCAGGCTCCGATTCAGGTAGTGCTCCCCCTGCCCCCACAACTGGCTTGCCAGACATAGCTGGCCGAGCGCGGCCAGCAGCCCGGGATGGTTCGGCGCTGACCTCAGCCAGAGCTCGGCATGCGCCAGGCGGTCCGTCGCCTGCGAGGCGTCACAGCGCGAATACACGCGCAACAGGCGTTCATCCAGCGACCGTCCCAACGCCGCCTCGAGAATGCGTGCCGACTCCTGAGGATGCCCCAGACGTTCCTGAGCCGCGGCGCCTGCCAGCGCAACGACCGGATCGACCCGCTCCCCTGCCGTCAGGTCGTTCCAGAGCGACTTCCAGCCGGCCTCGTCGACCTGGGACATGCGCTCGGCCACCGATTCGCAGATGAACTGATGAGCCTGCGTCGGATCGATGGCGCTGCGGCGCAGCAGCAGCCGGGTCAAGGCGTAGACCCGGGGCGCATGGCCGAGCTGGCGGTGCGCACGCAACAACAGGCGTGTCCCGTGCAGGAACCGGGAAGAAGCATCCTGCCAAGGCTCCAGAAGGGCCAGCGCTTCTTCGGCGCGCCCCTGGTCCAGGAACATCTCGGCCGTGACCGTGTCCACCGCCTGGTGCAGGCGGGAATCCTGCCCGGCGCCCTCCTGGGCCTTTCTGAGCACAGCGTCCCTGCGGGCGTATTCCCCCAGCAGGTGCAGGGCTCGAGCCGCGCTCAGCCCGGCAAGAACCTTGCGGTCCGCCGAGCGGGTGCGCGACAACAGTGTGGAAAGGTCCTTTTCCGCCTGGACGTAACGCCCCTCCAGCACATTGATCCAGCCGCTTTCGAGAAGTTCGGTGTCGCGGCGCTGGGCTCGGCGCCCGCGCCATGCCCGCAAGCGATCCGGACCGCTGCCCAGCCAGTACAAGCAGCGCAGCAGAAAGTGCAGCGCGACGAAAGCCACGAGCGTCAGGACGACGGCCAGGGACAAGGACAGTTCGATGCGCCACGGCTGCGCGACGATGAGTACATTGCCGCCATGGTCATGCAGTACCAACGCCAGGCCCACGGCCCCCGCCAGCAGTATCAGCATCCAGATCCAGCTCCGCATCGCTTACCCCTCAGATTTTGCCGAACGGTGCCGCCACGGGCGACTGCGAAGCTGGCGGGGCGTCATCGTCGGAATCAGCGCCGCCGTCCCCGGAACCTTGTTGCGAGTCTTCGGCTGCAGCGGCATCGCGGGCCGATGCGATCGCCTGCAAGGTGTTGTCCACGGACGGCAACTGGATTTCGATGGGAGCATCGTGCAGATTGCGGGCGAGCTTCAGGGCCTGACGGGACGATTCCGCATGCATGTCGTAACGCTGGTCGATGGCTTTCGCCACCTGCGCCAGTTCGGTTTGCCAGATCCGGGGCTGATGCATCATGAGGGCAAGCTGCGCCGTCACGGTGCGCTGCTTCAAGCCTTCTCGGAAACGCAACGCCTGATCGGGCGACATGAGCAGCGCCGCCGTATCATCGACACGACGGACGTCGAAAAGCCCCCGCAGATCAAATGTCAGCGCACTGGCCGTATTGCGCGTCCAGCCCCACGCGCGGGACAGCGCGTGACGCCAGCCGGGGGCCTCGGTATGGGCTGGAGCCTCAGGGGCTGGGTACGCTGCGCCGGCGGGTTCGGGGGCGGCCTGCGCCGCCGCATCGGGCACCAGCAGGGGCGCCGTCGCAACCAGATCCGACAATCGATCAAGCTGGGCCGTCAGGGCAGGAATATTGATGGTGGCCACGGCCCGCAATCGGTCCAGGTCCCCATTGAGCGTTTGTTGCAAGGCCGCGAGGCTGGGTCGATTGGCCCGGGCGAGCTGCGCCTGCGCGGCCTCGAGCGACACGATGGCGTTGGCGACGTTGCCGCCAAGGCCCAACTGCTGCTGCGCGATGGTCACCAGGCGGTCGATGTCGTTCAGAAGCATCAGATCCGAACCGCTGTCGGTCATCATCTGCAGCGCCTGATCGAGTTCCTGAATCTGGTTGTTCGCGCCATTAAGAGTATTGCGCAGGTCTTCTATCTGGCTCGCCTGCTGCTTGGCCAGGGCGAGTGCCTGCGCCGCCTGCGATTGCGTGTCCCGGGCGAGGCGCGCACTGTCGTCGTGCTGCCGCAGCAAGTCCGCATGCAGGTCGCGGTACTGCCGCTGCTGATAATAGAGTGCAGCGCCCAGGATCACGGCCAGCACCACCAGCATGACCATCGCCGTCCACATTCCCCGCCAGCGCCCCCGCGCAACCTGGCGCGTTCCCGACAGGGATTTCGATTCGGCAGACGAAGCGGACGTGCTGTGTTCGGTATCGGTCATGGCGACGGTCGGGTCCTTCTAGTGAAGCAGGCGGGAAGCAGCCAATATAGTCTGAAACAGCGCGGCATCATCCGGAGCACTAAGCGTGGTGTGCAACGCATCCGGCGGCCGGTCCGCGTACCAGCATTGTAAACGCCGCGCAATGCGCGCGTGCAGCGTCACCAGCTCGAGTCGGGCGGGCCACTCCAGTCGATAGTGCCGCAGACTGCCATCAATGGCATCCAGGGCTTCGAGGCTGGTCGCCAGCAGTACGATGCCGCCCGTCGGCATTGCGAGCATTTCGCAAACGGCCCCCGGCAGCAGCGCCGCCACGCGTTCGTAGAGCGCGTGGCAGGTAACGGCCCACCCGCGGGAGCGAAGCCGGTCAGCCAGCCAGTCGCGCCCCTGCCGGGCGCGCAGGATGTGAGCTTCGCCCGGCGCGAGAGCTCGCGCATCGATGATCGCGAGCAACGACTCGGAATCCGGAGCCTCGTCTTCAGCGGGTACAAGCACCCGGTCCGGAGGCACAAAGGCGCGCAAGGCCTGCGCCGTAGCGGCACCCACCGCCGCCGCCCAAGCGTCGGCCGGCCACTGCGCCCTGACCGTGGAGAAATAGGCCTCCACCGCTTGCCGACTGACAAACAGGTAGAGGTGACCGTCCGAAGGCTGCGGCCGCGCAGTGGCCAGGTGGCGAATCGCCAGTGCCGGCGCCAACGTAACGTCCAGCCCGGCGGCACGCAGGCGGGCGGCCAGTGCCTCGTTGCGGCCGGCAGGCCGCGTAAGGAGAACAGTCGTCCGCGCGTTCAAATGCGGCCCTTCAGATATCCGATGGCTGGTTCAACCGCGCCAGGATGGCTCCGGCGCCCTGGGCAAGGAGGGCCTGGGCCACCGATTCGCCGAGCGCCTCGGCTGCGTCGGGGCTGCCATGGGCCTCGGCTCGCAGCACCCGCGAACCATCCGTCTCGGCCACCAGCGCCCGAAGGAAAAGGTCTTGTTCCCGCAAAACGGCATAGGCGGCCAGCGGCACCTGACAGGATCCCCCCAGCCGGCGGGAAACCGCCCGCTCCGCCTGGGTGCAAGCCGTGGTTGACGGGCTGGCCAGCGGCTGCAACCACGCCGCCAGGTCGTTGCGCGCCGCCATGATCTCGATGCCCAGCGCGCCCTGGCCCGCCGCCGGCAGGCTGAGTTCAGGCGGCAACGCCGCGCGGACGCGATCCGCCAACCCCAGACGCTGCAACCCGGCCGCCGCCAGCACGATGGCCGCGTAGTCCCCACGGTCCAGCTTGGCCAGACGGGTATCCAGGTTGCCACGCAGCGGCTTGACCACCAACTGCGGGAAGCGGGTCCGCAATTGCGCCTCGCGCCGCAGGCTGGAAGTCCCCACCACCGCGCCCGCGGGGAGGTCCTCCAGGCGGTCCGCCACGTTGGACACCAGCGCGTCGTGCGGATCAGCCCGCTCCAGGATGGCCGTCAGCGCGAAAGGCAGCGTCAGTTCAACCGGTACATCCTTTAGCGAATGCACCGCAAGATCCGCCCGTCCGTCCAGCAACGCCGTTTCAAGCTCCTTCACGAAAAGCCCCTTCCCCCCGACCTTCGATAAAGTCCGGTCCAGGATCTGATCGCCGCGCGTCGTCATTTCGAGAAGTTCGACACGGCACTGGGGATAGAGCGCCCGCAGCCGGGACTGCACATGCCGGGCCTGCCACAGTGCCAGCCGACTCGCACGTGTGGCGATCACGAGTTTCTCGGGAAGCTGGGGGGCGGTCATGCGGTTACCAGAGAAAGGATCAGGCGCAAAAGCAGGCCGATGGAGGCCAGAATGAGCAACCCCTGGAGCAAAGTGGGACGTTTCATGATGAAGTTCGCCGGGCGGAAAACGGGGCCGCCTGAGAAAACAAAAAAGGCCTGATCGCGGTCCGGCTCAGGCAAAATGATCAGACGGCACACCAGGCGGGCCACCGACCATGGTGCCGCCGTGCTACTGGCGGCACCACGAATCATTACAGCACGGATTTCAGCAGCTTGCCCATTTCCGAAGGATTGCGCGTCGTCCGAATGCCGCAGGCTTCCATGATCGCCAGCTTGGCTTCGGCTGTGTCGGCGCCACCCGAAATGAGCGCGCCGGCATGGCCCATGCGCTTGCCGGCCGGTGCCGTCACGCCGGCGATGAATCCGACCACTGGCTTCTTCATGTGATCTTTGGCCCACTGCGCGGCATTGACCTCGTCAGGACCGCCGATTTCGCCGATCATGATGACGGCATCGGTGTCCGGATCATCATTGAACATCTTCAGCACATCGATATGCTTCAGGCCATTGATGGGATCGCCGCCGGTGCCCACCGCGCTGGACTGGCCCAGCCCCAGTTCCGTGACTTGAGCCACGGCTTCGTAGGTCAGGGTGCCCGAGCGGCTGACGATGCCGATGCGTCCCTTGCGATGGATGTGGCCCGGCATGATGCCGATCTTGATTTCGTCAGGGGTGATGAGACCGGGGCAGTTCGGTCCGAGCAGCAGCGTTTTGCGGTTCTGGTCGCGCATGCGGTTGCGGACCTCCAGCATGTCACGCACCGGAATACCTTCCGTGATGCAGACGACCAGATCCAGATCGGCCTCGACCGCCTCCCAGATGGCGGCAGCTGCGCCGGCGGGCGGCACGTAGATGACCGATACCGTCGCGCCCGTGGCCTGTTTGGCGTCCTTCACCGAACCATAGATGGGAATGCCTTCAAAATCCTGGCCGGCCTTCTTGGGATGCACACCGGCGACAAAGGCGGCGCGCCCGTTGGCGTACTCGCGGCAGGCGCGGGTATGGTATTGACCGGTCTTGCCCGTGATCCCCTGGGTGATGACCTTGGTGTCCTTGTTGATCAGAATCGACATGTTATGTAGTCCTTGACGCTTATTTTGCGGCGGCGACCGCCGCGGTCGCGGCTTCTGCCATTGTGTCGGCACTGATGATGGGCAGACCGGAGCCCGCCAACATCTTCTTGCCCTGTTGTTCGTTGGTACCTTTCATGCGCACCACAAGCGGCACGCTGAGGTTGACCGCCTTGCAGGCCGCAATCACGCCTTCGGCGATCACGTCACAACGCATGATGCCGCCGAAGATGTTCACCAGGATGGCTTTCACGCTTTTGTTCTTCAGCATGATCTTGAAGGCTTCGGTCACCTTCTCGGCGGTGGCGCCACCGCCCACGTCCAGGAAGTTCGCGGGCGATCCGCCATACAGCTTGATGGTGTCCATGGTGGCCATGGCCAGGCCGGCGCCATTCACCAGACACGCAATGTTGCCATCGAGCTGGATATAGGCCAAACCAAACTCGCTCGCCTGAACCTCCGCGGGATCTTCTTCGTCCAGATCACGATATGCCATGATTTCCGGATGCCGGAACAATGCGTTCGCGTCGAAGTTGAATTTGGCATCCAGCGCCTTGATGCCGCCGCTGCCTTCCAAAATCAGGGGGTTGATCTCGGCCAGCGACGCATCCGTTTCCCAGTAGGCCTTGTAGAGCTTCTGGAATTCGGCGGCTGCACGTGCCACCGACGCCTCCGGCACGCCGATACCGCGCGCCAAGCCGGCGGCATCGGCTTCGGTGAGACCGGTTGCCGGATCGACAAAGACCTTGAGGATTTTTTCGGGTGACTTCTCGGCGACGACTTCAATTTCCATGCCGCCTTCGCTGGAGGCCATCACGCAGACCTTCTGAGAGGCACGGTCGGTAACGATCCCCACGTAGTATTCTTTCTTGATGTCGGCGCCTTCCTCGATCAGCAGGCGCTTGACTTTCTGACCTTCGGGCCCCGTCTGGTGCGTCACAAGCTGCATGCCCAGGATCTCCGAGGCCAGTGTACGGACTTCGTCGATAGAACGCGCCAGCTTCACCCCGCCGCCCTTGCCCCGGCCACCCGCATGAATCTGGGCCTTGACCACCCAGACAGGACCACCCAAAGTTCGGGCGGCCTCGACGGCTTCATCAACCGAAAACGCCGGGATGCCGTGCGGGACCGTCACGCCAAACTTCTTCAGCAATTCCTTGCCTTGATATTCGTGAATTTTCATGAGTTTCCTGTCAGTGAAGTAAATAGGAATCGACCGATGCGTCGCTTGGACACATCGGTGCAGCCGGGGTCAAGAGCCAGGCCGGCACGATGGACAGTGGCATTCGGGGTCGAAAGGCAAATTGCGATCAATCTTTCGATTATAGCGTGCGCTACAAGGCGGCCGCAGAGGGGGTCAACGCAAAACTCGGGGGCCCGAAACGCCGACGGGCCCGCCAATCGGACCCGTCGATACCGGCAGCGGTGCCGGCCTACATGGCCTGGCGCAGGCTCCAAGCCGCGTGCACCATCGCTTTCAGCGCCTCGCGCGTCTCCGGCCAGCCACGCGTCTTCAGGCCGCAGTCCGGATTGACCCACAGGCGGTCGGCCGGCACCCGCCGAGCGGCGCGATGCATCAGATCCACCATCCACGTCTCCCGGGGGACGTTGGGAGAATGGATGTCGTAGACGCCTGGCCCGATGTCGTTCGGATAGTCGAACTTCTCGAATGCGCCCAGCAGCTCCATTTTGGAACGAGAGGTCTCGATGGTAATCACGTCCGCATCCAGGGCAGCGATAGCTTCAATGATGTCGTTGAACTCCGAGTAGCACATGTGAGTGTGGATCTGTGTGTCGTCCTCAACGCCACTGGTCGACAGGCGAAAACTGTCCACCGCCCAGCTCAGATAGTCAGCCCATCGGCTGCGGCGTAGCGGCAACCCTTCCCGGAACGCGGGTTCATCGATCTGGATCACCTTGATGCCCGAGGCTTCCAAGTCCAGCACTTCGTCGCGCAAGGCCAGCGCAATTTGCCGGCAGGTCCGGTCGCGGGATTGATCGTCGCGCACGAACGACCACTGCAGGATGGTCACGGGCCCGGTCAGCATGCCCTTGACTGGTCGATCAGTCAGTGACTGCGCATACGCGGACCAGGCGACCGTCATGGGCGCGAGGCGGGCTACGTCCCCGTAAATCAACGGAGGCTTGACGCAGCGCGAACCGTAGCTCTGGACCCAGCCAAAGCCGGTGAACGCGAAGCCTGCCAGCAGCTCACCGAAATATTCGACCATGTCATTGCGCTCGGGCTCGCCGTGCACCAGCACATCCAGGCCGATTTCCTCCTGGAAACGGACGACCCGCTCGATTTCCGCCCGGATCGCCTTTTCGTAGGCTGCATCGCTGAGTGACCCGTTGCGCCAGTCTCGCCGCAAGCTGCGGATCTCCGGCGTCTGCGGGAAGGAACCGATGGTAGTCGTCGGATAGGCCGGCAGGTTCAGGCGCCTGTGCTGGCCTTCGATCCGACGGGCAAACGGCGTCCGGTCCCGGGCGATCCCCGCAGCCGAGGCCAGGCGGTCCGCTACGTCGCGGCGGTGGATTCGGCCAGACGCCGCCCGGTCGCGGACCGCCAGGCGCGCGGCCGCGAGCGTCTGCTCATCGGACGCCGACACGGTGCCGTCCACCAGACTGCGCAACAGACGCAGTTCGCCCAGCTTCTGCACAGCAAAAGACAGCCAGCTTCGCAGCTCGGCATCCAACGCCGTTTCCAGGTCCAGGTCGATCGGCGCGTGCAGCAGTGAGCACGAAGGCGCCAGCCACAGCCGGTCCTTCAGCGCGACAGCGGCCTCTTTGATCTGTACGTGGACGCGGTCCAGGTCGGTGCGCCACACATTGCGCCCGTCAATGACACCCAGCGACAGTATCTGGTCGGCCCCCAATCCGGCCAGTACCGCCGGCAACTGGCCGGGGGCGCGGACGAGGTCTACATGCAGGCCCTGAACCGGAAGCGAACGAATCACATCCAGATTGAGATCCAGGCCTTCGAAATAGGTGGTGAGCAGCAATTTCACACCTTGCGCGGCCAAGCGGCCATAGACGCCCGCGAGCGCTGCCCGCCAGGCCTGCGGCAACTCCAGCGCCAGAATGGGCTCATCGACCTGCACCCAGTCCACGCCCTGAGCCGCCAAACGGGTCAGCACCTCTTCATAGACCGGCAACAGATTGTCAAGCAGCGCCAGCTTCGCCGGATCGCCCGCGCCTTCGCCATAGGCGTCGCCCTTGCCCAGCCATAGCCAGGTCAAGGGCCCGGGAATCACCGGACGAGCCTTGAAGCCCAGGGCCTGCGCCTCCGCCACCTGCTCGAACAGATAGGGCCGCGCAATCCGGTATGTCTGCTGCGGATGCAGTTCGGGGACGATGTAGTGGTAATTCGTATCGAACCACTTCGTCATCTCGCAGGCGGCCGCTGGCGTGCCACTGGGCGCGCGCCCCCGGGCCATGCGAAACATGGTGTCCAGGCTGACAGAGGCCGCTTCGGCCTGGCCAAAGCGTGCAGGGACGGCTCCCAGCAGCGTGCTCCACTCCAGGATGTGGTCATACCACGCAAAGTCGCCGACAGGCACCCACTGCAACCCGGCCTGTGCCTGAATGTTCCAGTGGCGGGCCCGCAGTTCCCGCCCGGTGTTCCGCAGCGCGTCGCCATCGATTTTCCCCGCCCAATAGGACTCCAGCGCCCGCTTGAGTTCACGGGCAGCACCGATCCTCGGAAAACCCAGATTATGAATTATCGTCACGATACTATCCTGCTTACATTAAGATATCTCAATGAAAAGCATTGTGCCGCGAGTCTTCCCAAACAAAAAATCAAATGCCACACCCATTACTTGAGATATTTTCATGATAGAGACGCGCCACCTCGAAACCCTGCTGGCGATCCAGGAAGGCGGCAGCCTTCAGGAGGCCGCCGAGCGGCTGCATGTGACACAGTCCGCCCTCTCGCACCAGTTGCGGGACCTGGAGGTCCGACTGCGCACGCCGCTGCTCAACCGGCGCACCCGTCCGGCCCGACTGACCACGGCAGGCCTGCGATTGGTGGCGTTGGCGCAGGACGTGCTGCCGCGTATCCGCGCCACTGAATTGGAATTGCGCCGTCTGGCAGCGGGCCGAACAGGCCGGTTGCACGTCGCCATCGACTGCCATTCCTGCTTTCAGTGGCTGATGCCCACGTTGGACGCGTTTCGCAAGGACTGGCCGGAGGTCACACTGGACCTGACGGCGGCCTTCTCGTTCGCGCCGCTGCCCGCGCTGGCGCGCGGCGACCTGGACGTAGTGATTACATCCGACCCGGAGCCATTGGCTGGACTGAATTACCAGGCACTGTTCGCCTACGAGCTGGTGCTGGCAGTTCATGGCGCGAGCCCTCTGGCCCAGGCAACCCGGGTACAGCCATCGGACCTGGTCGATCAGACGCTGATCACCTATCCGGTGGAGAGGAGCCGGCTGGACGTCTTTACGGTGTTTCTGGATCCTGCCGGTGTCGAACCTGCGGGACTGCGCACGGCAGAGCTCACACCCATGATCGTGCAACTCGTCGCCAGCGGGCGGGGCGTGGCTGCGCTGCCGAGCTGGGCGCTGGCGGAATATCGACAACTTCCCGGGCTGAAAGTACTGCGCTTGGGCAACGGGATCTGGCGCACGCTCCACACCGCCGTGCGCACGGAAGACGCGGGCACATCCTATGTACAGGCCTTTCTGGAGCAGGCACGGCGGACCTGCTTCGAGACCCTGCCGGGCATCCGCGCCGCCGATCACAGCGCATTGGCTCAATGAGCAAAGTCGCAGAGGTGTCCAGGCGCAGGCGGGCGCATCAGACCCAGCGAGCCCGCCGGCAATGCCGTCAGCCGTCCGTCCTGCCTCCAAGAATCCGACGGATGCACTCGGCCGAGAAACCGCGCCCCGCCAGGAACCGATACTGGCGCGCATAGTCGCGGGCATCGACCGGCGTTTCACCGAAGCGCCGCTGCCATACGGCGCGGGCCCTTTCAGGCTCGGAATCCCGCAACTGCTGCTGCAAATCCGTCAGCTCGGCATCGGCCACGCCCTGTTGCCGCAGCGACTGCAGGATGCGCTGGGCCCCCTGGGTCGGTGCCTTGCGGTGGACATAGGCCCGTGCATACCGGCCGTCGGATTGCCAATGCTGGCGCTGGAGCTCGTCAAGCACAGCATCGACTTCAGCGGCATCGTCCGTGTAGGCCAGGAGTTTGCGCCGCAGTTCCTGACGGGAATGCTCTCGCCGCGACAGATAGGCCACGGCCCGCGCCTTCAGGCTGGGGCCGTCGCGGTGGCCCAGGGCCAATTCAGGCGTCCTGTTCCGGACCGGAAGCCGCGGCGACTGGAGCCATGACGGCATCCGCGCGGGGTACGATGCCCAGCTTTTCGCGAACGCGGTTCTCGATCTCGAAGGCCATGGCCGCGTGTTCCTTCAGGTAGTCCCGGACGTTGTCCTTGCCCTGCCCGATGCGGTTGCCTTCGTAGCTGTACCAGGCGCCGGACTTTTCAACGATGCCGGCCTGCACACCCAGATCGATGATCTCGCCCTCGCGGGAGATCCCCGTGCCATACATGATGTCGAATTCGACCTGCTTGAACGGCGGCGCGACCTTGTTCTTCACGACCTTGACGCGCGTTTCGTTGCCCACGACCTCGTCGCCTTTTTTGATCGAGCCAATACGGCGGATATCCAGGCGAACCGATGCATAGAACTTCAGCGCGTTGCCGCCCGTAGTGGTCTCCGGGTTGCCGAACATCACGCCGATCTTCATGCGGATCTGGTTGATGAAGATCACCATGCAGTTCGCGCGCTTGATCGTGGCGGTGAGCTTGCGCAGCGCCTGGCTCATGAGGCGGGCTTGCAGACCGGGCAGCGAGTCGCCCATGTCGCCTTCGATTTCGGCCTTTGGAACCAGGGCCGCGACCGAATCGATCACGATCAGGTCCACGGATCCCGATCGCACCAGGGCATCGGTGATTTCCAGCGCCTGCTCGCCTGTGTCGGGCTGGGAAATCAGGAGATCCTCAAGGTTCACCCCCAGGCGCGCCGCATATTGCACGTCCAGCGCATGCTCCGCATCCACGAAGGCGCAGGTGCCGCCGATCTTTTGCATTTCCGCAATGACCTGCAGGGTCAATGTGGTCTTGCCGGAAGATTCCGGCCCATAGATTTCCACCACGCGTCCGCGCGGCAATCCGCCCACACCCAACGCCACGTCAAGGCCCAGCGAACCCGTGGAGACGACCTGGATGTCGTGCTCCACCTGGTTGTCGCCGTAGCGCATGATGGAGCCCTTGCCGAATTGCTTCTCGATTTGCGATAACGCCGCAGCCAGCGCTTTGGCGCGTTCGGTGTTGGCCTTGCCGGTGCGTTCGTCCATACGGAATTCCTTTTGAGAGTGAGGCTGCCGGTAAGCACCGCCGCGCGGGAACCAGACAGCACAGGTCGGGGAAATTATGGCATTAAATTATACTGTATGAAAATACAGTCGAGACAATTCGAGCCGGGCTGCGACTCCGCCCCCAAAAACAGCAAGCGTACAGTCCCACATCGTTAACCCTAAATGACCCATCGGGACGTCCGTGTCAGAATGAAAGCGTCCGGGGTGGACCCCAGACCACTTCCCTCATCCCTGAATGCCACACCCATCATGCGCATCCTGATTGCCGAGGACGACAGTATTCTCGCGGATGGGCTCTCCCGGTCGTTGCGCCACGAGGGCTATGCGGTCGACGTCGTCAACGACGGGTCCAGCGCCGATTCCGCTTTGCAACTGCAGACGTTCGATCTGCTGATCCTGGATCTGGGATTGCCCCGCGTCAATGGCCTCTCAGTGCTGCGCAAGCTGCGCCAGCGCGGCACACCGCTGCCCGTCCTCATCCTGACGGCCGCTGATTCCGTCGACCAACGCGTCGAGGGCCTGGACCTGGGGGCGGATGACTACATGTCCAAGCCTTTCGCGCTCAGCGAACTGGAAGCCCGCGTGCGAGCTCTGGTCCGCCGCCACGGCGGGGCGCGCGCTTCCGTCCTTCGCCACGCGCGGCTGGCGTTCGATCTCAATGGGCGGATCGCCACCATCGACGATGCGCCGCTGGAACTTTCCGCCCGCGAAACCAGCCTGCTCGAGATCTTCCTGTCGCGCAGCGGCCGGATGATCAGCAAGCACCAGCTCGTGGATCTGCTCTGCGAGTGGGGCGAGGAAGTCACCACCAACGCCATCGAGGTCTACATCCATCGGCTGCGCAAAAAGATCGAGCCGGCCGACGTCCACATTCTCACGGTGCGCGGCCTGGGATACTGCCTGGAAGCGGAGCGCCGCCCTCAGCCAGCCGACGCCATCGCGTCCGCCTGACCACCTTGCGGACGCCTCCCCAATCCGACCACAGCCGCCGGACCAGCCACCGGACGTTGCTGGGACGCATTCTGCTCTGGATGATCGTGCCGCTATTCATCCTGTGGACCGTCGGCATCGTCATTACCTATTTCATCTCGCTGAACCTCGCCAACTCGCCCTATGACCGCACGCTGGCCAGCCACCTCCGGCTGCTGCGCCACGAAGTCGAACAGCAAAAGATCTCCCAGGGCGTCATGCTGTCCGGTCCAGCGCGAACGGTACTGGCCGGCAGCTCGGACGAAATGCCCACGCGGTGGCAGATCCTGGATGCCAACGGTCACATGGTCGCGGGCGATCCGCGCGTCCCGACGCCGGGGAACTGGGGGTACGACATCGATGTCGTTCACTTCCGCAATGCCGACCTGAACCACCAATCCGTCCGGATGGCCTACGTCTGGGGCGGGCGTGATCGCGACGGCACGGGATTTCTGACGGTCGTCGCCGAACCCGGCGAGGCCCGCGCCACTCTGCAGCAGGAGATCCTCACCGGGATGCTCACGCCGCAGCTCATCATTCTGCCGCTGGCCGCCATGCTGGCGGGCCTGGGCCTGACCCAGGGGCTGGAACCGCTGAGCCTGCTGCAAGAACTGATGCGCCGCCGCAAGCCCAGCGACCTGTCTCCCCTTCGCGACGACCTGGCCCCGGCCGAAATCGTCCCTCTGATCGATGCCATGAACAGCGTGTTGCTGCGTCTGTCCGCGTCCATAGACTCGCAGCGGCGTTTCGTCGCCAACGCGGCGCATCAGCTCAAAACGCCCCTGGCCGGCATCCGCACGCAATGCGAGCTGGCCCTGCGCGAGCAGGATCCCGAGGAACTGAAGGCGAGCCTGCATCAATTGATCACCGGCTCACAGCGGGCCACCCGCCTGGTCAATCAACTGCTGTTGCTGGCGCGCGCGGAGTCCATCGATCCGAATCAGGCGCGGACGACGGAATCGCTGGACCTTGCGGCGCTGGCTGAGGACTGCACGGGCCAATGGGTCCAGACCGCGCTGGAACGCCATCTGGACCTGGGTTTCGAGGGAAGCGGCGAGCCGCTGCCCGTTTTCGGCAACCGTACCATGATCTGCGAACTGCTCAACAACCTGATCGACAACGCGCTGCTGTATACGCCTTCTGGAGGACAGGTCACCGTTCGGGCGTTGGCCGTCGACGACGATGTCTGCCTGGAGGTCCAGGACACCGGGCCGGGCATTCCGCCCGAGGAACGCTCGAAGGTCTTTGACCGTTTCTACCGCATCCTGGGCCAGCAGGCGGAAGGCAGCGGTCTGGGCCTCGCCATCGTCCACGAGGTCGCCGAACACCACCACGCCACCGTGGCCTTCCTGCCGCCCGGCAACCACCGTGACCCTGCCAGCGCCGGCACCCGTCTGCGCGTATCGTTTCCCCGTGACAGGACCCGCCCATGAATCGAGCCCGCCTCACGCCCCGGGATCCCGCGGCCGACCTCAACCGACCCATGACCCACGAGGAACGCCGCGTGGTCCTGGCCTCGTCGATGGGGACCGTTTTCGAATGGTACGACTTCTATGTGTACGGGTCGCTGGCCGCCGTCATTGCACGCCACTTCTTTTCGGGTCTGAACCCGACCGCCGGATTCATCTTCGCCTTGCTGACCTTTGCCGCGGGCTTCGCAGTACGGCCCTTCGGAGCCCTGGTCTTCGGCCGCCTGGGCGACCTGGTGGGGCGCAAGTACGCCTTCGTGGTCACCATCCTGATCATGGGGCTGTCCACCTTCCTGGTCGGCGTGCTGCCATCCTTTTCGTCGATCGGCACGGCCGCACCCATGATCCTGCTCGGACTGCGCCTGTTGCAGGGACTGGCACTGGGAGGCGAATACGGCGGAGCGGCCGTTTACGTTGCCGAACATGCCCCCAATCATCGGCGAGGCTTCTTCACGAGCTGGATCCAGACGACGGCCACGACCGGCATGTTCCTGTCGCTGGTCGTGGTGCTGGGCACGCGTGTCACGCTGGGCAGCGAGGCCTTCGAATCCTGGGGCTGGCGCGTGCCGTTCCTGATTTCTGTGCTGCTTCTGGTGATTTCGGTCTGGATCCGGCTGCGGCTGCACGAGTCACCCGCCTTCACCCGCATGAAATCCGAGGGTCTGCTGTCCCGCGCGCCCATCAAGGAAGCCTTCGGCCGCTGGCGCAACCTGCGCCTCATCCTCATCGCGCTCATCGGCCTGACAGCCGGCCAGGCGGTCGTGTGGTACACGGGACAGTTCTACGCGCTCTACTTCCTGACCGAGACTCTGGGCGTGGATGCCAACATCGCCAATATCCTGGTCGCGCTGGCCTTGATGCTCGCCTGCCCGTTCTTCCTGGTTTTTGGTGCACTGTCCGATCGCATCGGACGCAAGCCCATCATCATGGCGGGCTGCCTCATCGCCATCCTGACATATTTCCCGACCTTCAAAGGCCTCACGCACTTCGCCAACCCGGCGCTGGAGCGGGCCCATGCGAGGGCTCCCGTCTACGTAGTGGCGGACCCATCGAACTGCTCGCTGCAGTTCAACCCGGTCGGCATCACCGCCTTCACCAGTTCGTGTGACCTGCTGAAGTCCTTCATGGCGGACCACTCGGTGCACTACGTCAATCGGCCCGCACCGGCCGGCACCACCGCTTATGCGCTGATCGGGAATCAACGGGTCGACGCCTTCGAGGGCAGCCGCCTCTCCCGCGCCGAGTTCGCTCGGCGAGACCGGACGCTGCAGGCGCAGCTTCAGGATGCCGTGCGCGTCCACGGATACCCCGATCACGCCGACCCGACCCAGATCAACTACGTCATGGTGCTGGCGCTGCTGTTCTTCCTGGTGCTTCAGGTCACCATGGTCTACGGGCCGATTGCCGCCCTGCTGGTGGAAATGTTTCCCACACGCATCCGCTACACGTCCATGAGCGTGCCCTACCACATCGGCAACGGCTGGTTTGGCGGGTTCCTGCCCCCGGTCGCCTTTGCGACGGTGGCGACGACCGGCAACATCTATGACGGCCTCTGGTACCCGATCATTGTGTGCGCCATGACCCTGGTGGTGGGATTGCTTTTCGTCAAGGAGACACCGCATCAGGACCTGAACGCGATCTGATCGTGCCGCGAACACGCAGCATTCGGCCACGATCGCGTTCAGAATACCGTCAGCGGTTCGCCCCTAGAATGCAAATGCACGCCGGAAAGGCTGCCGGGTTCCTCTTCCCCTTGATGGCCCTGCCGCCACACTCCGCGTGCCGACATGGATGCATCCCCCGCGAGCCTTAACACTATGCATCCCTGATCGTCCTCCCGGCCCGGTCTGTCCGGGCCGTTTTTTTGAGCGCCCATCGGGTTCGCGTACAATCAAGGCCTTTTTTCCGCACCCGACTGCCGACCCATCATGTGGTTCAAGAACCTCAAGCTCTACCGCCTTGCCCCCAATACCCGTCTGACCGCCGCCGCGCTGGAATCCTCTCTGGAGTCCATGGCCTTTCGATCTGGCGGAAGCCAGGACAGCCAGGTATCGGGCTGGGTGTCGCCGCGCGACGACGGTGCGCTGGTCTACGAGATGAATGGCCAGATGCTGCTGCGGCTGCGCACGGAAAAAAAACTGTTGCCGACCACTGTGATCAACCAGGCCAGTCGCGCACGTGCGGTCGAAGTCGAGGAAAAGCAGGGCTACAAGCCGGGCCGCAAGCAAATGAAAGAGATCAAGGAGCAAATGACGATGGAGCTGCTGCCGCGGGCCTTCGTCATTGCCCACGATACGTGGCTCTGGATCGACACCGTGAACCGCTGGGCCGCCATCGACGCGGCCTCGACGGCACGCAGTGACGAGGTCCTGGGGCTGTTGGCCAAAACCCTGACTCCGTTTCCCATCGTGCCGCTGCATGTGGAGATGTCGCCTGCGGCGGCCATGACGCTGTGGCTATCCCAGGACGAGCCTCCGACCGGATTCACCGTCGATCAGGACACGGAGCTGCGCTCCACCGGTGAATCACGGGCCACCGTGCGCTACGTGCGCCAATCAATGGAACTCGATGAAGTTCGCCGGCACGTCCAAGCCGGCAAGCAGTGCACGCGCCTTGCCCTGACCTGGAACGACCGAGTGTCGTTCGTGCTCACCGAGGCGCTGGACGTCAAGCGGATCGCTCCGTTGGATGTGTTGAAGGACAACCAGGACGCGCAGGCAGCCAATGAAGCTGAACAGTTCGATGCCGACACGGCGCTCATGACGGGCGAGCTGGCCCGTCTGCTGGCCGACCTGGTGGACGCGCTGGGCGGCGAGCACGCCGCCTCCTGAGCATCCGGGCCGTCGGCGGCAGCCGCCAGTACGCAGCCGACCCGAATGCTCGTCCGAACTCAGTCTATCCCGTGAAAGACGCTGTCGTCCGGTCCGATATGCGACGGGGGCAGCCAAGTCACATCGCGCAACGAGTGCTGGACCAGGTTTTCAACACCCAGCAGAACGGCAAAGATGGCCATGCGCACCGGAATGCCGTTGTCGGTCTGGCGGAAGATCGCCAGCCGGGGGTCATGATTCAGGTCCGTGCTCAGGTCGTGCGCGCCTTCCCGGCTGTCGCGCGGCAGTGGATGCATGATGACCACGTCGGGTCCGCAGCAGGCATCCACGATGGCCTTGTTGACTTGAAACTCCTCTGAATAGCCCTCCATCTGCTCGCCGCTGAAACGTTCCTTCTGGACGCGGGTGGCATAGATGACATCGGCCCCCTTCAGCCCCTGCGCCAGATCGTGCGTCTGCTGGATGACATGATCATTGCGCGCGACGTGTTCCAGCACGTATTCGGGCATCTCCAGCCCTGGCGGCGATACCAGTGTGAACTTCATGCCGCGGTACAGCGCCAGCAATTTGATGAGCGAATGCACGGTACGACCGTATTTCAAGTCGCCTGCCAGGACGATATGCGCCCCATCGAGCAGTTTTCCCAGCCGCGAGAACTCGGTCAAAATGGTATAGAGATCCAGAAGCGCCTGGCTGGGGTGTTCCCCCGCGCCATCGCCGCCGTTGACGACCGGGATATTGGTCGCCGCCGCGAATTCCGCCACGGATCCTTTTTCCGGATGGCGAATCACCATGGCGTCCACGTAGCCGCTCATCACCCGGCTGGTGTCGTAGATGGACTCCCCCTTCACCATGGATGAAAAGGTGAACCCCGTCGTATCGCAGACGGAGCCGCCCAAGCGACAGAACGCCGCGCCGAAGCTCACCCGCGTACGCGTGCTGGCCTCGAAAAACAGATTGCCCAGCACAGCCCCTTCCAGGACCCGCGAAACCTTGTGCCGGCGAGCGATGGGCTGCATCAGATCCGCAACGCGGAAAAGATCCTCCACCGACTCGCGGCTGAACTGGTCGACCGACAGGAGCTGATGCTTGTTGTTGATCGCGATCCGCTCGCGCAGGGGCCCCGAACGTGCGCTTTGCGCATATTTTTGCAACAGGTCGCCATTGTCGACAATTTCGGTCACGAATCGTGTGACCACTTCGGGCATGGAACGGGCCTCCTGGGAACCTTCTGGCAACAGCCAGGTATCCAGGGCACGGCGCTTGACCCCGATCCGGGCCGCGAACACGTCACGAGTGAGGTTCAGGCGGCGCATGGCGTCGCGCAAAAAGACTTGCTGGGCTACGGCCATCATGGCTCCTATGTGCGCAATGCGCATATTTTGAGGACAGCCACGGCGAAAGGCAAGAAAAATTCATGCCTTGTGGGTTTTTAGCCCATTTGGATCATTTTCCCGAAGCCGCTGGGGTCGCATCGCCGCTGCGGGCGGCTTTCGGTACGCGATGGCCGGGCGCGAGGGCTGAAGCAAGGATTTGCCCGGGCAACAGGTCGTGGACGGAAGTCGGCGTGGTCACCAGAGAAAATGCGACGGACGGATCGCTCTTTTCCAGGAAGGCCTGAGCCTCGGCCGCAGTGGACGGTACGCTTTCAGGCCGCTGGTGCAAGGCGGAGGCGAGGAACCAGTGAATGGCTTCCGGGCTCTGCCAGGGCGATGCAGCCTTTTGCATGGCCGCCACGCCCACGCGGTACTGGGCCCCTGGATCGCCCTGCTTGGCGGCTGCCTGCAGCCACTGGGCGGCCTGGACCGGATCGGCCGTCAAGGCTCCCTCCAGACCCTGCGTATACAGCATCCCCAGGCAATACTGGGCTCGAGCCGAGCCGCCCTCAGCCTGTGTGCGATAAGTCTCCAGGCTGCTCGCCGCCTTCAGGTCACAGCTTTTGCTCTCGTTCTGATCCGCATTGTTGGCAGCCGTCAGCAAGAGCGTGACGGCCTGCATCGGATTCGCCTTTTCCACCCCGAAGCCCGTGGCGTACATGAGGCCCAACGTGGCACGCGCACGTTCACTCGCGTTCTTGGCCGCCTGTTCAAAGAGCTTCAAGGCCCGAGACATGTCCCTGTCGACCCCGTTTCCCTTCAGATACATGAGTCCCAGATTGAAATCGGCATTGGGATCTTTGGCGGCAGCCGCCTTCTCGTAAAACGCGACAGCCGTCGCCGGGTCCTTTTCCACGCCGGCGCCCAGGGCATACATGGCCCCCAGGTTCCCCAGTGCGCGCACATCGCGCCCCGAGGATGCGGCCAACCGGAACCAGTAGACCGCTTGAGCACCATCCTTCTTGACCCCCTCGCCCAGCGCATACATGCCGCCCACGCTGTTCTGTGCGGGGACGAACCCGTTTTGGGCGGCCGACAGATACCATTTGAAGGCCTGAGCATGGTCGCGCGGCACCCCCTGCCCCAGGTCGTACATCACGCCCAGATTGAACTTCGCCCGCGGAAAGCCGCGTTGCGCGGACGCATCATAAAGTTTCGCCGCGAGCGCGAAATCGATCCCCACGCCACGACCCTTGTCGTGCATGTAGCCCAAACCGTTTTCGCCAACGGAGTTGCCGGCGTCCGCGGCCTTTCGGAACCAGCTCGCAGCGTCTTCGACGCTGACATCCGCGCCGACACCATCCTGCAGCATCGCCCCCAGCATGGCCTGGGCATTGGAGGAGCCTTGCTTGGCAAGCCCTTGATATTGGGCGAACGCATCCTTGAAGTCGGACTGCAGGAAAGCGTCCACCGCTGCAGCCCGGACGGTGCCGGGCAGACACTGCAGCGCGACACACAACACGGTGCCGAGAACGCCGGATTCCAGTGCAATACGACTGCTACGCATACATTTGCTCCTCTACCACCCGATCGATCGGGAGGGACGCCACAATTCGTCCCCGCACCGACTCGGCACGGGTGATAGTGATAGCAGGCTTTACGCGTTGTGACTATCGGTACAAACAGCAACCCCCGTCCGGATCATGCCGGCGGCCGCGCTCTGGTGGCTGGCATCATCGATCAGAATGAACGCGCCTGTAGCGTGCTGGCTGTCATAGTCGTCCAGCGCGAGCGGATCCCGGGTCCGGATAAGCACCCTTCCGATGTCGTTGAGCCCCAGCGTCCCGCGCCAGGGCACGCTGCGCAGCTCGTGGATGTCGCGCCGAGCGGAAACCTCGACCACGCGCGCCTGGGTCACCCGGGACCCCTGCTTGAGCCAGTACCAGCGCGACGGATCCAGCGCCTGCCGGTCCAGCCAGCATAGATCCGCCTGAAACTGGCGCGACAGCTCGGGCTGCGAATCGGCATCCACGAGCAGGTCGCCGCGCGACACGTCCACGTCCCGATCCAGTACCACCGTGATGCTGTCGCCTGGGCGGGCCACCTCCAGCCGTTCGTCCCCACGCCACAGTTCGCGAATGTGTACCGCTTCGCCACCCGGGAGCACCTGGACCGCGTCCCCGACACGCCATGCGCCGCCCCGGAGCTGTCCCGCATAACCCCGGAAGGCCTGCGCGGTGCTGCCGTCGTGACGAATCACCCACTGCACGAAAAAGCGCGCGGCATCCGTTCCGGACCGGCCGTCCACCGGCAGTGACTCCAGCAGCGGCAACAGCGGCAACCCGTCATGCCAGGGCATGTGGCCGCTGGCGTGCACCACGTTGTCGCCGGTCAGCGCCGAAAGCGGCAGGCAGTGCAGCGCCGGGATCGCCAGGTGCCGCGCCAGGTCCTGGCAGGACGCCCGGATCCGTTCGAAGACCGCGCGATCCCAGCCGACCCGATCCATTTTGTTGACCGCCACCACGATGTGGCGCAGGCCCAGCAGCCGCGCCAACGTGGCGTGTCGCTTGGTTTGAGGGAGCAGCTCGCCATTCGCCGCCTGCACGGCATCGACCAGAATGAGAGCCACGTCGGCGGTCGAAGCGCCCGTTACCATATTGCGGGTGTATTGTTCGTGGCCGGGAGCATCGGCAATGATGAATTTGCGCGCCGGCGTCGCGAAATAGCGATACGCGACATCGATGGTGATGCCCTGTTCGCGTTCCGCTTCCAGGCCGTCAGTCAGCAGCGCCAGATCCACCGCGTGCGCGGGCGCGCGCGAGTAGCGCGAGCCTGAAATGGCCTTGAGCTGATCCACGAACACGCCCTTGCTGTCCAGCAGCAGGCGCCCGATCAGCGTGGATTTGCCATCGTCGACCGATCCGGCCGTCACCAGCCGCAGCACGCTGGTGTCCTGGCCCAGGGGCCAGCGTTCATTGACTGCATTCATCAGAAATACCCCCGCTTCTTGCGGCGTTCCATGGAAGCCTCCGAGACCCGGTCATCCATGCGGGTGGCGCCACGCTCAGTCAGCGTCGCGACGGCTGTTTCGGCAATGATGTCGGCTGGCGTAGCCGCTGTGGAGGCCACCGGACAGGTGCAGGACACATCCCCCACCGTGCGGAAACGGACGTCCAGTCGTTCGATCGTCTCGCCTTCACGCGCCGGCGTCAGCTCCGTCACGGGCGCCAGCAGGCCATTGCGGCGCACCACGTCGCGGGCGTGGCTGTAATACAGCGAAGGCAGCGACAGCCGTTCACGCTCTATGTATTGCCACACATCCAGTTCGGTCCAGTTCGAGATCGGGAACACGCGGATGTTCTCGCCCGGATGCACTTTCGTGTTGTACAGGTTCCAAAGCTCCGGGCGCTGGTTCTTGGGATCCCACTGGCCGAATTCGTCGCGGAAAGAGCAGATGCGCTCCTTGGCACGGGCCTTTTCCTCGTCCCGGCGCGCCCCGCCGATGCAGGAATCGAACCGGAATTCGGCGATTGCTTCCAGCAATGTCGTGGCCTGGGCGGCGTTCCGCGAATCGTTCGCGTGATGCAGAACGACGGTGCCGCGGGCAATGGAATCCTCCACCGTGCGGACGATCAGGGTCTCGCCCAACTCCGCCACCCGGCGATCGCGGAATGCGATCACTTCCGGGAAGTTGTGGCCGGTATCCACGTGCAGCAGCGGAAACGGGAACTTCCCGGGCCGGAAGGCCTTTTCAGCCAGCCGCAGCAGCACGCAGGAATCCTTGCCCCCCGAAAACAGCAGCACCGGACGCTCGCACTCGGCGGCGACTTCCCGCAGGATGTGGACCGCTTCGGATTCCAGCCAGTCCAGATGGGTTTGTTCAAGCAAAGTGGCAGTTTCCATGATTTCAGACAGGAGAATGAGGGGGATTTCGCGGGACGACGGTGGGTGCACGACCAGACCCGGCAGGCGCGACGTGCAGGCCGCACTCGCGGCTCTGGCGTTGTTCCCACCACCAGCGACCGGCGCGCAGGTCTTCGCCGGGGCGAACCGCCCGGGTACAGGGCTCGCAGCCGATGGAGGGGTAACCCCTATCGTGCAGCGGGTTGTAGGGCACACCCAGGGTACGCACCACGATCCAGACATCCTCCGTGGACCAGTCAGCAAGCGGATTGAACTTCTGCAATCCGAAGGATTCGTCCCACTGAGCTTCGGGCAAATCCGCACGGGTCATCGACTGCTCCCGACGCTGGCCGGTGATCCAGGCCGAATGCCCAGCCAATGCCCGGCGCAGCGGCTCGACCTTGCGAATCGCGCAGCATTCCTGGCGCAGCGCCACACTTTCATAAAAAGCGTACTCGCCGTGATCCGCCACATAGGCCCGGACAGAGACCGGGTCCGGATGCATCACCCGCACCTCCAGGCCGTATCGGTTCCGGACGGTATCGACCATGGCCAATGTTTCCGCATGCAGCTTGCCAGTGTCCAGCATGAAAACACCCAGTCGGTGCGGCAATTGCATCAACGCATGAATCAGCAGGCTGTCCTCCACGCCCATGGACGAAGCGAGCAACGCATCCGGATGAGCGCCGGCGATGCCGGCCAGCGTCGCCAGCAACGTCTCCCAGCGTGCAGCCACCCTGTCATCCAATCGGCCGTTCACCACTTCCACCCTCCGTCAGTACCGTTCACATCCCTGGCGCGCCTGCTGCCGTCTATTGGAGGCAGTCGCATCCCGCCTTCGTTCACGCAGCCACGGCATCGGGCTGACGCGCCGTCACGCAATCGGAAATACCGCCAGCAGCCAGGGTCTCGCCAAACCAGGACAACTTCCGTCCCAAGGCTGCGACCTCGCCCACGATCAACAGGGCGGGCGAGCGGACCGCGTGGCGGCCGGCGGCTGCCGCGATGCTGTCCAGCGATGCGTGAACCGCGCGCTGCCGTGGCCGCGAACCGTTCTCGACCAGCGCGCAAGGCGTGCCCGGATCCACCCCTTGGGCCATCAGTCGCGCGCTCAGCCCGCCCAAGCCTGCCACTCCCATGTAATACACCCGCGTCCGCGGGTCCCCGACATGGCCGTGATCTGCCTCGCCGGCGCGGCGATGGGCGGTCTCCAGGGTCAGGGCGCTGGCATGAGCCCGGTGCGTCAGCGGAATGCCCGCATAAGCGGCGCACGCCAAGGCCGCCGTGATGCCGGGGACCACTTCATAATCGATAGCGCGCGCACGAAGATATTCCAGTTCCTCGCCTCCTCGACCGAACACCAGGGGATCTCCCCCCTTCAGCCGAACCACGCAACGTCCCTTGCGGGCGTGACTCTCCATCAGGGCATGAATACGCTGTTGTGTCTTCTCGTGATCTTCGCCGGGCATTTTGCCTACCGCCACGCGCAATGCATCGCGCCGCGCCAGCGCAAGCACAGCCGGGCTGACCAGCCGGTCGTGCAGGATCACATCGGCCTCATTCAGTGCCCGCAAACCCCGCAACGTCAGCAGCCCCGGATCCCCGGGTCCGGCACCGACCAGCAGCACCCGGCCACGCACGAGCGCCGACGCTTCGGCCAGCGCCGCATCCAGGAGCTCCTCCGCCCGGTCGAGCCGGCCGCCGCGCAGTGCCGCCGAGACGGGCCCATCCAGCAACCAATCGTAGAAGCGGCGCCGGTCAGACACACCGGGCCGCGCCGCACGGATGGCGCCGCGCCGGCGCTGCGCCAGTCGACCCAACAGGCCGATGGCGGGATCAACCATCGCTTCGATCCGTTCCCTAAGGCGTCGCGCGACGACGGGCGCAGCGCCCCCTGAGGAAACCGCAATCGTGACGGGAGAGCGATCCACGATGGCCGGCACCTGGGCGCTGGACAGGGAAGCATCATCGACCACATTGCACCAGAGATGCCGAGCGTCGGCCGCGCGCGCAATCCTGGCGTTCAAGAGGGCATCATCCGTCGCCGCCACCACCATCCAGACGTTGGCAAGCTGCTCGGTTTCAAACTCGACTGAAAGCAGGTCGATTTCCGCCATCCGCGCACGAGCTTCGACCTGGGGACACGCCCGGGGAGCCACGACGACGATATGCGCGCCGGCCGACTTCAGCAGTTCGATCTTGCGATCGGCCACCAGGCCGGCACCGACCACCAGGACGACCTTGTCGCGAAGGTCCAGAAACAGCGGAAAGAGATTCATGGACCCATTCTAGGAACCCGTCCGCCGGTACAGAACGATCGTCTTGTTATGCCGTTATGCCGCCATAAGCACATGACAGAAACCCGCATGAACAAAGGATCTTCAGGCTTCATCCCGCTGACTGGAGGGATCGGCGAAAACTTATTTCCTTATGACGAATCATTCCTTCATCCGTCCGTTTCGACTCGATACCATCGTGGTTCACCAGTACCCCCCACTGGGCCTTTCATTGCCGATACGGAGTTCCACATGACACCAGCCAGTGAAGCAGCCATGAACGTGCTGCCCATCCCTGCGGAGAAAGCACAAACAGTCGCCCGGTTGATCCAGGGGCTGGACGGTCATGCGCTCGAATGGTTGTCCGGCTATCTGGCTGGGGCGGCTGCCCAATTGCGGCTGAGACAGGTCCCCGACGAGGCCGCTGCCGTGCCCAACGCCTCGGTCCCCACCGTCGAGGCACTGGCGTCGCTCACCATTCTTTATGGCAGCCAGACCGGAAATGCCAAGCGCACCGCTGAACAACTGGCCGCCGACGTCGAGGCGCAGGGTCTGCCCGTGCGGTTGATACGAGCCGACGCCTTTCGTACGAGTGAACTCAAAAAGCTCCAATTCCTGTACATCGTCATCAGCACACACAGCGTGGGCGATGCGGCAGAGCCGCCCGATGACGCACGCGGATTCTTCGACTTCCTGACCGGCCGTCGCGCGCCGCTGCTACCCGACCTGAACTACGCCGTCCTGGCGCTGGGCGATTCGTCCTATGCGGATTTTTGCGGCATCGGCCGGCGCATCGACGAGCGCCTGGCCGAGCTTGGCGCCAGGCGTCTGTTCGGGCGCGCCGACGCCGACGTGGACATCCCGTCCGTCGCCGGCCCGTGGGTGAAGCAGGCGCTGCAATACGCGCAGGAACGGCTGGCCAGGCCGGAGCGAAGCCGCCCTTCGCCAACGGCGGCCGGCGGCGTCGTGACCTTCCTGCGGCCCGTGCATACCGCTTGGACACGTGAACACCCCTTCTCCGCCGAAGTCCTCGCCAACCAGCGGATCGTGGGCAACGACAGCGAGAAAGATGTCCGCCACGTTGAACTCTCGCTGAAAGGCAGCGGCCTGCGCTACCAGCCAGGCGACGCGCTGGGCGTGTGGCCCACCCAGGCGCCGGAACTGGTCCAGCGCATCCTCGATGTATTGGCCCTGGATGGCACGACGGAAGTCACGCAGGGCGACGATCGCCTGCCGCTTTCCCAGTGGCTGGCACAACGGCGGGAACTGACGGTTCTGACGCGCTCGTTCATCGCCGCCCATGCCGAACGTGGCGGCCACGCCGACCTCCAGGTACTGCTGCAGCCGCAGTCCGCAGCCGAGTTCGTGCAACGGCTCAAACAGTGGCAACTGATCGACCTTCTGCGGAGATACCCCACGACGTGGGACGCCGAATGCCTGGTGGCGGCATTGCGGCCGCTGGCCCCACGCCTGTACTCCATTGCCAGCAGCCAGGAGCAAGCGGACGAGGAAGTGCACATCACCGTCGCGCACCTGGGATTCGCACGGGATGGAGAAGCGCGATGGGGCAGCGGCAGCCACTATCTATGCGACTTGGCCGAAGGTTCGCGGGCACCGGTCTTCGTCGAACCCAACGAGCGGTTCCGGCTGCCAAAGGATGCGGACAGCGACGTCATCATGATCGGTCCGGGCACTGGTGTGGCCCCATTCAGGGCCTTCCTGCAGCAGCGGCAGACGGCGGGTGCATCAGGCCGCAACTGGCTATTCTTCGGCAATCCCCACCGCCACAGCGACTTCCTCTACCAGATCGAGTGGCTGCAGGCGCTCAAGGACGGGACGCTCACCCGGCTGGATGTCGCGTTTTCGCGCGACCATGCGCAGAAGGTCTACGTCCAGCACCGGTTGCGGGAACATGGCGACCAGGTCTGGAGCTGGCTCAACGGAGGGGCTCATATCTATGTCTGCGGCGACGCCGAACACATGGCGCCAGACGTGCATCAGGCACTTGTCGAAATCGCAGCCGAACACGGCCACCAGTCGCGCGCCAGCGCCTCGGCGTGGCTCCAGAACTTGCTGAATGAAGGCCGCTACGCGCGCGACGTGTACTGACGACCGATTCATCCGTTTCTCATGTCGCGGCAAGCGACTGACGCGAATCCACGCCCACCGAACTTGCAGGATCCTCATGCCCCAATCCGCCACTCCTACCCAGCTTTCGCCGCTCGAACACATCAAGGCCGACAGCCGCTTTTTGCGCGGCACCATAGACAGGGGCCTGTCCGATCGGACGACCGGTGCCATCAGCGAACCAGACACCAAGCTGCTGAAGTTCCACGGCAGCTACCAACAGGACAATCGAGACGTGCGCGACGAGCGACGCCGGCAGAAGCTGGAACCCGATTACGGCTTCATGGTGCGCGTGAGACTTCCGGGCGGCGTATTGACGCCCCGGCAATGGCTGGATCTGGACGAACTGGCCAGCCGCCACGCCAGCAACGGCCTGCGCATCACGACCCGCCAGACCTTCCAGTTCCACGGTATCCACAAGGAATCGCTGCGCGACATGATAGGCGGCATCAACGCCGCCGGGCTTTCCACGCTGGCGGCCTGCGGCGACGACGTACGCAACGTCATCTGCTCGGTGAATCCCCTGCTGTCGTCGAGCCACGCCGAGGTCTATGGCTGGGCGTTGAAGATCATGAATCACGTCAAGCCGCATACCACGGCCTACCGCGAACTGTGGATAGACCGCAAGGAGACGACCAGCGACGGGGCCGGCGACGAAGAGCCGCTGCTGGGTCAGGCCTATCTGCCGCGCAAGTTCAAGTTCGGCATCGCCATCCCGCCCTACAACGACATCGACGTCTTCGCGCAGGACTTCGGCCTGATCGCGATTCTGGGAGCAGACGGTATCCTGCAAGGTTTCAACCTGGCACCCGGCGGCAGCATGGGCGCCACCGCCGGGGACCCCAAGACCTATCCCTCATTGGGCGATCTGATCGGATTCGTCACGCCGGATCAACTGCTGGAGACCTGCTGGCACGCAGTCGCCGTGCAGCGGGACTTCGGCGACCGGAGGGACCGCAAGCACGCCCGGCTGAAGTACACCATCGACGATCGCGGCCTGCAGTGGTTCCACGACGAGCTGCAGTCCCGACTGAGCTTCAGGATCGAGCCGCCGCGCCCCTACCACTTCGAACATAACGGCGATCGCTACGGCTGGACCCGCGGCGACGATGGACGCTGGCACCTGACGCTGCACATCCCGAGCGGCCGTATCCGCGACGACGAAGGCCATCCGCGCCAGACCGGAATGCGTGAAATCGCACGTATTCACAAGGGCGAGATCCGCATGACCTGCGATCAGAATCTCATCATTGCCGGGGTGGCGGCGAAAGACCGGTCCGCGATCAACGCGCTGGTCAGGCAATACGGATTGGATGACTACAAAAAGGCCAGCGGCCTGCGGCTGCATGCCTTGTCCTGCGTGGCGCTGCCTACCTGCGGCCTGGCCATGGCGGAATCCGAGCGATACCTTCCCCACATCCTGGACAAGCTGGAAGATCTGCTGGACAAACACGGACTGCGCGACGAACCCATTCACTTCCGGATATCGGGCTGTCCGAATGGCTGCTCACGCTCCTACATGGGCGAAATCGGTCTGATCGGGCGCGCCATAGGTAAATATGACCTGCGCATCGGTGCCGACCACATCGGCGAACGTCTCAATGCGGTCTACAAGGAAAACGTCGGTGAAGACGTGATCCTCGCCGCCCTCGACGAGGTATTCGGGCGCTTCGCCACCGAGCGCAAACGCGGCGAGCATTTCGGCGACTTCGTGGCCCGCGCGGCGATTGTCCAGCCCCCGGAGCGCCGGCCCGGCATTCGATACTGACACGATCCGCCCGCACCGCCCCAAAGGCGCGGTCGCGGGCAGGACGGGCGCCCATGCGCGGCTCGATGACGCTAAGATGTCGCATGCCTGCGCCCGCGACCGACACCCTCAAGCCCGTGAACCGCGGGCTGATCTTCACCATCATCGCTTTCGCGCTCATGATGATGTCGATCGACGCCACCATCGTTGCCACCGCGCTGCATGCGCTGCAGGAAGACTTGGGCGCGCCGATCAACTGGACGAGTTGGACCATCACTGCGTACTGGTTCGGCTATGTGGTGATGCTGCCGGTCAGCGGCCGGCTGAGCGAGCGCTATGGCCCACGCCGAATCTTTCTGCTGTCCACACTCGCCTTCGCGGTGGCGTCGCTATTGTGCGGCCTGGCCCCAAACGTCTACCTGCTGGTGCTGTTTCGCGCGCTGCAATCAGCGGGCGGCGCGGGTCTGACGCCCGCCGCCACGGGGATCATCGTCACCTGGTTCGGACGTTCGCGCGACCGGATGCTGGGGCTCTTTGGCGCCGTGTTTCCGGTTGGAGCCATGATAGGCCCCATTTTCGGGGGCTTGTTCGTCACCTACGCCAGTTGGCGCGACGTATTTTTCGTCAATGTCCCCATCGGCCTGATCATGGCATCTCTGGGGTGGTGGATCATCCCCAGGGACCGCCCTGCGGGCGGGCCGCGCCGTAGCCTGGACTTATGGGGAATGGCGTGGTTGGGCCTGGCTGTCGTGGCCGGCATGCTGGCCATCGGCATCCTGGGGAATCCGCAGGCCGGCCCGCTGTCATGGGACTTCATTCTGTCCGCGAGCGCCTGCACGCTGTTTGCCGGGCGATTCCTGCGCCACATCCGCTGGACTGCAGAGCCCTTCCTGGCGCCCCGCCTGATCTACGGCCAAGGGTTTGGCGCAACGAATTTCCTGAACGCCGTCTACGGCGGGGCCGCCTCCGGCGCGGTGACACTGATGCCGCTCTACGCTGCGACACGGTATGGCCTCGATGCGCTGGACGCCGGCACGCTCCTGATCGCGCAAGGCGTCGCGGCCATCACCTTTTCGACCGTTGCGGCCTACGTCCTGCGCTGGAGCGGTTACCGCCTGCCCTTCCATGCAGGCGGGCTGCTTATGGCAACAGGGTTATGGCTGCTGGCTCCTCTGCCCGGATTCGGATTCTCGGGATACAGCTGGCTCGCCACGGCGACCTGCCTGATCGGAGCGGGTGCCGGCATCATGGGGCCGGCCAGCCGGAACGCCTGCTTGCAGCTCGTGCCCGAGCAAGCCCCGACCATGGCGGCGCTACGAGCCACGGCGCAGGAACTTGGCGTCATCGTGACGCTGGCCATCATAACGGCCATCATGGCCCGCGCAGCAGCACCCAGCGACACGCTAGCCACGATCTACGCCGTCATGGCCCTGACCTGCCTTCTCATCCAGCCGATCATCCGCCGAGTGCCGGAACACCACGGCGCGTGGTGAACCGCCGTACAGTCCGCCCGGCTTTCGAACGCGGCCATCCCGGGGACGGCGGCGGCCCGTCTTCGCACGGTCCTGCCCCGACAGCGGGCGTCAGTGGTATCGTTGTCCCATCGTTCGGATCGGTTCCGCCCGAGTCCGATAACACGCCTTGCCGACATCATCAGCCGCTTCCATAGGAATATTCATGGCTTCGCAACCACTTGACGGCCCCTCGCATCGGTCCCCGCCCCCACAGGACCAGACACCTGCCCGAATCGCGCTCGTGACGGGCGCGTCGGCGGGATTCGGCTACGCCATTTCGACCGCGCTGTGCCGCAACGGGTGGATAGTGGTGGGCGCCGCGCGTCGGCTCGATCGCCTGAACGCCATCCGAAAGGAACTGGGCGAGAACTTCCATCCTCTCGAGCTGGACGTCACATCGACGACCAGCGTCGATCGCTCCGTCGCCGAAATGGCGGCAAATTTCCCGAACGGCCCGGATCTCCTGGTGAACAACGCCGGCCTCGCGTTGGGTGTCGGGCCCGCTCAACACGCCGACATGAATGACTGGGAACGGATGATCCTGACCAACGCCCTGGGGCTGAGCCGCATGGTCCACCGCTTCTTGCCGGGCATGATCGCGCGTGGCAGGGGCCACGTGATCAACATCGGCTCGGTCTCCGGGAACTACGCCTATCCAGGCAGCAACGTCTACGGCGGTACCAAGGCTTTCGTAAAGCAATTCAGCCTGGGACTGCGGGCTGATCTGTATGGCACACCCATTCGCGTGACCAACATCGAACCGGGCATGGTGAGCGGTACGGAGTTCTCGCTGGTTCGCCTGCACGGCGACGAAGCCAAGGCCACAGCCGTCTACCAGGGTGCCGGAGCCTTGCAGCCCGAGGACGTCGCTGACGCCGTGATCTGGGCCGCCCACCAGCCGCCCCGCGTCAATATCAACATCATCGAGCTCATGCCGGTTACCCAAAGCTTCGCGGGTACGCGTGTCTATCGAGGCCAATGAAGGGTTCCCCTGGCCTTGCCGGACGCTGATGTGATCTGACACTCTTTCCTCGGGGAACCGGCTCGTGGCAAAAACCGCGCCACCGGCCTGATCTCAGGCGGCGGTCAGCGTCGGCGAGCTACCATGGGCCTCTCCACGTCCTCATTGGAGCCGGTCTTGGCGACAAAAAGATCCATAGCGGGCATTCTGGGCGTGGTGCTGGTCCTGGCCGTCTGGGAAATTGCGGGCGCCATGGTCGAGCACCGCGACGTCCTGCACGAAGAAGGCGAGGATGCGATTCAACCGGCACCCATCGCGTCGGGTATCGCCCGCCCCACGCCGGCCAAGGACCCCGCCGTATCGGGAGAGCCGACCGCCTCCTCGGCACGCTCGGCGGCCCATGCAACCGGCCATCCTTCGAACCCTCACTGAGCGTCACGCCGATACGACAATATTAGGGTTAACCCTAGTTCAATGGTATGATAGAACCACTGGGCAAAAGCCCTGCTTTCACGAGAAGCACATGTTCTATCCTTACAAGTACATCGGCGAAACCCGCCTTACCGACGCGCTCGAGCGCGAACTGATGATCGAAGCCGAACAATCGTACAGCACCCGGTCCGGCGAAATGCGTCGCGCCGCGCTCCGTGGGGCCGCCACGATCTTGCGACGCTGGTTCACTGGCCACGGCAGCATGGCTTCCGCCTACTGGGTGTCCTTCCCCCCGGCAATCCGCCTGAGCCATTGAATCGGCGAGGCGCTGCTCGGGACATCGATACTCCTCCCGGGCAGCCCTGTCGCACAGCCGTCAGGCGCCAGCCAGCGCCTGGTCCAGGTCGGCGATCAGGTCGTCGACATGCTCGATTCCCACGCACAAGCGGATCAGGTCCGCGCTAACGCCGGCCGTCTTCAGCTCTTCATCGGTCAATTGCCGGTGTGTGGTCGTGGCCGGATGGCACGCCAGCGTCTTGGCATCGCCAATGTTCACCAGGCGCTTGATGAGCCGGAGGCGATCCATGAAGCGCGCGCAGGCCTCGCGCCCGCCCTTCACGCCAAAGCTGAACAGTGAAGCTGGAATGCCGCCATCCATGTAGCGCTGCGCCAGTTCATAGTCCCGATCTCCCTCCAGTCCCGCGAAATGGACCCAGCCCACCTTTGGATGGGCCTTGAGGTGGCGGGCCAGGGCCAGCGCGTTCTGGCAATGGCGCTCCATGCGTAGCGTCAGCGTCTCGATGCCCTGCAGGATCAGAAATGAATTGAACGGCGAAATGGCGCCCCCCGTGTTGCGCAGCGCCACCGTGCGTGCCCTGCCCGCGAAAGCCGCTTCCCCGAAGTCGTTCACATAGACCACCCCGTGGTAGGCGGGCTCGGGGTTGTTGAACTGCGGGAATCGCGGATTGCCCTTCCAGGCGAATTTCCCCGAATCCACCAGGACGCCGCCGATGCTGGTCCCGTGTCCGCCGAGATACTTGGTGGCGGCATGGACAATGATATCCGCGCCATGTTCGATAGGACGGCACAGAGCCGGCGTTGGCACCGTATTGTCCACCGCCAGCGGCACACCATGGGCGTGGGCGATGGCAGCCAGCGCAGCGACGTCCACGACATTTCCCGCCGGATTCCCGACGGATTCGCAATAGAGCAGTCGCGTACGGCCATCGATAGCGGCAGCGAAAGCCTCGGGATCGCGCCCATCCACCAGGCGCGCCTCGATACCGAGTTCACGCAAGGTGTGGCGGAAGAATGTGTACGTGCCGCCATACACCTGGCTGGTCGCCACGATGTTGTCACCCGCCTTTGCCAGCGTGAGCACACAGGCCGTGATCGCCGCCATGCCTGATGCGAAGGCCAGACCGGCTACCCCGCCCTCCAACTGGGCCACCCGCTCTTCCAGCACCGCCGTCGTGGGGTTTTGAATGCGGGTATAGATGTTCCCGGCCACCTTCAGATCGAACAGGTCGGCACCGTGCTGCGTATCGTCGAAGTAGTAGCTGGTCGTCTGGTAGATCGGCACGGCAACCGAATGGGTCTCGGGGTCCCCGGCAAATCCGCCGTGAATGGCGATCGTTTCCCGTTTCATTGTGGCGGCTCCTGGCATAAAGGCGGTGGGTCGAGCCCACGGTCAGAAGACATCATTCTGACATGGATGTTCATGATTCGGGGTCATATGCACCAAAGCGCCGCTTCGATGCGCGCTGCCGCGATTGATGGACGGACACGGCAGCCGCCGCAACCTATGGCTCCTGGGGTCTTCTCCCGCAGCGGCCCGGCCGCGGGCTCGACCTACCCCAGACTTGCGTCGATCAGGCGCGCCGCCACGCCCGCCAAATGCCGCACCGGCCCGCTCGCGCCCAGAATCTGGCTGGACGTATACGCACCTTCCAACAATAGCTGAAGGCCATCTCCCAGCGCGTCGGGGTCTCGCGCGCCCATCTGGCGCGCCATGTCGGCCAGGCGCTCGCGCACCTTTTGCTTGTTGGCCACAGACACCTGGCGAGCGGGATGATCGGGATCGGGATACTCGACGCAGGCGTTGGTCAGGCCGCAGCCCCGGTACCCCGGCAAGCCGGTGCGCTCCGCAAGTCCGGTGAAATAGGCCAGGATCTGCGCACGCGGATCCCCGGGGTGTTGGTCGACTGCCGCGTCGAACCGGCGCCAGAATTCGACCTCGTAATCCCGCAAATAGGCTGCGGCCAAATCGTCCTTCGACGCGAAGGTCCGGTAGAGGCTGGGCTTGGTCACGCCCGCCTCGGCCACGATGGCGTCGACTCCCACGGCCCGAATGCCCTGGTGGTAGAACAGGTCCCGTGCGCTGCGGCGAATGCGGTCGGCCGCCCGAGGCGGTTTAGCCTTCGGTTCCCGTCCCTGCGCTTTCGGCCGTGTCTCGGCCTGCTGCGATTTTGTCATGGTGCGTCTCCCTGGCCCCCGTCTGCCACACGCCGGAGCCAGAACATTCAAAGCTCCGAAAACGACTTGACGGTATGACCAACCGGTCCGTATTATAGATCGCACTTAACGTACCGGTCAGTAACATACTATGCACCCTGCCGCTGATCCCACGCACTCTATCCCCATTCCCCGACTCGGCCAGCGCTACGCCTTCGTCGTGGTGGGCGTCATCTTCCTCTGTCTGCTGTTCTCGGCCGGACTGCGCGCTACACCGAGCGTGCTCCTGGACCCGTTGGAAAAATCGTTCGGCTGGAGCCGCACGACCACCTCGCTGGCGGCCGCCATCGGCATTTTCCTGTACGGCATGGTGGGCCCTTTCGCCGCCGCTGCCATGGACCGTTTCGGCCTGCGCCGCGTGGTGCTGACCGCCCTGATCATCATGGCTGCATCTTCCGCCGCCAGCGCGTTCATGACCCAGACCTGGCAACTCATCGCCTTGTGGGGCTTCTTCTCCGGCATAGGGTCTGGCGCCGTAGCCTCTGTGCTGGGCGCCGCCATCGCCAACCGCTGGTTCGTCAGGCATCGGGGGCTGGCCATGGGGATTCTCACCGCCAGCACGGCTACCGGCAACCTGATCTTCCTGCCGGTGCTGGCCGCGCTGGCGTCGTCCAGTGACTGGACGCGCGCCGTCTGGGCCGTTGCCGCCGCCATGCTGGTCATGGTGCCGCTGGTCTGGCGGCTAGTGCCCGACCGCCCCGCCGACGTTGGCCTGCTGCCCTACGGCAGCAACCCGGCCAACCCGCCCGCGCCTGCCGCGCCGCACCCCGGATTGATCGCCGCCGCCTTCGGCGCCCTCCGGCGCGCCAGCCGCACAGGCACGTTCTGGTACCTGTTCGCCACCTTCTGGGTCTGCGGATTCACTACCAACGGGCTGGTGGGCACGCACCTGATCGCGATGTGCGGCGACCATGGCATTGCCGCCGTCCAGGCTGCGGGTCTGCTCTCGCTGATGGGCGTATTCGATCTGGTCGGCACCACCGCTTCGGGCTGGCTGACCGACCGCTACGATCCGCGCGTGCTGCTCTTCGTCTACTACAGCCTGCGCGGCATCTCGCTGATCATCCTGCCCTACACGGACTTCTCGTTCTACGCCCTGTCCCTGTTCGCCGTGTTCTACGGCCTGGACTGGATTGCTACGGTGCCGCCCACCTTGCGTCTGGCGACCGATGCCTTCGGCGAGCGCGATGCCGCCGTGGTGTTCGGCTGGATCGTCGCCGGCCACCAGATTGGCGCCGCCACGGCAGCCTGGATGGGCGGTTTCGTGCGCCAGGCCACTGGCAGCTACCTGACGGCCTTTGTGCTTTCGGGCGCTACTGCGATCGTCGCCGCGGTGATTGCACTGCTGATCAAGCGGCAGGGAGGCGCGACGCCAGAGCCGGTTGCTGCGTGAGCAACTGTCTTGCAAGTCAAGCCTTTCAAGCGAGCAGGCGTGATTCAACAATGATCGCTTCACTATTGGTTCAATAATTGTTGTATTATTAAACAATGAATGAAGCCCAAACTGTTTCCGCCCTCGGCGCCCTGGCTCATGCCCAGCGCCTGCGCGTGTTCCGCGCCCTAGTCATCGCCGGCCCAGAAGGGCTGACGCCCAGCGTCATGGCTGAACAACTCGATGTGGCCCGCAGCGCGCTGTCCTTCCACCTGAAGGAATTGACCCATGCCGGCCTCATCACGGTTGAGCAGCAGGGCCGCAACCTGATCTACCGCGCCGACTTCTCGCAGATGAATGGGCTGCTCGGCTACCTGACTGAGCATTGCTGCCAGGGCGGCACCTGCGAAGTCACCGAATCTCCTGATTTCTCCCGCTCCTGCACTTCCTGCTGAAAGGACTCCGCCATGAAACGCTTCCACGTCCACCTGCACGTCGATGACCTGAACCGCAGCATCGGGTTCTATTCGCAACTGTTCGCCGCATCGCCAGCCCGCGTCGAAGCCGATTACGCGAAATGGATGCTCGAAGACCCTCCGGTGAACTTCGCCATCTCCACGCGCGGCAGCAAGCCAGGCATCGACCACTTGGGCATCCAGACCGACGATGCCCACGAGCTGGCCGTGCTCAAGGCCCGCGCTGAAGCGGCCGACATGACGCTACTGGATGAGGGCACCACGACCTGCTGCTATGCGCGCAGCGAGAAGCACTGGGTCACCGACCCGCAGGGCGTAGCCTGGGAGCATTTCCATACACTGGGCAATATCCCGGTCTTCAACGAAGCGCAGCACTCCGCACCCGCAGCTGCCCCGGCGTGCTGCTCGGGCGCCTCCCGCACTTCTTGCTGCTAACGCGAGCCACCCATGACCCAAGCCATCACGGCCGGCCGCGTGTCGGCCATCCCCGACATGAGCGTCTTCGAACGCTTCCTGACCGTCTGGGTACTGCTGTGCATCGTCGCCGGCATCGCCCTGGGCCAATTCGCACCCGGCGTGTTCCAGGCTATCGGCCGCATGGAGATCGCTCAGGTCAATTTGCCCGTGGGCCTGTTGATCTGGGTCATGATCATTCCGATGCTGCTCAAGGTGGACTTCGGCGCCCTGGGCCAGCTCAGGCACCATTGGCGTGGCATCGGCGTGACGCTGGCCACCGTGGTCGGCGTGCTGATTGAGGTGCCCGTGATGCTGCTGGTCGTGCGTGTGGTCAACCGCTCGCGCGGCTGGTACGAGTGCAGCCCGAACCCCCTCACCCGATAACGAGGACATCTCAATGAGCGCCATCACGATCTATCACAACCCCGCCTGCGGTACGTCGCGTAACGTGCTCGCCATGATCCGCAACAGCGGCGAGGAACCCACGGTCATCGAGTACCTGAAGACCCCGCCCGACCGTGCCACGCTGGTCAAGCTGCTGGTCGATGCGGGCCTGAGCGTACGCGAAGTACTGCGCGAGAAGGGGACGCCCTATGCGGAACTCGATCTGGGCAACGCCAAGTGGACGGATGACCAGTTGCTCGATTTCATCGAGCAACACCCCGTCCTCATCAACCGGCCCATCGTCGTCACACCGCTGGGAACGCGCCTGTGCCGCCCCTCGGAAGCCATACTGGACATCCTGCCGCAGCCGCAGCGCGGCGCATTCAACAAGGAAGACGGCGAGGCGGTCGTGGACGACAAGGGCCATAAGGTCTGATATCTACTGTGTGGATGGTGAGCGGTCTGAATATCTACTATTCTCACATTTACCATGATGGAACTCCCAGATAGGGACCCGATGGCGTGCGAATGCGCCAACTTCTCCATTATTGACGGTAGCAGGCGTACGAAACAACGTAAGTCGAAAGATAACGCCGCTATCAAAACGCTGCTGGCAGTCATTCAAAGCACTGGCCTTCACTTGGCCGTCACTCGCGCCGCGCATGTCGCGGCGCGACCCAGAACCCCCAGGTGCCGACAATCGCAGCTACTACCCCGCCTCCCATGGCGCCAGGGGCTTGAAACGCTGCTGCACAAAATCAATGAACGTGCGTACCCGCTTGGGCATGGTGCGATTGGGCAGATAAACCAGATAGATGCCGACGTCGGGCAGCACCTGGTAGCTGGTGAGCAGCGGGGCCAAGCGTCCCAGACGCAGGTCGCTTGCCACCACGTAAACGGGCAAGGCGCTCAGCGCAAGCCCCGACAGCACCGCGGCATGCGCAGCATCCATGTCATCAGTCTCGAAACGTATATTGACCGGCACGCTGTACCGTTGTCCATCGCGGGCCAAAGTCCACACACCCTTCGGAGCGATCGGTGGGAACAGCACGCCGTCATGCGCCGCCAGGTCTTCGATCGTGTCAGGCGTACCGCGACGCGCCAGATACGAGGGCGACGCGCATATGATCTTGCGATTCACGGCCAGCCGGCGGGCCACCAGCTGGGGATCGGGCATCAGCGACATGCGGATGCCGATGTCATAGCCCTCGTCCCCCAGCTCCACAGTGCGGTTGCTGCAGGACAGCTTGATGCGGATCTCCGGATACTTGAGCTGGAAATCGCCGATCACCGGCATCAGGTAGCGCAGCGCAAACGCCTGCACACAGGTCACGCGAACCAGCCCCGCGAGCGCCGATTGCGATTGCGTCAGCCGCCTCTCTGCATACTCGGCCTCATGAACGATACGGCGGCAATGCTCGTAAAAGATCGCCCCCGCTTCGGTCAGGCTGAGCCTACGGGTCGAGCGATTCAGCAGCTTGACCGAAAGCGACTGCTCCAGTGCGGTCACTTCGCGGCTGACCAGCGACTTGGACAGCCCCAGCTTGATCGCCGCCGCCGAGAAACTGTTGGCCTCGACCACCTGGGCGAAAACACTCATCGCTGCCAGACGTTCCCTCATTACCGTCACTCTCGCAACAATCAGTTGACTGGAACTGCATTTATCTTGGCTGAACAACGATATAGATTATGAACCATCTCACCACCGCAACCAACCAGGAATCCAATCATGAGCGCAACCAGGATCGACATTGGCGAACTGAGCATCGACTATCTCATCGACGGTTCGCAGAATGCAGGCATGGGCATTTTTGAACTGACCGTCGGACCCGGCTCGACCACGCCGCCCCCGCACAGTCACCGGGACAACGAAGAGATCGTCTACGTCTTGAGCGGCACGCTGCGCTACACCGTCGGCGCCGACACACGAGACCTCACGTCCGGGCAAACCATGCATACGCCCAAAGGCATGGTCCACGGGTTCTCGAATCCGTTTCCAGACGCCGCACGCGCCCTGATCATCATGTCTCCGGACATCGGCGCCCAATACTTCAAGGATGTGGCTGCCGTCGTGGGAGCAGGCGGCCCGCCGGACAAGGCCGCCCTGATGGCGATCATGGGGCGGTACGGACTGTCGCCGGCGGCTCACGCCTGATTCCGCGACCTTGCCGTCGGGATCCGTCGTGCACCGCCGGTTCAGGGGCTGGCGCCCGTGTGTCAAAAGCAAAGCTTAGTGGAACAGACCCGGCAGCCAGAGGCTGACGATGGGCACGTAGGTGATGAACACCAGGTACACCAACAGAATGGACAGCCAGGGCAGCGCTGCGCGGATCACCTGGCCGATGCTCATCTTGGTGATGCCCGCCGTCACGAACAGGTTCAAGCCCACGGGCGGCGTGACCATGCCGATTTCCAGATTGACCACCATGATGATGCCCAGGTGCACCGGATCGATACCCAGCTGCATGGCGATCGGGAACAGGATCGGGGCCAGGATCAGGATGATACCGGTGGGCTCCATGAACGCGCCGGCCACCAGCAGCAGAATGTTGACCACGATCAGGAACTGCCAGCTGCTCATGTCCCAGGCGATGATCTGCTCGGCGATGGCCTGCGGAATGCGTTCGGTGGTCAGCACGTGGGCGAACAGCAGCGCATTGGCGATGATGAACATCAGCATGATGGTCACCTTGGCCGCGTCGACCAGAACTTCCGGCACCTGCGTCATGCCGATGTCGCGATACACGAACACGGCGATGAAGAACGCGTAGATGGCTGCCACGGCAGCCGCCTCGGTCGGGGTGAAAATACCGCCATAGATGCCGCCCAGGATGATGACGATCAGCAGCAGCCCCCAGATCGAATCGCGCGCCGCTGCGCCGACTTCAGCCACGCTGGCGCGCGGCTGGCGAGGCATGTTGCGCATGCGCGCGACCACGTAGATGGCCACCATCAGCAGCAGGCCCAGCAGCAGGCCGGGCACGACGCCGGCCATGAACAGCGCGCCCACGGACGTTTCCGTGACCGCGCCGTAGACCACCATGACGATGGACGGTGGGATCAGGATGCCCAGCGTGCCGGCGTTACAGATCACGCCGGCGGCAAAGCCCTGGCTGTAGCCGGCCCGCACCATGCCGGCGATCACGATGGAGCCCACCGCCACCACCGTGGCGGGCGAGGAGCCCGAAACCGCGGCAAACAGCACGCAGGCCATCACTGAGGCGATCGCCAGCCCGCCGTGCAGATGGCCCACCGAGGCGATGGCGAAGCGGATCATGCGCTTGGCCACGCCACCCGTGGTCATGAAGGCCCCGGCCAGGATGAAGAAGGGAATGGCCATCAGGGTGAAGTGCTCGGAGGTCTCGTAGAGCTTGAGCGACAGCGAGGCCAGCGAGTCGGTGCCGAAGGCCATGATGGTCAACAGCGAGGACAGACCCAGGGCGACCGCCACGGGCATCCCCATGAACATGAACAGGAATAGCAGGACGAACAGGGCGGTGGTTGTCATTTTTGGTCTCCGGCGTCGTCGCTGCGGTATTTCATGGCATCGGCGACTTCATCGCCCAGCAGGGAGGCATGATCGCCCTTGAGCAGGTGCCAGAGCACCTCGCCAAATCGGTAGATCAGCAACAGAAAGCCCAGCGGCATGACCGCGCGCGGGACCCACTGAGGAATGGGCAGGTCCTGAGCCATGATGCCGATCATGTAGATCTTGCTGACATAGATCCAGCTACCGTAGAGCACGATGGCGGCATAGACGATGCACAACAGCGTGCTGACGATCGCCAGGTAGCGCGCGGGGCGCGACGAAAGCAGACGCACGAAAGCGTCCACGCCGATATGCGCGCCCACACGCACGCCATAGGAAATACCCAGAAAAATCAAGGCGCCGAAGAAGTACATCGTCAGTTCGAGCGCCCAGACGAAGCTGTAGTTGAAGACATAGCGAGCGACCACCTGGGCGAAGGTCACCACGGTCATCGCCGCCAGCAGAAAGGCGATCAGGCCTTCCTCGATGTGTTCCAGCCTGTTTTTCAACATGGTAAGGAAATCCTTGTGTCGGAACGGGAAGCGGCTGCGGAAAAGCGGCCACAAGAGCGATACGAGGACGCGGTCGGCCAGAAGGCCGACCGCGTTGTGCGACACGGTGGCTGACGCCTATTCATGCGACAACCGCCAATCTGCGATCATCAAGTCCCGTTGGACGCTCGCGCCTTTGCAATCAGGTCTTCACCGATCTGGCTGGAGAACTTCGTCCAGACGGGACGAACAGCCTCACGCCATGCGGCGATGTCCCGCTTGCTCAAGGTCTGGATCTTGGCCTTGCCGGCCTCGGCGATGCGCTTCTGGTCGCGGTCGTTGATCTCGGAAGCCAGCTTGTTGGCATGTTCCGTGGCGCCCGCCATGGCGGTCTTCAGCGCACCGCGAACGTCCTCGGGCAGGCCGTTCCACCAGCCGGAGTTGGTGATGACCATGTAGTCCAGCGCACCGTGATTGGTGACGGCGATGGTCTTCTGCACTTCGTGCAGCTTTTGCGAGTAGATGTTCGACCAGGGGTTCTCAGCACCGTCCACCACGCCGGTCTGCAGGGCCTGGTAGACCTCGGAGAAGGCGAGTTTCTGCGGATTGGCGCCCAGCTGACGGAATTGGGCTTCCAGGACGTCGGACGACTGGATGCGGAACTTCAGACCCTTGACGTCTTCCGGACGGACCAGCTGGTCCTTGTTGGTGGACATCTGCTTCATGCCGTTATGCCAGTAGGCCAGGCCCTGAATGCCCTTGGATTTCATGGAGTCCAGCAGCTCCTGGCCGGAGGAACTGGCCTGGAAGCGGTCCAGAGCGGCCACGTCGTCAAACATGAAAGGCAGATCGAAAACCTGCAGCTTCTTGGTGTAGCGGTCGAACTTTGCCAGGGACGGAGCAATGATCTGGACGTCGCCCAACAGCAGAGCTTCCATTTCCTTGCCGTCGCCAAACAGCTGCGAGTTGGGGAATACCTGCACCTGCACCTTGCCAGGCAGTGCAGCTTCGGCGAGTTCCTTGAACTTCAGGGCGCCTTGGCCCTTTGGAGTGTTTTCGGCCACGACGTGGCTGAACTTGATGACGACAGGCTTGTCGGCAGCCAAGGCGCTCGCGGAAAAGGCCAGCGCAAGGCACACGCCCAGGGTCTTGATGAAGGGGATACGGATGCTCATGGGAAGGTCTCCTTGTTTTATGGTAGTGACAGAAGGGAAAACTGCTTGGTCATGTGGGTGTTAGGGGGCCGCGACAGTACGCCGGATGCTGGCGATCAATTCCGCGCCAATATGGGCTTCCATAGCGGTGCTGACGGTCGCCAACGCCGTTTTCCAGGCATCGAGTTCCTGCTCCGTGAGGAGCCGGATCTGCGTCTTGCCCGATTCACGGATCGCCGCCAGGGCCCGGTCGTTTTCTTCCTGTGCGATCGAATCGGCATAACTCGTCGCCTCCCGCATCGCGCCTTCAAGTTCCCGGCGGATGTCGGGAGGAAGGCCTTCCCAAAACTTCCGGTTGACGATCACGGCATACCCCAGGTAGCCATGATTGGACACGGTGAAGTACGGCTGCACCTCCTGCATGTCCTGCGTATAGAAATTGGAGGGCGGGTTTTCGGTGCCATCGACGACCCCCGCCGCCAGCGCATCGTGGACCTCGCCGAACGCCAGCGTCATCGGCTGAGCGCCCAAGGCCCGCATCTGAGCGTCGAGCACCCGGGACGGCTGAATGCGCATCCGCAAGCCTGTCATATCGGAAGGCACGCGCAAAGGGCGGTCGGCTGAAAAAGACTTGAAGCCGTTATCCCAGAACGCCAGGCCGATGACGCCCCTGAGTCGCAAACGCTGCAACATGCCCTCGCCGATCGGGCCCTTCGTCACCCGATGCAATGCGGCCCGGTCAGGGAACAGGAAGGGCAGATCGAACACCTGGAACTCTCGCGCACCCAGCGGTCCGAGTTTGGACAGAGACGGTGCGATCATCTCAACGGCGCCCAGCTGCAAGGCTTCCAACTCCTCGCGGTCCCGATACAGCTCGCTATTGGAATAGATACGTACGCGGACGCGTCCCCCCGTAGCCTGCTCGGCCAACTGGCGAAAGCGTTCAGCCGCCTTGCCCTTGGGGGCGTCCGAGGCAACGACATGGCTGAATCTGATCAGGATAGGCTCCTGCTGCGCGTGTGTCGCTTGGGAGCACGTCACTGCGCAGGCGAACAGGAAGGCGAGCAATCTCATTGCTTGAGCGGGATCGAGGTCTCGGGAGCTGAGGGATCAAAAATACGTCGCCATTGTCTGCAACCCGGGCGAGCGATTCAACTGTGGAAATCCACAATCGGGCGTCGGAGGCGGCACGGTACCGCCCCAGCCTGCTCAGCTACACTGGAGCGCATCAAATCGGTACGGCCTCAGGCTCCGCCCCTTCACCCGGATGACTGATCCCCTCTTCGGCATGAGCTCTCTTTCGTCCTACGTTCCCCTCGCCCGCCGCCGTACCTGGCAATGGCTGGTGCCGATCCTGTGCGTGCTGCTCTTCCTGGCCACCGCAATCTGGCTCCCGCGCCAAGCTCAGCAGATGGAAGCCACGGAACGCCAGGAACAACTGATCGCCGACACGCTGTGGGTCGAGCAAACCATCCGCTTTCAACTGGGGCGCAACGAAGACGACATCCGGTCGCTGGCCAACGCCATTGCCGTCAACGATCTGGCGGGCGCCAAGCTGCAGGACCGAATGCACTTCCTGCAGCGCACGCATCCCGAACTGAAGCGCATCATTTGGATGGCGTCCGATGGCCAAGGAACAGCATCGGACCACAAAGGCGCTCTTTCCCTCGCCGACCTGCCAGAGACGCTGCGTGCGAAGCTCGACCGTGCACGCAACACCAACACACCGGAATACACGCAACCGATCCCGCCCGGCGACGAAGGGCGCGGCGTCTCGATGGACTATCTCTTTCCCGTCCACCATGACGGGCGCTATGTCGGTTGCGTGATCGCCACCTATTCCCTGAACGGCATCCTTGAACAGATGGTGCCCTGGTGGTTCGCCCAAAAGAACGAAATCCGCCTGACAGACCGCCACGAGAACACGCTCGGGCAGCGCGCGGCCGGCGGCGCCGGGCGCGGCGTCTATACCTACGCGCACGATCTGAACTTGCGCTATGCGGACATTACACTGCGCACCGACAGCGTCCGGGGCGCTCCGAACCTGCTGTCCAACTTGCTAGTCATCATCATCGTCGGCCTGACGCTGGGTCTGTTCTGGAGTCTTGCCGCGCTATGGCGCGACATCAACCGCCGAATGGCCGTGGAACGGGCATTGCGCGAACAGATCGCCTTTCGCACCGCCATGGAAGATTCCCTGGTGACTGGCCTGCGGGTATATGACCTGAACGGCAGAATCACCTACGTGAACCCCGCATTCTGCCGCATGATCGGCATACAGGCCAAAGAACTGATCGGGTGCTCGCCCCCCATGCCGTACTGGGCGCCGGAAGTCATGACGGAATATCAAGACCGCTTCGAGCAGCGCCTGGCGGGCGCGATCAGTCCCCAGGGATTCGAAACGGTCTTTTTGCGCAACCGCACCGAACGCTTCCCGGTTCTGGTGTATGAGTCTGCGCTGGTTGACGAGAACGGCCAGCAGACTGGCTGGATGAGTTCGATCCTGGATATTTCAGACCGCAAGCGATTCGAAGAGCTGAACCGGCGTCAGCAGGAAAAGCTCCAGGCCAGCGCCAGAATGGTGACCATGGGGGAAATCGCCTCGACCCTGGCTCACGAGTTGAACCAACCCCTGGCCGCCATCACGAGCTATACGACCGGTGCCCTGAACCTGCTGAACGATCCGGCCGAGCATCCCGACGACGCCAGCCTGGGCCGCATCCGGGGCGCACTGGAAAAGGCCAATGCGCAGGCGCAACGCGCGGGGCACATCATCCGCAGTGTTCATTCATTCGCCAAGCGGCGCGAACCGCACCGGGAAACGGTCGACCTTCCCGCCCTGATCGCGGACGTCGTCCAACTAGCCGAGCTGCAAGCCAGCCAGCACTTCATCACGATCAAAGCCGATATCGGACTGGACACGCCAACGGTGCTGGCCGATCCGATGATGCTGGAGCAGGTGCTGCTCAATCTGACTCGCAACGCCATCGAAGCCATGCGGGACGTGGAACGCGAGCGCCGCGTCCTGCGGATTGGCGCCAGCACGAATCCGCTCGTTTCCGGCAGTGTTACCATCAGGGTGACCGATCATGGATGCGGCATCCCGGAATTCGCCCGAGACCGCCTGTTCTCGCCCTTTTTTTCCACCAAATCCGACGGCATGGGCATGGGCCTAAAAATATGCCGAACGGTCGTGGAATTCCACGGCGGCACCCTGGTCTACGAGGACAACCCGGGTGGCGGCACTATCTTCCGCTTCTCGCTACCCGAATCCGCTGTCGCTGAAAACATGAAAAAATAGGGTTGCCGGGCTACTCGAAGGCCCGGTGCCCCCGGAAGAGGGAGACAGCAAGGTGCTGCACATCGTCGACGATGAAGAAGCAATACGGGACTCACTGGTCTGGCTGGCAGGTTCCCGCCGGATCAAGGCCGCAGGCTATGACAGTGCCCGTGCATTTCTCGACATGCTGGGCGAAGACTACGCTTTCAGGCCGGAAGGCGACTGCCTGTTACTGGACATGCGGATGCCGGACACGAGCGGCGCGCGGCTGTTCGACACTCTGGCGGCGCGGGGGCTGACAGGGCGCATGCCCGTCATCTTCCTGACCGGCCACGGCGACGTGCCGATGGCCGTCGACAGCCTGAAACGCGGTGCGTTCGATTTCTTCGAGAAACCATTCAACGACAACACGCTGATGGACCGGGTGCAGGAAGCGCTGCAAGCCTCGCTGGACGCTGGGGACCAGGCCCTGGTACAGACGCGCCTGGCCTCGCTGTCATCACGCGAGCGCGAAGTCATGGACCTGATCCTGGACGGCAAGATGAACAAGGTGATCGCCGACATGATGGGCATCAGCATGCGTACGGTGGAAGTGCACCGCTCGCACATCCTGGCCAAGATGCACGTGCGCACCGCCGTGGAACTGGCGCGGCTGCTGAAATAGCATCCAGAAAAAACACGGGTCTACAGACCGGAATCTGTAGACCCGTGGTAATGCTGGTCGGGACGGCGGGATTCGAACTCGCGACCCCTTGCACCCCATGCAAGTGCGCTACCAGGCTGCGCTACGCCCCGAAAGACTGCGATTCTAGCACAGAAACAGGCGCTGATTTGACGGTCGGATCGCGTACGCACCCGCGGCCCGGGCAGCGCCCGCAGTGCTATAGCAAGCCGAGTTGCAGCTTGGCCGGTTCGCTGATCATGTCGCGGCTCCAGGGCGGATCCCAGACCAGATCAACCATGGCCTCGTCCACGCCCTCAATGTTGAGCAGCTTGTTGCGAGCTTCATCGGAGATCATGGTGCCCATGCCGCAGCCGGCCGCCGTCAGCGTCATCTGCATCTCGATCCGGAAGCGCTCGGGGGCGCCGGCGGGTTCCACCTTCAGGCTGTAAACGAGCCCGAGGTTCACGATGTCGACCGGGATTTCCGGGTCATAACAGGTGGAGAGCACTTCCCAGGCTGCATCTTCGACGAGCTCGGCGGTGATCGGCCCCTCGTGCGTGTGTTGCACGTCTTCGGTGGGCTCGAAGCCCAGCGCGTCGCCGTCCTTGCCCTCGATCCGATACAGATTGCCTTCCACCATGACGGTGTAGGTGCCGCCCAATTGCTGAGTGATCGTGGCGTCGCACCCCGCCTCGATGGTCACCGGCGACCCGTAGGGCACCGTGACGGCCGGGCAATCCCGGCTGACAACTACTTCCTGACGATCGAAGCCCATTGCATTACCTTAGATTCATGTTCATTCAGTCACAGCCATGTCGCCCGCCCGGGTGATGGCGTTATGCAGAGTGTGCCAGGCCAGAGTGGCGCATTTCACGCGCGACGGGAACTCGCGCACCCCTGAGAGCGCCTCGAGCTTGCCCAGATCACAGTCCGGGTGGGCCTCGGTCAGCATGGCGTGAATGTCGCGGAACAAGGCCTCGACCTCTTCGACCGGCTTGCCGCGCACCGCTTCAGTCATCAGCGAAGCCGATGCCGTGGAAATCGCGCACCCGTGGCCGATGAAGCTGGCTTCCTGCACCACGCCATCCTTTACCTGTACGAACACCGTGAGCTGGTCGCCGCAGAGGTGGTTGTAGCCATTGGCCTGGTGCGACGCGCCTTCCATCACCTGAAAATTTCGAGGATGGCGGTTGTGATCAAAGATGACCTCCTGATAGAGATCGCTCAGGCCGTCGCCGGATTCCCTCATCGATCGACTCCAAACAGTTTCTGCGCCTTTTGCACGCCGGCCACCAGCGCATCGATGTCGCGGCTGTCGTTGTACAGCGCCAGCGATGCCCGGGCCGTGCCGGGGATGCCGAAGCGCGTCATGAGCGGCATGGCGCAATGGTGTCCCGCGCGGATGGCCACGCCTTCGGTGTCCAGGATGGTGCCCAGGTCGTGCGGGTGGATGCCGTCGACCAGAAACGACAGGATGCCGGCCTTGTGCGGCGCGGTGCCCACGATGCGAACCCCGGACAGCGCCTGCATGCGTTCGGTGGCTTCGGCCAGCAGAACCGCCTCGTGAGCCGCTATGCGGTCCAGGCCGATGTCCAGCACATAGTCGATGGCCGCACCGAGCACCACGGCACCGGCAATGTTCGCCGTGCCGGCCTCGAAGCGCTGCGGACCGTCGGCCCAGGTGCTGCGCTCGAAGCTGACGGTGCGGATCATGTCACCGCCGCCCTGCCAGGGGGGCAGCCCGGCCAGGATGGAGCCGCGCACATACAGGGCGCCGATGCCCGTCGGGCCGTAGATCTTGTGACCGGAAAATGCGTAGAAGTCACAGTCCATGGCCTGCACGTCCACGCGGGCGTGCGCAACGGCCTGGGCGCCATCGACCAGCGCCAGTGCGCCCACACCGTGCGCCATGCGAATCAGATCATCGACCGGGTTGACGGTCCCCAACGCATTGGACACATGGGCGATCCCCACCAGGCGGGTGCGCGAGTTCAGCTGGTTGCGGAAGTCCTCGACATCCAGTTGACCGTCGTCCAGCACGCGCGCATGGCGCAAGACTGCGCCGGTTCGCTCGCACAGCAACTGCCAGGGCACGATGTTGGAATGGTGCTCCATTCCGGTCACCAGGATCTCGTCGCCCGGCTTCAGGGACAGGCCCCACGTCTGGGCCACCAGATTGATGGACTCCGTCGTGCCGCGTGTGAAGACGATGTCGCGCGCACTGGGCGCGTTCAGCAACCGCCGCACGGCCTCGCGGCCCTCTTCGTAGCGATCCGTGGCATGCTGCGACAGCCAATGCACGCCCCGGTGGATGTTGGCATTGGACTGTTCATAGAACTGGCTCAGAGCCTCGATGACCACACGCGGCTTTTGCGTGGTCGCCCCGTTATCCAGATAGGCCAGGCGGCGGCCCCGGACGGGCCGCGCCAGGATCGGGAAATCGGCGCTACGGTCCAACAGGCCGGTTTCCAGCGCACTCACGGGCGCGTTCATGCTGCTTCCTCCATGAAGGATCCGCCCGGCAACAAGCCGCGCAAGGCACGTTCCACATGATGGCGGACCTCGGGCAACTCGATGCGAGCCACGCTGGACGCCGCGAATGCGTACGTCAGGATATCGCGCGCATGGGCCTCGTCGAGCCCGCGCGCCCGCAAATAGAAAAGGCTGTCCGCGTCGATCTGGCCCACCGTCGCGCCGTGCGCGCACTTGACATCTTCGGCGTAGATTTCGAGTTCCGGCCGGGCATCGGATTTGGCCAGACGCGACAACAGCAGGCTGTCGGTGCGCTGGATGGCATCCGTGCCATCCGCCCCTTCGGCGACCAGGATCTTGCCGCAGAACACGCCATGGCCGGTATCCGCCATGATGCCGCGATAGTTTTCGTGGCTCACGCAATTGGGCTTTTCGTGCGCGATCAATGTGTGATGATCCACGTGCCGGCGCTGGTTCACGTAATACAGGCCGTTGAACATGGTCTCGCAGCGCTCGTCGGCGAAATGCGTGATGATGTCGTTGCGCGCGAGCCGCGCGCCCAACGACATGGAATGCGAGCCGAAGTACGAACCATGGCCCTGGGTGGCTTCTATTTCGCCCAGATGCCACGCCTGTTCGGATTCCTGTTGCAGCTTCAGGTGCGTCACACGCGCGTCACGACCGAGCTGCACGCGCGTCGTAGCATGACAGAAATTCGCCGCCCCCGGAACCCCGATGTAGTGTTCCACCACCGTCGCCTGGGCGCCCGCTTCTGCCACAATCAGGTGACGCAGGAAATGCGCGGCCTTGGGCGAAGCCGCCACGCAGACGATGCGAATGGGCTGTTCCGCAACGGCGGCGCGATCCAGGCGGATCCATGCGCCATCGCCGGCCAGCGCCAGATTGAGGGCGCTGGTGCCATAACCCTGTTCGACGCGGCCGTAGACGGCCTCGATGGCCTCCGCGTCCTGTGTCCAGGACGCCGACAATGCAGCCACCGTCACTCCTGCGGGCAACGAACCGACGTCCGACAATTCGGCATCGTATGCGCCATCGACGAAGACCAGCCAGTGACCCGTCTCGCCGGCTTTCAGCTCGGTCACCTGCTCGGCAACCGATTGACGGCCGCCGTCCTCGAAACCCTGTGCCGCCAACGGCGAGAGCGACGTATGGCGCCACGCCTCGATGCGCGGGGTGGGCCAGCCTTCTGTCATGAACCGGTCCAGTGCCTGACGCCGCAATGCGGCCAGCCAGGGAAGCCGTGCCCCCGGCAGGCCCCCCGACCGCTGGCCGAACGCATCGGCCCAGGGCTGCAGTTCGGTACTCATGCCGCCGCTCCCCGACCCATGGCACGCCGCGGCGCGGCAGTCTTGGCCTCATCGAGCCAGCCATAGCCCTTCGCTTCAAGCTCAAGGGCCAGTTCCTTGCCGCCCGAGCGCACGATCTTGCCGCGGGCAAGCACATGCACGAAATCGGGCACGATGTACTCCAGCAAGCGCTGATAGTGCGTGATGACGATCATGGAACGATCCGGCGAACGCAGGCGGTTCACGCCGTCGGCCACGACCTTCATGGCATCGATATCCAGGCCGGAATCAGTCTCGTCCAGAATGGCGAGCCTGGGCTGCAGCAGCGACATCTGCAGGACCTCGTTGCGCTTCTTTTCGCCGCCGGAGAAACCTTCGTTCACCGAGCGGTACAGGAACTCGTCCTTCATACCGACCCGCTTCATTTCCTCCTTGGCCAGTTTCACGAAATCCATGGCGTCCAGCACCGGTTCACCCCGTTTGCGCCGAATGGCGTTCAACGAGGCGCGCATGAAATACGCGTTGGACACGCCCGGGACTTCGATCGGATACTGGAACGCCAGGAAGATGCCGGCGCGCGCGCGCTCTTCGACCGGAAGGGCCAACAGATCCTGGCCATCGAATTCCACCGTGCCTGCCGTGACCGTATAGTCCGAGCGGCCCGTGAGCACCTGCGACAGCGTGCTCTTGCCGGCCCCATTGGGCCCCATGATGGCGTGGATCTCGCCCGGGTTGATGTCCAGGTCCAGGCCGCGGAGAATCTCCTTGCCTTCGACCGTTGCGTGCAGATTTCTGATTTTCAGCATGATGGCTCCTTAACCGACGCTGCCTTCCAGGCTCACGCCGAGCAGATTCTGCGCTTCGACGGCGAACTCCATGGGCAATTCCTTGAAGACTTCCTTGCAGAAGCCGTTGACGATCATCGACACGGCGTCCTCGGCCGACAGGCCGCGCTGCATGGCATAGAACAATTGATCCTCGGCAATGCGCGAGGCGGTTGCCTCATGCTCCACGTTCCCGGTCGGATTCTGGACCTCGATCGTCGGGAAGGTATGCGCAGCGCACTGCTTGCCGATCAACAGCGAATCGCACTGCGTGTAGTTGCGTGCGGATTCTGCCTTGGGCGTCATGCGCACCAGGCTGCGGAAGGTGTTGCTGCCGTGCCCGGCCGAGATCCCCTTGGAGATCACGGTGCTGCGCGTGTTCTTGCCCATGTGCACCATCTTGGTGCCCGTATCGGCCTGCTGATAATGGTTGGACACGGCGACCGAATAGAATTCGCCCACCGAGTCGTCCCCGCGCAGGATCACGCTGGGGTACTTCCAGGTGATGGCCGAGCCGGTTTCCACCTGGGTCCATGAAATGCGCGAGCGCGCGCCGCGCGCGTCGCCGCGCTTGGTGACGAAGTTGTAGATGCCGCCCACGCCGTTCTCATCGCCCGGATACCAGTTCTGCACGGTGGAATACTTGATCTTTGCATCTTCCAGCGCAACCAGCTCGACCACGGCCGCGTGGAGCTGGTTTTCGTCCCGCATGGGCGCCGTACAGCCTTCGAGATAGCTGACCACCGCCCCCTCGTCGGCAATGATGAGCGTGCGCTCGAACTGCCCGGAATCCGCGTTGTTGATGCGGAAATAAGTGGACAGCTCCATCGGGCACTTGACGCCCTTCGGGATATACACAAAAGAGCCGTCGGAAAACACTGCCGAATTCAGCGCCGCATAGAAGTTGTCACCCGGCGGCACCACCGACCCCATGTACTGCTGGACGAGACCGGGATGCGAGCGCACCGCCTCCGAAAACGAACAGAAAATGATGCCCACATCGGCGAGCTGCTTGCGGAACGTCGTTGCCACCGACACGGAGTCGAACACCGCATCGACGGCCACACCCGCGAGCTTGGCGCGCTCGTGCAACGGCACGCCCAGCTTTTCGTAGGTTTTCAGCAGTTCCGGATCGACTTCGTCCAGGCTCTTGGGGGCGTTTTCGTTGGACTTCGACTTCGGGGCCGAGTAATAGCTGATGTCCTGGAAATCGGGTTCCGGGAAGTGGACCTTCGCCCAATACGGCGGGGTCATCTTCAGCCAGGCGCGATAAGCCTTCAGACGCCACTCGAGCATGAACTCGGGCTCGTGCTTGATCGCGGACAGGCGGCGAATCACATCCTCGTCCAGGCCCTTGGCGAAGGTCTCCGATTCAATTTCGGTGACAAACCCCGCGTCGTAGCCACGATCGAGAAAGGAATCGAGCTTGTCGTTCACAGTACTCATTTGGACAGACTCCAGTTCGGAACATTCTTAACGGCCGGCCGCACTCCGGCTTGGGCGGCGGCAGGCATGGGCAAGTCTTGTGCAATCATGTCGGCGACGGACACCGATTCCAGTGTGTGCCGCACGACAGCGTTGATCCGCTGCCAATAGGGACGAATCCGGCAGGCGGCCTCCACGGTGCAAACGCCCGGCAGCGCGGTGCACTCGGTCAGGCCGAATGGCTGTTCTTCAAGCGCATCGATGATCTGGGCGATGTTGATGTCCTGGGCAGCCCGCCCCAAGCGATAGCCGCCGTGGGCGCCCCGGGTACTGGCCACCAGTTCGTGCTGCGCCAATAGCTTGAGGACCTTGCTCACGACGGGCTGGCCCAGCCCAAGCGCGCCGGCGAGATCCGCTGCGCTGCAGACGTGTGTCGGAGCGGCTGCCATGTGCGTCAGCACCAGAATCCCATAGTCGACGATCTTGCTGATCCGCAGCATCGGTCCATCCGAGATTAAGCCTAAGGAAACAAAATAGTACTGCTTTGGTACGGTTTAGGTCAAACCCTAATGTGCCATGTGATGGGCCATCTCCACAGCGCATACAATAGGCAAATTCCTGAACGATTCACGGTGTTCACCCATGGCGGTGCTCCATGCGCGTCCCGCGACGGGGGCACACCGGCACTCAACAGATCGAAGCATGACCGTCTCCGTCTTTGACTACGAGGCCGAGCTCTCCGCCTGTGCGGCCGGAGATCGTGCCGCCTTCCTGGCGCTGTACACCCAGGAATCCCCCGCCATGTTCTCACTGGCCCGCCACATGGTTGGAGCCGCCGCCCCGGACGTCCTGCATGAGGCCTTTGTCCTCATCTGGCGGAACGCCGCTGGCTACAGTCCTGCGTTGGGAACCGCGCGAGCCTGGATGTACAGCATCCTGCGATACCGGGCGCTCAAGCGCCTGCGCGATGATCGTGTATCCGGCGGCCGGCTGGCGGACGACGCGCCCCTGCCCGTTCTGCAACCCCGGCCGGAATCGGGCGTGGTCGCCGGCGCCCTGGCCGCCTTGCCGCCGCCGCAGCTCGAGGCGCTCCTGCAGGCCTACCTGCATGGGGGCGATTATGCCCATATCGCAGACCGGCTGGACCGCTCCGAGCCCGACATCCAGGTCTCGATAGAGTCCGCATTGGCCTGCATCGACGAGGCGGTGTGCGCATGAAGCCGCAGCGCTCTTACTCCGATCCCGAAATCGCGTGCTACGTGCTGGGGCTGGACCTGCCGGACCAGGCTGAAGGAATACAGGCCCTGCTCGCTCGCGACGACGCCGCGGCAGCCCGCGCGCTGAAATGGGAAGCCTACCTTCTGGGCATCGTGGATGCGCTGCCGGCCACCCGGCCGCCGGACGAGATACTCGAGCGGATTCAACAGACATTGGGAATGACGTTCGAACCCGCCGCGCCCGCGCCGGTGCTCGGCGAATCACGCGACCGGCCGCGCCCTTTCGCCGAGCGAACCCGACAGGCTCCGTGGCCCGACTGGCTGCATCACCCGGCCTGGCCACACGGCCTGTCGACGCTGCGGACGAAGCTGTGGACGAAGCTGAGGGCCACCCGGCGGCCCTCGAAGCGGGTCGTGTGGATAACGGCGGCCGCCGTGGTGGTGATCGTGGGTTTCGCTGCGCTGTTGATCGGCGCAAGCCTGCACACGACGCCGCGCACCGTCGTCCATCAGACTGTCACGACGGCGCACTAGGCGGGATCAGCGGGTGTATGCCATCTCGCCATGCGAGGTGATGTCCAGACCTTCCCGCTCGTCTTCTTCCGACACCCGCAAGCCCACCATCAGATCCGCGGCCTTGTAGGCGATGAAGGCTGCCGTTCCCGACCAGACGACGGTGAGCAGCACACTTTTGACCTGCACCCAGACCTGGGCCGCCATGGCGAAGGTATCGGGGCTGGGCCCACCGGTACCGCCCAGCGCCTTCGAGGCAAAGACGCCCGTCAGGATGGCTCCCGCGATTCCGCCAAGGCCGTGCACGCCGAATACGTCGAACGCATCGTCGGCACCCAGCAAGCGCTTGAGGCCGCCCACCCCCCATAGGCACAAGGGGCCGACCACCAGGCCCAGGACGATGGCTCCCAGCGGGCCGACGAAGCCGGCCGCCGGCGTGACCGCGACGAGGCCGGCCACCGCGCCGGTGGCCGCACCCAGCATCGACGACTTGCCTTTGTGCAGCGTTTCACCGGTCAGCCAGGACAGCGCTGCGGCAGCCGTCGCCAACACCGTATTGATGAAGGCCAGACCGGCAATCCCGTTGGCCGCACCCGCTGAGCCCGCATTGAAGCCGAACCATCCTACCCACAGCAGCGAAGCTCCCGCCATGGTCAGCGCCAGACTGTGAGGCGTCATGGCATCCCTTCCATAACCGGTGCGCTTGCCCACCATATAGGCCCCCACCAACGCGGCGACACCCGCGTTGATGTGCACCACGGTACCTCCGGCAAAATCCAGGGCGCCGTCCCGGCCCAGCAAGCCGCCCCCCCAAACCATATGCGCCATGGGGATGTAGCTCAAGGTGAACCACAAAGCCGCAAAGATAAGGACGGCCGAGAACCGGGCCCGCTCCGCAAACGCCCCCACCACCAGAGCAACGGTGATGGCGGCAAAGGTCCCCTGGAACGCCACGAATACGTACTCGGGAACCGTGGGCATCGCGCCAGAGAGCGTCCCGGGCGATATGCCCATCAGGAACAGCCTCCCCGCGCCGCCGAGAAACAGCCCCTGGCCGCCAAACGTGAGGCTGTAGCCATACAGCGCCCACAGCACGCTGATCAGCGAGAAAATCGCGAAGACCTGCACCAGCACGGACAGCATGTTCCTGGAGCGCGCCAGGCCGCCGTAGAACAGCGCCAGTCCCGGGAGGGTCATCAGAATGACCAGCAGCGTGGAGGTGAGCATCCAGGCGGTGTCACCCGAGTTCAGTTCGGGCATGGCCGCACCGCCCGCCGACTGGGCAAAGACCAGCGAGGTCGAAGCCATCAGCACCAGTCCCAGCATCGAAGCAGTCAGTTTTCTCATGGCAATTCCTTTCCTGTTCCAGCCAATGGGTCGGTTACAAGGCGCCCTCACCGGTCTCGCCGGTGCGGATGCGAATGACCTGCTCCAGCGCAGAGACGAAAATCTTGCCGTCGCCGATCTTCCCGGTACGCGCGGCCACCTCGATGACTCCGACGACACGTTCGACCAGCGCGTCGCCCACCGCGACCTCTATCTTCACCTTGGGCAGGAAGTCCACGACGTACTCGGCCCCGCGATACAGTTCGGTGTGGCCCTTCTGTCGGCCGAAACCTTTGACCTCGGTTACCGTGATGCCCTGCACTCCGACGTCTGAGAGCGCTTCACGCACTTCGTCAAGCTTGAAAGGCTTGATGATGGCAGTCACTATCTTCATGGCGGGCTCCATGGTCGCACCTGTGGTTTGGTGAATGGGCAACTTCTTTCAAGCAGAACCCATGCCAGGTGCGGGGCAAGCGCCTTGCCCGGTCCATGGCGTCATGCCATGGCATGCCGATCGCGACTTTTTTACAGAGGTTTTACGAATGGCCAAAGGCGACCAGGGCGGCACGCAGGCTGCTAAGTACCGCTCGGTACAGGGTCCGCCGCCGGGCGGATGGTGGTATGCCAGGCACCGCTTTGGTGCAGGCGGCGCTCAGCAGGCGCCCGCGCTCACAGGTCGAGGCGACCTTCAGCGGGCTGAGGGGTCATCTCCGCGCCCTCCAGGGCCTGAGCGAGCCCGTCGCGCGCAGCTGTCAGATCCGCACGCAGCGCCTGCAACTCGGCACCTGACAAGCGCACTGCGGCCTCCTGGTCGTGCGGAACTTCGTTGCCCTCGCCCAGGCGATTGCGTGCCCCCGCAATGGTGAAGCCTTGTTCATACAGCAGATCGCGAATGCGGCGCACCAGCAGAACCTCGTGGTGCTGGTAATAGCGCCGGTTGCCACGCCGCTTCACCGGCTTGAGCTGAGCGAATTCCTGCTCCCAATAGCGCAGGATGTGTGGCTTCACACCGCACAACTCACTGACCTCGCCAATCGTGAAGTACCGCTTGGCGGGGATGGGCGGCAAAGACACCGGAGAAACAGCCAGCGTCATACGTCGCCCCCGGTCGCGGCAATGCCGTCTTTCAGCTTCTGGCTGGCATGAAAGGTCACCACGCGGCGTGCAGCGATCGGAATGACTTCCCCGGTCTTCGGGTTGCGTCCGGGACGGGGGGGCTTGTGACGCACCTGGAAACTGCCGAAACCGGAAAGCTTGACCTCAGTCCCCCGGATCAGGGCATCGCGTACCTCGGAGAAAAAGGTATCGACGACGTCCTTGGCTTCGCGCTTGTTCAGGCCCACTCGCTCGAACAGCAGTTCCGCAAGCTGGGCTTTGGTCAATGTCCGATCCGTTTCCACCAGTGAGTCCTCCTACGAGCGCAATTGGGCGCCATGTGCTTGGGCTAGCGCTTGCGTCAAACGCTGCATGCAATATTCGATCTGGCGATCGTCCAGCGTGGTATCCCGCCCCTGAAACCAGAAGCGCAAGGCCAGACTGCGCTGATCGCCGGATCCAGCATCCCGCCAGATGTCGAACAGTTTAATGTCTTTCACGACCCCGAGGGCTTCATCCGCGGACACCTGGTGTTCAAGTGTATCAAGGACCGCCTGCCAGGACAGCTTTGCGTCCACCCAGATGGCCAGGTCCCGCACGACCGTCGGTTGACGCGACAGCTCGGCCGGCACCGGGAAGGCGCGCCGGGCGATGCCGGCCGTGTCGATCTCAAACACCACAGGAGCATGGCCGAGATCCAGCGCCTGCACCCACTGGGGATGAACCTCGCCCAGCCAGCCGATGGGCTGACCGTCGAGCACCAGGCGGGCGCTGCGGCCCGGGTGCAGCGCGGGGTGCCGGGCCGGCTCGCAGCGCAGGCCCGCCGCCCGCACGCCCAGCAGTGAAACCAGATCATGCTTCACGTCAAAAAAGTCCGCCGGACGCGTGGCAACGCCCCATTGCTCGGGAACAGCCGGGCCCCAGGCGGCGCCCGCCAGATGGGTGGGCTGGGCCACGCCAGCCACGGACAGATCGCCATCCTGCACCGAAGCATCGCGCGCGAAGACGCGGCCCACTTCGAACAGCCGCACGCGGCTCTGGCGGCGCTTGGCGTTATGCGCGATGTTGTCCAGCAGGCCGCCAATGAGACTGGAACGCATCACGGCCAATTGGCTCGCGATAGGGTTGAGCAACCGGATCGGCTGTTCGTTACCGCAATAGTCGCGCTCCCAGGCTTCCTCGACAAACGAGAAATTGATCACTTCCTGGTAGTCCAGTGCAGCCATCTCGGCGCGCATGGCATGCAAGCCATACAGCGTTTCGGGAGGAACCCGCATCCGCGCCGGAGCCACTGGGGGCTCATCCGGGATCTGGTCGAACCCGTGGATCCGGGCGACTTCCTCGATCAGGTCCTCTTCGATGGTCAGGTCGAAGCGCGCGGCAGGCGGCGTGACCACGAAGTCGTCATCATGCTGACAGAATGCCAGGCCCAGGCGCGAGAAAACGTCAGCCACCGCCGTCGCCGGCAAGCTCAGCCCCAAAACCTTGTTGCAACGCGACAGCCGCATGCGGACGGGTTCGCGCGCGGGCAGTTTTACGATCTGATCATCGAGCGGGCCCGCGTGGCCGCCGCAGATGTCCAGAATCATCGCCGTCATGATCTCCAGGTGCGCCGGGATCGTGGAAAAATCCACGCCGCGCTCGAAGCGGTGACCCGCCTCGGACGTCAGCTTGTAGCGGCGCGGACGGCCCATGATGGCCTCCGGCCACCAGAACGCCGCTTCGAGATAGACGTCCGTGGTCTCCAGCGTCACGGCGGAGGCCTGCCCACCCATGATGCCGGCGAGACTTTCAAGCGCGGAATCACCCGCAATGACCCCCACGTCGTGTGCCAACGTGATGGTCTCACCGTTGAGCAAATCGAGCTTTTCCCCATCCCGGCCCCAGCGCACGGTCAGCCCCCCGCGAATACGCGCGAGGTCAAAGACATGAGTAGGTCGCCCGAGCTCCAGCATGATGTAATTGGAGATATCGACCAGCGCCGACACCGATCGCTGCCCGGCGCGCTCGAGGCGCGACTTCATCCAGCCGGGCGTGGCCGCGCGCGCGTTCACGCCTTTCACGACGCGGCCGGCGTAGCGGCCGCACAGATCGGGCGCCTCGATCCGCACCGGCAGGTGGTCGCCCAGCGTGACTGCGACGTGCGGGACTTCGGGCGTCTTCAACGCGCACCCGGTCAGTGCGGCGACCTCGCGGGCCACACCGGCAATGGACAGGCAGTCGGCACGGTTGGGCGTAAGCTTGAGCACATAGATCGTATCGTCCAGATCCAGTGCTTCGCGCAGATCCTGGCCGGGTTCCAGATGGGCCGGGAGCTCCAGCAGACCCGCATGATCCTGGGACAGGCCCAGCTCGCGCGCCGAACACAACATGCCATTCGAGATCACTCCGCGCATCTTCACCGGCGCAATGCGCACCCCGCCGGGCAGCTCGGCCCCGATGCGCGCCAGCGGCACGACCAGACCCGCGGCGGCATTGGGCGCGCCGCAGACGATCTGCAACGGCTCGCCCGAACCGTCGTTCACGCGGCAGACGTGCAGCTTGTCCGCATTGGGATGGTTTTCGACAGCCTCTATGCGGGCCGCCACGACCCCCGAGAACGCCGGGGCGTAAGGGTCGGCGTCTTCCACCTCCAGGCCGGCCATGGTCAGGCGATGCGCGAGCGCCTGGCTGTCGATATCAGGATTGGCCCACGTGCGCAGCCAAGATTCTGGAAATTGCATGATTCGGATTCCGTATCGACAAAGGGCTAGACGTTGAACTGGCGCAGAAAGCGCAGGTCACCCTCGAAAAACTGGCGCAAATCATTGACGCCATATCGCAGCATGGTGAGACGCTCCAGTCCCGAGCCGAAGGCAAACCCGATGTAGCGTTCCGGATCCAGGCCGAAATTCCGGACGACCTGCGGATGCACCTGGCCGGAACCCGAAATTTCCAGCCACCGCCCCTGATTGGGACCCGAGGTGAACATCATGTCGATTTCCGCCGAAGGCTCGGTGAACGGGAAGAAGGAAGGCCGAAAACGGAGCGTCAGATCATCGGTCTCGAAAAAGGCGCGCAGAAAGTTCGTGTAAACGCCTTTGAGGTCCGCAAAGGAGATGTTTTCGGCAATCCACAGACCTTCCACCTGATGGAACATCGGCGAATGCGTGGCATCGCTGTCCACGCGGTAGGTACGGCCCGGCGCAATGACCTTGATGGGGGGCTCGTTCATCCGCGCATAGCGAACTTGCATGGGACTGGTATGTGTCCGCAGCACCAGCGGGAGCCCATGGCCATCCTGCATGTCCACATAGAAAGTGTCCTGCATGGAACGCGCCGGGTGGTTCTCGGGATTGTTCAACGCCGTGAAATTGGTCCAGTCATCTTCGATCTCGGGACCGTCAGCCACGTCAAAGCCGATGGAACGGAAAATCTGCTCCACGCGCTGCCACGAGCGGATGACCGGATGAATACCCCCGGTACCCCGGCCACGGCCGGGAAGGGTGACATCGATGGTTTCCGCAGCCAGACGCTCGTCCAGCCGCGCCTGTGCGAGCTGCGCCCGCCGCTCGCCGAGCAAGGTCTCGACCTGCTGCTTGGCCTGGTTGATCTGCGCACCCCGAGTCCGCTTTTCTTCGCCTTGCAGAGCGGCCAGCCCCCTCAGCAAGGCGGTGAGCGATCCCTGTTTGCCCAGGAAGGCGGCCTTTTCGTTTTCCAGCGTGGCCGCATCCCGAGCCTGCGCGAAGCGGGCCTGGGCCTGTTCAATGAGCGAGGCGAGCGTAGTGTCCATATCCATTGCTTCCAAAACACAAACGGAGCCCGATCGAGCTCCGTTTGCGATGAGACAGAATCGAAAACGAAACTGTGTCGATCAGGCGGCCAGCGCGGATTTCGCCTGGGCCACGACAGCGGCAAAACCCGCCTTGTCGTGAACGGCCATATCAGCAAGAACCTTGCGGTCCAGCTCGATGGAAGCCTTGCGCAGACCCGCAATGAACACGCTGTAGGTCACGCCGAGTTCACGGCAACCCGCATTGATACGGGCGATCCACAATGCGCGGAAGGTACGCTTCTTGTTGCGGCGATCACGATAGGCGTACTGGCCGGCACGCATGACGGCCTGCTTGGCAACGCGGAACACGTTTCCGCGGCGGCCGCGATAACCCTTGGCGGCCTGAATGACTTTTTTATGGCGTGCACGAGCCGTGACGCCGCGTTTGACGCGAGGCATATGAAATCTCCGATCAGGCGAAAGGCAACATCGCCTTCACCGAGGCAACGTTGGTTTCATGGACAGCGGCTGAACCACGCAATTGGCGTTTGCTTTTCGTGGTTTTCTTGGTCAGGATGTGGCGTTTGAACGCCTGACCCCGCTTCAACGATCCACTGCCGCGCATCTTAAAGCGCTTGGAGGCGCCTTTTTTGCTCTTCATCTTGGGCATGACAACACTCTGTTGACTTGGCAAATCCAGGTGATCCGGCATTCGGATGCTTTTCGGACCCGGCATTCGCACAAAATTGATGGCCAAAGCGCGCAACGAGCGCAAAGGCCATTGCTTCTCGAAAAACGAAAGAAGCCCTTGATTATAGGACGATTTATTCGGGCTTGTCGACCGGGAATCCCGCGGGGTCTTCCAGCGCGCGGATCCGGGCCTCGAGTGCGTCGACGCGCCTCAAGGCGCGCGACAGCAGTTCGGCCTGGACATCGAACTCCTCGCGGGTGATGAGATCCATCCGTGCGAAGGTCTGTGTCATGAACGCCCTCATGGTGCGTTCTATATCCGCCGCCGGTGTCTTCGCCAGCAGTTCGGACATGTTCTTCTGGAAATCGTCGAACCATTGGTTGGGTGGAATCATGGCAGTCTCCTGACGCGGAAAGTCCTATTTTACCCGGTCATGATCCTGCCGCCGGCGCACGCAGCCGCATCAGGCCGGAACCGCATCGACGCGGCGACGTGGCTCGCCAGAACCTGGGGCTCCCCCGCCAGATCCGCGAGAGTCCGGGCCACTCGCAGGATGCGCTGCGTGGCCCGCGCCGACCAGCCCCAGCGCTCCACGCCACGCGCGAGCAACGCCTGACTGTGGGCGTCCGGTTGTGCGTACGTCTCCAGTCCCGCCGGATCGAGCTGGGCATTGAGACAGTGCTGGCGCTCGTGCTGGGCAGCGCGCGCCAGAAGCACGCGCTCGCGCACGGTCCGCGTGGACTCGCCTGGCGGCGATTCGAACCAGCGCGGTTCGGATACCAACGCCACATGCAGATCGATCCGGTCGAGCAAAGGCCCCGACAGCCGACTGCGATACTGAAGTACGCGCTCAGGGGTGCAGCGGCAGGCTTGGCGCGCATGGCCCAGGTATCCGCAAGGACAAGGATTCATGGCAGCCACCAACTGGAACCGGGCCGGAAACTGGCAGCTTCCGGCGGCACGCGCAATGGTGACATGACCCGTCTCCAACGGCTCGCGCAGGGCTTCCAGCGCCCGCCGTTCAAACTCCGGCAGCTCATCGAGAAACAATACGCCCCTGTGGGCCAGACTGATTTCGCCGGGCCGCGGATGTGCGCCGCCCCCCACCAAGGCCGGCATGGACGCCCCGTGATGCGGCGCACGGAAGGGAGGCACCCGCGACAGATGCTTCAGCGGACGCACCAGGCCATGAACGGCGGCCACTTCCAGCGCATCGCGCGCAGAAAGCTGCGGGAGCAGCCCCGGCAGCCGCTGAGCCAACATGCTCTTGCCGACGCCCGGCGGACCGCAGAACAGCACGCTATGACCGCCGGCGGCCGCCAACTCCAGGGCACTGCGTGCGGCGCTCTGGCCCCGAACGTCGGCCATGCAGGGAGTTTCAGTCGGCTGATCGCCGGACCAGCCCGCTGGCTGTGCCTCCGCAAGCGGCGTCCGGCCCCGGAAGTGCTCCGCCACCGCGATGAGGCTGGGCGCGGACAGCACGCGCAGGTCCGGCACCAGCGCCGCGATCGAAGCGGCCTGAGGCGCCATGATGAGTACGGCATCCGGGTCGTCCTGTGATACCGACAGCGCAATCGCCAGCGCGGAATGGGCGGCCACCACGGTGCCGGTCAATGATAGTTCGCCCGCAAGCACGATGTGGCGCACGTCGGGTGCGTCGCCGGCATCATCCACAATTTGCCCGGATGCCAGCAGCACGCCAAGCGCAATCGGCAGATCGAATCGGCCGGAATCCTTGGGCAGGTCCGCAGGGGCAAGATTAGCCGTGATTCGACCGGCCGGGAAGTCGAACCCGCTGCTCAGAATAGCCGAACGGACGCGATCGCGACTTTCACGGACCCCGGCACCCGGTAGCCCTGTGAGCGAGAACGACGGCAGCCCGCCGCCCACATGGACCTCGACCTGGACGGGCGCGGCCTGCAAGCCAAATAGCGTCCGGCTGGACAAGACGGCAAGCGACATAGAGTCCTCACGACAGGCGTTCGCGGCGCGGTTCCAATAGGTGGCCAATGTAGAGCGCCTGCGGCTGCCTGTCCCTCCACATGGGACGCATTCATCCATCAGGGACGATCCTCCCGGATGGTTCGGTCCAGCCGGCCTCAAAAAAAGGCGCCCGAAGGCGCCTGTGTCACATCGGAAGATTCACATCTCCCGGGCCAATCCAGCGGCCCCGGTTTCAGCCGCAAAGGCCGGTAGCGCTATTTCTTCTCGCTACGACCCATGCTGTCCTGGATGGCTGCGTCAGCCTTGGCCGCGCCTTCCTTCACGGATTCCCGGGCGCTGTTCGCCGCCTCACCAGCTGAGTGAGCGACCTGACTCGCCTTGTCGGCGATCACATCACCCGCCGCTGCGACCTTTTCCTTGGCGGCAAGCGCCGTATCCTTGATCTTGTCGGTCATGGACTGCTGGTCAGCAGGAGCGCTCTGATTTTGAGGCGCCGGGGGCGTCGGGGCCGCAGGCGCTGCAGGCGCCGGCGTGGGGGCCGTTGACGGCGCGGGGGCGGCCGGAGCCGGGGCTTTTGCGTCGTCGCTCTTGGAGCAGGCGGCCAATAGGCTCAGAGATGCAACGACAGCAGCCAGAGTCAGCGATTTGCGCGATGTTTTCATGATCTTCCCTATTCAAAAAGTCCGCTTTCGTGATTCAGCGGTTCATTCGCAGGACGGCCTGTTTCAGCCGGCTTAGTTACAATTCTAGTGACCCCCTTGCACGGGTAAACCCTGATATGTAATCGCTGGTTTCAGGAAATGGCGAGGTGGAGCGCTACTGGGATCGGCCCCCCCAAGGGAAAAGGCGTCGGCCATCCCGGCCGATGCTTCCAGAAAGTTGAACAACTGGACACAAAACGCGCACGCGGACAGCCCATATGCGCCGGCTTCCGACATCAGGCCCGACGCGCTGGAGCACATTGATCCGGGTCTCCGAGCAGGCGCGGCCGCCCGGCATTTTGCGCGCCTCGATAGATGGGCCCCGGATACCCGCCTCTCGGCGAAGTCTTTCGAAAGCTGGCATGGCCTCTGCTTGTAAAGCAGCATACTGACCCCCGAGGATCCGTGATCATGGACAAGAGCGACGTCGTCTGGACGATGGTTTCCACCCTGCTGGTCTGGCTCATGTGCCTGCCCGGACTGGCATTGTTCTACGGCGGACTTGCCCGCAAGCAACATGTGCTTTCGGTAATGAGCCAGACCCTTGCGGTCTCCGCGCTCGTCACCCTGCTCTGGTTCCTCTATGGCTATTCACTCGCGTTCACGCCGGGCTCCGGGGTCCTGGGGGGAGTGCATCACCTGTGGATGGCAGGCCTGTATCAGCCGCTCTCCCCCCACCCGCTGAAGCTCCTGGGCAGTATTCCGGAGCTTCTGTTCGCACTTTTCCAGGCGACCTTTGCAGCCATCGCCTGCGCGCTGATCACCGGCAGCCTGGCCGAGCGCACCCGTTTCGCCGCCGTCCTGTGCTTTACCACGATCTGGTTCACGGTGGGCTATCTGCCGATTGCCCACATGGTCTGGGCCAATGATGGCTGGCTGCACCAACTCGGTGCACTCGACTTTGCCGGCGGCACCGTCGTGCACGTCAGCGCCGGTTCGGCGGGACTGGTGGCGGCCTATCTGGTGGGTCCTCGACACGGTTATGGACGCCGCGCCATGCCGCCCCACAGCCTCCCGCTGAACCTGACGGGCGGCGCTCTGCTTTGGATCGGCTGGTTCGGGTTCAATGGCGGATCCGCGCTGGCGGTGAACGAACAGGCCGTGCTGGGGCTGTTCAATACGCTGCTCGCGCCGGTTGCCGGCGTCCTGACCTGGCTGCTCGTGGAACGGCTGACGCACGGAAAAGCCTCTCTGCTGGGGGCCACATCGGGCGCCATTGCCGGCCTGGTGGGCATCACGCCGGCCGCCGGCTTGGTCGCGCCTGGTGCCGCCCCGGTGATCGGGGCGCTGTCCGCCTGGGCGTGCTTCTATGGTGCCACGGCCCTGAAACGGCGGCTCGGCGTGGATGACCCGTTCGACGTCTTCGGCATCCACGGCATCGGCGGCATCGTCGGAGCCATGTTGACCGGCGTGTTCTATTCCGGCACACTCGGCGGCCCCGGCCCGTCTGGCTTATGGGCCATCCTGCGCCAGACCGGGCTGCAGGCCGAAGCCGTGGGCGTGAGCCTGGTGTGGGCGGGCGCGGCTGCGGCCATGGCGGGGGTCGCCGTGCATTACCTGATGGAAATGCGGCCCAGTATCGAAGACGAGCACCAGGGCCTGGACGAGGTCGACCACGGCGAAGTGGCTTACCCGGGGAGCTACGATTGGCACACCTCGCTGGCCGTTCCGCCGGAGCGCTGGGTGGAGCCGGAGCCCGCCGGGCTGGACCACGTGGCGCCTATCGAGGCGCAGCCGCAAATGGAACGCTCAAAGCGTTAAACCCGCGAGATCAATGCGTTCGGCCCGATTCAGGGCCGACGCCACCTTGACGCGCAGGGCATTGGTATGCGCGTGACGGATCTCCTTCTTGACGTCCAGAAGCTGCTGGGGATGCATCGAGAACCCCGTCAGACCCAGCCCCAGCAACATCCGAGTCAGCCTCACGTCACCGGCCATCTCGCCGCAGATCGACACGGGCTTGCCCGCCCGTTCGCCGACGTTGATGGTGTGCGCGATCAGGCGCAAGACGGCCGGATGCATGGGGTCATAGAGCGCAGCCACGTCCTTGTCTCCCCGGTCGATCGCGAGCACGTACTGGATCAGGTCGTTGGTGCCGATGGACAGGAAGTCCAGCACCTCCGCAAAAGGTTCGATCGCGATGGCCATGGCCGGTATTTCCACCATGGCGCCAATCTGGACATGGGCGTCGTGCGGCACACCTGCTGCGCGCAGCGCTTGGGCGGCGCGATCCAGCGCCCTGCGCGCCGCCTGGAGCTCCTGCATGTGGGAGATCATCGGAAACAGAATGCGCACCGGACCATGCGCGGCCGCGCGCAACAGCGCCCGCAGTTGCGTATCGAACAGCTCCGGATTGGCCAGGCAATAACGGATCGCCCGCAATCCGAGGGCAGGATTGGCCGCCACGGTTGCCTCGCCATCCAGCGTCTTGTCGGCACCGATATCCAGCGTCCTGATCGTCACGGGCCGACCCGCCATCGTGCGCACGACGGAGGCATAAGCCTCGTATTGTTCTTCTTCGCCCGGGAGTTCCTTGCGTCCCATGAACAAAAACTCGCTGCGAAACAGGCCAATGCCTTCGGCGCCAGCCGCCAGTGCATCGGCCGCTTCCTCGGGGAGCTCGATATTGGCTTCCATGCAGATCTGCACGCCATCCAGCGTCACAGCCGGCGCAAAGCGCAGCGCCTTCAGTTCGTCGCGCTCGCGCTGGTAGGCGGACTGCCGTTCGCGATACTCCACCAGGACCGATGGAGGCGGGTTCACCAGCACCATGCCTTCCAGGCCATCGACGATGAGCCAGTCACCATCCCGCACCAGCGTGCGCACCGACCCCATGCCTACCACGGCCGGCACATTCATGCTGCGCGCCACAATGGCGGTATGCGACGTCGCGCCGCCGAGGTCCGTCAGGAATCCGGCAAACTTGCCGCCGCGCAGCCGCATCATATCGGCCGGCGAAATATCACGTGCCACCACGATGAGGCTACCGTCGGAATCCACCGAATCCAGGTTCGGCAGCCAATGGCCCGAACCGGAGAGCACCCGAAGCACCCGCTCGATCACCTGACGGACATCTGCGCTACGCTCGCGCAGATAGTCGTCCTCCATTGCGGCGAACTGCTCGGCCAGAAACTGGCCCTGGGTCGTCAGCGCCCATTCGGCGTTGTACTGGCGCTCGGTAATGAGCTGACACACCGACGGCACCAGCATGGGATCCTGCAACAGCATGGCATGCACCGAGAGCAGCACCCCCAGCTCGCGCGGCGCGTCCGGCGGCAGCGCCTCGGCCATCAGGTGCAGATCGCGCACGGCGGTTTCCACGGCGGCATTGAAACGCTGTCCCTCGCGCTCGACGTCTTCGGGAGCAAGCCGATAGTGCGCGACCTCCAGCGCCGCGGCGCTCATGACCACGGCACGCCCGATAGCATAACCGCGCACCACCCCCTGGCCGTACAAGCACAGGGTGGACGACATGGACTCCGAAGAAGATGCGCTCACGCGTTCGACAACCGCTTCCATGGCTTCGTAGCCCCGCTTATTCCGATTCCCCGAATTTGCGGCCGAACAACGCGCTGATGTCCGTGAGCGCCTGTTCCTGATCAGCGCCATTGGCATCCACCCGGACGGTCACACCCAAGCCAGCAGCCAGCATCATTACCCCCATGATGCTCTTCGCGTTGACCCGCTGAGCACCCCGCGAAATGAAGATTTCGCTCTGGAAGCGAGCCGCAAGCTGCGTCAGCTTCGCGGCGGCACGCGCATGCAGACCAAGCTTGTTGGTGACGACCAGATCAATGGATGGCATGTACTCGAGCTCCTGGCTAGCATTCTGGCGGGGGTTCAGCGTTCACAATACCGCGCAGCGCCCCCTGACGCACGCGCTCGCTGAGAGAATCGGGGTTTTCCTGCTGATCCGTCAAGGCCTTCAGCACCATACAGGCGTTCGTGCCGGTCAGGAGGTGCACGATATAGCCTTCCTCGAGAGCCCGGCGTTGCGCGGCGGCCGCAATATTGAAGGGGGTCGCACCATACAGATCGCACAGGATCAGGGCCGGTGTTTCCTGCCCGCCCGCATGCAGCCACTGCAGTACCCGTTCGGATTCCGGTACCGGATCTGCGTCGGGCTCGATGTCGAAGACCTGAAGGTCCGGCGTGCGCCCCAGGATATGGGCCGCGCACGCGTCAAAAGCCGCGCCCAGCGGCTTGTGCATGATCAGTGCAATCCGGGTGGTGACCATCACGCCGCCTCCACAGCCTGCTCCAGTGCCTCCACGAAGCAGGCTGCGACATCAAAACCGGTCTGCTCCGTGATCTCCACGAAGCAGGTTGGGCTCGTCACATTGATCTCGGTGATGCATTCCCCGATCACATCCAGGCCAATCAGGAGCAGACCACGCGGGGCCAACGCCCGGCCGACCGTCCGCGCCATCTCGCGGTCATGATCCGTAAGCGGCTGGGCCACGCCATGACCGCCCGCCGCCAGATTCGCGCGCGTCTCGCCCTTCCGGGGCATGCGCGCCAGCGCATGGGGGATGGGCTCGCCGGCGATGATGAGAATGCGCTTGTCGCCGTGAACGATCTCCGGGATGTAGCGCTGCGCCATGATGGTCCGCGTACCCAGGTCCGTCAGCGCCTCGAGGATGGCGCCCCGATTGGGCTCGTCCGGCCGCATCCGGAAAACGCCGCTGCCTCCCATGCCGTCCAGCGGCTTGACGATGACATCCTGATACTGCTCATGAAAGGCTCGCAGGCGCTGCATGTCGCTGCTCACCAGCGTCGGTGCCGTATATTGCGGAAATTCGGCGATCGCCAGCTTTTCCGAATGATTGCGGATCCCGGCACCGGTGTTGAAGACCCGCGCGCCCTGTGCCGCCGCCCGATCGAACAGATGTGTCGCGTAGACGTACTCCATGTCGAACGGGGGGTCCTTGCGCATCAGTACGGCGTCGAAATCAGCCAGCGAACAGTCGTCTGATCGGTTGTCCTGAGACCACCAGTCGTGCGAATGCCAATCGGCGTCGGGCCGCAGACGCATGGCCGTGGCCGCGACGCGCACCTGGCCCGTCTGGACAAACAGGTCGCTCATCAGCGCAAAGCTGAAGCGATGGCCTCGCGCAGTCATGCTGCGCATCATGGCCACCGAGGAGTCCTTCCAGGCCTTCAGGCTCGGCAGAGGATCGATGATGAACAGAAAATGCATGAACGTCCCGAGTAAATACTCATCCCTCTGCCCGTGCCGAAAGCTGGCGCGATCAGCAGTCGAAATCAGGCAGCATCGCCCTGCTTGCCGGCCTTCTTGCGCGGTGCCAGGACCATCACCATCTGGCGACCTTCGAGCTTGGGCATGGCCTCGACCTGAACCAGTTCGCCCAAGTCGTCGCGCACTCGTTCGAGGACACGCATCCCGAGGTCCTGGTGAGCCATTTCGCGGCCCCGGAAGCGCAGCGTGACTTTGGCCTTGTCGCCCTCCTCGATGAAGCGGCGCAAATTGCGCAGCTTGACCTGGTAATCGCCCTCGTCGGTCCCGGGCCGGAATTTGACTTCCTTGACCTGGATGACTTTCTGGCGCGCGCGGGCTTCCTGCTGGCGCTTCTGTTCCTGGTATTTGAATTTGCCGTAATCCATCAGGCGGCACACGGGCGGATCGGCCGTGGGGGCGATTTCCACCAGGTCAACGTCGTTTTCCTCGGCCAGCGCCAGCGCGTCGGAAGTCCGGTAGATGCCAAGCTGCTCGCCTTCCACGCCAATCAGGCGAACCTCGTGGATGCGGATTTCACCGTTGACACGGTGTTTTTTTTCGGTTGCGATGTCTGAAACTCCTAGTGTTGAACAAAAGTGAAAGCCTCAGGCCTTGGCCTGAATGCCTTCTGTACGGTCCAGCCCCTTGGACTGGATGTCCTGCTGCAAATGCTGCACGAACCGGTCCAGCGGCATGGTGCCCAAGTCGAGTTTGCCGCGACCGCGCACGGCCACGGTGCCCGATTCGCGTTCCTTGTCGCCGACTACGAGAATATAGGGCATCTTCTGGAGACTGTGCTCGCGGATCTTGCGCGTGATCTTTTCGCCGCGCACATCGGAAAATACCCGAAAGCCCTGTTTGACCAGAGACTGCGCGACCTGTTCCGCATAAGCGGCCGAACCATCCGAGATGCAGCACACCACCGCGTGATGCGGCACGAGCCATGCCGGCAAAGCGCCTGCGTGGTTTTCGATCAGGATGCCGATGAAGCGTTCCAGGGAACCCAGGATGGCACGGTGCAGCATCACCGGGGGCTGGCGCTGGTCCTGAGCGTCGACGTATTCGGCGCCCAGACGCTGCGGCATGGAGAAGTCCACCTGGATCGTGCCGCATTGCCAATGGCGGCCAATGGCGTCCTTCAGCGTATATTCGATCTTGGGACCATAGAAAGCGCCCTCGCCTTCGGAAATTTCGTAGGCGCAGTGCGACATCTCCAGGCTTTGCTTCAGTGCGTGTTCCGCCTTGTCCCAGACCTCATCGGCCCCAATGCGCTTTTCAGGGCGGGTGGAGACCTTGTACAGGATTTCGGTGAAGCCGAAATCCGCGTACACCTTCTGCAGCAGCTTGGTGAACGCGGCACATTCGTCCAGCAGCTGATCCTCGGTACAGAAGATGTGGCCGTCGTCCTGCGTGAAGCCGCGTACGCGCATCAGCCCGTGCAACGAGCCGGAGGGTTCGTTGCGGTGACATTGGCCGAACTCGCCATAGCGCAGCGGCAACTCACGGTAGGAATGCAGGCCGGCCTTGAAGATCTGAACGTGGCCGGGACAGTTCATGGGCTTCAGCCCATAGACGCGGTTCTCGGACTCCGTCGTGAACATGTTTTCTTTGTAATTGTCCCAGTGGCCGGTTTTTTTCCACAAGGACAGGTCCAGAATCTGGGGCGCCTTGACTTCCTGATAGCCGTTGTCCTGGTAGACCTGGCGCATGTATTGTTCGACTTGTTGCCATACGATCCAGCCCTTAGGGTGCCAGAAAATCAGGCCCGGGGCCTCATCCTGGAAATGGAACAGATCCAGTTCGCGGCCGATGCGGCGGTGGTCGCGCAACTCGGCCTGTTCGAGCATGGTCAGATACGCGTCCTGGTCTTCTTTGCGGGCCCACGCGGTGCCATAGATCCGCTGCAGCATTTCGTTGTTGCTGTCGCCGCGCCAATAGGCGCCGGCCACCTTCATGAGCTTGAAGACGCGCAAATGGCCCGTGGACGGCACATGCGGACCACGGCACAGGTCCACGAAGCCCCCTTCGCGATACAGGCTGATGGGCTGGTCAGACGGAATGGAAGCAATGATCTCCGCCTTGTAGGCCTCACCAATGCCGCGGAAGAACTTGACTGCGTCGTCCCGGTCCCAAACCTCGCGCACCACAGGTTCGTTCAGGCGGGCGAGTTCGGCCATTTTCTTTTCGATGGCCGTCAGGTCTTCGGGCGTGAAGGGACGCTTATACGAGAAATCGTAGTAGAAGCCGTTCTCGATCACAGGCCCGATGGTGACCTGGGCGTCCGGGAACAAGGACTTCACTGCGTAAGCCAGCAGGTGGGCCGTGGAATGGCGGATCAGATCCAGCCCTTCGGGGTCCTTTTCGGTAATGATGCTCAGATTCGCATCATGGTCGATCACATGGCTGGTATCGACCAGCCTGGGCGGCTGCCCGGGAGCCGCCAGCCGCGCCCCAAGCGCGGAGCGCCCCAGGCTCTTTCCGATGGAAGCCGCAACGTCATGCACGGATACCGGCTGCTCGAATTCACGCCGCGAACCATCAGGAAGGGTGATGCAAACCATTTAAACGTGTCCCGAAAATGCGAAACGCGGCCTGCGCCGCGTCGAAATCTGTCTGAAATTGCCATGCAGGAGGAATATACCAGTGTAGCAATCCGACCCGCAACAATCAATGTTGACGCGGCTTTACGCCACAAAAAAGCCGCGCGATCACCGCGAATCAATGCGGTTTGTTGCAAAGTCGGCGGCCAGATGGCCCGCACAGGGGGGGCATAAGGCGTCCCGCTGGATCGCCCTGCGGCCAGAGGCGGCTCTTGCCCTCTGCCGGGCTTGCCCGCCATTCCGACATGCGCTCACGGCGAACCTATCACGCCCGTTTCAACAATTACGCCCCGGAGGGCAGGAGTATCTGCGGTCGCGATCGGGGCCGTAATGGCCGTCGTCGTGATGAGAACCGGAATCATAGTGCCCACTGTCGTGGGGACGGTCGTCGTGATGGCGTCCATTGTCATGGATGTACCCGATACAGCCGGACAAGGCCAGGGGAATCGCCATGGATTTGCCCCCGTATTACCGGACACAGAATCACCCTTGGGTTGATAAATCCTGATGGCGCCTGAACTCCCTGGGAGACCGGTATTTCAGCGCACTGTGGGGATGCCGCTCGTTGTAATGCTCGAAGGCAATCGCCAGATTCTGCAACGCCGTGGACACATCGGGCTTGGGCATGAAGGCGACATAGTCACGCTTGATTGTCTTCACGAAGCTCTCGGCCATGCCATTGCTCTGGGGGCTGCGCACGGGCGTGGTCAGCGGTTTCAGGCCAATGCGTCTGGCGAACTCTCGCGTCTTTGATGCGATGTAGCCCGAGCCATTATCGCTCAGCCACTCGATCTGCTGCGGCGTCCGATCGGTATTGCCGAACCGGTGTTCCAGCGCCGCCAGCATCACATTGCGCACCACGTCGCCACTATGACCAGCGGTGGTCGCCGACCAACTCATCGCTTCACGGTCGCAGCAGTCCAGGGCAAAGGTCACCCGCAAGGGGCTGCCATCATCACAGCGGAACTCGAACCCGTCAGAGCACCAGCGCTGATTGCTGCGCAGGACGGCGATCTGCCCATCGTGGCACCGCGCAGGCGCCTGGGGCTGCCGGCGACGTTCCAGCAGCAGGCCATGGTCGCGCATCACCCGGTAGACCCGTTTGGCGTTGACCGGCGGCTCCAGCCGCTGCTCCCGCTCTCGCCGCACCAGCGCCCAGACTCGCCGATAGCCGTAGCTGGGCAACTGACCAATATGCTCATGAATCTCTTCGACCAACTTCGTATCCTGCGTCGGGCGGGCCGTGCGGCCATCGCGCCAATCCGCTGATCGTGCCAGCCTGACTGCCATGTTCGAGCGCGCCACGCCGAGGACTTCACAGACCCGCTTCACCGGTCTTCCCCTGGCAACGAGGGCGAGCGCGCAATCCATTTTTTTGAGCGGCCGTACTCCACCGCTTCGCGCAAAATCTCGTTCTCCATGGTCTTCTTGCCCAGCATGCGCTGCAGCTCCCGGATCTGCTTGAGCGCGTCGGCAAGCTCCGAGGCCGCGACCACCTGCTCGCCAGCATCCACTGCCGACAAGCCGCCGTCCTGGTACAGTTTGCGCCAGTGAAACAGCTGGTTCGGGTTCACACCATGGCGGCGCGCCACCATCGAAACCGTCTGACCAGGCTCGTTGCTCTCGCGCACCATGGCCAGCTTCTGTTCCACCGACCAGCGCCGCCGACGCTCCGGCTGGGTCAGTAATTCCATCACTTCCTGCTTGCTGTTGGTCATAAACACAGTCGTATGCCTACTTGCTATTTTAAGTGGGTGACTGTGTCCGGTGTTTCAGGGGGCTGGTCCACGCCATGGCCGAGGCAATCAACCAAGCTTTCATCTATTGTTCTCCCATGGTTACACCTTTGATTCTAGTGACCCCATGGGCGTCCGGGCCTTGCAAACCGTAACCGGGTACATCTTGGCTCAATGCGGCTGGAACGGTGTCATCAACCGTGTGTGATGAATGCCCATCCCCCGTTAACGGGGTAGAGCCAAATAAAAAGCCGCGCTTCATCGGAGAGGCACGGCTTTATTGGCACAGCTTGGCAGCGGTTGCACGGATTCTGGTAGGCAGTACTGAAACGGTAGTGATGCTCCAACAGGCTGACAAATAAGGGGCTTCATGACTATGCTTAGGCGACATACCCCCATTCGTACCCCCAAAATTTATGCACTACCGGAGCACCAGTCGGAACGTGACCAGCCATGCCCGATAGTGTAAAACACCCGTTTCGACATCCGTTATTCCGTCATGCCCGCCTGCACCATCACCCGCACCCACCGCCTCGGGCGCAAGCTATCCCAGAAGGACTGGCCCCAGCCGGTAGGCGGCCCCGTCGAAATGGCCTCAATCCAGCGCGAGGATCTGCGCCGCGTCGTCGAGTATCTGCACATCCCGCGCTCGGGGGCCAGTGATCCGGAGGTCATTCCGCCTCTGTGGGAGCCGCACTGGCTGACATTCGGGACAGACGGAGGCATGATGGTGGTGGGCTTCGAGGAGATCGACGGTGCGCGGTACTATCAGGGCTGGTACATCCGCTGGGAGTGATCATGTGCGGACGCATCAGACAAGCTCGTGACGACCAGTATCTGGAAACGCTCCATTGGACGCCGCGGGAGCTTTCGCTCGGGGACCGACCCCGCTACAACGTGCCGCCTGGCACCCGCCCGCTTGTGCTGCACCGGCTGGGCGATGGCGCCGAGCATGCCGATAGGCTGTTTTGGGGCTACAAGCCGCCCTGGTACAAGCGCGGGCCGGCCAGCAATGCGCGACTCGATACCGTCCTCAAGGGTTCTCCATTCTGGCGCCCTCTTCTCGGCCGGCGCATCATCGTGCCCGCAGACGGCTGGTACGAGTGGACCGGAGACAAGGGCGACCGCCAGCCTTGGTACATCAACCCGAAGGACGGCACACCGATCCTCATGGCCGGCATGACGGCGTGGCAGCCGGGCCGCGAGGTGCTAGCCGAGACAGGGTTTGCGATCGTGACGGACGACGCCGCGGGCGGCATGGTCGACCTGCATGACCGGCGGCCGATATGTCTCACACCTGATGACGCCCTAGCATGGGTGGATCCGGCGCTGCCAATCCCGCAAGCGCTGGATCTGCTATCGACGCCCCGGCCGGAAAGCGCGTTTCAGTGGTGGCGCGTGACGCGGGCGGTGGGCAACAGCAGGTACGATGTGCCGGACGCCAGCACGCCGATATAGGGTAAATGCCTATCTTGCCTTTATGCTCTACTCAACCTAAAATGAATGCATGGTGATCGAGAACGGTTGCCACGGGCGAGCCGCCGGATCAGGCTCCAGATCATAGGAGATCAACATGCAAGACATCCAGTACATCACCTGGGTCAACACCAGCGACGGCTCGGCATTCACCAACCCAGACCATGCCGGCCGCAAGATTGGTCACGTCGTAAACGATCATGTGGTGGCCTTTGTGGGCAGCCACGATGCCGCCACCCGAATTGCGGCGGCGATCAATGCGGAGCTTCCGGATGCCGATCTGACGTTCTCGGACTTGCTCAAGTCATGAGCACGCGGGAGGCAATTCGTCGATACGGCGCTCGGGTTGTTTACCGCGCCGCCTACCGGCACATGGCCGGCTTCAGCAGCCTCGCATCAGTCGGGCTGTCTGCTCATTCCATCGCCGACGTCTGGCGCATCATGAGCTTGGCCTACGCACAGTTGGGCGAGGCGGATCGTGCCATCGACCACGCCGACGCGCAGGCCAGGCTAGACGAGATCACGCGATGAGCCGCACCCACAGATCTAGGGTCACGGTAGAGGTGCCTGGCAAACCCGCGCTCTACAATCTCGACACCCTCCCCGGCTGGGAAATCATCGGCACGGTGACGGACGCCGACGGCACGGGCGCGCTTGTGCGTAACCAGCGCACTGGGGTCTACTGTCGAGCCAATGCCGGCGCCCTACGCTCTCTGCCTCAGCACAAGGTGCAGGCGGCGCTGGAGGCGCTCGATGGCGCGTAGAGCTCAGATCATCGGGCGTGCTACCGATTACGCCGGCGTCGAATGGGATGTACGCGAGCTTCGGCCAACGGCCCACGGCTTCGACGTCTTGATCGGCTGGCCAAGTGGAGAGACCAGAGGACCCGGCGGGCGTGGCGTGGCCACGATCATCACTGCCGAGTTGGCCCAGTACCTTCAGGCCACACGCCCGCGCGATGTGGTGCTACCCATCAGCCGCAGCACCGTGAACCGCATGCGTGCCGAGATCGGCATCCGCTGGTCATGGGATGAGTGGTGGGCCGCCCGATCCGACGACCTGCGAACAATGACGCTCGAAGCCTTTTGCGGCAAGCACGGATGCAGCACGGGCGCAGCCAGCCAGCGGCGTGCAACACTGGGGTCCCGCGGCGGCCCGTAGCCACCCTCTCACAAACGCAAAAAGCCGCCGGCCCCTCCGAAGAGAGACCGGCGACATTCCATCTTTCCACCTGGTGTAAAGGCGGTCTACCAGTGCGAGCCCCCGAAGAGCCGCACCCCCAGCCACCAGGCCCAGCGCTGGATCCACGACACGCCCGTGGCGGCCATGGCCTCGCGCAGCACAGCGTCGGCCGTGCGCCGGCTGGTGCGGTGAACCGAGTACAGCCAGTCATGCACCGTCGCGGCGTCGTGCGCGATGTCGCCGAACCACGCATAGGCGAACGGCAACCGCGGCACTGACCCGAAGTCCGTCACGAACCCGGCCGGCACCGCGATCAGGTGGCCGAAGATATCGGACTGGTAGAGCAGCGCTGCGAGCAGCCGCCACCGGCCACTACCCGCGTCGTCCGTCTCTTCGACTCGCAGCTTATTGAGAAACCGCGCCACGGGACGCCTCCGCTTGCGCAATCAGGATGTTGGCGGCCGTCTGCACGCCGGCGAGCGACAGCAAGAAGGCATTGCGGGAGCTCGCGCTCAGGCTGGAATTGGCGATGATGCCGGACACCACCGGGATGGTGGCGTTGAGCATTCCCTGTGCGGTTGCGCTGGTTGCCGTTGCCGTCGTTCCGCAGAACGTGCCCACCGCCGCCGAGGCCCCTGTGAGCTTGGCCTGATCATCGGCCGACAGCGGCGGGCTCAGAAGCGTAGCCTGGGCCTGAACTGATGCAATGGTGGGTTGCACGACAGCACAGACCTTTGCAGCCGTGGCTGAAAATGAGGCCGCCGCATGGTCGGGTCCCTGCATCGAGGCGCAGCCGGCCAGGAAGATGACGGGCACAAAAAAGGCGGCCAAAGCCGCGATACGGATTTTTCGCATGGTAGATCCTGTGGTGGGTTGAAATTCAGGCCGCCGGCGGCGTCTGGGTGGGGGTGCTGCGGTTGTTCAGCCAGTTCAAGCCCGCATGCACGACAGCGACCAGGACGCCGGCCAACAGCGAGGCGACGGACTCCGGTACGCCGCCGTGAAAGCCGTTCAGCGCCCATTCCACGGCGGGCACGATGCTGGCGGCCGTCACGGTCACGCCGCTGGATACGAGGATTGGATTTGCCATTTGAGGCTCCATAAATGGCCCGAAGGCCGAAGTACCAATAAACGAGGAAATCGGCGAACGTCACGACAGAGCCTCCAGGGCGATGCCGTACCGGCGCTGACGATCCGCCAGGCCATTCAACCCGCCGTTGATGCGCCGTGTGACGGCCGCCACGCCGCCGGTATCGGCAAGCTCATTGCAGCCGTGTGCTGCCCACCACCAGGCGGCGGACCGGGCTGCATACACGTCTTGCTGCAACAGACTGGGTGTGCCCACGAAGTCCACGCCTAGTGCGTCAGACACGGCCTGATAGTTGGATCGGCCGGTGATCTGAAGAAGCCCCCGGCCCCGATACCGGCTGCCGTCCCCCGGCTGCGTGTTGCCAAGATCCTTGCGGCCTTCATACCCGCGCTGTGCGGCGGTCGGCCCCCATATCTCGATCGTGTGGACGAACCCCATGGTCTCGTGCCCCACTTGGGCAATGAACATGGCCGCGCGCGGCGGGGAAACGATGGCACGCTCGAACATCGCCGCCTCGACCACCGGGTACCAGCGCTCAGTCATGGCAATGCTCAGACCGGAGGCTGCGAGAAACTGTCCCTTGGTCATGTTCATGCGGTCCCGGCCTCTTGATCGTGGTGGATGATCTCGATGTCCGAGAACTTGTACCCAGCCTTGCCGTAGCGCTGAGCCAGCCAGATTGGGTACGGCAGCGCATGGATACCCTCGTCGCGCCCGATGTGGTGGTCCTTGCACAGCAGCCGGCCGTTGACCGTCATGTCGTCCACAAAGCTGTAGGGATCCGTGGGGTCGAAGTGCGCCCAGTCGAACGCCGGGAAATCCCGCCGGATAAGCGAGCCGGGAGACCAGTCGATCATTTCCGCGAAACTGCGTTCGATGGGATGGTGGTGGGCCTCCAGCGGGTGGCCGGACTCTTCGGCCGTCCTGCCGCACACCCAGCAGCGGCCGCCCTCGCGCGCAATGAGCAGCCGGCGGGTGCGCTCGAATAGAGCCGTGGCCTTGCGTGGGTCGTGGCCCGGGATGTTGACGTCGACGGTCAGGGTTTCGCGCTCTTCGTGGATCTGTTCGACGGTCACGGCCGCCCTCCGTGAAATGCGACCCACACCGCCGCACCGATTCCCGCGAGCCAAGCCATGGTCTTGATGAGCCCCAGAGCGCCCTTGGACTCGTCGAACTGACGCTGCATGTAGGAAAACCTCTTGCTGTTCTCCTTGACCTGTTCTTCGAGCTCCTTGACGCGGCCGATCAGAAAATCGAGTTTCGCGGAGAGCGCTGAAATATCGTCTTGGGGCATGACGCATCCAATAAAAAAGCCGCTCGTGGCGGCGTGACGGTGACGGGTTGTGGGGATTACCAGTTGATGGCTTTCACGGCGGCAGAGGTCGTGGCGCCAGTGATTGCGGCTTTCCGCGCCGCCAGGATCTGGAACGCCGCCCAGCCCTGATCAAGCATCGCGGACGCCAAGCCACCAAGGTCTGCCAGCGTGAACGGCACCAGCGTGTTGTCCTTCGACTTCCACCAGAAGCCGTCAGGCACGGCCCCCGCCGTTTTGCAGACGTTGAGCGTCTTGTTCAGGATGTCCTGGCTGTCGGCGTCGGCCTGATAGGTTTTCGTCACGCCGGCCGCCGTCTTGAAGGTCACGTCCTGCGCAACTGCATTGCTGTAGGCCTGTTCCATCAGCGCGGTCTGTGCCGCCTGATCATCGGCAAGCTGGGCCGCAACGTCGAGGACCCAGGCCCCGGCCGTCCAGTTGTAGTTTTTGCCAGGCCGCTCGATTGTCGAGAGCCACGCGGGCAGCACGTCCACGCCGGTGTAGGTCTGGCCGTCGACTTCGGCATCGATCGTGTACGGGGACCCGTCGGAGGTCACGTACAGCTTGTCTTTTCGGTGGTCTTCAACCAGTTCCCACGTGCCCGTGCCCGGGTTGCCATAGGTTTTCGTGTCGATGACGGGATGCTGAGCGGTTACCCAGCGGGCGACGTGACCGGCAGGGACCGCCGGCGGCGCGGCTAAGACCTGCAGATGCCCCTTCGCGGGCGCCTGACGCGCATACGGCGGGTCGCCCAGCAGCAGAGCTCGATCATCAATCTGATAGACGGTAAGCATAGCGACTCCAGCCCCGACAGGCGGGGCAACAGGGTTTGAAAAAGTTAAGTGACTACAGAACTGCGAATCCGGCGAGCGCCGGGATATATAGAGCAGATACGCTGCAGGGGCACTCGCATACCTTCAACATGGGGAGCGCCAACTCTGGAGCCCTCTACGCATCCAACGAACGACCTACTGTCTCTGCGCAAGGACCAGCGGACACCATAGGAGGAGCTATTTCCGATGGGGCTCACGACACTCCCAGGGTCGGCATGGAAACAGCGCCCGTGCATACTCGTGTCGCTCCGGTGATCCTGGTGTGACTGCGTTCCTGCGAATGCAGCGCCGGCAGGAGCACACAAGGCCGACACACTGCAGGGTCACAATCACCGCCACTACACCTCATCGGTTGGGGGATCGGGTAGTAGCAGTAGCGTTTTCAGTGCAGGTAACACAGATCCGGGTGACGGATCGGGCGTGAGAGAGCCAATAACAGACGGCGTTCACGGTACGCCACGCATCGGCATGGAAACAGCGCCCGTACACACGCGTGTCGCTCCGGTGATACTGATCTGACCGTGCTGCTGCGAATGCGACGACTCCTGGTAGCTATAAGGGCGACACCGTACAGGGACACTGGCATTCGACCTACGCTAATGCAAGCGACAGGCAGTTCAACAATGTCGTCGCATCACCAGGAAACTGGCCTCAAGCAGGTACCAATAATGTGAGAAACACGGGTGGTGAGTATGTCAAAGAGGCTATTAGCGACGGTGTCCATGGAAGCCCTCGCGTCGGTATGGAAACGGCCCCAAAGCACACTCGAGTGGCGCCTGTGATCCTGATTTAAATGAGGATGACCGGAGCGACAGCGGTGTTGGACCCACGCGTTTCGACGGACGTCCGGGCGACACGCGAAGGATCAAAACTGAAGCCTGTTGTGTCGGAAAGGCTATCGCTAATTGAACCGGCGGCCTGTGCACCGGCCAGATTCGCGGCGAATGCGCCAGTAGCGACGCCGTTCCGAATATTCGACGCATTCAGAGTTCCGACGACGTTCTGCAAGGCATCATTCTGGTGGGCTCCTGCCAGCCTCGCATTCGCAGTGTCAGCGTCAGTCCCCGCCACGCGCCAGAACATGTCCTGCTCGTCGGGGGCCTTCCAGTTCCCCGAGCCGAGGTCGGCGATCATGCCCTGCCCCTTGATCCAGTTTGCGCTGGGCACCGTCTTGCCTTGTTCCTGGAACCAGGCGATCAGCCGCTTCTGCTTGGGATCGGCCATCGACCAAACACCGCCGGTCAACGACGCCTCCCAGGCCCGCGGACTCGCCGCGAACGTGGTCGGTATGTTGCCGCATCGGACGTTGCGGTAGCCCGTGAAATAGGGAGACGTCGTCCACTTGTACAGGTAGCCGCCCATGTCGGTGCAGATGATCGGGCCCTGGTCGGAGGCCATGGCGTCCAGTTCAGCGAAAGCGGCAACCCGAGCGGTGTCGCTGATCTTGCCATCGATGACACCTTTGAGGGCATCGAAATACTGGGACGCCTGCGCGGTGTCCACAGTGCCGTTGGCCGTCAATCCCGCAGCCGCCAGCATGGCCTGAAAAAAGGCCAGCTGATCGTTGGCCCAGTCCTGCTCAAGATACGTGCCGTCCTTGGATGTCGGCGACGTGCGATTCTTGAAACTGCCCTGCGGATAATCGAGCGTCTTTCCGTTCGCGCGCCCAGGGTATCGGTCATCGAGATTGATTGCCATAAATCATCCATTAATAAGGTCAGCAAACTGCGCATCGTCGTCGCCGAATTCCATATCGGCGTCGTTGAATTCGACAATATCGGTGAGTTCCATAAATCCCATGAACAGCACGCCCTGCGGAATCTGTACCAGGTTGGCGTTGAATAGCGCCCACCGCTGGAGTTCTGTCAGGTTTCCGGCGAACTCGATGGAGAACCGCATGTCCGGCAGATCATTGATGCGAAGGAAACTCGGGCCGACGAGAAACATCATCTCTTCAATGATGCTCTCCACGGTGGCGTCGCCCGTGTTCTTCATGATCTTGGCCTTGATAGCCAGCCGATAAAGGTCGTCGGCCATCTGAGCATCGTTCGACACTCGCGACTCGGAAAAGATCGCGTCGATATCTCCGCACTCGGCGCCGTCGGCCGCATCGAACTCGGCGGTCTGCATGGTCAACTGACCGATGAAATCCCGGCTATAGACAACGATGCGCCCGATGATATCGAGCTGCGCCTCCTGCGCGGTGTCGATATCGTAGGATCCGCGCACGGCGACGGCCGCATCGTAGATGGAGCCGCCCATGCGCCGCGCGATAGCCAGCCAGCCCATGAACTTCGGCTGGTTGCGATACTGCGAGTAGGCGCGCTGCGGCACATTCTCGATCATGACGTGGTCACCGTGATGTTGGCATCCAGCCAGCGGCTCAACTGGTTGTAGGCGATTGCCCTATTGGCGGCTGCGCCATCCAGGGTGAGGCTGGTCACATACGAGTTGCCGTACTTGCCGATGACCTGGTTGATGGGGGTGTACATCGTGGAGATCGGGACCGATTCGCCGATGTCGAACCCCGTCACCTTGAAACCGTCCACACCGGACGGCGACTCGCCCGCGGCGAACGCGATGATGGCGGCCTTGATCTGGGTCTCGAGATCGTCAGGTAGCGTCCCATCGTCCTTGATGTTCACCGCCACGACTACATCGACGTAGGTTGGGATGCCGAAGGTGATGAGTTGCTGGTGGGTGGCGATCGTGGGCGAGGTGACCCATTCCTGTATGACCGTGCCATCCCCGTTCAGGAACACCCCGGGGTTCTTCTTCAGGTAGATCGCCATTGCGATGTCGCTGGCAATGCCGCCATCCACCAGGATGGTGTTGGAGTGCGCGGGCAATCCGTGTGGATTCAGGTCCGCATCTACCGAGGCGCTGCCCGTGGGGTTGTTGTAGATCTTCACTCGGCGCACCCCCGCCGTGTTCGACAGCTCTCCGTAGAGCGAGTCCACCTGGTTGTTGCCGGGGCGCCCCACGGCGAGCCGACGCCGGATGCGAAGACCCGAATTGCTCTCTGGGTCCGTGCCCGGCGTGGCCGGGTTCACGTTCGTGACAGCCGACACACCCGCGATCGTCGTGATGATCCTGGTGATGGTGCCCGGCTCCGCCTGGACCGGGCCGGTCTGGTCGCAATGCGCCGGCACCACCACGGTACCGCCGGCGGGCACCGTGAACGTCTGGTCCGTGATCCAGCGACTGCCAGTATCGGCGGCCTCGACGATGCTCTCCGCCAGAATCTGTGAACCGGACACGCCGGTGAACGTCAGATCCACGTTGGACGGGGTGCCCGGATTGCGGAAGGTGCCCGTGATGCTCGATATCGCGTCCAGGTCTATGCCCGCGGCCTTCTCGGGGTCCTTGCTGGCCCAGGCGCGGTACAGCGCCTCATCGAGTGCGGAGAAGATCTCGGCATCGTGCGCGACCTTTAGGCCGTCCGGACTGGACGGGTCCAGGATCCATTGGGAATCGATGTCCAGGTAGAGCGCGCGCTCATCGGCAAACCAGTCGTTCTGGCTCTTCACCGAGTAGCCGCTTGGAGTTAGGTCTGCCATGTCACACCGTCAGGGATTTGGAAAACTGCACGTCGGCCTCGCCGTAGGTCGTGAGCACTTCGGACTGCACGGAGAGCGTGCGCGTGTCTTGGTCGAACTGCAGCCCAAACGACAGGAGCCGCACAACACCCTGAGTGCGCGCGATGCGGTTGCGCAGCAGGGCCTCGACCGAGTTCAGGTTCTCGAACTTGCCCAGAATCTGCTGGAACCACGGCGTGCCGTCCGTCACGTCGCGGAAGTATTCTCCGAGGAACAGCTTCAGCCGCGTGACGATGGTCTGCGCGATGGCCTCCCGGGCCGACAGGAATATTTGTCCGCGCGTTACCAGATCGCCCGAATCATCGAGCCTACGTACCTGCATCAATTTGTGGGCCCTCCAGAGACGGCGCCGCCAGCCACAACGCCGGTGTGCTTGTGGGTCTTGGTGCTGATGCCGCCGACGATGACGTCGGCAACTGTCATCGTGGTGTTGGATGTCATCTTGCCGTCCGGAGCGAACGCCACGCCGTTGATGGTCACTGTGCCGTCGGCCGCCATCTGGATCGTGCCGGCGCCGTTCGTGATGTTGACGGTAGTGGCTGCCGTCACATTGACAGCCCCATCGGGCGCTATCTGCACCTGGCCAGCGCTGTTGTCCGCGATGATTTCGCCGCTCGCCTTGACCCAGACGTGACGAGTGCCATCGGCGGACTGCATGCGAACGCCGTCACTGACGAAACCTGGCAGGCGCGTCGGAAGCGGCCTGAATCCGGGAACGAAGAAAGCGTCGTGCGTGTCGTGGAACCGGGCGAGCGGATTCGTGGCCACGCCCCCGGTCTGCTTCCAGCCGTCCACGCAGCGCTGCGAGAAGATGATCAGGCCCTCGTCGCCCGGACCCACCTGGTGGATGACTGCAAACTGCGTCCCGCCGGGGAAGAGCACGGGCACGTCAACGATGGGAGGCGGCTCAGACGTGGCGCCGCTGGCGGCCACTGTCTGCACTCCCACTTGCACCTGGGCACGCTGCAACACGGGGTCGAACGTCAGGACATGCCCAGGCGCTGCCGTGCACACGCCCTTCATCATCTCCGCGAAGGCCGTACGGAAGAGCCTTGATGATTGCGTCGATTGAGATTGTGCTGTGGGCATTGGGTGGCCAATAAAAAACCGCCCGAAGGCGGTTGTGGTCATGGTGGAAAGTCAACTGACGGAATCTATTTCTCGTCGATCTTTCCTTTTATGCATTTCATGTACCACCGGTTCTGAAATTCAACAATTTCCTTCTCGATGGCCCAGTCCACATAGTGTCGCTGATCTTCGTACGCAGAAATAATCACCTTCTTGCCGACGTTTTTGGTGTAGTCGTTCAGGTCAGATTTCATGACTCTATCCATCATGTCAGCCATAGCATCGGTGCCTTGTCGTCCGGTCATCACCGCTTTGGCCAGCCTGGATATCGCATCGCAATCGGAGGTTGAGCCGAACGCGGGGGACAACAGAGACAGAAACAACAAAGGAACCAGAAGTGCATTCATAGCTACGCCCGAATGAGGAGTACGCCTTGATGTTACTGCACGTCACCTCTTGTGTGCCTGCCCTTCCATATACGCGCGATTCACCCGGCTCGCGGCTTCTGCTTTCGTCACCGTGCCGTCATGGTTGATGTCAAGGCCAGCATTCTGCGTGTATTCGATGCTGCCTTGCGTCCACAGCACGTAGTCATCTGATTTTCCAATAGCCGCCGGCCACAGCACAGCCATGTAGCAATCGCTCATGTTGTGGATATTTGGCGCGTATGGCTTGAAATACTTTTCCACCCAATCCAACTGCTCAACCTCCGACATGCCGGCCAGTTGCGCGGTAGACGTGCCCATTCCGCGCGCCGTGCTTGGGATGAACTGAATCAGGCCCGTGGCACCGGAAACCTTGTTGCGTGTGTATGCCTTGAAGTCTTTGCCGGTTTCAAAGGCCATCACCGCCATGAGCCAGTCGGGATTCAGGTTCAGGTTCTTGGCGATCTCCCGCACCTTCGTGCGGAAATCCTGCGGCACCCGCGCACCCCATACGAGGCCGCCGCCTTCGGAGGCTGGCGGCTCGGCGGTCCCGGCTCGCAATCCCTCAATCTGCACGTCCCAGTCATCGCCGAATGAGTCCCCGCGGTACATAAGGCGCAGGACATTGAAAATGCCGTTCGCCTTGCCTGTGAATTCCTGCAGATACGCCGACTGGTCGCTGTAGGTCGCGTACTTGGCTGTCAGATTGATGCGGCTATTGATTCGGATGAACGGGTTCACGCGAGCCGTGACGAATACACCAAGGCCGGACGGACCGCGATTGATGGTGGGCATGCCGACCATGCCAGTGAACTCGTTCACATCCACGACGCCTGTGGTGCGCTCCCTGTCGGGGCGCGTCACTACGAGATCGCCTTGGTCTACCACCCAGGCGAAATCGAACATTCGCGCCAGATCTTCCAGGATCTGCACGGGGTCTCCGTGAGCCGTCCAGCCGGTTGGAAACGAATCCTTGGCTGTGAACTGGGATTCATCGATTTGCAGACGTAGCGGCCACTCTTTGGTCACAGCCTTGAGTACGTCCGTCAGACGAGCGCCTGCGCCGAACGGAATTGACACAACCCCGCGTGTTCTGGCATTGGCTGTACTGCAGGTCAGGCGAGTGACGAGGTCGGGGCCGTTGCGCTCCAAAAATACATTGGCGACAGATCCCGTGAAGATCGCGCCGAAGCTGCTTTGGTATCCGGCGTTCAGGATGATGTCATCGTGCGTCGAAATCTTGGTGCTCTCGGCCAGATTGAAAAGCCGGATATCTGCTCGGGAATACGAGCCGCCCGGCTCGATGTCGATATCGAACACCACCCTGAACTGGCGCCCGTCCGTCGCATCGATGAACGGCTTGCCGTTTACCAGCATCGACCATCGGCGCAGGTATTGGTTTATGCCGGTAGCCATACCAAATGATTGTCCGTGCCCAGGTTGTCCAGCGTGGCCTCAGCGCCCACGAAAATGAAGCGGCCGATGTCGTCTGGCAGGTTGTAGGAATGGGTCAGCACGGCGCCGGCGTTCAGCGCCATGCCCAGCGCCACCGGCGCGCCATCGCGATAGATATCCATCGTCCACAGCGGCAATTCCTGGTAGGCCAGGAAGTTCACGCGGAATTCCAGCAGGTTGTCGCCCAGGCGCTGCGTGAACGTCTGGTGGGCGTTGGCGCTGCCCGCTTTCAGTGTGACCTCGATCATTGCTGTGTCACCCCATCAGCCAAGTTCACCGCGTAGGTCGTGGCGGCGCTCGGTGCGCTGCCGACCTGCTGTCCGCCATTGATCGTCGCCGCAGCGCCCGACTTGGCCGGGTCTCCGTCCGCAAGCTGATCCTGGCCGGGCTGCGTGAAGTCCGACAGGCGATCGAGCTGTACCAGCTCATGCATCTCCGCCACGAAAACGAGGCCGTTTTCCACCTCGGGGGTCCGGTCCCTGGACAGGCGAGTGATGACCATGTTCTTGAGTTGGGTGTCCACGGCATCCACATCGAACGGCAGGCCTGTCCTCATAAGGTCCATCAGGAACTGCAGCGTGCTGGAGGCGCGTGTGAAGCTCGTGCCAGCGAGGAACCCGGCCGAGAGGCCCGCGATGGTGGCCACCAGCGGATTCTTGGCCATGAGGTTCGATAGCCCACCCGCAATGAGCCCGGTCGCATCGATGATCTTCAGCGGGTTGTTGCTGACAGCCCCCGTAATGAAGTAGGCAATCGGCTGGATGATCCGGTGATCGGCCACCTTCACGCCTGACTCGACGGGATAGCGCGTCAGTTCAACGGACGCCTCAAACGTATCTTCCAATACGGCATCGAACTGGTAGCCGGCGATGGTGGCGGACTGGCGCGTCAGGATGCTGAGGATGCTCATCGGTTCACCGAAGACATGATGTCGTCTTGTGTGGTCTGTTCGCGGCGTTCAACGACTTCCGTTACGCGCTTGTCGAATGCCCGACCATCCAGCTCCATCCTGACGTCCAGGTGATTCTGCACATCCACGCGCGGCGGCATGGACTGCAATCCGGCCTGTTCGCGCTGATCACGGATCATCACGACGTCGGGATTCACGCTGGCGCCTTCCGCGGGCGTCACATAGCCGTACATCGCGGGGTTCGCAGGCAGCGCTTCGGGCCGCATGCGCAGCCCAGGTCCTCCGACGGCGCCGTAGGCGTTTGGATTGGTGGGCAGCGCCTCGGCAGGCGTGATGCTGCCCGGCGCAACGTCGGGCACGGCAGAGCCCACCGGCGCGTCCGGCAGCGCTGACTGATCGTTCTGTCCGGTCCAGTTGCGCCAGGAATCTGTGGCGCTCTCAGTGGATTGCTTCCACCAGTCGCCCCACGTCCAGTCTTTGGCCGCGTCATAGGCCAGCAGGCCGCCGCCCGCGATCATGCCAGGATATCCCAGCCGCGAGAGCCCGACGCCCAGGCCACGGAGACCAATGCCACGCAGGGCAACGCCAGCAGCCGAAGCGGCCCCACCGCCGGTCATGAGTGCCGTAGCCATAGGATGCTCGCCGGCGCCCTGCGCCACCGAATCGACGGTGTCCTTATGCCGATCAAGGAAGCCGTCGGCGGATTGCAGAATCCCCGTGAAGCCAGGGAGCACCTTTTCCGCGAGCGTGTTGCCGATGCGCTCCAGTCGCGTATCGAACTCTGCCAGTTCCTTGTTGAAATCCCGGGCGGATTCAGTTGCACTGTCGAAATTCCCGGCCAGTTCGTGCGCGCGGGCGATCGCGAAGTCCAACTGGTCCACACCGCCGCGCAGCGAGCGCATGACGGCATCGGGCAGGTGCAGAGCGTCCTGCACCAGCCGCTGCTGGTCCTTGCTCATGTTCTGGACCATCGGCGCGAGCGTGCGCAGGAAGTCCTTGCCGTTGCCGGTTTTCATCAGCGCGTCGATGTCGCCACGCGCAAGGGCCACATCTTCCAGCGGCCCCAACTGCCCTTTCAGTTTGAGGTTTGCCTGGGCCTCTTCGATGGAGTTGATGGCCGTGTAGGCGTCATCCGCATTCCCGCCAAGGGCCGCCAGGGCACGCCCGTAATCCACGACGTACTGACGCGCTGTCTTGAGCTTTTCAAATTTCAGCGCGCCCTGATCGACGCGCTGGCCAGCGGCGACTGCGGCCGCGCCGGCCGCGCCGAACGCTCCGGCGATGGCAGCGCCTGTGAGCCCCACCAGGGAACGCATGCGCCCAAGACTGAACTCAACCTTCTTGGCCCCCTTGTCGTAGACCTCTGTATCGAGCCCCACGCCGATCAGGAAATTCTGCAGAACCTTGGCCATCTTCAGCGTCTCTTCGGGTTGGCGGCCTTCAGGGCCTCACGATGCGCCCGCACCAGTTCATCGATCGCCTGGTTGAAGCGCTCCACATCCTCCAGGCAGTAGGTGCCGTCGGACAATTGCGCCCAGGTGCACAGCGGCGGGCAGATACCGCTCACCCCGGCGCAGGGCCGCATCAGATACCAGTTGACGGGGCCTGCGCCTGGCTTGCCGCCTCTCTTGCGCTTGCGTCTGCCCAGTAGCTGAAAAAACCTTCGAGGTTCCAGATGAGGGCCTTCGCGCGCAGCCGGGTCCAGTCCATGACCTCGGCCTCGGCCAGCGTCATCTGCTGCTGCGTGCCTTTCTTGAAGACCCGGTCGAGCATCAGCTCATCGATCTTGAGCTTCGCGGAATAAGGCATGGCGAGGAACATGTAGAAAACCATCTCCTCGTCAACCGGCGCGCCCGGCTTGGACTGCGAGAGTCGCTGCACCAGGGGCTGCGTGAGCAGACTCAGCAGCTCGTCTTGGGCGACGGCTGAGGCGCGCGCGACGTTGTAGGCGCCATGCTTCAGGACGAAGGACTTGACCGTCTCGCTCATGCACCGCCTCGCAGCGTCGTGAAGGTGTTGAACTCCATGATGAAGACGTCATCGGAAATCGACGCCCCACCCGCCCGCTCAATGGCCCCATCGTTCACGATCGCGCCTTCGCTGCCGACCGCGTTTTCCAGCGTCCCGATCACGGTCCGGCTGTAGGTGATATTGGCCTTGGAGTTGTAGAGACCCTGCATGTAGGCCGCATCCGCACCGCCCGGGTTCAGATTGAGCGTCACCCGCCGGCCCGGGTTGGTTCGATCCAAGCGCACGGCGTTGCCCCCCATGCCGCGGCGCAGCGTGGTGCCGGGGTCGATGGGTTCTTCGTTGACGGGATTCTCGGCGCTGCCCCAGTCGGTGATCTCGCGACCATTGACCGTGACGACGGTGTTTTCGGTGGTGATATTTACGAGTGCCATTGCGTCGGCTCCGGATTAGTAGATGTCGAGATCGATGATCGACTTGTGGATGGCTCCGGCCCGGAACAGCCGCATCCGGATGGGGGCCGAAAGCCGCGCACCGCGATCCTCTGGCGTGAGATCCAGAATGTCCTCGGGTATGGTGAGGATCTCGAAGCCGATGGTGTACTTGTCCACGCCGTCGTCGGGGTCCGTGTAGTTGCGCGGGCCCAGATAGCTGTTGTCGATGTATTGCTGGCCGACCTGACGGGCAGTGGCAAGAAGCACCGCCTGCCCGCGCGGGGTCTGCTCGAGCTTGGTCGTGACGTTTGCGAGCGCGTTGTACAGACGCACAGTCAGCGTGTTGATGAAGGCGTCCAGGTTCACCACGTCGTCGATGTACTCCTTGTACGTCGAGTGCGTGATCGTGTTCAGCCACCGACCCACATCTTGGCTGCCCTGCAGTTCCACGATCGGATAGAAGGTCGCGTTCTTCGCTTCCATGGCGACGATCTCGGACCCTTTCAGGTCCTCGGCGGCCACGCCCGGCGACTTCTTGAATTCGCCCGTGATCGTTGACCGGTCGGCGCTGTAGTTCACGGTGGCAAAGTGCTTGGCCAGGTACGTGCCCGCCTGGGCCTCAGTTGCATGGCAGGCCGTGAAGACATGCCGGTAACCGAGCGTTGTGAGGGCCGTTGCGATGTCCGTCGTATCGTTCTGGGCGCGAATCTTGGCAGCGGCCGCGCCAGTCTGATTGTTGACCATCATGCTGGCGTTCGCCTCGCACCAGGCCGCAATGGCCGTGACGCTGGCCGGCACAGCCAGCACGGGCGCGGTGAACACCGTCCAGTACCACCAGAAGGCGTCCCGCGCCTTGTTCAGCGTCGCCGTGATGTTGGCATCAGCTGCGGCCGTCATCCAGACCGTGAGCTGCCGCCCCTTGGGGGTGCCGCCCAGCCATGCCGCGCAGGCCTTGTAGGTTTCGGTGGTCTCGGCGAAGTCGTCGGCCACCTCCTGAATGTCCAGGTACGTCTTGCGGGTATCGACAGTGACTTGCGCGTTGTCGGTGACGTCCGCCGCGGCGGCGAACACAGTGATGGATCCGAAGTTCGCGAAGCCCAGCCCGGCAGGGCTGATCCTCGCATTCACGGTGATGATGCGATCGGCAGGATAGGCCATTGTGTAGGTCCTTGAGTTTTACGGCTGAACCGTAACCGTTGCGGATTGAATGTCTGTGCCGCCTTCGTTCTGGACGATGGCGGACGCCTTCATGATTCGATTGATGTCGTACGTGCTGGCCACTTCCATGCGCAGATAGAGATCCACCCGCGCACGCTCTTCGTACTGATCGGACTGCAGCGCGGTCAGATCCAGCACGGGACCCGTGCGCATGATGTTCAGGCCGACCTTGAAGAGGTCCCACACGATGTCGTCGCGCTTGTCCATCTGCAGGAGGTTGGCCGCATATTCTTTGGCGCCCGCGCGGTAGAACTCCACCACGCAGGTGACTTCCTGCTGGCTGCGGATCGTATGCTCGAAGGTCTGGTTATCGGAGAGCAGCGTCTTGCGCTTGAAGGCCATGCCGCGCTCGGCCACATCCGTGCGCACATGGATGGAGGCATAGCTGCCCACCGGGGCCGGTGCGTTCTGTGCGGCCATGATGATCATGGGCACACCACTGGCCGTCGCCACTGCGGGGCGCAGCAGCTTGTACAGGTCGGTGTTCGTCATGATGCGTCAGGGCTTGGGGCGTTCGGGTCAGCCTGGTTGTCGTAGCGGCTCACGACGAGCTTGGCGTACGTGCGCCACGGGCGGATGTCGGAGCGGATGACCTTCCACAGCGCGCCGGCGAACTCCACGTCATACCCGACGATGAGTTTCGCGAGGTCGCCCGAATTGATGTAGATCTTGCGCGGATCCAGCAGCCGGACACCGGCGCGCATCAGGTTGTCGATCTCGCGCTCGGAGAGCGGCTGGATGTTGGCCGTGTAGGTCTCATCGATCGCCACCCCCGGCACCCAGAGGCCGTCGCCGTCGTAGTTGCCCTCTGCGTAGGCCTTGACCGCCACGGACGCGGACTCAAACACCCGGTCGATGTGGCCGGCCATATCGAGAGGTCCGCTCATTCCAAACCTTCCTCTGGGCGCCTGGCGACCACAGTGGATGTGACCGATGCCCGCATGTTGCCGGTGTCGATCAGCGGGTTGCTGGAGCCCTTCTTGCGGATCGTGGCCGGCGCATTGGGCGGCGTGTCCAGATCGGTGATGTACTGCTTGATCGCACCCTCGGCTTCGATTCCGACGCGGGTCATGATGCGCTTGGCATCGAGCCCGTCTTCGATGCCCTCACGAATCGTGCTCACGTATTCCTTGGTGCCGCTCTCGGCTCCCTTGTCCAGCCACGGCCGCGCCGGTATCTTGCTGCCGTCGCCGAAGTGCTGAACCGCGCCCAGCGTGGCCACGGTCATGCCGTCGGTTTTCGGCTCGACGCCTGCGGACTCGTGGATCCCGACCAGCGCGAAATACGGCGTGCGCAGCTTGTCGATTTCACGCTTGAGGGCCCGCTGGGTGGCCTGCAGGCCCCTGATGCTCATGCCGCTAGCCATCAGATAACCCTCGCCCCCATGCCGGCACGCTTGCGCAGCCGATAGAACGCCTGACCGTAGGCCGTGTAGGTCAATGCATCGTTGTTGACTTCCATCATCTGCGGCACGCGGAAGGCCACGCTCTCATCGCCGATTTGTTTGTCCTGCACGTTCAGCCGCGCGATCGGATCAATGCCGTTGGCTGGGTCCTCGCCGTACAGGAAGGTGAGCCAGCCAGCGGCGAAGTAGTACATGCCGCGCCGCTTGAAGTTGCCGCTATCGAGTGCGAACTCACCCCAGCCGCTGCCGCCCGTCTCCGTGTCGGCTTGGTACAGCAGGTCCATGACAACGTCATCGGACCACTTCTGCGGATCGGCGAATTGGCCGTTGAAGTAGGTCCGGAAGTCCGTGACGATGGCCGGGGTGATGTCCATGGCTTACTTGGAGCCCTTGTCGTCGCTGCCGGTCTTCTTCGCGTCGCTGCCGGCGTTCGAGCCGTCGTCACTCGCTTTCGCGGCCTTGCGCGCGGCGCGCGCCGTCGTCTCGATGAGATCGCCGCGGGCGATCAGGTACTGGACGTCGTCGCAATCGTCCACGTCGTAGACATCCTCAGTGCCCGGCTTGAGGGTGACCTTGTTCTCGCCGCTGAGCAGCTTGATGATGCTGCGGGAGGTGTTCTTCACTTTCATGTCGTATTCCTTGGTCGGAAAAATGAAGGGGGCCGAAGCCCCCTATCCCCATCAGCTCATCGAGGCCAGGTCGAAGTACCCGGCGCTCATCGGGTACCGGAACTCGGTGCCCGAGCACTTGTACTCGGCAGGAACCTTGATCTTCAGGTCGCGCGGCTGGGGAGCCGTGGGCCGCCAGAACATCGGCACGTACATGACGAGGTTGTCCGGATTGTTCTCGTAGATCAGGATGCGATCCTTGCCGCTGGTTCCGGCTCCATCCAGTTGGAAGCGCGGCAGGATCTTCATCTGCTGGCCGGTCATACGCGTGAAGAGGTTCTGCGACTGCAGGATCTCCAGGAGGGTCTTGTCGGGCGCGTACTGCGTGGCCATCGTGGTGGCCAGATACGTCCAACGCTTGGCGGCCAGCACCAGGGTATTGGGAACATGCACACCCGTGGACTGGTTCCAGACATCCCCGATCATGCCGTTGACGCTGTCAAGGATCATCTTGCCCGTGGTGCCGGCGTTGGTCCAATCGAGCGTACTGGTGGCATCCACCGTCACGTTCGGATGGTTGAAGAGGCCATACATCTTTCGGCTGGCATCGCCGAAATACGCCACGCGCTGCATGTGCTCTTCCGCGCCCCGGCGGGCCGCCATGGCCAGCGTGAGATCGATGGGCATATTCAGCTTCTGGGACTTGCGCAGCTCGTCCAGGCTGTACTCGAAGGAGTTGCCCGCATAGCCCACGGGCACCGTGTCCTTCTTGGCCTTGATCGCGACATTGGGCAGATCGTCGGCATTGGCGCCGATGAATTTGCCGAGTGTCACCGCGTCGTAGCTGATGTACGGAACAGTATCAACCCATTCGGGGATTCCGGTGTTGACCGGGACCAGCTCCTGGAAGTTGATGTTGGGGTACTTGGTCTCGTACAGGCGCGGTTCGACGGCGGCCAGCTGCGAGATGTAGAAGGCCAGACCGTCGTCGACCGTGGGCAGTGCATCGCTGAATGACACGGTTTGGCCGGCGCTCAGACCCAGAGCCGGGACGTCCCGGTCCAGAGTGGCTGTTACTTTAGGCATCATTAACCTCCGATAGCCAGGGAAATAGCGGCAAGCCCGGCCGCAGTCGTGGTTTCCTTGAAGCGGGCCCCGGTGATCTGCACGCCGGTGGTCGCCGTGGTTCCCGCCGCGTTGTTCGCGATGCCGGGATTGACGGCGGGAGCGCCGGAAGTACCTATGACCGCATACACCGGGTCGCCCGCAGCGACGGCACCGAGGGTCTGCACATAGATGGTGCCGACCGTCAGGACCGTGGCGTCACGCCCATCGGGCGCACCGCTCGCGTCTCCATCCTGTTGAGCGCGGTTCAGCTCGCGGCGCAGCACGCCGACGATGTTTGCGGCCGTGGTGGTATCGGTGACGGGCTTGATGGCGCCGTCGCCGTCGCGGGCCACGAACAGCCCCCAGGGGATGGTCGCGCCGGTCTTGTTCAGTTTGGAGACCGAATTACTCAGCTCCGAATCGACGACCATGCCGGCATACCGGTCGCCGTGGTTGATCGTGTATCCGCCAGTGATGGGCATGGTCGTTACTCCTTGGCTTGTTGAGTGAAGCGCGCCTTGTACGAGTCGTACGCCGGCTTGGGTTGCTCTTTGACGGCTGCGGCGCCGTCTTCAGCCAGCTTGCGCTTCTGGTCGGCGTGGGCGTCCGTGGTTTCCGCCTGATCGGCGGCCATGTCGAAGGCAGCCTGCACGTAGGCCTCGGACTTGCCTTTCCAATCCACCGTGGGACGGGCCTTGGTCAGCGCGGCGCGCTGGATTTCCACCGGAACGATGGAATCGCAGGTGAGGCCCGGCGCGACCTTCTCGGCCTTCGTGCGGGCGTCCAGCACGGCGGACACACGCGCATTCACGGCGTCGTCGGCTGTGGCTGCCTTCAGCTGGTTAATCTGCTCGACTTGGCCATCGATGGTCGCTTGGCGCTTGTCGATCTCGGCGGTGGAGTCTGTGACCTGTTTCTTCAGGCGGTCGATGTAGTCCGACACGAGCGCGGCGGTGGCCTCGTCTTGAACTTCCACCGAGCGTCCGCTGTCAAGCGTGATGATTTTGCTCATGGTGTTCCCTTTCGGTTGGTTGTCAAAAATACGGGCTTGCCGTCCTGCTCGTGCTGCCCCCGCGGGCAAAAGTGCGGCGTGGTTGATGCGGATGTCACGCTGCACGTATTCGTATTGGGTACCGTCGTCCGTGGTGCCAGGGGAGTGTTGGTACTCGGCGGTGTACCCGGCCGAGAGCTCCACGAAGCCGCGTTTTTCAACGGCGGCAATGGCGTCGGCATCCTTCACCACAAGATCGGCGACAACGAAGTCCCCGTCCTGGCGCCCGGGCCCCCGGATCGTCCCCACCGACGTCTTGCGGTAGTTCTTGGCGTTGACCAGCTCATTCGGGTGCATGACCGTGACATCGGCGCCGCCAAACGACGCAAGGCTGTCCGCCGCGAAGACCTCATCGGGCGGCCGATAGACCGTCACCCTGGCGTTCGGGTCGCCGTCCAGGTTCAATTCGCGCCGAAGGTACTGCTGCGTGCCCGTCTTCGACACCCGGCCCGGCACATGCAAAAAGCCCGCATCATCGTAGGTGCGGGCTGTGGTCTTGAAGGTCGCCTTGTCTTGAACGAATACTCGCGTCATGGTGCGTGTTCCTGGTTGCGCTTCACCTTGGAGTTGCGGATCGCGCGCGCCGTGCAGCGGCACTGGTAGTCGGATCCCGGCTGAATCCGTTCGCCATGCTCGTTGGCGGGTAGATGGTCCCAGCGGTAGACCCCACGGCCATATCCGACATCGGTGTTGGCGATCCTGTGATGGCTGGCCCGCACGCGCTCGTCGTCCGAATCCAGCCACTGGAAATACTCGTAGCCGGCATCGATCTGGCGCTGCTTGGTGAGCTCGCCGTTCACCTTCGCCGTCTGGTCCCGGGCGATGAACTGCGCCCGGCGCCGCGTGACGCCGTACTGTTCCTGGATTTGGGCAGCAACCTCACGGGGCAACAGGCCGATCCGCATGTTGGTGAACACGGAATTGGCCACGCCCTTCAGGTACTGCTCGGGGATCGACTTGATGAGGTTCGCATTCTGGATGGTGGCCGCCTGCATGGCGGCGCGCATCTGGGGCGAGCCCTGCAGCACGTCGATCCCAAACGAGCGCTTGTTCTGCCGGTCGATGGTGGAGAGCGTCGTGCGGATAAAGCCTGCGGACAGACGCATGGCCAGTTCCTGAAATCCCGGGGACGTCCACTTCGCCAGCAGCGTATCGATGATGGCCTGGATGTCCGCGCCCCACTCGTCCTGCACGTAGGCCGGGGCCTGAACATGGATGGCGGGTATGAGCCGGGCGTCGATGTCCGCTTTCACGGCGATCACGAGCCGCTGCAGGACCTGGTTGTACTGGATTTCAGGGCGTGAACGGCTCATCGGCTTGCTTCCCCTGCGGCTCGACCGGCCCCAGGCTCAGGTCCTCGGTCTGCTCGATCGCTTCGATCACGCCTTCCTCGTACTGATAGACCTCATCGGCCTCCAGTCGGCGCATGACCTGCGCGCGGCCCACCACGCCGGCATCGAGCAGGATCACATCGGTCTCAGCCTCGGTTTTCTTCGCGTCGGCCTCTTCCTTGCGGTTGGGCTGCGTGAGCCGGTTCCAGTCGTAGTTGTAGTCTTCGGGCATGGTGCCCAGGGCGCTACGCACCATGATGGCGTCCAGCATCGCCATGGGCCGGTCGAGTTGGCTCGTCTGGCGGCTGCGGATGCTGTCGTAATAGTTCTTCAGGTCCCCTTCGCCGGTGGCGTTCAGCCCTGCCGCCGAGCGCCCAAACAGGCGTGTGACTGGAATGTCCGCCGCGCCCGAGATCCAGACCATAAAGGTGTCCAGCACGGGCGCGATCCCGCTCATGTTGAGCGTGAGCCGGTCCAGTTTCTCGTCACCGTCCAACAGCGCCGTGTTGATGATGGACTTCATCTGATCGAAGAGCATGTAGCGCTCGATGATCTTCGGCTCCTGATCCGTGGTCAGTTCATCGGACAGGCCCTGGCGCGTGATGACGTCCACATTGGCCGACTGCATGAGCTCGGCGATGCCGTCCTTGGCCGACACCGTGTCCTTGATGTCCTCGAGGCACTTGCGCAGCTCCGAGTCGCCCCAGCCCTGCAGAATGATCCGCTGGCGGCGGGGGAGTTTCGCACCCACGAACTTGATGAAGTGCGTCCAGTGAATCTTCTGGCTGCCCTGGTAGAGCGTGTAGAACTCGGGCTGCAGGTAATTCTCGGCCAGGACGTCCCATGTGTTGATGGCGTGCGGGATCAGGTCCCAGCGATCGAACACCAGCAGGCGCTGGACCTCTCCCCGCTTCACCATCTCGGGCCGGAAGGGCTTCTCGAAGTCCTGGTTGGTGAGCGGCAGGATGACGGCGCCTCCAAAGAGCCGCGACCAGGACAGAGCCTCATTGACGCACGACTGAACGGAAAGCCGGTCCTCTTCCTGGCGAATGGCATCCGCATCCTGGCACTTGATCGTGCGCCACTCGCGCGTCATGTCGTCGGCGGGAATGTCGATGATCTGGCGGGCGATCCAGTTCGTCTCGTACGCGGCCTGCCACTGCTGGTAGTCCAGCAGCGCGCCCTGCACGAAATGATTGTGCAGCCGCTTACCGCGGCCGGTCCCCAGGCCGGAGACGACATTCACAAGGCCGTCCCGCATGGCCTGCGACTTGAGCTTGATGTGGGGTTTCTTCACAGCATGTCCGATATCGAGACGCGGGCCAGCATGCCGCGCGAAGCGGCTATCACCACGGCGTCGGCCAGGTTCGGGGACTTGACCTCACGCTTGGCCAGATCCTTTTTGCTTTCGACCTTCACCTTGCCCTGGTTGTCGTAATCGCGCAGCGGCGTGGCGAGCTCATCCGTGAGTCGATCGAGCAGCTTCGAGTCGATCTTCGATGTGTCGATGCTGATCATCTCGCTGGCGCGGAACTTGCGGCCCTTGGTGACGGCCAGGTGCGTATTGCGAAACCGGTCGGCGAGCAGCCACCAGGCCTGCGCCTTCAGGTTGGCGAAGAAGTCCTTGTTTTTGATCCTGGTGTCGCCGTAGTTCTTCTCCGGCTTTTCCACCTTGGCGCCGGCGTTGAACTTGAAGTGCCGGTGCCAGCCCATCGAATTCAGGTGTGAGCCCGTGCCGGCGCCCACCCCGATGCAGTCGTAGCCGATCACATCCGCCTCAATCTTCTCGGCGTTCTGCTTGGTCCGGGCGGCCGATTCGCGCAGCTCGTCCTCACCGCCGCGCCATTCGTCCATCAGGCATAGGATGGATCCATCCATGCCGGCGTTCGCGTTCTTGTCGCCGCCGTCGTCGGCCACGTCGTAGCCCACGCATTTGCGGCCGGTCCAATCGCCATCCACCCGCTCATGCGCATCAAAGGCAGACTGGATCCAGGCCCGCTTGATGACGGCGCCATCGTCCGAGTCGTGCGGCACGCCCAGGTAGACGTGCTGGTATTCCTCGTAGTTCTCGTCCTTGAGCGCCTCGATGACGCGCAGGATCGTGTCCGACAGGAACGGATTCTCGTCGTAGTTGATCCGTCGAACGATGGTGTTCGGCGGTGGATCCAGGACGAAGCGCTTGTACGCGAAGTCTGTCGCCAGCTTCGGGTTGAAGATGATCCAGATCTGCGACCCCTCCTTGCGGATGGTCGGCTCCAGAATCCTCCACTGCTCTTCGGTCAGGTTGTGGGCTTCCTCGATCCAGAGGATGTCGATGCCTTCCAGCGACTTGATTTCGTCGATGTGGCGCCACAGGCCATAGAACAGGAACTCGGTGCCCGTCTCGGCGCCAATGATCTTGTTGTCGAGGATGCGGAACTTGGTCCGCAACCCGAACCGGTCGATCTGCGACTTGAGCAGCGTGTAGACCGATTCCTCGATCTTGTTCTGGAACTGCCGCGCACACAGAATGCGCAGCCTGTAATTGCTCGCCAGGAACGTGGCGAACCCGGCCGCGTCCCACGACTTCGATGACGACCGTCCGCCTACGAGAACCCGGTTGCGTGCCGGTGTACGCCAGAACTGTCGAAGCGCCGGGTTAAGCGTCGGTTTGGGTGTCGTCCTCTCCATAGAAATGCGAAAGCCCCGACGGCACCTCAGTCACAGTCACGTCGATTTTGTCTTTGAACATCCCCAGGTGGCGCCCCAGCAATTCCAGATTTTTCACCTTGTCGGGCCACTTGATCTTCTTCAGGACGCCGACCATGGCGCGGTCGTCGCCCTTGCCTTCGAACAGCTCGGCCAGGTCGAACCCGGACAGGTACTGGCGCCAGACGCGGGGCCACTCACTGACCGGCTTCAGGCTCATGGTGTCGGTCATGATGTCCAGTACGTCCATCTGATCGATTTCGACCATGCGGGCGAGGACGTAGTCCTGGTCAATCTCGGTGCGCTTGGAGCGTGCCGCCTGCGCTTCGGATACAGCCGCTTGAATGTGGGGCTTGGACAGCAGCGCCTCGGCCTGTTGCTTGGCGGATCGCTCGCTGTAGCCGGCCCGGATCGCCGCCTGCGTGCCGTTCAGGTCCTTCAGGTATTCCTCGATGAACCGACGCTGCTTGGGGGGGATCTTGGCCATGGAAAGACACCGCGCCCCGCGAGTCCGAAGGCTCAGCGGGGCGCGACAGGCAGTGATGAGCGAGGAAGGAATAACGGGTTAATACTAATTGTTTCATTAAGTATCAAACCATACTCTGAAACTCCTAGACACTTTTGAACAGGAGTGAGCGATGGCGCAATACAAGTATTCTGAGTATCTGAATTCTAGCGATAGCACTGCATACGACCACATACATAATCCGGGATCCACTATCACGAACTCCGGAATATACCGATGCGAGGGATGCGGAAAAGAAATTGCCGCAAACAAGGAAGATCCGTTGCCTCCACAAAACCATCATCAGCACACCCAAGCGCAAGGATCAATTCGCTGGAAACTGATCGTGTTCGCGCAGTATGGGAAGTGAGGGGTTCGCACACCGAACAACGTAAAGTCATCCCGGAAAACGAAAATCCCCGTTCGCTGGACGCAGAACGGGGACTTATCAAATTAAGGTCAATTTGACAGTAAAAACTGTCATGCTGTCAAGGCCGCCGGCGACTTCACAATTCCAGAGTCGGTCAGAATCCTGGTAATGTGCTCGAAAGCCACAGCCCGCACGCCCCGCTTGTCCTGTCCTTTCTGCACTCTCTTGCCATCGAGCCACTGCTTGATAGCCGTCTGGTGTCGGTACGCCTGACGCTCCTCCAGGCCGCAGCGCTCTGCAGCTTCAACGATGTCCACCTTGGCACCGAACATCTTCCGAATGATCGCATCCCTCAGCACGCGATGCGACAGCGTGCCCGTCATGGCGCCGGCGATCGATGACCGGCTGACCTCGGCGATGGCCGCATCCCACTGCGCATTGGGTCTGTGTCCAGAGCAGCATGGACGCTTGCATTCGCAGCGCAGGGCGTGCGGCGCGTACTGGGCGAAGATGATGTATTGCGAGAGCGCTGGCATCAGCATGATGCGGCTCATGATCATCCCGGCCTGGGCCGCGCCATCGGTCCCCGACAGTCCCATCGACACGTGCCCGTCAGGATCATCGGCCAGCCGGTTCATGAGCGGGCGCTCGTACTGCTGATCCGAAAAGTTGAAGGCAAATAGCAGCGCATTGTGCGCAGTCTCGAAGAGCGGTTCCCGATCCATCACTTCCCCCTACCAAAGCCGTTGTGCCGTTCCGTACCGTTCCCAAAGCCCGACATGCTGACCTGCGTGGGCAGACCGTCAATCTCCGCCGCTCTTGGGTGTGGTGTCGGTGTCCACTCTTCCAGGGTCATGCGATTGACCGTGGACGGCTGGGCTTTCTCGCCCACATATTTCTCCGGTTTGGGCGAGACGCTCTCCACAATCCGCAGGAAATATTGGGTGCTCGACTCGCCGTTTTTCGGCGGCCAGAAGCGGCCCGTACAAACCGCGATCAGGAACACCGCGCTCTCGCGCCCGTTGACGTTCTCGCCGCGGTCTCGCAGCACCTGCGCGACGGATCGCTTCGCGCTTTGCGTCCTGGCGTAGGCCTTCTTTTTGAGCGGCATTACTCGACTCCCACGAGCGACACGATGACCTGCACGCCTGGCCTCGAGCGATAGCGCTTCTTCGCTGAGTGATCGACCACCTGAGTATCGTCGTTCCAGACCACACCATTGAGCGCATCGAAGACGGCCTTGACCACGTTGTCAGAATCCGGTTTGCCGGTGGGCAGCAGCTTGTCAGCAGCCGCCAGCGCCTGCTTTTTCTTCGACCACGACGCGGGTATTGGCAACGCGATGAATAGAGTAGCCACAACCGGGCCCTCGAGCGGCGCCCGGCCGGCCATGGCTTGACTGGCAGCCAGCGCCACGGTGGATTCGTAAGTCACGGTCTTTTCGGGCGTGTACATCCGCACGAACTTGCCGCGCGCGACAGCCCGGGGCCGGCCCTTACCCTGGGGTTTGCCGGGAACAAAGAACCGTATCGCCTGGGTATCGCCTTCGCCCATTTGGTGGCCACCCCAATCTTCAGACGAATCAAGCGGTTGGCGCTGAATCGGACGAGTCTGCAGGCCACCCTGCAGGGTTCGCCCACGCGCCTGTCGGCGCTCGAGAAGGTCACCAGCAGTCGGCGGGAATGCCAGGTCCTCGCGGCTTGTTGGATGGTCATGAAAAGTCATGCAGTTTCCCCGAGAATGAGGTTGCGAAATTTGGCCTGCTGATCAGCCAACCACTGCCGGCGGCGCTGGGCCACATCAGGCTTGACCGCCGAGAATCCGGCGCAGGTTCGATCGAACACGGCGCTCTGAAACCGTCCGGTGCGGTGGTCCAGACCGCAGGTGCCGTAGCCCACGCGGGCCATGTCCGTGTACCGGCGCATGTCGAAGTGCTGGCAGTCGATGCAATGGACGGGAGGCAAGGTCATACGAACGCGTCCGCAGCGATGTCGGCCGCATGGGTCCAGGTGTCTCCGGCGCGCCTGGGTTGATCGGGCTCAAAGGTTGGCGTGCTGGCATCGCGGCACTCAGCGTCGAGCTGCGACAACAGGTGCCGTGCCATCGTTCGCAGCGTGAGCGGCCGCCCGTCGACCGGAGGCTTTGCAGTCAACACCGACTCCCGGTGAAAGCGGCGCAGCGTATCGGCCACGTCCGCCGGTATCCGTGTGTTGGGTGGCTCGTTCGACCAGGCCAACGCCAAGCGATACAGCCCGATGCGGTTGTTGGCCCGCAGTGTGATGTCGGCGTTCTCCGCGTAGGCGGCGCCAAAGTGCAGCCGGCAGAACCACTCGCTCGAGCCTGTGGTGCTCGCCGCGATCGTGCCAGGCAGCTTACAACCCGCGATGCAGCACGCGCCTGTGGCGATATGCGGCTGTTCGTTCTGATCGACTTGTGCCCGTTGTGTTCTCGGGTTCGGAATGCCTTTCATGCCCTTGCTCCCTGAGACTCACGCTGTCTGAGCGTTTCGAAAATCCGATCCTTGAAGCTCGCGTAGTCCTCGGAAGGCCTTGCGAACATGCCCAGTTCACGAGCTTTGCGATCAACGCCGGCATCGGAGCGCCACCACTGATCCTGCGCAGCGGCGGCCGGCTTGCTGGCTGGAGATACCAGTGGCGCAGCCCGGATGTCGGCGATGATGGGCGCGAGGTACGCGGTGCCGATGGGCTGGTCGCTGCCCTGGTCCTTGCGCCGGGCCTTCGCTGTTTCCAGCGCCCGGAGCGCCTCGGCATCGGTCACGCCATCCCGGACCCACTCGGCGATACGCCGGTCATTCGGCAAGGTCCTCGGGTCGGCGCCGTTACGGCGTAGCAGCACCGCGAGCTGCGTGGCGCGCTTTGGCGCTTCGTCGGGAATGGCTGCGGGTGGACCGGCGAGTGTCCCGCCATGTGGGTCGATGACTTCGGGGCCGGCAGGCGGCGCGGCGGAAGGTGCCTCGCGTATACGCCCGCGCGGGGGATGTGCCGCCGCCGCTTCTTCTTCTTTTGATAGATGGTGCTTGGTAGATGGTGCTTGGTGAGCTTTCTGTTGGGTTTCTGGATCGGAACCCGGCAATAACCCATCGGGTTTCTGTTGGGTTTCTGGATCGGAACCTTTGGGTTTCTTAGGAGGGCGACCGCCCTTCTTTCCGTTCTCCTGTGCGGCGACAATTCGTTTGTTCGCTGCAACAAGTTCACGTTCCACGCGCCCCTGGATCCACACGCCGTCTACAAGCTCGAAGAACTCCTCAAGAACGGCATCCACGGCACGGCACTCCTCATCTGAGCGAGCCCTCGCCAGGCGATACGCCTGGTCGGCCGGAATTCCACGTTCCGTCGAATAGTATCTGTCGAGCAGGATTCTGTAGGCACCATGCTCCAGCATGGATAGGTGACCTGTGTCTTTGGCGTAGTCACCTAGATGGTGCTCGTAATAGTTCATGCCAAAGACCTCCTGGCCCGCGCGGCATCGCGCACAGGCTGCCACCGGGCCAGCGCATCAAAGAACACCGCGCGCTTTTCCTCGCGGGTCGCGGTTGTGCCGAAATCGAGCCAGTAGTGGCAGGCTGCGCAACCTGGGACACTGAACCGGTCAGCCGCCTTCAGCCCCATGCCCTTGCCGGTATCTCCCCAGTTGCCATGGCAGTCGACCACGGTCGGATCCTCCGGAATGTGCGGGCAGATGCCGCGGACAAGCAGGTAGCAGGATTGCCCGCAGCAGGCATCCAGCAACTTCTGATCGTGGTGGCCCGCGATCTTGTGCTTGCGCCGGCCTGAGTGCTTCATCGGGCTGCGCGCCATCGGTTTGGTGGAGTGCATCGGCGCCTTGCGCTGCAGCGGCTTGCCCGGCTTGAGGGTGCTGTTCCAGAGAGTCATTCTCCGAATCCCTCCAGAATCGTTTCCATCATCTCGGCCGCCGCGATGGGAGCCAGATGCGGCCACAAGGTTTTCTGAGCATGCGCAGTGCGCAGGAACCGCACGGCATCCGCGTGAAATACCTCCATCTCGCCCTGCTCAAGCTTCGCGTAGCTGATCGACTTCACGACCGGTATCACGCCGCCTTTCGGTCCTGGAAACCACGTCACAAATCCGGCGCCAGTCTTTAACCACGTCCTGAAGCCCGCGAAGACCTCGAACCGCTCCTGCGCCTCAAATACACGCTGTTCCAGCGCCATGTGCTTACGGTGGTACCAGCCCAGGCGCTCCTGGTTGGTGCTGATGTTCATCGCTTCGCCCGGCTCCAACTTCCAGATCCGGTTCCACAGGCGGCGCCACTTGCGCTGGTTCCGCTCGCCAAGCCCGTCCACGGCCTCGAACACCGCTCGGCGCGCGATCGCGCGCTCCTGTTCGGTGAGCGTGATGTCGTGGCGACGGACCAGGGTGATTTCAGCCATTACTTCAGCGCCCACCAGATACCGACTGCGGCGATGACAAACGGCGCGCACGCGACCACAGCGAAGAGCTCGATGTCGGCTCCGTCCATCACGCCGGCACTCCCGGCTGCGGCTCGGCGTGCCGGCGGCGCTCCCCGTGCGGTTCATCGCGAGCGAGGTCGGCTTCGAGATACTTCAGCGCCATACGCTTCAATGCGCGCATTTCCTCCGGTTCCACAACGATGGAATCGGCGGTGGCCACCTGCAGGTTCAGGGCTGCCATGATCTGGCAAATCCGCTCCAGATCGTCCGTGATGGCCCTGCTCACGGTGCTGGCCGACACGCCCATGCATTCGGCTGCATGCTCCTGCGTGACGCCTGCAAGTCGCTGCAAGATGGCCGCCTGAATTCGTGCAGCGCTTTTGCGTGTGATCTCAACCCGCTCCGGAGATACTGGTTGTGTGTTCATGATGAAAAATTCATCCGATGAGGAAATCCAGAATGGAAACCGCGCCCTGCCCCGCCGACACTGTCGACATGGACGAAAACACGCGACACAGCCTGATGGATCAAGCCGAGCGCCTGGCGCTGGAAGTGTTCGGCGAGAACGCCGAGATGGAGCTCATTGAGGCGGTGTTCGAACGCCTGGCCTGGAACTGGTGCCAGGGCCTGCCGGCCGATGGCGCGACGACGGTGCACTGAGATGGTGTCCCCTGGGCCGATGGGTGTCCTGTCGTCAGCGGGATCTGGGCGCCACGGATTGCGGGTGGCCGGCCCAACCGCCATAGAATCGGAACTGTCACACCCCGAAACCACAACAGAAGAACCGACCATGGAACTCAATCTTGACTCACACATCATCGAAATCCCCTGCGAGGCATGCGGCCATAAGCTTCGCGAGTCCATCGGACGGCTCAAGCACGATCCGGAGATCACCTGCCCGAGCTGCGGAGTCGTCACCAAGATCGAGGCTTCTGGTCTGCGCAAGGGTGTCGCCGAGGCCCAGAAAGGCATGGCGGACCTTCAGCGATCGATCAAGAAACTGTTCAAGTGATGCCAGGCATTCGTTCAGCGGAGACGGATCCAGCGAGAGGTGCGTTGTGCGTTCACTCATGCTTTTTCTCTCGTGCCGCGCGCCAGCGGCGGCGCTCCTCGAAGAGCAGCGCGTGTACGTGACCCAGGATGTAGCCCGCGCCGATGGAGACCAGCATGATGAGAGCTAGGGTGAGGTCAGACATGGGTGATGCCTCCATCGCCACGCGCCGTAGAATCGGAAGCTCTCACACAACACTCATCTACGGCGGGGGAATTCTTGTGGACTTTGCCTTGATCACCGGCGCGGTGGCAGCCATCAACGGTGCCATGGACATCGGAAAAGGTGCCGTTGCCATTCGGGATGGCGCCAAAGCATCTGAAGTAGTTCGGGCCATGAACGAAAAGCTGCTCAACGCCCAGCAGCGTCTGTTCGAACTCAGCGCTGCCCTGGGTACGTTGCAGCAGGAGAACTTCCAGGCCGCACAGGAGCTGAGAGAACTGAGAGAAGCCCTCGCGGAGCGCAACCGCTACACGCTTTTCGAGCTCGTTCCCGGCAGCTTCGTGTATCGAGTGAATCTCCCTCCAGAACGGACCGATGGACTCGACCCACGAGGCTCTGAGCCGGAGCACTATGTCTGTCAGCAATGCCTCGACTCCCCCGTCAAAAGAAAGGTCGTTCTGAGGCACTTCGCCCGTAACGAGTACACGTACGCCAATTGGCGATGCCCCGTCTGCAGGACGGTCATCTACGAGGAGGACAGGCGACATGGATGAGTCAGCCATGCTTTTTCCCTCGTGCCGCACGCCAGCGGCGGCGTTCCTCGAAAAGCAGCGCGTGTACATGGCCCAGGATGTAGCCAGCGCCGACGCAGGACAGCATGACCAGCGCAAGTGCAAGATCAGACATGGGAGACCTCATGGAAATAGGACTTGAACTGCCCGAGGACGATGAGGTGGACCAGCTCGCGGAGGCGGCGTACACGCTTGCTGTCGCCCAGTTTGGCGAGGACCCGCCGTACGAAGAGGTGCGCAAGATCTTTTGGGCGCTGCTGTTCGATGGGGACAGCAGCCCGGATGGGTGAGCTACGCATGCTCGGGCTCCCGAGACTGCGCCGTCAGTTCTGGCCAGATCTCTTGCCAGTCTTGTGGTCGCAGTTGCTGCCGACGCACTCCGAGTGCCCTTTCGATTGCGAGGCAGTTCTCGGGCCGCAGTGCGTGCTTGCTATGCAGCCATTTGTGGATGTGCGGCTGCTTTTTCCCAAGGCGGCGCGCCAGAGCCGACTGGGTTCCGCCAGCGCGTTGTATCGCCTCCAGAAGGGCCGGATAGGATGGGTTATGAGTGTCCATACGGACAATATATAACCTAAGTTATCCCATGGTCAATAACTTCTGTTCTTTGACCCATTACACCCGTGGTTATAGGATTCGCCAATGAATGAGCTCGACTTCGGCTTCAGGGTGCGCAGCAGGCGCAGGCTACTGGGTATCACCCAAGACGACCTGGGGAAGGCTGTCGGCATTTCGCAGGTGTCGATTCGCAAGATTGAAGCCGGCGGCCAAACAAGACATGGCCGGAAGATCGCCGAGGCGCTGAAGACAACGCTTCAATGGTTGGAGACAGGGAAGGATCCGGTCGTCGATGATGACGGCTTCATGAGTGGAGAAGCCTCGTCCGGATTGCATCGGGAATGCGCTGAACCCGACCCATGGCCCCTCAAGAAATCGACCCCCGGTCGCATTCGGGCCCTCTCCCCTGCCCAACAGCGCCGGACGGACGACGCGCTCGACGCGATCCTGAGGGGGCTGGAAGCTGAGGGGAAGTAGGCGGTGCTGGTGTGGGTTTGGGGGGTGAAATAGACGTTTTTGCCCGGCAGGTAACAAGCCATGTTGAGTGTGTGGAAATGCGAAAGGATGACAAGCCGACATGAACGACGTTTCTGAAGCTGAAGCTCGCGAAATTCTAGCGGCCGCCCTATCTTGTGAGGATTGCCCAGACTGGCGTCCACCGAAGGGCACAAAAGGGATTCACGAGACGTCATGCGGGCTGCTGGACAGCGATGGAGTTAACGTACGCCTGGTGGTTGACCTAATCTTTAAAAGGTCATCAAAGACCGGAATTGTTCAATACAAGTTTTCAGTGTTCCGACGCGGCTCGCCAGCTAGACTGGAGCGTGTTTTTCAGTTGGATGTGATTCATTGGCCCAAGGGGGCTCCTAGCGAACATCACAAGTCTCACGAGCACTTTGGAGACAATCGCACGCTAGGTGATGCATCTTGGGAGGAATGGACATATGATGATGTCATGGGGCGTTTCCGCACCATGACCAACATCACCTTCAAGCCGCCGGTTCCGCACCCTGAAGAGCTGCAACTGCGGGGGCAATCATGACTTGCGATCAACTCCAGACAACGCTCGGGCTCTCCTGCCACCCTCTGAACGAGGACGGCAGCATAGCAATGATCTCCACCCCTTTCACCTTCGATGATGGTGATGGTGTGCCTGTGTACGTCGAATCCACGTCTGATCACATCAGATTCTTCGATGACGGAGGAATCGTGATGCATTTCATGGGAAGGGGTCTGTCATTCGAAGATTCAAGGAAGACCAAGTTTCTTAAAAATATTGCCGTCAATCACGATGCTGTCTTCACTGACGAGGGTGAGCTGGAGGTGTGGGCAAAGAAGAATCAGGCTTCCTCGGGGTTTGCAAAATACATGGCTGCGATGTTAAGCATCGTCGCATGGGAGAAGGATCAAAAAGGCGCCAGCGTCGACACTACTCTCCTCGTGGAGGAGGTTGCTATGTGCCTCCAAGCCTGGAAGCGAGACGCGGTGATAGACAAAGAGCCCGAGTACGTGGGCATCTCTGGTCACTCCTACAAGCTAGACTTGAGCCTTAATGGTGAAGCTATTATTGCGATCTCACCACACCCAGCCTCAGTCAGCGCCTCGCTAAAAAAGATGGTTGACATCATCAGCGCCCCAAGAAATAAGGACATCGCCATGAAGGTGATACTAGACGACAGAAAGCAGCCGAAAGAGGCAAAGAGCGAGGGCGCAATCTTGAATGCCGTGGCTACCGTTCTGATGATGAGCACCCTAGAAAGACTGGCTCATGCATCAACGGTTGCTTCCTACCAGGGCTTTTGATCGGTTCACCACCAGCCCTCTCCGGAGGGCTTAATGAGATGGTCAGCCCGATCCCCACGAAGCGGTACGCTGAGTGGGGATTGTTCTTTCTTGGAGACCGTCATGAGCACCGTCGCGCTGATTGGCATTGATCTGGGCAAGCATAGTTTTCACCTTCACGGTCAGGATAGGGCTGGCAGGATGGTGTTTCGCAAGAAGCTCACGCGCAGCCAGATGTTCACGCTGCTAGGCAATACGCCGGCCTGTACCGTCGTGATGGAGGCGTGTGCTGGGGCACACTGGGTTGCCCGTAGAGTCCAAGATCTGGGTCACCAGGCCAAGCTGATCTCTCCCCAGTTCGTGAAGCCCTTCGTGCAGGGCAACAAGAACGATTTCGCCGACGCGCAAGCGATCTGTGAGGCAGCCAGTCGCCCGAGTATGCGGTTCGTGAGCCCGCGCAATCAGGCTCAGCAGACGGTATCGATGTTGCACCGGGTGCGCGAGGCTTTGGTACGCGACAGAACCGGCGCTATTAACCAAATCCACGCCTTCCTGCTGGAGTTTGGTGTGGGCCTGCCCAAGGGGCCGGCGATCATCCGCAAATTACCGGCGGTACTGGTCGCGCATGAACTGCCGCCGCGTTTGGTGGCGCTGCTCGAACGGCTGCAGGCGCACTTCAAATACCTTGATGAGCAGATCGCCCAGACAGAGCGAGAGCTGTCGGCACAACTGCGCCAGGACGAGCGCGGCCAGCGGCTGCTGGAGATACCCGGCATCGGGCCGATCACCGCCAGCGTGCTGACGACCGAGCTGGGCGACGCTCGACAGTTCGGTTCGGCAAGACAGTTTGCCGCCTCGGTGGGGTTGGTGCCACGCCAGTACAGCACCGGCGGCAAGCCTACGCTGTTGGGCATCAGCAAGCGCGGCGACAAGAATCTGCGACGGCTGCTAGTGCAAGGCGCGCGGACCATCATGCAGCGCGTCGACAAACGCACCGATACTTTGGGCGTCTGGGTCCGCAGCCTATTAACCCGACGCCACTCGAATGTCGTGGCCTGCGCGCTGGCCAACAAATTGGCGAGGATAGCCTGGGCCATCCTCGCCAGAGGGACGAACTACCGTAGCGAGCAGGCTGTGACAGCAGCCTGACGCACACCGTTTACACAGCAACCTTCAGCAGTACCCACTTCCTGGTTTTGCGACGCGAGATACGTGAAGACATAAACGGCTCAACGGCCGGACAACGAACCTGGCACAAAAAACAGTGCATGACACTGAGGGCTTTTTGAGGTTTGTCCGGCGCGGCTCTCATCATGGGGCGGGGGGATTCCTCCACCACGACCCCGGATAGATTTAAGCAAGCCCAATTTACGTCAACGTCGTCCCGCTTGCAAAAATCGGGCTGACCATAGATTTTCGTACCCGGGCGCCCTGCTCCGTCCCGGGAGCCGTGCCGCACGCATGGCGCCCTATTTCTTGGCCGCCACCAGCTCCATCAGCCGGTCCAGTTTGTCATTGATGTCCTTGAGCGCCCGGGCCGTCTGGTTCGACTTGTCCAGGCCATCGGCGACGTAGGCCACGATCTGCGAGTTCATCGAACGCCCCTCTTCCTTGGCCACAAGGGCCACGCGCTCGCGCATGTCATCGGGTAGTCGTAAGTCGAACTTCGGAGATGTGCGTGTTGGCGGCGATGGCGGCTTTGTCATGCGCCGAGAATACTAGCCCATCAGTTACATGTGAATAACGGTACGGTGCCGTTATTGGCCTCTTTTCCGCCCTTCTATGGTCAATCCGGAGTGATGTAATACAGAGACATTTCAATGGGGGCACGGTGCCGGGACGGGTTTTCACCTAAGCTCGACGTAGACCCCAATGCCATGGGCGTTTGGTACATCCGCGCGAATAACCACATGAGCAATAGCGTTTTCACTGTGTTTCCGTACAGTTATTATTGATGGGTCAAGAACTCAAGGATATGGGCATGCAGTCCGCATCAGCAACCAATATTGATCCCGAGGACCGCGCTGCGGCACTGTCGGCAGCGGGAGACCTGGACGCAATTTTGGAGACACTGGAAAGATCCGACCGACACAAGGATACGCTCCCGCGCAGGCTCCGACGAAATCTCGTCAGGATGGGCAGGGACAGGATTCAAGAAATTCGCAGTGCCCTACATCAACCGTAGTGCCTGATCGTGGATAACCGCAGTTATTGACAGACTAGGATAACTGCGGTTATTATTTTCCCACACGCCATAACTATGGTTTTGGGAGACCACGATGCAAATCACCAATCCTCGTTTTCTGCTGGCCCGGCGGCGCGCCGCGCGCTACGGGCTTGGCCTGGACGTACCGGCCTATGTGCGCAAGCACCTGGAGCCGCGAGTGCAGATCGGCATCCTGCGGGATCCGGCGGCGCCCATCGAGATTCAGCCGGCCATCCACACTCCTGAGCCGCGCAACGCGGATGGCCTCGTGATGGCTATCGTGCTGATGGGTGTGGCGCTGGTCGCTTTCGGGGTGATCTGATCATGGCCGACTACACAGACGCGGCCAATCTCATGCGCCGCAGCGCGGGAAGCTTCTTCCGCAAGATCGCCGAGGCGTGGTTCCTGGCCGACCATCTGAACCGCTCCACCCTCGAATCGGCCTTCCAGGTGCACTTCGAGCGCTACGCGGAGCTCGCCCGGGGGATGACGCAATGACGAGCCTCTTTTGCATCCGGGACGCGGGCGGCGTGCGCCGCTACAGAACCTACGACAGCCGCGAGGCAGCAGAGCGCGCGATCGACGCCAGCGTCGGCCCGGGCTGCCGCGAGCCGATGTCGGTCGTCGAATTTGTCGAGGCAACGCCCGTGGTACGGGCCGCCGATGAGCTGCTGCATGCCTGCGAAATGATGTGGGCGGCTTCGAACGGCGGCTATCCCCAGGCGTTCATGGCGATCCAGACGGCCGTGGCGCATGCGACGGGAGAGCGGCTGTGATTTTCGCCACCGAAATTCGAGGCGTGCCCTGCAAGGTCTGCGTGACTTACTACGTCCCTGCCGACTCCGGACGCACGTACGGACCGCCGGAGCGCTGCTACCCGCCGCAGCCCGCAGCGGTCGACTTTGACGTACTGGACGAGCAGGACCAGCCCGACCTGGCACTCAGAGACCAGATGGACGACGCCGATACGCGGGCGGTCGAGCAGGAAGCGATCGCAGCCATGGAAGAGCAGATCCAGGCCGAGCGCGATCGGGCGGCCGAGGATCGAGCTGAGGACCGGCGGATTTTTGGGGTGCTCGCATGAACAACGTCGCTATTCGCGCATCCAGCTTGGGCGAGCTTTTCGACTGCCCTGCCCGTTGGCATGCCAAACACATTCTGGGCTTGCGCACGCCCACCAGCTTCAAGGCGCGGCTGGGCACGGCTGTGCACGCCGGCACCGCTGCATTTGACGCGGCCCGGCTGGACGGCAGTCCGATCACGGTCGATGACGCCGCCGGCGCCCTGGTCGATACGCTGTACCGCAACCACGACGACGCCGGCCAGGAAGAAGTCGTCGACTGGGAGGGCGAGAACCCAGGCGCAATCGAGCGGATCGGTCTGAGCCTGCATACGTCCTACTGCACAGGGCTTGCTCTCGAACAGGAATATGTCGCGGTCGAACTGCACTGCGAGGCGCTCGAATTCACCGACCTGGGTCTTACCCTGACCGGAACCACGGACCGCGTGCGCCGCACACCCGATGGGCAGCTCGGCATTACGGACCTCAAGACCGGCGCCACGGCGGTTGCCGCCGACGGCAAGGCCAAGACATCCGGCCATGGCCCACAACTGGGCGTGTATTCGCTGCTGGCCGAACGCGCCCTGGGCGAACCGCTGAATGCACCAGCCCAGATCATCGGCATGCAAACCGGCAAGGCGGCCAAGGCGCAGCGCATCGGTGTGGGCGAAGTTCAGGACGTCCGCCACGCGCTGGTGGGCGATGCCGACAGCCCCGGGCTGTTGGAACACGCCTCCCGAATCATCCACTCCGGCAGCTTCTACGGCAACCCGCGATCGATGCTGTGCAGCCCGAAGTTCTGCCCCATTTACGACACCTGCAAATTCCGAGGATAAGCACCATGACCACCACCCAACCTCAGGCCACGACGCTGGCCCAAGTGCGCACCAATGTCCGGCGCGACGTCGCTATCGGCTTTGGCAACCTGGAGAGCTTCGAACTCATGCAGCGCGCAGCGCGCCTGCTCTCATCCAGTACCCTGGTGCCGGCGGCCTACCGCGCCACCATCGAGAAGACAGACCGCTACGGCAACGTCACGGACACCCGGGAGAATCCCAACGCCCTGGCCAATGCAGTGGTGGCTCTGAACATGTCCCAACGCATGGGCGCCGACCCACTCATGGTGATGCAGAACCTCTACATCGTTGAGGGCCGGCCATCCTGGTCGTCGCAGTGGATCATTGCCGCGATCAACGGTTGTGGGCGGTTCTCGCCGTTGCGCTTCGATATCAAGGACATGGGCGATCTCGACGTCGAATTCGACACGTTCGAATGGAAAGACGGCGCCAATGGCCGGCGACAGCGGGAAACCATCACGCGAAAGGTGCGTGTCCACAACAAAGAGGGCGTGGCGTGGACGGTCGAAAGCGGCACCACTATCCCGCAGTTCGGCCTGGAGGATCTCAAGGAACACGGTGGTGTTTATGGCTGCTGCAAGAAATTCGGTGTCCCCATCATCGAGTCCCCTGCCGTCTCTATCGAAATGGCCGTGAAGGAAGGCTGGTACACGAAGAACGGCAGCAAATGGCAGACCATGCCCGACGTGATGCTGCGCTACCGGACCGCCAGTTTCTTCGGCAAGCTCTACGCCCCCGAACTGCTGATGGGTCTGCAGACGGTCGAGGAAGCGCAGGACATCATCGAAGCCACGACCGGACCTGACGGCACGATCCAGGTGGACGTCGGCACCTTGCGCGCCCAGACCGCAGCCGATCAAGCTGCAGCGCCGACCACCAAGAAGGATCCGGCCGGCGACGTCACCGACGTCAACATGAATACCCCCAGCGAGCAGGCGAAAGCCGAGGCCGGTAAACCGGCGGCGCCGGCGGAATCGTCCGCCCCGGCCTACCTGGATGCCGGCAAAGTCCTGGCCAACATCCAGCGATCCACCGACCAAGACGTACTCAGTCTCGCCGCCGACGAAATCCGCGACTGCGATCCGGCCCGGCAGGCCGAGCTGAAGGCCGCCTACGAGCACCGCCGGGACGAGCTGGATGGTGTCGTGCACGAGGACACCGAGAACCCCTTCCCTGAAAGCGAGCCGCAGCCTGCCCGCCAAACCCGCACCCGCCGCGCCGCTGCGGCTGACATGGAGTAAGCCATCATGTGGTTCAAGAATCTCAAGCTTTACCGCCTTGCCCCCAACACCCGCCTGACCGCCGCCGCGCTGGAATCCGCCCTGGAGTCCATGGCCTTCCGGTCTGGCGGAAGCCAGGACTTCCAGGTGTCCGGATGGACGCCTCCGCGCGAGGACAGCGGCTTGGCATACGCCCAAAACGGCCAGGTGCTGCTGAGCATACACACGGAAAAGAAACTGTTGCCGGCCACGGTCATCAATCAGGCCGCCCGTGCGCGCGCCATACAGATCGAAGAGCAACAGGGCTACAAGCCCGGCCGCAAGCAGATGAAGGAGATCAAGGAGCAGATGCTGATGGAGCTGCTGCCGCGAGCCTTCGTCATTGCCCACGATACCTGTCTGTGGATCGACACGGTGAATCGCTGGGTTGCGATCGACGCGGCCTCGACGGCACGCAGTGACGAGGTCCTGGGACTGCTGGCCAAGACGCTTTCGCCCTTCCCCATCGTGCCGCTGCACGTCGAAATGTCGCCAGCCGCCGCCATGACGCTGTGGCTGTCCGATGACGAACCGCCGGCAGGGTTCAGCATCGATCAGGACACCGAATTGCGTTCTACCGGCGAATCTCGGGCCACGGTGCGGTATGTGCGGCAGACGGTGGACCAGCAAGAGGCCGAGCATCGCATTCAGGAAGGCAAGCAATGCACGCGCCTGGCCATGACCTGGAACGATCGCGTGTCCTTCGTGCTGACCGATGGCCTGGACATAAAGCGCGTGGCGCCGCTGGACGCGCTGAACGGGCACCAGGACGCGCGGGCGACCAACGAAGCCGAACAGTTCGATGCCGACTTCACGCTCTTCGCGGGCGAAACATCCCGCATGTTGGCCGACTTGGTGAACGCGCTGGGCGGCCTGCTGGAGGACGCACAATGAAGCTCACCCACATCGCAATCGACAACATCCTGGGCGTGGCACAGGTGGACGTCGCTCTGCCCGCGCCGGTCACGGTTTTCGCTGGTGCCAACCGCGCCGGCAAATCCAGCATCCGCGAAGCTGTCCGAGCCGCGTTCTTGGGCATGCCGGAACGGGTCCTGAAGAAAAAGGACTTCGGAATGCTGGTGCACGACGGCGCCAAGGGCGGCAGTGTCGTGATCGATCTTGACGGCGGTCGCGCCACATTCACGGCACCCGCCGGCAAGCAGGAACTGACGCACAGCCTCACCATGGCGGAATGGGAACGCCAGCACCTGACCCTGCCCTACTGCCTGGACCCGGCGATGTTCGCCCGGGCCGGCGCCGACGACCGCCGCAATCTGCTGTTCGCGCTCACCGGCGCCAGCGGCAAGAAAGAGGACATCGTCGCGGCCATGCACGAGCGCAAGCTGACGGATGCCGTGATCGAGGCCGTCACGCCCATGCTGCGCGCCGGGTTTCCGGCGGCGGCGAAGTTCGCGGAAGAACGCTGCCGCGACGCCAAGGCGGCCTGGAAGGCCGTGACTGGCGAGACCTACGGCCACGTGAAGGCAGAGACCTGGGCCGCGCCCGCCGGGGCGCCGGTGGACGAGGCGGCGATAACGAAACTGCAGACCAAAGCCGATGGCCTGCGCCGGCGCATCGCCGAAGGCCGCATCGAGTTGGGCGGCGCCGAGCAGAAGCTGAAGACCTGGTTGGCCGCCGAGGAAAACCGCGAAGCCGACAAGAAGGCCGCGGGCCGGCTGCAGTCGGCACAGGACAAGCTCGCGCAGGACGAAGCCGATCTGCAGCGCTGGACCGATGAAGTCCAGCAGCTCGAACAGCGTGCCGGTACCGGGCCGCGCGTCGGGTTGGTGCATGAACTGGCGAGAGCGCTGCAAGAAGTCTTGATCGAAGTCGTAGAAATCGACAGCGACTACAAGGGTCAGCGGGAGGTGCTTTCGGCCTACGAGGCCCAGTACGGTGCCCTGGACGCCGGGAGCGATCCGGAAGCCGCCGCCAAGCTGCCCGAGGCCCGCCGCGCCCGCGATCTGATGCAGCGATCCGTCGACAACGACCACCGCGATATCGAAACTGCCAAAACCGCCGCCGCCCGCATGACACAGCAGCCCGAGCAAGGCAGTCAGGCCGATGTGGACCGCATCCGCGACTTTGTGCGCGCGGCCGAGGACGAGCTCGCCCAGACCACCTTTGACCTGAACCGTCTGCAGGCCGACCAGCAGACAGCAGCAAAGGCGCTGGGCCGCACCACGACGGCCGCCGCAGCGCACCGTGAGGCGCAGGACTGGCAAGCCGCCATTGACGCGCTGTCGCCCGCCGGTATCCCGGCCGACATCCTGGGCAAGAGCCTGGGCCCGGTGAACAGGATCCTCGCGCTACTCGCCCTGGCGCTGCACTTTCCGCGCGTCGAGATCATCGACAGCGACATCGATATCTACCTGGGCAGCCGGCCCTACGCCCTGCTCTCCAAGTCCGAGCGCTGGCGTGCGGATGCCCAGATCGCCCTGGCGCTGGCCGAACTGTCGGGGCTGAAGTTCGTCGCGCTGGACGAATTCGACATCCTGGACATGGCGGGGCGGGTCGACTGCATCGTGGGGCTGGATGAGCTGGCCGAGGCTGGCCGGATCGAGACAGCCCTGGTGTTCGGCACGTTCAAGAAGCTGTTCAATTTCGAGAATTTCCCGTGCGTGATCGGGCACTGGATCGAGGATGGGCGGATCACGGAAACGACGGCTGTTGCGACTGAGGTGGCGGCATGAGCAAGCGTTCCCGCGAACGCCGGCAGAAGCCCGGGCGCGATCTCCCTTTTCCTGGACAAGAACAATGAACCGCGAACAACGACGTGCGGCAGAGCGGCGGCAGCGCCGCATGCCCCGCCTCCACCGGATCGAGCGACCCCTGCCGGTACCGATGATCGTCAAGATGACGACGGTCCTGAGTCCCGTGGAAGCCATCCTGGACCAGATCGAGCGAGATGGAACCGTGTGCGTGGACGGGCGCGGCATGCCAATCTTCAAGGCCTCCCCAGAAAACGAATGGTTCGCCATGGTGCCAGCCCTGCTGGGTGTGGTGGACATGTTCTCGATGTGGGCCACCAGGCACGAAAAGGCCTTCGACCTGTCGGCGCTGCAACGTCTGGCGCACAAGCTGGAATACAGCATGCCGGTGACGGACACAGACACCCGAGCCGTGCGCGCCCTGCTGCCCAGCATGCAGCGCGTGGCCTGCACGCTGTCCCACGACGAAGCCGACAACCTGATCCTGCAGACCCGGATCAAAGATGAGCTGGAGGCGCGGGCATGAAGAGCGACCGGTACACGCTTGACCTCGGCTTCCCTGATGAGCTGATCATCGACAATTTCGCCGGCGGTGGCGGTACGAGCACGGGCCTGGAAGCAGCTTTCGGGCGCCCAGTCGACATCGCGATCAACCACGATCCGGAAGCGCTGGCGATGCATGCGCTGAACCACCCGTACACCCGCCACCTGTGCGAATCGGTTTGGGATGTGGATCCGATTAAGGTCACAGGCAATCAGCCAGTTGGGCTTGTCTGGTTGTCGCCCGACTGCAAACATTTTTCCAAGGCCAAGGGCGGGACCCCGGTCGAAAAGCACATCCGCGGGCTCGCTTGGATCGCGCTGCGCTGGGCGGCCAAGTGCATGCCGCGTGTCATCATCCTGGAGAACGTCGAGGAATTCCGCACTTGGGGGCCTCTGATCGTCGGTGCCGACGGAAAGTTCTATCCGGACCCCGCGAAGAAGGGCCGCACATTCGAGAGCTTCGTGCGCCAGCTGCGCGAACACGGGTACCGCGTCGAGTGGCACGAGTTGCGAGCCAGCGATCTGGACACACCCACCATCCGCAAGCGCTTCTTCCTGGTCGCGCGCCGTGACGGACTGCCTATCGTGTGGCCGGCGCCGACGACCGGGGACCCGGAAACAGCGGCGGTGCTGGCCGGCAAACTCAAACCCTGGCGCACGGCAGCGGAGTGCATCGACTTCAGCATCCCCGCCCGCTCGATTTTCGGCCGCCCCCGGCCGCTGGCCGTGAACACCCAGCGCCGTGTGGCGAAAGGCGCCTGGCGGTATGTGCTGACGAATCCCCAGCCGTTTATCGTTGGTGTCGGTGGTCGGATGGGGCAATCCCCTTCCCGCCCCATGAGCAAGCCCGCCCAAACGCTTACAGCCAAGGCCGACGCCTGCGTGGCACAGCCGGTGCTGGCACCGTTTCTCGCTGGCCAGGGCGGTCCCGCCTACGCCGGCAAGCCGGTACCGGCAGATAGGCCCTTGGGAGCCCAGACCACTGAGAACCATCGGGCGGTTGTAGCGCCCGTGCTGGCACCGGTGATCATGACGAACACCACGGGGCACGACAGCGCGCCACCGACACGACCGCTGGCCACCGCAACCACGGGGGGCCACCATGCCGTCGTCGCTCCGGTGATCACACCACTGCGCGGCACACAGGAATCACACCTGCAGGGTGATAGCGTGCAGGCTCCTGCATCGACCATCTCCGCCAGTGGCACACATCACGCTCTGGTGGGGGCTCACTTGATCACCATCGGCTACGGCGAGCGGCCGGGCCAGGACGCGCGTGCGCAGGAAGTGCGCGGCCCTCTTGGTACCGTGGTCACCGCGAACAAGCATGCCATCGTCGCTGCGCACTTGACCCACCTGACGCATCATGGCGAGCGCGCCGGGACCACGCCAGACAGTCCGCTGCCCACGGTCACCGCCGCTCATCGTGGTGAGCAGGCGATGGTGGCAGCATGCCTGGAGCAGGCCAATGGCGGGTTCTACGATGGCGACGGTCGGCCGGTGCCGGCGCCGATGTCCACCATCACGGCGAGCGGTACCCAGCAGCGTCTGATCACCGCCTACTTCATCAAGTATTACGGCGAGGGCGGACAGTGGGCCGGGGTCAGCGAGCCCGTGCACACGCTGACCACCAAGGCCCGGGTCGGGCTGGTCGAAACGATCCAGGTTCCGGCCGACGTGCTGGCGCCGGAGCTGCGCGAGCGGGCGCGGCAGTGCGCCGAATTTTTCCACGAACACCTGCCGGAGCATTTTCCGGAGTCGGCCGAAATGATCATCCTCGCCGGCTGGGTGCTGGTCGATATCACGCTGCGCATGCTGGTGCCGCGCGAGCTGTACCTGGCCCAGGGCTTCCCCGCCTCGTACCAGATCGAGGACATCCCGGATCCTGAGCTGCTCTTCATCAACGGCCGCCAGATCGACGGTGATCCCCGCCTGCTGCCTCGCATCCGGCTGAGCAAGTCGGCCCAGGTACGCATGTGCGGCAACAGCGTGTGCCCACCAGTGGCGCAAGCTCTGGTTCTAGCCAATTTCCATCACGAATCCATGTTCCGGAGGGTCGCATGACTTTCGATACACAGAAGCTGCGCGACGTGGTGCTCGCCACCACACACATCAAGCCGACGGACGCGATCCAGTTCCCAAACAGGATGCTGGAGCGCGTCAACGAGCTGGCGAGAATCATTGCGTCCTGCTGCCAGAGAATCGAGGCCCTGGACACCATCACCCAATCCACTGCGGCCGCTCTCGTGCGCCACGGAGTCACCGAGGCAGACGATCCAGGCGAGGCCATCGATGTGCTGATTGCCGACAAGGACCGGGAGATCAAGCGACTGCGCGAGGCCCAGACCTGGCAGCCGATCGAGTCGGCACCGATTGGGAAAAATACAGACGGGATGGTTTGGCTCCTTCTGGCCTGGGGCCCAGAGTGCGACCAATCCATAGGATCAGGTTTCCGTTGGCGTGATAAGTGGTTCGCCGCCGCCACGTTCTACCGGTTCGGACAGGACCGAAGCTATGAGCTTCGGGAAGCCGAAGTCCGGCCCACCCACTGGATGCCGCTGCCCGCCGGGCCGGCCGCTCTATCAGGAGATAACCCGTGAGCCAAAAGGACGCGATCGTAAATCTGAAAAGCATCATCCGGGAGAAAGACGCCGAAATCGCAGCGCTGCGTTATGCGCTGCGCTGGACCTCTGCCGCGCTGCAGGAGGCTTGCCGCAGGCCGACCATCATCACTGAGAAAGACCGGTGGTGCATCGGCGACGAAACCCGCGCGACGGGCGAGATTCTGGCGTCGGCTATCGCCGCACTACATGCGACCGGCACGAATCTGCTGCCTGCGCCGCGAGGACAGGAGCATAGCCATGGCTGACAGCTACGAGAAGCTGCGGGCGGCGCAGCAGTCCATCGGTGTGCCGGACTGGCAATGGTGGGACTCGAACAGCTTCCGCCGCCTGACGTTCGTGGAAGCGAATGGCCGCCACGGTCAGGATGGTGGCGCGCTGTGCGCAGTCGTGCAGAGCGACGGGCATCCGGACGTGCACATGGCGCCCGGCGTGCGCGGGTTCATCGAGGCGTGCAGCCCAACAACGGTCCGCGCCCTACTGGTCGACCTGGACGAGTCTGACCGCGCCCTGGTGTTGGTAGGAAAGGCCAACAAGAAGCTGCTTGATGAGTTCGTGGAGCTGAAGGCCGAGCGGGACAAGCTGCGGGCCGCATGCGAAAAAGCCGCCGAGTGGCTGGAAGGCTGGGCGAGCGCCGAACCTTACCTGTCGGAGCTCCGTGCCGCACTCGCACAGGAGGGGTCATGATCGAGTGCCCGTACTGCCACGGCGATGGCGGCGACCCATACAACGACTACGTTCTTCCATGCCCAGAATGCGGCGGCGCTGGTCGGGTTGATGCGGGTCCAGACGATGATGTGTCCGCGCAGGAACAAGGAGAGAGCGATGGAAAGTAATCCAGCAGCATTCAACGCGGCCATTACCGCCGCAGCGTCCATAGCGAGCTGCTCTGCAGGCTACGCGCTGCACGCCTATGGCGGACTTGTCCTTATCGCCACTATCTCTCTCGCCCTAGCCTTCGGCGCACTGGCCGGGATGGCAAATTCCAATGGATGAACACCATGACAACCAAGATTGATATCACCATGCCCACCCTCAATAAGGGTGAGACCTACATCGGCGCCATCGGCGATCAGCAGGGCAACCTGCACCACGTCATCCAGCTGCCCGGCGATCACGAGGACGCGCCCTGGAAAGATCAGGTGGCCTGGGCCAAGAGCCAGGGCGGCGACCTGCCGACCCGCGTCGAGCTGGGCCTGATCTGGGAGCGTAACCGCGATCAGATGCAGAAGGATTTTTACTGGACCAACGAGGTCTACCACAGCAACTCCAGCTACGCCTGGTACCAGAGCTTCGGCCACGGCGGCCAGGGCTACGTCCACAAGAGCGGTCGGCTTCGCGCCGTGGCCGTCCGCAGATTGCCCATTTAGTTCTTCATCCATTTGACTCTTTTTCTTGAGGCAACCATGACCACAGTCACTCTCGAATCAATCCAGGCCGAACAGGCACGCGTGAATGGTCTGATCGACGCATACGTGCGCCAGCAGGCTCCGACCTCCTACGGCATTCCGCAGGCGACGATCGAGCTCGCCGCCGGCGAGCGCTACGCCGGCATCATCCTGGATGACGACGGCCAGCCGTCGCACCACCTGATCCTGCTCGCCGGCGACGAAGAGGATCTGAACCATGAAGACGCACTGGCGTGGGCCAAGGGCGTGGGTGGGGATCTGCCCACGCGCCACGAGCAGTCGCTGCTATTCGCCAACCTGCGCGGATTTCAGCCGGCGGCGTACTGGTCTGCCGAAACGTATGTCAAGGATTCCAGCTACGCCTGGTGCCAGGACTTCGACTACGGCGGCCAGGACTACTACCGCAAGAACGATCGGCTTCGCGCCGTAGCGGTCCGCAGAGTGGCGATCAACACACCCAAGGAAGGCGCATGAAAGACGATATCAAACTGCCACCGATGTTTATGCCCGGCCCACGCGGCTATGACCCGGATGAAATCCGTGCTTATGCACGCGCCGCAGTCGAAGCCGACCGCCAGCATATTGCGCACGCCCGCAAAATGGTGCCGAGCGATGACGACATACACACTCTGTGGCGCGAGATGCGGCCGAGCTTCGAGTGGCGCAGTTTTTCCGTCCGGCTCATTCGTACGGCGCTTGATCGCTACGGCAGCAGCCAGCCTGCCACGACCACTGCGGCACCGAGCGACGAAGACCTTCTCGGATGCGCTGGGATCACGCGACACCATGCTGGGGGTATGCCCATGATCATTGGCACGGCCGACATCCGACGCTTCGCCGATTGCGTCCGAAAGCACTGGGGCCAGCCTGCCGCGAGCGCGGAGCCGCCAGACGGCTATGCCTACCGCTACCCGGACGGCATCCGTTTCAACGATGGGCGCGAGGTCAACGGCTGCAAGCCTACTGAGACGTTGCCGTACTGGTTCGGTGCCGCCCCTGTAGCGCAGGAGCCGGTGGCGGAAATCTGTGGCCGTCGCGGCGAACGGGCGCTGTACTGGTGCGTCAGCGATCCATTCCGCTATCCAGACGGAACCAAACTCTACACCCCCCCCGTTGCCGCACAGGCGCAGCCCAGCGCCCAGGATCGGGAGGATGCGGAACACATACTGGCTCTGAAAGAAGCTGGGTGCAATGCCGCATCAGACAGCTACTTCAGTGCCCGACCAAGTTTGCCTGAGACGATAGAGACGCGAATCCTGTTCGAGGACGGCTTCGATCGGGGATATGACGCCGCCCGTGCGGCGAAGGAGGAATGATGGATCACAACCACATCGAAGAGGCTGCAGAGGCGATGTCCGCACTGTACGTTTGGGACTGCGTAACCAGCATATTGGAAGGGTCGGCGTCGCCTGCTCGCATGGGAGGGCGTGAAGAGGCTGACGTGCAGCGCGTCATCAAGATTGCGAGCGCGGCACAGCAACGCATGCTGAAGGCATACGACAGGGCCGCCGCCCGTGCGGCGAAGGGGGAATGATGGAAACCGTAACCGTAAACGCCGCTGCATTGATCACAGTGCTGCGCGCTCTGAACGGCCCAAGCCATTTTATCCGGGAGTTGCAACTCACCCGTGGTCTGCCGGGCGACGACAACCCGATTGACTTGCTGATAGCCGAAGTCAATGCGCAAGTTGCGGCGGAGGGGGGCCGACCATGGCTGACACCTACACCCCAGCGCTGACAGACGAGCAGATCGATCAAGTCCGGCGGTCCATGAAGCCATGGCAGCGGATGACCGAATATGCCCGCGCCATTGAGCGTGCCGCCATCGAGGCGTACCAGCGACAGCAGAAGGAAAGCGCCGAGCGCCTGTTTGCTGCTGTGCGTCCGCACATCGCTGAAGCCGCAGCCCAGGGCAGGCACGTCGTAGAGACGCCGTTCGGCCCCGCATTTCTGTCGCTAACTGGTGACTGCCCTGACTTACCCACAGCCACAGTGGACAACCCTATGGAAAACCCTATGACAGATTCCCATCAGCCAACAAAGGCGAGTCATCCAGGTCGATTGGTCGATCCGAAACCTGGCACTTTCCGGATCGTGTTCGACGCCCCGGGCTGCAACTTCGAAGCCTGCTGGGAAGCCGAAGCGTGGTGCGAAGAGCGCGGCATATCCGTTGGGTCCATGGAGCGCGATCAGCCAAGGGGGCTGCAGCACGAAGACTGCATCATCGCCAAATGGCACAACCTGCGCCCGCACGAACGGGCAGAACTGGACGGCACCATGACCGGAGACATGCGATCAGGCCCCGTCACGATCGAATTGAAGGGCGCCGCGAAGGACTACCCGATTCTCGATGAGAAGGACTGCCAATGATCTCATCCGAACATCACCCGATAGGAATGCAGGCGGATACGCAGTATGGTGCTGTCCAGATCCATCCCGAAGGCCTATACCGTTGGAAAGAGTTCGCCGACCGGATTCCATTCAGCCGGGAAACTTGGCGCAAGCGCGTTCTGGGCGGCGCTGCTCCCGCGCCGATCCGCATCGGCGGGGCCTGCACGGCATGGCAAGGCGCGGCCATCCTGGCATGGCTCAAGGACCCCAACGGATACAGAAGCAATGGCCAAGAAAATCCCCCCACTGACGGACTCGCAGTGTCGCCGCGCACGGCACAACGCTGACGGCGGAAACCGCCTGTTCGACGGCGGGGGGCTGTACCTGGAGACTCTGCCCACCGGGCAGAAGCGATGGAGGCTGAAGTACCGCCGGCCGGTCAGCAGGAAAGAAAACATCCACACGCTCGGCGCCTACCCTGAAATCGGACTGGTCGCGGCGCGAGCCCTGCGGGAGGAAGCGAAGCGGCAACTGGCCAGCGGCATCGATCCCGGCCATGCGCCAGCGCGAAGCCCCGATACCTCCACAAAGCGGGTATTCAGTGTAGTCGCCGAAGAGTGGCTAGACATCAAAAGGGAATCCTGGAGCGCTGGATATCACTCAAGAATCAAGAACGCCCTCACAGCAAACGCCTACCCATATTTCGGCAACGCACCCATGGACCTGATCTCGGGCAAAATGGTTCTGGATGCGGTCAAGGCCGTTGAAAAGCGCGGGGCCCTGGAGATGGCGTCCCGCGTTCTGGAAGCCGTCGGCATGGTGTTCGGCTATGCCGTTGGTGTTGGTGAGGTTCACGCCAGCGTCACCCAGGATCTGCCCCAGTTTCTGGCTGAACGCCCGCCCGTCCAACATTTCCCCCACGTGAGGGAAGACTCCATCCCCTTGCTCATGCAGCGCATCAACAGCTATCACGGCCGCCCAGAGACGCGGTACGCGATGCAACTGATGGCGCGGACCTTCCTGCGCACCAAGGAGCTGATCTGGGCTAGATGGTCGGAATTCAATTTGGAGGCTGCCATTTGGGAAATCCCGGCTGCGCGGATGAAGGGAACCAAGATCCGGAAGGAATGGGGGGAGAGCCACCTGGTTCCTCTGTCGCGCCAGACGATCGCGCTACTCAAGGAGCTTCGGCACTTTTCAGGCCGCCACGAATTCCTGTTTCCCGGTGTGCGCAACCCAAGGGGACCGATCAGCTCCGAGACGATCAACAAGGCGCTGAAGATCATGGGATTTGAGGGCGAGCAGACCGGCCACGGCTTCCGGGGGCTGGCCAGCACCATCATGAACGAACGCAGCGGCATCAGGCCGGACGTGATCGAATGCCAGCTCGCGCACAAGGAAAAGAACAAGGTCCGCGAGGCTTACAACCATGCGAAATATTGGGATGAGCGCTGCGCCCTGATGCAGTGGTGGTCGGACTACCTGGACGAATGCGCCAGTCATACCCCCATCGAAAAAATCCATACCCCCATCCATACCCCCAAACGACCTTTGAAGGGCTTGGCACCGCTTGGCAACCCTTGCAAATAAAAAGCCGCGCTTCATAGGAGAGGCGCGGCTTTTTTGGCTCGGCTGGGCAACCTTTGCCGAATTTTTGGTAGGCAGTACTGGATTCGAACCAGCGACCTCTACGATGTCAACGTAGCGCTCTAACCAACTGAGCTAACCGCCTGAAAGAACGTGGATTATAGGATTGTGAAAATCGGGATGTCAAATGGCGCCGACCTCGGTACCTGCGCCCCGGTCACCCCGCCACCAGAGCCACAAGGCGGGCGATGACAGCAGGGCATGCACCCAGTGCTGCGCTGGAAGCCCGGTGCGCGACTCCAGCGCCTGGGCGCAGCTGAGCCAGTCATGCAGGTCCGGCAGCACGAAGGCTCCCTTGAATGCCAGCACCACGGTGTTGCCCTCATCAACTTCGGGGAGGAGTGCCACTTGATCCCCAAATGCCGCGCGGATGTTCTGAAGGTTGGACCCAAAGCTCGAGTGATGTCCAAACAGGTTCACCGACATGATGCCGGGCTCGTCCAGCGCCCGCCAGCAGTGCCGATAGAAATCCGCATCGCCGCAAACAGGCCCCTGCGCCTGGGCATCATAGAGGTCCACCATCAGCGCGCGATAGCGGCCCCCCCTGAGCGGAGCGGCGATCCAGTCGCGGGCGTCGGCCAGATCCACCGTGGAGCGCGCCGATCCGGGAAGCCGGAAGCAGCTCCGGCAAATGGCCACCACGGCGGCATTGCGTTCCACCGTTTCGACCGAGCACCGCGTGTGACGCAGGACAAAGCGCAGCAGTGAGCCCGCCCCCAGCCCCAGGATCCCGACGCGGTCACGGGCAGCCGGTTTGAGGAACAACAGCCAGGCCATCATCTGTCGCGTGTAGGCGAGCTCCAGCGCCGAGGGACGCGCGAGACGCATGGCCCCCTGGACCCATTCGGAATTGAAATGCAGGTAACGCACGCCGTCTTGTTCGGAGAGCGTGGGCTCATCGGCTGCAGCGGCGATCTGCCAAGTCGACTGCGGGGCGCGTGACATCTGGAACGGTTCCGAAAAGAATGGCTTTTCGAATTCTAAAGCCAAAGCAACACCGCCTTTGCGGTGCCCAGCGACATACGCCCAATCCTCACTACAATCCGTATCGGATCCCGCCAAACATCCGGGGTCCCCGCCCGCTGCCCCGCCGATCTGTACCCTGACGTCCAGACGCGCCCCGCAGCCCGGAATCCGCCGTTTTTTCTGGAGCGTTCACATGGCCATCACAATGTATGAGGTTTCGATTCCCGTCTTCAAACGTGCCTTGCACAACCTGTCCAACGTCCTGAAGAAAGGCCAGGCCCACGCACAGGACAAGGGGGCCGCGCCCGACGGCCTGCTGCAGCAGCGGCTGGTCTTCGACATGTTCCCGCTCATCAAGCAGATTCAGATCGCCTGCGACACGGCCGCCCGCACCGCGGCGCGCATGGCTGGCACGGACCCCAAGTCATTCCCGGACACCGAAACGACGTTGAAACAGGCACAGGATCGCATCGCCGCCGCCATCGCCTACCTGGACACGTTCCAACCCGAACAGATCAACAGTGCCGAAGGCCGCGACCTCACGCGCCCTACCCGTACCGGGGAACTGCACTACAAAGGGCTGGCGTACCTGACCGACTACGCGTTGCCCAATTTCTTCTTCCACTGCACCACGGCCTACGACATCCTGCGTGTCGCCGGAACACAGATCGGCAAGAAGGACTTCCTAGGGTAGTCTCAACCGGTCCACACGAAGTTGGTGCTGCCGGCTGAACACCACGCGAAACGCCAGCAGCACCACTCCAAAAGTGCCCAGGGTCGTGGCGGCCACGATCATGAACATGATCACGATCTGATAGCGCACGGCCGACGCGGGGGCCGCCCCCGCCAGCATCTGGCCGGTCATCATCCCCGGCAGGCTGACGATTCCCATCACCAACATGGAGTTGATCGTGGGAATCATGCCTGTCCTGAGACTGGCCACGATCAGCGGATGCGCCGCCTCCCAGCGAGTCGCGCCCAGCGCCAAGTCGCCCTCGATCAGATCGCGGTCGCGCATCGCACCGTCCATGAAATGGCCCAAGGCCAGTGATACTCCATTGATCAGGTTGCCCAGCACCATCCCCAGCAGTGGAACCGCATACTGCGCGCGATACCAGGGTTCCACATTCAGGATACCCAGCAGCGCGGCGCCAGTGACCACATAGGATGCCGCGAAAACACACAGCACGCTATTCAGGTAGATGCCCGCGAAACGCCTCCGGGTGCGGTTGACTGCGGCGACCCCCGCAAACGCGGTCATCACCAGGCCGATCGCCACCACCGGCAATGGCCGGTCCAGTGCAAAGATGTAGTCCAGCACCAGGCCCACCAGCAAAAGCTGCACGGCCATGCGCACGCTGGCGACGGCGAGGCTGCGCGTCAACCCGAGGCGCAGCCAGCCCGACAGCAGCAGATTGACCAGAATCAGGCCGGCGGAAAATGCCAGCTGCCAGTTGCCGATTTCCAGATAGGACGGCTTCACGAAGGGCTTCCGATCGCGAGCCGCAAATCGCTCACACGGGTCAACTGAGCGGGATCATGGCTGGTCCAGACGCACGCGCGGTCCGGCGCCGCAGACTGCCAGTGGTGGACCAGCATTTCGACCTTCCCGGCACGGGCCGGGTCCAGGGATGCGGTGGGTTCATCCAGCAACAGGATCGAAGGCTGAATGAGCAGCGCACGAAGCACGGCCACCACCTGAGCTTCTCCACCCGACAGCGTGGCCACGTCCTGCCGCAGGAAATCCGCTGCGATCCCGACCTGCGCCAAGTAGCGGCCGGCATCTTCAGATAAGAATGCGCGGCCGCGATGGGCACGGAACCTGAAGGGTGCGGCCAACGCCGCCTGCACGCTGCCTTCCGGCAGTGCCGGACGCTGCGGGACATACACGATCTGCGCGCGCCAGGCCGGCACCCACACCCGATCGAACGATTGGCCCCGCAGTTGGATCTCGCCCGCCTGGCGCGGCATCAGCCCCGCCAGCGTCCGCAGGAACACCGTCTTGCCGCTGCCCGAAGGGCCTGTCACTGCCCACCGTTCCCCCGCACCGACTTCCAGTCCGACGGCATGCCACAACTGGCGCCCCGAAACGGAGCAGCTCAAGCCGTGCACAGACAGCAGAATGGGTTGGGAACCTTGCATGGAATGCTGAAACCGTCCGATCGTTGCGCCCCGCCGCGGATCCGGAAGCGGCAAGTGGCAGGCGGCCAGAATATATCATCACCCAGCGATCTTGCGCGGACGCTCCTCACGAAACAACAGGACGGCAGCTGCCGCCGCGATCCACGCAATGCCCCCGAACAGCGCCAGAGCACCGGCAAACCCCAGAACCGTGGCGGCTTGGAACAGCAAACTCCCCAGGCCGAATCCGGTGAACAGGGAAAATGCCATGAGCGCGACCGCTTGCCCGCGCCCACCCTGCAGATCCGTGGTGATGGCGGCCAGCGACGGGTGAGTCAGATCGAAGCCCAGCGACAGCAGGACAATGGCAACCCGAGCCCCGTTCAACGGCAGAGGGAGCGCCAGCAGCAGCGCACAGAGTCCGGTGAGCGCCACACCCAGCGGAATGATGCGCGCCCGGCCATACCGGTCCGCCAGTCGGCCGATGAGCGGCCCGAACACCAGGCCGGGTATGCCGTACCCCAGCAGCACCAGTCCGATGCCGACCTCGTCCAGGCCGAAGCGGTCATGAAGATAAACCCCCAGCCAGGTGAAGACACCCGAAATGAGAATCGCGTTGAGCATCACGTAGCCATAAGTACGACGGGCACGCGGCAGGGACAGCAGGTCCCGATAGCCGCGTATCACCGCCCCGCTAAGTCCGGCCGACGATCGCGGCCACGGCGGCAAGGCATGCCCTGCCATGGCGACGGCGGCCAGCAGTGCGCACAACGCGGCCACTCCCAGAAACAGGCTGCGCCAGCCGACCAAGGGCTCCAGCAAGGCGCCGGCCGCGGCACCCGTTGCAGTGCCCCCGGCGATGGCACCGAAAAGCCACCCGACTGCGCGTCCGCGCCGCTCGAACGGGACCACGTCGCCAATCAGCGTCAGGCCGATGGGCACGATACCGGCCGCGCTCACTCCCGTCACGACGCGCCACGTGATGAACTCGCCCACCTGCCCGGCCGAGGCAGTGACAGCGGTCAGCACGGCAAACAGCAGCAACGAAACCAGGATGACACCACGCCGGCCGAATCGGTCGGAGAGCGGTCCCCCCAACAAAGTGGCGATTCCCTGCGGGATGACGTAGGCCGGCACGGCCAGCGCCACCCAATCGACGGAACTTGCGAAGACCGTGGACAGACGCGGGATGAGGGGAGCCACCATGAAAGTCTGCACGAACACCAGGAAAGCGGCGGAACAGATCAGGGCAAGCATGCGGCGCTCGGTCGCAAACTGAATGGAGGGCGGCGCCACCTCCTGCAAAACGGTCATGACATGGCTCGAAGACGCCCCACCCGCAGGCGATCTACACCCGCTGCGGCAGGAACACGCCGTTCACGGTAGTCCCTGGACCCGACGACGTCAACACGAGGGCGATAGTGTCCCGTTCGGTTAGTTTGTGTCGTTGAATTCGGATGCCTGCGCCATCCAGACAAGACGCGAACCGCAGTGACAGCAAGGGCTATCACGAGGATTTGCAACGCAATATGGGTGGCGCAGGCGCCGAATTCAAACATCAGGATCAACCGAACGGGACACTAGGCGCGCAGCCACTGATCGGCCTGGGCCGCCGCCTCCCACAGGTCCCACGCCCTGCCTGCCTGGCCCTCGACCGCGCCGGTGGTCTTCAGGCCTTCCGCTTCGGTCAGGTAAGTCACATCGCCCAGCAGGGACGCCTGCAATTGCGCGCGAGCATTGACCTCGGTGTACACCGCACGGTAGACGACGCGCCGCAGTGAATCGGCCACCACGGTGGAACCGTGTCCGCGCATCAGCACCACGGCACTTTGGCCCAGGGAGCGAGCCAATGCCGCCCCCAGCTTCCCGTCGGTGACGAGCAGGTCCGTGCCGTCGCCGGCCGCATCCCGGATCTCGAACACCGGAACATGGACGCCCATGAAGCCGGCCATATGGCAGATCGGACGCATGGGAGTCCGGCGGCTCACGCTGAAGGGCACCACCGAGGGCGAGTGACTGTGCACGACAGCCATGACGTCCGGACGGGCTCGGTAGATTTCGGCATGAATGAACCGCTCCAGATAGACCCTGCACCCCGCCGCGTCCACCGGCTCGCCATCCAGCGTGAATTGGAGGATATCGCCGGCTGTCACCCGGGCCGGAGCCATGTTGCGCGCCAGGAGGAAGCGGTCAGGGTTATGTTCGTCACGGGCACTCACATGGCCGAAGGCGTCCAGGACGCCTTGGTGAAAAAGGATATGGTTGGCCGTCACCAGGTCGGCTACCAGAGCCCTGCCGGCCGCCCCGGCTTCGGCCCGGGCATCCGTCCCTCGATCCGGACCGGATCGTACGCTGTCATTCGAAAAAGCCATCAGAGAAGCCTCCTTTCACGCTATGGCTGAACCTGAAACCGCATCGCAATATTGGCGCCCGTTCGGGCGGACTCCAGAATGCCCAGGCAGACTTCGGTGGTGGCGCGCCCCCAGCGCGCGCTATGCACCGGCGGCTTGCCTTCCCGCACCGAATTCCACAACTCGTCAATGACTTCGCTGCGCGGAACTGCCTGAAGTGGCGTCTCGCGAAAGTAGCGCTGATCATCGGAATACACCCAGACGCCGTCTGGCGTGACCCGCAGGTCGGCCCCCTCGGCGGACACCAGCAGGTGGCCGAAATGCGGATGGTGTTGAGCACGCGGCCCCGCGGGCGGCTGGTAATGCGTGCCGCCGTAGCTCTTTTCCGTTTTGGTACGGGCCTCCGAGACAGCGTCCGCGACGGACGACAAACGGCGGCGGACAGCGCCGTAGCTCCCCGCCGCCTTGTCCCGGCCGAACTCGTCGACATCGCCTAACAGCTCGTCGCTATCGTAATGCGCGTATCCGCTGTAAGTCACCGACGCAAAGGCGCCATCATCAAACTGCAGCAGCGCGGAATAGGCTCCTTCCGTCGGGCGCTCCGGGTCCCACGCCCCCACCTGCCCGCGAACGGACTTCACTCGCCCGCCGCCCAGCAAACGCGCGATATCGACTTGATGAGCCGCCTGGCTGAACACCACCCCTCCACCCTGGGCCGTCACCAGTTCCTCCGGCCGGCGGGGCCGATACAGGAAGGTCGTGTAGTTGAAGGCGTGCACCATGCGCACACGGCCCAGCTCGCCACCCGCCAGCATCCGATGCGCCTGCTGCACAGGCCCATCAAAGCTGTGGGAGGGCCCCACCACCAGCGCAACGCCGGCAGCCTCCACGGCGGTTACGATACGCGTGCACTCATCCAACGAAATGGCCAGCGGCTTCTCGACCAGGATGTGCTTCCCGGCGGCCGCAAGCCGGCACACATGGTCGGCATGGAACTGATGGGGCGAAGCCACGTAGACCACCTCCACCTCGGGCCTCTCGCACAGCCCATCGACCGTATCGAAGGCCGGTCCGGCAAAATCGCGGCTGAAAAGGTCCCGGGCAGGCGCCCGCGGATCCGCCGCCGCGACCAAACGTACCCGGGGGTCTCCCGCCAGCGTCGGCAGCATGAGCGTGAAGGCGCGTCCAAGCCCCGCCACACCGATCCGCAATGGCCGAACGCAAGGTTCCCTGGTCATAGGTCCAGCACGAGCCGGCCGCTTCGGGCTCTCGAGACACATACCATGATTTGATGCTCCCTTTCGTCGTCCTCCAGACACATGTCCCGGTGATCCACATCTCCCGACACCAGAGGCGTCATGCAAGTCCCGCAAGTTCCGCTCTCACATGAACTTCGGACCGCGACGCCATTATTCCGCAGCGCCTCCAGCAGGGTCGAATTGGCCGGCACATGGATCTCCCAGCCCGACCGGGCGAGCGTCACGTCAAAAGCCCGGTCCTCGCGACGCGTCGCCCGGTCCACGCCAAAACGCTCGAACTTGACCGCACTGCGCGACCAATGTCCCGTCATGTCGCGGACAGACTCCATGAGGCCGCGCGGCCCGCAGCAATAAATCATCGCCTTGCGCGGCTTCTCGAACACTGGCCAGAGATCGAATCGCCCGGTCCCCGGACGGCTATGGTGAATCACCACATGCTGCCGGAACGGTTCGGCCTGGAATTCGTCGCGATAGGCGGTGCAGGCCTCATCCCGCGTGAGGTAATAGAGCTTGAAGTTGTCCATCCCGGACTCCACCATGTGCCGTACCATGGAGTGGATGGGAGTGATGCCGATTCCACCGGCCACGAACAGGTACTGGGCAGCGCCGGGCAGAAATTCGAAGGCATTGTCCGGCATGGACGCCGCCAGGACCCGACCGGGTTGCACCTCATCGGCCATGCTCGTGGATCCGCCCTCGCCTTCCGGTTCGCGCTGGATGACCACATCATAGCCGCCCCGATCACTGGGGCTGCTGGCGATCGAATACTTGTTGACGATGCCCGCCGGGGTCTCGATCGAGAGGTGCGCCCCCGGCGTGAAAGCGGGCAACTCCCCACCATCGGCCGCCACCAGGCGAAACCCGAAGAGCTGGTCGGCGATCTCGGCCTTCGCCGCAACGGTCAACCTCAAGCCCAGCCTCAATCCCGAAACTGCCATGCGTCAGATCCCTTCAGATGTCCGTGTCATCACACCGCAGCCAGTCGCTCGACGCCGACCGGCACAGGCTCCAGAGTGCGCCAGTCCACGGCCTTGCTGTAGACCCCCTGGAAGGAGCACACAGTCGGCGGGATGCGCTGGTCCCCGGTACCGATCGCGGCTTCCCCTTGCTGGAAGCGGCGCACGGCATCGAGCATCTGTCTGCGAAACTCGACCACCGCCAGGTCGCCTGCCCCCAGGTGCTCCTTGGTCCGATCCGCGATGGGCCCGATCGTGGTCCACATCGCCACATCCTGATTGGGAAATCCCTTGATGCCGGTGAAGTTGCCCGCCTTCATCGCCTGCCGGTCCTGCCAGAAGTTGTTGCCGATGTTGCGGTGCGGCCGATAGTGCTCGTCCAGATCGACGCCGACCCGCTGTCCGAGAAACGTGCGCCAAGTCTCCTGATCGGGTGTCGTGGACGGATTGCCCCACGCCATGAAGTAAAAGATCGTGTGCGTATCGTCGATCGGCACCTCGACATTGGCGACGTTGTAGCGGTCATTCGGAGGAACGAGCGCCGAGCTGGGCGCAATGAACACCGTGGAGCGGACGTAGACGTCTTCGGCGGAGTTCTGGATCGGGCGGCGCAGCGCGGCATACCGGAAGCCGTAGGAGCAGCGCTCCACCTGCAGTCTGGGATTCTTGTCGGTGGACGGGCGCAGCCAGTTCTTTTCGGTGGCTTTGGCCGCATCCACGCGGGCGGGCACCATGTCCGAGGAATGCAAGCTCGAGCTATGGGACGAGTCGATATTCCCTTCCAGGATCTGCGCCCAGTTGCAGGACAGGACGACCTTGGCCACCGACACCTTGATATCGGCCGTGGGAGCCCATACGGGCGGCACGAACGGTGTCACGGACCCCTCGGGTCCGAGGTAGGCCCAGACGAACCCGGCCCACTCCTCGACGGGGTACGCCTTCTGCTTCACCTTTTCCATGAAGCCGCTGGAGGCGGGCTCGGACACCATCTCCACCACGTTGCCTTCCACATCGAACTTCCAGCCATGGTATAGGCAGCGCAGTCCGCACTCCTCGTTCCTGCCCAGCGAAAGGGACGCCCCCCGGTGCGGACAGACATCGTCCAGCGCTCCCACGCGGCCGTTCGTATCCCGAAAGACGGCCAGGGTCTCGCCAAGGACATGGACGCGGATCGGCGCCCCATCCGGCTCGGCGACCTCTTCCTTCAGACAGATGGGCTGCCAGTGACGGCGCATGAGCTGCCCCATGGGAGCATCCCCCACCACCCGGCACAACAAGTCATTCTCTTCAGCGGACAACATCGTCGGTCTCCCTCGAAATCCGATCTCAAAAATATTTTTTCAGGTGGCGCTCCACTGCCCATAGGAGCAGGGAGCCCGCCGTGCCGAACAGGAACAGAATCATGATGACCACCATCATTGCGGCATACTGCGCCTGTCCGTAGAAATGCAGCGCCAGCTTGCCGATGCCCGCCTTGGCGGCAAACAGCTCGCCAAAAATGACGTTGACCACCACCAGGCCGAAGCTCAGGCGCACGCCGGTGATGAAAGGCAGCGACACGGCCGGCAAGTAAATGCGCCAGGCCGCCCGCCAGGGACTCATGGCGAGCGACCGAGCCACCCGCCCGTAGATCGGATTCATGGTTCGCACGGCCACCATCACATTGATGAGCACCGCAAAGATCCCGCCTATGAAACCCATGCTGATGATGGATCGGGCCCCCAGCCCCACCAGCAACAGCAGCGTGGGATAGATGATGATTTTGGGGATGGCACCGCCGACAATGATCAACGGCTCGAACACCCGGTACCAATAATCGCTGCGTCCCAGTGCAACGCCAAGCGCGGCACCCACCACCACCGCGGCGATGAAGCTCGCGACGGCATTGACGAAGGTCGCCGCCGCCGCCCCGCCGAAGTTCCCCTGGTTGTGCACGAAACCAATGGCACGCAGCGTGGCCAGCGGACTGGGCACCACGAACAGCCACAAGGACATCAACTGCCAGACCACCAAGCCGAACAGCCCCACCAGAACCAGCCCCGCCACCATGATCATGGTGCCGCCGGACGACGAGGTCCTGGGCCGCCAATCCAGCTTCTTTTGACTCGCCAACGCGGAAGACACTGTTTTTCCCCTACTGTTCACGACGCATCCGGTTTTCCACGCGCGACATCAGCATGCTGAAAACGGCCGCCAGCGTCACCACGATCACGACATACGCGTACATGTCCTGCACTTTGAAATCGTTGTAGCTGTTGTCGATCTGAAACCCCAGCCCCACGCTCCCGATCATGAATTCCATGACGATCACCCCGACGAAGGAATAGATGAGGCTGAGCTTGAATCCCGCGAACAGCAGCGGAGCCGCAGCGGGCAGGATGATCCGGCGAAATCGCTGCATGCCGGTGCATCCCACCACCGCCGCGACCTTGTAATAGATTTCGGGGACGTTGGAAAAGGCCATCCAGCTATTGATGATCACCGGGATGATTCCCATCGCGCTGGCAATGATGATGATGGGCGCCGGGCCCAGGCCGAACGCAACCAGCAGAAACGGATAGAACAGCACGAGCGGCATCGCATAGAGGCCAATCAGGTAGGGTTCGAACATCCGGCCGATGCGCGGCGCGAGCTTGAAACCCAGCCCGACGGGGACTCCCAACCCGATGGAAATCGCGATGCTGGCCGTGGTCTCGATGATCGTCTGGGAAAAGTCACGGTAGAACGCGGCAGTCGAAACGATCTCCCACAGCGACCTCGCCACATCGGTGGGGGCTGACAGGATCGTCGGCGATACCCAGCCCATCCGCGTGATCCCTTGCAGTACGAGCAGCGCCGCCCCCACGAGCAGCCACATGGTCACGACCGGCCGCGGCATCGACCCATGTCGGGAGCCAGACATCACGCCGCCCTCCGGGGTTGTACCGGAGCCCCATCGGGCTGGGACGCCGCCCACTCGCTATGCATGACCTCCCACAGGTAGCCGGTCAGCTCGGTAAACCCCTGAGAGCCCAGTACTGAAATATCCCGATCCGCAGGCAGTTCCACCTGGACCTTTTCCAGTACATTGGTCGGCCGATGCGACATCACCCAGACCTCTTGGGAGAGGAACACGACCTCGTTGATATCGTGCGACACGAACAGGACCGTTTTGTTGGTCTCCATCCAGATGCGCCGGATTTCCGCGCCAATGAACATCCGCGTCTGAGGGTCCACAGCAGCAAACGGCTCATCCATCAACAAAATGTCGGGGTCCAACGCCAGCGTGCGCGCGATCGCGACGCGCTGGCGCATGCCCCCCGACAATTCCCGGGGAAACGCATACTCGAAGCCATGCAGCCCGACCAGACGCAAGGTTGAGGCCGCCCGGTCCCGCCGCTCCGAAGGCGACATGCCCTGCTGCATGTCGAGGCCGAACATTACGTTGTCGAGGGTGTTCAGCCATGGAAAGATCGACTGCTCCTGAAACACCATCCCCAGCGACGGATGCGGCGAGGTGATTTCCTCACCCTTCAGCACCAGTTTGCCCGACGTGGCAGGAGTGAGCCCCGCCACCATCTCGAGCAGCGTGGACTTGCCGCATCCGCTGGGTCCGACCAGCGATACGAACTGCCCCTGACGGACCGTCTGGTTGACATCGCGAATGACTTCTATAGTCTTCTGCGAACCGTCTTTCTGGCCAATGGTGTAGGACTTGCCCACATGCTGAATCTCCAGGAAGCGATCATCTGACATGGCCCGCGCCTCACTCGAACGAGGTCCGAAGGCTTTCCGGCCAGTAGCTCTGATTGAGCAGCTTGCCGATATCGAAGGCCTCCTTGATCTGGCCATCGGCCACCATGCCCTTGACGTTGGCCCGATAGCCGTCCGGGTCCACCTTCATGTTCCAGGCGCCGATCTTCAGGTAGTTGCTGATCCCGCTCGCCAGTACTTCGCGGGGCGTGTTGGGAAAGAACTTGGTGGCCATGTCGGCCGCCTTCTCGGGATTCTTTTCAATGAACTGGACCGCTTCGTAAAGTGCCTGGAAGACTCCCTTGACCGCCTCCGGATGGGCCTGTGCGAACTTCTTGTTGACGTCGATGCCTTCCAGATAGAAGTGCTTGATGTACTCTCCCGGCGCCAGGACGATCTGGGCATCCTCATGCAGCAGCTTGCTGCTCAGGAAGGGTTCCATGGCCCAGCCCGCCGTGACCACACCTGCCTTGGACGCCGTCCAGTTGTCTCCCATTCCGCTGAGCGCGACGAACTGCACGTTCTTGACGCCCGCGAGTTCCGTGCTGTTCTTGATCAGATATTGCGACGCGGAGCCGGCGCCGCTGTACCCCAGCTTCTTGCCTGACAGATCCTGGACGGACTTGATGTGGGCGGATTTCGGGGCGATCCACACCATCACGCTTGCGGAATTGGACCAGCCTCCCACCAGCTCCACGTTGGGATCCACACGGGCCGCCATATACGCTGCCGGCGCCCCGCCCTCGGCGATATCGACATCGCCGGTCGAGAGCAGCCGCAACGTGCTGCCGCCGCCGCTGCCCTCGGTAAAATCCACCTTCACGCCATGCTTCTTGAACAGGCCCAGTCCCGCCGGAGCGTCAAACTCGGCCAGGTAGGACGGCAAACTGGTCAACAGAGCACTGCGGTGGCTGATGACGAATTTCACATCCACCAGTCCAGAGGACTGGGCAAACGCCGATGCTGGCGCGAGCCCCGTGGCCAGCGCCACCGAAGCAAGCGCGCCCGCCGTCAGAAACGCGCGTCGCGATGCGATGCTTTTCATGTATTTGTCTCCTGTCGTATTTTTTGAGTGCGTCCGCAGTCCGCCCCGTCGGTCCACCGGCGGGTGCGGGTCCCGTATCTGCCAAATTGAACACGGGCCATGCCGCCTGATCCGTCAGGCCCGACGGAATTTCCCGACACACCAGTAGGGTAATCATCATCGCAGGGAGCGTCGAGGCCCTGAGGTTGATGTACGATATCAATTAACTTGATAGGGACGGCTCAGCGAATGCAACCAGCGAATGGGACTCTGCCCGCGCAAAACATCGACCTCAAGCTGCTGGCGATCTTCGTGGAGATGCTGCTCACGGGCAGTGTCTCGCAGACGGCGAAACACCTGAACTTGGGACAGCCCACCGTCAGCATGAGCCTGGCGCGCCTGCGCAAATGCTTCAGCGATCCCCTGTTCGTCCGGACCTCGGACGGCATGAAACCCACTCCGCTCGCCCTGGACCTGCGGCCTTCGCTGACGCAAGCCTATCAATCGCTGCTCAACGCCACGCGCGACCGCGCGGACTTCGATCCGCACACATCCGACCGGCTCTTCCGGATCGCCATGATCAATTCAGGCTATCTGTCCGTCTCGCCGCGATTGCTGGAATTGCAGCGGACCGTCGCGCCCAGCATCCGGTTTCATTTTTCAGCCATCACGAAGGACATCAGCAAGCTCATGGAGGCGGGAGAAGTGGACCTGGCCATCACGTTCATGTCGCAACTGGGCTCCCCCAACCTGTACCAGCAACAGCTTCTGAAACAGGGATTCGTGGCAGTGGTCCGCCATGATCATCCTCGCGTGCGGAAAAACCTGTCGATGGAGGACTACGAACGCGAACAGCACCTGTCCATTTCGCCGGTAGGTACCGGCGGCCACTGGGTACCGGACATTGCCATCGAGCAGGCCGGGATCCGGCGCCGTGTCAGTTGGCGTGTCGAGAGCGTACTCGGCATCCTGCCCATCATCGGCATCAGCGACTTGATCGCCACCATCCCCAACGGCGCCGCGCAGTTTCTGAAGCAGCAAGGCCTGGTCCGCGTCTTCCCGCTTCCATTCGAGACGCCCACCATGATCGTGATGCAGCACTGGCACGAGCGTTTTCATCGGGACAGCGGGCTTCGCTGGTTGCGAGGCCAGTTGCTCACGGCGTTCGCGACCGTTGACTGGGCCACCGTGTCAGCTACGGAGACAGGCTAGAAGCCCCGCCTCAAACGCTGAACCTCGGCCTGATTCAGCCGCCTGGCCTCAAGCTCCGCATAGTCGCGCTCTCCGGGCTCGTACTGCCCGTTGTAGTTGCAGCTTGCCTGGTTCAGGCGGCAGGGGCTGCTGAGCTCCAAGGGACCCTGTGATCGCCGTTGTGGCGACGAACATCCCGCGACCAGCACACCCAGACACACCATGGCGCCGAACCGGCTCAACATTCTGGCGGACATTTTCCTGCTCCCATGGGGCACGCAACAGAAACCTTTATACCAAACACTCCGCCATCAGGCGCGGGTCTCCGGTAACGGAATGAATTCCCGATCATCCCCGACAGGGAGCTTCATGCGCTGGGCACGCCAGTCTTCACCAGCCTGCTCGAGCCTGTCCCTGGACGAAGACACGAAGTTCCAGAAGATGAACCGTTCCCCGATGGGTTCTCCACCCAGAAGCATCAGCGTCGAACGCTGCCGCGCCATGATCTGCATGGCACGGGCACTGTCGACCACTTGCATGCGGCCCGCCGGCATCACCTGGCCGTCTATTTCAACCTCTCCCCGGGCGACATAGACGGCGCGTTCGGGATACTGCGCGCTGAGACTCCGGCGCGCGCCCGCGTCCATCTCCCAGTGGAGATAAAAAAGCGGGGAATAGGTGACGGCACCCGCCGTCACACCATCGATCGAGCCGGCAATCAGGCGCCCGGTCACACCGTCTTCCCGGAACTCCGGCAACTGGGCTGTTCCCTCGAGATGGTGAAAAGCGGGATCCATTTCCTCCTGTTCTCGAGGTAGAGCGACCCACGACTGGATGCCGTGCATGAGCGCGCCGTGCGCGCGGGCATACTCCAGGCGTTCGCTGTGCGTAATGCCCTTGCCGGCCGTCATCCAGTTCACCTCTCCCGGGCGGATTTCCTGCTCGGATCCGAGGCTGTCCCGGTGCGTGATGGCGCCGCTGTACAGATAGGTGACCGTGGAAAGCCCGATATGCGGATGGGGCCTGACATCCAGCAACCTGGAAATCCCCGGCGCCAGATCCAGAGGACCCAGGTGATCAAAAAAGATGAAAGGTCCCACCATCCGGCGCTTCTTGAAAGGAAGGACCCGCCCCACGGTGAAGCCGCCTCCCAGGTCATGCATGCGCCGGTCAATCAGCAGATTGGCATTCTCGTTCATGGCAGTCTCCCGACAGTTCGCCCTCCATGATAGGCCGTATACCGTTAAAGGTCGCTGAACCTGAGGCGAGCCGGTGCTATCGTAGCCGTCCACAGTCCCTCGATTTCCCTGGAGACACTATGCAACGGCATTACGTCCAGATTCTTGACGGCAGGATCCACGCAAGCTCACAGGAAGTGCCGCTCATGCACCCCGGACCCTCCCAGCTTCTGGTGCAGGTGCGCGCGGCCGGTCTGAATCGCGGCGAGATCCTCGCTCTGCGCCATTCGGGCTCGGAGGCGCTCACCAGCCTGGGCATCGAGGCTGCCGGCGAAGTGGTCGAAACAGGACCGGAATGCCAAGGACTCCACGTCGGCGATCGCGTCATGGGACGTTGCAAGGGCGCCTTTGCCGACCATGTGCTGATCGACGCACGCGACGCAATGCCAATACCGGACGACCTTTCCTGGGTCCAGGCGGCTGCCGCTCCCATTGCAACCATGGTGGTCTACGACATGCTGGTCATGCAAGGCCATCTGACAACGGGCGAGTGGCTGCTGATCACCGGCGTTTCTTCGGGCGTCGGCGTGGCAGCGTTGCAGATGGCGAAGTCGCTGGGGGCCCGGGTGATCGGCACGTCCGGCTCTCAGGGAAAGCTGACTGATCTGGCCGGCCACGGGCTGGATTGCGGGATCCCGACGCGGCAACCCGACTTCCGGGAAGCTGTGATGGCCGCCACCGAAGGCCACGGCGCCGATCTGGTAGTCAACATTATCGGGGGATCCGTCCTCGCTGAATGCGTCGGATCCATGGCCCTTCAGGGGCGGTTGGCTACGGTCGGATACGTGGACGGCGTCACCAGCGCGCCGCTGGACCTGGCGGCCCTGCACAGCCGTCGGCTGCATCTGTTCGGTGTGTCGAGCAAACAGTTGAAACCGGAACAGCGCCACGCCATCGTCTCCGGCGTCATCCGCGACGTGCTGCCGCTGTTCGCCCATGAACGCATGCGTCCGGTCATAGCGCGCGTCTTCCCGTTCGCGCATCTGGCCGATGCCATCACATACATGGAATCCAACGCCCAGACAGGCAAGATCGTGCTCTCGAAGCCGATTTAAGCGCCGTCCAGTACCCTGGGTACCCGGCACATCGTCGCACTGGTGGCGCAGACCGCGGCCACCAGCAGCGCCGACGCCGCCATGGCGAACAGCGGCCGGTAGCTGTCCAGCACGACATAAGCCCAGGACATGCCATAGCCGGCGACGGCCTGCAGCAGGGCAAACGACAGCGTGGCCCAACCCCAGGCCTGTTGCTGGCGTTCAGGCGGCACCAGCTCGATGAGCGAGCCGGAGGTCAGCGCGACGGTACCCGGAATCAGCAGACCCACCAGGACGGACGAAAGCAACAACGCCGCAGGCGATGCGGAAAACACCGGGAGCGCAACGGCGGCGGCCTTGACGATGAGGCCGAGGGCCAGCGCACGACGAAATCCCAGCCATTGGGCCAGTCCTCCTGCCACAAACGGACCCACCGCTGCGCCCAGCCCGAAGGCCGTCCAATATGCCGCCCCGACGGCCAACCCGCGGGCCAGTTCATGGGCGATGTAGTCCACCCAGAACAGGGTGTGGGGGACAAAGCCTACAGCATCCAGACCATAGGCAAGCAAAATCAGCAGGACCCCCGCCACCGACCACTGCACAGGCCGATGGGCCGTGTCGGCAACCACCACGCCCGCCGATGAGGCCAAGTGGCGCCACACCGCCATCCAAGCCCACAGCGCCAGCACGGCCGCCAGTGTGCCCAGCGCCACCCAGGTCGCCGCGATGCCATAGCGGATCAGCCATGGAACGACGGTGCCGCTGGCGGCAATGCCCAGTCCAATACCCGAAAAAATCAACGCGGAAGCCGCCGGACGGCGTTCCCGAGGCACAGTGGTCAGCGCTTCGGAGACCCCCACGACGGTCAGGACAGCGCCACTCACGCCGCAGGCGAGGCGCCAGATTCCGTACCAGATGGCTCCCCAATCGAACAAGCAGGCATAAAGACTCACCACCGTCACGACAAGAGCGACCGCCAGAATCCGACGCGAGCCAAAGACCGATGTGGCGCGATGCGCCAGAGCGGCCCCGATCAGGTATCCAAGCAGATTGACGGCGCCAAGATAGTTGGCTTGGGCAATGGAAAACCAGTGCTCGTCGACCAGGGCGGGAATCAGCGGCGTATAGGCGAATCGCGCCAGCCCGATGCCCAGCAAGACGCAGACGCCGCCCGCGAGACTGGAGAGTACCCAAGAGCGTTCCCGCATGATTTTCCCGGAGGAATGAAAGAATTCGAGCTTACTACACAGCCTTCCGACCAGCGGATGGCCGTATGCCGGCATGAGGTCGCGGCGTACAGCCATCGCCGGCCGCACCGGGCTGTGCAGGCCTCTCGCATGAGGTCTACGGGATCTGGCAATCCCCGCAGGGGAGCCCTCTCAATGCCTGCCGGCTGGTGGACCAGCGTACCCTCCCGGGTACGCTGCGTACACGCAGCCGAGACTTTCAATGAACAGGCGGTCTCACGATCCGCTGGCCAGCACCTTGGGGCTCAGATCGCTGCCATGGTATTTCTTGTAGACCGTGTTCAGTTCGCCATTCTTGAGGTTCGCACGGACCCAATTGTCGACCCACGCCTTCAGCTTGGGCGTATTTTTGGGCATGACGACTCCCAGCATGAATTCATGCTGCACGAACTTGGTCTCGTAGGGATCGCTCTTCAGCTTCTTGTTGATCTCGGCCACATTGGGCCACTGAGAAGAAATCGCCTGCACCTGCTTGGAGACCGCTGCCGTCACCAGCGTGGCGTCATCCTCGTAGCGGCGGATATTGGCGTCGGATGCGTTCTTGGTGATGTCGCTGTCGTTCACCGTCGCACGCGTGACGCCGATCGTCACGCCCTTCAGATCCTTGTAGTCAGCGGCCTTCAACGCCTTGGGAGCCGCCACGATGATCTGCAACGAAGCATAAGGCACCGAAAAATCCACGACCTTTGCCCGCTCGGGGGTGATGGACAGATTGCAGACGCAGATGTCTGCCTTGTCCGTCTGGATGGTCGGCACGCGGGCCGCATTGGTGATCGGCACGAACTGGAGTTTCACCCCCAGGTCCTTGGCCAACCGTTCCGCCGTGGACACGTCGGAACCTTCGGGCTTCATCTCGGCATTCGCGTAGCTGAACATGGGCACACCCATGGCGATGGCCACCCGGATGACGCCATCCTTCTTGATCTGATCCAGGTCAGCAGCCTGTACCGCCGTCACGCCGAATGCGCACAAACTCAGCCCCGCCGCAGCGGCCAGCATTTTCTTTCCGAACATCATCAAGTCTCCTTCCAGTTGCCAATAAGAGGCTGCGCCCCTGCTTCATTGAGCCTTCTCAAAGCCCGTTGCCGATGAAATCCTGAAGTTCCCGCGTCTTGGGGTTGACCAGGATATCGGGCCCGCCACGCTCCCAGACCTGGCCCTGGTGCATGAAAATGATGACGTTGGCCAGCCGCCGGGCGAACGCCATTTCGTGTGTGACCAGCACCATGGTCATGCCGCCCTGAGCGAGTTTCTCAATGACCCTGAGCACCTCGCCAGTCAGCTTGGGATCCAGCGCGGACGTGACTTCGTCAAACAGCATCACCTGCGGCTCCATGGCCAGGGACCGGGCAATTGCCACTCGCTGTTGCTGCCCCCCCGACAGCTGCTCGGGATAGCTGTCGTACTTTTCGAGCAGCCCGACCGTATCCAGGACCTGGCGGGCACGCTCTTCGCAAACCTTGCGCGACAGTTTGCGCACATGGCGCAGGGCCAGCGTGATATTGCGGCCCACTGTCAGGTGCGGGAACAGGTTGTAGCTCTGGAAGACAATACCCACGTCCTTGCGCAACTGCCCCAGGTCCACCTTGGCCCCACCGAGATGGTGGCCGCACACCTGGATACTGCCGTCATCGATGCGCTCGAGATGATCGATGCAGCGCAGGGCCGTACTTTTCCCCGAACCGCTCTGCCCGATGATGGCAACGACCTGGCCTCGTTCGATGTCAAACGACACGCCCTTGAGCACCTGGTTCTCGCCAAAGCTCTTGTGCACATTCTGCAAACTAACGACGACCGACATTCAGCTTCCTTTCCATGGCTCGGCTCCACCTGGACAGGGGGAAGCACAGCAGAAAATAAAACCCGCCCACCAGCGCGAATACCAGGAACGGCTGAAAGAGCGAGTTGTTGAGAATCTGGCCCGCACGGGTGAGTTCCACGAATCCGACCACTGAAGCCAGCGAGGTGGACTTGATGACCTGGACCAGGAATCCCACCGTTGCCGGCAAGGACAGGCGTACCGCCTGCGGAATCACGACCAGGATCAGCGACTGCCAGCGCGAGAGTCCCAGGCACTCGGAGGCTTCCCACTGCGTCTTTTCGATGGACTGCACGCTGCCACGCCAGATTTCCCCCAGGAAAGCACTGACGTACACCATGAGCGCAATCCCGGCGGCCACCAGCGGCGGCACGTTGATCCCGAAGATCCCCACCCCGAAATAGACCACGAACAGCAGAATCAGCAAGGGGATGCCCTGGATCGCTCCGATATAGAAGGCGGTCACCGCCCGCACGGCGCCAAACCGCGAAACGCGCGCAAGCATCACCGCAAACCCCGCCACAGCGCCCAACACAAAAGACAATGCCGACAGAATCAGTGTCCAACCCAAGCCCTTGAGCAGATAGGTGAACTGGATGTAGGTGAAATGGTCCATGTTCTCCCCTTATGCGACCTTGCGGCGCAATTGCTGGACGCGGGCCGAACGGGCCACTACCCGGCGCCGGCGAAACAGCACCAGCCCGGCCGCCGAAAACAGACCCTTCAGCAGCACCGCGAGGATCAGGTACAGCAATGCCACAACGATATAGGTCTCGAGGGACAGGAAGGTGATGGACTGAACGTTGTTGGCCACGCCAGTGAGCTCCTCGGCGGAAATCTGCGACGTGATCGACGACATCAGCATCATCAGCACAAACTGGCTGGTGATCGAGGGATAGACTTTTTCAAAGGCCGGCAACATGATCACATGCCAGTAGATGCGCAGGCGCGACAGCCCCAGGCACTCCGCCGCCTCGACCTGCCCCGGCGGGACGGCGTCCATCCCGGAACGGACGATCTCCGCCGAATAGGCTCCCACGTTGATCACCATGGTGATCACGGCGGCCAGGTTGGCCGACATGGTGTATCCCAGACTCGAGAGACCGAAATAGAAAATGAAGATCTGCACCAGAAACGGCGTGTTGCGGACCGTCTCGATGTAGATCCCGCACGCCCGCGACAGCCAGCCGATCACGCTACGGCGCCCAATCGCGCACAGAATGCCCAGAATCAGACCGAATACCGTGGAGGCCAGGGTCAATTCCAGAGTGGTCACCGCCCCCGCCAGGAACATGTTCCAATAAGGCAGGAGGCCGGTGAAATTGAACGTATAGTTCACGATGATTCTCGGGCTACATTAGATCGGACATCGTACTTTCAGATACAAGCGGCTCTGGAACTACTTCCGCACAGGTTCAAAAGGCCCCTGTGCGGTAAATGCCCCACCCTGATACACCAGTGTCGGATCATCGGCCGCCGGCATGGGCTGCCGCTCGATCTTGTCGCGATAGACCTCTGACGTGTCCCGCGGCTGGAACCCCAGGTGCGCAGCCATCCGGTTATCCCACCAGACCTCCTTGTTGTCGGACATTCCGAAGATGATTGTGTGGCCGATGTCGGGCGTGAACAGGCCTCGCCGGATGAGCTCGGTCAGATCGCGGGCACTGAGCCAGATGTGCATCATTCGGCGATCCTTCGGCTCGGGAAAGCACGAACCGATGCGGATGGAAAGCGTCTCGATCCCGTAGCGGTCGTGATAGAAGCTGGCCATGGCTTCGCCATAAACCTTGGACAGCCCGTAATAACTGTCGGGCCGGGTAGGCATGCTCGCGTCCAGCCGGTCCGTCTGCCGGTAAAAGCCGACGGCATGGTTCGAGCTGGCAAAGATGACGCGGCGGGCGCCATGCTCGCGAGCTGCCTCGTAGATATGAAAAATGCCTTTGATATTGGCCTCGAGGATCTCCTCGAAAGGCCGTTCCACTGACACTCCACCCATGTGCACAATCGCGTCGCAACCCTGGACCAGCTCGCTCACGGCCCGTCGATCCGACAGATCGCATGGACGTAATTCCTCGGCGGGTCGCGCCTCGCCCAATGCATGGATGTCGGAGACCCGCAGGATGCGCGCCATGGGTTTGAGCGTATCGCGCAGCACACTCCCCAAGCCGCCGGCTGCACCCGTCAACAGAATCCGCCCAAACTTGTTGTCAATCACACGACTCTCCACAAAAACCGTTCCAGCATTGTGATACGTCATCGTATAACTGATAATCCGGAATTACCCTGAATTCTCTCTTGGTCCCGGCGACGGTCCATATCCGCCCGGCCATTGGCCATTTCGCACTGAAGCGACTATCGTCGAAGTCACCATCGGCGCTCCCAAGACGGATGATCCTACCGACGCGCCGGCCCGAACGGAAACATGAATGACATCGCCTTTGTACACAATCGGCCATTCCACCCGCGACCTGCCTGCCTTCACCGGGATGCTGGCCGAAAACGGGATTCGGCTCCTGGTGGACGTCCGCACGGTACCGCGATCCAGGACCAATCCGCAATTCAACCGCGACGCACTTCCGGCGTCCCTGGCGCCCCTGGACATCGCCTACCGGCACATGGAATCGCTGGGCGGCCTGCGTGGCAAATCCAGGACCACTCCGCCCGACGTCAATGGCTTCTGGGAGAACGACAGTTTTCACCACTACGCGGATTACGCTCTGACAGAGGCCTTTCGCATCGGTCTGGAGGAGCTCATCGAGCAGAGTCGAAGCCAGGCCACTGCCATCATGTGCGCGGAAGCAGTCTGGTGGCGATGCCACCGGCGGATCATTGCCGACTATTTCCTGGCGCGACAGATTCCGGTACTGCACATCATGGGAGCCGCCCATGTCGATCCGGCGCGGCTGACGGCGGGCGCGGTGATCCAGGAAGACCTGTCGGTGCTTTATCCCGCCGCTGCATGAAACCAGGGGCGGGCGCGTACTTTTCAGCCTCCCGTCAACTGCGTAAGATTCTGCGTCCCGTATCGAGTCGAACCCGCGGGATCCTGCGCGGAAAACCGCGCCTCCGGCGGCGCTCCCGTCGCAGTTGCGTTCACGAGCGTGTTGCATACATTTACACGTAACGGTCGAACGCGGCCTGGCACATCAGAACCTTTCGTTTCCATGAACGTCATAGCGTCAGGTGGTCTGTTCCACTCGCCCGGACGCACTGGCGCCGGGCCTTCTATGGAGTTCATGTCATGACGACACGTTCCCGCATTGCCCTCTTGTCTGCCTGCTCGGCAGTCGCCCTCAGCCTCGCCGCCTTCGCGCCTACCTACGCAGCCGAAGCGCCAGCTGCGGCGCCTGCGGCAGCCACACAACACACCGCAAAGCAGGCCACCAAACACCACGCCAAGGCGCACAAGACCGCCAAGCATCACAAGATGATGACCAAAAAGCACAGCAGCACGACCACCAAGTAATCCCGGCGCGCACACGCGGCTTCGTCCGGAGCCACGTGGACGCGCAGCGATTTCCTGGTGACGAAGAGACGCCGCAGGCACTGGTCTGCGGCGTCTCTTCGTCACATCCGATACACTGGGCATTTCCGCCCCCTGCGCGCTCATGCCGACACTCCACTTCCGCAGTTTTCTGCTGCTGCTCACGGCGGTTTCCATCGCCTTCATCAGCATCCTGCTGCCCTACTACCCGGCAATCTTCTGGGGCACCGTACTGGCCGTGATCTTCAGCCCCGTGCACCGAGCGCTGCATCACGCCATGAAGGACCGTCATCCCAATCTTGCCGCATTCATCACGGTCTTGTGCATCACGCTGATGGTCATCCTCCCGCTGCTGTTCGTCGCCGGGGCACTGGCCAATGAGGTGGCCGGCATTTACAACCGGATCAACCGCGGGCAGTTCAATCTGGGCCAGTACTACGAGCAGGTCATCTCCGCCCTGCCGCCCTCGGCGCATGGGTGGTTGAATTCCATCGGACTGGGGGACCTGTTCAGTCTCCGGGAAAAGCTTTCGGCGGGCGCCCTGCAAGGCAGCCAGTTCCTGGCGCGCCAGGCCGTCAGCATCGGTCAGAACACGTTTCAGTTCGTGGTGGGCCTGGCCGTGATGCTGTATCTCCTGTTCTTCCTGCTGCGCGATGGGCCGTCAATGGTGCCCACCATGAAACGGCTGATCCCGCTGGAGGACGCGCATCGCCGCGACGTGTTTCAGAAATTCTCGACCGTCGTGCGGGCCACCGTAAAGGGCAACATCGTCATCGCTGCCACGCAAGGGCTGCTGGGCGGCCTGATGTTCGCCTTCTTGGGCATCCAGGGCGCGCTATTCTGGGGCGTGCTGATGGCATTCCTGTCCCTGCTCCCCGCCGTGGGCGCTTCGCTCATCTGGGTACCGGTTGCCATCTACTTCCTGGTCACCGGCGCTTTGTGGCAAGGCATCGTGCTCACCGTTTTCGGCATTCTGGTCATCGGCCTCATCGACAACCTCCTTCGACCCATCCTGGTCGGGAAGGACACCAAGCTGCCCGACTACGTCGTGCTGATCTCCACACTGGGGGGACTGTCGGCATTCGGACTGAACGGCTTTGTCATCGGGCCGCTGTTCGCTGCACTGTTCATCGCCTGCTGGGACCTGTTTCCAGAAGCCGTCGCCGCACACCGCGAGGCACACAGCGAGTGAATCCATGTATAATTGCTGGCTTTGGTGGGGGCGGCAAAACGCGCCTTCACCGATACCGCTAGCCCTTGCGGCTCGCGGCTGGCCGGCTTAGCTCAGTTGGTAGAGCAGCGCATTCGTAATGCGAAGGTCGGGGGTTCGACTCCTCTAGCCGGCACCAATGAAATCAGACACTTACGCCATCCATTGCGGTTGGCGTTCTTGTCTTCTCGTCGTTCTGTAAGCGATCCGTAAACAGGATTCCAAAAATCGCGAGCCTCGACTGGCGCCTTGGCTCTCAGAATCAAGGCTCTGCCCTCCGCAGGCCCACGAACAAGGAGCCAAGCACATGAAACTGGATCGAGACCTGCAACGCGCCGTCCTGCATGCACAACATGCAGGGACATGAAAATTCCCGTCGGCTCGGCACCTGCGAGCAGACGCCAGTCATCTGGCCACGTCAGGGCTGTCGGGGTAGGAGCGTGAGTGCCGGTGCGGGTGCGCCTAAGTGATCGGCAGCCTCGTTGCCCGAAGGCTTGTCGATCCAGCGTAAGACGCCCTCGGCGCACTCCTGCACGATTTGCCAGACTGCCCCGTTGCGCCTCTTCAAGTGTCCTGTCGCCCACATGGGTTGGGTTGTATCGTTTTATATCCTCTGAATCCGGCCAGGCACTGGTGTCCGATGTAAGCAGACCGGTATCCGGTGCTGGCATCTTCCAAGTAAGGCGGATGGCTAAAGCAGCGGTTGCACGGGGCTTGACATCGATACCCTCGCGGCACGTGCCCCGTCGAAGACCCACTGATCTGTGCCGTGTTTGCTATATGATTCTTGATGTTGCTGGGTACACTCTAGGATAAGGCGTCACTATGTTGTATACCGTCATGAAGACCTCATTTTCCATCGCGGCCGCTACGACTCTGCTTCTGCTCGGGAGCACGGGCGAAGCTTGGGCGCACGCCCATCCAGTGCAGCAGACGCCTGCCCCGAATACGACCATCAGCGCTCCTGCGGCGGTCACCGTCGTCTACACCGAGCCGATCGAAGCCGCCCTCAGCCGCCTGAACGTGCTGGATGCACAGGGCAAGCAGGTCAACACGGCAAAGGCCCATGTCACGGATAGTGGTCACAAGTCGCTGGAGGTGACTTTGCCAAAACTGTCTCCGGGACAGTACACGGTTCAGTGGGTCGCGGTGGCAGACGATGGCCATCGCACGCATGGCGGCTATACCTTCACCGTCAAGTAGCAGAGCATGGTCAGCGTGGCCGCCAATTGGTTACAGCCGCTTTTTTCCTTCTGGGTCGATGCAACGCTTTCTGTCGTGGGGGGCGTGTTGGTGATGTCTGGTGCGGTTCCACAGCGGGACCGGAAGCCGATGCTCGCTGTCCTGCGCGTGGCCGTCGTGCTGCTGGGACTGGGGCTCGTTGTTTACCTGAGCGTGGCGACGGTGGCCATGACCGATACCGGCGCCGCCGATTTTACGGGCTACCTCTGGATTGTTCTCACGGGGACGGATTTCGGCGCAATGGTTTGGGTAGCGGCCTGCGCTTGGCTCATCCTGATGCTGGCTGCGTTTCTGGGGCACACTGCATGGCAGGCGGTTGAAAGCCTGCCGCCGCACACACAGGTGCTCTGGGCTTCCGGCTTGGTTCTTCTTGCCTATGCACGCGCCGCCACAGGACATGCAGCCGACCATGGGTTCTTCAGCGTCGCCGTCATGGTGCATACCGCGCACGTCCTCGCAGCGTGCCTGTGGGTCGGTTCGGCCTTGGTGTTCGTTCGCCTTTTGTGCTTTTGGAAGACTTGGGCGCCGTCAGAGCAGTGCGGGCTGGCTCATCGGCTCTCTTCGCTCGCGACCATCGTCGTTCCCCTGGTGGCGGCAACAGGCGTCGTGAATGCCTTTCGGACGCTCGGAGGAGCGGCCCACGTCTGGGGGTCGCCGTACCTGTGGATATTGCTCGCCAAACTGGCGCTGGTCGTGGTGGCCGTGATTTTAGGCAGCTGGAACCGCTGGGTCTGGATGGTGCGCCTGGATGCCGGTCGGGCGGGTGCGTTGCGCGGCTTTACCAACGTTCTCGCCGCCGAGGCCATCGTGCTCTGCAATGTGCTGCTGCTGGCCGCCAAGCTGGGCACGACCGCCACGCCGACCTGATGGGTCTTGTACGACCCAGCCAAGTGCCTGCACGAGCTCATGCACCATGGAAGGGCAAACAGCAAGCCGCGTAGTGAACCTTCAGACTGTCCGCCACTCTGAGAAAAATTTTTCGTCCACCCCGGAATGGAGCCACTCACCCGCCCCTCGTGCGGAATCGCGGCGCTAGTTTCGCCACTGGCCAATATCCGCAATGCGGAGTCGCCCACTAAAAATCCTGTAACATGGTCCTGTGAGACACCACGAGACCCCGCAGCATGCCATCCGCCCCCTTCCAGCCGATCATCGAATCTCTGCTGGACACCGACCTGTACAAGTTCACGATGTGGCAAGCCCTGCTGCATCGGCACCCTGCTGCCCAGGCTGAATATCGCTTCATCTGCCGCACCCCGCCCGAATTTCCGCTGGCTTCCCTGGTTTCAGAGGTGCAGCGGCAGATTGACCACTTGTGCACCCTGCGATTCCGTCAGGATGAACTGGATTACTTGGGCGGCCTGCGCTACATCAAGCCGGATTTCGTGGATTTCCTGTCGCTGTTTCACTTCCAGCGGCGCTTCATCACAGTAGCGCCGGATGGGGACGGCATCAGCATCGTGGCGCGCGGCCCTCAGGTTCATGTCATGGCCTTCGAAATCTTCGTGCTGGCCATCGTCAACGAACTTTACTTCCGCCGCCACCACACGCCGGAAGTCCTGGCCGAAGGGCGCCGCCGCCTGCAAGGCAAGATCGATCTGCTGAAAGAATTTTCCCGGGAAGCCAAACGCCGCTTCCCGCTCCAGATCTCCGACTTCGGCCTGCGTCGCCGCTTTTCCCGCACCTGGCAGGCGGAAGTCCTGAAAACGCTGCGCGACCAGGTTCCCCAATATGTGACCGGTACGTCCAACGTGGCCCTGGCCCGGGAGTGCGAACTCATTCCGGTCGGAACCATGGCACACGAATACCTGCAGTCGTACCAGGCCTTCGGCAAGGTCCGGCTGCGCGACTTCCAGCGCACGGCCCTGGAAGACTGGGTTCAGGAATATCGCGGGGACTTGGGCATTGCACTCACCGACGTAGTGGGGATGAAAGCGTTCCTGGCGGATTTCGATCTGTACCTGGCCAAGCTGTTCGACGGGCTGCGGCACGATTCGGGCGATCCCATCGCGTGGGGGGAACAGGCCATTGCCCACTACCAGGCGCTGCGCATCGATCCGGCCACCAAGCGATTCGTGTTCTCGGACGGACTCGATCTGCCTCGCGCGCTACGCATCTACCGGCATTTTGCCGACCGCGTGCAGCTCGCCTTCGGTATCGGGACGAATTTGAGCAACGACCTGGGCCCTGATCCGCTGAACATCGTCATGAAACTGTTCTACTGCAACGGCATGCCGACTGCCAAGCTGCCCGACAGCCCCGGAAAGGTTCACTGCACGGACGAGACGTTCCTGGCCTACCTGCGCCAGGTTTTCGACCGCACGGACGTGCCGATCCCCACCCACGCATAAGGCACGCCCCGCTCTTTGCCGGCCGGGCGACCGATGACCATCCCCGGGCAGGACGGAGAATCGCCGCTCAGGCGGTTCCGCCCACTGTGAGACCATCCATTCGCAGCGTGGGCATGCCAACCCCTACCGGCACGCTCTGGCCTTCCTTGCCACACGTCCCAATGCCCGAGTCCAGCGCCAGGTCGTTGCCGATCATGCCGATACGGCTCATGGCATCAGGCCCGCTGCCAATCAGCGTCGCGCCCTTCACGGGATAGGTGACTTTGCCATTTTCGATCAGATAGGCTTCCGAAGCCGAGAAGACAAACTTGCCGCTGGTGATATCCACCTGGCCGCCGCCAAAGTTCACAGCATACAAGCCCCGATCCACGGAGGCGATGATGTCCTGCGGGTCCTCGCGCCCGGCGAGCATGTAGGTATTGGTCATGCGCGGCATGGGCAGGTGCGCATACGATTCGCGTCGACCGTTGCCGGTGGGCGCCTGCTTCATCAACCGCGCATTCAGGGAATCCTGCATGTACCCGCGCAGGACCCCGTCTTCGATCAGCACATTACGCTGGGTGGGATGCCCCTCGTCGTCCACGTTCAGGGATCCGCGCCGATCCGGCATCGTGCCGTCGTCGACGACCGTGACCCCCTTGGAGGTCACCTGCTCGCCGATGCGTCCGGAAAATACGCTGGAACCCTTCCGGTTGAAATCACCCTCCAACCCGTGACCCACGGCTTCGTGCAGCAAAATGCCCGGCCAACCGGAGCCCAGCACGACGGTCATCTGGCCGGCCGGCGCTGGTCGCGCCTCCAGATTGACGCGTGCCTCATGCACCGCACGCTCGACATAACCGCGCAGGATGTCGTCCGTGAAATAAGCCAGCCCCGTGCGCGCACCGCCCCCGCCATGGCCCATCTCGCGGCGACCTGCGCGTTCAGCGATGACCGTCACCGACAGGCGCACCAGCGGGCGTACGTCCGCCACCAGCCGGCCGTCACTGCCCGCCACAAGAACCACATCGTATTCGGCCGCCAGGCCGGCCATGACCTGGATGACCTCGGGATCCGCCGCACGCGCCATGCGCTCGACCCGTTCCAGCAGCGCGACCTTGTCGGGCGCCGACAGTGAGTCGACCGGATTCACCGCCCGATAAAGCTGATGGGTCGCCTGCGTCCCTCCGTCGACCTTGCGGCGTCCGGAGCCCTGCCGGGCAATCGTGCGCACCGCTTGGGCGGAAGACAGCAACGCGGCCGGCGACAGGCTGTCGGAATACGCAAAAGCCGTTTTCTCGCCGCTGATGGCGCGAACGCCCACCCCTTGGTCGATCGAAAAACTGCCGGTCTTGACAATGCCTTCTTCAAGGCCCCAGCTCTCCGAACAACTATATTGAAAATACAGATCCGCATAATCGACCCGGTGGGTGTGGATCTCGGCCAGCGCGCGCGCCAGGTCCGATTCGTCCAGTCCCCAGGGGTCCAGCAGCAGCGATCGCGCCGCATTCAGGGCTTCGAGCCCGGGTTCACGCATCTTCATGAAGCAGCATCCAAAAACATCACATGACTCGATGGCGCAACGAGGGCAGAGATTCCCGCACCGTATCGATCCGCGCCACATCCACAATTCCCGCCGCAAGGCCCGGACCCTCCGGGACACATGCGAGGATTTCCCCCCAGGGGTCGACCAGCATCGAATGCCCCCAGGTGCGACGGCCATTATCGTGCCGACCACCCTGGGCACTGGCCAGCACATAGCACTGGTTCTCGATCGCGCGCGCCCGCAGCAGAATTTCCCAGTGTACAGAACCCGTGGTCCAGGTGAAGGCCGCTGGCAACACCATCAAGCTTACATCGCCCTGCGCGCGGAAAAACTCCGGAAAGCGCAGGTCGTAGCAGATTCCGAGGCCTGTCCTTCCAACGGGCAACTCGAAAACGGGCGGCGCCCCTGCTCCAGCCTGAATCGACCGGGATTCGTCATAAGATTCCGAGCCCTTGCTGAAACCAAAGAGATGAATCTTGTCGTATCGAACGCGGACTGTGCCGTCGGGAGCAAACACCAGGCAGGTATTGTAGATGCGAACGGGGTCCGGACTTTTCAAGGGCAAAGTCCCACCAACCAGCCAGATCCCATGACGCCGCGCCTGATCAGCCAGAAAATCCTGAATGGGTCCACAGCCGGCTGTCTCCGCGACCGCAAGCTTGTCCCCGTCATGCCGCCCCAGGAGGCAGAAATATTCCGGCAGTGCCACCAGTCTGGCGCCGCCCTCCGCAGCCACCGCGATCCACTGCGCCGCCTGGGCCAGGTTCTGTTCCACCGACGTGCCCGACACCATCTGAACGGCTGCCACTGCCATTGAAGAAAGTGGCCCGCTCATGAATCACCCCGACAATCATTCCGGCCAATGAAATTCGTCACAGAGAAACGAGACATGGATTATCCACTTTGATTAAAATGGACTCCGATTCAAAGCATACGGTTCATTTCGAACCCCATCCACGGAGCCATTGATGACCCGGACCAACTACACCACTCAAAAATCCCGCATTCAAAAAGAAATCTCGAAGCTCGAGAAGCAAATGCAATCGCTACAAATCAAACAGCGCAAACCGGTCATTACCTCGGTCGTCCGGACCATGCGCGAATATGACATTACCCCCGAGGAAATCGCCGCCGCATTCAGCCGCAAGGCCACGGGACGGCGGGCCACGACCCCGAACAAGTCAAGCACCGCCACCAAGCGCGTGATTGCACCCAAATACCAGCACCCCGAAACCAAAGCTACCTGGACGGGGCGCGGCAAACCGCCGCGTTGGATCAGCGACGCCGAAGCGTCCGGCACGCCGCGTTCGTCCTTTCTGATCCAGGCCGCCTGACTGGATCCTATTCCACAGGATACCGTACCTGGATGGTCTCGCCGTTGCGTCCGGGAAACCGGTCAAACAGCGCCCGCGCCAGGTACGGGATGGCGGCACCCAACTGATTCCGGGAGCTGCCCGTTTCCGCAGTCGCCCGGTAGACTTCTTGTCCCCGCTGGGACAGATCGTCGATGCGCACCGACAGCGTCAGCCGATAAACATCCACCACGACGTTTTGCACGGCCGGTCCATAGCCCCAGCCCCATGGCCGGTAATAAGGACCCGGATAAAAATAGGGATCGACCGGGCGCTGCTCCAAGGTTCTTTCGAGCGCGCTGGAATACTCAATGTGAACGATGAACCGCGCCTGTGCCCGGTCCCGCGCTTCGACCAGCCCTGTAGGCCCCAGGGCCGCCCGCACTGAATCGGCGTAAGTCTGAAACTGCAGATTATTCCGCTGTTGCGCGTCCGGCTCTACCCGGTAGAGGGCACCGTCCGTCCCTGCGGGCCATTGCTGATAACGCGACACCTGGGCGGAAAACACCGACGCGCAACCGCCCAGCGACAGCGCCAAAAACAGACCGATGAGCCAACGTCCGATACCCGGGCGCCGCACGTGCAAGAATTCTGCTGAGGTACTTCGCATACCGACGTCTCATTCCAACATTTACAACGCTTCCATCATAGGCGGCGCGCCCGCTTTACGATAGCTGGCGTAGCACTCCGATACAGGCTCGGGCCGGCGCACACACGACTACAATACCGCCATCGAGATGATTTTCCCGGGATTCTTCATGCGCACAGACATCGCCCAAACCATTCACCGGCAGGACTACAGCCCCTACCCATACCGCCTGCCCACGGTGCGCCTGGAATTCGACCTGGATGCCCAGACCACCCGCGTCACCTCCGAACTGAGAATAGAGCCGGTCGGCCCCGGACCCGCCCCCTTGGTGCTGCACGGCAAAGATCTGGAGCTCGTGGAAATCGAGCTGAACGGACAGGCTCTGAAGCCCGGCGACTATCAACTGGACGACGAAACGCTGCGCCTGACGCCTCCCGAGGCAAACCAGCCCTTCAGCCTGCGTATCACCAGCCTGTGCCATCCGGTGCTGAATACCAAACTGATGGGCCTGTACGTATCCGGTGACAGTCTCTTCACGCAGTGCGAGGCACAGGGATTTCGCCGCATCACCTGGTTCCCGGACCGTCCCGACGTGATGTCGCGCTACGAAGTCGTCCTGCGCGGCGATCCGGAGGCTTTCCCGCTGATGCTCTCCAACGGCAACCTGATCGAGCAGACCCGCCTGGCCGACGGTCGCCAGCAAGCCCTGTGGCGCGACCCTCATCCCAAGCCCTGCTACCTGTTCGCGCTGGTGGCCGGCGACTTCGACTGTCTGGAGCGCACTGAAATCACGCGCAGTGGACGCACGGTCCTGCTGCAGGTCTACAGTGATCGCGGCTACCGCGAACAGACCCACTGGGCGCTGGACTGCCTGGCCCGGGCCCTGCACTGGGACGAACGGCGCTTCGGGCTGGAACTGGACCTGGATCGGTTCATGGTCGTCGCAGCGCGTGACTTCAATATGGGGGCCATGGAAAACAAGGGCCTGAACGTCTTCAACGCCGCCTATGTCCTGGCCGATCCGGCCACAGCAACGGATACCACGTACCGGCGCATCGAGGCGGTCATCGGCCACGAGTACTTCCATAACTGGACCGGCAACCGCGTCACCTGCCGCGACTGGTTCCAGCTCTCGCTGAAAGAAGGGCTGACCGTCTTCCGGGAACAGGAGTTCTCGGCAGACATGCTGGCCGATGGTCTCGCCGACCGGGCGGCGGCCAGCGCACGGGCCGTCAAACGAATCGAGGACGTCCACACGCTGCGGCTGGCCCAATTTCCCGAGGATGCCGGCCCCATGGCCCATCCCATTCGCCCGGACAGCTATCAGGAAATCGCCAACTTCTATACAGCCACCGTGTATGAAAAAGGCGCCGAAGTCATCCGAATGCAGCACACGTTGCTCGGAGAAGAGGGTTTCCGCGCAGGCATGGACGAATATTTTCGCCGCCACGACGGGCAGGCAGTCACCTGCGACGATTTCGTGGCTGCGATGGAATCGGTCTACAAGGCGCAGAATCCGGGGCACGATTTTTCCGTCTTTCGCCGCTGGTACCAGCAGGCCGGGACCCCGCGCGTGCGGGTACAGACGCATTACGATGCCGCCGCACGCCATCTCCAGATCACGCTGTCGCAACATTGTGCATCCGTCGGCCTGGAAACCCGCCAGATCCCGTCCATGGACAAGCCGCCTTTGCACATTCCATTCGCCATCGGTCTGCTCGACGAATCCGGCCGCCCCATGACGCTGCGAATGCAAGGCGCTGAACAAGACACCCTGATCCTGGAACTGCGGCAGGCCAGCCAGTCCTGGACGCTGGAGGATATCCCCGCCCGCCCCGTCCTGTCGCTGTTGCGCGGCTTTTCTGCGCCCGTGATTATCGAAGCGAACCGCAGCACAGACGACCTTGCCGTCCTCGCGCGCCACGATACCGACCCGTTTGCACGCTGGGACGCGACCCAGGAGGTCGCCCACCGCTATCTGTCGGATGGCATCCGCGCGCACCGCGCCAACACGGCCAGGCCCGACCCGGCGCCGCTGCTGGCCGTCTGGCGCGCCGCACTGGATGACGGAACCTTGTCGCCGGCGTACAAGACGCAGCTCCTCACGCTGCCGGCCCAACGCGAAGTCATCGAACGCAACGAACCGCTGGACCCGCAAGCCGTGGTCGCAGTCTGGATCCACGCCCAACAAACGCTGGCCACCGGACTGGCGATGCAATGGCAGCAGACCTACGAATCCCTGGACGGCGGCGATACGCCGTATTCGCCGGATCCCGTGGCGGCAGGCCGCCGCAGCCTGCGTAATCTGGCACTGGATTATCTGGCTGCCACGCCGGCGCCCCAGGCCATCGAACAAGCGCGCGCGCAATATCAGAACGCCCGCAACATGACCGAGAGCATGGGCGCCCTGACCGTGCTGCTGAATCACGCGCCGCAGCATTGCGACGACCTGCTCGAACAGTTCCACGCGCGCTGGCACGAGGACCCCCTCGTCCTCGATCGCTGGTTCGGTGTGCAGGCGAGCGCCCGATCCCGTACGGTGGCCGACGTGCGCGCCCTGATGGCGCTGCCGGACTTCTCGCTGCGCAACCCGAACCGAGCCCGCTCCGTCATCTTCCGCTTCTGCCTGGAGAACTTCAGTGCACTGCATACGCCGGAAGGCTATGATTTCTGGGCCGAGCAGGTGCTGGCACTGGACCAGCTCAACCCCGAGGTCGCCTCGCGCCTGTCGCGCGCGTTCGACAACTGGTCGCGCCACGAACCCACCGCCCGCGGCGGCATGCAGGCGGCGCTCCGGCGCGTTCGCGAGCACCCCGGGCTCTCCCGCAACGTGCGCGAAATCGTGTCCAAGGCACTGGACGCCTGACCCCATACCGGCAACAAAAAGGACCCTCACTTGAAACACAAAACTCTGACGCAATACCTGGTCGAGCAACAGCGGCAGCACCAGTCGGTCTCCGCCGACGTCCGCCTGCTGCTCGAAACCGTTTCGCGCGCCTGCAAGGCGATCAGCACCACCATCGGCAAAGGTGCCCTGGGCGGCGTCCTGGGCAGCCTGGGCACCGAGAACGTCCAGGGCGAGATACAGAAAAAACTGGATGTGCTGACCAACGAAATCCTGCTCGAGGCCAACGAATGGGGCGGCAGTCTCGCGGCCATGGCATCCGAGGAAATGGAGACCATCCACCGCATCCCCGACGACTACCCACGAGGCCAGAACCTGCTGCTGTTCGATCCGCTGGACGGCTCATCCAACATTGATGTGAACGTCTCGATCGGAACCATCTTTTCCGTGCTGCAGGTGCCGCCCGACGCGGCTGGCCGGGAAGTCACCGAAGCGGACTTTCTCCAACCCGGGACTCGGCAGGTCGCGGCGGGCTACGCCATCTACGGTCCACAGACCATGCTGGTGCTGACGGTCGGAGCGGGCGTCATGGGATTCACGCTGGACCACGAAATGGGATCATGGCTGATGACCCACGAAAACATCCGCATCCCCGAGCAGACCGCCGAATTTGCCATCAACATGTCGAACATGCGGCACTGGGACAACCCCGTGCGCCGCTACATCGAGGAATGTCTCCAAGGCGAAACCGGCCCCTGCGGCAAGAACTACAACATGCGCTGGATCGCGTCCATGGTGGCCGACGTGCACCGGATACTGACGCGCGGCGGGGTCTTCATGTACCCGCGCGACGCGCGCAAAGGCGGTCAGAAGGGCAAGCTGCGCCTGATGTACGAGGCGAACCCGATGAGCTTCCTGATCGAACAGGCGGGCGGCCGCGCCACGGACGGCCATGGCCGGATCCTGGATATCCAGCCGCAGGCGCTGCACGAGCGAACCGGTGTCATTCTTGGTTCACGCGAAGAAGTCGACCGCCTCACCGCCTACCACCAGAACGCTTGAATGTTGGGCCCGGGCTGCGATAGCGGCGGGTGCCGGGCGACCCGCCAGCCCGCGCACCCACGGCCGCCTCGCGGCGGCGTTCGTGCAGGCGGGCGCTGCCGGTGCGCCCGGCACCCTGGGCTCTACTCGGCGATCAATCCAGCGTCAGAACCGTCGCCCCGGTGGTGTGGCGGCTCTTGAGCGCTTCGTGGGCCAGCCCCGCGTCCTTCAGTGCGAACCGTTGACCGATGACCACATTCAGCTTGCCGCTGGTCACCAGGTCGAACATTTCACTGGCAGCCGCCTGCATGGCCTGGGTGGTCGCCACGTAAGCATGCAGGATGGGGCGGGTCACATACAGGGATCCCTTGGCGGCCAGGATTCCGAGATTCACGCCCTCGACCGGACCGGACGCGTTCCCGAAACTCACCATCAGCCCGCGCGGCTGCAGACAGTTCAGTGACGTCTCCCAGGTGCTCTTCCCCACGCCGTCGTAAACCACCGGGACCTTTTTCCCATCGGTGAGTTCCGCCACCCGCGCCGCCACATCTTCCCGGGTGTAATCGATGACCTCCCAGGCGCCATGCTGGCGCGCGAGCGCTGCCTTTTCAGGCGACGAAGCCGTGCCGATCAAGCGCACCCCCAGTGCCCGCGCCCACTGACACGCAATCAGCCCCACGCCGCCGGCGGCCGCATGAAACAGAATGGTTTCGCCGCCCTTGAGGCGATAGGTCTGGCGAAACAGATATTGCACGGTCAGGCCTTTCAGCATGAGCGCGGCCGCCTGCTCAAAGCTGACGGAATCCGGAATGGCGACGACGTTCGAGGCCGGCACGTTGCGCACGTCGGCATATGCGCCAAGGGGACTCTGCCCGTAGGCCACGCGATCGCCGACGCGCAGATGGGTGACCGCCGAGCCGACCTCCTCGACGACGCCGGCCGCCTCCATACCCAGGCCATGGGGCAGCTCATGAGGATACAGCCCCGTGCGACAATAGATGTCGATGAAATTCAGTCCGATGGCCTTCTGGCGGATCCGAATCTCGCCGGGGGCAACCGGCGGCACATCGACCTGTGCCAGATGCATGACCTCCGGGCCGCCATGCTGCTCCAAGCGAATGACCTGAGCTTTTTCCACTGTCTTATCCTCCGGCCCGCGCGGGCCCTGTTTTTCGTCCATCGACCAGACTAGCATGAATCCCCGCCAAGCTCAGATCGCCATCCACGTGACGGCCGTGCTGTTCGGATTGACCGGTATCTTTGGCGAACTGATCCAGGGAAGCGCAACACTGATCACCGCAGGCAGGGCGTCGTTCGCCACGGTGACACTGCTGCTCTTCATGCTGCAGGCCAGACATCGTCCGAGCGCGCCGGCGCCCCACCGCCGGCCGATCTGGGTACTGCTGCTCGCAGGCGTGCTGCTGGCCATTCATTGGACGACCTTCTTCGTGGCAGTCAAGATCGGCGGCATCGCCATCGCCACGCTGGGATTCGCCAGCTTTCCGGCGTTCATCACCCTGTTCGAAGGGTTCCTGTTCAAGGAGCGCACGCGTGCGTCCGAATGGGCGGTGGTGCTGCTGGTGACGGCCGGCCTGGTGCTGGTGACGCCTTCTTTCGATTTCCGCAACCAGGCCACCATAGGCCTGGGGTGGGCCATCGTTTCAGGACTGTCCTTTGCGCTGTTTACACTCGCCAACCGCAAAGCGGTCACCCAGGTGCCGGCACGTGAACTCGCGGCTTGGGAGAACCTGGTCGTCGCAACGCTCACACTGCCCTGGTGCCTGGGCGAATTCACCACGCTCCGGGCCGTGGATTGGCTCTGGATCTTCATGCTGGGCGTATTCTGCACGGCGCTGTCGCATTCGCTGCTGGTTTCCTGCCTGGCAAAACTGAAGGCGCGAACCGCTGGCATCGTGCTCGCGCTCGAACCCGTCTACGCCATCCTGTTTGCGGCCATCCTCTTCGCGCAATACCCTTCTGTCCGCGCCTTGATCGGCGGCGCCCTCATTATCGGAGCCATTGTCTGGTCCGGCACTCGCCACACTGAAGGCCCCGCCGCACCGCCCGCCGCAGTGAGCCCCGCCCGTACAGATTGACGGGGTCTGCCGCCCATTGGGCGGCGGCGCTACCGGATCGGGCACTCGCGTTAAAATCACCTGTTCACCCTCCACCCTCTTCGATACGACACATCATGTCCGGACACAGCAAATGGGCAAACATCCAGCACCGCAAAGGGCGCCAAGACGCCAAGCGCGGCAAGCTCTGGACCAAGATCATCCGTGAAGTCACCGTCGCTGCGCGCGCCGGCGGACCGGACCCGGACGCCAATCCGCGTCTGCGACTGGCCTGGGACAAGGCCACCGCCGCCAATATGCCCAAGGACAACATCGTGCGCGCCGCCCAGCGGGGCTCGGGCAATGCGGAGGACGCCAACTATGAAGAGATCCGCTACGAAGGCTACGGCATAGGCGGCGCGGCCGTGATCATCGATTGCATGACGGACAACCGCCAGCGCACCGTATCCGAGGTCCGCCACACGCTCACCAAGAACGGGGGCAACCTGGGGACCGACGGCTCCGTGTCCTTCATGTTCAAGCACTGCGGCCAATTCCTGTTCGCGCCAGGGACCTCCGAAGACAAGGTCATGGAGGTGGCCCTGGAGAACGGCGCCGAGGACGTTCAGTCCGACGACGAAGGCATGATCGAGGTGACTTGCGAGCCGGCCCAATATCCTGCGCTCAAGCAGGCTTTCGATGCAGCCGGCCTGGTGCCCGAAGTTCACGACGTGGTCATGAAAGCGCTGTCGGAGGTCCTGCTCCAGGGCGAAGATGCCGAACGCATGCAAAGAATCATCGACCTCCTCGAGAGCCTGGATGACGTCCAGGATGTCTACACCACCGCCGTTTTCGACGAAACGGCATGAAGCTGCTGGTCATCGGTGCGGGCGGCCGTGAACATGCCCTGGCTTGGCGTCTGGCGCAGTCCCCCCGAGTCCAGAAGGTCTATCTGGCTCCCGGCAACGGCGGCACGGCCAACCGGTACCCATTGGAAAATCTGCCACTGCAGGATACGGACGCCCTCGTCGCCTTTGCGCAGCAGGAAAGAGTCGGCCTGACAGTGGTGGGCCCCGAGGCCCCTCTGGCGGACGGCATCGTGGATGCGTTCCGCGCGGCAGGCCTCCTCATCTTCGGGCCAACGCGCGAAGCGGCACAACTCGAAAGCTCGAAGGACTACGCAAAATCCTTCATGCAGCGCCACAACATCCCCACTGCAGCCTCACGCACCTTCACGGACGCCGATGAAGCCCGAGCCTACATCCAGGCACACGGCGCGCCCATCGTGGTCAAGGCCGACGGCCTGGCGGCCGGCAAGGGCGTCGTCGTCGCATTGGCGCTGGATGATGCGCTGCAGGCGATCGACCATATGCTGGGTGCCGACGGCAGGTTCGGCGCAGCGGGGGCTCGCGTGGTCGTGGAAGACTATCTCGAAGGCGAAGAAGCCAGCTTCATCGTGATGTGCGACGGCCAGCATGTGTTGCCGCTGGCGACCAGTCAGGACCACAAGCGGTTGCGGGATGGTGACGCCGGTCCCAACACGGGCGGCATGGGCGCCTATTCGCCGGCCCCTATCGTGAGCCCGGCCCTGCACAACCGCATCATGCGCGAAATCATCCAGCCGGCCATCCACGGAATGGCGCGCGACGGCATCCCCTATACGGGGTTCCTCTACGCGGGACTGATGATCGGCGACGGCCTGGATGCCACGCGCAGCCTGAAGGTTCTGGAGTTCAACTGCCGCCTGGGCGACCCCGAAACGCAGCCTATCATGCTGCGCATGAAAAGCGACTTTTCCGAAACGCTCGAACACGCTGTCCATGGCACGCTGGATCAGGCCGAAATCGTCTGGGATCGGCGGGCCGCGGTGGGCGTAGTCCTGGCGGCGGCCGGCTACCCGGACGCCCCTCGCAAAGGCGATGCCATCACGGCCCTGGCCCCCGACACGGATTCCTGCATGACCTTTCATGCAGGGTCGACCGTTCACGACGGGAAGCTCGTCACCAACGGCGGACGCGTCCTCTGCGTCACGGCCTTGGGCGATTCCATCCGCCGCGCACAGCAAGCTGCCTATGACGCGGTCAATCTCACGCTGTTCGAGGGGCGCCAGTATCGCCGCGACATCGGCTGGCGGGCATTTACCGATCATTCCCGACACGACTAGGAGCATCCATGCACGTCCCTGTCGATAGCGTCCACGAGTTTCTCGCCACGCTCCAGGAACGCATCGTCCATGCGCTGGAAGACCTGGAAGGCAGCGCCTTCGGTCACGACCCGTGGACACGTCCGGAAGGCGGCGGCGGCCTCACGCGCTACTGCGAAGGGGGCCGGCTCTTCGAACGCGCGGGCGTGCTGTTCAGCCACGTGCGCGGCCGTACGCTGCCGCCTTCGGCCAGCGCCCACAGGCCCGAATTGGCGGGGCGAAGCTGGGAAGCCATGGGAGTTTCCATGGTGCTGCATCCCCGCAATCCTCACGTTCCCACCACCCATATGAACGTGCGGATGTTCGCGGCGCACGGGGCCAGCCCCGACCAGGACGTCTTCTGGTTCGGCGGCGGGCTGGACCTGACGCCCTATTACGCCGTGGAAGCTGACGTACGCCATTTTCACCGGGTCTGCCACGACGCCGTCGCCCCCTTTGGCGAGGACAAATACCGCCACTACAAGGCCTGGTGCGACGAGTACTTCCTGCTGCGCCATCGCCACGAGACACGCGGCGTGGGGGGCCTCTTCTACGACGACCTGAATACTCCCGATTTCGAGACCTGCTTCGCGCTGACCCGCGCGGTGGGGGATTGCTTCCTGCCGGCCTACCTGCCCATCGTCCGGGCGCGCATGGACACGCCCTATGGCGACCCCGAGCGGGCCTTTCAGGCCTACCGCCGCGGACGCTATGTCGAGTTCAATCTGGTCTACGACCGGGGGACGCTGTTTGGCCTGCAGTCCGGCGGCCGTACCGAATCCATCCTGCTGTCCATGCCGCCGCAGGCGCAATGGCGCTACGACTGGACCCCGGAACCCGGCTCGGCCGAGGCCGAGCTGGCAGCCTATCTCAAACCCCGAGAATGGCTCTAGCCCCCGAAATCGGGCTTCTGGGCGGCAGCTTCGATCCCGTCCATCGCGCCCACATCGCGCTCGCGCTTGCCGCCCTGGACACGCTGGCATTGGACCACGTGGAGCTGCTGCCCGCCGCCCAGCCCTGGCAGCGCAGCACGCTGAACGCCAGCCCCGAGCACCGATTGCGCATGCTCGAGCTTGCATGCCGCGACGAGCCGGGCCTGCAAGTCAACCCGCTGGAACTGGAGCGCGCGGGCCCCACCTACACCCTCGACACGCTGCGGGCCCTGCCCCAGGGGCCTCGCTATACCTGGATCATGGGTGCCGACCAGTTGGTGAACTTCTGTACCTGGCACGATTGGCGCGAAATCATCCGACTCGTTCGACTGGCCGTGGCTCAGCGCCCGGGTACGCCATTGACCACGCCACCGGCACTCGCCAAAGCCTTGCCTGCCGGCGCACTGCAACTGATTCCCTTCACCGCCCGGAACATTTCCGCCACCTCGATTCGACGATCGCTGGCCGCAGGCCGGCCGGCGGATGATATGCTGGATCCGCGTGTGCTGGACTACATTCACGTCCATCAGCTCTATCGACACCGGTGACCTCACCAGCCCGACATCCTATTCTCATGAACCTGCAAAAACAGCAACGCCTCATCATCGACGCCCTGGAAGACACCAAGGCCCAGGACATCAAGGTCTTCAACACCATGGAACTGACCAGCCTGTTCGATCGCGTCATCATCGCCAGCGGCACCTCCAACCGCCAGACGCGCGCCATCGCTCACCACGTGGCCGACCGGGCCAAGCAGGGAGGCCTGAGTGTCCTTGCCTTCGAAGGAGAGGATACGGGCGAGTGGGTGCTGGTCGACCTGGGCGACATCGTCGTCCACTGCATGCAGCCTGCCATCCGCAGCTATTACAATCTGGAGGAGCTTTGGGGCTCAAAGCCGGTCCGCGTGAAGCTTTTGCCCACGGGCACGACGCCGTGGGACGGTGACATGGCCTCTGCCGCCCGATGAGACTCCGGGTGATCGCGGTCGGCACCCGAATGCCCGACTGGGTGCAGGCTGCCTGGCATGATTTCGCCAAGCGCATGCCCAAGGATTGCGCGCTGGAACTGCACGAGATCAAGGCGGATGCTCGCACACAGGGCCGGACGGTGCCGCAAATGATGCACGCCGAAGCACAACGCATCGAGGCCGCGATCCCCGCCCAAGCCCTGCGCGTCATTCTGGACGAGCACGGACAGGACGTCACCACGATGGCGCTGGCTGGGCACCTGAAGGCCTGGCAGGCGACAGGATCGGACGTCGCACTCATCATCGGCGGGCCCGACGGCCTGGATCCGGCATTGAAGCAGACGGCACGGGAGACTCTGCGGCTCTCCTCGCTCACGCTGCCCCACGCCATGGTAAGGGTCCTGCTCGCGGAGCAAATCTATCGGGCCTGGAGCATTCTTGCCGGGCACCCCTATCACCGCGCCTGAATGCCTGTGCAGGCCCTCACGGGTTTTCCAGCCAGTGACTGCAGGCCCGCAGCGGACGGCCAACCAATTTAAAGCGAATCATGCATCCCTTCATCCTGCTTGCCTCGGGCAGCCCCCGGCGTCACGAGATCCTGGACCAGCTGGACATTGCCCATGGAATCCTTCGCGTCCCCTCTCCCCAGGGAGAGGACGAACCGTCCCTCCCGGGTGAACGGCCCGAAGATTACGTTCGCAGGACCGCCCTAGAAAAAGCGCAGCGGGCCCGCGCCTGGCTGGCCAAAGGCGGGAAGCCGGAACAGATCCCGGAGCAGTGGCCCGGAAATTGGTCAGAAGCGCCGATTCTGTGCGCCGACACCACCGTCATCCTGGACGGCCAGGTACTGGGAAAGCCCGTCGATCTGTCAGACGCGGCGGCCATGCTGGCAAAGCTGTCGGGCCGCCACCATGTGGTCCATACGGCGGTCGTAGTGGCCGCACACGGCGAGCTGCGAGAAACAGTCAGCGTCAGCGAGGTGACCTTCAGGCCGCTGAGCGTGCAGGACATCCGCGATTACTGCTCCAGCGGCGAACCGCTGGGAAAAGCCGGCAGCTACGCCATTCAGGGGCGCGCCGCGGCGTTCATCCGCCACCTGTCCGGCAGCCACAGCGGAGTCATGGGTCTACCAGCCTTCGAAACGACCGAGCTGCTGCGGGGACTGTAGTAACGGGGCCCCCAGCCCGGCCTCCGCGCGGCACAGTCCTTCTCCGCGTGCCGGCCGGTACGTTCTGACGGAGCCGTCAGCCAGTGCCGGCCGATCCGAAGACCCAGGCGCGTGAGCCCAAAAGACAAAGCCCCTGCAGTATACGCTGCAGGGGCTTTGGGCGATAAGAGCCTGACGATGACCTACTTTCACAGATGTTCATCCACTATCATCGGCGCAAAGGCGTTTCACGGTCCTGTTCGGGAAGGGAAGGAGTGGGTCCACCTTGCTATGGTCGTCAAGCATAACGGGTTGCGGGCGGGCCCTCTGACGGGGGCCGGCTCGCGCAATTGGAAGAAGCGCAACACAGGTTTGCAAAATCAGCGGCCGCTGTCCCTGGGGCAGCGACACGCACACACGCGCATCCTTTGTCACCCTCGGTGTCCGGTGCGCGCGACCTCCACGGGGGAGCGCGCGCGGGGATCAACCGCAAGGTTATAGGATCAAGCCGCACGGGCCATTAGTACTGGTTAGCTGCGCGCGTTGCCGCGCTTCCACACCCAGCCTATCAACGTCCTGGTCTCGGACGACCCTTCAGGGGGGTCAAGCCCCCGGGATACCTAATCTTCAGACGAGTTTCACGCTTAGATGCCTTCAGCGTTTATCTCTTCCGCACATAGCTACTCGGCAATGCCATTGGCATGACAACCGATACACCAGCGGTGCGTCCACTCCGGTCCTCTCGTACTAGGAGCAGGCTCCGTCAAGTATCCAACGCCCACGGCAGATAGGGACCAAACTGTCTCACGACGTTTTAAACCCAGCTCACGTACCTCTTTAAATGGCGAACAGCCATACCCTTGGGACCGGCTACAGCCCCAGGATGAGATGAGCCGACATCGAGGTGCCAAACTCCCCCGTCGATATGAACTCTTGGGAGGAATCAGCCTGTTATCCCCAGAGTACCTTTTATCCGTTGAGCGATGGCCCTTCCATTCAGAACCACCGGATCACTATGACCTGCTTTCGCACCTGTTCGACTTGTCAGTCTCACAGTCAAGCACGCTTATGCCATTGCACTATCAGCACGATTTCCGACCGTACCTAGCGTACCTTCGTACTCCTCCGTTACACTTTAGGAGGAGACCGCCCCAGTCAAACTGCCCACCATGCACTGTCCCCAACCCGGATAACGGGCCAAGGTTAGAACCGCAAACAGACCAGGGTGGTATTTCAAGGGTGGCTCCACCGCATCTGGCGACACGGTATCAACGCCTCCCACCTATCCTACACAGGCCGGTTCACAATTCAATGCAAAGCTACAGTAAAGGTTCATGGGGTCTTTCCGTCTAGCCGCGGGTAGATTGCATCATCACAAACATTTCAACTTCGCTGAGTCTCAGGAGGAGACAGTGTGGCCATCGTTACGCCATTCGTGCAGGTCGGAACTTACCCGACAAGGAATTTCGCTACCTTAGGACCGTTATAGTTACGGCCGCCGTTTACCGGGGCTTCGATCAAGAGCTTGCACCCCATCACTTAACCTTCCGGCACCGGGCAGGCGTCACACCCTATACGTCGACTTTCGTCTTGGCAGAGTGCTGTGTTTTTAATAAACAGTCGCAGCCACCGATTCACTGCGGCCCCTTCGTGCTCAAGGCGCGAGCCTCTCACACTACCAGGGCATACCTTCTCCCGAAGTTACGGTATCAATTTGCCGAGTTCCTTCTCCTGAGTTCTCTCAAGCGCCTTGGAATATTCATCCCGTCCACCTGTGTCGGTTTGCGGTACGGTCTCGTGAGACTGAAGCTTAGAGGCTTTTCCTGGGACAACTGCCAATGAGTCCAGAGGCCTAAACCTCTGTCCAGCCACACCCTTGAATCCCGCGCCCGGATTTACCTAAGCGCCTTCTATGGTGCAGCAACGGGGACATCCAACACCCCGATCACCTTTCATCATCCGTCCCCCCATCGCATCTCACGACGGTGCTGGAATATTAACCAGCTTCCCATCAGCTACGCATCTCTGCCTCGCCTTAGGGGCCGACTCACCCTGCGCCGATGAACGTTGCGCAGGAAACCTTGGACTTACGGCGAGGGGGCTTTTCACCCCCTTTATCGCTACTCATGTCAGCATTCGCACTTCTGATACCTCCAGCAACCCTTACGAGTCACCTTCACAGGCTTACAGAACGCTCTCCTACCACGCACGCTTGCGCATGCATCCGCAGCTTCGGTAACTGGCTTGAGCCCCGTTACATCTTCCGCGCAGGACGACTCGATCAGTGAGCTATTACGCTTTCTTTAAAGGATGGCTGCTTCTAAGCCAACCTCCTGACTGTCTGTGCCTTCCCACTTCGTTTCCCACTTAGCCCGTTTTAGGGACCTTAGCTGGCGGTCTGGGTTGTTTCCCTCTTGAGTCCGGACGTTAGCACCCGGTGCTCTGTCTCCCACGCTGTACTTGCCGGTATTCGGAGTTTGCCATAGGTTGGTAAGTCATCATGACCCCCTAGCTATAACAGTGCTCTACCCCCAGCAGTAATCACGTGAGGCACTACCTAAATAGTTTTCGGAGAGAACCAGCTATCTCCAGGTTTGTTTAGCCTTTCACCCCTATCCACAGCTCATCCCCTAACTTTTCAACGTTAGTGGGTTCGGTCCTCCAGCACGTGTTACCGTGCCTTCAACCTGGCCATGAATAGATCACCTGGTTTCGGGTCTACACCCAGCGACTGAGACGCCCTGTTCGGACTCGCTTTCGCTACGCCTTCCCTATTCGGTTAAGCTTGCCACTGAATGTAAGTCGCTGACCCATTATACAAAAGGTACGCCGTCACCCCACAAGGAGGCTCCGACTGTTTGTATGCATACGGTTTCAGGATCTATTTCACTCCCCTTCCGGGGTTCTTTTCGCCTTTCCCTCACGGTACTGGTTCACTATCGGTCGATCACGAGTATTTAGCCTTGGAGGATGGTCCCCCCATGTTCAGACAGGATTTCACGTGTCCCGCCCTACTTGTCTGACGCCTAGTTCCACCGACTCGATTTCGTCTACAGGGCTATCACCATGCTACGGCCGGCCTTTCCAGGCCGTTCGACTATCGAATCTGCTAAATCGTCAAGGCTGCTCCGGTTTCGCTCGCCGCTACTGCCGGAATCTCGGTTGATTTCTGTTCCTCGAGCTACTGAGATGTTTCAGTTCGCTCGGTTCGCCCCGTTGACCTATGTATTCAGTCAACGGTACAGCATCGCTGCTGTGGGTTTCCCCATTCGGACATCTGCGGATCAAAGCTTGTTTGCCAGCTCCCCGCAGCTTTTCGCAGGCTACAACGTCCTTCATCGCCTGTGATCGCCAAGGCATCCACCATATGCACTTATTCGCTTGATCCTATAACTTTGCAGTTGCTAGGATTTTGAGTGTCGCGTGTTTGTGCCGTCTAATTCCATCAAGGTCAAGTCGCGTCCATCCAAGGAGGGGCACGACTCAATTTGTCTTGAGAACTTAAACAATTGATTTTGCAATCACAACCCGTAGTCACCGCGCGCTCACACTTAAGTGAACTCACAGCTTCTACATTGTTGTGCTTCTTCCAGATTGTTAAAGAACATGGTCACCGTCGGACGCCGCCCCGCCAAGGGGTGCGCCTTCCAGTCAGAAGCGCTCGCCTTCTCATCCCAAGAGACAAGCGCTCGTGACTAGAGCTTGGATGGTCCGCCTCGCCGACGCGCGGCGTTGGTGGAGGATAACGGGATCGAACCGATGACCTCCTGCATGCAAAGCAGGCGCTCTCCCAGCTGAGCTAATCCCCCGAAACCCATCGCCGCCAAGCGCGACCCGGCGCGCGCGCCCCCCGCCACCTTGCGAAGGACCCCGTGCGTGTGCGCTTGCCGCGAGAAACGGTGGTGGGTCAAGATGGATTCGAACCATCGACCCCCGCCTTATCAAGACGGTGCTCTAACCGACTGAGCTACTGACCCCGCGTCTTCGTCTCCGGGCAGACAGCGCCCCGGGGCCGTGGACTTGCAGACCATGTGACTGTCAACAGCCGATAAGCGTGAGCGCTTGCGCCAACCCGTGAGCCGGGCTTTGAGGCAACGTTCTTAAAGGAGGTGATCCAGCCGCACCTTCCGATACGGCTACCTTGTTACGACTTCACCCCAGTCATGAATCTCACCGTGGTAAGCGCCCTCCTTGCGGTTAGGCTACCTACTTCTGGTGAAACCCACTCCCATGGTGTGACGGGCGGTGTGTACAAGACCCGGGAACGTATTCACCGCGACATGCTGATCCGCGATTACTAGCGATTCCGACTTCACGCAGTCGAGTTGCAGACTGCGATCCGGACTACGATCGGGTTTCTGAGATTGGCTCCGCCTCGCGGCTTGGCAACCCTCTGTCCCGACCATTGTATGACGTGTGAAGCCCTACCCATAAGGGCCATGAGGACTTGACGTCATCCCCACCTTCCTCCGGTTTGTCACCGGCAGTCCCATTAGAGTGCCCAACTCAATGTGGCAACTAATGGCAAGGGTTGCGCTCGTTGCGGGACTTAACCCAACATCTCACGACACGAGCTGACGACAGCCATGCAGCACCTGTGTTCCAGTTCTCTTGCGAGCACTGCCAAATCTCTTCGGCATTCCGGACATGTCAAGGGTAGGTAAGGTTTTTCGCGTTGCATCGAATTAATCCACATCATCCACCGCTTGTGCGGGTCCCCGTCAATTCCTTTGAGTTTTAATCTTGCGACCGTACTCCCCAGGCGGTCAACTTCACGCGTTGGCTGCGCTACTGAGGTTAATAAACCCCAACAGCTAGTTGACATCGTTTAGGGCGTGGACTACCAGGGTATCTAATCCTGTTTGCTCCCCACGCTTTCGTGCATGAGCGTCAGTATCATCCCAGGGGGCTGCCTTCGCCATCGGTATTCCTCCACATCTCTACGCATTTCACTGCTACACGTGGAATTCTACCCCCCTCTGACGTACTCTAGCCCGGTAGTTAGAAGTGCAGTTCCAAGGTTAAGCCCTGGGATTTCACACCTCTCTTTCCGAACCGCCTGCGCACGCTTTACGCCCAGTAATTCCGATTAACGCTTGCACCCTACGTATTACCGCGGCTGCTGGCACGTAGTTAGCCGGTGCTTATTCTGCAGGTACCGTCATCGAGCCGGGTTATTCGCCCGTCCCATTTCTTCCCTGCCAAAAGTGCTTTACAACCCGAAGGCCTTCATCGCACACGCGGGATGGCTGGATCAGGGTTGCCCCCATTGTCCAAAATTCCCCACTGCTGCCTCCCGTAGGAGTCTGGGCCGTGTCTCAGTCCCAGTGTGGCTGGTCGTCCTCTCAAACCAGCTACGGATCGTCGCCTTGGTAGGCCTTTACCCCACCAACCAGCTAATCCGATATCGGCCGCTCCAATAGTGAGAGGTCTTGCGATCCCCCCCTTTCCCCCGTAGGGCGTATGCGGTATTAGCCACGCTTTCGCGTAGTTATCCCCCGCTACTGGGCACGTTCCGATACATTACTCACCCGTTCGCCACTCGCCGCCCGGGAGCAAGCTCCCTGCGCTGCCGTTCGACTTGCATGTGTAAAGCATCCCGCTAGCGTTCAATCTGAGCCAGGATCAAACTCTTCAGTTCAATCTCTGTTTTGTGTACTTCCCATCTACCGAAGTAGAACGGGTCATACGTTCGCTATGCATCACTCAAAAAGAAAAAGACAAAGATTGATAACTCAACCTTACTTCTTCATTTCTGTATGCGTGAGCACTTGCTTTGCTGTGCCTGTGACCAGGTCCAGGGTCGGTCAAGCGCCCACACTTATCGGCTGTTAAGTTGTTAAAGAACGATTCTGCGGTCAAGCAGAGAAGCGAGATTATGAAGGACTTAACCGATCCTGTCAAGTGCCACCGGGGCGGCAAACCGTGGAAAAACCAACCCCCCCACGCCCTGCCCACTACCACCCGGAAAGCGCCCAAAGACCCGAAAAACCAGACCTTCAAACCTTGCCGTCGAGCCCGAGATTAAAACACGAAACGCGTCCCAAGGTCAAACCCGAAAACCGCCGCGGCTCGCGCCGCGCTCCCCGCCGCGGCGCCATCGTCGATCGGGCAAAAATGCCTGCAGATCAATGACTTGCGCCTGTGTCGTCCGGGTTAACCCGGGCGGCCGTGCCGCGAAGAGACCGAACTATAGCACGCTTGTTTCAGCCCGCGCAAGCGGGGCAAAAAACGGCGTTTCCGCCGACCGACTTCGAGTTACCTGTGCCTACACTTCGAGTTACCTGTGCCTACAGTATGATCCTTCTACAATCTTTCGGGACCTCGGGGTAAAAGCACGATGAAAGGTATTGTTCTGGCGGGAGGTTCCGGGAGCCGGCTCTATCCGATCACGCGGGGCGTGTCCAAACAGCTTTTGCCCGTCTATAACAAGCCGATGATCTACTACCCTCTCTCGGTCCTGATGCTGGCGGGGATACGGGATATCCTGGTTATCTCTACCCCTGCGGATTCAGAGAATTTCCAGCGCCTTCTGGGCGGCGGCGCCGAATTCGGCATCCGGCTCTCCTACGCCGTTCAGCCCTCGCCGGACGGACTGGCGCAATCGTTTCTCATCGGTGAACGCTTCGTCGGGACCGATCGGGTGTGCCTGGTGCTGGGGGACAACATCTTCTATGGCCATGGCCTCAGCAATCTCCTGACTGTAGCTGCAAGCCGCACGTCCGGCGCAACCATCTTCGGCTATCGGGTCGCGGACCCTACCCGCTTCGGCGTCGTGGAATTCGACGAACGGCACCGTGCGATTTCGATTGTCGAAAAGCCGGCCCATGCAAAATCATCGTACGCGGTCACCGGGCTGTACTTCTATGACAACGACGTCCTGAGCATCGCCCGCGAGATCCGGCCTTCACCACGAGGCGAGCTGGAGATTACGGACGTCAACAATGCCTACCTGCGGCAAGGCCGCCTGAACGTGGAGCTGCTGGGCCGTGGCTACGCATGGCTGGACACGGGCACGCACGCGAGCCTGCTCGATGCCGGCGCCTACGTGCAGACGATAGAACAGAGACAGGGACAGAAGATCGCCTGCCTGGAAGAGATCGCATTTCGGAAAGGCTGGCTGGACGTGAATCAGCTCGTCGAAGCGGGCGCGCGCATGGCGAAGACCGACTACGGACAGTACCTGCTCGCACTGGCCGATGAAGGGGCCGCGAGATGAAGGTCACCGACACGGCGCTCCCCGGGGTACGCATCATTCGCCCGGACGTCCATGGCGACTCGCGCGGCTATTTTCTGGAAACGTTCCATGCCAGACGCTACCGCGAGGAAGCCGGCATTGACCAGTCTTTCGTACAGGACAATCTGTGCAGGTCAGCACGAGGGGTCCTCAGAGGCCTGCACTTCCAGCGCAAGCACGCTCAGGGAAAACTGATCCAGGTCATCGAAGGCGCGGTCTACGACGTGGCTGCCGACATCGACCCGCAGTCGCCCACCTTTGGCCGCTATGCCGCCATGGAACTCTCTGCGGAAAACCACCAACAGGTATGGATTCCGCCAGGCTACGCCCACGGATTCTGCGTGATCAGCGAGACTGCGATCCTCCATTACAAGTGCACGGATTTCTACGACCCGGCCGACGAAGGCGGTGTCGCATGGAACTGCCGCACGCTGGGTATCCCATGGCCGACCACGCAGCCGATTCTTTCGAAAAAGGATCGGTCGCACCCTACGCTGCGGGATCTCGCCCCTCACGCAGCCCCGGGCAGACGCCATGTGCCCTGACAAGCGGCGGCCAGTGACGAGTCGGCGTTCGCTGGACAACAGGCAGCGCGCACGGGCCACACGCGGCGGGAATCGGCGGCCTCGTCAGGGCTAAACTAGCCTCTTGACCAGAGCTCCCGCATCCATGACCACGCACGAAGAAATCCTCATCAACACCACCCCGTTCGAGACGCGCGTCGCACTGACGTCGCAGGGGGTCGTGCAGGAACTGCACATCGAACGAAGCATCCAGCGCGGATTCGTCGGCAACCTGTATCTGGGCCGAGTGGCGCGCGTGCTGCCTGGCATGCAAAGCGCATTCGTGGATATCGGCCTGGAACGGGCGGCATTCATCCATGTCGCCGATCTGCGGGAAAACCGCCATACCCGCGGCAGCGGCGAACACACGCCGGTCACGCCGATCGAGAAATTGCTGTTCGAAGGACAGCCGCTGCTGGTACAGGTGATCAAGGATCCGATCAACACCAAGGGCGCCCGCGTATCCACACACATCAGCATCGCCGGCCGCATGCTGGTGTATCTGCCGCACGAACCGCACATCGGCGTCTCACAGCGCATCGGCAGCGAAGCCGAGCGCGAGGCATTGCGTGACCGCGTGCAGGCGCTCAGACCCGACGGTGAACCCGGAGGCTTCATCGTGCGGACCCAGGCCGAGGACGCCAGCGACGAAGAACTGGCGGCCGATATCGGCTATCTGCGCACGCTCTGGAGCAACATCCAGGCGAGCGCCAAGCAAGCCGCCGTACCGTCCACCGTATACACGGACCTGACACTGTCGCAGCGGGTACTGCGTGACATGGTGACACCCGACATCCAGGCCATCCAGGTCGATTCGCGGGCCATGACTCATGAGCTCATCGAATGGGCCACGCACTACACGCCATCGGTAATGGACCGAATCGTCCACTACAGCGGCAACCGGCCACTGTTCGACACGGCCAACGTGGAAGAAGAAATCGCCCAGGCGCTGTCGCGGCGCGTGGAGCTCAAATCGGGCGGCTACTTGATCATCGATCAGACCGAGGCCCTGACCACCGTGGACGTCAATACGGGGGGCTATGTCGGCGGCCGAAGCTTTGACGACACGATTTTCAAGACGAACCTCGAGGCGGCAGTCGCGATCGCCCGCCAGCTAAGGCTGCGCAATCTGGGCGGCATCATCGTCCTCGATTTCATCGACATGGATGACGAAAACCACCAGGCCTCGGTCCTCGCGGAACTCAACAAGGCACTGTCCCATGATCGTACCCGCGTGACCGTGAGCGGCTTCAGTCAGCTGGGCCTGGTCGAAATGACGCGCAAACGAACCCGTGATTCACTGGCGCACCAGCTCTGCGAGCCCTGCCCTACCTGCCAGTCGCGCGGCACCGTGCGCACGCCGCGCACACTTTGCTATGAAATCCTGCGCGAGATTTTGCGCGAAGCGCGTCAGTTCGATCCCAAGGAATTCCGTATCGTGGCCTCCCAGGATGTGATCGACCTGTTTCTGGAAGAAGAGAGCCAGCACCTGGCGATGCTCGGCGACTTCGTGAAAAAGCCCATCTCGCTGACAGTCGAGGCCGGCTATACCCAGGAACAATACGATCTGGTGCTGCTCTGAAGCTCCGATGCAGCTCTGAAGCCCTGATGCTGCCCCGAAGCGCTTGCAGAGCCGGGACCTGTCGAGTCCCCTCGCCTCTCCGCGGGCGTCCCATCCTGCGTCGCACAGAAACCCGGGCTTAGAAGTTGATCTTGTTTTCCCAGCTATTGTCGATGCCGCAGGCGTCGGGCTTCATCATGGCAGTCAGCATTTCGCGCACTCGATCGAGCTGCCCGGCGTGATAGCTGTAGGCCTTGACATTGATGGACCGGTTCTGCAGCAAAGTGAGCGTCAGCACCACGGCTTTATCCCAGCCGGCCGCGGGCGTCGGACGATACACCACCCGCGCGTACGATGACTGGCGGGGATCCATCTCGAAGGTATAGGTCTGGTCACACACCGCCGCATGGCGGAACAGATTCTGTTGAACGGCCGGGAAATCGATCGGCAGGCGGCGGCGCTCGGTGACCTGATAGCGCGCGGACTCCAGCTCGTCGAGCGTCGGGCCGGCCGGCTGGCTGGCACAGGAACACAATACCGCCAGAGATGCCAGCGCAAGGATCGTCTTCATCGCGTACTCCGAAAAATCACTCTTCATCCTGAAACTGGAGACGGTACAGGGAGGCATACAAGCCGCCCCGAGCCAGCAATTCAGCGTGCCGGCCGGTCTCCACGATTCGGCCGGCATCCAGCACCACGATGCGATCGGCCTTCTGGACCGTACTCAGGCGATGCGCGATGACCAGTGTGGTCCGCCCCGCCATCAATCGTTCCAGCGAGGCCTGCACCTGCCGCTCGGCCTCATTGTCCAACGCCGAAGTCGCCTCATCCAGAATCAGGATCGGGGCGTCCTTGATGAGGGCGCGGGCAATGGCCAGACGCTGGCGTTGCCCCCCCGACAGCGAACGGGCATTGCTGCCGACCTGGGTGTCCAGGCCATCCGGGAGGCTGTCGACGAAATCCAGCAAGCTGGCCGCTTCCAGCGCCGCGCGGATGCGGTCCCGCGGGACGTCGCCCTGCGCCCCATACGCCACGTTCTCGGCAATGGTGCCTTCGAACATGACGACATCCTGACTGACCAGGGACAATTGCGACCGCAGACTGCGCAAGCGCAATTCACGCACGTCGATGTCGTCGATCAGGACCTGCCCCGACGTGGGATCGATGAAGCGCGGCAGCATGTTGACCAAGGTGGTCTTGCCGCTCCCCGAACGCCCCACCAGCGCGACAGTCTGACCCGCCTCCGCCACCAGGTCGACCGACTCCAGAGTATTGCGCGCCGCATCGGCAAAAGCGTGTGTCACCTCGTGGAACTCGACCCGTCCGCGCAGGCGCTCCTGGATTTCGCGGGTCCCGGTGTCGGATTCCGGTGGCTCGTCGACCAGCGCGAACACACTCTCAGCCGAGATCAGCATTCGCTGGGTGGAGCCCGCGATATTCGTCAGGCGCTTGAGAGGATCGAAGATCTGCCCCAACGCGGCCATGAAGGCGGCAAAGCTCCCCACGGTCAGGCCTTGGTGATTAGCCTGATAGAGCGCGACGGCCACGACGATGGCTACCGACAGCGCGACAAAGAACTGCGAGATGGGCGACATGGCCGAATCGGCGCTGGCGGCACGCATCGCGAAACGGCGCAGGCGTGCGTTGACGTAGCCAAAGCGTTCCCGCTCGCGCCCATAACCATCGAAGAGCTTGATGACCCGCTGACCCGAGATGCCCTCCGAGACGACACGGGTGAGTTCCGCATTCATGTTGATGGTGTCGCGATTGATGCGGCGCAACCGGCGCACGAAGTAGCGCCCCGTCAACACCGACAGCGGCAGCATGATGAGCACGATGAGCGTCAGTTGCCAGGACATGTACAGCAACACCGCCAGCAGCGCGACAACCGTCAGGGATTCCCGCACCAGCACGCGGATCACCTCGGTGGACAGCCCGCTCACATTGCCGGCATCGATCGTGAAGCGGTTCAAGAGGCGGCCGCGGTCCCGTGTGCGGAACGTTTCGTCCGACATGCCCAGCAAGCGCTCGAACATCTCCCGCCGCAACCCCAGCAGCATGTTGTTCGCCACCCAGGACATCAGATATGTCCCCCCGAAGGTGCACACGCCGCGCAGCAGCATGAGCGCCACCACCGCAAGAGGGATGGACCAGACATACGAAGGCTTCGCGCCCGTGAAACCTTCGTCCAGCAACGGCTTCATGATGACGGCCAGCAAAGGCTGCGTGGCCGAGGCAACGCTCAGCAGCACCAGCGCGAGCACACCGACTTTCCAGTCCTTTCCCAGCCTCCTGTAGATTTGCCGCCACAGCTCGAGCCGTACGGGGCGACTGTCCACTGGCGGGTCGGTAGGGGTCGTCAAGAACACACTCTCTTATATACTTGTGAATGTCGCATTTTAGCCTGCCGGCTCGACCGCCTGCCCGGCAATACCCATCGGAGCTGCAGATTGATCCGGACACCCAGCCAAGCCATCTATGTCCGTCTGCCCAATTGGGTAGGCGACGTCTGCATGAGCCTGCCGGGTCTGGACGCCCTGATCGCCACCGGGCAGCCCGTTGTCGCTTGCGCCCGCGAGTGGGCCCGGGACCTTCTGGCGGCCTATCCGCTGTCCGGATTCGTGCCCATGGGTGGCGGATGGCGCGCGGATCGTGCTGCTGTCCACGGCGCGCGCCGCGGGGCGCGCCACCGGCATGCCCGCGGTCTGCTGCTGCCCGACTCGCTCTCCAGCGCGCTGGTTTTCCGCTTTGCCGGACTGCCCTGCGCGGGTTACCGCGACGATGGGCGCAGCCCCCTGCTGCGCTGGCCCTGCACCAAGCCGCGCGAGCCGCTGCACGCGGTACAGTCCTGGTTTCACCTGACACGCTTTGCCCTGGCGCAGTGGCGGATGGCCCCGCCCGCTGCGGATCTCGGCCCCGACCTGAACTGGCACGCAGCCGCCACGCATGAGGCGCAGGCCGAACAGGCGCTGGCCCTGGCCGGCCTGACCACCGGGCGCTTCGCGCTGATCGCCCCGACCGCGACAGGCCTGCACCACGGCCGCGTGAAGGTATGGGGAGGCTTTGACAGTCTGGCGCGATCATTGCAAACTCACGGTTTTGCCGTGGCCATGGCGCCCCCCCCGGCTGAACGAGTCGCAGCTCAGGTGGCCGCACCCACGGCACAGTTGCTGGAGCCGCTCGGACTGGGCGCCTTTGCCGCGCTCACACGGCACGCCGCTGTAGTCATTTGCAACGATTCCGGTGTGTCTCATCTGGCCGCTGCGGCTGGCGCGCGCCAGATCACACTTTTCGGGGTCACATGCCCTAGCCGTACCGGCCCATGGTCCAATCGCGCACTGCGCCTGGGGCAAATGAACGCCTGGCCGCGCGAGCCGGAAGTCCTGGCGGCCGCTCTCGATCTTCTTCAAAATCCGCCCGCTGCATGAGCATCACCGAATTTCTCGCCAATCTGGTCATCCCGCTGAACCTGTCCATCACGCTGCTGGTGGTCGCCGCATTGCTGTTCGTCCTGCGTTGGCGCAAGATTGCGGGGTTCCTGGCCGCGGTGGCGGTCGCCTGGACCGTTTTCTGGTCGCTGCCGACCACGTCACTGTGGGCGGGCGGCATGCTGGAGCAACGCTATCCCCATAAGGCAGCGATGTCGTTGCCCGCCGAGCAGGCGATGGTGGTGCTGGGCGGCAATACGCTAGGCGGCCGACGCAACTGGTTCGAGCCCTACAACAGCAAGACGGCCATTCTGCGCACCGACACGGCAGCGCACCTCTACGAGGCCGGCCGCGCGCCACTCATCATCGTCTCGGGGGCCGCGCAAGACGGTGGCCGCAGCGAAGCGACGGTCATGGCCTCGGCGCTGGAACGTGCCGGCGTGCCGGCCGGTGCCATCGTGCAGGAAAATCACAGCCTGACCACGCACCAGAATGCGGTCTACACGGCCCAGATCCTGCGCGCGCGCGGGATCCAGAAATTCCTGCTGGTGACGTCCGCGCTGCACATGCCACGCGCCATGGCGAGCTTCCAGAGACAGGGCCTGTCTCCCGTTGCGGCATCTTCGCCGCCGCAGATCGTCGTGCCCGACCAGCCGGACTTTTCATTCTGGCTGCCGGATCTGCGCACGCTGAACGCCAGCCGGTCCATCGTGAAGGAATACTTGGGCATGCTGGTCTACTGGGTCCGGGGCTGGGCCTGAGGGCTCCTGGCTGGTGGGTCCGCCAAGCCGCCCCAAAACTGCGGACACTTCCGCGGATGGGCCATCAGGTTGCGGACCGGCTCGCCCGTTCGGCCAGAATCACGCGGTACAGCTCCGTGAACTGACGGGCGACGTGGGGCCATGAATGCTGTTCCAGCACGCCCTGCGCCCCTAAGTGCAGGCGCTCCCGCAGTGCTGAATCGGCACGTAGCGCCTGGACGGACTGTGCCAGTTCATCGGCCTGCTCGGGATGCGAGAGCACGAGGGCGCTGATGCCCGGCTCCACGTACTGTGCAAAGCCGCACCAGGGCGCCGGGCTCAGGATCACGGGCAGTCCGAAAGACATGGCTTCCAGGGGCGCCATGCCAAAACTGTCGTTCAGGGTCGGATGCAGGAAGATGTCTGCCGCACGATAGTAAGGCTCCACCCGTGAAGTCTCCGCCACCAGGTGCACGCGCGCCGCAACAGCCTCGGGGGCGCGCGCCACGCACTCGCGTGCCGCCCGGTTCGTGCCCACGACCAGCAGATGCACGTCATCGGGCAACCGCTCCAGCGCGCGCAGTACGGTGGGCAGGCCCTTGCGCATGGGATTGCGAGCCACCATCAGGCAGAGCGTTGCCGAATCGGGCAGGCCCAATTCCGCCCTTAGATCATGCCGGATACTGCCATCGGCCGGCAGTGCCATCGCCACGCCGGGGGCGATGACGGGCCAGGACGCGGGATCGGCATCATACGCCTGGCCCAACTGGTGGGCAATGAGCTGGGAGACCGCCACGACACGGTGGCCGGGCCGAACGGCGATGCGGCGCGCTTCCAGTGCGAGATAGGTCCGCACGCGAGGGCTGAGGCATGAGAGCCAGCGCCGCAATGCCGGCATGGCGCGCACCCGCCAGCGATAGCGCACCGGCGTGACATGCACGACTTCCACATCGCCGCACCAGCCGTTCATATGAGAGTGAACGATGTCGAAGCGCCCGCGCGTGGCGCGGACCGCCCGCCGGGCGAAAAGCCACACCCGGATCCAGCTGGGCCAACGGCTGCCCACCGCAATCCGCTCATAGGGAAGCTGCAGGTCGCACGCCGGATCGTACTCCCGGGCAAAGACAGTGATGTGGTGACCGGCAGCGGCCAGTTCGCGCATGAGGGCCACCCCATAGGCTTCCGCACCCCCAAATCGCGAACCGAGACGGTCCACGACAAAGGCGATGGAAAGCGGACTCTCAGCCATGGTCCGCCACAGCCTCGGTGCGACGCCTGCGGCGGTCTTCGAGCGCCGTGAGGGTCTTCTGCAGAAAGCGCAGCAGGTGCGCGGAGCGTGCCACGAAGATGCGCGGCAGGCCCATGATGTCGTCGTCCGCCCGCACCAGGCCGCGCTCGGTGGTGGTGGCGTTGCTGTAGCCGGCCTCGCGCACCACCTGCCTCAAGGCAGGCGACTCCCCGCCATAGGGATAGCAGAACGACTCGACCGGCGCACCCAGGATCTGTTCCAGCGCCTGCCTGGAATCACGAATTTCGTTGGCTGCGAGCTCGGGCGACAACGTCGGCAGGAATGGATGATTGAGCGTGTGGGAACCCACCTCATGGCCCGCCTTGGACCATGCGCGCAATTCGTTCACGGACATCAGATCGGAATGCGGAACCCCTTCGCGATAGTCCCATACGTTGCCGCCTCCGAGCTGCCGCACCACGAAATAATTGGTGGCCGTGAAATCGACATCCGCCAGCACCGGCAGTGCGTTCTCCAGGACATTGCGATAGCCATCGTCGAAGGTGATGCCCACGACCTTGCCATGCCGCTCGCCCCGCACATAGGGCAGGAGCTCACGCATCGACAAGCCGCGATATCCCAGACGGCGCAACCAGGTCATCTGACTGCGGAATTTCGCCGGATGCACCGTCAAGCCCCTGTATGGCGTGCCTCTGGATGCCGGCTCGCCGATCTGGTGATACATCAGAATAGGAATCATGCGCAAATTATAGGGGAGCATGGCGGGTGCGCCTATCTTCCCGCCGCAGCATCCCGCCCGCTGCGCCCGAGGGGTCAGGCCTTGCGACCCAACCAGAAGAGCTTCGCGTACCGGTAGAAGCTGCCCGTGGCCGCCATCCCAGCCAGAATCAGACCCTGCCAACCATCCAGGAAACCCCGTCGCAATACATAATGGCGGACGAAGGTCCAGAGCCCGTGACCGAAGGGACCCAGGACCGTCGTGCGGCGTCCCCGGGCATGGGCCTTCAACGCCGCATCGGTGGAGTAGCGATTGATCTTGTCGATGAAGAGTTCCAGACTGGCATAGGGGTAATGCAGCAGATGACCCCGAAGGGTCGCCACCCGGCCATCGAGATCCACGTGCTCATGCACGACATCGTCGGAAAACCGGCCCGACTCCCGGCGAAACAGCCGCAAGACATGATCGGGCCACCAGCCGCTGTGCCGCATCCAGCGGCCACAGAAGTTGGACAGCCGCGCCACCCGGTAGCCGTCAGCCGCGGGATCCGCCAGAACCCGCTGGATTTCCTCGGCCAGTTCGGGCGGCACGCGCTCGTCGGCATCCAGGGAAAGCACCCAGTCTCCTGTCGCCAGATCCAGCGCGCGGTTCTTCTGCAGGCCAAAGCCCGGCCATTCGGCATTCACCTCGACGCGAGCGCCCAAGGCGCGCGCCAGCTCGCGGGTCGCGTCCGTGCTACCCGAGTCCAGCACGATGATTTCATCGGCAAAGGCCACCGAATCCAGGCAATCCACGATATGCGCTGCCTCGTTTTTGGTGATGATGACGACGGACAGGCTCATGAGGCGTCTCCGAAGCCGCGCTGCCACAGCCATTCCCGATACGCGGACTCCAGGTCCTCCGCCATGGTCGCGGGGCTGAAGCGTCCGCCCTCGCAGCAGAACGCCCGGCCCGCCGCTCCCATGCGCTCCCGCAAACCGGCGTCCAGAACGAACGTGTGGATCGCCTCACGCAGCCCCGATATGTCTCCCACCGGGACCAGCACGCCACTGCGCCCGGCGTCCACCATCTCCGGCACTCCTCCTACCCGGGTACCGACGACAGGAACTCCGCAGGCGCCCGCTTCGGCAAAGACCATGCCGGCAGCCTCCATGTGGGTGGCCAGCGCAAATACGTCAAAATCCGGCATGAGGCGCACCACGTCCGAACGTGCGCCCAGCAAATGCACGCGCGACCCCAGGCCATGGCTTGTGACGAGCGTCGAGATCTGTTCGAACCCGGGCGAGCCGCCGCCCACCAGGACCAGATGAACGGCCGGCAGATCCTGCAGCAGCGGCTCCATCGCCTCGATCAGATCGCGGTGCCCCTTTTCCGCTCGCATCACGGCGACGCATCCGACCACAATGTCGTCCGGCGCCAACCCCAGTTCCGCACGCAACGCCCCAGTCCGCACCGCGGCGCAATAGCCAGCCTGGATACAGGGATACACGACACGAACATGCGCAGGGTCCACACCCTTGGCCAACAACAGGCCGCGCACGAATTCGCTGCTGGTGCATACCCGATGTGGCACGCCGGTATAAGACAGCAGTGAACCCACGCGCTTGGCCAGATGCCGGGTCCGCACAATGAGCGGCGTGCCTGCCAGGCGTCCCGCCACGCCAGCCAGCAGCGTGTCGCGGCGGCTGTTCGTGTTGAGCACGTCAAAGCCGCCACGCCGCAGCAGCGACCGGAGGCGCACAACGCCACGGACGTAGTTGACGGGGCCATCCGTATACAGCGTGTGGACGGTGAACCCGGCATCCCTCAGCCGGTGCGCAAGCTGCGCATGCGGTTGGCAAACGGCTTCCAGATGATGTCCCCGGTCGCGCATGGCGCCCATCATGCGGAAAATGTACTGTTCCTGGCCTCCGAACCCCGTGGCCGCCTCGGTCTGCAGGATGCGCAGCGGTTTCATGGCCGCAAGCGCCGGTATTTAAAGCGAAAATGAAGATTGTGCGCCAGGCGCCGCACCTGGTCGAGCGCCTTGAACGATTCCCGGCGCAGTCGGTCGCGCAACGGCATGGGAGCCGGCGCGTCGGCACCCGCGATGTCCGATGCCGAATCGTTGTCATGCGTCACGCAATGGGGCCGAGCCTGGATGCTTTCCACGCCATGATCGTAGAAGCGGCACATCGCGTCATCGACCGGATAGATCCACGTCCGGCTGTAGTGCAGCAGGGCCCGCGCACCCTCCGGGCTGATCAGGTAGGCCACTGTCCTGTAGTGGGTCTTGAGTTTCTTGTACAGCTCGAACGGCCCGATGCGCCCCACGGCCAGCGCAGGATCGCTCCCCGGCTTGTCATTGTCGTGCAGCCACACAAGCGGCCACAGGGCCGCCATGTCGCGAGCCTGCGGAAGCAGCGCCGGGAAAGTGTCCAGCACAATGGCGTCGTCCTCGATCACCACCAACGGCTCGGTCTGCGCCGCACATTCTTCCCACAGAAGATAGTGGCTTGCGTAACACCCTAGCTGGGAAGGCTTCAAGTCCCGCTTCGGCCCCTTCACCCGGGCCCGGGCGACCGGATCATAGTGGCCGAACAGCGGATGAGGCGGTCGCGTCCGGCCGTCCACCGCCTCGAAAAAGGTATAGCCATCGATTCCGAGTCTGTCGAACTGCGCGGCAATCTGCTCGCGCCGGTCAGCGCGCGCCGCCAGATTGATGACGCGAATGGCGATGGGTTTCATCCGTAGAAGATCTCCACATTCTCGCGGGCCAGCCATTCGCGCGCGCCCGCGATCAGCGCCTCATCCATCCGTACGCGCCAGTCGTCACCCAGCCGCAGCAGGCAGGAATAACCGCTCTGCGCCATCCGCAGCTCCACTGGAACCCCTGAGTCCTGCGAACGCCAGGGGGTCAGCAATGACTGCAGCCGTTGCAGATCGGGCTGGGCAGGCATCTTCAAGCGCAGACTGCGCGCCCGCGTCTCGCGGATGCGCTGCAGGTCGTACAAGTCTTCAGCAGACACCCGCAGGCCCCCGGAATAATCATCATGGCTCACACGCCCCTGGATGACCAGCAACCGGTCTTCCTTCAAGCCGTGCCGATACCGCTCGTAGAGCTCGTTGAAAATGGCGACCTCGATCTGGGCGGAGCCATCGTCTAGCAGCGCATACAGCATCTTGCCGCGGCGAGTCATTTTCGGACGCACCGCGGCCAGCACGCCGGCGAGCCATTGCGTGCCCTTCGAGGGCGCCAGGCGCGACAGCGGCGTGGGCGCCACACGGCGGACTTCGTCGCGCCAGGCATCGAACAGATGACCACTGAAATAGAATCCCAGCGCAGTCTTTTCTTCCGTCAGCCGGGTTTCCAGATCCCAGGGCTCGACGCCGGCCAGTTCGCCCGCCACCAGCTCATCGGCATTGTCATCGAATAGCGAGGCCTGATTGGCGTCCCGGGCCGCCTGGTCGGCAGCCTCGATAGCGCTGCCCAGCGTTTCGAGCAGGGCGGCACGATTGGGCACCAGGCTGTCGAAGGCGCCCGCGCGGATGAGCGCCTCGACGGTGCGCCGGTTGACGGTGTGCCGATCCACACGCGCGCAAAAATCGAACAGGCTGGCATAGGGACCGCCGGCGGTTCGCGCCGCCACGATGGCATCCACGGCCGCATGGCCCGTGCCCTTCACGCCGCCCAGCCCGTAACGGATGGTGCGCGGAGGCTCGCCGCGCGCGGTGTAGTCATCGGCCACCGGCGCGAAGCGGTAACCGGAAGCGTTCACATCCGGCGGCAGCACCGCCACCCCATTGTCCAGCGCATCACGCCAGAACACCTGGATCTTGTCTGTGTCGTCCATGTCGGAAAGCATGGTCGCCGCCAGGAATTCGGCCGGATGGTAGACCTTCAGCCATGCGGTCTGATACGAGATCAGCGCATAGGCGGCCGAATGGCTCTTGTTGAACCCGTAGCCGGCGAACTTCTCCATCAGGTCGAACAGGTGGGCGGCCAGATCCGCGTCATAGCCCTTTTTGACCGCGCCTTCCTGAAAGATCACGCGGTGCTTGGCCATTGCCTCGGGTTTCTTCTTGCCCATGGCGCGCCGCAGCAAATCTGCACCGCCCAGAGAATAACCGCCGATGATCTGGGAAATCAGCATCACCTGTTCCTGGTAAACGATGACGCCGTAGGTGCTTTTCAGCACAGGCTCCAGGTCCGGGTGGAAATAGTCGACCTTGGCACGGCCGTGCTTGCGGTTGACGAAGTCCACCACCATGCCGGATTCCAGCGGCCCGGGACGAAACAGGGCCAACAAGGCGATCAGATCCTCGAACACGTTGGGCTGCATGCTTTTCAGCAGCTCCTTCATGCCCCGCCCTTCAAGCTGGAAGACGGCCGTCGTGTTGGCCGAGCACAGCAGTTCATAGGTGCCCGCGTCGTCCAGCGGCAGGCTCATCAAATCGAAATCGCGCTTGCCGGGGTTGAACTCGCGCACATAGCGTTCGGCCCAATCCAGAATGGTGAGGTTGCGCAACCCCAGGAAGTCGAACTTCACCAATCCAGCGTCTTCCACGTCGCCCTTGTCGTACTGCGACACGACGCTGGATTCGCTCCCCGGCTGGCAGTAGAGCGGCGTGTAGTCGGTCAGCTTTCCCCGCGCGATGATCACGCCCCCGGCGTGCATGCCGATATTGCGCGTCAGGCCCTCCAGCGGCCGGGCCAAGTCGATCAGGGCGTGGATTTCCTCGTCGGTGTCGTAGCGCTCCTTGAAGGCCGGCTCATTCTCGAGCGTACGGTCCAGCGACCAGGGATCCACCGGATTGAACGGGATCATCTTGGAGAGGTTGTCGCAGACGCTATAGGGCATCTCCAGCACCCGCCCCACGTCGCGCACGACGGCCTTCGCGCCCAGCGTACCGAAGGTCGCGATCTGGCTCACGGCGTCACGGCCATACTTTTCCTTGACGTATTCGATGACCCGCTCGCGATTGTCCTGGCAGAAATCCACGTCGAAGTCGGGCATCGAGACGCGTTCGGGATTCAGAAATCGCTCGAACAGCAGGTCGTAGCGCAGCGGGTCCAGATCCGTGATCCCGAGACTGAATGCCACCAGCGAACCGGCGCCCGAGCCCCGGCCCGGCCCGACCGGCACGCCATGGCTCTTGCCCCAGTTGATGAAGTCCTGCACGATCAGGAAGTAGCCCGGAAAACCCATGCCCACGATCACCTGGCATTCGCGATCCAGCCGCTCCTGATAGGTGGGCATCTGGCGCGCGCGCTCCTGTGCATCGGGATAGAGCTGCGCCATGCGCCGCACCAGACCCTCGTTGGCGAGCTTCACCATGTAGTCGTCCAGCGAGACACCATCCGGCGTCGGGAATAGCGGCAGCTGCGGGTGTCCCAGCGACAGCGTCAGGTTGCAGCGGCGCGCGATCTGTACGGTATTGGCAATCGCCGACGGCACGTCGGCAAAGCGGCGCGCCATCTCGGCGCTGTCGGGCATGTACTGTTCCGCGGTGAACCGCCGCACCCGCCTGGGGTTACCCAGAAGTTCGCCCTCGGCAATGCAGACTCGCGCCTCGTGCGCCCGAAAATCGCCGGGGGCGATGAACTGGATCGGATGCGTCGCCACCACCGGCAACCCGCAGTCGGCGGCCAGGCGCAGCGCGGCCTGCACATAGGATTCATCCTGCTCGAAGCCGGCACGCTGCAATTCGATGAAGAAACTGCCCGGGAAGTCCGCGGACCACTGGCTTGCAAGCTGCCGGGCATCGTCGGTGCGTCCGGCTTCGAGGGCGTAGCCCACATCCCCCATGCGTCCGCCCGACAGCACGATCAGGCCGCGCCTGCCGTTCAACCATTCCCGCTGGAGCTCGGCCTTGTCCAGATGAACGTTCTCGATCCAGGCGCGGGTCAGCAGCTCGCACAGTTCCAGATAGGAATCGTGGCCCGTGGCCAGCAGCAGGACGCGAAACGGCTTGTCGGGGTCCGCTGGATTCTGCAACCACGCATCGCAACCGGCGATCGGCTTGATGCCGGCCTTGCGTGCCGCCTTGTAGAACTTGATCCACCCGAACAGGTTGGCCAGATCGGTGATGGCCATGGCCGGCTGGCCAAAGTCATTCGCGCGCTGGATCAGATCGGGAATGCGGGCGATGCTGTCCACGACGGAGAATTCCGAGTGGCTGCGCAAATGCACGAACAAGGGAGATCGGGGGGTCATCGTCATGCCGCGATTGTACCGATGCACTAGCGCGGCAGGGTCGACCAGGCCTTCTGCAGGCGCTTGACCGACACCGGAAACGGGGTGCGGAGGGTCTGCGCAAACAACGCCACGCGCAGTTCCTCGAGCTGCCAGCGAAAGGCCTGCAACCGGGCATCCGGCGCTCCTTTGCGCTGCGCCACGGCGCGCTGCCAGGGAACCGACAAGGCCGAGACATCCGCCATCAACCGCGCATCACGAGCGGGGTCCTGCCGCAACTTCTCGATGCGCATCTGCGCCGCCTTCAGGTAACGTGGTACGTGCTTGAGGTGCTCGGCCGGGGTGTCGCGCACGAACCATTTTCCCACCAGCGCCCCCAGCTGCTGAGCGATGTCACCCGCGGCGTCCGGCCAGGGTCTGGCCTGCGGGAGCTTCTTCTGCAGGGCCGCGCGCTCGGTCAGGATGCCCGCCGCCAGCCGCGCCAGTTCCTGGGCCAGCAGGCTCAGCCGCGCACGACCCTCCTGACAGCGCTGCTCGAAGCCGGCATTGTCCTCGGGCCAGGGGTCGGCCAGGCAGGCCTGGTCAAGAGCTGCATCGATGATCTGAGCGCGCAGCTCCGGTTGGGTGCCCAGGTCCATGTACAGCATGGCCGTACGGGTCAAATCCGGCAAATTCTTTTCCAGATACCGCACCTGTTCGCGCAAGGCCAGACAAAACAGGCGTCGCAATCCAACGGCGTGGACTCGCCGCGCCTCCTGGGGGTCGTCGAACACATCCAGGTCGCAGGCGTCGCCCCGGTCGCGCAACGCCGGGAAGCCCACCAGGGATTGGCCGCCACGACGGATCTCGAGCAGCTCGGGAAGGCGCCCGAAAGTCCAGCCGGTCAGCCCTTCGTGGTCCAGCACGCGCGCAGCCTCCCGGTCGTGCGCCGCGAGCTTCTGAAAGGACGCCTGGGCCTGGCGCCCGTGCTCAGCGCGCAGTTGGTCCAGATTGCGGCCGCCCGACAGCATGCGTCCATGCTCGTCCACGATCTTGAAGTTCATGGACAGGTGGGCCGGCAGCGTTTCCAGCTTGAAATCGGCGGGCTGCACACGCACCCCGCAATGCTCCTGGATATCTTGGGCGAGCGCAGCGAGCAGGCTCATGCCGGGGTCGGCCGCACGTTCGAACCAGCGCTCGTGAAACCCGGCGGCATAGTCCGGCAACGGGACGCACGCCCGGCGTAACTTCTGCGGCAGGGATTTCAGCAGCAGATGGACCTTTTCCTTCAACATGCCGGGCACCAGCCATTCACAACGCGCCGCATCGATCTGATTCAGGGCGAACAAAGGAACGGTGAGCGTCATGCCGTCGCGCAGCGAACCGGGCTCGAAGTGGTAGTCCACCGCCAGTTCCGTGCCGCCCCATACCAACTGGCGCGGGAATACATCCGTCGTCACTCCGGCGGCATCGTGCCGCATCAGATCGTCACGGGAAAGCTTCAGGCGCGCACTGGCCGCCGCATCCAGCGTGCCATACCAAGCCTCCAGCGTCGCCGTCTGGCAGACGTCGGCCGGAAGCTGCTGATCATAGAAGGCGTAGATCAGTGCGTCATCGACCAGGATGTCGGGCCTGCGGCTTTGATGCTCCAGCCGCTCGATGGAAGCAATCAACCGCCGATTGTGCGCCACGAATGGCAATCGGGTTTCGATATCGCCGGGCACCAGCGCATCCCGGATGAAGATTTCGCGCGCCGCCGCCGGGTCCACCCGGCCGTAGTGCACGCGCCGCCCCGTGTAGACTGGAAGCCCATGGACCGTACCGCGCTCGTTGGCCACGACTTGGCCGGCTTTCTTTTCCCACCGCGGATCGGACCAGGCCCGGCGCAACAGATGAGCCCCCGCGCGCTCCACCCAGGTGGGCTCGATCTGCGCCACACAACGGGCGTACAGCCGCGTGGTTTCCACCAGTTCAGCCGCCAGGACCCAGCGTCCTGCCTTCTTCTGCAGCGGCGACCCGGGGTGGATGGCGAAACGGATGTCCCGGGCTCCCTGATACAGATTGCCGTTCTCCGTTTTCATCCCGATGTTGCCCAGCAGGCCCGCCAGCAAGGCCAGATGGATCTGCTCGCGCGTGGCTGGGGTCTGGTTCAGACGCCAGCCCTGCTCGCGCGCCAGCGTCAGCAGTTGCACATGCGTGTCATGCCATTCGCGCAGCCGCACCGGCGACAGAAACTTGGCGCGCAACTGGTCTACCAGCTTGCGCTGCGACGCCTTGTGGGTGACCTGCTCCTGGTACCAGCTCCAGAGCTTCAACCAGGCCAGGAATTCCGACTGCTTGTCGTTGAACTGAGCATGGGCGTTGTCGGCCGCCTCGCGCGCCTGCATGGGCCGTTCGCGCGGATCCTGGATCGACAGCGCGGAAGCGATCACCAGGATCTCGGTCAGGCACTGCTGCTCGTGTGCGGCGAAGATCATGCGCGCAATCCGCGGGTCGACCGGCAGTCGCGACAGGGAACGCCCCACCGGCGTGAGATGGTTGTGCTCATCGAGCGCACCCAGCTCCTGCAGCAATTGGTAGCCGTCGGCGATGGCCCGCCCCGTTGGGGGCTCGACAAAGGGGAACGCCTCGATGTCATCCAGGCGCAAGGCCTTCATGCGCAAGATGACCGAGGCCAGCGAGGAACGCAGGATTTCCGGATCGGTAAAGGCGGGCCGCTGCTTGAAATCGTCTTCCCCGTACAGGCGCACGCAGACGCCGGGGCCCAGCCTTCCGCAGCGGCCTGCGCGCTGATTGGCCGAGGCCTGACTGATGGGCTCGATGTGGAGCTGCTCGACCTTGCTGCGCCAGGAATAGCGTTTGACGCGTGCCAGGCCGCTGTCCACCACGTAGCGGATTCCCGGCACCGTCAGCGAGGTTTCCGCAACGTTGGTGGCCAGGACGATGCGACGGAAATTGCCGCGCGGATGAAAGATCTGTTCCTGCTCGGCGCGCGACAGCCGGGCATACAGGGGCAGCACCAGCGCCCCCGTGGGATGGCGCTTGCGTAGCGCTTCCGCGCATTCGCGGATCTCGCGCTCACCCGGCAAAAAGACCAGGACATCGCCCGTGCCGTGGCGGGCACACTCGTCCACCCCGTCCACGACCGCATCCACCAGGTCGCGCTCTTCGTCGCCGCGATCGACCGCCGGATCGGCTCCCCCAGCGACGGGCTCCTGCAACACCGGGCGATAACGTAATTCGACGGGATACAGGCGGCCGGACACCTGAATCACGGGGGCCGGCTGGCCTCCGGAGCCAAAATGGCGCGCAAAACGGTCTGCATCGATCGTGGCCGACGTGATGACGAGCTTCAGGTCCCGGCGGCGCACCAGCAAGCGCTTCAGGAATCCCAGTAGAAAATCGATGTTCAGGCTGCGCTCATGTGCCTCGTCGATGATGAGTGTGTCATACCGGCGCAACAGCGGGTCGCGTTGGGTTTCTGCCAGCAGAATCCCGTCGGTCATGAGCTTGATCGCCGTTGACGGCCCGGCCCGTTCGCTGAAACGGATCTGGTATCCGACCCAGTCGCCCAGCTCCGTGTGCAATTCCTCGGCCACCCGTTGGGCCACCGACGTCGCCGCCAGCCGGCGCGGCTGCGTATGCCCGATCATGCCGGCTCGGCCGCGTCCCAGCTCCAGGCAGATCTTGGGCAACTGGGTGGTCTTGCCGGATCCCGTCTCGCCACAAACGATCACCACCGGATGCGCCGCAATAGCACGGGCAATCTCCTGGCGGCAGGCGCTGACAGGCAGTTCCTCGGGGTAACTGATGGGCGGCAACGGTCTGTCCCGGGCACCCGCGGGTATGGCCGTCCGGCGGGATTCAGGCTGTGGCGTCTGCAACAAAGCGGCAAATTCCTGCTTGAATTGGAAAATTGGAGAGAATCGATCATTATAATTTCGGAGTCGCGCAAATCCCATTGCCCTGCCCGCCATGAGCTCCGAAGAGACCGATACCTATTCCGCACAGGATGCCCCAGAGTTCGCGCCCGCACAGTTCGTGCGCTGGTTCCGCGAGGTGGCGCCCTATGTGCACGATTTTCGTGGCAAGACCTTCGTCGTCGCCTTCGGCGGTGAACTCATTCAGGATGGCGGACTCGAAGACCTGGTCGCCGACCTGTCGCTGCTCTCAGCCCTTGGCATCAAACTGGTGCTGGTGCACGGCTCGCGCCCGCAGGTGAACGAACAATTGCGCCTGAAAGGCTACGTCACGCAGCAGTTCGGGCGTGGCACGGAACCGACCAGCGCCGAAGCGCTGGAGTGCGCGAAGGAAGCAGCCGGCGAGATCCGGCTCGACATCGAGGCCGCATTCAGCCAGGGCCTGCCGAATACGCCCATGTCCCATGCGAAGATCCGCGTCATATCCGGCAATTTCGTCACCGCGCGCCCCGTGGGAGTCATTGACGGCGTGGACTACAAGCGCGCCGGGACGGTCCGCAAGCTGGACGTGGATGCCATGCACAGCATCATCAGCCAAGGCGCCATCGTGCTGCTCTCGCCACTTGGCTTCTCGCCCACCGGAGAGGCCTTCAATCTGGCCATGGAGGACCTGGCGACCAACGCCGCGGTGGCGCTGCGCGCGGAGAAGCTCATTTTCCTGACGCAGAACAAGACAGTCACCGAGACAGACGGCTCCGTCGACACGGAACTCGCCCGCGACGACGCCGATGAACTGCTGGCGCAACACATATTGGACGAGGATACTTCGGCCTTCCTGGGCCACGCCTCGCTTGCAGTCAAGCGTGGCGTGGCCCGCGCGCATCTGGTGCCCTACACGCTGGATGGCAGCATCCTGCTGGAGATCTTCACCCACGACGGTGTGGGAACCATGGTGGTGGAAGACACGCTGGAGGATCTGCGTCCGGCGATGGCCGATGATGTCGGTGCCATCGTGCAGCTCATCGAACCACTGGAAGCCGACGGCACGCTGGTACCACGCGGGCGGGCGGTCATCGAGCGCGAGGTGGAAAAATTCACCGTGCTCGAGCATGACGGGGTGATCTACGGCTGCGTGTCGGTGATTCCCTATCCGAACGAGGGCATGGCGGAGATGGCCTGCCTCATCGTGCACCCGGAATGGCAAGGCGTGGGCGACGGCGAAAAGCTGCTGCGCCATGCCGAGGCCAGCGCTCGAGCGCTGGGCGCGCGGCGGCTCTTCGTGCTGACGACCCGGACCTCCCACTGGTTCCTGAAGCGCGGCTTCGTACAGGGCGGGATCTCCGATCTGCCGCACGAAAAGGCCGCGCACTACAATCGATCTCGCAACAGCCTGGTCTTCATCAAGCGGCTATGAAAATTCTGATCACGGGGGGCGCGGGTTTCATCGGCTCAGCGCTCATCCGGCATCTGATCGCGCACACGAATCACAGCGTGGTGAACGTGGATGCGCTCACCTACGCCGGCAATCTGGAATCGCTGGCACCCGTGCTGCACGATCCGCGCCACGCATTCGAGCAGGTCGACATCCGCGACGGCGCGGCGCTGGCGCGCGTCTTTGCCCACCACCAGCCGCACGCCGTCATGCATCTGGCGGCGGAATCCCATGTGGATCGCTCCATCGACGGCCCCGCACCTTTCATCCAGACCAACGTGGTGGGGACATGGACGCTGCTGGAAGCGACGCGCCAGTACTGGCTGTCCCTGGATGCCTCCGGCAAAAAGCATTTCCGCTTCCACCACGTCTCCACCGACGAGGTGTACGGCGATCTGGACGACACCACGGACCTCTTCACCGAGACCACGCCGTACGCCCCCAGTTCGCCCTATTCCGCCACCAAGGCGGCCTCCGATCATCTGGTCCGCGCCTGGCACCGCACCTACGGCTTGCCCACGCTGATCACGAACTGTTCCAACAATTACGGGCCCTATCACTTCCCGGAAAAGCTGATCCCGCTGATGATACTCAACGCGCTGGACGGCCGGTCGCTGCCGGTTTACGGGGCAGGCCACCAGATACGCGACTGGCTCTACGTCGAGGACCACGCGCGTGCCCTGCAGCGGGTTCTCGAGGCTGGCAGCCCAGGGGAGACCTACAACATCGGCGGACACAACGAGCAGCGCAACATCGACGTGGTCCTGGCGATCTGCGATCTGCTCGAAGAATTGGCGCCTGACCATCCGCCCGGCGTCGAGCATTTCGCGGACCTCGTCACCCATGTGGCGGACCGCCCGGGACACGACAAACGCTACGCGATCGACGCCGGGAAAATCAGCCGCGAGCTGGGGTGGACACCGCGAGAAACCTTCGCCAGTGGACTGCGCAAGACCGTGCAATGGTATCTGGAGCACCGCGACTGGTGCGAGCGGGTACAGGACGGCAGCTACCGCCGTGAGCGGCTGGGCCTGGACGATTCGTCCAACGGCCTCTCCCCCAACAAAGCTCCACAACCATGACACCCTCACGCCGGCCCCGAATTCTGGTCACCGGCGCCCAGGGTCAGCTCGGCCACGCGCTGCGGGCGCTGGCGCCGCACGCCGACGCGGATTTCAGGTTCACGTCGCGGGCCGAACTGGACGTCACACAGGAAAGCGCCATCAGCCGCTGGCTGGACGCGCACGCCATCGACAGCCTGATCAATGCGGCCGCCTACACCGCCGTGGATCGCGCATCGTCGCAGCCTGACCAGGCCATGGCGGTGAACGCTCGGGCGCCGGTACTGCTGGCGCACGCCTGTGCCGACCGGGGAATCCGGCTCTTTCATGTATCCACAGACTACGTGTTCGACGGTGCCCGCGATCGCCCCTATCGGGAAGACGACGCCACTGCGCCGCTGAACACCTACGGCCGCAGCAAACAGGCGGGAGAACGGGGCGTCCTGAGCGCCTGCCCGGCGGCGGTCATCGTGCGCACCAGCTGGGTCTTCAGCGCACGGGGCGCGAATTTCGTGCGCACGGTGCTGCGGCTCGCACAGGATCACCCCGTGCTACGAGTGGTAGCGGACCAGACCGGCGGTCCGACCTGGACGGGGCACCTGGCGGCCGTGTTGCGAGACCTGGCGGTACGGCCGGCCACTGAAGTCCCCGGCGGGCTCTATCATTTCAGCGGACAGCCCTGGGTGAGCTGGTACGAATTCGCGCAGGAGATCTTCGCGCGGGCCCATGCGCTCGGCCTGGTGGTGCGGATCCCCACACTGCAGGCCATTGCTTCGACCGAATGGGCGAACGCGGAGCCGAGGCCCGCCAACAGCCGGCTCGATTGCGGCAAGCTGGCAGCACTGCTGGGGCCGCTGGAGCGGGATTGGCGCTCCGGTCTGGGACGGGTACTGGCCGACCCGGAGTTTCGGCGGGGACTGCACGGCTGAGCGGTCCGCGCAGGGCCGCGATGTTTCAGCCGCGCGGTTCCGGCGGCTCGCCGCGCGCCATACGTTCGGTGTTTGATACCCCCATGTGGCGCACGTCGTCACCGCGAACCATGTAGATGACGCGCTCCGCCATGTTCTTGGCATGATCACCGATGCGCTCCAGCGCCCGCGCGATGAAAATCAGGTCGATGGAATGCGAAATCGTGCGCGGATCCTCGATCATGTAGGTGATCATGTGGCGCAGCGAGGCCTTCCATTCCTTGTCCACGTCCTTGTCGCTGCGCACGACCTCGGCAGCCGCCACCGGGTCCTCGCGCGCAAACGCATCCAGAGCCGCGCGGATCATGCTCGCCACGGCATCGGCCATGTGATGCAATTCGACGACCGGTTCATAGGAAGAATCTTCCTCGTGCAGTCGGCGGGCGACCTTGGCAATCTTTTCGGCCTCGTCACCGCACCGCTCCATGTCCGTGAGCATCTTCGAAATCGACAACAACAGGCGCAGGTCGACAGCCGTAGGCTGATTGCGTGCGATCAACTGCCCGATGCGCTCGTCGATGTCCACCTCGAACTGGTTTACCTGGCGTTCGTGCTCGCGCACGCGATCTACGAGCTGGAGCTCGCCCTCGGACAGGGCCCGGCTGCCGTCGAGCACCATGGATTCCACCAGGCCGCCCATCTGCAGGAACATCGATCGTGTCGTTTCCAGCTCGGCGTGAAATTGTTTGTTGGTGTGTTCGAGCATGATCGACCTCCTTATCTTCCTGCGGATGCATCCAGACGATCGCAAAGGGTAGCACCGTGCCACCCGCTTGTGAAGAACAGCATAGCAGGCCCATGTGACCGGCTCATGACAGCCACAGCCGTCCGCGGCAACGGCGGCCCGTCCGGAGTCAGTCCTGGAGTTCCAGCCGAGAGACACCGTCCTGGCCCGCCACCAATGCCACGTGCGCCCCCGAGATGGCAAACAAACCGCAGCACACCACCCCCGGGATATTGTTGAGCACCGCCTCGAACTCCGCAGGGTGATCGTAGTGCAAGCCCGCCACATCCAGGATCTGGTTACCGTTGTCCGTCGTGAAATCCGCCCGCAGCCGGGGCTGACCGCCCAGCGAACGGATCTGTCGGGCAACCGCCTCGCGAGCCAGCGGGATGACCTCGACCGGCAACGGAAAGCGCCCCAGTTGCCGCACGAGCTTGGATTCATCGACGATGCAGACGAACCGGTCGGCGACCGAAGCCACGATCTTCTCGCGAGTGAGTGCTCCGCCGCCGCCCTTCACCATGTTCAGTTCGTGATCGATCTCGTCGGCGCCGTCCACGTACAAGGCCAGGCTGGCGACCTCGTTCAGATCCAGCACCCGGATGCCGGCCGCCTGTAGCCGCTGCGTGCTGCGTTCGGAGCTGGACACCGCTGCGGCAAAATCCCCGCGATGGGCGGCCAGCAGATCGATGAACCGATCCACTGTGGAACCTGTCCCCACACCCAGGATGCTGTCGGGCTGGAGCTGCGGCCGCACATAATCAAGGGCGGCCTGCGCGACCTGCTGTTTGAGTTGGTCCTGGGTGAGCATGGGAGATATCCGGTCAGAAGCGGGACAGGTATTGTAATGTCCAGGCCGTGCGAAACACGGTCAACCGAAACACGCAACAGGGGAGTCTCACACGACGCAGCCTGTCGCACCGGTGGAATAGAGTGAGGGACGTTCCCTGATCAGGGCACTGAGCGCTGCCGACCTCATGAGCCACCACGAAAAAGCAGCTTGCGCAGACCGAAGAATGGCTGCATGATCACCCGCTTCAGGATTGGTGGCTGCGCTGACACCAACGGTGAAGCAAGTCAGCCATCAGAAAACCGGCCTGCTGGAAGCCGCCATCGAACAGAATGTCCGCAACAATGTAGCGGCGCTGACCGCGCAGTCGGACATCCTCCGAAAAGCGCACGAGGCTGGCTCCCTGCGGATCGTGGGCGGCATCTACCGACTCGCGACCGGAAAGGTGGATTTTCTGGCTCAAGACCGCGCCAATTCGTTCCACCACGCCTCTCCGCGCGCCCCAGCGACCTTCACCAGGGACCGCCGGAGGCGCAGCAGGTTTTCCTGACGCGCGCGGGCTGAAACCGGACCCACCCGCGCGCGGTCGAAGTCGATGATCCAGACGCGATCCCGATCGTCGAACAAGATATTGAAAGCATTCAGGTCAGCGTGCCAGACCTCTGCATCATGCAGGGCAGCGATGGCCCAGGCGACCTTGGCGGGATCGGCGCGATCCAGCCGGCTCGGCAGGGCCTGTGCCCCCGCGATCCGTGCGACCAGAATGGCGTTTCGGTACATCAGGCCGGCCCGCCACCAGGCCGCACCCAGCGGCTCGGGAACCCGGACACCGGCATCACGCAGGTACCCCAGAACTCGCAATTCCGCAATGGCGCGTACTCGGGCCTGCCCCAGCCAAAGATAGGACTCACGGCCGAATCGAGCCCGCAGACCACCGCGCCGATAGTGGCGCAGCACGGCAGGCCCATGGACCCCATCGACGAACCAGGCCGCCTGACGGCCGCCCTCGCCCACCGGGATCGCACCCGGCCTTCCTGGATCGAACCAGCTCTCTCCGGCGGCAGCCGCCAGCCGCTCTGGCACACACAGGGCGCCCCCCAGGAAGTCCTGTCTCACCCAGCCATTAGGAATGCCCTGCGCGCCGGACGGCGCGGACACCGGATTCATGCGGTCCCCCTCAGGAGCAGCAAACTCATGATGATCAGCAGCATGCAGGCAAAAATCAGCTTCAACCGCGCTTCCGGCAGGGCATAAGCCAGACGCACGCCGTAGGGCACGCACAGCAGGCTGCCGATGGCCAGCGGAATGCCGACCAGGCCGTGCGCCTGGCCATGCGCCGCATAGGTCGCCAGCGCGACCACCGTACCCGGCACGATCATGGTCAGCGCCAGGGCCTGCGCCGAGGTCTGGCGCAGGCGAAAGCACGTCGTCAGGAACGGTACGGAAAGCACCGAGCCTCCCACGCCGAAGATCCCCCCGGTCAGCCCCGCCAGGATGCCGATCAGGAAATACCAGCCCCGGTGCGTCTGGAAGACTTCGCGGTAGCCTCCGGTCGGCGCGGAGCGCGCGCGCCGGCCCAGGCTCTCACGGAAATAGAAGAGTGCAATGAGAAACACGAAACCGGCATAGACGCGGCGCAACAACCATGGATCCAGGCCCAGTGCGATCTTTGCCCCCACCCAGGTGAAGAAAACGGAGCCGGCCGCCCCCGCTGCCGCCGACCGCCAGTCGATGGGCGAGCGCTGATGATATTTGCGTACCGTGAGCAGCACCGCCGGCAATACCATCACGAGCGCCGTGCCCTGGGCCGCCTGCTGAGGATAGCCCAGTACCAGGCCCAGCAACGGAATCGCGATCAGGCCGCCGCCAATCCCTACGACACCGCCTGAAAAGCCGATCGCGCCGCCCACGGCGAGGCAAGCCGAAACGAACCACAGGCTGGCCACCATCTCAGGTTCCGTCGTCCAGCACGGCAAGAATGTCCTCTACCCGATCCACAGCGTGGACCTGCAGCCCGTCCATGGGTTGCCGGGGCGCATTGGCGCGGGGAATGATCGCGCGCTCGAACCCCAGCTTGGCGGCTTCGCGCAGGCGTTCCTGCCCGCGCGGCGCGGGGCGGATTTCACCCGCCAGACCGATTTCGCCGAAGGCGAACAGACGGGGAGGCAACGGTCGGTCCCGCATGGACGAAATCATCGCTAGCGCGACGGCGAGATCCGCAGCAGGCTCCATGATGCGCACGCCCCCCACAGCGTTCACGAACACGTCCTGGTCGAAGGTCGCAATTCCGGCATGGCGGTGCAGCACCGCCAGCAGCATGGCCAGGCGGCTGCTTTCCAGCCCCACCGACAGCCGGCGCGGATTGGGGACGTGAGCCGTGTCCACCAGGGCCTGAACCTCGACCATAAGCGGCCGCGTGCCTTCCTGCGTCGCCATCACGCAGGAGCCCGCCACCTCGCGCGAGTGCCCCGCCAGAAACAACGCGGAAGGGTTGCTGACGCCGCGCAGCCCGCGATCGGTCATGGCAAACACGCCCAATTCGTTGACCGCGCCGAAGCGGTTCTTGACTGCCCGTACCAGCCGGAAGGACGTGTGCGTATCGCCCTCGAAGTACAGCACGGTGTCCACGATGTGTTCCAGCACGCGCGGGCCCGCCAGCGCGCCGTCCTTGGTCACGTGGCCGATGATGATGAGCGAGATGCCGGTCTGCTTGGCAATGCGGGTGAGTTGGGCGGCACATTCGCGCACCTGGGAAACCGAGCCGGGGGCAGCCGTCAGTTCGCCGGAATACAAGGTCTGAATCGAATCGATCACGGCCACGCTGGGCTGACGATCGGTGAGCGCCTGCACGATCTGCTCCAACCGGATTTCAGCCAGCAGATCGACACCGTCTCCCGAGACACCCAACCGCTGGGCACGCAGGGCCACCTGTTCGGCCGATTCTTCGCCTGTCACATAGAGCACGGGGCCGCGCTGCGACAGGCTGGCGAGAGCCTGGAGCAGCAAGGTGGACTTGCCGATCCCCGGATCCCCGCCGATAAGCACTACGGCTCCGGCCACCAGGCCCCCGCCCAGCACGCGGTCGAATTCCTCGATGCCGCTGGGATTGCGGATCTGTTCATGGGCCTCGATCTCCGACAGCCGCCGCACGGGCGTACTGCCCGCGAGGGGCGCGAACCGGTGAGCGGGTGCCGCCGACTCGCGCGTCTCCTGCAGTGTGTTCCAGGCCCCGCAATGGGGGCAGCGGCCCTCCCATTTGGCCGAGGCCGCGCCGCACTCGGTACAGAGAAATAACGTCTTCGCCTTGGCCATCAGCGGCCCGCCAGGCTGCCACCGCCATCCACACCCAGCTCCTGGCCCGTGATATACGATGCCTCGTCGCCCAGCAGAAACACCACGGCGGCGGCAACTTCGGCGGCCTGGCCCAGGCGCCCCATGGGGATGGTGGACAGAACCGACTTTTCAGCGTCGCTGCCCACCGGATATTCAGAACGGAACAGCCCCGTTTCCACAGGGCCGGGCGATACGGCATTGACCGTGACGCCGAAGGGCGCAAGTTCCAACGCCCAGGTGCGGGTACAGCCCAGCAGAGCGCTTTTGGCCGCCGAATAGCTCGTATGCCCCGCCGAGCCATACACCGCGCGGCCGCAAATGTTCACGATGCGGCCCGCCTTGCGCGCCTTCATGCCGGGCACGAAGGCTTGAACGGCCTGTACCGCCACCCGCACGTTCAGGTCGAACGCCTGATACAGCGAAGCCAGATCGACTTCGCCCAGAGCCTCCGCCATCACCGGCCCCACACAATTCACGACGGCATCCACAGGGTACTTTTCGCGGATTACCCGCAACAATTCCTCGGTCTCGCCGGCATTGGCCAGATCGCAGCCATACAGGTAGCCCGGAAAATCGATGTCGGCCGTATTGCGCGCCATCCCCACCACATGGCAACCCTGATCGGCCAACCGCTGACTGATGGCCCAACCAATGCCTTTGGTCGCCCCCGTCACAAGCACACAACTGTTTTTCATAGCGGATCCCCGGAAGATGAAGCTTGCAAAACGCGGCGCGGCACACGTGGCGTAATAGCCGTCAGCAACTCATACCCAATGGTGCCGCAGGATAACGCCACCTCGTCCACCGAAGGGCCGCCAGCGCCCCACAGCACCACGTCGGACCCCACATGCGCCTGCGGCACCGGCTCCAGATCCACGCCCAGCATGTCCATCGAGACACGCCCCAGCAGTCGCGTGCGCACACCGGCCACCGTGATCGGCGTACCGGTCCCCGCATGCCTCGGATAGCCGTCGGCATACCCGCAGGCAACGACGCCCACACGCATGGCGCGATCAGCCCGGAAGGTCTGACCATAGCCGATGGCTTCGCCCGCCGGCAAAACATGGGTATGGATCAACCGCGCCGAAAGCGTCATGGCTGGCCGCAAACCGAACGAGTCGGCTGGCTGGTGGGCAAACGGTGAGGACCCATACAGGCAGATGCCCGGCCGCACCCATTGAGTACCACCCACACGGTCGCTCACGACGCTCGCCGCGAAACCCGGCGTCAATGTCGCGGCCGAGTTGCAGACGCTCACGGCGCCGGGAAGGCCCTCCGTGGTGGCGTGAAACCGCGCCATCTGCTCCCGCGTAAAGGCCGGGTCGTCGTCGGCCCGTGCGAAGTGCGTCATCTTGCCGACATCATTCAGGATTCCCGCCAACTGCAAAGCTTGCGCGCGCGCAAACGCGGTACGAAACTCCCCCGGCTGAAACCCCAGCCGGTGCATGCCGCTGTTCAGCTTCACGAACGCATCCAGCGCATGAGGCATCCGGGAGGTTTCCAGCATGGTCAGTTGCTCGTCGCAATGCAGCGTCGTCGCAATGCGGTAGCGGCCCAGGATGTCGAGATCGGACGGCTCAAAAAATCCTTCAAGCAACAGCAAAGGCCCCGCCCAACCCGCTTCACGACAGCGCACGGCTTCGTCCAGGTCGAGCATGGCCAGGCCGTCGGCCTGCGCGAAGCCGTGCATCGCCGCCAGAAGCCCGTGGCCGTAGCCGCGAGCCTTGATCACAGCCCAGATCCTGGGAGAATCGACGGCACCCCGCGCCAGGCGGCCGGCCACGATGCGAAGGTTGTGGGACAAGGCTTCAGTGTCGATGGTCGCCAGGATCGGGCGCGGCATGGAATCCCCCAAAAGCTAGAATGGCACAAGCCTCTTCTGCAAGCCGGGCTCAGTATACTGCCTGCCCATTACAGCGATCGCGCTACAACCTGCATCATGAGCCCCGACGAGTATTGCCAGCGCAAGGCCGCACAAAGCGGCACCAGCCTCCATTACGCCCTGCTGTTCTTGCCGCCCGACAAGCGACAGGCGCTCACGGCGCTGCACGCCTTTCGCCAGGAAGTGGAAGATATCGTGGAGCAGACTTCCGAAGCTTCGGTCGCACGCATGAAGCTGGCCTGGTGGCGGGGGCAGGTGGAAGCAATCTTCTCTGGCCAAGCGGACCATCCGGTCGCCATCGCGCTGGCGCAGCACGCACTGGCCTACGGGCTGCAGGCGGAGCCCCTGCATGCCGTCATCGAGGCGTCGGAGATGAATCTCGACCGGTTCCGCTACCCCGACTGGGCCGCATTGCAGCAATACTGCTGGCTGGCGGCAGCTCGGGTCAATGGCCTCACGGCCGGAATCCTGGGCCAGACCTCGCCCCAGACCCGCACGTTTGCCGAGGGTCTGGGGCTGGCGCTGCAGATGACCATGCTCCTGGCTGATGTGGGAGAAGATGCGCGCCGCGGAAGAATCTATCTGCCCGCCGACGAAATGGAGCGTCATGGTGTCACCGTGGACGACGTCCTGGACGGCCGCCACTCGACGCAGTTCCAGGCGCTGATGGACGAGCAGGCGGTGCGGACACGCGCACTCTTCGGAGAGGCCATGCGGGCGTTGCCCGAGGCGGACCGCCGCGCCCAGCGCCCCAACCTGATGCTGGCAGCCATCCACTGGGCACTGCTGCATGAGCTGCAGCGCGACGGCTGGCATGTTCTGGACCAGCGCATCGCCCTCACACCCATTCGCAAGTTCTGGCTGGCGTGGAAGACCTGGGTGGGCGGAGGGCGACGGTTGATGCGGAAATTGTCCGCAGGCCACTGAAAGGCGCTACGCGCCGGCCAAAGCCCGCGCCCTCCCGCCGTGGCGTTCAAGTGGCCCCGGAAGCCGGGGAAGGCACGTCCGGACGCGCAGGTGCGACGAACGTCAAGGACCGCCGGCCCATCAGCGTCCGCTTGCCAAACAGGCTCTCGACCAGTTCCACGGCCACCTCAGCGGTCTGATTGCGCACGTCCAGGGCAGGATTGAGTTCCACGACATCAACGGACCCCACCCGTCCGGTATCGGCCAGCATCTCCATGCACAATTGCGCCTCGCGCCACGTGGGGCCCCCGCGCACGGCCGTGCCTACGCCAGGCGCAAAATCGGGATCCAGGAAATCCACATCGAAGCTCACATGCACGTGGGCATCGGCGGGCAAGCCCGCCAGCGCCGACTCCATGACGGCGCGCATGCCCCACTCATCGATCACGCGCATGTCGTATACGTCCAGCCCCTGCGCACCGACAAACTCGCGCTCGCCCGCGTCCACGCTGCGCACGCCCACCATGCGCAACTCCGCGGGTTGCAATGCCGCGCCGCGCCCGCCCAATTCGACCAGCGGGCGCGGGCCGAATCCGCACAGACAGGCGACGGGCATGCCGTGCAGATTGCCGCTGGGCGTAAGCACATCGGTATTGAAATCGGTATGCGCGTCCAGCCAGAACACCCGCAGCGGCTGTTTCCGGCTTCGGCAATGGCGTGCCACAGCACTCACCGACCCCACGCCCAGGCAATGATCGCCGCCAAGCGTCAATGGCAGGTGGCCGGCTTGCAACTGAGCGTGGACGGCGGCATGGACGGCACGATTCCAGGCGACGACCTGCGACAGGTGGCGGTACCCCCGCTCAGGCGGTTGCCACGGATTCTCCGGGCCCGACAGATTACCAGTGTCCAGCACCCGGTAGCCCAGCGCCCGCAGCACGCCGGCGAGCCCGGCCACGCGCAGCGCCTCCGGCCCCATGGATGAACCCCGGACACTGGCACCGACGTCGGCGGGAACGCCGACCAAGGCAATTGTTTCAGCCATCTTGTCGTTCCCCTGCCATCGAAACGCAAGGCCTGCCGTGAAGCAGGATCAAGCCGACTATACCGCGTGCTGCCGCAAATAATCCGCTACCTGTCGCGCGTCGCAATCCATGAGCGCGACGCGCTGGGGGCGCTGGGCCAGATCGCGCAATGCGGCCGGAACCTCAGGCTCGACTCCGACGGCCTCCACGATGGTTTCGGCGAACTTGGCGGGCAGCGCGGTTTCCAGTGCCAGCATGGGCACGCCGGGTTCCAGGTGCTCGCGCGCCACCTTCACGGCATCGGCCGTATGAGGATCAATCAGCACCCCGGCCTTTTGATGGACCGACCGGATGGTACGCAACCGATCGGCGTGGGTGCTCGAACCCGCCACGAAACCATAACGATCCTCGAACTGCGGCTTGAGCGCCGACAGGTCGAAGAATCCGTCCTGCTGCAGCGCCTGCATCAGCGCCTTCACCCGCACCGGATCATGCCCCACCAGATCGAAGACGAAACGCTCGAAGTTGGACGCCCGCGAAATGTCCATCGAAGGGCTGGACGTGGCATAGGTCTGGCTGGCGGGCCGGGGGCGGTAGATCCCGGTGCGGAAGAACTCCTCGAGGACGTTGTTCTCGTTGGTCGCCAGCACCAGACGGCGGATCGGCAAGCCCATCCGCCGCGCAATGTGGCCGGCCAGAATGTTGCCGAAGTTTCCGGATGGCACGGCGAAAGAGACCGGATCGCCCGGCTTCTTGGTGACCCGCAGCCAGCCCCAAACGTAATACACCACCTGTGCGGCGATCCGCGCCCAGTTGATGGAATTCACGGCACCCAGGCGATGGGCGCTCTTGAAGGCGAGGTCGCCGGACAACGCCTTGACGATGTCCTGGCACTCGTCGAACACCCCGCGAATGGCAAGATTGTGGATATTGGCGTCTTGCAGCGAATACATCTGCGCACGCTGAAAGGCGCTCATGCGCCCATGCGGCGACAACATGAAGACCGCAATCCCCTGCTTGCCGCGCAGAGCGTATTCGGCGGCCGATCCTGTGTCGCCGGACGTTGCGCCCAGAATGTTCAGCGTCTGCCCGCGCTGCGCAAGCACCGTCTCGAAGAGCTGTCCGAGAAGCTGCATGGCCATGTCCTTGAAGGCCAGCGTAGGGCCCTCGGACAAACCGAGCAGGGACAGACCCGGTTCCAACGGCTTGACTGGCGCAATGCGCGCAAACACATTCGGCGCATACGCAGCCTGCGTCAGGCGCCGCAGTGTCTCGGGAGCAAGATCATCGATGAAGAGCTCCAATACGCGGGCTGCGAGTTCCGCGTAGTCCAGCGCCCGCCAGGATTCCAGCGTGGCCGCCGTCAGGGTGGGGATCTCCATCGGCAGGGCCAGGCCGCCGTCAGGAGCCAGCCCTTCCAGCAGAATGTCGCAAAACGACATGGGCGCCATTCCGCCCCGGGTCGACTGATACTTCAATTGAGATTCTCCACGCGCAGGCGGGTAACGCCCGAGTGCACGAACGGAAGGTCCTGGATGGCCTGCAAGGCCTGCTGTACATCCCCTTCCCGCGCCTCGTGCGTGAGGAAAATGATGTCGGCCTGATGGACTCCGTGGGGTTGCTGGAACATGGAACCGACAGAGATCCGCGCCTGGGACAGGATCCGCGCAAGATCCGCCAACACACCGGGCCGGTCGTCCACGCGCAGGCGCAGATAGAAGCTGGTGCGGACCTCTGCCATGGGCAGGATCGGGATGTCCGCCATCGCGTCGGGCTGAAACGCCAGATGCGGGACGCGGTGCTCCGGATCGGCCATCTGCAGACGGGCCACATCGACCAGATCGGCCACTACAGCCGATGCCGTGGGCAAGGCGCCGGCGCCCTGTCCATAATACATCGAGGGTCCCACCGCATCGCCGCGGACCAGGACGGCGTTCATCGCCCCCTCGACGCTGGCCAGCAGGCAGTCCGCCGGCACCAGCGCAGGGTGCACCCTCAACTCGATGCCATCGGGGCGGTGCCGGGTGATGCCCAGCAGCTTGATCCGGTACCCCAGGCGGTCGGCGTGGACAATGTCTTCCGATGCGAGATGGGAAATGCCCTCGATGTAGGCCCGGTCGAACTGCACCGGCACGCCAAAAGCCAGCGACGCCAGCAGCGTCAGCTTGTGCGCCGCATCCACGCCCTCGATATCGAAAGTGGGGTCGGCCTCGGCATACCCCAGGCGTTGCGCTTCGGCCAACACCGCCTCGAATGGCAGGCCGCGCTGGCGCATTTCGGACAGGATGAAATTGGTGGTGCCATTGATGATGCCGGCCACCCATTGAATCCGGTTGGCGGTCAGGCCTTCGCGAATGGCCTTGATGATGGGGATACCGCCGCCCACCGCCGCCTCGAAGGCGACCATCACCCCACGCGCCTGGGCGGCGGCGAAGATCTCGTTGCCATGGACGGCGAGCAATGCCTTGTTGGCCGTCACGACGTGCTTTCCCTGGGCGATGGCCTCCAGGATGCACCGGCGCGCGACGGTCTCGCCACCGACCAGCTCGACGATGATATCGATGTCCGGGTCATGCATGAGGGCCATGCCGTCCGTGATCACCTTCACGTCAGGGCCCACCAGTGCTCGGGCCTTGGCCACGTCCCTCACCGCCACGGCGGCGACTTCGATGTGGCGCCCGGCGCGCCGGGCGATCTCGCCGCCATTCTGTTTCAGGACCGTCCAGACCCCACCGCCGACAACCCCAAGGCCCAGCAGCCCGACACGAATGGGCTTCATTTCAGGAGCCCGTCCTTGCGGAACATATCCTTGATGCCGCGCACCGCCTGACGGATGCGCTGCTCGTTTTCAATGAGTGCAAAGCGCACATACTCGTCGCCATAATCCCCAAACCCGATTCCGGGGGACACAGCGACCTTCGCATCGGCCAGCAGGCGCTTCGAAAATTCCAGCGACCCCATGGCCCGATAGGGCTCGGGAATGTGCGCCCAGATATACATGGAGGCCTTGGGAATATCGACCATCCAGCCCGCCTCATGCAGGCTGCGAGCCAGCACGTCCCGACGGCAGCGGTATTGCTCCACGACCTGGGCCACGCCGTCCTGCGGGCCTTCGAGTGCCGCAATGGCCGCCACCTGGATGGGCGTGAAAGTCCCATAATCGTGATAGCTCTTGATGCGCGCCAGGGCATGCACCAGTTCGCGGTTGCCCACCATGAAGCCGACCCGCCAGCCAGCCATGTTGTAGCTCTTGCTCATGGTGAAGAATTCCACCGCCACGTCGCGGGCTCCCGGCACCTGCATGATGGATGGCGCCACATACCCGTCAAAGGTGATGTCCGCGTAGGCCAGATCATGCACGACCAGAATGCCATGCTCGCGCGCCAGCGCCACGATTCGCTCGAAAAACGACAGATCCACGCACTGCGCCGTCGGGTTGCTGGGAAACCCGAGGATCATCATTTTGGGCTTGGGAATGGTCTCGCGCACCGCGCGCTCGATTTCCTGGAAAAAATCCAGCCCCGGCGTCATGGGCACCGAACGGATATTGGCGCCCGCGATCACGGCGCCGTAAATGTGAATGGGATAGCTGGGATTGGGCACCAGCACGGTATCACCGCGGTCCAACGTCGCCAGCATCAAGTGGGCCAAGCCTTCCTTGGACCCGATGGTGACTATGGCCTCCGTTTCGGGGTCGATGTCCACGCCGTAGCGTCGCCCATACCAGTTGGCGATGGCGCGGCGCAGGCGCGGAATGCCCCTGGATACCGAATAGCCGTGCGTGTGATCCCGATGGACGACCTCGACCAGCTTGTCGACGATATGCTGGGGCGTGGGGCCATCCGGGTTGCCCATCGACATGTCGATGATGTCCTCGCCACGCCTGCGAGCAGCCATCTTCAGCTCCCCGGTGATGTTGAACACATAGGGGGGCAGGCGCTCAATGCGCGGAAAGCTCGTCATGATGAACCTCGGTGGCGATGGAAAACGGCTGGCGAAATGGCGCGCCGTCATGAATGCAGCGCAGCAAATCCGTTAATCTAGCGCATGAGCTACAGACTCGCAAATGGCCCCATGGCAAGGCTCTGCGCCGACAACCGATTGCGCTATCATCACAGGAACACCGGAGCATCCTGTGCTATTGCAAAAAGATTCCAACCCTGAACTGAACACCGTGACGGCCTATGGGGACGACTACCTGGAAATCAACCGGGAACGCTTCGAGTCCGCTGTCTGCTTTGCGCCCCAGGGGCCCGTCCGCAGCCTGGACGTGCAACGGCCGGGCGATATCGACGCGGCGTTGCTCCAGGACCTGATCGGCGTGCAGGTTGGCGCCCAGGATCCGATGGCTTTTCTGGATGATGCGCCCGCCGCATTGCCACCCGACGCCCCGGAGGTCGTGCTGATCGGCACGGGGGCGCGTCAGGTCTTTCTCGCGCCTCACATCACCCAGCCGCTGCTGAAGCTCGGCATCGGCGTAGAGACCATGACCACGCAGGCGGCTGCCCGCACCTACAACATCCTGATGTCCGAGGAGCGCCACGTACTGGCCATCCTCCTTCCATGAGATCCCCACTGATGACTACTCCCCAAATCGGCCAACCGCTGCCGGTTCTGAAAGCCGACACGACCCAAGGCCCCTTCGACTCGCAGGCCCTGCTGGGCAAACCCTGGGTGCTTTATTTCTACCCCAAGGACAACACGCCCGGCTGCACGCTGGAAGCCCAGGATTTCCGGGACCAACACCCACAATTCCAGGCGTTGGGCTGCTCCGTCTACGGCGTCTCGCGCGACTCCCTGAAGTCGCACGGCGGCTTCATCGAAAAGCAGGGCTTGCCCTTTGCCCTCATCTCGGACCCGGACGAAAGGCTGTGCACGCTGTTTGACGTCATGAAGCTGAAGAACATGTACGGGAAGCAGGTTCGCGGGGTTGAACGGAGCACGTTCCTGATCGATGCAAAAGGCTTGCTGGCGCGCGAATGGCGCGGCGTGCGCGTTCCCGACCATGTAACCGAAGTCCTGAAGGCCGTCCAGGAACTGGCGGCGTAAGCCGCCCCACCACCGGAGTCTCTATGCCCCTTCCGAAAGCCCCATCCAGCATGGGTGCCACCGTAGAAGCCGAAACCGCTTCACCATTGCTTCCGGAACGTGTGGCGGACGCTCCGGCTCCTGGCCGCCAGCCCCCCCGCGCCGCGCGGGCCAAACGGCCCCTGGCCGCCATCCTGACCAAACAACCGGCCGCGGCAACCGTGCCATCAACACCAGCCCCCGCCGCCGCGTCGGCGCCTGCCGCGCCGGCCCTTGCCCTTGCCCCTGCCCCTGCGGCTGAGGGAAAACCGCAGCCGGCACAAGCCAGGCAGCCGGTGCCGCGTCCGACCCAGACCCCGCTGAAACCACGGCCACAGGCCGGCGCGGCCAAACCGGCAGCCGCGCCCAGCAAGCCGAGGCGCCTCTCGACGGCGCAGCGCAAGCTCTTCGTGCTGGATACCAACGTGCTGTTGCACGATCCGTCGTCCCTGTTCCGCTTCGCCGAACACGATGTTTTCCTGCCCATGATCGTGCTGGAAGAGCTGGACCACCAGAAAAAGGGCATGTCCGAAGTCGCGCGCAACGCGCGGCAGGTCAGCCGCTACCTGGATGAACTGGTGGACACGTCCGATCTGAGCAAAGGCGTGCCCCTGGATGCGCTGGGGCACACGGACGCACTGGGGTCGCTCTATTTCCAGACGCGACCGACCAATACCCACCTGCCCCTGGAACTGCCCATGGGCAAGGCGGACAACGTGATCCTGGGGATCGTCCACGGACTGCGCGAGCACGACCCCAAACGGGAGATCGTGCTGGTGTCCAAGGACATCAACATGCGCCTGAAGGCGCGGGCGCTGAACCTGCCGGCGGAAGACTACCTGAACGACCACGTACTGGACGACTCGGATCTGCTCTACGACGGCGTCATGCCACTGCCGGAGAACTTTTGGAACAAGCACGGCAAGGACATTGAATCCTGGCAGCAGAACGGGCTGACCTGGTACCGGGTCCGCGGGCCGCTGTGCGGTCAGTTCATCGTCAACGAATTCGTCTACTACGACGGGGAAATGCCGCTCTCCGGCCAGGTCCGGGAAGTCACGGGCAAAAGTGCCGTGCTCTCCACCCTGCGCGACTTCAGCCACGCCAAGAACAGCGTCTGGGGCATCACCGCCCGCAATCGCGAACAGAACTTCGCGCTCAACCTGCTGATGAACCCGGAGATCGACTTCGTCTCGCTGCTGGGACAAGCCGGCACCGGCAAGACCCTGCTGGCGCTCGCGACCGGCCTGGCCCAAACCTTCGAGACCCGCCGCTACACTGAAATCATCATTACCCGCGCTACGGTGCCGGTGGGCGACGACATCGGCTTTCTACCGGGCACCGAAGAGGAAAAGATGCTCCCCTGGATGGGCGCGCTCGAAGACAACCTCGAAGTCCTGCATCAGGGGGCAGCGGGCAGCCTGGGTTCCAGCAGCAACGGACAGGACTGGGACAAGACGCCGGCCATGGACCTGATCCGTTCGCGCATCAAGGTCAAATCCATGAACTTCATGCGCGGGCGCACATTCCTGAACAAATATCTGATCATCGACGAGGCACAGAACCTGACGCCCAAGCAGATGAAGACGCTGACCACGCGGGCCGGTCCGGGAACCAAGATCGTGTGCCTGGGAAACATCGCACAGATCGACACGCCCTACCTCACCGAAGGCAGCTCGGGACTCACCTATGTCGTGGACCGCTTCAAGGGCTGGCCTCACGCCGGGCACATCACGCTGCAGCGCGGCGAACGGTCGCGACTGGCTGACTACGCCAGCGAGGTGCTCTAGTGCGCCCAGATGCTCACCGTCGGCCGAAAGCCCCGCAGCGGCCGGGTGACGGACCGGGCGCCATGATCACCGTCGGCCCTTCTTCTGTGGCAACCACCGAACCGTCCGGCCGCGCGGCCGGCTGTCCCGGGCGCCCACTGGCCTTCACCATGGGCGACGCGGCCGGCATCGGCCCGGAGCTGATCGTGCGCCTGTTCGCAGAGGGCCTGCCGCACCCCGCAGTGGTATACGGCGATGTGGGAATCCTGCAGCGCACCTGCGAGTCGCTGGGCCTTTCGCGCCAGTTGCGCGTCCAGCCCCTGGACGCCCCGGGGGCGGGGACCACCCACCAGGTCATCGGCGTGCTCAACCGATGGATGCCGCTGCCGGCCAGCTTGCCGACGGGCCGGGTCGACCCGGCCGCCGGACGCGGTGCCTATGAATACCTGTGCCATGCCATCGACGATGCCCAGGCCCATCAGCTGCGTGGCATCGTGACCGCTCCCCTGAACAAGGCCGCGATGCGGGCCGCAGGGGTGGACTTCCCCGGTCACACGGAGATTCTGGCGACGCGAACCCATACGCGGGACTACGCCATGATGCTCGCCAACGACGAGCTCCGGGTGCTGCTGGTCACCATTCACATCGCGCTGGCCGACGTGTCGGCGGCGCTCAGCACTGCCGCGGAACTGACAGCCATTCGCTTGGCGCAACACGCCTGCCGCCAAGCCGGCATCCCGCAGCCGCGCATCGCCGTCGCGGGCCTGAACCCCCATGCCGGCGAGAATGGCGCTTTCGGCACAGAAGAAGCGCGTATCATCCGCCCCGCCATCGAACAGGCTGTCGCCGAGGGCCTGCGGGTGTCGGGCCCCTGGCCGGGAGACACGGTCTTCATGCGCGCCCGCCGGGGAGAATTCGACATCGTGGTCGCCCAGTATCACGACCAGGGCCTGATCCCCGTCAAATACCTCGGGCTGGACGAGGGGGTGAACGTCACGGTAGGCCTGCCGTTCGTCCGCACCAGCGTAGACCACGGAACCGCATTCGACATTGCCGGCCAGGGCGTGGCGGACCCCGCGTCGCTGCGTGCCGCCATGCGTCTGGCGCTGCAGATGACCATGGACCGACAGGCGGACTCCAGTCCAGGTCGATAGCAGCCTCCCGGCATCACCGCGCGCCGCGGTAGGCGAGACGCGGGTCATCGTGATAGAATGCCGGGTTACTTGCCCGATTGGGATGGTGCGACCTCGTTGGTTTGCGCCGTCATGGATGTGCACCACACACCATGGATCCCACGGGCTGTCTGTCAACACCGCAGATATCCACAAGGAGTCATTCATGCGCCACTACGAAGTAGTGTTCATCGTGCACCCCGATCAGAGCGAGCAGGTGCCCGCCATGATCGAGCGCTACCAGACCATGGTCACCTCGAACGGCGGCACCGTCCACCGTGTCGAAGACTGGGGCCGTCGCCAGCTTGCCTACCCGATCCAGAAGCTCGTCAAGGCTCACTACGTGTGCTTCAACATCGAGTGCGGCGAAGCCGCCCTCGAAGAGCTGGAACATTCCTTCCGCTACAACGACGCGATTCTGCGTTCCTTGTTCATCAAGCAAAAGAAGGCCCATACCGAACCTTCCTTCATGATGAAGTCGGTCGAACGCGAAGAAGCCCGCAAGGCGGCCGCTGAACCCGCGAAATCCTGATCAGGCGCCGATGCAATCCGTGAATCGGGTCGAGATCACAGCGCGGGTGAACAGGACCGAACCGCTACGGCATACGCCGGCCGGCATCCCGGTTCTGCACCTCACGCTGGAGCACGAGTCCCAGGTTCAGGAAGCCGGCGCACCGCGCAAGGTCACGCTGGAACTGCAGGCCGTCGCTCTGGGCGATCTGGCGCAGTCGCTGGCTCAGGCCGACAACGGCATCCGGATCGAGGCCACGGGGTTCCTGGCACCGCAACGTCAGGGATCCGATCGGCTGGTATTGCACCTGCAACAGATTGCACAGGCACAGTAAACGAATACACCGGGCATCGCCCGGGCACAGACAAAGGCAAACATCATGGCTTTCTTCAAAAAGTCGTCCAACAACAAGGACAAACGCAAGTTCGGGCAACAAAACCCGCTGTTCAAGCGCCGCAAGTTCTGCCGCTTCACGGTCGCCAAAGTCGAGGAAATCGACTACAAGGATCTGGACACGCTGCGCGACTTCATCCAGGAAAACGGCAAGATCATCCCCGCCCGCCTGACCGGTACCAAGGCTCACTATCAGCGCCAGCTCGATACCGCCATCAAGCGTGCCCGCTTCCTGGCCTTGTTGCCGTACACCGACAACCACCATTAAGACCCGGAGCCCGTCATGCAAGTCATTCTGCTTGAAAAAGTCGTCAATCTCGGGAGCCTGGGCGACGTGGTCCGCGTCCGCGATGGCTACGCCCGCAACTTCCTGATCCCGCAAAAAATCGCCCGCCGGGCGACCGCCGTGGCCCTGAAGGAATTCGAAGCCCGGCGCGCCGAGCTGGAAAAGCACCAGGCCGAGAAACTCGCCGCAGCCCAGGCCCTGTCCGAAAAACTTCACGGGTTCGCGCTGGTCGTCAGCCAGAAGTCCGGCGTGGATGGCCGCCTGTTCGGATCGGTCACCACCATCGACGTTGCCGAGGCCCTGAAGGCCGCCGGCTTCACGGATGTCCACAAGAGCCAGATCCGCATGCCCAACGGTGCCATCAAGGCCGTCGGCGAGTTTCCGCTGCAGGTGGCGCTGCACGCCGACGTGGTGGCCGACATCACGCTCACCGTCCAGGGCGAAATGGCCTGATGGCCGGAACGCGCCGTGCTACATTCCCCACGGTGGGAATGGCAGCGCACGACTGAAGAGGGCCGGTGCAATGCCGGCCTTTTTCATGGGCTGAATCAGACGAACCGGGGACAGTTGTGGAAACCCAGACCGATGCGCAGTTGGATTATCTGCGCGTACCGCCCCACTCCATCGAGGCCGAGCAGTCGGTCCTCGGCGGCCTGCTGCTGGACAACGCGGCGTTTGACCGGGTCGCCGATGTGCTGGCTGATGAGGACTTCTACCGCTTCGACCACCGTCTGATCTGGCAGCACATCGTCCGGCTGATCAGCCTGGCGCGGCCTGCCGACGTCGTCACCGTGCACGAGTCGCTGGCCACATCGGGCAAGGCCGAGGAATGCGGCGGGCTGCCATACCTGAACGCGCTCGCACACAACACACCATCGGCCGCCAACATCCGGCGCTACGCAGAGATCGTGCGCGAGCGCTCGATGCTGCGCAAGCTGGTGTCCATCGCCGACGAGATTTCGTCGGCCGCGTTCAACCCTCAGGGAAAAGAAGCTCGCCAGATTCTGGATGAAGCCGAGTCCCGCGTGTTCCAGATCGCCCAGGAAGGCGCTCGAGGCATGGCGGGGTTCCAGGAGATCCGGCCGCTACTGGCCCAGGTTGTCGAGCGCATCGACGAGCTGTACCACCGCGAAGGCGATTCGGACGTGACGGGCGTCCCTACCGGATTCAACGATCTGGACCGGATGACGTCGGGCCTGCAGCCGGGCGATCTCGTGATCGTGGCCGGACGTCCCTCGATGGGGAAGACCTCGTTTGCCATGAACGTCGGCGAACACGTCGCGATCGAGCAGGGGTTGCCGGTCGCGGTGTTTTCCATGGAAATGGGCGCCGTGCAGCTCGCCATGCGCATGATCGGATCCGTCGGAATGCTGGACCAACATCGCATGCGTACCGGCAAGCTCAATCAGGAAGACTGGCCGCGGCTCACACACGCCGTCCAGAAGGTCGAAGAAGCGCAGATCTATATCGACGAGACACCGGCACTGACCTCCATGGAGGTGCGCGCGCGCGCCCGGCGCCTGGCGCGGCAATGTGGACAGCTCGGCCTCATCATCATCGACTATCTGCAGCTCATGTCGTCCAGCGGCTCCGGCGAGAACCGCGCAACGGAAATCTCCGAGATCAGCCGTTCGCTCAAAAGCCTGGCCAAGGAACTGAATTGCCCGGTGATGGCCCTGTCCCAGTTGAACCGCAGCCTGGAGCAACGCCCCAACAAGCGCCCCGTCATGAGCGACCTGCGCGAATCAGGCGCCATCGAGCAGGACGCCGACGTCATCATCTTCATCTATCGCGATGAAGTCTACAATCCGGATTCTCCGGACAAGGGTACAGCCGAAATCATCATCGGCAAGCAGCGCAACGGGCCGATCGGAACGCTGCGCCTGACCTTCCAGGGTGCCAGCACGCGCTTCCTGAACTTCTCCACCGCACCCGGATTCTAGCGCCGGTACGAGCCCGTGCCGCCAATCGGGTCGGCCAAACCACCAAAACGGGACACTAGGCGCTGCGCACCACGGCATAGGCCGAATGGTTGTGGATGGACTCGAAATTCTCGGCGGTGACTTCGTAAGCCATCACGCCGGGCTGGCGCTGCAGCATCACCGCCACGTCCCGCACCAGGTCTTCGACGAATTTGGGGTTCTCGTAGGCGTGTTCGGTGACGTACTTCTCGTCGGCCCGCTTGAGCAGTCCCCAAAGTTCAGACGAGGCCTGTGCTTCGATACGCTGAATGAGCCGTTCCAGATCCAGCGACGGCGCGCCCGCGAATTCCAGGTGGGCGGTGACGTGGGACCGCTGATTGTGCGCGCCGTACTCCGAAATCGCCTTGGAACATGGGCACAGGCTGGTGACCGGCACCCGGACCAGCAGGTCAAAGCGCGCAGTCTGCGCGCGCACGGCCCGCGCCCGCCATTCCACCTGATAGTCCAGGAGGCTGCGCACCCCGGACACGGGAGCCGCCTTCTCGACGAAATAGGGGAAATTGGCGGACAGATCGCCGGATTCCGCCTGCAGGCGCTCCAGCATGGCCTGGACCATCTCGCACAGGCGCTCCGGCGTCAGGGGGATCGAACGATAGGACTCCAGCAACCCGATGAACCGCGACATATGGGTGCCCTTCGACTCCGCCGGCAAGGCGACCGTCATTTCCCAATCGGCAATCGTGGCCTGTGGCTGGCCCGTTCCCGTTGCCACGAGCAGCGGGTGGCGCACACCGCGCACGCCCACCCGCTGAATCGGAATCCGTCGGGTGTCGGGTGAGCTTTGTACGTCCGGCATCGCAGCGGCCGCCGGGTCCAACAGGGTGTTCATGAAATTGTCCTATTCAAACGCTGGCGTATGGACGCCTCGATCCCAGCGGCATCCAGGCCCAGGCCGGCGAGAATGACCTTCTGGTCCCCATGATCGATGAACTCGTCCGGCAGACCAAGCTGCAGGACCGGAAGAACGATCGCCTCCCGATTGAGATACTCGGTGACGGCGCTGCCCGCGCCCCCCATGACGGCAGCTTCCTCGATCGTCACGAACAGCTCGTGAGACCGCGCCAGTTCCTCCAGCAGCGTCTCATCCAGCGGTTTGGCGAAGCGCATGTCCACCAGGGTGGCGCCCAGCGCGTCGGCCACCGGGGCCGCCTGGGACAGCAGCGTTCCAAAGACCAGCAAGGCGACACCTGACCCACGCCGCCGCACCACGGCACGCCCGATCGGAACGGGCTCGAGCGAATCGCCGGCCGGCACGCCGGTCCCCGCGCCACGCGGGTAGCGGACCGAGGCCGGTCCCGGATGCTGATAGCAGGCATTGAGCAGCAATCGCGCCTCATGTTCGTCGGACGGGGTCGCCACCACCATGTTGGGTACGCAGCGCAGGTAGGCAATGTCGAAATTGCCTCCATGCGTCGCGCCATCCGCCCCGACGACGCCCGCGCGGTCCAGTGCGAAGGTCACATCCAGATTCTGGAGCGCCACGTCATGGATGAATTGGTCATAGCCTCGTTGCAGGAACGTGGAATAAATGGCGACTACCGGCTTGCAGCCCTCGCACGCCAGCCCCGCCGCAAACGTGACCGCGTGCTGCTCGGCAATTCCGACATCAAAGTAACGTTCGGGAAAACGCCGCTCGAATTCCACCATGCCGCTACCCTCGCGCATCGCAGGCGTGATGCCCACCAGGCGGGTATCTGCCAGCCCCATGTCGCACAGCCACTCGCCAAAAACCTGGGAAAACGTCTTGTTTCCCGGCTTTGCGGGCTTCTGGATCCCGACGCGGGGATCGAATTTCCCCGGTCCGTGGTAGAGCACGGGATCGGCCTCGGCCAGCTTGTAGCCCTGGCCCTTGCGCGTCACGACGTGCAGAAACTGCAGGCCGCCCAGTTCGCGCAGATTTTCCAGTGTGTTGGTCAGTACTTCCAGATCGTGACCATCGACAGGCCCCACATAATTGAAGCCCAGCTCTTCGAACAGCGTCGCAGGAGAAAGCATGCCCTTGGCGTGGCCTTCGAGCTTGCGAGCGAGTTCCAGCACCGGCGGCACATGCTGCAGCACGGCCTTGCCCATATTCTTCGCCCGGGCGTAAAAACGCCCGGACATCAGCCGCGCAAAGTAGTAATTCAGTGCCCCCACGGGAGGCGAAATCGACATGTCGTTGTCGTTGAGCACTACCAGAAGATTGATGTCCGGAATCACACCCGCATTATTCAGGGCCTCGAAGGCCATGCCCGCCGTCATCGCACCATCGCCGATGACGGCAATGTTCTGCTGGTCGATGCCGGCGTTGCGGGCGGCCACCGCCATCCCCAAAGCCGCCGAGATCGACGTGGAGGAATGGGCCGTCCCAAAGGCGTCGTAGGGTGACTCGCTACGCCGGGGAAAACCGGAAATCCCGCCGAGCTGACGCAAACCCGGCATGGCCTCGCGGCGCCCGGTCAGAATCTTGTGCGCATAGGACTGGTGCCCAACGTCCCAGACCAGCCGGTCCTCTGGCGTGTGAAACACGTAATGCAGCGCCAGCGTCAGTTCCACCACCCCAAGATTCGACGACAGATGTCCGCCCGTACGGGAAACGGAATCGAGGACGAACGCCCGCAGTTCCGTCGCCAGCCCTTTCAGCTCCGAACGGTCCAATCGGCGCAAATCTGCCGGTGAATCGATGTCTTCCAACAAACTCGTCATGATTTCCTGTGCCATCGCGACCTTCGAGATGCGCCTAATGGGAGCGGCCAATGATGAAATCGGCCAGCTCACGCAGCCGGCTCGCACCCGGCCCCAGCGGCAGAAGCGCCTCGCGCGCCTGATCGTGCAGATTGCCCAGCAGGCGCCGCGAGCCCTCGAGGCCCATGAGCGACACATAAGTGGGCTTGCCGTGGACGGCATCCTTGCCGGCCGTCTTGCCCAGCGTCGCCGAATCGGCAGTCACATCCAAAATGTCATCTACGACCTGAAACGCCAGTCCCATGGCGGAAGCATAGCCTTCCAGGCCCGTGCGCGCGGTGGAACTCGCTCCGGCCACGATACCCCCGAGCAGAACGCTCGCCTCCAGCATGGCCCCGGTCTTCATGCGGTGCATCTGCTGCAGGGACTCGATCGGCAAGACCTGCCCGACACTCGCGCAGTCAATGGCCTGCCCGCCCACCATGCCTTCGCTGCCGGCGGCCTGGGACAGCACCTGCACGGCCTGGACGACCAGCGCCGGCGCAATCGGCATCTGCGCCAGGCAAGCAAACGCCAACGGCTGCAAGGCATCACCCGCCAGCATGGCCAGCGCCTCGTCGCCGAACTGGCGGTGTACCGTGGGCCGGCCGCGCCGCAGGTCGTCATCATCCATGCATGGCAAATCATCATGCACCAGCGAATAGGCGTGGATGAGTTCCACGGCCGCCGCAGCGCAGTCCAGCGCAAGATCCTGCGCAGCGCTGGCCGAGCCGGCCGGACGGCTGGCCTCCCCCGCCGCGCGCACCAGCGCCGCCCGCACGCGTTTTCCGGGTCCCAGTACGGCGTAGCGCATGGCCTCGCGCAACCGGGCCGGACCGGATTCGTCGGGCGGCAGCAATTCGTCGAGCACCGCCGCGACGTGAGTCACGGTTTCCTGCATCCAGACGTTGAATTCCGGAGAAACGGCGCTCATGAGGGCTCTCGAGCCCCGGGGCCCAGGGGCTCGAGCAACTGCCCCTGGAGGACCTGTACCTGCTGTTCCGCGATCTCCAGCCGTTCCTGGCATATCCGCGCCAAGGCCACCCCGCGTTGATACAGGGCGATCGATTCGTCCAGCCCGAGATTGCCGTCGCTCATGCGCGCCGCCACGGACTCGAGCGCTGCGAGCGCGGCTTCGAAATCGGCCGGAAGATCAGGATTGTCCGCGGCAGACGCGGTGGCGTCAGCCGCCATGCCCTGCGGCACGTGGCCGGCCTGCTGTGCCGTTCGATCATTCACCATGCGTTTCATCCCTGCTGTCCAGTCTGAATTGTACGAGAACCCTGCCCCCCAATGAAATCATGCGTGGGAGATCGGCCGTAAAGGCCCATCAGGCGCCGGTCGCCAAGCTGGGGTACAATTCTGGGCCCCGGCCCCTGACACTTCCCACGTGAGCCCGGATGCGGTTTGCGAAGCCGGACCAGGACGGGCGTTTTTCTTCGCGCTGATGGCGCCATGGGCAGCACATCGGTATGAATTCTTGCGGGGGGAACCACCATGACAAATCCCTATCTCCCATCGGGCACGAACCTGGCAAGCCAGTTGCCGGTGCAACACTATTTCGACCCCGACGTCCTGCGGCAGGAGCAGCAGCGGATCTTCGGGCGCAGCGCACGCTACGTAGGCCACGAAAAGATGGTGCCCAACCCGGGCGACTGGCGCACGCTGACCCAGGAAGGCAGTGGACGGGTGCTGGTGCGCGACCAACAGGGCACGGTACGGCTGCTGTCGAACGTCTGCCGCCACCGCCAGGCACTGATTCTGGGCGGCCAGAGCGGGCGCGACTCGGCTTGCGCCTCCGGCAACTTGTGCGAGACCGGGGGACGCATGCTCTGCCCCATCCACCAATGGAGCTATGACGCCCAGGGCACGCTGCTCAATGCCCCCTTGTTCCCCGAAAAGCCCAGACTTCAGCTCGATGCCTTTCCTCTGCGCAATTGCCACGGGCTGCTGTTCGAAGGCGCGCGCGACCCTGTCGCCGATATCGGCGGACTGTTCTCGCGCCCCGAATTCGACTTTTCGGATTACGTGCTGGATCACGTGGAAGTCCATCCGTGCCATTACAACTGGAAGACTTTCATCGAAGTCTACCTGGAGGACTACCACGTCGGCCCCTTTCACCCCGGACTGGGCCAGTTTGTCACCTGCGATGACCTGAAGTGGGAATTTTCGGCTTTTCACAGCATGCAGCGGGTCGGCATTCACCGGGCACTCAGTCAGCCGGGAACGGACATCTACCGCGCCTGGCATGATCGGCTGCTGAATTACCGCGCCGGGGCTGCACCGGATTTCGGCGCGATCTGGGTGACGTATTTCCCTACGCACATGATCGAGCTCTACCCGCACGTACTGGTGCTGTCCACGCTGTATCCGGTGAACCCGCAGGAAACCGTGAACGTGATCGAGTTCTACTATCCGGAGGAAATCGCCGCCTTCGAGCGCGAATTCATCGAAGCGCAGCAGGCGGCTTATCTGGAAACCGCCATCGAGGACGACGAGATCGGCGAGCGCATGGACGCCGGGCGGCGAGCCCTCATGGAACGCGGAACCAGCCAGTGTGGTCCCTACCAGACACCCTTGGAAGACGGCATGGCCCATTTCCATGCCTGGTACCGGCGCATGATGGACTAGGCCCTGTCAGGCGCCCCGGGCCACCGGGCGCGCCGGATCGCTGCACCACTCGCTCCAGGAACCGGGATACAGCGCGGAACCACGCAGGCCAGCCAGTTCCATCGCAAACAGGTTGTGGCAGGCGGTAATCCCGGAGCCACACTGGTGCACGATGCCTCGATCCAGGCGATCTCCCAATAACGTTTCGAATTCCCGGCGAAGCTGCGCGGGCGACTTGAAACGGCCGTCGGGCTCGACATTCAACCTGAACGGTCGGTTGAGAGCGCCAGGAATGTGCCCGGCGACCGGATCCATGGGCTCCACTGAACCACTGAAGCGCTCGGGCGCGCGAGCGTCGAGGACGGTCAGGCGATGATCGTCCAGATTGGCGAGCACCCCGCGAGCATCCACGACCGGCATCGACGGTTTGCCCGACAACACCTGGCTTTGGATCGCTTGCGCCTCGCTCAGCCGGGGCATGCGGGTGCCGGACTCGACTTCGGCGCCAATCGCTACCCAGGCGGCCCAGCCGCCATCCAGCACCGACACGGCCTCATGCCCCAGCCAGCGCAGCATCCACCAGAGGTGGGCCGCAAACATGCTGTTGCCGGCGTCGTAGACGACCACCTCCGTGCGGGCCGTCAGCCCCTGAGCACGCATCAATGCGGCGAAGTCGCCGCGGTCCGCCAAGGGATGACGGCCATTTCGGCCGGTACGCGGGGCGCTGAGCTGCTCTTCATGATCCAGATACAAGGCGCCCGGGATGTGCCCCGCCTCGTAGGCCCGGCGCCCTGCCTGGTGGTCGGCCAGGTCGTGGCGCACGTCGAACACCAGGCAGCCAGGGCGAGCCAGCCGATTGCGCAGCGTGCCGGCCTCAATCAACAAATCGGTCATGATGGGTCCTCCTGAGCAGCACGCGACAACCCCGGTGGCATATCCACCGGCGCGCCGCGCAGCATACGATTTTCAGAATAGGTGCGCCAGATCGAAAGCAACCCCGAGCCGATGATGAGCGCGATGCCGGCCCAGGCGAGCGCCGCCGGACGATCGCCCCAGAAGACGACACCTATCAGTGCGGCAAAGATGATGGTGGTGTACTGCAGCGCCGCCGTCAACAGGGTCGACCCCAGGCCAAAGGCGCGCGTCATGGCCAATTGCCCGACCAGGCCCGCCGTCCCCAGCCCCGTCAGGGACAGCAGCGCCAACGGATTGCGGGTATGCCAGCCCACGATGGACAGCCCCACCAGGCTGCTGATCACAACCCCGCAGGAAAACAGCAGCACCGTGAGCCACTCCGGCTCCCCCAGCCGGCCCAACTGGCGGATCTGCATCATCGCAATGGCGGCAAACGCGCCGGCGCCCAGGCCCATCATGGCGGAAAACCACTGGTCATGCGCGATGCTGGGGCGCAAGATGCCCAGCACGCCGAGGAATCCGGCGACCACGGCCAGTATCCGGACCGGGTCGCGCTGGGCGCCACCGGCCAGCAACAACCACCCCGCGATAAAAAGCGGGGCCGTGTAATTCAGGCTGGTAGCCGTCGGCAATGGGAGGTCGAACAAGGCATAAAACCCCAGCCACATGGAGGTGATGCCGCTCAGGTTGCGCCAGATGTGCAGACGCCAACTGGTGGGCCGAATGGGGCGGTGCGTGGAACGAGCCCAAAAAAACAATAGCAGGACCGACGGCACGCCCCGAAACAGGACGATTTCGGGCAGCGACGCGCCCAAGCCGGCAGCGACCTTCACAAAGGCACCCATCATGGCGAACATGGCACATGCCAACAACATCCACAGCGACTGCATTGAATGTCTCTACCGGTCAGTTCATCGATTCAGGTTCTGCGCCATGAATGCATTTTGGCAAGCCAATACTATACACTTTGAGCACATCGACTCCCCGCTGGCGGAAGGCCCTGACCCATGAAAAGAATCGTCCTGTTCCTGGCCACCAACCTGGCCGTGTTGCTGGTGCTCAGCATCACCATGAACCTGCTCGGCGTGGGCCGCTACCTGACGGCCAACGGCATCGATCCCGCCCAGCTGCTGATCTTCGCGGCGCTGCTGGGCTTCACCGGCTCATTCATTTCGCTGTTCATGAGCAAATGGATGGCCAAGACCAGCACCGGCGCCCGCGTCATCGACCCGAACGCCCCCGCCAACACGCGCGAGGCCTGGCTCGTCGATACCGTGCATCAGCTCGCGGACCGCGCCGGCATTGGCCGTCCTGAGGTCGCCGTGTACGAAGGCGCGCCCAATGCATTTGCCACCGGCGCCTTTCGCAACGAATCCCTGGTGGCGGTATCCACCGGGCTGCTGTCTTCCATGAATGAAGAGGAAATCACCGCCGTACTGGGGCACGAGATCACCCACGTTTCCAATGGAGACATGGTGACCCTGACGCTGATCCAGGGAGTGGTCAACACGTTCGTGATCTTCCTGTCCCGGCTGGTCGGCTACTTCGTCGACCGCATGCTCTTCAAGAACGATCGCGACGGCGTCGGCATGGGCTACTACCTGAGCGTGATCGTGTGCGAGATCCTGTTTGGCGTGATCGCCTCCATCATCGTGGCCTGGTTCTCCCGCCTGCGGGAATATCGGGCGGACGCCGGCTCGGCGCGCCTGCTGGGCGCGCGTGACCCCATGATCCACGCCTTGGCGCGACTGGGGAGCCTGGAGGCGGGGGCGTTGCCGAAGTCCTTCCAGGCGTCCGGTATCGCCGGTGGGGCACTGGGCGCGCTGTTCGCCTCGCACCCGCCCATCGAGCAACGCATCGAGGCGTTGCGCCGCCTTCAGTCCTGACGCGCGGGTGCGGAGCCGCGCATGCCGGAACTCCAGGTTCTACTCGGATTTGGCGGCTTCGTCGCCCTGCTGCTGTGGGGCGTGCACATGGTCCAGACCGGAGTGCAGCGCGCCTTCGGCAAGACCTTCGGGCTGTGGATGGGGCGCGCGATGGGATCGCTTCCACGAGCGTTCCTGACCGGGCTTGCCGTCACAGCGGCTGTCCAGAGCAGTACGGCGACGGGCCTGATGATCACGGGCTTCGCCATGGACGGGCTGGTGTCACTGGCACCCGGCCTGTCCGCCATGCTGGGCGCCAACGTGGGCACGACCCTGATCGTCCAGGTCCTGTCCTTCAACCCCACTTATCTGGCACCCGCCCTGATTCTGGTCGGGGTCTGGATGTTCCGCCACCACGCCCCGGGCCGGGCTCGCGACCTCGGCCGCGTATTCATCGGGCTCGGGCTGCTGCTGTTGGCTCTGCATGAGCTGGTGACGATGTTCGAGCCTCTGAGAAGCGCCCCCACACTGGGCAGCGCCTTGCGGACCCTGGGCAGCATGCCGCTGCTGGCGCTGGCGGCCAGCACGGCGCTGACATGGGCCTCGCATTCCAGCGTCGCGGTCGTCGTACTCATCATGTCGCTGGCGCACCACGGCTTGGCGGATTCCGAACTGGCCTATATCCTGGTGCTGGGCGCCAACCTGGGCACTGCGCTCAACCCCGTGATGGAAAGCGGCCGCGATGGCAACCCGGCGTCGCGCCGGTTGCCCATGGGAAACCTGGGAACCCGCATGGCGGGCTGCGTCGTCGCTCTGGTTATCCTGCCATGGTCAGACACCATCATGAAGGCGTTGGGCCCCGATCCCTCGCACGCGGTGGCGAACTTTCACCTGCTGTTCAACGCGGTGGTCGCGGTGTGCTTCATGCCCGCCCTGCCCCTGTATGCCCGCGCCCTGCAGCGCCTGCTGCCGCATCGCGTGGATCCGGATGACCCGGCTCGCCCGCGGTACCTGGATGATTCAGCCCGCGAAGTCCCCGCAGTCGCCCTGGGACAGGCTACGCGGGAGTCCCTGCGGCTCACCGACCTGCTGCGCGAGTCCTTGCAACTGACGCAGCGCGCCTTGCTGCGCGAAGACGCTCCGGCCATCGCCCAGGCGCGTTCGCTGAATAGTGCCATCAACCAGCTTGACCAGTCGATCACGGCCTATCTGGCCACCCAGGATCAGGAAAATCTCAGCTCCGACGACGAGCAAACATTGAAGGACATTCTGTCCTTCTCCACGAATATCGCGCACGCGGCCAGCGTCTCGGGAATGGGGCTGCTGGGCCATGCCAGTCGGCTGCACAAAAAGCACTGGCAGTTCGACGCCACACAGCAGACCGAACTCGCCGGGGTGATGGAGCGGCTGCAACTCAACCTGCGCCAGGCGGCCGCCCTGCTCGTGTCGGGCGACCGGCAGGTCGCCCGCAGTCTCGCGTTCGAAAAGGACCACTTCCGCACGGTGGAGGCCGAGGCCGCCGAACGGCATCTGGGCCGCATCAAGACCGGCCGCATCGACGCGGCCGACGAGGGGGCCTTTTATCTCGAGGTCCTGCGCGATGCAGGGGGCGTGAACGCCTGCCTGGTCAATGCTGCGGCCTACCCGGTCCTGGCGCGCTACGGCGAACTGAGGCCGAACCGCTTGCGGCACGTGGACTGAGCCGGGGCGGACGCGCCCGCCTGCAGGCCTCAGTGGGCCTGCCCCCAGTCGATTCCGACGCCCACTTCGGCCACCAGCGGCACCGCGAGCTCGGCCACTCCCGCCATGAGCTGCGGCACGCGTTCCCGCAGCAGCGGGACCTCGTCCTGTGCGGCATCAAAGACCAGTTCGTCGTGCACCTGCATGACCATGAGGCTGCGCAGGCCGTCGGCATCGAGCCAGTCCTGGACCGCCACCATGGCCATCTTGATGAGGTCGGCAGCGGTGCCCTGCATGGGCGCATTGATGGCCGCCCGTTCGGCCGCGGCCGCGCGCGGGCCCTTTGCGCCGGCCAGTTCCGGGAAATACAGCCGCCGACCGAAGACCGTCTCCACAAAGCCCTGCTCGCGGGCCTGCTTGCGAATGCGGGCCATGTAATCGGCAACCCCCGGATAGCGCATGAAATACCGGTCAATGTAGGACCTGGCCGCCGCCCGAGTAATACCCAGGTTTGCGGCCAAGCCGAAATCACCCATCCCGTAGATGAGGCCGAAATTGATCGCCTTGGCCGCCCGCCGGTGCTCGGCGTCGACCTGGTCCGGCGCCACGCCAAAGACCTCGGCCGCCGTGGCCCTATGGATGTCCTGGCGCTCGGCAAACGCCCGGCGCAGGTTCTCGTCGCCCGACACATGGGCCATCACGCGCAGCTCGATCTGCGAATAGTCGGCCGAAACCACCTGCCCGAGTGTGGACACGAAGGCAGAACGGACGCGCCGGCCTTCGGCCGTGCGCACCGGGATGTTCTGCAGATTGGGATCGGACGAGGCCAGACGGCCGGTTACAACCGCGGCTTGAGCGTAACGCGTATGGACGCGGCCGGTCCGCGGGTCAACCATGCGCGGCAATTTGTCCGTATAGGTGGACTTCAGCTTGGCGATCCCCCGATACTCCAGCAACAGCCGGGGCAGCGGATAGTCCGCAGCCAGCCGGGTCAGGACATCTTCATCCGTAGAGGGCGCGCCGCTGGCCGTCTTGCGCACGATGGGCAACTGCATGCGGTCGAACAGGATCTCCCCGAGCTGCTTGGGCGAATTCAGGTTGAAGGGTTGCCCGGCCAAGGCATGCGCCTCGGACTCCAGCGCGATCATCTGTCGGCCGAGCTCATGGCTTTGCGCCGCCAGCGCCCGGATGTCGATCGCCACGCCATTGCGCTCCACGCGGGTCAGAACGTCCGACGTGCGGACTTCCAGCGCATAGATGCGCATCAGCTTGGGCTCGGCCTGAAGTTTCGGATACAGGACCTGGTGGAGCCGCAGGGTGAAATCGGCGTCCTCGGCCGCGTAGTGCGACGCCTGCCGCAGATCGACTTCGTCGAAGCCGATTTGGCGAGCGCCCTTGCCGCACAGGTCCTCGTAGGTCGTGCCCGTGAGCCCCAGCCACTGAATGCAGAGGTCCTGAAGGTTCACCCGCCGATGGGACTGCAGGACGTACGCCTGCAGCATGGTGTCGTGCTGGACACCGCGCAGCGACAGGCCCTCGTTGGCCAGGACATGGGTGTCATATTTGGCATGATGCAGCAGTTTTGGCGCTGCCGGATCCTCGATCCAGGGGCGCAGGTGCTCCAGGACCCAGGCGCGGTCCAGTTGCTCGGGTGTGCCCGGGCCGCGATGGCCCACGGGGATATAGGCCGCATGACCGGGCTCGATCGCCAGCGACAGCCCCACCAGGCGCGCCGCCATGGGATCCAGGCTGGTGGTCTCCGTGTCCAATGCCACCAACGGCGCCTGCCGGATCTTGGCCATCCAGTCAAAAAAGCTTTGCTGGTCCAGGATCGTGTCGTAGTGCAGCGCCACCGGCGGAGGCGGCGCGTCCCGCGCGACTCGGGCATCCTGCGCCGGCAGCCGATGGCCATCGCCGGTTTCCTCGCGCAGCCACGTCCGGAAGCCATAATCCTCGTAGATCCGGATCAGACGATCGCGGTCTGGCCCACGAAGCTGGAGCTCCGGCACGCAATAGGCGGACGGCAGTTCGCAATCCAGCTTGATGGAAAGCAGCTCCCGTGTGAGCTCGAAGTGCCGGATTGCCTCGCGCAGGTTGTCGCCCGCTGCTCCCTTGATGGCATGGGCCTGGTCCACGAGGCTCGCCAGGCTGCCGTATTCCCCCAGCCATTTGGCCGCCGTTTTGGGACCGACTTTTGCCACTCCCGGCACGTTATCCACCGCGTCGCCAGTCAGCATCAGGTAATCAACGATGCGCTCGGGCGGCACGCCAAACTTGCCCATCACGCCGTCCCGGTCGAGCCTGTCGTTGGTCATGGTGTTGATGATTTCGACACGATCGCTTACGAGTTGGGCGAGGTCCTTGTCTCCGGTCGAAATAATGGTATAAAAACCACTTTCCGTGGCCTGGCGGGCCAGCGTGCCGATCACATCGTCGGCCTCGACGCCAGGCTGAACGATCACGGTCCAGCCCAGCGCGGCCGCCGCATCGTGGATGGGTTCGATCTGCGTCCGCATATCGTCCGGCATGGGCGGGCGGTTGGCCTTGTACTGCGGATAGATCCGGTTGCGAAACGACCCTCCATGGGCATCGAACACGCAGGCGCCATATTCGGCCACGTCCTTGTAATCATGCAACAGCCTCCTTAACATGGAGACGACACCGTACAAGGCTCCAGTGGGTTCGCCACGCGCATTGCGCAAATCAGGCAGCGCATGATAGGCGCGATACAGGTAGCTGGACCCATCCACAAGCAACAAGGTTTTTTTCATGACGAACAATAAAACAACACGAGTCTCGGCGGAACAACAGATAGCCACTATTGAATCGGAGATGCGCGAGGCCGCAATGGCCTTTGAAAAGATCGGTCTGGGCGTCAGCATTTTCGGCAGCGCGCGCATCCCGAGCGAGCACCCATTCTACAAGCTGGGTCTGGAACTCGGCGGGCGCATTGCCCAACTCGGAGTTCCCGTCATCGCCGGCGGGGGCCCGGGCCTGATGGAAGCCGCAAACCGGGGGGCCTTCGAAGCAGGGGGACGCAGCGTGGGCCTGAACATCCGCCTGCCCCGCGAGACCACCGACAATCGCTATCAAACGGACAGCCTGCATTTCGAATACTTCAATTCCCGCAAGGCCTCGTTCTTCATGCACAGCCTGGCCTATGTTGTGCTGCCGGGCGGCTTTGGCACGCTGGACGAACTCTTCGAGGCCACCACGCTGATGCAGACGCTGAAGCACCCGCCGGCCCCCATCATCCTGGTCGGAACGATCTTCTGGGGCGGGCTGATTGACTGGGTGCGCGACCAGCTCCTGGCGCATGGCATGATCGGGCCTTTCGACCTGGACCGCCTCCTGGTGACCGACGACCTGGACGTGGTCGTGCGCCACATCCAGGAAGCCATCCAGGTCGAACCCAACCGCGAACCGGCGCTGCCGAACTGAGCAGCGGCTGGGCGCGCTTCAGGGCGGCAAGAACCCGCAGCGCGGCAGGCACTTCAAAGCCACACCGGCATGGGGGAGTGGCTTGTCCCTCCCATAGGGTTATGCACGATGCAGCCGTCAGGACACCTGAGTTAACATCACGCCTTGTCATTGCCGGACAGCCTCGGACTGCACAACGGTCCGCTGCCAGGCTCCACAGGAGAGTACACACAATGAAGACCACCCTGTTCGGTGCGGCATTGCTGCTGGCTGTCGGCCTGATCCCGGCGGCGGGCCATGCCGCCAACGCCCAGGAACTCAAGATCGCGACCGAGGCCGGCTACCCGCCCTTTGAATATCGCAACACCAAAGGCCAGCTCGAAGGTTTCGACATCGACATCGGCAACGAACTGTGCAAGCGCATGAACCGCACTTGCGTATGGATCGATCAGTCGTTCGACAGCCTGATCCCCGGGTTGCAGGCCCGCAAGTTCGACCTCGCCAACTCCACCATGACGGCCACCGAGCCCCGCAAGAAGGTCATCGACTTCTCCACGCCCATGTACATTGTGCCGGTCAAGCTGATGGTGAAGAAAGGCAGCGGTCTGGAACCCACAGCCGAATCCCTGAAGGGCAAGCGCGTTGGCGTGCAGCAGGGAACGACGATGGAAACCTATGCGCGCAAGAACTGGGCTCCGAAAGGCGTCAACGTGATCGCCTACCCGAGCTACACGAACGCGTTCGTGGACGTCACGTCGGGCCGCCTGGACGCAACGTTCCAGGAAGCCCAAAGCGCGGTGGAAGGTTTTCTGGACAAGCCCGAAGGCAAGAACTACGAGCTCGCTTCGATGACGCTGACCGATCCCATCCTGACCGAACCCATCGCGATGGGGATGCGCAAAGGCAATACCGAACTGAAAACGCAGGTCGACGAGGCGCTGAAGGCCATGCTGGATGACGGCACGATCCGGACATTCGCCAAGAAGTACTTTGCCGAGGGCAACATCCAGTTTCCTGCGCAATAGCACCACGGCCCACAGGCCGCCCGGCCTGACAGCCCCGGCGGCCTGCTGATCCGCCGGGCCTTCAACCGCTTTTCACTTTTCAATGTTTCTGAACGGCTACGGCCCCCTGATCCTCGCGGGAACCTGGGTGACGATACAGCTTGCGCTGCTGTCGCTCGTGGTCGCGATCGCACTGGGCTTGCTGGGCGCCTGGGCCAAGCTGTCGGACTCCTGGCTGCCCCGCGTACTCGCAACGGCCTACACCACCCTCATCCGCGGCGTGCCGGACCTGGTCCTGATGCTGCTGATTTTCTTCGGCATGCAGATCTATCTGAATGACCTGACCGATCTGCTGGGGCTGGATCCCATCAATATCGATCCTTTCGCAGCCGGTGTCGTGACACTGGGTTTCATCTACGGCGCCTATTTCGCGGAGACGTTTCGGGGCGCGTTCATGGCAGTGCCGCGAGGACAGCTCGAATCCGGCACCGCCTACGGCATGCGCGAATTCCAGGTCTTCCGCCGCATCCTGTTTCCGCAAATGATGCGCCACGCATTGCCGGGCGTCGGCAACAACTGGCAGGTGCTCCTGAAGTCCACCGCGCTGGTGTCGCTCATCGGACTGACCGACCTCGTCAAGGTCTCGCAGGACGCCGGCAACGTGACGTTCAAGGTGTTCCTTTTCATCAGCCTGACGGGGCTGATCTACCTGGCGCTGACGACGGTCTCGAACTTCATTCTGTACGGACTCTACCGCCGCTACAGCGTGGGAGTACGCGAGGTCATGCTGTGACCGACGTCCTGACGCAGTTCTGGCAGGCCTACCTGTACCAGAGCAACGGCGGCTGGTCGGGCGTGGCGGTCACGCTCTGGCTGCTGGTGCTCTCGGTGTCCATGGGGTTCGCGATATCGATCGTTCTCGCTGTGGGACGGGTGTCACCACGGCGCTGGATCTCATTTCCGATCTGGCTTTTCACGTATGTCTTCCGGGGCACCCCGCTCTACGTCCAGATCCTGTTCATCTACGCCGGCCTCTACAGCCTGGATTTCATCAAGCACACGCCCCCGCTGGCGGCGTTCTTCCAAAGCGGGTTCGATTGCCTGGTCCTGGCGCTGACGCTGAATACCACCGCCTACACCACCGAAATATTCGCCGGAGCGATCCGGGCGTCCAGCGCCGGTGAAATCGAGGCGGCCCGTTCCTTCGGCATGTCGCGCTTTGCGCTCTATCGCCGCATCATCCTGCCTTCCGCGCTGCGTCGAGCACTGCCGGCTTACAGCAACGAAGTGATCCTGATGTTGCATGCCACGTCGCTCGCCTTCACCGCTACGGTCCCGGACATCCTGAAGGTCGCGCGCGACGCCAACTCGGCGACCTACCAGACGTTCGCTTCCTATGGGGTCGCCGCACTGCTCTATCTTTGCCTGTCGTTTACACTGATCTGGCTGTTCCGCTCCTACGAACGCCGTGTGCTGGCCTACCTGGGCACCCGCCGATAAGAACCATGTCCAAACTCGACGTCATCAATATCCACAAGCGCTATGGGGACCACGAAGTCCTGAAGGGCGTCTCCCTGGCCGCGAACGCCGGCGACGTCATCTGCATCGTGGGCTCCAGCGGATCCGGAAAGTCGACCTTCCTGCGCTGCATCAACTTCCTGGAAAAACCGGACCAGGGTTCCGTATCGCTCAACGGCGACGAACTGAAGATCGTACGAGACCGGCACGGCCGGCCCCATGCGGCCGACCTGGACCAACTCCGGCGCCTGCGCGCCCAATTGGCCATGGTATTCCAGCACTTCAACCTCTGGGCGCACATGAACGTCCTGGGCAACGTGATCGAGGCCCCCATCCAGGTGCTGAAGCTCGGCCGGGCCGAGGCCACGGAACGCGCGCGCCATTACCTGGCGAAGGTCGGGCTGCCGGCAAGCATGGAGGCGCAATATCCATCATCCCTGTCGGGCGGACAGCAACAGCGCGTCGCGATCGCCCGCGCGCTCGCCATGGAGCCGGAAGTGATGCTCTTCGATGAACCTACTTCCGCGCTGGATCCCGAACTCGTGGGCGAAGTGCTGAAGGTCATGCAGAAGCTTGCTGAAGAAGGCCGGACCATGCTTGTCGTGACCCACGAAATGGGGTTCGCGCGCAGTCTTGCTTCACAAGTCATGTTCCTGCATCAGGGCGTCGCCGAGGAAGTGGGCAAGCCGGCGGACGTCCTGGATCACCCCAAGAGCGCCCGCCTGCAGCAGTTCCTGTCAGGAAACCTGAAGTAGTCGCTGCGCCGTTCTGGGCGCTCGGAAGCTCAATCCGCGCGGGAGAGCTCCACATCCATCCGCGGCCAGGACGGCGGGTCCGATCGCAGATCGCAGGCCGCCCTTCCCCACTTCCAGCCCAGGCTCCCGACCCGCGTCGGCGCCCTGAGGCGCCGGGCAGGCCCCCAGTGAGTGGTTTCGATTTCGCGAGAAAAGTCCCGGGCCCTCATCGGGGCCAGCGCCGCACCTGGCCCCGCCGAAGCACTTTCCGAAAGCAACCACGCCGTACGCGCCAACGAAAGCCGCCACTGGCTGCCACAGCGCTGCTCACGTCGGACCATCAGGCCCCGCAGCGCGCAGGCGGCCATCAGATAACCGGTCGCCTGATCCAGTGCCTGAACAGGCATCGGATCCGGCGAAGCCTGCGCGCCGTCCGGACACGCAATGCCCGTACTCATCTGGACGAGACTGTCGAAGCCTCGGCGCCCACGCCAGGGGCCCGTCCAACCCCACGCATCGAGGCTGACGTCCACCAGGCCGGGGCGCAACGTTGCCCGCTCGTGCGCCCCCAGCCCCAAGGCCTGCAGCGCTCCGGGCCTATAGCCATGGACCAGGACATCAGCCTCGGACAGCAGTGCGGCGAACCGGGCCCGGCCTTCTGGCTGCTTCAAATCCAGGCCCGCGCAATATTTGCCCACCGTCACTTCCGGAACCATGCCCGGTTCCGACCAGGTCGGCGGATCCAGCCGCAAGACAGTGGCTCCGTAGGCTGCCAGAAACCGCGTGGCTACTGGCCCCGCCAGCACGCGCGTCAAGTCCAGCACCCGCACCCCCGCAAGCGGTCGCTTCCGATCCCGGACGTCGAGCGGGCCCACGGCCCCTGCCGCATCTGCCTCCCATGCGACCAAGGGCTCTGCGGCAACGGCGATGCCCTGCGGGTGACGGCGCCACGCATCGGGCGAACGCAGTGCGGCGGCGCAAGCAGACGCCTGCACCATCGCCTCCTCCAGCTCTGTCGCCTTCCAGTTGCGAACCCGATCGGCCACCGCGCCATGATCCGCACGTTCGGAGAGAGCCAGCACGCGCAGTGCTCTCTGCTCATGATGGGGCGCATTGGCGTGAATGCGGATCCACCCGTCCCGAGTACGATAGTCGCCCGTCAAGACCGAGCGGACCTTCGGCAAGACCCAGCCGATCGGCCTGAGGGAGTAGCCGAACCAACGCGAAGCCAGCGCCCGATCCAGGCGAACCGCACCATGCCCCGACGGATCTCGCCACGCTGCCAGCATCAGCGCGGCGGCGCCAATGCTGGCGCAGGCCAGATCACTGACGGGGTAACGGGATGGCCAGGACTGCGAACCGTCGATCCGCAAATTGCCGCCGCCCTCCGGCTCGCCCAAGGAACCCAGAATCTGTCGCAGCATGCCGCGGCAAGCGCCCGCGCCTTCTTCCATCCCAGCCCCCTACTGGATGCTCCCCAGGCTGGGCAGCAGCAGCGCAATCTGCGGGAAAATCACCACGAGCGCCAAGCCCACCAGCCCCAATCCGGCATAAGGCAGGGACCCCACCAGCACGTCTCGAATCGTGTAGTCGGGGCGCAAGCCTTTGACGACGAACAGGTTCATTCCGACGGGCGGCGTGACCGCGCCGATTTCCATGTTGATCACCAGTATCACGCCAAACCATATCAGATCGATGTGCAACGCCTCCAGCCCCGGCAACAGGATGGGGACAGTGACCAGAATGGCTGCCGACGCATCCATGAACATGCCCAGGATCAGATACAGGATATTGACGGCAATCATGAACTGCCACGGGGCCAGTTGCAGCCCTTCGAGCCAGGAGGCGAAATCCTGCGGAATGCGAAGCAAGGAAAGCGTGTTGCCGAAGACTCCCGCGCCCGCGATCAGCATCAGGATCATGCAACTGGTGACGACACTGTCGCGCACCGCATTGATGAAGCGGCTCCAGGTCAGCGTGCGCTTGAAGAAGGCGGTCAGGACAAACGCATAGATCACGCCGACGCCGGCGGCCTCGGTGGGGGTGAACCAGCCGGTATAGATGCCGCCGAGGATCAGAGGGATCATCAGCAGGCTACCGATCATGCCCCAGGTGAAAGGCACGTACAGACGTGCGATGGCCGGGGCAACGGCGCCCTTTCGGGCCTTGTTCCAGGCCCAATAGATGGAATACAAACAGAACATGAAGGCCAGCATGATGCCGGGAAGCACGCCGGCCATGAAGAGCTTGCCCACCGAAGCGTCCGTGACGAGCGAGTACAGAATGAAGGAGATGCTGGGCGGAATCAGAATCCCCAGCGTGCCCGCCACGGCCACCACCCCCGCCGCCATGCGTTTGTCGTATCCCCGGTCGCACATCTCCGGAATGCTGATGGAACCGATGGTGGCCGCCGTGGCCGTGGACGATCCCGAGATGGCTGCGAAGATGGCGCTGGCCACAGTGGCCGCCACAGCCAGCCCGCCCGGCAAACGGCCAACGATACGCTGCGCAAAATCGAACAGGTCGCGTCCCGATTCTCCTTTGAGCATGATCTGGCCCATCAGAATGTAAAGCGGGATCGCAATGATCACGAATGAATTCAGATCGGTATAGGCGATCTGTGCCAGCGCGGTCATTCCGGGATCCACACCGATCGTCATCATGTATCCCAGCAAGCCGCTGATCAACAGCGACACGGCGATGGGCACCCCAAGAATCAGCAAAATCCCCAGGGTTACCAGTGTCAGGATGAAGTCCATGTCAGGTCCGTTTCGCCGTCATGCGGCGCAGGAAGTGATGAATCTCGAAAATGAGCCAGAGAATTGTCCCTACCGGCAGGGCAAGATGCGGGATCCAGACCGGCCAGCTCATGACATCCAGGGTGGTCTCGTTCGTCTGGAGGCTATCGAAGAACTGTGACAGGCCCGAAATCGTGAAGGCCACCAGGAAAGCCGCAATGATGACGAAGCGCAGCACCCGCATGAGGCCTGCGCAGCGCGGGTAGGCGTTTTCCAGCGCAATGCCCGATGTGACATGCTCCTCGCGCAAGGCGGTGAAGGAGGCACCCACGAAGGCCACCCATATGAGGGCGAAAAGGTCGACATCGTAGGTCCAGGAATTGTCGATGTGCGTGGCCCGCATTGCGATCCCCAGCAGGATCGACAGCGTCATGGTGATCATGAGCGCCGCGGACACATAGCCGACCGCATGGCCCAGGCCCCCCGAAAGCTGCAGCACCGCGCGGATCCGGGGCGATCCCACTTGCGATGCTTTGGCAAAATGTTCAGTCATGAGAATCCTCCGCTCTCCGGGGAAACCCCGGCGAGACGCAACGGGCGGCTGCACATTCGGCAGCCGCGCCCTTTCTGAAGGTTATTTCTTGAGTGCAGCGTCCACGTCGTTGAGGATCTGCTGACCGCTTTCGCCGACTTCCGCGATGTAGTCCTTGCGGGCCTGAGCGCCCGCCACATCCTTCCACTGCTTCAGTTCGGCATCGGTCAGGCGATAGACTTCATTGCCATGCTTTTTGGCCAGCGCGACATCGTCGTTGAACTCTTTCTCGATATCGGCAACGGCCTGTTGCTCGGTACTGACGGCGGCATTCGTGATCAGGTCACGCTGCTCCTGCGTCAGGCCTTTCCACCACTTCATGTTGACTTGGATGGGATAGACCAGCGGCACATAATGAATGGCCGTGATGTAGTGCCCGACCTCGTACCACTTGCGCGAGACGATGCTGGACAGCCCTGACACCGCGCCATCCAGGCTGCCGCTCTGCAGCGATGTATAGACCTCGCTGGAATCCACCGCCACCGGGGTGGCCCCCTGGGCCGACAGGAACTTGGCCGACAGTTTCCCCTCGGAGCGCATCTTCAGTCCCTTCAGGTCACTGGGAAGCTTGATCGTGCGCTTGGTGTTCACATAGCTTTCCGCGTAGCCATAGAAGCCCCACCCGATTACCTCGACGCCATGCTTGTTCAGACGGGCGTTGACGTCCTGGCCCAGCTTGCCGTGCAAGGCATTGAGCAGGCCACCCGCGTCATCGGCCAGAAATGGAATGGTGTCCCACTCGAGCGAAGGTTCGTACTTGGACCACCAGTGCATGCCGAAGATCGCCATGTTGGCGGTATTGTTGCTCAGCCCCTGGGCGATGTTGGACTCCTTCAGCAAGGAACCGGACGGGTAAGTCTCGACCTTGATCTTGCCGCCACTGAGGTCGGAAATTGCCTTGGCGAAATTCGTGCCCTGATCAGCGGTGGCCGTATGGGGCGGCATGTACCAGGCCAGCCGCACGGTCAAATCACTTGCGGCCTGGGCGAGCGACACCCCCGTCAGACCCAAAGAACTCACAAACGAAATTGCGAGTAGCTTGCGAATGGAATGCTTCATTTTGCTCCTCTCGAGGTGGAAGTCGCAGACACCCCGGCTTGTCGAGCATGTTCATCCACCAAGGGGCTGCACAACAGTCGCTTTTCTTGGTTATGAGCGACAGGGTGTACAGTCTACTCCTCGGCGCTGGCCGTCCACGCCGCCGGAATCGCCGCGATCACCAGGCAGGCGCCCTGAACGACTTCAGAGCGGACGCCGCATCAGCCGGTGAGGAATCCCGGCATCCATGAAGGTACCGCCCTCTTCCACGAATCCATGGCGGGCATAGAAGGGCCGCGCGTGGAGCTGGGCGGCAAGCAGCACCTGGCCATCCCCGCGATCGCGAGCGGCGGCTATCAGCGCCTGCAGCACCTGCGAACCGATGCCGCGCCCGCGCCACGCCTGGTCCACCGCCATGCGCCCGATGTGGCCGTCCGGCAGCAGGCGGCCGGTAGCGATTGGCCGGCCACTCGCATCGCGCGCCAATGCGTGCAGGCACTGGTCGTCCATGGCGTCCAGTTCCTCTTCGGGCGGCACATGCTGCTCGTGCACGAAGACCTGGTTCCGGATACCACCGGCTTCGGGTCCCAAGGCGGCCCAGGAGCCGAGTTCCACGCCCGGTGCCACCACGCGCGCGCCGCCCGCAAAGGCGAGGACTTCCGGCAACCAGGCGGAAAAATCCGAAATCCCATGATCGCCGCCGGCGATGATGCGCTGGCGGCACCCCGCAAAACGCCGCTGCATTTCACGCCAGTCCAGGATCTCGTCGCCCGTGGCTGCCAGCAGAAAATAACGTTCAGGTTGCGTCAGGGCGTGAATGGTCGATTCGGCCTGGCCCAGCTCATCCACATATCCGGGGAGAAATTCGAACGGCGCATCGCCGTGGTAGGTACGATGAGAACCGACCTGGGTGGCCAGATCCCGGGCCGCGTGGACAACCGGGTTGAGCAGGACCGCCCGGCAGCCCAGGCGCTCGGCCAGCCAGGTCGCGTAAAAACCGCCCAGAGAAGACCCGATCACGGTGAGATCAGCCGGTCCCAGCCCGCGACCGAGAGCCTGTTGCGCACATTCCAGCGCCAGCCCCATGGCGGCGGCCGGGCTGGCCGGCAATTGCGGGCAGGCCCATTGCGCCGACAAGCCACGCCGCGCCATTGCCTGCCCCAGAAGGCGCGCCTTCAGGGACTGCGGAGAAGACCGAAAGCCGTGCAGATACAGGATCATCGTGCGTTCCCGGCACCCGGGCGCCCCCTGGCGCGCTACGGAGCCAAGCGCCCATTGTAGGAGCGGCCCGACCGTAACGCGACAGCGACCGTCAGGCCGAATCGCCCCGCAAGCTGCGGCGCCGCTCGAATTCCTTCAGGTAGCGCTTGCGCAAGCGAATGGACTTCGGCGTGACCTCGACCAGTTCGTCATCCGCGATGAACTCCACGGCATATTCCAGATTCAGCTCGATCGGCGGCACCAGGTCGATGTGCTCGTCCTTGCCCGATGCCCGCACGTTGGTCAGCTTCTTTTCCTTGATGGGATTGACGACCAAGTCATTGTCACGGGAATGGATGCCGATGATCATGCCTTCGTAGACGGGATCCTGCGGAGAGACGAACATACGACCTCGCTCCTGCAGTTTCCAGAGGGCATAGGCGACAGCCGTCCCGTCATCCTGGCTGATGAGCACGCCGTTGCGGCGCTCGCCTACCCCGCCCTCGCGCACGGCGCCGTATTCGTCGAACACATGGCTCATGATCCCGGTGCCGCGCGTCAGCGTGAGGAATTCGCTCTGAAAGCCGATCAGGCCACGCGCGGGAACCCTATATTCCAGCCGCGTACGACCCCGGCCATCGGGCTGCATGTCCTGAAGGTCGCCCTTGCGGCGACCCAGTTCTTCCATGACACCGCCCTGGTGGCTGTCTTCGACGTCCACCGTCAGCAGTTCATAGGGCTCCTGGCGCACGCCATCGATGTCCTTGTACATCACCCGAGGCCGCGACACGGCCAGCTCATAGCCTTCGCGCCGCATGTTCTCCAACAGGATGGTCAAATGCAATTCGCCGCGCCCGCAAACCTCGAATACCGTGTCGTCCGACGTGTCGTTCACGCGCAGGGCCACGTTGGATTTCAATTCGCGCTGCAGCCGATCGCGGATCTGGCGGCTGGTGACGAACTTGCCTTCCCGGCCGGCCAGCGGCGACGTGTTCACCATGAAGTTCATGGTAAGCGTCGGCTCGTCGATCTTCAGCAGCGGCAGCGGCTCGGGCGCGAGCGGATCCATGAGCGTGCAACCGATGCCGATTTCCTCGATGCCGTTGATCAGAACGATGTCGCCCGCCTGCGCCTCATCCACCAGCACGCGCTCCAGCCCCTCGAAGCGCAGCACCTGATTGACGCGACCCTTGATGGGTTCTCCTTCCGGTCCGAACTGCACCACGACATCCTGACCCGCGTGCAGACGGCCACGATTGATGCGGCCCACGCCGATCTTGCCCACATAGCTGCTGTAGTCCAGGGAGATGATCTGCATCTGCAGCGGGCCGTCCACGTCGTCTTCGCGCTGCGGCACGTATTCCAGAACGGCTTCGAAAAGCGGCCGCATGTCGCCGGAACGCACGTCGGGGGTCAGGCCGGCATAGCCATTCAGGCCGGAGGCGTAGATCACCGGAAAATCAAGCTGCTCTTCAGTTGCACCCAGCTTGTCGAACAGATCAAACGTAGCGTTGACGACATAGTCCGGACGGGCGCCGGGGCGGTCCACCTTGTTGACCACGACGATAGGCTTCAGGCCCTGGGCCAGGGCCTTGCGCGTCACGAAGCGCGTCTGCGGCATGGGTCCCTCGACCGCATCGACCAGCAGCAGCACACCGTCCACCATCGACAGCACACGCTCCACCTCGCCGCCGAAGTCGGCGTGACCCGGGGTATCGACGATGTTGATGTGATTGCCCTCGTATTCCACGGCACAGTTCTTGGCCAGGATGGTGATTCCGCGCTCCCGCTCGATATCGCCCGAGTCCATGACGCGCTCGGAGACCTGCTGATTGTCGCGGAAGGTTCCGGACTGGCGCAGCAACTGGTCCACCAGCGTGGTCTTGCCGTGGTCGACGTGAGCAATGATGGCCACGTTGCGCAAAGCTCGCTTCATAAAATTTCCTTGGTAGAAATGTCTGTCGGGCGCAAGCCGTCCGGCAAGGCATGTAGGGGGAGCAGCGTCTGTTCAGGCGCCGTCATGGCCTGCAGGGCTTCCAGCCCCACAGCCCGCTCAATCGAAAAAGGACCCACCGCCGTGCGTCGCAAGGCCGACAGATGCGCGCGGCATCCCAGGCGCCGACCAATATCCTGGGCCAGCGTGCGCACATACGTGCCCTTGCTGCAATGGACGCGCACGCTGGCATGGCGACCGTCGCATGCCAGCAGTTCCAGGGCATGGATGGTGACCGAGCGCGGCGCACGCTCCAGTTCGATGCCCTGCCGGGCATATTCGTACAGAGGTTTGCCGTCGCGCTTGAGGGCGGACACCATGGGCGGAATCTGTTGGATCTCGCCCCGGAACTCGCCCAGCACGGCTTCCAGCTGCGCAGGCGCTACACCGGCAAAATCATCGTCGGCGCGCGCCACGATGTGGCCGGTGAGATCGCCGCTGTCGGTTTCCTCGCCAAACGCAAGCGTCGCCTCGTAGACCTTGTCGGCCTCCAGCATGCGCGCCGAGAGCTTGGTGGCCCGACCAAAGCAGCAGATCAGCAGCCCCGTGGCAAAAGGATCCAGCGTTCCGGTGTGCCCGGCCTTGCGGGCGTCCATCGTCCGTTTTGCGCGTTGCAGCGCGTGGTTGCTGGACAGGCCCGCGGGCTTGTCCAGCAACAGGACACCATCAAGCATGCGCCCGCGTCGGGAAGCCATCGTTCAATCCGTACAGATGAGTGACGACCGCCCGATCAGGGCTGGCCGTCCGGGTCTTCGAGTTCGGGGATGTCCGACGCGCCCGCTTGCGGACGATTGGCCCGATCGATCAAGTGCGTCAGTTCAATCCCGCGCGCCAGGTGCACGTCATGCACGAACCGCAGTGTGGGGACCGTGTGGATATGCAGCAGCCTGAAGAGCTGCGAGTGCATCCAGCCAGCTTTTTCATTGAGCGCGTTGGCGGCGGCCTCAGGTTCGGCGCCCAGCACCGTGAAATAGACCTTCGCATGGGCGTAGTCCGCCGACAGATCCACGCCTGTCAGCGTGATCAGCCCCGTGCGTGCAACATCCAGCTCACGCTGCACCAGCGCCGCCAGATCCTGCTGGATCTGGTCGGCCAGGCGCGTGTTGCGATCTGGATTCGGTTTGGACTTATGACGACCCATGATTTACAGAGTACGAGCTATTTCCTTGATCTCGAAGACTTCGAGCTGATCGCCGACTTCGATATTGTTGTTGCCCTTCAGGGTCAAACCGCAATCAAAGCCGGATTTGACTTCCTTGACATCGTCCTTGAAGCGCCGCAGCGAATCCAGTGATCCCGTCCACTGCACCACATGGTTGCGCAGCAGCCGGACCTGTGAGTCGCGGCGCACCACGCCTTCGAGCACCATGCAACCGGCGATGTTGCCGACCTTCGAGACCGTGAAGATCTCGCGGATTTCGACGAGGCCGATGATTTCTTCGCGCTTTTCGGGCGCCAGCATCCCGGAGAGGGCGTTCTTCACATCGTCGATCGCGTCGTAAATGATGTTGTAGTAGCGCAGGTCGATTTCGTTGGCCTCGGCCAGCTTCTTCGCCGACTGATCGGCGCGCACGTTGAAACCGATGATCACGGCGCTGGACGCAATCGCCAGGTTGATGTCGCTTTCGGAGATGCCGCCGACGGCCGCATGCACGACTTGCACGCGGACCTCGTCCGTGGAGAGCTTGAGCAGGGACTGCACCAGGGCTTCCTGCGAACCTTGCACGTCGGTCTTGACGATGAGCGCCAGCGTACGGGTGCCCTCGCCCAGATTGTCGAACATGGATTCCAGCTTCGCCGCCTGCTGGCGCGCGAGCTTGACGTCACGAAACTTGCCCTGGCGGAACAATGCGATTTCACGCGCCTTGCGTTCGTCGGCCAGCACCATGACCTCGTCACCCGCGGCCGGAACCTCGGCCAGACCCTGAACCTCGACCGGCGTCGAGGGCCCTGCTGACTGCGTGGGCTTGCCGGTGTCATTCAGCATCGCTCGAACGCGGCCAAATGCCACGCCAGCCAGCACCGCATCACCGCGATGGAGCGTGCCGCTCTGCACCAGGATGGTGGCCACCGGGCCGCGCCCCTTGTCCAGGCGGGCTTCGATCACGACACCCTTTGCAGGCGCCTCCACCGGAGCCTTCAGTTCCAGAATTTCGGCTTGCAGCAGCACGTTCTCGAGCAGCTCGTCGATCCCCTGGCCGGTCTTTGCCGACACAGGGATGAACGGGACTTCCCCGCCGTACTCTTCGGGCACGACCTCCTCGGCCACCAGCTCCTGCTTGACGCGTTCGGGATTGGCCTCGGGCTTGTCGATCTTGTTGATGGCGACCACCAGCGGCACGCCGGCAGCGCGCGCATGGTGAATGGCTTCCCTGGTCTGCGGCATGACACCGTCGTCGGCCGCCACCACCAGAACCACGATATCGGTCGCCTGCGCACCGCGTGCCCGCATCGCCGTGAACGCCTCGTGACCCGGAGTGTCCAGGAAGGCCACCACGCCGCGATCCGTCTTCACGCGATAGGCGCCGATATGCTGCGTGATGCCGCCCGCCTCGCCAGTGGCGACCTTGGTGCGGCGGATGTAGTCGAGCAGCGACGTCTTGCCGTGGTCCACGTGGCCCATCACGGTCACCACCGGCGCGCGAGGAAGCGCCTCGGCTTCATCGGCGACCTCGGTGTCAGCAAGGAATGCCTCGGGATCGTCCAGCTTGGCCGCAATGGCCGTGTGACCGAGTTCTTCGACCACGATCATGGCCGTTTCCTGATCCAACACCTGGTTGATGGTGACCATCTGGCCCAGTTTCATGAGCTGCTTGATGACTTCGGCCGCCTTGACGGACATTTTGTGGGCCAGGTCCGCCACGGAAATGGTTTCGGGCACATGAATCTCGCGGGCGATGAACTCGACCTGCTGCGGTTCGTGATGCTCGACCTGACGGCGGTTCTTGCCGCGGCCACCTTTGCTGCCGCGAGACGGCTTCCCGCTGCTGCGCCAGGCATCGCGCCCGGCACCGGGCGAAAGCGTCTCGGCCTTGGATTTCTTGCGGCCGCCGTCGTTGGACCAGCTCGACGAGACGTCGGTGGTCTTGATGACCTTTTTCCCTTCGGTTTCCTTTTTGCCGACAGCCTTGGTGCCAGGCTTGTGCAACGTGCCGGCCGTCGCGGCCTCCGGTTCCGGAGCGCGCAGCACCTTGCGCGGCTGCCGCATCATCTCGCGCAATGCGGCCGCTTCGGCTTCGGCGGCCCGGCGGGCGCGATCCCGGTCCGACTCGGCGGGTGCACGACGAGCCTTACCAGGCGTCGCGCGCGGCGGAGCCGACACCGGAGCACCCGGCGAGGGCCGGCGCGTTTCCTGCGCGGCGGGCGCCGATGGTGCCGCGTCGTGGGCGACGGCCGGCTTTTCCTCCGGCGGCTGCGGAGCCGCTTCGACTGGCGATTCAGGGACGACCACCGGTTTCTCGGCGACAGGGGTTTCGCTCACAATTTCCTGCTTGGTTTCGACGGGTTGCGCGGCGCCCGAATCGGCCAGCTTCGCGTCGGAAGCCTGGGTTTCTACGGGCGCTTCAGGGGCGGCGGGCGAAGGAGCAGCCTCCGGAATTTCCGGCGCTTTCGCAGCGGGCGTCGCTACGGGGGAATCGGGTGGGAGCCGGTCAGGCTCGGGGGCCTGGACGGTTGGAGCAGCGGCCGCGGACGGCGACGCTTGAACAGCAGTCGAACCCGCAACATCGGCCACGGCCGGCGATTCGGCCGGCACGGCAGGCGACGCTGTCTCCGCCTGCTGCGCCGCCTCGGCGCGTGCGGCATCCTGCAAGTCAGCGCGATCACGCTTGACCAGCACACGCTTTTTGCGAACCTCGACCTGGATCGTCCTCGACCGGCCGGAACTGTCGGCTTGATGGATTTCGGAAGTCTTGCGCCGGGTCAGTACGACCTTCTTGCCGGCATCCGATCCATGCGAACGCCGCAGCGACTCCAGCAAGGCGCTTTTATCGGCCTCGGTCAGGTCCGCATTCACCGAAGCCAGCTCCACACCCGCGGAGCGGAAATGGTCCAGCAGGACCTGAGCGGGCATATTCAGTTCTTCGGCGAATTGGGCGACGGTGTTACTCGGCATTCGACTCTCTCTTCTACGTTCAATGGGCGGGATGGCTGCTAAGGATGCCCGGCGTCAGGCCTTGTCATCCTCGAACCAATGCGCCCGCGCCTGCATGATCATGTCGCTCGCGGCCTCTTCGGGCAGCCCGGTCAATTCGGACAGCTCGTCGGCGGCGAGTTCGGCCAGATCATCCAGCGTCGTGATGTTGCTCGCGGCCAGCTTGGCCACCAGCGACGGCTCCATACCTCTTATCTCGAGCAGGTCCCGAGCCGTCTGTACGCGTTCTTCCTGGGCAATGGCCTCTGTCAGCAGCGCATTGCGAGCGCGTGTACGCAGCTCGTTGACGGTTTCTTCGTCGAAAGCCTCGATGTCGAGCAGTTCCTGCATCGGTACGTAGGCAATTTCCTCGAGCCCGGTGAAACCCTCGTCGATCAGGATGTCGGCGACTTCCTCGTCCACGTCCAGCTTCGTGATGAAGTTCTGGCGCAGGGTGGAGCGCTCGGCATCCTGGCGATGCTGGCTTTCCTCGGGGGTCATGATGTTGATCTGCCAAGCAGTCAGTTCCGACGCGAGGCGGACGTTCTGCCCGCGAGCGCCGATGGCCTTGGGCAGATTTTCCTCGTCAACCACCACGTCCATGGCGTGCTTGTCTTCGTCGATCAGAATGGACTCGACATGTGCCGGCGCGAGCGCGCCAATCACGAACTGCGCCGGGTCGTCGGACCAAAGCACGATGTCGACCTGTTCGCCACCCAGCTCGTTGCGCACCGCGGTCACACGGGAACCCCGCATCCCGACACAAGTTCCGATGGGATCAATCCGCTTATCGTACGCCACCACCGCGATTTTGGCACGGACGCCCGGATCGCGGGCGGCAGCCTTGATTTCAAGGAGTCCCTGCTCGATTTCCGGGACCTCGTTTTCGAACAGCTCGCGGATGAATTCGGAGGCCGTGCGCGACAGGATGACCTGCTGGCCGCGCGCCGCATAATCGATTTTCAGGACCCAGGCCCGCACGCGGTCGCCGGCGCGGATGTTCTCCTTGGGAATCATTTCGCTGCGCGGCAAGCGGGCTTCGACCTTGCCGATCTCGATGATGGCGTCGCCTTTGTCCAGCCGCTTGACCATGCCGGAGACGATGGTCTCACCCCGGTCCAGAAAGTCATTCAGGACCTGTTCGCGTTCCGCGTCGCGGATCCTTTGCAGGATGGCCTGCTTTGCGGCCTGCGCGCCGATGCGGCCGAATTCGAGAGGTTCCAGCGGCTCCTCGATGTACTCGCCCACCTGGATGCCCGGAACGAGGTCCTGGGCGTCCGTGAAGAGTTCCTGGGCATCGGGTTCCTGCAGGCCGGCTTCATCGGGCACCACCAGCCAGCGGCGAAAGCCTTCGTGTTCGCCCGTCAGGCGGTCCACGGACACGCGAATATCCACGTCTTCCTTGAAGCGCTTTTTCATGGCGGAAGCCAACGCGCTCTCGAGCGCGCCGAACACGACGTCGCGTTCGACGTTCTTTTCACGCGCCAGAGCATCCACCAACAGAAGAATTTCGCGACTCATCGCTTCTTACCCTTGAAATCAAGAACAGGATCCAGCCGGGCCCGATCCACATCATCAAAAGAAAACGGCAACGTCTGCGGCTCGCCCGCCTGGTTTTCGTATTCCAGGCTGAGCGCCGGCGCGCCATCGACGGTCTGGGCGACCTGCAGGACGCCCGTGAAGACCTTGCGCGATTCGACCGGCTCGGACAGCCTCAGTTCAATGCGCTGCCCCGCAAAGCGGACGTAATCGGCCAGACGGCGCAGGGGCCTGTCCACCCCGGGTGAGCTGACTTCCAAGCGCTTGTAGTCGACATTCTCGACCTCGAGCACATGCGACAACTGATGCGACACCTGTTCGCAGTCCTCGATCCGCACCCCGTCGGGGCGGTCGATGAATACGCGCAAGACCCCAAGGGGCGCCCGCTCCACATCGACCAGTTCGACATCAAAACCCAGCAATGCCTGCTGGATCACCGCATGGATATCAGCCATAAATTCCATTAAAAAGGGGCTGTCCCGCCAGCCCCTGATTTCCCGGTGGACACCCCGGTAAAGTACGGCACCTTTGTGCCGTAAAGCCTTGCATTATAACAGCATATCGCCGTTCTTCCAGCTATTGGCGCGTACGCTTGGCCCTGCCCAACTGCGATTCATGCGCGTGGGCCCCACGGGGCTGATGCTCGGACGAGCCTTGCCCCTCCTGCCGCGGGGTGCGGCGGCCGGGTTTGGCGTTCCGGGGCGCACGGCTCCGGGGCGGCTTGCCGTCCGCGGAGGTCGCTGGCCCCTGTCGCGGCGCCCCGCCAGGACGCTTCCCGCCCGCGCGATTGGGCTTGCGAGCAGTCCCATTGCCGCCCGCTTCCTGGAGGGCAGCGGGATCCTCGCGGTTCGGCTTACCCCGGCGCGGCGGCCGGCCCGCCTTGCGATGGGTCTCCGACTTTTGTTGCTTGCCCGCATCAGGATGCCCGTTGGCCAGCCCGCCGCTGATCAGCAGACCGGTCGTAAAGGGGTCGATACGCCCCGGGCGGCCGGCCGAGGCACGTCCCCGGCGATTGGGCCGAGCGCCGTTCTGGCCGTTGCGGCCCGGCGTCCCGAATCCCGGCGGCAGGGCGCTGGCATAGGAAAGCGGCTGGCGCTCGACCTGCTCGTCGGCCTCGTCATCAGATGAACGGATCAGGCCCAACTGGACCATCAACGCCCCCACCAGGTCCGGCGGCAGTTCGTCCCAGCGGCCGCGGCGCAGATTGGACGGCAGCACCACATCACCAAAGCGCGTGCGGATCAGGCGGCTGACCGTCACGCCAGCCGTCTGGAACATGCGGCGGACCTCGCGGTTGCGGCCCTCGCTGAGCGTCACGCGGTACCAGCGGTTGCTGCCCTCCCCGCCAATGTAATCGAGCGAATTGAATTGCGCCGGACCGTCCTCGAGCTCCACGCCGCTGGTGAGTTCGGACATCTTCTGATCGCCCAGTTCACCCAGGATCCGGACCGCGTATTCCCTCTCCGAACCATATCGCGGATGAGACAATCGGTTGGCGAGTTCACCGGAAGTCGTCAGGATCAGCAGGCCTTCGGTATTCAGGTCCAGCCGCCCCACCGATAACCACTTGCCGCTGCGAATACGCGGCAGGCGCGCAAAAACGTTGGCGCGGCCTTCGGGATCGTCGTGGCTAACGATCTCGCCCGCCGGCTTGTGATAAAGAATGACGCGGGGCAGCCGGTCCATTTTGGGCCGCGAGATCAACCGCCCATTGACGCGGACCTGGTCGTTCTGACCCACGCGTTGACCCACGTGCGCCGGCTCGCCGTTGACCGAGACCCGCCCCGCAATGATCAATTCTTCCATGTCGCGGCGCGAGCCTATGCCGGCATCGGCCAGAACCTTATGCAACTTCGGCGTGAGCGCATCGCTATTCATATAGCGATCCAGCCGCTTCGTCGTCGGGTGTGTGTCCTGGAGATAAGACAAGGCCTGATCGGCTTCCTCGGCCGAGCCCGCGTCCACTCTGGAGCCTTCATCGGCCGGCACATCGGAAGCCGCCGCCTCCCCGCGCCGCCGACGAAATGGCGTACGAAGCTTGCGGCCACGGGACCGGTTGCCGCGACTTTCCGCAGCAGGGGAATCGGCCCCTGAGGGCTCCTCGGTTCGTGGTGACGTTTCCAGTTCTGCGGTCATGGGGCTCAGTGACTCCTACACTTGGGTGTTCTATGTTCTATGAATCGTCGGCCTCATTGGACCGCGATGCGTCTTCGGGTGTATCCGGCAACAAGGAATCCATCGCCTGCCCGGCGTCGTCGGCATCCAGTGCCGGCAACTCGTCGAGCGCACGCAGGCTCAGGTCGTCCAGAAAGCGACGGGTGGTTCCGAACAGCGCCGGTCGCCCCGGCGCGTCACGATAACCCAACGTCTCAATCCACCCACGGTCTTCCAGCGTGCGGATGATCTGCGTGGATACGGTGACGCCGCGAATGTCTTCGATGTCACCGCGCGTCACGGGTTGGCGCCACGCGATGATCGCAAGCGTCTCCAGCACGGCGCGAGAATAACGAGGCGGTTTTTCTGGGTTCAGGCGCCCCAGGTAAGGCTGCATGTCCGGGCGGCTCTGGAACCGCCAGCCACCTGCCAGCGAAACCAGCTCCAGCCCGCGCTCCTGCCAATCAAGCTGCAACGTGGCCAGATAGCGGCGGATATCATCGGCGGAAACCGTGTCTCCGAACAGGCTGCGCAAGCTGGCAACCGGCAGCGGCGCATCCGCACACAGCAAGGCGGCTTCCAGAACGCGAAGGACTTCCGTTTCCGTCATTTTATCGTGAACTCCAGGACTTTGCTTGCATTATTTTCGCAGACTTGCTATAGTTACGTTCTTCAGACGCGGGGTGGAGCAGTCTGGCAGCTCGTCGGGCTCATAACCCGAAGGTCACAGGTTCAAATCCTGTCCCCGCAACCAGATTCAGAGATGGGTCGGCGACCGACAGGTCCCGGCCCGTCTGCTTTTCGGCTGGCACGCTTGCCCACTGTGGCGCGAAACTCGGCAGGCCACCGTCTCCCCAGCATGAATCCGTGTCACCTGGCGGCAGGTGAATCGTCCTGCCCGGCAGGCGACGCTTGCTCGCCGGCGCTGCTGGTGGGCGCGTTCGCCGTACTGCCGCCCGAAGTGCCGCCGGCCGGTGCGCTGGACGGGCCATCAGTGGTCGAACTGCCAGCGTTGGAATTGCTGGCGCTGGAGTTGCCAGTGCTCGAATTGCCAGCACTGGAACTCCCCGCGGTCGAACCGCTACTGGCGGGCGACGCGGGCGTGCTCTCGGTGGAAGGGCTGCTCGCCGACGGGTTGCTGGCAGACGGGTTGCTGGGCGGCACCGCCGCGCCAGGGGCGTACTTGCCGCCACTGGCGAAATTCGCCGCCTGCATTTCGGATCGGCAAGTCGAATTGCCGAAAAACACGACCTTGTCGTCCTTTGCGACAATCACCGCGTCTTCAGTGGCCGAATAAATGCCGGCGTATTGATAGCAGACATAACCCTGGAGATTGCCGGATTTTTCCTTCGGCGGTACACCGATGGAGGCCAGAATGGGCTTGACGTCCTGGCCCACACTGATGGCATTGATATCGGCTCGGATGGCCTTCGCATCAGCCCCGCCCGCGGAACTTGTCAGAGTCGTCTTCGCCGCATCATAGCCAGCCTGGACAAGCTGCCCCGCCGTCACCGCCGCGCAGCCCTGCAAAACCACCAGGGCCGCCGATGCCGCAATGCCGCCCGTGCGCAACCACCATTTATGCATACTTCAAAGAATCTCGAAAGCGGGAGGTGCCCCGTGGCCGCCACAATACTACAAAGATCGTGCCCGATCCAATTCGAGAAAGGTAGCGGCAGGCCGTCTGCCGCGAACGGAAGCACGTGTGCACTACCCGCTTATTCATTTGAACTGGTCAGAATAGACGACACGGTTTGCAGCCGTGGCCGACGGGCGCTGCGTAAATGCTACATCACGCTATAAATCATTAACAAAGACATCACGCCACCCGCCGCAGCGACCTTCGCTTTCACCACCGGCCCGCGCCCGGCCCGCAGTGTCCCCGTTTGCGGGGACTCGGCGACCTTCGACATCCGGCGCCTCTCTCTTTCGAAGTAAACAACATACTCACGGTTTTAATTGGCTTACAAAATATAGTTCCGATTTTGATACGGTGAAGACGTGGTATTGGTTGATATCTTTAAAGGAGTCAGGATATGAAACACCAAAAAAATCCCTCCCGGCATGCGTTTGTCACCGCCCTTGCAGCCGTTGCCCTCGGAATGGGCGGGTTGGGCGCCTCCGCCACAGCGTTCAGCCAGAGCACGCCTCCAGGCGGCGAAGCCCCGCAAAGCACCCCACAGCCGGCCGCCCCCCAACCTACGGCCAACGCCGCCCCCAGCGACAGCGGCCCATCCGTTGGCGCTCCATTCATCACCGAACAGCAATCCTCACAAACGCTCGCCTCTTCGATTATGGGCATGTCCATTCACAACGGGCCGGGCAAGGACGCAAAAACCATCGGCAAGGTCACGGATTTGATATTGGACAAGGACCACAAGCTGGCTGGCGTGGTCGTGGGGGTTGGCGGATTCCTGGGGCTGGGGCAGAAGGATGTCGGCATCCCATGGAGCAAGGTCGAACAAATCAACCCTGAAACCCATGTCGCCGTGGTCGACATGAGCAAGGAGGCCCTCGAAAAGGCACCGCCATTCAAGTCGACGGAGGAGAAAAAAGCGCAGGAAAAGCAAGCGCAGGAAAAGATGCAGGCTCAGCAAAGCCAGCCCAGCGGAGGAATGGCTCCCGCTCCGGCACCCGCGCCCGCCCCGGCGCCCGCGGGCTCCTGATCTCTGCCAATGCGTGAAGGCCGACTTGGCGGGCGTCAGCGCGCCTGCCAGGCCTGGAACATGAGTACGCTCCAGAGTTTCAATGCCTGATCGCTTTTGCCCTGGAGATGATCGCTCCAGACGCGGCGCACAGCAGCGGCATCGAAATAACCGTCCGCCCGTAGCCGCGGTTCCGCCAGCAAGTCCTCCGCCCATTCCCGCAAGGGCCCGCGAAGCCACGCCCCCAGGGGCACGGAGAAGCCTTTCTTCGGGCGATCCACCAATGCCTGCGGCACATGCCGATACAGGAGCTGGCGCAGCAGCCACTTGCCCTGGCCATTCCTGAGCTTCAGTGACAGCGGCAGACTGGACGCGAACTCGACCACGTGATGATCCAGGAACGGCGCCCGCGTCTCCAGGCTATTGGCCATCGCGGCACGGTCCACCTTCGCCAGCACATCCCCGGGCATGTACTCCAGCGCTTCCATAGCCATGATCCAGGCGGCGAAAGACCGCACGAACCGCCAATCGGACGGATCGCGACACTGGCTGCGCAGCAGGGAATCCGGCTCCTCGGCGCCCTTCACTGCCGCTGAGGGACCGGACCAGAAACTGCGCGTTCGCCAGTAGAGTTCCTCGCGGCTGCGGACGTCCAGCACACCGAGCAACTTTGCCACGCGCCGCGGAAGCGGCAACGGCGAGAGCAGGCGCCCCGCCCCGCCACGCAGGCGTCGCGGGACCGGTGCCAGCAGACTCCACAGCTTGGGCAAATACTGGTGATGGGTATAGCCGCCAAACAATTCGTCCGCACCATCGCCGCTCAGGGCCACGGTGACCCCGCGCCGCGCCATGCGGCTGACCAGATACGTGGGAATCTGGGAGCTGTCCGCAAAAGGTTCGCAGTAGATCCGGGCCAGTTCGGGAACCACGGCCAAGGTATCGTGGTCGCTGACATAGAGTTCCGTGTGGTCTGTACCCAGATGCGCCGCCACGGCGCGCGCGTGCGTCGCTTCGTCGAAAGCCTTGTTTTCAAAACCGATGGCGTAGGTGTGCACCCGCTGGGAAGACAGCTTCTGCATCAGCGCCACGATAGTGCTGCTGTCCAGGCCGCCGCTCAGAAACGCGCCCAGGGGCACATCCGACACCATCTGCCCCGCCACGCTTTCCGTCAGCAGCGACTCCAGCCTGTCAATGGCGGCGGACTCCGTGCCGGCAAACGGACTTGCGAGCCCCGCTTCGACCACCGCCCTGTAATCCCAATACGGCTCCGGCGCGGGCTCCCGGCCATCCGGCCTGAGGATCACGAAATGCCCGGCGGGCAGCTTGTGGATGCCTCGGTAGATGCTATGGGGCTCCGGGATATAGTTGTAACGCAGCAGTAGCGCCAAGGCGCCACGATCGACGTGGCGCAAGCACGCGGGGTGGGCTTCCAGTGCCGACAGCTCCGACCCGAAGAGCAACGTGTCGCCCTGCCACCCCCAGTACAGAGGCTTTTCGCCCATCCGATCACGCGCCAGCGTCAGCGTGCGCGCCTGCCGATCCCAGAGCGCAAAGGCGAACATGCCGGTGGCAGCTTCCAGTGTTCGCGTGAGACCCCACCGCGCGAGCGCTTCGAGCAGAATCTCGGTATCCGAGTGTCCGCGCCACACCATGCCTGACGCGTCCTGTTCAAGGGCGGCCCGCAACGCAGGGAAATTATAGATTTCGCCGTTGAAGGCGAGCACATATCGGTCGTCGTGCGACGCCATCGGCTGATGTCCCGCCTGCGACAGGTCTGCAATCGACAGGCGCTGATGCGTGACGCCGAAATCGGCCCCGGCATCCAGCCAGTACCCCTGGTCGTCCGGGCCACGATGCGACAGCGCCTGCCCCATGGCTTGCAGGACCGCTACCCGGTCAGCCGCCGCTTGACCGCTGATCCGCAGATAGCCGGAAAAACCGCACATGAGAACGCCTTTCGGGAAAAAGCCTATCTTACTATCGGCGATGGATCAGAGCACCTTGCTCAGGAAGTCGCGGGTGCGCTCCATGCGCGGGTTGCTGAACAGATCCTGGGGCTTGCCCTCTTCGACGATATAACCGGCGTCCATGAACAGCACGCGGTGGCCGACTTCGCGCGCGAAGCCCATTTCGTGAGTCACCACCACCATGGTCATGCCCTCGACGGCCAAGGTCTTCATGACCTGAAGAACCTCGCCCACCATCTCCGGATCCAGCGCGGATGTCGGTTCGTCGAACAGCATGATATTGGGTTTCATGGCCAGCGCGCGCGCGATCGCAACCCGCTGCTGCTGGCCGCCCGAGAGCTCATCCGGGTAGCTGGCTTCCTTGTCCGGCAGACCGACCTTCGCCAGAAGCTCGCGCGCCGTCCGGTTGGCTTCCTCCAGGGAAACCTTCTTGACCTTGCGCGGCCCGATGGTGATGTTCTCGAGAATGGTCAGATGCCTGAACAGATTGAACTGCTGGAACACCATGCCGATGTGCTCGCGCAGCTTGTAGATGTTCGTGGCGGGGTCCGTCAGACGGGTGCCGTCGATGATGATCTCCCCGCTCGTCACAGTTTCCAGGCCGTTCAGACAGCGCAGGAAAGTGCTCTTCCCGCTCCCCGACGGGCCGATCACCACGACGACTTCACGTTCCTCGACGTGGTTGTCGATGCCCTTGAGGATCTCGTTCGAGCCAAAGGACTTGTGCAGATTCTTAACGCTTATCAACTTGGAGCCTCCGTTCGAGATAGGACGCAAACTTCGAAACGGCAAAAATGATGACGAAATACAGAACTGCGATGAGCCCCCAGATCTTGAATGACGCAAAGGTCTGCGCAATCACCACCTCGCCTTGGTAGACGAGCTCGATAATCCCGACCGGCGCGAGCAGGGATGTATCCTTGATGGTCTGCGCGGCCTGGTTGACCAGCGGCGGAATCATGCGTTTGAACGCCTGCGGCAGCACAATGTAGCGCATCGTCTGGAAGCCGGTCATGGCGATGCTGGCAGCCGCCTCCTTCTGACCGCGATCCACGCCCAGAATCCCCGCACGGATGATTTCCGTGACGTAGGCGCCTTCGTTCAGGCTCAGCGTCAGCGCCGCCGCCATGATGGGATAGAAAAGCTGTCCGAACCATTCATTAACGGGAAGGATGGCCGGCAACCCCAGCACGATGAAGAACAGCTGGACCAGCAACGGCGTGGAGCGGAAGATTTCCACATAGCCGGTCGCGATGGCCCGCAGAACGCGGACTTTCGACAGCCGCATGAGCGCGGCCACCAGCCCGATCACCAGCATGAGAAGGATCGCCACGATCGAATACTGGACGGTCAGCCGCAGACCATCCAATATGTAGGGCAGATTTTGCCAAATGACATTCATGTAAAGATCCCGGTGTATGGCGCGCCCGCGCCTCAGCCGCAAAAGACGGGCCGCACGCTGCGCAAGACGCAACGCGCGGCCCTGTGCATCGGGCTAGACCCTACGCAGACAAGTCGGCCACTCAGCCCTTGACGGCCACTGACGACGGGCTGACCACTCCTTCGACGGCACCGCTCACGTCGCCGCCGAAGTACTTTTCGAACAGCTTTTTGTATTCACCGTTCTTCTTGACCTTGTCCAGACCCGCATTGATTTTCTGGACCAGCCAGGGTTCCTTCTTGGAAACGGCGATTCCGTAGTATTCGCCGGTCAACAGATCACCGACCACCTTCACATCATTCGCATGGCTGGTCTTGAAATTCACATTGACCGGATTGTCGAACACCACGGCGTCTGCCCCACCCGTCATCAACGCCTGATAGGCGCTGTCGATGTTCTGGAACTGCTTGACATGCCCCAGATCGATGCCATGGCCGGTCATGTAGTCCACCGAAGAGGTGGCTTTCTTGGTCGCTACCACATGGCCTTTCAGGTCGGCAAAGCTGTTGATCTTCGAATCCGCCTTCACCAGCACCGACAGGCCGGACTTGTAATAGGCATTGCTGAAGTCCACGTTTTGCATGCGGCTGGTCTTGATGGTGATGCCCGCCACGGCCGCGTCGATCGAGCCAGCCTGCAGACTGGGGATCAGGCCGTTGAACGGCATGGTCTTGATACTGGTGGTCAGGCCTTCGGCCTTCGCGATCTCACGAATCAGGTCGATATCGAAACCCGTGACTTTGCCGTCCTTTTCTGTCTCGAACGGGGGGAACGTGGTGTCAGCACCGACGACGATGGCCGTTTTCGGTGTGCCAGCCGCGGCCGATACGGGGGCGTAAGCGGCAAACGCCAAGCTCATGGCCAGCGGCAACGCGAACGCAACGAAAGATTTCCCTTTCATGGTGAACTCCTTTGGATGAATCGAATGACCTGTGGGTACGGAACAATTCATGGGCGCGGCACCGGTAAGCGTCGCGCCATCGGCGTTAGCGTAATGTAAAGAAGCTGACAGGGAGGTGAATACGAGTCACGTCAAGCATGAGCGAACCTGTCACCCGGGAGTCCTCATCGCGGCCGCTCGTGGTGCTGCGTCGAGAAGACCTTGTCCCAGAACGGTGTCGTGACGCCGTACGAACCTTCGATGCCGGGCATGTGGTGGATGGCATGTTCACGCTTGCGGGCGGCGAACCAGGTGCCGGGTCGAGCCCTCCAGTGATGGACGCCATGGTGCACGACCAGATAGGAAAAATAGCCCACCGCCAGTCCCAGCGTAGCAGCCAGCGCGATCCAGCCGCCCAACACCCCGGATAGCGGGAGATAGGCGATCAGCACGAACAGGGCCATGCTGCCCAGCGTGGGCGCGCCGATGAGCGCCATCGGGCGATCATGATGTTCCTGGTGCCATCGCTTGAAGGGCTGCGGACCATGCAGCACGAAGCGGTGAAGAACGTATTCGACCAGGCTCCAGGCGAAGAATCCGATGACCGCGGCGACCGGCATCGCCCACGTAATGGCCGGGGCGCGCCGCAGCAGCACGATCAGTCCCGCGGCGAGCGCCACGGGATAAAGTACGAAGTCAGCGTAGTACGACAAAGCGCTTTGTTCGAGTGAAGCTCTTTTCATGTGAACTCCAGCGCCAGGCGCCACAGCCGCCCCCGGAACAACAACGGCGTGCCGCGTGACAGAACCTACAATGGGAGCTTATTCAATTGCCTCCCGCGGGTAAAGCCATATTGGACCCCGGTGCTGTATCAAACGATAAAAACCCTACTGCAACGCGGCATCCGCCGGACGCGACGGCCGCCGGGTCACCCGTTCTCGAACTGCGCCGGCCGCCATTTGAGCAGCCTGCCCTCGATTATCGTCAGGATGTAGTCGGCGAGGAACGCCATGATGCCCAGCACGATCATGGCGGCGAAGACGCCGCTGGCATTGAACGCCCCCTGAGCCGTGGCGATCAGCAGCCCAATACCCACGCGTGCCCCCAGAAATTCGCCCACCACGGCCCCGACCAGCGCGAAACCAAAGCTGACATGCAGGCTGGCAAGGATCCAGCTCAAGGCCGAAGGAATCACTACCTGTGTAGTGACCTGACGCTTGGAGGCACCCAGGATCTGAGCGTTGGCGATCATGTAGCGGTCCGCTTCGCGTACGCCCTGGAAGGCATTGCCAAATACCACGAAGAACACCATGACCACGGCCAGCGCGACCTTGGACGCGATCCCCAGGCCCAGCGCAATCACGAAAACCGATCCGAGGACGACGCGCGGAATAGAGTTGGCCACCTTGATGTACACGCTGAAGATGTCGGCCAGGAACTGGTTGCGTCCCAGAAGGATCCCGCAGATGATGCCGGCGATCCCGCCGATGAAGAACCCGATCAGCGTTTCTTCCAGCGTGACGGCAAGCTGCAGCCACAACGGGCCCTGCGACGTGCCATCGGCCCACCAGTCGTAGATCTGTTTGGCGATCAGCGACGGCTTGGAATAGAAGAACGGATCGATCCAGTGCAGGGTCGCCGCCAGCTCCCAGCCAGCCAGGATCAGGATCAGAATGGCGAACCGCCAAAAGATCACCAAACGCTGGCGATTGCGCATCTGGTGCTGCGCCACGGCCTCGGCCTTCTGCAGGGACTCCCGCACATCGTCGGGCAGGCGGTTGTCCGCATCGTGAGTATCAATCGGCATGTCCATGACGTTCCTCTCCTTCAATCGATCTTCACTTCAGCGCGCAGATCGTCCCAGATCGAACGCGCATAGGTGATGAACCTGTCCTCGTAGCGCACGCCGGGCATGACCCGGGGACGTGGCAGTTCAATGTCATAGATCTTCTTGACCGTGGCGGGACGGGATGTCAGGACAATCACTTTGTCCGCGAGGGCGATGGCCTCCTCCAGGTCGTGCGTGACGAACACGACGGAACTGCCGCTTTCAGCCCAGAGCTGCAGCAGTTCATCCTGCATCACCGTCCGGGTCTGCATGTCCAGCGCGCTGAACGGTTCGTCCATGAGCAGGATTTCAGGACTGTTGACGAAGGTCTGCGCCAGCGACACACGCTTGCGCATCCCGCCGGAGAGCTGATGCGAATAGTGCTGCTCGAAACCCCCCAGCCCCACGCGATGCAGCCAGGCGCCGGCCATCTCGCGGGCACGGGCCGGCTTCTGGCCCCGGAACAGCGGCCCGGCCGACACGTTGTCGATGACATTGCGCCACGGGAAGATGGCGTCGTTCTGAAACACGAAGCCGATGCGTGGGTCGATCCCATCGACCGGCTGCCCCATGACCCGGACACGGCCGGTCGTGGGCTTCAACAACCCCGTGATCAGACTCAGGGTCGTGGATTTCCCGCAGCCTGTGGGGCCGACCACTGCACAGAACTGGCCGCGCTCGACCGTCATGCTGAAATCCTGCAGGGCGAGCGTCGCCTTGCCGTCCGCCGAAATGAAGCGGCAACTGACGTGATCCAGCTCGATGGCTGGCGTTGAAGAATCGTCTGCCATGGTGCACCTGCTATCTGGCCGCGTCCACGAACGCCGTGGTATAGGTCTTGGACAAATCGATGTGCGCGGCCTTGACCTGCGGCTTGAAAGTGGACAGCACCTGCAGCACTATGTCCGGCCCGCCCTTGGGCATGCGGCCATCGGCCGTAAAGGATGGCAGGGACGCCTCCAGCGCCTTCACGTACAGAGCCTTGTCGCCGCCGTAGTAGTCCTTGGGCATCTGATCCGCGATCTGCTCCGCACTGTGCGTATGCATGTACTTCATGGTCTTCACGAATGCATTGACCAGTTTCTGCACTTCGTCATGGTGGCTCTCGACCCAGGCGTTCGGCATATACAGGCTGGCGGCCGGATACAGGCCTCCCAGCACCTTCGCGGTGGGCTCAGGATGGCGCATGTCGACCAGGACTTTACCCTGGCCGCTGGCCACCAGCTGGGTGGCCGCCGGATCGGTCGTCATGCCGGCGTCGATGCGGTTGTTCTGGATCGATGCAATGAAGGTATTGCCGCCTCCCACCGGCAGGATGGTGTAGTCGCCATGCTTCAAGCCCGCTTTGAAAGCCATGTACTGGGTCAGGAAGTCGGTCGAGGATCCAAGCCCCGTGACCCCCAGCGTCTTGCCCTTGAAATCGGCGGGGGTCTTGATCGTTTCAGAGGCCTTGGCCGAGACAATTTCCACTTCGCCCGGGACCTGGGCAAACTGCACCACGGATTCCACATTCTTGCCCTTGGACTGCAAGTCGATCGAGTGGTCATAGAACCCGACCACGCCCTGCACCGCTCCAGCCAGCATTTCGTTTTCAGCATTCACGCCGGCGGGTTCGGACAGCAGCTTCACATCCAGGCCCTCATCCTTGAAATAGCCGAGGTTCTCCGTCAGCTTGGCCGGCAGGTAGACGATCTTGCCGATCCCGCCCACCATCAGGGTGATCGGATCATCCTTGGCCTGGGCTGTACCCAGGGAACATGCGGCCAATGCGGCAGCGACAGCGCTCATCTTCAAAACATGGGAAATCGTTCTCATCAAAGTCTCCTGGTTCACTGCGACGGCTCCATGCTAGGGTTGCCCGCCTTTCATCCGGCTTTCGCCGCGTGCCCGAAATCCTACGGAATAACCCTAGCCCCGCAACGCCGCAATTGCGGAAGGCTGCATCCGCTTGCTAACGTGCTGGGCATGAGACTGCTGCTCGTGGAAGACAACGTGGACCTGTCCGGGTGGCTGGCGACCATCCTGCAAAAGGAGGGCTTCGCGCTGGACTGCGTTCACGACGCGGAAGCCGCCAACATGCTGCTGGCCGGCGGCCAGTACGATGCCGTGCTGCTGGACCTGAAGCTGCCGCACGCCAGCGGGCAAAGCGTGCTGCGCCGCTTGCGCCGCCGCCAGGACCAGACGCCCGTGATGGTGACTACCGCCAGCGACTCGCTTGACATGAAAGTGGAATGCTTGGAAACCGGCGCTGACGACTACATGGTCAAGCCTTTCGAGATCCGCGAGCTCGTCGCCCGCATCAAGGCCCTAATCCGGCGCCGCAGCGGCAGCGCGACACCGGCCATCACTTGCGCCGATCTGACCTACGACACCAACACACGGCGATTCGTCCTGGCCGGCGAGCCGTTGCCCTTGCCTCCGCGCGAACACAGCCTGCTGGAAGCGCTGCTGATGAATCAGGGGCACACGCTGAGCAAGGCCAGCCTGATGCAAAGCGTCTTCGGGCTGGACGCCGAGGCCAGCGAAGACGCGCTCGAGATCTACGTGCACCGGCTGCGCCGCAAGCTGCATGCGTCCCAGGCGGCCATCGTCACGCTGCGCGGCCTGGGCTATCTGCTGACCCGGCGCCAGCCGGCATGAACAGCCTGCGCATCCGGCTGGCGCTGTGGGTGCTGCTGCCCCTGGCGATCGCGTTGTCGTCCAGCATGTGGTTCACCTACCTGAACAGCCTGCACGATGCCCAGGTACGCCAGGATCACCGGCTCTGGATGTCGGCCGAGGTCATCGCGACCCACATCCAGTGGGACGACAACCACCAACTCGAAGCCTCCATCCCGCCGGTGGCGCTGGAACTGCTGGCCTCGCCCTACCACGACCAGGCGTATTTCTCGGTACGGACCGAAGACGGCCGCCTACTCGCGGGTTGGCCCGATCTGGCCACCGCGCAAGTTGCCGCGCCAGCCCCGGCGGCGCCCCAGACCGGCCAGGATGCGACTTATCACGACCAGAAGATCCGCGTCTTTGGCACGACGCGCAGTCTGTTCGATTCGGGGCGCTCGTCCCATGTGGAAATCCTGGTGGGCCAGACCGGTCTGGAGCTGGCGGCCGATGCCCGGTCGCGCTGGTGGCCGAACGCGCTGCGCGAAGGTGGGATGCTGGTCCTGGTCATGATCCTGATGCTGCTTGGGCTGCATCACGAACTGCGGCCACTGGCCGCGCTGCGCAACGCCATCTGGAGCCGCGAGCACGCCGACCTGCAGCCGATCCGGCTGAATGACCTGCCCCTGGAACTACGCCCGGTGGTGGACACCATCAACCAGTACGCAGCGCGGCTGCAGCGGCAGATCGACTCCCGGCGCCGCTTCATCGAAGACGCGGCGCATCAGTTGCGCACTCCCATGGCGCTGTTGAGCACCCAATTGCATTACGCCTCCGGCCTGGCGGACACCCCCGAGCTGCGACGGGCCATGGCCGCACTGAGCCAAAGCCGCAAGCACATCACCCAACTGGTGAACCAGTTGCTGAGCCTGTCACAGGCCGAGAACATGAAAGCCAATCCCGGCGCGCGCACGCCGGTGGCCCTGGATCCGCTGGTGCACGAGGTCATGGAATCGCTGGCGCCACTGGCCGCGGGGCACAATGTGGAGCTGGGGATGGGCCCCTCGGACCGCGGACTGACGCTGCTTGCTCATCGGCCGGCGCTACGCGCCGTGCTGTTCAACCTGCTGGACAACGCCATCCGCTACACGCCCCCGGGCGGGACCGCAACGGTCTCTCTGACACGGCGAAACGCGCACGGCATGATGCTGGAGGTGGAAGACACCGGACCGGGAATCCCGCCGGAATTGCGCGGCCGCGTGTTCGAACGCTTCAATCGCGGCAATACCCAGGTGCCCGGTGGAACCGGACTGGGGCTGGCCATCGTGCGCGAAGCCGCGCTCGCCTGCGGCGGCGAGGTCAGGCTGCATAGCGCCCGCAACGGAACCGGGCTGCGGGTCCAGGTGGATTTCGACGCTACCACCTGACGAAAAACAGCACCCAGCTCCAGACGAATGGCGCCAGCCCCGCCGCGACAAACGCCACCGCCATCGAACGACGCCACACGCTGGGCGTGCGCAGCCCCGCCAGCCGCCACTGAAACCGCAGACTCCAGGCCAACGCAAGCGTGAGCAAGCTGAACCGGACCGGGTTGGCCCAGCCGGTGGAAACGCCCTCGTGCTGCAGCAGAGTGAGCGTAGTGGCCGACAGCCCCAGAAACACCCCGGCGCCAGCGGCCGGGATCAGTCCCTGGGCCAGCTTGTGCACGCCCTCGAGGGGACTGCGCAGCAGGCTGCCGCCGGCGTCGCGCACGCCCGGCCTCATCAGGGCTGGCAACACCCGGTCCGCCAACCACAGCCCGATAAAGATTGAGCCGCCGACGAGGACTGCGGCCGCCGCGATGAACATCAGGATCACCGCCCCGTCCAGCCAGCTGAAACTGTCATTCACCTGCGGATAATGCGTCAGGATGAACCACGGCGCGTTGTCAGCCAGCGGCCAGTAGATGTCGCGGTCCACGAGCCAGGTGGCAATGGTCTGCTTGATGGTGACATACCACGGACTTGCGCTCCACAGGAACGCACCCACGGCAAGCCCCATCAGGCCAAAGACGATGAGCGCCGTCTGCCAGCCATTGCCGCCCGAGACGTGGATGATCTCGACCTCGGGTGAACGCGGCGAGAGCGCTATCGCACCGCGATAATCGCTGCACCGTCCGCACATATGGCATTCGGCGGCGCCCTCCATGTTGCGCAACGGCAGCAGAGGCGCACAGTTGATGGATTCCGTGCGCCGGACGGGGGCGCGCCAGGCCTGGGCATCGACGCGGTAATACCACGGCGACAATTTGGCAAGCAGATTGAAAACACCGTTGACCGGGCACAGATACTTGCACCAGACGCGTTTGTTCTTGCCGTACAGCCAGCCGACGATCATCGCGGCCACGGTCGATCCGCCCAGTACCGCCGCCACGGCCCATGGGTACTGATAGACGCTGACGAGCTGGCCGTAAACCGTCGTCAGGCTGAAGGCCACGAAGGGCCAGCCGCCCCAGCGCATCCAGCGCGGAATGGCGCCGCCTCGCCCATGACGGCTGGCCCATTCGGTCAACGCGCCTTCGGGGCAGAACAGCCCGCACCAGGCCCGACCGAACAAAGGAATCGACACAAGCACGAACGGCCACCAGACGCCCCAAAATGCGAACTGCGCCACGATGGTGAGGTTATTGAATACCGAAGCGGTGCGGTCCGGCAGCGGCATCGCGGCGGGAATCACCAGCAATGCACCGTACACCGCCACGATGACCCACTGCATGCGCCGGATCGCGCGCTGATGGTCCCGCAAAAAGTCGCCTGCACGCGCGACGCGGGTCCGAAACGGAGTGGCGTCCCTCATGATTCCAATCATTCAGAAATCCGCGACGATACCAATGGAGGGATTACGCCGCTGACGCACGACCGCGGCCGGCGGACACCGCGGGCGCGGCACCCGACGAGCGGCGCAACAGCCAGAGGACGACCCCCCAGTACGCCAGCCAGAGGAGCAACTGGGACAGCGCGGGAGTCGCCCGATAACCCGCGAAATCCGCCAGGATCTTGCCCGGACCCTGCTCAGTATCCAACAACCATGAGCTATCCCAGACCGGGTCCATCAAGGCGGGCAGCACGCCCAGGGAAATCAGGCGATCGGTAGCCGACACCAGCAGAGCACTTGCCAACAAGAGCAGCAGCACTTCCGTCATGCGAAAGAATCGCCGCCAGGTGATGATGCGGCCGCCCAACTGCAACAGCCAGAAGGTCAGCAGGGCCACGGCAAAACCACCGAGCCCCGCCAGCATCATGGCCGCCACGCTGCCCGCATCGTTGGAAGAAAGCACGGTACCGTACAGAAATACGACGGTTTCACTCCCTTCGCGGGCCACGGCGATCATGACCAGCACCAGCAGCCCCCACCAGTGCTGCCGATGGACCTGATCGGACGCCCCCGCCTCCAGATCGCGCTTCAGCCCACGGCCATGCCGGCGCATCCAGACAACCATCTGGACCACCAGTGCGCAGGCCGCCAGTGCCATCAGGGTCTGGAACCATTCCTGGCCTGTATCGCTCAGCCAGGAGGCCACCCCCAGCAGGACCAGTGCCAGCGCACCGGCGAGCAGCAGGCCCGCGCCCATACCGCCCCACAGCCACGGCAGCCCGCGACGACCGTCTGGAGTTGCGCGCAGCCACGCATACAGAATGCCCACCACCAGCAGGGCTTCGATACTTTCACGCCAGACGATGAAGGCAACTTGATCCATGAAACACTCGACAAGAAGGCCAAAAGCCCTGGAATTACCGGGGGAGCACGACCAGCGTGCCCTTCACCTGTGGATGGAAATCATCGAAGAACGGATATTCCCCCGGCCGCGACAGGGACAGCACCACGAACGAGGTCACCCCCGGGCCCAACACTTTTTCCTTGCGTAGAGGCAGGCTCTCGAACTCCACAGCCTCCGTGCTTTCGTTGACCAGCACGATCTTGAAGCGCCCGGCGGGAACCTCCAGGCGCGCCGGGTCGAACGTACCGTCCGCCTTGAAGGTCAGCGTGTAGGTCGGCGTATCCGCATGGGCCGCGGACCACGGCGCCAGCCCGGCCGCCAGAAGCAGGAATATCACACTCAGCCAGCCGCGCATCTCAGTACCCGCCCTTCTTGCCGGTGCCGGCATAGACGAATTCGTATTTCACCTCGAACGGCTTGAACCATGGAGCCACTCCCGTTTCCTTGTCCACATGACGGCCGAAATGGTTGTTCGGCGCCGTTTCGGGAGAACCGATCGTGAACGTGACCTCGTATTTGCCCGGACCTTCGAGCTTGACGTTGTCGCCGTAGTGCGGCCCATCGTTGGCCACCATGGGCATGAGATCACCCTTCAGGACCTTGCCGCCGCCCTTCTTCTGCAAGGCATACTGGATATTCAGGTAAGGCGCCCACGCCCCTTCGGGCAGGCCGTTCTTGTTGTCGGCCGTCGCATGGATATCGGCTTCGAGGTGGATGTCGCTGTCCTTGGCTGCAGGCATCATGCCGGCCGGTTCCATCTCGATCGGCTGCAGATACACGGCTGCCACTTCCAGCCCGTGAATATCCTGCGGCTGGCCAATGGGATACTCCGCCGCGAAGGCGGACGAGGCCAAGCCGACACCAGCAAGCGCAACGAGCAGCGGGCGAATCATGAACGATCTCCAGATCAGTAAGAAGAATGATTCGCGTTACTATACACCCACTCGACTCCACCCCGCGAGACCAACGCGAGCGGAGAAGCCGTAGCCTCCCCGCTCGTCCCGCCTCGGTCGATCCGTCACGATCATTGGCAAGCCTGGTGTCGAGACCCCCACACCGTGCATGCATGCACCCTAGCCGTCCGTCTAGCGGACGGGCTTCCCTCACTTTTTCGGTTTGGCGCTTTCGGTGGCCTGCCCTGAAAAGGGAAATCCGGCGAACATGGTGCGGGTCTGATCCTGCATCTGGTCCTGCATCTGCACGAATAGGTTGCGGCTTTGCTCGATGTAGCTGTTCATCATGTTCTGCAGCGCCGGAGTCTGCACGTTCATGAGTTGCGCCCATGCCTCGGGCCCGAAATGCTGCTTGTACAGGCCCTGCGATTGCTCGCTCATGCGGTCCTGGATGTCCATCAACACCTGAATGTTCTTTTCAAGGAAGGTGCCCATCACGCCCTGCATGGCGTGGCCGTAGAACCGGATGATCTGCGCCAGCGCATTGGCCGAGAACATGGGTACCCCACCGGTTTCTTCTTCGAGAATGATCTGGAGCAGAATGCTGCGCGTCAGGTCTTCTCCGCTTTTGGCGTCGAGGACCTGAAAGTCCGCGTTATCGAGCACCAGCCGCTTGATGTCCGCCAGCGTGATGTAGGCGCTGGACTGCGTGTCATAAAGCCGCCGGTTGGGATATTTCTTGATCAGTCGCCGAGTCTGTTGTGTAGGTGTAGTCTGCCGCGTCATCATTCAACCCATGTGCAAGCCGCCGTTGAGCGAGAAATCCGCGCCCGTTGCAAAACCCGCGTCGTCCGAGGCCAGCCAGGCGACGATGGAGCCGATTTCCTCGGGGGTGCCCAGGCGTTTCACCGGAATGGTGGCAACGATCTTTTCCAGGACATCGGGCCGGATGGAGCGGACCATTTCCGTTCCGATATAACCCGGCGATACCGTATTCACAGTCACTCCCTTGCTCGCGACTTCCTGGGCCAGCGCCATGGTGAAGCCGTGGATGCCGGCCTTCGCGGTGGAATAATTGGTCTGCCCGAATTGGCCCTTCTGCCCGTTCACGGAACTGATGTTGATGATGCGCCCCCACTGGCGCTCCACCATGTCATCGATCACCTGCTTGGTGACGTTGAACAGGCTGTTCAGGTTGGTATCGATCACCGAACGCCAGTCTTCCCGGGACATCTTGCGGAAGGTTCCATCGCGCGTGATGCCGGCGTTGTTGACCAGCACGTCGATGGGCCCGAACTGGTTCTTGACTTTGACGAAGGCATCGACCGTGGAGTCCCAGTTCGCGACGTTGCCCACTGAAGCGTTGAACGCGTAGCCCAGTGCAGCCTGCTGTTCCAGCCACTTGATGTGGTCGCGGCTGGGACCGCAGCCCGCAACGACCGTGAAACCTTCCTTGGACAGGCGCTGGCAGATCGAAGTGCCGATCCCTCCCATGCCGCCCGTGACATATGCCAGTTTTCCGCTCATAGACTTCTCCTTTCAGTCCGCTTTCATCGTGACATAGTGCCCCGGAGCGGGCTCCACGACAGGATATTTTCGATTGCCCAACGTGCGTCGCGCCCGCCGCAACGGCCCGGAGCGATCGGCCAGCCAGGCAAGCCAATCGGGCCACCAGCTTCCGGCTTGATGGGAACTGCCCGCCAGCCACACCTGCGGATCGCTGGGGAGTTCATCCGCATCCGCCGCGACCCAGTAACCTCGCCGACCGCGTTCGGGAGGGTTGATGACCCCGGCAATGTGGCCGGATTCACCCAGCACGAAGCGCAGCGGCCCGCCCAGCAACAAAGTGGAGGCATAGGCCGACGTCCAGGGCACGATGTGATCGTCACGCGATGCGTACAAATAAGTGGGCATGTCCAGCGTATGCAAGTCCACCACGCTGCCGCAGACGGGCAGCAAGCCCGATTTCAGGCGGTTTTCCAGGTAGGTGTTGCGAAAATACCAGACGAAGAACGGGCCCGGCAGATTCGTGCCGTCCGCATTCCAGGCCAACAAATCGAAGGCGCGCGGCGGCTGGCCCATCAGGTAGCGGGAATCCACATAATTCCAGACCAGTTCGGAAGGCCGCAGGAACGAGAAGGTCGTGGACAGCTCACGCGCCGTCATGAGACCGCCCGCGCCAAGCTGCTGCTCGCGCGCCCGCGCATGCATTTCATCCACAAAAACGCCGAGCACCCCGGTGTCCTGGAAATCCAGGAACGTGGTGAGCAGCGTCAGGGCCGCGACCGGATCCTCGCCGCGGGCGCGCGCAACCGCCAGCGCGCTGGCCAGCAACGTGCCGCCGACGCAAAACCCCAACGCGTTGATTTGTGGCGCTCGAGTCAGATCCCGCACCACGCGAATGGCCTGCAGCACACCGTCTTCGACATAGTCGTCCCAGGTCTTGCGATCGATCCCGTCGGCATCGCCCGCGCGTGGATTGCGCCAGGAGATCATGAACACCTGGAAGCCCGCCAGCACCGCGTGTAGAACCAGCGAGTTGGCCGGCTGCAGGTCCAATACGTAATACTTGTTGATGCAGGGCGGCACCATCAGCAGCGGCTTCGCGTGGACCTGTGGCGTCTGCGGCTGATACTGGATCACCTGCATGAGCGTGTTTTCGTAGACCACCGCGCCCGGCGTGATCGCCAGATTGCGGCCTGGCTCGAACGCCGATTCATCGGTCTGCGTCATGCGGCCACGCTGCAGATCACGAAGCAGGTTGCCAAACCCCTGTTGCAGCGAATCACCGCCCGTTCGCAGCAGCGCCTGCATGGCCTGCGGATTGGACGCGAGGAAATTGGACGGCGCGCAGGCCTCCACCCACTGCATCACCGAAAACTGCAGCCGGGCGCGGGCCGCCTCCCCGACGTCGGCCGCATCCGCCAAGCGGCGCATGGTGCGCGCCATCAGCAGATAAGCATGCGCGGCGAACAGGGACTGTGGATGCGCGAGCCAGGCCTCGGAGGCAAACCGGCGGTCCTCCGGGACCGGCAGGTCACCGCGCCGCGCCTGATCCACGAGCGACTGCCAGCCGCAAACGAAATCGGATTGAATGGAGGCCAGCAAATCGGGAGCGATGCCGGCAGGCATCAGCCGCTGGGAAGGATTCCGATCACTCACACCGCCCCCTTTGGATCGGCTTGAGCCGACCCCTCATTCGTTATTCATTTTGTCATTCTGGCAAATGGCGTCAATCGGGCAAAGTTGCTAGCCCGAGAGCCGCCATGTGGCTACGCATACTTATACTTTATACCAGCCACGCGAGCGTCGCCTGCCGGCCCGTGCGGGCGTCGCGGCGATAGGAAAAATACCGGTCGGCATTCCGATGCGTGCATTCCCCGCTCAGCTGCGCGCGCGCCACCCCCGCATGGGACAGGCGAAGTCGCGCAAGCCCGGCGAGATCGGCGTGCCAGCGTCCACTGTCGGCCCAGCGCACGAAGCAGCAAGCAGCTTCCGGGTCGGCGCTCACGAAGGCTTCCCGGACTTCTTCGCCGACCTCGAAGGCCGGCTGACCAATTGCAGGGCCCACCCAGGCACGCCACGAACGGGCATCCGGACAGCGCGCCCGCATGGCCGACAACGTATTTTCGAGGACTCCCGCCGCCAATCCCCGCCAGCCTGCGTGAGCCACCCCCAACACACGCCCCGCCTGATCCGCCAGAACGACTGGCAAGCAGTCGGCCGTCATGATGGCCAGCGGGCGGCCCTTTTCGGTGGTGACCGCCGCATCCGCGCGAGGCGGGTTCCCCATGTGCCCGATGTCCCCTCCATCCGCGTCGCAGACCTGCGTCCCATGCACCTGCTCGAGCCACAGAGGCTCCGCGGGCAGCGACTGCCGCAAGCGCGCCCGGTTGGCCCGAACCGCCTCAGGCAAATCCTGGACGTGCGTCCCCAGATTCAGACTGTCCCATGGGGCGAGGCTTGCGCCGCCTATCCGCCAGGTACAGAAATACCGCACCCCCGTCCAGGGTTCTCCCGTCACGCCACGGACATCCGATTGCAGAGAAATCACCGTCATGAGGCGTCCCCCCAGTCGATCCGTTCCCGGACCTGTTCAAAGTCGGCGGCGAGTTCCGTCTCGAAATGCTGCCATTGGCCGTCGCCGGGGTCCTGGAAGCTCAAGGCACGGGCGTGCAGCATCTGGCGCTGTGCCCCCAGGATAGCGCGACCACCGTACAGGCCGTCGCCCAGCAGCGGATGGTGCAGCAAGGCCATGTGGACGCGAATCTGGTGCGTGCGCCCCGTCTCCAGGTGGCAGGCGACTTCAGTGACCACCAGGTTTTCCGCGCGGCCCGAAGCCAGCACCCGGTAATGCGTGATCGCTTGTTTCGGAGCGATGGGGCGATCGGCGCTCATGCGCACCGGGACACGGGCGTCCCGCCCGATAGAGGCGTCCACCGTGCCCTCACCGGCCAACGCTCCTTGAACCAGGGCCCGATACTCGCGCTTCACCGTACGGGCCTGCAATTGCCGCACCAGATGGGTCTGTGCCGTCTCGGTACGGGCAACCACCAGCAGCCCCGAGGTGTCCTTGTCCAGGCGGTGCACGATGCCGGCGCGTGCTACGCGGCTCAGTTCGGGATAGCGGTACAGCAGGCCATTGAGCAAGGTGCCATGCCAGTTGCCCGCGCCCGGATGCGTCACCAGCCCAGCAGGCTTGTTCACGACGATCCATAGCGGGGAATCGGCAACGACCTCGAATTCCACAGGCTCCGGCACGAACGCCAGATCTTCCGGCGCCTGCTGCGGCCAGACCAGGATGTGGGCCCCCGGCCCGACGCGCGTACGGATGCGGCCGGCCTGCCCGTCAACCAGCACGTGGCCGCCCTCTATCCATGCCTGCAGGCGGCTGCGGGAATGCTGCGGCATGAGCCTCGCCAATACCTTGTCCAGCCGGTCCGGCAGGGTGGTCAGTGGCAGATCGAAGCAATCCGGGGCGCTGGACTCTCTGTCCGGGCTGGCGATGTCCGTGTCAGGCATGGCGACTAATCATATAATCTGCCGACAATGCTAACACCTTGATCAAGGACGTTCCGTGGCCGTGCACGTATCCGTTTGCCTGAAATCCCTGTCGAACCTGGCTCGAATCGCCACCGCCTGCGTATTCGTGGCGCTGGTGGCCGGCTGCTCTTCGACGGGCAAGGTGGACCCGACGGCCGGCTGGAGCGCCGAGCGTCTGTACAGCCAGGCCAAAGAGGACATGAGCTCGGGCCGGTGGGAGGACGCGCGCAAGAATCTTGAGGCGCTGGAAGCGCGCTACCCGTTCGGCATCTACGCCCAGCAGGCCCTGATCGATCAAGCGTACGTGGACTGGAAGGATGAGGAGCCCGAGCAGGCCAAGGCGGCCATCGACCGCTTCACACAGCAATACCCCAACCACCCTGGCACGGACTATATGCTCTACCTGAAGGGCATGATCACGTTCACTCCGCCAAGCGCCGTTCTGTCCAACATCACGCGCCAGGATCCCAGCGAACGCGACCCCAAGGGCCTGCGCGAATCCTATGAGGCCTTCAACGAGCTGATCAAGCGCTACCCGGATAGCCGCTACACGCCGGATGCCCGCAAACGCGCAGCCTGGCTGGTCAATACCATCGCCGAAAACGAAGTCCACGTCGCCCAGTATTACTACCAGCGCGGCGCCTATGTCGCTGCGGCGAACCGGGCGCAGCAGGTGGTCACCGATTTCGAGGGCGCACCCATCGTGGAAAAGGCGCTCTACATCATGGTCCTCAGCTATGACAAGCTGCACCTGGAAAAACTGCGCGACGATGCCAAGCGCGTGCTGGACAAGAACTTTCCCAACAGCAAGTACTACAAGCAGGGGCTGAAGGACCCGCAGAACCCCTGGAACCCCGTCAACTGGCTATGATCGGCACCGGCTCGTTCAACGCGCCGGCGAATCTTCCAAAACCGCTGGTGCCACCGATGTGCGCGCTGGCGGCGCGCCCATGAATTGAACCGCCAGACTCGCATCGCGCGTACGCGCGAACGGCGGAAGTCCCTGCCATAGCAGCCGCCCATAAGGTTTGTCCACCAGCCTGCCGTCTCCGACCATCAGGACCCCTCGGTCCTTCTCGGACCGGATCAAGCGCCCGGCACCTTGCTTGAGCAGCAGCGCCGCCTGCGGCAACTGGTATTCCATGAACGGGTTGCCGCCGTCGGCCTTGCAGGCATTGAGCCGCGCCTCCAGAACCGGATCGTCGGGTGGGGCAAAGGGCAGCTTGTCGATGGCCACCAGCATCAGGGCATCGCCCGGAACGTCGATCCCCTCCCAGAAGCTGGTGCTGCCCACCAACACCGCATTGCCGGCCGCGCGGAAGCGCTCGAGCAGCACACCGCGCGTGCCTTCGCCCTGGCGCATGACGGCCCGGTCCGACTGCAACATGCCGCGCAGCAACTGGTCGGCCACCCGCTCCACCGCCCGCAAGGTCGTGCACAACACCAACACGCCGCCGGGACAGGCATCGACGAGCGGCAACAGTGTCCGCACGAAAGCATCGGTATAACCGGGATCGTTGGGCCACGGCAGGCGTTCAGGCACGTAAAGCAATCCCTGGGCGGGGTAATCGAAGGGCGAAGCCCAACTGCGGGTAGCCGCTTCGGACAATCCGAGCTGACGCTGGAAATGACTGAAGTTTCCCTTCACGGACAGCGTCGCCGACGTCAGTACCCAACTCTGCCCGGGGCGCCTGAACCCCGAAAAGATCCGGGCGACCGACAGGGGGGCGCGATGCAGGCGCACAGACTGGGTGCCGTGTTCAATCCAGCGCACGGCCGCCTGATCGGCCGGCTCAGGCTCGCCACGGGCGGGCTGGGACCATTGAACCAGTCGCGCGCGCAACGTGCGCGCCGTACGGGCCGCGGTCGCCAGCTCCGGGTCGCGCTCCTCCTGGGTCGCCAGCGCGTCAGCCAACGTATCCAGAGCCTTCACCAGGGTCGCCAGCGCCCGATCAAAACTATCGGCGTCCGGAATGTGATCGAACGTGACGCGCCCGCCAGGCAGCTTTGCGATCGGGGCGCCCACCAGCCGCAGCTCGCGCGCGGCGGCATCCAGCGCGCCGCACAAGTCGCTCCAGCGCACCGCCTCGCGAGCGTGGGCGAGCCCGGCTGCTTCGGCCAGCTTTGCGCAGTCCAGAATCTGATGGAGCGAAACGCTTTGTCCCAGAAACCGGGTCGCGGTTTCCGGCAATTGATGCGCCTCGTCGAAGACCACCAGTTGCGTCTCGGGCAACAGATCGGCGATGCCTTCCTCGCGCAGCGCCAGGTCGGCCATGAACAGCGCGTGATTGACCACCACCACGTCGGCTTCCTGCGCGCGGCGGCGGGCCTTCATCAGGAAACAGTCCTTGATGAACGGGCACTCCTGGCCCAGACAGTTTTCACGCGTGGAGGTCACCCGGTTCCAGATGTCGGCATTTTCGGGCACGGCGGGAAGGTCCGCCCTGTCGCCGCTCTCGGTCTCGCGCACGAACCGCTGGATCGCCCGCAACTGTGGAATCTCATCGCGCGACTTCAAGGCGCGATCGTCCTGCCCCAGCCGATCCAGATGGTAGTGGCAGACATAGTTGCCGCGCCCTTTCAGCAGCGCCACGTCGACTGGCAGCGCGAGCGCCTCGCGCAACCGCGGTATATCCCGCCGGAACAACTGATCCTGAAGAGTGCGCGTCCCAGTGGAAATCAGCGTCTTGCCACCCGACAGGAAGGCCGGCACCAGATAGGCCCAGGTCTTGCCCGTACCCGTACCCGCCTCGGCCACCAGCACATCCTGGGTATCGATTGCCTGCTCGATCGCCAGGGACAGGGCAAGCTGCGCCTCACGCGGCACATAGGCCGGCACGGCCCTGGCCAGTGGCCCTTCGGCGCCGAACAACTCGCTCAAATCATCAGCAATCATGGTAGGGACCAGGCTACACCGGCAGTCCGGCGATGATACGACAGGAAACAGAGGCAAACTCCAAGCCTGTGGCAAAATGCGCCGCTTGAATCTGGTATTTTAAGACTGCCATGAACGCCACAAGTCCTGCTCTACCGACCCACGAGGTCGACCCCGCCCGCGTGTTGCGGCTCCTGACGGCGGAACTGGGGGCCCGGCCCGCGCAGGTCGCCGCCGCCGTCGACCTGCTGGACTCGGGCGCCACCGTACCGTTCATCGCCCGCTACCGCAAAGAGGCCACCGGCGGCCTGGACGATACCGTCCTGCGTCAGCTCGAAGTGCGGCTGCTCTACATCCGCGAGCTGGAAGGCCGCCGGATCGCCATCCTCGATTCGGTCGCCCAGCAAGGCAAGCTGGATGACGCCCTGCGGCAGCAGATTCTGGCTGCGGACAGCAAACAGCGGCTCGAAGACCTGTACGCGCCCTATAAGCCCAAGCGCCGCACCCGCGCCCAGATCGCCCGAGAAGCAGGCCTGGAGCCACTGGCAGAGACGCTGCTGGGCGATCCGGCCGCCGACCCGCAACAGGCCGCGGCCCCCTATCTGAATGCGGAAGCCGGCTTTGCCGATACGAAGGCCACCCTGAACGGCGCGCGTGACATTCTGGCCGAGCGGTTCGCCGAACAGGCCCCCGTACTGCAGGCCCTGCGCACCGAACTCTGGAGCACGGGTCTGCTCTACGCCAAGGTCGTGGAGGGCAAGGAAAACGAGGGCGCCAACTTCCGCGACTGGTTCGATTTCAGTGAAACTCTGCGCACTTTGCCTTCTCATCGGGTCCTGGCGATGCTGCGCGGCCGCCAGCAGGGGATTCTGGACCTGCGGCTCGGGCTCACAACCGAACGCGAATCCGAGAACCCTCACCCTTGCGTACAGAAGGTGGCGGAACTGCTGGCGGTGGATGCGCGTTTTGACGCGCAGGCGACGCCGCGTCAGCATTGGCTGGCCGAAGTCTGCCGCTGGACCTGGCGCGTGAAACTGCTGACCACGTTCGAGACCGAGCTGGTCACTAAGCTGCGCGAAGAGGCCGAAGCGGAGGCCATCCGCGTCTTTGCCGCCAATCTGAAGGATCTGCTGCTGGCCGCGCCGGCCGGCCCCAAGGCAGTGCTGGGGCTGGATCCCGGCATCCGTACCGGCGTCAAGGTCGCGGCCATCGACGCCACCGGAAAGGTGCTGGAAACCGCCACCATCTACCCGTTCGAACCCCGCAAGGACATCGAAGGCAGCCTGCGCACGCTGGCGACACTGGTCGAACGCCACCAGATCGCCCTCATCGCGATCGGCAACGGCACCGCCTCGCGCGAAACAGACCGCCTGGCCGCTACGCTGCGCGAACGGCACCCGGAACTCGACTTCGAGCGCGTGGTGGTCTCGGAGGCGGGTGCCTCCGTCTATTCGGCCTCGGAGCTGGCGGCACACGAATTCCCGGACATGGACGTGAGCCTCAGAGGAGCAGTTTCCATCGCGCGGCGCCTGCAGGACCCGCTGGCGGAACTCGTCAAGATCGAGCCCAAGGCCATCGGCGTGGGCCAATATCAGCACGACGTCAACCAGCGCGAGCTGGCGCGCTCGCTGGACGCCGTCGTGGAAGACTGCGTGAATGCCGTGGGCGTGGACGTGAACACTGCATCGGCCCCCTTGTTGACTCGCGTCTCGGGGCTGAACGCCGCACTGGCCCGCAACGTGGTGCAATGGCGCGAGGAGCACGGCGCCTTCCGCAACCGGCGGGGACTTCGCGAGGTCCCGCGCTTCGGCGACAAAGCCTTCGAACAGGCGGCCGGGTTCCTGCGCATTCCGGGCTCGGACAATCCGCTGGACGCCTCGGCGGTGCACCCGGAAGCCTACCCCGTGGTAGAACAGATCCTGCTCAGGCTGGGCCAGCCGGCCGCCGCGGTCATGGGCCAACCCCAGGCGCTCAAGGGATTGTCGCCGGCCGAATTCACCAATGATCGCTTCGGTCTGCCGACGGTACGCGACATCTTCGCCGAGCTGGAGAAGCCGGGCCGCGATCCACGCCCGGAATTCAAGACCGCAAAATTCATGGAAGGCGTCCACGACATCAAGGACCTGGTGCCGGGGATGACGCTGGAGGGGGTGGTCAGCAACGTGGCCAACTTTGGCGCGTTCGTGGACATTGGCGTGCACCAGGACGGGCTGGTGCATGTCTCGGCGCTGGCGGACAAATTCGTCAAGGATCCTCGCGAAGTCGTCCGTGTGGGCCAGACTGTTAAGGTGCGCGTCGTCGAAGTCGACGTCGCGCGCCGACGCATCGCGCTCAGTATGCGGAAGGACGATGGCGCGCCGCGCGCGTCATCGGGAGCACCGCGCAACGACCGGCGGGCCAGCGAGCGTCCGGTCCGGTCGCACCCCATCGGGCCGAGACATCGCGACGAGCCGCGGGGGGCCATGGCCGAGGCATTCGCGCGGCTCAAGAAATAGGCAGGAGCGGCCATCAGGCCGCCCCGCCTCAGTGATCCGCGCCGATCAGATTCCGCCGAGGCACAGGTACTTGATAATCAGGTAGTCATCCAACCCATGGGCAGAGCCTTCGCGGCCCAGACCGGACTGCTTCACTCCGCCAAAGGGCGCAGCCGGATTGGACACCACGCCCACATTGATGCCCACCATGCCGTATTCAAGGGCTTCCGCCACACGCCATACGCGGCCAATGTCGCGGCTGTAGAAATAGGCTGCCAGCCCGTACTCTGTCGCGTTGGCCAATTGAATCACCTGGGCCTCGTCCCTGAAGCGGAACAGCGGTGCCACCGGGCCAAAGGTCTCCTCGGTGGCGCACTTCATGCTGGCCGTCACATCCGTGAGGATGGTGGGCTCGAAGTAGGTGCCGCCCAGAGCATGAGGCTTGCCGCCGGTCAGCACATGACCGCCCTTGGCAAGAGCATCTTGCACATGCGCCTCGACCTTGCGCAGCGCGGCCTCGTCGATCAGCGGCCCCTGGTTCACGCCTTCGTCCATGCCGTTGCCGACCTTGAGCGTGCCGACCGCCCTCTCAAGCCGGTGGGCGAATTCATCGTACACGCCGTCCTGCACATAGATACGGTTCGCACATACGCACGTCTGCCCGGTATTCCGGTATTTGCAGATCATCGCGCCCTCGACCGCGGCGTCCAGATCAGCGTCGTCGAAGACGATGAACGGCGCATTGCCGCCCAGTTCCAGGGATAGTTTCTTGATAGTGGGGGCGCACTGCGCGTACAGCAGACGGCCGACCTCGGTCGAACCCGTGAAACTGAGCTTGCGCACGATGGGGTTGCCCGTCATCTCCCCGCCAATCGCAACCGCGTCGCCGGTGAGAACGGAAAACACGCCCGCGGGCACACCGGCTTCTTCGGCCAGCACCGCCAACGCCAGCGCGGAAAACGGCGTTTCGGGGGCTGGCTTGACCACGAAGGGGCAGCCAGCCGCCAGCGCCGCCGCAGCCTTGCGTGTGATCATGGAAGACGGAAAGTTCCACGGCGTGATGGCCGCGCACACGCCAATGGGCTCGCGCGTCACCACAATGCGCTTGTCCGCTGCCGGTCCCGGGATCGTTTCGCCATAGGCGCGCTTTCCCTCTTCGGCATACCACTCGAAATATCCGGCACCATAGGCCACCTCACCCCGCGACTCCGCCAGCGGTTTGCCCTGCTCGGCCGTCATGATGCGCGCCAGATCGTCGGTATTGTCGATCATCAACTGATACCAGGCGCGCAGGATCTCGCCCCGGCGCTTGGCCGTGAGCGCCCGCCAACCGGCCCAGGCGGCCTGCGCGGCCTCGATCGCCTCCCGGGCTTCCTTCGCCCCCATGTTGGGCACGGTTCCCAGCACCTCGCCGGTGGCGGGGTTATGTACGGGATCCTTCTGTCCATCGCGCGCGTCGCGCCACTGGCCATTGATGTAACACTGCTGACGCAGCAACCCCGGGTTCTTCAACTGCAGCATTTCATCTCCTCGTCAAAAAAACACCACGCCCAGCCAAGCCCCGGCGCGGGATTCACACCACGCCCCGCTCGCGCAGCGCGCGAATGGCCTGCGGACTCATGCCCAGCAGGTCCAGGAGCACCTCTTCAGTGTGTGCCCCCAACGAAGGCGGCGGCAAGCGATAGTCCACCGGCGTGTCGGACAGCCGCATGGGACTGGCCACCAGCGGTATCGGTCCGACGCCGGGATAGTCCATCGTGATCCGCAGTTCGCGTGCCCGGACTTGCGGATCAGCAAAAACATCCCCCAGCCCATTGATGGGCCCGCACGGCACCGCGCAGCCCTCCAGCGCACGCACCCAGGCCGCGGTCGTGCGCGCAGTGGTCATGTGGCGCAGGAGAGGAATGAGCGTATCGCGGTTGCGCACCCGTGCCTCGTTGGTGGCAAAGCGGACGTCCGTCGCGAGATCGGGCTTCCCCGCTTCCGCGCAGAACCGGGTGAACTGACCGTCGTTGCCGATCGCCAGAATCATGTAGCCGTCGGCTGTAGGGAAATCCTGATAGGGAACGATGCTGGGATGGGCATTCCCCAGGCGTGCCGGATCTTGGCCGGTAGCCAGATAGTTCATCGCCTGGTTGGCCAGACAAGCGACCTGCACGTCTAGCAACGCCATATCGATATGCTGGCCCATGCCGGTCCGATCGCGCGCGGCCAGTGCGGCCTGGATCGCATTGGCGGCATACAGTCCGGTCAGGATGTCGGTCAGAGCCACGCCGACCTTCATCGGGCCACCGCCGGGCTCGCCGTCGGGGCGCCCCGTCACACTCATGAGGCCGCCCAAGCCCTGCACCAGGAAATCGTAGCCCGCTCGCTCCGCATAGGGACCTGTCTGCCCGAACCCCGTGATGGAGCAATACACCAGAGCGGGATTCACCGCATGGAGACTTTCATAGTCCAACCCGTAGCGAGCCAGGCCGCCGACCTTGAAGTTTTCGACCAGCACGTCGCTTCGGCCGGCCAGGTCCCGGAGCAGCGCCTGACCCTCGGCAGTGCCGATATCGACCGTGACAGAACGCTTGTTGCGATTGGCGCACAGGTAGTAGGCCGCTACCTGATCATCCGGCTGCTGTCCCGAAAACCAGGGCGGCCCCCAAGCTCGGGTGTCGTCCCCCGCGCCGGGGCGTTCGATCTTGATCACGTCGGCCCCTAGATCCGCCAGAATCTGCGTGGCCCAGGGGCCGGCCAGCACCCGGGACAGATCCAGGACCCGGATGGACGACAACGCTCCCGGCACGGACTCTGGCGCGACGGTCCCGGCAGTTTCGGCTGTCGTGCTCATCACCATCGCCTCAGTTGGCAAACGCCGCAATTCCGGTGATGGCGCGCCCGAGGATCAGGGCATGGACGTCGTGCGTGCCTTCGTAGGTATTGACGACTTCCAGATTGACCAGATGCCGTGCAATGCAGAATTCGTCCGAAATACCGTTTCCACCCAGCATGTCGCGCGCCATGCGAGCGATGTCCAGCGCCTTGCCGCAGGAATTGCGCTTGATGATCGAGGTGATTTCCACAGGCGCGGCACCCTCGTCCTTCAGACGCCCCACGCGCAGGACCGCCTGAAGCCCCAGGGTGATCTCGGTCAGCATGTCGGCCAGTTTCTTCTGGATGAGCTGATTGGCCGCCAGCGGGCGGCCGAACTGCCGGCGATCCAGGACATACTGGCGCGCAGTTTCGTAGCAGGCCTCAGCAGCGCCCAGCGCGCCCCAGGCAATCCCGAAACGCGCCGAATTCAGGCACGTGAAGGGGCCCTTCAGGCCGCGCACCTCCGGGAAAACGTTTTCCTCAGGCACGAAGACTTCGTCCATCACGACTTCGCCCGTGATGGACGCCCGCAGCCCGACCTTGCCGTGAATGGCAGGCGCCGACAACCCCTTCCAGCCCTTTTCAAGGATGAAACCGCGGATGTCGCCCGCCTCGTCCTTGGCCCAGACGACAAACACGTCAGCGATCGGACTGTTGGTGATCCAGGTCTTGGCCCCCGTCAGGCTATAGCCGCCAGCGATCTTCTTGGCGCGCGTGGACATGGAACCCGGGTCCGAACCATGGTCGGGCTCCGTCAGGCCAAAGCAGCCGATCAACTCGCCGGCCGCCAGCCGGGGCAAATATTTCCGCTTCTGATCCTCGGTCCCGAAAGCGTTGATCGGCACCATGACCAGAGAGCTTTGCACACTCATCATCGAGCGATAGCCCGAGTCCACGCGCTCGACCTCGCGAGCGATCAGCCCATAGCTGACGTAATTGAGGCCCGCGCCGCCGTACTGCTCGGGGAGGGTGGCGCCCAGCAGGCCGAGCTCGCCCATCTCGCGAAAGATGGACGTATCCGTCTTCTCCTGACGGAAGGCCTGCTGCACGCGCGGCTGCAGCTTGTCCTGACAGTAGTCGCGCGCCGCATCGCGGATCATGCGCTCGGTGTCAGTGAGCTGCTGGTCCAGCAGCAACGGATCCAGCCACTGGAACGGGTGTCGGGGAGACGGCATGGGAATGGCTCCTGAAAACTAAAGTGTACGAGCAACCTCGTCCAGCGACTTCGCGAATAGATCCACCATCTCGTTGACCTGGGCCTCGGTGATGATGAGAGGCGGACAGAAGGCGACGCTGTCCTTGATGCCACGCAGGATGAGGCCGTTGTCCTGTGCCCGTTGCACGACCTTCGCGCCTGCCAGACCCTGGGGATCGAACGGCGCATGCGTGGCCTTGTCGGAGACCAGTTCGATCGCGCCAATCAGCCCCACACCACGCACTTCGCCCACCAGCGGATGATCCGCCAGCGTGCGCAGCCTGCGTTGCAGGACCTGACCGCACCGGGCGGCGTTTCCCACCAGATCGCGCTCTTCGATGATAGCGATGTTTTCCAGCGCCACGGCAGTCGCTACCGGATGGCCGCTGGCCGTGTAGCCATGGCCGAAGGTGCCCAGTTCGCCCGAGTGATGGGCGATGACCGAGGCCACGCGTTCGTTGATCAGGACTGCCGCCAGCGGCTGATAGGAGGACGTGATCTGCTTGGACAGCGTCATGAAATCCGGCTTGATGCCAAACAGGTCCGAGGCGAACATGCGGCCCGTGCGGCCAAAGCCGGTGATCACCTCATCCGCGATCACCAGGACATCATGCTTGTGGCAAACCGCCTGGATCTTTTGCCAGTACGTCTCCGGCGGCACGATGACGCCGCCGGCCCCCATGATGGGTTCGCCGATGAAAGCGGCCACGGTATCCGGCCCTTCAGCCTGGATCAACGCTTCCAGCTCGCCGGCCAGCCGGTCGGCAAAGGCGGATTCGGATTCACCCGGCTGCGCCTCGTGGTACCAGTGGGGGCGGCGGACGTGACGGACCTGCGGCAGCGGGAGGTCGAAGTCCTTGTGCAGATAGGGCAAGCCGGTAAGGCTGGCCGCGGCCACGGTGACCCCGTGGTAACCCCCATCCCGGGCAATGATCTTCTTTTTCTTCGTACGGCCCAGGGCATTGTTGTAGTACCAGACCATCTTCATGATGGTGTCGTTGGCCTCGGACCCCGAATTGGTGAAAAAGGCCTGCGCCATCCGCCCTTCGGTCAATCGGATGAGCTTTTCAGCCAGTTTGATGGACGGCACGTTCGCCTTGTGGCTGAACGTGTGGTAGAACGGCAGGCATTCCATCTGCCGCCGCGCGGCTTCGGCCAGACGCGGTTCGCTGAACCCCACCGCCACGCTCCACAGGCCGGACATGCCCTCGATGTAGCGTTTTCCGGTGGTGTCGAAGACATGAATTCCATCGCCGCGCTCCATGATGCAGGGTCCCTGGAGCCTGTGTTCCTCGGCATTGGTGTAGGAATGAAGCTGATAATTGATGTCACTGCGTGCCAGTGCGTCTTGTGTCGTCACGACGACCTCCCTTGGTCTGCATCGATTGAAGGTAGCGGCCAATGACCTGCGCCAGCGTGTCAAAGGCAGGCCGGATCTCATCGGGCGTCACCCCGGCATAACCCAGCAGCAAGCCGGACCGGGCGCGGGCCCTGTCCAGGTAATAAGCGCTCAGCGGACGGGTGACGACGCCCTCACGCAGCGCATCGCGCACCACGAGCTCGTCGTCCACGGTATCCGGCAAGGCGAGGATCAGATGCAGGCCCGCATCCCCCCCCACTATGTCCAGCCTGTCGCCGAAATGCCGGTGGATCTCGCCGATGAGACAGTCGCGACGTTCCGCATAACGCCGGCGCACACGCCGGATGTGGGACGCGAGATGGCCGTTCCGGATGAATTCGTTGAGGATTGCATGATTGACCATGTTGCCCTCGCGATAGAGTTCGGCTACCGCGTCGGCGGAGGCAACCGAGAGGGGTTCCGGCACCACCAGGAATCCCACGCGCAGCCCCGGGCACAGCGTCTTGCTGAAACTGCCCGCATACAGGACTCGCCCCCCATCGTCCATACCCTGCAGCGACGGCAGCGGCCGGCTGCCATAACGGAATTCGCTGTCGTAGTCGTCTTCCAGCACCCAGCAGGATACCTGCCGCGCATAGTCCAGCAGCATGCGCCGGCGGGCCAGACTCATCACCATACCCAGCGGATATTGATGAGAGGGTGCCACGATGATGAGGCGCGGTGGATGCTCGCGGTCGTGGTCCCTGGGCCAGATGCCCTCATCGTCCACGCGGATGGGCACAGCCCGCAGCCCGGCCGTCGACACCAGATTACGGACGCCCCAATAGGCGGGTTCCTCGATCCAGACGGAGTCGCCCGGATCGCAGAGCAGCCGCAGGGCCACGTCGATCCCCTGGTGAATCCCGGTAGTCATGACGACCTGCTGCGCGGAACTGCGCACCGAACGCACGCTGTTCAGATAATCGGAAATGGCTTGGCGCAGCGGCCCGTAACCCCCCGCGGGCGCATACCGCATCAGATCCCACGGCCCTTCGCGCCAGATGCGATTCTGAATGCGCGTCCAGGCCTTGAGCGGGAACTCGCGCACGTCGGGCACCCCCGGCATGAATGCCCCGGCCTGCCGGTTGGAAAAGCCCATGTGGGCCAGCAATGCACGCCCGCGCCGGGACAGGTCGTGTCCCTCGGGGGCTCGGGGTTCAACCGCTCCGAGGGTTCCATGGGCCGAGACGGCCGGCTGCACCATGTCCTGGCTGATGTCTTCGACGTAGGTGCCGCGCCCCACACCCGCATGGGCGTAGCCTTCCTCCGTGAGTTGCTCGTAGACCTGCAGCACTGTGTTGCGCGCGATTCCAAGATCCATTGCCAGGCCGCGCGACGACGGCAGGCGCGCCCCCGCCGTCAAGTGGCCCTCAAGAATGGCCCTACAGATCAGATCATAGAGCCTTGAATAAGCGGGACCATCTCCGGAGGAGGAGAAATACTGCTGCAGCCATTCAGAGAGTATGAAGGCTTTCAAATTGGCCCCATTGGATTTCAAAAAATGGATCTATTTGATGAACCAAAACATCAGTATAGTAAAAAAAAAGCGACGCGGGAACCGCTCGCAACGTCGGAGACACTCATGGCAGACCTGAATCGGCAGTGGCAAACGCGCAAAAATGCGGCTATTCCCAATGGCATTGGCATCACTTGTGACTTCTACGCCAAGCGTGCGCTGAACGCCGAGCTCTGGGACATCGAAGGCCGGCGCTTCATCGATTTCGCAGCCGGCATCGCGGTCGCCAACACCGGACACTGCCATCCCAGGATCATCGCTGCCATCCAGGCACAGCTTGCGGCCTTCACCCATACCGCCTTCCAGGTCGCCCCCTATGCGTCGTACGTGGAACTGGCCGAGAAGGTCAATGCGCTGACTCCGGGCGGGCACGCCAAAAAGACGGCATTCTTCACCACAGGAGCCGAAGCTGTCGAAAACGCCGTCAAGATCGCACGCGCGGCCACTGGCCGCACCGGCCTGGTGGCATTTTCCGGGGCCTTCCACGGCCGTACCTTCATGGGCATGGCGCTGACCGGAAAGGTGGCCCCCTACAAGCAGGATTTCGGCCCCCTCCCCGGCGAGGTCTACCATCTGCCGTTCCCCACTCCGCTGGACGGCGTCACTGCCGACGATTCCATCCGGGCGCTGCATACCCTCTTCAAGGCCGACATCAGCCCGAAACGCGTGGCGGCCATTTTGGTCGAGCCAGTACAGGGCGAAGGCGGCTTCAACGTCGCCCCGAACGAGCTGCTGCAGGCACTGCGCAGGGAATGCGACGAACACGGCATCCTGCTGATCGTGGACGAGGTCCAGACCGGCTTCGCGCGCACCGGGCGGATGTTCGCCATCGAACACGCGGGGGTGGTTCCGGACCTGATCACCATGGCCAAGAGCCTGGCGGGCGGCATGCCGCTGTCCGGCGTCTGCGGGCGGGCCGAGATCATGGACGCGGCCCCGCGCGGGTCCCTGGGCGGAACCTACGCCGGAAATCCCCTTGCCGTCGCTTCCGGATTGGCCGTACTGGACATCATCCGCGACGAGAAGCTGGTCGCACGCGCTGAAACGCTGGGACAACGCCTGCGCACAGCGCTGGCCGACCTCCATCACCCGCACATCGCGGAAATCCGCGGCCTGGGGGCAATGATCGCAGCCGAATTCCGTGACCCCGCCACTGGGCAGCCAGATCCTGAAACCGCCGCCCGCATTCAGAGCCGCGCGCGCGAGCTCGGACTGATCCTGCTGACGTGCGGTTCGTACGGAAACGTCATCCGCTTCCTGTTCCCCCTGACAATCCCCGATAGCGTGCTGGACGAAGGTCTGGATATCCTTAGGAAAGCCATGGCCCTTTGAAAGAGCCCATGTGTTCAATTGCCGGAGACCCGCCCGATGTCCGATGCGCCTGCCGCCGAACCCCTGGTGCGATTCCAGGGGGTCCAGAAGTCCTATGACGGGACCCATCTGGTCGTACGCGATCTGAATCTCGACATTTATCCAGGCGAATTCCTCTCGCTGCTGGGGCCATCGGGCTCGGGCAAGACGACCTGCCTGATGATGCTGGCCGGATTCGAATCCCCGACCGGCGGCGATATTTTCCTGGAAGGCCGCCGCCTGAACGACGTTCCGCCCCACCACCGCAATCTGGGCATGGTGTTTCAGAATTACGCACTCTTTCCCCACATGACGGTGGAGCGCAACCTGGACTATCCGCTGAAGGTCCGGAAGATGCCGGCCGCCGAGCGGTCCAGGCGCATCCAGGACGCGCTGGCGATGGTACAGATGCAGGCTTTTGCCAAACGCTATCCGGCGCAGCTGTCCGGCGGTCAGCAGCAGCGGATCGCCCTGGCGCGTGCGCTGGTCTTCCAACCCAAGATCGTGCTGATGGACGAGCCGCTGGGCGCGCTGGACAAACAGCTTCGCGAACACATGCAGCTTGAACTCAAGGCGTTGCACCGGCAGCTCGGCGTGACCTTCGTCTACGTCACTCACGACCAGAGCGAGGCGCTCACCATGAGCAATCGCATTGCCGTGTTCGACCAGGGAATCATTCAACAGGTCTCCCAGGCGGACACCCTGTACGAGGCGCCCTGCAACCGGTTCGTGGCTGGCTTTGTCGGCGACAGCAACCAGTTCCCAGGCACGGTCCAATCCACTAATGGCGGCACCTGCCAGGTCGAGATCGCGGGCGGCCAGGTGCTGCAGGGCATCAACGTTCAGGGCCTGGCGATCGGCAGTCCCTGCGTCGCCGCCATCCGCCCCGAACGCATCACGCCTTGCGCCGATGACAGTGCGATCAATCAATTCCAGGCCAGCACGGTCGACGAAGTCTATCTCGGCGACCACGTCCGGCTGCGATGCCAGATCTCCCCATCAGAAGCTTTCTTCGTAAAAATGCCCCTGGCTGCGGACCCAGGGGTACGAGCCCGAGGCCGGCAGGTCCGGCTGCAGGTCGCTCGTGAGCACGTCCGCATCTTCCGGCCCTGATCCACTACTCCGACAACAACACTGGAGACATCCATGAAACCTCGTTCCTTACTCGTCGCCCTGGCATTTACCGCGCCGCTGGCCATGCTCGGACAATCCGCCCAGGCTCGCGACCTGACGGTCGTGAACTTTGGCGGCGCCAATGGTGACGCGCAGACGGTCGCGTTCATCAAGCCCTTCGAAGCAGAGTCCGGCAAAAAGGTCATCCCCGTCGCCTACAACGGCGAGCAGGCCAAGGTCAAAGCCATGGTCCAGGCGCACAACGTGGTCTGGGACGCGGTCGAAGTCGAGACCGGTGACCTTGGGCGCGGTTGCGACGAAGGCACCTACGAAAATATCGACTGGACGAAGATCCTGGACAAAAACGACATGGTCCCGGGGGCTCTGAAATACTGCGGCGTGGGCACCTTCGTGTGGTCTACCGTGCTGGCCTATAACGGCGACGCCCTCAAGACGGCTCCCACGAGCTGGGCGGATTTCTGGAACGTGAAGAAATTCCCGGGCAAGCGCGGGCTGCGCAAGGGCGCCCACTACAACCTGGAATTTGCACTGATGGCAGACGGAGTCGCGCCGCAGGACGTGTACAAGGTCCTGGCCACCCCGGAAGGCGTGGATCGGGCTTTCAAGAAGCTGGACGAGCTCAAGCCCAACATCCAGTGGTGGGAAGCGGGTGCGCAGCCCCCGCAAATGCTGGCCGCCGGCGACGTGGTGATGTCCTCGGCATACAACGGCCGTATCGACGCCGCCCAGCGTGAAGGCCGCAAGAACCTGAAGATCTCCTGGCCCGGCAGCGTGTACGACTTCGACTACTGGGTCATCCCGACGGGGTCGGCCAACAAGGAGCAGGCCATTGCGTTCGTGAAATACGCCGCCTCACCCAAGGCACAGGCTGCCTACTCGCAGAACATCGCCTATGGCCCCGTCAGCAAGAAGGCCATCGGCATGCTGAGTCCCGAGGTCCTGGCCAAAGTCCCCAACTCGCCAGCAAACGCCAAGGACGCGCTGTTCAACAACCTTGAGTTCTGGACGGATCACGGCGAGGAGCTGGAGCAACGCTTCACCGCCTGGGCCGCCCGCTAGGCAGCCAGCGGCCGGCAGTGACTGCCGGCCGCGTTTCAGGGGACACGATGGAAACGACGATTGCCAACCCGGATGCGATCCGGCGGGCGATGAAGACGACGCAACGCCGCCGGACGGCGCGCGCTCTGCTTCTGGTGGGCCCGCTGGCGATCTTCTTGCTGGTGATCTTCGTCATCCCGATCGCCTCGCTGCTGACGCGCGCCATCGACAATCCCGAAGTCATCCGCACCCTGCCCCGGACGCTGCAAGCCTTGCAGAACTGGGACAGGCACGCGCTTCCTCCAGATGCGGCCTACCTGGCGCTTGGCCAGGATCTGGCTCACGCCAAGAACACCAGCGCCGCGGGCGAACTGGCCCGGCGGCTCAACTACGAAGTTCCGGGATACCGCTCGCTTATCTTCAAGACGATGCGCCATATGCCCATTCAGGCGGCGGATGGCGCGGCCGCCCGCGAAGATCTGGTGAAACTGGACCCGCGCTGGGGGGACACCCGGTATTGGGTGGCCATCGCCAACAACGACAAATCGTGGTCACCGTACTACCTGCTCGCGTCCCTGGACCTGCAGACCAACAGTGACGGCCACATCGTCTCCGTGCCACCCGACACGTCCGCCTTCCGGGCCATCTTCTCGCGCACCTTCACCATCAGCCTCGTGGTGACGCTGGTCGCGCTGCTTCTGGGCTATCCCCTGGCCTACTGGATCACGCGGCTGACCAAGCGGCAGGCCAACCTGGTGCTGATCTGCATCCTGATCCCCTTCTGGACGTCCATCCTGGTGCGCATTGCCGCCTGGGTGGTGCTGCTGCAACGCGAGGGGCTCATCAACGACGCGCTGCTGCACCTCGGGCTGATCTCCCAGCCCCTGCCGCTGCTCTTCAACCGCCTGGGCGTCTACATTGCCATGGTGCACATCCTCCTGCCGTTCATGGTGCTGCCCCTGTACAGCGTGATGCAATCGGTGCCGCCCAGCTATCAGCGCGCCGCGATCTCTCTGGGAAGCCATCCCTTTGCCGCCTTCTGGCGAGTGTATGTCCCCCAAACCTATCCGGGAGTCGCCGCCGGCTCCCTGCTGGTCTTCATCATCGCCGTGGGCTACTACATCACGCCGGCCCTGCTGGGCGGCGCGGGCGACCAGATGATCAGCTACTACGTCGCCTACTTCACCAACCAGACCATCAACTGGGGCATGGCCAGTGCCCTGGGCCTCATCCTGCTGGCCGGCACCCTGCTGCTCTACGCCTTGTACCGCAGGATTTCGGGCAAGGAACTGGCGCTCGGATAGGGACACGTCATGCTGAGAACCTCGCTGCCGCCGTATGCCTCACCGGCAGAGCGCCTCTGGTACTACACGCTGCGCATCCTGTGCGCCTTGATCCTGCTCTTTCTGCTGCTGCCCATTCTGGTCATCATCCCGTTGTCGTTCAACCAGGGGTCCATGCTGCTCTACCCGATCCAGTCCTTCTCGCTGCACTGGTACGACACGCTTTTCCACTCCGACGACTGGGCGCGCGCCGCCACCAACAGCTTCATCGTGGCGCCTTCGGCCACTGCGCTGGCCACCGTTCTGGGAACCCTCGCGGCAGCCGGCCTGCACCGGGCGCAATTCCCGGGCAAGGGTCTGCTCATGGCCGTCCTGATTTCGCCCATGATCGTGCCCCTGGTCGTCACGGGCCTGGGCATCTATCTCTTCTTCGCGCCATACGGCCTGGTCAATAGCTACTCGGGACTGATCCTCGCACTCGCCGCCATCGGTGCGCCGTTCGTGGTCACCACGGTATCGGCGACCCTGCAGGGATTCGACCCGAATCTGCTCCGCGCCAGTTACAGCCTGGGTGCCGGACCGATCCACTCCTTCTTCCATGTGACGCTGCCCATCATCGCCCCGGGCGTCATTGCCGGTGCACTGTTCGCGTTCGCGACCGCTTTCGACGAAATCGTGATCACGCTGTTCCTTGCCGGGCCGGAGCAGGTCACCTTGCCACGCCAGATGTTCACCGGTATCCGCGAGAACATCAGCCCCGTCATTGCCGCCGTAGCCACCATCCTGATCCTGTTTTCGACCACGCTGCTGCTGGTGCTGGAGTGGCTGCGAGGCCGCGCCGCCGCAAAGACCACACGGGTGGAGCCGGCCTGAAGCACGCGGTACGGGCACCGACCTGGACGATCGACGTACCATCAGGTGGTACGCTGGGTTCCATGACTTCAGGACGCGCCAATATGACAAATTCCAGACCACGCCTCGCCGGCCACGTGCTGGTCGACCAGCTCCGCCTACATGGCACCGACCACGTCTTCTGCGTCCCGGGCGAAAGCTATCTGGCGGTGCTCGACGGCCTCTACGACGCCGGCATCCAGGTCACCGTGTGCCGCCAGGAGGGCGGCGCCGCGATGATGGCGGAAGCCCATGGGAAACTCACCGGGCGACCCGGCATCTGCCTGGTGACACGGGCGCCAGGCGCCTGCAACGCCATCGCGGGGATTCATGTCGCGTCGCAGGATTCCACGCCCATGATCCTGCTGGCGGGGCAGATCCGCCGTTCGCATCGCGACCGTGAGGCCTTCCAGGAGATGGACTACAAGGCCGTGTTTGGCTCACAAGTCAAATGGGCGGCTGAAATCGATCAGGCCGAACGTATCCCCGAATATCTGGCGCGCGCCTTCCATGTCGCACAGTCGGGGCGCCCGGGACCGGTCGTGCTGGCGCTGCCCGAAGACATGCTGACGGAGACTCTGGCGGTCGACGATGCGCGCCCCTGTGTGCGCACCGACGCGTCACCCACGACCGCGCAACTGCACGCCTTCGAATCGTTGCTGGCCCAGGCTCAGCGGCCCGTGGCGATTCTCGGGGGCAGCGGTTGGGACGAGGACACCGTGCAGGCCTTCGGCACGTTTTCCACACGCCACGACATTCCCGTCGCCGTGGAGTTTCGCCGGCAGATGCTCTGCTCCACCGACCACCCGAATTTCATCGGCGATCTGGGATTGGGGAGCTCCCCACGGATGCTGGAAGCGATCCGGGAATCGGATCTGATCCTGATCGTGGGGGGACGCCTTTCCGAGATCCCCAGCCAGGGGTACTCCCTCTTCGAGATCCCCTCGCCCCGTCAGAAGCTGGTCCACATCCATCCCGACATCAATGAACTGAACCGCGTCTACCAGGCGGATGTCGCCATGGCCTGCTGCCCGCGCACATGGGCCCAGCTGATTCAGGACATGGCCAGTACGTCCACTATCGAGCGGCAGGCACGCTGCGCGGAGCTGCATGCTGCCCGCGTCGCGTGGAGCGACCCCGAACAGATCGGGATTCCGGGCGCCCTGCAAATGGGCGCGGTCGTTGCCCACCTGAACGCTGTCCTGCCCAAGGATGCCGTCATCACGAACGGAGCGGGCAATTTCGCAACCTGGATCCACCGCTTCTACCGGTTCCGCGCCTATGGCACGCAACTGGCCCCCACATCGGGCTCGATGGGCTACGGACTTCCGGCCGCGGTGGCGGCCAAGCGAATCTTCCCGGACCGCACGGTAGTCTGCTTCACGGGCGATGGCAGTTTCATGATGCACGGGCAGGAGTTCGCGACCGCCGTGCAATACCAGCTCCCCATCGTGGTGATTCTCATCGACAACGGCATGTTCGGCACAATCCGCATGCACCAGGAACGACATTACCCGGGCCGAGTGTCGGGTACCACGCTGCACAACCCCGACTTCGCGGCCTACGCCCGCGCATTCGGCGGGCATGGCGAACGGGTGGAAAGCACGGAAGAATTCGCGCCAGCGCTGAAACGTGCCATGGACAGCGGGTTGCCGGCAATCGTGCACTGCATCCTGGATCCGGAAGCCATCACACCTACGACGACGATCAGCGGGCTGCGGGCCGCCGCCGAAGCGGCCTCCCGGCGGTAGTGTCCCGAACGGGACACTGGGCCATCCGCCCCAGGTCGGGCGCCCGGACAGATCGAACAGCGGCCCCGGGCTGCCGGTGCGCCCGTGGACCCCTGACGTCAACGGGCCGCCGCCCGCACAACGCCGACGCTGGCCGCCACGACCAGCGCCGTCCCCAGCATCTGGCCCGCCGTCATCCACTGTCCGAGGATGATCCATCCGGCACAGGCGCCAATGGCCGGTTCCATGCTCATCAGGACCCCGAACGTCGCTGACGGCAGGCGCCTGAGCGAGAGCATTTCCAGGATATAGGAAGCCAGGGGCGAAAAAACCGCAAGCCCGGCTGTCCACAACAGCTGCCGCCACGGGAACATCAGCGAGCCGATCTCGGCCGCTGAAAAGGGCAATGAGATCACGGCCGCCACCAAGGACGACACCGCGATTCCCTGAAAGCCGTGGAACGCCTGGCCCACGGACTTCATCTTCACGATATAGACGCCCCAGCCGACGGCCGCCAAGAGCGCGAAGCCGATTCCCATCACATCGACGGCACCCGACACATCGACATCGCCCAGGACCAGCAGCAGGATGCCGGCGGCCGCGAGCAAAGGCCACGCCAGCGCGCGCCAGCCCCGCACACCGAGAGCGGCCACCGACAGCGGCCCGCAAAATTCCAGCGCGACGGCGAGGTGCTGGGGCAAACGGTCCAGCGCCATGAAAAATGACAGCGTCATCGTGGCCATGGCGCACCCCAGCAGCAGTGCCGCCCGCCACTGTACCCCGGTGAATCGGTGCAACGGCGGGCGGGCGATCAGCAATAGCACCAAGGAGGCCCAGCAGAGCCGCAAGCCTGACGTGCTGAGGACGCCATAGTCCGACATGACGGGAACCGACAGCGACACACCCGATTGGACGCTGGTCATCGACGCGACGGCCATGCCGACGGCCAGCATGGCGGTACGGCGACCTGTTCGGCCGGGCGCTGCAACTCCTGCCACACTCACCCCTTTGGGCCTTTCAGGACCCTTCTCACCCATGGGCGAGTGTTCAAATTTCGGCCAGCGCCAATCCGACCTGCTCCAGATCCTCCAGCCGGCAGGAGGCCCAGCACTGCCCTTCCGCCGCCAGTCGAACCAGACCGTGCGCATCCGGCTGCAACGCCGACAGATCCATCTGAGCCACCAGACGGCTGACCTGATGGAGCCGCTTCGGGTCAGCAAAGGGTTCCGACAGCAGCAGCTCGCGGCCGTCGGCGGCAAACAGCCGCTGGCGGAAAGCGCCGGTCTCATCGCGAAACGACGCCAGGCGCGCGCGAGCGGACTTTTCCACTTTCTTCGCCGCAGGCCCGGCCGCCGGCTGGCGCACGCCCACGGCCTCTCGCAGCCGCTCCATGAATGGCACCGCAATATGGCGGGCCTTTCGGGCGCCCGCCTGAAGAATTTCTTCGATTCGCCCGGGATGCGCCATCAGATCGGCGTAGCGCGCGCGCATCGGACCAATCTGGGACTCTATCCGATCACACAAGGCCTGCTTGGCCTCGCCCCACCCAAGGCCCGCTTCCAGCTCGGCCTTGAAGGCCAGCGACTCCGCATGGGTGGAAAACGCCCGATACAAGGTATACAGGGGCGAACCTTCCGCGTCCTTGGGCTCGCCGGGCAGGCGCGAGTCGGTCACGATCTGCGCCACTGCAGCCTTCAGCGCCTTCGGGCCGCCCTCGAAGAGCGGAATGGTATTGTGATAGCTTTTCGACATCTTGCGGCCGTCGAGCCCGGGCAGCGTGGCGACGTCCTCGTCGATCTGGACCTCCGGCAGGACGAACAGATCCCGGCCGCGGCCATACAGATAGTTGAAGCGTTGGGCAATATCCCGCGCCATCTCCAGATGCTGGATCTGGTCACGACCCACGGGCACCTTGTGGGCGTTGAACATCAGAATATCCGCCGCCATGAGCACGGGGTAAGAGAACAGCCCCATGGTGACGCCGTCGTCGGGCTCGGTGCCGCGGGCCTCGTTGGCATCCACCGAAGCCTTGTAGGCGTGGGCGCGGTTCATCAATCCCTTGGGCGTGACACAGGTCAGCATCCAGCACAGCTCGGGAATCTCCGGCACGTCCGACTGGCGGTAAAAGGTGACCCGATCGGAATCCAGACCGGCCGCCAGCCAAGTGGCGGCAATCTCCATTCGCGACCGCGCCACCACGACCGGGTCGGCGCACTTGATGAGCGCATGGAAATCGGCCAGAAAGAAAAACGCGTCCACCCCGGACCGGGCACTGGCCTCGATCGCCGGCCGTATGGCACCGGCATAGTTGCCCAAATGGGGAGTGCCCGACGTCGTGATGCCCGTCAGGACCCGCGTGACTGCTGTGCTCATGACTTTGAACTCCGCAAGTTCGGGTCCGCCCCCGGCCCTATAGAACCACCGCCATCCGGCGGGCTTCGGCCAGGTATTCACGCGACTGCATTTCCATCAGCCGCGACACCGTGCGCGAGAACTCGTTGGACATGGGGCCCTGAGTATAAAGCTCATCGGCGGGGCACTGCGCCGAGAGGATCAGCTTGACCTTGTGGTCGTAGAACACGTCAACCAGCCAGGTGAATCGACGCGCCTCCGAGGCCTGGCGCGGTGCCATGCGCGGCACGTCGGACAGGATGATCGTCTGAAACCGGTCCGCCAGGTCGAGATAATCGTTCTGTGAACGGGGCGTGCCGCACAGGGACGCGAAATCGAACCATACGACTGTGCCCGCCAGCGCAATCGCGCGGACTTCGCGCCCCTCCACCATCAGCACCGGAGGTTTCTGCTCGGCCGTATCTGCCAGCCGATCGAAGGCCGACCGCAACTCGTCATGGGTGGAAGCCACGACAGGAGTGATATAAGTGCGGATCTCGGCCAGCGTGCGGCGGCGGTAGTCGACGCCGGCGTCCACGTTCAGGATGTCCATCTTGTCCTGAATGAGCGCGATGGCGGGAAGAATGCGGTCGCGATGCAGGCCATCCGGATACAGCTCGGAAGGCTCATAGTTGGAGGTCATGACGAAGGACGTGCCATATTCGAACAGGCGCATCAACAACCGATACAGGATCATCGCATCGGCCACATCGGAGACGTGGAATTCGTCAAAACAGATCAAGCGGTACCGCTTGACGATATTGCGGGCCACGTGATCCAGTGGATCGGCTTCGCCGCTTACCGCGCGGATCTCGCGATGCACCCCACGCATGAACTCATGGAAATGCAGCCGCACCTTGCGCTTGACCGGCACGGTCAAGTAGAACGCGTCCATGAGGAAACTCTTGCCGCGCCCCACCCCGCCCCACAGGTAAATCCCGCGAGGCACGGGAGGATGCAGGAAGAGCTTCTTCAGACGGCTGGACCGCTGCCGCTTGAACTCGATCCAGTCGTCGAAATAACGCTGCAGACGTTCGACCGCCACGCGCTGCGCGTCGTCGGCAACAAAGCCCCTCTCGCGCAGCGCCTGCGTGTAATACTCGCTGACGTTCATCGAGACGAATTACAGGTTCAGCGTGCGCTTGTCCACCGCCAGGGCCGCTTCCTTGACCGCCTCGGACAGTGTCGGGTGCGCATGGCAGATGCGCGCGATGTCTTCGGCGGCCCCCCGGAACTCCATGATGGTGACGGCTTCGGCGATGAGCTCGGATGCCATCGGCCCCACGATATGCACACCCAGGACCTCATCCGTCTTGGCGTCCGCCAGGATCTTCACGAAGCCGGTCGTATCACCCAGCGCCCGCGCGCGGCCATTGGCCATGAACGGGAAGCTGCCTGCCTTGTAGTCGCGGCCGGCAGCCTTCAGGGCCTGCTCGGATCTGCCCACCCAGGCAACCTCGGGAGAGGTATAAATGACCCACGGAATGGTGTCGAAGTTCACATGGCCGTGCTGGCCGGCAATGCGCTCGGCCACCGCCACGCCTTCTTCTTCGGCCTTGTGCGCCAGCATGGGACCGCGAACCACATCGCCCACCGCCCAGACATTGGGAAGATTGCTGCGGCAGTCCTCGTCCACCACGACAAAGCCGCGGTCATCGAGCTTCAGGCCTACGGTCTCGGCCCCAAGGCCCTGCGTGTTCGGCACACGGCCAATGGAGACCATCAGATGGTCCACCGTCAGCTTCTGGTCGGCGCCCGCCGCGTCCGTATACTGAACCGTGACCGCCTTGGCCGACGATTTGACCTCGGTGATGCGCACACCGGTGTGGATGTCCAATCCCTGCTTGGTCAGCGCCTTCTGGGCTTCCTTGGCAACATCGCGGTCCACGGCACCCAGGAAATCGGGCAGTGCTTCGAGGACGGTGACTTCGGCGCCCAGGCGGCGCCAGACGCTGCCCATCTCAAGCCCCACGACGCCAGCGCCGATGATGCCGAGCTTCTTCGGCACGGCAGCCAGACGCAGCGCGCCATCGTTGGACAGGATGCGATCCTCGTCGAAAGGAGTGCCCGGCAGTTCACGCGCGTTGGAACCCGTCGCCACGATCACGTGGCGCGCCTCCAGGTCCTCTTCAGTCGCACCCGAGACCTTGACCGCCCAGCCGAAATCGGTCTTGGCACCCAGGGAACCGGTCCCGTGGAAGAAGGACACCTTATTCTTTTTGAACAGATACAGGATGCCTTCGTTGTTCTGCTTGACGACCGTGTCCTTGCGGCCGATGAGCTTGGCCAGATCCAGGGAAACACCTTTGACCGTGATGCCGTGGTCGGCGAAATGCTCGTTCACCTGCTCGTAGTGCTCGGACGACTGCAGCAGCGCCTTCGAGGGGATGCAACCCACATTGGTGCAGGTGCCGCCCGGCGCCGGCTTGCCCGCCGGGCTCGTCCAGGCGTCCACACACGCCACTGCCAATCCCAACTGGGCGGCGCGGATCGCCGCAATATAACCGCCGGGGCCGGCACCAATGACGACCACATCAAATTGCTTTGCCATGATTATCGTGTCCCTCAGATGTTCAGCAACAGGCGTTGCGGATCTTCCAGGGCTTCCTTCATGGCGACCAGTGCCAGGACGGCTTCGCGGCCGTCGATCAGGCGGTGATCATAGGACAATGCCAGATAGTTCATCGGACGGATCACGACCTGGCCGTTTTCCGCCACCGGTCTATCCTTGGTTGCGTGAATGCCCAGGATGGCCGCCTGCGGCGGGTTGATGATGGGAGTGGAGAGCATGGAACCGAACACGCCGCCGTTGGAGATGGAGAACGTGCCGCCCGTGAGTTCGTCCAGCGTGAGCTTGCCGTCCTGGGCACGCTGACCGAAGTCGGCGATCTGCTTTTCAATGTCGGCCAGCGTGAGCTGGTCCGCATTGCGCAGGATGGGCACCACCAGGCCGCGTGGACTACCCACGGCGACACCGATGTCGAAGTAGCCGTGATAGATGATGTCCTTGCCGTCGATGGACGCATTGACGATGGGGTAGCGCTTGAGGGCCGCAACCGCCGCCTTGACGAAGAACGAGGTAAAGCCCAGCTTGACGCCGTGTTCCTTCTGGAAGGCGTCCTTGTATTTCTTGCGCAGGTCCATGATGGCCTGCATGTTGACCTCGTTGAAGGTCGTGAGAATGGCGTTTTCAGTCTGCGACTGGATCAGGCGTTCGGCCACGCGGGCGCGCAGGCGGCTCATCGGCACGCGTTGCTCGGGGCGACCGTCCAGCCCGACGGGTACGGGAGCGGACGGCGTCGCGGGCGCTGCCGGCGCGCTGGTGGCCTGCAGGGCGTCGCCCTTGGTCACGCGGCCATCCCGCCCGGACCCCTGTACCGAGGCGGGATCGATGCCTTTTTCAGAGAGGATCTTGCCGGCAGCCGGCGAGGCCGCGGATGACTTGGCGCCCGTCTTCGGCGCCTCGGCGGCGGCCGCAGCAGCCGGTGCCGCAGCAGCCGGTGCCGGCTCGGCCTTGGGCGCTTCAGCAGGCGCCGAGGCCTTTGCGGCCGTATCGATGCGGGCCAGGACCTCGCCCGCCGTGACGGTGCTGCCGTCGCCCTTGACGATCTCGGTCAGCACACCCGACGCCGGTGCCGGGACTTCGAGCACCACCTTGTCGGTTTCGACTTCGATCAGGATCTCGTCAGCCTCGACGCTTGCGCCAGGCTGCTTCTTCCAGTTCAACAAGGTAGCTTCGGAGACCGATTCCGAAAGCTGGGGAACGACGACTTCTTTGATAGCCATGATAATTTTCCGTATTGTGCAATTTTCTGGGTAGGGATCGGTCCGATCACTTGATCATCGAGAGGCTCTTCAGCTTGGGCGAAAAGGCCTGTTCGACCAATGCGCGCTGCTGCTCCTGGTGTTTCGCCAGGTAACCCACGGCAGGCGAGGCCGACGCCGCCCGCCCCGCGTAACCGAGCCTTTGCCCATCACTCATGTTTTCGTAGAGGTGGTGCTGGATGTAGAACCACGGGCCCTGGTTCTGCGGCTCATCCTGCACCCACACCAGTTCCTTCGCATTCGAGTATTTCTGCAGCTCCGTCTGGAACGATTTATGCGCAAACGGGTAGAGTTGCTCGATGCGCAGAATGGCAACATCCGTCCGTTTCTGGTCGGCACGCGCCTGCACCAGGTCGTAGTAGACCTTGCCGGAACACAGCATCACGCGCTTGACGTCACTGGCCACGATAGCGGAATCGACTTCGCCGATCACCGGCTGGAAGGTGCCAGTCGCCAGGTCTTCCAGCGGGGAAGTGGCATGCTTGTTGCGCAGCAACGACTTCGGCGTGAAGATCACCAGCGGCTTGCGGAACGGCCGGATCATCTGGCGGCGCAGCACGTGGAAAATCTGTGCGCCATTGGTGGGCTGCACGACCTGTATATTGTTGTCCGCACACATCTGCAGGAACCGCTCGACACGGGCGGATGAGTGCTCGGGGCCTTGGCCCTCGTAGCCATGCGGCAACATCAGCGTCAGCCCGCATTGGCGGCCCCACTTGGCTTCACCCGAGGTAATGAACTGGTCGATCACGACCTGGGCCCCATTGGCGAAATCGCCGAACTGGGCTTCCCAGATGGTCATCACGTTGGGCTCGGCGGTGGCATAGCCATATTCGAAGCCCAGCACGGAGAGCTCGGACAGTACGGAATCGATCACCGTGAAATTCGCCTGATTGTCCGAAACGTGCTCCAACGGCACGTAAACGCCCGCGTCCCAGCGTTCGCGATTCTGATCGTGCAGGACTGCGTGACGATGGCTGAACGTGCCCCGTCCTGAATCCTGCCCGGTGATGCGAATCGCATAGCCGTTCGTCAGCAGCGTCGCAAAGGCCAGGTGTTCGCCCATGCCCCAGTCGATCGCATGTTCGCCATGCGCCATCGCCAGGCGATCGGCCAGAAGCTTTTTCACCAGCGGGTGCACGGTGAATCCGTCAGGGACCTGGGTGATCCTTTCGCCGATGCGCGTCAATTCCGCCAGAGGGACACCCGTATCGGCATGATCCGTCCACTTCGCCCCCAGGAACGGCGACCAGTCGGTGGAGTATTTGTTCTTGTAGTCGGTCAGCACAGGTTCCACCGTATGCTGGCCGTCTTCCATGAGCTGACGGTAATCCTTGACCATCTGGTCGGGCTCGCCTTCAGCCAGCACGCCCTGGGCCACCAGCCGGTCGCCATAGACCTTGCGCGTGCCGGGGTGCGTGCCGATGCTCTTGTACATCAGCGGCTGGGTCAGCGATGGGGTGTCCTGCTCGTTGTGCCCCAGCTTGCGGAAGCAGACGATGTCCACCACCACGTCATGGTGAAACTGCAGCCGGTAATCCAGTGCGATCTGCGTCACGAACACAACGGCTTCGGGATCGTCGCCATTGACGTGGAAGACCGGGGCCTCGATCAGCTTGACCACGTCCGTGCAATACGTGGAAGAACGCGTGTCGCGCGGGTCGGAAGTGGTGAAACCGATCTGGTTGTTGATGACGATGTGCAGCGTGCCGCCAGTACCATAGCCTCGGGTCTGGGCCAGATTCAGCGTTTCCATCACCACGCCTTGGCCGGCAAAGGCGGCGTCGCCGTGCACGAGCACCGGCAGCACCTGGCTGCCCTCGTGATCGCCGCGGCGATCCTGGCGGGCGCGTACGCTGCCCTCGACCACCGGGTCGACGATCTCCAGGTGAGACGGGTTGAAGGCCAGCGACAGATGGACCGGCCCGCCACGCGTGGACAGATCGCTGGAGAAGCCGTTGTGGTATTTGACGTCGCCGTCACTCAGGCCCTGGGTGTGCTTGCCCTCGAATTCGGCAAACAGGTCCCCGGGCATCTTGCCCATGATGTTGACCAGCATGTTGAGGCGCCCGCGGTGGGCCATGCCCACCACGATATCCTGGACGCCGTTCTCGCCGGCGTGATTGACGACCTCGTCCATGGACGCGATGAAGCTCTCGCCGCCTTCGAGCGAAAAACGCTTCTGGCCGACGTACTTGGTGTGCAGGAAGCGCTCCAGACCCTCGGCCTCGGTCACCTGGCGAAGGATGTTGCGCTTCTGTTCGCTGGTATATTCGGGTACACCCAGCGTCGATTCGAGACGTTCCTGGATCCAGCGTTTGACCGCCGGATCGGTGATGTGCATGAATTCAGCGCCGACATTGCGGCAATACGTGTCCTGCAGGGCCTTGAGGATGTCCCGCAGGGTCATCGTGTCGGCCTTGGTGAAATACGTGTTGGTCGCGGAATAGATCTGATCCAGATCAGCCTCGGACAGTCCGTAGAAAGCGGGATCGAGCTCGGGGATTTCCGGGCGATCGCGGCGCTTCAGCGGATCTAGCTGCGCCAGGCGCAGGCCCAATGACCGATAGGCGGCGATGATGGATTGGACGTAGACTTGTTTGCCGGCGATCGCCAGCGACTGGTCCGAGGCAACCGCCGGACGCACATGGAAGGTGTTTTCGCGGGCTCGCTGTGCGAAGGACGCAACGATAGGCGCATGCGCCTGGTCCCGCGTGGCCTCGCGGCCGTCAGCCGCCGGTTGATGCTGGAGCTGGTCGAAATAGCTGCGCCACTGATCCGGAACCGCACCCGGATTGCCTAGATACGATTCGTAGAGTTCTTCTACGTAGGGAGCGTTTGCGCCAAAAAGATAGGAATTAGACTGGAGTTCTTGTTCCGTTGACATTTATGCTTCACCTGACGGGTGCTTCACCCGAACGATGCAGATTGCGAAACCTTCCGCGGCTCGGCCCGACCGATAAGCGGATAGCAGGGGCAGAAGGCTGATGTACGACGCCTTACATATGCCGTATTAAGGGTGAAGTATACCCGGGTTGGAACTGGGGTATACACTTGACGGCTTGAAACGCCGCATTCGCGCCGTTTTACGTTGGCTTTACAAAACAACCGGGACCCGCCAAAAGCAAGCAGGAGCATGAGCCGCTATGAACCTCAATGACGACCGCGCCAGGATGGCGCTGGACTACCACGCCTACCCGACGCCTGGAAAGATTTCCGTGGTGCCCACCAAGCCGCTCGCCAACCAGGATGACCTGACACTGGCCTATTCCCCAGGGGTCGCGGCCGCCAGCATGGCCATCCACGCCGACGGCGAACCGGCAGCGACCAAATACACGTCACGCGGCAACCTCGTCGGGGTAGTGACCAACGGTACGGCCGTTCTGGGCCTGGGCAACATCGGTCCCATGGCCGCCAAGCCGGTGATGGAAGGCAAAGGCTGTCTCTTCAAGAAATTCGCCGGCATCGACGTGTTCGACATCGAGCTGGACGAGCACGATCCCGACAAGCTGGTGGATATCATCGCGGCGCTCGAGCCGACCCTGGGCGGGATCAATCTCGAAGACATCAAAGCGCCGGAATGCTTCTATATCGAGAAGAAGCTGCGCGAGCGCATGAAGATACCGGTCTTTCATGACGACCAGCACGGCACCGCCATCATTTCGTCAGCCGCCATCCTGAACGGCCTGAAGGTTGTCGGCAAGAAGATGGGCGAGGTCAAGCTGGTGTGCTCCGGCGCAGGCGCTGCCGCCATCGCCTGCCTGGATCTGCTGGTCAAACTGGGCATCAATCACCAGAACATCTTTGTCGTGGATTCGCGGGGCGTCATCTGGAAGGGCCGCGACGAACACATGGAGCCCAACAAGGCCCGCTATGCCCAGGACACCCGATCGCGCACGCTCGCCGACGTGGTGAAGGACGCCGACGTCTTCCTGGGATGCTCCGCCCCGGGCGTGCTCACGCAGGACATGGTCCGTTCCATGGCCGGCCATCCGATCATCCTGGCGCTCGCCAACCCCGACCCTGAGATTCGCCCTGAGGATGCAAAGACCGCTCGCCCGGACTGCATAGTGGCCACGGGCCGCTCCGACTACGCGAACCAGGTCAACAACGTCCTGTGCTTCCCCTTCATTTTCCGCGGGGCCCTCGACTGTGGTGCCAGCGTCATCAACGAAGACATGAAGCTCGCGTGCGTGAAGGCGATTGCCGAACTCGCGGAAGCGGAGCCCAGTGCCGAAATGGCGGCGGCCTACGCCGACCAGGATCTGAGCTTCGGACCGGAATACATCATTCCCAAGCCTTTCGATCCACGCTTGATTCTGAAGATCGCTCCCGCCGTTGCGGAAGCGGCCGCTACTTCCGGGGTCGCACGCCGCCCGATCCAGGACATGGATGCCTACCGGCAATCGCTGATGAGCATCGTGTACCACTCCGGCCAGCTCATGCGTCCCCTCTTCAACCGGGCCAGGGTCTCGCCCAAGCGCGTCATCTACGCCGACGGCGAGGACGAGCGCGTGCTGCGGGCCGCTCAGACCGTCCTGGAAGAACGGATCGCCCGCCCTATCCTGGTCGGCCGCCCGGCCGTCATCGAGATGCGCATCCGCAAGTTCGGCCTGCACCTGGTGCCGGGCCAGAACATCGAGATCGTGAATCCGGAAGACGACTCGCGCTTCAATGAAACCTGGAATGCTTACTTCAAGCTGCTGGGGCGCGAAGGCGTCACGCCGGACATCGCCAAGGCCATGGTGCGCAAGCACAATTCGCTGATCGGCGTGATGCTGCTGCAGCGGGGCGATGCCGACGCCATGCTGTGCGGCGTGGCCAGCCGCTTCGACAATCAGCTCAAGTACGTGGATCAGGTCATCGGCCTGAAGCCGGGCGCCCGGACTTTCGCCGCGATGAACGTCCTGATGTTGCCGATGCAGACGCTATTCATCTGCGACACGCATGTCAACGAGGACCCGACCGCCGAGCAGATTGCCGACATGACGATTCTCGCGGCCGAGGAAGTCCGGCGCTTCGGCGTGGTACCGAAGGTCGCGCTGCTGTCGCACTCCAACTTCGGCAGCCGACCGACCGCCTCGTCCCGCAAGATGGCCGAGGCGCGCCGCCTGATCACGCAACGCGCTCCCGACCTGGAGGTCGACGGGGAAATGCACGCCGACTCGGCGCTGTCCGAAGCCATCCGGCTGAAGTCCTACCCCGACTCGACGCTGAAGGGCCCGGCCAACCTGCTGATCACGCCCAACCTGGACACAGGGAACATCACGTACAACATGTTGAAGATGACCGGCAGCCACGGTGTGGCCATGGGTCCGGTGCTGCTGGGAGCGGCCCGTCCCGTCCACATCCTGACGACCAGTTCCACGGTTCGTCGCATCGTCAACATGACAGCGCTGGCGGTGGTGGACGCCCAGCAAGAGGCCGGCGAACAGGTGTAGGAACCGGCGGGCGGGCTGCTTGCCGGCTCGAAGCAGCCGGCCTCACCTTTTTCGATCCGGCAAGCGCCCACGAAAAACGGACCCGAAGGTCCGTTTTTCTTTGCAGGCGACGGCTTATTTCACGTCGCGCTTGGCCGAACCGGTGTACAACTGGCGGGGCCGACCGATCTTGTATTCCGGATCGGAGAGCATCTCGTTCCATTGTGCGATCCAGCCTGCCGTGCGAGCCAGCGCGAAGATCGCGGTGAACAGGGACGAGGGAATGCCGATGGCGCGTTCCACGATGCCCGAATAGAAGTCCACGTTCGGATAGAGCTTGCGATCCACGAAATAGCGGTCTTCCAGCGCGATGCGCTCGACTTCCATCGCCAGCTTGAAGAGCGGGTCATTGTGCAGGCCCAGTGCGTCGAGCACTTCGCGGCACGTTTCCTGCATGAGCTTGGCGCGGGGATCGTAGTTCTTGTAGACGCGGTGGCCAAAGCCCATCAGGCGCACGCCTGAATCCTTGTCCTTGACCTTCTCCATGAACTCGCCGACCTTGGCGATGCCGCCGTTGGCCTGCAGATGCTCCAGCATGTTCAGGCAGGCCTCGTTGGCGCCGCCGTGCGCGGGACCCCACAGGCAGGCCACGCCCGCCGCAATGGCGGCAAACGGGTTCGTGCCAGAAGAACCGCACAGGCGCACCGTGGAAGTGGAAGCATTCTGTTCATGGTCCGCATGCAGGATGAAGATGCGGTCCAGCGCGCGTTCCACGACGTCGTTGACCTGATAGTCGTCGCACGGGGTGGCGAACATCATGCGCAGGAAATTGCCCGTATAGGACAGATCATTGCGCGGGTAGATGAAGGGCTGCCCCACCGAATGCTTGTATGCCATGGCCACCAGCGTCGGCATCTTGGCGATCAGGCGGATGGCCGAGATCTCGCGATGGCGCGGGTTGGTGATGTCCGTGGAATCGTGGTAGAAGGCCGACAGTGCCCCGACCAAGCCAGTCAGGATCGCCATGGGGTGGGCGTCGCTGCGGAAACCGCGCAGGAAGATGTGCATCTGCTCATGCACCAGCGTGTGATGCGTGACCAGATTGTCGAACTCCTGCTGCTGCGCCTCATTGGGCAGCTCCCCGTTCATGATCAGGTAGGCGACCGACAGGAAGTCGCAGCGGTGGGCCAGTTGCTCGATGGGGTATCCGCGGTACAGGAGCTGGCCTTCTTCGCCATTGATGAAGGTGATGGCCGACTCGCACGAGGCCGTCGACTTGAACCCCGGATCGAACGTGAACAGGCCCGTCTTGCCGTACAAGGAACGAACGTCAACCACATCCGGGCCGATGGTGCCCTTGTACATAGGAAATTCAACGGAAGGGCTGCCATCGGAAAACGATAGCGTGGCTTTCTTATCGGATAACTGCATGTGATTTTCCTTAAATTTACAGCGATTTCATGCGCTCGACGAGGGTGCGAATCCGCGGGTCGTCATACGCCCCGGCCAGATCCGCGCGATCCAGGAAGATGTCGAGCAGGTCGGTATCGTCCATCTCGAGCAGCCGCGTCAGCGCGCCGACATCCTCCTCGGTCAGATCCGCTTCATAGGCATCGAAGAAGCGCTGGAGGATGAGGTCGTTTTCGAGTAAACCGCGGCGTGCGCGCCAACGCAGGCGCGCACGCTCCAGATGAGTTAGATCGCCAGACATGCTGCGAAGTTCCTATACAGTCCGGCGCACCAGCATTTCCTTGATGCTGCCGATGGCCTTGGAAGGATTCAGGCCCTTGGGACAGACATCCGTACAGTTCATGATGGTGTGGCAACGGAACAGACGATACGGGTCCTCGAGGTCGTCCAGACGCTCGTCGGTCGCCTGGTCCCGTGAATCCACGAGGAAACGATAGGCCTGCAGCAGACCGGCGGGACCGACGAATTTGTCCGGGTTCCACCAGAACGACGGGCAGGCCGTCGAACAGCAGCCGCACAGAATGCATTCGTACAGGCCATTGAGCAGTTCGCGTTCCTCCGGCGACTGCAGGCGCTCCTTCTCGGGCGGCGGGTCGTTATTGATCAGGTACGGTTTGATCGAATGGTACTGGTCGTAGAAGAAGGTCATGTCCACGATCAGATCGCGCACCACGGGCAGCCCGGGCAGCGGCTTGAGCACGACGGGCTCGGTCACCGTCTTCAGGTTCGTGATGCAAGCCAGGCCGTTCTTGCCATTGATGTTCATCGCATCGGACCCACACACGCCTTCGCGGCAGGACCGGCGAACGGCCAGGCTGTCGTCCAAATCGTTCTTGATGCGCAGAATGGCGTCCAGCAGCATCCGGTCCGTCGGCTGCAGCTCGACTTCGAATTTCTGCATGTAGGGCCGCTCGTCCTTGTCCGGATCGTAGCGGTAAATCTCGAACTTCATGACACGTTTTTCACTCATGACACTATCCAGATTAGAAGGTACGGGCTTTGGGCGGGATGGTATCCACCGTCAGCGGCTTCATGTGAACCGGCTTGTATTCCAGGCGGTTGTCGTCAGCGAACCACAAGGTATGCTTGAGCCAATTCACGTCGTCGCGCTCGGGATACTCGTCCAGCGCATGGGCGCCCCGCGATTCGAGGCGATTGGCCGCCGAGGTGGTCGTGGCCCGTGCGACCTCGATCATGTTGGTCAGTTCGAACGCCTCGAAACGGGCCGTGTTGAACGTCCTGGATTTGTCCGCGAAGTGAACGTCGTTGACCTCCGATACCAGGTCGGCAATCATCTTCTGGCCTTCCTTGAGCATGTCCAGCTTGCGGAACACGCCGCAGTGCGACTGCATGATGGTCTGCATCTTTTGAGCCACGTCCTGGGCCTTGGTCCCCGAAGTGCGGCTTTCGATGCGGTCAATCCGGTCGCGCGAGGCCTCGACGTCGGTCTCGGGAAGCACCTCGTGCGAGTGCTGCTTCTCCGGGTGCTGGCCGATGATGTGATTGCCGGCCGCGCGGCCGAATACGATCAGATCCAGCAGCGAGTTCGTCCCCAGGCGATTGGCACCGTGAATCGAGATCGCCGCGCATTCGCCGATGGCGTACAAGCCATTGACGACCTTTTCCTCGCCATTGACGTGCGTGACCACCTGGCCGTGGATGTTGGCCGGGATACCGCCCATCTGATAGTGGATCGTCGGCACGACCGGGATGGGATCATGAATCGGATCGACGTTGGCGAACCGGATCGCGATCTCGCGAATCGATGGCAGGCGTTTCATGATGGTGTCGGCGCCCAGGTGATCGAGCTTCAGCAGGACGTGGCTGCCGTCGCCGCACCCGCGGCCTTCCTTGATTTCCTGGTCCATCGAACGCGATACGAAATCGCGCGGTGCCAGATCCTTCAGCTGGGGCGCATAGCGCTCCATGAAGCGTTCGCCGTCCTTGTTCAGCAGGAAGCCGCCTTCGCCGCGCACACCTTCGGTGATGAGCACGCCCGCGCCCGCCACCCCGGTGGGGTGGAACTGCCAGAATTCCATGTCTTCGAGCGGAAGCCCCGCGCGCGCCGCCATGCCCAGACCGTCGCCCGTATTGATGAAGGCGTTGGTCGTGGCCGCCCAGATACGGCCCGATCCGCCCGTCGCCAGCACGGTCTGCTTAGCCTCGAGCACAAACATCTGGCCGGTTTCCATCTCCATGGCCGTCACGCCCAGGATGTCGCCGGCATTATTGCGCAGCAGATCCAGCGCCATCCATTCAACGAAGAAGTGCGTGCGGGCGGCCACGTTGCGCTGATACAGCGTGTGCAGCATCGCGTGACCGGTCCGGTCAGCCGCCGCACAGGCGCGCTGCACGGGCTTTTCGCCGAAGTTGGCGGTGTGGCCGCCAAACGGGCGCTGATAGATGGTGCCGTCGGCATTGCGGTCGAACGGCATGCCGTAGTGTTCGAGCTCGTAGACGGCGTTGGGCGCCTCGCGCACCATGAATTCGATGGCGTCCTGGTCGCCGAGCCAGTCGGAACCCTTCACCGTATCGTACATGTGCCACTGCCAGTGGTCTTCGCTCATGTTGCCCAGCGAAGCGCTGACGCCGCCCTGGGCCGCCACCGTGTGCGAACGCGTCGGGAAGACCTTGGAGACAACAGCCACGGTCAGGCCGGCATGGGAGAGCTGAAGCGCACAGCGCAGCCCGGCCCCGCCAGCGCCGACGATCACAACGTCGAATCGGCGGTGCGGAATAGATGTCTTGACAGCAGCCACGTTACAGACTCCAGAGAATTTGACCAAAAAACACGACCGATGCCACGATCCACAGAACCGCCACGGCTTCCAGGAACAGGCGCAGCCCGTCCGCGTGCGCGTAATCCATGAAAATGTCGCGAGCCCCTACCCAGGCATGCCACGCCAACGACAGGAACGCGACCGAACCGAGCATCTGGCCCACCGGCAGCGTACCGACCTTGAACGCGAAAAAGGCACGCCAGGATTCGAAATCCAGGCTGGGAACGAACACCGCGTAAAGAACCAGCGCCAGCGTGTACAGAGCCATGATGACGGCCGTCGTACGCTGGACGATGAAATCGCGGGTCCCGTAATGCGCACCGACGACACGACGCCGGCGACCAATGCGTGCTTCTGCCATTACCAGACTCCAAAAAGTTTCAAACCGAAGACGACCGTCAGCCCCAGGGCCACACCAATGACGACCGCGCCCGAGCGCTGGGAATCGGCGCGCGAATTGCCGATATGCAGATCCAGCGTGAGGAAACGGATGCCTGCGCAGAAGTGATGGAAGTACCCCCACATCAGCACCAGGAGGACGATCTTGCAAAGCGGCGTCGCGACCCACGCTTTCATGGCGGCAAAGGTCTCCGGGGAATGGACGCTCTGGCCGAACAGGGGCACAATCACCAAGGGGAGGGCCAGGAGCAGCAGCGCCCCGCTGATCCGGTGCAGAAAGGATGTTTTCGCAGCCGGCGGCAGGCGGTAACTCATGAGGTCGGTCACCCCCAGATTACGGAACTGCGGGCGTGGCTTCGTTGCTGATTCAGACATGATGCCCTCGTAGTGAATAAATGTAAAAATCTCTGGTGCACCGCAATGGGCATTTTCGCCCATTGCGCGGTCAATTCAAACTGTTCCGGTAATGATAGCGTTCGGTCACATAGTGCCCGCGGCGCAGCTCCACGGGCCGGTCCCCGTAGGTGTAGGCCACGCGCTCGACCTGCAGCAATGGGCTGCCCGTCCCGACATGCAGCAGCTTGGCCTGAGCCTCACTGGCAGCCACCGCGCGGATCTTTTCGTCCGCCCGCACCATGCTCACCCCGAATTCGGTCTCGAACAGGGCATACATGGGGCCACGATACCTCAACAGCGATTCCAGCGTCAGCCCTTTGAAAGGGTTGCCCGGCAGCCAGATGTCGTCCAGGATGGTCGGGATGTCGCCAAAGGACAGGACCCGACGCAGACTCACGACGGCATCACCCGTGCGAAGCCCGAGCGCACCCGCGATTTCGACGGTGGCCTTGATACGGTGGCAGTCCAGGATCTGACTGGAGGAAGGCTGCGGCCGGGCATCATCCGGCGTCAGGCGCAGGAATCGATACCGGACCCGGGCTTCGTTGTGGGTGGCGACATAGGTGCCCTTCCCCTGGCGGCGGATGAGCAGATTGTCCGCCGCAAGCTCGTCGATGGCCTTGCGCACGGTGCCCTGGCTCACCTGGAAGCGGGCCGCCAGTTCGAGTTCGCTGGGGATGGCTTCGCCAGGCTTCCATTCGCCCCGGTCCAGTCCCTGCAGGATCAGCGCCTTGATCTGCTGATACAGCGGGCTGAACGCGGCGCTGTGGGAAGTGCGACCCAGGGGCTGCTTGCGATCAATGAGGCGCGAATCGGACATGTCGGACGAAGGTGCGGCAGGACGGCCATGCTACAAAATGAGACCTGCGCATTTTCGCATTTCCACGTCGGGATGTCTAATACTCTTCTGTCTTATATAAGATATAAGAGTCTTGACGCTGCGCGATGAAATACACTAACCTCTTCGCCGTTTGTGGGTACCGCCCCGATATTCTTTTGTATCACCATTGATTGGAGAACCACGATGTCCAAACCCGCCATGCGCGTTGCCGTCACCGGCGCAGCCGGTCAGATCGGCTATGCATTGCTGTTCCGCATTGCATCCGGAGAAATGCTGGGCAAGGACCAGCCCGTCATCCTGCAGTTGCTGGAGATCCCCGCCGAGAAAGCCCAGAATGCCCTGAAGGGCGTCATGATGGAACTGGAAGATTGCGCCTTCCCGCTGCTCGCCGGCATGAGCGCGCACAGCGACCCGCGCACCGCGTTCAAGGACGCCGATGTGGCGCTGCTGGTGGGCGCGCGCCCCCGCGGCCCCGGCATGGAGCGCAAGGACCTGCTGCAGGTCAACGCCCAGATCTTCACGGAACAGGGCAAGGCGCTGAACGAAGTCGCCAGCCGCAACGTGAAGGTGCTGGTGGTCGGCAACCCGGCCAACACCAATGCGTACATCACCATGAAGTCGGCACCTGATCTGCCGGCCAAGAACTTCACGGCCATGCTGCGCCTGGACCACAATCGCGCACTGTCGCAGATCGCCACCAAGACGGGCAAGGCAGTGGGTGACATCGAGAAGCTGGTGGTGTGGGGCAACCACTCTCCCACCATGTACCCGGATACGCGTTTCGCCACCATCGGCGGGAAATCGGTGCAGTCGCTCATCAACGACCAGGCCTGGATCCGCGACACTTTCATCCCCACAGTGGGCAAGCGCGGTGCCGCCATCATCGCGGCACGCGGTCTGTCGTCGGCTGCGTCCGCGGCGAATGCGGCGATCAGCCACGTCCGCGACTGGGTATTGGGCAGCAACGGCAAGTGGGTCACCATGGGCATTCCGTCTGACGGCTCCTACGGCATTCCCGAAGGCATCATCTACGGGGTGCCCGTGACCACGGCCAACGGCGAATACACGCGCGTGACCGGCCTGGAAATCGACGCCTTCTCGCGCGAGCGCATGGACCATACGCTCAACGAACTCCTTGAAGAACGGGACGGCATCAAGGATCTGCTGAAATAAGCCGGCCGGCGAACGGCGCACGTCCCCGCGGGCTGCTCCGGTCGCCGCCGAATGTCCAATCAACGACAGACAAACCCGGTCCCCGTCTTCACAATGGGCCGGTCCACCCCTGATGCGGGGTGATTGCTGTCGTGCCCGCGGCTCCGTCCGGCGGCACGGCAGTCTTCCGGAGTGCGCACCATGACTCGTCCTGCCTCACCTGGCGCCCTGCTGCGCCAGGCCCTCATTGAAGAATCCCCGCTGCAGATCATCGGCGCGATCAACGCCAATCATGCGCTTCTGGCCAAACGGGCGGGCTATCGCGCCATCTACCTGTCCGGCGGCGGCGTGGCAGCCGGGTCGCTGGGGCTCCCGGACCTGGGCATCAATACGCTCGACGACGTGCTGACCGACATCCGTCGCATCACCGACGTGTGCGATCTGCCCCTGCTGGTGGACATCGACACGGGCTTTGGCCCTTCCGCCTTCAATATCGCCCGCACCGTCAAGTCACTGATCAAGTTCGGCGCCGCCGGTTGCCACATCGAGGACCAGGTCGGCGCCAAGCGGTGCGGCCACCGTCCGGGCAAGGAAATCGTCACTACCGAGGAAATGGCCGACCGGGTCAAGGCGGCGGCGGATGCACGCACCGACAGCGATTTCTATCTGATCGCCCGCACCGACGCGATCGCCGTGGCCGGTGTGGACGCTGCCCTGGAACGCGCGCACGCATGCGTCGAGGCCGGCGCGGATGCGATCTTCGCGGAGGCCTCCTACGATCTGGAGACCTATGCGAAGTTCACGCAGTCCCTGGACGTGCCCGTCCTGGCGAACATCACCGAGTTCGGCAAGACTCCGCTGTTTTCAGTGCAGGAACTGGCCGGCGTGGGCGTGGGCATCGTGCTCTATCCACTATCGGCCTTCCGCGCCATGAACAAGGCCGCCGAGACCGTATACAACGCCATCCGGCGCGATGGCCACCAGCGCGATGTGGTCGACCTCATGCAGACCCGCGAAGAACTCTACGACCGTATCGGCTACCACCGCTTCGAAGAGCAGCTCGACGCCCTGTTCCGGAAGAACAAGGCATCCTAACCCTGGCTGCTGCTTCGCACCCTCACTTATCAAGGAGACTCCTCATGGCAACAAGATCCAGCGCCGCAGCCAGCAAGGCGGCGACTCCAGCCGCCCCCACCGGCTTCAAACCCAAGAAGTCGGTCGCGTTGTCCGGCATCGCCGCCGGCAATACGGCGCTGTGCACGGTCGGCCGCAGCGGCAACGACCTGCACTACCGCGGCTACGACATTCTGGACATTGCCGACACCTGCGAATTCGAGGAAGTCGCCCATCTGCTGATCCACGGCAAGCTGCCGAACAAGGCGGAACTAACCGCCTACAAGGCCAAGCTGCGCCGCCTCCGAGGCCTGCCCGCCCAAGTGCAGGACGTGCTGACCACGCTGCCCGCCTCCAGCCACCCCATGGACGTGATGCGCACCGCCGCATCGGTGCTGGGCTGCGTACTGCCCGAAAAGGACGATCACAATCTGCCCGGCGCGCGCGACATCGCCGATCAGCTGATGGCCAGCCTGGGTTCCGCGCTGCTGTACTGGTACCACTACAGCCACAACGGCCGCCTGATCGACGTGGAAACGGACGACGACAGCATCGGGGGCCACTTCCTGCATCTGTTGCATGGCGAGCCCCCTTCGGACGAGTGGGTGCGCGCCATGCACACTTCGCTCATCCTGTACGCCGAACACGAATTCAACGCCTCGACCTTCGCGGGGCGCGTCATCGCCGGCACGGGCTCCGACATGTACTCGGCCATCACCGGTGCGATCGGTGCGCTGCGCGGTCCCAAGCACGGCGGCGCCAACGAAGTCGCCTACGAGATCCAGAGCCGCTACGACACGCCCGACCAAGCCGAGGCCGACATCCGCCGCCGTATCGAGGCCAAGGAAATCGTGATCGGTTTCGGCCACCCCGTCTACACGGTATCCGACCCGCGCAATCAGGTCATCAAGTCCGTGGCCAAGCAACTGTCGAAATCGGCGGGCTCCACCAAGCTGTTCGACATCGCCGCACGGCTGGAATCGGTCATGTGGGACGCCAAGAAAATGTTTCCGAATCTGGACTGGTTCTCGGCCGTGTCCTACCACATGATGGGCGTACCGACCAGCATGTTCACGCCCCTGTTCGTGATCGCCCGCACCGCCGGATGGTCGGCCCACATCATCGAGCAGCGTGTGGACAACAAGATCATCCGGCCGACCGCCAACTATGTGGGTCCCGAGGACCTGAAGTTCGTTCCGCTGGCCAAGCGCAAATAAGCCGCAACCTTTCAGGAACCATCATGTCTGCGACTCTTTCCAACGTGCGTCCCCAACCCGACCAAGTGCTGGTGGACATCGTCAACTACGTATTCGACTACAAAATCGACAGCGCACTGGCACTTGAAACCGCCCGCAATTGTCTGATCGACACGCTGGGCTGCGGTCTGGAAGGCTTGGAATACCCCGCCTGCCGCAAGCTCATGGGTCCCATCGTTCCCGGCACCATCGTCCCCAACGGAGCGAAGGTCCCCGGTACGCAGTTCCAGCTCGATCCGGTCCAGGCAGCCTTCAACATCGGCTGCATGATCCGCTGGCTGGACTTCAACGACACCTGGCTGGCCGCCGAATGGGGCCATCCTTCCGACAACCTCGGCGGGATCCTGGCAGTGGCCGACTGGCTGTCTCGCAACGCGGTCGCGGCCGGCAAGGCGCCGCTGACCATGCGCGCGGTGCTCGAGGGCATGATCAAGGCGCACGAGATCCAGGGTTGCATCGCACTGGAGAACTCCTTCAACAAGGTCGGCCTGGATCACGTGCTGCTGGTCAAGGTCGCGTCGACCGCCGTAGTCTCCCAGATGCTGGGCCTGTCGCGCGACGAGGCCACCAATGCGGTGTCACTGGCGTGGGTGGACGGACAAAGCCTGCGCACCTATCGCCACGCGCCGAACACCGGCAGCCGCAAGTCCTGGGCGGCAGGCGACGCCACTAGCCGTGCGGTTCGCCTGGCGCTCATGGCGCGCACCGGCGAGATGGGATATCCGTCGGTATTGACGGCTCCCGTCTGGGGCTTCTACGATGTCCTCTTCAAGGGCCAGGCGTTCAAGTTCCAGCGTCCGTACGGCAGCTATGTCATGGAAAACGTGCTCTTCAAGATCTCGTTCCCGGCCGAATTCCATTCGCAAACGGCTGTGGAATGCGCGATGCAGATCCACGACAAGCTGAAAGCGCTGGGCAAGACCGACGCGGATATCAAAAAGATCACAATCCGTACGCACGAGGCCTGCATCCGGATCATCGACAAGAAGGGGCCGCTGAACAATCCGGCCGACCGCGACCACTGCGTGCAGTACATGGTTGCGGTGCCCATCCTCTTCGGGCGGCTGACGGCGGGCGACTACGAGGATTCCGTGGCCGCCGACCCGCGCATCGACGCATTGCGCGCGAAGATCACTTGCGTCGAAGACCCCGCCTTCACACACGACTATCACGATCCCGACAAGCGTTCCATCGCCAACGCGCTCACGGTGGAATTCAACGACGGCACGAAGATGGACGAGATCGTCTGTGAATACCCGATCGGCCACAAGCGCCGGCGCAAGGACGGCATCCCGCTGCTGGAGGCCAAGTTCCGCACCAACCTGGCACGTCAGTTCCCGGCGAGGCAGCAGCAGCGCATCCTGGACGCATCGCTGGATCAGGCACGTCTGGAGGCGATGCCGGTGCACGAGTACGTGGATCTATATGTCATCTGACCAATCGACGGTTCCCGGGTCGGGCCGCGTCATTACGCACAATGAGGCGGCCCACCGGTTCGAGACGACGCAGGAGGGCCACCTGTGCGTGCTGGATTACGCGCTGGAAGGCCTGGTGGCGGAGTATTACCACACGGGTGTGCCGGCCGCCGTGGGCGGGCGCGGCATCGCGGCGGATCTGACGCGGGTGGCGCTGGAAACTGCGCGGGCACGAGGCTGGCGGGTGGTGCCGACGTGTTCGTATGTGGCCGCGTATGTGCGGCGGCATCCGGAATATGCGGATGTCGTGAGCCGCTAGACGGCGGCTGTTTTCACACGGACCGGTCGCAGGCTGGCGACCTGGTGCGGATATCGGCTCGACCCGTTAAAGTGAAACACCAATGTCTTATATCTTATATAAGACTGTTGCCGAAACAGCTTTCCCCCCGTACAATGGCGGCGATTTCAAACATCCATTTTCGGGGCATCCGACATGCTGGACTCTTACCGCACTGAAGCCGCCGCCCGTGAAGCGATCGGGATACCGCCGCTTCCACTGACGGCCCAACAAACGGCCGATCTGATCGAGCTGCTGAAAAACCCGCCGGCCGACGAGGCACAGTTCCTTCTGGATCTGTTCACCCACAGGGTGCCGGCCGGAGTGGACGACGCCGCGCATGTCAAAGCGTCGTATCTTGCAGCAGTCGCATTGGGCAAGGAAAAGTGCCCGCTGATCAATGCGAAGCATGCGACGGAACTGCTGGGGACAATGCTGGGCGGGTTCAACATCAGTGCCTTGATCGAGCTGCTGGACCATGCGGAACTGGCGGGGATTGCGGCTGAAGGCCTGAAGAAGACGCTGCTGGTGTTCGATGCCTTCCACGACGTGGAGGAAAAGGCGAAGGCCGGCAACGCACATGCGCAAGGCGTGCTGCAAAGCTGGGCGGATGGCGAATGGTTCACCAGCCGGCCGGAAGTGCCGAAAAGCCTGACATTCACCGTTTTCAAGGTGACGGGCGAGACCAATACGGACGACCTGTCGCCCGCACCGGACGCGTGGAGCCGCCCGGACATTCCGCTGCACGCGCTGGCGATGCTGAAGAATCCGCGCGACGGGATCACGCCTGACGTGCCCGGCAAGGTCGGCCCCATCAAACTGCTGGACGAGCTGAAGGCGAAGGGTCATGTCGTCGCGTACGTGGGCGACGTGGTGGGAACGGGTTCGTCGCGCAAGTCGGCGACCAACTCGGTGATCTGGCTCACCGGCGAAGACATTCCGTACGTACCCAACAAACGCTTCGGCGGGGTGTGCCTGGGCGGGAAGATCGCGCCGATCTTCTACAACACCATGGAAGACTCCGGCGCACTGCCGATCGAGCTGGACACCTCGGCCATGAACATGGGTGACGTGATCGAATTGCGCCCCTACGAAGGCAAGGCGCTGAAGGACGGCAAGGTCATCGCGGAATTCAAGCTCAAATCCGATGTGCTGCTGGATGAGGTCCGGGCTGGCGGGCGTATTCCGCTGATCATCGGTCGCGGCCTCACGGCCAAGGCTCGCGCCGCGCTGGGCCTGCCTGCAACGACGCTGTTCCGCCTGCCGGAGGCGCCTGCCGATTCGGGCAAGGGGTTCTCGCTGGCGCAAAAACTGGTGGGTCGCGCCTGCGGGCTGCCGGAAGGCCAGGGTGTGCGCCCGGGCACCTATTGCGAACCGCGCATGACCTCGGTAGGCAGCCAGGACACCACCGGCCCCATGACGCGCGACGAGCTGAAGGATCTCGCCTGCGTGGGCTTCTCGGCGGATCTGGTGATGCAGTCCTTCTGCCACACAGCCGCATACCCCAAACCGGTGGACGTGAAGACCCACCATGAGCTGCCTGCCTTCATGAGCACGCGCGGCGGCGTATCCCTGCGCCCCGGGGACGGCATCATCCACTCGTGGCTGAACCGCATGCTGCTGCCCGACACCGTCGGCACCGGCGGCGATTCCCACACTCGCTTCCCGATCGGCATCAGCTTCCCGGCGGGTTCGGGGCTGGTGGCCTTCGCGGCCGCCACGGGCGTCATGCCGCTGGACATGCCGGAATCCGTACTGGTGCGCTTCAAGGGCAAGATGCAGCCGGGCGTGACGTTGCGCGACCTGGTCAACGCCATTCCGCTCTACGCCATCAAGCAGGGCCTGCTCACGGTCGAGAAGAAGGGCAAGAAGAACATCTTCTCCGGCCGCATCCTGGAGATCGAAGGGCTGCCGAATTTGAAGATCGAGCAAGCCTTCGAACTGACCGACGCATCGGCGGAACGGTCGGCCGCCGGCTGCACGGTACGGTTGAACAAAGAACCCATCATCGAATACCTGAACAGCAACATCACGCTGCTCAAGTGGATGATCGCCAACGGCTATCAGGATGCCCGCACGCTCACGCGCCGGATCAAGAACATGGAAGCCTGGCTGGCCGACCCGCAGCTCGTGGTCCCCGACGCGGACGCCGAATACGCCGCAGTCATCGACATCGATCTGGCCGGCATCCAGGAGCCCATCGTCGCCTGCCCGAACGATCCGGATGACGTGAAGACGCTGTCGGACGTCGCCGGGACGAAAGTCGACGAAGTCTTCATCGGCAGTTGCATGACCAACATCGGTCACTTCCGGGCGGCCGCCAAGCTGCTGGAGGGCCAGCGCGACCTGCCGTCCAAGCTCTGGGTGGCGCCCCCCACCAAGATGGACGCGAGCGAACTCACCAAGGAAGGCCATTACGGTACGTTCGGCACCGCGGGTGCCCGCATGGAAATGCCGGGCTGCTCGCTGTGCATGGGCAACCAGGCGCAGACTCGCGAAGGCGCCACCGTGTTCTCGACCAGCACGCGGAACTTCCCGAACCGGATGGGCAAGAACACCAATGTGTTCCTGGGGTCGGCCGAGATGGCCGCCATCTGCTCGCGCCTGGGCCGGATTCCGACCCGGGAGGAGTACCTGAAGGACATGGGTGTGCTGGCGCAGGACGGGGAGCGCATTTACCGCTACATGAACTTCGATCAGATCGAAGACTTCACGCAAGTGGCCGACACGGTCCAAGCCTGACAACGCCCGTTCCCGCCTTCGCGCGGGAAAGCCGGCCAGCCTCGATCCGTCCGGCGGATCGAGGCTTTTTTTGCGTTCCGGCCCAGGCAGTACACTAGTACAACCGTCAAGCCCGGTCGAGCCACCCCATCGTGTGACTCGACGGACCGGACGCAACAGTCTGCCGCACCGTTTGGGCCTGATCGCCCGGACCGGACGCAACTCCCGTATAGTGCAGGTTTTCCGCCGCCATCGGCGGGGACCCGACCGCCCACCTCCGTTTGCCATGCCCTCCCGTTCATCCTCCGCTCCCTCCAAGGCATCACTCGCGCTGATTTCCCTGGCCGAGGCCCTGTCGCGTTCCGGCAGCCAGCTCGAAGACCTCTTCTGGGAAGAACGTCTGGGTCAGGCGCTGGACAAAGCGCTCGCCACCCGTCATCGGCGCACGGTGGAGACCGCACTGGACAACCTCCTGGACCAGCACTCCCCGGCCTACGACGTGCTCATCGAGCAGGCCGAAACACACTCCGAGTCCCTCCGGCTGACGCACGACGACCAGGAGTGGGACGCGCTGCTCTTTTCAGCGCCCTCCCTGGCCTGGACCCGCTATCAATTGCCGGAAGGCAGGCTGCGCGAGGCTCAGGCGCAACAGCTCGCTGAACTGCTGCGAACCGCGATCCTGGCACCCCAGGCGCACGCCGCACTGCTTCCCGAACTCGTCCGGTTCGATCGCTTGCCGCAGTCCTTCCAGGAAGCTCGTGGCTGGGTCCAGTCCATGGCCGCGCAGGCGCTGGGTCGACGCGACAGGCCCGCAGTGCGCGATGCGGAGTCCCCGGCGGATCTGCTGGCCGACGCATACTTCCTGGTGGGCGTGATCGTCGTACCCCGCGGCGAAGCCCTGTTTCAATGGCAGACGGCAGAACCGGAAGCCGAGGCCCGCAAGGCCATCGCAGCTCGATGGGCCGAAGGGTGCGCCCAGATCCTGGATCCGGTCTTCACGGGCTGCCGCATGGAATATCTGGCTCCCGATGCCTACTACACCAGCACGCGCCAGGCGGACCAATCCATCCGGCCGCTCACGCTCAAGGCGGCCATCACCTGGCTGCAGACCGCCGCCAAGCTGCCCACAGCGGACCTGCGCTGCGCCATCGTGGCCTGCGGCGAACAGTCGATCGAAGAATACCGCATCGGGTTTTGTACGCGCACCAGCAACGACGTGATCTATGGCTGCGTCTGGCCGGCGCTCAGCCGCGAAGAATCCGCCCCCGACCAGGCCCAGGAAGGCGAAGTCGATACCTGGGACGCCATCGCCGCACTGCTGCGCGAATCCGGCATCCTGGACATCCGCCGCCTGCCCGGGATGCAGGGGTTGGATTACTGCGAAGACTGCGGCGCGCCCTATTTCCCGAACATGCTGGGCGAAATGCAGCATCCGGAACTTCCCGAAGAGATCGATCCGGAACCGTTGCAATTGCACTGACGCGGGCGGTTTTCCGCCTTCACGCGATTTGCGCACCTCCCCGGAAACGAGGCCATCATGCAGCCCGCATTCGACCTTTTTTGCCGCGTCATCGACAATTTTGGCGATGCGGGCGTCTGCTGGCGGCTGGCGCGCCAGCTTGCCGCCATGGGCTACCCCGTACGCCTGTGGATCGACCGGTTGGACGTGCTGGCGCAGTTGCTGCCGGATCTCGATCCCGCCGGGAAAGGGCAGCGGATCGATGGCGCCGAGGTCCTCCCCTGGCACTTGGCGGACCAAGCCTCCCCGCCTCGCCATGGGATCGTGATCGAGGCTTTTGCGTGCGCCTTGCCACCGTCTTACGAGGCCCGCATGGCACAACAAGGTTGCCTGTGGATCAATCTGGAATACCTCAGCGCGGAAACCTGGGTGACCGGCTGCCACGGACTTCCATCACCGCAGGCCAACGGAGTTCCGAAATATTTCTACTTCCCGGGATTCACGCGAGCAACCGGCGGGCTGTTGCGGGAACCCGGCCTTAAGGACCGACAGACACGGGCGCAGGCAACCGATCGCCGGGGGCGCTTGCAGGCCCTGACGGGCATCGACGCTGCCAGGATCCCGGCGAATGCATGCTGCGTATTGCTATTCGGATATCCGGATGGGCCGTACGCAGGACTGGCCGATGCGCTGGCCGCGCATCACACCCCTGCCTGGCTGCTGGTGCCTGGGGATCCGCCGCCCGGCCTGCACAGCCGGGGCAACCTGACGGTAGCCGCCGTCCCGTTCGTCCCTCAGGCCCGCTTCGACGAATTGCTATGGTGCTGCGACCTGAACTTCGTGCGCGGCGAAGATTCTCTGGTCCGTGCTCAATGGACCGGCAGCCCGCTGGTGTGGCAGATCTACGCTCAGGACGGCGATGCGCACCGTATCAAGCTGGAGGCCTGGATGCAAGCGGCTGGCTGGCCGGATGACGTGCGCGCACTACACCGCGCCTGGAACGGCCATGATGACCGCCTGATGGCGCAGGCGCTTTCCGCCGTCCTCCGGCCCGCGGCGTGGGCCGCCTGGAGCGAACGCAGCCATGGGTGGTCCCAGGAGCTGACCCGATTGCCGGATATGGCGAGCAGTCTGGTGGAGTTCTGCCAGAGCAGGCGCCAAAAGGGTTAGAATATACAGTTAATTTTTTTCGCGCTGCCTCGGAGTAGTGCGGGGGCGCCCTGCGCGCACCCATTCCGGGGCGCTTGAACCCCCGGAGTCCTACCCCTATGAAAATCGCACAGGAACTGCGCGTCGGCAACGTCGTCATGGTCGGCCACGACCCCCTGGTCGTCCAGAAGGCCGAATACAACAAATCGGGCCGCAACGCGGCCGTGGTGAAGCTCAAATTCAAGAACCTGCTGACCAACAGTCCCAGCGAATCCGTCTACAAGGCTGACGAAAAATTCGAGCAGGTCGTGCTCGAGACGAAGGAGTGCACCTACTCCTACTTCGCCGACCCGATGTACGTATTCATGGACGAGGAATACAACCAGCACGAAGTCGAAGCCGACAGCATGGGCGACGCGCTGAACTACCTCGAAGAAGGCATGACGGTCGAAGTCGTCTTCTACGAAGGCCGTGCGATTTCGGTGGAACTGCCCACCATCATCGTGCGCGAAATCATCTACACGGAACCTGCGGTCAAGGGAGATACCTCGGGCAAGGTCCTGAAACCCGCGAAGATCAACACCGGCTACGAAGTGCAGGTGCCCCTGTTCTGCAATATCGGCGACAAGATCGAGATCGATACCCGCACCAACGAATATCGCAGCCGGGTCATGTAATGTTCGGCGCGCGCCGCTCACAGCGGCGCGCCGGGGCTCGCCGCCCCTTTGAGATTACCGCTACAGGGTCTGCGCGTCTGCTACTGCAGCCGGTCGTCGTCAAGAATGTCGGGGATGGGCATGATGGTGATGCCTTCCTCGGCCAGTTCCACGCATTCTTGAGCTGAAGCCGTCCCCCGGATGGGCCGCTCTTCAATTTCGCCACTGTGCATGCGGCGCGCCTCATCGGCAAACTGCGCACCCACGTCGTCGGTCTGGCGCACGATGCGGCGGATCTGCCTGAGCACTTCGGCCTGCAGCCGGGACATCTGGTCGCCCGAGGGAGACGCCACTGCGGCTCGCCCCTCCGGGAGGTTCTGCTCCCGGGTCCCGGGATCGGCACGCAAATGGCTGACGTTGAGATGCGGCGCGGACACGCGCCGCGTGATCTCCGTGCTGTCGCATACAGGGCAGCGAACCAGCCCGCGCGCGAGCTGGTCGTCATAGCTTTCCGCAGAAGCGAACCAGCCCTCGAAGAGGTGCTCGTGCTCACACGCGAGATCGAATACTTTCAGTGCCATGATCAGCAAATGGGGGTCGAATTCCCGGATTCAAGAGCCTTCCAGCATTCCTGGCGCCATTCCCAAGGAGGCACCGGGGCCTTGTCCCGCCACAGCCCCAGCCGCTGATCGCGCGCCTGCCTTTCCATCGCGAGCAGGCCGCGGTCCCGCAGGTATTTCCCGCCGCCCTGCAGGTTGGCCCAGGCCATGCCCGTCGCCACCTGCACCTGGCTCGCTGTGCGGCCCTCCTCCAGCGGCACATCGCAGACGTCCCGCCCGTAGTGATCCCGCTCATAGCACCGCAGAACAACGGATTTCCCGGCCACCAGACCCGACAAGGATCGGCGAGACGCCTCACCATAGGGTTGATTGGGCCGCTTGCGGCCATGCCCTGTTTCAGGTGCGTCGATACTGGCCAGGCGAATACGATGCTGCACGCCCGAGATCAGCAACGTGAGGGTATCGCCATCGGCGACACGGACCACGCGGCCCGCCAGGGTATAAGTGGTGGACGCGGCCTGAGCCGCACAGGCGACAAAGAGCCAGACCAGCCACGTCCAGCAAAGGCGGCAGGCGGCCGCGCGTCTGGAGACTGCAACGCTGGACTTCCGCATCAATAGACCTCGCCAACGGAAATGGGCATCAACAAAGGCACCTCTGGGTAACTGGCGATTGTAGACGAACAGACCGCCCTCTTGCGGCACCACGACGACCGTTTCCGCCTGCGCGCCGCGATAGGTGACGCGCGAATGGCTTCACGCCGGCCACGCGCGCTCGAACAATGCCTCGGAGGCGAGCGCACCCGAACGAGCTCCGTAGACCTGATCCCCGCCCTCCCCCAGGCGGCTCTGAATGAAAGGCCCCGATATGTCCCCAGGCGCATGACGCAGCAGCAGGTCCGCCTGAACCAGCAACACCACATCACGCGCAACCAGCCGGGCTTGGCGCTGCTGGGCATCCTCGTCCGCCTGAAGAACCCGCAGCAGGCGATGCGCCACCGGCCCCAACAGGCCCGTACCGGAATGCGCCGCCGCCAAGGCATCGACGAATTGGGCTGTACGTTGCGGATTCTGGCGCGCAGCACGCAGCACGTCCAGGCACATGACATTGCCGGAACCCTCCCAGATCGAATTGACGGGGGCCTCGCGGTAGAGGCGCGCCAGCGGGGCATCCTCGACATAGCCGTTGCCGCCCCACACTTCCATGCACTCTGCGACGGCCGTAACGGCGCGCTTGCAGATCCAGAACTTGGCGGCCGGCGTCAGGATGCGGCGCAAGGTCTGTTCGAACAGGCTTTCGGGGTGATCGAAAGCAGCCGCGAGGCGTAACGCCAAGACATTGGCTGCTTCGCTTTCAAGGACCAGATCGGCCAGTACCTGTCGCATGAGCGGCTGATCGATCAGGAAGCGGCCAAAGGCGCGGCGATGGCGGGCATGGTGAATGCCCAGTACCACCGCACGCCGCAGGAGCGCGGCACTGCCCAGAACACAATCCAGGCGGGTGTATGAAGCCATCTCGACAAGCGTTGCGATCCCGCGTCCCGGCTCCCCGACGCGCCGTCCGAGCGCGCCTGCGAATTCGACCTCGGCACTGGCGTTGGAGCGGTTGCCCAGCTTGTCCTTCAGACGCTGGATATGCACCGGATTGCGCTGGCCATCATCCAGCCAGCGCGGCACATAAAAGCACGAGTGCCCATCGGGTTCCCGGGCCAGCATCAGATGGGCATCCGACATCGGAGAGGAAAAGAACCACTTGTGCCCGGTGAGCCTGAGCCACTCATGTTCGCCGGCAATCGGCTCCGCCTGGGTGGCATTGCTGCGCAGGTCGGATCCTCCCTGCTTCTCCGTCAGGCCCATCCCTACCATCATGGACCGTTTCTCGACCACTGGCCGATCGGCCGCATCGTATTCCCGGCTGGACAGCTTGGGGCGTATCGCCTCGAACCAGGACTCGCGCGCCAGCAACGGGATCGCGGCGCTGGTCATCGTGACGGGACACAACGACCCCGCCTCGACCTGGCCATGCATCAGATAGTGGACGGCGCGGGCTACCTGCGCACCGGGCCGGCGCGCCGTCCAGGCACTATCGTGCATGCCCTGCGCAAACGCCAGAGACAAAAACTGCTTCCACCCAGGATGGAAATCGACCGCATCGATGCGATGCCCCGTGCGGTCGAACGCCCGCAGCACTGGAGCGTGCCGATTGACCTGGTCGGCCAACGCTGCCAGATCGGCTCGACCCAGGCGTTCCCCCCACGACTCGAGCTCCGATTCGTAGTCCTGAGCGCCCTCGCGGCGCACCCCCTCCGTGAGCACCACGTCGGTCAGGAATAAATTGGACTCGGGCAGGTCGGGCACCTGGTTGTCGATACGGTGCGTAGCCTGCAGGTCTTCCACAGAAGCCATTTCAGCCTCCTGGCGTGCGTCGTTGCCCCCAGTCTACGCGCGACCCGGAGATTGACCAAGACGACAGCGTAATGGCAGCGCCCCCTCCCCGGGCCACTGCCTATAATCACGACATCGACGGTTTTACCAAACCCCCATGTCCGAACACGACGACAACACCCATCTGCGCACTTGGCTGAGAACCCTGCCCAAGGCCGAGCTGCACCTGCATATCGAAGGCACGCTGGAGCCGGAGATGATGTTCGAGCTGGCACGACGCAACGGCGTGACGCTCCCGTACTCCAGTGTGGGCGCGGTACGGGCGGCCTACCAGTTCACCAGCCTCCAGTCCTTCCTGGACCTGTACTACGCTGGAGCCGGTGTCCTTCGGACCGAGCAGGATTTTTACGAACTCGCCATGGCTTACTGGCGGCGCGCGCATGCCGATGGCGTGGCGCACGCGGAAATCATGTTCGACCCGCAGACGCATATCCATCGTGGCGTCGCGATCGAGACGGTGTTCGCGGGCCTGGCGCGGGCGCTGCGAGAGGTTCGGGATGCCTGGGGGGTCAGCAGCTTCCTGCTCCTGAGTTTCCTCCGCCACCTGAGCGAAGAAGACGCCATGGCGACGCTGGAAGCGGCCTTGCCCTTGCGCGACGCCTATCGGGACCTCTGGATCGGCGTCGGGCTGGACTCCTCCGAGCAGGGCAATCCGCCCGAAAAGTTCGCGCGGGTCTATCAGCGATGCGCCGAACTGGGATTCAAGCGCGTCGCGCACGCGGGCGAGGAGGGCCCCGCGCAGTACGTGCGCGACGCCTTGGACATCCTGGGTGCGGACCGGATCGACCATGGCGTCCACAGCAGCGACGACCCCGAACTGATGGCCGAGATCATCCGCCGCGGGATCCCGCTGACCGTCTGCCCGCTGTCCAACCTCAAATTGGGCGTATTCAAGGATCTGCATGATCACAATCTGGCGCGCATGCTGCGCGCCGGGGCCATGATCACGATCAACTCCGACGATCCGGCGTACTTCGGCGGCTACGCGCTGGATAACTATGTCGCCACCGCACAGGCGCTGGATCTGTCGCACGATGAACTGCTCACCCTGGTCGCCAACAGCCTTAAATCCACTTTCCTTCCCTCCACCGACAAGACCCGCCTGCTGGACAGCCTGGCCCACGCCGCAAGCCGGTCCTGACCCCCAGATGCCCGCCTTTTCTCCTCTCAGCAAACTCAATCTGTCGACCGACGCCATCCAGGGCAGTTGCCACAAGTTGAGACGATCATTTTTCAATCGCCCGGCGGCCGAAGTCGCCCCAGATCTCCTGGGCCGTCTGCTCGTGCACCGGATGCCGGACGGGCGGCGACACATCGGTCGCATCGTGGAGGTCGAGGCCTATCTGGGCCCCAGCGATCTTGCCGCACACACGTCGAAGGGCCGCACCGCCCGTACGGAGGCGATGTTCGGGCCGCCTGGCCACGCCTACGTCTATCTGATCTACGGGATGCATCACTGCATCAATGCCGTCACCGGCCCCCGCGGCAGCGGCACTGCAGTATTGCTGCGGGCGCTGGCGCCGGTGCGAGATATTGCAGCCGGCACCAACGGCCCCGGCCGCCTGTGCAAGGCGATGGACATTACGATGGACCACTACGGCCACGATCTGTGCGGCAGCGGAACGGACCTGTGGATCGCACGCGACGAGTGGCCGCAGCCCCCGGTTATCGCCACCAGCCCCCGCATCGGGGTGGATTATGCCGGCGAGGAATGGGCGAGCAAGCCGCTGCGCTTCTACATCGAGGGGCACCCCGCCGTCAGCCGCAGGCCATCGAGGAAAAAAGCGCCGGTGGCGGCCGAGACGCTCAGCCTCATGTGAGGCACAACGAACTCCCGAAGGCCATCACATGTCCCTGGAGGCAAAGTGACAGGCGCCGGTGTGCTAAACTACGCGCCTTCCGGGCGATGGCGTGGTCTGATGTTTGGTGCAGTCCACGCGAGCTGTCCACCGGAGGTTGCGATTTATGACAGGTCCTGAAAAACATGTTATAGTTTCGCCTCTATTGCGCCTGTAGCTCAGTTGGATAGAGTACTTGGCTACGAACCAAGGGGTCGTGGGTTCGAATCCTGCCAGGCGCACCAGAATTACACTGTTGTTTCAACAGGTTTGGAAACCGCCTAGGGCCCAACGCCTAGGCGGTTTTTCTTTGCCTTTCAACTAGGCGTGCGGGCGCGTCAAGTCCGTGCGCAACCACCCGGCGATGCTCCAGCGCGGTTTGCGGCATGGCAGCACGGCATGCGGAATCATGCCGCTTACGAAGACAGCCAGCCGTGCCCCCAGCGGCAGGATACGCTGCATTTCGTCGTCCGGATGATAGGGCTGGTACAGGCACAGCTCGCCGCCGTCGGTGGCGTCCCATTCCGGGTTCAGATACAGCACGATGGAAACCTTGCGGTAGTCGGTGCCCCGATGCTGGTCAATGTGCTTTTGGTAGCCCTTGCCCTCCGCATAACGGGCAAAGTGGAATTCCTGGCTGCGCAAGCCCATTCCGAACCGCTCGTTCAGCGCCTCGCGGAACCGGGTCATCCACACGAAGAATGGGTGTGCTCCCTCCGGTGAGTCGGCTTCGATCCAGTGGATCCAGTCGCCCCGCACTTCCGGCAGGTTGACCTTCGCCTCACGGCCGACTTGCCCGGCCCGGAAGCTGCCGTGCTCCCACAGCTGCCGGCTTTGGGCCAACAGGTCCGATTGCCATTCCGCCGGGATGGCGGAATCGGAAATCGCCCAACCCTGCCGATTCAGCAGATGGATGATCTCGTCATATTGATCCATGAAACGCACCCCTGGCCCAAAGGCCCGACACCGCCGAATTCTACCCCGGAGCCGGCCGCCCCTGCGGGACTCAAGCGACCCGAAATTTCAGCCGAACGCCCGGAGACACCTGTGCCAGCTTGTTCAGGTCCCGGCCCATGGCAACGGCAACCACGGGATAGCCGCCCGTCAACGGATGATCGGCCAAAAACAGCACCGGCTGCCCGCTGGGCGGCACCTCGATGGCGCCCGCCACCATGCCTTCGCTGGGAAGCTCGCCACCCTTCGCCCGCGTCATCGGCTGCTCGCCTTCGAGACGCAGACCCACCCGGTTGGACTGCGGTGTGACGGTCCAGTCCTGACGCCGAAGCCGGTCCAGGCTCGGCGCATCGAACCAGTCATCACGTGGTCCCAGAATGATATCCAGCAAGACCTGATCGCCGGGCCGAGGAAAGAACCACGCCGGGTCGGCTTCATTTTCGACGTCAACGCCGGGATTCGGAGCGCCAGCGCCGCGTCCGCCTGCGGCCCGCGCGCCGAGCGTCGGATCCGCGATCTTCAGCCGGCTGCCCTTGCTCACGATGGCCGGCCCAATTCCTGACAGCACATCCGTCGATCGGCTGCCCAGCACAGGAGGCACATCCCAGCCTCCCCGAACAGCCACGTAACAGCGCATGCCGGCGCGCGGCCGGCCCAGCCGCAACGTCTGCCCGTCTTCGATCAACAGGCCGCTTCCCCCGGCTGCCGGAATCCGCATGCCCGACGCCGTGGTCAGGACGACGGCGACCGGCGCCCCCGTCACCGCGACGACAGCTTGTCCCCCGTGGCAGACCATCGTCAGCCCACCCCAGACGTTCTCCAGCACTGCCGTTTCGGGCGGATTGCCGGCCAAGCGATTGGCCGCCGCCATCGACGCACGGTCAAGGGCACCGGAACCTGATACGCCGAGCGCGGTCATGCCCGGTCGCCCGCAATCCTGGAACAGCGTTTGAGGACCCGGAGTCAGGACCTCGAACCAGGTCTGATCCGATGTAGCGCCGGAGTCTTCATCCGAGCGCCTCCCGCGAGCGGAGCGAATGGCCCCATTGCCTGCATGCGGCGCCTCCTCACCGGCAGAGGGGACGTCTTCACATGCCGGCGGCCGCGACTCCCCGTTGGACCCGTTTGGCAGGCTGTAACGCACATCGGGCGCGGCCAGGTCCCGAAACCGGACTCCGAAACCGGGCTGCAGAAGCGCGGGCGCATCGCGATCCAGATCCCACATCCGCAACGGCGTCACGCCCAGCAGCCGCCAGCCTCCCGGACTGTCCGAGGGATAGACGGCACTGAAATCCCCCCCTATGGCGACAGAACCGGCCGGCACACGTGTGCGCGGCACGGCCCGGCGCGGCGTCCCGGCGAAGCAGGGATCCCCCCCCGTCAGGTAGACAAAGCCCGGCGCGAAGCCCGTAAACGCAGCGAGATAGTCGCGGCCGGTGTGCCGCTCGATCACCTGCGCAGGCGACAGGCCAAGCATGCCGGCCACTTCATCCAGGTCTTCCCCGGTGTAGCGCACCGGGATCTCCACGCGATGTGACGGCCGGGACAAGACCGACGCCACACCTTCCGTTTGCATTCTGCGCGACAGGCTCCGCAGCCAACCAGAGATGGCCAAAGGCGATGCGGCTTCGGGATCGAACTGGACCAGCAGCGTCCGGGCGGCCGGAACGATTTCCCGAATTCCCTGTGGCGGACACCCGGCCGCTTCGCGAAACAACGCCAGGACCTCGGCCAGCGAACTCAGTTCCACCAGCAACGCGCAGTCACCCGATGGCAGGACGCGCATGAGCTCAAGCTCCCGCGGAAGGGGCAAACGCCTTCAACACAACGCCGGCAGCGTCAAAGCGGGCCCGCAGCGTCTGCGCCATGACCACGGCGCCAGGGCTGTCCCCGTGCACACAAATGGAATCGGCGTGCAAGCGGATCCTGCTGCCATCGATTGCGGTGATCCGACCGGTCCGCACCAGGTCCAGCATACGATCGGCCACCTGGACCGGATCAGTCAGTACGGCACCGGGTTCACGCCTTGACACCAGCAGGCCTTCAGGGGTGTAGGCCCGATCCGCAAAAGCCTCCGCCGCGACCTGCAGGCCGCGTTCCCGGGCCCAGTCAAGAATGGGCGTGCCGGCCAGTCCCATCAGCACCAGCGTCGGATCCACCGTCAGGATCGCGGTAATGACATCCGCCGCCTGACGCGGTTCACCGGCGATGGTGTTGTACAGGGCACCGTGAGGCTTCACATAAGTGACGCGCGTGCCTGCCGCAGCGGCGAGACCCTGCAGTGCGCCAATCTGGTAAATCACGTCGCTCACCAGCTCGCGGCTGGTGGGGTCCAGGTTGCGCCGACCAAAACCCACGCGATCCGGATAACTCACGTGCGCCCCGACGGCTACGCCCTGGGCAGCCGCCGCACGCAGGGTGTCCAGGATTCCCGCCGGATCGCCGGCATGGAAACCACACGCCACATTGGCGCTGGTGACGACGCCCAGCATGCTGGCATCGTCGCCCATGCGCCAGGCACCGTAGCCTTCGCCCAGATCGCTGTTCAAATCCATGATGCTTCCTCGCCTTCGTGCGCGCTGGCCGCCGGGCATGGCGGGGTTACAGAGGGAGCCGCGCCACCGCACCCGCCGCTCGCCAGGGCGATCAGGCCTTGGGGAAATCCGTAGCCAGGCTGCGCGCGCGCCACGCTTCGATGTCGGCCAGCTTCTGCCGCAGACGTTCCGTGCCACGCTCCATCGCCATCCCACCCAGCGCGACATTGCGCGGCGGGTCGGGCAGCTCGCTCAGGTCCAGAATCAATTGGGCCGCGCGGACCGGATCCCCGGCCTGGTGGCCGCTGATGCTGGAGGTCAGATCCAGCCGCTTGCCCACCGTATCCACATAGTCGGCAATGCGAACCTGCGTTTGATGCAGCGAACGACCGGCCCAGTCCGTGCGGAACGGCCCCGGCTCAATGCAGGTGACGTGGATGCCCAGCGGGCCGCCCTCTACTGCCAAAGAATCGGCCCAGCCTTCCACCGCATGCTTGGACGCCGCGTAATAGCCCGACGCCGCGAACCCGTTCAAGCCGGCCAGCGACGTAATGTTCACCACATAGCCCTTGCGGCGCTCGCGCATGCCCGGCAGCACGGCACGTGTGAGCGCGAACAAGCCAAACACATTGGCGTCGAAAAGTGCGCGAATCTCGGAATCTTCGCCCTCCTCGACCGAGCTCTGATAGCCGTATCCGGCATTGTTCACCAGCACGTCCACAGCTCCGAACGCCTTCCGGGCGGCGGCCACCGCAGCCTCAACCTGGTCCGCCCGGGTGACGTCGAGCTCCAGCGCGAGGGCGTGAGACTCGTGCCCCACCACCAGGTCGGCCACCCGACTGCGGTCCCGCGCCGTCACGACCGTGCGCCACCCACGGGCCAGCGTCAGACGGGCGATCTCACGACCAAAACCGGTGGAACATCCGGTGATGAACCACACTGGGGAATCATTCTGCGACATGGACCGCCTCGAAAAGAAAGTGAAGGGAACCTGCAGCCCATTGTACGGTGGACGGGCCTCGCCCATACACACAACGCCGGGGAATGTACCGGGCCGTTCGTCCCGGCGGCATGGCACCATGACGACCGGCATTCTCAAACAACGCTTCGGGAGGAAGCATGAAGAACATCAATCCTCGCTGGCACATCGCGATGGGCGCCCTATTGGTGCTGGCGGCCGCGCACGCCGCCGCAGCCGCGCTTTCCGATGACGTGATCCGCATCGGTTTCATCACAGACATGTCGGGGGTCTACGCCGACGGCGACGGCCCGGGGGGCGCCGAAGCCATCCGCATGGCCATCGCCGATGCCGGAGGCGCCGTCGACGGCAAAAAGATCGAGCTGATGGTGGCAGACAGCCTCAACAAGCCCGACGTCTCGGCAGCCCTGGCCCGCGACTGGTTCGACAACAAGAAGCTGGATCTGCTGATCGGAGGCACCAATTCAGCCGCCAGCCTCGCCATGTCGGCTGTTGCAGCCGACAAGAAGAAACTGTTCATCACCTCCGGCGCAGGGGCGTCGGCCTTCACCAACGAGAAGTGCACGCCCTATTCAATCCAATACACTTACTCCACACGCGGCCTCGCACGCGGTACCGGTTCAGCGGTCGTGGCACAGGGCGGGAAAAAATGGTTCTTTCTGACCACCGACTACACATTCGGCCATGAGCTGGAACACGACACGGCCGCGGTCGTCCAGAAGGCAGGCGGAAAAGTCCTGGGCAACGTGAACACTCCGTTGGGCACATCGGATTTTTCATCCTTCATCCTGCAGGCACAGGCTTCCGGAGCCCAAGTTCTGGCATTGGCCAATGCCGGTGCCGACTTTGTCCGCTCCTTGAAGGCCGCCGCGGAATTCGGATTGACGCGCACGATGACGCCGGTGGGACTGACGGCGACCCTGAACGACATCCATTCGCTGGGGCTGGAGGCGACCCAGGGCATGTACCTGACGGTGCCCTGGTACTGGAACAAGGACAAGGCCTCCGAGGCCTGGTCGCGGCGCTTTTTCGCCAAGATCGGTCGCATGCCCACTTACGGCCAAGCGGGCGACTACTCGGCAACCGCCAGTTATCTGAAGGCCGTTCACCACACAGGGACTGACGAGACACAGGCCGTCATGGCGTGGTTGAAGGCGCACCCGGTCAATGATTTCTTCGCGCAGAATGCCACCATCCGCGCCGACGGTCGGCTGATGAACGATCTGACGCTGCTGCGGATCAAACAGCCGGCCGAAAGCACGGGGCCATGGGATTACCACAGGGTTATCGCCACGATTCCGGCGGAAGTCGCCTATGGCCCGCTTGCCGAGTCCACGTGCCCGTACGTCAAGACGCACTCGTGAGGGGCGACGCTGCGACTTGAACGCTATACAGATTGTTCACTACACTAATATTTCGTTGGCTAAATATACATTGGCTAAACAATGAGCAATCTGGCACGACACCTGCAGAAGATGGAGGCCAGCCTGAACCTCGTCGCCCGCAGCGTGACGGATTTCCCGTTGCAGGACGCCGAGCTGGCAGGCTGGCTGAATCTCGCCGCCGCGGGCTCGACCGACTTGTCAGATGCGGCATTGGGCCCTTACGACATGCATCAGAGCGACTTCCGCGCGCTCGTGTATTTGTTCGTCAATGCCAACGACCCTGTTTTTCCGAACGAGCTGGCCGCTTACCTCGCACAGACCCCGGCCAATGTCACGCGGATCGCAAGCCTCCTCGTCGACCGCAGGCTGGTGGACCGCGCCAACAGCATCGAAGACCGGCGCAGGGTGGAACTGCGAATCACCAATGCCGGCCGTCAGTTCGTCCTCGAGCTTCTACCGAAATTCTTCCCGCCGTTGCGCGAAACATTTTCCTGTTTCAGTGCGTCTGAAAAGCGCGTACTGCAGCACCTGTTGCAACGCCTCGTCAGTTCGATGGACACAGTGATCGACTCCTGATACGGACCCGAAGCCCTACCGCCGAGCACCGCCGGCCATTGGGGCGGGCTTGGAAGACGGGCCCCTCATGCCACCACTTCCATGAAAAACTTTGTTTTGCGCGCCGCCCCCTTGTGCCTGGTGCTGCTTTTGACGGCCTGCGGTGAAAGCTCGAAACAGGCTCCGGCATCGCCCCCGCCTCAGGTCGGCGTGGTCACGGCGCATCCATCGAACGCACCGCTCGTCCGGAGTCTGGTGGGGCGCCTGTCGGCATTCCGCAGTGCCGACGTCAATGCCCGAGTAGCAGGCGTCCTGCTCAAGCGCGCCTACGTCGAGGGCAGCGAGGTGAAGAAAGGGCAACTGCTGTTCGAAATCGATCCCGCTCCCCTGAAAGCGGCCCTGGCGAGTACCGAGGCACAACTGTCAAAAGACCGCGCGATTCTCGGTCAGGCGCAAGCTGATTTTGCCCGGTACCAGCAACTGCACCGGCAAAAATCCATCGCGGAACAAACCTACACCGATCAAAAGTTTCTGGTGCAACAGCAGGAAGCCACGGTGAAGGCCGATCAGGCGAGCGTGCAGATGGCGCGCATCAATCTGGGCTATGCCTACGTCACCTCGCCCATAGACGGCCGCGCAGGCCAACAGCGTGTCACGGAAGGCGCGCTCGTGGGCCAAGGCTCTGCCACCCTGCTGACGACGGTGAGCCAACTGGACCCGCTGTATGTCAACTTCACCCTGGGCGTCAACGACCTCAACGCTCTGCAAATGGCCGCCGAACAGGGCGACATCCAGCTCGCCGAGCCCAACAAGACCACCGTCAAGGTGACGCTGCCGAACGGCACGCCGTACCCGCTGCCGGGCACGCTGGACTTCTCCGCGCCCACGGTCGACCCCGCCACGGGGTCGGTCACATTGCGGGCCCTGCTGCCGAACCCGAAGTTCCGGCTGCTTCCGGGCAGCTACGTCAACCTGCAATTGGCGCTGGGTGAACGCCATCACACTTTCCTGATTCCGCAAGCCGCCGTTCAGCGTGACATCACCGGCACTTACGTGCTGGTGGTCGGGAAAGACGGCAAGGTCACTCACCACAACGTGGCGACGGACGGCACACAGGGCCTGGACTGGGTTGTCACGTCCGGGCTCGATGACGGCGACCAGGTGATCGTGTCCGGGCTGCAGACGGTACAGGTCGGTGCGCAGGCCAGGACGGAACCCTGGCAGCCGCCGGCGCCGGCGGCAAAAACGGCGGGCGACGTGGCTCGCTCCTCCCCGGCCGCAGTTGGCGACTAACGGAATTCTTCCATGTCGAATTTCTTTATCGACCGGCCCATTTTCGCGTGGGTGATCGCAATCCTGATCACGCTGGGCGGTGTGCTCGCGATCGACAACCTCGGCGTCCAGTCGTACCCGAACATCGCGCCCCCGCAGGTTTCGATCGTCGCCCATTACCCCGGCGCCAGTTCCAGCACCGCCGAAGGCTCCGTGACCGAAGTGATCGAGCAGCAGCTCACCGGCATCGACAACCTGCTCTACTTCAGTTCATCGACGAGTTCCAGCGGCCGTGTAGCCATCACACTGACCTTCAAGCCCGGTACCGATCCCGACATCGCGGCGATGCAGACGCAGAATCAGGTGACGCGGGCCGAGCCCCGGCTTCCGCCCGCAGTGCTCGCACAGGGCATCGTGGTCGCCAAGACGAATCCCGACACCCTGATGGCCATTGCGTTGAGCTCGGATAACCCGACCATCGGCCGTGACCGGCTGAACGACATCATCGCCTCACAGGTGCTGAACCCGATTTCACGTATCGCCGGCGTGGGAGCCACCAATCAGTTCGGCGCCGAATACGCCATGCGAATCTGGTTGAACCCGGAGAAGATGCACGGCTACGGCCTGTCGGCGACCGACGTGATCGGCGCGCTGCAAACGCAGAACATCCAGGTGGCGGCCGGTACGCTGGGGGCCGACCCGGCGGTCAAGGGCTGGGGCTTCACCGCCAACGTAGCCGGCGCAGGGCTGTTTTCAACACCCGAACAGTTTCTCGGAATCATCCTGCGCGCCAATGCCGACGGCACCGTGGTGAAGCTCGGCGACATCGCGACGGCGGACTTCGGGCCCCAAGGCTATGGCTTCGACACCCTCTACGATGGCAAGCCCATCGGCGCATTCGCGATCCAGACTTTGCCGGGCGCCAATGGCCTGGCCGTCGCAAAGGCAGTGCGAGCCGAAATGGCAAAGCTGCAAGTGGGCTTCCCGGAGGGGGTGAGCTGGTCTGTCCCCTATGACACCACGACCTTCATCACGATTTCGATCCAGGACGTGCTGACGACGCTCGTCGAGGCGCTGGTCCTGGTATTCCTGGTGATGCTGGTTTTCCTGCAGAACTTCCGTGCCACCATCATCCCGGCCATCGTGATCCCGGTGGCCCTGTTCGGGGCGTTCATCGGCATGAACGCGCTCGGATTCACCATCAACCAGCTCAGCCTGTTCGGCATGGTGATGGCAATCGGGATCGTGGTGGACGACGCGATCGTCGTGATCGAGAACATCGAACGCATCATGACGGAACAGGGACTGTCCCCCAAGGAAGCCGCACGCAAGGGCATGAGGGAAATTTCGGGCGCCGTGGTGGCGATCACGGCGGTGCTGCTGGCGGTGTTCGTGCCTTCGGCGCTGCAATCCGGTTCGACCGGCATCATCTATCGCCAATTCGCCCTGACCATCGCCGTGTCGATGTTCTTCTCCGCGTTCCTCGCGCTGACTTTCACGCCGGCGCTGTGTGGCCGCTACCTGAAGGCGCAACATGAGCGCAAGAAAAACGTCTTGTTTCGCGCATTCAACAGCCTGTTCAACTGGACACATCACACCTATGTCGGCCACGTCGCTCACGCCGTGCGCCACGCGCCGCGCTGGATGATGGTGTTCGCGGTGGTGGTGGCCGCGGCCGGGTTCCTCTATCTCAAGCTGCCGGGCAGCTTTCTGCCACAGGAGGACCAGGGCTACCTGCTCGCCATGGTGCAACTGCCGCCAGGTGCGACCAAACAACGCAGCCAAGCGGTGATGGACCAGGTGTGGGACACACTGCGAAAGGACCCGGAGATCGAGCATGTAATGCAGATCATCGGTTTCAGCCCGGTGGGTTCGGGTGAAAACAACGGCATGGCGTTCATCCAGTTGACGGACTGGAGCAAGCGCGACCTCCCGGCGGAGCAGTTGATCCCGAAACTCAATGCGCAACTGCACAAAAGCATCCGCGACGCGTCCATCGTCGTCGTCAATCTGCCGACGGTTCACGGCCTGGGACAGTTCGGCGGCTTCGACATGTACCTCGAGGACACCGGCGGCCTCGGGCGAGAGGCACTGGGCCAAGCGCTCCAGACCGCGCAGGCCAAGGCCAGGCAGGACAAGGTGCTGGTGAACGTACGCGCCAATCAGTTGCCGCCAGCGCCGCAACTGGACTTCGACATCGACCGCGTGCAGGCGGCCTCGATGGGGCTTTCGGCGGCTGACGTGGCCAGTGCCGCGAGCCTGATGCTCGCGCCCACGCAGGTCGGCCAGATGTTTGCCGAGGGCCGCGTGAAGTTCGTGATGCTGCAGGCAGACGCGCCCTATCGCATGAACCGTTCCGCCTTCAACGAGTTCTACACGCCCAGCACCACGCAGAAGAATCCGGATGGCACGCCGGCCATGATCCCGATTTCCAGCGTCATCAAGAGTCACTGGGATCTGGTATCACCCTCGCTGGCGCGCTTCAATGGAAATCCGGCGACCGAAGTCGTAGGCGACGCAGCGCCGGGCTTCACCTCAGGCCAGGCGATGGATGCGATGCAGGGCATCGTCGCGCATGACCTCCCGCGTGGTTTCGGATTCGACTGGGCCGGCGAGTCATTCCAGGAAGTGGCGTCGAGCAGCGGTGCACCCATGCTGATGGCGTTATCCATCCTGGTCGTATTCCTGGCGCTGGCAGCCTTGTACGAAAGCTGGTCGGTCCCGATCGCCGTCCTGCTGATCGTGCCGCTCGCGCTGCTGGGCACGGTGCTGTTCACGATGGGGCGTGACCTCGCCAACGACGTATTTTTCAAGATCGGCCTTGTGACCGTGATCGGGCTGGCTGCCAAGAACGCCATCCTGATCATAGAGTATGCCGTCGCAGCGCAGGAGGAAGGGAGGACTCTTCGCGAAGCCATCCTGACCGCGGCGAGGCTGCGATTCCGCCCCATCCTCATGACCTCGTTCGCATTCATCCTGGGCGTATTCCCGCTCTTCATTTCCACCGGCGCGGGCGCCAATGCGCGCCACGCGATCGGCACCGGCGTGATCGGCGGCATGCTGTTCGCAACGTTCTTCGGTCTGTTGCTGATTCCAGTGTTCTATGTGATCGTGCGGCGACTGGCGGGCGACAAGCTCGATGGCGCGAAATCAACGAACGCCGAACCGGCAACGACACCAGCAGAGCGGACGTGATGCAATCCTGCGGCGCCACATGAGAGGACCGGCGCCGGCAGCGACCGGCAAACTGCCAGAATAGATATTCACTGGTGAATACCGGCGGCCCGGGTTGGCCGGGCAAAACCGCATGAGGAAATGGGGTCCGGTCAATACCTCCTGATTGCGGTGTTCTTCAAAGCCGGACGCGAGGCGTACGTCAAAATCCGCGCGGGGCAAGGTTTCAGCGACCACAGAGCCATTCCGGTCCAGGCAGGTACTGGGCGGACTCTGCCGGAGAAAGATCATAAAATAATCGGCAGAGCGCGTTTCAATAGCAGCGCAAGCACCGTGCATACGGACACCGTCCATATATGCGGGTGTTGCCGTTCTGCACTACCGCGGCCTCGCTCGGATGCGTGCACCTTCCCACCGGAGACCATCAGCAACCTATACGGAAAGGGATCGTGGCGCGCGCCATGCATTGGCCCACGCAACAATCTATAGGGGTATCGATCCATGCAGCATATTTGGGAACTGATTGGCGCCGACGCGCCATTGGGGCTCGTAATCCTCCACAACGATGGAGAAATCACGTACATAAATGGGCGAATGCTGTCCTGGATCAAGAAGACAAAGGAAGAATGCCTGAACAGGCCATTCTTGTCACTTTTTCCCGAGGCCGAAAGCGCGGATTGGCCATACCCCCATGGAGAAAAGTTCGACTGTGGGTCGATTGCCACGGTTTCACCAAGCCAACAGGAAAGTACCCACGACCAAACGATTCTCATAAATCAGGGTCGCCGTCAATTGACCTGTCTGCTGCGGTTCCCGTTTAGGGACGAAGAAGACCGGAAAAATTGTGCTTTGCTGTTCTACGACGCCGATGAACAGACCGGATTTCAATTGGGGCTGGCTCTCACAATAAAGAGATTGCAGGAGACCCAACTCGATCAGCGCCGCTTGCTCACGGAGCTCGAGCATGCAAGCAGCCATTTGATACGTGTCGAGAAGATGGCTGGCATCGGTCAGTTGGCAGCCGGCGTCGCCCACGAAATCAACAACCCTATTGGCTATATTTTTTCCAACCTGAAGACATTGGCCGGCTACATGCAGAACATGATCAAGATCATAGACGCCACGGACAACGTAAAATCGATCGAGGAACTACGCATACTGAAACAGACGCTGGATTACGACTATATTCGCAATGATGTCGAGGCGCTCATCGACGAATCGCAGGAAGGCATCGACCGCGTGAAAAAGATCATCACAGCCCTGAAGGATTTCTCCCATATCGACGAAGAGGGATTTCACCAAGCCGATCTGCATCATGCGATAGAAACCACACTCAGCGTCGTCAACAATGAGCTCAAATATAAAGCGCAATTGAAAAAGTCATACGGTACCCTTCCCTTGGTCGATTGCGACATTTCGCAGATCAAGCAGGTCATCATGAATCTGCTTATGAATGCCGCACAGGCTCTGGACGAGTTCGGGGTCATAACCATTCGCACAGGATGCGAGCGCGAATGGGCATGGTTTGAAGTGGAGGACGACGGCAAAGGCATGGAACCGTCGATACAAGACAGGATATTCGAACCGTTCTTTACCACGAAACCGCTCGGTCAGGGGACCGGCCTGGGCTTGTCGCTCTCCTACAGCATAGTCCACAAGCACCAGGGCCGAATTGACCTCACCAGCGAGCCTGGCAAGGGTTCATGCTTTCGTGTGTGGCTCCCAATCGCACATTAATATAAGAATCCCAAAGGACAACTAACATGAATGATGACGCCTTCCCGGCCGGTTCTGCGACCCTGCTCTTGGTGGATGATGAAGTAAACGTCGTGAAAAGTCTGCATCGGGCACTGAAAAACCACCCCTATAGGATCCTGGTCGCCTGTAGCGGCGAAGAGGCTCTGGCCATCCTGGAAAGGCAGGATGTTGACGTGGTCATTTCAGATAGTCGGATGCCCGGCATGGACGGTCCCACCCTACTGAGTCACGTGCAGGATCGCTGGCCCGACCGGATGCGCATCATGCTTACCGGATATTCCGATATGAAGGCGACCATCAGAGCCATCAACGACGGAAATATCTATCGATATATCGGGAAGCCCTGGGACGATTTCGAACTGGTGCTTGCGATAGAACAGACGCTGTCCTACAAGCATCTGAAAACCGAGCGAGCGCGGCTGCAGCAATTAACGCAGCAGCAGAATCTCGCGCTCCAAGAAGCAAACGCTACGCTTGAAGCCAGGGTCCTCGAGCGGACGCAGGATCTGGCCCGCACAGCGGAGCTGCTCAGCGTGGCCAGGGATCACCTGCACCGAAGCTACATAACAGCAACGGAGGTCTTTTCATCGTTGATAAACCAGCGGCTTCCGCCAAGCCGGCAAACCAATCAACAAGTAATCGCTCTGGTACGTGCTTTCTGTCGCGCCCAGGCGCTACCGCAGGAGCTGACCGACGACCTTGCGATGGCCGCGGCTTTTTATAACTTGGGAAAACTGACCTGGACCGATACGCTCATTGCGTTGCCTCCCGAACGCATGAATAGAGAACAGCGTGGCAGCTACCGCCAGTATCCCGAAATCGGGGAGAGCCTGCTCATGGCCCTGGAGCCCGCTCAAGAGGCAGCCCGATTCGTACGCCACCACCAGGAGCGGTGGGACGGCGCCGGATTCCCCGACGGGCTGTCAGGCCATGCAATCCCGCTAGGCGCTCGAATTTTGAAGATGGCAGTGGACTTTGTCGAAATGCAGATGGGAATGGTCCTGCCCCGAAAGCTGGCCCTGGAGGAGGTACTGTCCGGCATGCCGCGATATGCGGGTCGCCTGTACGACCCTGCGCTTTGCGCTGAATTCGTCGATGTTGCCTCAAAGATGCAACAGGAAGAAGCCGGGGGGCAGGAAGCTACCCTTGTGATGGACTCGGCGGCCATCGAGCCCGGGATGGTCATGGTGCGCGATTTGTGCTCTGCGGGGGGAACTTTGCTGTTGAAAGCGGGTACGGTCCTCACCGAGAAGATGATTGAGAAATTGCAGGCCTTTGAGCACAACGAAGGAAAGCCCTACACGTTCTACACTGTGAGACCCGAAAGCGAGGACGGCGAATGAATACGGACGACGCGACCCATTATTCCATTTCCGCTCGCGTCGAGCCGATGTGTGATGCGATCATCGAGGAAAACCCGGATCAGGCAGGATATTTCCCTGTCCTCATATGTGGATGGATACTGATCTGGACGGGAAGCGTCGGTTATGTCGAGCATCTGCTGACCGCATCAACCACCAGCCCCTCATCTTCGCTCTCCATAGTCTTCGCCATCGCCTTCGCGGCGTGCGGAACGGCCATGATCATGGTATTGCGCCAGCCCAAGGGGTCGCTGATCCTGGCATTGGTCGCACTGGGGCTCAGCATCTACGGCTCTATTTCTCCCGCCTCGCTGGCATCCCAGCAGGACTTTCTCGTTTTCGATAATCCCCTGCACGTCAACAGGGCATGGACATTATTGCTCGCCAGCCTGTCGGTCAGCATCGTGTTGGCAAGTTCGGGGCGGCAAGGCGCGAAGGTCGCCCGCCTGTCGGGCATCTGCATCATTCTCGGTTCGATGGGATTTCGGTTCTCCACCTATTGGATAGGCAACCAGAGTTATCCGATTGCCGCCGTCGCCAATTTAACCATGTCGGTCGGGATCATAGGGGGAGTTGCGGTCCTCGCGATGAGCCTTAGAAAGGACAGGATAAAGCCAGTGCTGTACGGGCGCATCGCCTTCATATGCGCTGCCGGCACGCTGCTGGGCCTCCTGGCGTGGTACACGATGATCAGCGGCAACAGGGACCGTACGGCGGACCACGCCGAAGCCGTAGCCGACCGCGTAGTGTCGGCCGTGAACGACGTGATCAATCAACAGGAATCAAGAGTAGCCAGAATGGCCGAGCGCTGGGACCTGCTGGGAACCCCCTCTGAATCGCTGATCCACCAGGAGTTTCAAAGCTATCTCAGAGATATGCCCGCGCTGAATCTGATCGCCGCTCTTGACGCCGACGACAGGATCCGCTGGGTCTCGGGCGACTCGGACGCGGAAACGTGGCTCGTTAAGGTCCTTGGGAATCCTTCTTTGCGCCTATGGCTGGATCACACCCGTAAATCCGATAAAGCTCGCTTCAAGTCGGTGGGCGTAGGCAATACCGGGCCGGCACGCGGTGTCGCGGCGGCTCCTTTGTCAGGACCCACTATGCGCGGGTGGACCATCGTCACCGTGAACGACGTCCGCCTCCTCCTGAAGGAAGCACTGGATCGAACCCAAGGCCCCATCTATTTCCAGCTCGCAAACGGCAGTCGGCTGTTGTACAGCGGCGCCAATATCGACAGCATGGGGCCGATGATCTGGGAGAGGACCATACCCCTACTCGACGGCCTGGACTGGCATCTATCCGCATGGACCGGCGCTCCCAATCTGCACCCGTTGGCCGACCCATTGCCCGATATCTCTTTCTGGATCTGCCTGATTTTTACATACCTGCTCGCTCGTTCGCAGCGACTTACCACGACGCTGGCAAGACGTTCCGAACAACTTTACTACAGCTCTCTGCATGATGGCTTGACGGGCCTGCCCAACAGAAGGCATTTGATTCTGAAGCTGAAGGAGCTTTCCATCCATGCTCCCCCGGGACGGCGCCTGGCCGTCCTGCTGCTCGATATGTATGGCCTGAAGCTGATCAATGACACGATGGGCCATCATGTGGGCGACAAGGTCCTTTCGATGGCGGCCGCGCGCATACAGTCCGAACTCGGCACGGACGAGTTTTTCGCGCGAATGGACGGAAATGAATTCGCCGTTATTTTCTTGACCGATGTCTCGCTTGATGGCCGGCAAGAAGTCATTGACAGAATCATAGAGTCAGTCGCCCAGCCGTATATGGTGAAGAACACCGAACTCCGCCTTTCCTCGAATGGCGGACTGACGGTTCAAGACAAGCTGATAGGAAACCCGATACAGTTGCTGCGCGAAGCCGATCTGGCCATGACGCGATCAAGAAGAGACGGCAGCAACTCCTGGTACCGCTACTCCGACGAGCTGGGCACCGAAGTCGCAGAACGGCTCGTCCTGCGCAACGACCTGCAAAAGGCCGTGGAAAATGATCAGCTTCGACTTCACTACCAGCCTTTGGTCGACGGCCACACGGGGCGGCTGACGGGTGTGGAGGCGCTTCTCCGTTGGCCTCACCCCGAAAAAGGCGACCTTGCTCCTTCCACTTTTATCCCTCTGGCTGAAGAAACGGATCTCATCATCCCGATCAGCCTATGGGTCCTGGATGCCGCATGCCGCGACATTGCCCGCCTGAAGACGAGGAATTCATCTGATCTACGGGTCATGATCAATATCTCGCCCTCGCTGTTCCGGCGCCAGGATTTCATCGCGAGCATCAAGCAATGCCTCCACAAGCACGTCCTTCCAGCCGAGAGTCTCGAGTTGGAAATCACCGAGAGCGTCCTGCTCGAAGGTTCCGATCGCGTCATTGAAAAGTTGCATACATTGCAGGATCTCGGCATCACGATATCAATCGACGATTTCGGCACCGGTTATTCAAGCCTGAGCTATCTGAAAAATCTCCCGATAGACAAGATCAAGATCGACCGGTCATTTGTGAACGAGATAATAAGTGACCGGCATGATGCGGCGATCACAAGAGCGATCATTTCGTTAGCCCACCATCTGAATCTGAAAGTAGTGGCTGAAGGAGTCGAAACAGAGTCCCAATACTGGTTTCTGAAGCGCAATTCCTGCGATGAATTCCAGGGATTCCTATTTGCACGTCCAATGCCCTTGGATGAGCTGGCCTTGCGCCTGCAGGAACAAGGCGGACGCGAATCCCTGCCGCTCGCACCCGACAGACGGGAATATGAGCGTACCCTGCTGATTCTGGATGACGAAGAAAACATATTGCGCGCATTGACCCGGTTGCTCCGGAAGGACGGGTATAGGATATTGTCGGCAAAAACAACGTGGGAAGCTTTTTCAATTCTTGCAATAGAAGACGTGCATGTCATCATATCCGATCAACGCATGCCCGGCATGACTGGCACAGAATTCTTCAGTCGGATAAAAGAGCTCTACCCGGAAAAAATAAGGCTGATCCTTTCGGGATATACCGACCTTCGCTCCGTCACAGAAGCCATCAATCGCGGTTCCGTATACCGGTTTCTGACGAAGCCATGGGATGACCAGGAATTGAGAAACGAGGTGGCTCAGGCCTTCAGGAAAAGAAACTTATATGACGCCAGCGCAGCCTCCGGCTCGTCCTGACGTCTCTACCCTCTTGATCGGCCGGTAACCGGAGTACCCGTCACGAATGGCGCGGGCCGCCCCGGGCGGGCTTTCCGCGACGGACGCGCAGGACGGCGAGACGAGGCCCACGACGCCCACATTGGACCACAGACATGGTATATTCTCTCCTCTTTAGAGAAATTGCCCGGATGGCGGAATTGGTAGACGCGCAGCCTTGAGGTGGCTGTGCCGAAAGGTGTGGGGGTTCGAGTCCCCCTTCGGGCACCAGACACCCGCGCGATCTCCGGCTTTCCCGGACGAGGCGTGCGAGTTGGGTGAAATGAAGGCTTCCACATGGAAGCCTTTGGTTTATGCGGGACCGCCATCCCAAAAACAAGGCGAGGCCCTGAACAGGACCTCGCGGTGGGGCGAAAAATTTTTGTATTCGTCTGCTGCGATCCGCCTACTTTTTGGCTGGAGGAACGCTGGGCACCGCGCTGCCCACGCCCGAGGCCGGAGCGGCGGGTACGGCGGCAGCTCCGTTCTGCGGTGCGGCCGCGCCAGAAGCCGGCTCACGGGTCGAAGGCGCCACGCTCCTGGAGGGTACATTCGGCACAGCCGTGCCGGTGGGCGCCGGTGCGGCGGCTGGCGCCTTCTTCGCCGGTTCGGAAAATCCCGACATGATGCCGGATTCGATCGGCGAGCTGGACGGATGGTGCGCGACCCAGGCCAGACCACCCGTCGTCACAAAGAAGATGATGGCCGCCCACTTCGTCATGCGCGACAGGAAGTTCGCGGCGCCCGCCGAGCCGAATACACTGCCTGCCGACCCGCTGCCGAAGGCGGCTCCCATGTCGGCCCCCTTGCCCTGCTGCAGCAGCACCAGAACAATGATCAGAATCGACGAGATGATCTGCAGCGTCAGCAGGATCGAGTTAAGCAATTGCATGTTGACAGGGCTCCGGGCTGCGCGGTTTACGCAGCCGCAATTTTCAAAAATTCATCGGCAACCAGAGAAGCTCCGCCCACCAGTGCGCCGTCGATATCAGGCTGAGCAAAGAGCGAGGCCGCATTGGCCGCCTTCACGCTGCCGCCGTACAGGACACGCGTCTGACCGGCGCCGTGGCGGGCCAGAGCCGCACGGATGAATGCATGTACGGCCTGGGCCTGATCCGGCGTGGCCGTACGGCCCGTCCCGATGGCCCAGACGGGCTCATACGCGATCACCATTTGGCTCAAAGCCTCGGCGCCCAGCGCCAGGACAGGATCGAGCTGATCGCCGATCACGCATTCCGCGCCACCGGCATCCCGATCCGACAAGGTCTCGCCCACGCATACCACCGGAGTCAGTCCGCAGGCCAGCGCACTGGAAGCCTTGGCAGCCACCAGGCTGCTGGATTCCGCATGCATGGCCCGGCGTTCGGAATGCCCGCACAGAACCCACGAGCATCCGAAATCAGCCAGCATGGCTGCGGAAATCTCGCCGGTGTAGGCGCCATGGTCATGGACACTGACATCCTGGGCACCCCACGAAATACGCGAACCGGCCAGCGACGCCTGGGCCTGGGCCAGATAAGGGGAAGGCACGCAAACCGCAAGCTCGGTATCGCCGGCGCGGCCAGCGCCAGACAGCAATGCGCCCAACAGCGCTGCATTATCCTGCAGGCTGCCGTGCATTTTCCAATTGCCCATGACAAGGCGCTTGCGAGGGTGGCTCATGAGAGTCGAAGCAGGCAAATAAAAATCGAGTAACCCTGAATTGTAGCGTGTTTACCGAGCAGGTGCTCCCAAGAGCGGCGTCAGGACCGGTGCATCCAGCAGGGGCCGTTCAACAGCGGCATCTTCCGCCAACTCCTCGGCCGGCTGGCCCAGATTGAAGGTGGCCACCAGGCGCGCCAGCGTATCGGCCTGGTCTTGCAGACTGGTCGTTGCCGCGGCGGACTCTTCCACCAGGCTGGCATTCTGGCGCGTGACTTCATCCATCTGCGTCACGGCGGTATTGACTTCCTCGATGCCGGTGGTCTGCTCGCGATTGGCCGCGCTGATCTCGCCCATGATGTCCGTCACCCGTCGGATGCCGTCCACGATATCCTGCATGGTCGCGCCCGCATGGCTTGCCTGGTCATTGCCCCGGGAAGCCGATTCCACCGAAGCCACAATGAGCGTCTTGATTTCCTTGGCGGCTGCGGCGCTGCGCTGGGCCAGCGCCCGCACTTCGGACGCCACCACCGCAAAGCCGCGCCCCTGTTCGCCGGCGCGCGCGGCTTCCACCGCCGCATTCAACGCGAGAATATTGGTCTGAAAGGCAATCGAATCAATAACACCGATGATGTCGGTGACCTGCCGTGATTTCTGGTTGATCTCGCTCATCGTGGACACGAGCTGCGAGACGATGGCACCGCCATCCGTGGCTGTCCGGGCAGCCGCTGCCGCCAGCGAGTTGGCCTGGTGCGTGTTGTCGGCATTCTGCCGCACCGTGGCCGTCAGTTGTTCCATGGTGGCCGCCGTCTGCGCCAGAGAGCTGGCCTGATGTTCGGTGCGCGAAGAAAGATCCAGATTGCCGGCCGTGATTTCCGCCGCCGCCGAGGCGATCGCGTCGGAGCCACTGCGGACCTCTCCCAGGGCGCCTCGCAAATTGCGCGCCATCGTCCCAAGAGCCTCCAGCAACTGTGCGACTTCATCACGGCCGCCCGCATTGATTTCCACGCTCAGGTCGCGCCGAGCGACCGCCCCGGCGAGATCCACCGCGTGGCGCAGCGGACGCGTCACCGAACGCGTCACGCGCCACGCGAACAGCGGCCCGAGCAGAAGCGCCAGCAGCGTGGCCACAGCGAGCACGGACAGCCCCAGCCGGCTGGATTGAGCGCTTTGGTTAAACAGTTCCTGCACCGAATCGTCCTGGAACCGGGACAGCCGGTCGACCCGATCCAGCAGACCGGTCGTCACCTTCGGAAGCTCTTGATTGAAGAAGGCGTCAGCGGCACCATAGTCCCCGCCATCCAGGCTCTTGAAAGCCTGGTCGCGCGCCTTCAGAAAGACCTCTCGCGCCTGGCGGAATTGCTGCAACAGTGCGATCGATTGAGGGTGGGTAAGCTCCTGTGCCAGCGCCTCGCCGAGCTTTTGCATCTGCTGGTCCGAGGCCAGAATGGACGACTTCAGCTTGCGCAGCGTGTCAGGGTCCGCCGCCAGAGTGGCCTGCGTCTGGTTCGCGCCCATGCTGATCTGGCGCGTCAACTGCTGGATCAAGGCATTGGTCTGAAGCCTGTGATTCAGCGCCTGATTGTCTTGCTGAGAATTGATGATGCGCCAGGCGCCAATCCCCGACATCACGAGCAAAAGGATGATGACAAAGCCAAATCCCAGGCCAAGCCGGGTGCCGATTTTGAAATTGCGCATAGGAGAGTCTCGATGTGGCCGGAGCCCGACAGGGACACCAGCGCTGAGGCGCGTCAAGGGAACGATGAACCATTAACGGCAGGACTTCGGAATTTCTTATGGTGCTCCCAGCCGGGGTCGAACAGCTAGTATTTATGCGGTTTTCCAAGAGGTTTGGGGACAGTTTTGTCCCCAAATTCATTTTTTGAGGCCAAAACTCCTGAAAATGCCACGTGGTCAGAATCACTACGAAGTAATAAAAAGGACTACAGTGTGTGACGCAAAGGATGGCCTTGGCCCCGTCAGGTCGCGACCACGGCGACCGGGTCCCGTTCTGATCCCGAGACTCGTCAGCACCTTTAGGACAGGTGTTTGGCTTAGGGCTATCTCGTCCGCACCCGATGCGGTCTTATCGGCACATTAAAAATTCAAGGGAGACATTGAGATGAGCGAGGATGCAAAGAAGCTACTTCACTACGTAAGCAACTGGCGCAAATGCGGCTCGAAAGAAGGCGACGGAACGACGTGCCATCACACCGCGAGCGTGTGGGCCGAATACATCATCGCCGCGTAACGGGGCCCCATCATGAAACGAGTGATCCTGGCCGTTCTGTGCGCCGCCATCGCAGGCTGTGCGTCCTACCGCCCGGTGGTTGACACACAAGGCGTGGACCCTGCCCAGTATGAGAAGGACCTGAAGGAGTGCCAAGCATACGCCAAGCAAGTCAACCCCGGCGCACAAGCAGGGGTGGGTATGGCACTCGGCGCCGTGCTCGGCGCGCTGCTGGGTGCCGCTGTTGGAGGCAACAACGCGGGCTACTACGCGGGCGTCGGCGCGGCTTCGGGCGCTGTCACAGGCGGTGCCTACGGCGCAGCGGGTGGCGCGGGTGATCAGAAGACCATCATCGTGCGATGTCTCATGTATCGCGGATACCGCGTGTTGGGGTGAACGCCTGAAACTGTCGGGCATGATGAGCGCATAACTCCGATTTCGTCCCATTTCGATTGTCGCAGGACTGCTAGCCGAGCAAAGGCCATCTGCACTTACTGCTTGCCCGGCCGGCAGACGCGACCGCGACCATCCCCAGCCGCCGGAAATGCAGGGTCGGTTAACTGCGTCTGGTTAGAAACGGGTCCAGGTTCTTGGAATCGACGGCCGGTGGCAGTGTGATCATGTCCAGATATCTGTGCAGGCGAGCTGCTGTTTCGTTCTTGGTGTCGTTAAATATCAAGTCTTCAGCTTCAGACCCGTTGCGGCACTCGCGTCAGTTGGTGCCGCCCTGCTGATCGGTCAATCTCACAATCTCAGGGTGTTTCGTGTTGCGCTGCTTCAGAAGCTGCGCGATACGCCAGTCATACTACCCTTTCCGGGGACCCAGCGTGTCCGTTAAGGCTAACCTACACTTCACCTTTCCGACCCACCACTACTGACAATGGTGTCGAAGGTGACGACAGTCTACTTGCGCTGCCTGGCGTATACACAGTGGCCCTCATGGATGCGCCGCGCATCTCATACAAAACCACGGCTCTGCCATTGGATTACTCAAAAAATTTTGGGGACAATTTTGGGGACACTATGGGGACAGGCGAACAGCTTCCCCAGGAGAAATCAGGGAAAAATCGAGGGTTTTGCGGCCCAAACCGTCCCCACGAGTCTTGTGTTGAATATAAAAATATTCATATAAATCAACTAATTACAGATTATTCTTCAAGTTTTTTCTGGTGCTCCCAGCCGGAGTCGAACCGGCATGACCGAAGTCGAGGGGTTTTAAGCCCCTTGCGTCTACCAATTCCGCCATGGGAGCCGCCCGTCGGCAGGCTCGGCGCATTGTACTCGAACCCTGCCGCCCGGCATGGGGTCGCCCGGTGAATCATCGCGGGCCTCCTCTACAATCGGGGCTGACCTTTGAATGGAACCGACCATGAACCCACGCATGCTGATAGTTTACGGCGCACTGGTGCTCGCACTGGGTGTGGCGGCGGGCGCCTTCGGCGCGCACGGGCTGCGCCGCATCGCCTCGCCTGAATCGCTCGAGACTTGGCGCACCGCCGCCCATTACCAGATGCTGCACAGCCTGGGGCTCCTGTTGATCGCCGCGATCTGGTCTCATGTCTCGCCAACGCCGGCGTCCTGGGCCGCCGGCCTGATGCTGGCGGGTATAGTGGTATTCAGCGGCAGCCTGTACGCACTGGTCCTCACGGGCACCCGGGTGCTTGGGGCCATCACGCCCGTTGGCGGGCTGCTCATGATCGCGGCCTGGATTGTGCTTGCGTGGGCTGCGTGGCGGGGGCGTTAGCTCCCAGAGGAGCACACCATGACCGATCTGTTCGAGAACCCCATGGGACTGACGGGGTTCGAATTCGTCGAATTCGCATCGCCGACTCCGAACGTCCTGGAACCGCTTTTTGAGAAACTCGGGTTCACGCTGGTGGCGAATCACCGATCCAAGAACGTCGCGCTTTACCGCCAGGGCGACATCAACTTCATCGTCAACCGCGAGCCCAGGAGTCCGGCCGCCTATTTTGCCGCCGAACACGGTCCCGCCGCCTGCGGCCTGGCGTTCCGCGTGAAGGACGCCCACCACGCCTATGAGCGCGCGCTGACGCTGGGCGCCCAGCCCATCGATGTGCCCACCGGACCCATGGAATTGCGCCTGCCCGCCATCAAGGGAATCGGCGGCGCTCCGCTCTACCTGATCGACCGGTTCAGGGACGGGGAATCCATCTACGACATCGATTTCGAATTCATTGCGAACGTCGACCGACACCCAAAAGGGCACGGCCTCAAGATCGTCGACCATCTCACGCATAACGTCTACCGCGGCCGGATGGAATTCTGGGCCGGCTTCTACGAAAAATTGTTCAATTTTCGGCAGATCCGATATTTCGACATCACGGGCGAATATTCCGGCCTGACATCCAAGGCCATGACGGCACCCGACGGCCTGATCCGCATTCCGCTGAACGAGGAATCCTCGAAGGGCGCGGGCCAGATCGAAGAGTTCCTGATGAAATTCAACGGCGAAGGCATTCAGCACGTCGCATTGCTCAGCGACGACCTGATTGCCACGATCGATAGACTGAGAGCTGCCGGCGTACCGCTGATGGCCGCGCCTCCGGACACGTACTATGAATCGCTGGACACGCGCCTGCCCGGCCATGGCCAGCCTACCGCGGCCCTGAAGGCGCGGGGCATCCTGCTGGACGGCAACACCGGCGAGGGTGGGCCCAGACTCCTGCTGCAGATTTTCTCCGAGACGCTGCTGGGCCCCGTTTTCTTCGAATTCATCCAGCGCAAGGGCGACACCGGCTTCGGCGAAGGCAACTTCAAGGCTCTGTTCGATTCCATCGAGCGCGACCAGATCCGCCGGGGTGCGATCAAACCGGCCCAGGACCTCTAGGGAGCCGGCGCCATTTAGCAGGCGCCGTTTCACCGGCCAAGGCCGGGCAGGCAACTGGCGGAAGCGGTGAGATTCGAACTCACGGATGGGTTGCCCCATCGCCGGTTTTCAAGACCGGTCCATTCAACCACTCTGGCACGCTTCCATGGATGGCTGCACCGGCGACGACCGCGCTGTGCAACCATGAAGACCGCAAGTGTAGCGCATAGTCGTGCATGACAATGAAGGCGCCGCCAGGCGCCTTCATGGGTGGATCGTCCCCCTGGAGGGGACGCTGCTATGCGATCACTCGCCAGCCGGCGCAGGAGCGGAGGGGCCGCCCTGCGCTTCGATCCCGCCGATGGCCTTCACCGACAGGCGCAAGCGACCGCGCTCGTCCGCTTCGATGACCTTCACGCGCACCGACTGACCGACCTTCAGCACGTCGTTGATGTCGGCGATGCGATAGTTGGCGATCTCGGAGATGTGCAGCAACCCGTCGCGTCCCGGCAGCACCTGAACGATGGCGCCGAAATCCAGCAGGCGCTGGACTGTGCCCTGGTACTCCTGGCCAACCTCGACGTCAGCCGTGAGTTCCTTGATCCGGCGCTCGGCTTCGTGGGCCTTGTCCAGGTCCGCACTGGAGATCACGATACTGCCATCGTCGCTGATGTCGATGTGCGTGCCGGTTTCCTCGGTCAGCGCGCGGATGGTCGCACCGCCCTTGCCGATCACGTCACGAATCTTCTCGGGGTTGATCTTCATCTGCAGCATGCGCGGCGCAAAATTCGACAGCTCGGTGCGCGAGCCCTCGAGAGCCTTATGCATCTTTTCCAGGATATGCAACCGGCCTTCGCGCGCCTGCGCCAGGGCAATCTGCATGATTTCCTTGGTGATGCCTTGGATCTTGATGTCCATCTGCAGGGCCGTGACACCGTGGTCGGTGCCCGTGACCTTGAAGTCCATGTCGCCCAGGTGATCTTCATCACCCAGGATGTCCGTCAGGACGGCGAACTTGTTGCCTTCCTTGATCAGGCCCATGGCCACGCCAGCGACGTGATCCTTGATCGGCACGCCGGCATCCATCATGGACAGGCAGCCGGCGCAGACCGACGCCATCGAGGAGGAACCGTTCGATTCCATGATTTCGGACACCACGCGAATGGTGTACTGGAATTCTTCCGGGGCGGGCAGCAATGCCAGCAAGGCCCGTTTGGCCAGACGGCCATGGCCGATCTCGCGGCGCTTGGGCACGCCGAAGCGGCCCGTCTCGCCGGTCGCAAACGGAGGCATGTTGTAGTGCATCATGAATCGATCACGGTATTCGCCCATGATGGAATCAATGATTTGTTCGTCCTGCTTGGTCCCCAGCGTAGTGATCGCCAACGATTGGGTTTCCCCACGCGTGAACAGCGCCGAGCCGTGGGCGCGCGGCAGCACGCCCAGCCGGATGCTGATCGGGCGCACGGTGCGCGTGTCGCGCCCGTCGATACGGGGCTCACCGCGCAGGATACGGCCGCGGACGATTTCGGATTCCAGATCGAACAGGAGATTTTCGACTTCGACGCCGTCGGGCGCGTCATCGCCGCGGGCGGCGGCGTGCTCGGCCAGCTTCGCCTTCACATCGGCGTAGGTCTGGCGCAGCGCGGTCGTACGTTCCTGCTTGTCATGAATCTTGTAGACGCCTTCGAGCGCCTCGAAGGCGGCGCTGCGCACGGCCGTCGACAGGACTTCATTCACCGGCGCGGGCTGCCAGTCCCATTCGGGCTTGCCCGCTTCGGCCACCAGGTCGTCAATGGCATTGATCGCCGCTTGCAGTTGCTCGTGACCGAACACTACGGCGCCCAGCATCACGTCCTCGGGCAACTGCTTGGCTTCGGATTCCACCATCAGCACCGCGGCTTCGGTTCCGGCAACCACCAGGTCGAGCTGCGATTCTTTCAGCTGGGAGACGGTCGGATTGGCCACGTACTGGCCGTTCACGTAACCGACGCGGATGCCGCCCACCGGGCCATTGAACGGAATGCCGGACACGGCCAGCGCCGCGGACGCCCCCAGCATGGCCGGGATGTCGGGATCGACTTCGGGATTGACCGACAGAGTGTGGATGATGATCTGGACGTCGTTGTAGAACCCGTCAGGGAACAGCGGGCGCAGCGGACGATCGATCAGGCGCGAGGTCAGGATTTCCTTTTCGGAAGGCTTGCCTTCGCGCTTGAAAAAGCCGCCCGGAATCTTGCCGGCGGCGTAGGTCTTCTCGACGTAATCGACGGTCAGCGGGAAGAAGTCCTGGCCAGGTTTGGCGGTCTTGGCAGCGACCACCGTCGCCAGCACCACGGTATCGTCCACCGACACCAGCACCGCACCGGAGGCCTGACGCGCGATTTCACCCGTCTCCATCACCACCGTGTGGTCGCCGTACTGAAACGACTTGCTCACTTTGTTGAACATTACGTTATTCCTTTTGCTTACGAAAAAACCGTGTACCCCGCGCACGAAATCGCGGCATACACGGTTCAACCATGGGGCACCAGACCCCTGGGCATTACTTACGGAGCCCGAGCTTTTCGATCAGGGCGCGATACGAATCCGGCTTGCTACCCTTCAGGTAGTCCAGCAGCTTGCGGCGGCGGCTCACCATGCGCAGCAGGCCGCGGCGGGAATGGTGGTCCTTGGTGTGCAGCTTGAAGTGACCGGTCAGCTCATTGATACGAGCGGTCAACAGGGCGACCTGGACTTCGGGAGAGCCAGTATCACCGGCAGCGCGCTGGAATTGCGCAACGATGTCAGACTTGACAATATCTGCTACAGACATGCTATGAACCTCTGGGACAGGCGGCGGCACCGAGGCGTGCGGCCGTGAAATGAAAAAAGCGCCACGCAGGTGTGGCGCGGCGCTCATTATAGCGGATCGGCCGCGATTTCGCGCGCAGCCTGTGGAAGGATTGGAAACGCCCACGGCGGGGCGACTCAGTGCGGCACGCCGCCGCCCGCGTCGCCGCCGCCCCGCATGCGCTGTCCCAGTCGCCGAGCACGGCGCACCCGCCACAGCCAGGCGACCCAGCCGGAAAGGCTATAGAGGATGAACAGCCCGAACAGCACAACGGGCGGATCGCTGGACACGAACACGAAGACAGCCACCAGGGCGATCATGACCCAGAACGGCACGCTGCGCCCCAGGGCGAAGGACTTGCCACTGAAAAACGGTGCATTGGACACCATGGCGATCCCCGCATACACCGTCAGTCCAAAGGCGGCCCAAGCGACCGGACCGTCCGAAAGCGAGAGCCTGTTATCCACGGACAGCCACACGAAGCCGGCGACCAGTGCCGCCGCCGCAGGACTGGGCAGCCCCTGAAAGTACTGCTTGTCGACCTTGCCGATATTGGCATTGAACCGCGCAAGCCGCAGCGCCGCCCCCACCACGTACACGAAGGCGGCCAGCCAGCCCCAGCGACCCAGCCCCAGCAACGACCACTGGTAGACCACCAGAGCGGGCGCCATGCCGAATGAAACCATGTCTGCCAGCGAATCGTACTGTTCGCCAAACGCCGACTGGGTGTGCGTCAACCGTGCGACTCGGCCATCCATGCTGTCGAATACCATCGCCAGGAAGATCGCCATCGCCGCGACTTCGAAGTTATGGTTCATCGCCTGAACCACGGCATAGAAGCCGGCGAAAAGATTTGCTGTGGTAAAGGCGTTGGGCAACAGGTAAATGCTGCGGCGTCGCTGAGGTTCGTCAGGCATGGATTCAGGCAACGGATTCATCGATATCCAAAGTAGCAGGCAACCCGGTAGCAGGCAACTCGGCAAGGATCGTGCTGGTCGCCTGGACTTTGTCGCCCAGGGCAACCCGGGGGCGCGAGCCCGGAGGCAAGTATACGTCTACCCGCGACCCGAAGCGGATGAAGCCATAGCGCTGGCCGGCATAGAGCCGCTGGCCCACGTGCGCGTGGCACAGGATGCGCTTGGCCACCAGCCCGGCGACCTGTACGGCCGTCACCGTCTGTCCATCGGACGTGCGCAGCACCATGGCATTGCGCTCGTTTTCCAGAGACGCCTTGTCCAGGGAAGCATTGAAGAACCGGCCGGCAAAGTACGTGAGGGACTCGACTTCACCATCGACCGGAACCCGGTTCGAATGGACGTTGAACACATTCATGAACACGCTGATCCGGAGGGCGGCTCGATCTTCGGCATACGGATCCGTCGCCTCCTCCACAGAAACGACACGCCCGTCGGCCGGACACAGCACAAGGCCTTCGCCCTCGGGCGCCTCGCGCACCGGATCGCGGAAGAACTGCAGCGCAAACAGGGTAAAGATCCAGAACGGGATGGAGGCCCAGCCCGACCAGGCACTCACCAGGAGCGACACAATCACGCCGCCCGCGAGAATGGGCCAGCCCTCCCGGGCAATCAGGGGATGGGGATAAGGAGGAATCTTCATGGTGCGCAAGAATAACTCATTTCACCATGTTGACACAGAATGCCTCCCCCCGGTATCACCGGCGGCGCGCGACGGATCAGGGGTTGGCCGGGCATGCAAAAGGCCGATGCGGGTGGCGAGGGACGGGCGCCCCGTCCATCACCACCGCATCGGCCATATCGCCGCCGAGGCCCCAGCCTAGAACAGGAGCGACCGCCCCCTGCCCCGGCGCGAACCGCATGCCTGCGCGAGATCAGTTCTTGGTCTGATCCACGAGCTTGTGCGCCGCGATCCAGGGCATCATCGCCCGCAGCTTGCCGCCCACCTGTTCGATCTGCAACTCGGACGTGAGGCGACGGCGCGACGACAGCTCCGGCGCACCCGCCGCGTTTTCCAGGATGAACTTCTTCGCGTAGACGCCGGTCTGGATGTCGCGCAGGACATCCCGCATGGCTGCACGCGACTCGTCATTGACCACGCGCGGGCCGCTGACGTACTCGCCGAACTCCGCATTGTTGGAGATCGAATAGTTCATGTTGGCGATGCCGCCCTCGTAGATCAGGTCGACGATCAGTTTGAGCTCGTGGCAGCATTCGAAATACGCCATTTCGGGCGCATAGCCGGCATCCACCAGCGTCTGGAAGCCCGATTTGATGAGTTCCACGGCGCCGCCGCACAGCACGGCCTGTTCGCCAAACAGGTCCGTCTCCGTCTCTTCACGGAAAGAGGTTTCGATGATGCCGGCACGACCGCCGCCATTGGCCATGGTGTAGGACAACGCCAGATCACGCGCCTTGCCGGAATGATCCTGGTGCACCGCGATCAGCATGGGCACGCCGCCGCCCTGGGTATAGGTGCTGCGCACCGTGTGGCCCGGGGCCTTCGGGGCGATCATGATGACGTCGATGTCGGCGCGCGGCACGATCTGCCCATAATGGATGTTGAACCCGTGAGCAAAGGCGAGCGCGGCGCCCGACTTCATGTTGTCGGCAATCTGCGTGCGGTAAACCTGGGCGATGTGCTCGTCGGGCAGCAGCATCATGACGACATCCGCGCTCTTGACGGCGTCGGCGACTTCTTTGACTTCCAGACCGGCATTGACAGCCTTGTTCCATGAAGCGCCACCCTTGCGCAGCCCCACCGTGACATGCACTCCTGAATCATGCAGGTTCAGTGCGTGCGCATGGCCCTGGGAACCGTAGCCGATGATGGCTACTTGCTTGCCCTTGATGAGGGACAGGTCACAATCTTTGTCGTAGAAAACTTTCATTGGATACTCCGTTGATTTTTTGCAATTCGGAAAAAGAGAGATTCGGGGTTGCCCCCGACGGTTACAGTTTGAGGACGCGCTCGCCTCGCCCCACCCCGGACACGCCCGTGCGGACCGTTTCCAGGATGGCGCTGCGATCCAGCGCGTCAATGAAGGCGGCGATCTTGTCCTGCACGCCGGTGAGTTCGATGGTGTAGGTCTTGTCGGTGACATCGATGATGCGCCCGCGGAAGATCTCCGCCATGCGCTTCATCTCGTCGCGTTCCTTGCCCACGGCGCGCACCTTGATGAGCATGAGCTCGCGCTCGACGTGGGGCCCCTCGGACAGGTCCACGACCTTGACCACATCCACGAGACGATTCAGGTGCTTGGTGATCTGCTCGATGACTTCGTCGGGCCCGACCGTCACGATGGTCATGCGCGACAGCGTCGGATCCTCGGTGGGAGCCACCGTCAGGGTTTCGATGTTGTAGCCGCGCGCCGAAAACAGGCCCACCACGCGCGACAAGGCGCCCGGCTCGTTTTCCAGCAGAACGGAAATGACGTGTTTCATGATTTCGATCCCCTCACAGATCCTCGGAACCCAGCAGCATCTCGGTCAGGCCGCGGCCCGCCTTCACCATGGGCCAGACGTTCTCGGTCTGATCGGTGATGAAATTCATGAACACAAGGCGATCCTTGTGTTTCGTGAATGCCTCGCGCAGCGCGGGTTCGACATCGGCCGGCTTCTCGATTTGCAGACCGATGTGCCCGTAGCTTTCCGCCAGTTTGACGAAATCCGGCAGCGCTTCGACATAGGTTTCGGAATACCGTGACCCATAGTCGATCTGCTGCCACTGCCGGACCATGCCCAGATACCGGTTGTTCAGGCAGAGGATCTTGGGCGTCAGGCGATACTGCTTGCAGGTCGACAGCTCCTGGATATTCATCTGGATGGAGCCTTCGCCGGTAATGACCGCCACGTCGCGTCCCGGGTTGGCCATTTGCACGCCCATGGCGAACGGCAACCCCACGCCCATGGTGCCCAGACCGCCCGAATTGATCCAGCGGCGCGGTTCCGCAAAGGGGTAATACTGCGCGGCCCACATCTGGTGCTGCCCCACGTCCGAGGTCACAAAGGCCTGTCCGCGCGTGACTTCCCAGAGCTTCTGGATCACGAACTGCGGCTTGATGATGGTGTCGGAATGATCGTAATCCAGGCATTTGCGCGCGCGCCACCCATCGATCTGCTTCCACCACGCATCCAGCCGACGCTCGGTGCCGCCCTGTTCGGCAAGCGCCTGCGCGTACAGGCCAATGAGGTCCTGGAGGACTTCCTTCACGTCGCCCACGATAGGCACGTCCACACGCACCCGCTTGGAAATCGAAGACGGGTCAATGTCGATATGAACGACTTTGCGCGGGACCTGCGCGAAGTTGCGAGGGTTGCCGATCACGCGGTCGTCAAAACGCACCCCGATGCCTATCAGCACGTCGCTGTTCTGCATGGCCATGTTGGCCTCGAAGGTGCCGTGCATGCCCGGCATGCCGACGAACTTCTCATCGGTTCCCGGGAAGGCGCCCAGCGCCATCAGCGTCGTGGTGCAAGGAGCCCCCGTGACGCGGACCAGCTTGCGCAGCTCGTCGGACGCATTGGAGAGCACCACCCCACCGCCGGCATAGATCATGGGGCGCTCGGCCGCCAACAAAAGTTGCACGGCCTTCTTGATCTGGCCCTGGTGTCCCTTGGTCACGGGCGAATACGACCGCAGCACCGTGGGGCCCCGCTTGGGCATGAACTTGCAAGTCGCCACCGAGACGTCCTTGGGAATGTCCACCAGCACCGGACCGGGACGCCCCGAGCGGGCGATGTAGAAGGCGCGGCGCATGGTTTCAGCCAGATCCTTCACGTCGCGCACCAGGAAGTTGTGCTTGACGCAGGGCCGGGTGATGCCCACGGTGTCGCATTCCTGGAACGCGTCCTGGCCGATCGCGTGGGTCGGGACCTGGCCGCTGATGATCACCAGGGGGATCGAGTCCATGTAGGCCGTGGCGATGCCGGTGATGGCATTGGTCACGCCCGGACCGCTGGTGACCAGGCAGACGCCAGTCTTGTCGGAAGAACGGGAATAGGCATCGGCTGCGTGAACGGCGGCCTGCTCATGTCGCACGAGAATGTGCTGGAATTTATCTTGCTTGTAGATCGCGTCGTAGATATAGAGGACCGCGCCGCCGGGGTAGCCAAAGAGATGGTCTACGCCTTCCTCGATCAGACAACGCACGACGATGTCGGCGCCATTGAGTTCCATCATGGGTTCCTTTCATGACCAGTGCTTCGCACCAAGCAGTCGACAATCGACCTGGGCCACGACCGATGATCCACGACACGGCCGACGCTCGACGGTTCACGGAACCGCTTGGCTCGACCACCTCGTGGGAACGGCCTGCACCCCTTGGCACAAGACACGAGCGCTCTGGGAGCGCGGGAGGTAGAAACGGACGCTTCGGGCGACGCTTGTGGCGCTCCCTGAAGCATTGGACAGGTAGAGTCCCGGGCGCGTGGCCCGTGTGTCTCCTGGTTGATCTGCCTGGATGCAACAAATCGAGGCACTAATTTAATGCATCGCAACATTTGCCGCAACCGAAGAGCGGGTTGTCAACCAACTGGCGACGAAGCAACGCCATGGCGCGGCCGCAGCCGAATTCGAGTTGCTGACGTAAACGTCAACTCGAGTCTGGCGCTTAATTCCCTATACTTGACAGAATCGCCACAGGCGCCTGGACGACCGGCCGCATGACATCGACCCTTTCCCAGTTGCAGCGTTTTTTCTACAGCCACTACTTTTTCGGCGGTCTGCGCCAGTCCGTGGGCGTCCTGCTGCCCGCCTTCGTGCTGTGGGGAATCTTCGGCTGGATCGCCGGCGGCTTCGTGGCGGCCGTGGGGGCGGGCTGCGTCGCCATCCTGGACCAACCAGGCGGCCCGCGCCGCTATGGCCTCAACGGCATGGTGGCGGCCCTGTGCCTGAGTTCGCTGACCACGGCGATCACGGGACTGGCCTCCAGCTACGCGCTGGTGATCTGGCTGACGGTTCCGGCACTGTGCTTCGCCTTCTCGATGCTCACCGTCTACGGCAAGCACGGCGGCCTGCTCGGGTTCGCCTGTCTGCTCATCATGACATTGACGATGCGCATCCCGATGGCGCCGGCCGACGTCTGGGAGCACACGCTGACATCATTCCTGGGCGGCGCCTTCTACCTGGGATATAGCGCCATCGCGCACCGCGTCCTATGGCACCGTGAAGAACAACAGGCCCTTTCGGTGGCGCTCTTTGCCACCGCCGACTATATCGCCGCGCGCGCGCGCTTCTATGACGTTCATCTGGATCTGGAGGACAGCTACCGGCAGCTCGTACGCCACCAGGCCGCGATGACGGACGCCCACCAGGCTGCGCGTGACATGGTACTGCGGGAGCTGCCGCGCGGTACGCGATCGCGCGGCGACCGCCTGCGCCAGGGGCTGTTGAATCTGTTCGTGGACATGGTGGGCCTGCTCGACAGCATGGTGGCCACCCACACCGACTACGCCACGCTGCGCCGCGCGCTGCCCGAGAGCGATTTCCTGCTGTTCGCACGCGACGCCATGATCAAGCTGGCCAACAACATCGGGGGGCTTGCGCTGAACGTCGCGCGCAACCGGAACACCCGTGTGCGCAACAGCGTCAAAGCCGAGCTCAGGGCCATGGAGTTCGAGCTCCAGCAACTGCGCGAATCGGGAATGGCGCAGTCGGATCCCGAGCTGTACGCCCTGCTGCTCCAGGTTCTGCGCAGGCTGCGCAACATGACCAATCGCGTGGACCGCATGGCGGCGCACACCCAGAGCCAAGTGTTGCCGATCGCCGACAACACTCGCGAAAACAAGACGCTCAACCGCTTCCTGACGCGCCAGAAATGGCGCTCGGACATGCTGCTGCGCAATCTGAACATGCAGTCGGTGCACTTTCGCTACGCGCTACGCGTGGCGGTGGCCGCCATGGTGGCCATGGCCATCGGCCTGGCCATGGGTCACGCGCCGGTCGTGCGCACACTGGACCCGGGCATGGCCGGCCACAGCTATTGGATCATCCTGACGGTGCTCATCATCATGAAGCCCGGCTTCGCCTTGACCCGCCAGCGCAACGGCTGGCGGCTGATGGGCACGTTGCTCGGGTGCGGCCTCGCCCTCATCCTGTTCGCCGTGGTGAAGAACCAGGCGGTCTTCCTGCTGATGCTGGTGGTATGCAGCGTTTTGGGCTATGCGCTGGTCCAGGTCAATTACACCCTCTCGGCACTGGCCAATACGACGCTGGTGCTGCTGGTGTTTCATCTGCTCATCCCGGGATCGAACGCCGTCGTGGGCGAACGCCTGATCGACACGCTGATCGGGAGCGCCCTGGCGCTGGGCTGCAGCTACATCCTGCCGGCCTGGGAACGCCACAATCTGGACGCGCTGGCGCGGGCGCTGCAAACCGCCAACCTGGAGTTCCTGCGCACCGGGCTGGAGTACGTGAGCGCCGAGCGCCGCGCCCGGGCCAGCGGAATCGCATCGCCCACCGACACGCCGACGGAAGCCCAGGTGAACTGGAGCGTGGCCCGCAAAAACGTACACCTGGCGTTCAGCAACTACACCGCCGCTTTCTACCGCATGATGGACGAGCCCGTGCGCCGGCAGCGCCACGTCCCGGAACTGAATCGGTTGCTGATCCAGCACCACACGCTGGCCTCGCAGATCGCAGCCGTCATCCCGCATCTGGCGCGCATGGATGCCGAGCCCGGCGGGATCGCGCGTGCCATCGAGACCACACAGGACCTGCTTCAGGACCGCGATGCCACGCCGCCCAACGTGATCGAAACCGAAGGGGACCTTGCGAGCATCGCCTATCCGCTGAGACAGATGACCAAGGCTGCCCGAATCATCCGCGAGAACATGAAGGCGCTGGAAACAGCGCCCGCACCGGAGTCTCTGCCGCAGAGCCGCGTGCCGGCGGCCTGAAGCCCTCGACAGGCCGCGAGCGCCGCCCGCGGCCGTGCGCCGATATCAGCAATGCGAGCGCCGGAAGACCAGCCGGTCGGCGGTCGATTCATCGGCTGCATAGCGATATCCGCCGGCATCGAACGCACTCAGATCGGCTGCCGAGTCGATCTGCCGATCGATCACGAACCGCGCCATGAGCCCCCGGGCGCGCTTGGCGTAGAAACTGATGACCTTCCAGGCGCCGTTTTTCTCGTCCTGGAAGACACATTCGACCACCCGCGCCTGCAGGGTCTTCAGAGCCACCGACTTGAAATACTCCTGGGATGCCAGGTTCAGCAACACCCGTTCGCCCGACGCCTGGTCCAGTCTCCGGTTCAGCTCCTGTGCGATACGATCCCCCCAGTACGCATATAGCGTGCTGCCACGCTTCGTGTGCAATGAGGTCCCCATTTCGAGACGGTAGGGCTGGATCAGATCCAGGGGCCGCAACACGCCATACAAGCCGCTCAGAATGGCGAGATGGTCCTGTGCCCACGAAAGCCGGTCGTCCGACAGATCCGGGGCCCGCAGACCGTCATAGACGTCGCCATTGAAGGCCATCGCCGCCTGGCGGGCGTGGCGTGCATCCGGTTTGTCCACCCAGGCCGCATAGCGCTCGGCATTCAGGCGCGCCAGCGCGTCCGACAGATCCATGAGGCGGGACAGGCTGGCGACCGATTGCCGCCGCATGACCCGGACCAGCTCCAGTGTCTGCTCGGGAAATACGGGGTAGGTCTGCAGCGTGGTACGCACCGGCGTGTCATAGTCCAGCTTCTTCGCCGGCGACAGGACCATCAGCATGAGGAAGACTCCGTGAGTTTGGCGACCTGAGCGGCCCACGCAGGTCGAGTACGCCATTAAAGCAGATCAGGCGCGGGTGTGCCGTGCTTGTTTTCCCGGCGAGCGGGCTGCTAATATTGATGCCGCACTGGAGATGGCATGCCTCCATGAACCGCCCGACCATCGGGCTGATGAGGCCTACAACCACCGGAGACGGGTTGTAGGCATTTTTGTGCCGCCCGTGCCCGGAATACCTGCTTCCTCCAACTGACAAAAGGATTCCTGTGCCGACCGCCGTGACTTATTCGCTGATCGCTATCGTTCTGGGTGCGGGCGCTGGCGCCGTACTGCGCTGGTGGCTGGGGCTCACGCTGAATGCCATTCTGCCGACCCTGACGCTGGGCACACTGGCCGCCAACCTGCTGGGCGGCTACATCATCGGGGTCGCGGTCGCCTGGTTCGGCGCCCACCCGGGGTTCTCCCCGCACCTCCGACTGTTCATCATCACGGGCTTCTGCGGCGGCCTGACCACGTTCTCGACCTTCTCGGCCGAACTTGCGTTGCTGCTGCAGGAAGGGCGCTATGGCTGGATGGCCACCTCCATGGCGATCCACGTCGGCGGATCGCTGGCCATGACGCTGCTGGGCATTGCAACCGTGGTGACACTACGCACGGCTCAGGGCTAGAGGCATACCGAGGACCGGAGCCACGTCGTCCGTGGCACCTCTCCCGCCAGCGGGCCGGCGATACCACAGGTCTCTTCAGACGACCTTGTTCAACCAGGCCCGAGTCGCGAATTTCTCTTCGATGAGCCGATCGGCCGCAGTCTGCTCGGCGGCCGTCAGCGAACCCGCTCGCAACCCATGCCGCTGCCGGAAGACCTCCAGCATGCACGCGATGATGTCCTCGCGCGGCAGGCCGGTCTGGCGACGCAGCGGATCCACGCGCTTGGCCGCCGACGCGGTGCCCTTGTCCGACAGCTTTTCCCGCCCGATGCGCAGCACCTGCACCATCTTTTCCGCGTCCATGTCATAGGCCATGGTCACATGGTGGAGGACCGCGCCGCGCCGGCGAGCCTGGGCCGCGCCCCCGATCTTGCCGTCTCGCGACGTGATGTCGTTCAGCGGCTGGTACCAGGCGTCGATGCCGACCTTTTCGAGCGCTTGCAGCGCGAAGGCGTCCATGCTGGCATACGATTCCTGGAAGCTCATGCCCGCGACCAGCGCCTCGGGGGCGTAGATCGAATAGGTAATGGCGCTGCCAGGTTCGACGAACATGGCGCCCCCGCCGCTGATGCGCCGCACGACCTGGACGCCGAAGCGCCTGGCCGCTGCCTCATCGACTTCGTTTTTCAGCGACTGGAAGATGCCGATGATGATGGCCGCCGCAGACCATTCCCAGATCCGCAGCGTGGGGGCGCGGCGCCCTGCCGCGACCTCGTCGAGCAGGACCTCGTCCAGTGCCAGATGCTGCAGCGGGGTCTGCGGCGGCAGATGGATGAGCTGCCAGTCATAGTCCGTCCACTGCCGGCGCGCCTTCTCCGTCATGACAGCGCCCTCTGGATCACCACGGCAATACCCTCGACGGTAAGGCCGTACATCATGACATCCGGATTCAGCACCGCCTGAACTGCCCGCCCGATGCGCTCCGCATCACCGTCAGCCGGCAAGCCGACCAACGCGGCATTGATGGCGTCCAGCGTCTCGGGGGGCTCCAGGAAGAAGTCGCCCGACAGCTGGACAGCCTTCAGGGATCCATCGGCCACCTGAAGATCCACGACCAGAAGCTTTCCCCCTGGGATTTTGTACTCGGCATGGCGCACCGCGCGGAAATCGGGCATCTCGCATTCCCCCGTCTTGGATGAATGGTGCCCATTATGCCTTCACCGCGCGCAGCCTCCGCCAATTTCCATGAACCGGAGTCGGCGAAGCTTCACTGCATGAACCAGCCGTGGCTCACTACCAGCGATTGGCCGGTCAAGGCGTTGCTCGGGAACGCGGCAAATGTCAGCGCCACTTGAGCGACGTCATCCACCGTCGTGAATTCGCCGTCCACCGTGTCCTTCAGCATCACGGTCTTGATGACGTCCTCTTCGCTGATGCCAAGCTCGTGGGCCTGCTCCGGGATCTGCTTTTCCACCAGCGGCGTGCGCACGAAGCCCGGGCAGATCACGTTGGTGCGGATGCCATAAGGCGCGCCTTCTTTGGAGATGACCTTGGCCAGCCCTTCGAGGCCATGCTTGGCGGCCACGTACGGGCTTTTGAGCTTGGAGGCCTCTTTGGAGTGCACCGAACCCATGAACAGGATGCAGCCGCCGCGCTTGGAGGCAATCATGTGGCGCACCGCCGCGCGCGAGGTCAGGAACCCGCCATCGAGATGGACGGCCAGCAGCTTCTTCCAGTCGGAAAATTTGAAATCCTGAATGGGTGCCACGATCTGGATGCCCGCATTGCTGACGGCGATGTCGACATAACCCAGTTGCTTCTGGACCGCGTCGAACCCGCCGTCCACCGCGGATTCATCCGTCACGTCCATGGCGATTGCCAGGGTCTTCACGCCTTTCCTGGCAATGGCATCGGCGGTCGCCTGGGCCGCATCCAGCTTGAGGTCCGCGATGATGACGTTGGCGCCAGCGTCAGCGAAGACCTCGGCGATCCGCTTGCCCAGACCACTTGCGCCCCCTGTCACCAGGGCATTCTTGCCCTTCAGGCTCAGCACGGGACTGGCATGGACTTCGGCGGACGATTGCGTGCTCATGATGCTTTCTCCAGGAAGAATGATTGATCAAACAGAGCATACAGCGATTCGCTGACCGTCCGATTACACTGGAAACGCGGCGGCAGGATGGCGGCCGCTCGCTCTTCCAGTCATCGCCGTTGCCCTCCCCGACCCACGGAACGTCCGTATGAACAGCGCATTCACTCATCTGCCGCAACCCGTCACGCTGGAGGGCCACGGCGTTCGCCTGGTCCCGCTGTCCCCAGCGCACGCACCGGGATTGCGCGCCGCGGCGGCCGATGGCGCACTCTGGAACCTGCGCATCACGTCAGTCCCGGCCCCCGACGAGACCGAAAGCTACATCGCCCAGGCACTGCAGGCGCAGGCCGAGGGCCGCATGCTGTGTTTCACCGTGCTGGAGGCCGATCACGAAACCATCCTGGGCACGACGAGCTATCACGACATCGTTCCGGCCGTTGCGCGCCTGGAAATCGGCCATACATGGTACGCCCGATCGCACCAACGCACCCACGTGAACACGGCCTGCAAGCTCCTGCTGCTGCAGCATGCCTTCGACGGCTTGGGCGCCGCCGTCGTAGGCTGGCGAACGGACAATTTCAACCTGGCCTCCCAACGTGCCATCGAGCGCCTGGGCGCCCGGCGCGACGGTGTGCTGCGCCACCACGCGCTGCGCCGGGACGGGACGGTGCGCGACACCGTGATGTACAGCCTGCTGGCGGGAGAGTGGCCGGAAGTCCGGGCGCACCTGCTGTATCTACTGGGGCAGAAGCGTCGACCGGTTCCCTAATCGGGAGCGAAGTGGTAGCTTGAAGCTACCACAGCTCCGTGCAGGAGGGACTCAAAATGTCCGACTCGAAAGGCAGATCCACGACGAGCACGGGCGCCCCGGCGCCCAGTGATCGCCACTCACTGACGATTGGCCCAAATGGGCCAATTCTGCTCCACGACGTGCACTTTCTGGAACAAATGGCACACTTCAACCGTGAGAAGGTGCCGGAGCGGCAACCACACGCCAAAGGCGCGGGCGCTTTCGGGGTGTTCGCCACCACCGAGGACGTCTCCGCTTACACCCGCGCGGCGCTTTTCCAGAAAGGCGCGAGTACCGACATGCTCGCGCGTTTCTCGACGGTGGCAGGCGAATCCGGCAGCCCTGACACATGGCGCGACGTGCGCGGCTTTTCCCTGAAGTTCTACACCGACGAAGGCAACTACGACCTGGTGGGCAACAACACACCCATCTTCTTCGTGCGCGATCCCATGAAGTTTCCCCACTTCATCCGCAGCCAGAAGCGCTTGCCCGACTCGGGTCTGCGCAACAACCATATGCAGTGGGACTTCTGGACCAGCAACCCCGAAAGTGCCCACCAGGTCACCTACCTCATGGGGGAACGGGGACTACCTCGGACCTGGCGCCACATGAACGGCTACGGGTCACACACCTATATGTGGATCAATGCCGCCGGCGAGAAATTCTGGGTGAAATATCACTTCCACACCAACCAGGGCATGCAGTTTTTCAATAACGCCGAGGCAGCCGCCATGGCCGGTACCGACGCGGACTTTCACCGGCGGGATCTGTTCACGGCCATTGCCGGCGGCAACTACCCGAGCTGGACGCTGTCCGTGCAGATCATGCCCTATGCGGACGCCAAGACCTACCGGTTCAATCCCTTCGACCTGACCAAGGTGTGGCCGCACGCGGACTATCCCTTGATTCGGGTGGGAACGATGACGCTGAACCGCAACCCGGAAAACTTCTTCGCCCAGATCGAGCAGGCTGCCTTTTCCCCGGGCAACACGGTCCCCGGCATCGGACTGTCACCCGACAAGATGCTGCTGGGCCGCGCGTTTGCCTATAGCGACGCGCAGCGCAATCGCATCGGCGCGAACTTCCACCAGCTTCCCGTAAACCAGCCCAAAACTCCCGTCAACACCTACCTGTTCGATGGCCATATGGCGTTTGAGCATAGCGGCAACGCGCCCGTCTATGCACCCAACAGCGGCGGGCGGCCGTACGCCGACGACACTGGGCCCGCCCCGGATGGGTGGGAAGCCGACGGCGACATGATGCGCAGTGCCTACTCCTTGCACGCCGAAGACGACGACTTCGGCCAGGCGCACGCGTTGGTGCGCAACGTATGGAACGACGCGCAACGCCAGCAATTCGTCGACCAGGTGGCCGGCAGTCTGCTGGATGGGGTGTACGGCACCGTGCTCGAACGCGCCTTCGAACTCTGGAAGAATGTCGACGCCGAGGTCGGGCGACAAATCGAAGAGAAAGTGAAATCCGGCGCTGCGCCCAAACCGGCCGAGGGCATGGGCGAGGCTTAGCGCGCAACGCCCGATATGGTCATGTTTCGATCATGCGCGGCCGCAGAGCTTCTCATGTCAGGCTTCCGCCATTTCCCGCTCCGCCGCCTTCGCCAGGAAGGCGGAGCGCGACAGGCGTTGATCGTTAGCTACCGCGTGAATACGGCAGCGCGAGGCGGACCCTGTAGGTCCTCGGCGCCGGCGAAGCATCCGGGCAAGTCGGTAAAAGACGCGCCGTAGGCACTGTCTTGGTCCTTGTCCACATGGATCGGATAGAGCATTTTGTTTTCTCCTGGCGGCCTTGCTTATCACAGGCCCGCTTGTTTGAGGATGCTGCGCTGCGTCGCCACCGGCAGGTCCTTCTTGGGGTGCGGCACTGTGACCTTGCCAGGCTTGGTTGGATGCCTGAACTGGTGATGTGACCTAACGGTATGCACCAGATACCAGCCGTCGGCCGCATCGACTCTCAAAAGATCGAAAGGGCACTCAGGGGAATGGCGGATCCGTTGTTCTATCTGGCGGGTCCTCCCGACATGGTCGGGGCCACCTACGAATTGCTCGAACGCATGGGCATCGCCGATAGCGACATCCGTGAAGAAGGGTTCTACGGTTACTGAAAGCCCCGTAACAAGGCTCAGGGATTCGAACGATCCACGGCGGCCGCATTGATGGCCGTATTGTCCAGCACCGCGGGCATAGGTGTCATGCGGGCGGCTTGCAACATGGCTTGTCCGATCGCCCGGGTGGTCGTGAACTGTTTAGGAGCCATCCGACAAAATAGTGCCAGAATCGGGTCCCCAAGCCTGTAAACCCATTGGCGGGCCGGATAAGGGGAAGTTTCCCCTTGCACCGGACGAGCCCCGCCAGGACGGAGGCAACATACCGGAATCCCCAGTGCGCGCAGGGCCTGCTCGGCTTCTCCCTTGATCCTGAACGGCATCAGGCGGCTATTGATATCGGCCCCCATGCCGGAGACATACAGGAATCTGCCCCGGGGATTGCCGGCGGCATAAGCAGACGCAACCCGTACGGTCATCTGAACGGTCAGCTCGCGGTAGGCCGCCTCGCTCACGCCCAAAGGCAATGGTCCGGCGCAATAAAAACAGGCGTCCAATCCGCCCCATTCCAGCCGGCGCAGGTTGTCCTCAGAAAACACATCAGCCTGCAAGAGCGAGACCCGCTCGTCCGCGACCTGGATCGGGCGCCGCACCAGCAGAACGATCCGGTTGATCGATGCGTCCTGCAGGACCACCTTGAGCACGCCTTGTCCGACCAAACCGCTAGCCCCGACAATCAAGATACCTGGTCCCATAGCGCCACCTGCGATCCGCCGACGCCCCCCCCCGGGAAGCGCGTCTTTCCTGGAAAACCCAGCAGTTCTACACAGTGCGATGGAACGCGTTGTGTGGAACTCCTTGGCGCAATCTTAGGCGACATCTGGAGCTCCGACAACCCGACCCGCCCCCCTCTTTACCTGGGCTATGGTGTGTGGAGGCCTGGATATTCCAACAGGTGACTCCCAATCAGCTCTCGCAGCGCCTTCTCAGCAACGCACCGATGCGCGGGCACGGGTCATCGAGAGTTGATGCCCGGCCGCGATTTCGTTCATCAGGTCGATGGGACCCACCAAGGCGGTATCAACCCACCGCGTAGTCGCCGGTCGCCTCGAGGATCGGTTTACCGGCCGATGCCGTAACCGAAGACAAGCCGCCCTCCCAGCCAGCCACCGGCGAGGAGCACGATGAACGCTGCTGCGTCGATTGACAGAGAAAGCGCGTCAGGGGGCAAAGGATGCGCATGATCCATCCGCAACACCAAGCGGAAGGCGTACAGCAAGAACGCCGCCAGCATAAGGCTCAAGTGCAGAAAGGTGTCACGCAGAGCCGCGCCATTCGGAACGCGTGAAAATTCGAGCAGGCCCGCCAGCATGGCCGCCAAGGCGATCAAGCAGCCGACGGACAGCAAACCTGCGGACCAATGCCATAAGGACTGGCCTGACCGCAGGCTCGCGAAGTCTGCAAAGGTCGCGAGGGACCAGCAGGCGATGGGGAAATGAACCAGAACAGGATGAAGGGGATGGCGCATGACTCGAGAGTAGCAGCCCGATTTTATTGACGTTCTGGCGGAGAGGGTGGGATTCGAACCCACGGTACGGGGAAACCGTACGCCTGATTTCGAGTCAGGTACATTCGACCACTCTGCCACCTCTCCGGCACGACTGCGGTCAAGGCGCGCATCTTAGCATAGAATGAGCCCCAACCCCCAACAGGACGCTTGCCATGCACCGCAAGGCACAGGTTTCCCCGCCTGCCGATCGGGCCATCCCCGCCTACCAGCGCGTCAAGGACTACGTGCTCGCACAGGTTCAACAGGGCGTCTGGACCGAAGGCGACCTGATTCCGACGGAACTGGCGCTGTGCCGGCAGTTCGGCGTGTCACGCATGACCGTGCACCGCGCATTGCGGGAGCTGACCGCCGACCAGATCCTGGTACGGTACCAGGGGTCGGGAACATATGTCGCCGCAGCCAAGATTCCTTCCACACTGATCGAAATCCGCAGCATCGCGCAGGACATCAGGGATCGAGGGCATCGCCATTCCTGCCGGGTGCTGCACCTGGATCGCACGCAGGTCACAGCCAACCAGACACAGCGCTTTCATCTGGGGGCAGGGGCGCCGCTCTTTCGTTCGATCATCGTGCATTACGAAAACGCCATGCCCATCCAGCTCGAAGATCGCGTGGTCGACGCCCACCGCATGCCGGATTACCTCGATCAGGACTGGACCGATACCACCCCCAACGAATACCTGATGCGGGCGGCTCCCGGACCCAGCGGGCTCTATACCATCGAGGTCAAGCTGCCGCCCGAAGAAATTGCCACCCCGTTGGACATCCCGCCGGCTCAACCCTGTCTGGTGCTGGACAGAACGACGTTCTCGGGCGGCGCGTTCGCCTCACAGGCCACCATGTGGTACCCCGGGAATCGCTACAAGCTGGCCGGCCGGACCTAGCGTCCGCCGGGATCGCCGGGACCTGGGCGCCAACCGAGTCCGTGAACAATCGCGGCAAGCCGGACAGCCAACTGACCGATTCCGCGGACCTCAAGGCTGAAGCAGCATCCACATCAACCGCGCCACCACGCGGGCCGTGTGCTCATCGTCTGGTAGAGCCTGCGCGTATCCCCACTCTCGGCGGAATCATCACGTCCGGTCCAGAGTTCTTCGCGATCCATAGTATCCTTACACGCCAGCCGCGCGGCGAGCCCCTCCGCATCTGCCGGGAAACCCCGCTGCAACGCCGACGTTCGTTGACAGCACATTGCCAATGTATATACTTTTTCAGGGCCTTGAAAAGCCCTCATTCCGCCGCTGACACATAACGATTGGTACAGGCGCGGCTGACGCTGCGCAGGCATCAGGAGGAGCTCACATCATGCGCATGACCCGGACGTTCAAATGGCTGCTGGCCAGTACCTGCCTTGCGGCCGCTTCCTTCACCCTGCCCGCGCAGGCCGGCCAGCTGGCCGATGTCCACAAGGCCGGAGAACTGGTCATTGGCACCGAAATGCAGTTCGCGCCGTTCGACTTTCTGAAGGACGGCAAGCAGGAAGGCTTCAATAAAGAATTCTTCGCCGAGGTCGGCAAGGCGCTGGGCGTGAAAATCCGCTTCATCGACCTGCCGTGGGCCAGTGTGCTGCCCGGGCTGGACGCCAACAAGTTCGACTTCGTGGCGGGACCCTTGAACGTCACCAAGGCGCGCAAGGAGCGCTACCACTTCACGCTTCCCATCGCCGACGGTACCGTGGCGCTCCTGAAGAGCGCCAAGAACACGGCCTTCACCAAGCCCGAAGACATTGCCGGCAAAGTGATCGGCAGCCAGCGAGGATCGGCGCAGCTGGATCAGACCAAGACGTACGCCAACTCGCTGAAGCCGGCTCCGGAAGTTCGCGAATACGTGGATTTCAACCAGGCCTACGCAGACCTGGCGAACGGACGTATCTTCGCCGTGGGCAACTCCATCACCAACATCGCCGTGGTCGCCAAGGAGCGCCCCGACACGTTCGCGGTGGTCCAGCCCAGCATCGGGAAGAAGGTCTACTTTGCCTTCATGGGCCACAAGGGCGCGAACAGCGACTCGCTCATCAAGGCGATCGACGACGTGATCCTGACCATGCACAAGGACGGCCGGCTGGCGGCCCTGCAGAAGAAGTGGTTCGGCATGGAGATGGACGTCCCGACGGCGGACTTCGTTCCCAACGTCTGATCGCGGATCCCGCTGACCGGCCCGCATACGGCCGGCCGCGCGGCTCGATGAGGGGGGCGCACGGACCTGACGCGGTGCGCGCGCCCCCCTCACGTTGCACTTCAGTCGACCTGATGTTTGACGCCCAGTCTTTCCTGCATGCCCTGCCCCTGCTGCTGCGCGCGGCGCAGATGACCGTGTTCGTCTCTGCGGTCGGGCTGCTGATTGGATTCCTGATCGCCATCGCCGTGGTCAGCGCCTGCCTGTCGCCTCGTCCGCCGATGCGCCGGCTGGGCAATTTCTACACCTTCGTCTTCCGCGGCGTGCCGCTGCTGGTGCAGCTCATGCTCGCCTACTATTTCCTGCCCACCCTGGGAATCAACGTCTCCCCGGACGTCGCCGCCATCGCGGCCGTTTCGTTGTGCGAAGGCGCCTACCTGGGGGAGATCCTGCGGGGCGGCTTCCTGGGAATCCCGCGTGGGCAGATCGAGGCCACGCAAATGCTGGGCATCTCGCGGTTCGCCACCCTGGTCCACATCGAGATTCCCCAGGCGCTCAAGCTTACAGCGCCCTCGCTGGTCAATGAAATGATCCTGCTGGTCAAGGCGTCGTCGCTGATCTCGGTGGTCGGTGTGGCGGAGATCACCCGCACGGCCCAGAACATTGCGGCCAGCACTTTTCGTCCGCTGGAAGCCTATGTCGCGGCGGGCCTGATGTACATGGCCGTCAACGGGATCCTCTCCGTGCTGGGCCACTACGCCGAGCGGCATTTCGAGCGCGCGTAGATGACGGCCAGCCTCTCCCTGATCCAGCAATACGGGCCACAGGTGCTGTCCGGATTCGGCATCACCATCGTGAGCTGGCTGGGCGCGGTCGTGCTGGGCATGGCGCTGGGGTTCCTGATCGCGGTCCTGCAGCTCTTCGCGGGACGCTGGGTGCGCACGGTCCTGCGCATCTACATCGAAGTCCTGCGCACCACGCCCTTCCTGGTGCAGCTCTTCATCCTCTACTATGGCGGGCCGAATTTCGGTCTCTCGCTGCAGGCGCTGGATGCCGGGATCATCGCGCTGGCCATCTACGGCAGCGCCTACTTCGCCGAAGTCTTCCGCTCGGGCTTCACATCGGTTCCGCGTGGCCACCTCGAGGCCGCGCAATGCCTGGGCATGTCGCGCCTGACGACCATCTGGCGCGTGCAGCTTCCACAGATGCTGGTCATCATCACCCCGTCGCTGGTGAACCTGATCATTATCCTGAGCAAGGAAACCTCGGTCCTGTCCATCGTCACGGTCCCCGAGCTGACCGCGATCCTGACCCAGATCGGCTCCGAGCAGTTCATCTACGTACAGACCATGCTGATCCTGAGCGTCTGCTATCTGCTGCTGGTCGGCGTCACACAGAAACTGGGAAGCTGGGCCGAAGCCAGGGCCAGCCGATTCCTGCAGCATTGAGAGAACCGCACCATGACGCCCACGGCAACCCAGCCCCTCAGCCCCGACGCGCCGCTGATCGACATTCGCGGCATCAGCAAGCACTTCGGACCCAACCGTGTGCTCGACGGCATTTCGCTGGGAGTGCGCCGCTCGGAGGTCATCTGCATCATCGGCCCGTCGGGTTCGGGCAAGAGCACGCTGCTGCGCTCCATTGCCTTCCTCGAAAAATACGACGCCGGCGAGATTTTCATCGAAGGCCAGCTTCTGGGCTACGTGAATCAGGGCCAAGGGCGGCGCGACGCCACGACCGCCGAAATCAACCGCGTGCGCCAGCACGTGGGGATGGTCTTCCAGCACTTCAATCTGTGGCCCCACATGACGGCGCTGGGGAACGTGGCCGAGGCGCTGATCCGCGTCAAGCGGCTGTCGCGCGACGAGGCCCGCCGCAAAGCGATGGCCATGCTGGAGCGGGTGGGCCTGGCCGCCAAGGCGGACGCCTATCCCATCCGGCTGTCGGGCGGCCAGCAGCAGCGCGTGGCGATCGCGCGAGCGCTCGCCATGGAGCCGCACATCATGCTGTTCGACGAACCCACGTCCGCGCTGGACCCGGAACTCGTGGGCGAAGTGCTGCAGGTCATGAAGAATCTGGCGCACGACGGCATGACCATGATGGTCGTGACGCATGAAATGGGCTTTGCGGCACAGGTTGCGGATCGGGTGATTTTCCTTGACCAGGGCAAGATCGCGGCCAGCGGCCCGCCCGCCACACTCTTTCGCGATGTGCAGCAGGAACGATTGAAGCAGTTCCTGCAGAATTACCTGGACCGCAACGCGTTCTGGGAACGATGAGAGGAAACGGGATGCCTACCTTGCAAACGCTATCGAAGAGGATCTCCAGCCTGGGGCCCGACGACGACCTGTCGCGCTACCTGCAGGACGGCAGCGGACTGAAGGCCGAAGGTCTGCCTGCACAGGTGCTGCGCCCGCGCACGACGGCCGAGGTCGCCGCCATCGTCCGGGCCTGCGTGGCGGAGAACCAGCGGATGACGATCCAGGGCGGCCGCACTGGCATGGCGGGGGGCGCCATCCCTGATCCCGGCGACGTGGTGCTATCGCTGGAGCTCATGGATAAGGTCGAGGCGCTGGATGCCGTCAGCGGCACCGTGACGGTGCAGGCCGGCGTGGTGCTGGAGGCTCTGTGCCAGCAGGTGGAAGCCCAGGGCTGGTATTTCCCCATGGACTGCGGGGCGCGCGCTTCCTGCCAGATCGGCGGCAACATCGCCACCAACGTCGGCGGCAACCGGGTGCTGCGCTACGGCACCATGCGCGAACTGGTGCTGGGCCTGGAAGTCGTGCTGGCCGACGGCACGGTACTCACCATGATGAACCAGGGCCTGAAGAACAACACGGGACTGGATCTGAAGCACTTGTTCATCGGTACGGAGGGCACGCTGGGCATCGTCACACGGGCGGTGCTGCGGCTGTTTCCCAAGCCGGTCGAACGCCACAGCGCTCTGGTGGCGCTGGCCGACTTCAACCAATTGACGGAACTGCTGAAAGCCGCTCGCAGTACGCTGCCCACGCTGTCCTCGTTCGAGGTGATGTGGCGCGGCTACCTGCAGGCCGCCGCGCAGACCTTGGGCTCCCACGAGCCCTTCGACGGCGCCTACCCGCTGTGCGTGCTGCTGGAAGTCGAAAGCGGCCGGCCGGACGACGGCGACGGCAAGGCGCTGCACCATTTTCTGGAAGAGCGTATCGCCAGCGGACGGGCGCTGGACGCCATCCTTCCCCAGAGCCGGCAACAGGCCGCGCAACTCTGGCGCCTGCGCGATGCCATCGGCGAAATCCTGCACGGCATGCAGCCTTACGTCGCCTTCGACGTGGGGATCCCGCTGCAAGCCCTGCCGGGATTCATGGAACGCGCCTGCGCCCGGCTGGATGCCCGCTGGCCGGACGCGCGTCGGCTGCTGTTCGGGCACCTGGGCGACGGCAATCTGCACCTGTCTACCGGCCCCCACCCGCCGGTGGACCTGGGCGCGGTCGAGTCGCTGGTGTACGAGGAGGTTGAACGTGTGGGCGGCAGCATCTCGGCCGAACACGGCATCGGCCGCATCAAGAAGCCCTTCCTGCACCACAGCCGCTCGGCACCTGAACTGGCGCTGATGCGCCAGATACGGCAGTTGCTGGACGGGCGCGAGCAGTTGAACCGGGGCCGCGTCCTCGACCTCTGAACAACGGGGCGCACCGGCTGGGCCGCGTCGGGCCGCACCGGAGTCCGCAAGGGTTCCTCTGATTCCGGGCTACCGGGCAGCAGGTTCGCGGACTTATATGTATAGACATTTAACAAAGCCCACTATACATTTGATCCTGTTCTTTTCTTCCAGGCGGTCGGGCCCCGGCTAGCCGCGCGCCAGCACCGCCCAGCCCTTTCATGGAGCAGACCATGAGCCCCGCAGATCCCTCCGACGATCCCCGCTACGACGACGGCCGTGAAATTCACGCGCCTACCGGCGGGCAACTCCACTGCGGCAACTGGGTGATCGAGGCCGCCTATCGCATGATCCAGAACAACCTGGACCCGGCGGTCGCCGAAAATCCCAAGCATCTGGTGGTCTACGGCGGGATCGGACGCGCGGCCCGCAACTGGGCCTGCTTCGACGCCATTCTCCAGAGCCTGCGCACACTGGGCGAGGACGAGTCGCTGCTCATCCAGTCGGGCAAGCCGGTCGGGGTCTTCAAGACCCACCCGGACGCCCCGCGCGTACTGATCGCCAATTCCAACCTGGTTCCGAAATGGGCCACCTGGGAAAAGTTCAATGAGCTGGACCGCGCCGGTCTGTTCATGTTCGGCCAGATGACGGCCGGGAGCTGGATCTACATCGGCACCCAGGGCATCGTCCAAGGCACCTACGAGACCTTCGCCGAGGCTGCCCGCCAGCACTTCGGCGGATCCATGCGCGGCCGCTGGATACTGACGGCCGGATTGGGCGGCATGGGGGGCGCGCAGCCCCTGGCGGCCAGCTTCGCGGGCGCCTGCTCGCTGACCGTCGAATGCCAGCAGGACCACATCGATTTCCGGCTGCGCACGCGCTACCTGGACCGACAGGCCAGCAATCTGGACGAGGCACTGGGCCTGATCCGGCAACACACCCAGAGAAGTGAAGCCGTCTCCATCGGACTGCTGGGCAATGCCGCCGACATCATCCCCGACATCGCCCGGCGCGCCCGGGCGGGCGGCCTGTGTCCGGACCTGGTCACCGACCAAACGTCGGCGCACGACCTCATTCACGGCTACCTGCCGGCCGGCTGGACGGTGGAACAATGGCGGGCCGCACAGAACGATCCGGCACAGCACGAACGGCTGCGCGCGGCGGCCGGCCAGTCCTGCGCCCGCCACGTACAGGCCATGCTGGACTTGCACGCGCTTGGCATCCCCGCCGTGGACTACGGCAACAACATCCGCCAGGCGGCCTTCGACGCCGGGGTGCAAAACGCCTTCGACTTCCCCGGTTTCGTGCCAGCCTACATCCGCCCGCTGTTCTGCGAAGGCAAAGGGCCATTCCGCTGGGTGGCCCTGTCGGGCGATCCGCAGGACATCTACAAGACGGACCAGAAGCTGAAGGAGCTGTTCCCGCGCAACACGCACATGATCCACTGGCTGGACATGGCCCGCGAGCGCATCGAATTCCAGGGGCTGCCGGCCCGCATCTGCTGGCTGGGGCTGGGAGAACGCGACGTGGCCGGCCTGGCCTTCAACGAGATGGTGCGATCGGGCGAATTGAAAGCGCCCATCGTGATCGGCCGTGATCATCTGGATACCGGCTCGGTCGCCAGTCCCAACCGGGAGACCGAGGCCATGCGCGACGGCACGGACGCGGTCTCCGACTGGCCGTTGCTCAACGCGCTGCTGAACACGGCCAGCGGCGCGAGCTGGGTGTCCTTCCACCACGGCGGCGGCGTAGGCATGGGCTACAGCCAGCACGCCGGCATGGTCATCGTGGCGGACGGCACGGACGCGGCGGCCCGCCGCCTGGCGCGGGTATTGGTCAACGATTGCGCCAGCGGCGTGATGCGCCATGCGGACGCCGGCTATCCCGCCGCCATCGCCAAGGCCCGAGACTACGGGCTGAATCTGCCGATGGTTTCGGGGACTTCGCGGGGGACCTGACATGGCGGACACGCTGATGCTGGAGCCGGGGGCGGTCGACTTGCACCAGTTGCGCCGCATCTGGCGCGGCGAGGTGGCGCTGACGCTGCCCGCGCGGGCCGAAACCGCCATGGAGGACTCGGCGGCCATCGTGCAGACCATCATCGTGCAGGGCGCGCCGGCCTACGGGATCAACACCGGCTTCGGCAAGCTCGCCAAGACCCGGATCGCCGATGAACAGCTCGAACAGCTCCAGCGCAACCTTATCCTGTCCCATTCCGTCGGCGTGGGCGAACCGCTGGAGCCGCGTATCGTGCGCCTGGTGATGGCACTGAAGATCGGCAGTCTGGCGCGCGGCTATTCGGGCATCCGGACACACGTCGTCAGGGCACTGCTGGGCATCTTCAACGCCGGGCTCATCCCGCATATCCCCGAACAGGGCTCGGTCGGCGCTTCGGGCGACCTGGCGCCTCTGGCGCACATGACACTGGCGCTGATCGGCGAAGGCCGCATCCTGGCGCACGGCCAATGGCTGCCCGCCGACCAGGCCCTGTCGCAAGCGGAACTTGCACCCGTCCACCTGGCCGCCAAGGAAGGCCTCGCACTCATCAACGGCACCCAGGTATCCACGGCGCTTGCGCTGCACGGGCTTTTCCTGGCGGAACGCCTGTTTCACAGTGCCGTGCTCGCCGGTGCCATGAGCGTGGACGCCGCGAAGGGCAGCGACGCACCGTTTGATCCGCGCGTGCACGAGATCCGGGGGCAACCCGGTCAAACCCGCGCGGCGCACATGTACCGCACACTGCTGGCCGACAGCGCCATCCGCAAGTCGCACATCGTGGCGGACGACAAGGTGCAGGATCCATACAGCCTGCGTTGTCAGCCGCAGGTGATGGGCGCCGCGCTCGATCTCATGGAGCAGGTCGCCCGCACGCTGCTCATCGAAGCCAACGCCGTCACCGACAATCCGCTGGTGTTTCCCGGACAGAACGGCCTGCCGGACCAGGTGATCTCGGGCGGAAACTTCCACGCCGAACCGGTGGCCTTCGCGGCAGACATCCTGGCCCTGGCCATCGCGGAGATCGGCGGCCTGTCCGAACGACGCGTCGCCCTGCTGATCGACGCCAGCATCTCGGGCCTGCCGCCCTTCCTGGTCCCGTCCGCGGGGTTGAATTCCGGCTTCATGATTGCCCACGTCACGGCTGCGGCGCTGGCCTCGGAGAACAAGTCCCTGGCCCATCCGGCCAGCGTGGACAGCCTGCCCACATCCGCCAACCAGGAGGACCATGTCAGCATGGCGACCTTCGCCGCGCGCAGGCTCGTACCCATGGCCCGCAACACGGCTCACATCATCGGCATCGAACTGATGTGTGCGGCGCAGGGCATCGATTTCCACGCACCGCTGAAAACGTCGGCGCCACTACAGGCGCTGCATGGGCAGATCCGCAAGGAAGTGCCGTTCTATCAGCAGGACCGGCTGCTCGCTCCCGACATCGAAGCCCTGTCCCGCCATGTGCTGGACGGCTCGTATACCGTGGATCAGCCCGAACTGCTGGTCCCTTGATCCAGCGCCCTGCCGATCAGAGGGCCGCCTCATGCACAACCTCGCCGTGTCGCACGACCAGACCGCAGCGAGGCAGGCCGGTCCAGTAAGCGAGCTCGGCCGGACTGTCGACGTGCCAGGCCACAAAGTCGGCCAGATGTCCCACCGCCAGGCGGCCGCTCACGCTGGGGGCGCCCAAGGCGTCCGCCGCGTGCCGCGTCACCCCGTCCAGCGCTTCGCCCACCGTCATGCGAAACAACGTGCAGGCCATGTTCATCATGAGCAGCAGGGACGTGCTCGGAGAAGTCCCCGGGTTGCAGTCGGTCGCCAGTGCCATCGGTACGCCGTGGCGACGTAGCAGATCGATGGGCGGACGGCGCGTTTCACGCAGGAAATAGAAGGCCCCCGGCAGCAGCACGGCCACCATTCCGGCATCATGCATGAGCTTCACGCCGGCTTCGTCCAAATATTCCAGATGATCGGCGGACAAGGCCCCGTAGCGCGCGGCCACCGCCGTGCCGCCCATCAGAGACAACTGCTCGGCATGCATCTTGACAGCCAGGCCCCGCTGCGTGGCGGCCTGCAGCACCCGTTCGGACTGCGCCAGCGAAAACCCGATGTTCTCGCAGAACACGTCCACGGCGTCGACCAGCCCCTCCTCGTCCAGCACCGGCAGCATGATGTCGCACACCAGGTCAATGTATTCATCGGCGCGACCTGCATATTCCGGGGGCAGTGCATGGGCCCCCAGGAAGGTCGTACGCACCGTCACGGGGCGGACTTCTCCCAGCCGCCTGGCCACCCGCAGCATCTTGCGCTCCGTCGCCAGATCCAGCCCATAGCCCGACTTGATTTCGATGGCCGTGACACCCTCGGCGCGCAGCGCATCGAGCCGGCGCAAGGCCCGGGCAAACAGCTCGTCCTCGGATGCGGCACGCGTGGCACGTACGCTGGAAAGGATGCCGCCGCCCTGCCGCGCAATCGCTTCGTAGCTCGCGCCGGCCAGCCGCATGGAAAATTCGTCGGCGCGCTGGCCGCCGTGAATGAGGTGGGTATGGCAATCGACCAGCCCCGGAGTGACCAGCGCGTTGCCCAGATCGCGGTGAGCCGCGCCGGAAGCGAGATCAGCAGGCGCCTCCCCCGGCGCGCCCAGCCACACGATGCGGCCCCCTTCGGTGAGCAGATCGCAGGCCGGTATCTCGCCCGCGCTCCAACCGGGCGGCACCAGGCGAAGGTTTTTCCACAGGGTTGGACCAGTCGCCATGAGGAGATCTCCGATCAATCCGCCCGGATGACTTCCAGGCCGCCCATATAAGGCCGCAGCACGTCGGGCACGACAATGCTGCCGTCCGCCTGCTGGTAGTTTTCCAGGACTGCGACCATGGCGCGGCCCACGGCGAGCCCCGAACCGTTCAGCGTGTGGACGAACTCCGGCTTGGCCTTGGGTCCCGCCGGACGGAAACGCGCCTGCAGGCGCCGTGCCTGGAAGCCCAGACAATTGGACACGGACGAGATTTCCCGCCAGGTATTCTGCGCCGGCAGCCAGACTTCCAGGTCGAAGGTCTTGGCCGAGCTGAAGCCCATGTCGCCCGTGCACAGCAGCACCACCCGGTAGGGCAGACGCAGCGCCTGAAGCACATGTTCCGCATGCCCCACCATCTCGTCCAATGCCTTCCAGGACTCGTCCGGATGCACGATCTGCACCATCTCCACCTTGTCGAACTGGTGCTGGCGGATCAGTCCGCGCAGGTCGCGGCCGCCACTGCCGGCCTCGGAGCGAAAGCACGGCGTATGCGCCGTCAACCGGATGGGCAGGTCTGCGGCATCCACGATGCGGTCGCGCACGGTGCCAGTCAGCGGAATCTCGGCCGTGGAAATCAGATAGAGCTCTTCGGCCTGCCCCTCGTCATCCGGCGTGCTGCCCTTGCCGCCACGCGTCACCCAGAACATGTCGTCCTTGAACTTGGGAAGCTGCCCGGTCCCGAACAGCGTCTCGCTGTTCACGATGTACGGGGTATAGCATTCCTGGTAGCCATGCTCGCCCGTCTGCAGATCCAGCATGAACTGCGCCAGCGCCCGGTGCAGCCGGGCAATGGGGCCGCGCAGCATCATGAAGCGCGCACCGACCAGGGCACGCGCCGATTCGAAGTCCAGCCCGAACGGCTCGGCAAGGTCCACATGGTCCCGGGGCTGGAACGCGAGCGGCGCCGGATTGCCATTGGCGTCCGCCGCAGCGGGCAGCCAGCGCCGCACTTCAACGTTGTCCGCATCGGACAGGCCGTCAGGCACGCTGTCATCAGGCAGATTGGGAATGGTCATGAGCCAGTCCCGCAGTTCTTGTTGCACGGCCGCCAGGTCCTGCTCCAGCACCTTGAGCTGATCGGGGATGGACTGCGACTCAGCCAGCAGGCCGGATGCGTCTTCGCCACGCGACTTCAGTTGGCCGATCTGCTTGGCCAGCGCGTTCCGGCGAGCCTGAAGTTCCTCGGTGCGCACCTGGACGGACTTGCGTCGGGCTTCCAGCGCGTGATAGCGATCCGCGTCGAAAACAAAGCCGCGGCGAGCGAGCGTGCGAACCACGTGGTCCAGGTCCTTGCGCAGCAGATTGGTGTCTAGCATGGTGTCAAACGGAATAGGGAAATCGGGGAAACAAGGCCCGTATTGTATTAAATTCAGGAGTCGACCCGTCACCCGACGGCGCGACGCAAAACCCGCACCGTCACCACCGCCCATATGCACGACCAGATCCGGATCACCACCGCCGAGGAAATTCGGCCGCAACCCTGGAAGAACGGCGGCGGAATCACGCGCCAGCTTGCCATCCATCCCGAAGGCGCGAGCCTGGAGGACTGCGTCTGGCGCGTGAGCGCCGCCGAGATCAATGCGCCGGGTCCGTTTTCAGCCTGGGAGGGCTACGACCGCATCCTGATGGTGACCGACGGGGGCGCCGTGCGCCTGACGCGGACCGACACGGGGGCCGTCACGCTGCTGGAACCGGGCTCAAGACTGTACTTCGCGGGTGAGACGCCCTATACCGCCGAGCTGCTCGGCGGCCCGGCGCGCGACTTCAACCTGATGCTCCGGCGCAAGCACGCCCATGGCTGCATCGATCTGCGGCGCGGTACCCAGGCCATCGCACTGCGCCCCGGCGACACCATCCTGTACTGCACGCAAGGCCGGTTCAGGCTGGATTTTCCGCCACGGATGGGCGGCTCCCGCACGCTGGCCGCCGGCGACACGTTGCACCTGACGCTGGATTACATCCCCGCCTTCCGGCTGGACATCCACCCCGAGACTCCCGATGCGTGCCTGGTCGATGCCCGCGTCAACCTCTACCCCGGCGCCACGCGATGAAGGTCATGAACCAGATCGCCCTGCTCCCGCGCGAACTGGTCCACCATGGCATTGATGAACGCCAGCACGGCAGATTCCGCCTGCAGCGGCTGCCGCTGGGCACGTTCGATCAGGTAGAGCCGCCGGCACAGCGTCGGTTTGACGATCCTGCGCATTCGCAGGGCGCCTGAGCGCAACTCCGCCATCACGGTGCCGCGCGGCAGGATGCCCGCGGCCTCGCCGTGCAGGATGATGTTCTTCATCGTCGAAATGGAGGATGCCTCGTACGCCACGCTGAACACGCAGGCCAGCCGCCCCGCCTCTCTCTCGATCAGGCGGCGGACGGGATCGCGCCCGTCGGCCAGGACCAGCGGGTGCGACACAGCCTGCGCCAGCGTGATCTCCGCCGCCCCGCCTTCGTCGCATTGCGAGAAGGGAGACGACGGCTTCGAGACAAACACCAGTTCTTCCTGGAGCAACGCGGTGCTCCGCAACGCAGGCTTGTCGCCGACCTCGTAGGCCAGCGCCAGATCCACATCCGCGCGCATCACGGCATCGGCCAGCACGTAGCTCATTTCCTCGACCAGGCTGATGTGCACGGTGGGAACGGCGTCGCGCGCCTGCACCAGCAGGCCGCTGCCCAGGACGTTGGCGATTCCGGGGGTCACCCCCAAAACCAGGCTTTCCCGACGGCCATGGCCCGATGCCATGACCTCCTGGCGCAAGGACTCCAGATCCTGGAGGATGGGCAGCGCGCGGCGGTAGAGCAGATCCCCCGTCGGCGTGGTGCGGACTCCGCGCGAATGCCGCTGCAGCAGGTTGACGCCAAGCTCGGCCTCCAGCAGGCGCATCTGAGAACCCAGGGCCGGCTGTGCCACATACAGTTCATTGGCGGCCTGCGTGATGCTGCCGGCTTCGACGATGCGGGTGAAATAGCGGAGTTGGCGTAGATTGATGACGGCCCCCTGAGCAAAGCGGATCGGAACATACGGCCACGTTGCCGCCTCGTGGAGGCGCCAGCCCACTATAGCACGAGCCATACAAAATACTTTGAGCAGAGCAACAAAAGCCGTTCTGGACGCCCACCCTACCCGTTCTTAACATGAACCTCATTCCGAGACGCCTCAGGACGATCCCATGCCACCCACCCCCACGCCCGCCCTCTCATCTTCGCTCCCGCCCGTCCTGCCCGCACACCGGCAGCTGTTCTACGGCGGCGAGTGGCACGAAGCCGAGCGTGGCGCGTCCTGGGAACTCTTCAGTCCCGGAGATGGAACGGCACTCGGGCCGTGCGCCGATGCTTCGGATCGCGACGTGGACGCCGCCGTCCGGGCCGCAGATACGGCTTTTCGCCAATGGCGCGACACGCCGCCGTTCGAGCGGGCGCGCGTCCTCCGCCACGCGGCTGACGTCATCCGCCGCCACCGCGACGAGCTGGCGCTCATCGATGCCTACGACGGCGGCAATGCCATCACCCCCATGTCAGGCGACATCGAAGCCGCCGCCCAGCAGCTCGAGTTCTTCGCGGGCCTGATCACCCAAGTCAAGGGCGAAACGATCCCCATGGGTAGCGGGCGGTTCAACTTCACGTTACGTCAGCCGCTCGGCGTCGTAGCCCGTATTGGGGCGTTCAACCATCCCGTCATGTTTTCCGCCGGAAAAGTCGCCGCGCCGCTGGCGGCCGGCAACACCGTGATCGTCAAGCCGCCGGAACAGGCGCCCCTGTCGACGCTGCGGCTGGCCGAACTCTGGAACGATGTGTTCCCTCGCGGGGTCTTCAACGTCGTGACCGGCCACGGAAAGGAAACCGGAGAGGCGCTGGTGCGGCACCCCGGCGTAGCGAAGATTGGCCTCATCGGCAGCATCGTCGCGGGCCGCGCCGTAATGAAGGCCGCTTCGGACACTCTGAAACCGGTTCTACTCGAGCTCGGCGGCAAGAACGCGCTGATCGGCTTCCCCGACAGCGACCTCCCGGCGCTGGCGGACGCCATAGTCGCCGGGATGAACTTCGCCTGGTGCGGCCAATCCTGCGGTTCGACCAGTCGGGTGTTCCTGCACGAAGCCATTCACGACCAGGTGCTCGCTGCCGTACTGCAGCGCTTGCCGGAATTCAAGCCGGGCTTGCCACAACTGTCCGCCACGACCATGGGAGCCATCGTGGACGCGCGGCAGCATCAGCGGATTCTGGAATACATCGAGCATGGCAAGCGCGAAGGCGCCACCCTGGCCTACGGTGGACGGGTCCCGGATGACCCCGCGCTCTCAAAAGGCCTGTTCGTCATGCCCACCATCTTCAGCGACGTGACGGCGGACATGCGCATCGCCCGGGAAGAAATCTTCGGACCCGTGCTGTCCGTCCTGCGCTGGAACGACGAGGAAGCCGTCATCTCGCAGGTCAATGCGCTGGAGTACGGACTGACCTGCTCCATCTGGACCAACGACCTCTCCACGGCACTGCGCACGGCCGAGCGAATCGAAGCGGGCTACGTCTGGGTGAACGAAGTCGGACGCCACTTCCTCTCGGCCCCGTTCGGCGGCTTCAAACAATCCAGCACGGGCCGGGAAGAATGCTTCGACGAGTTGATTGGATTCACGCAGACAAAGAACGTTCACGTACGTTTCAGGGGGGCCGTCGCCCGCTAGCACCCCCGAAACTCACGGCCTGCAAACGCGCGCCGGCCGAGCAAACACATAAATGAATAAATAAATAAACCACCAGGAGACACCATGATGATCAAGCCCTTGACCTCGATGCTGGGTGCTGCCCTGCTGGCCTGCGTGTGTTCGTCGTCCGCGTTCGCGGCACAGACGCTCAAGGTCGCCATCGGGCAGCACGGAAATTGGGACACAGGCATTGTCCAGCTCGGGACTGATGCCGGAATTTTCAAGAAGCACGGACTCGACCTCGAGCTGCTCTACACGCAGGGCGGGGGCGAAACCATGCAAGCCGTCATTTCGGGCAGCGTGGACATCGGCACCGGGGTGGGGACCATCGGGGTATTTGCGGCATACGCAAAAGGCGCGCCGGTGCGCATCATCAGCTCGGAAGCGACAGGGTCTGGAGAGTTCTGGTATGTACGTTCCGACTCCAAGCTGAAAAGCATCAAGGACGCGGCGGAGGACACCACCATCGCCTACTCTACACACGGGTCTTCCACCAACAGCATCGCGCTGGGGTTCGCGAAGGCGTATGGCCTGAAATCGAAGCTCGTTCCCACCGGGAACGCCGTATCGACGCTCACGCAGGTCATGAGCGGGCAGGTGGATGTGGGCTGGGCTTCGCCGCCATTCGGCTTCAAGGATCTCGCCAACGGGAAGATCCGGATCGTCGGCAAGGCCTACGACCTGGACGAAATCCGGCACGAGAGTGTCCGGGTCAACATCAGCAACGCATCGGCCCTGAAAGACAAACACGATGCCATCCAGAAGTTCATGGACGCCTATCGCGAAACGCTGGATTGGATGTACAGCGGGGATGATGCCCTGAAGGCGTACGCCAAATTCGCAAAGGTCGACCTGGATACTGCGCGCCGGGTCCGCGATGAGTTTCATCCAAAAGCCATGCTGGATCCGGACAAGGTCAATGGAATCGATGCAATGGTCCGCGAAGGCACGGCATTCAAGACGCTGTCTTCCCCGCTGACTCCTCAGCAGATCGGGACACTCATTCAGATTCCGCCACAGCAATGAGCCGTCTCCAAGCCGCCTCCACGCACAACACGAACCCATTTATGCAAAAGCCCGTCAGCACCGCTCCGGACCGTACGCCGGCACCGCTCCTGAATCCCGGGGAGCAGCCAGCCTCATACAGCCCGGGCCAACCCATGTTCGGCAGCGACGTCATCGCCGAGACCCTTCAGGCTCTGGACCTTCCCTACATCGCCCTCAACCCCGGGGCGAGCTATCGCGGCCTGCATGACAGCCTGGTGAACCACCTGGGCAATCGCGCACCACAGATGCTGCTGTGCCTGCACGAAGAGCATGCGGTGGCGATCGCCCACGGTTATGCCAAAGTCACAGGCAAGGCCATGGCTGTGGCCGTGCACGCGAACGTGGGATTGATGCATGCCACGATGGCGGTCTTCAACGCGTGGTGCGACCGCATGCCGCTGCTGCTGCTGGGCGCGACGGGCCGCCTGGATGCCGCCCAACGGCGGCCCTGGATCGAGTGGATCCACACAGCGCGCGACCAGGGCGCTCTGGTGCGCGGTTACACCAAATGGGATGATCTGCCCGGGTCACCCGCCGCCGCCCGGGAGGCACTGTACCGGGCGAGATGGCTCACGGAGTCCGCGCCCCGGGCGCCGGTCTACGTCAACCTGGACGTCAGCGTGCAGGAGCAGGCTCTCGATTCACCTTTGCCACCGTCAAGTCCAGCCGACTTCATCCCGGCCACGCAAGCCGGCGCCTCTGCCGATCAGATCGCGGAACTGGTCCGGCTCATTCATGACGCGCGCCACCCTGTCATCCTGATGGGCCGCGTTTCGCGCGACACCTCATGCTGGGCACAGCGAGTGAGCCTTGCCGAGGGCATCGGAGCTCAGGTGCTGACCGACCTGAAGGTCGGCGCCGCGTTCCCGACGGACCATCGGCTGCATGCCGGCGCTCCCGGCATCTTCGCCGATGCGGCCTCTCTGGAAGCCGTGCGACGGGCCGACCTCATCATCAGCCTGGACTGGGTGGACCTCGGGGGCCTGCAACAGACCGCCTTCCCGAATGCCCGCCCGAATGCCCGAATCGTTCAGATTTCGGTTGACCACACGCTCCATCGGGGCTGGAGCATGGATTACCAGGCGCTTCCGGTAGTGGATCTCCATATCCAGGCCGAACCCGACTTGCTGGTCAACAATCTGAACCGGGCGTTGGGGTTTACGCCGGACGACACGCTTCCACCCTCCGCCGTCGGGGTCCCGACCCTTCCGGCGGCCCCCGCCCCCCAACCCTCCTGGCTCTCCATGGCCGAGCTCGCCCGCGGCTTGCGCGCATGCCTGGCTGGCCGCCAAGTCTCGCTCACGCACCTGCCTTTGGGGTGGGACGGCTCCCTGTGGCCCTTCCACCATCCGCTGGACTTCCTGGGCTCGGATGGCGGCGGCGGCGTGGGCGCGGGTCCCGGCCTGACCGTGGGGGCGGCGCTGGCGCTGCGAGGCTCCTCCCGCATCCCGCTTGGAATCTGCGGCGACGGCGATTTCCTCATGGGGGCAACCGCCCTGTGGACGGCCGTACACTATCGCATCCCGCTGATTTGCGTGGTGGCCAACAACCAGTCTTTCTTCAACGACGAAGTGCACCAGGAACGTGTCGCCCGAGCCCGCGGACGCGCCGTGGGCAACAAATGGATCGGCCAGCGCATCGCCGATCCCGACGTGGACATTGCGAGCCTCGCGCGAGCCCAAGGAGCGGTCGCCTACGGACCGGTGGAAACCGTGCAGGAGCTGGACCGGGTCTGCGCCGACGCACTGAGGGACTTCGACCAGGGTCGCGTGGTCGTCATCGACACCCGGGTCGCCTCGGGCTACACACCGGCCATGACGAACGCACTGACTGAACAACAGGCGGACTGAGTCCATGAATACTGCCAGCAGACAGCCCGGCAGCGCGGCCAGCGCGCGGACCCCGGCACCCATCCTCACCGTGGACCAGGTCAGCCGGCATTTCGACACGGCCGATGGCCGGATCGACGCCGTCAGCGACATCTCGCTCTCCGTCAGCCGCGGGGAATTCGTCTCCATCATCGGACCTTCCGGCTGCGGGAAGTCCACGCTGTTCAGCATGATCGGCGGCTTGTTGCCAACGAGCGCCGGAGCCATCCGCATCGAGAACGAAACCATCCGCGGACCGCACCCCGCCATCGGGATGGTGTTCCAGGAGGACTCCACGTTTCCCTGGCGCACCGTCATCGAAAACGTCGCCTTCCCACTGGAGCTGCAGGGGATGCCCAAGGCCTCCCGGTTGGAAAAGGCCCGGCACTTCATCGATCTGGTGGGATTGTCAGGCTTCGAGCGCAGCTATCCCGCGCAGCTTTCGGGCGGCATGCGTCAGCGAGTGTCCATCGCCCGCACACTGGTCTTCGAGCCCAAGCTGCTGCTCATGGACGAGCCCTTTGCCGCCCTCGACGAGCAGACCCGGCTGTTGCTGGGCGACAAGGTCTCACAGATCCAGGCCGCGCTGAACCAGACCGTACTGCTCATCACGCACAACATCGCCGAAGCCGTGCAGCTCTCGGATCGGGTGATGATCATGACCTACAGGCCGGGCCGCAACAAGCGCATCCTGCCCATCGATCTGCCACGCCCGAGAACGTCGGAGATGCTGAGCAGCGATGCCTTCGGACACTACGTCGCCCAGATCTGGAGCGACCTGCGCGAAGAAGCCGGCCGCGGCATGCGAGAGTCCGAGGCTCAGGCACAGGGAACCGCTCATGCGCAGGCCTGAATCCGCAGCCCTCCGCTTCGGGCCGGAACTGGCTGGCCTGGCCGTACTCGTTGCGTTCTTCGGGATCGTCGAACTGATGGTCCGATCGGCCCTGCTCAACCCGTTTCTGGTCCCACAGCCATCGGCGGTGGTGATGGCGTTCGGCCGAATCATCACGCAGGAAAACGTGCTGCACCGGTTCCTCATTACTGGCAGCGAGGCCGGCATTGCCGCCGTGCTGGTCGCCTGCATCGGTGTGCCGTTGGGGGCGCTGCTCTACAGCGCTCACCTGCTGCGGCAGGCCATCGGCTCCTGGATCGCGGCGCTCGCGGCCGCACCCATTGTGCTGGCCTACCCGCTGTTTCTGGTCATGTTCGGGCGCAGCGCCTCGACCATCATCGTGATCGGCGTGCTCTCCGGTCTGCCGCCGGTGATCCTCATGACGACCGACGGCCTGCAGTCGGTACGCCCCGCCCTGATCAACGTGGGCAAGAGCCTGCGGCTGGGATCCTGGGCCCTGTTCTGGAAGATCATGTTTCCCGCCGCCCTGCCGGGCATTTTCTCGGGGCTGCGCATCGGCCTGATCTTCGCGCTCATCAATGTGGTGGGGGTCGAATTCCTGATCAACTTCGGCGGCCTGGGACCCCTCATCAACGAACTGGCCGAGCGCTATGACTTGCCCGGCACCTATGCCGCGATCGGATTCGTGATCCTGGTGAGCATCATCGTTTTCGTCATCCTGGAGAGCCTGCAGAAATGGCTAAGCCCCGGAAACCGCTGACGCGCGACGCGGACACACGTCGCCGCGTCCTCCGGCTGCGCCTGTTCATCATTGCCATCCTGCTGCTGGCCTGGCAATTGTTGGCCCAGTCGGGGCTGTTCTACCAGGACGTGGTGCTGGGTCTGCCCGACATTGCGGTCGGCCTGTACCAGCTTCTGCTGGACCCTGATTTCTATCGGAACCTCTGGGTGACGCTGGCGGAAGTCATCGGAGCCTCTCTCATCGGCACCGTGGCGGGACTGGCCTGCGGCATGCTGCTGGGAGCCAGCCGCATTCTGGAGCGCGCTTTCGAGCGCTACCTGTACTACCTGGGTCCGACACCCAAGATCATCTTCTTTCCGCTAATGATCCTGTGGTTCGGTGTCGGTCCCGGCTCCAAGGTCGCGTTGGGAGCGCTGTCGTGTTTCTTTCCGGTTGCTCTGGCCGTGGCGGCCGGCATGCGGGAAATTCCCTTCATCCTGAAGTGCGTAGGCGTCAGTCTGCGTGCCACCACCCTGCAGAAAGTGCTGAAGATCTACCTGCCCGCCATGCGCGGCCCCGTCATCAACGGCCTGCGCATGGGTTTCGGGGTGGCCGTGATCGGTGTCCTGCTGGCCGAAACCAAACTGTCCAACCGGGGACTGGGATACCTGGTCATCCAGAACTATCAGCACTTCGACATGCAGGCCATGTATGCCCTGCTCATCGCCATCTTCGGCCTGGCCGTGCTGGCCAACTCTGCCCTGAGCCACTGGGCCGCGCCCGACCGTCGCTAACCCCCAAAGACAACACCAAGGAGACATCTGCCATGCGAAACTCTCGCCCCTTACTGGGCATTCTCGCCCTTGCTTCAGCTTGCGTCTGCGCGACACCTGCCCAGGCCAACGACACGCTCAAACTCGCCGTCGGCCAGCGCGGCAACTGGGACACCATCGTGGCCCAGCTCGGCCAGGATGCCGGGATCTTCAAGAAGCATGGACTGGACCTGGAGATCCTGTACACCCAAGGCGGCGGTGAAACGCTGCAGGCCGTGATCTCCAACAGCGTGGATATCGGCGTGGCCGCCGGCACCATCGGCGTGTTCTCCGCCTTCCAGAAGGGGGCCCCGGTGCGCATCATCGGCGCTGAAGCCACGGGTGCCGCTGACTTCTGGTATGTGCGTTCGGACTCGCCGCTGCACAGCATCAAGGATGCCACGCCCAAGACCACGATCGCCTATTCGACCAACGGCTCATCGACCAACAGCGTGGTGCTGGGCTTTGCCAAGGCCTATGGCATCAAGTCCAAGTTCGTGGCCACCGGCAGCCCGTCGGCCACCTTCACCCAGGTCATGACGGGGCAGGTGGACGTGGGCTGGTCCGCGCCGCCCTTCGGCTTCGATGCCCTGTCCAAGGGCAAGATCCGCATCGTCGCCAAGGCCAACGACCTGGACGAGATTCGCCACGAGTCCATCCGCACACTGGTCGCCAACGTGAACGTCCTGGAGCACAAGCAGGACCAGCTCAAGCGCTTCATGGCCGCATACCGTGAAACCATCGACTGGATGTACAACGGGGATGCACCGCTGAAGGCCTTTGCGACGTTCAACAAGACGGACATCGCCACCGCCCGCAAGGTGCGCGACGAATTCTTCCCGAAAAGCCTCATCGATCCCGACAAGATGATCGGCCTGGATCTGCTGAACAAGGACGGGATCGCGTTCAAGGCGCTGAGCCAGCCGCTGACCCAGCAGCAGTTCGATACACTGATCCAGATCCCGCCCCGCCAGTAAATCCAGGAGCCCCTAGCCATGTCCAATCTGAAACTGTCCTTTGCCATCGGGGACTATGATCGCAACCGCGCCATCATCGACGGGCAGGTTCTGGTCGACGGCGTAGATCCCGTCGTCATGAAGCTCTCGCCCGAGGAGATCTTCTTCCGGGCCATGCGCCACGAGTCCTTCGACGTGTGCGAGCTGTCCCTGAGCAGTTTCACCTTGCGCGTGGCGCGGGGCGACAATCCCTACGTCGGGATCCCGGTGTTTCTATCCCGCGCCTTCCGCCACGGCTCGATCATCGTTCACACAGACAGCGGCATCCGCACACCGGCCGACCTGGCCGGAAGGCGGGTCGGCACTCCTGAATGGCAGCTCACGGCCAACGTCTGGACGCGGGCGTTCCTGCAGGATGACTTCAACGTGCACTCCCGGAACATTCACTGGCTGCGCGGCGGGGTGGAAGACCCGGGACGCGTGGAAAAGCTGAAGACGAACCTGCCCGACGGCGTCGTGATGGAGGACATCCCTGCCGACCGGACGCTGGGAGACATGCTGGATCGCGGCGAGATCGACGCCTACATCGGCCCCAGGGCGCCGCGCTGCTTCACCACGGACAATCCGCGGCTGCGCTGGCTGTTCGACGATCCCACCGAAGCGGCGCTGGACTATTACAAGCGCACGAAGATCTTCCCCATCATGCACTTGCTGGGCGTGCGCCGCAGCCTGGCCGAGGCCCATCCCTGGTTGCCCGTCGCGCTGCAAAAAGCCTTCAATCAGTCCAAGGCGCTGGCGTTGGAAGCGCTGGCCGACACCTCGGCCACGAAGGTTACGCTGCCCTTCGTCGAAGAACAGCTGCGGCTGGCCCAGACGCATATGGGCATGGATTTCTGGACCTACGGGGCCCACGAAAATCAGCATGTCCTGGAATATTTCCTCGCACACCACCATGCCCAGGGCGTCTCCAGCCGGCTGGTGGACGTCTCCGAACTGTTCCACCCCGCCACGCTGGAAAGCTACCGGATCTGAGGCGGCGCCGGGTCGGCCGGACGCGTTCTGGCGCCCGGATTTCAGTCCCCGGGCTCGTCCTTGTCCAACTGGCGCAGGTGCGCCAGCTTCTCGGCAATCCTCGCTTCCAGCCCGCGCGGCGTGGGCTGGTACCACCCAGGCTCGGCCATGCCATCGGGAAGATAAGTCTCGCCGGCGGCATAGGCCTCGGGTTCATCATGCGCGTAACGGTAGTCGTGACCGTAGCCCAACTCTTTCATGAGCTTGGTCGGGGCGTTGCGCAGGTGGACGGGCACTTCCCGGCTCTTGTCCTGCCGGATGAAGGCGCGCGCCCGGTTGTACGCCAGGTAGCCGGCATTGCTCTTGGCGGCGACGGCCAGGTAGATCACCGCCTGGCCCAGCGCGAGTTCGCCTTCGGGGGAACCCAGCCGCTCATAGGTGGCTGCCGCGTCATTGACGATCTGGATCGCCCGGGGATCGGCCAGGCCAATGTCTTCCCACGCCATGCGTACGATGCGCCGCGCCAGATAGCGCGGATCGGCGCCGCCGTCGAGCATGCGGCACAGCCAGTACAGCGCCGCATCGGGGTGCGAGCCTCGCACCGATTTGTGCAAGGCCGAAATCTGGTCGTAGAAGTTGTCGCCGCCCTTGTCGAATCGGCGGCTGTTGAGCGTCAGCGCATTCCGGACGAAGGCCGCGTCCACCCGGGTAACGCCGGCCGCGCCGGCCGCCGTGTGGCATTGTTCCAGCAGGTTCAGAAACCGCCGCGCGTCGCCATCCGCATAGCCGATGAGCGTATCCACCGCCAGGTCATCGAATTCCAGATCGCCCAGCGCCTGCGCCCGCGCCCGCACGAGAAGCTGCCGCAAATCGTCATCGGTGAGCGGCTCCAGCACATAGACCTGGGCGCGCGACAGCAATGCCGAATTGACCTCGAACGACGGGTTCTCCGTCGTGGCGCCCACCAGCGTGACCAGGCCGCTTTCGGCATACGGCAGCAACGCGTCCTGCTGCGATTTATTGAAGCGGTGGATCTCATCCACGAAAAGAATGGTCTGGCGGCCTTCGGCCTGGTGCCGCTGAGCCTGCTCCATCGCGGCCCGGATGTCCTTGACGCCCGAGAACACCGCCGACAGCGCGATGAACTCGCAATCGAAGGCATCCGCCATCAACCGCGCCAGCGTGGTCTTGCCCACGCCCGGCGGGCCCCAAAAGATCATGGAATGCGGCTTGCCGGCCTCGAACGCCAGGCGTAGCGGCTTGCCTTCGCCCAAAAGCTGGGATTGGCCGACGACATCCGCAAGCGTCCTGGGCCGCAAAAGCTCTGCCAGCGGCGCGCTCAGCACGGGGCCCGGCGCGACGGCGCCCGGTTGACCGGATGCTGGGCTCCGTCGGGAGTGAGCCGGCCGCGGCCCCGTGGGCGGCGGCGGCTCCATGCCCGGCAGGTTATCCTGGGTGCTCATTCATTCATCTTGACCAGCGCCGCACCCTGGGGCACGGTGAACTGAAACTGATCTGCCGCGATGGCCGGATTGGCTTTCATCTGGCTCAGCACAATGCGTGTGGTCTGCCCAAAGGCGTCCAGCAATTCCAGCCGCACCGGCACCCCCGCAGAAAATGCAATGTCTACATGGGCGAAACCGGCATCGGTACTCTTGGGCGTCGCACGCAGCCACTGGAACCCGTCCCGATCGGGCTGGTCCTTCAGCGTGAAGGCATCGCCCAACGACCCGGAACCAAACAGCAACGCGGCAGGCGATGCCCCCACGGCCTGGCTGGCCTTGCGTTCAGTCACCTGCTCCAGATCGGGATCGTACTGATATACATGCCGGCCATCGGAGACGATGAGCTGCGCATAGGGTTTGGTCACCTGCCAGCGAAACTTGCCGGGCCGCTGGAAAGCGAACGTGCCGCTTTGCGAACGCTGCGCGGCCGCGCCATCACCTGAGCGATCCTGCTGGAACTGCCCAGTGGCCGAGTGGACCTTGTCCACGAAGGACTGAAGCTGTGCACTGGCCGTGGCCGCTACGGACGACAACGGCAGCGTCAGCAGCACTGCGGCCGCAAGGCCACCCAGGACCCGGCGCCCGCGCGCGACCGCGCCACGCCCGGCAGTCCGCTGTTTCCACCGCAGAGAGGACTGAACATTCCCTCGCATCTGCAAGATTTCCATCAACGCATTTCCTGAAAGGTCCGTCTGAAGCGGGGCGCCGGTCGAACCGCTCACCCCAACCGTATGTCAATCATCGTCGGCCGCGCTACTCGCCGGCGCCAGGATCTCGCGGTTGCCATTGGGCTGCATGGCCGACACCAGGCCGGAACGTTCCATTTGCTCCAGCAGGCGCGCGGCGCGGTTGTAGCCGACCCGCAAATGCCGCTGCACCGAGGAAATCGAAGCCCGGCGGTTGCGTAGGACGATCTCGACCGCCTGATCGTACAGCGGGTCGGATTCCTGGTCGGTGAAACCGGTGACCGAACCCACTCCGTCTCCGGTTTCACCCGGCACCGTGCCATCCAGCACGCCGTCGATGTAGTCGGGTTCGCCGTCCGCCCTGAGTGCATCGACCACGCGGTGGACCTCATCGTCGTGCACAAAGGCCCCATGCACCCGGGTCGGCACGTTGGCGCCGGGCGGCTGGTACAGCATGTCGCCCTGTCCCAACAGCGCTTCGGCTCCCATCTGGTCCAGGATGGTGCGCGAATCGACCTTCGAGGACACCTGGAAAGCAATGCGTGTCGGGATGTTCGCCTTGATGAGGCCCGTGATCACGTCCACACTGGGACGCTGAGTGGCCAGAATCAGGTGGATGCCGGCCGCCCGCGCCTTCTGGGCGAGCCGGGCAATGAGTTCTTCGACCTTCTTTCCGACTACCATCATCAGGTCGGCCAGCTCGTCGATGATCACCACGATCATCGGCATCGTCCCGAGGGGCTCAGGCGCGTCCGGCGTCAGGGAAAACGGATTGGGGACCGGTTCCTCGCGCTTCTGGGCTTCGCGGATCTTGGTGTTGTAGCCCGCCAGGTTCCGCACCCCCAGCTTGCTCATGAGCTTGTAGCGCTTTTCCATCTCGGCCACGCACCAGTTCAGCGCATTGGCCGCGTGACGCATGTCCGTGACCACCGGCGCGAGCAAGTGGGGAATGCCTTCGTAGACGGACATCTCCAGCATTTTCGGGTCGATCAGGATCAGGCGCACCTGACTGGCGTCGGCCTTGTAGAGCAGGGACAGGATCATGGCGTTGATCCCGACGGACTTGCCCGACCCCGTCGTTCCGGCCACCAGCAAATGCGGCATCTTGCCCAGATCCGCCACGACAGGATTGCCGGCAATGTCCTTGCCCAGCGCCATGGTCAGCAGGGAACCGCTGGCGTGATAGATCTGGGACCCCAGAATTTCCGACAGGCGCACCATCTGGCGGCGCGGATTGGGAAGTTCCAGTCCCATCAGGTTTTTCCCGGGAATGGTCTCTACCACCCGGATCCGCACCAGGCTGAGAGCCCGAGCCAGATCCTTGGCCAGATTCACGATCTGACTGCCCTTCACGCCGGTGGCGGGTTCGATCTCGTAACGCGTGATCACCGGGCCGGCCTGTGCCGACACTACGGTGACGCTGACCCCGAAGTCGGACAGCTTCTTTTCAATCAGACGCGAGGTGAATTCGATCGTCTCGGGCGAGACGGTCTCCTGGGTCTGCTCCACCGGATCCAGCAGCGACAGCGGCGGCAGTCGTCCGACCATATCGGGCTCTTCGCGCGCGGTGAACAGTGTTTGCTGTTTTTCCTGCTGCACGCGAGGCGACCTGGGGACCGTGGTGACGGAAGGTTCGATACGGACTGGCTGCTCATGGACGAACTGCGGCTGGCGCGTCTCGACCAGCTCCTGGCGCTCCGCCTGTGCCGTGACCCCCGCCCGCCGATCCTGCCAGGCGTTCTTCACGTCCAGCGCCCCGCGGATGCTGCGTTCCAGCCAGAGCCCGATCCGTTCCGAGATGTTGAGCCAGGAAAATCCGAAGAACAGGCTGGACCCCATGACGATGAACGCCAGCAGCAACAGCGTGCCGCCGGCGGCGCCCATCAGCTCGGCCAGGCTACTGGCCAGCAGGCGCCCCAGCTGCCCGCCGGCACCCGCCGGCAGCGCCGCACCCCAGGCCTTCAGCCGCAGCGCTTCGATGCCCATGCATCCCAGGAACAGCAGCGTGAAGCCGATACCGACCTCCCAGCGCACGCGCGGCAGGATCTCGGGGACCTTGGTGGGGAGGACGACACGGGTAAGCCGGTAGAAGCCCGCCGCCACGCGCCGCCCCAGCCACAGCACCCAGAGCCACGCTGTCGCCCCGAACAGGTACAGAAGCAGATCCGCGACATAGGCGCCAAAGGTGCCGCCCCAGTTCAGCGTGGATCCGCTGTAGACGGAGTGTGACCACCCGGGATCCGATTTATGCCATGTGGCGAGCACCAGGACGAGCCAGACGGCGACCACCGCCATCAGGATCCACCGAGCCTCACGCAGCAGGCCTGAGAGCCGCGTCTGAAGGGGCGACGGGCCGTTGCGCACGTTGCGCGAGGAGCGGGACGAGGGAGCCGGAATTCTTGCCATCGCATCATTATAATTGCGGGGTCATTGATGAATGGATTTTCTGTGATGTCTACCGCAAAACACGCGAAAGTGATGATACTGGGCTCGGGACCGGCCGGCTATACCGCTGCCGTCTACGCCGCGCGGGCCAACCTGTCCCCCGTCCTGATCACGGGGCTTGAACAGGGCGGCCAGCTCATGACCACCACCGAAGTCGACAACTGGCCGGCCGACGTGGCCGGCGTCCAGGGTCCGGACCTGATGCAGCGGTTCCTGGAACACGCCCAGCGCTTCAATACGGACATCGTCTTCGACACGATCGCCAAGGTAGACCTGTCGGTGCGGCCGTTCGTGTTGACGGGAGACACCGGCGAGACCTACACGTGTGATTCGCTCATCATCGCCACCGGCGCCTCGGCGCAGTATCTCGGGCTGCCGTCGGAGCAGCACTTCATGGGGCGCGGGGTCTCGGGCTGCGCCACGTGCGACGGCTTTTTCTACAAGAACCAGGATGTGGTCGTAGTGGGCGGCGGGAACACCGCCGTCGAGGAAGCCTTGTACCTGGCAAACATCTGCAGGACCGTGACGCTGATCCATCGGCGGGACAAATTCCGCGCCGAACCCATTCTGGTCGACAAGCTGATGGAAAAGGTCGAGCACGGCAACATGCGCCTCAAGCTGTTTCGCGAGCTGCAGGAAGTACTGGGCGATGATTCCGGCGTGACCGGCGTGCGACTGCGCAACAAGCAGACCGACGAGACAGAGGACCTGGCCGTGACCGGTGCCTTCATCGCGATCGGCCACAAGCCCAACACAGCCATCTTCCAGGACCAGGTCGACATGAAGGATGGCTATATCATCACCCGCGGCGGCCTGCAGGGAATGGCCACCATGACATCGGTACCCGGCGTGTTTGCCGCTGGCGACGTACAGGATCACGTCTACCGCCAGGCGATCACCAGCGCCGGAACCGGCTGCATGGCTGCCCTGGATGCACAGCGCTGGTTGGAGAATGAAGTCCTCTAAACCCACGCTGGCGGACTTGCGGCGGCTGCAGGCGCAGCGGGCCGAGGACCCCGCCCCATCCGCTCCGGATCCTGTTCGGAATTCACGTACTGAAGCGCGGGCTGCCGCGCCAGCGGCGCCTGAGCTGGCCACCGAGGACCGGGCCTTGTTCCGGCAGGCCATGCGATTCGTACAACCGCTGGCTCGCCACGGCGGGCGTGCGCGCCGAAGCGCCAAGCGGGTCCCGGAAGGCCTGTTGCGCGAGCGGCGCGCCCACGCGCAGGGCGAGGAGGCACGGCAGGAACCCCCACCGACGCGCAGCCGGCGCAGGCCAACCGCCGCCCCCGACCCCGAGGCCAGCGAATTCCTGCAGCCGGGATGCGGCACCGATCTGCTGCGCGGTTTGAGGCGCGGCAAATGGCGGCCACAAGCCATTCTGGACCTGCACGGCAGCACCGAAGACCAGGCGCATGAGCGGCTGGATCGCTTCGTGGCGACCTGCGTGGAACACGACATCCGCTGCGTGTGCATCGTCCACGGCAAGGGCATCGGATCGCGGCATGGCACGCCCGTCCTGAAATCCGCCGTGCGGCTTCACCTGTGCCGTTTGCAAGCGGTACAGGCCTGGGTACAATGCGCCGAACCAGACGGCGGAGCAGGCGCCGTCACCGTTCTCCTTCGCCTTCCACGGGAAACAGGATCCCCATGAGCTGGCTGTACCTGGCCATTGCAATCGTCGCGGAGGTCGTCGCCACCACCGCCCTGAAGGCGTCGGACGGCTTTACCCGTATGGGGCCCACCGGCATCACGGTCGTCGGCTATGGCATTGCGTTCTATCTGCTGGCCCTGGCACTGAAGACCATTCCCGTTGGCATCGCATACGCAATCTGGTCGGGCGCCGGCATCGTGGCCATTGCCGCCATCGGGTATTTCATCTTTGGACAAAAGCTGGATGCGGCCGCGCTGATCGGTATTGCGCTGATCCTGGCGGGAGTCCTGGTGCTCAACGTATTTTCGAGCACCAGCGCACATTGAGCATCCGGAAATGGAAGGGGCCGACGACTTCTGTCATCGGCCCCACCAGGTTTTCATTATTATGAATACTGCCACTAATGATGGCGCCGTCTTCGTGCGCCGGTGCCCGCGCAGGGCTGTCTCCTCACCTGCATGAAGCGATTATGCCGCCCAGGCATTTGAATATCACTTAGGGAAGTCCCTACAACTGGGGCATTGGGCCGCAAGCCGGGAAATGCCGACCTCCCGCTCTCACTGCATCACGTACGCGCCGCCCCACTGGCCGCTGCGGATGAGATCCCGGGCCACCCACTTGAGCGTCACGCGTGTCGCCAGGGCCGCAGGCGAAAGTTCGTCGTCGGGCTGGCTGGTGAGGATGCTGCACCGGAAAAGTGTCTTGTCCGCAATCGGCACGACCCGCACATGGTCACTGCGCAGCATCAAGGCCGCCGAACTGGGATGAATCGTCGCGCCAATGCCCGCCTCCACCGCGCCCATCAAGGTGTTCAGCCCATCGATTTCTTCGACCACGTTGGGTGTCATGTTGCGGCGCTTGAACGCATTCAGGATGATGCTCGCCAGCGTATGCCGGCCGCTGGGCAATATGAGCGGCAGATGCCCAAGGTCCAGCAGCCGGGTCTGGCCACCCGGCGGCATGCCCGAAAGATCTCCCCGGCCGATGACGAAGAGATATTCCTTGAGCAGCGGCACCGTCCCCAGCCGGCTGTCTTCGCCCATATCGAACCGCATGCTGAGATCCAGCCTGCGTGAGTCCAGCAATGACGTCAGGTGCGCCGAAAGGCCCTCCACGATGTGCACGCGAATCTTGGGGTAGCGTGCACGCATCTCCTTGAGCAAAGGCAGCGCGAGCATGAGAGCGGTGGTCGGGGCCATGCCCACGCTCACCCTGCCGGAGAGGCGCTCGCCCTGAGCGGCCTCGGCGGCCACCTCGACCTGGCGCAGCACCGTCTGTGCATGCCGATACAAGACGACCCCTGCGCCCGTCGGGACCACCCCGGTTGGAAGGCGCTGCAGCAATCGCGTCGAAAGCTCGCTCTCCAGGTGGCTGATCTGCTGGCTCATGGTGGACGTCGTGACGTTGAGCGCATGCGCCGCCTTCCCCATGCTGGAGAGCTCGACCACCCTGACAAAGTAACGCAACTGTCTAAGTTCCACGCGCGCCCGCCCCTCTCATCAGACCCAAGCTGTTCACTTAAATTAAATACCCATTCAAGGGTCGAGGCTAGCTCCCCACAGAAGACCGGACCTAGACTCGGAGGAACTGAAACAACGGTTGGACCTGCACGTGCCGCACGCCTGACCACTCGCGGGAGGCTTGCGCTCATGAATGGGTACGAACTGAAAATCACGTCGATGCGGGAGCACTGTTCACCCGAGGAATGGCAGCAACGGATCGACCTGGCGGCCTGCTACCGCCTCGTGGCGCTCTACGGGATGTCGGACATGGTCGCGAATCACATTTCGTGCACCGTCCCGGGCGAAGCCGGCGCTTTTCTCATCAACGCTTACGGCATGCTCTACGAGGAGATCACCGCATCGAGCCTGATCAAGGTCAATCTCGCCGGCGATGTGCTGTCCAAACCGGATTTGGGAGGCCTGGAATACGGCGTCAATCGTGCCGGATACGTGATTCACAGCGCCGTCCACGAAGCGAGGCCGGACGCGACCTGCGTCATCCATACGCATAGCTGGGCATCCATGGCGGTGTCGGCACTGGAGTGCGGACTGTTGCCCATCACGCAGACCTCCATGCGATTTTTGAAAATCGCCTATCACGACTATCAGGGCGTGGTCCTGAACGCGTCCGAGAAACAATCCCTGGTGAACGACCTGGGCGACGGCGAAGCCATGTTCCTCAGGAATCATGGAGCGCTCGTAGTGGGGCACAGCATCGGCGAGGCCTTCAACTGGCTGCACCGGCTGGAACTGTCCTGCCGAGCCCAACTGGCAGCCATGGCTTGCCACACACCGCTGGTCCACGTCGAGCGCTCGGTGCTGGAGGAAACGTGGAACAACTATCAACCCGGAACCAGAAGACCGTACGGCCTGATGGAATGGCCCGCGCTCCTGAGAAAACTCGATCGCCTGGATCCGTCCTACCGCACCTAGCCGCCATTCGCGCACCCATCCAAAAAACCAGGAGACAACCGTGAAAAACAGTCATTCAATTGCGCAGTACGCGCGCGTCACCGTCTTGGGCGTAGCTCTCGCCCTCCCTTTTTCGTCCCAAGCGGAATACCCCGACAAGCCGATCACCCTCGTTGTCCCCTTTGCACCGGGCGGCAATCTTGACATTACGGCACGCACATTCGCGCCGGAGCTTTCCAAGGCACTGAAGGTGGATGTCACCGTCGAGAACAAACCGGGCGGCGGGGGAGCCATCGGCGCCGGCTACGTCGCCCACGCGCACGCGGACGGCTACACGGTCCTGGTGTCCACACCCAACGCGATCGCCGTGGTCCCCCATATGACCCGGGCACCCTACAAGCCGACGGACTTCCAGGCGATCGGCCTCATGGCCACCACGCCGCTCCTGATTGAGGTCAACAAGGACAGCAGGTTCAAGGACTTCAAAGGCCTGTTGGATTACATATGCGCCAATCCCGGGAAACTGACCGTAGGGCACTCGGGCATTGGAACCACCAACTACATGGGGTTGATCGCCATGGAGGAAGCATCGAAGTGCGAGGTGACCCCAGTTCCCTACAAAGGCTCGGGCCCCGCGCTGGTCGATTTGCTTGGCGGCCAGATTGATGCCGTGGTGGATCAGCTCAGCAGCTCGTCCGGAATGATTCACTCCGGGAAACTCAGGGCGCTCGCCGTACTGACTGCGAAACGCGTCAGTGCCCTGCCCGACGTTCCGACCGTCGCGGAATCAGGCATCAAAGGCATCGATGCCGCAACGGATACCGGCCTGCTCGTCGCTGCCAAGACACCCTCTGCCATTACAGAGCGTCTGAACAAGGCGATGCACGACGCAAGCAGCAGCCCACGCGTCCAGAAGGCAATGGAGAATATCGGCAGCGCCGCGATCGCGTCGACTCCCGATCGGTTCGCGGCCATGATCACGGACGAAGACGCATTCGCCGGCAAGCTCAGTGCCGAAGGCAAGCTGAAGAGGTGATCGTGCCGGCTATCCAATCCGCCATCGCCCCCTCCTGTTGCAAGCCGCGCGACGCTTTCACGCCGCCCGGCTACGCAATCCCGGCGCTGGCATGCGACTCACACGCACACGTCTTCGGGCCGTTCCAGCGTTTTCCCCTGGATGAAAACCGCAGCTACACCCCCGAAGAAAACAGCATCGAACGCTTCCGCTGGCACTTGTCGCGATTGGGTCTGCAGCGCGGGGTCCTGGTCACGGCCAGTGCGTACGGGCTGAACAACAGCATCCTGCTGGATGCGCTGGGCCGCTATCCCGACCAGCTCCGAGGGGTTGCGGTGGCGGATCGCCATACCTCGATCGCCACGCTGATCGCCTGGAAGGAAACAGGCGTTCGTGGCCTGCGATTCAACCTCTATTCCATCAGCGGCCAGAAAATCTACCGGAACGGCGTGGGCCTGGAAGCGCTGGAGGCGCTCGCACCCGGCATGAGAGAAGCCGGGATGCATGCGCAAATCTGGGTCCATGCGCCCGACCTCGTCGAACTCGAGCCGCGATTCCGGGCTCTGCGCGTCCCAGTCGTCATCGACCACATGGGACGCATGAACGTTTCGTACGGAGCGGACAATCCGGGCTTTCTGCGATTGTGCGCCATGCTGGCCGATGGCGTGGCCTGGACAAAACTGTCCGGAGCCGACCGAAACACCGGCGGCCAGCCCGGCTACCGGGACATTGACGGGTTTGCCGCCCGCCTGATCGCCGCCAATCCGGAACGTCTGGTCTGGGGAAGCGACTGGCCGCACATCAACTACTTCAAGGACAGCGACGTCCCGGACGACGGGATCCTTCTACAAGCCCTCAAGCGGTGGCTGCCCGACGGGACACGGCGCAACGCTGTTCTGGCCGACAATCCCGCCACGCTCTATGGTTTTCCAATGCTTTGACGCGAAAGGAGCCCTCACCGAAGCGGCTGCCCGCCTCCACGGGGTGCCGCTGGCCGACAGGGCGGAAGGAGACCGATGAAAAAGCGCGAAATCAACAAAGACTATTACGGCGGCGCTCTCATGATTCTGATCGGGCTGGGAGCGACGTTCGAAGGGGCGAGCTACCACCTCGGGACGTTGATCCGGACCGGCCCCGGATTCTTTCCGACGACCATCGGCATCCTGCTGGTCGTGACGGGCGCGATCATCGCCATCGAGGGCATCAATCGTGCGAACGTCGTCACCGCCGAGGCACGCGCGCAGGCCGAGTGGCGCGGCTGGCTATGCATCCTGGGAGGGATCGTGGCCTTCATTGTCCTCGGAAAATACACCGGCCTGCTCCCTGCAACCTTTGCGGTCGTCTTCATCTCCGCACTGGGAGATAACCAAAACACCGTGAAGGCCGCCGCGCTCCTCGCCAGCGCCATGTGCGTGATTGCGATCGTCGTGTTCTGGTGGATGCTGCAACTGCAGTTCCCGCTGCTCACCTGGGGGCAATCATGATCGAAAAGGCTGCACTCGACCTTCTTTACGGGTTTCAGATCGCCTTCGAGCCGCACAATTTCATGTGGTCGGTCTTCGGAGTCGTGGCCGGCAATCTGGTCGGCGTGCTGCCCGGGCTCGGCGCCCTGGCCGCCATCTCGATCCTGCTGCCCATCACCTACACGATGTCCCCCGTTGCCGCCATTCTGATGCTGGCGGGTATCTTCTACGGTTCCATGTACGGCGGAGCCATCGGCGCCATTCTCCTGAACCTGCCCGTCCATTCGCCGCACGCCGTGACCTGCCTGGACGGCTACCCCCTGACACTCAAGGGGCGGGGCGGCGCGGCGCTCGGAATTGCCATGATGGCCTCGTTCGTGGCGGCGTCCGTCGGCATCCTGGTGATGGTGTTTTTTTCGCCCGTCCTGGCCGAGATCGCGTTCAAGTTCGGCCCCACTGAAGTGTTCTCGATCATGCTGCTTGGCCTGCTGGCGGGATCGACGATGTCCAAGGGGTCGGCTGTCAAAGGTGTCGCCATGACGCTGATCGGACTGTTGCTCGGGATCGTCGGCACGGACGTCAGCACGGGCGATCTGCGCTTCACGTTTGGGCTGATCCCGCTCGACGACGGAGTGGACCTGGTCGCGATGGTCATGGGGCTCTTCGGCGTCGCGGAATTCCTGCGCAGCGTCAACCACATGACCGCAATCGGCGGCGGCCTGAAGATGCGCTTTCGCGATCTCATCCCTACCAAAGAGGAACTCAAGCGCTCGTTCTGGCCCATGCTGCGCGGTACGTCGGTCGGAACGTTCTTCGGCGTCCTGCCGGGCACGGGGCCCACAGTGGCATCGTTCGTCGCCTACGCAGTCGAACGAAAGGTCACGAAGAAGCCCGAGACGTTCGGCCATGGCGCCATCGAGGGCGTGGCGGCCCCGGAAGCCGCGTCCCACTCCAAGACCCAGGTCGATTTCATTCCGACCATGACCCTGGGGATTCCCGGCGACGCGGTGATGGCGCTGATGCTGGGAGCGCTGCTCATCCAGGGGATACAGCCGGGCCCGCAACTCATCACCGCGCACCCGGATATTTTCTGGGGACTGATCGCCAGCTTCTGGGTCGGTAACCTGCTGCTGGTCGTGCTGAACGTGCCGCTCATCGGTCTATGGGTCAAGCTCCTCAGGGTGCCTTATAAATACCTCTATCCGTCAGCGCTGTTCTTTATCGCGGTGGGCTGCTACAGCACGCAGAACAGCCTCTTCCAGGTCGGGGAGGTTCTGGTGTTCGGGATCGTCGGCGCGGTCTTCGCGTATCTGGAATTCTCCGCGGCGCCCATTCTCCTGGGCTATGTCCTGGGTCCCATGGTCGAGGAGAACTTTCGCAGGGCTCTCCTTATCTCACACGGCAATCTGTCCGTATTCATCGATCGCCCGATCAGCGCGTCCTTCCTGGCCGCCTCGATCCTGTTGATACTGGCTCAGGTCATCGCGTTCGCGGTTCGAAAGAGGCGGTCGGGGCAAGCCGCAACGACCGGTCAGGAGAGCCCCTGCACATGATCAACATCCTCCGTACGGACCGCTGGATTCATCCGATCTTCGATGAGACGCTCGCGGAGAACAAGGCGGTCGCGCTCGACATCATGCCGCTGCTGAAGGCCGACAAGACCAAGGCGCCCCAGCTCGAACTGGCGGACATTTACCTCGTCCCCTCAACTCGGACGGACATCCCGGAACGATGGCAGGTGACGGCAAGCCTGCTGTCCGCATGCCCCAGGCTCAAGGTCGTCTCCAGCACGGGATCGGGCGTCGACACCATCGACGTCGACGCCTGCACCAAGGCGGGAGTACTGGTCGTGAATCAAGCGGGCGGCAATGTCGATTCGGTAGCCGAACACACGATGGGCCTGCTGCTGGCACTGAGTCATCGGATCGCGGAAGCCGACCGCTCCCTCAGGACCGGCCCCCGAGTGTCTCGGGAAGCGCTGATGGGCCATGAGATCGCCGGGCTTACGCTGGGGCTGGTCGGCATGGGGCAAGTAGCCTGCAGGGTCGCCGAACTGGCCACCGCGTTTCACATGAAAGTGATCGCGACCGATCCGCTCCTGAGGGACACCACCATCAAGGCCAGGGGAGCCATTCCCGTCTCCATGGGTGAACTGCTGGATGCCAGCGATGTCATCAGCCTTCACTGCCCGCACCGGTCAGCCACCACACACCTGTTCGGCGACGCTCAATTCGAGCGAATGAAGCAGGGATCCTGGTTCCTGTCCACTGCGCGCGGCGGCATCCACGACGAAGCTGCGCTGTATCGTTCGCTGCTCTGCGGCCACTTGGGCGGTGCCGGCCTGGACGTGTGGAAACCCGAGCCCCCGCCGAAGGATCACCCCTTGCTCAGCCTGCCCAATGTCGTGGCGACCTACCATACGGCCGGCGTCACGCACGAGGCACGTAAAAAGATGGCCTTGATCGCAGCCCGCCAGATTCTGGACATCTGCTCCGCCCGCCGGCCACCGCGGCCCATCAACCCGGAGGTCTGGCCGACGGTGCTCGAAAGACTGGATGCGCAACGGTAGGGGTCCGACGAAAATCTATGGTCAGCCCGATTTTTGCAAGCGGGACGACGTTGACGTAAATTGGGCTTGCTTAAATCTATCCGGGGTCGTGGTGGAGGAATCCCCCCGCCCCATGATGAGAGCCGCGCCGGACAAACCTCAAAAAGCCCTCAGTGTCATGCACTGTTTTTTGTGCCAGGTTCGTTGTCCGGCCGTTGAGCCGTTTATGTCTTCACGTATCTCGCGTCGCAAAACCAGGAAGTGGGTACTGCTGAAGGTTGCTGTGTAAACGGTGTGCGTCAGGCTGCTGTCACAGCCTGCTCGCTACGGTAGTTCGTCCCTCTGGCGAGGATGGCCCAGGCTATCCTCGCCAATTTGTTGGCCAGCGCGCAGGCCACGACATTCGAGTGGCGTCGGGTTAATAGGCTGCGGACCCAGACGCCCAAAGTATCGGTGCGTTTGTCGACGCGCTGCATGATGGTCCGCGCGCCTTGCACTAGCAGCCGTCGCAGATTCTTGTCGCCGCGCTTGCTGATGCCCAACAGCGTAGGCTTGCCGCCGGTGCTGTACTGGCGTGGCACCAACCCCACCGAGGCGGCAAACTGTCTTGCCGAACCGAACTGTCGAGCGTCGCCCAGCTCGGTCGTCAGCACGCTGGCGGTGATCGGCCCGATGCCGGGTATCTCCAGCAGCCGCTGGCCGCGCTCGTCCTGGCGCAGTTGTGCCGACAGCTCTCGCTCTGTCTGGGCGATCTGCTCATCAAGGTATTTGAAGTGCGCCTGCAGCCGTTCGAGCAGCGCCACCAAACGCGGCGGCAGTTCATGCGCGACCAGTACCGCCGGTAATTTGCGGATGATCGCCGGCCCCTTGGGCAGGCCCACACCAAACTCCAGCAGGAAGGCGTGGATTTGGTTAATAGCGCCGGTTCTGTCGCGTACCAAAGCCTCGCGCACCCGGTGCAACATCGATACCGTCTGCTGAGCCTGATTGCGCGGGCTCACGAACCGCATACTCGGGCGACTGGCTGCCTCACAGATCGCTTGCGCGTCGGCGAAATCGTTCTTGTTGCCCTGCACGAAGGGCTTCACGAACTGGGGAGAGATCAGCTTGGCCTGGTGACCCAGATCTTGGACTCTACGGGCAACCCAGTGTGCCCCAGCACACGCCTCCATCACGACGGTACAGGCCGGCGTATTGCCTAGCAGCGTGAACATCTGGCTGCGCGTGAGCTTCTTGCGAAACACCATCCTGCCAGCCCTATCCTGACCGTGAAGGTGAAAACTATGCTTGCCCAGATCAATGCCAATCAGCGCGACGGTGCTCATGACGGTCTCCAAGAAAGAACAATCCCCACTCAGCGTACCGCTTCGTGGGGATCGGGCTGACCATCTCATTAAGCCCCGTCCTCTGACGGGGACGGGGCTATCCGTTCCGGCGCAGCCGCGCAGGCCTCGATCACATATTGTTGATCATCACCTGGCCGAAGCCAGAGCACGACACCTGGGTGGCGCCTTCCATCAGACGCGCGAAGTCGTACGTGACCTTCTTCGACAGGATGGACTTTTCCATGCTGCTGATGATCAGATCCGCGGCTTCCGTCCACCCCATGTGGCGCAGCATCATCTCGGCCGACAGAATTTCCGAACCCGGATTCACGTAGTCCTTGCCCGCATACTTCGGCGCGGTGCCGTGGGTCGCTTCGAACATCGCCACGGAATCGGACAGATTGGCCCCCGGGGCGATGCCGATGCCGCCGACCTGCGCGGCCAGCGCGTCGGAGACATAGTCGCCATTGAGGTTCAACGTGGCGATGACATCGTATTCCGCCGGACGCAGCAGGATCTGCTGCAAGAAGGCGTCGGCGATGACGTCCTTCACCGTGATGTCCCGTCCCGTCCGCGGGTTCTTGAATTTGCACCATGGGCCGCCATCGATGAGCTGGGCGCCGAATTCGCGCTGCGCCAGGGCATATCCCCAGTCGCGGAAGCTGCCTTCGGTGTACTTCATGATGTTGCCCTTGTGCACCAGCGTCACAGTCGGGCGGTCGTTGTCGATCGCATACTGGATCGCCTTGCGCACCAGACGCTCGGTGCCCTCGCGCGAAACGGGCTTGACGCCGATGCCGGACGTCGCCGGGAAGCGGATCTTTTTCACGCCCAGCTTGTCCTGCAAGAACTCGATGAGCTGGCGGGCCTTGTCGGATTCGGCCTCGAACTCGATGCCGGCGTAGATGTCTTCGGAGTTTTCACGGAAGATGACCATATTGGTCTTTTCCGGTTCGCGCACCGGCGAAGGCACACCCTTGAAGTAGCGCACCGGCCGCAAGCAAACGTACAGGTCGAGTTCCTGACGCAGCGCCACATTCAGCGAGCGGATGCCGCCGCCCACCGGGGTGGTCAGCGGACCCTTGATGGCGATGACATACTCGCGCACAGCCTCCAGTGTTTCTTCGGGCAACCAGACGTCCGGCCCATAGATCTTGGTGGATTTTTCACCGGCATAGACCTCCATCCAGTGAATCTTGCGCTTGCCGCCATAGGCCTTCGCCACCGCCGCGTCCACGACCTTCAGCATCACCGGAGTGATGTCCTGACCGGTGCCGTCACCCTCGATATACGGGAGAATGGGCTCGTCTGGGATATTGAGGGTGAAATCGGCGTTGACCGTGATTTTCTGCCCGCCGGCCGGGACCTTGATGTGCTGATAAGACATGGATGCTCCAGTGACTCCGGAATGATTGGTATGAAAAGCGAAAGAAGTCGAGTCTTATATAAGAGTTTAACGTAAACTGGACCGGCTGCTGCCGCAACGACCATGATTGCACAGCAGAAACCACAAAAAAGTTGCAAGCCCGCCGATAAAATGAAGGCTGGCACAGGCGCGCCAGTGCTTCTGGCCGCATGCTACCCGAACCACCCTATCGCTGCCTGACCAGGGCACCGCATTTCTCATGGCTATCTTCAACCCCTCGAAAGACCAGGTCCGCAGCTTCTTCACCGAGGCCTGGCGCAAGCGGCGCGCAGCCGGAGTGCTTACCCCGCTGGAGACCATGGCTGCCGATCTGATCGCCCAGCATCCGGAGTACCACTCCGATCTGGAAGACCCGGATGCCGGGCAACGCGAATACACGGTAGAGGACGGCCGCACCAATCCATTCCTGCACCTGTCCATGCATCTGGCGATCCAGGAGCAGCTGTCCATCGACCAACCGCCCGGCATCCGGACGGCGTGGGATCAATTGTTGCGCAGCCACGATGAGCACGAAGCCGCCCACATCATCATGGAGGCGCTGGGCGAGGTCGTCTGGGAGGCCCAGCGGTTGGGAAAACCGCTAGACAACGACCATTATCTCGATCTGATTCGCCGACAGGCCACGCGCGACCGCTAGGCCAAGCCGGAAGCGCCGCGGGCGGCAAGCCGCCCGCCGACATCGCTAGCGGAATTCGTTGGGATGCACCGAAAGCGGCGTGGGCAGGCTGGACAGCCACGACGTGATGTTTTCGATGTCGGTCGCCGAGAGCTGCATCGCCATGCCGCCCATGATGGCGTTCTTGCGCACATTGGCCGACGCCGGTTCACCCTTCTGGCCACGCTGGTATGCGACGAGCGCATGCTTCAGGTAGTCCTGATGCTGGCCGGCCAGAACAGGGTAAGTCGGCAGAATGGGAGATTTGGCATCCGCCCCATGGCACGATGCACAGTTGAACTTTTCGAAGCTGGCCTTGCCGGCCGCCAGGTCTGCGGCCTGGGCCGTACCGACCATCAGCAGGCCACACCCAAGGGCTGCGATCCAGAATTTACGCATGATGTCTCCCGATCATTTGAGGCTGGAATAATAGGCGGCGACGTCAGCCATGTCCTGTTCGGACAGGCCTCGCGCAATGGCTCCCATGGTCGGGAAGGTTCGGGAACCATCCGCGTATTCCTTCAGTGCGGCGACAATATAAGGGGCGTTCTGCCCCGCTATCATGGGCACGTGGTACAGCTCCGGGTACGCTGTCTTGTAGCCCTGGATCTGATGGCATCCGATGCACATGGATACCTTATGGGCGCCCGCCTGGGCGTCTCCCTTGATGGCCGGGGCGTCTGCCGCAAACGCAGTTCCAGCAAACAGACAGGATGCCGCAACCAGCACGGAACCTACCCCACGATCAAGCAATTGTCGCGACTTCATATGGCCTCTAGTCTCCAGAGTTCATTCTTAAACGGTCGGGCATCGGCTACCCTTTTGCCAGCCGATGAGGCACTCCGATTGTACGATAATTATCCTTACACGCAGTAAGCCGATCGCAAGCCTATACCATGGCAAACCCAAAGGGGAATCGTGATCTCCCCTACTGTGCCATCGGGCCGGTTTGTGCCATTCGCTCCGGATACAGGTGCGCGGTCCGCGCAACCGGCCAGCCGCCGGGCGCTCAGGATCCTTAGACGAGGCCGCCATTGGGCTGGACAATCTGCCCGTGCACCCACGAAGCGCGGTCCGATGCCAGGAAGCTCACCACGGCGGCAATCTCGGCGGGCTCGCCCACCCGATTGAAGGGACTCATGGCTGCGGACCGCTGCAGGGCTTCCGGTCCCTTGCCGGACCGGAACAGGTCCGTGTCCACAGGGCCGGGGGCCACCGCATTGACCCGGATCTTGCGCGCCGCCAGCTCGCGCGCAAGCGACCGCACCAGACACTCCACCGCCGCCTTGGTCGCGCTATAGGGTCCGATCCCGGGGACCGCGCACCGCACCAGCGAAGTCGTCACCGCAATGATGGTGCCGCCGTCCTTTACGTTGCGGGCCGCCTCGCGGAGCACGTTGAAGGCGCCGACGATATTGACTTCCACCAGCCGCCGGAAATTGTCGGTATCGAACTGGGCAAGCGGGCTGGGAGGAACATTGATCCCGGCATTGGCCACCACGCAGTCCGGCGCGCCGCCAAAATCCTTCGCCACGAAGGAAAAGACCCCGGCCACCTGCTCGGGGTCGCGAATGTCGGCGGCATAGCCGTTACAGCGGCGCTGACCGAGACGTTCTGGAAAATCGCCGGCCTTGGTGACGTAAGTGTAAGCGACGTCAAAGCCGTCGCTGGCCAGCGTCTGGACACACGCGGCCCCTATGCCGCGAGAGCCGCCAAAAATCAGGGCTGTCTTGTTGCTCATGGGAAATCCTCACTGAAAGGGGTTTAAGGAAAGTCATGTCCCGGCGGGGGCGGGACGCCATATCCGGCAGCCGCTGGCCACTACAGCCATAGGATCTGCTTGCGATAATCGAGATCCGTGAGCAGAGGCTGGGCGGGTCCCTCGTGGAAGACCGAGCCGCGCTCCAACGCGTAGACGCGGTCCGCCAACGCCAGGACCAGATCCAGATTGTGCTCGACGATAACGATCGAAAGATGCTGCCGCAGTCTATCGAACACAGTGAACAGCTCCTGCACGACGGCCGGAGCCAGGCCCTCGAACGGTTCATCGAGCAGCAGCAGGCGGACATTGCCGGAGAGCGCGCGGGCGACCGCAACCATCTGCTGCTCGCCACCCGACAGGTAATCGGCTTCCACATCCATGCGCTCACGAATGCGCGGAAAATACTCGAAGATCCTGGCTTCATCCCACACTACACCCGTGCTGCCATCCGTGGGACGGGCCTGGCGACCCAGCGCGAGATTCTCGGCCACGGTCATGCCCGCAAACAGGCCACGCCCCTGCGGCACATATCCGATGCCCATGCGAGCGATATCCGGAGCCGCCATCTGCGCGATGTCTTGTCCCGAGAATTCGACGGCCCCCGAAACCGCGCGCACCAAGCCCACCATGGTCTTCAGCAGCGTCGACTTCCCTGCGCCGTTACGGCCCAGCAGCGCCACGATTTCGCCTTCCCGGACATCGAGCGAAGCCTTCTGCAAGATGTGGCTCTTGCCATAATAGGCGTCCACCTGATCGAAATGCAGCAGCGTCGGCCGATCGGCATCATTGCCCCCGGACCGTCCCGTCACCGGAGGAGTCCCGGTACCGGTGTAGATCTCCTGAACATTCCGGTCCTGACGAATGGTCTCGGGATCGCCGGTGAGCAGGACCTCGCCCTGATTCATGACCGTCACCTGATGCGACATCGCCAGCACGCGATCGATGTCGTGTTCGACAATCAGGACCGGAATATTGCTGGCGATCGTCTGGACCAGCCGCGACACTCGCTCGCGTTCCGCGGCGGCCAGCCCGGCCAGCGGTTCATCCAGCAACAGCAGCCGCGGCTTGGATCCCAGCGCGATACCCAGATCCACCAGGCGTTGTCCGCCGTAAGAAAGCTGGTCTCCCCGCACTTCCTCCATGCCCTCCAACCCAAGAAAGCGCATGAGCTCGGTCGTCTCGGCATGAACCCGCGCATAGTCGTCGCTATCCCGCCACAGGTTGAAGCGGCCGGGGCTGCAAGACTGCAGCGACAGGCGCAGGTTCTCGTAGATGGTGAGCCCCTTGAACAAGTTGGTGATCTGGAAGGAGCGCGTCAGTCCCATCCGGCAGATGGCCTGCGCATGTTCGTTCTGGATCTCCCGCCCGTGCAGCAGCACACGTCCCGACGTCGGCATGAACATGCCGGAGATCAGGTTGAAGGTCGAGGTCTTGCCCGCGCCATTGGGTCCGATCAGCGCATGGATTTCGCCTGACCGAACCGTCAGGTTCACATCCTGGACCGCATGAATGCCACCAAATCGCACATTGAGGTCGCGCACCTGCAGCACATCACCTCTGCGGCCATCCGGGTGCAGGAATTGGGGCAACGGCAGGCCTTCGTAAATCTTGCGCTTGCTCATCGCGGCGCTGTCCGTGGGCAGCGGCCGCAACACGCCCCGCACTTTCTCCCAGATACCCGTGAGGCCCGTGGGCGAAAACAGCACGAAACCCATGAACACCAGGCCGAACCACAGCAGCCAGTTGTCGGTATAGATGGAGAACAATTCACGGAAAAGCTGATAGAACAGCGCGCCCAGGGCCGGCCCCAACAGACTGTGCATGCCGCCGATCACCACCATGGCCAGCAGTTCGCCGGAGAACTCGACCGTCGTCGACTCGGCCGCCGCAATGTGATGCAGGAAGACCAGCAATGATCCGGCCAGTGCCGTGATGCAGGCCGACAGCACGAACGCGACCAGTTTGTAGTATTCGGTGGTGTAGCCCTGGAAAACCGCACGCTGCTGGTTTTCGCGGATCGCCACCAGCACGCGGCCGAAAGGCGAACGCACGACCCGCAGCAACAGGTATAGCACCAGGGTGGCAATGACCGCCGTGAAGACGTAATAGGCCAGATAGCCTTCCAGCGCGAAGGGCCCCAACACGCCACGCTGGAGTCCGCCCAGCCCCCCTTCACCGCCCGTCACGCTGGTCCACCGGAAAGCCACGGAGAACGTCAACGCGCACAGGGCCAGCGTCAGCAGCGCGAAATAGACCCCGCGCCGCCGCAGGATCAGATACCCCACGATCACCGCGGCGATAGCGGTGAACAGCACCGAGCACACGATGGGCAACAGCACCTGATCCGGAAACAGGTAGAGCTGCGCCAGCGCGGCCACATACCCGCCGATGCCAAACCATGCACTATGGCCGAAGGACACCAGGCCGGTGTAGCCGACCAGCACGTTCAGCCCCATCGCCGCCATGGCCAGGATCACCACCAGCGTGGCGCTATCCAGCGTCAACCCCAAAGCCTGGAAGACGAACGGCAGCAGCACCAGACCCAGAACGCCGACCCAGAGCGGCTGATATTTACGCATCATTGCCCGCTCCTTAATCGAAACGCTCGATGCGTTTGCCCAGCAGCCCGCGCGGCCGGAACATCAACACCAGGAACATCAATACATACATGGAAGCCTCACCCGCGGCCGAGTCGAAATAGATAGTGACGCCACGAACGACGCCCACCAGGACCCCCGCCAGCACCACCCCCCAGAAACTTCCCAGTCCCCCGATGACGACCACCACGAAGGCGACCGTCATGATGTCGGTCCCCATGGCGGGCTGAACTACGGCAATGGGCGCGAAGAGCACCCCGGCCAGCGCCGCCGTGGCCACCCCCAGCATGACAATGGCCGTCAGGTAGGGCTGCAGGCGAATACCGAGCACCGCGACCATATCGGGCTTCTGCACACCGGCGCGAATCACGCGGCCAAAGGGAGTCTTGTTCAACAACATCCAGATTCCCACCATCAGAACCAGCACGACCAGCAGGATGAAGAGGCGGTACTTTGAAAGGAAGAAACTGCCCAGCACCACGGAGCCCTTGAAGGATGCCGGCATGGACAGGAACAACGGCGCCGCTCCCCAGGTCATGCGGATCGCCTGCTCGACCACCATGGCCAGCGAGAATGTGACCAGCAACCCGAGGATGGGATCCGCCGTATAGAATCGCCGCAGCAGGAAACGCTCGAATACGATACCCAGCAGTCCGACCAGCACGGGGGTGATGACGATGCTGCCGCCAAAGCCCACATACTTCATGAGTTCGAACGAGACGTAGGCGCCAATTGCGTAGAAGGCGCCGTGCGCAAGATTGACCACGCCGCCGACGCTGAAGATCAGCGACAGGCCCAGTGCGATCAGGACGTAATAGCCGCCCAGGACCAGGCCATTGACGACCTGCTCGAATAAAAAGAGGAGTTGCATGGTGAACCGGAAGGTAAGGGGTACGGCCACGAACCGCATCCGCTGCAGCCCTCAGGCCGCGGCGGATGCGCGCGGTAGCGTCACATATGACACAAGCTCTCGGACCTCGACGGCGCGAGGATCTCGAGCGGCTGGTTGGCGCCCGGAACAGAGTCGCCCAGCACCAGGAAGTCATGCGGTCCCTTCGCCTGATCGGGCGGCATGACGGTGTACGTGTAGGCCTCTTGCATCAATTGATGGTCCCACGACCTGAAGTACGCCTCGCGCGCCTTCAGGATGTCGAACTTGGCCTCGGATTCCAGATAGGCGATGAGCTTGTCGGTATCGGTCGATTTCGTCGCCGTCATGGCCTGCGCCAGGATCTTGAGTGAAACGTATTCCACCCAGGCGTGGTTTTCAGGCTGCGTGTGGTATTCCGCCTCGAAGGCCTTCACAAAAGCGGCCGATCCGGGCGTCTTCAGCTTGTATTGCCACACCGTCGGCCAGATTCCCGACAGATTGCCGGGCCCCGCCGCCCAGGCATCGGCAATATTGAGATTGAAGCCGGCCAGGGGAATCTTCAGGCCGAATTCCGCATATTGCTTGATGAAGTTGGTCACCTGGTTGCCGGCCAGATTGCATGCGATCACATCGGGATTCGCCTGGCGAATCTTCAGCAGATAAGGGCTGAAGTCCGTCACGTCGGTTGCCACCAGCGCATTGCCGATCATCTTTCCGCCGTGCGAGCCGACAAACTTCTCGACGGCCTTGGCCAGATCGTGGCCGAACAGGTAATCGGCCGTCAGCCCATAGAGCTTCTTGCCCTTGATCAGCCCGGCACGGTCGAGTGCCAGACCCGCCGCATTGGCCAGGACGGTGACCGGAATATCGGCGTGGAAGGTATAGCGGTTGCAATCCTTGCCGCGCAGTGAATCCGAACGCGCGCCGGTATTCAGGAAGAGAATCTTGTTACGGGCGGCGACCTGGGAAATCGCCAGGGCCGAAGCCGAACTGATTTCGCCCAGGAGCACCACGGCCTTGTCGCGCTCGATCAACCGCTGGGCCTTGGTCGAGGCCACCTGCGGATTTACCGAGTCCTCGGAGATGACCTCGATCTTGCGCCCCAGCACCCCGCCCGCGGCGTTGATCTGCTCGGCCTGCAGTTGAATGCCTTTGACCGCGTACCCGCCCAGTGCCCCCAGGAACCCGGTCAAGGGTGTCAGGTGCCCGATCTTGATGGGGCCAGACGAGTCGGCGCTCCAGGCCCAGGGGCTGAATCCCAGTGCCGTACTGCCTATCAATGCCGCGCCGGACTTCAGCACGGCCCGACGCGACAGGGTCGCGTCCGTGATCCGCTTGCCGTTTTTCATGGCTTTGTCTCCGATGATGGAATATGCAGGGTGCTGCTGTCTTGCAGGGAGCCGCTTCTTGTGAGAAATGACGATTTGATGATAGGGGTTTCTTCCTTTTCTGATGAAATACTGTTTTTCAAGGTAAGGCATAGGCAAATCTTATGGGAGCGCCTGCGCGCCCCCGAATGACCCATAATGGCCGCATCCGCCACGTGGAGGCCGCCATGAACCTGAAGCAGCTCCAGTACTTCGTTCAGACCGTTGAAAGTGGAAGCATGACCAAGGCTTCCCTGCAGCTTTTCATCGCTCAGCCGGCGCTGAGCCAACAATTGACCAAACTCGAAGACGAGGTGGGAAAGCCGCTGCTGGTGCGCTCCGCGCGGGGCGTCACCCCCACGGACAACGGGCTGGCGCTCTATCACCACGCCAAATTCATGCTGCGGCAACTGGACCAGGCGCTGTCGATCGCTCGCCAGGAAACCATGGAAACATACGGGATGGTGACTGTCGGGCTGGCCGCCACCACCGTTTCGGCGCTGGGGCTGCCATTGGTCAAGCGGATCCGGGAGCGCTACCCGCGCATTCTGCTCAACGTCGTCGAAGGGATGAGTGGCCACCTCGGGCAAATGATGCGCATGGGGCAGCTCGATATTGCCATCCTGTTCAAGGCCAACGTCGCGCCCGACCTGACCGCCGTCCCCATCCTCGAGGAAGAGCTGTTCGTGCTGCTGCCCAAAGCGAGCCCTCTGGTGCCGCCGGACCAGAAAGAAATCACGCTGGCCGAAGCCGCCAGCCTGCCGCTCATTCTTCCCACCGGCAAGCATGGCCTGCGCCAGCGCATCGAAAGCGAACTCGAAGCGCGCAGCCTGAATTCGCGCATCGTGGCCGAGATCGATTCGCTGTCGCTGCTCATGAACTGCGTCTATGGTGGCATGGGCGCCACCATCAAACCGATCTCGGCGCTCGTCCTGGAAGGCGAACGGGGCAAGGAATGGCGGGCGCTGTCCATTTCAGACGCGCGCATCAATCGACGCAACTACCTCTACACGATTTCACACGAAATGCTGTCGCCGGCGACGGCCCTGATCGCCTCCGAAATCAAGAACACGATCCGCTGGCTATCCAAGACGCGGAAGTGGCCGACCATCAAGCTCCTGTACTGAGGTCTTGCCGCGGCGCCCGGGACCCGTTCCTCTGTTTCGCTTATACCCTTCCTTAAAAAACAGTATTTTTCTTTCGACGACCAGCTCCTTATCCTGTCCTTATCCACTCATCGAACAAGGCGGACTTCAATGGAAGCACAGGTCGCTCACCACCTTGAGACAGGTTGCAGCCTGCTCATCGCAGGCAAATGGACGCAGGGGTCCGCGGCGCCCTTCAAGGTGCTGAACAAATTCGATCAACAGGTGCTCGCCGAAATTGCGACGCCGACGGCCACGGAGATCCACGCGGCCGTGCAGGCGGCCGTGCAAGCCTTCCACGACAATCGGACGCTCAGCCCGCGCGACCGGGGCCAATTCCTGGACGACGCGGCCTCGGTGCTGGAGGCCCGCACCGAGCGCCTGCAGCACATCATCTGCGCCGAAACGGGGTTCACGCTCAGCGACGCCGCCGGGGAAATCCGGCGTACCGTCCAGACGATGCGGCTGTCCGCCGAGGAAGCACGGCGCTTCGTGGGAACGCTGATACCCGTGGAAGGAACAGCGGGCCAGGCGGGTCGGATGTGCTGGACGCAGCGCGTGCCCTTGGGCGTCGTGGCCGCCATCACGCCCTTCAACGCGCCCCTGAACACCGTGGTGCATAAAGTCGCGCCCGCGCTGGCGGCCGGCAACGCCATCATCCTGAAGCCGTCGCCCCACACCCCGCTGATTGCGTGTGAACTGGCGGACGCCCTGATCGAAGCCGGAACTCCGCCGGGGCTCATCACGGTGCTGAATGGCGGCACCGACGTCGTCAACGCACTGCTCGACGAACAGGACATCCGGTTCTACGCGTTCACCGGCAGCACCGAGGCGGGGCGCGCCATCCAGCAGCGAGCGGGCCTGCGGCGCACCCAGATGGAGCTCGGCTCCATCGCGTTCGCCGTCCTTTGCGACGACGCCAATCTGGATTTCGCCCTCCCGAAGATCATCAATGCCGCCTACCGCAAGGCCGGCCAGGTCTGCACTTCCATCCAGATGCTGCTGGTCCATGAGAAGATTCTCCCGACGGTGGAACGCAAGCTCACGCAGCTCGTGAAAGCACTGAAGGCCGGCGACCCCGCCGACCCCGCGACGCAGGTCGGCCCCGTCATCAGCACGCAGTCGGCCGATCGCATCGCCGACTGGATCGCTCAAGCCACCAGGAGCGGCGCGGCCTGCCTCGCCGGGGGCACGCGCCAAGGCAACGTCATCGCGCCCACATTGCTCAAAAACCTGGCTCCTGACACGCCGCTGGGCTGCCAGGAAGTCTTCGGCCCCGTGATGTCGCTCATGCCGTTCTCCAGCATCGACGCGGCCATTGCGCGGGTCAATGACACGCCGTTCGGCCTTGCGACCGGAATCTTCACCAACCGCCTCGACGACGCATTCCGCTTCATCCGCGAACTCGAGGTCGGCGGGGTTCACATCAACGAAACGCCCAGCTCCCGCGTCGACATGATGCCGTACGGGGGGTCCAAAGCCAGCGGTTTCGGCCGCGAGGGCCCGTACTACGCCATGCGCGAGATGAGCGAGGAGCGCGTTGCCACCTTCATTCCCAATACCAGTCCAGGAAAACGGCCATGACCAAGCGAAAAGGCGGAGAAGTCATCGTTGACTATCTCATCCAGCAAAAAGTGCCTTACGTGTTCGGCATCTGCGGACACGGCAACGTGGGCATCCTCGATGCCCTGCACGAGCGCAAGGATGAAATCAAACTCGTGGCGCCGCGCCACGAACAGTGCGCCGGCCACATGGCCGACGGCTACTTCCGGGTGAAACATGCGCCAGCCGCCACGCTGACGTCCACCGGACCGGGGTCGGCCAACCTCGTGATGTCGCTGGTCACCGCGCTGTCGGACTCGTCCGCCTTCCTGGCGATCACCGCCAACGTCCCGACCTCGCAGGCCAATCGCGCCCCCTTCCAGGAACTCTACAGCCACAACCAGGCCGATTTCGCCCAGGTCCTGCGCCCGGTCGTGAAACGCAGCTTCCAGCCGACCCGCGTGGACATGCTGCCGCTCGCGCTACGGCAGGGTTTCAACACCATGCTCACGGGCCGGCCCGGCCCCGTCAACCTGGACATTCCCTACAACGTCTTCCAGGAAGAAGACGAAGTGGAGACGCCAGCCGACGCACATACCTTCGGGTCGCACCGGCCCGCCGCCAGTGAATCCGACCTGGCACAAGCCGTCGCGCTGCTGGCGGACTCCCGCCGCCCGGTTTTCTTCATCGGCCAGGGCACCACGCTCTCGGGGGCCGGCGCGGTGCTGTCCGAGCTGCAGGCCACACTGGGCATCCCCGTCATCACCTCGCCCAACGGCATGGGCTGCGTGCCCGCCGACGACCCGCTGACGCTGGGCTTCATCGGCCGCAACGGCGCTTACCCGGCCAACCAGGCCGGACGGCACGCCGACCTGGTGCTCTGTGTGGGCACTCGCTTCGATGACCGCTCATCGTCGACCTGGAAAACCGGCTACTCCTGGAATTTCCCCAGCACGAAGCTGATTCAGGTGGACCTGGATCCTGCCGAGATCGGCCGCAACTACCCGCCCACTCTGGGCCTGGTGGCCGACGCGCGAACATTCTGCGAGCAACTCCAGGGCGCCATCCAGCGCCATGGATCGATTCGCCGCGAGCAGTTTTCCTCCTGGCGCGACGAGATCGCGGGCTGGCGAGGCGAATGGGACCGATTCGTGGCGCCCAACTTCAGCGCCATCACGACGCCGATCCGCCCCGAGTACGTAGTCGGCACCTTGCAGAAAGTCCTGCCCGAGGACGTGATCCTGACGCTGGACTCCGGCGTGCACCACAACTGGTTCATGCAGTTCTGGCAGCCGCGCCGGCCCGCCAGCATGCTCAATAGCTGGGGATACTCCTCCATGGGGTTTGGTGTCTGCAGCGTGCTCGGCGCCCAACTGGCCGCGCCCGATCGGACCTGCGTGGCCGTGGTCGGGGACGGCGGCTTCATGATGGCGCCCTACGTGGTCGCAACCGCGGTGGAATACCAGCTCCCCTGCATCTGGATCGTCTGGAACAACTTTGCCTGGGGCGCGATCCGCGACCTGCAGTACGGCCTGTTCGAGGGGCGCGAGCTGGGCACCGCCTTCTATAAGGGGGCACAGGGCCCGGGGGGCCAGCGCTACAACCCCGACTTCGCTGTCTGGGCGCATGCCTGCGGTGCCGACGGCGTGACCGTCACCCGCAGCGAGGATCTGGCGCCCGCGGTCGAACAGGCGGTCCGCAACCGCCGCCCTTGCGTCATCGACGTCCATGTGGACGGCGAAGTCCGTCCACCCTCGACCGGCACCTGGCAACTTCCGCCGATCCCCTATCCAGAACCGCTTTTCGGTAAACCCTGGGTGGCTTGAGATGGCCGGGAATTCGACCGAAGAGGTGTTCGACGTCGTCGTCATCGGGGGCGGCGGTTCGGGCCTGGCGGCCGCCATCGAGGCGCGCGAAGCGGGGGCCCGCGTCGTGCTCCTCGAGAAGAATCCGAAACTGGGCGGCTCGACCGCCTGGTCCATCGGTTCGATCTCGTCGACGCAGACACCCCACCAGCGCGCCAAAGGCGTGGACGACAACCCGCGGCAGCATTGGGAGGACATGCCCAAGTTCGCAACGGGGATGAACCGCGAAGACAACGACGCCTTGCGCAAGATCCTGTGCGACGAGGTTCCAGCGGCGTTCCAATGGCTGCTGGATTCGGGGGTGCGCTTCATGGGACCCATGCCAGAGCCGCCGCACCGGTTGCCGCGCATGCACAACGTGCTGCCCAACTCGCGCTCCTATATCTATCATTTGGAACGGCGCGCGCGCCGCGCCGGCGTGGACATCCGCTGCAACGCGCCGGTGCGGGAACTGGTGCTCGACAAGGGGCGCGTGATCGGCGCCAAAGTCCAGCTCGATGGGCGCGACGCATTCGTTCGAGGCGTCAACGGGATCATCCTGGCCGCCGGCGATTTCACCAACAGCCCGGAACTGAAGGCGCGCTTCATGGGCCCGCGCGAAGCCAAGGTCGAAGCCATCAACATGACCGCCACCGGCGACGGCCAGAAAATGGCCGAAGCCCTGGGCGCCACGGTGCTGAACGGCGATCTGGCGCTGGGCCCCGAACTGCGCTTCATCCCGCCGGCGAAGGAAACACTGGTCCGCCGCCTGCCCCCCTGGCGCGCGCTGGCGGTCTTCATGCAGTGGTCCATGTCGCACGTGCCGCAGGCTGTCCTGCGCCCATTTCTCATGCAGTTCCTGACCACCGCGCTGGCGCCCTCGCTGTCTTTGTTCGAAGCGGGCGCCGTGCTGGTCAATCAGGACGGCAAGGCAGTGCGGGATGTGCCCCAGAAGCTGGCCTTCGCGCTGGCCGACGAGCCGGGCAACCGTGGCTGGATCATATTCGGGAGCGAGATCGCCCGGCGTTTCTCGGCCTGGCCGGACTTCATCTCCACGGCGCCGGGCGTCGCCTACGCCTATCTCGCCGATTACGCCCGCAACCGCAAGGACATCTACACCCGCGCGGATGCCATTCCGGCCCTGGCGGCCCAGCTCCACATGCAGGATGCGCTGCTGCGGGAAGCGCTGGGCGAGCATCCCATGCCGGGCCCCTATGTCGCCCTGGGTCCAGTGCGGTCCGTCTTCGTCCACAACGAGGGCGGACTGAAGGTTGACACGTCCCATCGGGTATTGGGCGCCGACGACCAACCGATCGAGGGCCTGTACGCCGTCGGTTCCACTGGCCAGGGCGGCCTGCTCCTGAAGGGACACGGCCACCATATCGCCTGGGCCTTCGTCTCGGGACGCCGCGCCGGGAAGCTGGTGGCTTCGCTGCCGCGCGGGCGCCGGCAACCGCGGGCCCCAGCCACACCCGAGGAGGCCGCGTGACGTCCTGCCCACCTGCCAGCATCAATACCTACAGCTACATCTGGAGCCACCCCCTGCGGGCGTGTCTGGAGCAGCTTGCACGCTATGGATATCGCCAGTTCGAAGGCGTCATCAACCCCCCCCATCTGGATGTGGAGGCTTCGGCGACCGAGCGCCGCGAACTCAGGGCCTATATGCAAAGCGAGGGGCTGTCCTTCACTTCCCTGAATCTGCCGAGCCTGGACACCAATCTCGCCAGCCCGTTTGCCTATACCCGCGAATACACGGTCGCACTATTCCAGAAGGCGATGATCCTGGCGGCCGATCTGGGCGCACCGCGCCTGGTGACGGTACCGGGGCGCGTGAACCCACTGCTGCCCTGCCCGCCGGAGCGGTCCCGCGCGATCCTGCAAGAGACGATAGGCGCCCTCCTTCCGCTCGCTCGCGAACTGGGCATCAAGCTGGCCATCGAGAACGTCCCTTTCGCTGCACTGCCGCACTGCCGGGACATCTGCCGATTCCTGGATGACATGAACGACCCGGCGTTGTGCGCCTGCTACGACGTGGCCAACGCCCACTTCGCCGGGGAATCGCCGGCCGCCGGAGTAGCGCGCCTGAACGGCCGGATCGAGCTGGTGCATTGCTCGGACACGACCCGCAACGCATGGCGCCACGATCCCGTCGGCGCGGGGAACGTCCCCTTCGATCTGCTGATGGACGCCCTGCAGGCCCACGGCTACGACGGGCCGCTGCTCCTCGAAATCATCGCACCCGACATCCTGCCCTCGATTCTGTCCAGCCATGACGCGCTTGCCGGAGCGGGGCTCACCCAGGAGCGGCCAGACCTGCAAGACCGCTGATTTTCCGCGCGGACAGCGCGAACCCCTCACCCGGCGCGGCGGCGCCTGAATGAAGGGATGCCCACATTCAAAAACAAGGAGAGACACATGACGATATCAACCACACGCAAGGCGACCCGCAAAAAGGCGGCCATCACTCGCAACCTCGCCGAGCTGTTCTGGACGGAGTACCCGGGACACCATCACCAGGCGCTTTCCAAGGCCATCGTGACGCCGGAGCTCAGCGGAAGCCGGTTCTTCGACCACCGCATTTCCTGCTATGAACCGGGTGCCTTCGTGGAAAGCCACGTCCATAAGGTCCAGGAGCAGATCTACCATTTCCTGAGCGGCGAAGGCGTACTGATCACCGACGGAGAAAGCCGGGTCGTCCGAGGCAACGACGTGGCTTTCATTCCCCCGGGGGTCGTGCACGAACTGCACTGCACGGGAACGGACACCCTGGTGTTCCTGGTGATTACCACACCGCCGACGGATGAGTGAAGGCGAGGCCCCCATGGCACAAGGCATTCTCGTCACAGGCGCCTCCGGCTGGCTGGGTTCGGCCATCGTCGAGGCATTGCTGGCGCGGGGCGACGCGGTCACAGGCCTGGATCTGCGTTCCTCGGCGGCGGCGCTCGCCCTCGCGCAAAAATACCCCTCGCTGTCCCTGGTGGAGGCGGACTTGGGCGAATGGGGACAAGTGGTGGATGTATTCGGATCCGCGCAGCCGCGCGCCGTCATCCACACGGCCGCCATCGTCGGCGTGGCGCCAGCGGCCGATATCCCGATCAAGGCGTTGCGCGTCAACACCGAAGCCTCCGTCAATGTGCTCGAGGCCATGCGGCTGAGTGGGACGCGGCGGCTGATCTACGTCAGCACGGAAGAAACCTACGGCGACTTCACGGCCCCGATCATCACCGAGGATCACCCGCAAAAGCCCAACAGCATCTACGGACTGACCAAGCTGGCGACCGAGCACTACGGCCAGATCTTCGCAGAGCGGTATGGCCTGGAGTGCATCAACGTGAGGACCTGCTGGGTCTACGGGCCCGACATCCCCAGGGCGCGGGTTCCGAAGATCTTCATCGATGCGGCGCTCGACGGCGTGCCCTGTCATCTGGAAGAAGGCGGCGACCTCGCGGTGGATCAGGTCCACATCAGCGACACCGTGGCCGGGGTCCTGCTCGCGCTGGACAAAGAGCACCACCGGTACGACGCATACCACATCGCCACCGGACAGGCTCCCACCATCGCCGATGTCGCCCGCATCATCGGCGAACTCATCCCCGGCGCGGACCTCTCCGCGGCTCCCGGCCGCTATCTGCATGGGGGCCGCTTCCCGACCGCGCGTAAAGGCGCACTGGACATCTCCCGCGCACGGAGAGAACTGGGCTATGCGCCTCGCTACGATCTTCGGGCGGGACTGGAACAGACCGTTCTCGCGACGCGGGCCGAGCGGGCCGCCCGCACGGGCAACTACCCGCCGGACCCATAGAAACACCCACCCCGTCAACATCAAAGGGATTCCGCCCCGCAGGCGACGACTTCCCGCAGCAAAAAGAAGGGACCGGCAGGGCAACGCCCTGAACGCGTTCCACAGCCTGCGCCATCCGTTCCCATACAAGGAGACACTATGCTTAGCTCTTACAACGGCCGCTTTTCCCCGCGGCTCGTCGCCGGCGCCATGCTGCTGGCCGCCACCAGCCTGGGAAGCGTCCAGGCCGCACCCGCCAACATCAAAGTCGGCCTCTCCATCACGCAGACAGGGCCGTATTCGCCACCCGCCATTTTCGAACTGCGCGGCTATCAGCTTGCGATCGACGAAATCAACCAGTCGGGCGGCCTGCTGGGCCGCAAGCTGGATCTGATCAAATACGACGACCAGGGAAATCCCTCCACCGCCGTGCAGCTCTACCAGAAGCTGCTGACGGATGACAAGGTGGACCTGCTCGTCAGCCCCTACCAGACCGATCTGACGGCTGCGGTGGCGCCCATCGTCAACCGCGCCAAGAAGGTCATGCCCTCGCTGGCCGCCAACGTCGAAAACTACTCCGGGAAGTACCCGTATCTCATCCAGGCCATCACCCAGACGCCGCAGTACATGACGCCGGCGCTGGATCTGGCAGCCTCCAAGGGCTACAAGACGGTCGCGCTGCTGATCCAGAATACCCAGTTTCCGATCCAGCTCGCGGGCGGGATCGAAGACGAAGCCAAGAAGCTCGGCATGAAGATCGTCTTCAAGGAATCCTACGATCCCAGCACGACGGACTTCAGCGCGCTGGTCCTGAAAGCCGGCAATCTGCACCCCGATGTGATCGTGGGGGCCACCTACCTGGCGGACGCGGAAGGCATCGTGCGAGCTGCGAAATCGCAGAACGTGGGGGCCAAGATGTTCGCGTTCAGTATCGGCCCCGTGGAACCGGAGTTCCACAAATCGCTGGGCGCCGCCGCAAACGGCATATTCGGCACCACGCTCTACTTCCCGTCGCTGAAGACCCAGGGCAACGCGGAATTCGTCAAGGCCTTCCAGGCGAAATTCAATGTGGCGCCGGACTATCACGCCGCGGTTGCCTACGCCAGCATGAAGCTGTTCGGCAAGGCCGTCACTCAGGTCGGCAGCCTGGATCAGACCAAGATCCGCGACGCGTTCCTGAAACTGTCGGAAGACACCGTCGTCGGACACTTCAAGCTCAGCCCTACCGGACTGCAGACCGGCTACCGCAGCTATGTCCTGCAATGGCAGGACGGCAAGCAGGTCCTGGTATGGCCCACGGAAGACGCGCAGGCCGCACCGGTGCTTCCGCACGGCGGCTGGAAATAGGCGGCTGACCGATCGTGGCCGGATTGCAGGCACACCGGCCATGACATGACAAACCCTCAGGGATAGACCCAGACATGTGGATCACCATCATCAACCTGCTGCTCCTGGGCTTGCTCTGGGGCGGCGTCTACCTGCTCATGGCCACCGGTCTGAACCTGATCTACGGGGTCATGAAGGTCGTCAATCTGGCGCATGGCGACATGATCATCGTGGGCGGGCTGCTGGCCTTCACGCTGTTCTCCGCCCATGGCATCTCGCCCATCATCGCGTTTCCGCTGGCCGCCGCGCTGCTCTTCGTGATCGGCGTGGTGGTTCAGTTCGTGATCCTGGAGCGCATCCCTGTCAAGGGATCCCTGGGAGAGCTGCGGACGCTGCTGGCAACCTTCGGGCTGTCCTACGTCATCGCCAATACCAGCTTCCTGATCTGGGGTTCGCAATTTCAATCCCTGCCGTTTCTCCAGGGATCCGTCCAATTGGGCCGCATCGCGCTGCCGCAGGCCCTGGTGGCCGCGTCCGTGCTGGCCTTCTGTGCCGCGCTGGTGCTGCACCTGTGGCTGACCTACACCATGCTGGGGAAGTCGGTGCGCGCCACGGCGCAATCCGGACTGGGCGCCGCCTGCTGCGGCCTGAACAGCCGATTGATCCGCGTCATCACCTTCGGCGTAGGCGCCGCGCTTGCGGGAGCCGCCGGCTCGCTGGTCATCACCCTGATCCCGTTTCAGACTACGGCCAGCGGTGAACTGACGATCCAGGCGTTCACCATCATCGCTCTCGGGGGCCTGGGGAATTACATGGGCGCACTCATTGCCGCCGAAATCCTCGGCATCGTGGAGGTCTTCACGCAATACTACCTGGGGTCCAACCCCGCCAGCGCCGCCATCTACGTGATCTTCATTGCCGTCCTGATCTTCAGGCCGCAGGGTCTGTTCGGCAAAGTGGGGCGCGTATGAAGAGCAACATCATCCAAGGCGTCTGCCTGGTCCTGCTCACCCTCGCCGGCGTCGGCATTGCACTGGGCGGCTCCGGGTACTATGCGCAGACACTGTTCACGATCGCGCTCTACATCGTGCTGGCGCTGGGGTGGAACATCATCAGCGGCATCGCCGGCTATGTGTCCTTCGGGCAAGTGGGCTTCTTCGGCTTTGGCGCCTATGCAGCAGCCCTGGCGATGATCCACCTGGAGGTCGAGTGGTACCTGGCGGCACCGCTGGCCGCCGGCGCCTCCGCCCTTCTGGCACTGGTCCTGGGCGGGATCATGCTCCGGCTGAACGGCATTTTCTTTGCGCTGGGCATGTTCGGCCTGGCGCGCATCCTGCAGATCACCGCCAGCAGCCTGTCCATCACCGGCGGCCCCATGGGCACCACCGTCCTGCCCGCCGAATCGCCCAACGAAAGCGCGCTGATCATGGTCCTGGTGGCGGCCGGCGCGATCCTCATCGTTCACGCCCTGAGCCGCTCGCGACTGGGCCTGCGGCTGATGGCCACCCGCGACGATGACTTGGCTGCACAGTCTTCAGGCGTCAACACCTTCAGGGCGAAACTGCGGGCACTTTGCCTGAGCGCGGCTTTCGGCGGCGTGGGCGGCGCCCTGTATGTCTGGAACATCGGTTACCTGGATCCCAACAGCGCCTTCAACGGCAACATCGAGCTGCAGACCGTGCTCATGGTGCTGGCCGGCGGCATCGGAACTGTCTGGGGCCCAGTCATCGGCGGAATCCTGATTTCCCTCATCGGTACCTTCCTGTGGGCCCGCTTCCCCACCGAACAACAGGTCATCCTGGGAGCCCTGACGATCTTCATCGCCGTCGTCATGCCGGGCGGCCTCACGGCCTTCTTCGAGAAACTCGGCTGGTGGCGGCGCCAGCCGATCTGGAGTCCACCGCCCGCCGCATCGCTGAAGCCCGCCCCCAGCCCCCGCACCGGGGCAACGGCGGACGAGCATTCCGTCGCACTCTCGTGCCGCGGGCTGGGCATCCGCTTCGGCGGCGTCACGGCAGTGGACGACGTGGATCTGGAAGCGCGGTCGGGTGAAATGCTCGCCATCATCGGCCCCAACGGGGCCGGCAAGAGCACGTTGTTCAGCCTTATGTCCAATTACCTGACGGGCAGCGGCGCGACCCGCTTTGGCGAGCGCGACATCCATGGACTGAAACCCTACGCTCTGGCCCAGATGGGGCTGGCCAGGACATTCCAGTCCAGCCGACTGTTCCCGTCCCTGACCGTGTGGGAGACCGTCCTGGTCGCCGCCTCCTCTGGGCGCGTGCCGCGCCAGACCGCCATCCACATCACGACGGAGCTCCTGAGAGAAACGGGTCTTCTGGACCACTGGTCCGAACAGCCCGATACGCTGCCCCCGGGGCTGCAACGCCTGCTGGAGATTGCCCGCGCCCTGGCCCTGCGGCCCAAGGTGCTGCTGCTGGACGAGGCAATGGCCGGCATGACGCTGCACGAGATCGAACAAGTCCACGCGGCACTGCGCCGCGCCATGTCCGGCGGCTGCGCGATCGTCGCGATCGAACATGTCCTGCCCGCCATCGTGGATCTCGCCAGCCGCGCACAGGTACTGGATTTCGGCAGAATCATCGCAAGCGGGACGCCGCACGAAGTGCTGCGCAATCCCGAAGTGATCAGCGCCTATATGGGTGCCGACTACGAAGGCGGAACACAATGAACACCACCCCATGCCTCACACTGGAATCCGTGGCGGCCGGCTACGGCAAGGTCCCCGTGATCTCCGGCATCGATCTGCAACTGAACGCCGGCGACACCATCGCGGTGGTCGGTGCCAATGGGGCGGGAAAGACAACCCTGCTGCGCACCATCATGGGCGAGGTTTCCACCTCCCAGGGAACCGTGGTCTTCGACGGTCAGCCCCTGGCGGATCTGCCGACCTATCGGCGCTGCAAGATGGGAATAGGCTACGTCCCCGAAGGGCGCCAGTTGTTCCCCGACATGTCGGTCCGTGAAAACCTGGAACTGGGCGCGGCCCGCGAGACGGGGACTGAAAGAAACCGCAGGATAGCCGAGACCCTGCAGGTCTTTCCGAAGCTCCAGCCGCTGATCCGTGGACGCTGCGGACTGCTGTCGGGCGGAGAACAGCAGATGGTCGCGATCGCCCGGGCCCTCATGGGGAAGCCTCGGCTGCTCCTGCTGGACGAACCGTCCACCGGGCTCGCGCCGAAAATCATCTCGGAGCTGTATGCGACGCTTTCGAGCCTGCTGAAATCGGGGCTCACCATCATGGTCGTGGAGCAGAACGCCCGCGCCGCGCTGCGCTTTGCCAGTCGCGCACTGGTGTTCGAACAAGGACGAATCGCAGCCACCGGCACCTCGAAGGAGCTGCTGGCCGACGCGCGTATGGTCGAGGCTTACATGGGAATGGCGGGCGCGCGCCCGGGCCAAGCCTGACAAGGGGCCAGGGTCCCGCCCTTGTGCGCGGCTCGCGGCCCTCGGGCCTCAAACCTGGAATCTGGAACCTGGAACCTCGAACGTCGGACCTCGGACCCGAGATTTCGGGAGAACCGGGCCGGGCCGGGCCCGGCCCGCCCGCCCGCCGCTCAGTGTGCCGCTGATGCGGCCGTCGCCGCCGCGTCCATCCGCTTGTCCACGGCATTCTTGAGCAGCGAGGCCGAGCGGAAGACGCCATGCGCGAACTTGCCATACGGCATGGTGAGGAAGAAGGCCATGACCGTCCCGAGGTGGACCGCCAGCAGCAATCCCATGGCGCCCGTATCCCGCCCGATCAGCAGGGCCAGACCGGTGACGCTGACCAGCATCAGAAGCGCGATGAACCCCAGGTCCATGGGCTGCTGCGCCTTGACCAGATGCTGTGGATTACGGTGCTGGTTGAGCCACAACAGACCCGCCGGGCCGACCAGCAGACCGATGCCGCCCACCGTGCCAAACAGCACCGGTGCGCTGAAGAAAGGATACGGCGCCGGATCACCCAGGTAGTGATAGATCGTTCCCAGCGAGGTCGCTATGAAGCAGCACAAGAAGCCGTAGAAGGTGAAGTGGTGGAACACCCGCCGGCGCAGCGTGAAGCGATCGTCCTCGTCATTGCACCCCAGCCCGTGGCCGCCATCCAGGTACTTCAGCGTCACCACGTTGCCGGTCGCCTGAAGCCCCGCAATGGCCATCGTCTCGTGCGGGACCGCGGCCGGTGAAATCATGCGCCAGAACGACGTGACGCCCATTCCCAGGGCGACGATGGCATACAGGAAGACGATGCCAAACATCGCCACCAGCATGTTGTGCGGAAAGATCGCATAGAAATTGCCCGCTAGCGGCGGGTGCAGCCACGATCCTTGATTGACGAGCAGCACGAGCACGAGGAATAACGCCAGGCCGCCGGCCGTGGCCAGTGCCATGGTCAAGCCGGCCCGATCATACAGGCGCCCCAGGGCACGCGGCCAGGCGAATTCGGAGTAGGTCTTGGGCCGGACCGCGGCCATGGCCTGCGGGACGTTGACGCCGAATTCGTGCGGCGGCGCGTACTGACAGGAATGCAGACAGGCGCCGCAGTTGAAGCAGACATTGGCCAGATAATGAATGTCCGCCTTGCCGAATTCCAGCAGCCGGGTCATCGCCGGAAAGACCGCGCAATAGCCCTCGCAATAGCGGCAGGCATTGCAGATGGTCATGACCCGCCGGACTTCCTCTTCCTCGGGCGACAGCATCAGGGTGGAGACGGCGTCATGCGTCAGAAGCTGAAGATCTTGCAAAGTATCCATGAAATTCTCCTACGCGGCGACCGGGGCCGCCTGCTTGAGCGCCGCCGCCGCGGCCTGCGTGCCGGCGATGCGGCCAAAGGCGGTCCCGATGCTCATGCCCACGCCCGCGGTATAGCCCTGGCCCAGGACGTTGCCGGCCATGACCTCGCCCGCCGCGTACAGGTTGTCGCTGGGCTGGCCCCCAAAGTGCACGGTGGCACGCTCGTCCACACGCACGCCAAGATAGGTGAAGGTAATGCCCGGTCGCAGGGCATAAGCATAAAAAGGCGGCGTATCCAGCGGTAGCGCCCAGTGCGTCTTGGGCGGCGCCAGGCCCTCGGTGTGGCAGTCGTCCAGGACCTGGTGATTGAAATCGCCGACCCGGCACGCTTGGTTGTATTCCCCCACCGTCGCGGTGAAAACCTGGGGGTCCAGCCCGATCCGGGTGGCCAGATCTTCGAACGTATCGGCCTGATCGCCTTTGAAGACCGGCGGCATGAAGCGCCCGATGGCCTTGCGGTCGATGATCGAGTACGCGATCTGCCCGGGCTGCCCGGCGACCAGCCGCCCCCAGATGGCATAACGCTTGGGCCAGAAATCCTCGCCCTCGTCGTAGAAGCGGCGTGCTTCGCGGTTCACCACGATTCCCAAGGACACGCAATCGATGCGTGTGCAGATGCCGCCGTCATACAAAGGCGCACGGGCGTCGATGGCGACCGAGTGGCATTGCGTCGGATCGCCGATCCGGTCGGCACCCTGATCCAGCAGATCGCGCAGCAGGACGCCCTGGTTGAACCGCGTGCCCCGGATGAGAAAGTTGTCGGCCGGCCACTCGCCAGCGGCGTTCCGACCCCAGGCTTCGCGCAGCCATTCCCGATTGGATTCGAAACCGCCCGCTGCCACGACACAGGCCCGGGCCTCGATGCGTTCCCGACCCACCCACGCGGCACGGAAATGACCGTCGTCGAGTTCCAGCCTGTCCACCGGCGCCTCGTAGCGAACCTGGACACCCAGGGCCTCGGCGCTGCGATAGTAGGCATTCACCAGCGCCTTGCCGCCACCCAGGAAAAACGCATTGGTGCGTGCCACATGCAACGCCCCCGACAGCGGCGGCTGGAAGTGCACCCCGTGCTTGTGCATCCAGGGTCGACAGGTCGATGACGCCCGGATGGCGATCCGCGCGAGCGTCTCATTGGTGCGCCCGCCCGTGACCTTCAGCAGGTCCTGCCAGAATTCCTCTTCGGGGTAGGCGTCAACCAGCACGTCCTGCGGCGCGTCGTGCATGCAGCGCAGATTGCGCGTGTGCTGGGAGTTGCCGCCGCGCCAGACCTTGGGGGAAGATTCCAGAAGCAACACGCTGGCGCCCGCCTCGCGAGCCATCAGCGCTGCGCACAAGGCGGCATTGCCACCACCAATCACCAATACATCGAGCATGGGGCGCCCCCATCGTTGGAACGGCTATCAGGATAGACACCCAGTCGGGTGGCGCCTAGTCGGTCACCGAACAACGGGTATTCACGAATCGTGAATGTCGCGCGCGCCCACCCACTCCTGCCGCTGCATGAGCTCGCGTGCCACGTCACGCATCACGACACGGGCCGCCAGCGCGGCCGGCGACAACTCGTCATCCGACAGACTGACCAGCAAGTTGCGGCGCATCAAGCCGGGATCGGAAACCCGGGCCATGCACAGGTCCGCGTGCGCCACCCTCCGGATGGCGACCCCCGGCTGGATCGTAGCCAACAGCCCCGCACCGACCACATCCATCAGCATGGCCAGCGAATCGATCTCCAGGGCGATCTTCAAGCCCAGGAACTGGCGGTCGGCCACCGACGTCAGCACGCTGCGCAGCCCATGCAGGTGTGTGGGCATCGCCAGCGGAAGATCCGCAAGATCGGCCAGAGCCACCTCGTCGCCGGGCGGAAAATGCTCGAATCCGCGCGCGGCGATGAGATAGAGATTTTCTTCCAGCAGCGGGGTCACGTTCCAGCGATGACCGGCCTCGTCGTTGAACAGGATGGCCAGATCCAGTTGCCGTGCGTTGAGCATGGCCGCCAGATGCCCCGACAACGATTCCACCAGATGAAAACGAACGTCCGGATAGCGATGACGCATGGCACGGATGAGCGGCAGCCCCATGACCGATGCCGTGGTGGGGGCCAAGCCGACACTGACGTAGCCCGACAGGCGCGCCTGCCGCGCCGCGCGCGCCGCTTCGTCGATGTTGCGCAAGGCAAGCTGGGCCTGGCGGAAAAAAGCGATCCCCGCATCGGTGGGAATGGCCCCCAGATGAGTGCGCTGCAGCAGCCGGGTGGACAGTTCCGATTCGAGCCGGCTGATCTGCTGGCTGAGCGCCGAAGTCACCACCCCGAGCTCCCGGGCGGCCTTGCCCAGACTGCCGCGCTCGACGACACAGACGAAATAACGCAGTTGACGAATTTCCATCGCCCGATCTTATCGGGGAAGCGCGGGCCGCGTCCACCCGGCCGGCAGCAAGCCGGCGGGCCGGATCGCCGAACCGGTCCGCGCCACGCTTTCGGAACCAATCCGGTCTCCCGGCCGTCAAACAGTCCCACCGGACGCGACGGCGCAGCACAAATAGTGCCGGACGGCTACAGTGTCTCCATCGCGCACTTTCCGGCGTGCCGACCTTCCCTACACGGCCTCTCATGACATCTCTCAAAGCGATCTTCCTGTTGACTGCCCTGCTGTTGCTGCCCGGCCTCGGCCGCGCCGCGCCGCCGCAACCCGCCGGTACCCCGCCGCCAGCCGCCGCGATACCGCTTCCGGGAGGGATCCATGAAGTCGTCCTCATTCAGGGCGTCACCGAATACACATTGGACAATGGCCTGACGGTCCTGCTCGCACCCGATGATTCGCGGGCGCAGACCACGGTCAACATGAGCTATCGCGTGGGTTCGCGCAACGAGGGGCCCGGGGAGACGGGCATGGCCCATCTGCTGGAGCACCTCCTGTTCCGGGGCACACCGACCCATCCCGATGCGCTGGCTGAATTCTCGCGTAAAGGCTTGGCGGCCAACGGCTCCACGACCGTGGATCTGACCAACTTCTACGCCACATTCGCCAGCGACGCCCGGACGCTGCGCTGGTTCCTGAGCTGGCAGGCCGACGCCATGCTCAATGCTCCAATCACCAAGGCGGACCTGGATGCGGAGATGACGGTGGTGCGCAACGAAATGGAGCGCGATGAAAACAGCGCCTTCAGCTCTCTGCTGCAACAGACGAACGCGGCGGCGTACGTCTGGCACCCCTATGGGCGCGCCGTCGTGGGGGCACGCTCGGACGTGGAACATGTGGACGTCACGCAGTTGCGCGCCTTCTACCACCGGTACTACCAACCCGACAACGCCGTACTCATCGTCGCCGGACGCTTCGACCCCCATCAGGCCTTGCAGTGGATTGCGCAGGACTTCGGGTCCACGGCCCGGCCCACACGCACGCTGCCCCGGGAATACACCATTGAACCCGTGCAACAGGGCGCGCGCGCGGTGACGCTGCGCCGCATCGGCGGCAGTCCCATCGCGATTGCCCAATACCATATCCCGGAGGCCGCCGGCGACGCGTTCACGGCGCTGTCGATTGGCAGCGACATGCTGGCCGACAGTCCCTCGGGGCCCTTGTACCAGGCGTTGGTCCAAAGCGGCGAAGCGAGCAGCGTATTCGGCTTTGCCCGGGCAATGAAGCAGCCCGGCTACATGATCTTCGGCGCTCAGCTCCAACCCGGCACCGATGCCCAGGCGGCACTTCACACGTTGGAGACCACGCTGGAGTCGGACGGCATCGCCCGGCTGGATGAAGCCTCGCTCACGCGGGCGCGAACAGCGTGGCTGAATCAATGGAAGCAGACTTACAACCAGCCGGCCAGCCTCGCCGACGCGCTCTCGGACGCCGTCGCAGAGGGCGACTGGCGGCTCTTTTTCATCGAGAAGTTGCGTGTACAAGCTTTGACTCTGGACGCTGTCCGCACTCAACTGAGGACATGGCTGCTGCCGGCCAACCGCACCAGCGGCCTCTATCTGCCTACCGCCGCACCCAAGGACGCGCCTACCGCACCGGCAGCAGCCCTTGCCCCCTGGATCAGCAAGCTCGGGACCGGGACGACGCGGACCGCGGTCGCCGCCTTCGACACCAGTCCAGAAGCCGTCGATGCCGCCACGCAACGCAGCACGCTGAAGCTCGCCAACGGCGCTGTCAAGCTTGCACTTCTGCCCAAACCGTCAGCCGGCGAGCGGGTACAGGCGGTATTGCAGCTTCGATGGGGCACCGCGGAGCAGTTGCGTGGACTGAATCTGGTCCCCGAAGTCACGGCGGCCATGCTGACGCGCGGAACGCGGGACATGAGCCGCCAGCAGATCGAAGACCGGCTCAATACGCTGGACGCGGAGTTGTCCTTCCGCGCCGACGGCAACGTGCTGACGGCACGCCTGTCCAGCGGACGCGCGCAGTTTCCGGACCTGCTGGATCTGACTTTTCGTCTGCTGCGCGATGCGTCCTTTCCGGCACCGGAACTGGCCAAGATCCAGCGCAGCCTGGCGGTGAACGTCGAGAACCAGTCGTCCAGCCCGAGCTTCCTGGTGCGCAACGCGCTGGACCGGCACGACCAGCCGTGGAAACCGGATGACATCCGCTACGAAGCCACACCGCAGCAGACGCTCGAGTGGTCCAAAAAACTGACCTCGCAAGACCTCCAACACTTCCACGACGAATTCTACGGTGCGGGCGACATCACCATGGCTGCGGTGGGCGACTTCGACCCGGCCACCGTCACGCAACATCTGAAGGCCGGCCTGAGCGGATGGAGAGCCGCACCGCCCTATCAGCGGATCCCCGACCCCTGGTATGCCATGAAGCCGGACGTTTTCCGCATTCCCACGCCCGGCAAGGCGAACGCCGACTACCGGGCTACATTGCCCGTGAAACTGCAGGACACCGATCCCCGATGGCCGGCCCTCTTGCTTGCCAACTATCTGTTGGGCGGGTCGGAGGACTCATTGCTCTGGCAACGCGTACGGGTCAAGGACGGCCTGTCTTACAGCGTCGGGAGCAATCTGAGCGTCTCTTCGTGGGAACCGTCGGGCGACTGGACCTTCTTTGCCAGCATGGCTCCGCAGAATGCCGACTCTCTGAAACGGGCCGTACGGGATACGCTGGATGCGGCACTCCAGACCGGCTTCACGCAAGCCCAGGTGGATCAGGGCGTCAAGTCGCTGCTCAACTATCTGCAGCTTGGACGCTCCAGCGACGGATACCTGAGCAGCCGTTGGAGCGACTACCTCGAAACCGGTCGAAGCTTTGCCTGGCAGCAGCATATCCAGGAAAAACTGCAGGCATTGACAGCCGATCAGGTCAACGCCGCGATGCGCGACATCCTGAAGCCCGACGCCCTGAGCATTGCCATTGCCGCAGCCCCCGGCATTGCCACCGAGCACTGACCCGGCATGCAAAAGCCCCCGGATAGTACTTTCCGGGGGCTTTCTCAAAGACATCCACAGGGCGGTACATAGGCCGTCACGAGAAAAAGTTCTTCACCTTGTCGGTCCACGATTCGCTTTTGGGAGAATGGCGGTCGCCGCCGCTTCTGAGCGAGGTCTCGAACTGGCGCAACAGCGCCTTCTGCTCATCATTCAGGCGCACAGGCGTCTCCACCGTCACGTGGCAGTACAAGTCGCCCGGGTAGCTGGAACGGATGCCCTTGATGCCCTTGCCACGCAGCCGGAACGTCTTGCCGGCCTGGGTGCCTTCCGGAATGGTGATCTCCCCGCGCCCGGCCAGCGTGGGCACCTCCAGCGTGCCGCCCAGCGCCGCTGTCGTGAACGGGATGGTCAGTTCGCAGTGCAGGTCCTCGCCGTCGCGCTGGAAGATGCCGTGCGGCTTGATGCGGATCTCCACATACAGGTCGCCCGCCGGCCCCCCATTGACGCCGGGCTCGCCATTGCCGGATGACCGGATGCGCATGCCATCGTCGATCCCCGAGGGAATCTTCACCTGCAGCGTCTTGTTCTTGCGGATGCGTCCCACCCCGTCGCACTCGGGACACGGGTCGGTAATTTCCTTGCCGGTTCCATGACAGGTCGGACACGTCTGCTGAACGCTGAAGAAGCCTTGCTGCATGCGGACGGCGCCGCTGCCGCCGCACGTGTGGCAAGTGCGCGGCTTGGTCCCGGGCTTGGCGCCGGAACCGTGGCAAGTCTCGCAAGGATCCCAGCTCGGGATACGGATTTCCGTGTCGAAGCCGTTGGCCGCCTGCTCCAGGCTGATCTCCAGGGAGTACTTCAGGTCGGCCCCCCGGTATACCTGCGGCCCGCCGCCGCCCCGGCGCCCCGCCGCGCCACCAAAGATCTCGCCGAAAATGTCGCCGAAGGCATCGGCGAAGCCACCTGCCCCCGCCATGCCGGCACCCGCAGCGTTCGGATCCACGCCCGCGTGGCCGAAACGGTCATAGGCCGCACGCTTCTCCGCATCCGACAAGACCTCGTAGGCCTCCTTGACCTCTTTGAATTTGTCTTCAGCCTCCTTGCTGCCCGGATTGCGGTCCGGGTGGTATTTCATCGCCAGCTTTCGGTAGGACTTGCGGATCTCATCGTCCGAGGTGTTCTTGGCAACGCCCAGGACCTCGTAAAAATCTCTTTTTGACATGGATGTCGTTTGCTTGCAAAAGGCTGCTCGTTTCAGAAATCATGCCCGGCGAGGCACGAAGCCATCGCCGGGCACACGCATTTCACCCTGAAGGGGTTTAGTCGCGCTTGACTTCCTTGAAGTCGGCATCCACGACGTCGTCCTGGGCCGGCTTGGCGTCATCCGCCGCAGCCGCTGCCGCGCCATCCGCAGCCGACTTTGCCTGCATGTCGGCGTACATCTTTTCGCCCAGCTTCTGGGACGCCGAGGACAGCGCCTCGACCTTGGCATCGATGGCGGCCTTGTCGTCGCCGCGCGCCGCGTCTTCCAGATCCTTGATCGCCGCCTCGATGCCTTCCTTCTCGGATGCATCGAGCTTGTCGCCATACTCGGTCAACGACTTGCGGGTGGCATGCACCAGTCCATCGGCCTGGTTGCGCGCCAGCGCAAGCTCGGCCACGCGGTGGTCTTCCTCGGCATTGGCCTCGGCGTCCTGCACCATGCGCTGGATTTCATCCTCGCTCAGGCCGGAGCTGGCCTTGATCGTGATCTTGTTTTCCTTGCCAGTGCCCTTGTCCTTGGCCGACACGTGCAGAATGCCGTTCGCGTCGATGTCGAAGGTGACCTCGATTTGCGGCAGGCCGCGCGCCGCCGGCGGGATGCCTTCCAGGTTGAACTCGCCCAAAGCCTTGTTGCCGGCCGCCACTTCGCGCTCACCCTGGTAGACCTTGATGGTCACGGCCGGCTGATTGTCGTCCGCCGTGGAGAACACCTGCGAGAACCGCGTCGGAATCGTGGTGTTCTTCTTGATCATCTTGGTCATCACGCCGCCCAGGGTTTCGATCCCCAGCGACAACGGGGTGACGTCCAGCAGCAGCACATCCTTGCGGTCGCCCGAGAGCACGGAACCCTGGATCGCGGCGCCAGCGGCCACGGCTTCGTCCGGGTTCACGTCCTTGCGCGGATCCCGGCCAAAGAATTCCTTCACCTTGTCCTGGACCTTGGGCATGCGGGTCATGCCGCCCACCAGAATCACGTCATCGATGTCGGACACCTTCACGCCGGCGTCCTTGATGGCCACGCGGCAAGGGTCGATCGTGCGATCGATCAGGTCCTCGACCAGAGCCTCAAGCTTGGAGCGGGTGATCTTCAGGTTCAGGTGCTTGGGGCCCGAGGCGTCGGCCGTGATGTACGGCAGGTTGATCTCGGTCTGTTGCGTCGAAGACAGCTCGATCTTCGCCTTTTCAGCGGCTTCCTTCAGGCGTTGCAGCGCCAGCACGTCCTTGGACAGGTCGGCTCCGGATTCCTTCTTGAACTCTGAGATGATGTAGTCGATGATGCGGCGATCGAAGTCTTCACCACCCAGGAAGGTATCCCCGTTGGTCGACAGCACTTCGAACTGCTTGTCGCCATCTACGTCGGCAATTTCGATGATGGATACGTCGAAGGTGCCACCGCCCAGGTCATAGACGGCAATCTTCCGGTCGCCCTTCTCGGACTTGTCCAGGCCAAACGCCAACGCGGCCGCCGTGGGCTCGTTGATGATGCGCTTGACTTCCAGGCCGGCGATGCGGCCCGCGTCCTTGGTCGCCTGGCGCTGGCTGTCATTGAAGTAGGCCGGCACCGTGATCACGGCCTCGGTCACTTCCTCGCCCAGATAGTCTTCGGCGGTCTTCTTCATCTTGCGCAGGACTTCGGCCGACACCTGGGGGGGCGCCAGCTTCTTGTCCTGGGCTTCGACCCAGGCGTCGCCATTGTCTGCCTTGATGATCTTGAACGGCATCAGGCTGATGTCCTTCTGCACGTATTTTTCGTCGTATTTGCGCCCGATCAGGCGCTTGGCCGCGTATATCGTGCTCTTGGGATTCGTGACGGCCTGACGCTTGGCCGGAGCACCCACCAGGATCTCGCCATCCTGCATGTAGGCCACGATGGACGGCGTGGTGCGCGCGCCTTCGGAGTTTTCGATGATGCGGACCTTGGACCCGTCCAGCACCGCCACGCAGCTATTGGTCGTGCCCAGGTCGATCCCGATGATCTTGCTCATGTTAGTGAATCCTGTCGATATTTGAAGAGAGGGGCAGGCTGATCCTGCCGTTGTTTCTTAAGTGGAGGCAACCGGTGCTTTTTCAAGTCCGCCGCACGGCCGGATCAGCCCTGGCCGGCCGACACCATCACCAACGCGGGGCGCAATACGCGGTCCGCGATCAGATAGCCCTTTTGCAGTGTCTGCGCGACGGTTCCTTGCGCATGTTCCGACGGCACCGTGGAAATCGCCTGGTGGCGGTGGGGGTCGAACACGTCGCCGGGTACCGGCGCGATTTCGTGCATCTGATTGCGCTCGAAAGCATTATTGATCTGGCGCAGTGTCGATTCGACGCCCTTTCGCCAGTCCTCGACGCTCTGGTCTTCGTGGGCCAGCGCCGCCTCGAGGCTGTCGCGCACGGGAATCAGGCTCTCGGCAAATGATTCCGTGCCGAACTTGCGGGCCTTGGAGATGTCCTCCTGGGCTCTGCGCCGGACGTTTTCCACCTCCGCGCGCGCCCGCATCAACTGGTCGTGATAATCCGCGATCTGGGCCTGGGCCTCGGTGAGCAGGGCGGCCAGATTGTCCTCTGGAATGGCGGTCACGCCTTCGGTCGCCTCAGGGACATCGGGGGTGCCGCCTTCCGGAACGGTATCCTGCGCCTGCTGGCCGGGCGGGGCCTTGGGGTCCTGATCTTCCTGGGATGCCGACATGCTGAAATCTCCAAAACAATAAGATGACGCGAATATTCAAAAGATGGGGTGCGCCCGCAATTCTTCAAGACCCGTGAGGGCAATGCGCCGACAGCCCGTGTCCGGATCACCGCCAGCCGGCGAGATTATCCACCAGAAGGCGAGCGAATCCGTCCACCCACCGAGATTCGGCGTTGAGGCACGGAATATAACGAAACACTTTTCCGCCCGCCTCCAGAAACGCCTCGCGGCAACCCATGTCGATTTCCTCGAGCGTTTCCAGGCAGTCCGCCACAAAACCGGGACACATCACATCCACGGTTTCGATCCCCTCTCGGGCCCAGGACTCCAGTGTGGGCTGGGTATAGGGCTGCAGCCACGGCGCCCCCCCGAACCGGCTCTGGAAAGCCACATGGAGCAAAGCCCCATCCGCCCCCAGGCGCCCACGCAAGGTCTGCGCGGTCTGCATGCACTCGCGAAAATACGGGTCCCCCCGGCGCACCGCTTCCTGTGGCAGGCCATGGAAACTCAGCAGCAGGCGGTCCGGCTTGCCGGACCGTTGCCAATGCCCCTGCACCGCGTGATACAGCGCGTCCTGATAGGCCGGCGCCTGGTGAAAACGATCCAGAAAACGCAACGTGGGTTGATGCCGCATGCGGCCCAAGCTGGCACTCACGGCGTCGACCACCGTACCCGTGGTACCGGAGGCGTACTGGGGGTACAGCGGCACCACCAGAATCCGGCCGCAGCCGGCTGCGCGCAATTCCTGCAGCTGTTCATCGATGGCGGGCCGCCCGTAGCGCATGGCCAGTGCAACCCGCACCGGCACGCCTTGGTCCGTCAGGGACCGCGCCACCGCATCGCGCAGATCCTCGCCGTGCACCATCAGGGGCGACCCGCGCGCCATCCAGATGGATTGATATTTGGGCGCGATGACGGCGGGACGCCGCGTGAGGACGAACAGACGCAGAATGATCTGCCAGAGCCAACGCGGCAATTCCACCACGCGCGGGTCGGACAGGAACTCGGCCAGATAGCGGCGCACGGCAGCCGGGGTGGCGGCATCGGGGGTGCCCAGATTCACCAGCATCACGCCCAGCGGCCCGCGCTCGGGCGCAGGCCCATCCGGATTCAGCGCCTGCGGATCGGCAGGCTCCGGCAAGAAGCGATTCATGAATTGATAGACTCACGATTCAAAAGAGGGGGAAAAACATGACGCACCGGCAGGAATCCAGCAGCCACCCCGTCAGGAAGCCGCATGCCCCAGCGCATTGGACAGCATGCGGGCGGTGATATCCACGATGGGAATGACGCGCTCGTACGCCATGCGGGTCGGACCGATCACTCCCAGCGTTCCCACCACCTGGCCGTCGACCTTGTAGGGTGCGGTGATCACGGACACGTCTTCGAGCGGCACCAGGCGTGAATCCCCGCCAATATAGATCTGAACGCCCTGGGCCTGGCTGGAGACGTCCAGCAGGTGCAGCAGGTCCGTCTTCTGCTCGAACAGCGCAAACAGCCGCCGCAACCGCGCCATGTCAGCCGTCATCTCCGAAATGTCCAGCAATTTGCCTTCGCCGGAAATGACCACCGATTCGTCGACCGTGTCCGGCGTGCCGATGCCCGCTTCCACCGCCTGCTGCATGAGACGCGAGATGTCGGACCGCAGCGAGGCCAGTTCCGCGGCCAGCGCGATCCGCACTTCATGGAAGGACCGGCCCGAAAAGTGATGATTGAAGAAATTGGAGGCCTCGAGGAGCTCCACTTCGGTGTACTCGCGCGGGACGAACAGAATGCGGTTCTGCACATCGCCATTGGGCGTCACGATGATGAGCAGCACGCGCTTGTCCGACAGGCGGATGAATTCGATATGCCGGAAGACCTGTGTCCGCTTGGGGGTCAGCACCACGCCCGCGAATTGCGACAGATTGGACAACAGCGACGCCGCCGCCATCACCGCGCGCCCCGGTTCGGCCGCCGGCAGGCAATCGGCGATTTGCAAATCCGGGCTGAGTTCGTAAGGCCGCACCGTCAGAAGACTATCGACGAACAGCCGATAGCCGCGGGGCGTGGGGATCCGGCCGGACGACGTGTGCGGACTATGAATCAGCCCGAGGTCCTCGAGATCCGACATGACGTTGCGGATGGTGGCAGGCGACAGATCGAAGACTTTCGACAGGGTGCGCGAACCCACCGGCTGTCCGTCCGCGATGTAACGCTCCACCAGCGCCTTGAGCAATGCCTTGGCTCTATCATCCATGACCGTTCATCCACTGTGCAGGATATTTGCAGCGCGGCGACCCCGACAAGGCTGCAACCATCCCCCTATAATCGGATAGTCCCCTATTATTCCATCATTTGCTCGAGGTACCCCTCCCCATGCACTTTCACACGGTCGCCTTGGTCGGTCGGCACCAGGACAGCGGCATGGACGCACCCTTGCGGCGGCTGGGCAATGTCCTGCAAAGCGCCGGATGCACGGTCCTCATCGAGGCCGAAACCGGTCACCGCACCGGCGTGACCGATTTCGAACAGGCCAGTTTCCAGCAGATCGGCACGCGCGCGGATCTGGCGGTGATCATGGGCGGCGACGGCACCATGCTGGCGGCCGCGCGCCAACTGGCCACCACGGACGTGCCGATGATCGGCATCAACCACGGGCGCCTGGGCTTCATCACCGACATCCCGCTGAACAGCGCGGCCGAGGCCATCACCAGCGTGCTGAACGGCGCCTTCGTCCAGGACGAGCGCATCCTGCTGGAAGGCCGGGTCATGCGCGGGGGTCAACAGATCTTCTCGGGCATGGCGCTGAATGACGTCATCATCAACCGCGCGGGGCGCGGCGGCATGATCGAACTGCGCGTGGAATGCAACGGCGCCTTCATGCACAGCCAGCGGGCCGACGGCCTGATCATTGCGACGCCGACCGGCTCCACCGCCTACGCGCTGTCGGCGGGCGGACCGATCCTGCATCCGCAGGTTCCCGCCCTGGTACTGGTCCCGGTGGCACCCCAGACACTGTCCAACCGGCCCATTACCCTCCCGGCGGACAGCGTGCTCAGCATCACCATCCTGGCGCTGGGCCGCGTCGAATCGGGCGCGAGCGTGCATTTCGACATGCAGGCCCTGTCCAACTGCCAGGAAGGCGACCGCATCGACGTGCGGCGCAGCCCCTACCGGGTTCGCTTCCTGCATCCCCAGGGCTACAGCTACTTCGCCACCCTGCGCAGCAAATTGAACTGGAACCGCATGCTGCACCCCTGGGACGAACCGGACTGACATCCATGCTGCGCGCCCTGCACATCCACGACTTCGTCATCGTCGATCAGGCCGAGCTCGGCTTCGAAACGGGGTTCACGGTATTCTCAGGGGAAACCGGGGCGGGCAAGTCGATCCTGATCGACGCCCTGTCGCTGGCTCTCGGCGGCAGGGGCGACCCGACGCTGGTGCGCGAAGGCGCCGCCCGCGCCGACATCAGCGCCGTTTTCGAGGCCCCGCGGATGGCGACCGACTGGCTGGCCGAACAGTCGCTGGACGGCCCCGAAGTCATCCTGCGGCGCGTCATCGACACGCAAGGCCGCAGCAAGGCCTACATCAACGGACAGCCAGCCACCCTCACCCAGCTTCGCGACCTGGGCACGCTGCTGGTCGACATTCACGGGCAGCACGCGCACCAGAGCCTCCTCGAGCCGGTACGGCAGCGCGCCCTGCTCGACACACAGGGCGGCCATGCCGACCAGGCCGCGGCGCTCGAACAGGCGTGGGCCCAGTGGCGCGATGCCCGGGCGGCGCTGGAAAAGGCACAATCCCAGGCAGCCGACCAGACGGCCCTCAGGGACCGCCTGATTCAGGACGTGGCCTTTCTGGACGAACTGGCGCCGCAGCCCGAAGAATGGGCCGACCTTTGCACACGACAATCCCGCATGGCCCACGCCCAAGCGCTGCTCTCGGGCGCGCACCAGGCCGTCGAGGCGCTGGACGGCGAATCCGGCTCGGCCATCCAGGCGCTGCGGGCCGCCCACCAGGCGTTGCAGTCGCTGGTTCGCCACGACCCGGGGCTGGCCGAGCACTGCCAGGCCATGGAATCCGCCCAGATCCTCTGCAGCGAGACGGTCTCGGGACTGAACGCCTATGCCGACCGCCTGGAACTGGACCCCGACGCATTGGCGCAGGCCGAAACGCGGATGAGCCACCTGTTCGAGGCGGCCCGGCGGTTTCGCATCGAGCCCGAGGACCTTCCACACCATCACGAAACGCTGCGGGCCCAGTTGCAACAGATCGAGGCGAGCCGCGATCTACAGGCGCTGGCACAGGCCTGCGAACGCGCGGAGGCCGATTACCGGATCCGGGCAACGGCGTTGACCGCCGCCCGCAACGCCACTGCCCAGCGGCTATCGGCCCAGGTCAGCGAAGCCATGCAGTCGCTTTCCATGAAGGGCGGCAGCTTCCAGGTGGCACTCGAACCCTGCAAACCGTCCGCGCACGGCATGGAAACAGTGGAGTTCCTGGTATCCGGCCACGCGGGCGTCACACCTCGTCCGCTGGCCCGCATCGCCTCGGGAGGCGAACTGGCCCGCATCTCGCTTGCCCTGTCGGTCATCGCCAGCCAGGCGGCGCGCGTGCCCACGTTGATTTTCGACGAGGTGGACGCCGGCATCGGCGGCGCCGTCGCGGAGGTCATCGGGCGCTTGCTTCGGCAGCTGGGCCGGCGCCATCAGGTGCTATGCGTGACCCACCTGCCCCAGGTCGCGGCCTGCGCGAGCCACCATTTCCAGGTCAGCAAGACGACGCACCAGGGACGGACGGCCTCTTCCATTCGCGACCTGCCCGACGACAGCCGCGTGGACGAAATCGCCCGCATGCTGGGGGGCCTGAAGATGACGGCCGCAACCCGCGACCATGCCCGGGAGATGCTGAAACTGTCCGCGGTTTAGGGATTTCGTGTGCCGGACCGGCGGCTGAGGTCGACCGGCTGCTGTGTGCCGCCGGTTGTCTGGTGCCGGTTACCCGCTGCGGGCCACGCCGACATCAGCTTCGAATCAGGCTTTCTTGGCGGCCTGGCACTTCGGGCAAATACCGTAGAGCATCATGTGATGGCTCTCGAGCGCAAAGCCGTTGTCCTTGGCAACGCGCTGCTGGCGTCTTTCGATTTCGGGGTCCGAAAATTCCACGACCCGGCCGCAGTTGGTGCAGATCAGGTGATCATGATGATCGCCGTCATTCAGTTCAAAAACGGCCTTGCCGCCATCAAATTGACTGCGCAGCAGGATGCCCGCCTGCTCGAACTGAGTGAGCACGCGGTAGACGGTCGCCAGCCCGATGTCGACGTCCTCTGCGATCAAGGCGCGGTACACGTCCTCTGCGCTGTGGTGCCGGGTTTCGGCCTTGCGGAATACATCGAGGATCTTCAGGCGGGGAAATGTCGCCTTCAGCCCCATGTTCTTGAGCTCAGTCTGGTCGTTCATGATGAAAGTATCCCGGGTCGAGGACGGGAAAGCAAGTCGCGGCGACGATCGCCGCACGCCGCCCGCACGGGACCCCGCACGTGCGTGAATCGGAATTCCCTTTATGATAGCGGTTTTGGGGCCTGCGGACCGCAGGTCGCTCATCCGTTTACGGGGGGTTTTGTGCGTATCCTAGCGAGTACCCATTCTCACAGAGTGAAGATCGGCCTGGCGACAGGCTTGCTGGCCATCAGCCTGACAGGATGCGGCTCGACCCACTGGGGATTCCCCTATCGTCCGACGGTCCAGCAAGGCAACTGGGTCACATCCGAACAGGTATCGAAGCTCGAGGTCGGAATGACCCGCGACCAGGTCCGCTTCGTACTGGGCACCCCGACGCTGCAGGACGCCTTCCACGCCGATCGCTGGGACTACCCCTTTTACAACCAGCCCGGCTACGGCAAGGACGAACTGCGGAAATTCACCGTCTGGTTCCAGGATGACAAGCTGGTCCGATGGGACGGGGACCGGCAGCCTGACCGGCAACCCTTCCAGAAAGTCGACAGCGGTCGTGAAGCCATTCAATCGAGACCGAGTGCTGACAAAGACGCCCAGAAAGCCGCTTCGCCTGGCCTGAGTTCGCCGGGGGCGCCCAACCAGCCGAGCCTGGACAATACGACGGCGGCACCCTCGGCGGTGACCGTGCCGGTTCACCAGGCGGGCACTCCGTCTGCCACTCCGGCCCCTGCCGCCCCCTCCACCCCTTCTTCCGGAGACAAACAGTAATGCGGATCGCCATTGCCGGGGCCTCCGGCCGCATGGGACACATGCTGATCCAGGCCGTACTCGATGCTGAAGACCTGACGCTGACGGTCGCGCTGGACCGGACGGGCGGCGAGACCATCGGCCAGGACGCAGGGCTGTTCCTCGGACGCGAGACGGGCGTGCAGGTCACCGACGACCTGGGCGCGCTCGCCCAAGCCGACTGCCTGATCGACTTCACGCGCCCGGAGGGCACGCTGGAGCACCTCCAGGCCTGCGTCGCGCACGGCGTCAAATGCGTGATCGGCACGACCGGATTCGACGCCCAAGGCAAGCAGGCCATCCGGGCGGCCGCCCAGAAAATCGGGATCGTGTTCGCTCCCAACATGAGCGTGGGGGTGAACGTCACGCTGAAGCTGCTGGAGACCGCAGCCAAGCTGCTGAACAGCGGCTACGACGTGGAGGTCTTCGAGGCCCACCACCGCAACAAGGTCGACGCCCCGTCGGGCACCGCGCTCGCCATGGGCGAAGCCGTGGCGCAAGCCTGGGGAGTCCCGCTCAATGACGTGGCCGACTGGGCCCGCCACGGTCACACGGGGGCGCGCGAAACGGGCCACATCGGCTTTTCGGTGCTGCGCGGCGGCGACATCGTGGGCGACCATACCGTGTACTTCTGCGGAACCGGCGAGCGCATCGAGATCACCCACCGGTCCAGCAGTCGCGCCACCTACGCCCAGGGCAGCTTGCGCGCGGCCCGCTACCTGGCTCGCAAGCAGTTCGGCCTGTTCGACATGCAGGACGTGCTGGCGTAGGGCGGCACCACAAAGCCCGGCAGACCCGAAATTTTGTCGGCCACTGGCCGGGGCCTGTCCGGCCATGCTCACCGGTCGCCCGACACCGGTCGTCAATCCAGTTGGACCGGTTCCTGCTCCAGCTCCACGCCAAAGCGGGCCTGCACATCCCGCTGCACGGCCGTGGCCAATGCGCGCACATCGGCGGCCGTAGCGCCACCATGATTGACCAGCACCAGCGCCTGCCGCTCGTGCATGCCCACTGGCCCCAGGCGCTTCCCCTTCCAGCCCGCGTGCTCAATCAACCAGCCGGCGGCCAGCTTGGCCCGGCCATCGGGTTGGGGATAGATGCGCACATCCGGGAATCGCAGCCGCAACGCCTCCGCCTGCGCCACCGGGACCAGAGGATTCTTGAAGAAGCTGCCGGCATTACCCAATACCGCCGGATCGGGAAGCTTGCGCCGCCGAATCTCGCACACGGCATCGAACACCTGATTGGGGGTCGGGCCGGACACAAGCGTTTCCCCTGTCCGCCGCTCCCGGTCGCGGGGTTGCAACAGCGCGTGCTGCCGCAGATCCGGATAGTCCAGGCGCGGCTCCCAAAGCTTGGGGAGCGACACGCGCACGCGCACGATCAGCCAGCGACCGGCCCCTGCCCGCTTGAACAGACTGTCCCGATAGGCGAACTGACAATCCTGGGGCGACAGCTCGCACTCGCGGCCGGCCTGCAGGTCCCAGGCCACCACGGAATGCAGCCGGTCAGCCAGTTCCACCCCATACGCGCCAATGTTCTGTACCGGCGCCGCTCCCACGGTCCCGGGAATCAGCGCCAGGTTTTCCAGGCCCGGCCAACCATGGGCCAGGCAATGCGACACGAAGCCGTGCCATGACTCCCCCGCCGCCGCCTCCACGATCCAGTGCGTCGCCGTCTCGCGCCACAAATGAATGCCACGCAACGCCACCCGCAGTATCCGATGCCGCGTATGGACCTCCGCGACGACGTTGCTGCCGCCCCCCAGCACGAAAAGTGGCGACTCCGTCTCGTCAGCGGCCGCAAGCGAGCGGGACAGATCGGGAATGCCCGTTTCATCCTCCAGGACCGCCGTCAGCGCACGCACCGGCAGACCCAGCGTGTTGCAGGGCTGCAGATCCTGTTCGACAAACGTCAGTGGCACGGCAAGGGCCTGTATGGGATGGGAAGGCGTAAGCATACCCCGCTTCCTTTTCCGGGCGGCCTCTTTCGGTGAATTTGACAGGCGCCGGAGCGATCCCGTATAGTTCGCTTCCTGCAAGATTTCGTGTCGGTCCGGGCTCCTCCGGAAGCGCCTTCAGGCCGCGATCAGCGCGACAGTGATTTGACGAGCTGATGGGTACAAGATAAAATGCAGAGCTTAGCTTGATCAGCAAGCAACGCGGGAATAGCTCAGTTGGTAGAGCGCAACCTTGCCAAGGTTGAGGTCGCGAGTTCGAGACTCGTTTCCCGCTCCAGATTCAAGAAAGGCCCAAACTTCGGTTTGGGCCTTTTTGCGTTTTGAGGTGTCTACGGCGATTGTCGGCGCTGCTTACGACCATGGGCAGTCATAGCCATAACGTCAGTTCGGGACACTCGGCTCCGACGCCTCTTGAGATCATGAATCAAAATCGGCCGCGTCCACTTCGTTGACAGTACTACGGTCACGCAATAGTGTATATATGAAGGAGCGACCATGCCAGCATATGTCCACGTCAATCTATGGATCATCGACCCGCTAAGCAAGCCGCACTCGCGCCAAGTTTTCAGGCCGCTCTAAGAGAAGCAGGCGGGCAGATTCTACATTTCGGTCCGGTTGCGCAGATTCTGGAAGGGGACGACACGCCCTTGCCGATGGCCGGAGTGTTTGAATTTCCGACACTTGACCAAGCGCTTGCCTTCTACCACTCCGAGAAATATAAGCCGATCAAGATCCAACTCCAGGAAGCTCAGCAAGCACGAATGTTCATAGTTGAAACGCAGTCGTGAATGACCGCCTTCGGAACACCCAACTGTCTGGAATGAGTCGGTGTCGGTTTCCACGCCTTGGCTACTATCGGCCAGCCGCCGACATTCGCGGTTCACTGAAATTGCCAAAATAAACGGCAGCAGCACCGGGCTGCGGTCGTTCAAAATATCGCCATCAATGAGTGCTCATCGGCCAAAGCGGGCATCAAGCCTCCTCACGTCCAGTGCAGGTATATGATCATAAACGGCCGTAGAGAGATAACCGCTTGTAAACAAAATTATGAGCGCCGTCTTGTTTCGGTGTTGCCTCATTACATCGCACGGTAGAAAACTATGTCAGAATTCCAGTCCAGATGCGAGGCTCAATAGCCTACACTATATTTAGTGATTCTATGTGAATAGTGATGCTCGCACGAATACAAGCCCTCCTAGAGCGCAAACCTGGTCAGAAAGCCAAGTCAATAGCTGCAAAGCTTCGAATAGACAAATCAGATGTCAGCCGGCTCTTGCACGAGCATAAGGACCTTTTTACCCAAGATCCGCAAGGGTTCACATGGTCGCTGGCAGAGGTACGTGTTACCCTCGGAAGCCACTGCTGGCTCGATGCCCGATCCTTTGAAAGCGCCGTACTGGCGGCCGGGTCACCACTTGATTCGGCAACTCATCTGGTGACGTTTGTTGTGGGCGATGGCTGTAAGGTATTGCTTGAAGCCCTGGCCCGACTACTCGCAATTAGCAATCAATTGGCAGCTCTCGGCAAAATCGTTTCGATAGATTTCAGCACGTCGCAATCGACGTTGAGCTACCTGAACCGCATCGGCTTCATTGACCTTCTGCGTCATGACGTGAAGATCTTGCCGAAGCGTCCACCCATTTCGGCAGCCGCTACATATGAGGGTAACAACCACGCCGTTGTTGAGCTGAGAGCTATTGATCATATACATCCTGATGACGATATTCCGGGTCTATTGCGGCAAAGCTTCGTTTCTTGCGCTGGGAGTCAATACAATGTCGCTGCCCACACTGTCATATCGGAGCTCTATGGAAATGTCACTGAGCATTCAGGCGCGACATCAGCAGGTTTTGCGGGCCTTCAGTACTATGCTGGGGGCAGGAGGCCACATATACAGACGGTGATCTCAGATGGAGGTCGTGGGATTGTTGGAACACTGATGCCGATCTTGAAGCAAAAGTATCCCGAAGTTGCGAGGAAGATCAACAAATCCGCGCTGGATCCCCGTGTTACCCTCCTGCAAGAGGTATTTTCGGAAGGAGGCATTAGCCAAGCAAGCGGGTCTGGCCGAGGACTTGGGCTCAAGGAATCGGGCCAATATGCTCAGAAGTACAACGCGCTTATCTCAGTAAGGCAAGAGACCTTCGAACTGAAGATAACACATAATGGTGAGCAGATACAGTTTTCTAGCCGCATGGAGTTGGCTAGGATCGCGGGTACGCACATCTGCTTTGATTTCTTCCTTGACTGAGTTCACAAATCCGGTTAAATTAAGGCAATGAACCAGAAGACACTCGTCGTAAGGCTAAGGGACTTTACGAAGAACGCCCATCCTTTCGGTAACAGCGAAGGGAAAGAGGTTTTCCGAAAGCTTCTGGACTTTGTCGAGCAAAGGCCGGATACCGACGTATTCGGTATCTCCCTTGATGGGATCGAAGCTACAGACGCATCGTTTCCGCGTGAAAGTGTCATCTCGGTAGCGAAGCAACTAAGGGGCGAGAAAGGATTCTACCTTGCAGATCTAGTCAATCGGGATCTGATCGACAACTGGAGTTATGCTGCAAAAGCAAAAGAGCAGCCCCTGGTGATCTGGAGCAACAGTGAATTTGAAATCATTGGCCCCGAACTGAACAAGTCCACGCGAGATCTTGTCCAGTACGTCCTTGCCAAGAAATCGGTATTGGCCTCTCAGACAGCTAGCGACCTCGGATTGTCGGTGGCCAACGCGAGTACCCGCCTGAAGAACCTTGTTTGGCAAGGCTTCATCCGGCGCACGGAAGACGCGGCCGACTCCGGCGGCATCGAGTACCGCTACATGGCGATAAAGTAGGCTGGTTAAACAGCTTGCTTTAACGAGATTACTCGGTATATACTATGGCTGTCCTCGGGTTGCGTTGGTCCAGATGAAGTTAAACTGGATCATTTAACCAGAATTTACAACTTCACCTGGTAAACGAGACTTTTATGTCAGAGCATCCAAAGAAGTCGATCATCATCGTTGTCGAGGCGACCGCCCATGAGTGGCCAAAGGACGAAATCACATATGCCGAGGTCGTCACACTGGAGGATCCGACCTTCCCACAACATCCCGAGCGCGTCTATTCGGTTACCTACCAAGGGGCACATGGGAACAAGAGCGGCGTCCTGTCTCTTGGTGGCTCTGTCAAAGTTAAAGAAGGAATGATGTTCTATGTTAAAGACACTGGCGAGTCATAATCCTGATCTGCAGCGGCTTCTCGAAAAAGGCTATGCCCTGACGATCGATAGCAATTACTTGGTCGTACGGGACATTCCGTATATTGATTCGGCCGGGCACTTGCAGTGGTCAGCCTTCGTCGGAAAGCTGGTCTTGGAGGATCAGACCAGGGTTCGCCCAGAAAATCATCAAATCTTTTTTGCGGCGCCGCGCCCTTTTGGGCTTGACGGCCAAGTCGTTCGCGGCTTGGGGGGAGGTGCGGCAACACTAAGCCTGAGCGACAGTTGTTCAGACATTATCGTCAAGCAGAGCTTTTCGCATAAGTTAAAGGAGTGCGGCCAGCTTCGCGACTATGTCGATCACTTTGAAAAGATCGAGAGCTACGTCGCGATGGTTTGCGGCCCCGCAATGGAGCGGTTCGGGGTCAATCCCTATACTTTCCACGAATACGAAGAGGAAACGCCAAACTCGGTTTTCAAGCTGCGCGACACGATGACAAGCCGGGCGGAAATCTCCGATTTGGCCAAGCTGCTTGAGAACGACGTGGTTGCCATCATCGGCTTGGGCGGAAGCGGCGGCTACGTGCTCGACTTCATGGTGAAGACGCCGGTTCGGGAAATTCGCGGGTTCGATCCAGACAGGTTCTTCGTGCATAACGCCTTCCGCTCACCAGGACGGCTGGACGCGGAGGACGACGCCGAACTACGGCAATTCAAAGCCGAGGTTTTCAGGAAGCGCTACGAAAACTTTCGCCACGGGCTCACCATCAAGCCGCTGTTCATTGACGAAACGTCGGCTGCGGAGCTCGACGGTGTCACCTTCGCGTTCGTGGCGGTCGACAAAGGAAGCTCTCGTAAGCGCATTATCGAATTGCTGATAGCAAGGAACATTCCATTCATCGACGTGGGGATGGGCCTGAAGCGACATGGCGGGCCTATCAGCGGAACGGTGCGAACGACCTACTTTCCCCACGATAGTGGTCAAATCGTACGGAGCAAATGCTATGTGCCGGAGACCGATCCGCCGGATGATGTCTACAGGAGCAACATTCAGATCGGCGAACTCAACGCTCTGAATGCGGCGTTGGCCGTGCTCCGATTTAAGCAGATTCGCGGGTTTTATGCGGGGCCCGCACGCTCCAATCAATTGCTTTTAACTCTGGATAACCTTTCGCTGTTGGCCCCCGATGAAAATTGATCGCATACGCCTAGAACTCGTCGAGTTCATGCCTTCGACACTGGAGTCGGGAGTGCTTTACGTCTCGGAGAAATATCGGACTGCGGCGCATCTGTGCGCCTGCGGCTGCGGCGAAAAGATACGTACGCAGCTCGGTCCGTTGGGCTGGAAATTTGTTAATCATCGCCAAGGCCCCAGCCTATATCCATCGATCGGCAACTGGCAAAAGCCTTGTCGCTCACACTACTTCATCAAGAGAGGCGGTGTGGTTTGGGCGCCAACTCTGGCAGAAACCGACGTTCTCTATAGGCGCCGAGCGGAGGTCCAGCGTCGCGATGCCTATTTCCGCGAGCAAAATTCTGGCTGGTGGGCACGACTGAAGCGGCGGTTGAACGCAGGTCGTTAGCCGCGATCCCAGTATGACACGGGATATGACGAGGTTGGCAATGGGCAACGTTGTTTGTCGCCGGTGGAGGGTCCATTCGTATCGCGCATTGTCGTAGCGGCGTCTGTGAGTAGCCTCTGCGGCGGCCGGCTTCACTGCCGGAGCGGCCCCTCAAGCTCAACGTGGACCTTCACTTTCCCTTCGCGAAGGCCAGCTTCCAATTTCCTGCCCGACGACCAAAGCAAATGCCAAATTCACGCAAATGAAAACGGCCCGTTCATCGAACCGACGAACTCGCAGAGACCCCCCTCAGTCTTCCCCGCGCGCCAATTTCGCACGCCTCTTCACTTCCTTCGCGCTCGGCTTGGTCTGCGCAAACGACCCGATCGGGACGTCGCCGGTCGGCACATAGGTGCTCATCACGACCCCGGTGGTCGAAGTCTGCGAAGCGACAAGTCGCAGCGCACCGGGCTTTGCTCCGGCTTCGAACAGCCGTTTACCATGTCCGAGCACGACGGGAAAGGTCCACACGTTGTACTCGTCGATCAGCGATGCGGCCCGCAGTGTCTGGATCAGGTTGCCGCTGCCGATGATCTGCAGGTCCAGTCCCGGCTCTGCCTTGAGTGCCGCGATTGCCGAGGCAGCGTCGCCGCGCAGGAGCGTCGAGTTGTTCCAATGCAGCTTCTTCAGCGTGCGCGAGGCGACGTGTTTCCGGGTCGCGTTGAACGTCCGCGCGATCGGGTCGTCGGCCGGCTGATACGGCCAGTACGCCTCGAAGATCTCATACGTCCGGCGGCCGAGCACCAGCTCGCGGTCCTTGCCGTCGAAGCCGCTCATGGAGCGGCCCATGGCCTCGTCCCAGTAGTTGAACGTCCAGCCCCCGAAGGTGAAACCGCCGGTGGGGTCTTCCTCCGGGCCACCCGGTGCCTGCATGATGCCGTCGAGCGAAACGAAGGTGGATGCGATGAGTTTTCTCATGGCGCGACTCCGAAATTAAGAGGGTCGAGCGACGTCAGTAGGTCCCCGGGTAGGCAGCACCGTCAATGAGCAGGTTCAAACCAGAAATGAAACCTGCATGGTCGCTACAGAGAAATGCACAGGCCTTCCCAAACTCGTCAGGCTGGCCAAAACGTCCGGCGGGGACATGATTCAGCCGCTCGCGCCGCACGGCTTCCATGCTGCGGCCCGTGGAATTCGATACGGCGGTCAACACGGACGTCAGCCGGTCCGTCTCGAAAGACCCGGGCAGCAAATTGTTGATGGTGACGTTTCGCGCAATCGTTTTGCGCGCCAGGCCCGCGACGAATCCGGTCAGGCCGCTTCGGGCGCCGTTGGACAGGCCCAGCACATCGATGGGCGCCTTCACCGACGAGGAAGTGATATTGACGATACGCCCGAAATTCCGGTCCATCATGCCGTCGACAGTCCGGCGGATCATGTCAATGGGCGCCAGCATGTTCGCGTCCAATGCGGAAATCCAGTCGTCGCGGCCCCAGTCCCGAAAGTCACCCGGCTTTGGACCGCCGGCGTTGTTCACAAGAATGTCGGGCGCCGGACAGGCCTGGAGGGTCCGATCGCGTCCCTCGGCAGTCGTGATGTCCGCCACCACGATCTGCACATTGACACCCGTCGAGTCCCGAATGAACTGCGCGGTCTGCTCCAACGGCTCGCGGTGACGAGCGACGATGGTGACGTTGACGCCATCCTCGGCGAGCGCCACGGCGCAGGCGCGTCCCAGTCCCTTGCTGGCCGCGCATACGATTGCATTCCGGTTGCGGATGTTCAAGTCCATGAGTTCCGACCTCCATCTGATGGGACGAGCGGACTTCACTATACAAGCTGGATGCAGCCGCGCCCAGCGTCACCCCCAGCCTCTTCGTCGCCGCCAACGCGGGAAGCACGGCCCTTACGCAGGCGCCGCGCGCTGACGACCTCCATGCTCCCGCCGCCATTCGACCAGCGTGATGGTCAGGCCGCTTCCCACGATGATGGCGATACCCAGCCAGCTTGCGAGGTCGGGCATGTCGCCCCAGATCAACCAACCCAGAATTGCGGCGCTCAGGATCTCCGAGTAGAAAAACGGCGAGAGCAGCGATGCCGGGGCATTGCGGTAGGCCTGGATCTGCAACAGGTGCCCCAAGGCCCCCCAGAACCCGGTCGAAATCAGCACCAGCCACTGCCCCACCGACAACGTCGATACCAGGTCGGGCACCGAGGGCAGGAGCGGAATCAGAATGGCGGAGACCGTGACGCTGCCGACCAGACCGCTCCAGACCAGCGTGGTGAATGCGTTGTCCTTGTAGACCAGACGATTGACGGTGTATTGGCCCGCCATGAGGCAGGCGGTCAGCAGCCCGAAGAGTGTGCCGATCGGACTCAGACCTGAACCCGGTCTCACGACGATGAGTACCCCCACAAAGCCGGCAAGAGCCGCGAGCCAGCGTGAGATTCTGGGAGGTTCCTTCAAGATCCATGGGGCCGCCGCCAGCACCAGGAGCGGGGCCAGAAAGCCAATGGCCGTGGTCTGCGCCTGAGGCAGATAGCTGAGCGCCGTGAAACCGGCCATCGTGGCGGACAACATGAACGCGCCCCGCAGAATCTGGTAACGCGGATGGACGCTTCTCAGAATCTGTTTGCCTTTGGCGGGCACGACGATGGCCAGGCCCAGGATCAAATGCACGACGTAGCGGAACCAGACGACCAGCAGCAGCAACGTGCCCGATTCCAACAGCCACTTGGCGCTGGAATCCAGTCCCGACAATGCGAAGCACGACAGGACCAACTGAGCAATGCCGACAAACGCGCCGCCGCCTGCGGGAAGAGGACCGACTTTCAATTGATCTGGTGCTCCGCTACGGGGTGAGAGGATCCATTCCACGGGGGCGCCCCCGCCGATGAAGCATCGTAGCATCCGCGCGGCCCCGGGATCAGCGAGCGGCAGCGCTCCTCCACCGACGGCGGACGAGAGACCCGCCTGGGCAAATGGCGTAAGCTGTTCAACGTTGTTCCCGCATCCGTTCAGCGATAGGCAGCCCCTTCGCCTGGAGATTCTGGAACCTGCGCAGGCGGACTCACAGTCTGGGGCATACTTCCATGCAACTCGACGCAAGATCCCACCCTCCTGCCCGCTGCTGCATCGTGGGCGGCGGCCCGGCCGGCATCATGCTGGCACTGCTGCTCGCGCGGGCGGGCGTACCCGTAACCGTCCTGGAAAAGCACGGCGATTTCCTGCGCGACTTTCGCGGGGATACCGTGCATCCTTCGACCCTGCAGATCCTGAAGGAACTGGGACTGCTGGAAAAGTTCGAGCAACTGCCCCAGCGGCGCGAAAGCCATTTGACGGGTCTGATTGGCGGACACGACCAGCCGGTGGTGGACTTCCTCGGGTTGCACCCCTTCGACTATCTGGCACTGGTCCCGCAATGGGATTTCCTGGACCTGCTGGCCGATGCGGGCCGCCACTATCCGACGTTCGACCTGCGCATGCGCCATCAGGCCACCGGGCTGATCGAGGACAGCGGGCGCGTGGTCGGGGTCCACGTCGAGTCCGCCGACGGCGATTACGAGCTCCACGCGGACCTAGTAGTTGCCTGCGACGGTCGGCACTCCGCCCTGCGCGAGGCAGCGGGACTGAAGGCCATGGAATACGGTGCCCCCATGGACGCCCTCTGGTTCCGGATTCCGCGTTCGGAGGCCGACCCGCAAGGCACCTTTGCCATCGCCAATGGCGGACATCTGATGGTCCTGCTCAACCGGAACGATTACTGGCAGACCGCATTCGTGGTGCCCAAAGGCAGCGACACAAAACTGCGGGCCCAATCGATCAGCAGCCTGCGCGATGCGGTGGTCCGGCTCGCCCCATTCCTGTCCGACCGCAAGGACAGCATAGCGAGCTGGGACAAGGTCAGCACGCTGGCGGTGCAGGTCGATCGGCTCCGCCGCTGGCACAAGCCGGGACTGCTATTGATTGGGGACGCAGCCCACGCCATGTCGCCCATCGGTGGCGTTGGCATCAACCTCGCGATCCAGGACGCCGTGGCGGCCGCCAACACGCTGGCGGTGCCGCTGCGCGAGGGCACCGTCGACGAAGCGCTGCTCGCGTCCATCCAGGAACGGCGGGAGATGCCGGTGCGCGTGGTGCAAAAGGTACAACTCATCCTGCAGAACCGCATCATCAGCCCGGCACTGGAGGAAAGGGACCAGCCGCCGCGCCTGCCGTGGCTGCTGCGCTTTTTGCTGAAGTTCCGCATCGTGCGCAACCTGCCGGCCCGGTTGTTCGGTTATGGCATTCGCCAGGAGCACGTGCGAACTCCCGAGCTGGCCGCCGACACAGGCACCACCGCGCAGACATGAAGCATAAAGCGCACTACGAAACCAGCCGGGCAAGCCCCTTCTGGCGTTCGACGATCAGCCCGGCCAGGGCGGACAGATAGTCCATGATGGCGGGCTCGAACTCCGCAAATGCATCCATGCTTTTCATGGACCGCGCAACGCTCATGATCTGTGTCAGGCACGGATCCACTATCCGTCTGGCGGTCAGCCGTTTGTTGTGGATCTCATGGGCCACCGCACCATAGGGCATGACCGTCGCAGCCATTCCGCGCAACACGATCTCGCGAATTCCCGCGATGGATCGCATCTCATAGGCAATATTCAACGCGCGTCCCCGCTCATGGGCCACGCGTTCCATCAGGCAGCGCGCCACGTCTCTACGCCCGCCAAACACAAAATTGAAGCCCAGCGCCTCATCCAGGGAAATGGTGTCCCGCCCGCTGTGCTCGCTCGGGTGGGTCACGAACAGAATGTCTTCCTCGACCATGGGAATCAGGCTCACGCCGGGCCGCTCCGTCGCACTGTAGGCGAGGGCAAAATCGAGCTCCCGATTCTCGACTGCATCAACCAGTGCGAAACTCGGGTCCTCCCTCAGGGAGAACGAGAAACGGGGAAGATTCTTTTCGGCCGAAACGACGGCGTCCGCGCCGACGAGCAATACCAGGCTGGACGGCATGCCGAGAGAAAAGAACCTTTCGGCGGAATGCCCCAGTCTGGAGACGTCCTTGACGGTGGTCTCAAGGAGTTCGAACAACGAGGTGACCCTGGAATACAGCAATTCACCCGCCGGCGTGACTTCGACCCCCCGAGCGTGGCGGGTGAGCAGCGCCACGCCCAGGACGTCCTCGAGCTGTTTGATGTTGAGACTCAGCGCGGGTTGGGCGATGCACAGCAATTCCGCCGCATGGGTAATGCTGCCTAATTCAACGGTCCTCACGAAGCATTGGAGCTTGCGCAATGTCAAATTGTTCAGATTCATACAAGCGATTGGGCTGAATCCGGGTTGTTGCGTTGAGTCTGGAGGCCTTTCAGATAATCCAGGGTTTCAGTCAATGCGACGACATCGCAGTATTTTGCCTGCAAATCAAACAGGCTCTGCCGGTGCGCGATTTCTGAACGGTCGCCGACCGCTTCGGTCACGATGATGGGCCTGAATCCGTTTTGCACGGCATCGACCGCAGTGCCGCGGACGCAGCCGCTGGTGGTGCACCCGGCAATGAGGAGCGTATCACAGCCATGGGAAACCAGCCGGGACAGCAGGTCGGTACCGAAAAAGCATGAGGCGTACTTTTTGACCAGCATCGAATCGTGCGGATGATGATGCAGGCGCGGGTCGAGCTCCACCGCGGCGCTACCGCTGCGCAGCGTGGCGGCGCCCTTTTGTTTCAGTACCCAAATCCCGCCGTCCTTCAACGAGGCATCATCATAGGCAGTCGTGGTGAAGAAAACAGGAGCGCCGGTTTCCCGGCAAGCGTCGATGAGGTGATTCGTCGCCTCGATCTCGAGGTCCATGTTCGATCCCAGCGGCATATCGGGATCGGTGAAGGCCCGGATGATGTCCACGATGATGAGGGCCGGCCGCCGGCCAAAGCCGATTTTCAACCCGAATCCGCGCTCGCGAAAAAACTTTTCGTCGGCATGAACCATTTCGCTCATTGCATTACCCTCGTCCGACAAGGCGGAAGCTGAAAACACTTTTTGTCATCACCATCGTGCACCGATCCGCCGGCATGCTCCGGGCACCGGTCACTGGTAGCGCGACACCCGCTGCTCCACCCACCTCAGGAGCAGACCCGGAACCACGGCCAGAATGACGATGAAGATGATCTGGCCGGTAATCCGGTCGACCCGCGCATTCGCGATATTGTTCACGAGCTCGTGGCCGAGTCCGCTGGTCGCCGACACCATGCCCGCCAGAATCAGGCCGATCATCGTCAGGCCCAGCGCGATACGCGCACCGCTGGCCAGCGTCGGAATGAGCGCGGGGATGATGATCTTCGTCAGCCGGGCATGCCAAGGCAGGGTCAGCGCGTCCGCGAGCTTGAGCAGGTTCTTGTCAATGCTGACGGTCGCGCCCATGACGAGCAGCGCCATAGGCGGAAGGGCGTGCGCAATGGCAAAGACGACTCGGACCTGCTCACCAATGCCAAGGAAAAGGATGAACACCGGATACAGCGTCACGAGCGGCACGCAATAGAAGGCGAACATCGGTGTCGCGAAGACGCGCGACCAGAAGGCCGACAGGCCCAGCCCGAAGCCGATCAGCGCGCCCCCGACGACCGAGATGACCCAGCTCAGCAAAAGCAGCCTGACCGTCGTGAGGATACTGGCGCGATAACCCTCCCGCCCCAGGTCCAGGAGCAACCCCCGGATGGCCTCGAGCGGGCCGGGAAACACCAGATTGTCGACGACGGCGGCAGTGATGGCCCACACCACGACGACGAATGCCGGCAAGGCGAGCACCACGAGCACCTCGATCAACGCCCGGGCCAGGGGCATCAATGGCGGGACCCCTGCCCCCTTCACTGCGCCAGGAGCGTCGCCCACGGGCGCCGACAATGCGATCCTTTTCACAGTGATACCCTCATGCTGCGTCCCCGCAGCAGCAAACCGAACAGGACGTTCACCGCCACAGCCAGGAACAACACAATGACGATCCCGGCGTACATATCGTTCAGCGAGAAATGATCGTAAGCGTAGGAGATGAAATAGCCGAGACCGTATGTCGAAAGGATGAATTCGCTCGCCATGACGCCGATGATGCTGAAGGACAGCGCCAGCCTCAGGCCCACGACGATCTGATTGATGGTAGACGGTATGAGTATCTTCAGCACGTAATCCATCGTTGAGAGCTGGAGCGCCCGGGCCAGCTTGATCGTGATCCGCGGGATGGAATCGAGGCCGTCGAGCGTGGTCGTGATCACCGAGACAATAGCCAGCAGAGCGCCCAATAGAATCACGGGAACCAGGCCGATACCGGCAAGGACCACCAGCAAGGGATACAGCGCGAACGTGGGTATGGCGTAGTAGATCGAGAGCCAGGGATCGAATATCCGCCGCATGAAGGCAAACCGCCACAGAAGCAGCCCGACGGCGATCCCGCCTATGGCGGCAATCACGAATGCAAGCAGGATCGCCAACAGACTGGGCCCCAGATAGCGGTACCAGAACGCCTGATCCACCAGCAGCTGTGCCGCGCGAGGCAGGATCACACTCAGCGGCGGCAGCGTGAACGCGTCGATCAGGCCCGAGCGGGGCCCGATCTCAAGAAGCCCCAAAAGGATCGCCGCGCCAACGAGCATCCAGGCGCGGGGGCCAAGCCCGAGGCGGCGATCCTGCCGCAGGATGGATTCCCGCCTCACAGCACGGCCCCCTGTCTCGACAGCGCCTCCTCGGCCTCGGTGCGAAGCAGATCCCAGACCTTCTCGATGAGGCGCGCGGCCTCCTTCGTGCCCAGAACGGATGGACTTCTGTCCGGAGGCAGATCCACCATCGCATCGAGGATGATGCGGCCGGGCCGCGCGCTCATGACGAGAATGCGATCCGACAGCAAGACCGCTTCCTGGATGCTGTGCGTGACAAAAATGACGGTGGCCCCCACCTGGCGCACCATCTTCAAGAGCTCGAGGCCGAGCACCACGCGAGTCTGCTCATCCAGGGCGCCGAAGGGTTCGTCGGCCAAGACAAGATCGGGCTCCGTACTCAGTACGCGAGCAATGGCGGTACGCTGGCGCATCCCACCGGACAACTGATGCGGATAATGCCCGCCAAACTCTGAAAGACCGACACGGCGCAAGACGTCGGCCGCCACGGCCTGCCGCTCGGCCTTCGGGACCTTTCGGGCTTCGAGGGCAAAGGCGGCATTGTCGAGTACGGTCCGCCACGGCAATAGCGCGGCTTCCTGAAAGATGATGCCCGTATCCCTGCGCGGAGCGGAGAGAACCTGCCCTTCGATCAGCACGCTACCGTCGTTTCCCCGATTCAGCCCGGCCACGATATCCAGCAGCGTGGACTTGCCACATCCACTGGGCCCGACAAGGGTCGTGAAACTTCCGGGCAAGAATCGGGTGGACGTCCTGTCCAGCGCCACTACATCCCCATAGACTTGGCCGACATCTTGCAATTCGATCAGGACGCCCATGTGCAACTCGCTTTCAAATGAAAATCACGATATATGGCTGAAGGCGTTCAATCGGGAATCTGACCCTTGTGTCCCTCTGGCAAATAAGCATCCGTCAGCAGGCCTTTCCAGTCGACGTGCTGAATATTGTCGGTATAACGCAGGCCTTCGGCGGCAACCGCCAGCGGCTTGGGATTGAAAGCAAGCGACAGCACATCCAGCTCGATATACTTCCTGATCAGCGCGGTTCCGATTTTCGGATCCACGTTCACGCTGGCCGCATACATGGCACCGGCCTCGGAGGGATTGGCCTTTATCCACTCGATTGCGCTCTGAAGGGCGCGCAGCATCCCGCGAGTCACTTCCGGATTCTTTTCCGCATAATTGCGGCTGCTGACGATCATCGTCAATTGGTAATACGGCACGAAGTCACTGGCCCGGGCCACGACCCTGAGATCCTTTGCATGCGCCTGTTCCACCAGCGGCGGCAGGAAGGTGATGTCGACATCGCCACTTTGCAGCAGCGCGATCCCCGCCCCTACGCCGCCCGTGGCCACCCGCTTGGTGGTTTCCATGTTGAGGCCGGCATACTTCGGCACCAGGAAACTCATCGCTTCGGTCACGGATCCCGCGTTGGTGGCGCCCCAGGTCTTGCCCTCGAGATCCTTTACGCTCTTGATCGGAGAATTCTTCTGGACACCCCAACCGATCTCGAACGGCACCTGGGTGGCGCCTGCGATGATCTTGATCGGCGCGCCCTTCATGTGGGCATTGACGAGCGAGGACGTGGCGACCTGTCCGAATGGCAGATTCCCCGCGATCACATTATGCAAGGTGGCCCCGCCGCCTTCCGCCGGCAGCACCTTGTCGAGCACGATGCCCTCGCGCTCGAAAAAGCCCTTCGTCTGTGCGACCTTCCAGGGCATTCCATTGATATCGGTCGCCTGGGCCACCGATACCGTTATATGGGTAAGTTCCTTGGCAGCGCTCACGGACGGTGATGTCGTCGCCACCGCAAATGCCAATGCGCCGGCACATGCAGACAGTGTTTTTCTCCAGTTCTGGCTCATGTCAAAGTCTCCTCCGGCATTACATGCCTTGTTTATGGCTTCGTATGAATGCTGGAAGTTATTGCAGCTTCGCCTGCGACGTTATCGTTTTTATCCAGCACGAACACTGATAAACCGTGGTGCGGCGCGTCAGTTCCGGTTTTGTAGCATGGTGGTCGATTGAGGGTCCAATACCGTTTGGACGCGCGCAACCATATTTAAATATTATGGGCAGTTCCGGCCTCTTTCCCGACGCCACTCCTCTCGATCGCCCCCTCACCGCTCTTTCAGCATCTTGTCAGGAATTGAATAGTAATATCCATAATGATAATCATTACTATTCATAATTTCAGGGAGGGGGACCACCAGCATGCTGGCTACGCGATCATCGCCCTGCGCGAGGGGCTGGAAGGCGCCCGCACCCCCGCCGCGCGACCGCGGACACTACATCGGCGAAGCGATGTTCGCCTGACGCGGGTGGGCCGGTGCGGCAAGCCAGGACAGAGCGTCGCAGCGCATCTGCATACGAGACACGGCTTCACCGCCCCTAGAAAAATTAATACAACTCGTTCTTGTTTGAGTTTTCTTTTATCAAATCTATCAAACCGACCATAAGAGCACAGAAGGAGCCCGTCCCCATGAACCCCACGACCACCGATCTGGCCGCCCCGCCGCTCGTTGCCGCGCGGCTGCGCAAACGATCACAAAGAGACTTCAGCCACATCCTCGGCCACACCCTGCCGCTGCTACTGTCCACGACCGTTTCGACCGCGCTTCACGCGCAGACCGTCACGGCGCCCACCGCCACACTGCAGGCCGTGACCGTCACCGGCCAGGCGCCGCTGGATAGCGAAACACCGCCGCCTTACGCCGGCGGCCTGGTGGCAAGCGGCGGCCAGGCAGGAATCCTGGGCAATCTGGACTACATGGACATGCCCTTCAGCCAGACGAGCTACACCTCGACGCTGATCGACAACCAGCAAGCGCGCACACTGGGCGAAGTGCTCTCGGTGGATCCTTCGGTACAAGTGGGCAACGGCTACGGCAACCAGGCCGAGACCTTCGTCATCCGCGGCTTGCCGCTGTACAACGACGACCTGTCGTTCAACGGCCTCTACGGCATTCTGCCCCGCCAAGTGCTGCCCACCGAGATGATCGAACGGGTGGAGGTCTTCAAGGGTGCCAGCGCTTTTCTGAATGGCGCGGCCCCGGGAGGCAGCGGCCTGGGCGGACTCATCAACATCCAGCCAAAGCGTGCGCGGGATGAGCCGCTGACCGGCCTGAACCTGGATTACACCGGCATCGGCCGATTCGGCGAGGGCGTCGATATCGGCCGCCGGTGGGGTGAAGACAATCAGTATGGCATCCGTATCAACGCCGCCAAACGCGACGGCGATGGAAGCGTCACCGATGCCGATACGCACACGATCCTGGGCACCATGGGGCTCGATTACCGCGGGGAGCGCCTGAGGGCATCCCTGGACCTAGGGCATCAGCAGGTGCGCTTCGATCGACCCCGACCCACCGTCTACCTGACCGGGCCGGTCCCAGCCGTGCCCGACAACCGCCTCAATTACGGAGAACCCTGGACCTACAGCAACCTGGACAGCACCTTCGGCGTTGTGCGCGTCGAATACGATCTTTCTCACCGCTGGACCGCGTACGCGGCCTTCGGCATGAGCCGCGACAAAGAAGACGGTATCTACTCGTCACCCACCGTGGGTGGCGACGGCACCGGCACGGCGGGGCTGCTGGGCGTCACGGCCCAACGGGACTCCACGACCGGCGAAGCCGGATTGCGGGGCACCTTCGAGACGGGCGCGGTCGATCATCGCATCAACCTGGCGTACTCCGCGCTCAACACCACGACTCGCAACGCCTGGGAAATCGGCTCGGTTGCCACCCCGGTGAGCCTCTACGAAACCGGGTGGGCGGCGCGCCCCGCAGGTTTCCTCTATGGAAACCTGAACGATCCGGCCGTCGCCCGGCGCACCCAACTGCGCGGCATGGCGCTGTCGGACACCTTGTCGCTGCTGCACGGCGACGTGCTGCTGACGCTGGGTGCCCGCCATCAGGAGATCATCGACCATGGCTACGATGTCGCCTCCACCCGGCAGACCAGCCGCTATGACGAGTCCGTCGTCACGCCAGTGGCGGGCCTGGTCCTGCGGCCCTGGGACAGCGTGTCGGTATACGCCAACTACATCGAGGGCCTGACCCAAGGCGACGTCGCGCCGCTGGATCACGTCACCAACCCCGGCGAAGTGCTGGCGCCCTATCACACCCGCCAGATCGAGGCGGGCGTCAAGTTCGATCTGGGCAAAATCGGCGGCTCCCTAGGCGTGTTCCAGCTCCAGAAGCCGCAAGCCTACACCAACGCCGCCGGCGTCTTCGGCACCCACGGCGAACAGCGCAACCGCGGGGTGGAACTGAGCGTCTACGGCCAACCGCTGGCCGGCTGGCGCGTGTTGGGCGGCGTCACGCTGATGCAGCCGCGGCTGCGCCACACAGCGGACGGCAACGACGATGGCAACGACGCAGCCGGCGTATCGCGCCTCATCGCCACGCTGGGCACGGAATGGGATGTGGCCGCCGTGAACGGACTCACCCTGCAGGCCAACCTGCGCTACCAGGGGCCTCAATACACCAGCGCCAGCAATGACTACCAGATCCCCGGCTGGACCCGGCTGGATCTGGGCACCAGCTACCAGACCAGGATTTCCGGCCATCACGTCAAACTGCGTGCGGGTGTGGCCAACGTAGCCAACCGCCGCTACTGGGCCACGGTCGGAAGCATGGCGCCGGACGGCTACCTGACCCAGGGGGCGGGCCGCACCTACAAGGTGTCGGTTTCCACCGACTTCTAGGTGACAGCGCGATGATCCGTCAGACCTTTCCAGACGGGTGCACCTTCAGGCTGCGTCCGCTCTATGTCGTGATGCACCGTTGGGTGGGCCTGTCGATCGCCGCATTCGTCGTCATCGCGGGCCTGACGGGCGCCATCATTTCGTGGGACCGGGAGATCGACGAATGGCTGAACGCCGACATCATGAGGACGCAGGCCGACGGCCCCCTGCTTGATCCGCTGGTACTCGGAGCGCGCGTCCTGGCCTCCGACCCTCGCATCGAAATCAGCTACATGCCGCTTGCGCTGGAGCCCGGCCATGCGGCGAGCTTCCTGGTGCGTCCACGTCCGGATCCCGCCACCGGAACGCCTTTCAGGCTCGATTACGACAATGTGTTCGTCGATCCGGTCACCGGCCGAATCACGGGCCGGCGCGACTCGCGGGCCGTGTCGTTCTCGCGCCGCAATCTGATGCCGTTTCTCCGCAGCATCCACGAAAGCCTGCACCTGCCCGCCTTTTTGGGCACGGACCGCTGGGGCTACTGGATCACCGGCAGCGTCGCGCTCCTCTGGGTGCTGGACAGCCTCGTGGCCATGTGCCTGACCTGGCCGCTACCGCTGAAGAAGGCAGTGCAACCCGTTCGGGCGCCGGCGCATTGGCTGCGCCGCTGGCGCCCTTCGTGGGGCGTCCGTTGGCGCGCGGGTGGTTACAGGCTGACCTTCGACGTGCACCGCGCCGTGGGCCTCTGGGTATGGGGCGTCATACTCATCATTGCCTTCACCTCGTTTTCGCTGAACCTGTACCGCGAGGTGTTCTACCCCGCCCTGTCGCTGCTTTCGCAGACCACGCCGGGCCCCTACGAAACCCAGGTCCCCGCGCCTTACGGCACCCGGATCCAGCCCAAAATCGGCTTCGCCCAAGCCGTTGAGATCGCCCGCCAGGAAGCCAGACGGCGAGGGTTCCCATTTCCCCCCGCAGGCATCTATTACGGCGGCGGATATCGCTTCTACAACGTGTCGTTCTTCGACCCCGCCGACGAGGCCGGCGCCCAGGGCATGGGCCTGTCGAACCTCTACATAGACGGCGACGATGGTTCCGTATTGGGCGAATATCGCCCCTGGCACGGGACGGCGGCGGATGTGTTCGTGCAGTTGCAGCTGCCGCTGCACTCGGGGCGCATCCTGGGATTGACCGGCCGCATCCTGATGTCCTTCATGGGCCTGGCCGTGGCCCTGCTGGCGCTCACCGGAATCATGATCTGGAACCGGAAACGCAAGGGGCGAAGCAGGAAACCCCCGGTTGCGAGGACCGCGCGGGATGGATACCAGGCCAGCCCCATGTGACCCACAGGCCATGTCGAAGCGCACGCCGGCAGTTTTGGATCAGCGCCGCCCGGCTTCACTCCCCGGCAGCCTGCGCTTGAGCTATCGCGGCCCCGCGTGCAGGACGATTTGCGTAATCTCCGACGGCCGACCCAGCCGAATGGCCAGCCCATTCCACAAACCGGTACCGTTGCTGACATGCAGGACCATGTTGCCAACCGAGTACAGGCCCGACAGAAAACCGTTATTGTCGCGCTTTACCAGCAAGTCCGGCCCCCGGATCTGCCCGCCATGGGTGTGGCCGGACAACTGCAGCATGATCCCCGCTCGGGCGTTCGTTGGCGCATCGCCTGGCCGATGTTCCAGCAAAATAGTGGGCGTGCCAGCGGGAATACCATCCAGCGCTGCCTGAAGATCGGGACGCGGCAGGCCGAAGGACGCTGCCTGGCGATCCGTCAGTCCGGCAACCGCCAAAGGGGCCCCGCCGTGCTCGATGATCACATGCTGATTCTCCAGCATGCGCAGCCCCAGCGCCCGATACGCGATCATCCAGTCGCGGTAATCGGAGTAGTACTCGTGGTTGCCCGGGATCGCCAGCACGCCGTCCGTCGCATGGAGATCCCTCAGCGGACTTACGTCGGCGGCCCGCTGCGCAGGTGTGCCGTCGGCAAGATCACCGGTAAGGACGATCAGGTCCGGCTTCAGAGCATCCGCCCGGGCGACCACGGCGGCCTGCCAGGATTTCGGCAGGAGACGGCTGGCATGCAGGTCGGTGAGCTGGACGATGCGATAGCCCTCGAAAGCGGAGGGCAGCCCGCTCAGCGTCACATTGACGGTTTTCACCGCCGGGACACGCACCGCTTGCCACACGCCGACTGCGGCCAGCACGACGGCCAATATCCCGATGGCGAGGTGCAGCGCCTGGCCAGACAGGATCGCGAGCCCGGGTCCACGAGCCGCCATGAATACGAACACGCCCGCGACATCCCGCAGAAGTACCAGCAAAAAGAGCAACAGGACGACGCCAAAAGCCCACGCCAGGACAATCAGGATCCACTGAGGCAGGTCGGGCGAAGCCAGCGTCCCGAAATAGCGGGCGGTGATCCAGTGATACTCCGCCGCAAGCAGCAGCACCACTGCCAGAAGCAGCCGCAACCCGGCGGACACCGGCAACGGCCATACGAACCGCGCCAGCAGATACAGCCACATGAAGCCCGTCACCAGCGGCAAGATACTGCCCATGAACCACCCTACCCGATGCAAAAACGGAAACGACCCATCTTAGCCTCTGAATGACCCGGGTGCCCGTCACTGAAGGGCAGCGGAGACCTCGCGTGCGGGGCGGTCACCGTGCCAAGCAGTTCTCCTGACCGGTGCATCCTTGGCCAGCCGGCACCATCCATCCGTGACGTCGGCAATGGGCTGCATGGCGGCAGCCGGAGAAGGGCACGATAAAACTATCGTATAATGCCGGACTTGGCTAGGGATGGCTGTTCTCCCCAACCCATCGGCGCAATGGCAGAGTGGTCATGCAGCGGACTGCAAATCCGTGTACCCCGGTTCGATTCCGAGTTGCGCCTCCAGCATCCATGCGGTTCTCCCGGTAACGGTAGCCGGCCGACATTTCCGCAATTCGGGCTTTTTCCGCACAGCCATCCGTACAGACACGCGGCCCGCGTCAATGCGGGCTTTTTTGCGCCTACTTCAGGCAATGCCGGGAGGCCGCACAACGGAAAAGCGGGACCCTATGCTTCATAGAGGTCCCGCCCCACTACCCTGTGTTCGCCTGGGCAAACGGTAGTTCTTAGATCGCTACGACTTGAGTCGCGCAAGGGCCTTTCTGCCCTTGGCCGGTCACGAAGGAAACGCGCTGGTTCTCTTCGAGGGTTTTATGACCGGTTCCTTGAATTTCGCTGAAGTGTACGAAAAGATCTTTTCCGCCGTTATCCGGCGTAATGAAGCCGAAGCCCTTGTCGTTGTTGAACCACTTCACGACACCTGTTTCTGTTTTCAATGTAAATCCCAAGTTTTGTGCAGGGAAAAAATGCCCTAATAGGCAATGTCGCCGATAATCGCCAATAAATCCAGATCTGTTTCAAACTAACACATCTCGGCCACCGGCAACCCCCGGCTACGCGCGAGGTGCCGGACCAGCAGCTGGGACGGCAGGGGCAAGGTCTGGAAGCGCCGCGCCACGATGTTCAGGGGCCGCTTGCTCCAGGAGTCCTTCAGCGGGACCATGCGCAAAGGCATGATCTCCAGATAAGGCGACACGCTGGGAGAAGGCAGGATTCCGATGCCCAAGCCGGACGCTACCATATTCCTCATCGCCTCGAAATCCGTCACCTCCATGCGCACACGCAGCGTGCGCCCCAGCTGTTCGGCGGCGGAGGCGCAAAGCTTGTGAATCGACGTGCCGTACGTCAGGCTGATGATGTCCTCGTCCAGGATCTCGCCGAAGCGCACCGCCCGACGCCGTGCCAGCCGATGGTCCGCGCGCAGCACCAGCACGAGCTGGTCCATGCCGTACGGCAGCACCTCCAGATCCATGGCCGGATCGGGGGTGGCTGAGCAGATTCCGATATCCGTCAAGCCGGCCATGACCGCCTCCACGACCCGGTCGCTGGTCTTTTCGACCAGGTCGAGGCGGATCTGCGGGTTCTCCTGCAAAAAGGAATACAGGTCCCGGGGCAGGTACTGGACCATGGCGGTCAGGTTGACGTGGATGCGGACGTGGCCCCGCACGCCGTTGGCGTATTCCGACAGCTCATCCGAAATACGGCGCAAATGCTCTTCCAGGCGCTTGGCGTGGTGATACAGGGCCTCGCCGGCGGGGGTGGGCCGCACCCCTCGGCTGTGGCGATACAGCAGCGCCGTCCCCGCCCGGTCCTCCAGGACCGAGATCCGCTTGCTGGCGGCCGAGGCCACGATGTGGTTGCGGCGCGCCGCCGCAAAGATGCTGCGCTCCTCGACCGCCGCGAGGAACACTTCCAGGGACTCGAAATCAAATGGGATCGGGTCCCGCGCCTTTTGACTCATCCATGCCTCCCCCTCGGATGCGTGCCATCGCCAGGCATCGTCTTTCGCGATGTCTGGCGTGATGATCCATCAATATTCAAATCCGGCTTGGTTTCGTAATATTTCTTCCGTCGCAGGGGTCTTCGACCGCTTCGGGGCGGACGAGTGCTCCTGCGCGCGCATTCCTGTCACCACGGCGCTGGGTCTGTGTGTATCGGACGATACACCAAACGCGCGGGGGCCACTCGCCCAGCCAGCACCGCGACGACACACCAATGGCACCCTACAGGAGACAAACATGATAGAGCAAACGGCTGTCGCAGCGCCTTCGACGCGCTGGCACGACGGCCTGACCCGGAAACACTGGCAGGTCCTGCAGGCGGGTTTTCTGGGCTGGATATTCGACGGCTACGAAGCCATGGCCATCATCGTCGTGCTGGGTCCGATGATGCACTCCCTCCTGACACCCGCGCAGGCGGCCTCGTTCAGCATCTACGCAGGCAGCGTGATCGGCATCACACTGCTCGGCTGGGGCCTGGGCGGCATCGTCGGCGGCGTGCTGGCCGATTACATTGGCCGCAAGCGCATGATGATGTGGTCTATCTTCCTGTATGCCCTGTTCTCGGGGCTGACCGCCTTCGCAAACGGGGTCGTGGTGCTGTGCGCGCTGCGGTTCCTCACCGGCCTGGCGATGGGCAGCGAATGGGGCACCGGCGTGGCGCTGGTGTCGGAAACTTGGCCGGACCGGGCACGCGCCAAAGGACTGGGCTTCCTGCACTCCGGCTTCGGCTGGGGCACGCTGGTGGCCGCCATCGTCTGGTACGTCCTGTCCTCCACCCATCCGCTGGGCCACGAAACCTGGCGCTTGGTCTTTGCCGTCGGCGCGCTTCCGGCACTGGGTGTCCTGTATCTGCGGCGCGGTCTGGAAGAATCGGAACAATGGCAGAAGGCGGTCCGGGAAAAGCGCTGGAACGCCACCAACAACGAGGCACACCGCCCCGTCCAGCAGTCCGCCGGCAATGACCAGCGCCCCTTCACGCTGAAACTGCTCTTCACGGAACCCGAGGCGCTGCGGCGTACGGTCGTGGCCATGATCCTGTCGGCCGTCACCACCGTCGGCTGGTGGGCCATTTCGAGCTGGCTGCTGACCTACACCGTGACGCTGGGCAAAGCAGAGGGAGTCGCAGACCCCGCCGCGTGGGGTTCCCGGGTATCCATCACCTATACCATCGGTGCCATCGTGGCCTACATGCTGTCGGGTTTCATCATCGACGTCCTAGGGCGCAGGCTTTTCATGTGCCTGACCTTCCTGGGTTCGCTGCTGGTGACCGTCGCAACCTACAAGCTGACGAGCACCGTCGAGGGGATGGCCATCCTGGCCCCCATCAACGGCTTCTTCACGCTGGGCTGCGCCTTCGCATGGATGGCCATCTACCCGGTCGAGCTGTTCACGCCGACCGTGCGCACCTCCGCCATCAGCATGATCTTCAACGGCGCACGGTTGATCGCGTGGGTTTTCCCCATCATCGCCGGCACCCTGATCAAATCATTCGGCGGCATCCCCAACACCGCGATGACCATGGGCTCCGTGTATCTGCTGGGTATCCTGCTGCCGTGGTTCCTGCCGGAAACGACAGGCAAGAAGCTGCCGGAATAAGGCACGCGACCATGCAAGCCTTCACCACGCACAGGGGGGTGGTGGCCCCCCTGGACCGGGAGAACGTCGACACCGACCTCATCATCCCGAAGCAGTTCATGAAGTCGATCAGGCGTTCGGGGTTCGGCGCGAACCTGTTCGATGAACTGCGCTATCTGGACCACGGCGAGCCGGGCATGGACAACAGCCGGCGTCCCGTCAATCCGGACTTCATGCTGAACCAGCCCCGTTACCAGCAAGCGTCGATTCTCCTGGGGCGGCGAAACTTCGGCTGCGGCTCCAGTCGCGAACATGCCCCCTGGGCCTTGCAGCAGTACGGATTCCGGGCGTTGATCGCCCAGTCCTATGCGGACATTTTCTCCAACAATTGCGTAAAGAACGGCCTGCTGCCGATCACGCTGCCCGAGCCCGTCATGGACCGGCTCTTCCGGGCCGTGGCCGATACGCCCGGCTACTCGTTGACAGTGGATCTTGCCCGGCAGACCGTATCGGCGCCGGACGGCGAGACCTGGGGATTCGACATCGACAGCTACCGGCGCGAGTCCTTGCTCAAGGGGTTGGACGAAATCGGCCAGACGCTGATGCATGCCGATGAAATCCGCGCCTTCGAGGCGCGGCATTTCGCCCGCCATCCCTGGCTGCTCAGGTCACACTGAGTTCACAAGGGCCACTACGGGACATACGGCGATCGCCTGTCGCGCGATCGCTATCCCGCTCGGTTCACGCAGGCAGCGCGGCGATAGCCTGAGCCACCGACGCCGTCAAGCGCTTGGCGTAGGGCACATGCAGGAATTCGTTGGGACCATGCGCATTGGACTGAGGCCCCAATACCCCGCACACCATGAACTGCGACTTCGGGAAACCCTGGAGCAGCAGATTCATGAGCGGGATGGTGCCGCCCTGTCCGATGTAGCCACACGATGCGCCATAGAACTGCTGCGAAGCCACCTCCAGCGCGCCCGTCAGCCACGGGGCGGACTGAGGCGCATTCCAGCCGCTGGCAATCCCGGGATCCGGCCTGAAGGCGACCTTCGCATGATAAGGGGCGTCCTGTTCGAGCAAGGCCTGGAGCTCACCGGCCGCAACCGCGGCATCCACCAGGGGCGGCAGTCGCAGCGACAGTTTGAAAGCCGTGCGAGGGCGCAGCACATTGCCCGCGCTGGCCAACGGCGGCAGGCCCTCCGCGCCGGTGACAGACAGGGCCGGCCGCCAGGTGCGGTTCAGCATGGCCTGCTCGGGATCGGTGGTCATCGGCAGAACGAAACCGCCGTCCGCGCTGCACGCCCACGGAAACCGCCGCCAGACTTCATCACCCAGAATGCGGGCCGCCGCGCGCACCTGTTCCACACGATCAGAGGGAACTTCGCACTGGAAGCTCCGCGGCAGCACGCGGCCGGTCTTGCTGTCTTCGAGACGGTCCAGAATCTGCCGCAGAACGCGAAAGCTGGAAGGAACCACGCCGCTGGAATCCCCCGAATGCACACCCTCGTCCAGGACCTGGACCTCGAGCGTGCCGGTCACCAGTCCGCGCAGCGAGGTCGTCATCCAGAGCTGGTCGTAGTTTCCGGCCCCCGAATCCAGACAGACGACCAGCGCGACCGGGCCCATGCGGCCCCGCAGTGAATCCACGTAGGGCAGGAGATCGTAGCTGCCCGATTCCTCGCAAGTCTCGATCAAGCCGATGCACCGCGGACGGGGAATGCCCAGCCGGTCCAACGCCATGATGGTGGTCAGCGAAGCGTAAACGGCATAGCCGTCGTCGGCTCCGCCTCGCCCATAGAGTTTGCCGTCCACATATTTGGGCGTCCAGGGTCCCAAGCCCGTGCGCCAGCCCGAGAATTCCGGTTGCTTGTCCAGATGGCCATACATTAGGACCGCATCGCCGCCGTCCTGGCGGGTTGCGGGCGCCTCGAAATAGATGACGGGCGTACGACCCGGGAGGCGCAGGATTTCGACCGTCAGGCCGCGCACGGACTGGGACTCCATCCAGCGCACCGCGTTGCGCACGACCTGGTCGATGTATCCGTGAGCCACCCACTCGGCATCGAAGGCCGGGCTCTTGGCCGGGATCGCAATGTATTCGGTGAGCGCGGGAACGATTTCACGATCCCATTTCTCGTCCACGAACGCCTGAAGCGCCTTGGCGTCCGGCCTCGCCGTGCCAGCGTTTTCCTGGGTGGCCCCGCTCATCGCGCTTCATCCCGCTGAGATTGAACTCCTGATATTCTACGCGCCACCGTGGCTAAAATTCACCCATGGAGCGCATGGGGTACCTCTAGTCCGAAACCCGCCGCCGAGCCCGGCGGAGCGCCCCAAGGCGCGGCGCTTCGACGCGTTGAAGGAGTCTGCATGGACGAACAAGTGCTGGCCGCCATGGCCCGGTGGCCCAATGTTCCGGATGTCTACGGCTGGCTGTCCCTGTCGGCACGCGGCATCTGGCACCTGCATCCGGACGGGCACGGATGGGATGCTTCGGGACTGCGCAACGCAGACGCCTCCGCAACCGGTGCATCGGCGCCGGATCCGGTGGGGGAACCCATCACCAGTCCGCAGATCGCCGCCTTCATCGGCCGCAATTATGCATCGGCTCCGAACGGACAGTGGTACTTCCAGAATGGACCTCAACGAGTTTACGTCCGCCTGGATGCGGCCCCCTGGATCCTGCATACGGAACAGGCCCCGCAAGGCGCCCCGGGACTCGCAACGCACGCCGGGCGACCCTATGGGCCCGTCACGCACTGGTGGTTCGACGAGGCCGGGCGACTGTTTGCGCAGGCCGGGCAAGGCGCCGGGATGATCGAAGGCAGGGACCTGCCGCCGCTGCTCGAACGGCTGCGTGTTGAAGGCAAGCCTCTCATTCGCATCCTGGAGGAGGGCCATTGGGACGAATGGCTCCGGTCGGACCGGCTGCATCCCAGCCTGGATGGCGCCGCCCTCGTTCCGCTTGGCTTGCTGCCGGCCGGGCGGGAGGCCGACCGCCTGGGATTCGTCCCCAAGCCGCGGCCAGACGCTAAAATCCCCGCATGACGTCCACCGCCCCCACCTTCTACCATCCGGCGCCGCGCGCGCAGCAATTCTGCTCGCAGTGCGGGCACGCACTCTCGCGCGAAATCCCGCCCGACGACAATCGCGTCCGGGATCTCTGCCAGCATTGCGGGGCCGTCCACTACCAGAATCCGCGCAACGTCGTGGGCATTGTGCCGATCTGGCATGATCAGGTGCTGCTGTGCCGGCGGGCCATCGAGCCGCGCTATGGCAAATGGACGCTGCCGGCCGGTTTCATGGAGCTGGGCGAAACAACCGAGCAAGGCGCGGCCCGCGAGAACCAGGAAGAGTCCGGCGCCCGCATCCGCATCCAGTCCCTGTTCACGGTCATCGACGTGCCGTCCGTCAATCAGGTCCACCTCTACTACCTGGCGGAGGTCCTGGGGCCGCAACTCGATCCAGGCCCCGAAACGCTGGAGGCGGCTTTCTTCAAACTGGACGACATCCCCTGGCAGGAACTGTCCTTCCGGTCCGTGAGCACGACACTGGAACACTATCTGCAGGATCGGCCGTCGGGCGTCTTCACCACCCACCACTACGCGATCGATCTGCGCTTTCCCGACTAGCGCCCATGCCGATCGCCTGGGTCGAACCTGATACGCCATTGCCGGATCCGGAAGCTGCCGGCCCGACCGGCCTCATCGCGGCCGGTGGCGACCTGTCGTCCTTCCGCCTCAACGAGGCCTATCGCAAAGGCTTGTTCCCCTGGTTCAACCCGGGCGACCCGGTCCTGTGGTGGAGCCCGGATCCGCGCATGGTCCTGCGCTGCAATCAATTCCACGTCAGCCACTCACTGGCCAAGCGGATCCGCCAGTTCGGGCGCGCAACGGAGCCCGCTGCGCTGCGTGTGACGCTCAATCAGGCCTTCCCTGCCGTCATCGCCCACTGTGCACAACGTGGGGCCGCGAGGGTGGGCCTGGGAGCCGTCCACAGCGGTCATCCCGACATCCCGACCCCCGAGGTTCCCGAGGGGACCTGGATCACGCCCGACATCGTGCAAGCCTACAGCGAATGGCACCGCCAAGGCCGCGTGCAGAGCATCGAAACCTGGGTGGACGATCAGCTCGTGGGCGGCCTCTACGGCGCCAGCCTGGGGCAATGCTTCTTCGGCGAATCCATGTTCAGCCTGGCCGCCGATGCCAGCAAAGTGGCCCTCGCCTACCTGGTAGCCTACCTGAAGCGATGGGACGTCGCCTGGATCGACTGCCAGCAGGAGACTCCCCATCTTGCAAGCCTGGGCGCTCGCCCCGTGTCGCGCCACCAATTCCTGACCATGCTGGGACAGGATCTGCGGGGCCCCACCCCGCCGTGGGGCCGGGGACGCCTGATGCCGGACGGGACGCTGCTGGCCTAGACCGCTCACGAAGCAGTCGGCCGCTGGCATCCTGGCGAAGCGGGTGTCACAATGAAGCGTGCCCATCCCACCGACCGCGGCCATGAGCAAACCCAGCGAATCGATCTTCCGCCACCTGCAGTTCTACACCACCGCATCGTATCCATGCAGCTACCTGCCCGGGCACATGGCCCGGTCCGAAGTCGCCGCGCCCGCACACCTGGTCGATGATGCGGCCTATTCGCGCCTGATCGAACAGGGATTCCGCCGCAGCGGCCTGTTCACCTACCGACCGTCCTGCGGCGAATGCCAGGCCTGCATTCCCATTCGCGTCGACGCGCGGCGGTTCCGGCGCGACCGAACGCAGCGCAAGCTCTGGAATCACATGCAGCCGCAGCTCACCGTCCGGTGCTCGCCGCTGCATTGGAATCCCGCGCATTTCCAGCTCTACCAACGCTATCAGCGCAAGCGCCATCCGGGCGCCGGCATGGATCAGGACGACCAGGAACAATACACGCAGTTTCTGCTCGCCAGCCGGGTCCATTCCGAAATGGCGGAGTTCCACGACACGGCCGGTTCGCTGCGCATGGTGGCCATCATGGACCACGTGGATACGGGGATTTCCGCCGTCTACACATTCTACGATCCGGATTTTCACGGCAGCCTCGGAACCTACGGCATTCTCTGGCAGATCGACCACTGCCGCGCTTTGGACCTGCCGTGGCTATACCTGGGATACTGGATCCGTGAAAGCCGTAAAATGGCCTACAAGTCCCGGTTCCGTCCGCACCAGATCTTGCGTGGCGGCGTCTGGATGGAACCCTCCTACCCATCGCACGAGGCGCCCGCGGCGACCTCTGCAACGTAGTACCACCCTTCGCCTCTGGCGCGGGACCCCTCGGAAGCCATTCATGTCGCTCCTCTTTCAGGCGTATCCCTTGGCGCGTGCTGCGCTGTTCTCCGTGGATCCTGAAAAAGCCCATGAATGGACGCTGCACACGCTCAAGCGCATGGAAAGCTGTGCGGCCACGCGCGCCGTGGTGGACACCCAGGCTCTCCTGCTGCCCAAGACCGTCATGGGTCTGCCGCTTCGCAATCCGGTCGGGCTGGCAGCCGGCCTGGACAAGAACGGCGCCTGTATCGATGGCCTGGCCATGTTGGGATTCGGTTTCATCGAGGTGGGCACGGTCACCCCGCGTGCGCAACCCGGCAGCCCCGCGCCGCGCCTGTTCCGCCTGCCCCGCGCCCGCTGCCTGATCAATCGCATGGGGTTCAACAATGCCGGGCTGGCGTCCTTCGTCGCCAACGTCCAGCGCAGCCGCTGGCGGCACAACGGCGGGATCCTGGGACTGAACATCGGCAAGAACGCGGACACGCCCATGGACCATGCGGTGGACGACTACCTGGCCTGCCTCGAAGCGGTCTACCCGCACGCCGACTACGTGACGGTCAATATTTCCTCGCCCAATACCCGTGGCCTGCGGGGCCTGCAGGACCACGACGCCCTGGACGCGCTGCTCGCGGCGCTGTGCGAGCGACGCGAAGCGCTGTGCGACCGATATGGGAAACGCACGCCCCTGGTCGTCAAGATCGCCCCCGACCTGGACGAAGCAGCGGTGGACGCAATTGCCGACATTGTCCCGCGCCACGGACTGGAGGGCATCATCGCCACCAACACCACCCTGTCCCGGGAAGCGGTGCGGGGCCTGCCTCACGCGGATGAAACGGGGGGGCTGTCAGGTCCACCCGTCCATGAGATGTCGCTCAGGGTCATCCACCGGCTGCGCGCGCGGCTGGGGGCCGACGTCGCACTCATCGGCGTGGGCGGGATCGAGTCCGGACAGCAGGCCCGCGAGAAGATCCAGGCAGGCGCCGACGCGGTGCAACTCTACACCGGCCTGATCTATCGGGGCCCGACACTCGTGAGCGAATGCGTGCAGGCGTTGAGACAGGCCTGATGCCCTGCTCCGAGTGGGTTTTTTTTCCGGATCCAGGCCCGGAGAGTCGCGCCAATACTGGCGAATGCCGCAACGCTGTCGGCACTGCCGCTATTTCATTAGGGGTATACCCTGCTCTTCCTTGGAGAGCGCCTTCCTCTGCGTGTTTCCACGCTATTGCGTTCCTGAGGATCCGCGTTACACTTTGCGCAGGTTCCAGGGTTCGGCTGCTCACGTTCCCGAGGTAATGAGCCTGTTGAACACGTCGCATCAAGCTCTCTTCCCATCTCGGGGGAGTAGCGCCGCCGAATGTGGTTCTCATGACGACCTACTCCCTCCCCTCTCCAAGGAGGCAGGTCATGTCGCACACTTCTCGCGGCCCCGGTCAGGACCGTACCGCTCCCGTCGCAACCCGTCACTCGGCTACCCGGCGCCAGGTCCTCAAGGCCGGCGGCCTCGCGGGCCTGGCCGCCATCGGCGCCCCGCTGTTCCCGCTGAATGCTCTGGCTGCGGACAAAACCCTGAAGATCCTGCAATGGAGCCACTTCGTTCCGACCTATGACAAATGGTTCGATGCCTTCGCCAAGTCGTGGGGCGATGCCAACGGGGTGAAGGTCACGGTTGATCACATCAATATCGCTGACCTGGTGACCGCGACAACGTCGGAAATGTCCGCCAATTCCGGCCACGACATTATCGAGCTTGGACCGGAGGCCGCGCAGTTCACCCCCAACGTCCTGGACATGGCGGACGTGAACCAGGAAGCCGCGAAACAATTCGGCGCGATCTTCGATGTCATCAAGCGGGTGTCCTACAACCCGGTCGTGAAACAGTGGTACGCGTTCTGCCACGGCTGGACCATAGACTGTGGCGACTACCGCAAAAGCCTGTGGGAAAAGGCCGGAATGGCCGACGGTCCCGACACCTATCAGCAACTGCTCGACGTCGGCGAGAAAATCCGCAAGGATCAGGGTGTTCAGGTCGGCATCGGCATGTCCCAGGAACTGGACTCCAACATGGTGGCGCGCTCCATCCTGTGGTCCTGGGGAGCCTCGGTCCAGGACGCGGAGGACAACGTCATCCTCAACAGCGGCAAGAACCGCGAACGGGCCATCGAGGCCGTGAAGTACATGGCGGACCTGTACCACCGCACCATGACACCGGCCGTCTTCGCCTGGAATGCAGCATCGAACAATCAGGACCTGATTGCCGGCAAGGCCTCGTATATCGTCAACTCGATCTCGGCCTACCGCTCGGCACAGGCCACCAAGCCGGATATCGCAAAGGACGTCTTCTTCCTCGGGCCGCTGGCCGGACCCTACGGGGACCGATGGGCGAACGTGCACGTGCTCTACAACTACATCATCCCGAAGTTTGCCAAGGCACGCGAAGACCTCTCCAAGCAGTTCATCCTGCACCTGGCCGCGAACTACGACCAGGCCATGTACCACAGCAAGCTCTACAACACGCCCAGCTACATCGGCACGCCCGTCCCTTCGGGGGATCGTGGGTATCCGGCCGTGCAGGGGGCCAAGACGGCAAAGGACCTGAACGACGCCTGGTTCGCCAACGATCCGTTCAAGCTGCCCGGCGAGGCGGACGGCAAGCTGAAACCGCTCATCCCCGCCGAGAAATGGACCACCAACCTGGGGCACCCGGGGTATTCGAATCCGGCCGTGGGCGAAGTCTTCAACACCTTCATCCTGCCCAACATGATGGCCAAGGCGGCGCGCGGCGATCTCACGCCCGAGCAGGCCGTTGAAGAGGCGGCCAAACAGGCCGAAGCCATCTATGCCCAATGGCGCGGCCGCGGCCTGATCGGCGGCAAGAAAGCCTGAACCACTGAAAGGGAGACCAAATGGCCAGCCTGAGCATCGAACACCTGTGCACCACCTATGACCACGGTCGGGTCAAAGCCGTCAATGACGTCAACATCGAGGTTCCCGACGGGGAGTTTCTGGTACTGCTGGGGGCCTCGGGCTCAGGCAAATCCACGCTGATGCGGACCATCGCGGGACTGGAACATCCCACGAGCGGAATCATCCGCATCGACGGCCGGGTGGCCAACGAAGAACCGCCACGCACGCGCAACATCTCGATGGTGTTCCAAAGCTATGCGCTCTACCCGCACAAGACGGTCAGGCGCAACATCTCCTTTCCGCTCGAGGCCAGCCGCATGCCGGCTGCTCAGATCCAGGAAAAGGTTGAATGGGCTGCCAAGCTGTTCCACATCGAGGGCTACCTGGACCGCAAGCCGCGGGCGCTTTCCGGGGGGGAGCGCCAGCGGGTCGCACTGGCCCGTGCGCTGGTCCGCACGCCTACGCTGTTCCTGATGGACGAGCCGCTCTCCAACCTGGATGCGAAGCTGCGCCATTCGGCGCGCCGCGAATTCAAGCGCCTGCACCAGCAGACCGGCATCACCACGCTGTACGTCACCCACGACCAGGTCGAGGCCATGGGCCTGGGGCAGCGCATTGCCGTCATGAACCACGGCGAGCTGCAACAGATTGGCACTCCTCACGAGATCTACCATGAGCCCGCCAATACATTCGTGGCGCAGTTCATGGGTTCGCCGCCGATGAACCTGATTCCGGAAGGCGACTGGCTGATCGGCTTTCACGCCGAAGATGCCTGGTTGCCGCCGCAAGGCGCCGACCTGACCGGACAGCGCCCGATCGCCATCGCCATCCAGCAGGTAGAAGCGCTGGGTGCCGACGCCTTGATCTACGGGGTGCTCGAAGCGACCGGCACGGACGTCATCCTGAAGCTGCCCGAACGGCTCTCCCAGGCACTGTCGGCGGGTCAAACCGCTACTTTCTATGTCCCAGGCGACAAGATCCGCCGCTTCGACCCCCGCAGCGGTCTGCGCGCAAAGGACTGAGCCATGGGGACTGCACGCCGTCTGACTCTGGACCAGCGGGACACGCTGCTTGCCATGGGCATGGTCCTGCCCGCCATCCTGTACATCGTTTTGCTGCTGGGTGTTCCGGTCATCCTTGCCATCGTCTACAGCCTGAATGACGTGACGACCGGCAGCCCTGTCATGCGTTTCGTGGGCCTGGGGAATTTCACCGCGCTTCTCGGGACGCCGGACTTTCTCCGCTCGATCAGCAACACCTTCGTCATCACGACCTGCACGTTGATCGGTGTGCTGGTGCTGGGCACCATCCAGGCCGAACTGCTGGTGCGCCCCGTGCGCGGCAAATGGCTGATCCGGTTCCTCATCCTCCTGCCGTGGACTGCGCCCGCATCGCTGTCCGCGATTGCCTGGCTCTGGATGCTGGATTCCACGTTCAGCCCGCTGGACTGGATCCTGCGCGGAATGGGGTGGCTCGGCCACCCCGGCGCCCTGTTCGGTGATTTTGCCAATACTTACTGGCTGGGGCGCAGCGGCTATGCGCTGTTTTCCATCATCCTGGTGAATGTCTGGCGTCTGCTGCCGCTGGCGACCGTCATCATCCTGGCGGGCCTGAACGGCGTGCCGCGCGACATCCTGGAGCAATCTGAAATCGACGGGGCGGGGTACTTCCGAAGGCTGTTTCACATCGTGCTTCCCATGCTGGTGCCGGTGTTCGGGGTCGCCATCCTGTTCACGTTCGTGTTCGTATTCTCCGACATCATCACGGTCTTCATCCTGACGCGAGGCGGACCCGCCAACGCCACCCAGGTGCTGCCGTCACTCGCCTTCTTCACCGGCGTGCAGGGCGGCGCATTGGGCCGCGGTGCGGCCACGGCACTCTTCCTGCTGCCGGTGCTGGCCGCCATATCCATCCTGATCCTGTCCCTGATCCGCCGCCGGGAGATCTGACCGTGCCATCCACACCCACCGCCGCGACTCAACCTTCTCTCCATCTGGGCCGCAAGAGTGCCGTCTACATCGGGACGCTGCTGTTCGTGATCTTCTCGGCGCTGCCTTTCTACGTGATGCTCATCACGGCCTTCAAGACCCAGGCCGATATCTTCACACCCTCCGTCAACCCCTTCTGGTTCCATCATCTGCCAACCCTGGACAACCTGCGCCTGCTGTTCGAGCAGACGCAGTACGTCCAATGGCTGCTGAATACCGTCTACGTGGGAGTCGCCGTCGTTCTGATCACGCTGGTGCTCTCGGTGCCGGCCGCCTATGGGCTGGCCAGGATTGCCGGCGGCTGGGGGGAAACGCTGGGGATCGGCATCTTCCTGACATACCTGATCCCACCCACCCTGCTGTTCATCCCGTTCTCCAAGGTCATCGCCTTCCTGGGGCTGCAGAACTCCATGACCGCGCTCATCGTGGCCTACCCGACCTTTACCGTGCCGTTCTGTACCTGGCTGCTCATGGGTTTCTTCAAGGGCATCCCGCGCGACATTGAAGAACAGGCCATGATCGATGGCCACAACCGCTTCAGCGCCTTCCTGCATGTCGTGCTGCCGCTGGCCGTCCCCGGGATCCTGACGGTCATCGTGTTCGCCTTTACCCTGTCCACCAGTGAATTCATCTACGCGCTTGCGTTCGTGACCCGCTCGGCCGACAAGACCATCAGCATCGCGGTACCAACCGAATTGATCCGCGGCGACGTCTTCCACTGGGGTCCCCTGCTCGCCGGCGCGCTGATCGCGAGCATCCCGATTGCGGTGCTGTACACCTTCTTCATCGACCAACTGGTGGCGGGCCTGACGGCCGTGGCGCGGGACTGAGGGTTTCGGCCGAAGGCGCGGCCCGGGCGGCGGGTCGATGCCGCTGCGAGCGGGTGCGACCGCGGCGGCGGCCGTAGCCGCCCGGCTCTCAGAGGGAACGTTGCACTGCCCTCAACCGCCGCAGCTTGCGAGCCTGTCTCAGGGCCCGGCCGCGCATGTAGTGATGGTGCAGGCGATCCAGATACAGATAGACCACCGGCGTGGTGAACAGCGTAAGTACCTGCGACAGGATGAGTCCGCCCACCATGGTGTAGCCCAGCGGCTGGCGCAGTTCCGAGCCCGCTCCGCTGCCCAGCATGAGCGGCACGCCGGCGAACAGGGCGCACAGCGTCGTCATCAGGATGGGGCGGAATCGCAACAGGCAAGCCTGGTAGATGGCGTCGCGCGGCGACAGGCCCTGCTCCCGCTCGGCCACGATGGCAAAATCGATGAGCAGGATGCCATTCTTCTTCACAATGCCGATGAGCAGCAGGATGCCGATGAGCGCGATCACGCTCAGGTCGAATCCGCTCGCCATCAGGATCAGCAGCGCGCCAACTCCTGCCGCCGGCAGCGTGGACAGAATGGTCAGAGGATGGATGTAGCTCTCGTAGAGCAGGCCCAGCACGATGTAGACCGCGACCAGCGCCGCCGCAATCAGGTAGGGCTGCGTCGCCAGCGATTCCTGGAACGCCTGGGCCGTGCCCTGGAATGACCCGTGGATCGACAGGGGCACCGCCATGGAGGCCTCGGCCTTGTTGATGGCATCCACCGCCTGTCCCAGGGCATAACCGGGTGACAGATTGAACGAAATCGTCACGGCCGGGAACTGCCCCTGGTGGTTGATCGACAGGTACCCGGGTTTCGAGGTATCGACCTTCACCAGGCTGGAGAGCGGCACCTGCTCGCCGGTCAGGGGCGACGTGATGTACAGATGCGAGAACACGTCGGGCTGCTGCTGCCATTGGGGCGTGATCTCCAGCACGACGTTATAGCTGTTGACCTGGGTGAAATACTGCGCCACCTGGCGCTGGCCCAGCGCATCATAGATGGTCCCGTCTATCATGGCCGGCGTGATGCCGAACATGGCCGCCCGCGCGCGATCGATCGTGACGACCGCGGTATTGGCCCGGTTCTGCTGGTCGGTCGCCAGGTCCGTGAGCGGCGCCAGCGTATGAAACCGCTCCAGCAGGCGCGGCGCCCAGACGTTGAGTTCGTCCAGGTCCGGGCTGGTGAGCGTGTACTGGTACTGGGTGCGCGACAGCCGGCCGCCCACGTTGATGTCCTGGCCGGCCTGCATGAACAGGCGCACGCCGGGAACCTTTTCCAGTTTGGGACGCAGGCGGCGGATGACCTGATCGGCCGAGGCCTTGCGGCCCTGCTCACGCGGGCGCAGGCTGATGAAATAGCGTCCGTTGTTGAAAGTTGGCGCATTGCTGGTCATCCCGAACGCCGCCACGTCTGGATCCTGGCGCAGAACGTCCGCCAGCGCCATCATGCGCTGGTTCATGGCGTCAAAGGAACTGTCCTGCGAGGATTCCGCGATCCCGAAGATGGCCCCGGTATCCTGCTGCGGAAAGAAGCCCTTGGGAATCACGATGAACAGCACGGCTGAGGCCGCAACCGTCGCCAGGAACACCAGCAGCGTGATGAACGAGTGGTTCAGCACCACGTCCAGGCCCCGGCGGTAACCGGCGAGCAGCAGCTCGAAGCCGCGCTCGAAGCCGCGATACACCCGGCCATGCCGCACGTGCTGCAGATCTCGCAGGAACCGGGAGCACAGCATCGGGGTCAGCGTCAGCGTCACGACCACGGAGATCATGATGGTCATGACGACCGTGACGGCGAATTCACGGAACAGCCGGCCGACGATCCCGCCCATGAGCAACAGGGGAATGAAGACCGCCATGAGCGACACGGAAATGGACACAATGGTGAAGCCGATTTCCTCGGAGCCCTTCAGGGCCGCCTCCAGGGGCTTCATGCCTTCTTCGATGTGCCGCCAGATGTTCTCGAGCATGACGACCGCGTCGTCGACGATGAACCCCACCGAAATCGTGAGCGCCATCAGCGAGAGGTTGTCCAGGCTGTAGCCCACCACGTACATCAGAGCGAAGGTCCCCATCAGCGCGAGCGGCACCGTCACGCTGGCGATCAGTGTCCCTGCGACATTGCGCAGGAACATGAAGATCACGCCCACCACCAGGGCAATGGACAACAGCAGGGTGAATTCGACCTCGTGCACCGAAGCCTGGATGTTCTGCGTACGATCGATCAGCGTGCTGACATGAACGCTGGCCGGCATGGAGGCCATGATGCCCGGAAGGTCCGCGCGGATACGCGCGACCGTGTCGATCACGTTGGCACCGGGCTCCTTGGTCACCCCCACCACCAGCGACCGGCCGCCGATCACCCGGTCCGAAGCATCCGCGCCGGCCCCCGCAAACGCCCAGGCGGCCTGCTTGGCGTCCTCCGGGCCGGCCACAGCCTGCCCGATGTCCCGCACACGGACAGGAGCGCCCTTGCGCCAGGCGATGATGGCGTCGTTCCAGGGGCCGGCGTCCACGATCTGGTCATTGGTATAAATCGTGTAGCTTTGCCGCGGGCCGTCGATGGTGCCCTTGGGCTGGCTGACCGTCATGTTCGCGATCACCCCGCGGATGGATTCCAGGTCCAGCCCCAGCGCCGCGATCTTGCGCGGGTCGACCTGAATGCGGATGGCGGGCTTCTGCTGGCCGAAAATATTGACCTGGCCCACGCCCTGCACGCGCGAGAGTTGCTGCGCGAGGATGTTGTCGGCATAGTCATTGACCACCGTAATGGGCAGCACATCGGACTGCACCGACAGAATCAGGATGGAAAAGTCCGCCGGGTTGATCTTGCGGAAGGTCGGCGGGCTGGGCAGGTTGGCGGGCAGTTGCCGGGCCGCTGCGTTGATGGCCGTCTGCACGTCCAGCGCCGCGCCATCGATATCGCGGCCCAGGTCGAACTGCAGCGTGATGCGCGAATCTCCCAGCGCGTTCTGGGAACTCATTTGCACCAGGCCGGGAATGGTGGAGAACTGTCGCTCCAGGGGCTGCGCCACGCTGGTTGCCATGGTCTCCGGATTGGCGCCGGGCAGCTTGGCGGTCACCTGGATGGTCGGAAAATCGACCTGGGGCAAGGGCGCCACCGGCAGCAGATTGAAGACTGCCGCTCCCACCAGGAACAGCGCCAGCGCCAGCAGCGATGTCCCGATGGGGCGCCGGATGAAATGCGTGGAGATACTCAAAGCGCTGTCCCCGATCGGGCGGGTTCGGCGGGAGCCTCAGCGATCTTCAGGCCCGGCCGCAGCTTGTACTGGCCATCAACCACGACACGCTGTCCGGCCGACAAGCCTTTGGAAATCACAGACAGGCCATCCTGGGACACCAGCACGGAGACGGGCTGCACCCGCACCGTATTGTCGGCCTGGACCACGTATACGTAAAGGTCATCCGCACCGCGCTGGACGGCTGCATCCGGCACGATCAACGCACCCTTTCTGTCACCCAGGATCAGGCGCACATCCACGGTCTGCCCCGGCCAGAGCCTATATGCGGGATTGTCCAGCCGGGCCTTCAGGCGCAGCGTGCCGCTGGCGCTGTCGATCTGGTTGTCGACCAGCACCAGGGTGCCGCTGCCCAAAAGGTCTGTCGTGCCCTGGGCATAGACTTCGACGGCCAATGGCCGGATTTGGGAGGCTGCCGGGTTCTTGCCGCCCGCGCCGCTCGGAGCTGCCGCAGGCTGCGAAGCGGCCTGGACCTCGGAAAATGCGGTATCGGGAACGGTGAAGTTCACCGCGATGGGATCCATCTGATTGATGACCACCAGACCGCCGGCGTCCGCGGCATGCACGAGATTGCCCGGATCCACCTGCAGGGCGCCGGTGCGCCCCGTCAGCGGCGACACGATGCGCGTGTAATCAAGCTGCACCCGAGCATATTGCACCTGGGCCTGATCCGCCTGCACGGTGGCCTCCAGCGTGGCGACCTGTGCGCGCTGGGTGTCCAGGGTCTGGCGCTGAATGGCGGACTGGCGGACCAGCTCGGCATAGCGCGCCAGGTCCCGGCGCGCATTGTCCAGTTGTGCCTGATCGCGCGCCTGCTGGGCACGGGCCTGGGCGAGCTGGGCTTTCTGGACGCGGTCGTCGAGCTGCGCCAGGAGCTGGCCTTGGTGGACCATGCCGCCCTCGTGGAAGCCCACCGATTCGAGCTGGCCATCGATACGGGAGCGCACGGTCACCGTGGACCAGGCCTGCACCGCGCCGATCCCGAGGACGCGAGCCGGGACATTCCGTGCAACCACCTGGGCGGTATGGACGAGCACGGCATCCGCCGCGGGCGCCGCCGATGGAGCGGAAGACGCCGCGGAACGGCTCAGCCACCAGAGCGCGCCACACAGCAGTAGAAACAACGGCAGCGCAAACAGCAGGAAGGAACGGCGCACGGAAGACATCGGCGAGGGCTCTCTCAGATCGACAGTCACCACGAACAAATCCGCGAGGCCCCGACCAGGCCTGCGCGGAAGAGACTGATGCGCAACGCAGCGCGAAGTCCTGAGCGAGTATACGAGCAACCATCGGCCAATGTAGTCCCCGTGAAAAATTTTTATGAACGCCCATGAAAAAACCCCGGAGCATGAAGCTCCGGGGTTTCATCGATACCAATAGCCGTGCAACAGGACCGGCTGTCGGCCCGCGCAAGGCTCAGGCCATCAGCTGGCCGAGCGACGCGCGCGCGACGAGGCCTTGGTGGCCTTGCTCGCGTCGGCAGCAGCCTTCAGGGTGGCGTTGGTCGCGGCGGCAAAGTTCGATTCCGCGGCGTTGGCGGCCTGACGGGCGGCCTTGGCGGCAGACTCATACGCATTGGTGGCCGTGGCCAGCGAGGACTTCAGCAGCGCGACCGCGCCTTCGGAACCCGTCGGCGCATTGCGGGCGAATTGCTCGACCGCGTCGGCGACTTGCTGCTGGCTATGAGACAGTTGCGATTCGGTCAGCTTGTTCAGGTCGCCCTGAATGCCGGCGACGATCTCGCAGAAGTCCTTGCCATACGAGACAGCGGACTCGGGACGCACCAGCGATGAGGTGAACGCCAGAAGTTCCTGTGCGTCCTTCAGTTCGACGGCTTCCTGCGACTTTTGTGCCACGTCTTCCAGCGCAGCCCGGGTGGCCTTCAGGTTCAGATCCACCAGCCTTTCAAAGCCGTCGAAGAACGTGCCTTGCACGGCCAGCAGGTTGTCGATGATGGCCTTTTGACCGGCCAGCAGGTTTTGGGGGGTGGCGCTCATGATGACTCCTTGTCGATGAATAGAAGGTTTCCTCTGAGGCACAATGCCCGGCACCTTCTCGATCGCAGCGAATTGCTGCAACGCACAATTGAAATTCTACCCGATTGCACAGAGGTGTCAAGCATTTTTGTTGCAACGCAACAAATCAATGCCTGGGCTCATATCCGAGCGCCTCGGAGATGCTGGCCGCCGTCGACAGGAGCAATGGAATCCATTCATCGCGCATGCGCTCGGCCGGTGCCGAGAGCGACAGCCCGGCCAGCAGGGCCCCGGTGTCGTCATAGACCCCCGCAGCAATGCAGCGCACTCCGAGCTCGAGTTCCTCGTTGTCGCGCGAATAGCCGTGGCGCCGCACCAGCGCTAGCTCGCGCTCCAGCGGATCGACCTGGGTGATGCTGTTGCGGGTGGTTCCCGCCAGACCGGTGCGCATCGCATAGCTGCGGATGCTGCGGGCGTCCCAGGTAGCCAGGAACAGCTTCCCTGTGGACGTGAGGTGAAGCGGGGCACGGCCGCCAATGGCGCGCACCACCTGCATGCCGGAACGCTCGCTCCAGGCGCGCTCGATATAGACGATCTCGTCGCCTTGCGCGAGGGAAAGATTCACCGTCTGGCCCGTCTTCTGGTGCAATTCACGCATGGGCCCCACGGATGCGGTGCGCACGTCCAGCCGCCCCTTCACCAGCGAGCCCAGTTCCAGGAGCCGCATGCCCAGCCGATACAGGCCGCTGTCCACACGCTCCACATACCGGCCAACAGACAGGTCCGCCAGGATGCGGTGCGTTGTCGAAGCATGAAGCCCGGTAGCCGCCGACAGGTCCTTCAGCGTGACGGGGTCCCGCTGCCCGGCCAGCACATCCAGAATCCGCATCGCCCGGTCCAGCACCTGGATCGTCACCGCGGCAGAGTCATGGTGGGGCGACACGACGCCCGGGACGTGGGGAAGAGAAGCGGATGCGGAAGAAGTCGGAAGGTGGGCCATGAGAGGATTATGTTGCATTGCCACAATTCCATACTATGGAATTCTGGCGCGCATGGCAAGCACTTTTCAGGCCGGTGGATTGAGTCGTCCCCCCACCCGGAGAACTTCGGCCCGCAGCCATTCCAGTGCCTCAGCCGCCGCATCCGGGGCGCCTTTCACGCCCAGCTCGATGTGAGGATGGCCGCCCGCCTCGCCCACGCTGGGCAGGCTGAAGATGTGGATGCCGGACCAGCGCTGCTCGAGATGCTCCAGCGCGGGCGTGATGCGCGATTCGGGCAGGCCGAACACCAGGAAGGAGTGCTCCACCCATGCCTCGTGATGATGCCATTGCGGATAACGCGTATCCAACGTCCAAGCCATCATTTCGTGCGCCATGACCGGGAATCCGGGCATGAAGCTGTGATTGCGGATGAAGAACCCCGGAATGCGGTTGTAGGCGTTGGGAATGATCTCGGCGCCCCGGGGAAACATCCCCATCTGCAGCCGCTGGCGGTTTTCGGGCGTGGTCATGTCGGCGCTGCCCTGCCCTTTGGCCGCCATTTCGGCACAGCGTTCACCGATGAGGCGCTCGGCTTCAGGATGCAGCACCAGCGGCACACCCAGCGCGCGGGCGGCCGCCTGGCGGGTACGGTCGTCCGGCGTCGCGCCGATGCCGCCACAGCAGAACACGATGTCGGTCGTGGCGAAACTGCGGATAAGGCAGGCCACGATATCGTCCTCATCATCCGAGATGAACTCCGCGCCCCGCAGCTTCAGCCCGCGAGCCTGCAGAAGCTCGATCAATTTGGAAAAGTGCTTGTCCTGACGGCGCCCCGAGAGAATCTCGTCGCCAATGGCAATCAGGCGAACATGCGGCACCGGGGCATTCCGGGTATCGACGGTCATGAAGACCACTCCAGTGAAAGGCGGTCCTGCGTGTGCGCAGGGGAACGAAGTTACATCCTACATCGAACCCGCCCCCGGACGCACAGCGGCCGCGTCGCGCCGTGATCATGGCTGGGGCCGGCGGAGGGCGCCCGATCAGGTTTCGATCACGGTTTCCGCCCGCAAGCGGCGCAGCGAGTCCAGGCAGAAATGCGCATAGACCAGCGCCGAATAGACCGGCATGAACAGCCAGAACAATGGAATCAGATTCAGGACCGCCAAGCCGCCCGCCAGCAGCCAAAGCTGGCGGCTATACCGACGCCAGAGCAGACGGCGCTCGGCCGGGCTGGCATGTTCGACCATGGCGTCGACCCGCAACATGCGGTTCAAGGCAAAGGCCCACCAGAAAATCGGCAGCACGAGAGCGAACGGCGGCACCAGCCAAAGCGGCATGGTAAGGAGCCATCCCAGGCAGAACAGCACGCCCACCCAGATCGCATTCCAGGTCCCCAGCGCCGTGGCGTGCACCCCAAGGCGCGACAGCCCCCGATAATCGCGAGCCTCCAGGTGATGCAGGACAATCGGCATGACGAAAATCGCAGCAATCACCAGACCGAGAATGCCGGCCATAGGCAGCAGCAGCGCGGCCGACAGCAGCGGAATGAGCCAGAGCTTCAATGAAAACAGGCCCAGGGCCACCAGCCAGCCATCGACTGCGTTGAACGCCGTCCAGGAAGAGGCTTCCTGATCCATCCAGCCCGTCAGGGGCGTCCAGAACACCCACAACAGGACGACTGCCCCCAGTAACGCGATGATGAAGGGCAGAAACAGCGCAGCGATCATGCGCGGGTGGAACTGGCTGGCGACGGCACGGCGAAAGGCCTGGCCAACCAGGGCGAGGCCATTCGGGGCTCTGGATTCGCGCAGCACGAGATCTTGGTGGCTCATTGGGCACTCCGGGCAAACATTTACAATGTTACGGAATTCATTCGAGTGTTGTCTGCATGAAATTGTTCAATCCCGCAACCGACCCGGATGCCCTGCGCGCGCGGCTGGCCGCCGACTCGGGGAATCGCGTCGCCTGCTACTGCGCCGCCTGGTGCCGAACCTGCGATGCCTACCGGCCCGCCTTCGAGACGCTGGCCGACCAGCTTCCGCAATGGACGTTCATCTGGGTGGACGTCGAAGACAGCCCCGAATGGCTGGGCGACGAAGACGTGGAAAACTTCCCGACCATCCTCATCCAGGACCGCGAGGGCACCCGTTTCTGGGGAACGCAACTCCCCCGCGTGGAACAGCTGCGAAGACTCATCGAACAAGCGCCGCAGCTGCCCGTCCTGGAGAACGGCCCGGGAAATCTCGACGAGCTGGGGGCCTAGTGTCCCGTTCGGTTGACTAGCGTACGGCCAGCCCGCCGCAAGGCTATTTCTTGCCGCCCAGCAGCACACCCACCGTGCGGCGGCCCGGAGTCACCGCAAGCTGGCGATCTTCGACGGACGCGGGATGGCTGGCCGGCGAAGGCACATAAGGCCTGGAGAAGAAGTCGTCAACGGGCGCCTCGGCCGGACGCCATCCCCCGCCGTGGCTGCGCCGCGCGGGCACCGGACTGCGCCGGGGCGCGCGGGGCAGATCCAGTTCGCCGCGCGGAATCTGGATCTTGATGAGCTTCTCGATTCCCTGCAGATAGCGCTCTTCTTCAGCGGTATACAGCGCGATGGCTTCGCCCTGAGCACCCGCGCGCCCCGTGCGGCCGATGCGGTGCACATAGTCCTCGGCGTTGTGCGGCAGATCGTAGTTGATGACGCAGGGAATGCCGGCCACGTCCAGGCCCCGCGCGGCCACGTCGGTGGCCACCAGGACCTCGAGGGTGCCGGCCTTGAAGGCATCCAGCGCCTTCATGCGCTCGATCTGGGACTTGTTGCCGTGAATGGATTCGGCACGCACGCCGTCCTGCTCGAGCTGGCGGGCCAGCCGGCTGCAGCCGATCTTGGTGTTGGAAAAAACGATGACCTGGGTCAACTGGCGGGATTTCACCAGATGCACCACCGCGCGCCGCTTGGCCTCGCCTTCGAGCTGATAGGCAATCTGGCTGACCGTGTCGGCGGTGGCGTTGGGCGGGGCGACCTCGATTTCCACGGGAGAACGCAGGAAACTGCGACCAAGCTTGCGGATTTCCGGACTGAACGTGGCGGAAAACAGCAGGCCCTGATGCCCGGCGGGCAACAAACGCAGAATGCGGTCCAGGTCCGGCAGAAACCCCATGTCGAGCATGCGGTCGGCCTCGTCAAGCACCAGGATGCCCACCTGGCCCAGGTTCACGTTGCGCTGCTCGACGTGGTCCAGCAGCCGCCCCGGCGTGGCGATCAGGATCTCGCAGCCCTCGCGCAGGGCATCCCGTTGCGGGCGGATGTCCACGCCGCCGAAGACCACCGTCGTGCGCAGTGGCACATGGCGGCTGTACTGCTCGACGTTGGCATGGATCTGGTCAGCGAGCTCGCGCGTGGGCGTCAGGATCAGCGACCGCACCGGATGGCGCGCCGGGGATGCGCTGGCATTGGCGAACGGCATCAGCCGATGCAGGATGGGCAGCGCGAACGCGGCGGTTTTGCCGGTCCCCGTTTGCGCGGCACCCATGACATCGCGCCCCGACATGACCACCGGGATGGCGCGGGCCTGGATGGGCGTGGCCGACGTGTAGCCGGCATCGGCCACGGCCTGCATGATACCGGCGTGCAGGCCGAATTGTGCGAACGCCACGGCGGGTTCGGAAGAATCGTGGGAAGTGGAATCGGTCATTCGAATCAAAAGGTGCGCAGCCGCAAAAAGCGGCGCTGCGCGTTCGTTAGCCGCTCATTTTACAGTGCATCGCGACAGGCCGGGCAATTGCTACAATGACGCCATTCCCTCCTAGGAGACGACCATGTCGATGGCTGATCGCGATGGCTTCATCTGGTATGACGGCAAGTTCGTGCCCTGGCGCGACGCGACCACACACGTCCTGACCCACTCGCTGCACTACGGACTGGCCGTTTTCGAGGGCGTACGCGCCTACAAGACCGATCACGGCACGGCGATCTTTCGTCTCGAAGACCACACGCGGCGCCTGTTCAATTCGGCGCACATCTACCAGATGAAAATCCCCTACTCGCACGAGGCCATCTCCGACGCCCAGATCGAGGTCGTGCGCCGCAACGAGCTGGAATCCTGCTACATCCGGCCGCTGGTATTCTACGGCTCCGAAAAAATGGGCGTTTCCCCCAAGGGCGCTTCCGTCCACGTGGCCATCGCGGCCTGGCCCTGGGGCGCCTATTTGGGCGAAGAAGCCCTGAAGCAGGGCATCCGGGTCAAGATCTCCTCCTTCGCCCGCCAGCATGTGAACGTGACCATGCCGCGCGCCAAGGTCGCCAGCACTTACGCGAACTCCATCCTCGCCAACGCGGAAGCGCTGGACGGAGGCTATGACGAGGCCATTCTGCTGGACACCGAAGGCTTCGTGGCCGAAGGCTCGGGCGAGAACATTTTCATGGTGCGCGATGGCGTGCTTTATGAACCCGATATCGCCTGCGCCCTGACGGGAATCACACGTGCGTCGATCCACCAACTGGCTGACGACATGGGCCTGAAGGTGGTGTCGCGCCGGCTCACGCGCGATGATCTGTACATCGCGGACGAAGCGTTCTTCACCGGGACGGCGGCCGAAGTCACGCCCATCCGCGAAATCGACGGCCGCCAGATCGGCGCCGGCGAACGCGGCCCCATCACGGGCCAGCTTCAGAAAGCCTTCTTCGATGCAGTGTCCGGCAAGACCCCCAAGTACCACAACTGGCTCTTCAAAGTCTGACCGCTTTCGGCGGGCCGCCGGCTCGCCACCTCTTTTTTCAGGAATTTCCCATGAGCAGCGCTCCCGAATCCGCCAAGCAACAGGACATCGTCTACGTCGGCGCCGAAGATCTGCCGGTCTACTGCCCGGGCCCCAACGCGCCGCTCTGGAGCATGCACCCGCGCGTCTACATCGAAGTCGTGAAAAACCGGGTCGCGCGCTGCCAATACTGCGGGGCGCAATACGCCCTGCGCGAGGGCGAGAAGGTCCACGGACACCACTGAGCCCGGCATGTTTGCCACTCCGGAGGAAGCCGAATCGGCATTCTATGAAGCCATGCGCCAGGGTGATGTGGCGCTCATGATGCGCGTCTGGGGAGACGACGAAGACGTCGCTTGCGTGCATCCGGGCGGCCTGCGCACGCTGGGCCCGCGCGCCGTCCAGGAAGCCTGGGAACACATCTTCGCCAATGGCCCGGTTGCGGCTTTCCCGGCCCAGGTCCATGCCGTCGCGGGGGTGATGAACGCCGTGCATATCCTGATCGAACAGATCGCCGTCGACACACCACAGGGCAAGGACACGCTGAACTTCTTCACCACAAACGTCTACCAGAAGGGGCCGGACGGCTGGCGCCTGATCGTCCACCACGCCTCGCCCGCGCCGCGCGAAGCGGCGTTGCTGGACGCGCCCAGCACATCACGCATGATTCACTGAAGGGCGGGGAGTCCACCCCGGAGCATCACTGATCGTCCGACTTGGTCTTGTACGGGGCCAGCAGCGCCCGCTGCGTCTTCAGCCGCTCCCTCACCTGGCGGATCTCGGCATCCAGTTTCGATTGCGCGTAGAAATCACGCGAGAGCCTGCGGGCCTGCTCCAGGTGCTCCACGGCTGTGGGCAGCGCACCGGTCTGCTCGAAATACGAGGCCATGGCCTCGTGCGCCTCGACGGTGTGACCCTGGCGATCCAGCCCATCAGCCAGGGCCTTCTGGAATGTGGGAACGTCCGGCCATTGTTGAATCCGGGCCCGCAGGAAGGCGATGGCCTCCGTATCCTTCCCGGCGGCTTGCAGCGTGCGGGCCCGCTCGTTGGCTACCCCCTGGCTGTCCGGCCAGCGCTTCCACGCGGCCGCGCTGGCATCCGCCGCAGCCGCCGGGTCGTGGGCGGCCGCAAGCTGGATCGCCAGCATGGCGAGCTGGGGTGAATCCTGCAGCGCCTGCGCCTGAGCGACGTAGGATCGCGCCCCTGCAATATTCCCCGATTGCTGATCGAGCAGGGCCAGCCCATACAGGGCAGCGGCCTTGCGCATACCCTGCTGCGTACCCGCCTCGCTGCGAAACGACTGCTGAAGGGTGCGCCGGCCGTCGCTGCCACGCGCCTGTATCAATGCCAGCCGGGTTCGCACGAACCAGAATTCGGGGTCGGGCGTGGCCTGCACCGGCGGCAATTCCGAAAGACGATTCTCGATATCGGATAACCGCTGGATCGACAACGGGTGCGTGGAAGCATAGCCGCCGCCGCTGCCTTCGTTCAGGCTGGCGGCATTCATCATCCGGCGGAACATGTTCAGCATGCCGCGCGGATCGAACCCGGCGGCCCGCATCATCTGGAAGCCAGCCCGGTCAGCTTCCTGCTCGGCGCTTCGCGAAAAACCCAGTTGCCGGTCGATGGTCGCCGCTTGGCCGAAGGCAGCCACGCCCATCGCGAGATCCCCCTGGCCCGCCAGGGCCGCCAGCAACGCGCCGACCAGGGTGGCCACCATCATCCCCGTGCCCTGGGATTGCTGAGCGATGCCGCGGGCGATGTGCCGCTGCATGACGTGGCCGATTTCATGCGCCAGCACACCCGCCAGTTCCGACTCGCTGCGCGCGGCCACGACCAGGCCGCTATTGACGCCGATGTAGCCGCCCGGCAACGCAAACGCATTGACGGCGGGATCGCGCACGGCAAAGACCGTGATCGGCTGGCTCAGCGCCTGCGGCGCATGGGAGGCCAGGCGGCGCCCGAGCCCGCTCAGATACTGGTTGATGTCCAGGGCCGAGACATAGGTCGGATCATGGCGGCCCTGCTCCATGATGGCCTCGCCCAGCATGCGCTCCACAGCGGGCGACAGCTCCGCCGCCGAGGTGGCGCCCATCGAAGGCAAGCCGACCGGCTGCGCCCAGACCGGCAAGGACACCGCCACCGCGGCCGTCAGGCACAGGCCGCATCCGGTGAATCGGATCCAGTGCTTCAAGGCTGCTCCTCAGGCCTCGCCCACGACGCGACGCGCCGCCCGCTTGGGCGGCGGCAAGCGATTTCGATCGGAGAGCCGCATGAGCGTACCCAAGGCATAGAGCAGCCCGAAGGCCTCGATCAGCCCGGCGGGCACCCACATGATCAGCCCGCCCAGAACCTGGTCGTCCATCGCCGTGATACCCGGCAACGCGCGGCCGCACAGGTCGAAGACGGGGTACAGATCGTGCCCCGAGAGCGCGATCACGGCCCCCACGATCATCTGGGGAACCATGGTGAAGACGGGTGAGAATACCCGCCATCCGGCCGCCATGGCCGCCGGGGGATGCGGCCGGCGGTCCATGATCAGGTTCCAGTACAGGATGCCGCTGACGACTACGCCCCAATTCATGAAGCGATAAAGGCGCCAGTCCAACATGGAGTAGAACTGGACGGTGGGTTCGACCCAGACCAGGACATACAGCAGGAACAACAGAGGAATCAGGATGGGATGGGTGGCCAACGATTCCAGCACACGCACGGGCCCGCGCCGCCGGCGCGCCCGTGCCAGCCAAGTGCGCCACGATTGCGGCAAGCCCGCGCGCAACACCTGCCCCGGGTAGCTGCCCATGATGATGAGCGGCCCCAGGTGATGCAGCACCAGATGCTGCGACCGGTGGATGAAGAACATGCGCTCGGCAAAATAATCCAGGCGCGTATGCAGCGACAGATACAGGATGACCCAGCCCAGCCAGAACAGCGTTTGGCGCACCTTGCCCACATGGTGCGTCCCGCAGCCACGGGCGTACAGCCAACCAGACACCAGAAACGCCAGCACCAGGGTGGGCGAAAACTCCCAAGGTTGCAGCCAGGCAAGCAAATCCATGATGATGGCAATGTCCTATCGAGCCCGAACACGCGTGGTCCGGCCAAGGTCCATTTCAGAGGACCCTTAGTTTAAAGCATTCTAAAATGGCTGCTTTTCGCCATTGCCACTCCATGCCACGCACCACCTTTGACATCGTGATCCTGGGCAGCGGCCCGGTGGGGTGCGCACTGGCACTCGGCCTCGCCCGCCACGCGCCCGACCCGGCGCGCATCGCGCTCATGGGTCCGGAGCCCCGGCTACGCCCTTCCGGCGGATCCGTGGACCCGCGTGCCCTGGCGCTGAACCACGGCAGCCGGCAGTGGCTGGAGCCGCTTGGCGCCTGGCCCGCCCGTTCGGCAGACATCCTGACGGTGCATGTATCGCAGGCTGGCCATCTGGGCCGGACGTTGATCGACCACGCCGAACTGGGTGCGCCGCGCCTGGGCAGCGTGGTGGCCTACGACGATCTGCTCGACGCCCTGCACGGGGCCGTGGCGCGCAGCGGGGCCACGCGCCTCTTGCAGCGCCCTTCCCGGCCCCGGCCCGGCCAGCCTGTCCGGTTGCAGGGCGCCGACGGCGAGATCACCGCTTCGCTGGTACTGCTCTCGGATGGCGGACAACCGCAGGGGCTCGTCCGCGGATATGGCCAACGCGCCGTGCTGGCGACCGTCAGTGTGCAGGCTCCGATCGCTGGACGCGCTTTCGAACGCTTTACCCGCACAGGGCCGCTGGCGCTGCTGCCGCATCCCACCGGCGGGGACCTCTACAACGTGGTGTGGTGCGTACCGCCCTCCCGCGCCGAAGCGCTGACGGCGTTGCCCGCAGCCGCATTCGACGCCGAACTGCAGGCCGCTTTCGGCCAGCGGCTGGGGCGCCTGCAGCGGGTCAGCGACACCCACGCCTTTCCGCTGTCCCTGCACGCCGGACCCAGCCTGCAGGGAGCCGGGATCGTGGCGGTGGGCAACGCCGCGCAGACGCTCCATCCCGTCGCCGGACAGGGCCTGAACCTGGGGTTGCGTGACGTGGCGCAGTTGTCGTTCGTCCTGAGCCCATGGCTCGCGGCGACGGAGACGCCCGTCGGACATCTGCTCGAGCGCTACGCTCACCAGCGGCGGCTGGATCGCGGCCTGACGGTGGCCATCACCGACAGCCTCCCCCGGCTTTTCGCCACCGGCAATCCTCTGCGGCGCCACGCCTGCGGGCTGGCGCTGTTCGCGCTGGATGTCCTTCCGGTGCTGCGCAAGCCGCTTGCGGGCCACCTGATGCAGGGCCAACGACTCTAGGGTCCCACGCTCTACAATCCCGCCATGCGCATCGGAACCTGGACCCTCCCGCACCCCGTCTGCGTCGCCCCCATGGCGGGGGTGACCGACCGCCCCTATCGCCGTCTGTGCAAGGCGCTGGGCGCGGCGTACGCGGTTTCCGAGATGGCGGCCAGCAACCCCGCGCTGTGGGACAGTGTGAAGACGTCCCGCCGCCTCGACCACGAGGGCGAACCGGATCCGGTCGCCGTCCAGATCGCCGGCGCAGACCCCGACATGCTGGCGGAAGCGGCGCTGCACAACATCCGCAAGGGCGCCCGCATCATCGACATCAACATGGGCTGCCCGGTCAAGAAAGTGTGCCAGGTGGCCTCCGGTTCGGCGCTGCTGCGCGATGAGCCGCTGGTGGCGCGCATCCTGGGCCGGGTGGTGGAGGTCTGCCGACCGCTGGGCATCCCGGTCACCTTGAAGACGCGCACCGGCTGGGACCGGGACAGCCGCAATGCCGTGCGCATAGCCCGGCTGGCCGAAGAATGCGGCATTGCCGCACTCACCCTGCACGGCCGCACGCGCTGCGACCTGTATACTGGCGAGGCCGAATACGAGACCTTGCGCGAGGTCCGTGCGGCCATCCACATCCCCCTGATTGCCAACGGCGACATCACGACTCCCGAGAAGGCGCGCCAAGTGCTGGACTACACCGGGGCCGACGCCATCATGGTGGGGCGCGCGGCCCAGGGGCGACCCTGGATTTTTCGCGAGATCGCGCATTACCTGGAGCACGGAACCTACCTGCCGCCGCCCACTTACGGAGAACTGCGCGAACACCTCCTCAGCCATCTTGAAGATCATTACACGTTCTACGGTGAGCGCACCGGCGTCCGCAGCGCACGCAAGCACATCGGCTGGTACCTGGGCGACCTGCCGGACTCGGAACCATTGCTGACGGATATCATGGCGGTGGACAGCACCACACTGCAGACATCGATGCTGCGCCACTGGCTCGACGAGCATGCCTGGGATGCGCCCGTAGTGCCCCGAACGACCGAACTCCACTGAACCTTCAAACCTTCGACATGAGAACCACCCCCCTGGAACAAGCTGTCCGCGACCAACTGGAACGCTACTTTGCCGATCTCGGCGATTCGACTCCGCACGATCTGCTGTCCATGGTCAATCTGTGCGTCGAGCGAACCGTCCTGCAGGTCGCACTGGAGCGCAGCGACGGCAACCAGACGCGCGCCGCCGACATGCTGGGCATCACCCGGGGCACCTTGCGCAAGAAGCTTCAGATACACCAGTTCTCAGCCTGAAGAGTTACGCAAGCCATTCCATTCCTTCCTATCGCCTCATCGACATGACAATCCAGACCGCCTTGATCTCCGTGTCCGACAAATCGGGCATCGTCGAATTCGCCCAGGCACTCGCCCAGCGCGGCGTATCGCTGCTATCCACGGGCGGTACCGCCCGCCTGCTGCACGAAGCGGGGCTGACGGTGACTGAGGTGGCCAACCACACCGGTTCGCCGGAAATCCTGGATGGCCGCGTGAAGACACTGCACCCGCGCATCCATGGCGGCTTGCTCGCCCGCCGCGACGATCCCGCGCACCTCCAGACGCTGAAAGAACAGGACATCGTTCCCATCGACTTGCTGGTCGTGAACCTGTATCCGTTCCGGCAGACCATCGAGCGCCCCGACTGCCCGCTGGCGGACGCCATCGAAAATATCGATATAGGCGGCCCCGCCATGCTGCGCTCGGCCGCCAAGAACCACGGCTCGCCCCAAGGAGGCGTCACGGTGGTGATCGACCCGGCCGACTACCCCCGTGTGCTGGCTGACATGGACGGGCCTGCCCGCCAGCCGTCGTACGGACTGCGGCTGGAGCTGGCCACAAAGGCCTTTGCCCACACGGCCGCTTACGATGGTGCCATTGCCGCCTATCTCAGCAGCCTAGCGGCCGCCGAACCGGCACCGGAAGCGGTGCCCGAGCGCGAGGCCTGGCCGCGCGTGCTGACGGTGCAGATGCGGCGCGAGCAGACGCTGCGATACGGTGAGAATCCGCATCAGGATGCCGCGTTCTACCACGACCCGCAGGTCGGCGAGGGGCTGCTGGCGGGCCTGCACCAGATCCAGGGCAAGGAACTCTCCTACAACAACATCGCGGATGCCGATGCCGCCTGGGAATGCGTGCGCAGCTTTCCCAGCACCGCCTGCGTGATCGTGAAGCACGCCAATCCCTGCGGGGCGGCGCTGGCGGGCACGACGCTGCAAGCCTACCAGCAAGCTTTCAAGACGGATCCCACCTCGTCGTTCGGAGGCATCATCGCCTTCAACGACACCGTGGACGAGGCAACGGCGCACGCCGTCAGCCAGCAATTCCTGGAAGTGCTGATCGCCCCGGCGTATACCGGCGCCGCGCTGAGCGTGCTGGCCGCCAAGAAGAACGTGCGGGTGCTGGAGGTCAAGCCAGGCCAGGCGCACAACCGGTTCGACGTCAAGCGCGTGGGCGGCGGCTGGCTGGTCCAGCATCCGGACAACCGCGTGGCACAGGAGGCTGACTTCAAGATCGTGACGCGCCTGGCGCCGACCCTGGAGCAGATGCGGGACCTGTCCTTCGCCTGGAATGTGGCCCGTTTCGTGAAGTCCAACGCCATCGTGTTCTGCGGCCAGAACCGGACATTGGGCGTGGGTGCGGGCCAGATGAGCCGCATCGACTCGGCCCGCATTGCCGCCATCAAGGCCGAAAAGGCCGGCCTGAGCCTGCAAGGATCCGCCGTCGCATCCGACGCCTTCTTCCCGTTCCGGGATGGGCTGGACGTGGTGGCCGAGGTCGGCGCCACCTGCGTGATCCAGCCGGGCGGCAGCATTCGCGATGCGGAAGTCATCGCAGCGGCGGACGAGCGCGGCATCGCGATGGTCTTCACCGGCACGCGGCACTTCCGCCACTGATGCGCATTCTGGGCATCGATCCTGGTCTGCGGCGCACGGGCTTTGGCGTCATCGAAGCCAACGGCGTGAAGCTGCGATACATCGCCAGCGGCACCATCGTGGTGCCCGCGGGTCAGTCCCTGTCCGAGCGGCTGAAAGTGATCCTGGACAATGTGCGTGAGGTCGCCCGAGACACGCAGCCGGACCGGGCCGCCATGGAAAAGGTCTTTCTGAACAAGAACCCGGCCTCCACGCTGCTGTTGGGACAGGCGCGCGGCGCCGCCCTGTGCGCGCTGGCCGACACGGGGCTGCCGGTGCAGGAATACACCGCGCTGCAGATCAAGAAAGCCGTGGTGGGCACCGGCCATGCCAGCAAGGAACAGATCCAGGTCATGGTACGTCACCTGCTGGCCCTGGACGGCACGCCCGCCCCGGACGCGGCCGATGCGCTGGCCTGCGCGATCTGCCACGCTCATTGCGCGCCCCTCGCCGGGCGGCTGCAGGCGCTGGCACCCGAAGTCCTCTCACACCGCACCCGGCGCCTGCGCACCGGGCGGCTCATTTCCTGAAAGGAGCCACGACGCCATGATAGGACGCATCACCGGGATCCTGCGCGAAATCACCCCGCCGACACTGTGCGTCGAAACAGGCGGCCTGGGCTACGAAATCGACGTTCCCATGAGCACGCTCTACAAGCTGCCGGCCGTGGGCCAGACCGTCAGCCTGCATACGCATCTGGCGATCCGCGAGGACGCGCATGTGCTGTACGGATTCGCCACGCCGGCGGAGCGCCGTGCGTTCCGCGCCCTCATCAAGGTCACCGGCATCGGCGCTCGCACGGCACTGGCCGTGCTGTCGGGATTGAGCGTCGAGGATCTGGCCGACGCAGTGGAGCGGCAGGAATCCGGCCGGCTCGTGAAGGTTCCGGGGATCGGCAAGAAGACAGCCGAACGCCTGCTGCTGGAACTGCGCGACAAGCTCGGCTCCGTCGCTCCGGCACCGCGCGCCGACGGGACGTCGGCCGCGGGCGACGACGACGTGCTGCACGCACTGCAGGCCCTGGGTTATTCCGTCGCCGAAGCCCGCAAGGCAATGGGCTCGCTGCCGCCAGGCCTGGGCCTCTCGGACAGCATCCGCCATGCGCTGAAAGTACTGTCACGTGCCTGACTCCGCCTCAATGCTCTCCGACCCTACCCTGGACTCCCCGCCGCTGGCAACGGCGCTGGATACGCTGCGCCAGGTCTTCGGCTACGACTCGTTTCGCGGCGAACAGCAGGCCATCGTCGAACGGCTGATCGAAGGGGGCAACGCGCTCGTGCTGATGCCCACCGGGGGCGGAAAGTCGCTGTGCTACCAGATCCCGGCGCTCGTGCGCCCAGGCACCGGCGTGGTCATTTCGCCGCTCATCGCCCTGATGCAGGACCAGGTCGATGCCTTGCAGGAACTGGGCGTGCGCGCCGCGTTCCTGAATTCCTCGCAGACACCGGGCGCGGCCCGCAGCGTGGAACAGGCCTATCTGCACGGGCAGCTCGACCTGCTCTACATCGCCCCCGAACGATTGCTCACGCCGCGCTGCCTGGAACTGCTCGCGCGCGGCCGCATTGCGCTCTTTGCCATTGACGAGGCCCACTGCGTCTCGCAGTGGGGGCACGATTTCCGGCCCGAGTACCAGCAACTGAACATCCTGGCAGACCGCTGGCCGACGGTTCCGCGCGCGGCGCTGACGGCCACCGCGACCGAAGTGACCCGCGCCGACATCATCACCTGCCTCAGCCTGCAGGATTCGCCGCAGTTCATTGCCAGCTTCGATCGCCCCAACATATGCTACCGCATCGTCGAAAAGCACGAAGTCCGGCGCCAGCTGCTGGACTTCATCCGCGAAGAACACAAGGGCGACTGCGGCATCGTCTACGCCCTGTCGCGTTCACGGGTCGAAGACACGGCGGAATTCCTGAATCGCAACGGACTCACGGCGCTGCCCTACCACGCCGGACTTGCCGCATCGGTACGTGCGGACCACCAGGCCCGATTCCTGCGCGAAGATGGCATCATCATGGTCGCCACGATCGCCTTCGGCATGGGCGTCAACAAGCCGGACGTGCGCTTCGTCGCGCACATCGATCTGCCCAAGTCCATTGAAGGCTACTACCAGGAGACGGGGCGCGCCGGACGAGACGGCCTGCCGGCGGATGCCTGGCTCGCCTACGGGCTGCAGGACGTCGTCCAGCAGCGGCGCATGATAGACGCCTCCGAAGGCGATGCGCTGCATCAACGCCGCCAGGTCCGGCAGCTCGATGCCATGCTGGCCCTTTGTGAGGCCATCACCTGCCGTCGACAGCAGCTCCTGGCCTATTTCGGACAGCATGTCGAACCCTGCGGCAATTGCGATACCTGCCTGGAGCCGCCCGCCACCTGGGACGGCACGATTGCCATCCAGAAGCTGCTCTCCGCGATCTACCGGCTGTGGCGCGAACGCGGCCAGCGCTTCGGTGGCGGGCACGTCATCGACATTCTGCGCGGCCAGATGACGGACCGCGTCAAACAGCACGAGCACCAGACGCTGACCGTCTTTGGCGTAGGCGCCGACCTTTCGGCCGAAGCCTGGCGGGGAATCCTGCGCCAGGCCCTGGCGCTGGGGCTGCTCACGGTCGATCTGGAAGGCTACGGCACGCTGGCCCTAACGCCTGCCAGCCGGGAGGTGCTGAAAGGCGAACGGACGCTGATGCTGCGGCCGGTTGCACACAAGACCCATACGAAGGCCGGCCGGCGATCCGCGCGCAGCGCTGACCTGGCCGCGGCGCTCCCGCCCGATGCGCAGCAGCGTTTCGAGCGGCTGCGCGCCTGGCGGGCACAGGTGGCACGAACGCACAGCCTCCCGGCGTACGTGATCTTTCACGACGCGACCCTGCGCGACATCGCCTTGCAGCAGCCTTCCACCCTGGAAGCGCTGGGCACCATCAACGGCGTGGGAGCGCGCAAGCGCGAGGCCTACGGCCCGGACGTCATCGCCTGCGTGGCGGCTGCGGACGGCGAGCGCTGACACGAGCCGCCGGGGCATGGCATCCAACGCCGCCGGCCCATATCGCTCAGGACCTTCCGTTCTTTTCAGACATCCGTAAGAGCCGCCCTCCTACACTGGACGTCACCTGTCGTCGCGGGTCACCGCTCGCGCAACCGAACCAAACAGGCGCCCGGAATTTCCGGCAAAACTCGAAACGGTTCAACGTGGCAAGGAGACTTCATGAGCGTTCCAAAACTTCGGCCCTGGCTTGCGGCGACCGCCGCAGCTCTCGGCGTGTCCGGCTATGTCCTGGCGATACCGCAGGCGCTGGCGGCTCAGCCGATCGCCGTCGGTGTGCTGGCGCCAAAGAGCCAGATCCTGGGAAAATCGATCTTCAACTCGGCCGAGCTGGCGGCGGCGGAGATCAATGCAAAAGGCGGGATAGCCGGACGCCCACTCGAACTGCATGAATACGACACGCAGGAATCGGCCACCAATGCCGCCCAGGCATTCCAGCGGACCGTGCAGCAGGACCATTCGGTCGCAGTCGTGGGCATTTTCGAAAGCGAAGTCGGCCTGGCTCTGATGCCTTGGTCCTCGCGCCTGAAAACGCCGCTGCTGGTGACGGCCACCGCGTCCCCGGAGATCTCGGGCCGCACGCACGCCCAGCCGGACCGATTCAAGTACACCTTCTCCTTCTGGTTCAACTCCGAGATCCAGGCGCGGCAGATTTGCGAAATCGGGCACGACACCCTGACCCAGAATCCGCAACTGGCCCACTTCAACCGCGTGGCCATCCTGAGCGAGGACGCAAACTGGACCAAGGCGGTGGACAAAACCTACGAAGCCTGCCTGCCCAAGGCAGGCTTCAAGGTCGTCAACCACACACGCTTTGCCCCCAGCACCACCGACTTCACCCCGATCTACAGCAAGATCAAGAGCGACAAGGCCAACATCATCATGGCGGGCGTTGCCCACGTCAGCGTGCCGCCCGTCGTGCAATGGCACCAGCAGCAAGTGCCGGCGCTGTTCGACGGGATCAACGCCGCAGCCAGTTCGTCCGACTTCTGGTCCGCCACCAACGGCGCCACGAACGGTCTGATCACGACCAGTGCGGGCCTGTCGGGGGCCGCCGTCACCAGCCGCACGGCCGCGTTCTACAAAGCCTATCAGCAACGCTTCCACATCAACCAGCCGGCCTACGGCGCGTATTCGACCTATGAAGCCATGTACGCGCTGGCCGATGCGCTCAAGCGGACCCAGGGCAAGGCCAAGGGCGACGCGCTCGTGAAGGCGCTGGAGACCACCGACACCGAAGGCGTGATGGGGCGCATCCGGTTCTACGGCTTGGACAGCCCGTTCGCGCATGAGCTGATGGCCAATGCGGATCCCGCAAAAGGCGCGTCAGTCGTCGCCTTCCAGTGGCAGAACGGCAAGCAGGTGATCGTCTGGCCGCAACGCCTGGCAACCGGCAAGATCGAGGTTCCCAGCTTCGTTCCCTCGCCGAAATCCTGACGGGTATCGCCATGCACCGACTCCGGCCGCGCGCCGGAGCCGAACCGTCCGCGGGCAACCGGCGGACCGATTCTCTTTGTCCGGACCATGGATCTCCTCATTCAAATCCTGATCAGCGGCTTCATCATCGGTGCCATCTACGCGCTGGGAGCGGCCGGGATGGCCGCCATCTTTGGTATTTCCGGCGTGCTCAACCTGGCGCACGGGGCCTTGATCGTGCTGGCGGCCATGGTGGCGTGGTATGTGGGGCATCACACCGGCCTCGGGATCTATCTGTCGGCGCTGACGGGGATCCTGGCGGCCATCGTGGCGACCTACATGCTGTACGCGGGAGTGATCCTGCCGCTGGAACGATTCCGGCACATCCCGCCGGAGGAAAAGCACGTCTTCCAGCTCGTGGCCACACTGCTGGTCGCCATCATCATCCAGGGCGTCCTCGAATGGACGTTCGGCGCGACCCCCGTCACCACGCCGCCCATGATCGACGGGGTCCTGCGGATTGGCGGCAACACCGTGCCGCTCAACAGCCTGCTGATCGGCGCGGTCGCGTGGCTGGTCCTGATCGGCCTGTGGCTGTTCATTTCGCACACGCGCCTGGGCAAGGCCATGCTGGCGGCCTCCATGAGCCCCAAGGGCCTGGCCATCGTCGGTTATGACATCGGCCGCATCCACATTGTCGTCTGGGGACTGTACGGGCTGGTGGTGGGCATCGCTGGCGTGCTGCTGGCGTCCTTCACCAGCGCGAGCGGCGAGGTGGCCACCAATCTTACGGCCATCTCCTTCACCATCGTGGTGCTGGGCGGCTTGGGCAATATCCTGGGCTCGCTGGTCGGCGCCTACATTCTCGGTTTCCTGAGCACCATCACGGCGTTTTTGATTTCACCCGCCGTCAGCGAACTGCCGGGACTGGTGCTGCTGGTGCTTGTTCTGTACATCCGGCCACAGGGTCTGTTCGGCCGCCGTTAACCACCAGGACACCGTCATGCCCGCTTCTCCCTTCGCCCCCCGCCAGGTGCCGGCCCCCCGTCATCGGCCGCTGTCCTGGCAAACCGCGCTCGCGCTGCTTTTTTTCGCCGCACTGGCGTGCATTCCCCTGCTGGCCACGGGCTATTACCTGGGCGTGCTGACGTTCGCCTTCTACGTGGCGGTCTACGCCATGAACTGGGACCTGCTGTTCGGCTATCTGGGCGAGGTCAACTTCGGCCCCACCTTCCTGATCGGCCTGGGCGCGTACGGCGCCGGGCTGTGCAACACGCTGCTGAACTGGCCCGTCTGGGCCTGCATCCCGATCGGCATCGTCGCGGCCATCGCCGGCGGTCTGCTGCTGGCGGGGCCGGCGTTGCGGCTGAAGGGTCCTTACTTCGGCCTCGTCACACTGGTGGCGCTGCTCATCCTGAGCGACCTGATCACGATCTTCGCCAACTATACGGGCGGCGAAATCGGGCTCGCACTTCCCGACATCCTGACCGACAGCAGCTCGGTGAATTTCTACTACGCCTGGGGCCTGATGGTGGTCACGGCGCTCATCCTGCGGGGCGTCGTCCATTCGCCCCTGGGGCTCATCCTGCAAGCCATCGGCCAGGATACGGACGCGGCGAGGACGCTGGGATTCAATGTCGCCAAGTTCAAGATCTTCGCCTTCGTGCTCAGCGCCTTTTTCTCGGGGCTGGCGGGCGCCATGACGGTCTTCTACTTCGGCACGGCCTCGCCGGGGACCGTCGTGGCGCTGTCGGTGGTCGTCCAGATCATCATCGCCGCCATCCTGGGCGGGCGCCGTTCCATCGTCGGTTCCGTACTGGGGGCGATCTTTCTCATCGTGGCCGGGGAACTGCTGCGCCCGTTCGGGCAACTGAGCAATGCGGCCGTGGCCGTCGCGGGGCTGCTTGTGCTCCTGTTCGCGCCCGGCGGCTTCGTCAGCCTCTTCAATTCCCACACGGAGCGCAAGGCATGACCACCCTGGAAGTCTCGGGCCTGTCCAAGCACTTCGGCGGGCTGCAAGCCGTGGACGGCATGGCCTTTTCGGTCGACAGCGGCGAGATCCTGGGCCTGATCGGTCCGAACGGGTCCGGCAAGTCCACCACGCTGACTCTGACCATGGGCATCAACCGGCCCGACCGCGGCGTGATCCGGCTGGGCGGCCGCGATATTTCGAGGCTGCCCGCCCACGCCATCACCAAGGCCGGCATGACCATGGTGTTCCAGCATTCCCGGCCGCTGCGGCGCCAAACGGTCCTAGAGAACATTCAGCTCGCGCTGCTCCCCGATTCGCTCCTGCAATGGCGCATTGGACCGGACGCCCGCGAACAGGCGCTGGCAGTCGCCCACCGCGTCGGACTCGATCACGTCCTGTACCAGCGCCCGGAGTCCCTGCCCTTTGCCGACCTGCGCCGGCTGGAGGTGGCCAAGGCGCTGGCTTCCAGCCCGCGGGTGCTGCTGCTCGACGAGCCCTTTGCCGGCCTGGCGCCCCGCGAAACGAGCGAGTTTTCGGCGCTGTTCGTGTCGATGCGGGAGGCGGGCTGCGCCATCGTGCTGGTCGACCACAACGTCAAGGCCGTGGCCGAGCTGGTCGACCGCATCGCCGTCATGCACGCGGGCCAGAAGATCTTCGAAGGCACGCCCGCCGAGGCGACGAGCAACGAACGCGTCCGTGAGGTCTACTTCGGCCGATCGCTGGACACGGCCCAGCCGGCACGGGATGCGCCCCGTACCGGTCCTTCGCCCTCCCCGCTGCTGCAGGCCTCTATCGGATCGGTGCATTACGGCAAGTCGCAAGCCCTGCGGGAGGTCGATCTGCGAGTGGATGAAGGGGAGTTCGTCTCCATCGTCGGCCTGAACGGCGCCGGCAAGACCACGCTGTTCAACAGCATCCTGGGATTCGTGGGCTACACCGGCGATATTCATTTTCGGGGCGATCCCCTGTTCGGCCACAAGCCCTCGGACATCGCATCAAGAGGCATCGCGCTGTGCCCGGAGACCCGCGAGCTGTTCTCCTACATGTCGGTGCGTGAAAATCTGGAACTGGGCGGCCACGCGCTGGAAGCCGCAGCCCGGCATCAGCAGCTCGAATGGGTGTACAGCCTGTTCCCGATCCTGCGCCAACGCGCGGGCCAGAGCGCCCACACGCTCAGCGGCGGCGAGCAGCAGATGTTGACCATCGGTCGGGCACTCATGCAGCAACCCCGCCTGCTCATGCTGGACGAGCCCACGCTGGGGCTGGCGCCGTTGGTCCTCGAAGACATCTCGGCCGTGCTGACCCGGTTGCAGCATGAAAGCGGACTGACCGTCCTGCTGGCCGAACAGAATCTGACCTTTTCGCTGAAACATTCCGATCGGATCTACCTGCTCGAAACAGGCGCTTTGCGCTGGAGCGGTCCGGCGGCGAACTTTGCGGCCGAAGTGGGAGAAGACCTGCTCTAGGGGTCGTGCCGCGGCGTGGCGCCTGGCCGCCCCGACCGGTGCCGTCATCGCACGCGTGCCACAATCCCGGCACGATTCTTGCCGCTGCCATCGATATCGTATCGGCTCGGCGAGGCGCTGATGGCAACGCGGACAATCTGGAAGGGGGCAATCTCGTTCGGGCTCGTGCATATCCCGGTCGCCCTGTATACGGCCTCCAGGGACACCGGCATCGATTTCGATTGGCTCGATCGGCGCAGCATGGATCCGGTGGGATACAAGCGGGTCAACAAGCGCACCGGCCGGGAAGTGGACGGTGCGGATATCGTCCGGGGCGTGCAGGTCGAAGACGGCCAATACGTCATCGTCTCGGCGGAAGAAATCGAAGCCGCCTATCCCCGCACGACGCGGACCATAGCCATCGAGCGCTTCGTCAAGGCCGAAGAGGTGTCGTTCGTATACCTGGAGCGCCCCTACTACATCGAACCCGTAGGACAGAGCGAGAACGTCTATGCGTTGCTGCGCGACACGCTGGCGGCCACCGGCAAAATCGGCATTGCCAAAGTCGTCATCCAGACACGGCAGCATCTGGCCGCGCTCGTCGCGGCGGGCGACGCACTGATACTGGACCTGATGCGATGGGGGGACGAGATCAAGCCCATGGACGACCTGACGCTGCCGGAGCGCAATGCCTCAGCGACCTCGCGCAATGCCAGCGAGCGCAAGATGGCCAGGCTGCTGGTGGAAGACATGACCGCATCGTGGAAGCCGGAAGAATTCCGGGATGAATTCAGCGACGCCATCATGGCGCTCGTGCGCAAGAAGGTAAAGGCAGGAAAAACCAAGACCGTATTCGAGCCGCAGGAAGAGAAGCCGGCCTTTGGGGACAACGTGGTCGATCTGACTGAACTGCTGAAGCGCAGCCTGAAAGGCGGCCAGCGCCCGAAGAAAGAAGCCCCACCGGCTCGCAAGCCCTCCGGCGCCACCCGCAAGGTGGCCCGCAAGGCATGAGCGCGCGCGCCCGATCGCCGGAGGGCGGCGCGCTGAAACGCTATCGCGAAAAGCGCGATTTCACCCGCACGCCGGAACCCCCGGGCGGCGGAGAACGACAGCAGGCGCTGAGCTTCGTGGTCCAGAAACACTGGGCGAAGCGCCTGCACTACGACTTCCGGCTGGAACTCGATGGCGTGATGAAAAGCTGGGCTGTACCCAAAGAGCCCAGCCACGATCCCCATATCAAGCGCATGGCGGTCCAAGTGGAAGACCACCCTATTGCGTACAACACGTTCGAAGGCGAGATCCCTCCCGGACAATACGGAGCCGGCAAAGTCATCATCTGGGACAAGGGCAACTGGACGCCGCGCACCGACCCGTTCCAGGGTCTGAAACGCGGACGACTGCGGTTCACACTGCACGGATCTAAACTGCAGGGCGACTGGACGCTGGTACGCCTGAGCGACGCGGACGGCCGGACGCAACCCCACTGGCTGTTGATCAAGGACGACGAGTCCCGATCCCCGGCGCCGTCGGCGCCCCCCGCCGGCACGGCCGCGCCGCCGCGCGAAATGGCGCCGCAACTGGCCACCCTCGTGGACGGACTCCCGGCCGACCCGGACGCCTGGATCTACGAAATAAAATTCGACGGTTATCGGATCATGACCCGGATCGATACCGACGACATCCGGCTGTTCACCCGCAACGGCCACGACTGGAGCGCGAAGATGCCGCAGTTGATCCAGGCGCTGCAGGCACTGGAACTCCCCTCCGCGTGGCTGGATGGCGAGATTGTCGTGCTCGATGACAAGGGGACGCCCAGTTTCCAGGCCTTGCAGAACGCGTTCGAGGGCGGACAGGGCGGCGGAATCGTCTATTACGTCTTCGACGCGCCGTTTCTGGCCGGGCGCGACATGCGGGGCGAGCCCCTGAGCACGCGCCGCGCATCCTTGCGACAGGTGATCGAGGGCCACGCTTCCCGGCTGAGCGGACGCGTGCGGTTCAGCGAGGCGTTCCAGGCGGTCCCCAGCGAGTTGATGCGCATCGCTTGCGGACTGGGGCTGGAGGGCATCATGGCCAAGCGCGCCGATGCGCCCTACGTGTCGCGCCGCACGAGAACGTGGCTCAAGGTCAAATGCAGCCTGCGCCAGGAATTCGTGATCGTGGGCTATACGAAGCCGCGCGGCGCACGCAAGCACCTGGGCGCCCTGCTGATGGCCGTCCATGACGAAAAAGCGGGTCCGCTGCGGTATGCCGGCAAAGTCGGAACCGGTTTCGACGAGCGGCGGCTCGGCGATCTGTCCGAACGCCTCGCGCTCCTGCGAGTGCCCCGGTCCCCGCTCGCCGACGCCGCAAATGCGCCATCGGACGCCCTCTGGGTGAAGCCCGTCTTGCTGGCCGAGGTCTCCTTTCGCTCGTGGACCCAATCGGGGCACATCCGGCAAGCGTCGTTCGTGGGCCTGCGCAGCGACAAACCGGCACGATCCATCGTGCGCGAAACGGCGATGCCGGCCAGCGTCGTACCCGGCCATCAGCCCCCCCCGCCGCGGTCCCGCCGCGCCGCGAGAATCCGCTCCACACTGACGGAGGCGCCCATGCCGTCGAGACTGACTCATCCCGACCGTGTCATCGATCCTTCAACCGGGCTGACCAAGCGGGATCTTGCCCAATACGATGAGACGGTTGCACCGCTGCTGCTGCCCCACCTGAAAGGCAGGCCCGTTTCACTGGTTCGCGTACCGACGGACGTGAATGGAGAGCACTTCTTCCAGAAGCACCCCGAACAGCTTTCGCTGGCGGGTGTTCGGCTGCTGCCGGAAAGCCTTTATCCGGACCACCCCCCGCTGATGGAGATCGCCACGGCACAAGGCATCCTGTCGGCAGCGCAGATGAGCGTGGTGGAATTCCATACCTGGAACGCGCTGAAGACCGCCATCCAGAAACCGGACCGCATGGTGTTCGACATCGATCCGGGAGAAGGCGTGACATGGTCCGCCATCCAGCAGGCCACCGAACTGGTCCGGGTGCTGCTGCAGGAACTGGAGTTGGACGCCTGGCTGAAAACCAGCGGCGGCAAGGGGATGCACGTGGTCGTACCGCTGCGCAAGCAGTACGGCTGGGACGTGGTAAAGGGCTTTTCGCGCGCTGTCACCCAGCATCTGGCCCGGACGATGCCCCGAATCTTCGTCGCCAGGAGCGGGCCGCGCAACCGGGTGGGAAAGATTTTCGTGGATTATTTGCGCAATGGCTTTGGCGCCACTACCGTCTCGGCCTGGTCGGCCCGCGCCCGGCCGGGCATGGGCATCTCGGTGCCGGTGTCGTGGGAAGAGCTGCCGCGGCTGACGTCCGGCGCTGAGTGGACACTGGAAAACATCCACGCCCGGCTGGCCGTGGGAAACTCGCCGTGGGAAGCGTACCGCCCGCAGCCGCTGGCCCGCGCGATCAAGATCCTGGGGTATTCCGAAGACTGAGCGCAGCGCCCGATGGAGAGTTATTCGGGGAACAGATCCGGCCCGCCGCCCGCCGTCGGCGCCTTGAGCCCCAGATGTTGCCAGCAGCGGCGCGTGGCCATGCGTCCGCGCGACGTGCGCTGCAGATAACCGTTCTGGATCAGGTAAGGCTCGATGACGTCCTCGATGGTGTCGCGCTCCTCGCCGATGGCAGCGGCCAGGCTGTCCACCCCCACCGGACCACCATCGAACTTGTGCACGATGGCTTCGAGCAGCTTGCGGTCCATCAGGTCCAAGCCCTGCGGGTCGACTTCCAGCATAGCCAGGGCCGCCCGGGCCGTCGCCACGTCGATACGGCCCCTCGCCTTGACCTCGGCGTAGTCGCGCACGCGGCGCAACAGACGATTGGCAATGCGGGGCGTCCCGCGCGAACGGCCGGCAATTTCGGCGGCGCCTTCCGGAGAAGTCTCGGCGCCCAGCAGACCCGCACTGCGCTGAACGATGTGGGTCAGGTCCTCGGCCGAATAGAATTCCAGTCGCGACACGATCCCGAAGCGGTCTCGCAGCGGGTTGGTGAGCATGCCCGCCCGGGTGGTGGCGCCGACCAGCGTGAAGGGCTGCAGATCGATCTTGACGCTGCGGGCCGCCGGACCCTCGCCGATCAGGATATCGATCTGGAAGTCTTCCAGGGCGGGATAGAGGATTTCCTCGACCACTGGGGAAAGCCGATGGATTTCGTCAATGAACAGGACGTCATTGCGTTCCAGGTTGGTCAGCATGGCGGCCAGATCCCCCGGCCGCTCCAGGACGGGGCCGGAGGTCTGGCGCAGTTGCACGCCCATTTCGTGGGCAACGATGTGCGCCAGCGTGGTCTTGCCCAAGCCCGGCGGGCCAAAGAGCAGCACGTGATCCAGCGCCTCGCCGCGCTGGCGCGCGGCCGCGATGAAGATGCCAAGCTGCTCGCGCACCCGCGGCTGGCCGACATAATCCTCCAGCGACTTCGGACGCAGGGCCCGTTCGATGGAATCCTCGGCGAACGACTCCACGTCGGGCGCCACCAGACGGGTGTCCTGGGAAGAAGACGACAAGGAATCCGCTTGAATGGCCATGAAAATGCTGTGCTGATATCCAGTAGATGGGGGGTATGCTAACACCTGCGCCCCCGTACCGGAAGCGCCTGGCGGACTCAGTGCTGGGGACGCCTCGGCGACAGGACAAAATCGTCCTCGCTATCGACGGCCCGCTTCAATTCGGAATAACGCTCCAGCAGCTCGGACTTGTACACCACGCCCAGCAGCCGAGGCGGGTCCTCGCGGCTGACGACCGGCAGCCGCTCCCCGCGAAAGGCGCTGAACTGGGTCTGGGCCTCGTCCAGACTCAGATCGGGGTGCAGCGGCTTGACGAAATCCAGCCGCAGCACTTCGCCGCATGTCTTGGATTGCACATCGACCTCACCCAGCATCATGCGGGTGAGATCCTGCTGCGCGATCACTCCCTGCCAGACATCCTGGGCATCCGTGACATACAGATAGCGAACCGGGTAATCCAGAAACATTTCCTGCGCCCGACGCACCGGGGCGTCCGTGTGGATCACCGTCTGCGCCGGCCGCATGAGGCTGTCCAGCCGCGCCGTCCGCAGCCGCTGGCGCAGCGCCTGGCTCTCTTCGTGGTGCAAAGTCACCTGGTACATCACGGCCTGGGCCAAGCTGCGAGAGACGAAATACGCCACCACGCAGGCGAGCACGAGCGGCAGCACCATCTGGTAGTTCATCGTCATTTCGAACACCATCAGTATGGCCATGAACGGCGCACTGGTGGCCGCCGCCAGAAAGGCCCCCATGCCCACCAGCGCCAGCGTGGTGCCATGGCCGGCCAGCACCGGCCAGGCGGCCGTGAGTCCCTGGGCGAACAACATGCCCAACGCCGACCCCACGAACAGCGTGGGTGTGAAGACGCCACCGATGGCGCCCGACCCGGCGGTCAGCGCCGTGGCCAGCACCTTGCACAGCAACATCCAGAGCACGGTCTGCCACACCCACGATCCGTGCAGCAGCGACACCACCACGCTGTTGCCGTTGCCCGCCATCTCGGGGACCTGGGTGAGCACGCCGCCGAGCAGCAGCCCGCCCAGGCCGAGACGCAAGGACAGCGGCAACTTCGTGCGCGCAAACAGGATCTTCACGCCATGCACGAAACGCAGGAACTGCGCGGCCCCAATCCCCGCGATGACGCCCAGCGCGAGACAAGGCAGGACGATTTCGGCCGACACCGCTGGCAGGTCGGGCATGGAGTAGCGCACCCCGTATTCGCCGGTCAGGTGCATCACCAGGCTGGACACCGTGCCGGCCATCAGCAAGGGACCAAAATTCTGGAACGACATGGACCCGAGGATGATCTCGCCGACGAACACTGCGCCGGCAATCGGTGCGCCATACGCCGCCGACACCCCCGCCGCCGCTCCGCAGGCCACCAGCAGGCGCAAACGGGCCGTATCGATGTGCAGGAATCGCCCCAGACCTGACGCTGCCAGCGATGCCAGGTGCACCATGGCGCCCTCGCGCCCGATGGATCCGCCGGTGGCGACCGTGAACAGAGATGACAACGAGCGAAGAATCCCCTGGCGGATCGACATGTGGCCATCGCCGATGGCCACGGCCTCCATGTAGCCCGAATGCGGATCATGGGAGACCTTGTGGGCCGCCTGGAGCAGCAACCCCGCGACCAGGCCGCCCAGCGCGGGGACGGCCAGGCGCGCCTCCCAGCCGAGGGTCCGCGTGACCTGCACGATGGAGCCGGACCGGCCGGCATAGAGCTGCTGGATCAGGTGGATGCCGGCATGAAAGGCGATGGTGACCAGCGCCCCGCCTGCGCCGGCCAGAGCAGCCCAGCACAGCATGGCGGGAATGCCGTCCGCACGCAGCAAGGCTTCAGGACGACGCATGGATCAGCCCGGGAAATCGGGGGGACGCGGCGGACGCGACAGACCCAGCATGCGCCAGTACACCCAAAGATTGAAGATCAGGGCCACCGGCAACGCCACGACGGTGGCGGACAAGGCCAGGCGCAGCGTGGCCACGGGGGCGGCCGCGTCCCAGAGGGTGACTTCGTCCAGCACCAGATACGGGAAGAAGCTGTAGGCCAGTCCGCCCAGCACCACCAGAAAGATCAGCAGCACCAGAACGAACGGCACAGCCGAGGCCCGATAGCTGCGGTTCATCAACCGCTGCAGCGTCATTTCCGTCAGGACGAAACACAGCAGCAATGTCCCCCAGACGAAGCCCACGGCACGCCAGTGTTCCCCATCGCCCCACTTGAGGAAGACGCCCGCATTGGAGAAGTCCAGCACCACCGCAACCCCCACCGCTCCCACCGCGCTCCAGCGCAAGGTGCGGCGCGCCCAGTGCAACGCGCGGATGCGCAGTTCGCCCGCCTCGCGCATCATCAGCCAGGTCGCCCCCAGCAGACTGTAGCCGGCCACGGAGCAGGCCCCCATCAGCAGCGCAAACCCGGTGTAGGCGGACCCGCTTTCGTACGCCACGCTGACCCGCGCGAGCAGATACCCATGGGAAAACGCCGTGAGCACCGACCCCGCACCAAACCCCAGTTGCCAGCGCCGCTGCCGCTGCGCGGGGGCCCTCAGCCGCCACTCGAAGCACACCGAGCGCAGCAGCGTGCCCAGCGCCAGCAGCGACAGCGGGACATACAGGCGTCCCAGTGTCTGGGACCAGGCGTAAGGGAATGCCCCGGCGAACAGTCCGACCGCCAGGAACAGCCAGAATTCATTCGCATCCCGCCACGGCGCAAGCAGCGACAGCATACGGGGCCGCAGCGCGCGCGGCGCCACCAGCGACACGCAGCCCACACCGATGTCGAAACCGTCGAGCACCACGCCCGCCACCACAGTGGCGAAAAACACCGCCATCAGCGCGAGCGGCATCCAGAAAGCGGGGTCCTGCGCGCCAAGTCCCATGACCGCCGCCAGAGATTCGATCATGCGCGCCCCCTGTAGCGGGCTACTGGCACCACGCCAAACCGCGTGGTGTGCCGCAGCAACTGCAGAAAGCCCAGCGCGAGGACGGTGTAGACGATCACATGCAGCACCAGCCCGCCCCAGAGCGTTTCCTGGTTTTGGCTCGTGCCCACCTCCCGCAGCGTGATCGCGCCGTAGACCGCGTAGGGCAGGCTGCCTACCAGCACATGGCCCCAGCCCACCGCCTGCAAGGCCACCGCTGCCCACATCATGATGCGCAGCCGCAGGCGGCCGCCCGCCGTCAGCACGTCCGGCTCGTAGCGCTGGCGCGATCCCTGCCACAGGCTCCACAGCGCCGCCGCCACCAGCAGCATCGCCAATAGCGCCGCGAGGCGGGCCGATGCATAGGTGAGCCAGACCGGCGGACCGAGGGGAGCCAGATCATTCAGCCCCTTCAGCGGACCCGGCATCACGGGCGGCAGCCAATCCGAAGCCTGGGGGCCGTACAGCGCCCAGACGTTGCGCAGCGCATCCACATCCAGCCACGCCAGCAGCGTCAGGCGATCCGGTGGCCCGCTATGCCACTGAGGAATCACAGCCGCCAGCCGTGCCGGCTGTACCGGCAGCAACTCGCGGCCGAGCTGGACCGCCAAGGCCACCTGCAGCAGCAGCGCGGCCACCAGCAGCCAGAGGCCGATCGCGTACACGCTGCGGTCCCCCTCGTCGCTGGGCCGCGTATCGGTGCGCCCGGCGGTCACCGCCAGCATCAGCGTCGCGGCCAGCACCATCCCGCCCGTCAGCAGCACGCCAAAGAGCACCGGTGCCGCGCCCCCCACAAGGGCAAGCCAATCCGCGATCTGGTAGTGATTTTCGGACAGCGCCGTACCCACCGGCCATTGCATCCAGGCCAGAAGCGTCACGATCCAGTAGGCGGTCAACGAGGTCCCGATGGCGACCATGGTCACGACCAGGGTGTGCGCCCAGTCCGACAGCGAGCGCTGCCCGTACAGCATGGCCCCGAGGAAACAGGATTTGAAGACGAAGGCCGTGAGCACTGTCATGGCCACCAGCGGGCCCACGACCTCGCCGGCGCGATCCATGATGCGCGGCCACAGGGTACCGAACTGCAGCACCAGGGGCAGGCTGGCGCCAAACCCCAGCATCAGCGTGAGCGCGAACACCCGCACCCAGAACCGATAGGCGAGCAGCGCCGCCGTGCTGCCGTGCGCACGCAACCGGAGCCCGAACAGCACCCAGGTCAGGCCCAGCTCCAGAGCGAGGAAAAACAGGACGAACCCCAGGCTCAGGTAAAACTGGGTCAGCGACAGAACCCATGCGGTTTGCGTCATAATGTGCGCTAGTTTAGATTATGACTCTGAAGTATGACCACCGATACCGCGCCCGCCTCGAATTTCCTGCGCACCATCATCGACAATGACCTGAGCTCGGGGCTGTATCGCAACCGGCACTGGTCACCGCCCCCCAGTCCGGCCGAGGTCCGACAGGCGGGGGCGATCGATCCGGCGCGCATTCGCACACGATTTCCGCCCGAGCCCAACGGCTATCTGCACATCGGGCACGCCAAGAGCATCTGCCTGAATTTCGGCCTGGCCCGCGACTACCAGGGCGTCTGTCATCTGCGGTTCGACGACACCAATCCCGAAAAGGAAGAAGACGAGTACGTCCATGCCATCGCCGACATGGTGCGCTGGCTGGGCTTTGACTGGACGCAGAACGGCGTCGAACACCGCTACTTTGCCAGCGATTACTTCGAGACGCTCTATCGTTTCGCCGAGGCCCTGGTGCTGGCTGGCCACGCCTACGTCGACGAGCAATCGGCCGACGAAATGCGAGCCACGCGCGGCACCCTGACCGAGCCGGGCACCGACTCGCCGTGGCGCAACCGCCCGGTGGCCGAGTCGCTGGCGCTCCTGCGCGAAATGCGCGCCGGCCGCCATCCGGACGGCAGCATGGCGCTGCGCGCGCGCATCGACATGGCTTCGCCCAACATCAATCTGCGCGACCCGGTGCTGTACCGCATTCGCCACGCGAGCCACCACCGCACGGGCGAGGCCTGGTGCATCTATCCCATGTATGCCTGGGCCCACCCCGTCGAGGATGCGCTGGAAGGCATCACCCACAGCATCTGCACGCTGGAATTCGAAGACCAGCGCCCGTTCTACGACTGGATCCTGCAAAAGCTCGCGGACCTCGGAGAACTGGCGCAACCCCTGCCCCATCAGTACGAGTTCGCCCGCCTGAACCTGAGCTACGTGGTCACGAGCAAGCGCAAGCTGCGGCAACTCGTCGAAGAAGGCCACGTGAGCGGCTGGGACGATCCCCGCATGCCCACCCTGGTCGGACTGCGCCGGCGCGGGTACACGGCGGGGGCCATCCGCCTGTTCTGCGAGCGCCTGGGGGTCTCCAAATCCGACTCCCGCATCGACTACAGCCTGCTGGAACAAGCCCTTCGGGACGATCTGGACCCCGTGGCGGCCCGGGCCGTCGCCGTCCTGGATCCCATCCGCCTGATCCTGACGAACTTCCCGGCCGGACACAGCGAGCTCTGCTCGGCGCCCAGCAACCCGCACGATCCGCAGAGCGCCCGTCGCGAATTCCCGCTGACTCGAGAACTGTGGATAGAGCGCGACGACTTCCGCGAGGAGCCGCCTCGCAAGTATTTCCGCCTGTACCCCGGCAATCTGGTGCGGCTCAAATACGGCTATGTGGTGCGCTGCACGGGTTGCGTCAAAAATGAGCGCGGGGAGGTCATCGAGGTCCATGCGGAATACCTGCCCGATACCCGCAGCGGCACCCCGGGGGCCGACAGCGTAAAGGTCAAGGGCGCCATCACCTGGATCAGCACGGCGCACGCCGTCCCCGCCGAGATCCGCCTCTACGATCGCCTGTTTGCCGACCCCCACCCGGACGGTGGCGACCGCAACTTCCTCGAAGCGCTGAACCCGAACTCATGCCACACGGTCCAGGCTTGGCTGGAGCCCGGGATACGGGCCGTCCCCGGCGCCACCTGGCAGTTCGAACGGCTGGGCTACTTCGTGGCTGACCGCGAACTGTCTTCGCCGGATCACCCCATTCTCAACCGCGCGGCCACGCTGCGCGATACCTGGGCGTAACACACGATGGCCAAAGCCTCCACCGCCCTGGATTTCAAGAGCGCCACCCTCTACGCGCTGCGGGCCGTCCTGCATGAGCCGGACACGGACACACTGGTGGCGGCGCTGGACGCCCGCATGCGCGAGGCGGGCGCCTTCTACGAAAACGAACCCGTCGTCATCGACGCCCAGGGGCTCACCGAATCTCCCGACTGGCAGGCGTTGGCCGAGGCGCTGCGCCGGCACCATCTGCACCCCATCGGGGTACAGGCCAGCGCCGAAATGCAAGCGCAGGCGGCCCAATCCGGCCTGGCGCCGCTGGACGCCTCGGCGGGTCCGGCGGCTTCTGCCGCAGCCCAGCCAGACGCCGCGGAGCCCGCTCGGGCGTGGCCAGCCGGCAAGGCACCCGCCGCCCCGCAACCATCGGCCGGCAAGGGCTCAGCGGCTGGAAAGAAGCCGATCACCCCCGACACCCCCGCATCTCCTTCCGGCGAAACACTGGTGGTTCGCCATCCGCTGCGGTCGGGGCAACGCATCTATGCCAAGGGCAGCGACCTGATCGTCATGGGCATGGTCAGCCAGGGTGCCGAGGTCATCGCCGACGGAAACATTCACGTCTACGGGCCGTTGCGGGGAAAGGCCATGGCAGGCGCGCACGGCCGCACCGACGTCATGATCCTGACCACCCACCTGGATCCCGAGCTGCTCGCCATCGCGGGCGTCTATCGCGTGATCGAAACGCGCCTGCCCGACAGTCTGCAGAGCCGGCCGGCGCAGGTGACACTGGACGGCGACACCCTGCGCATCCGCGGGCTGGACGAATCAGGCGGGTTTCAGTGAACTCGGCGCGAGTGGATACCATCCGTCACGCGATGAAGGCCGGTATTTATTCGAATCGCCGCTTTTTGCTTTACGATGTCATGAATTTTGAACAGAGGGGAAACCATTCACCATGGCGCGCATCGTTGTAGTCACCTCCGGCAAGGGGGGCGTGGGCAAGACAACCTCCAGCGCAAGCTTTTCGGCCGGGCTGGCCATGCACGGTCACAAGACGGTGGTCATCGATTTTGACGTCGGCCTGCGCAACCTGGACCTCATCATGGGCTGCGAACGCCGGGTGGTGTACGACTTCGTCAACGTCATCCAGGGTGAAGCTTCGCTCAACCAGGCCCTGATCCGCGACAAGCAGCTCGAAAACCTCTACATCCTGCCGGCTTCCCAAACACGCGACAAGGAAGCCCTGACTCGGGAAGGCGTCGGCAAGGTCCTGGAAGACCTGGCCGCGATGGACTTCGAGTACATCGTCTGCGACTCCCCGGCCGGCATCGAGACCGGTGCGCTCATGGCGGCGTATTTTGCGGATGACGCCCTGGTGGTCACCAATCCGGAGGTCTCTTCGGTCCGCGACTCGGATCGCATCCTGGGCATCCTGTCGGCCAAATCCCGCCGCGCGGAACGAGGCGAAGACCCCGTGAAAGAGCACCTGCTGCTCACGCGCTACAACGCCAAGCGGGTGTCCGAAGGTGAAATGCTGTCATTGAGCGACATCGAGGACATCCTGCGCATCCGGCTGATCGGCGTCATCCCCGAATCGGAGATCGTGCTGCAGGCCTCGAACCAGGGCATTCCGGCCATCCATATCCGCGACAGCGACGTAGCCGACGCCTACCAGGACGTGGTGGCACGCTATCTCGGCGAGGAAAAGCCGCTGCGTTTCGTCGATTACGAGAAACCTGGCCTGTTCAAGCGACTGTTCGGGGGGAAATGAACATGTCTTTCCTGGATTTTCTGCGCGGCCAGAAAAAATCCTCCGCCAGCATTGCGAAGGACCGGCTGCAGCTCATCCTGATCAATGAGCGCGGCAGCGGCCGCAACGGCCCCGATTTCCTGCCGCAGCTTCAAAAGGAACTCATTGCGGTGATCTCCAAGTACGTGAAGATCGATCCTGGAGACATCAGGGTCAACCTGGACCGCCAGGATTCCCTGGAAGTCCTGGAGGTGAAGATCGAGATGCCGCAGGCGGAGCCGCGAGCGTCAGCCTGAGTCGCGCATGGCACGGCCGGGCCTTCAGCGGGGCTTGCAGGCCGGATCGGAAGCGCCGCTACGCCACCCCGATCAGCGTGGCCCACACGACCAGTGGCACCGTCGCCACTGACAGAATATTGCCCAGGAGCACCACGCTGGCCACGGTCCGGGGCTCCACCCGGTACTGTTCGCACAGCAGGTAATTCAGGACTGCCGGCGGCAGCATGGCCGACAAGGCCACCAGCCGCATCCACTCGGGCGTAAGCGGAAGCAACCAGAATACGATGGGAAGCGTGGCCAATCCCGCCAGCAGATACAGGCCATTGACCTTCAGCGCCAGCCCTATCCGGTCGATGCGATCCTGCGACAGCCGCACCCCCAGGCCAAACAGCATGAGCGGAATCGCGATCTGTCCCGTGAGATCCACAGAAGTCGTGACGAACGGCGGGATCCACGCCCGATAGGGCGCCAGCGCTATCCCCAGGACGGCCGCCCAGATATTCGGATTCCTCAGCCACAGCCAGCGGTTCCCACCCGGAGCCAGCAGCACCAGGCCCACCGAAAACTGCAGCAGGTTGGAGATCACGAACAGGATGACGATATCGCCGAGCACGTCCTTCCCATAGGCGAGCATCATGATCGGAATGCCGATGTTGCCGGTATTGCGAAACATGCCGGGCACCAGAAATCCGGCGCGCGTCTGTGTGGGCGACTGGATCACCGCGAGGAGCAACCCGGGGATGAGGATGATCAGGGCGGCGGCCGCGACCAAAGGCCAAGCCTGCAGCATACTCATAGGGTTGTCCAAGAGCGCGGAAAACACCAGCGCGGGACAAAACACCATCACATTGGCGTGATTGATGAACCCCATGTCGGGGTGCCGAGCCTGGCGGCGCCCGAAAACGTATCCCAGCGCCGCAATTGCAAAGACGGGCAGGACGATGTTCAGCAGGGTGATCAACATGGAAGGCCGTCAGGGAGCGGATCGGTCGACACAAAGCATGGAGTGTACAGCGTGCCACACCGCGCCCTGCCGGACGGCCTGGCATCCCCTTTGAGCCGTGGGCGAGACGGGAATCGGCCCGGCAAGCCATGCGCCTGTGATAAATGGCAATACATCGGTAACATCTGGTATGCTGAACAGACCGTCACGGCCACTCGGCGGACGTGGCGAAACAGGATAGGGGCGGGGCATGCGGATACGTCAGGCGGCTGCACTTGCGGTGATAGGCCTTTCCGGGTGTGCCGGCCGGCTGACATACGCGCCTCCGGCCGTACAGCCGCCCATCATGAGCGACACCACCATCGCAGCGCCCTACGCCCAGGTGTGGAAGACCTCGACGCAAAAGCTCGCCAGCGGCCCCTGGGTCATCGAGCGCCAGGATCCCACCACGGGGCTCATGGTGTTGCACTTCACAGGCAACCCTGAAAGATACCTGGATTGCGGCACCGTGGAGTCCGACGTCACGAATCCGCGCGCGCAGCTCACACGGCATTACCGCTTCCCGGGTTCTTCGCCTCATCAGTCCTACGAGCAGATCGTTTATGGCAATCTGTACGACGTGGACCGGGCCATGGAAGTCGCCGGCACCATCAACGTGCTGTTCAAGGCCTCGGGCGCCCGGTCGACGCGCGCACAGGTGAACGCGCACTATGTGGTCACCCGCACCGTGAGCCTCGGCAACACACCCACAGGCAGGTTCTACGCGCCCATCAAGGATACGGTGGCATTCTCCAGCGGTTCCGCCGCCACGCTTCCCGGCCCCGGACGCTCGGCACAGTGCGTTGCCACCGGCGCACTGGAACGGGACGTCCTCGCGGCGATCCACTGAGGCGACTGCTCGGCCAAGGCGCCTTGCAGTCGTTGCGCCACTCCGGATAGCGGGTGCCGGAGGCGCCACCCTATTTCAAGGCCATCTGGCTGTTGAGGATACGCCGCAAGCGCACCGCATCACCAAAGCGCGTGCCGCTCGTTCCATGGGCATTGAGCAACACCATTGCCAGATTCCGATCGTCGACCCGAACCATCATGACCAGGCAGTTCCCCGCCTCCCGGGTGGTTCCCGTCTTGGACGCCAGGATGTCCCAATTCGGGCGGCCCACCAGCATATTGGTATTGCGAAAAGTCCGTCCGCCAACACGGTACCGCGCATCGGTCGTGAACGCTTGGATCAACGGCTGGCGCGACGCCGCGTAGACCAGCTTCGCCAGATCGCGCGCCGAAGACACATTGCCGTTGGACAGTCCGACGGGACCGACGAAACGGGAGTCCGCCATGCCCAAGACACGGGCCTGAGCATTCATGGCCTCGACGAAGGCGGCCATGCCGCCCGGGAAAGTACGCGCCAGCGCATGCGCGGCGCTGTTCTCGGACGATGCCAGGGCCAGGTGCAGCAGCTCCGTCCGTGTCAGGCGCGCGCCCGCATCCAGACGCGCCGGCAATTCGCTGGGCACATTGCGGTCGCTGGCGTCTATGGTCAGCATCTCGTCCATGGGCAAGCCGGATTGGACCACCACCAGCGCCGTCATGAGCTTCGTAATCGACGCGATCGGCCGCACGGCCGCTTCGTCACGCGCGAACAGGACCTCGGACGTGTCCATGTCTTCCACAAACGCGGTGCTGGCCTTGAGCTTGCCGATTTCCCGGGCGACGTCGCGCGTGACCAGGGACGCCCCCGCCACGGCATCAGGGTCCAACGGCTCGGGTGGCGCCCCCCACCGCGCGATGGCGATCCGCCGACCATATCCGTGCAAACACATCGGCAGCGACGGCTGGGAATTGCAGGGGTGGAAATTGGCCGCCTGGGCGGACGCACGCGGCGACCATCCGACCGCTGCGAACAGCAGCGCCAACCCGCCGAACAACACCCATCCCGATCGCCACGCCATGGTCACTCGCCTCCCCGGCAGAGGCAGACCGGCCACGTTGTGCCCAGCCGCCCTTTGTTGACGCACATTGCAAAGCACCCTACTACCGCTCACCTGGAACGACCATCGGGCGCAATCATGACCCGGACGACGTGCCCGGATCCTGGGTGAGCCGCAGCTCGGTGAGCGCCCCGGCGATTTCATTGAACACTTGGGGCAGATCCGCGGCGTTGCTCACGTCGAAATATGTTTTGGTCGGATCCGAGGCGCAGCCGCGCATGACGGCCCGAGCCTCATCCGAGACGTCCATACCCAGCGTCAGGGTGAACAGTGTGATGTTATTGGGATCCGCCTTGATGTTGGCGCACAATTGGGCGCCGTAGGCGTCCAAAGAATTCGAGTTGATCGTGGTGCCGCTCTTGGACCCGTCCGGATAGCCGATGGTCGAACTGTTGGGGCCGCTGGACGCGCAACTGTTGTCGTAATTCGCAGGCGTGATCTGGGCAGGATCGACCGATCGCAGGCCGATGATGGGACACTGATTGAAGGACGACAGCTTCACCCGCCCCGATTCATTGGAAACGCGCTTCACAGTGTTGGAATAAGTCTGGCAAACAGTTTGCGCGTTCCGGCCGCTGCCCACACTCTGAGTTTTTGTGCACTCCTGATAGGCATAGCTCAACTTGAACCATTCGTCCGTACCGGGGGAATTGCTTCCGCGTCGCACAGTGGGATCATTGTCGCCGTCACTGAGCAGAATGATGACCTTGCGCAGCTTCGAATCCCCATCTCGCGGCAGCGTTGAACTTCCCCAGCCGGCAGCGCCTCGCCATTGCGGACTGAGCATCCGCCACGCCCAGATCAGTCCCGTCGGCACCGCCGTGCTGCCGCTACCCTTCATCGCCGCCACGGCCGACAGCAGTGCGGTCTGGTCCTTCGTCAGGAAATACGTCGGTGCCAAAGTGCAGTTGGACGGTTCCTGGGCCAAGTTGACGGTGAACGTCTGCGGGTTGGTGCTCCAGGCTGCGACATCGGCCGTGACGCGGCGGTCCTTTGAGGCACTGGTCGGCGCATTGAAGGCGAAACCGCTCGGCAACAACGTCGAATCCTGGACAAGCCGGTTGTAGGCCCGGGTGCTGTTGCCTCCGGTCGATGTCAGCGTCGGCGGCGCATAGTCGAAGCTGTGGACGGACAGCATGGGCTTGAAAAGGCTTGCCGGGGACAAAAGGGTGGCTGGCAGCGGATTGGCCGCCGTCCAGTTGCCGCCCGACGCTGGGCCCGGCTCGACGATGCAACCGGTCCAGAGCGACTGGATGTAATTCTTCTGCGCGGGCGTCGCGCCGTTCAGCCAGCCTGGCGATGAGGCGATGCCCCCCACGTTCACTGAATCCGTGAAGGGCACCAGCCCGATGTAGGCGCCACTGGTTCCGTCGGTCTGCCCGCCCGCCGCCGACGCCGCCATCACGGTATTGATCAACTGCGTCGCCGAATCGCGCAGCACCTGGATCTTGGTTGAAGTACTCGAGGCCGGGTCGTTCATCGAACCCGTATTGTCCAGCGCCAGCACCAGTTCCAGATCGTTGCGCACCCGCCGTACCGCCCAGTTCTGGGCGTCGATTTCCAGGCCCGTCTCGCGCACGAAGCCGGTGCTCATGAGCGGCAGGGTGCCGGTCACCGACATGCTGATGCGCTGCGCCGACAAGAACTGGCCACTGTCCGAGGTTTGGCCGCCCGCGTTCACGCGGTCTTCGCCATAGTCAATGGTCAGGGCGCCAGCGGGGATGGCCACCCCGAGGAACTTGTCCGGCACGTTCGCCTTGAAATAAGCAGTCGCATCGTCCCGCCAGGCCTGGCCCGGATCGTAGCCCGGCCCGGTGGACTGGTAATTGGCCAGCTTGCGCCCCGCCGAGATCACCGCCGTGTCCAGCGCGTTCTGGATGCGGGCCTGCGCGACGTTGTAGCGCACGAAATCAAGCGCCATCAGGGAACTGCCCAGCATCACCGAGAAGGTGACGGCAAAAGTCAGCGCAATGACGCCGCGCTGGTCGCGCAGCAGGCGCCCAAACAGGCTCGATCGCTTTTCCATGACAGGTCTCCCGGGCCAAGCGCCCGCCTCAGCCTTGCTTCAATACAACGTCTTCAGGTCGTCAAAACGCGGACGATAGAATGCGGTGGCGGTCAGCACCTCGGTGCCGCCCAGACCGGTCCAGAACCGCGAACTGATGACGTACGGCTCATACGTTTGGTAGCCCCGTACCACCAGGATGGTGTCGCCCGGCTGGGCGGGGGGCATGCCGTCCGGCGGCGGCGCCGCCGCGATGTCGCCACAAGCCGCCGTGCTGCCTTCGCATTTCTTGGCCCAGGTCGAACTCTTCCATGTGACGGACGAACCCGACGTCTGCGCCTCGAACAAGCGGATCGTCAGATAGCCCCCGTCCTTGTAGTCGATGGGCTGCATGAGATCCCCCATGATGACGCCGTAGGTACAGAGATGATCCGTCTCATCGCATGGCCCCCCTTCGTACAGTTTGGGCTGCATGGCTACACCATCCGCGATGGAGAACACGGCCCGGTCCAGGATTGCCGCCGCGCGGAAATACTGATAGGTCTCGATCGTGCCAAACAGGAAGAACACCATGATGGGCAGCACGATGGCGGCTTCAATCGCAGCGATCCCCCGGTCGTCACGGCGCAGCCGCCGGAGACCGGAGGCCAGCGATTCAAACGGGAACCGCAACAAGCGTTGTCCCATCACAAAAATCTCCCAGTCCGGCGGCGGCCGACCGTCAGGGCTCGTTCTGGATCACCACGAGCCGCTCGTAGTGAAACAGATTGAGCCCCATCAGGGCCAGAACTCCGGTCACGCCCGGCTTGTCGAACCCCAGGCGGAACACCACCATGTCGCCCCGATCACCCGTGTTGCAGGCCGGATCGTATTGTCCGTTCTCGTCGTCGAAAGTGATCGCCTCGCCCGGCTTATACAATTTTGCGTTGACGTACACGTTCTCCCTGTCGGCCCAGATCCCGAGCGTCTTTTCAAACTCGGCCTTCACGGCCGACTGACAATCCGCCTCCTGGGCGAAGACCCCGATCTTGCCCATGCGCGTGATGCGGCTCGCAGCCGAATCCAGGGTGACGTCGGCCAGCAGCGCGAAGGTGATTTCCACGCTCATGAGCAGGACCATGAAGAACAACGGCGCCACGATGGCGAACTCCAGCGCTGTTACCCCACGATGGTCGCGCCACAATCGCCCGAAAGTCCGTCGCCAGCGCATGGGGATCACCGCTTGGCCGGCCCGCCGCTCCTGGCGGGCGGAGAGGAAGATGCGACCGGCACCGCCTTCGCGGACGCCGGCGCGGATGCGGTTCCCAGATGCTCACGCAGATACTGGTAGAACGCCAGGTTGTCCTGCACCACGCCGCGCGGCTGATAGCTCATGAGGATGCCTTCGGCGGCATCCTCGCGCCCCATCACGCCATAGGCCAGCGCGAGGTTGTCACGGATCTGCGGCAAGCCATTCTGCACGCCGCTATTGCCCAGCAGCACATTGACGGCCTCGCGTCCCTTGCCGCTCAGAGCCAGGGACAGGCCCAGATTCGCCCGCAGCGCCTGGTCGCCCGGATGCTTCGCCAGGCCCTTGCGATAGGTTTCCTGGGCCAGGGCGGGCTGGCCAGACAGGTCGTACACCACGCCGAGGCCCGCCAGGGCGACGGGCTGATCGGGATCTTTCCCCAGGATGGCCTGGAAGCGTGTGCGCGCCTCATCCAGCTTGCGCAGCCGAATCAACACGCGCGCCTGCGCCAGCTTGGGGGCCAGGCCATCCGGGTCCAGCTCCTCGGCACGCGCATAGGCGCTCTGAGCCGATTCGAATTCCCCCGCCAGAAAGTGCGTGTCGCCCAGGCCAAGCCAGACTTCGGGCATGCCGGGATGCGACTTGGCCAGAGTCGTGTACAGCGAGCGGGCCACGCTGACGTCGCCGCTTTGCAGGGCGCTGGCGGCAATGCGCAGGTCTCCCGCCTGGAGGGCGGCACGGTCGATGACCGTATCCACCGGCCTGACGGCGGTACGCGGCGGCGCGCACGCCGTCAGGAGCGCCAACAGACCCGCCCCAACCAGCACTCGATACAAGGGAACATTCATCATCCACTCCAGATCGGTTCTCAGAACCGCGAAAGCGTATCCATCAGGCTCAGGATCGCAGGGCCGGCCGCCACGATGAGCACGGTGGGCAAAATGAACAGCATCATGGGCAAGGTCATCTTGACCGAGAGCTTTGCCGCCGCCTCTTCCAGCCGCATCATGCGGGCCGTGCGCTCGGTCTTGGCCAGGATGCGCAGCGCCTGCGTGATGGCCGTGCCATACTGGCGCGCCTGCAAGAAGGTATTGACCAGGGTACGCATGCCGTCAGTGCCGCACCGCTCCGCCAGCCCCCCCAGCACCCGTTCGATATCGCTGCTGAGCTTGAGTTCGCTGGACGTCAGCTTCAGCTCGTCAGCCAGCTCCGGCGCCACCAACTCCATTTCGTCCGCCACGCGCTCCAGCGCCGCGTTCAGCGCCAGCCCCGCATTGGTGCAGATCACCAGCAGATCCAGCGCATCGGGCAGACTCAGGCGGATGGCATCCTGACGCCGCCGCACCAGCCGATCGAGGATGAAGCGCGGCAGCAGGCTGCCAACATAAGCCGCCGTCACCATGGCGGCGATCCAGGCCATGGCGCCCCGCTGATCCAGCCAGCTCGCGCCCAGCCAGGCGGTCAGCCCCACGCACAGCACGATGGAGAGCAGCGTACATCCGCCCAATACGTACAGGGCCTGCGAAGACCGGTACCCCGCCGCCACCAGCTTGTGCGACGCCTCGGTGCGCTGCGCGGCGTTGAGCAGGGGCACGGCCATGCCGATGCGCCGCAGCATGCGCAGCAACCCTCCCGACATCGGCTGAACGTCCCGCCGCGCGACCCGCGCGCCCCGGCGCTGGACCTCCGAAATCGCGCGGCTCAAAACGCGGGCGCGGTGACCGGCCCGCGCATACAGATACAGCCCGCCGCCAGCCAGGCAGAGGACCAGGATCGCACCATTGAGCAGGACGAGCGGATCAGCCATGGCCTACGTCCTCAAGCGCGACAGGCGGCGGATGGCCAGCACGCCCACCACCAGCATCCCCACCGCCGTCCACAACAGCATCCGGCCCGACTCGGTGGTAAACAGAACCTCGATATAAGAGGAGTTGGCCAGGTACAGCATCCCGACCACGATGAAGGGCAGCAACGACAGGATCAGTCCCGCCGTACGGCCTTCCGCCGTCAACGCGCGGGACTTCAATATCAGGTCCCGGCGCGAGCGGATGATGGCGGCCAGGTTCTCCAGGGCCTCGGTAATGGAGCCGCCCGCTTCGCGCTGCAACAACACGCAGACCGAGAAGAACGAGAAGTCCGCCAGCTCGACCCGCAGAACCGCCTCATCCAGCACATCTCCGATATCGTTGCCCAACAGCAAGTTGTCGCCCATGCGGCGAAACTCCGGCCCCAGCGGCTCGGCAAACTGCAGCCCCACGTTGTGAATGGACTGCGTGACGGGAATACCCGCCCGGCTGGCGCGCACAATCATGTCCATCGCGTCCGGCAACTGTGCCAGAAACCGGCGCCGGAAACGTTCCACGAGCCACCGGTAAGCTGCCAGGCCGACCCCCGCCGGCACGATCACCAGCAGCAGCCCGGCCGTCCAGATCGAGACGGGAACCAGTTCCAGGATCAGCAGAAAGAGTCCCAGCAAAGCAAAGCCGCCCATCGCCAGCACCAGGCGGCGGCCTCCCCCGCGTCCCGAGACGGTGTCCAGGCGGTTTAGGTAATAACCCAGGCTGCCGAGCGATTCCCGATGCCGCCGCCGGCGCGCCTCGGTCTGGGCCCGCCGGAGCTCGGCGAGCACCTTGGCGCGCGTGGCCGTGTGCACTCCTCCCGATACCCGTTGCAAGCGTTCGCGGATTCGGCTGGCCGGGCGTTGCCGCTGCCACTCGCGCGCTACGAGCGCGGCCAGAGCCAGCAGCACGGCCCCCGCAAACACCACCACGGTGATCAAGTCCAGCGTGCTCATGGCCGCATCGCCTCCACCAGGGCCTTCTCCATGCCGAAGTAGGCAGCGCGGTCGGCGAACAGCGGCCGCATGCCGGTACTGTCATAGCTGCCGCGCACCTCTTCGTCGAAGGAACTCCCGTCGTAATTGAAGCGGAACAGCTCCTGGGTGACGATCACGTCACCCTCCATGCCCGCGATCTCCATGAGGCTGGTGACCTTGCGGGTGCCGTCGCGCATGCGCTCGACCTGCACCAGCAGGTTTACCGCGCTGGCAATCTGGCGGCGGATTGTGACCAGGGGCAGGTTGCCGTTGGCCATCATCACCATGCTTTCCAGCCGCGTCATGGCATCCCGCGGGCTGTTGGCGTGCAACGTGGTCATGGACCCGTCATGGCCGGTATTCATGGCCTGGAGCACGTCCAGCGCCTCGGCGCCGCGCGTCTCGCCCAGGATGATGCGGTCCGGCCGCATGCGCAGCGCATTGCGCACCAGATCGCCCTGATCGACCTTCCCCAGCCCCTCGAGATTCGGCGGGCGTGTTTCCAGTCGCACCACATGCGGCTGCTGCAACTGCAGCTCGGCCGCATCTTCGATGGTCACGATGCGCTCGGCGGGCGAAATATAGCGCGACAAGGCATTGAGCAAGGTGGTCTTGCCCGACCCCGTACCCCCCGACACGATGATGTTCATGCGACAGGATGCCGCGATTTCCAGCACCCGCGCCATGGCTGCCGACAGGCAGCCGCGGGCCGCGAGGCGCGGCAGCGTCAGGTCTTTCTTCGAAAATTTCCGGATCGAAATCGAGGCGCCGTCGATGGCCAGCGGCGGCAGGACCACGTTGACGCGGCTGCCATCCGGCAGGCGCGCGTCGACCATGGGGCTGCTCTCATCGACGCGCCGGCCGATCGACGAAGCAATACGCTGCGCCACGTTGATCACGTGCGCATCGTCACGAAACTTGAGCGGAGTGAGCTCCAGCTTGCCGTAGCGCTCGACGTAGACCTGATCCGGGCCGTTGACCATGATGTCCGTCACGGATTCGTCCTGCAGCAGCGGCTCGATCGGACCCACGCCGAACATATCGTGGAGGATCTCCTGCCCCATCAGACGCTGCTCGGTCAGCGTCACCGGCAGGTTTTCCAGCCGCACGGTTTCCGCAATGATGGTGTCGACATCCCGGCCTACCTGCTCGCGCGTCTGGCTCAGCGCCTCCGTCACATTGATCGTGCCAAAAACCGTCTGGCGGATCTGGCTATAGAACTCGGACCGCACGACCGTCTGTAGCGGGCGCTGCACAACGCGGGGGGCCGGCAGCGAATCCGCCCCGCTCGGGCTACGGGTGTCCGCCACGGCCGGCGTCCGAAGCGCGGGGGCCGTGGCCGGACCAGCCGGCAGCCCGTCCCCGACCGGGACGGCTACCGCGTTCGTCTCCACCGGCATCGACGAAGAAGCGGGGGCTTCCTCTGGATGCGAAGGCTCGGACAAAAAAGCGGGCTCGGGCTCCGGCAAGGAAGCCTGCTCGGCCACCGCCGGTTTGCGCCCGAAACTCATGCGCCGGCCCCCACCAGTCGACCCCACCAGCCGTGCTGCGCCCGGGACGTGGATTCACCGGTCACCAGGTTCGCAAGATCACGAATCCCATGGGCAAATTCACTGCCGGCGGCCAGCTCCTGCGCCAGATTCTCGGCCAGCGCCGGCGCCTTGTGATCAAAGGCGATCTTCACCTGTAGCGGCAGGTCAGTGGCCGATTCGAAATCCTTGGTCTGCACCCGATGTCGGGAAGCCGGCTGGGGGTGGTTGAGGACCGTGAGTACCGACGGAGGATTCGGACGCGACCCCACATACCGCACCAGCCGGGTCAGGGTGCGCGCCGAATGCACGGAAGGCTCCGACACTACGCAGGCCAGCGAGGTATGCGCCAGCACCTCCAGGGCGAGCGCATCACCGCGCTGCGGCATGTCGAGCACCACATAGTGGAAATACTGGCACAAGGTATCCAGCAGCACCCCCACCGCCTTGGCGTCCGGATCGAAGGACTCGGAATATTCCAGCTCGGCGGCCAGCACGTACAGGCCATCCCCCGCATCCGCCAGCGTTCGCTCGAGATACTGCTGGTCCAGCCGGTCGATGTTGCCCAGCACGTCCAGCAGCCCGCTCCCGCCGGGCCGCCCCAGCGCGGCCGGCCCCGCACCGTCATAGACGTTCAGGTCCAGATACACCACCCGTCTGCGCGTACCCCCCTGGACCAGGGTGCGCGCCAGGTGGGTGGCCACGGACGTGGTCCCCACGCCTCCCCGTGTCCCCATGACCGTGACGCACTTGCCGTAGCGGCCCCGCTGGCGCGTCGCGGTGCCTTGCACCAGCGTGCGGCGCAGCAACTCGACGCTCAACGGCTTGACCAGATAGTCCTGGACCCCTCGCGCCAACAGATTGCGAAACAGACCCACATCGTTGCGGTCGCCTACGACGAATACCTCGACAGAGGGCTCGCAGGCATCGGCTAGGCGGTCCAGCTCGTCCAGGGGACGGCTGGAGTCGGAAATGTCCACCAGCAGCCGCTGCGGCGAGCGGCCAAGTTTTTTCAACCAAGCGATGGCCTGGTCTGTCCCGCCTGACGCCACATAGGTGTCGGACAGGGAATCGGCGTGGAACACCCGACGCACTTCTTCCTCGTTGTCCGCGTCCTTCACGAAGGCCGCGAAGGCGTAATGACGCGCGCTTTCCCTGTCTTTGGTCGCTGCCACCTGGTCCCCCTCGTTCCGATCCGGTGCGTCCGGCTACTTTCCGCCCTTCTTGGTCGACGTCGTCTCCCGCAGCGGCGTCACCTTGTTCTGGCGATAACGCGTCACCGCATCGCCAGCCGTGTCAGCCTCCTGTCCCGCATAAGTGCCGGGGGTCGCCAGGTCCAGCGGATGCGCCACACTGTTGGCCAGATTGGTATAGGTCGCGCAACCAAAGGCCGCCTGCGGACGGCTGTCGAACTTCGGGCGGGGATATTCCGGATAGAGCTTGGCGCAATCGGGAGGTACCGCCACCCACTGGCCATCCTTCATCTGGACCTGGATGACCGAAGCATCGGGCATGTAACTGTAGTCGCGCTTAGGAAAGGCACAGCCCGCCAGCAGACCCACGGCCCCCGTCGCCAACAGCCAGCGTCCCAACCGGACATGCCCCGGACGTTCGTTCATGGCAGCCTCCGTTCAATAGACGAAACCGGCCGAACCGCTCAGGCGCGGCACATTGCCCTTCAGCGGGTCGTAGCCGATACTGTGGCCCAGCACATATTCAATGTCCGAATTGGCGCGCATGCTCGCCATCGGCGTCGTGAGCTGATCCGGACTCGTGGGGCGCACCAGATACGGCGTCACGATCACCACCAGCTCGCTCTTGTGGTTCTGGTAGTCGGACGAAGAAAAGAGCTTGCCCAGGACCGGAATGGAGCCCAGTCCCGGGATCTTGCTGACCACATCGGTGATGTTGTTCTGCAGCAAGCCCCCGATGGCGAAACTCTGGCCGCTGGCCATCTCGACGGTGGTCTCGACGCGGCGGACGCGGATTCCCGGGATGGTCAGGCCATCCATCACAATGCTGGCGTTCGGATCCAGCTCGCTGATTTCGGGGCGCACGGTCAGGCTGATGCGATCATCGCTCAGCACCGTCGGGGTAAAGTCCAGCGCCACGCCGAATGGCTTGAATTCCACGGACATGGTGTCGCGATCCTGCTTGACCGGCACCGGGAATTCGCCCCCCGCCAGGAAGCTGGCCGTCTGACCCGAGACCGCCGTCAGATTGGGCTCGGCCAGCACATTGATAAGGCCCTCCTTGTCCAGCACGTCGATCATGGCTTGTGCGGGCGCCCCTGTCTTCGAGTATCCGCCCAGGAAAGAATAGCCTTCCGATGGCAGCGAATAGCCGCCGGCATTCAAGATGCTGCGCCCGCCTATCAGGCCCGTCACGAACTGACCAGGGCTGGCGACCACGCTCCAGTTGATGCCCAGCTTCTGCGTGATGTCCTTGGACATCTCCGTCACCCGGACCCGCAGGTACACCTGCGTCGGACTGTTGACGGTCAGGCGATTGATGAGCTTGTCCTTGTCCCCCAGATAGGGGTGGATCGTGCTGGCGATGGCTTCGGAAGTCTTTGCGTCCGGCACGTTGCCGCTCACCATGAGCGAACCGGGTGCCGATTCCAGCGCCAGGCGCAACGCCGGGAACCGCTGGCGCAGGATATCCTGCAGCTCCGCCAGGTTGTGGCGCACGACGATCTGCTCTTTCACGAGCTGCTGGCCGGTGGCGTCCAGCGCATACAGCGTGGTGGTGCCCGCGCGCCGCCCCAGCACCAGGATGGCGTTCGGGGTCGGAACCTGGACATCGGCGATTTCCGGATCGGCCACGAACACGGTCGTCGCCTCGCCGTGCACGCGCACCAGTTGGCCGGAGCCGATGGCCAGCGTCATGGCGGATGCGGCCAGCGGGGCCCCCATCAGCACGCAGGCCAGCACGGCAGCCCGCAACCCGCTTCCCATCGAATACATCCTGTGGTTACCGCGCATGGACACCCAGCTCCTGTTCCTTCTTGTCACTGCCCCGCAGGATCACGATCTTGCGGGGAATCTCCGGTCTGGCTTCGACCGGGGCCACGGCAGCCGGCCGCGATTCCTGGACGCGCGACACATCGCTGCCCCATACCGGACCCGACTGCGGAGACTTTGCATCGTCGCCCCAGGCCACCACGGAGGCTCCAGCGGCGTCGCCCGCGATGCGGGCAGCCCGGTCGGTGGTGGCGAAGCTGCGCAACGCCATGGAGATGCTGCCCAGTTGGGCCGCCACGGTGATGGCCTCGGCCGCGCGCGAATTGGCCTCTATGGTGACAGTCCGCACACGGTTGTGCGGGGTCAGATCGGAGGCGCGCTGAAGGCTCGAACCCACCGCAATGACGCGAGCATTTTCGACGACGGTCTCGCTCACCACACGCCGCTGGTCGGGCCCCATGTCACCGCCCTTCCCCATGCGCTGGGTGAGGATCATGTCCACGTAATCGCCCGGCTGAATCAGTCCCGCGTTGCCCGACACGTCGTCCACCGGCACGGTAACGGCCCGCAGTCCGGGCTTCAGGGCCGCCGCGAGAAAATCGGGGCTCCCCGCGGCAATCACGTCCGCGGCATGCAGCACGGCCCCCGCCTCCAGGCGATGGCGCACCAAGGCACCCGCCACAACCGCCTGCGTCGTGCCTTCGACGATCGCATCCTTGGGCATTTTGTTGCGGTGCACGGTCTTCCATGCCAGATCACTGTCGCGCAGCAGAAGTCCGGCCGGGAGTTCGGCGGCCGTCACCCGGATGCGGACGTCCGGCGAAGGCGCGGCCTTTTGATTCAGGCTGCCCACATACATCGCGCGAGCGCCAATGGCCAGCACGGCTGCCATGAGGAGTATCAGCGAAAATTTAAGGACAGACGACATTCAAATCTTCCCCAGGCTCTGATACTGCTGCCACACCACGAACCAGCCGCCACAGGCCAGCGCCACACCGTAAGGCACCCCGCGACTGGCGGAGAGCGCATGCCCGACACATCGGGCTGGTTTCCAGGTCAGGCGCTGGTACGCCTTCCGATCCACCAGCCATCCAAGCACCGCCAGGATCCCGCCTGCCCAGGCGATGATGGCGACGGTCGGGAACGCCAGGCTGGGGCCGGACCACAACAACACAGCCGTCCCCAGCTTGACGTCCCCGCCGCCCATGACGCCCAGAGCGAATAACAAGAACAGCACGAGGAAGCCGACCGCTGCCGCCGAAAAATGAAGCTTGACGACAGAAGCGGAGGAGCCGGTTAGCCAGAAGGCCATCAAAAACCCGGCGGCATACCAGACAATAAGTTGATTTGGCAGCCGCCTGTGTCGAAGGTCACCGAATGCCAACAGAGCCAGAGGGACGCCAACGAAAGCCGCTACCAGGAGCGATGCAAACAATTGCCGTCCTCTGAGCCGAATGAGAATCTAACTCGCCGTGGTGGCGCTAGTTATAGCCGTCTTCATCCTGGTAAACAGGTCGGCCACATCCGTTCCCGAAAGCCCTGCGACAACAGCCGCCAGAACAATAGCCGCCAATACCGCATATTCCAGCGCCGCGATTCCCCGCGTGTCATCCTTCAGATTGCGCGCGGCAATCCACAATTTCCTGCACAGTTCGACGTACATGTGTTTCTCCTCAAGGTCATCACACGAAACCCGTCACGGTATCCCACGATGGTCAGACAGAAACGTCACATCCGGCTCGGGTAGCCCAGATTACTACACAATCATTCTCCCGCTACATAGTTTTGCGCTTGGGGCGAATTACGCCTGTTATTCCGCCGTTTGGCCCCCGTTTTGGATACAAGTCGTCGCTTTTATGCGTCGTGGTGATGACGAAGCGCGCGATCGTCCAAAAAAGGCGCCCCGAAGGGCGCCCGATGCATCAGTAACTTCTGCTGAGGGTGCAGCGCGTTACCGATTCTTCCCGATCTGGTCGCCGATCACGCCGCCGATCGCGGCACCCCCGACGGTACCCAGAATCCCGCCGCCCGTAACGACGGCCCCCGCGACGCCCCCCAGGCCGGCGCCCGTGACGGCCGCCTTTTGCCGGTGGCTCATGTTGTCCCAGGAGGAGCACCCGGCCATGGCGGTGACCAGCAGCGCGGCCACGCTCAGTTTTCCGAATGTCGTGAGGGTCATGGAGTTCTCCTATTCATTGGAATGATGTCTGGAATGCCCACGTGGCATCGTGGCTCCCTTTATATACCAGCACCCAGCGCAAAAATGTGAGCCGACACTACATTTGTGTCGAGCTGCGGCAGCGCGTTACTTCACGAGCCGCAGCACGTCCCGAAAGGCCGGGTGTGCCGGGGTCTCCAGCCACTCGTAAAGGGCCATCTCAGCCGTGATCGTCTCGAGCCCGTAGTACCGCCAGCGGCGTAAAGCCGCCTCGTGGTCCGCTGACCGGCGCGAACCCACGCCATCCCTCACCAGCACCGGGCGGTAACCCGCCTGCGCCAGCCCCAACCCCGTCTGTAACACGCAGATATGGGCCTCTGTGCCTGTCAACAACACGCGGGTCCGGCCATGGGGCCAATGCGCCATGAAGTCGGGTTCCCGACAGGCGTTGAAATGCGTCTTGGCCTGGATCCTGTCCACGTGGCTCGCCAGCGAAGGATCCGTCGCACCGATCTTGTCCCGCCAATGTTCGGTGGCCCAGACGGGAACGGACAGCAGGCGAGCCGCCTGGGCCAGCCGCGCCACACGCTGCACGAGCGCTTGCGCATCGTCAATGGCGGGCAGCAGCTTGTCCTGCATGTCCACGATCAGCAGCAGACTGCGATGCGCCGTCAACAGAGCCGAACCGATGTTGTCAGACCCCATGCCAACCTCCGTCATCGAAGAGACCGGAACGGTTGCGGCAGCCCCCCGGGTCGCCCCCGGACGGCACGCGCGCATTGCCGCAGCCCGCGCTATTTCAGCGCCTTGTACCGCAGACGGTGCGGTCGCGCGGCTTCTTCACCCAGGCGCGCCCGTTTGTCCGCCTCGTATTCCTGATAGTTCCCGTCGAAGAACACGATACGTGAATCTCCCTCGAACGCGAGGATATGTGTGGCAATGCGGTCCAGGAACCAGCGGTCGTGGCTGATCACCATGACGCAGCCGGCGAATTCCAGCAAGGCGTCCTCCAGCGCGCGCAGCGTTTCCACATCCAGGTCGTTCGACGGTTCGTCGAGCAACAGGACGTTGCCTCCGGCAATGAGCGTCTTGGCCAGGTGCAAGCGGCCGCGCTCGCCGCCGGACAATTTGCCCACCTGCTTGTTCTGATCGGCGCCCTTGAAGTTGAAGCGCCCCAGATAAGCCCGCGACGACACCTCGAAACGGCCGACCGTGAGCAGATCGGCGCCGTCGGAAACGGCCTCGAAAACCGTCTTGTCGTCCGGCAGGGACCCGCGCGACTGATCCACATGGGACAGCTTCACGGTCTGGCCGCGCAGCACCTCGCCCGAATCCGGTTTTTCCGCGCCGGTGATCATACGGAACAGGGTGGATTTGCCCGCGCCGTTGGCCCCGATGATGCCTACGATTGCGCCAGCCGGGACCTTGAAGCTCAGGCCGTCCATCAGTACGCGATCGCCGAAGGACTTGGCCACGTCGCGGAATTCGATGACCTCGTTGCCCAGGCGTTCCGCGACCGGAATGAAGATTTCCTGCGTTTCGTTGCGCTTCTGATAGTCGACCGACGACAGCTCCTCGAAGCGCGCCAGGCGCGCCTTGGCCTTGGCCTGGCGGCCCTTGGGGTTCTGCCGGACCCATTCGAGTTCCTTCTTGATCGTGCGCTGGCGGGCCGATTCGGCGGCTTCTTCGTGTTTGAGCCGATCTTCCTTCTGTTCCAGCCAGGAGCTGTAATTGCCCTTCCAGGGAATGCCGTGGCCGCGGTCCAGCTCCAGGATCCATTCGGCCGCATTGTCCAGGAAGTAGCGGTCGTGGGTGACGGCCACCACGGTTCCCGGAAACTGGTGCAGGAACATTTCCAGCCACTCCACGGATTCGGCATCCAGATGGTTGGTGGGCTCGTCGAGCAGCAGCATGTCGGGCTTGGACAACAGCAGCCGGCACAGCGCGACACGGCGCTTTTCACCACCCGACAAATGGCCCACGTTGGCATCCCACGGCGGCAGCCGCAGGGCGTCCGCGGCGATTTCCATCTGGGTCTCGATGTCATCGCTGCCGCTGGTGGCGGCCGCCGCGATCACCGCCTCGAGCCGCCCCTGCTCGGCGGCCAGCGCATCGAAATCCGCGTCGGGCTCGGCATATGCGGCATAGACTTCGTCGAGCCGTTTGCGCGCCTCGAAAACCTCGCCCAGCCCCGCTTCCACCGCCTGGCGCACCGTATGTTCGGGATCCAGTTGCGGCTCCTGGGGCAAATAGCCGATTTTCAGGCCCGGCATCGGCGTGGCTTCGCCTTCGATGTCGCGATCCACGCCCGCCATGATCTTCAGCAGCGTGGACTTGCCCGCGCCATTCAGGCCCAGAACGCCGATCTTGGCGCCCGGAAAGAAAGACAGGGAGATGTCCCGCAGGATCTGCCGTTTGGGCGGCACGATCTTGCCGACCCGGTTCATGGAATAAACGTACTGTGCCATCGAGCAAGCGCCAAAACTGCCGGCTGAAGGGTTCAGCCGCGCGACAGAACGATTGTAGGCTGCAAGCCGCGCAAAGCCCAATCGGGTCGACGCAACCGGATGCACCGGCGCTTCCTGCGATCCCCGACCGTCGGTCTGGACGATGATCGCCAGCGCACTGGCCGGCATCCAGTCGGAACCCGTAAAATCATCCTTGCCGCCTTCTCCCTTTTGCTGATGAGCTCCCCATGTCCCTGCCCCTCGCGTTCACCTCCGACGAAGCCGCATTGCTGGGCCGCACGGCCGATGCGCTCTGTGCCTATCTGGGCAAGCCCGTGATTGCGGAGATCGTCCCCGAACCTGGAGAAGGCTTCGAATGGGTGCTGTTCGCCATCCCGCTGGATCCTGCCGACACGGACGAGGACATTGCGCGCGTCCAGGCTGGTGGCCCCGACGCCCGCGTGCTGGGCAGCCAAGGCGGCTTGAACTTCAGCGACGGCACTCCGCTGGACTGCACGCTTCTGTGGGCGATCCAGTTGTCGGACCAGGAAGGCGCGCGTTTCGTGAAGGTGGACGCCCAGGGCGAGGAAGTCGGCTGGTCCGACACGCTGGAAGAACTGCTGCCTTTTGGCCTCGGGGACGAACCTGCGCCCGCGGCCAGCGATGTGGATGATCCGGATGACCTGGAGGATGACGACGATCCGGAGAGGCCGGAACATCGCTGAAGGATGCCGAAGGAGGGACCGCGCCGGTCCAGGCCGGAAGCGCCGCGATGGCTAGGTCTTCTGCTTGCCGTGGTTCTCGGACGCTGAAACGCCCGGACGGCCCGGGCGATTTCGCTGGCGGCTCGTGGGGGCTTCCCGGAGCCGATCGCGAACGTACAACACCAGGCCCAGCGGCGCCGTACCGGCCACCAGCAGGCGCGCGCCCAGGTGCGTCACGGCGCGCCCCGCGGGGCGACGAGTGCCGGCGCTCCACAGGTGCAGCGAAAAGCGCGTATAGCGCGCGCCAGCGGCGAAGAACGACGCCGGCTGGCAGCGGAACCATGGCAGGCAGTTTTCGAGCGTATCTTGCGCCAGCAGCCACAAACCCAGAGCATGCCGGCTGCCGGTGGCGGACCGCCCCTGCCGGGACAGGCTGTCGGCGCTGTCGTGGTAGACCCGGAACACCTGATTGACGAAGCGCGTCAGATAGCCCGCCCGCGCAATCGCGTTCCAGACCAGGCTTTCGGGCACGAACCCCGGGATGTCTTCCGGGAACGGAAACTGCCGTAGCACATCCGTACGCAGGCACCCGAACTTTTCGCCGCGGACGTGATAACGGAAGGTCATGTCCAGCGAACTGACGTCCATGACGTCCTGGGGATACATGTCGCCCACGACGCGGCCATCCGGTCCGGCGCACAATCCGGTGATGGCCACATAGCGCCCGCGCGCGGCCGGCGGGATCTGGTCCCAGACACAGGACATGTGGTAGAGCGCATTGGAATCCAACTCGTCGTCGCTGTCGATGGCCACCAGCCATTCGCCCCGCGCATGGCGCACGCCATTGTTGAAAGCTGTTTTCTTATGTTGATTGGGTTGCCAGACGTAACGGACCGGAAAACTGGCTTCCTGCTGCCACCCCTGTACCAGAGTACGGGTATGGTCCGTCGATCCATCATCCACCACCACCCATTCGAAGTCCTGGAAGGACTGCTCCTGAAGGGAGCGGTACACGCGCTCCAGCGTGTGGGCGCGGTTGTATGTCGGGGTGATGACGGAAAACAAATGACGCCAGCACGCCATGCCGGTGAGCTCCTTTCGATTTCCGAGACCTCATGATAGCTGCAAAAAAAAACCACGAACCCGAGGATCCGTGGTTTCCCTGAGGCCGAATTGTATGAAAACAATACGACCCCGCAAGATGCGATCAAGCGCGCTTGACCTTCTCCAGCATCTTGAACACGCTCTTGGGAGCGTGGATGAAAAGACGCTTGAAGGACTTGCCAAGGCAGCGGCGCTCCAGCGTATTGCGCCGGGTGCGTTTGATTTCGGCCATGTGGATCTCCTGAAAGGGGGCGGGCGGATTGAGCAAAACGGTGCATTTTACCAAAGATCGGCGGATCACAAACCGCGGGCTGTGTGCCGCTGCCCGGTCTGGTAACAACTCCAACGTCCGCTGCCACAAACGCGGCTCTGCCGCGGCCGTCCCGGGCCGGTCGCACGCAGATTATGATGGTGCCATGAACGCTCCCATCCGCATCCTCGGCGCCCGCCAGAACAACCTCAAGAATCTCGATGTCACTTTCCAGACGGGTGAACTGACCGTCGTCACGGGCGTCTCGGGCTCGGGCAAGAGTTCACTGGCTTTCGACACGCTATACGCCGAAGGCCAGCGCCGCTACGTGGAGACGTTCTCGCCCTATGCGCGCCAGTTCCTGGATCGCATGGACAAGCCGCAGGTGGACCGGATCGACGGCATCCTGCCCGCCATCGCCATCGATCAGGTGAACCCCGTGCGCAACTCGCGCAGCACCGTGGGCACCATGACCGAGCTCAACGATCATCTGAAGCTGCTCTACGCGCGCGCGGCTCATCTGTACTGCCGGCAATGCGCTGGGCCCGTGCGCCGCGACAATCCGGCCAGCATCCAGCAACAGCTCCAGGCGCTATGCGCCGGGGCCGATCCCCGGCTGGTGGTGAGCTTCCCCGTCACGGTGCCCGCCAACTTCACCGAAGCGGAAGTCCGGGGGTTTCTGGAGCAGCAGGGCTACACCCGGACCTACGACCGGCAGCGCGTCACCACCGCCGACACCACCGGGGACACCGGGGACGAGCTTCCCGAACGCGGGGACGAGGAGCCCGACACGGCCCATGGCGGCAAGCGGATGCTGCACGTGATCCAGGATCGATTCCGCCTGGGGACTGCGGAACCGGCGCGCGTGAACGAGGCGCTGGAAATAGCGCTGCGCCAGGGCAATGGCCACCTCAGCGTGCACGCGCTGTTCGAGGATCACGAGGACGAATGGCGCTTCAGTTCGGGGCTGCACTGCGCCCGTTGCGACATCGCCTACACCACACCGCTGCCCAGCACATTCTCGTTCAACTCCCCACTGGGGGCGTGCGAACACTGCAAGGGATTCGGCCGCGTCATCGGCATCGATTACGGACTGGTGATCCCGGACGGCGGCCGCACCCTGCGCGAGGGTGCCATCAAGCCGTGGCAAACCGCCAGCTACAAGGAATGCCAGGACGACATGGAGCGATACGCGCCACAGGCGGGCGTGCGGCTGGACATCGCCTGGGACAGGCTCAGCACCGAGGAGAAGGATTGGGTCATCGCCGGCACCCCTGACTGGAAAGGCGGCGCATCGGCCTGGAAGCGCCAGTGGTACGGCGTACAGCGATTCTTCGACTGGCTCGAGTCCCGCGCCTACCGCATGCACGTCCGCGTCCTGCTGTCCAAATACCGCAGCTACACCCCTTGCCTGCACTGCAAGGGCGCGCGGCTGAAGCCGGACGCCACGCTGTGGCGCCTGGGCCGGGGCCGAAGCCCTATTCCGGGGCATCCGCGGTTCATGCCGCCCGGCGTCTCCTGGACGGAGGCTCAGCTCGTGGCGCTGCCCGGCCTGGGCATCCATGACCTCATGCAGCTTCCCATCACGCGGGTACGGGACTGGTTCGAGCACATCGAACTGGGCCAGGTCATGGACGAGGCACTGTCCGAACTGCTGGATGAAGTCCGCACGCGGTTGCGCTTCCTGTGCGACGTGGGTCTGGGCTACCTGTCGCTGGATCGGCAAAGCCGCACACTGTCCGGCGGCGAAGTCCAGCGCATCAACCTGACCACCGCGCTGGGCACGTCGCTGGTCAACACGCTGTTCGTGCTGGACGAGCCGTCGATCGGACTGCATCCCCGGGATATCCACCGCATCGTGCAGGTCATGCAGCGGCTGCGGGACCACGGCAACACCCTGGTCGTGGTGGAGCACGATCCACAAGTCATGGTGGCGGCCGACCGGGTTCTGGATATCGGCCCGGGGCCGGGTGAACGAGGCGGGCAGATCGTGTTCGACGGCACGCCCGCCGAACTGAGCCGCGCCGACACCCTGACGGGCCAATATTTCGGGGGCCGCCGACACATCGAGGCGCCGCGTCCCATGCCGGTCGCCGCCAATACGCCCCGGCTGCTGCTGAAGGGCGTGCGGGCCAACAATTTGAAGAACGTGGACTTCGCCATCCCGCTGGGCCGGCTGGTCTGCCTCACGGGGGTGTCGGGATCGGGCAAGTCCACGCTGGTGCAGGACGTGCTGTACCCCGCCATGCGCAAGCGCCTGGGACGGCCCACCGAGACCCCCGGGGAATACGACGCCCTGCTGGGCGCGGAACTGCTCGCGGATATCGTGCTGGTGGACCAGACCCCCATCGGAAAGACGGCGCGCTCCAACCCGGCGAGCTACGTGGGCGCCTTCGACGCCATCCGCAAGCTGTTCGCGGCCGCTGACCTGTCCCGCGAACGGGGCTACACCGCCGGGACCTTCAGCTTCAACACTGGCGACGGCCGCTGTCCGACCTGCGGCGGCACGGGCTTCGAGCACGTGGAAATGCAGTTCCTGTCGGACGTCTATCTGCGGTGTCCGGACTGCAACGGGCGCCGCTACCGGCCCGAGATCCTGGAGGTGCGCATCGAACACCTGGGCCGCACGGCGGCCATCGACGAAGTCCTGGACATGACGGTGAGCGAAGCCCTGGACTTCTTCAAGGGGCTGCGCGACGTGCAGTGGGGCCTGGCGCCGCTGGCCGACGTCGGGCTCGAATACGTCCGCCTGGGCCAGCCGGTGCCGACGCTGTCGGGCGGCGAAGCCCAGCGCCTGAAGCTGGCCGGGCACCTGGCCGAGGCAGCCCGCTCCCGGGCTCCCCGGGGGGTGCTCAAGGGCAGCCTCCTGCTGTTCGACGAACCCACCACCGGACTGCATTACGACGATATTGCCCGGCTGATGCGCGCCTTCCGCAAGCTGCTCACCGCCGGTCATTCGCTGCTCATCATCGAGCACAACCTGGACGTGGTCCGCGCCGCGGACTGGATCGTGGACCTGGGTCCCGAAGGCGGCGACGCGGGGGGCCGCATCATCGTCCAGGGCACGCCGGAAGACGTGATGCGCAGCGCCGATTCCCACACCGGCCGCGCACTGTGCGATTACACCCGCCAGACGGGCGGCCAGGCGCTACCCCTGAACGAGCCCGCCGCCCGCCTGCACGCCCCCGCCAGCCCGGACATCCACATCCTGAATGCCCGCGAACACAATCTCAAGGGCATCGACGTCCATATCCCGCGCAACGAATTCACGGTGGTCACGGGCGTGTCGGGCTCCGGCAAGTCGACGCTGGCCTTCGACATCCTTTTCAACGAAGGCCAGCGGCGCTACCTGGAGTCGCTGAACGCCTACGCGCGCGCCATCGTGCAACCCGCGGGCAAGCCCGACGTGGACGCCATCTATGGCATCCCGCCCACCGTCGCCATCGAGCAGCGCACCAGCCGGGGCGGGCGCAAGTCGACCGTGGCCACCATGACGGAGATTCACCATTTCCTGCGCTTGCTGTACGTCCGCCTGGGAACGCAGATGTGCCCGGACTGCCACGTCCCGGTGGCGCCGCAGAGTCCCGAGCAGATCGTCGCGCAATTGCTGCGCGACCATTCCGGCGATCACATCGGACTGCTGGCGCCGCTGGTCGTGGCACGCAAGGGCTATTACACGGAACTCGCCAAATGGGCGAGCTCGCACGGCTACAGTCACCTGCGCGTGGATGGCGAGTTCATTCCAGTCACTCCCTGGCCGCGCCTGAGCCGGTTCCAGGAACACACCATCGAGCTGCCGGTGCTCGATCTGATGGTGGACGCTGCCGACGAAGCGGAGTTGCGCGATGCGGTACGCTCGGCGTTGGCGCTGGGCCACGGCACTTTTCGCGTGCTGACGGGGCTGACGAGACCGGGTTCCTCATCGCTGCAGGCGCGTCGTGCGTCGGGCCTGGCGCCAAACCCGGCGCTGCTGACCTTTTCGATCAAACGCGCCTGCCCCAATTGCGGCACCAGCTTCCCCGAGCCCGATCCCCGGCTGTTTTCGTACAACTCCCGCCACGGCTGGTGCCCCGGATGCTTCGGTACCGGGGTGCAACTGCTGGGCTTCACGGAAGACCAGACGGGGGAAGAGGCCGGCTGGCTCGACGACGGCGCCGAGGTCTTGCAGACCTGCCCGCAATGCCAGGGCCAGCGGCTGAACCGCGTCGCACTGGCCTTCCAGTGGCACCAGCGCTCGATTGCGGAATTGGCGGCACTGCCGGTGAGCGACGCGCAGCGCTTCTTCCTGGGCCTCACGCTGAGCGGTCGCGAGGCCGAAATCGCCCGCGACATCCTGAGTGAAATCCGCAGCCGCCTGAACTTCATGATGGACGTCGGGCTGGGCTACCTCGCGCTGGATCGGGCCGCCCCGACCCTGTCGGGCGGCGAAGCCCAGCGCATCCGCCTGGCGGCGCAGCTCGGTTCCAACCTTCAGGGCGTCTGCTATGTGCTGGACGAACCCACCATCGGGCTGCACCCCCGGGACAACCGTATCCTGCTCGATGCGCTGGCGCGCCTGGAGGGCCACGGCAACACGCTGGTCGTGGTCGAGCACGACGAGGACACCATCCGGCGCGCCGGCCACGTCATCGACGTGGGCCCGGGGGCCGGGACACGCGGCGGCATGGTGGTGGCGCAGGGCACGGTCCAGGACATCATCGACAATCCGGCGTCGCTGACCGGCCGCTACCTGCGGGAACCTCTGGCGCACCCGATGAACGGCCGGCGGGAAGTCTTGCGCGACACGCCATCCCTGGAAATCCTCGACGCTTCGCTGCACAATCTGAACCACGCGGATGCCCGCATTCCGCTGGGGCGGCTCACCGTCGTCACCGGCGTTTCAGGCTCAGGCAAATCGACGCTGGCGCGCGAAGTCCTGCTGGACAACCTGGCGGGCAAGGTGGGCCGGGTCGATACGGGGGGCTGGCAGGGATGCCGCCAGATCCGTGGCTGGGAAGCGGTCGACCGGGTGCTGGAAGTGGACCAGACGCCCATCGGCAAGACGCCGCGTTCCTGCCCGGCGACCTACATTGGTTTCTGGGACGACATCCGCAAGCTCTACGCCAGTACCCGGGAGGCGCGGCTGCGCGGCTGGACGGCCTCGCGCTTTTCGTTCAACACCGGCGAGGGTCGGTGCCCCGAATGCGAAGGCCAGGGCATGCGCACCATCGAAATGAGTTTCCTGCCGGATGTGAAGGTGCCCTGCGACGCCTGCCACGGCGCGCGCTTCAATCAGGAGACGCTGGACGTCCTTTGGCACGAACGCAGCGCGGGAGACGTGCTGCGCATGGAAGTCGACGAAGCCGTGGGACATTTCGCCGCCCACCGCAAGATCGCCCGCGCCCTGCAACTGATGCAGGATGTGGGCCTGGGATACCTGACGCTGGGGCAGCCATCGCCCACGCTGTCAGGCGGCGAGGCCCAGCGCATCAAGCTGGTCACCGAGCTGACCAAGGCCCATCTGGACGAAGGCGTGCTGCGCACGGGTCGCGCATCCCGCATCCCGCATACGCTGTACGTGCTGGATGAACCGACCGTCGGCCTGTCGACCGCCGACGTGGAAAAGCTCATCCACGTCCTGCACCGCCTGGTCGACGCTGGCCATACCGTGGTGGTCATCGAACACAATCTGGACGTGATTGCCGAAGCGGACTGGATCGTGGATCTCGGGCCGGAAGGCGGCGACCAGGGCGGCCGCGTCGTCGCCCAGGGCAGCCCGGAGCACCTATGCGCCAGCGCCACGCACACCGGGCAGATCCTGGCGGAATTCATGAAGCGGTAGGCAGACCTCGGTGAATCGCCCAGTCGGCGGCGGCCATGCCCATGGTCGCCGTGATCGTCACCACGGAACCGTAGCCCGCACAGGACAGGCCCTGCGGGCCGGACGCAACCGGAGATCCGGGAACCCCGCCGGACAGGGTGGCGCCCGGGACAGCGGCGAGGGCCGCCGTGGCATTCCGTGTCCAGGCAGCGGGAAGCACCACTGACTGATCGAACCACAGGCACGATATCCCCATGCGCGGCGGCCGGCGGTGCGGCTTGCCACCCGCCGCGCCGCCCTTCGGATAGCCGTGGCGCTTGCGCAGCTCCTGGCGAACGCGGCCGAGCAGCGCATCGTTCGCGGCGTCAGCCAGATCTCCCGCGCGCAGAGCCATGGGATCCGTCTTGCCGCCCGCGCCTCCGCACACCAGCAGCGGCCACCCGAGTTCCCGGGCCCGCAGAATCATTGCAGTCTTGGCAACCACCTGGTCGGTGCAGTCCACCAGCAGATTGCGCCAAGTAGACGGCGACGGCGCCACGAGGATGGCATCCAGATTGCCGGGCTCCGCGAAATCGTCCACGCAGCGTACCTGGCACAGAGGATTGATGTCGCGCACCCGCGCCGCCATGGCGAGCACCTTCGACTGACCCAGCGTGCTGGTCAGGGCGTGAACCTGGCGATTCACGTTCGATTCGGCGATGTGATCCAGATCCACCAGCGTCAGTGCCCCGACACCCGACCGGGCCAGAGCCTCCACGCACCACGTGCCCACCCCGCCGATGCCCGCCACGACCACATGCAAGCGCGACAGGGCATCACAGGTCCCGTCTCCATAGAGGCGATCCATGCCTCCGAACCGGCGACCCGTATCCGCCTCCGTCGCCGATGTCACCCCGGAGGGGATTCGGCACCCCTCTTCCGTGCAGGCGCCGCCATCGGGCGCGGCCAATAGCGAAGGAAACGATGAGGCATTGGACATGAGCAGGCAGATCCCATGAAGGTGAATTCTGCGTCATTTTAGATGGCTGGAGGCGAACTCCCCTACAATAGGAAGCAATCCGATTCAGATCTCTGAAGACCCCGTGAACGCTGTTGACCGCCCCCTCCGACTGCCGCCGCCCCCCGAGGCGCTGCAGTTGCGCGATGCAGCCTGGCGCCAGGAGTCGATCCACCGCACTCTGGCGCACTGGGACGGGCATTCCGACCTGTGGATCTTCGGCTATGGATCCCTGATCTGGCGCACCGACTTCACCTATCTGGAATCCCGTATCGGGCGCATCCACGGCTATCACCGGTCGTTGTGCCTGTGGTCACGGGTGAACCGGGGGACTCCGGAACAGCCGGGCCTGGTGTTCAGCCTGGGACTGGGCGGTTCGTGCGCCGGCCGGGCCTACCGCGTCGCGGGCGAGAGCGTCTCCGATATCATGCCCGCGCTCTGGGCGCGGGAGATGCCCAGTGCCGCTTACATCCCGCGCTGGCTGCAATGCCGCACGCCACAGGGCACGGTTCCCGCACTGGTCTTCACCATGGACCGCAGCGACGACAGCTACGCCCCTGGTCTGAGCCTGGAGCAGACGCTCAGCGTCGTGCGCCAGGGGCAGGGGCGCTATGGGCCTTGTCTGGATTACGTCCTGCAGACGGCGGACGCGCTCGACGCAGCCGGCATCGTCGATCCGAGACTGCGGACGCTGGCCCGCGCGTTGCGGCTTCCCACCTCTTCCGACTTACCTGTCCACCATGCCGTCGATTGCTGACATCCGCCAGACTTACCAGAAGTTCGAACTGCTGGAGTCGTCCGCCGCCGCGGACCCGCACGATCAATTCGACCAGTGGTTCGAGCAGGCCTTGCGCAGCGAAGTCCCCGAACCGACCGCCATGACGCTGGCCACGGCCGACACACACGCGCGGCCTTCGGCGCGCATTGTGTTGCTGAAAGGCTACGACCGCCGGGGCTTCGTGTTCTTCACCAACTACGAGTCCAGGAAAGGCCAGGAGCTCACCGCCAACCCGCGAGCCAGCCTGCTGTTCTTCTGGGAGCCGCTGGAGCGGCAAGTCCGCATCGAGGGCATCGTCGAACGCCTTCCGGACGACGAGTCGGACGCCTATTACGACAGTCGGCCATTAGGCTCGCGCATCGGGGCATGGGCTTCGCCGCAAAGCCGCCCGATCTCACACGAAGCGCTGGCGGGCCGCATGCGCGAACTGACCGCGCAACTGGGAGACCACCCCGCCCGTCCGCCCTATTGGGGAGGCTTGCGCCTGCGCGCCGAACGCATGGAATTCTGGCAAGGCCGACCATCGCGCCTGCACGATCGCCTGGTCTACACCGCTGCCGAGGACGGGACCTGGGCGGTCGCGCGCATCGCGCCATGATACTGTCCGCGACCGCTCCCATGGCCTCTCCCACCGCAGCTGCTGCCGACTTCCCGAACCGATACTTTCGATCAGCGCTGGGCCGGTTCCCGACAGGAGTGACCATCATCACGGCGGAGCATCCCGATACCCATGCGCCGCTGGGGCTGACCATCAGTTCGTTCAGTTCGGTGTCCCTGGACCCCCCCATGGTGCTGTGGACACTCACGCATTCCGCAGCGTCACGCCCCGCCTTCCTGAAGTTGGATCGCTACGTCATCCACGTGCTGTCCGCGAGCCAGGTGAATCTGGCCCGTCGCTTTGCGCGCGGATCGCACAGCGAGCGCTTCGCGGGACTGGCGCTGGGGCGGGCGCCCAACGGCACGCTGATGCTGGAAGACCCGCGCTGCGCTGCGTGGTTCGAATGCTGCAACACCCAGCACCATGACGCAGGCGACCACACGATCTTCGTGGGCCAGGTGGAGCATTGCCACTACCAGCCCAAAGCACCGCTGATATACCACGCCGGGGATTTCGAGCTGACGCCGGCCAGCGAGCCGTTGTCGCGGAATTGAGGATGAGGCTGTCCGGTGGAAGATCGGGGAACGAACGCTAACTCAAGTTGAACAGACTGGTGGTCTCGACTTCCAGAACCTGTTCGTCCGTCTGGTTATACAGGCGCCACGTCCAGCGCATGATCCCCAGATCGGAGCGCGAGGAAGACACCCGCTTGGAATCTACGGTAGCCTCAAGGCGTAGTCGGTCTCCCGGGCGCACCGGATTCATCCATCGCAGACGCTCCACACCCGGGGAGCCGAAAGACTCGGAGTCGGTCAGGGCGGCTTCGACGGCCATGCGCATGGCCAGGCTGCAGGTCAACCATCCACTGCCAATCAGCCCACCCCAGCGGCCGGAAGCAGCCCGCTCCACGTCGGTATGAAACCATTGGGGATCGTAAAGCCGGGCAAACGCCAGCATCTCCTGCTCGTCGACGGTAACAGGATCATGGCGCAGCACCATACCGACTTTGAATTCCTCGAACTTCATTGCGGCAACCCGAAAAGTATGCAGCGAACACTATAAACGATTCCCACTCCTCGCTTGCCTGTTTCCGGCGGGCAGATATGCACTAAAATTCTTGTTATGCATTAAAATATCAAAACTATGGCTGACAACGCTGAACGACTGGTGATCCGCGACCGCTCAGACCACGATGCTGGGCGCAACCCCTTTTTGACCGCACTGGGCGAACACGTGCGGGCGCTGCGCGCACGCAGGGGCCTGACGCGAAAGGCGGCCGCTGCGGCATCCGGCGTGTCTGAGCGCCATCTGGCGAACCTCGAGGGCGGCGTCGGGAACGCGTCCATCCTGGTCCTTCTGCAGGTCGCACAGGCCCTGCAATGCACGCTGGCCGAACTGATCGGCGATGTCACCACCTCGTCACCCGAATGGCTGCTCATTCGCGAGCTGCTCGAAACCAAGGACGAAGCCACGCTGCACAAAGTCCGGCTGGCGATCGGCGAACTGCTGGGCACCGGCGGGCAAAGTCAGCAACGCAGCTCCAGAATCGCGCTCATCGGGCTGCGCGGCGCCGGCAAGTCGACACTGGGCCGGCTGCTCGCCAACGATCTTGGTTTTCCCTTTGTGGAACTCAGCCGCGAAATCGAAAAATTCGCGGGCTGTTCGGTGGCGGAGATCCAGTCGTTATACGGCATGAATGCCTACCGGCGCTACGAGCGCAGAGCGCTCGAAGAAGCTCTGCAGATCTATTCCGAAGGTGTGTTCGCCACCCCGGGAGGGCTGGTATCGGAAGCTTCGACATTCAACCTGCTGCTGTCGTACTGCACGACGGTCTGGCTCCAGGCCAACCCCGAAGACCACATGAAGCGCGTCATCGCTCAGGGCGACTTGCGCCCGATGTCGTCAAACCCTGAGGCCATGCAGGACCTCAAGGACATCCTGTCCGGCCGCGAAGCCTTCTACTCCAAGGCCGAATTTCACGTCAACACCAGCGAGCAGCCGCTGGACCAAACATTCCAGATCCTGCGCCGCACCATACGCGCCGTCATCCCTCCCCGGATATCCGCCAGCGCGGCCTGACCCACCATGAACACACGGAACCGCTTCGCATGAAAGCGCCATCGTCCTTGTCCATCACTGCGGCACCACATGGGGTCTGTCATGTACAGATGAACCGCCCGGACATCTACAACGCGTTAGACGAAACCATGATCGCCGAAATGGACGAAGCGTTTGCCGAACTGGCCGCGGACAGCGCGACGAGAGTCGTCGTTCTGTCCGGCGCCGGCAAACACTTCAGCGCGGGCGCCGACCTACGCTGGATGCAACGCCAGAGCGAGGCCTCACCTGAAGAGAACCGCATGGACGCCCTGCGCTTTGCACGGATGCTCCATCGGATCGCCGGCTTCCCCAAACCCACACTCGCCCGGATCCAAGGGGCCGCCCTCGGCGGCGGCGTGGGCCTGGCGTGCTGCTGTGACATCGCCGTCGCCGCCGACACGTCCAGCTTTGCCGTCAGCGAGGTCCGGTTCGGTCTGATGCCGGCGATCGTCGGGCCGCACCTGGTCAACGCCATCGGGATTCGCCAGGCGCGCCGCCTGGCGCTTACCGCCGAACGGATCACAGCGGCCGAAGCACTGCAAATCGGGCTCGTTCACCGCACTGCGGCTGTCGATCAACTGGACGAATCCGTGCGGCTGGTACTGGACGAGCTGATGCGCGCCGGGCCACACGCACAGGCAGAAACAAAGCGCTATCTCACCGGCCTGCGGACGGGTCCGATCAGTGCGGAAACGCTGGAGCTCAGCGCGCTTGCCAACAGCGGGATCCGATCAACGCCCGAAGCACGCGAAGGATTCGCCGCATTCCTGGACAAACGCCCCCCCAACTGGATGGCCTCATGAACGCATTCACACCCGCCAACAGCCCCGTCGTCGTGATTGGCGCCGGCATCATGGGAACCGGCATCGCGCAGATTGCGGCGCAAGCGGGACACCCGGTGACGCTGCTCGACAATCGCGCCGGCGCGGCACATCAGGCGCGGGAGAAACTCGCCGCAACGCTGCAGCGCCTGCGGCAAAAGGGCAAGTTCGACGCCGCCGGGGTGCAATCCATCCTGGGTCGCATTCGGGTGGCCGACCATATCGAGGCGGTCAGCGGCGCCACACTGGTGGTCGAAGCCATTGTCGAAGACGCGGACGCAAAGCGCGCGCTGCTGCGTGAAATCGAGGCGCGGGTCGCACCGGACTGCATCCTGGCCAGCAATACGTCTTCCCTTTCGATCACCCGCCTGGCGGGTGGCCTGACGCACCCGCAGCGCGTCGTGGGCATGCATTTCTTCAACCCGGTGCCGGTCATGCGCCTGGTAGAGGTCGTAACGGGTCTGCAGACGGACCCAGCCGTCGCCGAGGCCACCGGCGCGCTGGCCCGCGCCTGGGGCAAAACCCCGGTACACGCCAAATCCACCCCCGGCTTCATCGTCAACCGTATCGCACGGCCCTACTACGCCGAAGGGTTAGCGCTTCTGCAAGAAAACGCGCTCAGCCCCGCCCAGCTGGACGGCTGCCTGCGAGCTGCCGGGTTCCGCATGGGTCCCTGCGAGTTGATGGACCTGATCGGCCACGACACCAACTTCGCCGTCACCCGCTCCGTATACGAAGCCAATTTCTACGACAAGCGGTATGTGCCCTCGCTGGTGCAGCGCCAATTGGTGGACGGCGGGCTTCTGGGACGCAAGGCCGGCAGGGGCTTTTATGCCTACGATGATTCAATGCCCAATGCAGGGGTGCCCCCGATGCCGACGCCCATTCCAGTCCCCGCCCCCCGCCACCGGGAGCTGCAACTGACGGGGTCGGGCAAGATTGCCGAACGGATGGCAGCCGCACTCGACCAGGCAGGCATGCGGTACACGCGCGACGACAGGGTCGACTGGACAGGTCTGTTGATCGATGGCGTGAAGCAAGTTCGTCTGACGGACGGGCACACCGCGACAGCGCTAGGACACGATGCCGCCGTCTTTGACCTGCCGATCGAATCGGGGCCGGGCAGCGCACTGGCCATGTCAGTTTCCCTGCACGCCCAGTCCGGCTGGCGCGGCGAGGCGACCGCATGGCTGCAGACTCTGGGATTCTCGCCCGTGGTGGTAGGCGACACTCCCGGGCTGGTCGTGGCGCGGACGCTGGCCATGCTGATCAACGAAGCAGCCGACGCCGTGCAGCAGGACGTGTGCTCGCAGGATGACGCCGACACCGCCATGAAGCTGGGCGTGAACTACCCGGCCGGCCCCTTCCAGTGGCTCAAAGAGCTCGGTGCCAGCCGTATCGTGACGCTGCTCGACGCCCTGGATCAACACTACCGGGGCGAACGTTACCGCGTCAGCCCCTGGCTGCGGCAACGCTCCTGAGCACCCATCCATTTTTACGACTATCTGCCATGCAAGAAGCCTACATCTGTGATGCCATCCGCACACCGTTCGGACGTTACGGCGGCGCGCTGTCCACCGTTCGCACCGACGATCTGGGGGCCGTTCCGATCCGGGCCCTCCTGGCGCGGAATCACCGACTCGATCCGGCGCTGATCGATGACGTGCTCTACGGCTGCGCAAACCAGGCGGGTGAGGACAACCGCAACGTGGCCAGGATGTCGCTGCTGCTCGCCGGGGTGCCCCGCGAAGTCCCGGGCGCCACCATCAATCGGCTCTGCGGCTCCGGCATGGATGCCGTGGGGAGCGCCGCACGCGCCATCAAGAGCGGCGAGGGCCAGCTCCTGATCGCCGGCGGCGTGGAAAGCATGAGCCGCTCGCCCTTCGTCATCCCGAAATCCGCGACGGCCTTCAGCCGCAGCTCAGCCATCTACGACACCACCATCGGGTGGCGCTTCGTCAATCCGGCGCTCAAAGCGCTGTACGGCGCGGACTCGATGCCCGAAACCGCCGAGAACGTCGCCCAGGAATTCCGCATCAGCCGCGAAGACCAGGACCGCATGGCGCTGCGCTCGCAGGTGAATGCGCAGCGCGCGCGCGATGCGGGATTTTTTGGCGACGAAATCACCCCGGTCAGCGTTCCCGTCAAGAAAGGCGATCCCGTATCAGTGGATCGCGACGAGCACCCTCGCGAGACTTCGATGGGGGCGCTGGCCCGCTTGCGTCCCGTCGTGCATCCCGACGGCACGGTCACGGCGGGCAATGCCAGCGGCATCAACGATGGCGCCTGTGCGCTCCTGCTTGCCAGCGCGCCGGCCGCCAAACGCCACGGTCTCACGCCCCGGGTCCGTGTACTGGGCATGGCCACCGCGGGTGTGGCGCCGCGCATCATGGGCATGGGCCCCGCCCCTGCCACCCGCAAGGTGCTGGCCCTGACCGGACTGACACTGGATCAGTTCGACGTCATCGAGCTCAACGAGGCGTTTGCCGCGCAAGGACTGGCGGTGCTGCGGGATCTGGGCCTGGCCGACGACGATCCGCGGGTGAACCCCAACGGGGGGGCCATCGCGCTGGGACATCCGCTCGGAGCCAGCGGCGCCCGGCTGGTCACCACGGCCATCAACCAGCTGCTCCACACCGGCGGGCGCTACGCGCTGACCACCATGTGTGTGGGGGTGGGCCAAGGCGTGGCACTTGTCCTGGAACGGGTCTGAGCGCCCGCTTCACTTGTCGGCGCCGCCGCGATTCCGCCGCACCATACGGATACGGCGGAATCGAACCGGCTTCAGAACGATGAAGGGGCGGAAAACCGGGGTTTGCGATGCTCCTTCAGCGCAGTCAGGCCTTCCCGGGCATCGGATCCCGCAAACCCCAGGATCTCCAGCGCCAGCGAGGTGTCGAAGATCGGCCCGGCCTGGCGCAGCCAATTGTTGAGAGCGTATTTGGTCCAGCGAACCGCCGACGGTGACCCGGCCGCCAGCTTGCCGGCAATTTCAATCGCCTTGTCCTGCAGCTCGGCGGCGTCCACCGCCAAAGAAATCAGGCCGATCTCTTCCGCTTTCTGACCCGTCAGCGGCTCGCACAACAACAGATAGTATTTGGCTCGCGCCATGCCACACAGCAAGGGCCAGATCAGGGCCGCATGGTCACCCGCCGCGACCCCCAGGCGCGTGTGGCCATCGACGATCTTCGCGTCTCGGGCGGCGATCGAAACGTCGGACAGCAGCGCGGCCACCAGCCCGGCTCCCACAGCGGGCCCCTGCATGGCCGACACGATGGGCTTGGAGCAATTGACGATGTTGTAGACCAGGTCGTGTGCCTCCTGCCAGACCCGCATCCGTGCCGCCTGGTCCTGGAGCATGCCTTCGATCATGGCGAAGTCTCCTCCGGCCGAAAATGCGCGACCGGCCCCGCACAGAATCACGGCGCCTACGTCCGGGTCCGCGTCGACATCGCGCCAGACCTCGGCCAGTTCTCTATGGCCCACGGCATCCAGGGCATTCAGCGCATCCGGCTTGTTCAGCGTCAGCCGCAGCACATTCGGGGCCGGGCGATCAAAGAGAATGTTCTGATAGCCTGCGTAGCGATCCGTATCCGCCATGAAATCTCCATTGAAAAAAATCGCCTTGCCGGCAGATCGTCAGTAAGTCTCGAAGTGCATCCGGCCTTCATCCCGAAGCCTGGAACTGAGATCCTGCCAGTTCAAACCACCGGCTTCCACGATGCCCTTGATGGCATTCAGCGTGCCGTACTCCATGCCTTTCAACCCGCACACGTAGATGTAGGTCTCCGGCTTTTGCAGCAAGTCGAACACGTCGGCCGCCCGCTCGGTGATGAGGTCCTGGACGTGGCGCTTGGGCATTCCGGGCTCACGGGACAATGCCAGGTTGATGTCGATGAAGCCCTTGGGCAGGCCCATGAGCGGCCCGAAATACGGCAGCTCCCGTTGGGTGCGGGCGCCAAAGAACAGCATCAGCTTGCCGTGGAACTCGTTAGTCTTGGTCAGCCGCCGGCAGCGCTCGGTCATCGCCCGCATGGGCGCGGAACCCGTTCCGGTACAGATCATCAGCAGATTGGCCTCGGCCTGGTTAGGCATCAAAAACGTATCGCCCAACGGCCCAATGACGCGCACGGTATCGCCACGCTGCAAATCACACAAATAATTGGAGCAAACGCCCGCTACGGAATTGCCGTCGTAATCCTCGGTGACACGCTTCACGGTCAACGACAGGTTGTTGTAGCGTGGGCGTTCGCCATCTCGCGGGCTGGCGATCGAATACTGGCGCGCATAATAGGGTCGGCCGTTGTCGTCCTGTCCCGGCGGAAATACCGCGATCGACTGGCCCTCCAGCACAGGAAACGGCAGGCTGCCGAAATCCAGCACGATATGCCGAATATCGCTTTCGGCGTCGTCCGCGCTGATGCGGTAATTGCCCGCCACAATCGCCGTGGCGGCGTTCTTGTGGGTATACAGATTCACATATGGATGCGCGGCACTCCAGGGCGGGACGCTGGAGCCGGACGCCGTCGCAGGCTGGCCTTCGATGGGTTCATCGGCCTGGGCCGGCGCCGAAAGGAGGCCCGGCACACCGGTTGCTTCTTCCGACGACACTTCGGCGGCATCGTCGCGGCGTCCGCCGGTGGGGATCTCGACATACCCTTCAGGCAACGGCTTTTCCGCCGGCAACGACATCCACTCGAGCTGCTCCTCGATCGGATAGGTCTCCTGGGCCAGGACCCGGATCCAATTGTCGATGGCTCCCGTCGGGCAAACCGGGAGGCACTTCTGGCACGCCAGGCAAACGTCGGGCTTCACCACATAATTGTTCGAATCATGCGTGATGGCGTCAATCGGACAGGCCTCTTCGCAGGAGTTGCACCGTATGCAGATTTCAGGATCAATCAGGTGCTGCTTCATGACCTCCATGGGTGCGGTCTCCGACATCTCGAACCTCCATGCATCCGCCAGCGCCCGCCGAAGCGGGCCACCGGCTATTCAATTGAACCGAACGTACTCGAAATCCACCGGCTGGCGATTGATCCCGATCACGGGCGGCGCGATCCAGCTCGCGAATTTGCCGGGCTCGGTCACCCGCCCCATGAGCGAAGCCACGAAAGCGCGGTCGGCTTCGGTGGGCAGCCACTCGTCGCGGTGGCTGTTCCACTGCTCATCGGTCAACAATTGACCCTCGGGAGAAATCCGGATTTCCGACAGTGAACCGATCTTGCGATTGAAGGCCTTGTGCGGAGTGATCAGGCGAGCAGCAACCCCGCGCTTTTCGAGCACGCGATTCCAGCGGCCGACACCGGCCACCGAATCCCTGATGAAGTCGTCACGCAGGACCTCGTTGAGGGCGTTGAGCATGGGGACCTCGACCTCGCGCAACTGGCCATCGACGACTTTCAGGACACGGTAGGTATCGTTCTTGAGCTGGTGGTCGTCCGTGCGCTTGTGCTCTTCGTAGCGCCCCTTCAGGCCGGAGCTGTAATACATGGCCGCGTTGGAGGATTCGTCGGCCCCGAACAGGTCGATCGTGACGCTGAAATGGAAGTTCAGATAGCGCTGGATCGTGGGCAGGTCGATGACCCCCGCCTTGCGCAGGACGTCCGGATCGTCGGTCTTGAGTTCGTTCATGGCGTCCGCCGTGCGCTGCACGATGCGCGACACGCCGGATTCCCCGACGAACATGTGGTGCGCTTCTTCGGTCAGCATGAAGCGCGTGGTGCGCGCGAGCGGGTCGAAGCAGGATTCGGACAGCGCGCTGAGCTGGAACTTCCCGTCGCGGTCGGTGAAATAGGTGAACATGTAGAACGCCAGCCAATCCGGCGTCTTTTCATTGAAGGCGCCCAGAATCCGCGGACTGTCCTGGCTACCCGAATTGCGCTGCAGCAGCGCATCGGCTTCTTCGCGGCCATCGCGGCCGAAATAGCGGTGCAGCAGGTACGCCATGGCCCAGAGATGGCGCCCTTCTTCGACATTGACCTGAAACAGGTTGCGCAGGTCGTACAGCGAAGGAGCGGTCAACCCCAGGTGGCGTTGCTGCTCGACCGAGGCTGGCTCGGTATCGCCCTGGGTCACAATGATGCGGCGCAGGTTCGAGCGGTACTCGCCCGGAGCTTCCTGCCAGACATCCTTGCCCATGTTCTCGCCAAAGTGCATCTTGCGCTGACCGTCGTGGGGCGTCAGGAAGATGCCCCAGCGATAGTCCGGCATCTTCACGTAGTCGAAATGCGCCCAGCCGTCGGGATTCACGCTCGTCGCGGTGCGCAAATAGACGTCGAAACCCTGGGATCCGTCCGGACCCATGCTCTGCCACCAGTTCAGATAGTTGGGTTGCCAGTGCTCCAACGCGCGCTGGAGGGCGCGGTCCTCGGACAGGTTGACGTTATTGGGAATCTTTTCGGAGTAATCGATGCCAGACATTTTCGTGTCTCCTGAATGTGGATGATCAGTCAGCAAATGGGCGGAGGAAAGCCCGCGGTTCAGACCCGAACCCAATCAAAATCGGCTTTTTCGCCCTTGCCGTAAACCTTCAGCGCGCCTTTCTCGCCGGATGCATTCGGACGATGGAAAATCCAGTTCTGCCACGCGGTGAGACGGCCGAACACGCGCGTCTCCAGTGTCTCCCGGCCACAAAAGCGAAGGTTGGCTTCCAGCCCGGTCAGCGCATCCGGGGAAAGAGCAACACGTTCTTCAAGCAGCAGGCGAATCTCGTCGTCCCAATCCAGCTCGTCCAGCGCGAAAGTCACCAATCCCAGATCCTCGGCCTCCTGGGGGACTATCAGCCTGCCCACCGCGGATCGCAGCGGCTGCAGCGCCGGAGACTCGCCGTAGAACCGCATCTGGAGACGTGATTGACCATTGACCGTGGGATAGGTCCCGAAATTCAGTTCACTCAAGCCCACCACGGCAGGGCTTTCGACCGAAGTTTCGTCCAACATATAGCTGCGGTCGCAAGCCAGCGCAATCTCGAATAGAGACCCAACGAAGCAGGAACCCGGCTCGATGAGCGCGAAGAGGGAACGGGACGTGACCTCAAGTCTCGCAAAGGTGCGACGCAGCATGCCCACGGTTTCCCGCACGAACCAGTGGTCTTTCGCCAACCCGGCCAGGACGGTGTCCAATTCGAGCACCCGCTTGGGATCTCCCTGGCTGCGCAGCACCCAGGTCCCGATCTCGGGCTCGTTGGTGCGCAATTGGAGGATGGCGTCATCCAACTCGCGCGCAAATTGCAGCGGCCACCAGGCCGACCCCTGCTTCAGGATGGCATCGGGCTTCGTTGCCACATCGGCATCGGGTCCCCGCAGCACCCAATTGGCGACGCGTTTCTCACGATCGATCCGCACTTCCACATGGCGATAGAGCAAGCTGTCCGGACCATCCTCGCGCACAAGGGGAGCCAGCGCCACCCCCGCGGCATCGGTCGGCTGGCCGCTTTCCGCCGCCAGCGCGCGGGCCCGCGCCATGACGTCAGCCTGGAAATGGGCAGGCTTGATGAGGTCATCCACCAGCCGCCAGCTCTTGGCACGCTGGCCGCGCACGCCTTCAGTCAGGGTGCAGAAAACGTCCGCGTGATCGTGACGGACCCTGCGCTTGTCGATGACGCGGGTGAGCCCGCCCGTCCCGGGCAGCACACCCAGCAGCGATACCTCTGGCAGCGAGACGGCCGAAGAATTGTCGTCGATCAGCAGAATCTCATCACAGGACAAAGCCAGTTCGTAGCCGCCACCCGCACACGCGCCATTCACCGCTGCGATGAACTTCAGGCCACCGTATCGGCTGGAATCCTCGATGCCATTGCGGGTTTCATTGGTGAACTTGCAAAAGTTCACCTTCCAGGCGTGCGTGGACAGTCCCAACATGAAAATATTGGCGCCGGAGCAGAAGACGCGATCCTTGGCGCTGGTCACCACGACGGTGCGCACCCCGGGGTGCTCGAAACGTATCCGCTGCAGGGCGTCGTAGAGTTCGATGTCCACACCCAGGTCATACGAATTCAGCTTGAGCCTGTATCCCGGCTTGATCCCCCCATCTTCGGCGACGTCCATGGCCAAGGTCGCAACCGGCCCGTCGAAGGACAAGGACCAATGCCGATACCGGCTGGGGTCCGTTCGATAGTCAACGCGCGGGGCGGCTGCGGCCATACTGGATCTCCGAAAGATGAACTGAATGCACAATAATGCACTAAGCACTTATGCGTGTGTATTAGATGCATGATAATGCACGACACACAAAAAATCAAAACCAATTCTGGGCGGCGATGCAATACAGTACATCATAATCCGGGCAGGCGGCGTCGGAAAACCTTAATGCTGCACTGTCAAGACTATCGAAAACCCTAGCCTTGAGTAAAACATGCACTATAGTGCTTGACAGTGATCAGGTGAGCGCTTACCGTGAGGATCTGATCATCACCCCATCCGAGTATCTGGCCGCCGCGCGCCATCCACCCATGACCATCGAACTGTCAAATTTCAGCGAGGGAAGCTGGCACCCGGTCACCGGGCAGCCCGCCACGCTATCGGATCCCGTGCTGGGTACACCGCTGGCCGTCGCCGGCGCGGACGCAATGGATATGGGCGCCTGTTACGCGTGGGCCCGCCACCACGGCGGCGGTGCCCTACGAGAGCTGACCTATCCCGGGCGCGCGGCCCTGCTGGACCAGATTGCCCAGCTCTTGCAGACGAAGCGTGAGCAGTACCTGGATATTTCGCTGCGAAACTCCGGCACCGTCGCACGCGACAGCGCCATCGACGTGGACGGGGCGCAGTACACCGTGTCCTATTACGCACGGCTGGGCCGCTCGCTGCCGGACGCGCGCCACCTCGTGGATGGCGACACCGTGTCGCTGAGCAAGGATGGATCCTTTTCCAGCCAGCACATCCTGGTGCCCTCTCAGGGCGTTGCGCTGCTGATCAATGCATTCAACTTCCCCGCATGGGGACTCTGGGAAAAAGCGGCGCCAGCGCTGCTTTCGGGCGTGCCCGTGGTCGTCAAACCCGCCACCGCGACGGCATGGCTGACCTACCGAATGATCCGCGATGTCGTCGAGGCGGACATCCTCCCGGCCGGGGCCCTGAACATCGTATGCGGCCGCCCCCCGGGATTGCTGGACTCGCTGGAGCCTCTGGATCTGGTGTCCTTCACCGGCTCGGCGGACACCGCGGCAGCTCTTCGCCAACCATCGGGTGCCATCGGTGCGGGAATAAGGTTCAATGCCGAAACCGACAGCATCAACAGCGCCATCCTGAGCCCAGACGGCAGTGACGCCGCCGTCGAGCTCCTGGTGCGCGAAGTCACGCGGGAAATGACGAGCAAGTCAGGCCAGAAGTGCACGGCCATCCGCCGCATCATGGTTCCGGATGACCGCTTTGACGCCATTGCCGATGGCCTGGCCGCGAAGCTCGCGCAGGTCACCGTGGGCGACCCGCGCAACCCGGACATCCGGATGGGAAGTCTCGTCAGTCTCGGCCAGCGGCACACGGTCGAAGTCGGCATCCGACAACTGGCCACCACGTGCGACCCGCTATTCGACGGCCGATCGCGCACCGCCATCCAGGCGCCGGCCGAAAGCGCGTGCGTGGCACCAGTCCTGTTCGGGACACGCAATCCCGACGAGAATTCACAAGTGCACCAGACAGAAGTATTTGGTCCAGTCGCCACACTCATGCCATACAGGGATCTCGCGCACGCCATCCGGCTCGCGCGGCGCGGAATGGGCTCCCTGGTCGCCTCGGTGTATGGGGAAGACCCCGCCCTATTGGCTCAAGCCGCGGAACAACTGGCGGAAAGCCACGGCCGGGTGCATCTGGTCGATCCGCAGGTCTCCAAGACCCACACGGGCCACGGCAACGTCATGCCACAGTCGAACCACGGCGGCCCGGGCCGCGCAGGCGGCGGCCAGGAGCTGGGCGGCCTGCGCGCACTCGACTTCTATCACCGCAAGACGGCCTTGCAGGGCGCCACCAGCATTCTCAGCCGCTTCCAACCCGGGTAATGTCCTTGTTGGACGCTCATCGACACAACCTGCCAGAACACGCTTCACAAGAATTCATAGACCGGAGACAACCATGGCATCCTGCCCCGAAACACTGAACTTTGCGCAATACCTGTTCACGCTCAATGCTGGACGGGCCGAAAAGGCCGCGTACCTGGATGGCGAACGCACACTGAGCTACGGCGAACTGGCAAGACGCAGCGCACAGTTCGCCGGCCTGCTGAAGAAGCTCGGGCTGCATCGCGAGGAGCGGATCCTGCTCCTCATGTACGACACCGTCGACTGGCCGGTGTGTTTCCTGGGGGCATTGCTGGCGGGCGTCGTGCCCATCGCCGCAAACACCCTCCTGACCGCCGACGATTACGCGTACATGATGGAAAACAGCCGCTGCCAGGCGGCGTTCGTGTCTGCCCCGCTCCTGCCTACGATGCAAAAGGCGATGAGCCAGGCGCACCACGAGATCACCCGCATCATCGTGGCGCAACCCGCATCCCCCCTGGCCGACGGGCTCATGGATCTCGAGGCCGAGCTGGCCAAGGCGCCGGCCGCACCGGCCGCGCCCACGCTGGCTGACGAGGCCGCCTTCTGGCTCTATTCATCCGGGTCCACAGGCCAACCCAAGGGCGTCGTCCACACTCACGGGAATCTCTGGTACACCACCGAACTGTACGGCAAGCCGATCCTGGGAGTGCGCGAAGACGACATCGTCTTTTCAGCCGCCAAAATGTTCTTCGCATACGGCCTGGGCAACGCGCTGACCTTCCCCCTGTCCGTGGGGGCCACCGTCGTCCTGCTGTCGGGCCGCCCGACGGCGGAGGCGGTATTCGACCACCTGACCCGCTACCAGCCGACCGTTTTCTGCGGCGTGCCCACGCTATACGCCAGCATGCTGTCCTCGCCGAAACTTCCCGCTCGGGACCAGGTCGCGATTCGCGTCTGTGCCTCCGCCGGGGAATCACTGCCAAAGGACCTGGGGGACCGCTTCACCAAGCACTTCGGCTGCTACATTCTCGACGGTATTGGTTCCACCGAGATGCTGCACATCTTCCTGACGAATCAACCGGGCGATGTCCACTACGGCACCACCGGCAAGCCAGTGCCGGGCTACGAGGTCGAATTGCGCAGCGACGGCAGCGCGCCGGTGGCCACGGGCGAGATCGGCGACCTTTATATCAAAGGCCCCAGCGCGGCCCTCATGTACTGGCACAATCGCAAGAAGACGCGCACGGTCTTCCTGGGAGACTGGCTCAAGAGCGGCGACAAATACTCCGTCGACGCTGACGGCTACTACACCTACGCCGGGCGCAGCGACGACATGATCAAGGTCAGCGGGCAATACGTATCACCGGTGGAAGTGGAAAATACCTTGATCCAGCACCCGTCCGTCCTGGAGGCCGCCGTGATCGGCGCGCCTGACCAGGACGGCCTCACCAAAACCATTGCCTACGTCGTTTTGCGTCCGGGAATGGCACCCAGCGAGTCGACAGAGCACGAACTCAAAGCCTTCGTCAAGGCGAACCTGGCCCCCCACAAATACCCGCGAACCATCATCTTCCTGGATGAGCTTCCCAAAACCGCAACCGGCAAGATCCAGCGATTCCGCCTGCGTCAACAGCACGAACCCGCCTGAGCCATGAGTACACCCGTCGCAATGCCAGAATCCCCCACCACGGTTCCCATTCAGTTCCAGGGCAGGACGCTGGAGATCGAATACCGGCTCATCCCTTCGGCAAAGCCCGATGCCGACCTGCTGATCTTCCTGCACGAGGGGCTGGGATCGGTTGCGCTCTGGAAAAACTGGCCCGACCAGCTTTGCGCCGCCGGCGGCTATCGGGGGCTGGTGTTCTCGCGTTACGGCTACGGGGCCAGCACCCCGCGCCCCGTCGATGAGCACTGGCCGGTGGAATTCATGCGGGACCAGGCACACGAAGCCTTGCCCGCGCTGCTGCGCGCCCTGGGGTTGGATCATGAACGGCCCATCCTCTTTGGCCACAGCGACGGCGGATCGATTGCGCTGTTGTACGCCGCGCGGTATCCCGAGCGCGTCAAGGCCATCGTCGTGGCCGCGCCCCACCTGTTCGTGGAGGACATCACCATCGAGAGCATCGAAGAGGCTCGCGAGGCTTATCTTCATACCGACTTGAGAAACAAGCTGGGACGCTATCACAACGACCCTGATTCGGCATTCTGGGGCTGGAACGACATCTGGCTGAACCCGGCATTCCGCGCCTGGAACATTGAAGCGCGCCTGGCGCCCATCCGCTGCCCGGTCCTGGCCATTCAGGGTGAAGATGACCAATACGGATCGCTGGACCAGATCCGGCATATCCGACAGCAGCTCCCGCAAACGCAATTGTGCGTCCTGAAGCAATGCCGGCACTCTCCGCACGTCGACCAGCCGCAGTTCACGATCGCCACGGTCGTCGACTTCCTCGGGAAAGCGCGGGTATCCGCGAACCCGCAATCCATGGACAATCAGCCGCAGATTCCCACATAGCCGATTCTTTACCCACCACAAAAACCATACGACTGTAATACGGAGGAGAAACATGAGGAAAATTCTGATCAGCACCGCTCTGGCGCTCAGCTTGGGCCTGGCCTGCACCAGCCCGGCCAACGCCACTGTCAAGGTGGGCTTCATGCTGCCCTATAGCGGCACCTATGCAAAGCTCGGAGAAGCCATCGAAAACGGCTTCAAGCTCTACATCGCGGAACAGGGTGGCAAGCTCGCAGGCCAGGACATCGAATACTTCAAGGTGGACGATGAATCCGATCCGTCCAAGGCCACCGAAAACGCCAACCGTCTGATCCAGCGGGACAAGGTCGACATCCTGGTGGGTACCGTGCACTCCGGCGTCGCACTGGCCCTTGCCAAAGCAGCCAAGGCCTCCAACACGACCCTCATCATCCCCAATGCAGGCGCCGACGCCATCACCGGGCCGCTGTGCTCCAAGGAAATCTTCCGGACCTCCTTCACCAACTGGCAACCCGGTTATGCCATGGGAGAGGTCGCCGCAAAGAAAGGCTACAAGACCGCCGTCACCATCACCTGGAACTATGCCGCTGGCAAAGAAGCCACGGACGGATTCAAGGAAGGCTTCGAAAAGGGCGGTGGAAAAGTCACGAAGAGCCTGAACCTGCCGTTCCCCAAGGTTGAATTCCAGCCATTGCTGACAGAAATCGCCGCCGCCAAGCCGGACGCCGTCTTCACCTTTTTCGCGGGCGGCGGTGCCGTCAAATTCGTGAAGGACTATGCGGACGCCGGGCTGCGCCAGACCATCCCGTTGCTGGGCAGCGGGTTTCTGACCGATGGCACACTGGACGCGCAAGGCGCGGCGGCCCAGGGTCTGCTCACGACCCTGCACTACGCCGATGGTCTGGACAACCCCAAGGACAAGGCCTTCCGCGCCAGCTACATCAAGACCTATCCCAGCATCGCGCCGGACGTCTACGCCGTCCAGGGATATGACGCCGCGCAGCTTCTGGCCACGGGGCTGGATGCCGTGCACGGCGATGCCGGCAAGAAGGCTGAAATGCGTGCCGCCATGGCGGGAGCCACGATCGACAGCCCTCGGGGTACCTTCAAGCTGTCCAAGGCCGGCAATCCCATCCAGGACATCTATTTGCGTGAGGTGCACGGCACCGTCAATCAGGTGATCGGTGTCGCCGCCAAGGCGCTGGCCGACCCTGCCCGCGGCTGCAAGCTGTAGTCGGAAGCCTGCCATGGACCCGGTGATTTTCCTGATCCAATGCCTGAATGCCGTGCAGTACGGGCTGCTGCTGTTCCTGATCGCCAGCGGCCTGACCCTGATCTTCGGCATCATGGGCATCATCAACCTGGCCCATGGCAGCTTCTACATGGTGGGGGCCTACATGGCCTTCGCCCTGCAGCCTGCCGTCGAGCATTATCTGGGGGGAGGATTCGTCGCCACGGTGGCGGTCTGCATTCTCCTCACCACCCTGCTGGGATACTTGTTGGAATGGGTTTTTTTCAGTTATCTCTACACCCGCGACCACCTGCAGCAGGTTCTCATGACTTACGGGCTCATCCTGGTCTTCGAAGAACTCCGCAGCATCCTGGTCGGCAATGATGTGCATGGCATCGCACCGCCCCCCTGGCTGAGCGGTTCGATTTCGCTGAGCGACGTCATGACTTATCCGGTCTACCGCTTGTTCATCTCCGCCGTGTGCATTCTGGTGGCGACCGCCCTGTATCTGGTCCTGACGCGCACCCGCCTGGGGATGAAGATCCGGGCGGGGGCCAGCAACCGCGAGATGATCAGCTCGCTGGGGGTCAACATCAAACGCCTGTACCGCATCGTCTTCGCCATTGGCGTGGCTCTGGCAGCCCTGGCTGGCGCGATCGCGGCCCCCGTGACGTCAGTCTACCCCGGCATGGGCAATGCAATCCTCATCGTGAGCTTCGTGATCGTCGTGATCGGCGGCATCGGTTCGATTCGCGGGGCCTTCCTGGCAGCCATGCTGGTCGGTTTCGTGGAAACCTTCGGCCAGGTGTTCTTCCCGCAGGTCGCCGGCATGCTGGTGTATTTGCTGATGGCGCTGATCCTGCTGTTCAAGCCGGAAGGCCTTTTTCACCAAGGTTGACGCATGACCCCGCGCAAAAGAACCGCCTTTGTGCTGAGCGTACTCTGCCTGCTGGCGGCCCTGCCCTGGGTGGCGAACGACTACTATACCGGCCTGATCGTCAAGATCATGATCTATGGCCTGTTCGCCATGAGCCTGCAACTGCTGGTGGGCGGCGCGGGGCTGGTAAGCCTGGGCCACGCGGCTTTCTTCGGCGCAGGGGCTTACGCCACAGCCCTGCTCTCGCCTGAATCAGCCAGCGCGAACTTCTTCTGGCTGATTCCGTGCGTGCTGCTCGCGTCCACCGCCTACGCGGCCGTGACGGGAGCGCTGTCCCTGCGCACCCGGGGAATCTACTTCATCATGATCACCTTGGCGTTCGCGCAGATGGCCTATTACGTGTTTCACGACACCCAGTTCGGGGGCGGCAGCGATGGCATCTACCTGTACTTTCGCCCTGAATGGCGGGTGAGCGACTGGACGCTTCTGAACATCGACGATCCCCACACCTTCTACCTGTTCGTACTGGCCACGGTGGCGTCCATCTGGGCCTTCCTGTCCGTACTGTCCCGTTCGCGGTTCGGCGCCGCACTGACCGGGATCCGCATCAACGAACAGCGAATGCGGGCCGCCGGCTACTCCACCTTCGCCTATAAATTTGTCGCCTACCTGCTGGCGGCGGCACTGGCCGGAATCGCCGGGATGCTCTTTGCCGCCAAAGACGGCTTCGTCAATCCGGAACTGCTGAACTGGGAACAATCCGGACTGGTCCTGCTCATGGTGATCCTGGGCGGCAGTGGCAATCTCTGGGGTGCGCTGCTGGGTGCATTCGGCCTGATTGCGCTCGAAGAGCTGTTCCAGTCGGAGGCCATCTTTGGCGGCATGGCGAACCATTGGCACCTCACGTTTGGCCTGACCATCATTGCGCTGGTCGCCGTGATGCCCAAAGGGCTGGCCGGCTTCATGAACAAGCTCGGACATCGCGCCCAGCCCGGGCCAGCATCCCGATCATCCTTACCCCATACACCGCAGCCATGAGCGTCCCGATCTTCTCCGCCCGCAGCGTTTCCCGCGATTTCGGGGGCCTGCGCGCCCTGGACACAGTCAGCGTCGACCTGTCGCTGGGCAGCATCCACGCCGTTATCGGCACCAACGGCGCCGGCAAGTCCACGTTGGTCAACGTCCTGTCCGGGGAACTGTCCCCGACCACTGGTGCGATCACGATGAATGGCGACGATATCACCCGCTGGACCCAGCCGCGCCGGGCACGGGCGGGCATAGGCCGCAGTTACCAGCGCACGACCATCTTTGCGGATCTCTCGCTGCACGAGAACTGCCGGCTCGCGGCACAGGCCAGTCACCAGCGGTTCTGGCACTGGCTGGAACCGGCAAGCCGATGCCGGCGCTCGAACGAGGCAGCCGACCGCGTGCTGGAACAAACCGGGTTGTCCGCCCTCCGCCATCAGATTGCGGGCTCGCTGTCTCACGGCAAGAAGCGCCAACTGGAGATCGCCATGAGCCTGACCACGCGGCCCCAGGTGCTGCTGCTGGACGAACCGCTGGCCGGCATGGGACCGGAAGAGACCGAGCGCATGCTCGAGCTGCTGGCCTCGCTCAGGAATGCGCACGCCATCCTGCTGATCGAGCACGACATGGACGCTGTCTTCCAGATCTCTGACGTCATCACGGTGATGGTCAACGGCTCGGTGATCGCCCATGGCGACCCAGAGTCGATTCGCAACAACGATGCCGTGCAGGCCGCATATTTGGGGCGGGCGGCCGCATGACAGCCATCATCGAAGCCGACGGGCTGCACACCTATTACGGCGAGAGCCACATCCTGCGCGGCGTAAGCCTGAAAATCAACGCGGGCCAAGCGGTGGGGCTGCTGGGCCGCAACGGCATGGGCAAGACCACGCTGATCCGGACGCTGCTGGGCCACATCCGGGCGGCGAAGGGAACCATCAGGATTCGGGGGCTATCGCGGGGCCATAGGCCACCGCACGTGGTGGCGCGGCTCGGTATCGCGTATGTCCCCGAAGGGCGTGGCGTCTTCCCCAATCTGACTGTCCGCGAAAACCTGCTGATCGCGGCAAGGCCCGGCTACTCGGGCCAGCACGCCTGGACAATGGAACGCGTTCTGGCACTGTTCCCGCGCCTGGGTGAGCGGCTGCGCCACGGGGGAAACCAGCTCTCGGGCGGCGAACAACAGATGCTCGCCATTGGCCGCGCGCTGCTTACAAACCCCGACGCACTGATTCTCGACGAGGCGACGGAAGGCTTGGCACCGCTGATCGTGGAAGAGATCTGGCATGTCATCCGGGACATCCGTGAGGCGGGGATTGCGACACTCATCGTGGACCGGAACTATCGCAAGATCCTCGACTCCACCGACCGATGCCTCATCCTTCAAAAGGGCATGGTCGCCATCGAGGACAGTAGTGCTGCGCTCAGCACAAGGGATGACGACCTGAAGCGCTATCTTGGGGTGTGACCGACCGCCCGGCCGCGCGACGCCTACCGCTCGAACGCCGCCGCCGCCCGCCCGATCCGGTCGTTGACACCCTGCCAGGCGGGCTCCATGGGTGGCCGCTGCAGCACGATGCGATCGTAGCCGGCGGCATCGAGCTCGCGCAGCAAGGCGTACAGACGATGGGCATAAGCAGCGGGATCGTCGGGCGCGATCACCCAGTCGATCCCTTCCGGCGCGGGGCCCGGAGCGGCGCCCAGTACCACCACGGCCACCCGCTGACTTGAATCCGCCTTCGGGGGCCACTGTGACGGCGCCGGAGCACCGCCTCCCCCAGCCGCACTTTCCGTCCGATGAATATCATTCCCGGCCCCGGGTCCCCCGCCGTCCGCCAGTCCGGCCCGCTCGGCACGATGCCCCCACGCGGTCAGGGTCTCCGTCGATATCAATGAGAGCGGCGTGTGCGGTGCGTAGTGCGCCTTCAATGATCCGGAGACGCGCGGCGCGGCCGCGTCCGGCAGCGCCGGCGGCTCGCCGAGGACGTCAGCCAGTTGCAGGATACTGATGCCGCCCGGCCGCAACAGGGTGGGAGCGATGCCACGATCCAGCCGCGAGAGGTCCAGGATGGTCGATTCGATCCCGACTTCGGACTCGCCGCCCTCCAGGATCATCAGCGATTGTTCATCGAGTTCCGGAAACTCCCGGCGGACATGCGCCGCCCGCGTCGGTGACACCTGGCCGAACTGATTGGCCGAGGGCGCCGCCACGCCGCCATAACCGTGGGATTTGAGTCCCGCAAACACATGAAGCAGCGTCTGCGCCACCGGATGCGAGGGACAACGCAGACCGATACTGGCCTGCCCGCCGCTGACGTCAGCCGGAATGTGAGCCGCCCTGGGCAGAATCAAGGTCAGCGGTCCGGGCCAGAACGCCGCCATGAGCTTGCGTGCCAGCGGCGGCACGGCGGTCACCCAATAAGCCGGGTCAGTATCCGGCGCCAGATGCACGATGACCGGGTGATTGGCCGGACGCTTCTTGGCCGCGTAGATGCGGGCCACGGCGGCCGGGTTTTCGGCGTCCGCCCCGAGGCCGTAGACGGTCTCTGTCGGAAACGCGACCAGCCGCCCCTGCGCCAGGCGATGGGCCGCCTCGACGATCCTGTCGTGATCGGAATCAGACATCCGGAAGCCCCAGTACAGCGGCCACGCGGGCGATGCGGGCGTGCAGCTCGGTCGCCGTGTTGGCCAGAAAATTCACATGCCCCATCTTGCGCCCGGGCCGGGCCTCGGACTTGGCATACAGGTGCAGGCGCGTGCCCGGCACCGCCAGCACCCCCGACCAGTCCGGCTCGCGCTGCTGCTTGCGGGCGTCGAACCAGAGGTCCCCCAGGAGATTCATCATGGCGGCGGGACGCAATACTTCCGTGGTTCCCAGCGGCAGGCCGGCCAGGATGCGCGCCTGCTGTTCGAACTGGCCCACCAGGCAGGCGTCCTGCGTATAGTGGCCGCTGTTGTGCGGGCGCGGCGCCATTTCGTTGGCGATCACGCGGCCGTCCCGCAGGACGAAGAACTCCACGCCCAGCACGCCGTGATAGTCCAGCGTGCCGGCAATGCGTAGCGCGGCGTCGCGCGCCTGAGTGGCAACCACCTCAGGCACCGAACCATCAACCAACGACAGGGCGAGGATACCGTCGCGGTGCAGATTACGCGACGGCGGATAGGTCACTGCATTCCCCGCCAAGTCTCGCGCCACCATGACGGAGATCTCGTAATCCAGCGGCTGCAAGGCTTCCAGCACGCAGGGCACGCCTCGCAACGCGTCAAAGGCTTGCAGAGCTGCGGCGCGGTCCGCGACGCGTACCTGGCCCTTGCCGTCGTATCCCAGCCGGGCAGTCTTCAGAATGCCCGGAAACAGGGCGTCATCACAGGTTTGCAGATCGGTGGCCGCTTGAACGGCGGCATGCGGCACCACGGCCGCGCCCGACTTGCGAATGAAGGCCTTTTCGGCAACCCGATCCTGTGCAACGGCGACGCAATCGCCCGAAGGCGCCGCGATGCAGGTTCGGGCCAGGCGCCGCAAGCTGTCCGCCGGAACGTTCTCGAACTCGGTCGTGACGGCCACGCAACGTTGAGCAAGCCGATCCAGTGCGGCCGGATCATCGTAGGCCGCACGGATGTGCCAGTCGGCCACCATGCCGGCCGGACTGATCTCGGCCGGGTCGAGAACGGCCACGTGATAGCCCATGGCCTGGGCTGCGTGGCAAAACATGCGGCCCAATTGGCCGCCGCCCAGCATGCCCAGCCACGCTCCCGGAAGCCGAGGTTCAGGGGAGGTGCTCATGCGCTCTCCGGCGGCACCGCCATGGCGCGAGCCTTGTCCGTCTGGCGCGCACGGTACGCCTTCAATCGCAGCAACAGATCGCCGTCCGTCATGGCCAGGTTGGCCACCGCATGCAGAGCCGCATTGGCCGCGCCCGATTCACCAATGGCGAATGTCGCCACCGGCACGCCGCGCGGCATTTGCACAATCGACAACAGCGAGTCTTCGCCGCGCAGATACCGCGACGGGACCGGCACGCCGAACACCGGCACCGGCGTGAGCGCCGCCATCATGCCCGGCAAATGAGCGGCACCACCCGCCCCCGCGACAATGGCGCGCAAGCCCCGGTTGTATGCCTGAGAGCCGTATTCCACCATGTCCAGCGGCATGCGGTGCGCCGAAATCACATGGGATTCATAGGGCACACCGAATTCATCCAGAATGGCCGCCGCATGCCGCATCACCTCCCAGTCGCTGGAAGATCCCATGATGAGGCCGACGACAGGGGAGGCACTCCGCGTCGGCGATCCGCCGCCGATCGCGGCGTCTTCAGGCGAGGAGCCGCTGGACGTCTCCGAAACGTTGTGAGCCGAAGCCCCAGGCGTTGAACCCGACACTGTCGTCATGCCGCGCCCTGGGACAACCGATCCAGAGCCTCCTGGTACTTGGCGGCAGTGCGTTGCAGCACATCGGCCGGCAGCTTGGGCGCCGGCGGCTTCTTGCCCCAATCCTGGGTTTCCAGCCAGTCTCGCACGAACTGCTTGTCGAACGATGGCGGACTGATGCCCAGCGCATAGCCGTCAGCCGGCCAGAAGCGTGACGAATCGGGGGTCAGCACCTCGTCCATGAGGTGCAGCGTACCGTGCTCGTCCAGACCGAATTCGAACTTGGTGTCGGCAATCAGGATGCCGCGTCCCCGGGCGTATTCGGCCGCCTCGGCGTATAGCGACAGCGTAGCCGTGCGCACTGCTTCGGCCGTTTCCTGGCCGACCTGGTCCACCACGTATTCGAAATCGACGTTTTCGTCGTGATGCCCGAACTCCGCCTTGGCCGCAGGCGTGAAGATCGGTTGCGGCAGCTTTTCGGCCTGGCGCAGTCCGGCGGGCAGCGCCACCCCGCACACAGAGCCATGCGCCTGATAGTCCTTCCATCCTGAACCAGCCAGATAGCCTCGGGCGACGGCTTCGACCAGGATGGGCTTGAGCCGTTTGACCACCATGGCGCGGCCCGTGACCTGGTCGCGCTCCTGCGGCGCCACCACATCCTCGGGCGCGATGCCGGTCACGTGCGTCGGCATCTGGTGCCCGAGGCGCTTCAGCCAGAACTCGGTCAGCGCCGTCAGGACCCTGCCCTTTCCCGGAATCGGATCGCCCAGGATCACGTCAAACGCCGAAATCCGGTCGGTCGCCACGATCAGCAGTTTGTCGTCACCCACGGCATACATGTCGCGGACCTTGCCGCGCCCCAACAGAGGCAGCGACGTGATGGAGGTTTCAAGCAAGGCCGTCATGAGGGCTTATTTCACCTGTTGCTTGAGTTCGCCCGAGGCGTAGCGGGCGGCCATATCGGACAGCGGAATGGCCTTGATCTGCGAGGCATGTCCTGCCGTGCCGAACTGCTCGTAGCGCGCCACGCACAGCTTCTTTGCAGCTTCGCGAGCGGGTTTCAGATATTCGCGCGGGTCGAACTTGGAGGGATTTTCCGCGAAGAACTTGCGGATCGCCGCAGTCATGGACAGGCGAATGTCGGTGTCGATGTTCACCTTGCGCACGCCGTGCTTGATGGCCTCCTGGATTTCCTCGACCGGCACGCCGTAGGTTTCCTTCATGTCGCCGCCGAACTCGCGGATGATGGCGAGCTGTTCCTGGGGCACGCTGGAGCTGCCATGCATGACCAGGTGGGTGTTGGGCAGGCGCGCATGGATTTCCTTCACGCGCTGGATCGACAAGGTTTCGCTGGTGGGCTTGCGGCTGAATTTGTAGGCGCCGTGGCTGGTCCCCACCGCAATGGCCAGGGCGTCCAGCTGAGTCTGGCGCACGAAGTCCGCCGCCTGCTCCGGATCCGTGAGCAGTTGCTCACGCGTCATGGTGCCTTCGGCGCCGTGACCGTCTTCCTTGTCACCCTTCATGGTTTCCAACGAACCCAGGCAGCCAAGTTCGCCTTCCACGGTCACGCCGACCTTGTGCGACATTTCCACGACCTGTCGGGTCATGTCCAGGTTGTACTCGTAGATTGAGATGGTCTTCCCGTCGGACATGAGCGAGCCGTCCATCATCACGCTGGAGAAGCCCAGGGCGATGGCGCCGCGGCAAACGTCCGGGGACTGGCCATGATCCTGGTGCATGACCACCGGAATGTGCGGATAGGACTGCACAGCCGCCTGGATCAGGTATTTGAGGAAGCCTTCGCCGGCGTACTTGCGGGCCCCGGCCGAGGCCTGCATGATCACCGGACTGCTGGTCTGGTCGGCGGCCTCCATGATGGCCTGAACCTGTTCCAGATTATTGACGTTGAAGGCGGGAATCCCGTAGCCGTGCTCGGCTGCGTGATCGAGAAGCTGACGCATGGAAACCAGGGCCATGACGGATCTCCAGAATGAAAAAATGGCGGAAAATCAGATTCCTGTGATTTTAAGGCCGAACGAGAATCGTTGCTGACACCAGCGCCTCGGGCGCTTGACCGATCCAGCTGCGCGGTAAACGACCCAGACGCATGGTGTAGTCTCACGAAACTGGCGCGTCACCCGCGCCGCGCCGACTTGGGCCGGAAGGCCTTGACGATCTCATCGTGCGTGTCCACGTAGGGGCCGCCGATCAGATCCAGGCAATACGGAACCGCCGCGAAAATGCCCGGCACCTGCAACCCTCCGTCGGCGCCCCGCAGCCCTTCCAGCGTCTCCTGGATGGCCTTGGGCTGACCGGGCAGATTGATAATCAGCGCCGCATGGTCGGGGAGCTCGCGGATCACGGCCACCTGTCGCGACAGAATCGCGGTGGGCACGAATTTCAGGCTGACCTGGCGCATCTGCTCGCCGAAGCCGGGCATCTCGCGAGTGGCGACGTCCAGGGTGGCCTCCGGCGTCAGATCACGCCGTGCGGGCCCCGTGCCGCCGGTGGTCAGCACCAGATCGCAGCCGGCCTCGTCCACCAATTCCCGCAGCGTCGCCGCAATGCCTTCCCGGCCATCGGGAATGAGCCGGGAGACGATCCGGGGCGGGCGCGTCAGCGCCCGTTGCAGCCATTGCTCCAGCGCCGGGATGCCCTTGTCCTCGTAAACGCCCGCCGACGCCCGGTCGGAGATGGACACCAGCCCGACCAGCAGTTCGTCGGGATGCGCGCGGCGCAAAGGGAAGGTTTCAGCCATGATCAGGTGTCTGCAAAATGAGTTTCTCCAGACCGTCATTCTATTTGACGGGATCCTCGCCGAGCGAGCGGCCGATGCAAATCCTCAACCCCGCTACGCCGGACCGGCGGACCCTCGCGCCCCTTTCCCGCTGTCCCCGCCCATCGGACTCCGAGCGCACGGCCAGGCGAGGCTCTCACCCCAGGCAGACAGGGCACCGGACGGGTTATAAGTGCGGAATGAACACTCTGCTTCTGATCGGCGGCGATCTGTGCGCGCGAACGGCTCGCCGTCTGGACCCCTCGTCATGGCGCTGCGTCGGCCTGCGCCGCCATCCGCTCTCGCACGACGCGGGCGGCCGGATCCGATGGTTCCAGGCGGATCTTCGGGACCCATCAAGCCTGTCCGCGGTGCTGTCCGCCACGCCGTCCGTCACGCACATTCTGTACGCGCCCGCACCCGATCGCCGCACACCGGAAGCCTACGATGGAGTGTATCCGCGAGGGCTGGGGATGCTGCTGGACGCGCTCCCTGAACCGGACCGATTGAGGCGCTGCGTGCTGGTGGACTCGACGGCCGTCTGGGGACCCTCGGAGGCCTGGGTCAACGAGGAAACGCCCGCCCGCCCCGACGATTTTCGGGGAAGATCCATGCTGCGGGCCGAAGCCCTGATGCATGAACGGCTGGCGAAGCTCCCGGGGGCGTCGACCGGTACCGCCTTGCGCCTCTCGGGCCTGTACGGCCCCGGACGCCTGCGGCTGATTGACGGCCTGCGGGCCGGGCGCATCAAGGCGCCTGGCGGTCCGGGTCACTGGGCCAACCGCATCCACATCGACGACGCTGCGGCAGCCTGCGCCCACCTTCTGACCCTGGCGCATCCGATGCCCTGCTACATCGGGACAGACGACCGTCCCATGCCCACCGCGGATCTCTACGATGCGCTGGCCCGGATGTCGGACAGTCCCCGGCCCGATCGGCAGTTCCGGCCGCCGGACGGCAAGCGCCTGTCCAACGGAAGACTGCGGGGCAGCGGCTGGATTCCCCAATGGCCCGACATGGCGGCGGGGTACGCGGCGGCACTGGCATCGGGTACCTGACACCCCAGACCACGCAAGCGTACAGATCCACAATGGGCACGGCGGGAGGCTGAGCCCCTGGAAACTGTCAGCGCCGCCCCACCAGCCACCCCGAGCCGCTGCGCCGAAGCAGCCAGGCCACGACGCACAGGACCACGACACAGGTCGCCGAAGTCACCAGCACCAGAATATTGGCTGTGCCATCGTCACCGGCTTGCACCGCTTCGTAGATCGCAATCGAGAGGGTCTGCGTGCGCCCCGGAATACTGCCTGCCACCATCAGCGTGGCCCCAAATTCGCCCAGAGCACGCGCAAAGGCCAGCAATATCCCCGCCAGAATTCCGCGAGCCGCCAGCGGCAGGCTGACCAGCAGGAACACCGCCACGCGCCCCGCACCCAGCACCGCGGCAGCCTGCTCCAGCCGGCGATCCACTCCCAGAAAAGCCGCCCGCGAGGCCTTCAGCACCATCGGGAACGCCACCACCGAAGCCGCCACGGCCGCGCCCTGCCAGGTAAAGACCAGTTCGATACCGTGATCCTGAAGCCAGCCCCCCAGCCAGCCGCGACGCCCGAACAGCACCAGCAAGTAGTATCCGATCACGGTGGGCGGCAACACCATGGGCAACGTGAGCAGCGAGTCCAAGAAATCGCCCAAACGGGAACCCTTGCGCGACAGGCCATAGGCCACGGTAATGCCGGCCAGCGATGCGAGCACAGTCGCCCAGCCAGCGACCTTCAGGGACAGCAGCAGCGGAACCCAGACATCGCTCATCAATCAGTCATCCTCGTGATCACGCGCCGACACAGCCGTCACGGGCGGCTGAATCCGTAGCGCCGCAACACGGCCCGTCCGGCATCCGACAGCACATATTTCAGGAATTCCGGGGCACTGGCCGAGCGCCCTTCCCGATGCACCAGCGCAATCGGATAGACCACCGGGGTCGGCGTGGCCACGACTTGCACGACACGGACCTTGTCCTTCATCAGGGCGGCATCCGTCGCAAAGACGAAGCCGGCATCCACCTCGCCGCGTTCCACGTAGCTGAGGACCTGACGCACATTCTGTCCCAGGATCTGGTGCGCCCGCACCGTCGTCCACAAGCCCGCTTTCTCCAGCGCCGCCAGCGTGTACCGGCCCACCGGCACCGACACCGGATTCCCGAGGGCGATACGGTCCACACCCCGCTTCCCCAAGTCAGACAGTGACTCGATACGGTGGGGGTCCCGCATGGGTACGATCAGCACGACCTCGTTGCGCACGAAGTTCACGCGCGTTGCCGGGTCGATGACGCCGGCCGCCTGGGCCTTGTCCATGGCCTTCTGGTCGGCCGAGGCGAACACATCAGCCGGCGCGCCCTCGATGATTTGGCGCAGCACCACGTCCGACGCGCCAAAGGTGGTCAGGATCCGCTCGCCCGGATGCGCCGACTGGTACTGGGCGGCAAGATCCTTGAATGCATTGGTCAGGCTGGCCGCCGCCGACACCATTACTTCGTCTGCCTGCGCCGGTATCCACATGCACAGCGCCAGAACGCCGGCGAAAAAGCGGAATCTGTTCATGAGAATCAATCTGTGGTGAGGTGTTTGGCAAAGGATCGGCACGGCACGCGCCGCAGGCAAGGCAAGGCAAAGGATACTCGTTTCGCATGCGGGCTCGCATGCATCGGCGCCGCACCAGCCGGGATACCGGAGCGATCCTGTGGGATCCCCTGGTATGTCGCGGCAAAGGATCGATAATGTCGTCAGGGAGCGGGCGTCAACCTTGCTGCCACAAGCGGCGCAGGCGCCTTGTCGTTCCAGCCACCCGAGGAGACACCATGGCCATCCGCTACACCGGCGTATCCGCCAACATCCTGGACGCAGTAGGCGGCACGCCGCTCATTGAAATCGACGGCCTGTTCGCCAAGTGCGAGTTCCTGAATCCCTCCGGATCCATCAAGGCGCGCATCGCCCAATACATCATCGAACGAGCAGAGCAGACGGGCGCGCTGAAGCCGGGCGACACCATCGTGGAAGCCACCAGCGGCAACACGGGCAATGCCTTTTCCATGGTGGCCGCCGTCAAGGGCTACAAGATGATCGTTGTCATGCCCGAAGGGCTGTCCACCGAACGCGTTGCCATTTCGCGCGCCTATGGCGCCGAAGTGCTCTTCAGCGGCACGTTCCACGTCAACGATGCGCTGGAGCGCGCACGCCAGCTCGGCCAGCAGCCGGGCTTCTTCTTTCCCGGCCAATTCGAATCGGAGTGGAACGTCGAGGAAAACCGTGAGCTGCTCGGGCCCGAGATCCTGGCCCAACTGCCGGCCGGACGCATCCCCGATGCCTTCGTTCACGGGGTGGGGACTGGCGGCACCCTGATCGGAGTGGGCCAGGCCTTCCGCAAGGTCAACCCGAACGTACGGCTGTTCGCCATGGAGCCGTCGGAATCCCGCACTATTCTGTGTGGCGAGGTCGCCCTGCATCAGATCGAGGGCATCTCCGATGGTTTCGTGCCGGGGATCTTCGCCCACCACCGCGAATTGGTGAACGACACGCTGGGTGTGTCGAGCAACGACGCGGTGGACGAAATGCGAAAGCTCGCGCGCACACGCGGGCTATTCTGCGGACCCAGCTCCGGCGCGCATCTATTGGCCGCAAAGCGGATCCGCGAACTGCATCCAGAGCTGAAAACCGTGGTCACGATCCTGGACGATGAAGGCGAGAAGTACCTGCATGATTTCTTCATGCAACCGCCCGCCTCCGATGCCAGGACGGTGCCGTTTCATTGACGCGGGCCACCCGCCCCCATCTTGGCGCGCATGACGCTGGCGCGTACAATTTTTTCAGCTTTCCCCCGGAAAGCGAGCGTCATGAAGAGCGATAACAACCATGGCCATCCAGTCCGCGATCAAAAAGCTGTTCGTGTTGATGCTGGAAAACCGCTCCTACGACAACCTGCTCGGCTGGTCGGATTTGCGCGGTTGGCAGCCTGATGGATCCGCGACACAGGCAGACGGGCTCCTCGGCAAGCCGCTCTACACGAATGCGGATTGTGCCGGCAAGCCGCACCCCGTCGGGCAAGGAGCGCCGTTCCGGCTCGCCTTCGATCCCGGCCACGAATTTTCCGACGTGCTGCTGCAGTTGTGCGGCCGTGATGCCCCGGGCATCACCGGAAGCTTCCGTTCGGACAGCATCCTTTTGCCGGCCGACGGCAGCTATCCGCCAATAGCGGCCCGGCCGAATGATTTGGGCTTCGCCTGCTGCCTGGACCAATACGGCTTTGATACGTCCAGCGGACTGCGCTGTTTCGCACCCGATCAACTCCCCGTCATCAACTTCCTGGCCCATCAGTTTGCGGTATGCGATCGCTGGTTTTCCAGCGTGCCTGGACCCACCTGGCCGAACCGGTTCTTCGCCCTCGCCGGCACGTCGTGGGGACTGGACTCCTCGCCGTCGGACTCCCAGGTCATCGAGTCCAATTTGTTTGATGGCGAGAAGTTCGGTAGCGGCAGCGATTCGCTGCTCACACGGCTGGAACCCGATGAGTGGCTAGTGGCCCACGGTGATACGCCGCAGGCAAAAGCAGTCAAGGGGACCGACAAGGATGGCCGTGCAGCGCGCTTCATGCAGATGGACGCATTCCTGGAAGCGCTGGCACAAAACGGCCTGGACGAGTCGGTCAAGTTCGTGTTCATCGAGCCCCGCTACGACCCGATACTCAAATTCAGGAATGGCAATTCGATGCACCCGACCGGCGACGTCCGCAGGGGCGAAGCCTTGGTCCGGGACATCTATGAAGCGCTGAAGGACTCGTCCTACTGGAACGAATGCGCGCTGCTGATCACATTCGACGAACACGGCGGATTTTTCGATCACGTCATCCCGGACCCGAGAAATATCGGGGTCGCAAATCCCGCCCCCGCCCGGCCCACGATCCTGACCAAGCACAACTTCCGGTTCGACCGTTACGGATTCCGGGTCCCGACGCTCATTGTGTCGCCGTTCGTGCGGGAGGCGACGATCGATCATACGTTCCACGATCATGTGTCGATTGCAAAGACCTTGGCGGAAATCGCCCGCCCGGGTAGCAATGAGCCGCTACTGGACGGGGACCGGTTTAAAAATGCCACCAGCTTTTCCAGCGTCTTCACGTTGGACAAGCCCAGGGATCCGGGCGATATCCCGGCATGCCCGCCACCACAGCCGGTGCCGGACCGGACAATTCCGCTCCAGCGGGATGCGACGGCGAAGGCGTTCATGGCGATTCGATAGCGGCTTATGGGCCGACGCTGGCTACGGCGAATCCGCCGGCAAGCAGCGAACAGGACTGCACACCGCTTGATTGCTCTATAGAGCACAGAACCTGGACGGAAATACACAGCCTGACCTGTATTTCTGTCATACAAATCATATTGCGTATTTCTGATTCACCGGCCGCACCCGACAAATTGGCCGAGTAGCCGCCGCACGCCTTCGGGCGGTGTGGCAGGGATTGATAGGAGGATGGTGCTGTTCTGCGACTTGCGTTCGTCGCGCTCGGGAAGCGTGCTGTCCGGCATGTACCGTGAGTTTTTGGTCCGCCCTGCCCGATTCGAACGGGCGACCTACGGCTTAGAAGGCCGTTGCTCTATCCAGCTGAGCTAAGGGCGGTGAGAACGGCCGAGAGGCCGCAGACCCGAATTCTACCCTGCGGATGCTAAAGTTCCGGACAATGCTTTCTGTTTCGCCCGCATCATGTCCGTTCTCCGCTCCGCCACGATACGCTTCTTCTGCTTGCTGCTGCTCGCGGTTGCCGCGCTGCCGGCTGGGGCGGCTCGCGCCGGACTGCTCTACCATCTGGGTAGTGGCCATGCCGAGGCCGGCACAAACGTCGAGATACAGGGACTCCTCTACAACGATACTGGCGCCCCTCTGGCGAGCCCCGTCGCCAAAGAACTGGAGGGCCAATGGGTCGATGCCAGCGGCCACACCACGCCGGCACGTTTTCATCTCCGGACGTCCCCGGATGCCGTGAATCTGCCCCCCAATACCTTCACACAGATGATCTGGACCGGGGGGGTACCGGCGAACGCCAGCGGTCTGCTGACCTTGCGCCTGAATGGCGCCGACGGGGAGTTATTGGCGCTGCGCGTCGAAGGCGGCGGATCGACCACCCTTGCCGATGCCGGGCAGCCGGACGCTCACCTCGCAGTGTCCGGGAATTCGACCCCGAGCACGGCGGCGGCAGCAACAGCGACAGCAACACAGGCGACAAATCAGAGCGCAAGCCCGGCTGCGGCGACCCCCAGCCTGTCGCCCTTCGAGACCTTCCGCAACGCCATCTCGCCCTATGATCCCATCTACTTCATCGCCGGCACCAAGGACGGCGCCTCGGCGCGTTTCCAGGTGAGTCTCAAATACCGGCTGATCAGCCCGACGGATCCCCAGCATGCGAGTTTCATGAACAACTGGTATCTGGGCTACACCCAGACGACCCTGTGGGACCTCCATTCCGATTCCATCCCCTTCGTGGACACGACCTACAATCCCAGCCTGTTCTGGGCCCGCGAGTCGCTGATTGAAACGCCCGATAAACGGTGGTCCCTGGGTTTGAACACCGGCCTGGAGCACAAATCCAACGGCAGGAGCGGCATCGATTCCCGCTCTCTGAACGATCTGTACATCCAGCCCGAACTCAACTACCGATTCGATACCGGAAGCACATTGAGCTTCATGCCGCGTTTCAAACACTATGTGCGAACAGACCCCGAAATGGATTATCCGGGCTCGCTGGGGTACGTGGATTGGAAACTGCGCTGGGCCCAGGACGATGGATTGGTGCTGTCCGCGCTGTACCGCCAGGGCACGGGCGGACGCAACGCCACGCAACTGGAGCTGGCTTGGCCGCTGAAGCGGACCTTCCTGCACATGAATGGATACCTGTACACACAGTACTTCAGGGGATACGGCGAGACGCTGCTGGACTACAACCAGAAGCACTCTCCCCAATGGCGCATCGGCATTGCCCTTGTGCCCTGACACCCGAGAACAATGTTCACTCAGATCCTGATTTTCTGCCTGGCGACGCTGGCGCTGTTCACCTTGAGCCGGCTCGCGCTGATCGCGTGGCTATGGGCGCGAGTCCACGCGGCTGGAGGACCCTGGACGATCTTGCGGTGGGGGCTGCGCATCGATCTGAACCAGATCGCGATGTGGGCCGGCATCCCCGCCCTGCTGTCTCCCTGGCTGGCCGACCAGCCGGTGGCGGTGTGGCTGACCGGCTGGTGGCTGCAGGCCGTCTGGCTGATTTTCGTGCTGCTGGAAGCCTCTACCCCCCAATTCATCCAGGAATACGACAGCCGCCCCAACCGCCTGTACATCGAATACCTGAAGTATCCCAAGGAGGTTTTCGGGATGCTCTGGAAGGGCTACAAGCTGGTGCTGCTGGCGGCGGCCATCATGCTGGCGATAGCCGCCTGGCTGGGACATGTCTGGTTCGCTGGGGCGCAGCCCGACCCGCTGCCGGCGTGGCCCTGGCGCATAGTGCTGACGCTGGTCATCGGCGCCATCATCGCGCTGGCGATCCGTGGCACGCTGGGCCACCGGCCCATCAACCCATCATCCGTCGCCTGGTGCGGCGACAGTCTGCTGAACACACTGCCGCTGAATTCGATCTACAGCGTGCTGTTCGCCCTGTACGCTGCCAAGAACGAACGTTCGGCCGCCGACGTGTACGGCGATCTGCCGGATGACGTCCTGCGGTCCGTCATTTGCGAGCAAAGCGGCATCCCGTCCGGCCCGCCCGAACTGCCGACGCTGCACTCGCAGCCGGCAAGCCGACAACCGGAACGGCCCCGCAATCTGGTGCTGATCGTGCAGGAAAGCCTCGGGGCCCAGTACGTTGGAAACCTGGGGGGCGCGGGGCTGACGCCCTGCCTGGACGCACTGTCGGAACAAGGATGGAACTTCACGCGGGCCTACGCGACGGGCACGCGGTCCGTACGCGGCCTCGAAGCGGTCACTGCGGGCTTTCCCCCCACGCTGTCGGATGCGGCGCTACGCCTGAGCGGTGCCCAGAGCCGGTTTTTCACGCTGGCGCAGCTCCTGCGCCGCCACGGCTACCGGTCGCGCTTCATCTACGGAGGGGAAGCCCACTTCGACAACATGAAGAGTTTCTTCCTGGGAAACGGCTTCGACGAACTGCACGACCTGCCCAGTTTCGAATCGCCCGCGTTCGTCGGCACGTGGGGCGCCAGCGACGAAGACATGTTCAACAAGCTGCACGCTCTCCTCTCGCGAGGCACCAACCAGCCTACGCTGCACCTGGCTTTCTCCGTCAGCAACCACACGCCGTGGGAGTACCCGGCGGGCCGCATCCCTGTGCAGGGCGATCCCGCCACGGTACAGAACTCCGTCCGCTACGCCGACTGGGCCATCGGCCAGTTCTTCGAGCGGGCCCAAGGCAGCGACTACTGGAAGGACACGGTGTTTCTGATCGTGGCCGACCACGATGCACGCGTGGGGGGCGCCCAGCGCATTCCGCTGCGGCACTTTCACATCCCGGCCCTGATCGTGGGGGCCGGCATAGACGGGCGGCGCGATGATCGCATCATCAGCCAGATCGACCTGCCCACGACCCTGCTGTCGCTGATCGGCGTCTCCGACGCCCATCCCATGATCGGTCACGACCTGACGCGCCCGGGCACGGGCGGCCGCGCGATGATGCAGTACGAAGACCACTACGGCTATCTGCGCGGCGACACGCTGGTGGTGCTGGAGCCGCACCGGGAGCCCCTGTATTACCGCTATGCGGCCCCCGACACCTACACGCCGCTGACTGGAGACGCCGATCTGGGCCGCATCGCGCTGGCCCACGCGCTCTGGCCGACTTGGGCCTACCGTCACCAGGCGCACAGTCTGCCGGAACTCCTGCATCACGGGTTAGTTGAGCCCAACCGGCAGACCGCCTAAGGTATACTGTTGCGCCTTGAGTCAGTCTCTTGAAACACAGTCGGGGCGTAGCGCAGCCTGGTAGCGCATCTGCTTTGGGAGCAGAGGGTCGCATGTTCGAATCATGTCGCCCCGACCAATGAAATCAATGGGTTACGAATTTCGGCTCTACCCCATTAACGGGGGATGGGCATTCGTCAGACACGGTTGATGACACCGTTCCAGCCGCATTGGGCCAAGACTCTCAAGCGGTAATTCTCAAAGTTCCTGAAGCCGTACGCCCTGCGCGAGAGCATTTCCATTTTGTGTGTGGATGACGTCCTCCCAAAACATGGACAGCCCTAAGCTGGAGAATCCGACATGTTTCGGGTCGTGGTGATATGCCTGGCAAACACGGCTGG